>OZ252033.1:2392500-3069085 GCA_965247795.1 Nitrospira sp. | reverse complement strand
AACAACTGCATGAGTCTCTGGAGGACGTCCTCAGTGTGGACAGGGAAGAGGTGAGAAAAGCGGTGGAGGAAGGCTATGCGATGCTCGACGGTTTTAACCAAAAGGTAAGAAAGAAAGGCCGCGACATCCTAGCTTGGTGTGCACGAGAAGGGCAACCGTGTGTCCTGGTTTTGGGGCGTCCCTACCACATGGATACGGGAATCGGACACGAAATTGAGGTTGCCATACAGTCCCACGGATACCCGATCTTATGGGCGCAGCATTTTCCGATTGATGAAGAACTTATGGACTGGCTCTTCAGGGAAGAGATCTGCGCTGGCCGAATACGCAGTCCTTTTGACATCTCAGATGTCTGGCTGACCTGCCCCCAGTGATTAGGCCACCTGTTCTGTTAGTACGCATGCTTCAGGAGCCGGTGGCCGATAGCCCAAGGCGCTGTGGGGCCGGACGTGATTATAGGTTCGCCGCCAGCGTTCAATGATGACCTGCGCTTCCCGCAGCGTATAGAAGAGTTCCCTGTTTAGCAATTCGTCCCGGAACTTGCCATTGAAGCTCTCGCTATAGCCATTCTCCCAGGGACTGCCCGGCTCGATGAACAAGGGCACGACGGTCAGCAAGCGATACCAGGCCCGCAGAGCCGTGGCGATAAACTCCGGTCCATTGTCCGAGCGAATGTGTGTCGGACAGCCATGCGTCAGGAACAGCTCCCCCAGTACCTCCTGGACATCGCTTGCCCTCATACGGCGGCGCACCGCAAGGGCCAGACACTCCCGCGTGTATTCGTCCACCACGGTGAGCATTTTCAAGGGCCGCCCATCCCGAGTGCGTTCCATGACAAAATCATACGCCCACACATGGTTCGGATATTCCGATCGCCGCCGTACGCAGGAACCGTTAGTCAGCCAGAGTCGGCCTCGCTTCGGCTGCTTCTGCGGCACCTTGAGCCCCTCCTGTCGCCCCAGCCGCTCCACGCGTTTGTGGTTCACCCGCCAGCCTTCTTGATGCAACAGCGCGGTGATCCGACGAGACCCATAGCGCCCATACTCACGGGTGAGCGCGACGATCCGCGTCCGCAGAGACTCCTCGTCGTCCGCCTTGATGGGCACATACTGTTGCGTGCCCCGGCATTGCCCCACGACTCGACAGACCCGGCGTTCAGAGACCGAAAACATGGCAATATCCTAGTTTAAGGTATTTACAAGCTTCTCCGCTTCATGTAGTATGCCTCTAGTTTTCCTAGAAAGGGGTATACATCATGAAAATCATCGAGATTGTCAGCCGCTTCGAAAATCAATCCGAATGCCTCCGGTACTTGGAGCAAGTGCGCTGGGGCAATACGCCAAACTGCCCCTATTGTAAGTCCACGAAAACCACCCGCAATCAGCATCGTCATTATTGCTACAACTGCAAAACGTCCTTTAGCGTGACGGTCGGGACGATCTTTCACAAGACCCACCTTCCCCTGCAAAAATGGTTCTTGGCTGTTTCCTTGGTTTTGAATGCCAAGAAGGGTTTGTCGGCCTTGCAACTGTCCAGGGATCTCCAAGTGAATAAAAACACGGCATGGCGGATTGCGATGCAGATCCGGAAGGCGATGACGCAACGGGAACACAGAACCTTATTGACGGGCATTGTCGAAATGGATGAAACCTATGTAGGCGGGAAGCCTCGGAAAGGTCGGCCTGGCCCAAAGCCAAAATAAGGCGTGACGGATAAAACGCCGGTTCTTGGCGCGGTCGAACGGGGCGGGAATGTGACGGCCAAGGCGGTGGCGAAAGACAAGTTGCGAGGCCAACACTTGAAGACCTTTGTGCGAGATCGTGTCGATACCAAGCAATCTCACCTGATGACAGACGATTACAAGGGCTATTTCGGCATGAGTCGGGTCATGCCCCATAGCGTGATTAAGCATCAAATCTGGTATGTGGATGGAGCCGTGCATACCAATACAATCGAAGGGTTCTGGTCGCTGCTGAAACGTGGCATGTTCGGCCAGTATCATTCCGTGAGCAAGCGGCATTTGCAACGCTACATAGATGAGTTCTGCTACCGTTACAATCGTCGGAAGATGCCGCCTATGGCAGCCTTCGAAGCTACCCTTAAACGAGGAGTGGGATTAGGCGTATGAAGAAAAATCAGCCCTTGAAAATTATCGCTGGTGCCACAGATCGTCCGCTGATCATTGGAGACATTGAAATCCCATGCTATGTCTTAGAAGATGAAACCCGAGTACTGGCTCAAAGAGGTATGGTGTCTGGTCTTGGGATGTCACGAGGCGGAAGCTCTCATGGCGGTGGTGACCGTTTGGCCCATTTCGTCAACCAAAAGACGTTAAACCCATTTATCTCCAATGAGTTACGAATGGTGACCATCAACCCCATCAAATTTCGACCCCCAATGAGTTCCATCGCCTATGGCTACCCAGCCACCTTGTTGGTCGATCTGTGCAATGTCGTCCTTGAGGCACGCGATAAAGGTCATCTCCAGACTCAACAACAGCATATTGCTGATCGGTGCGAGCGCCTTATTCGAGGCTTAGCAAAGGTCGGCATCATCGCCCTCGTCGATGAAGCAACTGGCTATCAAGAAATACGAGAGAAACGAGCCCTTGCAACAATCCTTGAAAAATTCATTGCCAAAGAATTGCAACCGTGGACAAAAACATTTCCGTATGAATTTTATGAACAAATCTTTCGTCTCAAGGGTTGGCCTGGTCCAGAAGGCAATAAACGATCACCGTTGATCGGTCTCTATACGAATAATTTGGTTTACGATCGGCTCGCCGAAGGCGTTCTTGAAGAATTAAAACGCTTGAATCCGACTATAGCCACAGGGCAGCGACGCCATCGGCATCATCAATGGTTCACGCCAGACTTTGGGCACCCAAAACTTAAAGAGCATTTAGCTGGGGTCATGGCCCTCATGAAGATCTCCAGGAATTGGGAACAATTTCATCGACACCTTGTGCGCGTTTATCCCAAGATGGACGAGCAACAGCCATTACTGCCAGATGAAGACTAACCATACCGAATCTTCGCATTTCCTTTATATTGCAGGACAATTTATTTATACCTTAAACTAGAAAGTTGCGAAAAACATGGCCTGCACATGGCAGACCGTTTCTCGGCATCGGGCCGGGCTTAGAAGTTTCCCGCTGCCACCTCCTTCAAAATGCTGTTGTCCAGGAAGAGGTCCGCCACGAGTCGCTTGAGTCGGGCATTCTCTTGTTCCAGGCCCTTTAACCGTTTGGCCTGATCCACGCGCAAACCACCGTACTCTTCCTTCCACCGATAGTAGGTCTGTTCCGTGATCCCCAACTTGCGACAAGCCTCCACCAGTCCAAGGCCTCTGCCAATCTCACTTTCGATCGTCCGCAGATGCCCGATGATCTCCTCGGCCGGATACCGTTTGCGTGCCATGCCCCCTCCTTCCGTCGGCCGGATTCCTAACGCTACATCCGGCCTGGTTTATAGGGGGCAGGTCAGCACTGGGTCGGTAAGTAATATGGGTGAAGTCTTTCTTGCGAAGCTGCTCGCGCTTGCGGTCGAACTCATCGGAGAGTCGCTTGAGGAAGAGCATTCCAAAGATAAATTCTTTGAACTCCGAGGCATCCATCTTTCCGCGCAGGAAGTCGGCGGATTTCAATAGAAAGCTCTCGAGTTGGGAGAGGGTGATTTTGTCTTGTGTCACGTGATTTTTACGGGCGGCAGCTTGAGGAATAGAATAGCGCTGTATGTGACAGGGCATTGCACCGAGAAGAGACGGAAGGGACGAGTCGTGAAGGACATGGGAGCCTCTCCGGGAGGTCAATTCTAGGAGGGATGCGAACGAGGGTGCAAGGGCGATGCACTACCGCGAAACCTTATTGGCGAAAGAGGAGGCCGGAAAGCAACGGTAAATGACGGCGCACACACCCCGACGAGGATTGCGCACACGTGCACCCGGTTTGATGTTCCCTCTCGACGCCGATCGTCTGCAGATGTTGAAGGATCTCTTCGGGTGTGTACCGTTTCTTGGGCATGTTGCTGACTTCCCTTGTGGCGGTCCAGTGTACCATTCACTCTAGTCACTCTAGACAGGATTTGCCCGGGCAGGTCAAGGTACCCAGGTAAGTAAAAATCCAACGTATCCTAGTCCAACGGATTCTAAAAGAAGATGGCCTGAACCTGGGGGGATCTGGGGTATACAAAGATTAAAGCAACCCAAAACAAAGCATGCACAAGCAAAATTTCCCAACAGCTGAAATCTATTTCTTCCGACCTAAAGAGGACGCAACGATGCGGACGGCAGGCGCGTGGGTCGAGCCAGTCTCCTCGAGATTCTCGGCATGCCGGAGAAGAAGTGATCGATCTTCAGGCGTCCACTTCTTAACGTGGCTGCATATTTCCGCGATGCGTCGTTCCATGTCCAGGCGTAAGCTATCGAAGTCTGCGCTCGCCTCCCATGCCTGCTCAAAAAACTCCAACGACCTCACGCCGTTAGAGTGGATCATGGATGGGTATGAATTCGGATTCCCAAGCCAAGCAATCAGTATCTTTACATTCTGATCGCCTCCAGAAAAGAAATAGGCATAGAGGCGAAATTTGGGTGCCTTGATTGGATCGATGTATGCTAAATGGAGGATTGAAAAAACTCCGCTGAGGCCAATAGGCGCCATCTCGCCCAGCGCTATGGCCGCCGCCTCGCGGACATTCCAGTCAGCATCCTCCAGCAACGCGGCTACCTGCGGCGCCTGCTCCCTGGCCGCCTTGCCTATGTTACCCCATAGGATCGGTATCATTCGCTCCATCGCAACAGCTCTTCGTACCCTTGAGTCTAGGTCTTCAAGCGCCGCCAGAGTTCCTTTAATCTGCCACTCCGGTGGTGGTGGGTCGGAGACTGTGCCTTTACTCGGGGCAGCAAGGAAAACTGCTGCCCAGAGGGAGGTCAATATGCAAGCCTTTGGGATAAGTGAAGCCGCGCTTGAGGATTCTAAAAGAACTAGCTTCGGGGACTTAGTAGAAGGCGGTCGGTCCATTCACTCACCCTACATGCGGCCAAGGCAAGTAGTGGGGCGGATGGTGGCACTCTCGTCGTTGGAAGCCAATTATCAAGTGTTGATGTTGGAACTGCTCAGGCTCCCGCTGGTTTTCATACCATGTCGTTCCCTGGAACGATTTGCTAAACTGCGGCGCATTTGAGGCCGACCGTTTTAACTTTCTTGGCAGGGGCGGGCCGGGAAAGGTTTCCTCTGGTTTCGGATACGGCTTCACCGGCGCGGTCGAGACCACCGAGAGCGTCCTGTGCCACGCCGTAATTGCGTTCGGCGTTTTCGTTTTCACGTACATCCGAGCAAACACCTCGTGGAGGGTTCTATGCAGCACGACGTGGCCTATGGCCCTCCTTTCAGCCCAACCCTCACAGAGGATCTGGACTGGTGTAAGGGGGCTAGGTCAGATTTCCGACATATTAATTGAGATAAACCATTCTCCCCACGCGCTCTCCGTCTGAACTCCCTACGACAGAAACAACATTTCTCGATACTTCGGAAGCGGCCAGTAATCGTCCGCAACGATGGATTCGAGCTCATCGCAGACTTGGCGGACATCAGACATGGCCGAGGTCACTTCGCGAGCTAGAAGCATTGCCTTGTCTTCCTCGCTGCTCAGCGCTTCGACCTTATGAAACACGGTCTCTAGCGCAATTCGTTTCGTCTGAAGCGAACTTATGAGAATTCCGAGGCGGCTCAATACATCAGCCTGCGGTGCCGTTGTTGCAATGGACTTGCAGGCTAAAACCGCAGAAGCCAGCATCCTGTGATAGGCGTATGCAGCAGGAAGAATCTGCGTTTCCGCCATCGAGCGCAGCGTATCAACTTCGATGAGTAAATTCTTGATGTACCGCTCAGTCCTGACATGAAACCGAGATGCCAATTCAGCCTCGGTGAAAATCCCCATCTTGGTGAGCATTGCTTTGGACTTGGGCTTCGTCAATTCCGCCAAAGCCTCTGGAGTATTGCGCAGATTCTGGATTCCACGCCGCTCAGCCTCTTTCACCCAATCTTCGCTATAATTATTTCCTTCGAATCGAATGGGGCGAGCTTCTTTAATGGCCTCCTTCAGCACCTCAAGCACTGCAAATTCGATTGTTTTCGAGGTTTTCAACCTCGTCTTGAGAGATTCTATGAGATCCGTAAAGCCGTCAGCCACCGCTGCATTAAGAATCGTCACAGGAAACGCCGTCGACGCTGATGAACCTACCGCACGAAATTCAAATTTATTCCCCGTAAATGCAAAGGGCGACGTTCGATTACGGTCGGTATTATCCTTCATGACTTCCGGAAGCTTGCTCACTCCGAGCGTAAGCACAGCTGCTTCCTGATTTTGTTCTTGGGTCGTCCCTTTTTCAATTTCATCAAGAATGCGATTGAGCATATCTCCGAGGAAGATTGATATAATTGCTGGAGGGGCCTCATTCGCACCCAACCGATGATCATTTCCCGCCGAGGCGATAGAAGCACGCAATAAACCCGCATGGTTATAGACACCCTTCATGATTCCAGCCAGAACGAGGAGAAAACGAAGGTTCTGATGAGGGGTTTTCCCTGGATCAAGAAGGTTATTCCCATCGTGTTCGGGACCGCTGGCGGTGATCATTATCGACCAGTTATTATGTTTTCCACTTCCGTTAATTCCCGCAAAGGGCTTCTCGTGAAGGAGAACGGAGAAATTATGACGGAGGGCGACCTTGCGCAAGACTTCCATTACTAATTGATTGTGGTCCGTGGCAATATTGGCTTCTTCAAAAATCGGAGCGGATTCAAATTGCGAGGGTGCCACTTCGTTGTGACGTGTCTTAACTGGAACACCTGTTTTATAAAGCTCGTATTCCATTTCAGCCATGAAGGCCTGCGCTCGGGCCGGAATGCTCCCGAAATAATGGTCCTCGAGCTGCTGCCCTTTCGGGGGTTGACCGCCAATCAAAGTCCGTCCGGTCATCACCAAATCTGGTCGCAGATTAAAGAAGCAACGATCGATGAGAAAATACTCCTGCTCGACGCCAAGGGTTGGAACCACGCGCTTGACTCCTGCATATCCAATTAACCCAAGAAGCTCGCATGCCTTATGTGAAATGACGTCAATACTTCGAAGAAGCGCTGTTTTTTCGTCAAGCGCATCACCATGGTAACTAATAAAGACGGAGGGAATGCAAAGCGTCCTTCCGTTCGTGTGCTCCATGATGAAAACAGGACTCGAAGGATCCCAAGCGGTGTACCCGCGTGCTTCAAATGTCGTGCGCATTCCACCTGATGGAAAACTCGAAGCATCCGGTTCACTTTGAATCAGCTGGGAGCCCGAAAATATTTCGATAGTTCGGTTATTGTCATCGAAGCTCAGGAAGGCATCATGTTTCTCGGCTGTGGCTCCAGTCTGTGGTTGAAACCAGTGACAAAAATGAGTCACGCTGCGGGTAAGCGCCCATTCCTTAATCGCATGAGCCACGGTGTTTGCGATGTCCAGATCAAGCCTTTTCCCCATGTCGATTGTCTGCTCAAGTTTCGTGTAGACCTCTTTGGGAAGCTTCTCTTTCATCTTGTGAAGGTCAAAGGTATTGACCCCGTAGAATTCCGAAACTCGCAGACGTTTTCCCTGCTCATCGCGGGGGGGATCAAATTTGCGCGGAGTGCGCGTGGTCACTTCTCGAATCGCTTCGAACCGAGCGTTCGCACCGATACCTAGGGTCATGATGTCCTCCTGGTTTTCAATTGAGGGGTGATCGCAACGTCGACCTCTACCAGGATTGATCTAGGATTTCCTTTTTGATTTCCCCTGCTGAGCAACAACATACATCATATGCACCTCATATACACCTCATATACACTAAACCTCCTTCGCATGGAACTGAGTGCCCCGGTTTCAGTCCGGAGTGTTTCCGACCACACTGGAAGGGGCCTTTCCTGCCTTCCCCAGAGAACTCCAACGCTGGAACTACCACCCGTGCCGCTATGGGAGTGGCGAAAGAGAGGGAGGAACTAATTCGTTTGTCATCTTGCTGGGGTCGTGGTTTGTACTTGAGCTGAGACCGTCGCCTTAAAAGGTCGATAGAATGGGTTTTAACAGTGGCCTGATTGACCAGCCGGGAGTTTTTGTCCCACCTACCATGTGAGCGATCAGCTCACAAGCTGGATCGTTTCGGGAGCGGGTGGACGCAAGCCCAGAGTCCGATGGGGCCGCGCTGGATGTAGTGTCGCCGCCCGCGTCGTATGAAACAGCGCATTGCACAGGGAACCGACGGGAGGGACGAAGCGTGAACGGCAGGGGAGGCTCAAGGGAAGGCTTATTTTGGGGCTGGCGAATGAAGGTGCAAGAACTGGTCAGGGACAAACACGTCTTATTAAGGTACGGGGTCCGATGCAGGCACAGATCGTTCCTCGCCGAGATCGTGCTCAGGGTCGGGAGACGGTAATTCATCATGGACAAAAAGATTTTTGTGTACCCGTTCAAGCACACGATCAAGTATCGCCAGGTTGCTGGTGCTCCCGCCTTCGAGCAGCCGCCGCTGCTGGAACGTGCGATCGACAAGCGCAATGGTCTCGATCATGCGGCTCTTTCCTTGATCCAGCAACTCATGCAGGCGGTGCCTGCCCTTGGCTCCGAGCAAGTACAGATCTTCCAATTCTCGCTTCTTAATGAGTTTCACCATTTCCACGAGACCAGCATCAGAATGATAGATCGGCGACTGCAAGTATTTCATTACGGTCTTGTGATCCCGCCCGACTTGCTGACTAATCGCATGCGCGGTCAGCCCGAATTCTTGCATGACTTTCCAGCGCGCTAACTCTGGCTTCGTTGGTCTGCGTTTACGGAGCTTCGATGGCATTTGCCCCACACGTTCCCAACTAATAAAAAGAGAATGGAGAACCCAGCCCGTAACTTCGTATCTTTCTCACTAATATTCTAGAATCTTTCTAGAATTGTCCTAGAATTTCTCTAGACTCCTTCCTTCACTAACTCCCGCGCCCATTCTCACACCCTCTCTACAACCCGCACCCATCCTCATACCCTCTCTACTACCTTTGCCTGCCCATTCTTATACCCTCACTACTACCTATATCCACACTCTTTCTTCCCCTTTTCCTTTCTCCTCTTCCTCTCCCTAGTAGAATACGTGGTTTATTCCAAAGAATTAAGCGGTTGCACGCGCAACCTCTCCCAGCGTTCTCCCTCCTCTAGTGGACGAATCACCCGACTTATTTTTGACCAGTGGGAAGCAGAAAGAAGGCAGCCATTTGAGTCATGTCGAACGGTCACGACATCGACCAAGAAGGTCTTTTCCTGCCAGTGTGAAAGGGAGCCTCCTGGGATCAAGCGGAAGTTTTCCATTATTGATGGCAACCCAGTCTTTTCGGTACGCGTGGAGTGGCCCAAACTTGAGCCTCCCTCCCTTGTCTCTTTCAAGGTTGTAATAGCGTGGAAGAATGACGGATTGGCTCCTATCAATAGAGGTAAAAACCTTGCAGCGAACGATCAACTTCTCGCCCCACTTACCGTACCACTTGGTTTCACGGTCAATGAATTCAGCGGGATACCTTCATTCGATGGGAATCAGAATGCGAATTTCGCCAGGATTCACATAGTTAAAATCTTCGTCACGGAGCAGCATGTGATTGGCACCCCTATTTCAGGAGGTCGAAACGTTCCCCTGTTGGGGTATGGCAGGCCGGTAGCCATGCTCCAATATTTTCCTGACCGCTGATTCAGGAATTCGGACGGCTCGAAACGATGGCCGAACCGTGTCAATTCTCCGCTCTAGGATCATACGGCGAATGGTAGATGCCTTGAGACCAAGCCTATCCGCTGTCTCAAAGACTGTTAATAGCCGTTCTTGACTCATTTCACTATTCCTCCCTATTTGTAGCCATTCGTAATTGACTTTGATCGTGATGGCCTATAGCATTCAAGCCATCACCATTTTTCATACTTTTTAGCATGGGGCTGAGCAGGTCACAATCAAACATGCTGGTGATTAGGCAAATTTCTATAAAGATATAGGAATGTGACGGCGGTAGCTTTTAGGGAACTGCCGCGCCGTCACACTAGGGGGTAGTCCTGGCTCAAAAGACTGTTCCAGAGGCGGCGAAATTTGGGGAGGCGAGCAGGCGAATCGGGTCTTCCCCTGCTGCTACGATGCGATGGATTATTGACTTTTCAAAAACGGACTTAAAAGCCCTGTCCTCCGATCAACACGAACGGCTTTCATATGAGATAGCCCATTTCTCACACTTTGGCTTTGACGGATCGAGTGGATTCTTTCGAGTCACAGAAGGATTTCGCGAGATAAAAGCCAAAGGTTTTTCCATTCCTAGCCTCACAAAAATTGTTAGTTTGCAGGAACTAGTCAAATCCTCCCTGTGGCAACTTCTGCACGATGGTGCCACAGAATTGCGGTTTTCAAGTCTGACCACGTACGTTTCAAGCTCTAGGATCAAAAATAAGAGAGGGATGCAATACTTTAAGAGAGAGATCGAAGAAGCCTTCAAGTTTCATTTTGCTGAGCTCCTGTATTTACATGCGAATTGGATTCGATTGTGCCAGGCCGATAATTGTCCTTTCCCACTCTATCTTGCCATTCACCATCATCAAAAATACTGCACCGATGGTGGGTGTCAAAGCAGAATGTCCACGCAACGATGGCGCAAAAGAATGAAACGATCGAAAGCGAAAAAAGTCAGGCTTCAATAAAATCAGGTAAAAGAAACAATTCGCCTAGAGGAGGAATGAAAGATGGCACTAAAAGGTGGCATTGATCGGGGGATTGTCCAGCGGAAGGATCGAAAAGGTTGGTGGGTTCGGCTCTATGCGAATGGCCGTCAGCAATGGTTCAAGTGTGACACCAAGTCGCAGGCCAAAGCCCTCTATGGCCGATTGAAGGCCGACATTCGAGAAGGGACGTTCTTTCCAGAGAAATTCGCACCACGTAAAGACATCACACTTCGGTCGTGGATTCTCCGCTGTATCGAAGGATCCACGAATCGAGGCATTGAGAATGAACGGCGGTATGGCCGTCGCTGGTCGCTGCTCTTGGGTAAACGACTCCTCAGCCATATCTCAACGGAAGATCTTCGCCTGGTTCAGGCTAAAATGAATGCGCGACGGAGCAAGGTCCAGGCGCGAAAGAAAGGAAAGGGCCGTGCTTGGAGTAATGGCACCATCAATCGGCATTTCACGTTTCTGCGTCATGTGCTCATGCTGGCTGTAAAAGACGGAAAACTGGCGAAGAATCCTGTTTCTGGGATCAAATTCCTTCCAGAGGAACGCCGGACACGATTTCTTGCCGATGGGGAATTAACCCAGCTTGAAAAAGTCATGCCCGTCCAAGACTGGAAGCTTGTGGCATTTGCCATCGAGACTGGATTGAGGCGTGAAGAACAGTTTCGGCTCAGGTGGGATCAGATCGACCTTGAATCGGAGATTGTAACCATTCCCTTACCCAAGGGTGGAAAGACTCGCCATGTGCCTCTTAGCGATGGCGCACAGGCGATTCTGCGGTCACTCGATTCTTTCATACGGTCTCCGTGGGTATTTCCTAGCCCTAAAAATCCCCTGCACTCCTGGAACCCACAGAGTTTCGTGAACCACGTTTTTTCACCTTTCTTGCAGAAAGCGTGTATTCAAGGAGTCTGTTGGCACACTCTCAGACACACAGCGGCTAGTCGGCGAGTCATGGCAGGAGTGGATTTGGTCTCTGTGAAGGAGATCCTCGGTCATCGGGATATTCAAACGACCCTCCGGTATGCCCACCTCGCCCCAGGACACCTTCGGGATGCGGTGAATCGAGGAAGTCTCGCTGGAACCGTGACCAAAACCGTGACCAAGGTGATTTGAGGAGGTGGCTGGGGGACTAGGATTCGAACCTAGGTAACCGGCTCCAAAGACCGGTGTCCTACCGCTGGACGATCCCCCAGCGCGGTACGGCAGCGAATCGTGACCTGGTATGGCGGGGAAAAGATTAGTGGCTGGGGGACTAGGAATCGAACCTAGGTAGTCAGCTCCAGAGACTGACGTCCTACCGCTAGACGATCCCCCAACCGACATCCACAGTAATATACGGCTCCCAATTCCGTCAAGCAGACGGATGTTGAAAACCGCTCCATCTTCGTTCTCGTATCGCTCAACTCCTCACCGCACCGAAAAACGTACGCCTCGGGCTCTTGCTCGCTGTGGCCTCTCCCGACGAAGGCGCGTCTCGGCGAGCCTGGGTCTGGCTGGTGATAATTGTATCTGTTTCAAGTATCCTTCGGCGCCGTGGTAGTCATGCCACTCTCCTCTTGTTGTTTGTGAGGAAGAAAGAATGCACTGGTCTATTCTTTCTTGGGTCTGCCGCCTGTTTGTAGGCGGGATTCTTGTCGCATCTGCGCTCGGCAAGTCGCTCGACCTGCCGGGGTTTGTGAATGTGCTGATCACCTATAAAGCGATTCCGGTTTCGTTCCTCTGGCCAGTCGCACTCGTGATCACAGGCCTCGAATGGCTGCTCGGGGTCTGGATTCTCTCCGGATGGTGGCTGGCGACAGGAGCCCTTGCGGCTCTGGTTCTCAACGCGATTTATGCGATCTGGATGACACTGTCGCTGTTCCGAGGTCTGGATCTTGCCAACTGTGGCTGCTACGGTACGTTCTTCCCGCAACCGTTGCGATGGTATCTGCCGTTGGAAGACCTGGTGCTAGTTGGCATATGTTATGCGTTACAGACGTCTGCAAGGAAAGTTACTCCCCCTCATTGACACCTACATCGAGAACCCCCTCAACGTGCTCAAAGTGCATGCCCAGGGGTTTCGCTCGGCGCGGCCTCGCTGGGCGAGTTGTTTGAGCATCTGCTCGCGGTCCCAGCGCTCACTGTCAATGCCTCGCCGTAAGACAAAAGTATGACTTGGCTCTTTACTCGCTGTTGCCTTGCCAGGAATAAGCGCGCCTGGACGCGCTGGGGTGAGCGAGTGAGAAGAACATTATGACGAGCCCAGTCAGGGCTTGTGCTGGTGGCGATTATGAGGCCTGTGCCAGAAGTAGTAGAGCGGGATCCCGCTTAAGACGGTTGCTGCGCCATACATCGATTCTGCAGGCCGTTGAACGACACTGAAGATGACCAATGCAACAGTTCCTATGACGAGGGCCGCGGGTAAGAAGGGATAGAGCGGAGCGTGGTATTGGCGTTGGTACGCGACGCCTGTACGACGAAGAGGAAAGATGGCGGAGAGGGTCAAGGCCATGAACAGCGAGAGGACGAGGCCGCTGTAGACGAGGAGCTGTTCGAAAGTTCCGCTCAGAATGAGCAGCGACGCCCAGAGGCTTTGGAAGACGATGGCCCGGACCGGCACAGCGGTGCGGGGGTGGAGCCGGGCGAGCCAGGGACTGATCATGCCGTCACGCGCCATGGCCCAATACACTCGGGGTCCTGCCCAGGTCATGGCGCTCACCGCTCCTGCAATGGAAAGACAGAGGATAGCGGCGACCAGTTGCCCGCTCTGGGGTCCCCACAACGCTACGGCTGCCTTCTCTGCTACCGGTATGATCGGCTCCTGGGCAAGTTCCGTAATCGACAGCGCTGACAAATAGACGACGTTCAGCAAGAGATAAATCACGGCGACGAAAGCCGTCCCCACGATCATGATCTTAGGCAAGGTGCGTGATGCGTCGACAATGTCACCGGCAATGTAGCCCGCAACGTTCCAGCCAAGATAGCAGTAGGTCACAATCACGAGAGCAAGGGCGGCCGCCCCGAGAGTCGGCTGCTTCGAGGTGGGCCTGGCGAGGGAAAAGTCCTCGTGCCCACTCACCGTTAATAGCCCACCGAGAATGAGCCCCCCGATGGCAACGACTTTGGTGGTTGTGAGCAGGAGCTGTATGCGGCCGCCTGTTTCCACCCCTCGGCAATGGATCAAGGTCGCAATCCACAACAGGGAGAGCGACAGGACTTTTGCCATCCATCCCTGTTCATCCCCGATCGGGACGACGCGTAGCGCATAGGATGAGAAACTGATGGCCGAGGCCGCGACTGCCGCCCCAAAGCCGATTGTGAAGGAGGTCCATCCGCTGAGGAAGGCCAGCAGCGGTCCATAGGATTCTCTCAGATAGACGTAGTCACCACCGGCATACGGCAGACGCGAGCCCAGTTCGCCATAGATCATCGCGCCGCCAACGGCGAACAGCGCCCCAATGAACCATAAGAGGAGAATCAGCAGCGGATCACCGAGATCGCGGGCCATCAATCCCGTGGTGGTAAAGATGCCACCCCCGATGACGTTGCTGACGAGGACGCATGCAGCCGTGAACCAGCCGATCGTGACGGGTGGCATGGTCGAAGTCGTATTCGATCTCAAGGCAGGTTCCCAGCTCGGTACAAGTGAGGATTCGACAGTGTAGTATTCTTGCGGCGGGAATTGCGAGCGGCACAGGGCTTCCCTTTCAAGACGAGGTTACCTACCAGGCGAGATGGCTGAACGGAAATCTAAGAAACCTCGGGGATTCGGTATGAGAAAAAGGCGCACGTCAGCAGGTGCTTCTACCGGTTTGGCTGCGACAGAGCTGCAGGCCGCTGCTCCGCCCGGTGAGGTGGCCGAGCTGCATCGCGCGGTCGAACAGGATGGCGGCAAGGTTCTCGCTATCTATCGCGAACCGTATGGCGGTCATTGGGTAGCGTTGGCGGCGATGCCGATCGAGTTGGTCGAACCGACACCGTATCAGCGGAATCTCTCCTACACCCACGTGAGAAAGTTGGAAGCGGTCATCGGAAAGATCGGTCGGTTTCTTGATCCGATCATCGCGGTGCGGGTGCCGAAACCAGATCATACAGTGAAGTACTGGACGCCGAACGGGAATCATCGTCTTTCAGCCATGCGAACGCTCGGTGCGAAGAGCATTGTCGCGATTGTGGTGCCAGAAGTATCAGCGGCCTACCAGATTCTGGCGCTCAATACGGAGAAGGCCCATAACCTCCGTGAGAAGGCCCTAGAAGTGATTCGGATGTATAAAGAGTTGGCGCAGCTCGACACTGCGACCGAAGAAACCTACGCCTTGGAATTTGACGAACCGGCATTAATTACCCTAGGGCTGTGTTATGAAGAACGGACTCGGTTTAGTGGAGGGGCCTACCATCCAGTACTGAAACGTGTGGATGAATTTCTGAAGAAGCCGCTGAATGTAGCCATGATTCTTCGGCAGCAGCGGGCGAAGACCGTACTGGTGCTGGATGACTTGATTGTCAAACAAGTCGAGGCCCTCAAGGCGAAAGGTCTGACCAGTCCGTACCTCAAGAGTTTTGTCGTGGCCCGCGTGAATCCCATCCGGTCCCGTCCGAAAGACGCCCCTCCCCTGTTGTTTGATGAAGCCTTCGACCGTATGACGCAGGCTACGGCAAAGTTCAATCCCGATAAGATCAAGATGGACGATCTGGCAAAATCCGGTGGGGTCTCGGACGACTCTGAGTAGCCATCCCTGTGCCCTTCACCTTGTTTCTTCACCGATAGCCCCTTTACAATACTCTCCTGGTTGGCATGAAAGGAGGCATCTATGGGTCTTGCTGACAATAAATGCCTCCCCTGTCGTGGTGGCGTGCCGCCCCTGCCCAATGATCGTGCCCAAGCGTTACTGAAAGAGCTTGGACGAGGCTGGTCACTAAATGGGCCAGGACATCTTGAACGCTTGTACACATTCAAAGATTTCGCTCAGGCTCTGGCCTATGTGAACAAGGTGAGTGCGATTGCGGAGGCCGAAGGTCACCATCCGGATTTCTATCTCGCCTGGGGCAAATGCAAAGTCGAAATCTGGACGCACAAGATCAACGGGCTGACGGAAAGTGATTACTACATGGCCGCGAAAGCCGATCGCGAATTTGAGCCGTTTCGAGTCGCCACAAGTTAATCACGAGCCATAGTCTCTTGACATGAACGCACGAGGCAACAGATGAGCGAGAAGGCCCAGGTGGCGCTCGTCAACATGCCGTTCAGCTACTCGAAGTATCCTTCGATCCAACTTGGCACGCTCTCCGCACTCCTCAAATCCAGCGGGATCCCCGTCGATTGCCACCATCTGAACGTGCGGTTCGCGCATAAGATCGGCGTGTCTTTGTACGAGATGATCTGCGAGAAGCGGGCGCTTTTCGGTGAGTGGCTGTTTTCATATCTCCTCTTTCGAGATAACCCTAAACGCGCGGAATATCCACGGGTCTTTAAACCGGTGTTCGAGCAGATTGCTCAACAGAGTGGACAATCGATCGGATATTTCAAGGAGATGGCTACGCGCACCGCCCCGCTGTTTCTTACCGAGACGCTCACCTCGATTGATTGGGGGCGGTACAAACTGGTTGGTTTCACCTCGACGTTTGATCAAAACGTGGCGAGTCTGACGATGGCAAAGCTGATCAAGGATCTCTACCCGCATGTCACGATCGTGTTTGGCGGAGCGAACTTCGATGGCGAGATGGGCCTCGAGTACTTCAGAGCCTTTCCCTTCATCGATGACGTTGTGGCCGGTGAGGGCGAGAAGACCTTCCCTGCTTTGGTCCGCCAGATTCTGGACGGCAAGACAGAGGGCTATCCCAACGGGGTGTCTTACCGGCAAGGCGACAAGATCTCTTTCACACAGAATACGTCGCTGTTTTCCGACTTTGCGAAGACCGGTCCCCCCGATTACGATGACTACTATCACCTTCTCGCTGAGCTCGGTGAGGCGGCTCAGGGGCTTGATCGAATCCTCCTTTACGAAGGTTCGCGCGGTTGTTGGTGGGGAGAAAAGCATCATTGCACGTTTTGCGGGCTCAATGCCCAGAGCATGAAATTCAGGGCGAAGTCGTCCGAACAAGTCGCGCAGGAAATGTCCTATCTTTCCCGTCGCTACGACACAGCCCGGTTTCGTTTGGTCGATAACATCATCGACATGAAGTATGTCGATGACCTCTTTGGGAGGTTTGCGGCAGACCATTGCGATCTCGATGTGTTCATCGAGACCAAGAGCAATCTCCAAAAAAGCCAAATCAGAACCCTGGCGGCCGGTGGCGTGAAATGCATGCAGCCGGGCATGGAGAGCCTGAGTCTGTCTCAGCTGCGCGCGATGGATAAGGGCGTCACGCCGTTGCAAAACATCATCTGCCTGAAGTGGAGTTTCTACTATCACGTGGCGGTCGCGTGGAACATCTTGCTGGGATTTCCGGGGGAAACCAACGAGGATTACCAGCGGCAGGTCGACCTCATTCCTTCGCTACTCCATCTGCAGCCGCCGGAAGCCATAGGGAAATTCTGGCTCGAACGTTTCAGCCCCTACTACAGCAGGCCGTATGAGTACGGTGTTCGGATCACTGGGCCCGGGATGGCATATGAGTACGTGTACGATGAGAGGCGAGTGGATTTGAAGAAGATTGCCTACGATTTCGAGTATGAACTGGAGCAGTGGCTGGTCGATCCGCACCGGTATCAGGAACTGGTCGAGGCAGTTGAAGGATGGCAATGCCTCCATGCATCAACCGATCGCCCATTTCTCTACTACTCCAAAGCGATCAACTACGTGACCGTCTATGACGGACGAAATCCCATGGCGCCGGTTCGCCGTCGCTACGAAGGGCTCGCTGCGCTCGTGATCGAGATTTGTAACGAAGCAGCAAAGAGTGTGGAGCAGATTCGCGCAGGGGTATCGGGTCGGGTTGAAGTGAGTGATGAAGCCCTCACCCCAGTCTTGGATGACCTCACATCCAAACAAGTCCTCTACGAAGAGCGCGGAAAGTACTTCACGCTGGCAATCCCAGAGCACGCCTACTTCTAACCAGCAGGGGTCAATCGTCAACCGTCATGCGTGAAACGGACGCGGTAATCCGAACTTGAAAAGGTTGGCGCGTAACCATTGACGCTTGACGTCCACCGACTACATCGACAACTTCTCGGCCACGTTTCGTATCTGCACGCCGTGGACCAAGGAGGCTCCGCCGCGGATGGCGCAGGCCACGTGGACGGACTCCGGCATCTCTTCAACGTTCGATCCACTTTCCAGTGAGGCCTGTGTGTAGGCATCGATGCAGTAGGGACACTGGATAGTGTGAGCAACGGCGAGTGCGATGAGGGTCTTCTCTCGCTCTGTCAGGGCGCCTTCTGCAAACACAGCCCTATAGTAGCCCATGAACTTGTCCCACAGTTCTTTGTTCCCTTTTCCCATGTCTGAAAACTTTCCGAGATCATGCGAATGGTAGTACGAGTCCATACAAGCCTCCTGTATCGATTCAGACGTTTGGCAGAGAGCACAGTGGATGGTGTTTATGATGGAACCGATCAGGCATGACCGGGAGGGGCAGGCTCGATATTCGAGAGGGCTTCAGAAAACCGATTGGTGACGATGTCGGTCACCTTGGCCATGAGATCCATCACTTCTTTCCATTCGTCCGGCAGCAGGTCATGTTTTAACTGTGGATGGATCGCCCATTGGGCATCTACTTGCGTTCCTTTCCGACTGACAAGGACGTGGAGCAACTCAACGTCCCAAGCAGTGAATTCCGTAGTGTTTTCATCAGAAGGATTTCCATTCGTTCGTCCTGAAGGTGGTGCTGCGCGTGCCATGGTCAAAAGTCTCCAGCTTGAACCACTGGGGAAAACATACCCCATTGATGGTCTCGTAGTATATCTAGAAGTCTGCGTAAAAGCATAGCCAGCTTATGAAGCTTGGGGGGTGAGATGTGGATTTGCGACCTGCACCTACGGTCGTCTGGAATGGTTCTACGATGATGTCGTCTGAGAGGTTCCCTCGTTGAGGACCTTGAGCATGGCTTGGTGGATGTGTCCATTACTTGCAACTAGTTCTTGCCCATAGATCGAAAGATTGTCTCCGCAGAAGTTTGTCAGGCGCCCTTTGGCTTCTAGCACGATCACAGATCCAGCGGCCATATCCCATGGATTGAGCTTCACTTCCCAGAACCCGTCAAATCGTCCGGCTGCCACGTAACACAAATCTAGCGCAGCGGACCCCGTCCGCCTCATGCCCTGCGCCTTGAGGGAAAACTTCACAAAATGATCAAGATTATTTTGCAGGCATTCTCTGATGTCGTACGCAAATCCGGTTACGAGAAGGCTACGGTCGAGAGACGCCATGCCAGAAACGTGGATGGATCGGCCATTTAACTGAGCGCCACGACCCTCTACGGCAGTGAAGAGTTCATCCCGCGAGGGATCAAACACAGCGCCAAGAATGCAGCGCCCCTGATACTCTAACCCAATCGAAACACAGTAGGCCGGATAGCCATGAACAAAATTCGTTGTGCCGTCGAGCGGATCAATGACCCAGAGATAGGGCGATGGTGACTGTTCGACGCGCCCTCGTTCTTCAACCAGGAAACGATGGGATGGGAAGCGTGTACGAATGCGATCAATGACGCACTGTTCTGCCGCACGATCTGCGTCCGTTACCAAATTGAACGGGGTTTTGTGCTCGATGTGAAACCCAGACCTGACATAACCCAGCAGAAGAGCCCCAGCTTCCTTGCTGGCGGCGATTGCAATTTCCAGCAGCGGGCTGTGGGGCACTTGATCGGATGAAATTGTCACGTCGAATAATAGCACGGCAGATTCGTTAGCAGAGAGGTAGTTTATTAATCAAGAATATTCAAGTGTACGATGGTGCGGTAGACGTTAGCCCAATAGACTCGCTGTATGTTTCGTAAGTCATTGAAATAATAATGATGTTTTGTTTTCTACGCATTAACAATTAGCAAGCAGCAAGACTTGTGCCTGTCTGATTGACTCTGAAGGCCACAAGGGCTCGGCCTCCTGCAGCCAACAGCAACTCCAGCCCGACAAACAGATTTGTGGTTCGGAATCAGCCTGATAGGCACGACAAGGCTTTTCAGAACGACTCACGCAATGATTACTTGCGTGCACAAATTGCATTGTTCGCACGAATACATTATTCAATAATAAATGCTTGACATAGATTAGAAGCAATGCTATAAAGCAAGCATGCTTTATTGGAGCTGCATGTGGAGGAATTAACGGACATTCTTGTTGGACTGGAGCAGCGGATCATCGCCTACAAGAACCGGTTCCAGGAACTTGAGAAAAAACGTCGGCGTCTTGACGACGAGATAGCGACCATTAAGAAATACCTCGAACTTGCAGAAACGCTCTATCGAGTCGAAGCGGACAAAGCCAAGCTGGCCAGCCTGTCTAACCAACTCATTTCGGATGACCCGAAAAGCGTTCGGCCTCTTCCGGTCATGGATGTGACCGATCAATCACGGGAAATTCTTCTGGGACGGAGTAAGTACGTCGGGAAAAGTGTGCCTGAAGCGGCCTACGTGATCCTTCGTGAGTCGAATCGGGCGATGCATGCCAAGGAACTTGTGCAACGTTTGGTTGAAGGCGGTTTGCAGATCAAGGGAAAAACGCCGCTGACTTCAATTGCAACTTCGCTAAAGCGCGACAAGCGCTTCAAAAAAGTCGGCCCGAACACATTCGAAGCGTTGGACGATATGCTGATCCAGGCTGTGTAGCGATCAAACGACGACAACCTAGCACGAACGACGAAGGGGGGTGAGAGTCTTGGCAACGAAGAAGGCAGCGAAGAAGAAGAAAAAGAAGTAGTCCCCACCACGTTTTATATGCCGGGGGTGAGGCCACTCACTCCCGGCATAATTTTTCCCACGGCCACCGCTCCCAAAGAGAACAACACCTCGCTGGTACAGCATGCATACATCACTCTAATAATTGAATAGTGGATCTTTAGGAAGCTTGAAGTGCAATGGCGGGGTGGAGACGAGCCATGCTCAGAGCTGGCTGCATCTCTTGCGCAAGAGTCTCTGCGTGGAGAAGCACCCACTTCTCAGGTTGTTCAAGGATCTGCTGAACCAACCGAGCGTTGAGAGCATGCCCAGATCGCTCTGCGACGATATGGCCGATGAAAGACATCCCAAGAAGAGAGAAATCGCCAATGAGATCGAGGACCTTATGACGAACAAACTCATTGAGGAACCGTAGGCCAGATTCATTCACAATGCCGTGTTCTGACAGCACGACCGTGTTGTCTAATGTCCCACCCTTACCGAGCCCACGAGCCCACAACGCCTGGACTTCGTGGAGGAAACCAAACGTCCTCGCTTCAGCGATATGGTTCTCGAAGGCGCTTACAGAATAGTCGTGTACATAAGTCTGAGTCTTTATGAGGGGATGGTCATAGTGGATCGAATAGGTGACACGCGGCGTGGATGAGGGCTCAATCCGCACACGCTTAGATCCTTCAGATACTTCAAGAGGCGCAATGATCTTTAGAAAAGGCTGCTTCCGGTTTTGCGAGATCACGCCGACAGATTGGATCAAGCGAACAAATGGCGCAGCGCTCCCATCCATCACAGGGACTTCGCTTGCCGTCACATCGATATAGACGTTATCAACGTTAAGGCCTGCCAAGGCCGCAAGGACATGTTCAACGGTCTTAACCTGGAACCCGTTGGCGCTGATGGCCGTACACAGTTCCGTGGGGACACGGTGCTCGATCGAGGCGGACAGGGTGGTACTGATATTTCCGTTTTGATTGACGAAAACCACTCCGGTGTCAGGAGGTGCAGGTCTAAGCGTGATCGTCACAGGTTGGCCAGAGTGAAGCCCAACACCCGAACATGTCGCCGCCGATGCTAACGTTTGTTGATTCCGCACACGTCCTCGTAACACAATTTCGACCGTAACACAATTTTCCGACACTCAATTCCGATAACTGTGGTTATAGACATAGCAATTTCCATACCAATAAGTTTTAACCATAAGTGTTTGATGTATTGAAACATAATTTGGAGACGAACGGAAAGTTGTGACATAAAAAATACAACTGTGGCTTTTCATGGGAAAACCACACCAACAAACGAATACGGCCTCACGAGATGTGGAATGACAAAAGTGGGTTCAGGTTGAGTCCTGTTGCCGTAAACAACTTGGGGGCACATCCCCTCTCGCCATCCGCCCTATTGGCCCAGTCCACAAGCTCACACTGCACGACCTGCGGAATGAGATGAAAGAAGCAGCGCGGCGACTCTGGGGGACGCAGGGCATCCCGTGCCTGCGCAAGGTTCTCGTTACTCCTCCGGACCAGAGCGACCTCCGTAGGGGCTCCTTTCTCTTAGGTCGCATTGGTTTGTGGCCTGGGGTCGTCCTTCAAAGTCCCAAACTTGAGCTCATATTCGGTGACCACCCGATTGAGCACGGTAGCCAACCGCTTCGCCGCATAAGGGTTCAGCACTATACGGTTCGTCATCTGAACCTGGATATTCGCCTGTCCCCGCTCCCACACATTATTAACGCCAAAGGCCAACACCATTTCTTCACGGGTCGAAGACACGTTGCACACGTTGGCGTAGGAACTCTGAAGGTTGGAGACATCAAACTGAACCGTCGGCGTGGCATTGGTGGGCTGGCTGGGCTGTGGCAGGCTTGCGGAGGATGGACTTGTTGCATTCGTTGTTGATCCTGTCTCTTTCATAAAGTTCTCCTTAGGTGCTGGATAAAACTGTCGTCAACCGAAAGGGAGACATTCCCAACATCTCGTACCCACGCTACCAAGAAATGCGACGTGCAAAAAGGAAAAACACGATTTGTGCGATCGTTTCCCTACCACCGCGGATGATCATGAGATCACGCGGCGAGGTATACGCAGAGGTTGAGCCATGAACTTACTGATGTAGAGATGTGTCAAAAGTGGAAAAATGATGACAAACCGCCGCAATTTCGTACCCTGATAACAATCGACGTAGGCATTGGTCCGATCGGTGGTCGGGCAGCAGAGCTCTGTTGTCTGGCGCGGAGCGGAAGAGGCCTGGCTCAACGAAGGTGCCAGAGCAGGAAGTGACGTGGTGAACGAACCGATTTCTTCGGCTAAACGGTCTTGCGGCATGATGAGTCCTTTGACGATCGTGCTGATGACCGTCGCCGTCATCGGTCTGAATAGTTGTGCGATCAAACCGATACCGTTGACGACGGACGAGGTGCACTCACGGGCAAAAGAAGACCGGGCCGTTCTGACAAAGGATCAAGAGCCCATCTCGGGCCCGATCGATCTCTACGAAGCGATGGCATGGGCGCTGAAGTATAACCTCGACGCGCGCGTCGAGCTGATGCACAAGATGCTGGCGCAGACCCAACTCGACCTGTCGCACTATGCCATATTGCCTCGTCTCGCGGCGAACGCGGGATTCGACGGTCGCAATAATTTCACGGGAGGAGTGCGCGGTCCTTACTGACGGGGAACCAGATTCTCGAACCCTTTACCTCTGCCGAAAAGAACATTTTCTCAGCCGATCTGTCGCTCAGTTGGAATCTCTTGGATTTCGGCATGTCGTACATCCGGGCGAAGCAGGCGGCCGACGACGTGTTGATCGCCGAGGAGGAACGGCGGCGTGTGGCCAATCGCGTGATGCAGGATGTGCGGGCCACCTATTGGCGGGCCGTCAGCGCGGAGCGGATTCTTCCGTCCCTGAAGATGCTGGATGAGTGGGTCAAGAGCGCGCTCGAGCAGGCCCAAGCCGTCCATGACGAAAAGCTGAGTGCCCCGTTGGTTCCCTTGCAGTACAGGCTGGATCTCCTCAATACGCAGCGATATATTCAACAGCTGTTCCGGGAGCTCTCCACGGCGAAGCTTGAATTGGCCGCGCTGATTAATCTTCCCCCACGGCCAAGAGCACGAGATGGTGCTCATGGTTCCGGAGCGAGAGGCCAGAACGTTGACCCTCCCGCTCGACATGACGGTGCTGGAGGATCGGGCTCTGGTCGCACGCCCGGAGCTGAGGATGATCGATTACCGTCGTCGCATCAACGCGCGCGAGACAAAAGCGGCGATCCTCGAAATGTTACCCAGCCTGAATCTCCAAGCCGGCGGGAACTACAGCAGCAACAGCTTTCTCTTCAATAATAATTGGGCTGCCTATGCCGCACGGGCCAGTTGGAATTTGCTGAACATCTTTCGGTATCCGGCCCGGGCGAAGACCATTGAGGCGCAAGATAAGATTCTGCACACGCAGAACCTCGCGCTGACCATGGCCATCATGTCGCAAGTCCATGTCAGCGTGGCGCAGGTGGCCCAAGCGAAGAAAGAAATCTCGACGACGAGGCTCTATTACGTCACGTAGTCCCAAATTACCGAGCAGACGCGCCGCGCATGGCAGACGGCTCGGTTGAGCGAACAGACCGTACTGCGCGAGCGAGTCAGGCAGGTGGCGGCGCAACTGCGATACGATGCCGTGGAGGCGGTGCTCCAAACCGCCTGGGCGTCGCTCCTGGCCGCCGTCGGAGAAGATGTGCTGCCCAACGACCTGCTGCAGGAACAGAGCGTGTCCGACTTGGCCCTCGACATTCGTACGCGATGGGCGAGGAGCAAGGAGTCACTCAAGTGACCCGTACCGGTTGGCTGCTAGTCAGTGGCGCTCTCATCGGCGTGTGGCTCGTGACGCCGATGTTACTCGCGACGGCGGGAACCAAGTCAGATTTCAAGCCCGCAAGCAGCGCGGCAGAACTCAGCACAATCCGCGGGGTGGTGAAAGCAACCGCACAAGCCACCTTAGCCAGCCAGGTCCAGGGCCGGATCAGCCGGCTGCCCTTCAAGGAGGGACAGCGGTTTTAAAAAAGAGCCCTCCTGGTTGCCCTCGACTGTTCGAAGTATGAGGCGGAACTGGCGAGCGCTCGGGCGGAATATCGTGGCAAGAAGAAGACCTATAAGAACAACCTTCGGCTCGCCAAACACCATGCTGTTGGTGAACTCGAACTCGAGGTCTCTCAGGCCGACGCCGAGAAAGCGTTCGCCGCCGTGAAGGTCGCACAAGTCAATGTGAACGGGTGCACCGTGCGCGCACCGTTTCCCTGACGTGTCGTCAACATGATCGTGAATGAACACGAGAATGTATTTCCCAACGACCAGCTCCTAAGCCTGTTGGATGATAGCCTGCTGGAGATCGAGCTTATTCTGCCGTCGAAGTCCCTTGCGTGGTTGAAGGTCGGCACGCCCTTTGAGGACGCCGTCGATGAAACGGGACTTGGGTATCCCGCTATGGTTCAGACCATCGGCGCGAATGTCGATCCTGCCAGCCAGACCGTGAAGGTGAAAGGCCTGTTTCGCACCCAGCCCGACAACGTGCTCGCGGGGATGAGCGGGACCGCCACGTTCACTGAGCTCCCACGCTGATATGTTCACCGCAGAAGTCAAGCCCCACAGCCCGCCGACAAACACGGCGCTCTCCGTGCTGCTTCAGCTGGAAGGGATGGTTCGCGCTGCCCAGACTCAGCAAGAACTACATTTTTTTTCGTCAATGAAACGAGCCGGTTGGTTCCCTATCGACAAGCCATCCTGCTCAGCCCGCCAACGCCGTCTACGGAGAGTTACCAGGTGCAAGCCGCATCGAGCGTCCCAGTGATGGATCGCACCGTGCCCTTGATGCAATGGACCGAGCGATTGATTCGGGATCTGCGCAGAGCCTCAACAGGCCCGGACATTCGTCACGTCACGGAAGCGGAGTGTCCTGCTAGGCTTAGGCCAGACTGGAAGGAATTTACCCCTGGCTATGGATTGTGGTGTCCGCTCAAACACCCTGGGGAACAGATCCTCGGCGGCCTGTGGCTGACGCGGGACCAACCATGGGCCGACCACGAGGTGACGGTCCTGCAGCGTCTCGGCGAAGCCTATGCCTACGCCTGGCGTGCCGTCGGTCCAACAAACAGTCGTCGGTGACGATGGGGACTGAGTCGGACCACGACGTGGATACTCGCGGCCGCAACTCTGAATGCACTGGCCATTCCTGTCTCTATGTCGACGCTGGCGCCTGCAAAGATTGTCGCAAAGGATCCGCTGATCGTGAGCGCGCCGATCGAAGGTGTCATTGCCGACATCTTCGTCTTCCCCAATACCGTCGTGTCCGAAGGCCAAGTGTTATTCACGTACGAAGACACCACGTTCAGAAGCGAGCATGAAGTCGCGGAACGGAACCTCGACGTGGCGATGGCGCAGTATCGGCGCGCGGCGCAAGGCTCCTTCGTGGAAGCCGAGCAAAAAGCCGATGTTCCACTGCTGAAAGCCGAAGTCGAATTGCGAGAAACAGAGCGGAACTATGCCTATGAGCGATTGACGAAGGTCGGGGTGAAAGCGGAGCAAGCCGGGCTCTTGCTCTACACGGACAAGTCCGATTGGATTGGGAAGCCAATCGTGGTCGGCCAACGCATCATGGAACTGGCGAACCCACAACAGCTGGAGGTGCGGATTGATCTGCCGGTAGAAGATGCCATTGTGTTGCGTGAAGGCGCATCGGTGACGTTGCTTCTGAATGCCAATCCCTTTTCCAGCGTCCCTGCCACGGTCAGTCATGCGAGCTACCATGCCGAGGTCTTGCCGAACAATGCGCTGACCTACCGCGTGACGGCACAGCTTGGGCAGGGGTCGTCGGAATTCCGCATCGGCTGGCAAGGAAGCGCCAAAATTTACGGAGAGCAGGTCACGCTGTTCACCTATCTGTTCCGTCGCCCGATTGCCGCCATCCGGCCATGGATCGGTCTATGAAACTGACCACGCGCCCGAAGCAGGATGTCGTGCTGCCGCCGTTGCGCGAGGATCTCCGGCTCATCGCGGGTGCTTCGGCCACCGACGGGTCGCCGACATGGGGCATCGTCGACCCGGTCCGCGGGAAATATTTTCAGATCGGCTGGGCCGCGTACCAGATTCTGTCGCGCTAGGCCGCCCGATCTGCGGAGGCCGTCCTCGCCCAAATCCACGCTGACACGACCTGCCAAGCCACGACGCAGGATGTCAAGGACCTCCTCCGGTTTTTGTACGCCAACCATCTGATGCGCGATCCGCCGCAGGGCGGGTATCGGGCCTGTGTCGAGCAAGCGGAGGCTGTGCGGCCGGCTTGGGTGACTTGGCTGGTGCTTCACTATCCGTTTTTCAAGATTCCGCTCGTCCAGCCGGATCGGTTTCTTCGCGCCACGCTTCCGTTCGTGTCCTGGCTCTATTCACGGGCCGTGGCCTGGGTGATCGGCGGGATCGGGCTCATTGGGTTGTACCTGGTCTCGCACCAGTGGGACACCTTCACGCACGGTCACCATCCTGCATTTTTTCACCCCGCGTGGCCTCGCGCTGTATGTCCTCTGTCTTGCCGTCGTCAAGGTGTGCCATGAACTCGGCCATGCCTATACGGCGACGCGCTATGGCTGTCGGGTCCCCACCATGGGCATTGCCATAATCGTGATGATGCCGATGCTGTATTCGGACACCTCCGATGCGTGGAAACTGACCTCCCGCCGCCAGCGTGCCGCCATCGGCGCCGCCGGTATGATCGTCGAATGCGCGTTGGCCGCCCTGGCAATCTTCGCGTGGAACTTTCTCGACGACGGCGTGGCGCGGAGCCTGGTGTTTATCTTGGCGACCACAAGTCTGATGGTAGGCGCTGCCATTAATCTGATCCCGTTCATACGATTCGATGGGTAATATGTGCTCTCCGATTTACTGGGCATTCCCAATTTGCAAGATCGAGCCTTTGCCTTCGGGCAGTGGCAACTACGGCGACTCCTGTTTGGTCTGGATATGCCGATGCCCGAGCCGGTTGATGCTGCCCGCCGCCGATTCTTGGTCTGTTTCGCCTGGGCGGTGTGGGCGTACCGTTTCATGCTGTTTCTCGGCATCGCCTTATTGGTCTACTACTTCTTTTTCAAGGTGCTGGGGCTCATCCTCTTCGCGGTCGAGATCGTCTGGTTCATCCTGCTTCCGATCGTGCGCGAGCTCAAGGCTTGGTGGACCTTACGGGAAGCGATTCGTGAACAGGGCCGAGCATGGGTATCGGTCGGTATCCTGGCCTCGCTGACGGTGGTGCTGTTCATTCCCTGGCCCGATCGTATTCGCCTTCCTGCCGTGCTCGAAGCCACCCCCCACGCCACGATCTACACGCCAGCTGCAGGGAAAATCGTGGAGTTAGCGGTGAAGCAAGGCCAACGGGTGCAGGCCGGGGATCCGCTTGTCACGTTGGAAGCCCCCACGTTAGAGAAAGATATCGCCTTGACCCACAAGCGCATTGAAGTCGAACGCTTGAGAGCACAACGGCAAAGCGTCGATCACGAGAAGCTTGCCAAGACTCAGGTGACGCTGGAAACGTTGCGGGCTCGCCTGTTCGAACTCGAGGGGCTCATGAAAAGACAGCAGACTCTGCGCCTCACCGCCCCCATTTCCGGTCTCGTCACCGATCGGGCCGAAGCGCTGCATGTGGGACAGTGGATCAACAAAGAGCTACCGCTGGCTTACATCGTGGATCCCCAGGGCGAGGAACTACACGCTCTTGTGGAGGAAACAAAGGTCGGATACCTGCACGTCGGGCAATCCGCTCGGTTTATTCCCGACGATGCTGAACGGCCCAGCCTGGCCGCGCGTGTCCAAGAGATTCGAGACATCGACGAAAGCAGCTTCACGGTTCCATACCTCGCGTCTCTCTATGGCGGGGACGTGTCGGTTCGTGAAGATGCTCAGCACCGACTGAAACCGGAAACCTCTGTCTATCGCGTCACGCTGCACCTCGTCGAGCCGCCGCCCCGATGGAATCGAGCCGTGCGAGGGACCGTGCTGGTGAAAGGCCCTCGGATCAGCTTTGCCCAGCGAGCCTGGGAACAGAGCGCCCGCATCTTCATTCGCGAAAGCGGCGCCTAGGTCTGTGTAGGGTCAGCCCTCACTGTTGACTTCCCCCTCCAAAACGTCAGACAAGAAAAAGTCGTCCTGAGGCGCATTCTGTACCCTTCGACGAACCTCCCCACCAAGTACAGTCTAACTGCCCTGTACAAAAGAGGAATTTGCTACGCGAAGTGGCACCGTCCTTGCTAGATTTATAGGTTGAAAATCAAGGACTCGTGGTCTCTTCGCTCTGGCATGAGAATCCTACGTAGACATAAGAAAGCGGCGGTCAAGTCAGCGCGAGGGCGCCGTCGTGCCTCCGCGCCCGCGCACCTCACCCTGTCGACGATCGGCGGCTCGTTGCTGTCGCTCGAATCGCGCATTATGTTCGACGGCGCGACCGTGGCCACGGTCAGCACAGAGACCACCTAGCCGGCCACACACCAAGAGACGGATCGCGTGAGGAGACCGAAGCCATGATGCGAGTGACGCCGTTAGTGTGGGTGAGTTTTGGACTGGTCAGTCTTACGGTCAGTGTGATGTTGGCGGGCGATTCGCTCGTTGATTTGGTGCCAAATCGCGATCGCCAGGTCTATGAATATCGTCGTGATTTGGCCGAGTCGTTGGCGGTTCAGTACTCGGCGCTGGCCGAGCGTGAATAGATTGAGACGGTGAAATTTGCGATGGAGATGTTAGCCAAGCAGATTCCAGATATCATGTCGCTGGCGCTCCTCCAGCAAAGCGGGACGGTCGTGACCTGCTCCCTATAAACCAGGCCGGATGTAGCGTTAGGATTTCGGCCGACGGAAGGAGGGGGCATGGCACGCAAACGGTATCCGGCCGAGGAGATCATCGGGCATCTGCGGACGATCGAAAGTGAGATGGGCAGAGGCCTTGGACTGGTGGAGGCTTGTCGCAAGTTGGGGATCACGGAACAGACCTACTATCGGTGGAAGAAAGAGTACGGTGGTTTGCGCGTGGATCAGGCCAAACGGTTAAAGGGCCTGGAACAAGAGAATGCCCGACTCAAGCGACTCGTGGCGGACCTCTTCCTGGACAACAGCATTTTGAAGGAGGTGGCAGCGGGAAACTTCTAAGCCCGGCCCGATGCCGAGAAACGGTCTGCCATGTGCCGGCCATGTTTTCGGTCTCTGAACGCCGGGTCTGTCGAGTCGTGGGGCAATGCCGGGGCACGCAACAGTATGTGCCCATCAAGGCGGACGACGAGGAGTCTCTGCGGACGCGGATCGTCGCGCTCACCCGTGAGTATGGGCGCTATGGATCTCGTCGGATCACCGCGCTGTTGCATCAAGAAGGCTGGCGGGTGAACCACAAACGCGTGGAGCGGCTGGGGCGACAGGAGGGGCTCAAGGTGCCGCAGAAGCAGCCGAAGCGAGGCCGACTCTGGCTGACTAACGGTTCCTGCGTACGGCGGCGACCGGAATATCCGAACCATGTGTGGGCGTATGATTTTGTCATGGAACGCACTCGGGATGGGCGGCCCTTGAAAATGCTCACCGTGGTGGACGAATACACGCGGGAGTGTCTGGCCCTTGCGGTGCGCCGCCGTATGAGGGCAAGCGATGTCCAGGAGGTACTGGGGGAGCTGTTCCTGACGCATGGCTGTCCGACACACATTCGCTCGGACGATGGACCGGAGTTTATCGCCACGGCTCTGCGGGCCTGGTATCGCTTGCTGACCGTCGTGCCCTTGTTCATCGAGCCGGGCAGTCCCTGGGAGAATGGCTATAGCGAGAGCTTCAATGGCAAGTTCCGGGACGAATTGCTAAACAGGGAACTCTTCTATACGCTGCGGGAAGCGCAGGTCATCATTGAACGCTGGCGGCAGACCTATAATCACGTCCGGCCCCACAGCGCCTTGGGCTATCGGCCACCGGCTCCTGAAGCATGCGTACTAACAGAACAGGTGGCCTAATCACTGGGGGCAGGTCACCTGATGGTGGACATCGACCATTTTAAACTCATTAACGACCAATTTGGGCATGCGGTGGGGGATCAAGCCATCCATGCGGTAGCCAGCTGCCTAAATGCCGGACTGCGGTTGACGGACACTCTCGGCCGCTATGGGGGAAAGGAATTCTGTTTACTGTTCCCTGGCACCACGCTGGCAGAAGCCGCGAATCTGGCGGAACGTCTTCGGATTCGTGTCGAAACAGAGGCTGGGGACAGGATGCGAATTACATCCCGCCTGGTGATCACGGTGAGTTTCGGCGTTTCATCTATGGCGTTTAAAGCACGGACGCCTTTGGAGTTGATCGATCAAGCGGACAGGGCTCTCTATGCTGCCAAGGAAGGTGGGCGGAATTGTGTCATGGCGCTGAATTCGATCACTGCCGGGCCGAACGCGTCCGATCAGGTTGAGCCGCAAATCAGGCGGATTACTCCACGGGTGTCGAGCCAACTGCCTTCCCGGTAAAAGAGTCTTGCCTTGGTGCCGGTGTGAGGCAGTACGGCCCAATCGGTTCCGCCAACGACCACCAGAGTTCTTTTCATGCGCATCCGGGCAGATTCACCCATCTCGAAATCATTTGTGCCTTTTCTCATCGGGGACGCACGAGTGCTCGTGCCGGCTTCTTCTCGTCATCATCTCCCTCAGAGACGCTCGAGGTCAGTTGCAACAGAGACCCACTGCGAGAGAGAGATGGTGATCAGCTTGACTGTAGGAGGATGGCCTTTATAGTGCGGTCATAGGATAGGTATGGGGCCCACATGACGGAGACAAACACTGAATGAGTCGTCAGGTTACCTGTCCACAGTGCCAGAAGGACGGCGTGATTCGTTTGCGTCCGCGATCACTGCGAGAGCATGTCACTGCGCTGATTTGGATCGTTCCGTTCCACTGTCAGCACTGCAGCTATCGATTCTTAGCTTGCCGACTGGGTATGGACGATTCCGAGCATCCGATGGATCGCCGGGAACATCTCCGTATTCCTGTTCGGCTCTGCCTTTCATTCTCCGGCGAAAAAGTACGGGGCAAAGGCATGGTAATGGATCTCTCGTTGGGAGGCTGTATCATCAAGAGCGACACGCAAGTGCATGCCGACGATATTTTCTATCTGGAAATAGCCATCGCCGAGGATGAATCCCTGATCGAAGTGGCGGCCATGGTCCATTCGGTCAGCGCGCGCGGCATCGCTTTCAAATTTCTCCGGAAGGTCCAAGAGAACAAACGACTCCTCGCGTTCATCCAGTCCAATTTGGGCTCCACCTCCTCCGTCTTCTCCAAAGCCGTCCAGCCGACGGTCTCCGGCTAGCTCGTTCGAGACAGGTGTACTCGTCAAAATTAGAGGGGAGTTTCCCAGGCGGATGGGAGCGGATGCTCCGTCACCAGACGGTCATGCTCGACGAGGTCGTACGCTTCGATTGTCAGATCGTTCCGATCCATCGGCTCTGGGCATATTGGGGAGCAGAGAAAGTCGATGAGGGCTTGTGCCTTGTCTTTGGTTGAAAACCGACAGAAGCCATATTCAGGCATGCCGGACGAGGGGTGCCAGAAGGCGAGTTCGATCGCGCTCCCTTGGTAAACCCCAAACGTGCGGTGTCGAACTTGGACTCCACCCGGTAAGTTGGACAAGCGTTCAAGGGACATAGGACGATCTCTGCAAAAATGGAATGACCAGACGAGATCGTAGCATGGGCGATATCCAACGCGAAAGCCGAGATCCTGTCGTCCCGACGCCACTGTCTACCCCACGCTCTGGTTCAGAATTCTTGAGGGTCGCGCGATAGACTGCTTGGCGGTGTTCCGCTAGAATCCAGTCCCATGTCCGATCCTACCATGGCGACCGACTCTCCACCACCACTGCAAGACGAGAATCACTCAGTCGTGAAAGCGGCCGGGGTGATCGGCGTCGCCACATTTGCAAGCCGGATTCTTGGCTTCGTCCGCGACATAGTCTTGGCACGACTCTTCGGTGCCACACCCGCGGCTGATGCGTTCTTTGTTGCCTTCCGTATCCCGAGTCTCCTACGCGAACTGTTTGCCGAAGGCGCGATGTCCTCGGCATTCATTCCGGTGTTTACGGAATATCGGACCATGCGTACCAAACAGGAAGCCTGGGAATTGGCCAGCGCCGTATTTACCACGTTATTGACGATCGTCACATTTGTGACCGTCGCGGGAATTCTCACGGCTCCGTGGCTCGTGCAGATACTCGCGCCAGGATTTCACGCCAATCCTGAAAAACTCGCGCTGACGACGCTGCTCACCCGGGTAATGTTTCCGTATCTGTTGTTTATCAGCCTGGCTGCGCTGGCAATGGGCATTCTCAATTCCGTGCGGGCCTTCGCGGCACCGGCCTTCTCGCCGCTGTTTTTGAACGTGTTCATTATCGGTTGTGCGTTGTATGTCTCACCGCATTTGCCGGAGCCGATCATTGGCGTGGCCATCGGCGTGGTCGCTGGGGGAGCCGCACAGTTTGCCATGCAGCTCCCTAGTTTGAAACTGCGCGGTCTGCTGTTCGGGTTTCGATTGGAGCCGGGCCATCCAGGCCTGCGACGGGTCGGCTTGCTGATGGTGCCTTTGCTCATCGGTCTGTCGGTGACACAGATCAATCTTACGGTGAGTACAATCCTGGGATCGTTCTTTGCCGGAGGGCCAACCTATCTATTTTATGGCATGCGCCTGATCCAGTTTCCCTTGGGAATATTCGGCGTGGCGTTGGCAACGGCGATTTTGCCGACACTGTCAGCCCAAGCGGCACGAGGTGCACTGGATGAACTGCGGACGACGCTCGGCTTCGGGCTGCGCATGATTCTCTTCATGATTCTGCCGGCGATGCTGGGCTTGATCATGCTGCGTACACCGATTGTGCACCTCTTCTTCGAGCATGGAACTTTCAACGCGCATGATACGGCCGAGACTGCGCTGGTGGTTCTGTGCTATTCAGTCGGATTGTGGGCGTTTGGAGGGGTACGCATCATCGTAGCGGCATTCTATTCTCTGCAAGATACGAAGACGCCGGCAATCTCGGCGGCGATTGCGGTTGCAGCTAATATTCTGTTCTCACTGGCCCTAATGTCCCCACTGGGTACAGCAGGGTTGGCACTTGCCACTGCGTTAGCCGCTATGGTGAATGGAGTAATCCTGGTGGCGGTACTCAATCGACGATTGGGCGGCGTCGAATGGGAGCCCGTGGGACGATCGCTGATTCGAATCCTGTTGGCATGCGTGCCTATGGTGATTTCCTGCTGGTGGGTGGCCGGCGCGCAGGTGTGGGCTCACGAAGCTGACTGGATCGCAAAATCGGTGATGCTCTTCGTGGCCATTGGCTTGAGCGTGAGCGGATACTTCGGGGTCCACGCTCTGTTGCGGTCCGAGGAACTCGACGTGGTATGGGGCATAGTGCGAAGAAAACTTGGTCGGTTAGCTGGGTCATAGGAGATGTGATGAAGCACGGAATCATCTTCAAATCGTCCTGGGGCTGGATGGGAATCTCTGAATCTCCGAAAGGGATCGACGCGATCGCGTTGCCCAAAGGGTCGAAACGGATCACCGCGTCTGGTCTCCGGAAACTGTCGAGCAAGCCGCTCCACCCAGGAAGGTCAGCCAGATTGGAAGCTGCCCGGCGCCAGTTGCTCGACTATCTTGCCGGAAAACGGGACACCTTCGATTTGCCGCTCGATCTCTCGCGAGGAACTTCGTTTCAGCGGCGTGTGTGGAGGACGCTCCAGCGAGTGCCCTATGGCAAGCTCCGCTCGTATCAATGGCTTGCGCTCCGCGTGGGCGGACGGCGCTATGCCCGTGCTGTCGGGAACGCCGTCAGTGCGAATCCGCTGCCGATCGTTATCCCTTGTCACCGTATTGTCGCACAAGACACCTCGCTTGGCGGATTTTCCGGCGGTCTTTCCATGAAACGTAAATTGCTGACGCGTGAAGGTACACTGGCGCAACTACAACGAGGCAAGTCGTAGCCGATGAAGGGCGTGGTCCAGCGTGTAACCAGCGCATCGGTTAAGGTCGAAGGTAAGGTCGTTGGCCAGATTCAGTCCGGCTTAGTCGTTCTGTTGGGTGTTGCGAAAGGCGATGGGGAGTCGGACGGACACTATCTCGTGGAAAAGATCCGAACTCAACGGATTGTCTCCGACGAACTGGGGAAGATGAATCGATCGCTCGTGGACGTGGGCGAGTCCGTCTTGCTCGTGTCCCAGTTCACGCTGCTTGGTCGGACGGCGAATGGTCGCCGTCCCAGCTTCGACGAGGCCGCCTCTCCCGATGAAGCCAAGCGGTTGTATGAACAGATCGCGACGAATTTGCGGGCAAAGGGGACGGCAGTAGAAATCGAGGTCTTTGCCGCGAATATGAAGGTTGAATTGCTCAACGATGGACCAGTTACTTTCATATTGGACAGCCGGGAGGGGCGCTTCTAATCGGTCGCACTCAAGTCTGCCCGACGAGGACCAATTGAACGATCATAGCAGGATGCTGAAAAAGTCCGCCAGCTTCGTTCTCGCATCTTTCAGACCTTTAACATACCCGAATAGGATACGCCTCGGCCCTTCACCCGCTACGGCCTTACTGGATGGCCATTTGGAGTATCCTGCGAGGATGTTCTCTGTTGTGCCCCATGTGCGGACAATCGAAGTTTTCGCGTGTCAGAATAGTTTTCCCACAGCCTGAGGGGTGGGAACCGGTGCTCCAATGCGAGTCTGCTATACTTCAGGACAAGCGTCTTCGGACTTCACAAGAAGGGAGTGATGGGAGCACAAGTTCCTCCACGACATCCGCTCCGCCAGCTCTTCAGTGCCTTAACCGAGAAGAGTTTCACTGAACATCTCGGCTGGCCTGATCTTAATGTGACCTCGTACGTGTCCAACCTGCTGGTCGACTTTACCCATACCGATCAACTCGATAAAATCAGGAACCAACAAGATCAGCCAGTCGATACCGTGGTCGAGTTGCTCTTCGAGTCTGAGGTGATGCTCGAGGCACAATCGTTGGATCGTGAACGGAACGTGCATCGTCATATTGGAGATTTCACCTTGTTCATGGCTGGGCTGTTTCCCGAATATCTCCGCCGTCTCAAGTCCTCGGGATTGATCTATCACAAGGATTTCCTCGTCGATTATGTAAAGACAGGTAAGCGGTCCTACGGGATCGTGGCACAGATCAGCCGCGATGATTACGAAAACGTTCCACCATTGTTCAAAAAACTGTCTGAGAATTTTGAACTTTGCGTCACCGGTCTGGGCTTTGTGCGGTCTGATCTGGATCGCATGCAGAATCCTGCCTACCAGAGAGCCCGGGATCTTCTCCTGAATTGAAACCCACACGCCCAATCATCCTCGCCCATAGAGTCGCCGGGCTTCGTGCCATGACCGCTGCCCAGGTAGCCGGCCTGCGCGCTACTTTACAAGTCGGGTATCACCTGCTCGATCGGGAAAGCTCAGTGCTCACTGCCATGAAACAAACCATTCGCGTTCTGGAGTGGAGCGGGTTGTTGATTGCGGGAAAAGGCTCGCTCCTTCAACTCAACAGCGTGCGGCGGATGGATGCGTCGATAATGGAAGGACATGACTTGCGCGCGCGAGCCGTGGACTCTGCCGAAGTCATCGTCTATTCTATTACGGTGGCGTGTTTGGTAATAGAACACACAAGTCATGTCTTTCTCGTTGGAGCCTTGGCCACGACTTTTTCCAGATACTTCACGCTGGAACGTCAACCGCGGTGGCCTCGCAATCGATCCGTGAGTGCTTCCTGCATGTCCCGAGCATTGTCCAGCAAGGCGCTCCGGCTCTGTCGCGACATGATGAAGGGTGGGCTGGCCCTGCGCGAACGTGTAGGGAAAGATACGTCGGCGCGGTGGCGCTGGATCGATGCGGGGCGGTGCCGATGACGGGACCGCGTGAGGGCATTATCCGCCTGGCTGTGACGAAAGAAATCTACAACCGATTAGCCCACGGCAAGAAACCGATGAGTGTGGCACGACTGGCATTGAACAGGCTCGTCACGCGGATCAGAGGGGCCGCTGGCACCTTGGCGTTCACGCTTCAAAGACGATTTCCCATCGCCCATGTGACGCCCCACATGGCGGCAGGAGGGTGGGATGGGAATGGCGAGCCAACGGTCGGAGACAGAATTCGATGACGAAACGTTTATTCCACATCGCATTTCCGATTCATGACGTCGAGGACGCAACACGTTTCTACGTGGATGGTCTCGGTTGTACGCTCGGGCGCGCATCGAAGCAGGCGCTCATACTCGGTTTGGCAGGCCATCAACTTGTCGGACATCTCGTATCGGATAAGATGTCGGAGCAGAAAGGCATCTACCCGCGGCATTTCGGGCTGATTTTCTTGTCACAAGCGGAGTGGCAGGCGCTGGCCGATCGGGCGAAGGCCAAGGAGCTGCCATTCTACCATCAGCCGCGAGTACGATTTCCAGGCACCCGGATCGAACACCGCACCTTTTTCCTCGAAGACCCCTCCCACAATCTGCTTGAATTCAAACACTACACCCACGAGTCGGCCATCTTTGGTGAGTACGAGCACAATCAAGTCGGTGACACCGGAGCATCTTAACCCGGCCGCTGCTCAATTCGATCCCTAGCGTTCGTATCTGATTCCCCCGATCACGAGTAGCAGCGTACCGAGGGTCTTGACCGATCCCGTTTGCATGGCGATGTACTAGCGGTTGATCAGATTCTCACCGTTGAGAAAGAGCCGAACCTCATTGAAAAGCATCCGTTGAAGAGACGTATCGAGCACGGCAAAATCGGCGATCGGCTGGGTATTGTCATCAGCAGCATATTGGCATGAGAGATAGCGGGCCTGAATCGTCAGATCTGCCAGATGGTGAAGACTCCATGACCCTCGCCGTCACCTGATGGCGGGAGACATTTGCCTTGGAGTTACGTGCCCGTGCTCGGACGCCCTCGCCAGACCACTTTCCATGAGAGCCGTCGACATCGGATTGTTTCGTGGGAGCACTCTCACATCCGGAAGGATGATCAGCCAGGTAAAGGCCAGCAGGCTGAGCGGGAGCCCTACGATCAATGTGCTCCAAAGGAGTAGACGGGCAAATGTCCAGCGGCAGGTTGACTTAGGTATGTGAGGGACGTATGTGTAACGGCGCGAGAAGAGAGGGAAGTGACCACGCGTCTCACCTTGAACCCTTTGTGCCTAGACCTATGGTGGCATGAAAATCTTCGCGGCTGAGTTTATCAAAAGTTGCGTCGTCACAGAACAGTTTCCTTCCGGTAATCTCCCCGAGATTGCATTTGTGGGACGCTCCAATGTGGGTAAGTCTTCACTGATCAATTCGCTCCTGAATCGGCGGAACTTGGCGAAGATCAGTCGGACGCCGGGAAAAACGAGGGCGGTGAATTTGCTTCTTGTTTCGACGTCTGATCCCGATCTGTCGCAATTTTATCTCGTGGACCTACCGGGCTATGGGTTTGCCAAAGTCTCCAAGTCGATCCGTGCACAATGGGCACCCTTGATTGAGTCATATCTCACCGACCGGGCCTCGCTCCTCGGCGTCGTTCTGCTGGTGGAGAGCCGGGTGGTGACTGATCAGGATCGCCAAACCATCGCCTGGCTCCGTTCGATCGGTCGCAATCCGCTCGTAGTTGCGACCAAGGCCGACAAACTCAAGCCCAGCGAACGAGTGCGCACCCTTCGACAAACACATCTGGACTTGGGGCTGGTCGAAGGGGAAATGCTGATTCCGTATTCGTCGGTGACCGGAGACGGACGGGACCGGGTCTGGGGAGCCTTGCGGGATCTGGCTAAAACTTGATTCCGATATAGGCCTTATTTTTCAGATCGACCAGCCAGGATTGAAACACGTCTTCGCTTTTCTGCTGAAAGACCAATCCCTGGATTTCAAACTTCACTTCCTCAAACGGGCGAAACTGCTTGGGTTTCTTTTCCTCCATTCGAATGATGTGAAACCCTTCGGTGCTCTCGATAATATCTGAGATGCCGCCCGGAACGAGGAAAGCGATCGCCCGTTCGATCGCCGGCAAGAGTTCTCCCTGCCGCACCAACCCGAGTCGCCCGCCGCGCGAGGCGTTGAGTCCGTCTGAATATTGTAATGCCATATCCTCGAACTTTTCACCACGCTTCAATTCATCCATGACCTGCCGTGCCTTGGCCAGTGCGTCAGCGATCCCATCTGCGGAACGCGGCTGAATGAGGATTTGGCTCAGCGTGTACTCTTCCGAAAGGGCGAATCGGTCACGATGATCTTGATAGTATCGCTTCATTTCGGAGTCCCCGACCATGACGCCACTGCGCACTTCACGATTCACCACTTTCTGAAGCGTCAGCTGATCACGTACCTTTTGCGCGTTTAGCGGGTTTGACATGTCGATGGTATCCCCCTGTTGTTTCATCTGTTCGACGGCTTGCTTCACTTCTTGGTCGGAGACCTCGACACTTCGCGCCTTGGCCTCCTGCAGCTGCAATCTCCGCTCAATCATCTGCGTGAGCACCATGTACTCCGCCATTTTCAATCTCTGCAAGAGTTCTTCGCCCCGGTGCTGCCGGGAGATGCGCGCCTGCTCTGGTTCGAGCTCACGCTTCACGTCCGACAGCATGATCAGGTCGGAATTCACTACGGCAATGATGCGATCTTCGAGATGAGCCGCAGCAAAGGTCGGCGGCAGCGCCACGATTCCGAGAATGGCCAGAGCGGCCTTGAGCTGGACCAGCCGATCCTGTATCAGCGAAACGAATTCCATGATCCCCCAACAGGCCTTCACGAACGACTGAGAACTGTGAACTCTAGAATTGTACACGAAACGAGTAGGCATGGGGAACGAAGGGGGCTAGTGTTTGCCCGTGTCTTCAGTGATATAGCGGGACGCGCCGGCAAGGCGAATGGTGGCATTCGTTCGAATATCGGCAATGACTTCTTCAAACCGTTTGCGGCGCTTGTTGGCCAGCAGTTCCTGGCGGAGCCGCTCCCGGGTAGCTAAGTCGGCCTGGATGATTTCCTTCTCGAGAGGCGTGATTCTGACAAGATAATACCCGCTGTCCGTCTTGATCGGAGCGCTCACCATCCCGGGTTTGAGGGTATGGATGACGGTATCGACTTCAGGGATGACCAGACCTTTTCGGTAGGGACCGAGATCGCCTCCCATCGCTTTCGTTTTATCGTCAATCGAATAGCGCTGCGCATACTTGGCGAAGTCTCCTCCCCGGTTGACCTGCCTTTCGAGATCTTTCGCGGCCGAAAAATTTGGCAGCAGCATCTGCAAAACCTGAACCTTCAACGGGTCCAAGAGTTCGTGCGCATGGTTCTCATAGTAGGCGTCGAGTTCGGCTTGTGTGAGCTCCATGTTGGACTGGAGTTTGTCCTTCAACAGTTCGTCGAGGATCAATTGCTCTTTGTACCGTTGGGCTTTGTCGCGAATGCCGTCATTCTGATCGAGTCCTTGACGACGGGCCTCCTGTATCAGCAGTTCTCGAGTGATGAGTTCGTCCAGGAATCGTCGCTTGCCGCCTTCCTTGTTATAGCGGGATCGGGTCGCCTCAGACAATTCGTCCCATCGAACGTCGAATTCGATTTGCGTGATGGTTCGTCCATTCACCAGTGCGATAACCGACTCCTCCTGTTGTGTTGTACAACTTGAAAGCGCCGGCCCCAGACCGGCCAGGATGCCGACAAGGAACAGAGACATACGGGCGGTGCTACGATCAGCGATTAGGGAACGGAGTGGCGTCATGAGCCGTGGTATGAGCCGTGGTATGAGCCGTGGTACATGCGGGTCTCGATCACGAGCGTGTCGCATCCTTTTCGATTGTGTTGGTATCACAGAGGCTGAGGCTTTGCAAGGTTGTGTTGAGTTCCGAGAAGATCGCCGGCCAGTTCTCGTGCGGCATCTGGATCTCGAACGAGAGGGGGCTGAGGAACCGTAATCGCTTCATGAGCTGGTCCATCAACCGGTGGACGGCATCATCAGGAATCGCGGTTTTCGGACTTAACACGATTTTGACCAACTCATGATGCACTTCGATCGAGACCAGATGCAGTCGTTTGGCTTGGATCCGGAGGTGCATCACTTCGAGCAGTCGTTCAACCGACTCCGGCGGGAGTCCGTAACGATCTTGAATTTCTCCGTGCAGCAACGCCAGCTCACCGACTTGGCTGCAGGCCGTGAGCCGTTTGTAGAGAGACAGGCGTTGATGCGGATCTATCACGAAGTGTTCAGGAATGAACGCCGACACCGGAAGTTGCAGTATCGGGTCCGGTTCGTCCTCCACGATGTGGCCTTTCAGGCGTTGAACGGCTTGCTCGACCATCTGCATGTAGAGATCCAGGCCGATGGCGGCAATGTGGCCGGATTGCTGTTTACCCAGCAGATTGCCGGCTCCGCGGATCTCGAGATCTGTCGCGGCGATGCGGAATCCTGATCCGAGCTCGTTGAACTGTTGAATCGCAATCAGTCGTTTCTGTGCATCATCCGTAAGCGTGCCTTCATCAGAAATCAGGAAATAGGCGTAGGCCTGCTCACCTGCGCGTCCGACACGTCCGCGCAGTTGGTATAGCTGCGCGAGACCGAACTTGTCGGCCCAATTCACGATGATCGTGTTCGCGTTCGGGACATCGAGCCCGGACTGGATGATGGCCGAGGCGATTAAGACGTCCGCCTCGCGCTTCACAAACTTCAGCATCACCGCTTCCAGCGGTTTGGCATCCATCTGGCCATGCGCCATCACCATGCGGGCCTCCGGAACCAGTTGATGCAGCCAAGCCCCTATCCGCTCCATGGTTTCGACCCGGTTGTGCACGAAATAGATTTGGCCCCCTCGGCCAAGCTCGCGCATGATCGCGTCCCGCACAGCCTTGTCGCTTGAGCGAATCACCTCCGTCTTGATCGCCAAGCGACCGGCCGGCGGTGTATCGATGATAGAGAGATCGCGGACGCTCGACATGGCCATCTGAAGGGTGCGCGGGATGGGGGTGGCGGTCAACGTCAACACGTCAACCTGTGTGCGGAGTTGCTTCAGCCGCTCCTTGTGCGTGACGCCGAACCATTGCTCCTCGTCAATAATGACGAGACCGAGATTACTGAACGTCACATCATTCTGGAGGAGCCGGTGAGTGCCAATCACAACATCGATGATCCCGGCGGCAATATCCTTGAGAATCGCTTTCGCTTCTTTGGGCGATTGGAATCGTGAGAGCAATGCCACGCGAATAGGAAAGGGGGCAAACCGTTCGGCGAAATTATTATAGTGCTGGTGGGCCAGCAACGTCGTAGGCACCAGCACCACCACCTGGCGACCATGTTCCACGGCTTTGAAGGCAGCGCGCATCGCGACTTCTGTTTTGCCGTACCCGACGTCTCCGCAAACAAGCCGGTCCATGGGCTTCGTCGATTCCATGTCTCGGACGATGTCCTCGATGGCTTTGAGCTGATCCGGCGTCTCCTCATATTCGAAGGCCGCCTCGAACTCGTGATAGAGCGTGCCGGCAGATCCGTAAGCGTTCCGCTTCACGAGCTCGCGGTTGGCATAGAGTTCAATTAATTCTTGGGCCATCTCTTCGATGTCCTTCTTCACCCGTGCCGTTGTCTTGGCCCAGCTGGCGCCGCCGAGGCGATCAAGCCGAGGGACGTGGTTCTCCGCTCCGCTATAGCGCTGCACGTGATTCAGACGATCGAGCGGGACATAGAGCGTGTCTGCCCCGGCAAATTCCAGGATCAAATAGTCGCTCTCAAAATCCTGCACGGCGAGGCGCTTGAGCCCGCGGTACTTGGCGATCCCGTGTTGGACGTGGACCACATGGTCGCCCACGTTGAGGTCTTCCAACGAAGAGAGGAAAGTGGCCGTTTTGCTTTTCGGCTGTGCCTTATGGCGCGCCCCTTTCGCAAAGAGTTCTTCTTCCGTCAGGAGCGCGAGGCGTAGATCGCCCGAGAGGAATCCCGCCGACAGGTCGCCGTGCAAGACAAAGAAAGGGAGCTTGCCTGCACTGCAGTGTGACCAGGCCGATGGATTCCATTCATCGGCGGGCAGGTCATGTTCTCGAAGGAGGGCCAGAAGGCGATCGACCTGTCCTCGGCTTCGCGCCACCAACACCACCCGATGTGTGTCCCGGAGACGCTCCAACAAACCAAGGGTTTGGCTGAAGGACGTGCCTCTGATCCCCAGCCCGATAGTAGCCGGTGTATGTGCTGAAAAGGACAACGTCGGTGTCCACGAGACGTCCGACACCGCCAATGGCTCCATGGCCAACATCGGCCATGGACCGGCCTCTCGTTGAATGTCTTCCCAGGTCAGAAAGAGTCGTTCTGGAGAGGGATAGGGTTGCGCAGCGTCGCGGTCGGCATGACGGAGATATCCGTCGTCGATTCTCTCCCAGGCGGTCTCACAGGCATCCTTCATGGCACCCGGCTGATCGAGGACCAAGCAGGGAGGAGCTACGAGATAATCGAATAGCGTATCCATCTGGGGATAGAGGTCGGGACCACGCCACTCGGCGTCCTGAGGAATCGGCGCAAGCACATCCGAGGCGTCGGCGGGGCGAAGGAACTCTCGTGCAGGTAAGACCCAGCCATTGTTCAAGTTCTCGATCGAGGTTTGCGTCGAGGGATCGAACAGGCGAATCGATTCGACCGTGTCGCCAAGAAATTCGACTCTGATCGGATTGGCATAGGCAGTTGAGAAAATGTCGACGATGCCCCCGCGAATACTGACCTCACCCGGGATTTCCACGACCGACACGCGCCGGTAACCCAGGCGATGCAGGCCAGTCGTGAGCGGTTCCCGCTCACAGGTTCCACCTATCTCGAATCGAATGATGGCCTGTTCGAATGTCATGCGCGGAATCAGACGATGCATGGCTGCGGCTGCAGAAGTGACCAGCACCGTGGGCGGACTGGTGCGCAGCTGATGGAGCGTCGTCATCCGGTGCGCGATCAAACCCACGTGCGGCGCCGTTTCCTCGTAAGGCAGCGTCTCCCATTCCGGAAACCATGCGAGGCTGCCGACCGGCAGGCCCATGAGTTCGTGAAAAAAACGCAGATCGTTGAAGATCCGTTCGGCGGATTTGTCGCTGGGGGTCATGACGACCCACGGACGCGACTGGTCCGGAGTGTTCTTCTGAGCCAGGGCAAGCAGCGTCAGCGCGCAGGATGGCGTCGATCCGTGCAATCCCACGAGGCAGGCACGCGCCTGGCTCTGGCTCAGTGCCGAACAAAGAGGAGCGAGCCACGATATGGATTGGGCGTTGGTCTCAAACACGAATCACTTCGTGGTTGACCGGATGCGTTGAAGGAGTGCGGTGGTGGACATACCAGGAACCAGCGGGATAGTGCGTACCACGCCGCCGCGGGCTTCGACAACATCCCGGCCGACGATTTTGTCCGGGGCCCAATCTCCTCCCTTCACCAACACGTCTGGTTGAATGGCAGCGATGAGGGGCCCAGGATCGTATTCTGCAAATAACACCACAAAATCAACGCAGCCCAAAGCAGCTAGCACTTCTGCCCGTTGCGCCTCTGGCACGATCGGCCGGTCCGATGCTTTCTCTAGGCCGAGGACGGAGGTATCGGTATTGACTCCGACCACAAGCAGATCGCCCAGCGATTTCGCCACATGGAGATAGCGCGTATGGCCGATGTGCATGAGGTCGAAGCACCCGTTGGTGAACACGATGCGCTTGCCTTTGGCTCGTTCTCTGGCGATGACGGATATGAGCTGCTCTCGCGGCAAAACCTTCGTCGTCATGGCCCCATCATACCTGGCTGTTCCTTCCAGGGAAAGAGCAGAAACAATGAATGGGACCCTGCTGCCGATTCATTCGACCAAGCACGTCGGCACACAAGATCCGGCTCGGTTCCAGCATCAAGACGGGAAAATAATTGACCGATAGAGCATGTAAGGGATTTCTAGGCGTGGCGTGCCCAACGGGCGAGCCTGATCGGTTTATCTGTGCGCTCGGAACACGCGAGGATGATGGAATCCCCGCAACGGTCACACTCAAATCCACGAATTCTTGCGTGACACCTAACCTGACGTGGCCAACTGGCGCTGAAAATGGAACTACCAGCAACTTGGGCGTGCTAGGGATGACGCGGATGTGTGAACAGATCCGTGCGGCGGGAAAGGCAACTGCATTCGAGCGCGTGAGTGCGCTGCGGGATGACCTCGAACAAGAAATCAAGCGTGAGCGAGCTCAACTGTCGTGAGAGGCAACGAGTGGGGGGTATTCGTGGGGGATATTCAAGGCCCACGGTCTGAAAAGGGAAGGGAAGCTGCTTTGCAGAGCGCCGTTTCGGTTCCAGCGCTTTGAATCAGGCCAACGCGAGTGTCAATTGCTCGGGCGACCTGTCGCTTCCTACTGGTCGAGAGGGTGGGCTCCACTTCCCCGACTGATTAGCTACGCGACAGACAGTCTGATTTGGCAATGGTGGCATCACGGGAATAAGTTCCTGCAATGAACCATGGCAGGCTCCACAGCGATGACGTTTAGGCTTGATCGTCTTACGTTGCCGACGGTATATATGTCCACAGTTCCGACAGTGCCAGACAAATCGCGACATGGCGAGTACTTCTTTCTGTAGCGAGTGGTACGTGGTGATGGCCACCGCACCTGAGCGATTTATCTCTGTCATCTTCCGCAGAAAATCCAGGCCGTGATTCGGCCGCCGCTTCAACACATCGAACTGCCACTGGTGGATCATCTCATGGGCAAGGGTATTGAGGAGTTCCTGCTCCGCGTAGGGCGTCCGTTCGGCGAGACGTTCTAATAGCGGGAGGGAGAGGAGAATCTCTCGATGGCTTCGTCCTGTGGTGTCGAGCTGTGGCGATCGTGGATCGCCTCGACTGGTGAACATGCCAGTCGAGGAGGTCAGGCGCCGGGTCCAGACAATTGAAATCGGCGGTAACAGGCCGGCATAGTACCGCGTATTCAGGTCGAGCCATCGAGCCTGCAACTCTTCTGGAGACAGCATGACCATGGAGGCTGTTGTGGCGCAATTCCGTTTCAACCCAGTTCTTCCACCACCGCTGCGGCGAGTAACGGAAACATAATTTCGTGGTGCCCGGTCAGGGAATACCCCTTGCCCCCCTTCTGTGTGGGGCGCCGGACAACGTTGGTCTGCGGACGATAATGGGAGAGAAAATCCATATCCACCGTGGTGATGTTCGCGAGCGGGAGGCCGAGGTTCCTTCCCAACGACACGGTTTTCAGAAACACCTCCGGCAGAATCACGGCCGATCCGACGTTCAGATAGACGCCGCCTTCCATGCCGGCAACAACAGCAGCGAGACGTCTGAAATCGAGGAGCGATGTGACTCCTATCGCTGCCCCATCGGCTGAGGGGTGCATGTGAATGATGTCAGTTCCCAACGCGACGTGGACGGTCACAGGCACGCCGAGCCGAGCACCGGTCGCCAAAATGCTCGTGGGTCGGTTCGGGAATTGACCTGTGTAACGGTTGATGTAATGCCCAACGGCTTCGCCGAGGCCCTCGCCGTCTGCAGCTCCACGGTTGATCGCTTCATTGAGAATCCGTCCCGTTTCCTCCACCATGCCAAATCGGCCGTCGTCGATTTCAGCGTCGACTTCTTCAGAGGTGTGGCCTATTAACGCCAGTTCAAAGTCGTGGATGATCCCCGCCCCGTTCATGGCCACCGCAGTAACAATGCCCCGCTCCATCAAGTCCGTCACAATCGGGGCTAGCCCCACCTTGAGAACATGGGCGCCGATACCGACAATCACGGGGCGCCTTTTTCGGTGGGCACCCGCGATGGCATGGGCCACGGTCCGAAGCGTCTTGACCCCCAGGATGTAAGGCAGGGTGTTGTAGAACTTGGTGAAAGACCCACCACGCTGCCATGGCGTGGCGAAGTCGGACACCCGCACCTTGCTTTGGCGTTTCTTCAATGGATAGGTCTTGAGGTCCGATACGTTGATCGGTGGAATCAAGGGACGCGCGAGCCGATTCGGGGGAGTCCGATTAGGACGTTTTGCCAAGGAGCTGTTCCTCTATGAGTTCACACAAGACGTGGCCGAGTGTAATGTGGCTTTCTTGAATCCTGGCAGTGACGGTGGACGGAACGACGAACGAAAAATCCACAAGCGCGGTGAGTTTGCCTCCGGTTCCGCCTGTCCAGGCGATCGTCGTCATCCCGCATTCACGGGCGGCCACCACGCCTTTCAGCACGTTGGGAGAATTACCACTGGTGCTGATGGCGATGGCGAGATCGCCTTTCTGACCGTGCGCGCGAATCTGGCGGGTGAAGAGTTCCTCGTAGCCGTAGTCGTTGGCGATGCAGGTGATGGCGGCAAAGTCCGTCGTCAGGGCGATGGCAGGCAAGGGCGGGCGGGCGCGTTTGTATCGTCCGACAAATTCCGACGCGATATGCGCCGCGTCAGTGGCGCTGCCACCGTTGCCGAAGAGCAGGACTTTGTGGCCGTCGCGAAAGGCCGTCGCGAGGAGTGTGGCAATCTGCACGATGCGGTCGGCGTGCTCGCTGACAAATTGCTGTTTGACGCTCGCACTTTCTGAAAAGGCGTTGAGAACAATATCTTTCATTGTGCGCGATTGTAGGTGAGGAGCCCGTACCTGTCAAACGAGGCCGTCGTCCCGGCTATGCTTTTCCGTGGGTGGCTGGACCCGATTGCTTGATGGCGTTAATCGCCAAGGCAATCATTGAGCCGCCATCGGAAACACTCGCCGACAGAATGAGCATATTGCTCGCTTTGGCCAGCCACCAAACTTCCGATCTACTGCTCGGCGACGCGTAGCTGGACGGCTTCCTGGCCTCACAGAACTTGAATCGTTTCGGCAACTTTGCGGAAACCTGCACCGTGGCTTGGACGATGGCGAGGATAGCCGCCGCCACACATTCCGCCTCGTTGATCTGCTGCTGCTTCTCACCCTCGGCTTGGGTGATCACTGCATCGCGCTCGCCTTCGAGGTGAGAATCAAGGCGTGCTTCTCGCGCACCGTCCACATCTGCTTTTCTATCGCGTTGAGTACGTCCTTCGGCAGAATAATGTTCTTGACCTCGTACCGCAAGACTTTGACGCCCCAGGAGTCAGAAGCCTTATTGAGTTCGTTTACCACTTGGATATTGATATTGGTTCGTTCCTCGAACGTCCGGTCGAGCTCGATTTTTCCGATCTCGCTCCGCAGCGTGGTTTGCGCGAGTTGGATTAGGGCGAACGCATAGTCGCTGATACCCTACGACGCGCGCCGAGGGTGTATCACCTTGAGATACAATATGCTGTCCACCGATACTTGCACATTATCGCGCGTGATGCAGACCTGTTCGGAGATGTCGATGGCGGTTTCCTTCAGTGAATGTTGTACGAATGCGGCCGACGAAAGGGAGAAGAATATGAAACCAGGTGTTCAACGTCGCGAAATACTTGCCGAGTTACTCGCGGCGTAAGCGCTCTGATGTGACACAACGACGACGGTCTTGGCGATGACGTAGATGACGAGCAGGGGCAAAATCAACACGACTAGAAATCCACCTGACATACCACCCTCCTCTCTTGTCTGTACCTTCCCTCGGGTTGCGTGATTACTCGGTGGTGATCAACAAGGTTAATCCGTTGACGCGGGTCACTTTTCCACGCTGTCCTTGCTGAGGGGCGTCGTACCGACATTCTTCGCGGTCCATGTCGTGCCTCTGAGCTCGACCTTGCCGATTTCACCGACTGCGAGCAGTTCGAGCGCAATGGCGAATTCTCCCACCATCGTGTCAACATCCGTTATCGTCGGCGCGTCTTGTTTGAGCTTGGCCAACAATGGTCCTCGGAAGACCAGGAGGAAGCCGACCGTGATTCTGGAAAAGAGCAGCCACGGCAATCAGACGACTTCCACGAGCCCAAGCCCGATCAGCGTGCTCACCGTCAGAACCGACAAACCAAAGAAGAGGATAGAGAAACCTTTGGGCCTCATCGTCTCGGGGTCGAGGAGCGCAAGAACGAGCAGCATCGAATACCACCAGATCATGGAGGACCTCGTTCAACGTCTTGCGGGACGCGAGAGAATCGGAGAAGATGGAGAAAGTCTAAGCGTGTTTCAGGAAACCATCAAGAAGAAGGGTGTTAGGCGAATCATGAATAGATCACCTGGGAAGCCGATGACTCATAAGGCGGAAGAAAAGTCTTTCTGGCAAGGCCGCAGCGAGCGAAAGGCCGAGGAGTTACATACCGCACTTCGTGTGGGCCGATCACCCACTGAATGAGTCTTGGCGTTAGGGGAAACCCCTTCACCCCTTCCACCTCCGATAATCTTCTTCGGTACGTTGAGGCTTTGAGCGAAGCGAGAACGAAACCAGAAGGCTTTTACGCCGTCCTATGTTAGAGTCCGCGTGCAATGGCACAAGATCAATCAGTGGTAGCATTAGTGATTACGTTGACGGATGATGCCGCAGCGGTGGTGTATTCGATCAACCGGCTCAAGCCGCACGCGCTGTGTTTTGTGTTGCCGGAAACAAGCAAGGTGTTGGTGGAGTCGGCAGTGCAACCGAAGGTTGAGCAGATGCCTCGGCGTTGGGGCTGGATCGTGATGGACGAGATCGGCGAGTTCACCAATTGCTATCAGACGCTCGCCCGGTCGCTTCCCGATCTCCTGCGAACCTGGGAGGTGCAACCCGGTGAACTGGTCGTGGACATGACTGGGGCAACGCCGGCGGTGGCGGGTGCCCTTACTGTGGTGACGCTGCCGTGGAGTTCTCAAAACGTGTCGCTCGTTCCGGCTCGCGAAGGGCTCGAGGGCGAGCCTATCGATCTGGGTGGAAAGACAGTCGTCTGGACGCAAGGTAATCCTTGGGATGAGGCAGCAACGGTGTCTCGCCGTGAGGGGTGCGAGTTATTCAACCGAGGTCTTTTCGCCGCCGCCGCCAAACTGTTTCGCGACGTGGAAATGCGGGTGAGTGGTAGGCAGAAGCCGCTATATCGGGCGCTCGCCGATTTAACTGAGGGCTACGATTTGTGGGAACGGTTTCACTACCGCCAGGCCTGGGACAAGATGAAGACCTCGACAAAAGCTTTGGAGATGGCTTCCGTTTGGGATGGACCGCCCGGCTTAAAGGGATTGCTGCCCGCAATGAAAGCGAACGCCGGGTTTCTCGAAAAGCTCGTGCTCGACCCCGCCGATGTGAAAGAACTCCTCGCGCTAGATCTGCTCGCGCACGCCAGGAGGCGCCTCTATGTGGATCATGATCCGGAACGAGCGATGATTGCTCTCACGAGAGCGCTAGAAGCCTTCGCTCAGCAGCAGCTATTCAAGTCGCACAAGATCAAGAACTGGGACGTGCAGCCAGAGCAACTCCCGCAGGCTCTTCAGGAAACCTGCCGAACCTGCTATCTCGAAGACATCGATGGCAAGTACAAGCTGCCGTTGCAAGCGCAGTTTCGTGTGCTGGCCGGATTGGGCGATCAATTGGGCCAATCCTTTCTCCGTGAGTGGCCGACGATGAAACCGCTGCTCGATGCGGCCAACCATGCGGTGTTTGGGCACGGATTCGAGCCAATCAAGACGGAGCGCGTTCAGCAGCTGTACGAGATCGTGTTCAAACTCTCGGGCATCGGCGACACGTCGTTGCCGAGGTTCCCTCTTCTTAATCTCTAAGAGCATATGGCCCATGGCGTATAGCACAAGCTCGAGCAAGGCCAAGAGTGGCTTTCAGGTTTGAGTCCTTGGAGATTTGGCAAATAGCAAAAGATTGCGCGACGAAGGTCTAGGCTATGACAGCCAAAATTCCTAGACATGAAGACCATGGGTTGAAATCACAATTGAATAGGGCAGTCTATTGACCTCCCCCCACTTCTTAGGCCACCTTCCAAGTTAGTCATGCACATACCAGTTGGGGTGCATTGGGGGGAGAGCAATGAGCATTACCTAGGATTGCGTGGATCTCCAGAGAGGCTTCCCGCGTGTTCTAGGGGCTAAGTGTAACACAGGCGAGGGAAGAACGATTCCCCTTACGCCTGAAATTAGGGGCATGTTGATCGAGTTGACGAATATGCCTCATCTCAACACAAATCATGTGTTCCTGTACAGGGGCAGCCGACCCAGCTGGTAAAATGGTCATTTATGACCACTTGTAGGAATGCCGGTATTAAAGACTTGCGTTTCCATGATCTTCGGCACTTTGCCGCAACCAATCTCAGACGGGCTGGGGTGGATACAGTGACTGCTACGAAGATCGTGGGACACAAGTCAGAGAAGATGCACCGTCGCTGTAACTCTGTCTCTGAGGAGGATTTGACAAAGGCGGCAGGAAAGCTGAACACGTATCTATCTAACACCCTAATAACACCAACCGAATCTTCCAACCAACCTGTCTCTGTAAGCGCTTGATCTATTGGTGGGCCGTGTAGAGGTCGAACCTACGCCCGCTGATTAAGAGTCCTTTGCAATCCCCAACTGGCAAGACCGAAGACGACCCAACTGAAGGTAAAGACGAGGATTCTATGTGAGTACAGGTCATGTTGGGTCTTATTAGTGCGGGGTAGTTTGGCACCAAGTTGGTACCAGCAGTTTCTTCTGAAGTCTGATATATGACCTGGGTCAACATGCGTGAAAACGTTGAGCCACGCCTCGGTGCGCCTGACTCACGTTGCTGATGGCGACCGAAACCAGCGCCGTCATGCTGGCCTATCTCGATGCAACCTGCAAACGTCGCAAGACGGCAGGGCAACTGACAACGCTGAATGATCTGATCGAGACCGTGCACGTTGGACCGTGGAACGCATCCGGCCAATGAGCATGGCGGACCACGCCAACATTCTCGGCCTGATTCCGATTATGATGGCTACAGGGACCGGCGCGGATGTCATAAAACGCTTGGCCGCGCCGATGGTCGGCGAGGTATTCTTGTCCATGCTGCTGACGCTGCTCGTGAGTCCAGCGATTTATGCATTCTGGCGGTGGCACTCGGACGCAAAGAAGTTAGGGATTAAACGAGAGGCTAGAGGAGGAGATACGTTATGAGACTACAACGCTTGCATTGGGGATGGGCAATAGGCTCCTTGTTGCTGGGTCTGAACCTTATGATTGTCTTGTGGCCCGTACAACAGCCCTCATCCGCGCAGGAGCCTAAGGAGCCTGAGCGGTTCGTATACAAGGTAATCGATATGCCGGGAGATACCCACGTCTTGCAAACGGCACTAAATGCGCACGGCAGCGGTGGCTGGGAACTTGTGGCCGTGGCGATGGGAGAGCTTCAAGTCCCGCGGGTGATCTTCAAAAAGTAAGTGCCTGTGGTGGTTCGTAGCACTGGTTCCTCGGTGCACATGAGGCTTCTCAGCATGCTTTCAGCTGCCAACGCGACCGCCGATCGGTCTTTGGTTAAACACGCCGCTGTTGGGGGCGATTGCCCTCCAGGTAATAAATGTGGGCATACCACAATTTCAGTCAATCTTTCGGGGTGACGCCGATTTCTGAGCCGACCGGAGGAGTCTGGCCGATGTCTAGCCCAGTTAGAGATGTCATCCCGATCTCGGGTCCCGTCGGTGCGGTAGCGCCGACGGCTGGGCCAGTCAGCGGGGTCACACCGATCTCTCGACCGGTCGGAGCCTGTGTCGGCTCCTTGGACGGAAGATACTCTGCTCGGATCGCGTCCTGCATGCCCTCGACACGACGACGCTGACGGCCAGCGGCTTCGATGTCCAACATCGGCAGCCGGTCTAGAGTAAGATGGATTTCAGTCAGACGTGATTTGAGTTCGCGCAACCGCTCGCGGGCGTCGGCAACGGGGGCAATCACGCCGTAGGCCTGGAGCGCACGAATCCGTAGAAGGTCGTACATCTTGGACTCGGCTTCCTTGAGATGATGGGTGGCCTGCGCTTCGAGGTCGTCGATCCGATCCATCGACTCGGGGTCGGTCGCACAGCAAGCCAGAACCTCACAATACCGTCGGAGAAAGGTCTGCGTGTTGCGTTCGAAGTCCGTGATAGGAAGTCTTTTCTGTTTGGTGACTATCCGCTTTTCTTCTTTCTTCGGATCAAACGGTACGCAGCTGGCTTTTTCATAGTCCGCAATTGCGCCCTTGCCACTATGTCCAGGACACCAATAAAGCGCGCGCTGTGCATGCTCGGCCTCCCAGCCGAAGGCGAAGACCACACTTAGCCACACAACTCGCAGGAGAAGCCCTGCCATAACATTACCGCGGAACCCACAACCGTGAGACGACCGACAACTGGTCATTTCCTTTGGGCGTGGGTCCCATATCCGTGCAGGGATCACTGGGAGCACTTGTGGGGCCGAGTATCCATCTGGACTTGGTTCTTAGGGACTGCCCATCGGGCATTCGTCCGATTGGACTGAAGGCTGATGATGTATTTATTGCCGTGATTAGTCAGTACAGTTCCGATTGATCCTGTGCCACGCATCTCGAAACAGTCCCCTGGCCCATACTGATGCACACAACCGGAAATGAGATACACTGCAAACACCGCTATCGTCACAACAAGCCATTTCCCAGTAAGGAGTTCTGCCAGCTTTCGATCACCTGGCGAAGGCTCTTGGACAAGCTGAAGCAGCATACCGAGACCTGTGTTGTGCCATGATCCCATTCAATAATTAAACGTAGCACAGCGCATTTGTTCTGCAAGTACTAGAACTTATTTGCACCACAGGAACAAAAGGACTTTGTCGGCAGGTGGGGGGCTGTTTGAGAACTCTCACGCCGAGCCGTGCAGACACCTCGTGTGAGGTCCCGTGCAGAACACGTGACAGACGGCCCTCCGTTCGTCGGCTGGAATCCTCACTCCAGACCCGACCTGGTTTACAGGGGGCAGGTCACCATCGGGATAAGTTAGTCAGTTCGTGGTATGCTTTCCATGAGGTTGAAGATAGGCAATGCGATTGCAACAAAAACTGCGATGGGCAGTCTGGCTGTTTCTACCAACCTGGGTCGTTTCAGGTTCCGCAGCGTTGGCTGAGAGTGAACCAACGGACAACCGCAGTGTGGTCGAATGGATCGGAAGCACTGTCAAGAAAGTCGGCAATAAAATAGGACAAGGATTTACCAAGGCAGCAAAGAAGATCGAGCAAAAGAATCTTGGAGAAAAAATTGATCGGAAATTGGAAAAGGCGGCCACGAAGACAGCGGAAGGGTTCAAGAAGGCTGGGAGAAAAATCGATCAAAAGCTTCGACAGTAGGTATCACGAGCGTCTGCCACTACTGTTATATTCTTTCAGTACCTTCCCGAAATTCCAAAAATGTTCCCCAAGAACATCATGAGCCTTCTGGATCAACTCTTCGTCTATTATCCCGAGCTCTGGCAAGATCAGGACTGGGCGTGGTTCAGTGGATTTCCGCTCGAAAAGGTTTGGTTTCAGGCTGCTGATGGGACGCGATCGTTCGGTTGGTACGTCGAAGCACATGCAGAAATGCCTTCCGGCAGTACACCACACCGTTGACCGAAACATCACCACCAGAATTCCAGCCAATAATGCGATTGGACGACGCATGAAAAAACTTGCCCCTAGGTTTGGTCGAGAATGGGAGAAAAAAGATGAGGAAGAATTTCGACCCTGGGTTTATCGGCTTCCAGGTCTGGAGGCCGCTCGGCAGGAATGGGTTAAGCGAATGGGGCAGGACTTTAAATAGGGAGAATAAATTCTGCCTTAGTTGATCTAGGACAGACCGGAAAAGTGACGCACGCTCTGGAAAAGTGACGCACGCTCTATTGCTACAGACTCTTCAACCGCTTCGCCTGGTCCACCTGCAGCCCGCCGTATTACCGCTTCCAGTGATTGTAGGTTTGTTCGGTGATACCCAAGCTCCGACAGACTTGGGCTACGGGTTGTCCTTTACTCAACACTACTTCCACTTCCCTCAACTTGGCAAGAATCTGTTCGACGGTGTAACGGAGACGTGGCAGATGGCCCTCCGTTCTGCCCGACCCTCATAGATAGGGTGGATCCGTTTAGGGGTTAGGTCCGTTTTGATTTTCCCTGAACTATGATCGCGTCGAGTTCTCGAAGCGATTCATCCTATACCTCCATGCATAAACAGATGCATGTTACTGTCGTTGCGAATAGCCACACCGAATATCAGTTGACTGTGGACAATTCCCTTTCCAAGCTAGAGCCTGTCCTTACTTTTTCATCCTAGAAGGCACCAACTCGTAGGAATCGCGAATGAGAATGTGGTTACGCCGCTAAGTTCAAACTAGGGACATTTTATACTTATTTGTTGTATCTTCCCATAAGGGTTCTTGGCTCGAGCGAAAGGAGTAGCCATGGATGCCACCTTCGTAACGTTCGCGCTCGTGACGATCGCGCTTCTAGTCATTGGTTGGGTTGTGTACAAGAAGAGCCAGTGAACCGACGCCGCACAGTGGACCAGTAGATTCCCGTTTCGTAACTCGGCCCCGTACCTCGTGATGCGTCTCAATCTGAAGACGAGAAGTGCTTTCCGAACCTCACGTCAGAATACTGTCGTTAGCCCGCCACGCCACACGAAATGGGTCCAGACGCCTTTCCATAGTCGCTAGCCGTTGGAGTTTGACAGTGCTACGGTCTTGCTGAAATGGGACGCCACGTGAACCGCTGGGCCATTCTGCAACGATTGGCAATCACTGTTACGATCTTGGTGGCTGTAGCCGTGGCCTATGAAGTGGCCTGTATATTGACATGGCAATACGGTGAGGTGGGGGAATTCCTCTACATTGCGGCCTATCTGCTCGGTGGGATTCTCATTCCTATACGATTTATACTTCTGTCACAAATGCCATCGATGCGACGCACCATCGGTTGCTCCGTCTACTTTATAGCCTTGTGGGTGATATGGACAATGGTCTGGGGTATCCTTGCCCTGCACTACCTTGATGTACGCGAACTCGAGCGTTGGCACACGACCCTGCTTTTTTATGCAAGTACCCTCGGGTTACCTCTACTCACTGCGCTCTCGATCGGAACTCTGTTGCCACGTATCGGCAATGATCCATGGTCAACAGCCAACCAACCTCACTGACTGAAGTAGAAGAACCAGAACATTCTACGTTTTCACATCGGGCTGGCCTATGTCTTCGTCTAGCCTCGAACCACGACTCCAGGGCGGTTTTTTCTGATGTGTAGATCTGTTGTGTCTGGTTCGTTCGTCGAACCAAATACACCTAAGAAACTAGGTGAACCAGATTCCCACTACGCGTCGCTCACCTGCTCCGCTTTCGCCACTCCCACGGCGGCACGGTATTCGGTTTAGCCCACACTCCTATCCTGGCCTCTTGTACTTCCAATACCACCAGCACCAGCCGTCCTTGACCAGCGTGTGATTGACGTTGGTGCCATCGGGCAGGATCACTTGCTCAGCGCGATCGCAGCCTTCTCGCAACGTCGCGAGGGTCTGTTCGACGGTGTGACGGAGACGTGGCAGATGGCCCTCCTTTCGGCCCGACCCTCACAGCAAATCTGGACCTGTTTAAAGAAACTAGGTTAGTTGAACTCCCTCGTTGACACCCTTCGCTCACCTTCCTTCCGGAGCGACCCTACCCCTTGCTCATTACTGGAGACTTTATTAAGCTGGATTCATGGGAGACGCGGGTTGGGCGCTGTTAATCGTTGCTGCGGGTGCTCTCGTGGTCGAGGTGGGACGTCGCTGGTACCGACGACGAATGGCCGCCAGGTTGGCCGATAAGATGCTCTCGGATGTGGTCAAGAGCAAAGATGCGTTTCGACGGTAATCGCACAGCTCTCGTCGAAAACTAGTGAGTTCATTGCTTGACCTTGCACCTGCGATTTGGCAGTTTCCGGAAACCATCTCCACCTCGTCCGTGCGCGACTAGGATCTACCGTCGGAAGCGGCTGTGATTACACCTCATGGGGGGCTGTACAGAACGCTGTGGCAAACAGCCCTCCTTGCGACCCAACCCTCACATAGAGAGTGAACCCGTTTAAGGGGGCAGGTCATCAAGTTTTAGACCCTAAATCTTGGCTCTCATCAAAGTGATTATTTAACTCCTTCTCGAAATTGGATTTTGCGTTCCGCCAAATCAAGCCCTCCATTGTCTCTTCTGTACCTTTTATACTTCCAACTGATTCTCGATACCTCATTTTATCAACTGCATGTGAGCCCAATTTGTATTCCGCAGTTGGCTGATTGTCTCCAGGTTTATATAGGCGAACCAAGGCCCTAAATAAAACACCTGGTACCGTTCCTGCTGACCTTTCGTTCTGGTACACGCCAGAAGGTTCGACCCAATATTCCACTAAAATGATAAATTTATTGAAAGGAGGATTTTCCTTTTCTTCTATGTCTAACCCAAGCCGGTTATCCTTACAAAATGTTTCAAAGGGCTCTTTTGTTGGAAACCAGTCAACACTGCCATACACAGGTGACAAGTTAGACTTCCGAATTGCGTTTAGACCCACTTCAAATGATCCGTTTATTGGTTGTTTTACAAAATGATCTAGTATCTTTGCTCCAATAGTGTCTTGCTTGTTCAAGGCAATCATTTTTTGCAACATATTCTTTCGAACACTTGCATTTTCTAAAGGGAACTTGTCCAACCCGGTTTGGGCTTCGAATAGGTATTTCCCTTCCGGAAATCTATCAAGATAAGATCTATACGCCTGATAGGTACCTTCTTCCTCCGTAAGGGACCATTGAACAGGCTCAGTTGAACGTACAAACTCAGCCCCAGTAAGTGCTGTTATTGCGATGGCACCCGCCACTAATAAAATCCGCCTGTGTCTGTCGGACTCATGCCCCTCCGTATTAGTTGCTACAAGGCAGATAGCAACTGCCACTACAAGAAGAGAAATTGTGGCGAGAATCATAAAGATCGAAACGAGAGCAGGAAGAAAAGTGGTCATTTTCTAAAACCCTTGGAACAGGGTGACCAGCCCCCACTTGTTTGGCCACCGTTCAAGTTCCTTCACGCCGACATAACCCAAAACCCGAACAGGAGGCCAGCGGCCGCTTGAGGAATGTGCCACCGTTGTACATGACGGCACATCGCACAGGGAAGCGGCGGTAGGGGCGAATCGTGAAAGGCATGGGCACCTCGCAGGTATGTCTCACCGTCTGCCAGGGGATACGGAGCAGACTGAATCTTGTACCCCTGATACTCGACAGTCTTTCCCATCGGCGTAAGTCTTCCCCTTCGGCAGCATCCCCTTCGCCAGGGTCGCCATTTCTCACATGCCGGAGGTGGCCAATTCTTTGAGGGTCACAATGTCTTTGGGAGCGAGCTTCTCAACCATCCTCAGCCGACAACTTCGAGGGCGACTGATGAAACTCCTCCACCGTCGGACCGACGCGATTGGCAAAGTCTTGGTATCGCATTCGGATGGCCTCGCGGTGGGTGCCCGCCTGAAAAACAATTTCGTCGTTCTCCGTGAGGAACCGGTCCACATAGACCTCCAACCCGTAGAGATTGCCAAACGGCGGCATCGCACCGATGTCGCAGTCCGGGAACAGCCCTCTGAACTCTTCCTCAGTGGCCAATCGGACATGGCTTGTTCGAAAGACCTCCTTGAGTCGCTTGAGATCCAGCTTCCACGTAGACGGGAGCACCGTCCTCACCAACCGGTCGTCGACCTTCACCATGACCACCTTGGCCAGTTCCTTGCCCAGCACATGTAATTCGTGGGCGATCTCAGGTGCAGTATAAGCTTCCTGATGGGCCAAGACTTCGTAGCAGACTTTTTCGCGATCGAGATACTCCTTGAGCCTGTGTAAGACCGTCACGACCCCCTCCCTCGCGGGGCATCAGTATTCCCCGCATATCTTTCCAAGTCTGTTGGATGACGGAAAGGCTAGGCCGTCCGTGAGGAAGTGTCAAGATTGAGTCAGGGTGAAATGTAGGTATTTAGGGATGAGGGATTGTACAGAAACTGGGGCACACCCCCCCACCCTTCATGGGCACGGGACTCTTTATAAGGAATGTTCCCCGGAGACAAACAGGGGCTGTGTCGGCATGCGGGAGCCTGTGTAGGGCACCCGACGCCTAGCCACTCAGCCATGGCGCCTCCCCTGTGACCGGTCAGAATCAGGAATGTTCTGGTTGAACGTGGCGTCTGTTGAACGTGGCGTCTAATGAGACACTTACACCATGAGTGTTGTATGGAAAAGGGCCTGGAGCAGCCTAGGATTTAGTCTGCTTTTGGCTATCGTCCTGAGCTCGTGCGGAACACCGCCTGCCCCCTCGGGAGCGAAGACAGGCGAGCCGACGGCGGTCGACGCCGAATCAGTGAAGTCCTTCAATTTAGTGCATTCCCTCCATAGACAAATACGAGAGCGAGATAAGCGCATTGCAGAGTTAACGTCCCAAATGGAGGTCTTGAAGGTGATTGATCAGGACATGAAGAACCGGAGAAAGTCCAGCCGGTCACCCGCGACGTTGACGCCCATCGACTGACCATCATCGCGAACCCGCCGTTCGGTTATTGCCCCTCCCAGTACCACAACACGCCTTTATGCTCACGATGCGCAGTTGGCCAGAAATCAAACCCGGCCTTGGCACTATTGGCCCTCTAATGGCCCGTTGATTTCATTTTGTGGACTGCCTCAACGGCTCCTCTTCCGCCACCCCCACAGCGGCACCGTGAACGTGATTCCAGGCATCCCGCAAGAAGGCAAGCCATACCACTTGATAATACTGCCATGTGGCAGCATCATTCAGCCATTCGCCGTGAGACGTAACTATGCCACAGACCGAACAGCTCCTTGAAGCACTGGGCGGAGCGATTGTATTTAAGCGACGACTTAAATCCCCAGATGACATTCGCGAAGCCATCCATAGTGGAATTCCGTTTCAAGCGTTGATCGCTATGACCAAAAACTTTAGGCTAGATCTTTCTCGTATGGGCAAGATTCTCCGCGTGCCTTCACGCACTATGGCCCGCCGCAAACTAAAGCATCGCTTTAGCGTACCTGAATCCGATCGGTTAATACGCGTAGCCAGAGTCATCGCCTATGCCGCTGAAGTCTTCGGCACACGCGACAAAGCTTCAACCTGGCTTACTCGACCCAATCGAGCCCTCCAGCACGAAGCTCCGGTAGATCTCCTCGATACCGACATTGGCACCCGAGAAGTGGAAACGATCTTGGGACGAATCGAACACGGCATGATTGGCTAGTGATCGTCTGGCGACTCCGTCTCAGCAAACATGCCTCCCCTGACGGGGAGGGGGCACGACGATGCGAAGGACGCTGGAATAAACCTGGAACCCCAGTTGTCTATACCTCCAGCTCACTTTCCCTTGCAGCTCTCGAATACCTAGTCCATGTGGATTCTGACATCCTTCCTGATTCCTTAGTTAGCATCACAGCAACAATCCCGGATAGCCTTGCAATCGAAACTATTCTCCGTTCTGGATTGCCTGGCAACTGGAAGGATGAAATCATCCCTGTAGCCTTACAGGAACGCGGTACCTTATGGGCCAGCGAGGCCAGAACCCCACTTCTCCAAGTCCCTTCTGTCGTGATCGAGCACGAGTGGAATTACGTTCTTAACCCGCTCCATCCAGATTTTCGTCGCATCACGTGGGATAGCCCCATACCGTTCGCCTTCGCCACACGCATTCACTCCTAAACTTCCGCAATAGCCGCGATCTTCCACATGCTGGAAGCCGTAATTTTAATGACCGAAGCCCACCCCACCAATTCGATTCACTAATCAGATCATAAGTAGTAGGAAGAAGGGAGTCGATCATTGCTCCCTGTTTGGAATTCCCTTTACGCCGATTTTAACCTAATCGTCTCCACGCGGACCCGGGCTAACCCTTTTGAGACAAACCCAAGTCGTTTGGCTGCTCCCCAACTGAGGTCAATAATTCTTTTTCCAGACTTGGGATTGTTCTTACTGGGGAAGGGGCCCCGATCATTCACTCTGACAATAATCGACCGGCCATTCTCCAAGTTCCTCACCAGTACGTGGGTGGGAAGCGGCAGATATTTATGGGCCGCCGTTAACGCCCTAGGATTAAACATTTCCCCATTGGCCGTCATGTGGCCTCCTTTTTGGCGTCGGGTTTCTTCCCCATACCAGGACGCGAAGCCCGTCTCCACATACCTCTGCGCTTTGGCTACTGTCATCGGTACGTAGTGACGTCCCTTTACGGTATAGGGGGTGTTTTTCACCCGTCCCTGGCGAATCGCCTCCTTGACCGGGAGCCCATCGATCGTCTGGAGGTCGTCATTCGTCAACGGGTAACCCAATGGGGCACGGACGACCTCAAAGGTAAATTTGCCGATGTGATACACCAGTTTGGTGGTCCCTTTGGCGAGTTTATACGTCCCTTTTATGACCCATACCGTGCCCTTAACCGTTCCCGTGATGATGTTGTAGGTCGTTTCGATCACCGAACAAGCAGGGAGTGCCATGAATGCGATGAGTAATGGCAGAGTGAACGTGAACGCTCTCAGGACTTTGAAAAAAACCCAGGGAGTTGAACGCATGGACTTCATCGCCTCATTAGCCTCTATTGACCCGCCGTGCCCGATCCTCGGCCCGGTATGCGCTCAACAGGATGGCCTGCTTGTTGCGCCTCAGCTCCAACACCGTAATGCCCTGGATGTACACTCGCCAGTGTTCTTTTGCCTGGTTGATTCGGTCCACCGAGGCCCGTTCTGTGAGGTCGTCCTGGAAGGTGTGAATCGTGAATATGGGTGTCAAGGTTGGGCATGGGCGCGTATTCTCTGCTGGTCATCCGCGAAGCTTCAGGTTATCCCAAATCTCTTTTTCAGGCGTTCTACGGTATGGCCCCATTTTGAAATCCGAGGGCGGGCATGTCACGGAAGCAGATGAGCGGTGGCATCGAGATCTTCCCAAGCAAAGTGGTGAGCGCGGCCCAGCTCCCAGCGTTTGTACCCTATGACCTTCGCCATCCCATCGCCTCACTGCTACTTTCCAGTAACGTTCCACTCCTCTACGTCTCCAAGCAGCTTGGCCACGCCAAGCCGACCATAACGCTAGATCATTACGCGAAGTGGCTCCCAAGCGGGGAATAGCGGTTTGTGAACGAGTTGGATTCGCAGGTTGAAAAAGTTGGTGCCATGACTTGGCACCAACTTGACATATGCGAGATGATGATTCGGAAGTGGTTGAAAAGATTGGTGGGCCGTGTAGGGGTCGAACCTACGGCCCGCTGAGTAAGAGTCAGTTCTCTCCTCTCCCATCACGTCCTATGGGCTCCTCAGTCTCTTGACTTCTTGCGCACTTCCGATTATTGCCTTCCTATGATTTCCTCGCGAGTACCTCAGAATTTTCTCTCTTCTGCCTACACCGTGACTACATTTCGGCCCGCTGATTCGTCCCTGATTCTGCGGGGTTCACTGTGACCGTGTGGCCATCAATCTAATTTGCTGCCTACACCGGAATTCACGAAAGATGCATAACATGAGGAGATTAACAAAACAAGTCATCGATCAGACCCCGTTTCCATCAGCGGGCCAGGTTTTCGTGCGCGATACAGAACTACCAGGATTCGCACTGCGGGTGTCAAAAGGGCGCAAGTCGTTCGTCTTGGAAAAAAGAATTCGCGGGCGATGCGACGCATCACGATCGGTCCCTACGGTCCACTCACGGTTGAACAAGCCAGAAAGCTGGCTGAGGCCCAGGTTGGAGGGATAGCAAGAGGAGAAGATCCTGCCCAGCTCCGGCAGAATAGGATCCACGAGCCGACGTTTGCCGATCTCACTGAGCAGTATCTGCAACGGCATGCGCCATGGAAACGCTCAGCGCGGGATGATCGCGGCATGCTCGAGACTCACCTCAAAGTCTTTCGACCTCGGAAGCTCACGGACATTAATCGGAATGACGTGGCACGGCTCCACGGAAAAATCAGGGAGATCGCCCAGTATCGGGCCAATCGCGTCGTGGCCTTGCTCCGCAAAATGTTCAATCTCGCGAGAGACTGGGGCTATATAAAGGTGAGAATCCCGCGACACGGATCTTATTCTTTCGAGAGGAATCCCGCGATCGCTTTGTTCAGCCAGAGGAACTCCCTCGGCTTTTCGCAGCCATAGCCGAGGAACCCAACCTCTACATCCGCACCGCCTTTCTCACCGCGCTGCTGACCGGGGCCCGGCGGCAGGAAGTGCTGACCATGCAGTGGCAGGACCTGAACTTTGAGCGGGCGACGTGGCGCATTCCGCTGACGAAAACCAACCGCTCCCACTTACTGCCAGTGCCCCAGCCGCTGGTCCCGTTGCTGCGACAACTCCCAAGGACGGATAGCTGTCCTTACGTGTTTCCCGGGCGCAGCGGTCACGGCCATCTCGTCAACGTGAAACGAGCCTGGGACCGCATTCGAACCAAGGCGGGGATTCAGGATGTGCGATTTCATGATCTTCGGCGCACGGTCGGATCGTGGTTGGCCGGGAGTGGCGAAAGCCTGCAATTGATTGGAAAGGTGCTGAATCACCGCGATGTGAGTACCACGGCGATCTATGCCCGGTTGAATCTCGATCCTGTGCGGCAAGCCTTGGAGCGCAATGCGACGAAAATGCTGGAGGCGGCAGCTCCCCAACGGACCCTGGCGGTCAGGCCGAAAGCCAAGAAACGTGTAAGCTCAATCCGGACTCTACCTGCCCACAACTCGGAATCTGGTGGGAGCGAGTCGGGTCGTGACAGCTTCCCAGTAATGGCTTCCCGCTAACCCGAAATCAGTTTGCCTCCGCCGGATCTCTCTTCTGCCAGTACTCACTCAACCCATGTCGGCGAACCTCAGAGAATCTTCGGCTCCAGGCGGCACATTCCGCCGACCTGCGGAGGAGCAAGCCGTCCTAGGCCGGGTCTAGCCAAGGTTTCGTTTTTCACTAACGCTTGGTTCTTGTTGGTTCCAGTGATTCCCATTGAGTCTGAGTAGGATCGTGAGAACAGTTTTCTAAACCGCGTGGATGATGGAGACTGTCCTTCAAAGATCTGGTTCGAGTCCTATCCTGCTCACCACTTCGTACTAAAGATAGAACCTTCAAAACGACCTTCAGCCTATTTCACCCTGCCTAATCCTTCTGCACACAGCGTTCAAAAACCTCTCTCATGGTCGAGAGCGGAGAAGTCGATTTTTCTTGGGCTTTGACGTATCCTTCCGCCTGTTCCACAAACAAATAATTCTGAGAAGATTACGGCAGATCTGAATAGTCTCTTCCTGTTTAGTTAGCCCTTTCCCAGGAGGCACAAATGTCACTGCCGGTGTCAGTCGGACTTTTCATACTTGCAGGTTTGTGCGAGATAGGCGGGGGCTATCTCGTATGGCTCTCATTGCGAGGAGGTAAGCCGCTGTGGTACGCCCTCATCGGAAGCATGATTCTCATCCTCTATGGCATTATCCCCACCTTTCAGCCTGCGCATTTCGGACGGGTGTACGCGGCATATGGTGGAGTGTTTATCGTCCTGTCACTACTTTGGGGGTGGAGTCTGGATGGGACTCGTCCTGATAGGTTCGACACGCTTGGCGCAGTGATTTGTCTGACTGGCGTGGCTGTGATTATGTACGCCCCACGAAGCTAAACATTTTCACGAGTGGGCAGAAACAGTTCTTTTTGAACCCATCAGCACAGACCCAAAAATTCCTATGAAATTAAGCTCCGTACATCGCCAGCTCCACGCGGCGTTGCAGCGGGACCTCCAGGGTATAGCCGTGACCGCAGCAGCACGGATCGCCTGCTCCAGGAAGTCAAGGATTAGTATAGACGGCATGACGATTATTGATCCTCGGGCCAATGCGGAGGCCGTTTTTTCAGCCACACGCTCGATGACCCTGGAATCGAGCACGCTCCACGCTGGAGGCCGCATCGCAATTTCAACTAACAATGCCATTAACTCGGGAAGGAGGAGCAATATGATTCCCAGTCTTGTCATGGCCTCAGGAGGAATTGTGTTGTGTCTCATGCCCCTCAATCTTTTTGCCAATGAAGGTGAAGAGGAAGTGGTAGTAATTGGACCCATCACCGTAATCGGGCAGCCAGCCGAGCGCCTGGGGACAGGGACGGTGAATCCGGACAGTCCGAGTACGACGGCAAGCCGCTTGGGCCTGACGCTGCGTGAGATTCCCGCCAGTATTGAGGTGATCGACCAACAGACCATTCAGGAGCGCGGGTTTCGGTCGACCTCGGAAGCGATCGAAGCCGCGACAGGGGTGACGGTAGGGGACTCCCCTGGGAATCCCGCAAGCTTTTCCATGCGAGGATTTACGAACAACCAAATTCGACTGCTGTTCGACGGCCTGGTGATTGGTCCGTCCGGGATGATCTCTCGCCCGCGCGATCCCTGGAACCTGGATCGCGTCGAGATCCTAAAGGGGCCCGCGGCAGTGCTCTATGGGCAAGGAGCGATGGCCGGCGCGATCAATTTCGTCACCAAGCGACCGGTCCGAGGGTTAGAGGGTACGGAGGCGTTTCTCTCGTATGGCAGGTTCAATACGAGCAGAGCGGCTGTGGGCAGCGGGGGCAGGCTCGGCACGGACAAGCTGCATTATCGGGCGGACCTAAGTTACCAGAGATCCGACAACTTTATGGGCGTGCAGCGGACGCCCTATACCTATTGGAATTGGACGAACGCCCTCCTCTATGACGCGACGCCCCGGCTGAACTTTGAAGTGTCCTTCGATCTCACGTACGATCGCAGCAAACCGTACTATGGCACACCGCTGGTCCCCTCCTCGTTCGCAACTCAGGCAGTTGACGGAGTCGTGAGCACGCTTGATGGGCGTACCGTGGACGCGCGGATGCTCCGGCAGAACTACAACGTGCAGGACAGCGACATGAGTGCGTTGACGACATTTACGAAGTTCAAAACCACGTGGAAGCCGACCGATGTCATCGCGGTGCGCAACCAAGCCTACTACTACACGGCTGAGCGAAACTGGCAGAATGCAGAGACGTACACCGTCAATGTGGGCACGCAGCTCATCGATCGCGACCGGTTTTTTGTCTCACATGACCAGTCCATTATCGGTGACCGATTGGAGTTTCAAGTCACTCAACCCATCGCGTCGTTCAAGAATCGCTTTGTGACGGGGTTGGACTTCACTCATCTCGACTTTACGCGTCCGAGTTTCTTTAGTGGGGCGGGCGGGAGCGTGGATCCCTTTGCCCCCGTTGCCGGACTGTTCGGGCCGTTTATCTCGGCGCCCCAGAAAACCAGGATCACGACGGTGGCGGTCTTCGCCGAGGATCAGTTCAGTCTGACGGATCAGCTTAAGCTCGTGGCAGGATTCCGGCACGATTATATCGATCTGGAGCGCCAACTGTTCAACGCCGCCGGCGTTCTCGATACGACGAGCAGTTTTTCGCGGGACTTCAATCCCACCACCTGGCGCGCTGGTGTAGTATATGACGTACTGCCGCAAGTCACTCTCTACGGGCAATACGCGACGGCCGCCGATCCGGTCGGGACGGACCTTTTCCTTGCTAGTGCCGCAGAGAATTTCGACCTTGCTACGGGAGCTCAGTGGGAAGTTGGGGCCAAGGGAGACTTGTGGAACAAGCGTGTGGAGTGGACGGTCGCGTACTTTGATATTTTCCGGGAAAACATCCTAACGCGAACCTCGGTGACGGAGGCGGTCAACGTCGGTCGGCAGTCCTCCAGAGGCGTCGAGCTGGCCCTCGGGGTTCGTCCAACCGATGCATGGCGGGTGCAGGGGAATCTGACCTATCTGTCCGCCAAATTTGACGACTTCGCCGAACTCTCAGGTGGCAATCTGGTCTCTCGGAACGGCAATCGCCCCTTTAACGTCCCGCAGACAGTGGCTAACCTCTGGTCAATTTACCGGCTACCGACTGCGATTCCCGTGGACATCGGTGCGGCGCTGCGCTACGTGGGTGACCGGTTCAACGACGCGGCGAATACGGTTCGGATGCTTGCGTATACGACAGTCGATGCTTGGCTAGCGGTGCCGTACAAGAATCTCTGGTTCACGTTGCGTGGACGCAACCTATTTGACAAGACCTATGCAATCTGGGGAGACAACTTTTATCCCGATCAGGTCTTGATCGGATCTCCCCGCACGGTCGAACTGAGCATGAGGGCTCAATTCTGAGGGTAGGGTACGGATGCGTCGTGTGAGTGCCGGACTGACGGTGATCCACCGTGTGCTAGGAGTGGGGATCGGCCTACTCGTCGTGCTCTGGTTCGGATCTGGCGCGGTGCTGCTTTTTATACCCTATCCGAGCCTAACGGAGACGGAACGATTCAGGTGGCTCGAGCCACTCCGGGTGGAGCACTGCTGCGTTCCGTTGGCCACGATCTGGCGTCATGTAGGAGCGGCACAAGAAGTCGAGCGGGTGCGTCTGCTCATGGCCTCCGGGCGTCCGGTCTATGTCATCCATTTTCTGGATGGCACGCTGATGAGTCTGTGGGCTGATCGCGGAGAGCCCATGTCGGGGGTCACGCATGCCGACGCAATCCGCATCGCACAGCAGGGCGTGAAGCTCGAAGACGGAATCAGTGCCGTGGAACTGCGGGATGATCAGTGGACGGTTCACCAACGATTCGACTCACATCGGCCTCTTTGGAAAATCCAGGTGCATGATGCGAAGGGAACCGAGGTGTATGTTTCCTCCGCGACAGGGGAAGTGATGATGGAAACCACGGCCTTCGAGCGAAGGTGGAATACGGTTGGTGCTGTCATCCACTGGCTTTATGTGCCGGTGCTACGTCGGCATTGGGCTGTGTGGGATCAGACGGTCTGGTGGCTGGCTGCGGCTGGCGTGGTCACCGCCGCCACCGGTCTTGTGCTGGGTATTCAGCATCTACATCGTTGGAGAAGGCAAGGAAACAGCAGCCCATTTTCGGGGGTCATGCGATGGCATCACCTTAGTGGAGTTGCCATCGGAGCCGTGGTCTGTACGTGGCTCTTGAGCGGCATGCTATCGATGGATCATGGGCGATGGTTCTCGGTCTCTGAGCCAACGGTGGACCAGCACCTCCGCTTCATGGGTGGAACGTTGATGCCACAGGATAATATCGTTCCGTTAGGAGCCGTACTGCGGCAGTCCTCACTCGGTGGTGCCGTCAAAGAGATTATGATCATCAAAGTTGGAGGAGTGAGTTTCTATGTGTTCCGATCAAGCCCTGAGCACCAAGTTGTGGTGAGCGCCGCCGCCGCCATGGTGCAAGCACCGTTACAAGAATTTAGTCTCCAGACTCTTAGTCAAGCGGCGAAGGCAGTCTTCCCAGCTTATGAAATTGAGAGGAGCGAAATCACGCATGGCGACAGCTATTACTACAGCACGGTTCATAATCCTCGGCCGGTTCCAGGTTTGCGAGTTGTTTTAGACGATCCGGCACAGACATGGCTTCACATCGATATGAAGACGGGCCAGTTAATGGAGCTCATGGATCACAGCAGGAGAGTGCATCGATGGCTGTTCCATGGCCTGCATAGTTGGGATATCCCGTTTCTCTTGGAGCACGACCGCCAGCGGAAGATCTTGCTCCTGATTCTCTGCGTCGCAGGCTTCGTGTTCAGCCTGTCCGGGGTGTATTTGGGGATGACCGTGCTTGTCGGTCGGTCGCAGCCGAAACCGCCAACCACGTAATGGCGCGTGGTGCCAGCAACGCCCGGAGGGGCGTGACGGCCACTGCTTGTCTTTGTGACCACCGCTTTCGAAATCCTCGCCCTGAGCCGGGTGGCGCGTGACTTGCCGGCCGGCTTCCCGGCCCTCAAGGCCGTCGGTCCTATGCGCCTGCCGTGTAACGCGGCACCAGAGACCCTGGTCGCAGGGGCGTCTCACCCACCTGACGCTGTGGGCGTTCCCCAGTCATGCCCCCCCTAACAGCACGGGGGCCTAGCCGGTTTTTCCTCGGGTCCTTCAAGCACCGTGCTCAAACCACTGATCACGGCAAGGCAGGTCACGGCCAAAAAGCCACCTTCACCTCCCCACAACCCCATAACATCACATCTGGAAAGGCTGCTCAGCCAGGAGTCGGCCATGAGCATCTTGACACGAACCGGGGAAAGAGCGTATAGGTTACACTAGCTGCTGGTATGATAATCGACGAGCAAGGACAGCTCTGATGAAACCTGTAGAAGCCGTCACGGTTGGCATTGTAGTCCTCGGTGCAATAGACACGTGGTTTACAGCTGAAATAGTAAAAGTTCCCGTTTGGGTAACGTTTGTCGCTTGGGCATCATTTTTTATTCTTGGTGCCGGCAAAGAAGGCTGGGTCCGCTCTGTCGCGTCGAATATAACCGGCATCGTCATCGCTTCTCTAACACTGCTCGCGATCTCGGAAGCCCCGTCCAACATTTACGCCGCTGCAATTTTGGTGGGCATCGGTAGCGGTGCCATGGTTCAGGCGTCGAAAATCCAGTTGATGTCGAAACTCCCCGGAATCGTTTGGGGTTTCGCGTCCCTGGTGGGCACCACCGCTGCCACTGATCAGACGATTACCACCCCTGATTTGCTATCCCACCCAACGGCGGTCGCCATTGCCGCAATGGTGATCGGAAACTCTTTCGGATTCGTCCACGAGATCATGGCCAACGCCTTAACGAGTTCTGAACAGAAGTAGGAGACCTGGTTTATGAAACTACAACACAATCTCGGCGGGATAGATAACCTCGAGACCCTGGAAAGCCTGGAAAAGCGTGTTTTTGTGCAACCGTGGGAGCAAATAATTTTCGCTATCCATGTAGCCATGATGGGACTGAGCAAGCACCTGGATGTCGCGAAGGTTCCGACGACGTTTAAGGATGGATGGACGTGGGCAGACCTGCGAAAGGGCGCTGAGGCCATGCACCCTTTCGACTATTTCAAGTATCGGTATTATGAAAAGTGGCTGGGTGGAATTTCCGGGTTCTTTGTCAGTCAAGGCTACGTCTCGGCCGCCGAGTTGGAAGCAAAGACGAAAGAATATCTCAGCAACCCCAATACGCCGCTGCCGCAGGAAGGGAATCGAGCCATCGACGATCAGGTGATGCATTACCTGGAGACGGGCGATTCTCCCAAACGAGACGTCAAAATGACGCCGAAGTTCAAGCTCGGAGACACGGTAACGGTGAAAGATGTTCCCGCTGGGGACCATACCCGGCTTCCGGGGCATCTGCGCGGTAAGACGGGCGTGATCGAGTCCGTCTACGACGGCGTCTACACCTACTTTTGCTCTACGGGCCCGGATGGACTCGGGGAACCCATGCCGAGCTACTGCGTCAAGTTCGATCCCAATAACATTTGGGACAAAAGCGTAACCGAAAAAGGCATGTACTTTTATGCCGATCTCTTTGAGGTCTATTTAGGCAGCCGCGCCAGTAAGAATTAGCGCCGAACCCACAATCCAAGAAGAAGGATCGGAAAATGACTGGTCGCTTTCAGTACGACACCAATCGTGAAGCGCTGTCAGCCGCAAAGGCAAAGGCCCTCGAAGCCTTGCTCATTAAGAAGGGCGTCATAACCAGCGAGTCGGTTACCAAGGTAATCGACTTCTTTAAGACGAAAATGGGGCCTTCCAATGGGGCAAAGGTCGTCGCCCGGGCTTGGAAGGATCCCGCCTTCAAGAAGCGTCTCTTGAAGGATGCGAATTCGGCATTTACCGAGATGGATTTTCCGCCGATCATGTCCGGGGCGGAAGGCGAACACATACGCATTGCCGAAAACACTTCTTCCGTCCATAACCTGATCATTTGCACGCTGTGTTCGTGCTATCCTTGGACGCTCCTCGGCTTGCCGCCGTACTGGTTTAAGGATCCGGTTTTCCGGGCACGCGCCGCGCGCGAGCCGAGAAAGGTATTAAAAGAGTTCGGGCTCGATCTCGACGACTCAGTCGAGATAAGAGTGTGGGATAGCAGTGCCCAAATTCGCTGGTTCGTCCTGCCGGAACAGCCTAAAGGATTGGAGGGAATGAGCGAGGTGGACCTGGTAAAAATTGTTACTCCGGAAGCGATGATGGGCGTCGCGAAGGTCGAGCTATCTCCGGCTAGTCGGGGATACGATCCTAAAGCGCAAGGTTTTTAAACCGCCGGCATTCGTAAACCAACGGCAAGGTGGAGAGGCGCAATGCAAACCAAATTCGAGCATTACGCCACCACAAGTATGCTGGGAGCCCCAGATTCTCCCCCCCGTTACAACGCCGAGCTTTTATTTCATCGCGAATGGGAGGAACGTGCCTTTGGCGTGGCCGTGGCCTTGTCTCGCGATGGCTATTTCGAATGGGAGGATTTCCGCCAGGCGTTGATAGCATCCATCGCCGAGTGGGAAGAAGAGCATGGCGTCGATCGGGTCAATCCCGAATGGAATTATTACGAACGCTGGCTCCTGGCACTCGAAAGGGTTCTCAAAGCCCATGCAGTGATAACCAGCGAAGAGATCGAAGCGGCATTGCCTGAAGAAGAACCATAATTCCAATCAAAAAACTCCATGACAGCCTTGCACGAAAAGGTCCCTGCCACGGTCCTGACCGGATATCTGGGGTCTGGTAAGACGACCCTGTTGAACAAAATCCTCACCGAGAATCATGGGAAACGCATTGCCGTAATCGTCAATGAATTTGGCGAGGTAGGAATCGACCACCAACTGATATTGAATTCCGATGAAGAAATCATCGAGATGAACAATGGATGCATATGCTGCAAGGTCCGGGGCGACCTCATCAGAATTGTCGACAATTTATTCGAGAAGCAAACGGATCTCGACCACGTGCTGATCGAAACAACGGGTCTGGCGGATCCGGGGCCCATCATTCAATCGTTTCTCATCGACAATCGTGTGTGCGAGCGCCTGGAATTGGATTCGATCGTTACGTTAGTCGACGCCAAGCACCTGAAATTTCACCTGGACAGCCCTGAGGCCGAGGAGCAAATCGCTTTTGCCGATGTGGTCATAATCAACAAGACGGACATCGTGGAAGCAGACGAGCTGGAAGAAATAGAAAGAATTGTAAAGCGTATCAATAAATTCGCAAAAACATATAGAGCGCAAAATGCAAATATAGGCATTGATAAAATAATGGGCATTCGTTGTTTCGACATAAAGAACATCTTAAGTATTGACCCAGGGATTCTGGAAGCAAGCGAGCACGTGCACGACACTTCGGTCCTCTCGTTTGCCATATCGAAATGCGGAGTTCTTGATGGCACCCGTTTTAACCGGTGGGTTTTCGATCTCGGCCAACAGTACGGACAAAATCTTTTCCGTATCAAAGGCGTGCTCAATATTGACAATGCAGCGCGGCGCTTCGTTTTCCATGGCGTTCATATGACTTTCGATGGGAGTCCAGGAAAGACATGGGGTAAGGACGAGATACGGACCAATGATCTTGTCGTCATCGGAAGAGACCTCGATAAAGGGGAAATTCAGTCCGGGTTGGATTCGTGCTTCTGCGAGTAAAGTAATATGGAGGGTCGGATGGAAAATACCATTGGGGTTTTCGGTGAGGAGGGGTTATTGATTGGGACGGTCCTTGTCGGGTTCTCTGCCCTGTACGTGCTGGCGCTCGACCAGGGATTACTCCTGTCTCTTGTCCAAGGCGCGCCCGCCTTCGACATGAACCTGATTCATGAGGCCGTCCATGATGCTCGCCACGCTGCCGGCTTTCCCTGTCATTGACCGTAGAAAGCAGGATGGAGAGGACGTCGTTTGGGGCGGTTCTTAAGGCGGCGGTATTGGCCGGACTGGTCGCTGGTGCGATTACCGCGGTCTTTCACATGTTCTTGACCGAGCCGGTCATCGACCGGGCCATCGAAATCGAGGAGCAGTTAAATAAGACCCAAGGGGCTCCGGCCAAGGAGCCGGTGGTGAGCCGCCAGAGTCAGAAGGTGGGGTTGATCTTCGGCTTCCTTCTCCACGGGGTAGCCTGGGGGATTTTGTTCGGTGTATTCGTTTACCTAACCCGCTCGTGGCTCTCAGATTGGACTGCGGTCAAGCGTGGCCTCGCTCTAGCGGTGCTCTTTGGGTGGTCGGTGGCAGTCTTTCCCTTCCTCAAGTACCCGGCTAATCCCCCCGGAGTCGGAGATCTCGAGACCATCGGTTATCGACAAGCACTCTATCTCGGCTTCATCGCGCTCTCCACGATAGGGACCCTATTGATCTTCAGACTCCAGCACTCGATCAGCCACAGGAAGCTATCGGGTTGGCCCATCGTACTGGCCCTCTACGCGATCTATCTCGCCGCGGTCTACGTTGTCATGCCATCTAACCCCGACCACGTCCGGATGCCGGCCCAAGTGGTCTGGACGTTCCGTGCCTTGTCTCTAGCAGGCCTCATCCTCTTCTGCGGAGTCCTAGGCACCTCCTTCGCGTGGTTTTCCCGAGCAGGGAGAACGGCATGATTCGGGCTATCGGCATTGGTCCTGGTCATCGCGAGATATTCACGCGGTTGCTGGGAAGTACCGACCTCGTGGACGGATTCGACTGGGCATAGGACTCTTCCCATATGGCATGTTGGGGACCTCCCTCGTGGCAGTTCAGTGTATCATTCCCACTGGACAAGATTGGCTCGGGCAGGTCTCGGAAGCAGAGGGGTAATAAATATATATTTTCTCTATTCGACTGCCTACACTGTGCCTACACGGAGAGGGGTCGAAAGAGATTTGGTATGTAAGTGGTTGATTTTTGGTGGGCCGTGTAGGGGTCGAACCTACGGCCCGCTGATTAAGAGTCAGCTGCTCTACCAACTGAGCTAACGGCCCACCTAGTCTGTATGCTTGCAGTATTATCGTCGGCTAGTTTCCCTACCTGCTTGCTGGTGGTGCGCCTGACAGGATTTGAACCTGTGGCCCTCAGCTCCGGAGGCTGATGCTCTATCCAGCTGAGCTACAGGCGCTCCCACAAGCAAAGAAAGTTACATTAGCACGGCGAGAAAGTCGCTGTCTAGGTTACCTGTTAGGCTAGTCCATCAATAGCATCGGGCAGTAAAGCGCAGTAAAGCATAGGGAAGCAACAGTTCTTCGCCCCGTGCTCTGTGTTGGTAACGCAGATATGCAAGTTGTTCTGCCTCTGCACCAGAGAGGAGTTTTTCCTCCTGGCGAAGGGCCCGAGAAAGTCAATTGAGGGGAACTGAGGTTTGAATGGCACAAGCGCCATGAACGACTCCATCAACGTCCGAGGGAATGCCCATAGAGCGACATGCGAGAGGACAAAAGGCATAAAGGCTGCAGCTCCCAACCGACTTCAATGCCGGACAGGGTATCTCGCTATATCATTATCATTCCACGAGGTTGTCGGTGTCCCGGTCAGGCCAGTGATCGAAGAATCGATTGTGTGCCAGTTGAGGCGATAAGGCCGATATTATGCTGGCCTGCTGGGGGCCTTCTGCTCGGTCGTCCGGCGTTGTTCGTGAGGAAGCGAACGGAGGCCCCGCTGGATTTCCTGCTGGTCAAGAAAGGTCACAGGGAAAAGGCCCACACAACAGTGGGAGCAGCCTTGGAGACAGGGGGATCGACGAGGAGGACTGCCTTGGCGTGCCCAAACCAGTAAGCCATCTTTTTAAAAAGTGTGGAAGGCGGCGGGGTGGGATCGCACGACACGTCAGTTTTCGACGGCTACCGACATGTCGACGATCAGCTCACCCTTGGGTGAGTAGAAGCCTTGATAGTCGATCTGGACGATCCCGTTGCATTGTTCTTGGTAGAACTCAAGGATCCATCCATTGAAGTCGTAGCCCTCCTCGGTCATATCTTTCTCGGTAATGCGGGTGGTGAGGATAAACCGAGAACGGGTGACATATTCCTGCACAAGCTGGGACTCGATGTCGTCGTGGGCAGTGAGCAACTCCAGGAACTGTGTTTTCTCCTGGTCGTAGACGTCTTTATAGCTGCCGCGATCTCGTACGCAAAACAGGCGGATCGGCATTCGATCTCGGTGGTAGCCCAACGACACTTGTACCCACGCCCACTCATCGAGGGCCACATCGTTGATGGTGGAGGGGACGATCGGGGATTGGCCGCGCGACTTCAAAAAATCAATCAACAGCCGGAGGGGGGGAGAGTTTTCTTTTTGACAGAAGACACGAGAATAGATAAAGCTCTCAACATGTTCGGATGTGGCTGGTTGCGCACTTGCAGGGAGAATCGGCAGTTCTTTGCCCATGAAGTTCCTTTCAAATCGGACACCGTCTTTGAGGCATACGGACGGTCTGTAACGACTCCGGCTCCTACTGTACCTTCCTATCTGTTTTAACTGCAAGAGGGTGGTGTATGCATTTCCCCACGCCAGGTGCGCGTTTTTCTCGTTGACACTCTAGGGACTCTTGGCTACACTCTCGCGGGTTTTCGCCACTTGAGCATTTACGAACGTTCCACGATTTACGAGTTCGGGCGTATCCATGACAGGCGAGTCAGCGGAAGAATTGAGTTACCATCATTCCTTACCTTCAAGGAGGTTCACGAATGGCAAAGGCAATGACTAAGTCACAGATTGCAGATCACCTAGCTGGAAAGGCTGGGATCACGAAGAAGAGTGCGGTCCAGATTATTGATAATCTGGCGGCGCTGGCCTATCGTGAAGCAAAGAATGTCTTCACCGTGCCCGGCATCGGCAAGCTCAAGTTGGCCAACCGGAAGGCCCGAATCGGTCGCAACCCTCAGACCGGTGAAGAGATCAAGATTCCGGCTAAGCGGGTGGTCAAGTTCCGCGTGGCCAAGGCTGCCAAGGACGCAATCCTCGGCAAGAAGTAAGAGGATTCCAGTCCTGGCACCGTCGCAGTGCTTGGTCCTTCATTTAGGCTTCATCCGCTGAACGTGACGATAAGCCAAGGGCCGGGGCTCCATAGGGGCCCCGGCCCTTTCATTTATGGGAAGCGCTAGTGATGCGACGGGCCCAGTCCGCTGCCGCCCATCCCATCGTGTCCGACGAGATGAATAGCGTCCCCATCCTGGACAAAGGAATCTTCGCTGGCGATCTTTTTATTGATTGTCACGAGGACTTTCTTTTCTCGCAGCAGCTGGAGCAGATGGCGAAGCTGAACTCTATGCCGCTGAATCAGCTGCCGAACGGACATCGGCGCGGCGATTTCGCAGACAAGATCGTGCTCCCCATCGGCTGTCTGTAGTTGTCCGGTCACGGCAATGGTAACCATTCCTGTGGTGCTCCGTAGGTGTTAAGGGCTGTGGCTCGATAGAACTCGCTTTGGTGATTGACTCAGTTCTTGTCTCTGCCGATAATGGCGACATCATGCAATCGCTAGAGGTCCAGAATCCCAGGATGCCGGACTTACAGTTTGTCCTCTTCGTGTCGGCCCTCTGTACGGCCAATCTGAACACTATCAACGTCTCAGAAGACCTGCGACGAATGATTTTCGATCGGTGCTGGGCACTCATCCATGCCGAGGCTCCGCCGACGAATCCGAAAGAACGCTTCCTTGATCTCCGGGGCGGAACGGAACTCATGCTGGAGGCTTGTGTCTCCACGATCCGCTCTATGCTCATTGAGGCCGGCATAATAACACTTGTCTGGGACCATCCGGTCAGTGAACCGACCCGGGAGAGCTCGCCTGCGGCCAACACCCTGATTGATCGATTGGGGCAATTGTACCCCGACGAATTGGATAACGTCGATCCCCCGAATCATCCTCCCCTAGGACAGGTCTAACCCGTCACCACGAACAGAGGAACATTGTGCGCGTGACCTCAGTTGACATTCCCGGTGTCCTCCTGATCGAACCGAATGTCGTTCGCGATCAGCGCGTGTGTTTTGTCGAGACCTATCATGAGCAGCGCTATGGGGAGGCCGGCATGGCCGAGCGATTCGTCCAGGATAACTATTCACGATCGGTGCGCGACACGTTGCGCGGACTACATTTTCAAGAGCCACATGGCCAGGGAAAGCTGGTGATGGCCTTGGAAGGGGTTGTCTATGATGTCGTGGTCGATGTGCGCAAGGGCTCACCCAGTTTCGGGAAGTGGTATGGGGTCGAACTTTCTGGCGAGAACCTTCTGCAGATCTACATTCCATCGGGCTGCGCCCACGGGTTCTGCGTGACGAGCGGGACGGCAGCCTTCATGTATAAGTGCACAGAATATTATTCGCTACAAGATGAACGAGGCATCCTTTGGAACGATCCAGTCTTGGGGATTGCCTGGCCCGCGATCACGCCGATCTTCTCGGCGAAAGATCAAGCGAATTGCACCCTTGCGACAATGGATACAGAGTTGCCTCTGTATCGACCACCCCGACCATCACCCCTAAAACAGAGATAGGAATTGTGTGGGTGGCAGAAAAAGACCTTGTCGGCCGCGCTAGACGCGGAGAGAAAGGGTGCATCGCCATACATACCCTTGAACCGACAAGGTTGGGCGCATGCCACGCGGTGTTTGGATTCACACGTGAACGGACCGAGGGGACCCGAACGGCGCATGGCAGGGTAGCCCTGCTAGCGGAGTTCACCCATGGGCTCGACATCTGCAGGGGCTGGCGGATCGGTGGCGGGCCGGGCAGTCATCGGGGCGCTGCCGTGTCGGTCTTGGTGAATCGGGTGATGCTGATATGCCCAGCCAGGGAGGCCTACGACTACTTGACGCGAACCGGGATGATTCGTTCCGAACCAATCGTTCTTTTCGGCCGATCGCTTGGTGTCTCGGTGGCGGGAGAACTTGCGGCACGAAAACCCGCTGCCGCATTGATCATCGAATCGCCGTTCCCCTCCGTTGAAGCGGTCGCAAGGTTTCACTGCGGCGGACTGGCGGGGTATTGGTTGCTGGAGCGGAGTTTCGGTTGATCGATCGCCTACCACAGCTATCGTTTTCGAAGCTGATCATTCATGGAGACAAGGACGATATTATTCCGATCGAATTCGAGCGCCAGGTCTTTGACGCGGCGACACCCCAACTGGAGTAGTAGGTGATCCAAGGCACCAATCATAACAACACCTAATCAGGTGGGTGGCGGAGCCTACTGCCGCCTGCTCGCCGAGTTCGTCAGTAAAGCCGGCAAGGTCTAGTCTGGGACTGTTCAGTGAGGAAAGATTTCGAGAGCCGAAATAAGAGTTTGGATGTTGGGCCGACTTTTGGTAGAGTGCTGGCTCCGTCCCCAGGCCGGGTCCGGAGTCAATCGAGACGGGATATCGAGCAATGTCGATTAAGATAGACAATGCAATGACCGATCAAAGAGCAATGAGATACGGACTGTTTCTTGTCATTGCACTGATGGGACTCACTGGCTGTGCCGGCCAAACAGGCTCGGCGAGCGTGCTGACTCCCGCCATCGAACACAGCCCCGCTCCGATTCTTGTCGCCGATGCATCCTCCATCACCTCCCTCGAGGCAGCGGCTAGTGACATAGTTTCAGAGGAGCCGTTCGATCCCTTTGCCGAACCAGGCGAAGAGGGGATCGATGAGTACGATCCGTGGGAACCATTCAACACGAAGGTCTTTGAATTTAACCGGCAGGTGGATCGTTGGGTGCTCAGACCGATTGCGAAGGGGTATGACGTCGTCGTGCCGAATCCAGTTCAAATCGGCATCAGCAACTTCTTCTATAATCTCCGCTTTCCGCCTCGGTTTCTGAACAATATTTTTCAGGGCAAGGTCAAGGGAGCGGGGATTGAAGTCGGACGTTTCTTCGTGAATTCTACCGTTGGGATCGGGGGTCTCTTTGATATAGCTCAGTATTTGGATCTCAATACGCCGGAAGAAGATGCCGGCCAGACGCTCGCCTTCTATGGGGTCACGCCTGGGCCATATCTGGTAGTGCCCCTAATGCAACCATTTACGGTGCGAGACTTGGTCGGATTTGTTGGGGATATCTTCTTGAATCCCATTAACTGGCTGGTCTTGCCGATCATCGAAGTGGACGGCGTCCCTTCTGTGATTGCTCATAAGAATCGGACGACCGTTACCTTCATACAGTTAGGCGGCCGTGTTTTTGAAATCGTGAATGACCGCTCGCTGAATCTTGAAAAGTATCAGGGCGTTGAAGAAGCCACGCTCGACCTTTATACCGCCGTCCGCAATGCCTATCTCCAGAAGCGGGCCAAGGCCATTCAAGAATAACGCACACCACCCCAACTGGAATCATTCTTTCTCGCGACCTGTTCGTTCTCCTTTAGTTTCCCCGTATTCTACCAAAATAAAACGTACGCCCTTCGTGTGACGAGCTCCTTGGGCGAATGGGATTTACGATGAATACGTCTGTCTTTGTCCAGAACCACGGGATTTATCCATCCACACGGCTCCGCCCGACATCTCTGCCTACGATGCGGCCCGCTTGAAGGGATCGCGCGTCAAGTAGGTGTGATCGTGGCTGTGCGGGGCTACCAGCCGGTGGGGATTGTGATTGATCGTGACTTAGCCAACCGCGTTCTAGGCAATGGGTTGGATGCATGGTCGGTTCGAATAGGTCTGGCAATGCCCTAACCGGTTGTCAGCATGAAAAAGGAAGAATCTGACGAGCAGATTTTCCAGCATATTATGTTGCGGAGTCGAGTCTACCAAATTCCACTGGTGGATGGAACCGGCCATCTCATTGGCTTGGTCGCACTGGAAGCGTCTGGTGACGGATGGGCAGGAATGGCCATAGTTCGATCAACCATGTTGGTCCCGATGGTCATACGCAAACGGTGGTGGAGACTGGTCTTTCGGTTGAAACAAGAAGTCGTCGTGAATTTCCGCTGGATCGGTACAACCGTGGCACTGGCGGCAGTCGCCGGGTGGTCGCGACGACCGAGGCCACATGAAAACAAGTGCAATGGTCGCGCGAGGATCGATGGTCACCCCACACCGCTTCGAGAATGTCACGTATAGGCAAGGCAAAAGCGTGCGTCATTTTTCGCGACGCCGCGACCAAGCGCGCAATCACACACAGCGGTCAAATGGTGCAGACGGAGGTCGGAAGTGACGCCACGCATTTCCACCACGTGACAGACACTACCTCGCGGTGGGATCTAATGACTGGAACATGACGTGGGGGTCGGAAGTGCATCTCGTCTTGATATTCAGATCCTTCACGAGATACGGGACCGAGTCACTATACGCTAATCTACCGGTCCACTGTGCGGCAGCGGTTCACTGGCTCTTCTTGTAAACGATCAAACCTCCGATCAGAAGGATGATCATCACGAGCGCGAACGTTATGAAGGTGCTATCCATGTCTACTCCTTTTGCTCGATCCAATTCGCAACGAAGTGGTACACCTTAGGAAACCCAGCACGGATTAAGGGCTAACCAACACCCTTTCTGTGGACGAAATTGACATGGATCACACAGACAATGTCCTTGCGTGTGATGTCATATTGGCCGTATAGGCCCTTTGGGACTTGTTCATAGGGTTTAAAGTCTATGCCCATTGAGACACCCTGTCAAGCGCCTTGGATAGCAAGCGTGGAGGGGTGTCACCCAGGGTCAGCATGCCGGGTCAGGTTGAGGTGGCCTGGATTTGACAGACACCTTATGAATGGGGGCAGCAGATCCCGAGGAGGTGTCCGATGGGTGCACGCAAGTAGTTTACCTTTGAGTTGAAACGTAAGGCGGCGCAGTTATCAGAGAGCGGGAACCGTTCGGCGTCCGAGATTGCTCGCGAACGCGGGATCGCCCGGAATCAACGCGACAAGTGGTAGACGGAATTACGCGCCCGCAGTACCGGGGTCGTTTCCCGGCCCCGGAGTATGCAAGGAGCGGACCGCGGAGATCGCCCGCCTGAAGCGGGAACTGGCGCAAGTCACCGAGGAACGCGACATTTTACAAAAAGCCGCCATGAATGCTCTCTTGCCGTATCGGTTACGTCGGTGAAGAGTGTATGCGTTCGGTCCACTCACGCAGCGACTCGTCGGCCAGATTCAAATATTCCAAGACCGCGCGATCCTCGACTTGCGCAAAATCCATATAATGGTTGCCGACCGCCCAGAATGGCTCAGGGGTTGCCTGTACGACGAGCTCATCGACGAGGCTTCTCGCCTTTGCGATTGTGTCTGCAGGTCCGACGGGAATGGCTGCCACGAGCCGCTTGGGCGCCTGTTGGCGGATCGCCTCCACAGACGCGAAGAACGTCGCCCCCGTTGCAATTCCATCGTCCACGACGATGACGACCCGGTCCTTCAGCGGCAGCGGATGCCGCCCTTGCCGGTAGAGCTGTTGTCGTCGACTGATTTCTCGTCGCTGGACGTTTACGATGTCCTCCACGTCTTCATGCGACAGCGGAAACTCCGCCACCACGTCCGAATTCAAATACACGTTCCCAGTTTCACTGACCGCGCCAAGGGCATACTCCGGGTTCTCGGGCACCCCGATCTTCCTGGTAATGAATATGTCTATCGGTAGATGCAGCGCGAGACTCAACTGGTATCCCACCGCAACGCCTCCTCGAGGGAACGCCAAGATCACGCCGGCGGGGTGATCGCGATACGTCTGTAGCGTCCCAGCCAGCCGGCGTCCTGCATCTTCTCGATTCTGAAAGATCACCGCTTTTCCTTTCGTTTGACATCCCGCTCAAAAACTACACGAGTCCACTCGTCACGCCAACCCCAATCAAGAACATCTCCAACGGCACCAATGCCTCGATCAGTCCCCATTGATGACAGTGACGCTCCGTCGTGTCGTGATACCAATGAATGTCCCGCGGAACCTCAAGATAATGTGGATGACGAATCATGGCACACTCTTTTCAGATACCCCTGGCAGGAATCTTTGGGACGCTGTCGGTTCTCCATCACCTCTGAGAGCTTTACACGGCTACATAGAAAGCCGCGGCTGCCAGTCTTCCTCAGTAGTTTGCTACGGAGGGTGGCTGAAGCCGCGGAGGAATGCACTGCGGGTATTCCCCGACACGTCGGCCAGTGTCTATGGGCGGCATGCCGAAGCCTTGGCGGAGAGATTGGGGCGAAGGAGGACAGGCTTTCAACCTTCGTAGCCTAATGGGCTACTACGACGGAGTTGGCTAAAGCCGTGGGACTCTACTTGACAAGCCCTCCACATTTTGGGCGGGTTTCCCCAGCCGTCTCGTTTACGTAAGCTTCACTTCGATGGTATTCGGCTTCGCCTTTTCGGACTTCGGCAGATTCGCCTTCAATACTCCATCCTTATACTCAGCGCTCACCTTGGACCCGTCAGCGTCTTCAGGACGCTTAAAGCTTCTCACAAAGCTACCGTATGCGCACTCGACGGGGTGATACTTCTTCCCCTTCTCCTCCTTCTCATACTTGCGCTCAACCGAGATCACGAGCACGTCGTTGTGCACATTCCACTTGATGTCTTCCTTCTTCGTCTCTGGGATCTCAGCCTTGGCGACGTATTCCTTCTCGTCCTCCGTAATGTCGATGAGCGGAAACCAATCGGCGACCGCGATGGCTTCTTTCTTATCGCCGCTTGTCGTCATCGGAGCCTTCGCGAAGAAAGTGGAGAGGCATTTTCCCATCTCTTCTAGCTCCTTTAATGGACTCTACCGTGTACATGGTTCCCATCTCGTGAGTGCGCTCATGATGTTTCCTTCCTCGTTATGGTACGGTGCTGCGTGATGACGCTGGAAGGTGTTGTGAGACACCTTCTTGATGAACAGCATTGGATCGTCCCAGTGTTTCCATACAAGACTCGCCTCGACTCCAAACCGCGCGCTTGCGACATCGAGCGAATTGAAAACGATGATGGTGACGCCATACTTTTCGGCCATTCGTTCGTAGGCTCGCGCCAGATTTCGTTCACCAGCCGTGAGCCCAGGTGTGAAAGCCAAGAGTGAGCAGACTGCCATCAACGAACAAATGACACGGAGGTGTGTGGTCGTCATTTCTTTCCCCCTTGGTTTCAGGGGCGTCCGCTTAACGACCGCATTCCGGAGGGTGCCGCACACATTCCTGGAGCCATGAGACGATGTGATCGAGCATCGTGGCAATCGCTCGGTTGGCGGCCAGCACACCGCCATACGCATCTTCGCTCGGCGTCTCTTCTATCGCTTCAAAGGCCTGCGTTCCCACGACCTTGAGTTCTTTCAGATCGACCAACTGTGTGCGAACCACCACCCGTACGCGGCTTGGCCGCTGCATAAACTCCTGCTGCAGGGCAAATCCGTGCGAATCGAGACGGTAGTCCCCACGAACAGAACCTAGTAATGGAATGACGGCGCGCCACACCCCTGTCTGACCCAACGCCTGAACCAGCAAAGTTGTGAACATGCGCGCCGGCGTATCGACCCATTGATTTACGGCGTAATGCTCCAACTCATAAAGACGCTTGAAGTACACCATCCGAGACGTCTCAAATCCAGGCTCGGCCTGGGGCAGACTGACCAGAAGGACTGGACCGTTGATGTCGGCTGGACGAGCCTCGGTATGCCCCGCATCAAGACTCAATTGATAAGTATGCATGGGTAGGGACTCCGCTCGTGGTGAGAGACAGCCAGTCGCCGTCACTATCAATACCGCGAAAGCCGCCTGAACCGTACAATACTTCATCACTTTCACCCTATTCACCCGGCCCGCGTGGCGGAGCCGTTCGTCCAAACACGAGCGAATTGGGCTCACGCTCCAGATCCTGCGCCACTCGAGTCAACGTGTTCGCAAGCTGTCTGAGTTCCGTGACTAATAACCCGGTTTCAGGCAAGGTTTGTCGCGAGAACTGTTGAAGCTCTGGTCTGGCTTCATTCACGACCGCTCCGACAGCCTTGCTGATCTTAGCGAGCTCTTGCGTCAAGGTGCCCAGGGCAGCTGCACTCTTGTTGATTCTCGTAAGCAGGACCGGCACCTGCTCATTGAGCGACGCCGTCGCCTTGACAAGATTATCTGCGCTCCGCGCGGCACCATTCAGGGTTTGCTCCATCTGAGCCTTGTGGGCTGCAACGGTCTGTGCAACTCCAGAGAGATCCTTGATCGTTCGCTTCAGCGCCGTGCGATTCTCTTCGTCTAGGACCTCCGCCGCCCCCTTCGCTACCGTGCCAAGATCGTCCAAAAGCTTGGTCAGGCCCTTCTCAGAAAGCAGGCGAGAGATCGCTTCGTCCACTCGGAAAAACAAAGAAGGACCCGTCTTGATGACCGGATACTCTTGCCCATCCAAGACCTGCAACGGTGAAGCCTCCCGGCTTCCTCCGGTCAGATCGATCGTGGCAAGACCGGTGAGCCCCTGGGTCTCAAGGACGGCGATGGTGTCCGTCTTGATTGGCGTCCCGCGGGCAATATCCAACGTCAACAGGACCTCCTCGGGATTATCGGGATTCAAGGCAATGTCCTTCACCCGCCCCACGTCGACGCCGCGATATTTGACCGTCGAGTTCACGCTCAACCCTTTCACAGATTCCCGCATATACGCCTCATACCGGTCGTAGGCGTCCCGGAAGTCGGTTTTCCCCAACCACAAGAAGCCGACCAGCATGGCCGCGCCAAGAACGACGACAAAGGATCCGACCAGAACGTAATTTACTTTCGGTTCCATGCTGCTTGCTCTTTCGCCGACCGCCCACGCGGGCCGTGGAAATATTCATGGATCACGGGATCGTCAGACTGTGACAACTCCTGCATCGTCCCAATTCCCAACACTTTCCCATTACCCAGCACCGCCACTCGATTGGCGATTCGCCAAAGGGAATCCAGATCGTGTGTCACCATCACGACCGTCATTCTCAATAGGCTTTTCAACGAGAGCACGAGATCGTCGAATCCTGCGGCAATCATCGGATCCAGACCAGCCGTCGGCTCGTCGAGAAACAACAACTCCGGGTCCATCACGATCGCCCGGGCTAACGCCGCCCGTCGCCGCATGCCGCCGCTCAGCTCGCTGGGATATTTCGTGGCGCTGTCCGGTGGCAATCCAACCATCATAATCTTGACGGCGACAATCTCACGAATCATCCTCGGACTCATCGCTGTATATTCGCGCAACGGCACCGCGACATTCTCCGCCAGCGTGTACGAACTGAACAACGCACTATGTTGGAACATCACGCCAAACCGACGATAGAATGGCCTGCCGCCGTATTCCTCCAGCTCTCTGCTATCCACTCCAAAGAGGCGAATCGATCCGGACGAGGGCGCGAGCAGGCCCACAATTTCACGCAGCAGGGTTGATTTTCCACTCCCATTGCCGCCGGCGATGGCAAACACCTCGCCCTGCTGCACCGAGAGACTCGCGTCCGCATGCACCACTGCCTTTCCAACGAGGGTAGAGACATGGCTCACGTCGATGAGTGGTTTCTCTACGATCCCTGCGTTCGCCATCCTTACAAATCCCACCAATTCAACAGAATGCTACAGATCGCATCGAATACTATGACCAGAAAAATGCTCTGCACCACGCTGATCGTCGTATGCCGACCGACGTCATCCACGCCGCCTCGTATTTGGAATCCCTGATAGCAGCCCACCAAGGCGATTATCGCTGCGAAGATCGGCGCCTTCCCCAGGCCGATCAGAAAGTGTCGTACGGAAACAACTTCCTCGAATCGCGCGACGAACTCCGGGAAGCTCACGTTGAGTTGGCTTGAGCCGATGAGCATACCGCCAAAGACTCCCATCCCATCTGCGTACACGGTGAGCAACGGTAATGCAATCACCAGTGCAATCGTCCTCGGGATGACAAGCAGGTTCATCGGGGCGATGCCGAGGGTTCGGACCGCATCGAACTCCTCCGTTACCTTCATGGTCCCGATCTCGGCTGCATAGGCCGACCCTGAGCGTCCTGCAATTACTATTGCGACGATCAGCGGGGCAATCTCTCGCAATAACGAGATCCCAACCAGATCGACAATAAAAATGTTCGTTCCGAATTTTCGCAACTGCTCCGCGCCCTGATAGGCGATCACCACTCCCACAAGAAACGTCAGCAGCCCTGTGATCGGCAAGGCATTCAAGCCGTCCACGTGAAGGGCCCGCAATAACGTGCGCCACCGAATGGACTGCGGTCGATAGACCGCACGAAACAACGCCACGGTGCTCTCGCCGAGAAATGCAAGGCCACGAACGCCTGACTCCAGCTGGTGCCATGCGGTCTGTCCAAGCCGCTCGATCCATTTCTCTCGCCGTGGTGCGCTCACGGAGTCTCCTCCCGTCCACTGAGCGCCTACCACCTGAAGAAATTCGGCGAATTCCGGTCGCAGCCCTCGAAGCGAGAGCTGCTGCCCTCTCTGGCGTCCCTTATAGAAGCTCTGTTGGAGCAACACGGCTCCACCCGTATCCATCGCGGTAATGTGGCTCGCGTCGTAAATCATGCCGCCCTCTCCAGGCCAAGGGACAGCTCCGACTTGGCGCTCCAGGTCCGCCAAGTTCGGAAGGGTCCACGCCCCTCGGCACTGAATCACGTTGTTGCTTACGGAGACAGTTGCCCGTTGTTCCACCGGCATACTCCGCTTAGGCGGTCTGCTTCTCGACCCTGCTGTTGAGCACAGTGCCCACGGCGACCGTCGACGCGACGATCGCGAGATACCGCAATCCGATCTCCAGAACGTGTCGAGGGACAGGTAGATTCGCGAAGGGCAGGCGTGCCGCGAAGTCCAAGAGCCGGTTCACCACGATCCACCCCAGCGCCAAAACAATTCCTTCATGCAGAAAATCGCCTCTGGCGCTGAGTGAGATAGTACGGCGCGGTGCTCACCACGTCAATGCGAAGATCTCGTCCTTCTAATTGGATCGAATCCTTCAACATTTGCATCATGTCCTGGACCACCTCGGTATGGGTCGAGACAGCGTGTGTGGTCTGCACAACGATTTTCCCGAGTCGACGAAGCATCAGCCTCGCGGCGGGCCCGATCCCTTCTACGGATCCTTCGTAACTGCTGTTGCCGAGCAGCGCGCGGCTGTGTTCGGAGATTCATCGAATGCGACGACCTTGAATTTCAAGGAGGAGCTTCCACTATTGATCGACAGCACGTTCATCGTTGTTTCAGCCACTTAATCGATTCCGTCACCAAGAACGGCAGCATGCCCATGGCCCCCATCAGCACCCAGTCTTCCATCGGCAACGCGGCCACCTTGAAGACTGGCACGGCCACCGGCACCATAAGCACCGCCACCTATAGGCCGAGCGACAACACGAAGGCCAGAAGGCTGGTACGATTGGTTCCTGCCCCTAGTTGGAAAAGCGACAGACGAGTGCTCCTACAGTTAAACGAATGCACCAACTGCGTAATCACCATCACGCACGCACGGTAAACGTCACCGTCCTTGCTAGTGCAACCTCTTGGTGCAGGCCGTAGAGAATGTACGCGAAAGCCCCCATGGCGATGGCGTCCAGCATACACCCTTGAGCCCCGATGCCCACAAGTCTGCCGTCGTCCAACAGTCGAGCATCGGGTCGGCGGGGCCGCTGCATCGAGTCAGTCTTCCAATAGACCGAATATGACTGCCGCCCCCATCAGCACCCAGACAAGGACGCTCATGAACTGGGAGAGAAATAGCTTTATGAGTGATGGCGGGGGGGCTTCGGGCAATTCGTTTGTGCCGATTTCAGTACGACAGTGCTTGACTTCCTGGCCGGCAAGCCCATGCTCAGAATCGGTCTCAAGGAGGGTTGCAAGCCTGTCCGGCGTGAGCTGCCAGATTTTGGTCGCCAGGTTTTCTAGCGACTGGCGCATGGCGGACACAGTTCTCATTGAAACAGCAACCAGAGTCCGAGGCAGTAGCCCAGAATAATCGCGAAACTATTCGGCTCGATCAGCATGTATCGTTCTTCGACACGATAAAGGATGCCCATCAGTGCCACGCTCATCAGGATGATGCTCCACAACGCCGTCGTTGCATGGGCGTCGGAGACAGCGTTGAAGAGGGGTCCCCCGCTGAATGCCACATCGACAAAGAAGAACGCCGCCATGTTGAACGCATTACTCCCGAACAGATTACCGATTGCGAGGTCAAACGCGCCGAGTCGTACCGCGGCAATGGTAGTGACTAGCTCCGGCAGCGATGTAATGATGGCCAGGAGCGTGGTCCCGACGAATGTCGTCGATACCCCGGATTGCTCGGCGATCTCGCTCGCCGAGCTGGCCAGAAACGGCGCTGCCACGAGCAGGACCAGCGCCGACGCCGCAAATCCGACAAGTGCCCGCCGGAGTCCCTCGCGCTTGCTCGATTGTTTCGATTCTTCGACCGTCTGTCCCTCTACGACGAGTTCTTGTTCCCGTTGACGCCGTTTCATAGTCGCTTGTCTGAAGACGACGCGCATGCCGAAGAAATAAATGAGCAGCAATAGCATGCTCCCGAGCCCGATGCCGCCAAGTTGGACATCCGATCCCAATAGGATTAAAAATGCCGCAAGTCCTGCGAGAGAGATGGCCAATCCGGCACTCAAGGCGTGCTCGAACGTCGCCTGTTGCCAGATCCGCTTTTGCCGGTACAGCATATCAATGATTCCCAAGATGAGCATGTTGGCCATATTGCTGCCGAAGAGATCGCCTGCAGCAAGGTCAGGCTCGTTTATCAGGGCGGCACTGACATCGGTGAAGATTTCCGGGAGCGAGGTCGCGCCCGCCATCAACACGACGCCGATCCAAAGGCCACCCAGACCAGTGAGCTTCGCGATCTGGTCTCCATACCGGGCCAGCTTCGTTCCAGCTAGGACGACCAAGACCGCACTACAGACAACGATCAGCCAAATCATCGGTTTCCCCTCGAACCCTTTCCACCTCGGATATTTGGCGTTGCAGCTTTCTTGAACCCACCATGGAAGGAGGATCAGGCCGCTTCCAGAAAGCGGTCACCCTCCGACGGATACTCCACGTGCCGAAAACAGTCAAGCAGGCGACATGCCTGATAAACGTCAATCATTTTAAGTATATTGAAGATTGAAGAAAGTCGCAGCCTTTTTCTACAGGTGCCAATAGGCATCGTGGCGAAATGCGACAGAGCGATGAGTGCATCTCCTCCGAACACGACGGTATTACAACACGAGAATACACTGTCGGCTTCGGCTGTCCGGCGCGAAAGGAGCGGACTCAATGATGCGGTCGACATTCTTCGAGGAGCAGGTCGTGTATGGCTCCGCCAGGTGGAAGCGGGCATTCTCATAAGCGAGATCTGCCAGCAGTTGGGGGTGAGCGAAGCCACATTTCATTGAAGGTGACGAACCCCAGCGTTTCATGAATTTCAAGAACCTGCTCTTGTACCCCACTGTGCTCAACCGCTTCTTCGGCTATCGCGCCGGTGATCACCGCATCGTGTACTCCAGCAAGACCAAGGATCAGCGTATGAAAACTCGTACGCGCAACTCGTCTGGGCGCCATCGACGATCCAAGAGGTCAAACAGCACGCTTGTGGATAACAGGGCGATCGGAAAGTGAGCCACCAGTGGAGTGGATGGAGCGGGTTCGTTGCTACATTCCTTCTTCGCCTACGCGTGTTGTCACGATTGCAAGGAGGGAGCCGTGTTGAGATGAGGCGGCGTGACTAGACATCAACGGGAACATACAATAGTTCGAGGCGAGCGACAAGCATGAACGTCTGGGAGCAGGGAACCCTTGCTACGGGCAGCATGCGCTGGCGGTCGCAGAAAGCGACAGCCAGAATCGAGTTAAGAGCGTGGGAACGCTGCGGGAATCACGAGAACGATGCAACCTCCTTATGTCACCAGCTACGCACTGTCAGCCCCCAGCGATCATCAACTACAAGCGGCTCTTACGCGAAGAGCTAATGACTGAGAACTCTAGTATGTCTGCTTCTCCACCGTCGGCACGATCTGCGACTGCACATCTTCGGTAATGGTGTAGCGCACGAACGCGTTTTCCACCATTTGATTGGCGTAGAGACGTCCTGTTGGAGCCGTCACCTTGAACTGAGCAGTTACCGTTTCCTTCGGCTCCACCGTCACGACCTGCTCGTAGACCTCGTGCAGGTAGGGATGCCAGATCGTGACCTTGTACGTCCCTGGCGGAACATCGCCAATCTCAAATTTCCCTTCCTGGTCCGTGATAGCATAGTACGGGTGATCGACGACGAGCGCCCAACTCTCCATGTAGGAGTGAAAACCGCACTGCATCGTGAAGATTCGACGGTTCTTCGTCATCTTGATCGTCTGAACTATCGGAATCCCCTCGTAATGTTTATGAAAATGGTCGCTCAGTCCGACCTCGTTCGGATAGCGTTTGCTGATCGGCAGCGGAACATTGAACAACACCCGCGGACCGAGACGGGACGTTTCATACGCCTGAACATCGTGAAAGGCGGGATCCATGTTCACTACCACGACGTCGTGGTGATCCCGAACCACATTAACAAAGGGCATGAACCGACAATCGACCGCTTCAATCCGTGGCGGTTTGAACTCTCCGAACGATTTTCCTTTTTCGACGTCCTTCAAAAGAACCACCACCTGACGAAACTCCCCGTTTGTCCCGACAGTGAACGGCTGCAATAAGCGCCAGCCCCGTCCATCTGAAATACGGCCACAGTAAATCTGATCGGGCAAGGTTGTCAGATTGTATCCCTTGGGTTTCGGCACCTCGCCGACCAGTGTCACGATGCCGGAGAGCGTGCCTCCGTCCGTGACCGTGATTTCTTCGTAGGCCTGCGCGGCACCTGCCAACCATCCGGCCATCAGCATCGCCGCCATGTGCATCGCCTTGTTCTTCACTTTGGCCTCCTTCTTTGTCTCTTAGTATTCGTCTCTCGCGAGCCACTCCGGAATCCACCTGTGCTTTACGATCGATGCTTCATGGAATCGGCACGCCCCGTTTCAAAACACGATGGAGGAGCCGCTATGCGGAGCCCCGTCACAACTGGCTCTTGCGTCCCGCCATGTGCTCGATGAATCGCAGGTCGCCCAGCAACCGGCTAAACCGGGTGACGCCCAGAGCGCGTACGATGCCGGCCTGCGCACGTCTCCATAACGGCAGCCCCTTCACCACGGTCTTGCGTCCTTTGGGCGTCAACGACACGCTGCGTGTGCGCCGGTCCGTTCCTGACACGCTCTGCACCAGGCCCTGCTCTTCCAGCGGCTTGAGATTCCGCGTCAAGGTCGTCCGGTCCATCACTAATCCCTCCGCCAGTTCCGTGAGGGTGGGCGTGTTTCGTCGGGCGATCACGACAAGAATTGAAAACTGGGTGGCGCGGAGGCCACAGGCCTGCAGACTCTCGTCGTACTGCTGGGTCACCACCCGCGACGCTTTCCGCACGTTGGCACAGGCGCAATCCCGCAACTGCAAGAAATCCTCTTGTTTGATCTGCTCTGATGCATTCATAATACGTGTATATACATCCTTTCAACCAGGTCGTCAAGCTCCATAGTCAAAAAAATTGACTCGGCCATCCCTAGGGGCGCATCGGGCTCCATGACAGCCCCAGCGATGGTACCAGCATGCCCCAGCTAGATGGCTTGGAAGTGCTTGAAATTGCTAAGATGTTTCTTGAGTGTTCCACACGGGTGCCAGTTCGATGTTTTCATGTGATGGCAGAGAGAGACAGATGAAAAGCCACGGTAAAAAGCAGTCTCGAACAGAAGGCCAAGCGATTCTCGACCTCCCTGCTGAACCAACACTCGAATGACTGCCAAAAGTACGGTATCGGGGTTACCATCCTGTGGCGGTGGCTCCAAAAACCAGAATATCAACGCCACCATTGTTAAGCGCGCCGCACAGTCTTTGAAGGAACCTAGTTGCATCTTCATCACATCGCAGGAGAAGCGGTTGAGACGCTCCAGCACAATCTGGGGTCCAAGAATCCGTCGGTCGAGATTAGGGCGGCGCTCGTGATCTTGGACCAAGCTCTCAAAGCTGCCGAATTCTATGAATTGCAGCAGCGGGTCGCACACCTGGAGGATCGGCTCGGCGGCAGGAAATCCTGACCATGCAGTGGCAGGATCTGAGCTTCGAACGAGCGGCGTGGCGCATTCCTCAGACCAAAATCAACCGCCAGGATTTACTTCCATTGCCCAAGCAGCTGGTGACGTTGCAGAGACAACTCCCACGAATGGAGAACTGCCCGTACGTGTTTCGCGGGCGACAAGGTCACGTCCATCTCGTTGACGTGAAACGCGTCTGGGAAGGCATTCGCACGCAAGCTGGCATTCCCGATGTTCGGATTGATGATCTGCGTCGGACGGTCGGATCGTGGCTAGCTGGGAGTGGAAAAAGCATCGCGTTGATTGGCAGGGTGTTGAACCACCGCGATATAAGTACTACGGTCATCTATGCACGGTTGAATCTCGACCCGGTCAGGGGAGCACTTGAACGCAACGCTAATGGACTTTTGAATAGACTATTGCTGGCAGCTGATGGGTCCGGGCGGGTCACGTCACTCCCGCCCCGCAAGAAACTTCGGGACACCGGCTCCTCTCAAACGATCCTGACCGTGATGCCCAGCAAAGCCATCATTCAAAGATCCCGATAGCCCAGCCCTTTTCCCCCTCGCGTCACAGCAAGCATTGAAACGACACAAGACTCTGGTTTACCTTTCAATAGTGAGCCCATGTTCCCGTTTATAACCAGGAACAGCTGATCCCCCAAGCAATCGCTATTCCTACCGCAGAGAGCGGAGCCACTGTTCCCTGACCGAAAGTTACCCTTGAGAAGAAATGTATTCAAACTGATCCTCGGCACTCTCATCACGCTCGGAGTGCTTTTCTTCGCGGTCGTCATCCTGGTTCGCTACTTCTTTCCCTCTGAAACAGTCCGGCAAGAACTCGAGGTTGCCCTTTCCCAACAGCTTCGGGTTGCTGTGAGCATTCAGTCGCTTGATTTTGATCTCCTGAAAGGCCTTTAGGTTGAACAGGTGGACGTTCTGCAACAGCAAACGTCTCTTGCTCACCTGGACAGCCTCACCCTTCGTTATGATCTCTGGCACCTGCTACACGGCGAGCTTGTGATCAATGAGCTGGTGTTTGACGGCGCGGAGGTATCACTCGACCTCCAAGAACTCGAAGCTCAAGCTAAAGGAGGCAGAACCTCAAGCCCGGTACCACCGCCTGCTGACCCCACGAAGTTGCCATCCATCCCAGTGATGCTCGATCTCAAGATCATTGCTATCAAGGATTCCAACTTTCGAGTCTGGCGGAAGAACGACTTCGCAATCGCCCTGCGTGATGTCGACCTGCAAGCGGCCCTTTCCGCTGGACCGGTGACGGCTGACCTGTCAGGTACCCTGAATGTGGCTGAGGTTGAGACGCTGGTCCAAGGCAAGGAAGTGCGCTTGCCCCTGGCTGTGGAATTCTCGCTTTCGGTCGACTTTCCGTCAGAATCTCTTGAAATCAAGCGCCTGACCCTCCGAGCCGATCCCGCGCTCAGGATGACTTTGTCTGGACAAGTTGAACAGTTCCTAACAAATAATTCCGTGAATCTGTCGATAAGGGACCTGGTTATTGATCCGGGAAAAGTGTCTCTGCTCGCGGCTGACTTTCTTCCACCCGAAGTGAGAGACGCCGAGATACGTGGGACGCTGTCTCATACGATCGCGGTCCGCGGGACCATCAGCGAGTCAGGCTTCAACGGGGTCGTACAGGTTGAGATTCAGGGGACGGATCTGAAGGGTGCCTTTCCGTCCTTTCAGCTGGTTCTCGATCCTACGACTTTCGTCCTTAAGACATCGGATATTGCAATCAAAGGAAATAAGCCCGAGTCGATGGAGGTAGAGCTGACTCTTAGTAATGAAATGGTGGCATTCCAGAACTATCGTGCGCACGGTGTGAATGTTACCTTCGTGGGCACGTATTCTGAGCATGGGCAGGTTTCCGTTAGTCTCCGGTTTGACGGCCAGGCATCCATCCCTCCTCTTGGGCCCCTCCCCAGCCTACGGCAACCGTTTCAGATTTACCTCGCCGGCAATGGCGACTTCAACGACCTGGCATTCTCGGTTGAGCAAGCCAGGGTGGACATCGGCACCCTGCTGCAGGCCAACTTGCGTGCGGACCTCCGCCTAGCTTCGGACGCTGACGGTGCTATGCATATTACACTCAACGCTGAGGTGAGGCCGCAGCTGCAGGAACTCATTCCCTTGCTTCTTACGGATCAACTGAAAAGTCTGAGCCTGCACAAGCAGGCTGGGCAGGATCTAGTGAAGGTCAATGTCCGGGGCAAGGTGAATCCAGGTTTTGAACCTCAACAAATAAACATGCCTGCAGAGGTTCAACTCGCCGGACTCGCGACTTCAGTGCCGGAGATCCATGCTCACGGCAAGCTGAAGACGCTCAATCTTACGGTGGGGGGGGTGTATCAGTCGAAAAAAGGCCAAGTGCAGGGAAAGGTATCGGGTTATCTTGAGCTGGCGGACCTCAAGTATGGGAAGACGGTCAGTGTGGAGAACACGGCCCTGAAGTTCGGCAGTGCATTCAACGGAAATGTGTCGCCCAAGATGAAGCTTACCAATCTCGTCTCGCGGGATACAGTTGGCCTGCAGGTCAATGGCGTTCGGTATCACGACGCGGGTGTGAGCGCGAGATTGAAGGATCTGTCTTTCTCCGTGAAGACTCAGGTGGACCTGCGCGGAGGCGTGTACCAGCTGGCAAGTCTTCGTGTGTCCTCGGGTTCGATCTTCAAGCTAATAGCCAAGGGAGGGTACCGAGCAAAGGAACGGCGCTTTAGCCTTGACGCATCAATGCCCTCAATGGATGTTGGCAAGCTGCTTAAGCACGTCTCGATAAAAGGAATGCAGCCTATTTTGGACATGAAACCCAAGGGACGGGTGTCCGTACAGGTTAGCGGAGCCGGGACCGTGCCAGCTGTGGGCGAGATGGATGTCTTTCAACTTCCGGTGTCCTTGACATGCCAGGTGAAGCTAGCGGATGTGTCAGGCGCGTTTCAGGGGAATGAGGTCGTCGGAGCCAATGGGACAATCAGCGTCTCCTTGCAGCCCCAAAAAGCGGGCGACCTCAAGGCATCGACACATTTGAAGATCGGTTCCTTGCACCTCTCACCGCAATTTCCTCTCAGGCTGGCTTCAGGGGTCTTTGTAGACTTGGAGGTGACGGCCAAGGAGTTCGACCATGTGGAGCTACGGGAGATGCGTGCTGGATTTGATGGCGCTGATCTCTCGCGCAACGGTTCCGTCGCAGGAATGCGAGGGTTTCTTGAAAATCACGACACGCCCTTGGGCCAACATTTGGGACCACTCTTCCTCAAATTGCGCTCGCGGGCGGCTGTGGATCTGAGCAAGTTTCGTGATCTTTTGCAATCATACGGCTTACAGGGCTCAGGGCGTGCAGAACTTGCCCTGTCAGTCTTGAAAAAGGAACAGGGCCCAGTCGATGTGCAAGTGCGTCTCGACCCTCAAGCCATCTCGATGACAAAGCATACGACTCGACTGGTTAACCTCAATGGAGGGTTCAATATTCGAAAAGTGCTTGAATGGATGCCCGGCCAAAACAGAGCGACACCTGGACAGGTTGTCAGCCCGAGCACAATCCTGCCCGGGCTGATGTCTTATTCGTCCCAACAACGGGATCTGAAAATTGAGAGGGTAGATCTCTGATTTCTGACGATTTCTGACCTCTCTGGCTGGTTGGAATTCGATCACAATCAGCTCCTTGTGCAGAACCTGGCCATGAACCTCCTGGAAGGTGGCATGGGGGGCACGCTCGTTCTCACGAGCGGAACCTTCTTTGGCATCGAGACGAAGCTTGAATTTGCCCAATTGAATCTCAACGATCTCCTGCCCCCTGAGCGCAACGTACAGGGGGATAGTCGTGTTGATGGACTGCTCAATCTCACAGTGGGGTTCAAATGCAACCAAGGCAATATTGATCTCGGTCGAACTCAGATGGATCTGTATCTCACCAGAATCGGGCGCGATGCGCTAGATCGTCTCCTTCTTTTTATCGATCCTCAAAGCAGCAATCCTTCCATAGTAGGGGTGTGATCGGCTGTGCAGCTCGCCAATCCAAAAAAGGTCCGGGTGACGTTTTTCAAGGGCATGATGGGGCTGAAGATCGAGTTTCAGGAAGGATTGCTCTCTTCCTTTACCATGCAGCGGGTCCCAGTCGGTAAAATCGCACTTGTCCGGAACGTGACCCAAACGATTCCGAAGTGGGAGATGGTCAGACAGATGATGCGTCTTCTCGGAGCTGATCGGTACGGAGTGGATCAGGAGGGGAACATTTTCTTACAGTAGGCCAGCGGCCGCTTGAGGGGCGGATCCGCGTTGTACGTCACGGCGCATTGCACGGGGAAGCGATGGGAAAGACGAAACGTGAAGAACATGAGAGTCTCACGGGGAGGCTAATTCTAGGATGGAGGAGAAGGAAGGCGCAAGAGCGATGAGCAGAGAAACTGGACGTATTTCTGGATCAGTGAGTATGCAGAAATCGCAAATGCACCCCGTAGGCAAAAGGAGTTTTGTCGGCAGGTGGGGTTCTGTTCAGCATAACGTGGTAGACGGCCCTCTGTCGGTCCAACCCTCACAGAGGATCTGGACTGGTTTAAAGGGGCGAGATCCCTCATTTATTTCTCAAGTAAGTGAGAGCGGTTGTCGCTCAACGCGGTACTTTTTCTCACCACGTGCGAGTGTCGGCTATCAATTTCCCCGCTGCCTTGGTTTCGAGCGGCTTGGAAAAGAAGTACCCTTGCCCATATTCGCATCCGAGCGACCGAAGCAGGGCGAGTTGCTCTCCGGTTTCGACTCCTTCCGCGGTCACGTGCTTGCTCAAACCATGAGCTAGCGCGATGATACTGCGCACGATCTCCAAGCTTTCCCCAGCTAGCTTCATGTGAGCAACAAAGGACTGATCAATTTTTATATTATCGACCGGAAGGCGTTGGAGGTAACTCAACGAAGAGTAGCCCGTACCGAAGTCGTCTATGGAGATGCGAAGCTGCCGGTCCCTCAGTTGAGCCAACGTGGCCAAGGCCGCGTCCGCATTTTCCATCATCACCGTCTCTGTCACCTCGAGCGCAAGACTACGGGGATCCAAGCCCGTCGCTTTTAACGTCTCGTCGACGATCGTAAGGAGCTTCCCAGATTGAAGGAACTGACTACAGGACAGGTTTACACTCATGCTGAGGGGTGGTGCGACCGGGAAATTCAGCCTGCCAGACGCGCAACTGCTGTGAGGCATTTTGAAGCACCCACTGCCCGATGGGGATGAGCAGTCCGATCTCTTCCGCGACCGACAGACATTCACCCGGCTAGATCAGACCACGTTGGGGGTGCTGCCAACGCAGCAGTGCTTCAAAACCTGCGATGCGTCCCAATTGCAGCGACACGATGGGTTGGTAATACAACAGGAATTCTTGTTGATCCGCAGCCCGGCGGAGGTCCGTTTCTAGTTTTAACCGAGTCACCGCTTGAGTATGCATCCGTATGTCAAAGACGGCTACCTGGCCTGGGCCGAGTCTCTTGGCGCGAGCCATGACGGTGCCGGCATCGCGGAGGGCATCGGTGGATCGCTTATAGGTGTTCGTGCTTGCGGCGATGCCGACGCTTGCGCTGGTGAGCACCTCTCGTCCATCCACGAGAAACGGTTTGGCGAGTTTCGCCTGGAGCCGCTCCGCGACGCGCAGCGCATTACGCGGGTCCTTGACATCGTCGAGCAGCAGGGCAAATTCCTCTCCGCCAAGGCACGCGACCGTATCGCCGGATCGCACCTCCTGAACCAATCGCTCGCCAATTTCGATCAACACTGTATCTCCGGCAGACTGCCCAAAACTCGCATTGATCGTCTGAAAGCCGTCCAGATCGATGGAAAGGACGGCAAATAAGTACCCTCCTCTCCGCTCCATTTGGTGGAGACAACGTTGCACACGGTCCAGGAACAAGGCGCGGTTCGGTAAGTCGGTCAAGGCATCGTGAAAGACGTTGTGGGCCAACTGTTGCTCCACGCACTGCCGTTCATCGCGGAGCAGTCTTTCCCCCAAACCTTTTCTCACAGCCTGTCCCAGTCGCGTCAGCCTGTCTTTGAACAGATAGTCGGTCGCGCCGTACTTCATACACTCGACGGCCTGTTCTTCACCGATGCAGCCCGACACTATGATAAAGGGCACATCCAATCCGCGGTTCTTCAGATGTTCAAGGGCTCGTTGCGCATCGAACTGAGGAAGGGAGTAATCAGCCAAGATGACGTCCCACTCCTGATCTAAGTGCGCGAGGAAATCCGCTTCCGTGTCCACTCGGTGCCACTGCGGATCAAAACCCGCGCGCCGGAGTTCGCGGAGCATCAATTCCGCATCCTCTTCCCGGTCCTCAAGGATGAGCAGGTGGAGAGGGGTGGTCATCGTTGCGCCCGCGGTTCATGCAAGCGTGCGTGTTGGTGTGGAAGAAGGAAGTTACTCATGTTGCCGTATCCCGTATTCCGGTGGTGGAGGCCGGTGGCTCATTCAGCAGTAGCCAGTACAGTCCCAAGGTGCGGGCACACTCGACAAACTGTTGGAAATCTACGGGCTTGGCAATGTAACTATTGACGCCGAGTGCGTAACTGGCGACCAAGTCGCTTTCCTCGCGAGAAGACGTCATCGTGACGACCGGCGTGTTTTTCGTACGTGGGTCCGCCTTGACCTGCCTCAAGACATCCAGCCCGTCGACTTTTGGCAATTTGAGATCGAGAAGGATCAACCTGGGCATCTGTTCGACCTTCCGTCCGGCATACGATTCAGAGCCGAAGATATACTCCAGTGCCTCCGCCCCATCACGAACAACGTGGACCCGGTTGGCAAAGTTGCTTTTCTTAAAGGCGAACTTTGCGAGCTCGACATGATCCTGGTTGTCTTCAACCTGCAGGACATCGATAATGTGGTCCGTCATGGTGCCTACCTCCTCGTGAGTGTGAAGTATATGGTCGTGCCCTTGCCGACCTCCGATTCAACCCACACGTCTCCGCTATGGCGGAGGAGTCCGAGAACCTTCATAGGATAGCCGGTGTTAAGACGTGCAATACAAATAACCGAATATCTGGCGATTAGAATTGAGAGTAGTCCCACTTGCCCTACAGTCAAGCAATAGACTGTTTCTGCAGTGGAAGACTTAACGGAGGCAAAAGCAGAGGATGACGAAACCCTACAATAATGGCCTGGAACGCGTGGGGGCGGGTTTTCGTTGTTTTGTGGCATTGCTGGGGCATTGCATTGTGTTGCGCTGAATGTGAGATGGTAAGGTGTTGATGGTTACAGTTTTGGGTACGGAAATGGCTATCTACTCTGTCAACTCCACGGAGACATGCCTGAGGGGAGAGGGGGGGTAGTCAGTGACCTGCCCCCAGTGATTAGGCCACCTGTTCTGTTAGTACGCATGCTTCAGGAGCCGGTGGCCGATAGCCCAAGGCGCTGTGGGGCCGGACGTGATTATAGGTTCGCCGCCAGCGTTCAATGATGACCTGCGCTTCCCGCAGCGTATAGAAGAGTTCCCTGTTTAGCAATTCGTCCCGGAACTTGCCATTGAAGCTCTCGCTATAGCCATTCTCCCAGGGACTGCCCGGCTTGATGAACAAGGGCACGACGGTCAGCAAGCGATACCAGGCCCGCAGAGCCGTGGCGATAAACTCCGGTCCATTGTCCGAGCGAATGTGTGTCGGACAGCCATGCGTCAGGAACAGCTCCCCCAGTACCTCCTGGACATCGCTTGCCCTCATACGGCGGCGCACCGCAAGGGCCAGACACTCCCGCGTGTATTCGTCCACCACGGTGAGCATTTTCAAGGGCCGCCCATCCCGAGTGCGTTCCATGACAAAATCATACGCCCACACATGGTTCGGATATTCCGATCGCCGCCGTACGCAGGAACCGTTAGTCAGCCAGAGTCGGCCTCGCTTCGGCTGCTTCTGCGGCACCTTGAGCCCCTCCTGTCGCCCCAGCCGCTCCACGCGTTTGTGGTTCACCCGCCAGCCTTCTTGATGCAACAGCGCGGTGATCCGACGAGACCCATAGCGCCCATACTCACGGGTGAGCGCGACGATCCGCGTCCGCAGAGACTCCTCGTCGTCCGCCTTGATGGGCACATACTGTTGCGTGCCCCGGCATTGCCCCACGACTCGACAGACCCGGCGTTCAGAGACCGAAAACATGGCCGGCACATGGCAGACCGTTTCTCGGCATCGGGCCGGGCTTAGAAGTTTCCCGCTGCCACCTCCTTCAAAATGCTGTTGTCCAGGAAGAGGTCCGCCACGAGTCGCTTGAGTCGGGCATTCTCTTGTTCCAGGCCCTTTAACCGTTTGGCCTGATCCACGCGCAAACCACCGTACTCTTTCTTCCACCGATAGTAGGTCTGTTCCGTGATCCCCAACTTGCAACAAGCCTCCACCAGTCCAAGGCCTCTGCCCATCTCACTTTCGATCGTCCGCAGATGCCCGATGATCTCCTCGGCCGGATACCGTTTGCGTGCCATGCCCCCTCACTTCCGTCGGCCGGAATCCTAACGCTACATCCGGCCTGGTTTATAGGGGGCAGGTCATCAGCACACAACTTCTTATGCCAATGAGTAGGGACTCTTTGAAGGAATACACCCCATAGACAAAACGGGGCTTGTTCGTCAGGGGGGGGCAGTTGGGGATCCTACGCCTATCTATATAGGTAACGACCCATAGCTACGGCCCGCTGATTAAGAGTCCTGCCGAAAGCCTATCTCAGCAGACCCAAGACGACAAATCAGCCAATAACAGTGAGGATGAGGAATGACTCATTATCAGTGTGGGTCATGGTGGGACAGGTACGTTTGGCACCAAGCTGGCACCAGTCAACCGTGGCGGAAAGTACACGAAGTCAGTATAATTACCCACCATTATGGCAACGAAGAAGACAGGGAGAATCGTTAGCGGGTCTGTCTATGCATATACAGATGAAGCCGGGAATACTGGCGAAAACCTTTTTGACGAAGCACAGCCAATCTTCTGGACGGGTACACTGCTTTCATCCCACGAATTAGAACAAGAACCAGTTTTCGTGCAAACTGTTGAGGAGTGTAAGACCATTCTGGGGGTTAGTGAGATCCATGGCAAGGATCTCGGGATCCCAGGTATTGGCAAAATTGCGCCCAAGATCGAGGAGCTAATTGTCAAATACGATTACCATTTCGTCTTGACTTTAACAGACAAGGTCCACCACGCCGCCATCAGACTTGCTGAAATTCTTCTGGATAGCGATTTCAATCAAGCCGTCTCTCGGTCACACGATATGCTTTTGCCCCTTCGGAGAAGCCTCACCGTGCCATTGGTTCAAAATATGAGACAGTGTGACAAGATGGGGTTCTGGCATGCGTATGAGACTAGTGATTACGAGGAGTTTAGTAGAGTCCTTGAAACCTTGCAACTTAGAATTTACGAGAATGATACAAACCCGAGAATGAAAGAAATTCTCCTCAACGCTATCTCATGGGCCCTGAAGTACCCTAGCGTAGTCCTGAGACCGAAGCCCAGTAAATACAACGATTCTTATAGTTTAGATTCGCCAAATATTGGAGTATTTATCAGACTAATAGACGGGTTTCATCAGGTTCTCAAACCGAGGACCAAGGTAGTGCGTTTCATTCACGACGTACAGAAACAATTCGGGAAAGCAATTTCAGATTGTTTTGAGCTACTGCACAAAGCCACCCTTCCTAGAGACTCTCTTCTAGTTCAAAAGGTCAAGACCTTGAGGTGCCAAATTGAACTATTACCTACCCAATCGTCAGTTGGTCTACAGCTCATAGATGTGTGCCTCTGGCTCATGGTAAAGACTCACCGGATCACTCAACCACCTGAATCGGAAGCTTGTCTTTCACTACTCCGGTGCATAACAGAACGAGCAGTTTATTTAGAATACTCCTTCGCTCAATTGGTCGAAGATTGCCGCGAAGACTATCGAACAATTATGTCTAAAGAGATCACGCCTGAAAAACTCGTCAAGGCAAGCAATTTTAGAGATGACCAAGAGACAAGAAGGATACGGGGATGAGTAGGTTGCCTGAAAGCCAACAGGATCCTGAGCTGCTGCGACCCGCTGATTCACTATAAAAGCAAAAGAGGTTGCTCAAGTCCTTAATGATTGGGCAATCCCTTCTCCTTCCTTGAGAATGCCACCGTTTCATATCATTCCACGTTGTTTCAACTCATCTCACTTCAGTCTACTTTGTCGCTCTTCTTAACACTGCAATAACACCATCCCCCAAGTGGCACACACCCACCCCCCTTGATGGGCAGAGACTCCTTTAAGGAATGCACCCCGTAGATAAAAATGGGCTTCGTCGGCAGGCGTGGGGCCTGTGTGCCTCTAGTGCTCGCAACATCGTTCTCGGTCTGCGGAGAAGGCTGAAGAAGGGCGGGCTGCGGCTTACTTGAATTGCTCCCAGTCCTTTTGGAATTCTGGATGGTAGGGTCCTGCGGGAAGCCCATGCCCAGATTTGGATGCGGCCATGATATTCGCCTGTATGGCGATGGGTCGATATTGCACGGTTGCGGCTGTTAATGCCGCCTGAACTGCCATAACGGCGAGTCCGATGAGTCCGCCACCGCCACTGCCACCACTATTGTGAACCACCTTCGCCTCGTCGGTCCACAACACAGCCCCGGTACTGGCATCCACAAGACGATATTCAGCTCCCACGGTAATGGTTGAGGCAAGGACAACGTAGGATGTTGTCCAATCCGTGATCGTCACGTACAGGATCGAATCGGTGCCGAAGACGTCTTTGAATTTCCCAGGTGGGATGGCGGCGATGGCGCCTTCGTCGGTTGCGCCTAGATCGTTGAGAATGTCTTGAACGAGGAGCACCGGGAACACGTAATATCCGCGCTCAGCGAATGCTGCGCTGATGGTTGTCAGGAAGACGACCGGGGCGTCCACCGCCGTCGTCTTGTTGGCGGGAGGAACGACAAGAATCGAGCGCGGTTGGTGGTCGAAAAAGTTCGTGTAATCTGGTTTGGGATGCGTGGCGCAACCAGAGAGCCACAGGGCCATGCAGGAGGCAGCGACAACGCACGAGCAAGGTCTCATTGTGTGAGTTTCTTTTGCTTCTCTGTTTCCTCCTGTCCCTGAATCCGAGAGACCATCGTCTCCATCAGCAGTTGCGATTCTGGGTACAACACGGCTTCTTCCTGCAACTCTGCGATCGCCTCGTCGGCTTTTCCTTGCTTGAACAGGAGATACCCATGGTCGGCATGGATGCCGGGTCCTACTTTCTTGTTGGCGGCCTGAGCCTCATTGATGACGGCGAGAAGTTGGGTTACAGCTTTGGCCTCACCCTCCGCTCCGGCATGCTGCTGGCGGGAATAGAGACTGTCTTCATAGGAACCCCAGTAGAACTGTTTGGTGGGAGCGCAGGCACTCGCGCTCAACGCGCAAGCGAACAGGACGGCGAACGTGACTAGGCGTGGCATCATCGGACGTCGATTGTGCTTGTTGAGCCTGTCCCGATAAACACCTTCTTTTTGAAGCGCACCAGACCGGCCTCACGGATTTCGATCTCGTGGGTGCCGGGGGTGACGCCGAGTTGGCCGCCTGCGCCATAGGCTTCCCCGGTGCCAATCATGGTGCCGTCCAAAAAGATTTCATGATGGCTGGCGATATTGGAAAATCGAATGTATCCTTCGTCTATGTTTTGATCGACGTTCGAGGTGGTGGTTTGTGAAACGGGTCCGAAGATAGGGGCAAACAGGCCGCATGCGGACAGGAGCAGGACGCCAAGTAGCAACAGGCTGCGCAGTAGAGTGGTTGTCATCAACGGCTCCTCCCCATTAAAACTGGATCAAGTGATCAATCGTCGGTGTCGGTCCATTGACGACCTTGCAGATCGATCCCTCGTTGGTCTCCGAGTCCCCGAAGAACGAGAGCACTTCCAGTTCGCCCACCTGGGTATGAGGTAACTGGATATTAAATCCCGTTTGAGGGCTCTTGATAACTTTGCCTGTGGTCATCACCTTCAAGTGGTCACCCACACGCAGTCCTTGGCGTGATCCGCCGGAGACGATCACATTGGGACCTTCCACCGTGAGAATGCTCGTAGTCCAAGGTTTATCGGCCAGCTTGTTGTTCAGCTTATCGATCAGGTTCACCACGGCTGCAGAGAGGGCTTTGTCGCTCAGGGTCGAATCAAACGTCGCTCGATCACCGAGTCCGAGAATCGTCGATTGTTCGAGCGTGGCGTCTCCAGCTCCGTCGTCGCTGAAGAAGGCGTGTCCGGTGCGAGGATCGACCAGCCTGACGTTCACCTTGGCATGGGCGATCTGCTGCCGTGAGCGGGAAAACAGCTGGACCTCGCCAACGTCTTTGCGGCCGAACTCAGCGATGGAACCGAAAATCAACGCATCGACACCGACCAGGCTCTGTTTGAATTGCTCAGGGGTGAGGCCCATCAGCTCGCTTTCTGCTTCGAGCTTGTTGAGATCCTGCCGTTCGAGCACGATAAATTTCCCCGAACGGGTTAACTCGGTCGAAAGCATGTCGGCGGCCTGTTTGCCGAGCCGATCGAAATAGGGGTCTCGGTTATAAGCCTCCCCGAATAAACTCGACGACATGGGTCGGGCTTCGTTGGTGAACCGGGCCACCGCGACCTTCCGTTTGAGGACACGGGCTGATGTGCTAGGTGAGGCTGTCGAAAGATTCGTCGGTGCTTGGGCAGCCGGATTAGGCGAGGTGGGACGTGAATCCACCACGTCTCGCTTGTCGTAGCTGGCGCAACTGGTACACAACAGGGGAATGGCGAGGAAGACGAAGAGACGTCTCATAGTCACCTCAGTCGAAGACACGGCTAGTGTGGTCTCAACGCACCTCATGATAGCAGAAGCCTGATGTGCGTCAAGTGCAACATAATCGCCAGCTCTTTCCTCGTGACAACCCGCGTTAAAATCGTACGACGTAGCCTCGGCCTAGGGTTTGACCAATTCCAGGTTGTTAGGCCATCATTCAAATTCCTTCATGCCAACATGACCCAATACCCGAACAGGAGGCCAGCGGCCGCTTGAGGAATGTGCCAGCGATGTACGTGACGGCACATTACACAGGGAAGTGATGGTAGGGACAAAGCGTGAAGGGCATGGGAGCCTCGTAGGGATGCGTATTGTAGGAAGGAGCCTGATAAAACCACAAGGCGGGGCGTGGGGAAATGCTTGGATTGATTGGTGGGCGTGTGCCCGATCCACGTGGCTCGTTCAAGTGTTTATGGTGTCGTTGGCTTCCACTCCCGCGCCAACTGTTTCGCCTCGTCAATCTGGGCAGGGGTCATCTGTTTGGCGAGCACATCACGAAACTCGGCTGCCTTCTTTTCGCCGTTCGCTACTGCGAGGTTGTACCACTTAAGGGCCTGGACTAAGTCTTGCGGCACGCCATAGCCGTTGCGATACAGCCACCCGAGGTTGAGCAGGGCATATGCGGCTCCCTATGCCGCGGCCTTTTCGTACCACTGCCGCGCTTGAACGTAGTCCTGCGGAACACCCCTGCCTTTTTCATACATAACCCCGAGGTTGGACTGAGCATTAGCATTCCCCTGAGCTGCCGCTTTCTCGTACCACTGCCGTGCTTGGTCATAGTCCTGCGGCCCGCCCAAACCGTTGGCATACAGCAATCCGAGGTTGTTCTGGGCCTTTGCATTTCCCTGTGCCGCAGCCTTTTCGTACCACTGCCGCGCTTGGTCATAGTCCTTCGGAATGGCATAGCCGTTGTCATATAGCCACCCAAGGCTGTACTGGACGTAAGCTTCTCCCTGTTTGGCCAGCGGTCGCCACTCGCGCAAGGCTGTTGCGTAGTCGCCGCGTTCAAAGGCCTCCATCCCTGTTTGAAAATCGGCCTGGGCGGGCGCGGCGAGACTGACGATCGACAGCATGAGGGCGATGGGGAATCGGAGAGCGATCGGCATGGCAACCTCGCAGGGAGAAGTGCAGCGAATAGTTACGGGACTCGCCTACAGAAACCCGAAAGTCATTCCAGGAACCGGATACTTAAATGGCTCGATATGAATCTGCTTTCTCGATATCCAGTTGTCGGTTTTCGGGCGCCTGGCAATCCATTTCCCAATGCTGGCAATCTTGGCTTCACTCAACCTTGATTGGCTGTAGCAGTGTTGAATCGAGTTGATCGCTGTGTACGAGTTTAAGTACTTGATGTCTTGAGCAGTAAACTTACCGCCGGATAGTGTGGCCGCACTGGATTTGAGCGCTAAGACCGCCCAAGCCGGCGTAATCGGCAAGAAAGAATATGAGCACAGGGGTTGTTTCTCCGATTGTTAGCAGGAGTACAGGATTGTCGGAGGTGATCCATGATTCAGATTGCGCCCTCAGAAGGTAGCAGGACCAGGTTTTAAGCAACTGTTTCGGGGCATCGTTCATCTGCTCTGGTACATGCCCGGCCATTAGTATTTTCTGCCAGAATTCCTCTACCGCTAATTTGTACATTTCAAATCGCTCAGCCGAATCGTTGATGCTGAATTTGGGATTTCGAAGTAGGAAGTAACTGGACTGGAGCAACAGCTGCGAGGCAAGAATCTCTGATCTTGGTCGGCCGGCAATGAGTCGCCTCACCAATTTCTCCCAATTCGCCTCAAATTCACCAAAGTACGCTTCCGCAACATTTGAGTTCTTTGCTGAATAGAAACCGACTTGGACGGTGACGGTCCCTGCGCGCTGAAGCTTACTCACCTTCCCGTCGCACCACAAAATCTTCGAATGACGGCCTTGGGGCCTGCCGCTAGAACCCCAGGATTGGAGGTATGCCACCGGTACGAAGTGCGGCTTCTTAGGCCGACGGTAGGGATCAATCGTGAAGGGCATAGAGCCTCGCAGGAGTGCCTCTTATATAGTAGGGTGGCAAAGGAAGGTGCAAGAGCCGAGAAGAGAGATGGTGGTATTTGGGCTGGATATGTCCCGCTCAGGAGGATCCTACTTTGTCAGCCCCGGAAATTTACCCAAGCCTGCTCACCAAGGCCAAGCGACGAAAAGTCCGGTTCCACGATCATCGCCATACTTTCGCCTCATTGCTGTTGCAGAACGGGGAGAGTCCCGTCCACGTGAAAGATCAAATGGACCACAGCCCATTCAAGTGACAGTGGATCTTTATGGCCATCTGATTCCGGGAGGGAACAAACAAGCGATGGACCATCTGGACTCACCTGTGGATAGGCTCTGTTTGGGGGGTCGAACCCGTAACCCACGCGCAACCGGGATGGTCTCCGGCACCAAAGGAAATCGGGGAAGGTCTAGTGGATCAAGCAGTTATCGTGAAAAGAAGTGTGGTGAGTGACGGGTTCGAATTACCTCGACCGATTCAAATGATGCATGAATCCTGGCGATTGGGATGACAGGGTACGCCAAGCAGAGACAGCATTCCGCACCCTCCGCACCCCAGGCGCACCCCGTGTTGCTACGGAGAACCAAGAGACGAAGGACGGGCGAGCTGGGGAATTATCTCCAGGAAACTCGGTTCACAAAATCGAGTTTCGATTGGCCTTGGCCGGACCGCTCGTACGACTAAGGGGGGTAGTCGGCACATACCCCTACATGTCAATGGACAGGGACTCTTTTAAGGAATGCACCACGGGGACAAAAGGCGGAGGTCAACAAGCAATTAACGGAAGAAGGCAGCGACCCCCTGGAAGCTCTCCGTCATACCGACACCTGTATAGTCCACAACTACTTGATCATCTGTTACTGTTCCCGATACCTGTGAAGAACTTGAGCTTGTGACAGTATCCAGCAATTCGTTAAATCGTCCACTCTCGATGGGCTCAGATATTTTCAATTGTTCTCCTGCTTTACCTTCTCGTCGGCAGCGGCATAGACTTAGTGGTAGGCCCTCTCCTCACCGCCCTCCATCAAATCCATGATCACCTGCCCCAAACGCTGTTGCTCAGTATCCGTGATGCGAAAGAAGGCCAGCCGAATATCTGGTCGCTCACCCACCGAACGCTTGCCGCCTCAATCATGAGTGGCCATCCTCCTCCCCGTGCTTTGAACAGCCCGACCATAACCATCATCTCCTCACCCAACATGCGTCTTGAACGCAAGAGTCTCTCATAGTAGAGTTCGGTCCGAGCAGTTATCATACGCTCATGCGCCTTCGCGGTGGGGGAGGGGGCCATGGCAGTGCAGTTTGTTCACGAATACTTGAGAGTCTTGTGAATGATGGGCGCATGAGTCCTCTCGTCTCCTTCCGACAGGTTTCGGCTCGCATCGGTCAGAAGGATATTCTGTGCGATCTCAGTTTCGATGTGGAGGCCGGAGAAACCTTTGTGCTCCTGGGTCGTAGCGGCTCGGGCAAGACCACCGCGTTGAAAATGGTGAATGGCTTGCTCCTGCCAAGCGCCGGCGATGTCTCGATCGAGGGTGTACCCACGACCGCCTGGGACCTGACCCGGCTGAGGCGTCGGATCGGATACGTGATTCAGGATGCAGGCCTCTTTCCGCATTTCACTGTGGCCGCCAATATCGGACTGGTTCCACGTCTGGAAGGTTGGCCATTCCGCGATATCGAAGGTCGCGTCGAGTACTTGCTGACTCAGATCGGGCTTCCTCCGGCGCAGTTCACCACGCGCTATCCCCGCGAGTTGTCCGGCGGTCAACGTCAGCGCGTGGGGGTCGCCCGCGCGCTTGCAGCGGATCCTCCGTTGTTGCTGTTGGACGAACCCTTTGGTGCACTTGATCCGGTGACTCGTGTGGAACTGCAGCAGCAGTTCCTCGACCTGCGCGATCGGCTCGGCAAGACGGCTATGCTCGTCACCCATGATGTCCGGGAAGCGTTGTTGCTCGGCACCCGCATCGGGGTTCTTCACAATGGTCGATTGGTTTTTCTGGGTGGACGCTCTGAATTTCTCAAGTCCCACGATAAGGAAGTGCAGGCCTTTCATACGTGCCTCGAGGAGAAGTGGAAGGACACGGTCTGATGTCTTCCGCGTTGGCACGCGATATCCTTGATTTGACGCTCGAACACCTGTTCCTGGTGAGCCTCTCCATGACGATTGCCGCTGCGCTTGCCATTCCGACTGGCATTCTGCTCACCCGCCGCACCTTCCTTCAACAATGGGTCCTGGGATTTGCGAATGTCATACAAACCGTGCCGAGTCTGGCGCTCTTCGGATTTCTCATTCCTCTTCCCTTCCTGGGGGGAATCGGTCGGCACACGGCGATTCTCGCGCTTGTGCTGTATGCGCTCTTGCCGATCCTGCGAAATACTCTCACCGGCATTCGGAGCGTGGATCCCGCCATGCGTGAATCAGCGATCGCCATGGGCATGACGGGATGGCAGCTTCTCTGGGAAGTTGAACTCCCGCTGGCGACCAGGACGATTCTGGCCGGCACGCGAATCGCGACCGTGACGACGATCGGGACGGCGACGATTGCCGCGGCCATTGGCGGCGGTGGGCTCGGGGTTTTCATTTTTCGCGGCCTGGCATCCGTCGATACGACGCTGCTTCTTGCCGGCGCGGTTCCGGCTGCCTTAATGGCAATGGTGGCCGATCGAGGACTCGAATGGGTCGAACACAAACTGTCGCCTGTTTGATCGCCGGACTGTGGGCGGCAGGACTCATCGGCTGTACGAAGGAACGCCCGATCACGGTCGGCTCGAAGAATTTCACTGAGCAAGTAGTCCTCGGCGAGATCGTGGCGCAGCATCTGGAAAATCGTCTTGGGCGCTACGTGGATCGTAAACTCAACTTGGGCGGGACCATGTTGGCGCATCAAGCGCTCGTGCGCGGAGAGATCGACCTCTATCCCGAGTACACAGGGACCGCGCTGACGACCATCCTGAAATTACCGCCAGCCCATGATCCGGCGGCTGCCTTAGCACTCATCCGAAACGAATATCAGGCGCGATTCAGCCTGGAATGGATGGATCCGTTGGGCTTCAATAATACGTTCGCGATGGTGATCCGTGGAGAAGATGCTCGGAAACGCAAGATGGCAACCTTGAGTGAGGCGGCGTGGTATTCTCCCGGTTGGAGCCTCGGTGTGGGGTACGAATTCCAGCAGCGGCCGGATGGACTGGCTGGGTTACTGAAGACCTATCATCTTCCCATCAACGGATCGCCTATGACCATGGACCTCGGCTTACTGTACAAGGCACTCGAACAAGGAGAAGTCACCATGGTGGCGGGGAATGCCACCGACGGCCAGTTGTCAGTTCTGGATGCGGTTGTTCTGCTGGATGACAAGCGTTATTTCCCTCCCTACGACTGTGGCTTGGTCGTGCGTACCGAACTGCTGAAGGACAACCCTACCGTGCGGAAAGCCCTCATCGAACTGGCCGGACGGTTCACCGCCCTGACCATGCGCAAGTTGAACTATCAGGTGGACGGCGAACATCGTCCGGAGCGGGACGTAGCGGAGCAGTTCTTACGGGCAGCCGGTCTGCATCCCTAATCGGCAATCAACAGGTTTTCGGCAAACGCCCATTCCGAGTCGATCCATTGCGCTTCGCAGAGGAATCCCGTACGTCGAGCGAGACCGGGAATCTCCTCGACGCGGAATTTGTGGCAGGCCTCCGTCCAGATCGTTTCCCCTTTCCTGAAGGTAAAGGTGGAGTCCGCGGCCCGAATCGACACGGTCTGCTTCCGTGTCGAGCGGAGATGCATTTCGATCCGACGGTCCATTTCCTGATACCGGACGTAGTGTTCGAAGTGCCGAAGAATAAAGTCTCCCCCGAGTTCCCGATTGATCCGGGCAAGGAGATTCAGATTGAAAGCGGCGGTCACTCCAGCCGGGTCATCGTAGGCTAGCATCATGTCATGGACGGATTTCTCCACGTCAGCCCCCAGGAGAAAGGCGTCGCCCGACATCAAATGCCGACGGATGTCGCGAAGAAACTTTTCCGCTGCTGGTCGATCAAAGTTGCCGATGGTGCTCCCCAGGAACAAGACCAGGAGTGTCTGATTCGGTCGGCGACGGGCCACTATTTCCTGAAGACCTTCCAGATACGATTTCTCCAATCCGACGATGCTGATTGCGCCGATGTGTCCAAGTTCTTGGTGGCATTTGAAGAGGGCCGCAGCGGATATGTCGATAGGGAAATAGGTCACCGGCTCTCGATCGGCGAGCGATTCTAATATCCAGCGGGTCTTCCGGCCGCGTCCACTCCCCAGCTCGGCCACTGCCACGGGAGGCGGAAGATATTCGAGTATGTCTCCGGCATGGCGGCGGAGGAGGCGTTCCTCGGCACGGGTCAGCCCGTATTCGGGTAATAGGGTGATCGCTTCAAACAGTGCAGTTCCCAGCTCATCGTAAAAGTACATCGAGGGTAGTTCGCGTTGGGCAACCTTCCTGAGGCTGTCGCTCACTGCGACGGCGAACTCCCGGACGCCGTCAGTCTGTCCAGTCTGTGAGAGCATCATGCTAGTCCTCCACACACCGAAATCCGGCATAGACATACGGGTAGTTGGGCCGGAACCAGTTGCGAAATGATCGGCGCAGCAAACCGGTGTCTGTCCGCGAGGACGCCCCTTTAAGTACATAGTGGTTGCCATCGAAGAAACGCGCTGAGTATCCTGGATAAAACGAGAGAGGCTGGAATCCGGGAAAAGGCTGGAAGACCGTTGAAGTCCACTCCCATCCGTTGCCGACCAGTTGGGAAATTCCGAATGCGCTGTCTCCGAGCGGGGTCGCAGTCACGGGAATAGGATCCCATCGGTTTCCGTTGAAGTTTCCCCGTCGGGTATCCGGCAAGTCATCGCCCCATGGATAGGTTCGTTCTGCTTCGCCATCCGGCGTCCCATATGCTGCCCGATGAAACTCCGCTTCAGTGGACAGTCTCTTTCCGGTCCAAGCGGCAAAAGCGCTCGCCTCCTCATGGGTGACATAAACCGGCCAATCCATCGGTAGCAGTACTTCTCCCGACATGGCTCGCCAATGCCACTGGCCCTGGTGCCATATCCAGAATTGCGGCGGCTTAGCACCGGCGCGAACGCACTCGAGATACTCTCCATTCGTGACCTTGTACTTGCTCATGGCAAACGCAGAGACAGAGACTTCATGGGCATCAAATTCGTTGTCCCATCCAAATTGATATTGGCTATAGGGGTGTGCGCGTCGTTGGCCTAAGGTCACCTTGCCGCCAGGAATTTCAATGACCGTACGAACGGGAGTTGGGCTAGGTGGAAGCGGCGCGACCGGCGGAATATCCTTTTGCGTGGTCGACAGGTGATGGAAGAGATAGGCTAGGGTCTCGGCGTGCATCAACCGGTGCTCAATCGCGACAGAGAGCATCTGCTCCGATACCTGGTTTGAGAGATCATCTATGGCCTGCCGAATGCGTAGGTTATACCGTTGGACTTCTGCTCTCTCCGGCCAACCCGAGCGCTTGTCCTGCGGTAACTGCCCTGGTTCCGGATCAATCCCAAACGCAAAGAGTTGGTCGAATTCCGGATGGAATGACGGAACCCCTGTTGCTTGGCTCACGAGATTCCAGTCAAACGCCTCGAGATGACCGAAGTAGAAAACCGTCCGGTGGCGCTCGGGGACCGGTCGGTCATGGAAGGCTTCAGGACGAACCAGGCCGAATAAGGCATCGGTCGCTGCGCGACCTTGAGCCAGCATCTGCACTAGATGAGTGGTCGTGGTCTTCTTAGCGATCATCGACATGTACTCCCTTCCAAAAGGCGACGAATCCTGTAATGTGTTTGGCCGCTTCTTTGGGTGAAGGATAATACCAAGCCGCGTCCTTATTCACCTTTCCATCCACCACAATGTCGTAATAGCTCGCTTCCCCTTTCCAGGGACAGGTCGTATGCGTCGTGCTTGGTTGGAAGTGCTCTCGTTTGATTAACTGGGGCGGGAAATAGTAATTCCCTTCGACCACCTGCCCCTCGTTGCTTTCGGCTAACGTCACCCGATTCCAGATGGCTTTTGGCATGAAAGCCTCCTTTCTGTACCAGAGCTTTCGGCTTCCTTCCCAGTCATGCGGGGTGTCAGAATGCTCCCGAGGAGTTCGCTGCCCATGCACTATTTCAATTATGCCGGTTTAAGTCCTACACGCACCGAGGCCGTCGAAGTGGTGCAGGCTGTCTCCACCGAATTCCGCACCCTATTATTTTCGGAGTCTGGCATCGCCTGGTACCGCAAGCAAGTGGAAAATTGCAGACATAAGGTCGCTCAGTTACTGCACGTGAATCTTGGCGAAGAAGGCGATTCTCTCGTCTTCGTCCCCAATGCCACAACCGCCTATAGACTCACCTTGTCTGCACTTGACCTCAAGAGAGGAGATATTGTCATAACATCAGACCAGGAGCACCCGTCAACATTGCAGGCTCTGTACAGCCTGAAGCAGCGAGGCATCGAGCCGATTGTCATACCTGCTAGTTCTGAAGGAAGATTTTTAACTCGGCTCGACGATGCCTGTAAGGAAAGAAGGACAAGGTTGATTACACTGAGCCACGTGGCTCACACCGACGGGAGAGTATTTCCCTTACAGCAGGTATGCGAAATAGCCGGAAGGCAACATATCATCCTGGCAATAGATGGCGCACAGGCTGTTGGACATATTCCCGTGGATCTTGGAACGCTTGATGTCGATTTTTATTTTTTCTCAGGTCATAAGTGGTGCGCGGGTCCCATGGGGACCGGTGCACTACTGATTACTAAACAATACAAGGAAAGACATGCGCGTCGTGAGTTCGATCTTTCAGCAACAGGCAGCGCACAAGAATACGTTGACCTTGGCACGCAGAATATCGGCCTCATTTCGGGACTTGCCCGGGCCTGTGAAATGAAACAACAGGAATTACCAGCGATGGCCAATCTTGCCGGCCTGCGAACCGTCTTCAGGGGATGTTTGAGCCGAATGAGTGACGTGGAAATCGCCGAGTGGGATGGGCCTCATGCACCGGGGATCTTGTCGTTTCAGGTTAACAAAGCAGGGTTCGATACTACTCGATTCGCAGAATACTTGAATGTCAAATTCGATATCGCGATCAAGCCATTGAGGTATCCTGAGTCACCGCAAATGCTCCGTGTCTCCTGGTCATTATCGACCGAAGTTCAGGACACCCTGTTTCTAGCTGAAAAACTCGACGAGGCCTTAGAATTCCTTGGCCAATGACCAGCCCCCAGTGAATGTACCAGCTTGCATGTGAGTCAGGCGCAACGTGGTGCGACAGCCTCCGGAGCTAAGGGTCAGGTAGCCCAACGCACGATGCGGGCGAATCCGGTTGGAGGTCTGCCGCCACCGTTCGACCAGCACCAGCCGTCCTTAACCAGCGAGTGGCTGACGTTGGTGCCATCGTGCAGAAGGACAGCGGCGATGGTGCGCTTGTACTTGTCCTTGCCGAATGTCTGAAGCGTGACTTCCTTCCCATAGACTAGCTTTGAAGCGGCTTGCTTCGCTCGCTTACCGTAAGTTTGAAATTTCTTAGGGCAATCGATCCCGCTGAGGCAGATGTGCAGGCATGGGAGCGCACGCAACGCCCCAAGCCCTACCGACTCGCCACATATCCCATGCTCCAGCGGATCGATACGAGCAAATTGACGTTGGATTGGTCGCCCGAACAAAACGCGTAACGAAATCCCGTGCCGCCTGGTCGCACCATGTATCTATCAATGGTGTGACTATTCATGATTTCACCCACGTCCAGGCTTCGTCTTCCTGAGCGGCGTTGAAGAATTGAATTTCAATTGTGAACATCGGCGCAAACATCCCGACCACATTTATCATCCAGTCCTTCGCGCCAACAATGGCGTAACGCCTAATATGGCTGATAGCCGACAGCTTCACTGAGAGTACGGATCGCTGGGCGAGGATCGACGGGTCGAAGCCTGCGTAGTTCTTCATGCGCACGAGTAAATCGATTTTTTCGTCTTTCTCAAAAGCCTGCTGCAATGGCTGAACAACCCGTTCAACGTCGTCCTTCGTGAGCATGCCGTCGATCTCGTAGCTGATGAGCTTGGGATCGCCGGTTTCGATGAGACTGATCGAAGGCTTGCCCGCAGGTTTGGGGGTGGGAAGATGGGACGCAAAAGCAAGCGCCTTGTCATACTCGTTCGGGCCAAAAACCTTGATGTTGATCATCGGAGCCAGCTGGCCGAAGAACTTCAAGATCGCCTTCACGAACTGCTTGTCCGATACGATCGCCATGCGTGGAAAGCGACTCAGCTTGCCGAGAAGGCCAAATTCAAATTTTATGTCTTCAACAATGGCCCCGCCCGTGATGTCGGACCATTTGCTCATGTCAATGAGTAAGCCCAGGCGATCGTTGACGGCCAACTTATCGTTGAACGCCTTCGCCATCGTTTTAATCTCCGTTTTTTCGACGGTGCCGGAAAGCCGGATAGCGAGAACATGTTTGGGCGATTTACTAATGGTCAGCATTTTCATCTCCTATTTGAATTCTGGTTGATACAACCCCAACGGGACTATAAGCCTTTTAACCCCACAGCTGGAGCGTATCACCGTTCCGTTTTCTGGATTAATCATGGTTGCTGCTTAGCGTGGATACAGGACTTTTTCTTAGGCGTCGGGTAGCTCACCTGGTCTTCTTCCGCCCCTCCCACAGCGGCATGGGATGCAGAGGGGGCCTGTTTGAGGGCTTCCACGCCGAGCCGTGTATACCTCGCCCGTACGTCATGGGCATGGACTCTTTTAAGAAATGCACCCCGGAGAGAAAAATAGGTTTTGTTGGTAGGCGCAGGGCCTGTTCGAGGACTTCCACGCCTAGCCGTACAGGCACCTCGTGTGAGGTCCGGTGCAGAACGACGTGGCAGATGGCCTTCTTACGGTCTAACCCTCACAGCGGATCTGGACTGGTTTAAGGGGGGCAGGTCAGTTAGGCTAGAGAATATTCTGATAAAAATGGGTTCAAAATGCACCTGAGACCAGGTCTCTTTGCCCAATTCATCGGCTAGTTCCTCCCTTAGACCATCTGCATAATCCCTTTTAGTCTTTCCCATACCATGCAAGGTTAATATCGCAATTTCTTTAGACACAAGGGACTCCTTTTCTAGAGTTGTTGGATAATTGGTAAAGCACCTGTTTTCCGTTGGCGTATAGTTGATAAATACATTTTTTCAGATGAGGCATGCCCAACCTCACCATTCGGTTCAGAACCGGGGGACCGCATACCCAACGAGCCGTGCGGGCCCACTTCGTTGTAGTCCGTGTGACCAGGCCTCCAGTTGTTAGGTAACCTTTGTACGTGCATGCGTATTGCACGGGGAAGCGACTGGAGGGGCGAATCAAGAAGGGCATGGGAGCCTCGCAGGGAGGCGTTATTGTAGGGGAGGCTTGAGAAAGGAGGCAAGTGGGTTAAAGGGGAACTGGTTGGATTCTGCGTTAGGCGTTTACGACAGGAAGTGCATCCCAGTAAGTCGTGTAGGCGGGAGAGCGGCGGAGAAACTGCGTCTTCCACGGTTTGCTGATCCCGCTCGACGCATAGTGGAGGGTGCCGGCTCCCCATCGATCATTGACAGCATCGAGGGCAGACATGAGCTGCTTCGATTTTTCACGATCCTGAGAGTCGAACAGATCGGGCTGTATCTGACTGACAGGAACCAAGCCCGTGAGCATCACACCCGCCTTCTTGTAGCAATACCCGTCTCGATAGATCGCCCGAATGCCCTGTAGCGCAGACCTGATGAGGTCGGCAGTGCTGTCCGTCACAATTGGGAGCTTCAGCGTGAGCACGTTGCTATACTGCGGCCCGTCTTTGAACTCGTTGGTGGTGAGACACACGGTCAACACCGTTGCGGCCAGTCGTTCGCGTCTCAACTTCTCCGCCACCCGCGAGGTATAGACCGAGACCGCCTCTTCCATTTCTGCCAGGGTGCTGATGAGCGTCCCAAAGGCGCGTGAACAGGTCAGGCTCTGCTTGGGGGCAGGGCACTGGTCCAAGTCCAGACAGGATACTCCTCGCAATTCCATCACCAGGCGAAGCCCCACAATCCCCATGCGCTTCCGTATCCACTGGTCATCAACCCCACGCAACTGTAAAGCCGTGGTGATGCCGTGCTGATTCAAGACGCGGGCATAGTTCCGTCCAATCCCCCACACGTCCTCAACCGCGATCCGACCGAGCAGGGCGTCTCGGTCTGGACAGGCGAGCAGGTCAAACACGCCCCCCGTGTCTGGTGTCCGCTTGGCGACACGGTTAGCGATCTTGGCGAGGGTCTTCGTCTCCGCGATGCCGACCGAGACGGGAAGGCCTGTCCAGCGTTTCACGGTGGCGCGAATGGTGCGCCCGTACTCGATGAGGTTGCGAGACGTGAAGCCAGACAGACTCAAGAACGCCTCATCGATCGAATAGATTTCGAGATCGGGGCAGAACTGCTCAAGCGTCTCCATGACCCGCTGCGACATATCCCCATAGAGCGCGTAGTTCGAGGACAACACCTGTACTTGATGGGTTCGCAGTAATGGACGAATCTGAAACTCTGGGACACCCATCCCGATACCTAACGCCTTCGCCTCATTGGAGCGTGCGACTACACAGCCGTCGTTGTTGGAGAGAACGACAATGGGCTTGCCGTTGAAGTTGGGGTTAAACACCCGCTCACAGGAGGCGTAGAAGTTATTGCAATCAACGAGGGCAAAGACAGGAGACATGTGACCACTCAGAGCGCGTGAATGACGTTGGTGACGACTCCCCAAATCTCGAACGACTGTTGAGCCTGAACCTCAATCGGCTGGTAGTTCTTGTTAGCAGGGAGGCGGAGGTCGAATCCGCAACCCCGGCGCAACTGGGATGGTCTCCGGAACCAAAGGAAATCGGGGAAGGCCTAGTGAATCAAGCAGTTATCGTGAAAAGAAGTGGGGTGAGTGACGGGTTTCGAACCCGCGACCTCCGGATCCACAATCCGGCGCTCTAACCAGCTGAGCTACACCCACCACAAAGGATGTGCAGTGATGGGGGATTTTAACAAAGTGGGGATCGCTGCCGCAACCTAGCCTGCGTACCCACGCTCAAGGATGAATTAGAAGTCTACGCCACGTGGTCAGGGTTGAGCACGTCGCAGTCACTGAGTGCAGAGTAATTCTCTACAGACGAGCATCGAAGGCAGCTTGCATTTCCGCGACAATTTTCGCCACGGTCTCGGTGGGATCGGCGGCATCGCGGATGGGTCGACCGATTACGAGATAATCCGCGCCGGACACGATCGTTTGAGTCGGCGTTGTCGCACGGGCGTGATCGTCGACTCCCTTGCCGGCAGGCCGAACCCCTGGTGTCACGATCACGAATCGTGGCCCGACTTTCTGCCGGATGGCAGCAGGTTCTTCACCGGATGCCACCGCCCCATCGCAGCCGACCTCAGAGGCAAGCAGCGCCCGTGCCGTCACGAGGTCTTGGACGGTCCGCTGAATCCCCATTTCGCGCAGGTCGTGGCTATCGAAATTTGTCAGCACCGTTACCGCCAGCAGCTTGAGCGAGGATCCTTCCCGTCCTTGAACAGCCGCACTGAGGGCCTTTCGGTTCGCATGGACCGTCAAAAAATCAACCCCCATCGCAGCCACTCGCGCCGTCGCGCGACGAACCGTTTCTTCGATATCGAGGAATTTCAGGTCGAGAAACACCCGCATGCCCCTCTCCACGACCCGCTTGGCCATCTCAGGTCCCGCCGCCGTATAGAGTTCGAGCCCAACTTTGACAAAGGAGATATGGCCCTGGAGCCGGTTTAAGAGCCGTTCCGCCTCTGCAGCAGAGGGCACATCCAGCGCAAAAATCAGTCGGTCACGCGCCACAATCTTCGACATGGAATTCCTCCTTCTTCAGCCCTGATCCTTGACGATCGGCGACGCCCTATGATACAAATCACCACCTTTTTTGGAGGAATGCACGATGCCTGTGATTCACAAATCGACGATTCGACGAGCCCGCCAAGCCCATCGCCGGCATGAGCGGAATCACGCCACCATGAACACCGTCAAGAGGCTGGTGAAGAAAGTCCAGACGGCTGTGGCTGACAAGAAGGTAGACGACGCTGAGACCTTCTTGCGCGAGACCGCTTCTGCGATCGGGAAAGCCGTGTCCAAAGGCGTAGTGAAGCGCAACACTGCATCCCGTCGTATTTCTCGCATGACGCTACACGTCAATGCCCTATCCGGTTCCCGCTCTTAATCGTTCGCACATTCGACACCACACGCGCCGTGACCCGCCCTGCTGGGGCAGGGGGTCGGCGCGGTGACACGGGTGTCGTACTTTTTATATACTCGCACAGACGCAACAGCAGACGCTCCATCACTATCTTCGCATGGACGCTGCTGCCGCCCTTAAGTTTCCCATCGGCGTCATGAAACAGATGCAATGCCTCCTGGAGATGCTCATCTGAAAATCGTCCCAGGAAGGACCGGACTTTCATTGGATTCATCCGCAACGTTCCGGCAGCATCCCCTTCGCGACCACCGCCGGCCAGCAACTCTTTCACTTTCCAAAGACGGCGATACTGCCAGGCGAGAGAGCCCAGGATACGGAGCGGGGCTTCGCCTGCTTCAAGATTACGCGCCAGGATAGAGAGAACTCGCCCACGATTAGTTTCTGCGATCGCGAGCGTGAAATCAAACACCGATGCACCGGGCTCCATACCTCGGAGCACATGCACATCGGCAGCGGTCACAGTCCGATCGGGCGGCACGTAGGACGCCAGTTTCTCCAATTCTCGCCGCACTCCATAGAGCGATTCCTCACTCACTTCTTTCAGCAATTGGTTAGCATGTTCCTCAAGCCGAATCCCCAGCCGCTCGGCATCACGCATGACCCAGGGGGTCAGCTGCGCCTCGCTTAGGGGCGAACAGTTGATGGTGACGGCCATTCTGGCCAACGCCTGGGAAAATTTCAACCGGCCATCCAGTTTCGGACTCACAAACGCTAGCGTGGTCGTCTCCACCGGCTCCTTGAGATAGTCGAGCAACGCTTCACTTTCTCGGACTGAGAGCTTCTCCGCCGTTTTCACAACCACCAGCCGGCGTTCTGCAAACACCGGCATTTCAGACGCGCAATTTCGAATGTCGGCCCCGCTGGCTTCATCCCCATAGAAGAGATCGTAATTGAACTCGCCACTATCACCGAGAACCGCGGCTTTAAGCGCAGCGAGCGCACTATCCCTGAGAAGATCCTCTTTGCCCACAATGAGATACAAAAGCCTCGGTGCATGCTGCTTCAGCGCCGACTCGAGTTGTAGCGAATCCAATACCGATGCCATAAAGTGAGTCCGTGAATATTACTTAGCAGCCGGAGCCGTCGTCACCGGCCCAGTCGCTTGCTTGGTCAGCCCACCCGATTCGACATGCAACAGGAAGCGTGCCGCTAGGTCCGCGGCCGCGAAGCGGCCTGCCTGTTCCATTGCGCGATTCTGCAGGGAACGATTGAACTGGAGGTCGGAAGTTATATAGAATTCAGATGAGCCCTTAGCCGTTTGCATCCACACCAATTTCTTCGTCCTCGTCTCTTCGACTTTGACCAGGACCACAACCACAGTCCGACTTTCCAGGGTCCTCGTCTGGCTAAAGCTGAGCGTCGGCATGCTCACGGAGAGAATTTGCCCGGTGAGCACGAGATCGGCTGACTCGGAATCCGGCACCACCTGCGCGCCACTGCCCGAGGAGAATTCATGGCGTAGATAATTGGTGTACCGCGTTTCCAGATTCGGCTCGAAGCTCCTGTTCTCGAGTGTCCGGATCACGAGGCGCGGTGGTGGTTCCTGCGAAGCTGTGGACTTGGCCCCCCCGATGGTCGGACCGGTCCCCTCCACGCGAAACTGATAGCCGCACCCGGCAAGCGTAGCCGCAAGGCAAAAGATAAACGGTAAAAGTATAAAACGCGGATTGCTCTTCGTCCGCTCTTCTTTGTTCTTTTTCCTTATCACTTTCCCCTTATACTACAAAATTGATCAACTTCTTTTCGACGTAGATCACCTTCTCAGGCTCTTTCCCCTGCAACCACTCGGCGATCTGTTCGCGGGAAAGGCGCTCGACAAGATCGCGCGTTGCCTCGTGCTCGACTTCGATCTTGCTCCGCAGTTTCCCATTCACCTGAACGGGAATGGTCATGCGTTCGCTCACCGTGAGCGCTGGATCGAAGATGGGCCAGGGCTGCTGCGAGACGCTCGGCTTCCGCTCAAGAATGGCCCAGAGTTCTTCGGCCAGATGGGGTGCAAACGGGGCAAGGATCAGTACAAACGGTTCGATCAAATCCCGAGCACGTTGCTCGACCTTCGTCATCTCGTTGGTGAAGACCATCATCTGCGAGATCGCCGTGTTGAAGCGGAGATCTTCCACGTCTTCTGTTACCTTCTTGATCGTCTGATGGAGCAAACGTTGATGGTCGAGGCTCGGCGCCGTTGAGACCACGGCGCTTGATAACCGGCCTTCTTCATTCACCATGAGGCGCCACACCCGTTCGAGGAAACGCGTAATGCCTTCAACACCTCTAGTGCTCCAAGGCTTCATTGCATCGAGCGGGCCCATGAACATTTCATAGAGACGTACCGCATCCGCGCCGAACTGATCCATCATTTCGTCGGGATTCACCACGTTGCCGCGCGACTTGGACATTTTCTGATTATCTTCTCCCAGCACAATCCCTTGGTGCACCAATTTCATGAATGGCTCCGGTGTGCTCACCACGCCGATGTCGAAGAGGACCTTGTGCCAGAATCGAGAATAGAGCAGATGCAACACGGCATGTTCGCTGCCGCCGATATAAAGGTCCACTGGCATCCAATAGCGTTCTTTCGCAGGATCGACGAGTTGCTTTGAATTCTTGGGATCGATGAATCTCAAATAGTACCAACAGGACCCGGCCCATTGCGGCATGGTGTTCGTTTCACGCAGGGCTGGTTTACCGGTCGTGGAGTCGACCGTGACCAACCACTCTTCGAGATTCGCCAACGGACTTTCGCCGCTCCCTGACGGCTTGAAATTACTCAACTTCGGCAGCGTGAGCGGCAATTGTTCCTCGGGAATCGGACACGCCTCTCCATCCACCCAGTTGATCGGAAATGGCTCACCCCAGTACCGTTGGCGGGCGAAGAGCCAGTCCCGGAGTTTGTAATTGATCGCTTTGGTGCCCCTGCCCTGCTGGGCAAGCCAGTCGGTTATTTTTGGAATCGCCTCGGAAGGTTTGAGTCCATTGAGAGACAGCCCGCCATCGGCCGTCGCCGAGTTGACGACGGTCCCGTGCTCCGTGACGGTAAACGCGGCCTCGTCGACCTTCCCACCGGTGATCACCTCGCGAATGGGCAGCTGGTATTGACGGGCAAATGCCCAGTCCCGCTGGTCATGCGCCGGCACAGCCATGATCGCCCCAGTACCGTAACTCATGAACACATAGGCGGCGATCCAGATCGGCAGCCGTTCACCATTGACGGGGTTGACGGCGTAACCTCCGGTGAAGACACCGGTCTTTTCCTTTTCCAGTTCTTGTCGCTGCAGATCACTTCTTCTCGCGGTGGCCTCACGGTAGGCTGAGACAGCGGCCTTCTGCCCTACGGTGGTCACCACCTCGACCAGCGGGTGCTCCGGAGCGAGGACCATATAGGTGGCGCCGAATAGCGTATCCGGCCTGGTGGTGAAAATCCGGATCGTTCCTTTCTTGTAAGCCAGCGAGAAATCCACCTCCGTCCCGATGGACCGCCCAATCCAATTTTTCTGCATCTCGAGCGTGCTCGATGGCCATTCAACGAGCTTCAGATCTTCGAGTAGGCGATCGGCATAGGCGGTAATCTTGAGCACCCACTGTCGCAACGGTTTTCGTACGACATCAAACATGCCCACCTCGCTTTTGCCGTCGACTATTTCTTCATTGGCCAGCACCGTCCCGAGCGCCGGGCACCAGTTCACCGGCACCTCGGCCACATACGCCAACCCCCGCTTGAAGAGCTGCACGAAGATCCACTGCGTCCAACGATAGTAGTCTGGCTCAGTAGTACTGAGTTCCCGATCCCAATCATAAGAAAGCCCGACTCGCTTCATTTGTCGTTTGAAAGTGGCGATGTTTTGGGCCGTCGTGATCCCGGGATGAATGCCTGTCTTCACCGCATACTGTTCAGCTGGCAAGCCGAAGGCGTCCCAGCCCATCGGATGCAAGACGTTGAACCCACGCATTCGTTTGTAGCGGGAAACTATGTCGGTCGCCGTGTACCCTTCAAGGTGACCAACGTGGAGCCCGGAGCCGGATGGATAGGGAAACATGTCGAGGCAATAGAACTTAGACTTGGAGGAATTGTCCACCGCCCGGAACGGGCGATGCTCTGCCCAGTAGGCCTGCCACTTCGCCTCAATGGCATGGTGATAGTATCCTTTGCTCATGATCATTGTAGTTTCAAAAAGAGCGAGGACTCTAACACAGCCCTCTCGGGGTCACAAGATTCCGCGGCCCTGCTCTACGAGGTCTTTGCTATACTACGCGGTGCGATGGGACTCTACAGTCATCATATCTTTCCCCGCTTGATGGATTGGGTCATGGCGGGAGAAGAATTCCGTCACTTGCGCACGGAAATGCTCGCTCAGGTCCATGGTGAGGTGCTAGAACTGGGGATAGGAACCGGGCTGAACCTGCCGCACTACCCCAAGGGCATCACTTGGTTACATGCCGTCGATCCAGCCAATCTTCTGCCGAAAATCGTCACGGAACGCAGCGCCCATCAGTCATTTCCCATTCGCATTCAACGTGTCACCGCCGAGTCGTTGCCCTATGATGACTGGTCTTTTGATTTCGCCGTGAGCACCTGGACCCTCTGCACGATTCCCGATCCAGTAAAAGCGCTGCGAGAAGTCAGACGGGTCATCAAACCGGAAGGAACCTTTTTGTTTCTGGAACATGGCCGGAGTGAAGTTCAGAAGATCGCAATTTGGCAGGATCGACTGAATCCCATTCAGAACATCATCGGCTGTGGGTGCAACCTGAATCGGCGGATCGATCAGCTGATCGCCAAGGCCGGTTTGAAGGTCATCAATATCGATCGATTCCAGATGGAGAGCGTGCCCAGAATTGGAGGCGAAATGTATCAAGGTACGGCAACAGCGGCGCCATCGAGACCGAATGAAAACAACTAGAGCGCCGGCCGTTCATTCAGAAGCGGAGAAAAGCTAGTGATTGAGACGAACTGCGCGATCGGAGCGGGAGGCAACTGAGAACTCGACTTGGCGCTGTGGATGAGATGCGTTACACCAAATCGTTTCGCCGCAATCAGACATCTCTCATCATCATCAATATAGAGAGACCGCGTCGGATCGAATCCCAGTAAGCGCTTGCAATTCGACCAATACTCCGGCCTCATCTTGAGATAGCCGACCTCGAACGCATTTAGGATGCGATCGACGCGCCGATCGAGGCCAGTCTTGGCAGCTTTCACCGAGACGCCTGCTTCATGCGCGTTCGTGACAATCGTCACGCGCTTCCCGAGCTGCCGAAGGTGCCGTAAGAATACCTCCGCTCCGGGCAGAAAGCCGATCATGTAATCTAATTCCTTGTGCATCGCCACGATATCGATCCCCACCCGTTCGCTCCAATGGTATAGATCGGTCCAAGCGAGCTCGTCTTCGACCGACCGGTACATCCTCATCAGGCAATCACGAGCCTCCTCAAACGGCAGACCGTGGAGCGTCGCGTACCGACGTGGCAGTTCTTCTTCGAAAAAGAAGTCGTCGAAGTGTCGGTCGAGTAACGTGCCATCCATATCGAGCAGCACGTCGTCGATATCATCCCAATTGACAGAAAGCGGCGGCATTTGATTGGAGTGTACATGAAGCTGGTTGTGTTTGCCAAAATTCCTGTGATACGGTCCGCCCCTACCTATGAAACAGAAACGTGACTCCGCGACAACCGCGATCACACTCCCCTTCACATCTGACGCCCCGATACCGCTCGTCGCCATCATCGGCAGACCGAACGTGGGGAAATCTAGGTTGTTCAACAAAATCCTGGGCACCAAGACCGCTATCGTCGATGACGTTCCCGGCGTGACCCGCGATCGGAACTATGCGGATGCGACATATCGGGAACGCAAGTTCAGACTCGTCGATACCGGGGGACTCGATCTCTCCGCATCGGACGGCATGTTGGCGTTGATTCGCCAGCAGTCCGAGATGGCCATTGCAGAAGCCGATGTCCTCATTTTCCTTCTGGATGGACGTTCGGGTTTGACGCCGCTGGACCATGAGGTAGTACGACTGCTGCGCGGCGCAACCAAGCCGGTGTTCTTTGTGATCAACAAGATCGATACGCCCAAAGCCGATCCCCTCATCGCCGATTTTTACCAACTTGGAAAAGATGAACTCTATCCAGTTTCCGCCGAACATGGGATCGGCGTTTCCGAACTTCTGGACGCCATCTATCCGCTACTCCTGGCTACAGATGAAGCCGGCGAGTTACTACAGCTGCCCCGCATTGCTGTGGTGGGCCGTCCGAATGTCGGCAAGTCCACACTTGTGAACGCCCTCTTGGGCGAAGAGCGAGTCGTCGTCAGCCGTACCCCTTGCACCACACGCGATCCCATCGACTCTCTAGTGAAACACGAGGGTAAGCGCTACGTGGTCACCGATACGGCAGGCATCAGGCGGAGCGGGAAGATCGACCATGGGATTGAGGGCTATAGCGTGATGCGCTCGCTCCGAGCCATAGGCCGATCCGACGTAGCCGTCCTTCTATTGGACGGTGTCGAAGGGGTTACGGAACAGGACACAAAAATCGCGGGTGCGATTCTCAAGCAGGGCCGCGCCTGCATCCTGCTGGTCAATAAGTGGGACCTGCGCGCGGGAGACGCCGAGGCTCGGAAAAAGTTTGGACTCGAACTCCACCGCCGCTTTCCCTTTCTGACATGGGCCCCGGTGCTCTACGGCTCTGCGCTGAAGCCGGACTCGCTCCGTCGGCTTTTCCCCCAGATCGACGATGTGCATACGATGTTCACCAAGCGGATTCCTACTGGGGCGTTGAATACCTGGTTACAGGAAATCCTGGTCACACATCCCTTGCCGGTTCGCAAAGGCAAACCTTCGAAAGTGACCAAATCCGCCTTTATTACGCAAGTCGCCACGAAGCCACCGGTATTTGTGTTGTTCGTAGGGCATCCGCAAGACGTCACGCCTTCTTATTTGCGGTATCTTGAGAATCAGCTGCGAGAATCGTACGGTTTTGCAGGCACACCTCTCCGCCTGCTCGTGAGAAAAAAGTAATCAGCTCCTCTCACAGGTTTCTCCTAGTCGAACGTCCTCGTAAACTTCCAAGGCGAACCGCTTTCAAATTGACTCCGGTTCGGGCTCATGTTATTCGCATAATAACTGCGGTGTGATATCATGAAGACGCGTACGCTCGCCGGACGAGGTAAGAGTTATCCAACGTACAAGACAACCCAATACCCCAACACGAATATCTCGATGCTAATGAAACGATTATCGAGTGGCCAACGGTTGATTAAAGCCCTTACCTTCACCGGAATAGTCGGTGTCCTGGGGTCAATCACGTTGAGCTTTGCGGACAACCAGCTTCTTGCGCCGGCTGACCCGACGATCGCTCAATCCGATGCGAGCGCCGCCGCTACCCTCGACGACGTGAGCCCATCCATCGTGCTTAGAGGATCGGTCTGGCGGACCAAGCCTGGGATTGTGTTCTTGAAGACACCGATTGGGCTGCTGACGCTTAGTTCCAAGACGACGCTCAAAGATCTTCGCGCATCCCAAGAAGTGTCTTTCTGGTTACACGGAGCCCATCTCGCTATAGACATCCGCAAACGAGCCGATGGCGTTCTGGTCCATCGCTATCTCAGTGGACCGTTCAAACGAAGCGATGGCAATTCGAAAGAACTGCCTCGATGGACGCCTGAAGGGGAGAAGTCCTTTCACTATGGGGCCCATGAGCATTCACTCGCCGACCTCCATGACGGCAATGCAGTTACCGTGGAAGTCGATGACACCGATACTGTCATCGGCGTGATCGACCTGCAGTTCGATATCCAGATTGGACAGATTCCGCCCAGTGGTTCCGACGCGCATCTGTTGCTGGCCGGGACGGTGTCCAAACTCAAATCCAGCTTTATTTTCTTCCGGACACCAGTCGGCGTCGTCAACGTCAATGCCAAGATCGGCATCAAGAACGCGAAGGTCGGACAGACGATGACACTCCACATGCATCAGCACCACATCGTCGCGGATCTGTCAGCCTCCAACGCAACGGCTCCGGTACGCCGCTTCGTGACCGGTCCGCTGGAATTTGCCACACCGGATCGCACGAGCGTGAGACTCTGGACTCCCGACGGCGAACAGACCTATCCGACGGATCGGGGGAAAGCTGCGCTGGCCGGCGCGAAGGAAGGCAGTCTGATCACAGTGGAACTCAACGGACAAGGCAACGTCGTCAAATTCCATCGACCCAAGTAGCCTCACAGTTTCTTGCCGCCTTTCTTGACTCTCTTTTCCATCCCTTCGTAGACTACCGCCGCCTATGAGTCCTTCACCCCCGCCTCACATCCCTCACGACCATTCGTCCAGGCCTGCACGGGCACCAAAGAATTTTGATAGGCTATACCGAGATCACGTGGACCTGATGCATCGCTTCGCAAATCGTCTCTGTGGCAAGACTGAAGCAGCGAATGATCTGGTGCAGGAGACGTTTTTGAATGCCTACCGGGGAGTCAAGAAGTTTCGCGGCGATGCGCAGATTACAACATGGCTCTATACGATTGCATCGCGGGCCTGCCTGCGCATGCGGCGAAGGCGAAAAGGAGCACCGGAGCGCGAACTGTCGCTGGACGAGTTCATCCCCACCTCCGAGGGCGAGTTTCGTTTGCAGATCCCCGTGGATGGACTCAGTCCTGAAGAAGCACTTCAGAATAAGGAACTGCGGCAGGCGCTCGATGCCGCAATAGACGAGTTGCCTAAGAAGTATAAGATGGTGCTCGTCCTTCGCGATATGGAAGGGTTGAGTGCCAAAGAGATCGGGATCATCATGGGTTTGAATGAACGAGCGGTGAAATCACGGCTCCACCGCGCACGTCTCTTTGTACGCCGTGAACTCAGTACGCGAGGCATTACAGACGCTACTGACGCACACGAACACGAACGGACTCAAGTAACGAAGAGAGAAGCCCCATGGCGAAGCGTGGCGCCCCACGAGGGAAAAAACGTCCTGCAGCCCGACCCTATCAACATGGGGAAGGTCGGTGTCTCCATATTCTTCGCGAACTGTCCGCTTATATCGACAATGAGCTTTCACGAGACATTTGCCAAGAGATTCGTCGGCACCTAGGCTCCTGCCAGAATTGCGAAAACTTCGTGGCCTCCCTGCGCCAGACCGTGTCACTGTGCCGCCACAGTCCGGCCTCAGCCTTGTCGTCGGCTGACCAAGCCCACATGCGCAAGAAGATTCTTGAAACCGCTCGGGTCCAGTAACCACACACGAATCCTTTTGCTCGTCTGCGCCGCACCTCGAACTAGGAGACGGGATGCGGGTTCGTGTCAGAGTCAACGCCTTATGTATGCTCCTCATCGTCTCAAGTGAGTTGACCACGTTCACGGTGTGGGGAGCGGATCTAGAAATGGAGGCACCGGTTAGGGTAGTCATTCAAGGGCGACAGTTAAACCTGATTGCACGACACCTTCATCAAGGACAGAAGACGACGCTTGTGTTCAAGAACCAGGATTCGGAGCTCAATGCAATGGTGCCGTTCGGACTCTTCGTTGGAGTGCTTCACAATATATCTGGAAACGGTGTTCCTGAATTTTGAGCGGAAGGATTCAAGCGAGTCATTATTTCCTCCGATGGCATCGCCGAGATTCACTTTACGCCGACCAAGGCCATCGAGTATCGCTACATCTGCGACATGCCTGAGCATGAGATGAAGGCCGTGCGTGTGTGGTGGGATGAGGATCCGATGCGGGTCATTCCTCTCGGCATCTGAAACATCATCGCGTTGGGAGAGACTGTCTCGATGGTACCGGCAACGCCACCTTCCCCGCCTGCCATGGACCAAGGTCGTGTCATCTACGAGCAGCGCTGTCTGGAATGCTATGGCTTGCAGGGTCGAGACGACGGAGTCTAAGCTCCCTTTCTGTCTCCACACCCTGGTAATCTGGTGTTAGCCGCGACGTCGGAAAAGTTCGACAAATACCTCCTCAAGGTCATTGCCAATGGACGAGCGCGAACGGCGATGTCGGCATAGAAGGACGAATTCTCCGATGAAAAACAGCGGGAGGTGCTCCGTTACATCCGCTCACTTGTTCAGTTCCATTACCCTCTGACGCCTCCCACTCCCAACCCCTGACGGTTAGAAATCCGCATTCCTGGTCCCTTTCAGATCCGTCGAACACCATGTTAGAGTTAAAAAATTATTGCCCTTGAGGCTTCTCACAGAGCAGGTAATTATCATGACTTGCACCAGACGATTCATGAAAACTCTGATCCTCGCAGGAATGATCACAGCCCATGGCACCATCTTGGCACATCCCTTCGTCTCTGCGTCCTCAAAGAAATCAAAAGGGAACGTCATCGTCAACGCGCCCGCGGTTGAGGCCGCCCGTCGATACGCTGAAGCGATTACACAGGGCGACCGGGTGACCGTTGGACAATTGGACTTCGCTTGCCAGTTCCGGCTCGTGGCGTCCTCGTCGGCAGGTCTCAAGGCCTATCAGGCGGCGACCGACCCATCGTATGAGACTTGTTGGCAGGAACTTATGGCCGTCCACGCGCCGGCCTTAAAGCGAACCGACCTTGGCATGGATATCCTCTGGCCCAGCGCAGGCGCGCTCGTGTTCTATGGAGACGAGCTGTCTCGTACCCCGGCCTCCGCATTCGTTATGGATGCGCTTGGAATTTCTCCTCCAGGAAGCGGTCTGCATCTGACCGTCACGAACAGCCGCACGATCCCGAGCGGATCGTTCCGCTTGAAACCGAACGGCAAGGTGATCGCCGTCCCGACCACACTGGTTGATATGACTGTGCACTATCAAGATCCGCTGACCTCGCCGGTCACCTATGCGCCCGGCACGGTGAAATGGACTAACACGATCAAACGCACACGGCGCGCGGTGAAATCCATCACTACCCAATGGGTGGTCTTCACTGGACTCAAAAAGCACGGTTTCCCTGGCGGTACTGCCGTCGTTCATCTGCCTGTGGAGACCAAGCCGGAAGCACCGGGTATGGTGGCTGACAGGATTCCGTTCACGATGGAAACGAGTCGGGCTCTTCCTGACTCGCTGGTGTGGTGGGAGCCGGAGGATCAACCCGGTACGCTCAAAGCTGCTGCGGCACGAGCCGCGACCTTCCCAGACTTACGCGATCGAGTCGCGTTGCTCAACCGCGTGTTGATCGTCGACCCGAATCAAGTCGACGCCCTGATGACCCTGACCAGAAATCTCTATGCCGTGCTGCTCAAGGAAGCCGCCAAAAGTCACAAACTGATCGTGAAAGACCCGGCTCTTTCGCTGACTGTCAACGAGTTCTATTGGAACATCCAAGCGGGAGCGGATCGCCTCGACCTCTCGAACTCAATGGAGATGGGTGGATTTTCGAAACCGACGCCGGCGGACTTTCTGTACCGGATGTTGCCGGCCTTGGAGACGCTCACCAAGGCCCATCCCGAACAACTGGGCAGCCGCTTCCGTCTCGGTGTGGCCTACCGATGGAACAACGATCAGCTCCCGATGATCGAAACCTTCGAAGCGCTGGTCAAAGACATCCCGGAAAACCAGAAAACACCCAAAGCGGAGGCGCTCCTCCAACTGGCGTGGTCTCGCATCAACAAAGTCGCTTGGAATCGGATTCTGCATGACCCTGAAAGCTTACGAGCCTACGCCGACGCTGAAGCCTCATTGGCCAACGCCGAATTGCCGCTCGACAAGTTTCTCGCGGAATACACCATGGCCTACAGTATGATCTTCATGCCGAACTACGGGGATAAGGCAAAGATGCTGCAGCACCTGACGGAGGCAAAACGCTGGTTCGACGAAGTGCCGGGGAAAAACGACGAGGTGTGGGGCTACTTCCTCCACAGCGAACTACTCAAAGCCGTGCTCGACGCAGATCCCGCCTTCCAACAGATCTTGGCTGAAGCGGAAGATAAGAAGGGATAAAGTATAGCAGCAGACGCGTGGATCCGGCATCGGCGGGCCTGGCCATGCTCATCTTGCCTCGCTTCCGGACGCTCGCACCAGTAAAATTCTCACGACCATAGCCTTTTTGTTTGACTTCGCGTACCTTATCCCGGTATGTTCATCTTGAGTGCGAACGGGCAGGATCTGCGCTTTCCACCTATTGAGCAGGCCTCGCCCGAAGGGTTGCTCGCCGTCGGTGGCGACCTACGCCCGGAACGGTTACGCGAAGCCTATCGACACGGTATCTTTCCCTGGTACGAAGACGACCAGCCTATCTTATGGTGGTCGCCCGATCCGCGCACCGTGCTCTTTCCCGCTAAGCTTCACATTTCGCGCAGCCTGAAAAGAAGACTTCGCCCCGGTATGTATAGCGTCACGCTCGACACGTGCTTTCGCAACGTGATGCTATATTGCGCGGAACCCAGACCAAGGTATCCTGACAGCGGCACGTGGATCACTGCAGAGATAATCGAAGCCTACGCGCGCTTACACGAACTCGGCTATGCCCACTCTGTTGAGACGTGGAGGGAAGGACAACTGGTAGGAGGACTATACGGCGTAGCGATCGGAGGTGCGTTCTTCGGCGAGTCGATGTTTTCACGAGCCACTGACGCGTCGAAAGTGGCGATGGTGTCGCTCGTGCGTCAATTGCATGCGTGGGGATTTATAATATTCGACTGCCAGCAATCTTCCCCGCACGTGACGAACCTCGGAGCCGAGGAAATCTCCCGCTGCCACTTGCTCGGACACCTTGCCACAGCACTCAGGCTCCCCGACCAGCTCAGACGCTGGCAGTTTGATATCTCGTGACTATTGGGTAATGTTTTTCAACGCGGAGGAATTATGCATTCTGTCTATGTAAAGACGAGGGGTCAGATTGTCATTCAAGCTTGGCTTCGTCGCAAACTTGGCATCAGGCCGGCTACAAAGGTGTGATTCATCGAGTCCTGGGGCGAAATCCTCATTCAGCCAGTCACGAAGGAATATCTTCACAGTGTGTGCGGCATACTGATGAGCACAACCTCAGTGGCTAAGGAGTTGCTAATCGAACGGAAGAAAGACAAGACACGAGAGGAGGCCGAGCGATAAAAATCCTACGCCCCTCGGTGAATACCTAATTGCATGCTGTTCTTCTCTTCATCAGGTTGCCAGCGATAGAGGTGTACCCTTTGCTCCTGTAATGCACTCGATATGTGATCGCACGTCAATACTTCATCTACCCCTATAATTCATATTTCAAGGATTGTCCCCTAAATACTCAACGTGACTTATAGTCTGTAGCACTTTAGGTGACTTGTCCGTACTATTGTCTTCGTGAAATCTGAGGCGACAAAGCATTTCGGCAGGAGAGTACGGGAACAACGCGAGAAGATGCGCCTGTCCCAGATTGATTTCGCTGATCATGTCAGGTTAGATCGCATATATGTCAGCGGCATTGAGCGCGGAACGAGAAATCCGACCCTTGCGACAATGAAACGTCTTGCGAAGGGTTTGGGCGATCCATTGGAAATGCTGCCAACGTTCCAGACCCCGTCGAACGCAACCTGCACACCCCTCTCCCCACGAAGAGGCTGGTTCTCGCCCTTCGTATTCCCACTCACCTAAGGAGAAGAACCTGAATTTGACAGTCTTTTCCTTAGTCACTTATAATATATGCTTGTGCATCAGAAGGGAATTGCATGAGCTTTTCAATCACGCCCAAAGAACTGAAAGTCCGAATCGATAAAGGGGATAAGCTTGTACTCTTGGATGTTCGAGAGCCCTGGGAGAATTCGCTCGCCAAACTTGAAGGATCAGACCTCATCCCCCTCGGCACATTACCCCAGTCACTCTCAAAACTGGACAAGAACACTGAGATTATCGCCTACTGTCACCATGGCATGAGAAGCGCAGACGCGACAGGCTTCCTCCTGCAACAGGGCTTCACGAGCGTGAAGAATCTGGTTGGTGGGATCGATGCTTGGTCCATCCAGGTGGATGGGACAATACCTCGATACTAGCGTATCTGCGCGAAGACTTCTTTGGGTAAGTTGTTAACACATGCTGCGGGCTACCCCATTTTTTCTCTGAAAAATTCCACGGTGTTCTTGAGCCCCTCGGTGAGTTCCATCTTAGGGTCCCAGCCGAGTTCTTGTCTGATTTTTGAGGGGTCAATCACGCTCCGTATCTGTTCGCCCAGTTTCGCCGGACCATGAACTTCTTTACAAGCAGAACCCGTTAGGCTCGCGAGCATCCGGAAAAGCTCGTTGATCGACGTCTCAGCTCCAGTTCCAACGTTATATAATCCATGTGAATCCTGACCCATTGCAGCCAGGTTGGCTTCCGACACATCGTCGACAAAAACAAAGTCTCTGGTTTGGCGACCGTTGCCGTTAATAATGATCTGCTCATTGTTCAACATCTTCTTAATGAAAATCGCAATGACACCGGCTTCCCCTTCAGGATCCTGCCGCGGTCCATACACATTGGCGTACCGAAGACTCACGACTTGAATCCCGCTGGTACGTTGAAAGTAAGACAAGTAATGTTCGCCACAGAGTTTACTAATACCATAGGGCGCGAGTGGGTTGATGGCGTGGGATTCCGGCGCGGGATATGTCTCCTGTTCGCCATAGATCGCCCCCCCTGATGAGGAGAACACCACTTTTCTTGCCCCATACCGAACCGCCTGCTGAAGCACATTCATGGTACCCAGTACGTTGACTTGTGCATCGAACACTGGATCTTCAACTGAGCGCCTCACACTGATCTGGGCCGCAAGATGAATTACGACGTTGGGCCGTTCATTCCGAAATACCCGTTCTAGGCGCCCGCTTTGAATGTCGAGCTTGTACAGCCTGGCCGCATGATTGACGTTCTTTCGCTTCCCAGAAGACAAATTGTCGACGATTACGACGTTATGCCCTTCTTCCACGAGCAGATCAACCACGTGAGACCCGATGAATCCTGCGCCGCCCGTCACGAGTAATTTCATCATCCCTCCCGCAGATTTATGATCCGTCGCGGTTGCGTCATTCTTTCATACCATGCAACGTTGAATTGAACCGAAAGTTTGCCAATATTTCATGATTGCCTTTTTTCCCCTTAATAGGACAGTCCAATGTCCTCAACGTCTGTAACCCCGTTTCGGTCGCAAAGCGAACGATCCGCTGGAGCACATCCTGTCGTAGAGTCTCCTCACGAACAATTCCGCCTCGACCGACCTGCCCCTTTCCCACTTCAAACTGCGGCTTGACGAGAGCAATAACCACCGCGCCGGGGCTCAAGAATTGAATGATGGGAGGGAGCACTTTGGTCAAGGAAATGAATGAAACATCAATGACCACGAGATCAACTGACTCGGGAATACTCGAACGATCAATGTAGCGGATATTGGTCCGTTCAATCAGCACGACGCGAGGATCTTGCCGAAGACGCCAGTCAAATTGGCCATAGCCAACATCGACTGCATAGACTCGCGTCGCCCCTCTCTGCAACAAGCAATCGGTAAACCCTCCGGTAGAGCATCCGACATCAAGGCAGATCACACCCTGAGGGTCAATCAAAAATGTCTCCAGCGCCGCTGCAAGTTTATCCCCACCACGACTGACGAAACGAGTGCTTTGCTGAAGAATCTCAATCATCGCATCTACGGGAATCGCCTTCGCCGGTTTGTCGACAACTGCACCATTAACCTTGACCTCTCCAGCAAGGATCATTCGCACAGCAGCATCCCGGCTCTGCGCCAAACTCTGCGTCACCAGCAGATGATCAAGGCGATCTTTTTCGAAACGCGCTTTCGTACTCATGAATTCATGAATAAGGAGGAAAAGAACCTATGGAGAGAGAAGGCAATCTGACTACTGAGACTCTACGACCCGGAGGCGGAATCTTGAGTGTCATCGGAAGAGAACGCCCGAAGCTGCTTCTTCCCATTCTTATTCTGAACCAGTACTTCTACCTTCCGCTCAGCCTCTTCCAGCACTTTCAAGCAATTCTTCGAGAGGCGAATACCCTCCTCGAAAATCTCCAACGATTCATCAAGCTGCAGATCACCCTTCTCTAATTCTCCCACGATGGCTTCCAATCGCGCCATTGCCTGCTCAAACTTCACTCCAGCCACAGCGATCTCCTCTTATCAATATGTTAATCATTATAGCGGGCCCCACCCCGTTTTTAAACTGATGGCTCAATCATAACTTCGCCCACGGTACAGCGCAGCCGTCCCTTGGCCAAACGCATCAAGACTTCTTGCCCGACAGACACTTGGCTGGCATGACGAATCACTTGATGCGTGGAGACCGTCTCCGCGATACTGTAGCCTCGACCCAGAATCGCAAGTGGGCTCAGATTATTCAAACTGGCTAAGTGGGAACGTGCCTCCTCTATCCTTCGCTCCAGACCATATTGCATGACACCCATTAGGCGCGAGCGCAACTGTGGCACAACAGCCATACCGTGATGCACTTGCGACCCTGGACTTCTGGTAACTAGCTCATGCTTTAAGAAATGGATCTTCTCCCGCCCTTGTTTAAGAGCACCTTGCACAGCCTGCCGCATCTGGACAACCGCTCCATCCACACGCTGCGCTTCCTCAAGTATCCGGAATCGGATATTCGCGATATGCGCGAGCACGAGGTCAAGCCGTTTACGCTCTTCACCACAACGCGAGCTCATCGCCTGCCGGCAGCGAATCGTCAGCTCACCGCAGTACTCCACGACCTCGCTCAACACTGGAACAACAGCTTCAGCTGCGGCGGACGGTGTAGGAGCCCGCAAGTCAGCCGCAAAATCAGCTAAGGTGATGTCCGTCTCGTGGCCCACGGCTGACACCATGGGGATACGTGATGCCACAATCGCACGCACAACCACTTCCTCATTGAAACTCCAGAGATCTTCCGAGGAACCGCCTCCCCGCCCCACAATAATTACATCGACGTGGCCTAATTCGTTCAACGATCGAATAGCGGACGCGATCTGCTCGGCAGATCCATCACCTTGCACCTGCACAGGCACAATGATGATTCCCAGAATGGGACAGCGGCGATGCAGCACGGTGATTATGTCTCGCACGGCCGCCCCGGTCAGCGACGTAACGATCCCGATGGTTCGAGGGAAGGCCGGCAAGGGTCTTTTTCGGTTCTGGTCAAAGAGTCCCTCCGTAGCGAGACGATTCTTGAGTTGCTCTAAGGCCAACTGCAACGCACCGCGGCCTTTGGGCTCCACATGCTCAAGAATAACCTGGTACACCCCGCGCGATTCGTACACCGTCACTCTTCCACGCGCAATGACGTGAAGCCCGTCTTCCAAGCCGAACCACAACCGAAGGGCGGTCGACCTAAAGATCACCGCCTGAATCTGACTAGAGTCGTCCTTGAGCGTACAGTAGAGATGCCCAGATCCAGGCGCACGTAGGTTGGAGATTTCCCCTTCGAGCCATACCTCAGGAAAATCAGTTTCAAGGGACGCACGAACCAAGCCGGTCAGTTCCGAGACTGTGAGAATTTGTCTCGAGGATGAGTCAGGGGGTGTCAGTAAGGAACGAGTGCGAATACTCGTGGACAGTCTCCTCAACTAATTCGTTTAAAGTAATTACAGTCTATTCAAAAATCAATACTCGAAGCGTCTAGGGTAACGATGAGAAATTTCTTCGCGGGATACTCAACAAGGTCGCTGGCGAAGCCGCAGCGAGCAAAGAGCCGATGCGTACGCCTTTCGGTACGTTGATCCTCTGCACAGCGAAAACAAAGCCCGCCGGCTTTTTCAGTATCCCACTAGTCGATGATACGAATTCGTTCAAAGGCAATCGCCTTGCCCAAGCGTGCATCGAGTTCGAGTAACACCGCACAGAACACCGACGGTCCTGATGCCACTTCAAAACGGCGTGGCATGCCTGTCAGAAACTTATCGATAGCCAGTTCCTTTTTCATTCCGATCACCGAATGGAGCGGCCCGGTCATCCCAATATCAGTGATATAGGCCGTTCCTTTGGGAAGAATCTGATCGTCGGCAGTTTGCACATGCGTATGGGTTCCTACCACAGCCGTCACAAACCCATCCAAATAGTGGCCCATGGCCATCTTTTCCGACGTGGCCTCCGCATGCATGTCGACGATCACCGCCGACGTCTCTTGCTTTAATAGTGACAATTCACGTTTCGCCACATGGAAAGGGCAATCGATCATCGGCATGTATACACGCCCCATCAACTGGAGAACCGCAAGTTGTTCACCACCAGCTGTCCCAATGACCACGCTCCCTTTCCCAGGAACCCCAGCCGGATAGTTCGCCGGCCGCAGCAAGCGTGATTCACGGGGAAAGTAATCCAGCACTTCCTTCTTGTCCCACGCATGGTTGCCCGTGGTGATCACCGATAAGCCCATTTCGAAGAGCTCTTCCGCCAACTCCGGCGTAATACCGAATCCACCCGCGACATTCTCGCCGTTCCCGATCACCGCATCAACTTGACGATGCGCAACCAATCGCGGCACCGCACGTGCCACAGCCCGCCGGCCAGGTTCTCCCATAATGTCACCGATATACAGTACCTTCATTTGGCGTATTCCACGTACCGGCTTTCTCGAATGACGGTGACCTTGATCTGCCCGGGATAGGTCAACTCCTGTTCAATTTTCTTCGCTAGTTCACGAGAGAGCTGAAACGACTCACTATCGGTGGTGTCTTCCTGTCGCACGATCACGCGAATTTCTCGCCCCGCTTGAATCGCGTAGGCCTTCTGCACGCCCTTCTGTCCTGTGGCCAGCGATTCAAGTTTCTCTAAACGCTTCACGTAGGACTCCAGCGCTTCCTTCCTGGCTCCTGGTCGTGCTGCCGACAGCGCCTCAGCCGCAGCCACTAAGACACTCTCTGGACAAATCGCCTCCACCTGCTCATGGTGCGCGGCAATCGCGTTCACGATCTTAGGGGACTCGCCGTACTTCTTGGCGATCTCAGCCCCCAGCATGGCATGCGGCCCTTCTTCTTCGTGGCTGACTGCCTTGCCGATATCGTGGAGCAAGGCCCCGCGCCGCGCCAGCCTGACATCGAGGCTCAGTTCTGACGCCATGATGCCACAAATGTACGCAGCTTCCCGAGCATGATAGAGATTGTTCTGCCCATAGCTCGTTCGATACTTCAGGCGTCCCAACACTTTGATCAGTTCGGGGTGGAAATCTGAAAGCCCCAGCTCAAAAATAATCTTCTCGGTTTCCTCATACATCAACTTATCGATGTCAACCTTCACTTTTCCCACAATCTCTTCAATTCGCGTGGGATGAATTCGCCCATCGTGCATCAGCCGTTCAAGCGAGACCTTTGCAATCTCACGCCGTAAGGGATCAAATCCTGAAATGATCACCGCCTCAGGCGTCTCATCAATAATCAAATCAATACCCGTGGCCGCCTCAATCGCGCGGATGTTCCGCCCTTCCCGACCAATGATCCGACCCTTCATCGCGTCGTTCGGAATCGGAATCACCGAGATCGTCGATTCCGACACGTAGTCACGTACCACGCGCTGAATGGAGTTGGTAATGATTTCGCGGGCTTCTCGCTCGGAACTCTCACGCGCCTCTAAGATCGTTCGCTTGGCAATACCGGCTGCTTCAAGTCGCGCCTGTGATTCCATTTCGACGATCAAGTGTTTTTTGGCTTCTTCTGCTGTCATGCCAGCCACGCGTACCAATCCCTCACGATACTCCCGTTCGGCCTTGGCACAAGCGTCTTCCTTCGCCACAAGCCCCTCTTCTCGTCGCACGAATTCCTGCTCCCGTTTCTGTGTCTCACCCTCCCGCTTCTCCAAGCTCGCGAGCTTCCGATCGAGACTTTCTTCTCGTTGGATGAGGCGCTTTTCGACCGCCGAGATCTCGACGAGCTTTTCTTTCTGCTCCTTCTCCAACTCCGATTTCGCTCGAAATACGAGATCTATGGCTTCAAACTTGGCCTCTTTCAGAACATTCTCAGCCTCACGCTGCACATTCTGCGCAACGTGTTTGGCCTGCTCCTCCATCTCGGCTCGTTTGGTAGCAGCCATGTTGCGTCGTACCAATTCGAATAATCCAATACCCACGAGGGCTCCGAAAAACCCAAACAATATGTAAGCGACCATTGAGGTTGAAATGGGAGTCACCCCCTTCTCGGAATAGCCAGGCAAGCACACCTGGTTCACACACATGGTAACGGCTCAGAGTATGCGAGGTTCGAATGGACGGAGGAAGCCCAGGAGATCGATAGCAGCTCAGCCCAGAAACGTACGAGATCGTCTGTTTACTTGCACGACACCACTGAAGTTCCTCTCGCCGTCCCTCGCTCGTAGGATCAGGAAACGCTGAGATCCCAGCCGTCGAAAAGGATTAGCTAAAGAAGCAGGAATGGCATGTTGACACTCACCATGACCGGCTAGCAGCCACCGTACACCTTCTACAACCTGTTGCTCTGCATGGTCCACAAGAATTGCCTGGTGGGAGTGATCCTCATGTTTAGAATCCACCGGACTAATACATCGTACTTAGACACCCAAACGTTCTCTGTCGTGCTCACAACGCTCGTTTCCAGTTGAGTCAACTATTGAAATGGTACTCCTAGTCTCTCGCTTATCCACAAGCACACTCGCCTAACTTCTCATTCTGCAGTCACGATAACAAAGGGCCTCTTTGAAAGCAATGGGAAACTTGCTATCTACAGGTGACACTGGCGAACTTATCGAAAGAGCGAGGACGGCATCTGCTCTTCGATGGATTCCATCAAGGTCGACATCCGCCGGTCGACATCGTCCTCCCCCTGCGCCCGTTTCTTCTCGGATTCAAAGAACTGATGGGCGAGATTTATGGCCGTCAACACGGCCAATTTCGATGGGGTCGTCGTTTTCATCCCTTCGGCCAGATGTTTCATGTGATCATCGACGAAATGGGCCAGACGCCGAATATAGGCATCATCAGCATCTCCGCGGATTGCGTACCGTTGGCCGTAGATTTCGACATCAATGGTCTTAGTCAAGAGGCACCTCCTTGGGATCGTCCACACATTCAAGCAGTTCGATCTCACCCATTACTTTTTTAATTCTCGACTGGATATCGATCCGCTCCTTTTCCCATCGGCGATTCGAGTCATCCTGCGAACTCAATCGTTGGCGAGCCGCCTTAACCTCATCCCCCAACGACGCATTTGTCCGCTTCAGTTCCTGCACCAGTTTCACCAAGTCACTGATTCGAGTTTCAAGCGCGTTAAGGCGATCCAACGCCATGGCAATCTCTCTCCCTCTCGCCCCTATAGCTCTCACCCCTATAGATTGGGGTGCACTATAAAAACTTCACAACATCTTGTCAAGAAATGGGTTTCGGATGACCAGCTAGGCGCATATATTCTTTGTAGCTGCGTAGCACGCGCTTCACGTACTGCCTGGTCTCTCGGTATGGGATCAACTCCACAAACTCGTCTTCGCTCCGTCCCCGATTAGCCGTCACCCAGTTCCCCACGACCATCGGGCCGGCATTATAGGCCGCGATGGCCTGCACCACGTTGCCGGAAAACTGCGCTAGCAATTGCTCAACGTACCAAACTCCGATCCGGATATTGGTCTCCTGATCAAACAGATCTTCCCGTACCACACTGGGGAGATAATGACGTTGGGCCACTGCATTGGCGGTCGCCGGCATAACCTGCATCAGACCAATGGCCCCAACATGGGACACCGCACGCCAATCAAATTGACTTTCCTCCCTGATGATTGCCACGACAAGTAAGGGATCGACCCCGTTGGCCCCCTGGGTCTTGATCATAGGAATCAGCCCTGTGGGATACGCCGCGCTCCAGAGACCGACCGCCACATTCCCGCCGGTCCGCTCCAGTCTGTCGCGAAATCGGGCCCGCGCGAGGCGTACCGCATGATGATAGGCGCCGGCTTCATTCAACATTATGGACAATGCCATCAGCACATCGGGATCTCGACTGTAGTGGTTTGTCAGGGCATTGAGTTCTCTTGCGGCGTCCTGCTCAAGACCCAGAGTCCTGAGTTCAACGGCTCGCCGATAAGCCAGCTGCTGCTCAATCTCCGTCCGATCAGTGGATGGAAATGCCGCGGTCGCGTCGGGAACAGATTGAGCCGAAGAAACCACCACTGGAGAGCCCTCCTGCTCACTTAAGGCTAAATCGACAAGATCAGTCTGTTCCCGCGCCCGGTGGCAGTAGTAAGTGTAAGGGTACCGTTGACAGAGAAGGAGGAATAACTCGCGGGATTTCGGACTGCCGGTATGGCCATAAGAACGGGCAACCCAGTAGAGCGCCTGCGGCTCGAAGTCGCTGTCCCGCTGCTCGACGATATGCTGCCACACGGCGATCGCGTCATGATACCGAGTCGTTCGATAGAACACCCAGCCCTCTCGCCATCGCGCTTCAGCCCGCTGGGATGCTGGCTTTCCTGACTTGGCTACCTGCCGATACTTCGCAATCGCGTCATCAAACTGCTCCTCATCCTCCAACCAGATTCCGGCGAACAAATTGATCTGGCCCTTCTGCTCAGAAGACAGCGATCGCTTATGCAGAGTCCGACTCAGATCCAAGAGTTTCGCCCCAAGTCCCTGCCGGAGATAAACCAGCGCCAACCACTCGGTGGCTTCATCAGATTGAGCCACCTGCTCTCCAGCAAGTGCCTGAAAAGTCTCTCGCGCCTGATCGTAGAGCTTCAGCCGAACTTGGGCGATACCCAGTTTGAGCTTGGCTTCCATGCGGTAGGAAGAGGTGGGATCTCTCGCGAGAAATTTTTTTAACTCCTCGATCGCTTCCACATGGAGGGCCTGTCCAAGAAACGCTTGGGCCCGGGTGTAATGTTCGTCCGGCTGCGGCACCCAGGGTTCGCCTTCGATGTTGGTCGCAAGCAGGGATTCTGCCTCTTTCGCTTCCTTCGTGTACGGAAATTTTACCCATAACTGCTTCAGGGCCTCCTTGCCTTCTGCCATGTGATTGTCTCGAAGATAGCAGGCGGCCAACCGCAACCAAGCTTGAGAGACCTGTGGCTCTTTGTCGTTCAGACTCACCGCTTTGACGAGCCAGGCGACGGCTTCAGGACAGCTGGAGGCTTGGTACCACGCTTCCCCTGCACGAAGGGCCACTTGATTGAAGAGGTTCGAATCAGGGACTGCTTGTGGCACCGTCTCGAACATGGCTGCCGCTTCATTGGCATCGCCCAGGTTAAGCAAGGCCTCACCCGTCCAGAATCGAATATAGTCAACGAGAACAGGGAAGTCCCGTTGAGCGGTACGAAGATACAGTATGGCGACAGCCGGGTTCCGCTTGCTCAGGATCACGCCAGACAGCAGTCCCGCTCGCTTGGCCCATAGCGAAGTTGGAAACTGCTCCATCACTCGACGAAGTCGTTCTAGCTTGAGCGCGACAACCTGATTCCTGGTCAAGACATTGCCCAGCCGCTCTTTAGGCCAAACTGCTGCGGTAAAACAGTCTTCCGCTGACACACAGTCGTCCACACTTTGCTGCTCAGCAGTCGCAACTTGCGCCGAATGTGCGGGGGGCAATGAGGGACCCTCGACAACGATCAGGGCTACCATGGCACCCAGCAAGATATCGCGGCCCGTGAACGAACAATGTTCAGCACGGACAATCATAGTTCTCCATCAACGATTATTATATACGGCACAGACCGTAATGGAAGAAGTTTCATGACCACCTCGGGGTCTGACTGTATTGGTTTAGTTCTCACTTATGATAGGCTCCTCGCCACGGAATAGAACCGAGAACTTTCGCAATGCCACAACCGAACCCTCTGATCAACCTATTAAGCCTCACCCAACCACAGATGGTGAAGCTTGTCCGTGCCCAGGGGTGGCCGGCCTATCGAGCAGGGCAAATCCTCTGCTGGCTCTACCAGCGGCGCGCGCGCGCCATCGCCCAAATGACCGATCTCTCCACACGCGATCGGCTCACGTTGACCGAGTTCGGGACCATTCCCAGGTCGACCCATTGCACTGTCCTGCCATCTCAGGACGGAACACGCAAACTCCTGCTGACACTCGATGACGGCATGATGATTGAAACTGTGCTGATTCCAGATGACGAACGGCTGACGTTGTGCGTCTCGACCCAGGTCGGTTGCATCTTGGATTGTGGATTCTGCCTGACCGGTAGGATGGGACTGAAGCGCAATCTGAAATCCCACGAAATTGTCGACCAAGTATTGACCGCCCGAGACCAGGTGACCGCTGATGAGCGCATAACAAATCTGGTCTTCATGGGCATGGGAGAACCCTTAGCCAATCTGGATGCCCTTGCTACAGCAATCACGTGCCTGACTAATAAATCGTGGGGACTCGGATGGTCTCCCAGACGTATAACAGTTTCCACAGCAGGCCTCGCCTCTCGTCTTAAGGAGGTCGCAGCGCTTGGCGTGAATCTGGCTATTTCCCTCAACGCTACCACGGAAGAGCAACGCCGAGCCCTGATGCCCGCTGCCAGCGAGATCGCGTCGCTTAAATCGTTACTGGCTGCCTGCCGGCGCTATCCTCTCGTACCGAATCGCCGCCTGACCTTTGAATATGTCCTCTTGGCAGGCGTGAACGATCGCCCCATCGACGCCCAACGATTAGTGACGTTGCTTAAAGGGCTTAGAGGCAAAGTGAATCTAATCCCCTTCAATGAATTTCCAGGAAGTCGCTTTCATCGCCCAGTAGACTGCGATGTCTTCCGCTTTCAATCTACACTTCGTCAAGCCGGCCTCGCTGTCTTTATTCGCAAGAGCCGGGGACGAGACGTGCTCGGCGCCTGCGGGCAACTAGGGAATCTCCCCGCCGACCGCGAAGCAGTTACCTTGACACCTATCGAATCGCGTTGTTAGCATGCCTCGTACGCGTCATCCAATCATGATCTGGCAGACTATCCATCGTTACTCGTCAACAGGCCTCCTGGTAGCGGTTCTCCTTCTCATCGAAAACTCTCCGTCGCTTGCAGCAGACCCCCATGAATATATCTTGTCAAATGGAATGAAAGTGCTGCTCGTCGAAGTCCCGAAGGCCCCGGTGGCAACGGTACAGGTGTGGTACAAAGTCGGGTCTCGAAACGAAGTGATGGGCCGAGCCGGGCTCTCGCACATGCTCGAACACATGATGTTCAAAGGCACGGCGAAATATCCCAAGGGTTCATTCTCCCGCATCGTCCGCAGGAACGGCGGGATTGACAACGCCTTTACCAGCCACGACTTCACCGCCTATTTTGAAAACCTCGCAGCCGATCGTGTGGAGCTGGCCTTGGAACTCGAAGCCGACCGGATGCAGGGTCTGATCCTCGACAACAGCGAATTCCAGACCGAGCGTGAGGTGGTGAAAGAAGAGCGGCGGCTTAGAACTGAAGACGATCCGCAGGGAGCGCTGGTCGAAGTCTTGTTTGCCCAAGCCTTCCTCAGCCACCCCTATCATTGGCCGGTGATTGGCTGGTTTGCCGATCTCGATGCGATATCCCTGGATGATTTGCAGCGTCACTACGACACTTTTTACTCTCCCAACAATGCCACGCTGATTGTGGTGGGCGATATCAAAGCCGACGCCTTACTCCCGACAATCAAGCATCTGTTTGAGCCGATTCCCAAAGGCCCTTCACCCAAACAGGTCCTTTCGGTCGAACCAGAACAGCGTGGCGAACGGCGCTTTCTCCTCAAGCGTGAAGCGCAGGTTCCCTTTATGATGATGGGTTTTCGCGTGCCCAATTATTCCAGCGAAGACTCCTACGCCCTTGACATCCTCGAGTCGATTCTCTCGCATGGGAAAAGCTCAAGGCTCTATCAAAACTTAGTCTACGATCAGAAAAACTCGCTGGCAGTCGGGGCTGAGTATAGCTTAATGCAGACCGATCCCAGTCTGTTTTATTTCTACTCGCTGGTCAGCCCAGGCGCGAAGGTCGAAGCAGTCGAAGAAGCGCTGCAGCGCGAGATCGCCCGGCTGCAGAATGAACCACCGTCCGAACTGGAACTAAAGCGGGCCAAGCATCAAGTGGAGGCGTCCCGCGTATTCGCGCAGGATTCGAATTTTCGCCACGCCATGCTGCTTGGGCGGTCGGAATCCATTGGCGCGGGCTGGCGGCTGGTGGATCAATTTCTAGACCGCATCCGCGCTGTCACCGCCAAAGACATTCAACGCGTCGCCAAGCAATACCTGACGCAAGACAACCGGACCGTGGGGATTCTTATTCCGCTGCCTTCCAAACAACCAGAACCAGCCCCCACGGCGACTCACCACGGGAAGCCATAGATCAAATGATGCGCCACATACTCACAGCCAAGAGGCACCCGTGTCCTAGCTTCCGGCCCTTCCAAAGGCGATCGGTGATAGGCATGTTGGGGCTTCTCGCTGCGCTAGTCAGCTTCACCGCATCGGGATACCCAGCAGAAATCTCCCCAACCAAAATCACGACGGCCAATGGGATGACGGTCCTGGTGTTAGAACAACATTTTCTTCCCATTGTCGAAATTCATGCCCTCATCAAAGCCGGTTCGTCTCAAGACCCACCGGAGAAGGCAGGCCTGGCGAATTTGGTGGCCAATCTCCTGGATGAAAGTACTACGACCAGATCCTCGAAACAACTGGCTGAGCAAATCGACTTTGTCGGCGGCTCGTTAGAAGTGAAAGCCGGCAAAGATTTCACAACCGCCTCAGCGCGCATCCTCAAGAAAGACGTCGACCTCGGCTTCACGCTACTGGCAGACATTCTTCTGCACCCAGCGTTCCCCAAGCAGGAATTCAAACGGGTGCGCTCGCAGATTCTTGGTGAAATCGTCAGCGACAACGACGATCCCGGCCACGTGGCCATGAAGGCGTTCAACCAACTAGTCTTTCACAATCACCCCTATCGATGGCCGGCGAACGGAACCGAGGAGACACTGAGCAATGTCACCTTGGCCGATGCGCAAGGCTTCTACGCCAAAGAGTATCTCCCCAATCAAGTCATTCTCACCGTCGTCGGCGCTATCACGGTGGAGCAAGCCACGGCGCTTGTCCAAACGCATTTCGGGCTCTGGAAGAAGGGCACGGTGCAAACCAGGATGGTCAAGAAGCCAAGCGCCATCGACAAGAAGGTCGTGCAGCTCATCGAAAAGGATCTGACCCAATCCACCATCGTGTTGGGTCATGGCGGAATCAGTCGGTCCAATCCCGACTTTTACGCCGTAACCGTCATGAATTATATTCTCGGCGCCGGGGGATTTTCCTCACGTCTGATGGACTCCATCCGTGAGAAGCAGGGGCTCGCCTACGGCATCATGAGTCATTACGAGGCTCGGTCGATGCCAGGCTCCTTCTGGGTAAATCTTCAGACCAGAACAGAAACAACCAATCAGGCGATCAGCGGCGTGCTGGCCGAAATCAAGGCTATTCGAAAGGCCCCGGTCAGCGATCAAGAACTCGCCGAAGCCAAATCGTTTCTGATGGGCAGCTTCCCGTTACGGTTGGACTCCACAGCCAAACTGGCGCAGGTGTTGGCCCAAGTAGAATTTTTCGGTTTGGGATTTGAGTACTTCAGCCAATACCCCAAGTGGATTGAACGTGTGACAAAAGAGGACGCGCAGCGCGTTGCAAAACAGTACCTCGATCCTCAACATTACGCCCTCGTTGTCGTCGGCAACATCGCGAAGGCCAAAGTTCGCAACTAGAAGCTGACAGCGGAGCAACGAATTCTATGCAGGTTGCCCTTCTCCAACACAAGCTCAACCGCCTTCGTGGCCTGCTTTCCGAGATGCAGTCCGTGTTGGTGGCCTATTCCGGCGGGATCGACAGCACCTTCGTCCTCGAGGTGGCCTACGAGCAACTACAAGACAAGGCCGTGGGGGTTACAGCGGTCTCACCTACTTTTCCGTCGATTGAATTGGAGACAGCCAAGCGCGTCGCCCTAGAAATTGGAGTACGCCACGAAATCGTGCAGACGGATCAGTTGAAGATTCCCGAATTCACCAAGAATGACGCGGCCCGCTGCTTCCACTGTAAAACCGATCTATACCAACTCCTTGGGACGATACGACAAGCGCACGCCACCGCGTACTTGGTTGATGGTACCAATCTTGATGATCTTGGCGATGACCGGCCCGGCATAAGAGCCGCAAGGGAATGGGGAGTACGCAGCCCACTGGTCGAAGCAGAACTGTCGAAAGCCGACATCCGTTTCCTTGCCAAGGATCTTGGACTCTCGAATTGGGATAAGCCGGCAGCAGCCTGTCTCTCGTCAAGAATCCCGCGCGGGATCACTATCACTAGGGAAAAACTGAGCCGGGTCGAAGAAGCCGAAGCCGTTCTCCATCGGGAGGGGCTCCAGCACTATCGAGTCCGTGCCCATGATGAGATCGCAAGAATCGAAGTCGGCCAAGGCGACCTGAAGCTACTCATGGAAGCAGAGCGGCGCACACGAGTCAGTACCAGTCTTAAAGAGCTGGGATTCAGATTCGTCACCGTAGATTTGGAAGGGTATCGGCCAGGTGGAGTCAGTCTGGGCTGACCCCAGCTGTCCGGGACACATTACTGCTGGTAAGACTTCGAAAGGGCCTCAAGAGCTTCGTCAGCAAACTTCCGCTGGTCGGCCTCGGTCAGGTTACGCTGGACCACCTTCTCCGCCACCATAAGAGCCAGTTCGGTCGTCTGGTTCCGAATATCCTGCACCGCCTTCCGCCGCGCGTGTTCGATCTCGCGGGTCGCATCACCTTTGATCCGTTCTGCCTCCACGATCAACCGTTGCCCATTCTCGTCGAGCAGCCGTTGTGCGCGCTCCTTCGCCGCCGCAAGGATGGCTTCCGCTTCCTTCGCTGCCCCACTGAGCTTCGCTTCGTACTCTTTCAGTCGGCGCTCGGCTTCGGACCGGTGACGTTCGGCTTGATCTAAACTGTCCTTAATCTTCTTTTCTCGCTCTTCGAGAATACTCAGGATGCCCGGGAAGGCAAACTTGTAGAGCACAAAAAACAGTATCGCAAAGGACGCGACCTCCCAGAAAATCAGGGAGGAGAAAAACTGAGATTCAAATTGCGGCATGAGACGTTCCTTTGGCTACAGAGATCGTTCGATCTGGAAGTCCACGGCTACTTGCGGAGACCCATAATGATGAACGCTATGACCAAGCCGTATAACGCGATGGCTTCAACCAGCGCAAACCCGATCCACATGTACTTGGCGACTCGGCCTTCAGCTTCCGGCTGACGCGCTACCGCTTCGATCATCTTGCCGAAAATGTAGCCGATACCTACACCGGCTCCGGCAAATCCCGCTGCCGCCAACCCCATTCCCAACAATGCTGCTGCTGCTGAATCCATTGTGTCTCGCTCCTCCCTTGTCTGTGCCGACACGCGTCAGTGCGCGTGCTCGTCGTGACCGTGCAGATGAAATCCGTCGCCCAAATAGACGCACGTCAGGATGGTGAAAATATAGGCTTGAATAAACGCAATACCGACCTCCAATCCGTTCATCGCGATCGTGAAAGCAAAAGGCAGCCACCCGATCAAGACTCCGCCACTGATCGTAAGCCCAAAGAGCACGCCAAGAATCACATGGCCAGCTGTCATATTGGCAAACAATCGCACGGCCAGCGAGATAGGGCGGGCCAATTGACTGATCAACTCGATCGGAACCATCAGCGGCAGCAGCCAGCCCGGTGTTCCCGGCGGCACTAAGATCCCGAGGAACTTCGCTCCGTGCAGAACAAATCCCATGATGAGACTCAGACCATAGACCACTGTGGCAAAAACTGCCGTGACGACAATTTGACTAGTGACAGTGTAGGACCCAGGGATCAATCCCATCAGATTGCAAAACAGGATGAAGAGGAACAACGTGGCGATGAGAGGGAAAAATTTCATCCCTCCCTGACCCATCGTATCCAAAATGATCCCGCGGATAAAATCGACCAATATTTCAGCCAGGCTTTGTAACTTACCGGGGACCAGTTCCCGTGCGGACCCGGCCAGTACCATCAGCACCGCAACAAGACCCACGACCACCCACATGATGAGCACGGCCTTGTTGATAGAAACATCCAGCCCGCCCAGAGTGATCGGGACGATGGTGTGGAGTTCGAACGAATGGAGCGGACTTTCTTCCATGTGCTACCCTTATTTGCTCGAATTACCTGACGAATCTTGCCACCGCTGTGCGGCCCGATAGACGCTTCTGATACCAGCTGCGGCACCTAACCCTAGCCCACTGACCAACCCCCAAGGAGTCGACCCCAAGATATAGGTATCGACAAACCATCCAAGCCCTCCCCCGACAATAAGCGCAGCCATCAGTTCCGTTCCGATTCGAACGGCCTGGCCGAGCCCCGCATAGAACGGACCTTGTGAAGGGGGCATGCCATACCCACGGGAGGCGAGTGCGCATGCAGCACACTGGCAACGGCTCTGCCGATATTGGGCGTGCAATTCAAGCAGAATTCCATTCCGAATGTCAAGCCGTTAAGAGGTATGTTCCGGAGGAAGTCGCTGTGGTGGTATAGTGACTCACCTTCTTCTAAGAGGATACGTTTCTAACATGCCACGGACGATGCCCTCAGCGATCCCATTTCTTCAAGGCCCTCCTATACCCCTCATAGTGACGCTTCCTCTCCCATCGGCAAGCCCATTCGAACTCTATGCGAAAATCGCTTCGACTCATTGCCCATCCTTTCTCTTCGAGAGCGGCAACGGTCGTGCGACCATAGGGCGTTATTCATTCTTCGCCAGTGACCCCTACCAGGTACTGAGCGGAAAAGCTGACAGGTGTGTGCGACGGACTATGCACGGTTACGAAGAATCTGGTCCGACTCCGTTCCATCGCCTTGCCCAACTTGTCGGGAATTCATGCATTGCTCGTCCCCCCGATGTTCCACCATTTTTCGGAGGAGCGGTCGGTTACTTCAGCTATGATCTCGTCCGCCAATTCGAGATGTTGCCGTCGATTGCTCTCGATGACCTCGCCACTCCCGACCTTGAGTTTGCCTTTTTCGACCTTGTGGCGGCGATTGACCACGAACTCAGCTGCCTGGTGCTCATGTTCTGTCCACCACTCGAACGATTCTTAGGTGAGCCACGGGAAAAGTTATATCGAGAGGGGTGCGACCGCCTCGCTTTATTGGAAGCGAGGCTGTCAAGCGCTGCCGCATCCGGAACAAGGAGCGATGCGCTCAGCCCCCTTCATTTTTCGCCGGAACAACAACGGTCATCATATATGGATCGCGTCCGACGCTGTCAGGACTACATCGCGGCAGGCGATATCTACCAAGCCAATCTGTCGCACCGTTTTACCGTAACGTGTGATGCGTTCACACCTCGATGCGAGCATCAGGCCGTTCTTCTCGCCTATGGTCGCGTGCGCACCTTGAATCCTTCACCGTTCTCCGGGTTGCTGCGGTTTGACCAAACCAGCTTCGTTAGTTCATCGCCTGAGCGACTTGTCCGCCTCGATGGACGGCGGGCGGACACACGCCCGATTGCAGGAACCCGACCACGCGGTCGAAATACCGCTGACGACCAGCAGCTTACTGAGGAGTTGCGCTCAAACAAAAAAGAATGTGCAGAACATGTCATGCTGGTAGATCTTGAACGGAATGATCTTGGCCGCGTATGCGACTTCGGGAGCGTCCAGGTGGACGAGCTTATGACGCTGGAACAGTATTCCCATGTGAACCACCTCGTCTCTCATGTCGCCGGCACCCTAAAAAACAACGTCACAGGTTTTGATTTGCTCAGAACCATCTTCCCAGGAGGAACGATTACTGGCGTGCCCAAGATTCGCTGCATGGAAATCATTGAGGAGTTGGAGCCGGTGCGCCGTGGTCCCTACACCGGCTCTATGGGATACATCAGTTGGAGCGGTGACCTCGACTTTAATATCTTGATCCGAACCCTTGTCATGAGAAACGGCACGGGCTACCTTCAGGTCGGCGCCGGGATCGTGGCCGACTCTGAGCCGGCGCGAGAGTATGAGGAAACCATTCACAAAGCCCAGGTCTTCTTGAACACATTTTCATAATGCGAACCCGCCACCATGTTGATCTATCTGAACAACAAATTCGTGAAGGAAGAAGAGGCCCTGATCTCTGTCTTCGACCACGGGTTCCTCTATGGAGACGGAATCTACGAAACGATTCGCTCTTACGGGAACCGTATTTTCATGCGTGACCAACATGTGGCGCGATTATTCCGATCTGCAGATGCCATCGGTTTGACGATTCCGATTCCCATGAAGAACTGGCCGGATCTCCTACACGAATCGATGATGCACAATAATGTCGGCAATGCTCAGCAAGACGCCTATCTAAAGATTACGATTTCACGTGGAGTCGGTGACATCGGGCTAGACCCCACACTCTGCCCATCCCCAACCGTTGTGATCATGGCCAAACCTCTCAACGCTCCGTCCGCCTGCCTCTATGAGAAGGGGGTCGGGGTGATCATTGCCTCAACCAGAAGGAACTTGCCTAGTGCATTGTCTCCAAAGATCAAAGCCACCAACTTCCTCAACAACATCCTCGCCAAACGCGAAGCGATCGCAGCAGGGGTATTCGACAGCATCTTCCTCAACTGGGAGCACCATCTGACCGAATGTACCGTGAGCAATCTGTTCTTCGTGACAGACGGATGCTTACGAACCCCGTCCGTCGAGTGCGGCCTTCTAGATGGCATCACGCGAGCTATCGTGCTTCAGTTGGCGAGGGAACTGTGCATCCCGATCGAAGAAGGACGGTTCACACCAGATCGGTTGTTTCATGCCAACGAGTGCTTTTTGACCAACACCAGCATGGAAATCATGCCGGTGGCCTTCGTCGACCACAGGCCTATCGGAAAGGACAAACCCGGTCCAGTGACTCGGAAGCTCCGGGAACTATTTATCGGGGCACGGGAACGTTTTTTGGAACCGGCCTCCTCCTATTGAGTTTTCATCTTCTTGTTTTCACACCGGTTTCTAACCCACATCAGAGGCACAAGATTTGCCTTCGCTTGACAGGTAGTTGCAGAATGCTATCGTTTGACCATGCTGAAACCAAAAAAACCATTCGACACCTCCAAATTCCTTGGCGTGACTGCCCTAACATTAAGGGCTATCTCCTGATCTCTGCCTCGACCGCCCAAGCAGAAATCTACCAATATATTGATGCCAAAGGGACCATTTCTCTCACGAACGTACCCTCTGATGTTCGCTATCGTCGAATCGACATTCACCCAAATCGACTGTATCCCATGATCTCGGAACGAGAGTTAGAGCCGATGATCCGCCGGTTTTCACGCCTGCGTCAACTACACCCGGCGCTCATCCGAGCAGTCATCAAGGCCGAATCGAATTTCGATCCCTTGGCGGTGTCACGTGTAGGTGCCATAGGTTTAATGCAACTGATGCCACAAACCGCAGTTCGACTGGAGGTGCGGGATCTGTACGATCCTGAAGACAATATCGGCGGGGGAACGAAATACCTCCGACAACTGCTCGATCGATTTCGCGGGAATCTTCCGCTGGCGCTCGCAGCCTATAACGCAGGGGAGCATGTAGTGGATCGTTATGGTGCCATTCCGCCGATCCGCGAAACCCGCCAGTACGTCCGCAGGGTTCTGCGGTACTATCGGACCTTCCTCACGCGGAATCTCACCTCTACTCACTACGTGATCGCGTCTTCGGAGTCTGCAAAGCAACTACCAGCGCCTGTTTTCTCTGTCCCGTCTGCCCAGTAGAACGTTCTGTTAGATAGAGTTGGCTATGCTGCTTCCAGCCTGGGCGCTTGGATTCGGGGAAGTCTGACCGGAAGTGGGCACCCACACTGTTTTCTCGCCATAGCGCAGCTTCTACCACACAGTATGCGACATGGACCATGTTCTTGGCTTCAAGACCGGCCCTCGTTGCAAACGGCTTCGACACCATGCGCTCCCACCGAGACAATTGCGCCGTGGCACGAATCAGTGACTCACGAGAGCGAATGACACCTACTTGTCCCCACATGGCTCGGCGAAGCGAGCTTCGCAATTTCTCTGCGTCGTCCAATTGATGAAACTTACAGTGCCATAGCTCCACAACCTGCTGGGCTAGATCCGGCACAGGACGGGGGGAAGCCCAGGAAATGGCAGCGACGCCAGCCCGCATGCCAAACACCAATCCCTCCAACAGTGAATTGCTTGCCAACCGGTTGGCGCCGTGCACTCCACTGCAAGCAACCTCACCGGCTGCAAAGAGACCCGGCAGCGTAGTCGCACCGGTGATGTCGGTCCACACTCCTCCCATCATGTAATGGGCACTCGGAGAAACTGGAATCCACTCTTCTGTGATATCGATGTCGTGACGAAGGCACGTTGCGTAAATCGTCGGAAATCGACGCTTCACGAAATCCGCTCCGAGGTGGGTCACATCCAGATATACATGCCGGGCTCTGTTCGTCGACATTTCTGCCCAAATCGCTCGCGCCACGATATCCCTGGGTGCCAAAGCACCCAGCGGATGATACCGATGCATAAACACTTCACCTTTATTGTTGCGAAGCTGCCCTCCCTCTCCCCGCATCGCTTCAGATAAGAGAAAGGGCGGGCTCGATGGCAAGTACAGTGCGGTCGGATGAAACTGCACAAACTCCATGTCTTGGAGCATCGCCCCTGCCCGGAACGCCATCGCCATGCCATCGCCGGTTGCATTAGGCGGATTCGTGGTTCGTGCATAGATCTGGCCGGCACCGCCGGTTGAAAGCACGACAGCCTTTGCGGGAAGGATAAACTGCTCGCCGGAATTTTCGTCCAGGACCACTGCCCCGCAACATCGTCCATCTTCTACAACAAGGTCTACGGTGAAATGGTAGTCCAGCCGAAGGATCCGCTTCTGTCGGTCGGCCTGTGCCATTAACACACGCACCATTTCGTTTCCCGTCGCATCGCCTCGTGCACGGAGAATCCGGCTACGGCTATGAGCAGCTTCCCGAGCAAAAGCAAACTTGCCCCCTATCTTGTCGAACTTCGCCCCCAAACGGATCAGTTCCTGAATCCGATCTGGTCCTTCTTCCACCAAAACCCGTACCGCCTCGCGGCGACACAACCCATGTCCTGCCTTCACCGTATCTGTTAGATGGATCGCGACATCGTCTTCTTCACTAAGCACCACCGCAACCCCGCCCTGCGCAAAAATTGAATTGCTCTGTAACGGATGGCCTTTGGTGAGCATGATCACTCGGCCCTCACGGCTGAGATCGAGTGCCGCACGGAGCCCGGCGACCCCGCTGCCAATGACGAGAAAGTCTGCTTGGGGTGGTGTGCTCCGCGGCATCGACGTCGTTATCGTGGTATGGCCTGAGGTGAAGGAACTTCGGACAACGCTTGTTTCGTTTTCATTCCAAACGGCAGATCTCCTTGGACACTGCGCAGAAGAATCGAATGCGTCCCGACCCACTGCAATCGTGCGTGCCCACGCTGCCGCACACCCGCATCATCGGCATCTTTTTTCCACACGCCTTGCCAATGGACGTAAACATCGATGTTGTCGCTCTCGATCATAATCCGTTCGATTTCGAATTCTAGTGAGATGGTATGAAAGGTGTCGAAATCAGCCTCAGCTTGACGTTGAAGCTGTTCAAGCTGATCTAGCGACAACATCACGGACCGAAAACCGGAACGATTTTTTTGTTGGTACGCGTCCCGCAATGATTCCACCGCCCGATCGATGCGGCGAATGCGTTCATGGTCTTCCGGGTACTGGACTTCCTTGGACGCACAGGCGCCCACCGCAAAAGCGAGCAGCACGAGCCAACTGATGAACGACAATGACGAATAAGTGGCGTGCGTCCATTGATGAAACATGATTCTGCAGTATAGGAAGGCAACGAACACAGGGTCAAGGGACGCCCGCGCGCGTATCTGACTCGTATCTGAGCTGAGAGGTATGCCATGAGGAATTTCCGCTGTGAGCTTGCATTTTCAGCCAAAAGCTTCTAGACTTCGCCCCCTAGGAGAGACTATGCATGTCGAGCGTGTTGAAAAAACGCCGGAAGAAAATGCGCAAGCACAAGTACAAGAAGTTGCGCCAGCGTCAAAAATTCCTTCGCCGTAAAAGCTAAGCTCAGCCCGCGTCTTGGGAGAAGGAGATCGTGACCGAGGGCAAGAAGGTTCGCATCTGCATTCGTACGGTGAATTGTATCTATGTGGGGGACTTCCTGATTCCTCCGATGAGTAATCGCGTCTCCGACGCGATTAACGAGTAAACACGCCTCTTCATTAGCCTGACCGATATCGTGATTAACGACAAGGACCGGTCGGATTTCGTGGCGATCAATAAGAACCTCATTGAGTCAATCGCCCAGCTCTAGCCATTGTCGAGCGCCCCACCATCTTCTCGTCACTCCGACTTTTTCTGATGTGATCCTTAACCGAGCGCAGACGTCCAACGCCTAGGCTAGACCTCTTTTTCCCGTGATGCTGATCTTCAAACGCTTCCTGCCATTCGTCCAACCCTACATGTCACGCATGATTATGGCAGGCATGCTGGTCATGGGCGTGGCGGCCATCAATCTGGCCTTGCTCCGCATGGCCGGCATCCTCTGGGATGTCATCACCGTCCAACACGATGGCTCCAGGATGACAGAGTTAATAGGTCTGTTCCTTGGGCTGGTACTCCTACAAGGGCTCTGCTCGATGGGCCATAGTTATCTGACCGCCTGGGTGTCTCAGCGACTCGTTGCCGATTTTCGCAGGCACCTGTTCGGCCATTTACAAACGTTAGCAGCCAGCTTTTTCGCACGACGTCGCACCGGGGAATTGCTCTCTCGACTAATGAACGACGTCACGGTCATTCAAACCGTCGTCACAGAAACCCCCATCGACAGCGCCAAGCAGTTCGTCACCTTCGTCGGCTGCATTGCGTTTCTCCTCACAATGAATTGGCGTCTCTGCCTCTTAATCTTGATCCTCCTACCCTTGCTGGTCCTGGTCGCCAAACTCTTCGGACGAAAACTCAAATCCATCTCTACATCGATTCAAGACCAAACAGCCGCACTCAGCACGTTGGTAGAAGAAGTGATTTCAGGCATTCGCATCGTCAAATCGTTCGTCCAGACAAAACAGGAAGAGGCGCGCTTCGCCGTCCAGGTGGATCAGACCCTTCAACTCACGCTGCACCGAGCCAGAATCATGGCCGTCTTCATACCAGTGATCAGCCTGCTCACATTTTCAGCCGCGGCCGCTGTCCTCTGGTACGGAGGCCGACAAGTCATTGAGGGCGCCGTCACGCCAGGCGATCTCTTCGCCTTCGTCTTGTTCGCCGGCATCTTGATCGGCCCCTTCAGCTCGGCAGCCCGCGTGTTTGGGCAGATCAAAGAAGCGCAGGGCGCGATGCAGCGGGTCTTCGAAATTCTCGATGAGCAACCAGAAATCCGCGATGAGCCCGACGCGCAAACCCTCTCCATGATTTCCGGCCACGTTCGCGTGGAAGACATATGCTTTGCCTACGATCCTCGCCGCCCTGTGCTATCGAATCTGTCGTTTGAGGCCAAACCTGGCGAGCTGATCGCCTTTGTCGGACCAACCGGCGCCGGCAAAACTACTGTGTTCAATCTACTCCACCGGTTTTACGATCCGACAGAGGGCCGCCTCACGATCGACGGTCACGACCTGCGTCATGTGACCGTCGAGAGTTGGTACCGGCAGATCGCGCTCGTCCCACAAGAAACGATCCTGTTTGGAGGGACAATCCTCGACAATATTCGCTATGGAAATCTGGAAGCGAGTGAAGCTGTTGTGCAGGAAGCCAGCAAAGCAGCTTATGCCCATGACTTTATCACAGATCTGCCCGACGACTATCAAACCGTGGTGGGGGAAAAAGGGATCAACCTCTCAGGTGGACAACGTCAACGCATCGCGATTGCGCGGGCGCTTCTCAAAAACCCACGCATCTTGTTGCTGGATGAAGCCACTTCATCCCTCGATACCGAATCGGAACGGCTGGTTCAGGAAGCGTTGGAACGTCTGATGGAAGGACGAACGACCTTCGTCGTTGCCCACAGGCTTTCGACCATTCAAGGCGCCGATCGCATTCTGGTCCTGGACAAAGGCAAGTTGGTGGAAGAAGGCGCTCACACTCAGCTGATGGAACGGAAAGGCTTGTATCACTATCTCTACACGATCCGTCTCAATGAGCCGACCGCATGAGTATGATGACGAACGCGCGTGGCAGGTAATTAAATTCTAATCTGGGCGACTTATAAGTAGTTGACTTCTAAGGGTGCCATTTCACGATAACATCCACGAAACTTGGTACTAGCGCCTACGCCAAAAATCAAATCTGCGAATTTACGGGAACAAAGTTGTAAACTACCCTCAGGCTCTGTCTTGCACAAGAATAAGGAGCCTGGTGTGGTGTTACACAAATAGACGTATTCCAGGCGATATTACTGGACGACAAAGTGGGCGCGCCGGTTTTTTTGCCAACACCCCTCGTTGTGCTTTTTACAGAATGGCCTTGCCTCTCCGTAGCTGGTTGTCTGAATGCGAGAGGCTGGAATCCCCAGATCCTCTAGATAGCGCTTCGCCGACCTGGCACGCTTCTCGCCCAGGACAAGGTTGTAGGCCAACGTTCCCCGCGCGTCACAATGGCCCTCGATCACAAACGACTTGCCCGCCTCATCGCCCATCCACTTTGCATTCCCTTCCAATATGGGCTGCGCATCCTTTCGAATATTGTACTGATCAAAGTCGAAATAGATGTCTCCCAGGCCGGTCAGATCAGGCAAGAGCGCAGAGCCATTGCTAATCGAGGCGGAGCCGCTCCCAGGCGTATCTTTCAACTGTGAACCGGCTTTGGGCGATGGAGTTTCCACGGAGGCTATCTGATCCTGCTCCACGCTTTCCACAGCCTCGTCGGGAACACCCTTATCTTTCGTCGTCTATGGTGGTTTGGTCACCGGCGGTCGACGCGACCCGTTTGGCTGCACACCCCCCGACAACCAGCAACATCCCGAGACTCACTATCACCGCACCGATCTGGGCACCGACTCGGCCTCTCCTCATTCGATACCTCTGGTTCATCGAGTGCTCTGCTTTTCCAGGGTAGGCACGATCTGCCCCTGCACATTTTCGGTAATGTTGTAGCGGATGTACGGGTTCTTCACCATCTGGCTGGTTTGCGTACAGCCGAACAATCGAGTCGGCAACCGTTATATCCTACACCGCCTGCCCCTTTGGCGTAATCGTAAGCACAGATGCTACACGGTAACCCGGTATGTCTCCGGAGGAATATCTGTGAACGGATACCTATTGCCTCAATGTATACGACGACTTGCCGAAAGGTCCCAGCTTCTCCGATATTGAACGGCTGCAAAAGAAGCCAGCCCCAACCATCCGAGATACGTCCACAATAGAAGACCGGATCAGGCAAGGTCGTCAGGTTATAGCCTTTGGGCCTGGAACTTTTCCGCTCAGGGCTACGGTACCGATTAGTGACCTAGCCCCCTTAAAACTGGTCCAGATTCTCTGTGAGGTTTGGGCCGAACGGAGGGTCGTCTACCACGTCTCCGTCACACCGTCGACCAGATTCTCGCCACGCTGCGTGAAGTTGAGGTTGCCCTGAGCCAGGGACAAGCTGTCGCCCAGCTTGCCGAACACTGGGCGTCACCGAACAAACGTATTCGTATTACCGCTGGCGGAACGACTGTGGTGGGCTGACAGTTGATCAGGTCAAACGTCTCAAAGAATTGGACCGCAAGCAGAACCGGTTAAAGCGCGCCGTGGCCGACTTCATCTTCGATACTAATGATCCTGTAAGGAGGTCGCAAATTCGATCACCAGAGAACGCACAGGCTTCGTGTCGATCCAAATCGCTTTGCTCTCATCGTTGACCATCAACGGCAATGCCCTCTCGGCGGTCGGCATCATCGACGTATTTCACGTTCTCTTCATTGACGCCTCTATCGTCGGTTGTGTATAAGGAATGCGCCTTCCATATTGATCTCTTCTCAGGGTGGTGTGCAATGGCAGTTCGCGATTTCCATGACGGCGAAAAAGATGGGTTGGAAGCGCTTGAGCCGCTCGATCCCGGGAAGATTGTTTCTTTCAACGATCTGTTGATCGCCATGAGCAAAACGGCCTTTGGTGGGCGTCGTCTTGGTGAGGCGTTCGAAGTGCTGTGGTCGATGATCATTGATCCCGACTGCAAAGTCGTCATGACATTGTCCGGCGCTATGACGATTGCCAAGATGGGCAAGATCGTCAGTACGATGGTGGATCAGGGGATGGTGCATTGCATCATCTCCACGGGGGCGCTGATCGCCCATGGCCTCAGTGAATCGGTCGGCAAAACGCATTATCGACATCATCCTTCGATGAGTGACGAAGAGCTCTTCCGGAAGGGGTACAACCGTGTCTACGACACGCTTGAGATGGAAGCGAATTTGGATTATGTCGAACATGTTGTGTCGCAAACGTTGAAACGGGTCAATCATGATCAGACTCTCTCCTCAGAAGCCTTCACGCGCGAATTGGGAAAGACGTTGGCGGAGGAATTTGATGGCGACGGGATTTTGAAAAGCGCTTACCTGAAGAATGTGCCGGTGTACATCCCGGCATTTACCGATTCTGAGATGGGGCTTGATGTGGGGACTTGGGCCAAGGAACGCGAGATTGATCGAGCCCGCTCCCAGGCCGGTGAGGGGGGAGATCTTGCTGTATTGAAAACCCTCCACCAATCATGCCCGTCATTTAATCCGTACTTCGACCTCAACAGCTATGCCGATCACATTCTCTCGGCAAAGAAGCTCGGCATCTTCACGATTGGTGGGGGCGTGCCACGGAATTGGGCTCAACAAGTTGGCCCTTACATTGAGATCCTCAACCTACGCCTGGGTCTCAACGTGAAACCGCCCCGATTCCACTACGGAGTCAGGATCTGTCCGGAACCGGACTACTGGGGTGGGCTCAGCGGCTGTACCTATCAGGAAGGGCTCTCGTGGGGAAAATTCGTGGCTCCAAAGGACGGTGGGCGATTTGCCGAAGTGCTGAGTGATGCGACGGTGGTTTGGCCTCTGTTGATGGTGGGGCTCCTGGAGCGAAAGAAAGCCAGTGCTGCGTACCGTCCATGAAGAGGAATGTCACACGACTTGGTTCAGCTGTACTCTTGTGCGGCCTCGTGTGGTCGTCCCCTCTCTGCGCTACAGATCCGTTCGAAGTCGACGGGCGGGTGAGGGGGCAGGCGAATGCACCGGTCACTCTTATCGAATATTCCGATTTTACATGTGGCTATTGTCTGAAATTTTTCAAGCACACCTGGCCTCGCATTCAGGCCCGCTATGTTGATACTGGAAAGGTGCGGTTCCTCTATAGGGACTATCCCCGCGCTGATCAGGGCCCCGGCCTTGATGCTGCAACGGCGGCGCGATGTGCCGGAGCTCAGGGCAAGTATTGGTCGATGCATGATCGCTTGTTTGCTGAAGGGGGCCGACTCGACAAGGCGGTCTACCTCCGTCATGCGAGCGCACTCGGGTTTGATCAGCCTGCGTTTGAACGGTGCGTGAAGGATGGACGGTACACGAAGTCAATCTTTGAAGATCGTCTGGAGGCCAATCGCTGGGGATTTCACGGAACCCCGGGCTTCATTCTTATGCAAACTGCCGGCGAACCGACGGAGAAAAAACCGGCCATTGCGATTCCGGGGGCGGTTGCGTTCGAGATGTTCGCTGAGGAAATTGACCGGCTCCTCGCGAGCGTCCTGCACCAGCAAGTTGGTACTGGGGTTGAGTGAGACCGTATAGCCGGTTTGCGCAGGCACCATAATTACATCAACCACGTTTGTAATAAGGTAGGAATTTCTTATGACTTCAACACAGTCTTTCTGGCCCGTGTACCATTGTGACGACGATTTTTGGGTCTGCATGTCTTGCCTGAGGGAAGTTTTCTATCAAAAAGTTCCCATGCCAGATTGTCCTTTGTGTCACGGCGTCTCGACCTTCGAAGGGTTTACCCTTGAAGCGATTCGCGATTGGGGAACAGAAGAGCTGATCGCAAAGGCTGTGGCTGCACAGCAGGCGGCGGCTCAACCTGCCGTTGAATCTTCTGTGCCGGTCGAAGCGGCGAATTAATTATTGTCGACCCCAGAGAGCATCTCTGTGCAGGGACCGCGCCAATTTCTCGTTCACGGTCAATGGAAGCAAGGCGACACGACGGCCCGTGTCGTCAATCCATTCAATGGGCAGGTGATTGCCGATGTCGTCCAGGCCACTGAGTCCGATGTGGAGCAGGCCATGGTCTCCACGTCCGGCACGGCCGAGACGATGGGCGGCCTCCCAGCGCATGCCCGATACAACATTCTCCAGCAGATCGCCGCACTCATCTATCGACGACGAGACGAGTTCGCCTCGACGATCACTGCCGAGGCGGGCAAGCCGATCGCCGATGCGAAGCGCGAAGTCGGTCGAGCGGTTCAAACCTTTACTGTTGCAGCCGAAGAGGCGAGGCGGATTCCAGGGGAGATTGTACCGCTTGATTGGACACCCAGCACCGATTCCCATCTCGGCATTCTCCGTCGCTTTCCCATCGGCCCCATTCTTGGCGTTACCCCGTTCAACTTCCCGCTGAATCTTGTCGCGCACAAGGTGGCGCCAGCACTCGCCGCTGGCAATCCGATCCTGATCAAGCCGGCTCCCCAAACACCGCTGACGGCCTTGTTGTTAGGAGAGGTCGCGTTGGAAGCGGAGCTCCCCCCGGGCGGGTTCAATGTGGTGCCTTGCGACAACGCCCTAGCTGAACGGTTTGTCATGGATCCACGGTTCAAGCTGTTGAGCTTCACGGGAAGTGCGCCGGTGGGGTGGATGTTGAAAGCCAAGTGCGGGAAGAAAAAAGTCACCCTCGAACTTGGCGGCAATTCGAGTGTGGTGATCGAGCCGGATGCCGATCTTGATCTGGCGGCTCAGCGCTGTGCAGCCGGAGGATTCGGCTATGCCGGGCAGACCTGTATTGCTGTGCAGCGGGTATTTGTGCACCATTCGATCGCGGATCTTTTCACGACGAAGCTGCTGATGCATGTCGCTCGATTGAAGGTCGGGGATCCGACCGATGAGGCGACGATCATTGGTCCATTGATCAATCACGCTGCCGCCCAACGCATTGAGAGCTGGATCAGCGAAGCTGTGGCAGAGGGAGCGCGAGTGCTGTTGGGTGGGAAACGGATGGGATCTGTCGTCGAGGCAACGGTGCTGTCGAATGTGAAGCCGGAGATGAAGGTCTCGTACCGAGAGATGTTTGGGCCCGTGGTCACCGTGACGCCGTATCGTCAACTCAGCGAAGCCATCGCATCGCTCAATCAATCGGACTATGGGCTGCATGCCGGTGTGTTTACGCAGGACATCAATAAAATCTTTCATGCCTTTCGTCATTTGCAAGTCGGCGCTGTTCTGGCAAACGAGATCCCCACGTTTCGTGCTGATCACATGCCCTACGGCGGCGTGAAAGATTCCGGTATGGGACGCGAGGGAATTCGGGCCGCAATTGAAGACATGACAGAGCCCAGACTGTTGGTATTGAACCTGAAGGAGCCGGTCGGCTCGCACTGAAGATAATCCTCAGAGGATATTGCGAAGTGGGTCTAATCTTGATACAACAGCGGCCCTATATCTGCAGCTGATCTGGCCTGTTTCGTTTGTCTGGTTTATCTCGTCGTAGGGCGCAACCAAACACACCAGAAAAACCGGATCAACTAGTCGAAGGGAGACACGAGGGAGACACGAGGGAGACACGATGGTACCTACGCAAATGTTTCTGACGAGAGGAGTAGGAGTCCACAAGGAGAAGTTGGCCTCCTTCGAGCAGGCGTTGCGCAGTGCCGGCGTGGCCTATTGTAACCTCGTCACCGTTTCTTCCATTCTTCCACCGAATTGCAAAATCATTCCGCGGAAGCGCGGAGAGAAGCTGGTGAACCCGGGTGAAATCACGTTTTGTGTCATGGCCCGTTCCGAGACCAACGAACGAAACCGGCTGGTCTCGGCCTCGATCGGCCTCGCGATTCCGACCGACCGCCGCACTTATGGCTATCTGTCTGAGCATCATGCCCACGGTGAGACGGATGAGGAAACTGGAGAGTACACGGAAGATTTGGCCGCGCAGATGTTGGCCACGACCTTAGGAGTAGAGTTCGATCCCAACATTGCCTGGAAAGAGCGTGAGCAAGTCTTCAAGATGGCCGGAAAGATCGTGAGAACCTTAAATATCACGCAGTCGGCCATCGGCAAGCCGGGTAAGTGGACCACAGTCATCGCGTTGGCAGTCTTTATTCCTGAGGAGAATCTTCCCAAGCGTTCACGTCGTTAGCGGCCTATACTCATTCGGATTTCACATGCCTGAGAAGGCTGTGCGTGTAGTGGAAGAAACCCCATGACGCTTTCGGCTGGTTGGGAAGGTCCGGACCATAACTTCCTGGGGATCGACGAACCCTGGTGCCATCCAGACCATGCCGGTGTCTACGTCCTTCCGGCTCCCTACGAACATACCTCCAGCTACATTCACGGATCGGTTCGAGGGCCCTCTGCCATTCTTGAGGCCTCCTGCCAGGTTGAGTTCTATGACGAAATGCTCGGATGCGAACCCTTTCGTGAGTGGGGAGGAATTGCCACTGCTTCGGCTTTGGATCTCAGGGGAAAAGTCGATCGCGCTGCCGTCGAGGCCATCGAATCTTTTGTCTCCCCGCATGTCGGAACCGGACGGTTTCTTGTGACGTTGACAGGGGAACACACCGGGGCGCTGGGAGCAATTCGAGCCCATGCGAAACGCTATCCGCAGATATGTGTGGTGCAGATCGATGCGCATGGTGATTTGCGTGAAGCCTACCAGGAGAATCCTTTCAGCCATGCCAGTGTGATGGCACGGGTAGTGGAGGAAGGGCATTCGTTGGTGCAGGTGGGCATCCGGTCGATTAGCCCCGAAGAGGTCGCTCTTATCAACAAAACGGATCGGATCAAGACTTTCTTTGCGGCAAATATCCTGGATCCCTCAGGTCCCTATGAAGGCAAAGCCACTAGGTGGATTCCTGACGTCGTAGCGGCATGCCGAGGACCAGTCTACCTGACGTTTGACTGCGATGGACTGGACGCGTCGATTATTCCTGCACTGGGAACCCCGGAGCCAGGCGGTTTGGGGTGGTACGACACCCTCAACCTCATCACCGCCCTCGCAAACGGTCCTGGCATCGTGGGCATGGATGTGAGCGAGATCGCCCCAATTGAAGGATTTGTGGCGCCGCAATTTTCCATCGCACGCTTGATCTATCGTATTCTTGGCCGCGTGTGGGCGGGACAGCATAAACCTCCATGAGGCGGAGAAAGTCGGATGAAAGCTTCGACCGATCGCCCCTCACCCCTCATAGCTTTCAGAGCATCCGCATAAACAAGTTTTTCACGGAGCATGGGATTTGTTCTCGGCGCGAGGCGGATCGCCTGGTCGAGTCGGGTGTGATCACGATCAACGGCCACGTGGCCAAGCTGGGCGACCGTGTAGGTCCCAGCGACGTCATCGCCCTCAACGGTCAGGTGATTCCCTGGGGTAAAGCGCCCGTCTACTTCAAATATCATAAGCCGATCGGAGTCACGACGACGAGCGAGACGCATGTCGATCGGAACATCATTGCAGAAATCGGGCATCCCGAGAGGATCTTCCCGATCGGACGGCTGGACAAAGATTCTTCCGGCCTCATCCTCCTGACGAACGACGGCGATATTGTGAACGAGATACTTCGCGCCGAGTTTGGGCACGAGCGGGAGTATGTCGTTGAGGTCGATCAGCCGTTCGACCAATCTTTTCTGGATCAGATGGTCCGCGGCGTGGTGATTCTCGGAAGCAATACGACGCCCTGCCAGATGACCCGGATAGGGCGACATCGGTTTCGCATCGTGCTCACCGAGGGACGCAACCGACAGATCAGGCGAATGTGCCAAGCGCTCGGCTATCGGGTGACGAGCCTTCACCGCGTCAGGATCATGCACATTACCGTAAAGGGACTGGGCGTCGGGACGTGTAAAGAATTGACCGCGGAGGAACGAGAGCTGCTGCTGGAGGCCGTGTGCCGTTCTAAGGCCTAACCCGCATTATTCATGAATGCTTCAACTGCAATCGCCCACCTGTGCGTGTCCGGCTGACTGCGAGCGTCCTCGCTCAGGCAGGCACGCAGATAGGCAAGCCTGGCTGGAATCTTTGGCGAAAAACCTCTCCGCCCCCATTTGATCGAAGGGAGCGGCTCAAGCAAGTTTGGAGTGCAGGCGGGTTCGCCAGTTAGCTGTGCTCGGCACCGGCAGGCCGCTCGGTCGGTCAACGTACTGTTTGGGGACTGGCCCATTTCCGCCTGGGCCTGTTCCCTTTCCGTCCCGTGGGCAGACACCGCCGCAGACGGCGGAGCAAGTCCCCTGGACTCCGCCCACCGGTCTCATTGGCCGGCTACGCCTGCTTGTGCGGACACGCATACAGGATATTTCGTGACGAACCGTCATGAATAATTCGGCCTAAGCTGTTAAAAACTCCATTTCGACCACCGAATTTCAGAGGCAGCCATGGTTACGCATGACAGGACAATATCCCGCAGAATGTTTTAAATAGCCGTCCGGCAAGGCCACAGCAAGCGAGGGACTCTAGCCCTTCAGACTGGTGCCTGTCCCCTGGAGTACGTTAAGCAGCTGCGCACGGCGAGATCACATTCGACGGACATTTTCAACATCCTGCTACTGGAAATCGCCCGGCATCGGTGGGGCAGCGGATATGCTGAATAGAGGACTGACCTAGCCCCCTTAAACCGGTTCAGATCCTCTGTGGGGTTGGACCGAACGGAGGGCCGTCTGCCACGTAGTCGTCACACCGTCGACCAGATCCTCGCCACGCTGCGTGAAGCCGAGATCGCCCTGAGCCATGGACAAGCTGTGGCCCCAGCTTGCCGAACGCTGGGCGTCACTGAACAAACGTATTACCGCTGGCAGAACGACTATGGCGGGCTGACAGTTGATCAGGTCAAACGTCTCAAAGAATTGGACCGTGAGCAGAACCGATTAAAGTGCACCGTGGCCGACTTCACCCTCGATACAGTGACCCTGCAGGAGGCCGCAGTGGACAACTGCTCAGCCCCGCGTGCCGATGGCAGACGGTGGGGGGTACGGCGGTGTGACGCTGGCCTGACTCACATGGCGGCTGGGACAACCACAGTGGACATGTCAATCTGGATCCAGGGAACAAAGGCAATAATCATAGGGAACAGCACCACCAGCGTGATGGCCAAGCGGGACGAAAATTTCAGGCGCTCGGGGATTTGGACGGCTTCCCAGGATTGGAGCTTGGCCGACGTTGTCAGATTGTCCACAGAATTCACGTTCAAACCAGATCCCCACTGGACATGCGACCAGACTTTATTCTTAAGACCCAAACCCAGGCGAACGGCGAACCCCCTTAGTTGCATAATAGTCGCCTGAAACGGTAGGGGCAGAGTAGGGAACTAGTACGAGCATCACAAATGAAATAGGTTATTGGGTTCGATTTGACCTGAGGGTTCTGCATAGGCAGGTTAGCCTGAAGAGATCCCTTGCCTTGACCGTGCCGAACGGAGTCATTAATGTGTATAATTCATTACGTGCTGATGAGTTGGGCTCAAGGGCAAGGGAAGGAGATACACGTTCATGAGTGGGACAGGACGAAAATCGAGTCGGCCTCAACAGAAGGGTAGTCGCACAATTCAGTATGGCAAGCCGATCATTGGTGTATTGGGAGGGAGTAAATCTGATTTCCCCATTTTGGAAAAAGCCGGGGCGGTTCTGGCTGAGCTGGACATCCCTTACGAATTACTGGTTGTCTCCGCGCACCGAACTCCAGACCGGATGTTTGAATACGCCGAGACTGCGCCCGACCGAGGTATCGAGGTCATCATTGCCGGGGCCGGGGGCGCGGCGCATCTTCCTGGAATTCTGGCTGCCAAAACTCACCTTCCAGTGATCGGCGTGCCTATTCCAACAGAAAATCTTCGCGGCCTCGATTCCTTGTTGTCGATCGTTCAGATGCCCAAAGGAATTCCCGTGGCGACTGTCGCGATCGGAGGGGCCGAGAACGCCGGGCTGCTGGCAGCGCAAATTTTAGGCGGTCGCTATCCATGGATTACCGAGCGTATAAAGAGTTATCGTGCGGCCCAGACGGAAAGTGTGTTGAATTCTCCCGAAGCCCAGGGAACAAGTCTGGGTAATCTCTTGGCTGATGCGGCGAGTCGGCAGTCGTGACCGAAAAGATCCTCGAACCTGGATCAATCCTTGGCGTATTGGGCGGGGGACAGCTGGGCGCGATGTTTGCCGGTGCGGCGCGCCGGATGGGTTATCACGTCGCGGTATGGGACCCCGATGCCGATGCCCCTGCGCATCACCTGGCAAGCCACTCATTCACCGCGCCATTTTCGGATACTGAAACCCGTGCGAAATTTTCCCACACCGTTCATGCTATCACGTTCGAGTGGGAGAATGTGCCAGCTGAACTCTGTGAGTGGCTAGAACAGCGCCATCAGGTTCGGCCTGCCAGTGCTGTGCTCCGGATCATTCAGGATCGGATAGAACAGAAGCAGTTTCTGCAGTCCCGCCTCTTTCCAGTCCAGCCTTTCACCACAATTGAGTCGCCTGATCAACTGGCAGAAGCTATTAAGAAGGTTGGTGCCCCGGCCGTGTGCAAAACGACGACATCCGGCTACGATGGGAAAGGTCAGTGGACCCTTCGCCAGAGCTCCGATGTTGCGCAGGTTGAGCAGGCATTGCGGACGATTGCTAAGCCAGGCCTCAGGTGGATTCTGGAAAAATTCGTGAATTTTGAGCAGGAACTCTCCGTCCACGTGGTGCGAGAGGAGGGAGGCGAGTGCCGAATCTATCCCGTCGTAGAGAATCGGCATGAGCAGGGCATCTTGCGTGTGACGCTGGTGCCGTCCACTGTTTCTTCTGACGTGGCGGCGAGAGCCGCAGACCTCGCGGGCCAAGTCGTGACGGCGTTGAATGGCGTAGGAGTCTTCTGCGTTGAACTTTTCCAAGCCGCGGGTGGCGACCTGCTCATTAATGAAATTGCGCCTCGCCCCCACAATTCCGGTCACTACACTCTAGATGCTTGTAGTGTGTCGCAGTTCGAACAACAGGTGCGTGTCGTCTGTGGCATGCCGCTAGGCGAGGCGCGACTTTTGAGTCCGGCAGCCATGGTGAATCTTATCGGTGAAGAGGTTCGATCCGTTACGTCCAGCCTCGGTTTCTATGATCTGCTTTCCATCCCCGGGGCTGTGCTTCATTTCTATGGAAAGCAAGTCGTTCGTCCCGGCAGGAAGATGGGCCATGTGACATTCCTCGCTGATCGGGGAGAGGTGGCGGCGGAACGGGCTCACCAGTTTATGAAACGTCTCCTGTAAGGCTGTCCGAGTTTGTTCCTCACCGAAACCAAGATTAACCAGCGTAAAGTGATGGTTTCCGTCCGATATGAGTTGGGCCACCGTTCCATTTTGTCAGTACCTGGAGGCTTCTGGCTCTGGCAAGGGCCAGGAGAAAGACAAAATGCCCATCAAACGGAGCTATTCTGGCCGAGGTTAGGGGTATGGAACTTGCTGAATCCTTTGTACCGTTGTACAGAGGAGTACCAGCGACCATGTCACAAAATTCTGCTCAAATCGGCCCCAGCCAAGCTTTTGGTGGGCTCTATCGACTACTCACGAATCCGCATTCGCGCTATCTCCTGCTTCAGAGTTTAGTCAGCATAATCCTGTCCTATGAATTGCTCTTCGGTTCCGACTCCATCATCAGCCACGTCATGAGCGATGGTTTGGTGGTTGGATTGTGGCTCTTCATTGCCTTCATTGCAGTGCTGCCCCGGGTTGTTCTGGAAGCCACTTGGTTCAGTGCCGGACTTGTGGCCATCGATACGCTCTTGGTGACCGCCACGATCTACCTCTCTGGGAACGCCAGGCCGGATCTCTATATTGCGTATTTCGTGCTCATGCTAGTTGCGGCCTCCGTGAAACGGCTCAGTCATCTGTTGGGCCTGTCCATGCTGTTAAGTGTGGGCTACACGGTGGTGGTCTATGAGGACATTATTCAGACCGGTACCATGGCCGTAGGACATCTGCTTGGTATCCCCGTTCTCCTGGTGATGGCTGTGTTCTATGGAGTCGCGCTGGAAACCACTGCGGTCGTACTGGAAGAGAAGTCGACGTTACTCAAAGATGTGGAGGCGTTGAAGAAGACTGAGGATGAATTGCAGGTGACTAAGACGCAACTGGACGAGCGGATCAAGGGATTGAAGGAAGACCTGACAAAGGCGAACGCCAATCTCCGCGAGGGACAGGCTGTGCAACAAAGACTGGAGCGGCAACTCCGTGAAGTCCATAAGATGGAAGCGGTTGGCCGGGTTGCCGCTAAGATCGCCAGTGAATTTGGGGCACTCTTTCCCGTGATCGGCAAACAAACGGGCGTGATGTTGTCTCGCCTGCAACCGGACGATCCCCTCAGAGCCTCCGCTGATGAACTCTTCAAGATTGGCGAAAAGGCCGCGACCCATACGGCCCAACTCATTGCACTTAATCTCGATGACAGACAAGTCCGACAATTGTTGTCGGTCCACAGCGTACTATCGGATTTGCACAGCACGATTGAGAGCCTCCTGCCCGACCATATCGAGCTTGTAGTGCAATTAGACGAGTCGGTGGCCTATGCCGAGTTTGATCGCGAAGGGCTGGAAAATGTCCTCTTCCAACTTGTCGCCAACGCGCGGGATGCAATGCCGAGCAGGGGACGCCTATCGATTGAGGTCGAAACTGTTAAGGAGACATCCCAATCGGCGCGATCCTCTGCGTTGGGAAAGCAGAATCCTCAAGTCCTGATTCAGATCATCGATACCGGCACCGGGATGAGCCTCGATACCCAAGCTCGCATGTTCGAGCCCTTCTTCTCGACAAAGGAAACCAACATCGGTCTTGGGCTCACGGCTGTCTACGGGATTGTGAAGCAGAATGGGGGCACCCTGGAGGTCGAGAGCGGACCGGGACAAGGCACAGTAGTACGGATGTTCTTCCCAACGGTGCCGGTGCCGGCGGCTCGGGAAGAAATTATTTTGAAAACAATGTTGGCTAGGGGAGAGGAAACAATCCTGCTTGTGGAGGAAGATGAAATCGAGCGCAAGCTGGCATTCTCAGCTCTACAGCGACACAAGTACAATGTGTTGGAAGCGGCCTCGTCGGTGGAAGCGCTCATGCTCACGCAGCACTTCAAGGGAATCGTACACCTCGCCGTTAGTCCGTTGGTTATGCCCGATATCGGTGGGCGTGAACTTACCCGCAGACTGTTGAGCCAACACCCGACCATGAAAGCCCTCTTCATCTCAAGCTCCGACAATGAAACCATCCAGTATCACCGAATCAATAGGCGATTTGTCCTGCAGCATCCCTATCGTCAGGCTGGATTAATCGAGAAGGTCAGGGAAATATTGGATGCAGCGTAAGTGCCCGCTAGCCTGCATGATTCACGAACCATGGGCGGTCGTGAATCATGCGCCGACAGTCCGTACAGCCTGTTCAAGGCTAGCCCTGAGCAAGCCCCACCCTGCGGATTTCAACTTCGCCCCGCAGGGACGGGCTATTCACGTTTCGTGAATAGCCCAGGCTAGAACGGAATCGTCAGCCATCCCGCCTGCGTGAGCGGCGAGCCGAGAAAACGGCACGTCCCGCCGCTTGAAGAATCCGATTAAGGCCCCATCCCGGCTATAAACCCTCTTATGTGCGCAAAAAAGGCTACGCCGCCGCCTTCAGCGCCGACACTCATTCCGCCGCTGACTAGCTGCATGACGAATCATATTCCCAACATGATGCCAGCTGCGATGAGGGTCATCCCGATCCCAGGCATCAAGACCAGCAAGTGGGTGCGCGGGAATAACAGCAGATAGCCGCCGAGAACTGCAGAGATGGCTCCGCTGGCTCCGATCATTGGGATCTGTGACGAAGGATCGGTCGTGGTGTGGCTGAGCGCGGCCAAGATACCGCAGAGGATGTAAAAGACGATGAACTTTGCATGTCCCATCACGTCTTCGATGTTATTTCCGAAGGCCCAGAGATAGAGTATGTTGCCGATGAGATGCATACAGCCTCCATGTAGGAACATGCTGGTCAACAGCGTCAGGACGGCAGGAATGGCGATCGCTGCCTCATCTGGGAGCGAAGCGTGGTCGAAGATGACGGCGGGGATGGCACCATACTGAAAAAGCGAAAGTCTCGCCCGGTTCCCAAGGCAGACTCTCCTGGTAGAGAAAGACCACGACGCAGATGGTGATGAAGACACTCGTAATGAACGGGGTTCGTTCTGTGGGAGTATCGCCGTGGATCGCGCTAGGGAGTCCAGCGACGGTCGGTGACCGCGTGCGGAAACACGGGATTAGCGGGAAGCGTCCCATCGACTCCGAGCGGAATGGAAAACCCAGCGGCATGAGTATGACCGCCGCCGCCAAACGAGGCCGCAATCGCACCGACATCTGTGCCGTCTGCACAGGAGCGCATGCTGAAATAACGACGTCCATCGCGATCGTGCCAGATGAAGCAGAAGGGATGGTCCGGCGAGAGTCGCTCGCCGATTTGGCTTGTCAGGACCGCGCTTTGCACAGAGGGAACGACGACGCCTTGGAACTCGACCATGACGGCTTGTGCCGCGAGTTTGCCGATCAGCTCATGCTCGTAGCGAAGAATCGCTCGGCCTTCCTGCTCCATCGCAGGCTGAGAAAAGCGATCCCACAGGTTGAAATCAAATGGGTAGGAGGCCAGAGCCGAATTGATCTCGCGACTTCCGGGCAAGGCCCACGTCCATAAATCCTTGTCCTGAATATACTGGAGTAACCAAGGAGCCGCACTGCCATGGGCCCATTCCCAACTGAGCACCGCGCCCGACTTGGCTTGATCAAAGTACGCGTAGGGAAGCCCGTCCAGAGCCTTCTCTGCCGTAATGTGGTGGTCTAAGATGAGCAGTTCTTTGGTTTCGGAAGCTATGGTTTCAAGGATCGGCCGTGCATAGCTGAAGTCGACAATGACAACACGGTGATCCATGAGGTCCGGGGGGGGAGGAATGCCATGTTTTACAGGTATAAAGATGGCGTTAGGGAACTGTTTCCAAATGGCCCAGGCCGCCCCAAACCCATCCGAGCACTCCGCGTGGTAGAGGACGATGTCCGGCGGATTGTGAAACCGGCGTGTGTTGGGCGAATCGCTCATAGAGATGTGCGCAGAATAACACGGCCAATGCTACGGACTAAAGGGCATTTCTTACGTCCGTCCGATCCGTTGAACCGGGCTGTCAGGCAGGTTCTGCGAGGCTCAAGTTCGGATCAGTGCACGTTCAGGTGGTTGATCAGCTGCCGGAGTCGGCTGGCACTGCGCCGATTGAAACTGAACACGAGCCGCGGCAAGTCCTGAAGGGCCGGCTCATCGAGCTCTTCTTCCAAGGGGCCGCGCAGTTCAAACCGGCCTTCGGCCAGGAGATCGCTGAACCGTTCCTGAATCTGGTCGAGTTGCTCAGCGGATATGGTTTTCTTCAGGCGCAAAGCCATCTGCCGACCGACGAATCGGATAGAATGATAGCGGTGATAGAATCGGAGGATGTCGTCCACGGCCGCATCGGCGGAGTTCACAATCGTAAAGAGACCTAGATCCTCTTCATTGATCAGTTTCCGCTTCAAGAGTTGCTTCGTGACGAAGGCCAACCAGTCGTCCCAATAGTTGCAACCCGGCGCCTGGAGCAAGACGATCGGCTGGGGGTCGCTCTTGCCGGTCTGAGCCAGCGTCAGAATTTCAAACCCTTCGTCGTGTGTGCCAAACCCTCCAGGAAAGAGAGCGATGGCGTTCGCTTCTTTTTGGAACATCAATTTTCTGGTGAAGAAATATTTGAAGGTGATTAGTTTCGGGTCTGCGGCGATGGTGGCGTTGGGACCTTGCTCAAATGGCAGCATGATGTTGACGCCGAAGCTGTTCTCGCGTCCGGCACCTTCTTGAGCGGCGCGCATGATGCCGTCCGCACCTCCGGTAATGACCATGAATCCTTGTTGGACGATGGCCTGCGCGAAGCGGTAGGCCAGCTGATAGTTCGAGTCGTCCGAAGAAGTTCGTGCCGAACCGAAGATACTGATCTTTTGCCGGTCACGATAGCATTGAAAGACACCGAAGGCATGGCGTAGTTCTTTGACCGAGCGGTTCACGATTTTCAAATCCAGCAGATCGAGGCTCGTGTCATGGAGTTTAAGCAGTCCCGTCAAAAGTTCCTTCATGAGAGCGGCGTGCAGGTCGTCCTCGGAACATTCCAGCAAGGCTTCGATTTGTTGAAGGATCTCGTCTTTTGACAAGGCGGGTCTGGGTCGAGTCTGTTGTGACTTGCTGGGTGTGTTCATGCGTCGCCCTTTTGCTAAGACGGTTTAGATGAGAGTGTAAATCTTACCAATGGATCGGGTGTTGGTCAAAGAAGATTCGATTGATGTGTGGTGACTTAGGACAGATTGGAGGATGTGGGGGAATTCTGAAGCATCCAGACTTCAATCTTTGACTGATCCGCAGGAGAGAGATCGGTAAATTGGATGTCTACACCTGGGGTTGAGGCGATGTGGGGCTTGCCCGCACTGCATGTCTGCTCATACTCATTCAAGATTGTTCCCCGGACGGTCAGGGGACTTGCCAAGTCGGGGAGAGAAAATCTCAAGATGACTTTGGTCCCCGTCAATAGCAAGGCGGGGGATTCCACCAAGGCGCCGACGAGATTGAGTTGAATGATGATGGCGTGATGCTGGGCCCCTAGACTATCGCCATCCGTGACGCTGATGGTGGCTGGCACGCTCGTCAAGCATCGTTTTGGAGAAAGGGCAAGGTCTCTTGCGGTAAGGACGCCGACCGGCTGATCCTGCTTCGTGACGATGAGGATCGTAGTGCCGGTGGATATCAAGAGCGTCGACGCGTCTTCCACAGCTCGCTCGTATTCAATAAATTGAACGGGTCGCGTCATGATGGTGCGCACTTCGATTTCATCTGGCTCCAGACCCTGGTCGACCACTTTCTTGACGATGTCGGTCTGAGTCATAAGTCCGAAACGAGACTCCGTATCCTTGACGAGCAGGCAGGGCATCTGTTCGCGCTCTAAGAGGGAGGCGGCTTCAGTGACCGATACGTCACCGGGAATCTGAACTACACCTGGTGTCATCATGTGTGCAACCACAGTGATCTGGTGAATCAGAGCCTTGGACCGTTGATCGTCCTTATTCAGCATCGCTCAGCCAGGTCCTTTCTTCCGAAAATCGAGGCTCCTGACCGCCGCATGTATGCCAAGTATAGCAGAAGGTTCTAGCTGCCCATGCTAGTTGTAAACCATTGTCATTCAACGGTTTCAAGGCATAAACTAGGCACGAATATTTGCCTGTGGTGAGGGGAGTTGAATGGCTACTCTGAGCCCAGTCCAAAGGGAGTTTCTCTATCGTCTTGAGCAGGTTCCGGCTCAGGGGCTGGTCCTTTCCGTCGACATCTATTCCCCAGTTCGCACTAGTTTGCTGCGAGTGCTGCAACAACGTCAAGTGCTGCCAGCCTACCTTGAAGTCTTTCGCGCTACTTCGACGGCACTGGCCGCGGTCAGGAAGCAGGTCGGCAATGGCTTGCTGACCTATCATGGCGAAGGGCTGTGGCTAACCCAGCCCGAGGCTGCTGACGATCCCGTGTTTAGACAGGAGGTCTGTGAAGTCGCGGGGTACCCAAGACGTTGCAGAGTGCCTGGTTGAATCATGAATGCATGACGAAATACATAGTCGGCTATTCCTACGGGACCTACCTTCCTCTGCTCTATACAGAATCCAGTGCAAGAGGTCGTGGCCGACAATACGGTGCTTGTTCAGAATCTCCTCGATCGGCACTGTCACCTAGCGAACGGGGGTGCGCCCTTGGTGCTTCTTGAAATGCCTTCCCTCACGTACTTTGTAGCAGGTACCCTGCCGATTGCAACCTTTTCCCGCGTAGTGACCGAGAAGGTGCCGTCCGGGTTTGTGCTGGACGTCGGCCATCTGTGGACCGTCTTTCTTTATGCTGGGGCCTGGCGAACCACTTCACTTGTGCAATTTATCGATGCGTTCCTCAGAGTGTTCCCCTTGGAACGCGTCGTCGAGATTCACGTGGCTGGGCTTGCCATGCATGAATCGAGTATGGCCGTTCATGCTAAACTGGCAGCAACGAGAGGGGACAATCCTCTTCCTGCTCGGACCGATGCGTATGCGGCTCCCATCCCGTCCGTTTTATTCGAAATGCTCGATCAGATTCTGAGTCACTCGCGGCTCACCAGTCTGAAAGGCCTCGCACTGGAAGTGAATACGAAACCCGTGGAGTTGATTGTCGGCGAATTCGCACGGTTCTCTCAGCGCTATGCCACGATATTTTCCCTGGTGAAGGCGGGCACGAGAGTTTCGGATGGCCGAGTAGATAAGCCGGTTCAGAGAGAGCCCGTGTCGGCTTCGATTAGGCATGCTCTCGGAGAAGCCTATGATCAGTATGCCCGCGTGGTCACAGGCCGAGCCAAGCCGGAAGGTCCGGAATGGAATCAACGCCCGGCCTGCACTGAGGAATTGGAGACCTATCCGGTCCGTGTACCTTCCGTACGAGATTCTCCATTGGGGGGCGAGGTGGAGCCATGTTCCCAAAGTTGTGCCGTCAACTCACTGAAGAGAATGTGTCTCTTCGAAGATTTGTCCCGTTCTGGTTCCGCCAACCGCGACCGCTGACAGGCACGTATGATTTCTTTCTCTTGAAGATTGAGCGGTCCTCGGAATTTGTTCGCGAAGCAGCGTCGGAGTTGACCGGCATAGCCGAACGAGAGGCCGAAGAACTTTGGCAGGCCTACAATTCTGCCAACGAACCAGCTGTTCCGGTCGCGAGGGAATAAGTATGAACTTTTGGTCCACCCTCCCACGACCTATCATCGGTCTGTCACCGATGGATGGTGTGACCGACGCCAGTTTCCGGTCCATCATTGCGCGGCAGGGCAGGCCGGACGTGACCTTCACGGAATTTACACATGTCCACGATGTGTGTCGCGGGCCTGAGATCCTCTTGGAGACCCTCATCTATAGTGAGATTGAGCGCCCGTTGGTGGCCCAGCTCTATGGAAAAGATCCGGACTTGTTCTACCAAACCGCTCACGCGGTTTGTGAGTTGGGCTTCGATGGGCTGGATATCAATATGGGTTGCCCCTCCAAGAACGTCGCGTCATCTGGATCAGGCGCAGCCCTCATCAGGACGCCTGATGTAGCCCGCGCCATCATTCTGGCCACCAGGCGCGGAATCGAAGATTGGGCTGGTGGTCAGACGCTCGAACAAGCCGGCTTCAAGCCTGCCCGAATCGCGACATTTCGACGACTCAATGAGCAGCGCGGCAGCACAAGCCCCACGGTGCGGCGTCAACTGCCTTTTTCCGTGAAAACCCGGCTAGGCTACGACTCGGTGGTGGTAGAAACCTGGGTCGAGCATTTGTTGCAGGAGCAGCCGGCGGTGATCTCCCTCCATGGACGAACGCTTCAGCAGATGTATCGTGGAGCGGCTGACTGGTCGGCCATCGCGCGGGCTGCGACATTGGCCAAGGGAACAGGGACACTGCTATTCGGGAATGGCGATGTCAAAAGCCTTGATGAAGTCATGTTGCGTGTCCGTGATACCGGTGTCGATGGTGTGTTGGTCGGACGGGCCGTTCTTGGTGCACCCTGGTTCTTCCGTTCAAAGGAACAGGCCCGCGCGCTTGCAGGAAGGGCTAGCAGTCCCGGTTACGAATTATGTACGAGCGAGGTGATCCCGCTTGACCAACGCTTTGCCATCCTGCTGGATCATGCTCGACAATTTCAGGCACTTTGTGGACAAGGCCAATTTCACCGCATGCGCAAACATTTGGGCTGGTACTGCAAGGCATTTCCGCACGCCGCCGCGCTTCGGACAAAGATGTTTAGAGTGTCCACCGTCAACGAGCTTGAAACCGTCATCGCGGACTATCGGACACATGGCATTATGGACTCGGCCCAGGGTGAGTCCTTCAATGATGTGAGCGCGCTGGCCTCGCGATGCAGTTAGTGCTGGCTTCGACCTCGCCCCGCCGCCGCGAACTCCTTGCGCTATTGGGGCTCTCCTTCGATATCTGTTCCCCGACTTTCGAAGAGCAGCCGATGGCAGGACTGTCACCTCTTGAACAGGTTACACGTTTCGCCCTCGAAAAGTCGCGATCGGTGGCTCACGTGAGGCCACAGGATTTGGTGCTTGGGAGTGACACGTTGATTGAAATGGATGGCCGACTGTTGGGAAAACCGTCCGATCTCAGAGAGGCGCGCGCAATACTTACTCGTTTGGTGGGCCGATCGCATCACGTCCATACGGCGGTGGTCTTATGCAATCAGATGAGGGGCATTGAATCTATCGAGGTCGCGACCGCGACGGTGCGAATGAAGGCAGGTATCGACCAAGTAATTGAACGCTATCTCGCGACACAGGAATCATTGGAAAAGGCCGGAGCCTATTCAATTCAGGGATTGGGCGGAGACTTGATTGAGTATATTGATGGTGACTATACGGCGGTGGTGGGATTGCCGGTGAAGGTGGCGGCCCGACTTCTGCTGTCCGTGGGCTTTCCTGTCCCGCAGGATGTTGAGGCACTCTATCGACGGAAGCCCTATCCTAACTGGAGTCGGTTCGCAGTCTGATTGCAAAGGGGGGACGGCACCCCTACAATACGCCCGCTTATTCGGCATTATCTCGGCGGTGGGCGTCATGGCTTTTCAGGGAAACACAAGTGTCTTGGGAGTGGTTAGCCTAGTCGGGGTCTTTGCGATGGGGGACGGTTCGGTATGGGCTATCGATGTGAGACTGTCCGTCGAAGAGGCCCATAAAGCACTTGAGGCAGGCAGAGCCTCGATGGAAAAGGCTAACAGCCCAGAAGACCTAAAGAAGGTACTCCAGCAAGCGTCTCTTGTGAAGCGCGTGGGCTCGGACCCCGAAAAGGATCCCTGTGGCACCAGCGTCATTCTTCGCACGAAACGCTATCGTCTCGAAGCGTTCGGACGACAGGAGGCGGTCGAGTCCAAGAAGAAGAAAAAAGACGTCCGGATGCCCGAAGAGTTCATCAAGAAAGTTATCGACATGCCGAACATGGAAGTCGAAGTACAGCTCTGCGGCGACGACGAATACTTCGCCGAGGGTGCGCAGGTTGTTTTCCAGCAGGGCAACAAGAACATCAAGCCAGTCGATGTGAGCCCGGCGGAAAAAGGACGGAAAAACGGCAACCAAGGACCGGCTTATCGGTCTCGCTTCACCGCGCGGTTTGCTTATGAAAGTTTCGATGCAAACGCGAAAACCAAAGTCGTCGTTTTTTTTCCAGATGGAAAGATGAGCAAATTCGAGGCGGATTTCTCCAAGGTGAAGTAAAGGAGTCGATGAAACCTTTCAGTGGCCAAGGCGCCCACCGTACCGAGTATGCGAGTATGATTGCGAAATTGAGAGCGATTGTGACTCACGACGACGCGAGGACTATTCTCTTCGCCGTCAAAGATGCTAACGTTTGGAGATTCTGAGGAGTATGCTTAGGCTCCACGGCACCATGACAGACAAGCAATGACTATAACCAACGACTTGTTGATCTGGATCGGCATCGCAGTCTGTCTGAGTCACTCGGCCCTCTTTTCCGGCTTGAATCTCGCGGTGTTCAGCCTGGGCCGGCTGCGGTTGGAAGCAGAAGCGGCGACCGGCAGCTACAACGCGCGGACCGTCCTGACGCTGCGTGATCATCCAAATGAGATCCTGGCCACGATTCTTTGGGGCAACGTCGGGATCAATGTGCTGCTCACGTTGCTGTCAAACTCGGTCATGGCCGGTGCCAGCGCCTTCCTCTTCTCGACGTTCATCATTACGATCCTCGGAGAAATCGTCCCACAGGCCTACTGTTTACGTAACGCGGTGAGAGTGGCAGCCTTCTTCTCACCGATTCTGTGGGCATACCGTGCTGTGCTCTTTCCAGTAGTCAAACCCTCCGCGATGGTCCTGGATGCCTGGCTTGGCAAGGAGGGGATCACCTACTATCGCGAGGCGGAGATCAAGGAACTCCTGCGCCTGCATATGCTGAATGCCAAGACCGAGGTCAGCCGCATGGAAGCGATCGGCGCGATGAACTTTTTGACGATCGATGATATTCCGATCGAACAGGAAGGGGTGCCCGTGGACCCCAGCAGTATTCTCCGGGTTCCTCTTCGAAACGGTTTGCCGAACTTTCCGACGTTTCAGAAGACTCCAGATGATCCGTTTCTCCAGCAGGTGAATGCCGCAAACAAACCCTGGGTCGTCATTGTGGACGATCAGGACGAACCGCAGTTCATTTTGGATGCCGACGGGTTTCTGCGCCACGCGCTCTTGACAGATCAGAAGACGGATCCTGCCGACTATTGCCACAGGCCTGTGATTGTCCGAAATCCCAAGGAGCCGCTGGGGAAAGTCGTGGAGCAGCTCAGCTTTGATTGGACGTTGCCCACTGATCACTTGATTGCAGATGACACGATTCTGCTCTGGACGAAGGAGCCGCGCCTCGTGACAGGTGCTGACCTATTGGGTCGGTTACTCAGTGGGATTGTGAAGCGAACACGCACGGAATGTGAGCTGTGAGGGACGCGCAGGGCTGACTGTTCTGGTGGCGGACTTGTACGAGTGAGTGTGCGGGTTGACTGTGGGGGCCGAGTCAGCGGTTAGGAGGGCTGCCAAGAAGGGCGCAAGGGCGATACACTACCGCGAAATCTTATTGGCGAAAAGGAGGCCGGAAAGCAGCGGTAAGTGACGGCACTCGCACCCCGAAGAGGATTGGCACTACGTGAGAGAATGAGAGTGGCGCAAGGGGCCAGCCAAAAATTAACCTGTCATTTAATTCCTCTTGCACTGATCCCATTACTTATCACCAAGTGAATGCCCCGCCTGCGACATGCATTTCCTAAATTTGAATTGATCTTCTTTAGTGCCATACATTCGCACCTCGTCGCCATCCAAATACGCATCAAAAACTGCGAGACTGGGAAACAGATTATCTTGATTAACTTTTTCAATGCAGCGATTAACCGTTCGCTCAAAAACATTAAGTTGGTCAAGCCTGTATTGCTCAAATTGCTCGGAATCGGATTTCTCCCTGGCTTCGAGGGCCTTTTTATCCGCTATGTACATCGCAGCGGCCTTATCAGCCATCGCATTGATCTCTTCATCCGTTGCGGCCAATGATGGGCTGATCCCACCCAACAGCAGGAGACTGACAAGGATAATGGTTGCGATCTGTGTCATGGTATCCCATGGGTTGGTGGTCTAGCACTTGAGGCGGACGCGCTCAGGGTATTGGTTGTGCAGGACTTCGATGGTGTCGCCGTCGATCACACCGACGACTTAGCCGGAGAAGTACGCTCGATATTTATTCTCTCGAATCATCAGAAGCAGTCTGCTCCTATGGCTTTTCTAGCAGATGCGGATAGTCCATTTTGATGGCCTCTCTCATCGGCGGGTACAGGTTGGCTCGATAGAGGGCCTTGACGGTGGAGAGTTGCTCAACGGTCAGATTCTTGGCCGTCCGTAGGTGCGCCTCCTGCAAGTTCGCCCCGCGTAGGTCAGCCTCCTGCATGTGCGCCCCGCGCAGGTCAGCCTCCTGCAGATGCGCCCCGCGCAGATCCACCCCGCGCAAGTCCGCCAGGCGCAGGTCTGCCTTCTGCAGGTACGTCCTGCGCAGGTCCACCCCCTGCAAGTCGTCCTCCTTGAGATTCGTAAGCTCGAGATTTGCGTTTTGAAGAAAGGTTCGTCGCAGAGTGGATCGTGCCAACACAGTGTACGAGAGATCGGCTCCTTCAAGATGCGCGCCTGGCGATTCAAACCAGTAATGACCCTTGTACTCCTGCATCGGCTTGGTAGCAAAGACTTGGTGTTGAAGGTTCAGCGTAATCATACGCCCAGCATTTGATTCGGGAACCACCCAGAAGAGCAGAACCAGGACCGCGAGCATATCCGCTACCACCAGCCCCACTCTCCCTGGTCGCCACTCGCGCAAGGCTGTCACGTAGTCGCCACGATCATGAGTTTGCAAGCCTGCTCGAAAATCGGCCCATGCGGGCACGGCGAGACAGACAATCGGCAGTACGAGGGCGATGGGGAATCGCAGGGCGATCGGCATGGGAGCCTCGCAGGGGGCGTATTGTAGGAGGTGGCGAAAGATAACCACACATGGCTGAACACCAGGTTACGGCAACTTAGCGACGAGTTCTTTGAACTCAGTCTTCGTGAACGCTCGCAAGGTCTCCGTTACAACGTTCCCCCGTGCGCCAATGGCCAGCGCGATCTTGACGGCAGTCTTATCGTTGGGCGCTTCCAAGGTGAAGGCCGCATCATACTGACCCATGAGGAAATGAAACTGTTTCACCTCGCCTTCCAGTGACCGACACAGTTCCTTGGCAGCTTGAATGCGCGCGGGAGCCTCCTCAATTTTTTGAGCGCCTTGCGGGGTTGTGCGGAAGAGCATCAGATAAGTTGCCATAGGAATACTCTCCTTTCACATACAGAAGACCCAGTGCCTACCCCCTCAACGGAGCCGCTTAGTCTCGCTTATCCGGTCGCGTCAGCGGCGGGCGTGTGTCGGAGCCACATGGCTCGATCAAGTGTTTACGGCATCTCTGGCTTCCACTCCCGCGCCAGCTTTTGCGCCTCGGCAATCTCGGCAGGGGTCATTCGTTTGGCGAGCGCATCACGAGTCTCGCTGCCAACCTTCTCTCCGTTCGCTGCCGACAGGCTATACCACATGTGGGCCTGGGCAAAGTTCTGGGGCCCGCCATAGCCATGGTGATACAGCATCCCGAGGTTGAACTGCGCGACTGACATCCCTTGGGCCGCAGCCTTTTCGTACCATCGCCGGGCTTGTTGATAGTTCTGCGGCACGCCATAGCCGTTGTGATACATCACCCCGAGGTTGAACCACGCTTCTGCGTTCCCTTGGACCGCGGCCTTTTTGTACCACTGCTGGGCTTGCCTAAAATCCTGCGGCCCGCCCTGGCCGCGGTCATACAACGCCCCTAGGTTGACCTGCGCAATTGCGTCACCCTGGGCCGCGGCCTTTTCGTACCATTGTCGGGCTTGCCCAAAGTCCTGGGGGATTCCCTCTCCTCTGGCGTACAGCGCCCCAAGGTAGTTCTGGGCGGTTGCATCTCCCTGCTCGGCCAGCGGTCGCCACTCGTGCAAGGCCGTTGCGAAGTCGCCACGAAGATAGGCGTCCCAGCCAGCTTGAAGATCGGCCCATGCGGGCACGGCTAGACAGACGATCGATAGCACGAGGGCGATGGGGAATCGGAAAGAGAAAGACATGGGAGCCTCGCAGGGAGGCGTATTCTAGGAAGGGAATGAGGAATCCGCAAGGCGGGGCATTGCTCGGCGATCCCCCGCCCTCATATACATGACGGACCGGTCTTCCACCTTCCCATCAATGAGGCGTCGGCCCAAGGCAATCCCGTGGGTATCGGCGTTATCCTCCGTCGCATACACGACATCGGCTGAGAATTCGTGAGTTCTGGTGGTACGGCGATCGTCCAAGGAGATTAAGATGCGAAGCCGCCATTTCTTCTCACCGTCTTTCAGGTGATGCGGGGCGGACTGAATTGTGTACCCCTGATACCCGACAGTCTTTCCCATAGGCTTAATTCTTCCCCTTCGGCAGAATCCCCTTCCGCTCCATCACTTTCACAGTGGCCATAATCTTCCACACGTTGGAGACGGTAGCTTCTTCGGGAGACATGGTTTCGCGTTTAGGGCGTTGGTTGCTTATATACTGCGCGATCACTGCTTGCTACACGCAATGGTCCACAATGCTTGGGAAACACTCCCTGGTGGAACTGATTGCCATTTTCGTTCTTCATCGAAGTCAAGACTTATGTCACCGGTTCCCATATTACCCAGGAACCACGTACCCGCAAGCAGCTGAGTGCGCTCATCGGCGCAGTCAAATTGCCTTTGTACCCTCATAGATAAATACGACGTGCCCCCACCGGTTTGTACAGTCTCGAAGTCAAACAATGCCCACATCTTTGCTAGTTCCCCATTACGGCGAATGGTGTCTGGATCCGCGTATGTAGTCGCTCCATCCTCGGCTATATCTTTAGCAACCAACACCCATTCCGCATACAGTGGTCCACTACTCAGCACCAGGAGTGCGATGAGGGGCAGTTGTTTCATGTAAATCCCTCAGTAAGTCATGGTCACTTATTTTTTATCGGTTTCCACTCCCGCGCCAACTTTTGCGCCTCGGCGATCTGGGCATGAGTCATCTGGTTGGGGAGCACACCACGAAGCATGGCTGCGTCTTTGTGACCGTTCGCTGCCGCGAGGCTGTACCACATATGAGCCTGGACAAAGTCCTGCGGCACGTAATAGCCGCTGTGATACAGAAACCCGAGGCTGTACTGGGCTCTTGCGTCTCCCTGGGCCGCGGCCTTCTCCCACCACTGCCGCGCTTGGCCATTGTCCTGTGCCCCGCCAAAGCCATTCTCATACAGCACACCGAGTTTGTACTGGGCGTTTGCGTCTCCCTGGGCCGCGGCCTTCTCCCACCACTGTCGGGCTTGCTCATACTCCTGCGGCATGCCCTGGCCGTTGGCATACAGCAGCCCGAGGTTGTACTGCGCTTTCGCGTGACCCTGTTCCGCCAGCGGTCTCCACTCACTCAAGGCTGTTGCGTAGTCGCCACGGTCATGCGCATCCATCCCTGCTTGAAAATCGGACCAGGCGGGAGAGGCGAGACAGACGATCGGCAACACGAGGGCGATGGGGAATCGCAGAGAGAAAGGCATGGGAGCCTCGCAGGGAGACTAATTCTAGGAGGGGGAGGATCAAACCGCAAGGTGGGGTGTTGCCCTTCCTCCTTCAAGTTGCCAAACATCGAAAGTAGGCTGCCTGCTCTTCGGTTGAGAAGGGGGAGTACTTTTAAGACGCTGGCTATTCGCTGTTATGAGGCAGAAAAGGTACGGAGAGTCTTTGTCAGAGCACATGCGAATCGCGTGGGGGTTGTTTTTTATCTATCAGGAGCCGACAATGGGAATTGTCCATTGATTTGCACCACACTGGTCCGATGACTCACTATCAACACTAGAGAGGCTTAACCATGAGATTACGAAATACCTTGTGGATAGTTATGGCACTGGTTGTTTATGGCAACGTCGGCGATGTCTGGGCTTATGGTGCTCCCAAAGGCGGCAGTGACAGACCCGGCGTTTGTAGCAAAGTGAGGCTTATGGCATTCACGCCGAGTGCATTCACGACGAGTAATAAGACAGAGGTGGCACCGAAATCGGCGTTTTCATTTTTTGCGTCCGCGGGAACCAAGCCGACAAGTATTACGGTGATGATAAAAAGCCAATCCGTACCGCTCACCGTGACACCTAAAAATAATGGATTTCAGGTAACTGGCATGCTCCCCGGCACCCTCAAAGGAACCTTCGCAAGAATTAACATTACGGCCAAAGGCCCCAATCGATGCGAACTCAACGACGGATGGCTGTTGAAAGTGGCTAACTAACGGTGAGGAAAGGTTGGAGGGAGGCCCCGTTCAATTCGGATAACCCGCTGAACCCCGCATAGACCTACTTTCCCTCCCACACATCGGACACCTCGAGTGAAAAGTTTCCCGCTAACCGCGATGGCCGCAGTATAAGCAGGTTAATGTCCCGCCGGCGTGCCGTTGCTCTCGTTGATCCCGATTCTTCGCAATCTGTTTCATCTCCTTGAGCCGTTTCAGGTTGCGCTTTTTGAATGTCAGGTTTTCTATCGTACCTCCATTTCATGTGCCCATCCTTGTGCCCATTCAACCGAAAATACTGCGCTTTCCTGTCCCATCGTGTCCGTTCTTGAGACGCTTGACTCCCGGCAACGCCGCGTCAGATAAGGGATGACATCGTGACTCGTTGAAAGTGCTAACAGGCGAGAACCACTAGACAAGTTGTGACGGATTTATCCCAAGAGATGTGAGAATTTCGTGGCCAGGCCGATCAAATTCTTGATGTAGCTGGACACCTACATCCCCAAAACAATAATCGAGACTGCGATGCCGATTTTGGTAAGCAAGTTATAGTATGCAAAGCTGGTAAGGGCCGACGAAACAGCCGCGAGGCAAATCGTTTCCGTTGCTGAGATACCGAAGAGCAGGAAATCACCCAGAACACCAAGACACCCAGAATGTCGGGGCCGGTTTTGTTGGATTCGGCTTTGTCCAAGAGGCTTTGGATTGCGTCCTGGCGAGCAAACGATTGAAGCCGAGCAATTTCAAGAGCGCTGCTTTGCCCGCGCCGAACATCCGAGCCAGAAGCTACCCGGCCAGCAACAGCGTCAGGGTGTCGAGAAGTTTAGGGAGAAATGCGACGATCAGGGAGAGGCTCGATTCAACAGACTCTCAAAATATGTCCAACCAGTCATGTAGGTTCACCGGCTTCCCTTTCAGGCGCAGGGCGCATCGCCGCGGCTCTCTACAGATGTTGCCATTACTGTAGCTATTATGTTTGAGTGCGGAGTCTAAGGCAGCCTTTTATATAGTGTGAAGAGAACGGCTTCCGATAGGCTCCCGTTGTGACCATTAGCCCTCTTGCAGAAGAGAGAGTACCGCCAGATTCCACCCTGTAGGGCCCGATCCCGGTGCCCAGGTCAACCCAGGAAGCTCGATGCCTGCTTCGTACGAGCCATCTGTTCTTTGAACCAGGATGGGTTGGTCCACAACTGCGAGCATCGACAGATCATTCAGGCTGTTTCCAATGGCCAAAGCGGTCAGCGTCCTATGTTCGTCCCCTGCTTGGCTGCGGTAGCACCGGATGAGATACTGTACGGCTTGTCCTTTATCGTGGGATCCCAATAAATGATAAAACCGTTCCCCTTTCGTGCAACGAAACCCGCGCTCGTTGATCGCTTCGACGACCGTTTCATCCGGGACTGCCGAGCCGTCTATTACAAAAGGCTCGTCGTAGCCGCGCTCCTTGGACAATAGCGTCTCGTAAGGGGATAGCCCCGTCCTGGCGGCGATTTCGTCGACGGACATATCTCCATATCCTCTCATTTCCCTGCCGAGTTTCTTCTGGATCTCTTTCAGGGCCGTGCGGAGAGTGGGATAGGACGTCCCCAGCTCGAAGACATGATAGCTGCCGCGATACACCGTGTCGGTGAGCGGGAAAGGAAAGTAATTCGTGGGAATGAAGACAGCGCCGCCGTTTTCCACGATGAAAGGATGATCGTTGTGCAACTGAAGACGGATCGGCTCGATCTCTGCGCGTGTTTTACTCGAGACGACAACGAGTGGAATCCCGTGAGCCCGCAGTTCGGCCAATGCCTCGCACGCTGCATCGAATGAGTAGGTTGCGCTGTCGAGTAGGGTGCCGTCCAAATCCGTGAAGACGACCATGGTCGCTTTTCCTTGGACATGGTTTTTCGGCGTAGGCGTTTGTTTCATGTCTCCTTCCACGTTTCGATGTTCGTAGCTTTCAAGGTCCTGTGTCGATATCTTGATCAGATCACTCCCGTCTTTCGGTATGATCGATCGGCGGAGGACCGTCGTGCCGGCGGGTATTAGTCTTGAACGGCGTCGCTGGGGCCGGCGGCCGTTCCTTCTTGCACAACGATCAGTGAGCGCAGGGTCATTCCGTCGAGTCTCTGCGAGACAGCGGCGTCGCGGCGCCGGATGAGTGCGTCGATCGGCTCGCTCGGTTTTTGCGGTGCACTGGGGATCGCACCTTGTCCCTTGTGCACCAGATCTAGCACTTCGCTGAGGGCAATCAACTCCGGTGGTTTAACGAGACCGATTCCCTCCGGTTCCGTCATACGGGCCAGCACGCCTTGGTCGATCAGTTCGATGACTCGGTCTTCTAGCACGGCTAGAGGTAGCCCCAGCTCGTTCGCCAGTCCTGCCAAGCGCATCGGGCCGTCACCTTGCAGATGTCGCTGCCCCAATGTCGTTAGGATCTCCAGGACGAGCCGCTCCCGGATGGCAGGTGTGTCCTGTTGCCGCAGAAACTCAGCTCGATAGGCTGCAGGGTGTTGGATAAAGAACGATACCTGGGCACCGATCAGGATAATCAACCAGCCGGCATAGAGCCAAAGAAGAAAGAGAACCAGCACGGCGAAGCCGGAATAAATTGCGCTGTATTTTCCGGAAGCCGCGACAAAGGCGGCAAAGGCTTCTCCGGCCAGCCCCCATAGCAGGGCCGCGGACAGGCCACCGATCAGCGCCGCTCGAACGGTGACCTGCGTGTTTGGAAGGAAGCGGTAGATGAAGGTAAAAACGCTGGACAACAGCACAAAGGGGATCAGCTTTGCCGCCCAGACGAGCAAGGTTCCGAATGGTTGGATGCCCATCACACGATCGACGAGCGCATGACTTTGCAGCGAGGCCAGAAATCCGACCGCGGTGAAGATCAGTACCGGCCCTACCAGGACTACGCTTAGGTAATCTGTAAACTTTCTCGCCCAGGTGCGGCCATGCCTGACCCGCCAAATTGCATTCAGAGCCTGTTCAATCTTGCCGATGAGTGAATAGGTCGTATAAAAAAGACCGGCTACGCCGACGGCGCCGAGAACGCCGACCTTGAGATTGTCGACGAACTCGATGATTTGGCTGGTGACCTCTGCGCCTTTTGGGCCCAGCGGTTCGAGTATTTGGTTCAACAGGGGCTCGACCTGCTGTTGCGCGCCGAACGCTTTGAGGACCGAAAACATGACCGCCAGAAACGGCACAAGTGACAGGAGCGTGGTGTAGACGAGGCCGGCTGCGCGCGCGTCCAGCAGGCGAAAGCGGAATTCGACCGCCACGGCGAGGACCAAACGCAAAGCCTGGAGGGCGAAGCGCTGAATGCGGGGGACGCGGTCGAGATCCATGGTCCAGAGCTCGTGCGTGACAAAATGGTGAAGGCGCATTTCTGTTCGCATCGGTGAGGGCACGCTCCCTATCTGTACCATACCTTACCTCGATGAGTTGCCATACGGAAGCAGGATTTTTGGGCTCTGAATGGGTATGACAGACGTCTTTGCCGGGATATGAAGTCACACACATTGGAATCATCCCAAGTTTCCTAAGGCACAAGCCACCGATATCTGTCATGCTTGTGGTAGATTCGCGTTTACGGCACACTAGGGCGTCCTCCAGGGATCGTGGGTGTGTTGGGCACACGAAGACTCGTCCATGTCGACGGACAGGAAGAGGGGAACGCATGTCGGACTTTTTTCAGAATGGAGTGGTGAGCGTCCTCCATCGTTTGGGTTCCTCCAATGTGGAGCAATTGGAGCAGGAACTCGAACAGTATCGGACTGCCAACCCCATCGCCTTGGTCCTCCCCTCTCTCTATTCTGAATTGGAGGGTCCGGCACTATCCGGAATCATGGAACACTTGAAACAGGTAACGTATCTGAATGAAATCGTCGTGACGCTAGGCCATGCCTCGGCCCTCGAGTTTCGGCGTGCAAAAGAGTATTTCAAAGTCCTCCCCCAAGACGTGCGTCTCGTGTGGGTCGATGGAGCAAGGATCCAGGCAATCCTGAAGATGTTGGTCGAGTGCGAGATCGATGTTGGATTGCCGGGCAAGGGCCAATCCTGTTGGCTAGCCTTCGGCTATGTCCTGGCGCGCCACCGCAGTCAGATCATCGCGTTGCACGACTGCGATATCGTGAGCTACGGGCGGGAATACTTGGCACGGCTCTGTTATCCGCTCGCAAACCCGAATCTGGGCTATGAGTTTTGTAAGGGCTACTACACCCGCGTGACGGATCGCTTGCACGGTCGGGTCACGAGACTGTTCATCACCCCGCTTGTGCGCACCTTGCAGAAACTCGGAGGACCTCACCCCCTGTTGACCTACCTCGATAGTTTCCGCTACCCCCTAGCGGGAGAGTTCGCGATGGTGCGCGACCTCGCCTGGGTGAACCGCATCCCGGGAGATTGGGGGCTCGAGATCGGCATCTTGGCGGAAGTGTACCGCAACTGTGCCTTGCGCCGCGTCTGTCAGGCGGACATTGCCGACGCTTATGAACATAAGCATCAGGCGCTGTCCCCAGACGATCCCGAAAAAGGATTGTTAAAGATGTGCGTGGATATTGCGAAGTCGTTGTTTCGCCATCTGGCCAGCGAAGGGGTGGTGCTCGGCGACGCGGAGCTCAAAACGTTGCGGGCGACCTATCTCCGTATGGCCGAAGAGGCCATTCGCCGTTACGAAGACAACGCGGCCATCAATAGCCTCAAGTTCGATCGGCATGCGGAACGGACCGCGGTCGAGACATTCCTGAAAGGGATCAGGCTGGCCTCGGAGGTGTTTCAGAAAGATCCTTTGGGGGTACCCATGATTTCAACTTGGAGTCGCGTCGCGGCTGCGGTTCCGGACGTCTTCGAACGTCTGGTTCATGCAGTAGAAGAGGATCATCGGTGGGATCCGACACGATAGGGCCGTCCTACGACCAGCAGAAGAAACCATCGGTGCCCCTCACGCCGGAGACCGAGTCCCGGGTGCAGGCCATTGATGAAGCAGAGATCCTTGTCGGTATTCCCAGTTACAACAATGCTGATACGATCGGACATGTGGTCCGTGCCGTTAGCGCGGGGCTAGCGAAATATTTTCCCGGCCGACGTGCCGTGCTGGTCAATTCAGACGGCGGTTCGTCGGATGGGACACCCGATGCGGTTTCGCGGGTGGTGGTGGATTTCGACACGCTGCTTATCAGTGATCATCAGAGTCGCCTCCAGACGATCATCACACCCTATCACGGGATTCCTGGCAAAGGTAGCGCGTTTCGCACGATCTTCGAAATCGCCAGGCGCCTGAACGCGAAGGCCTGCGCGGTCGTGGATTCAGACTTGCGCAGTATCACGCCGGATTGGGTCGAACTGCTCCTTCGTCCGATCCTCGACGAGAACTACGACTACGTGGCGCCCTATTACCTGCGCCACAAGTACGACGGTACGATCACGAACAGCATCGTGTATCCGCTCACGCGGACGCTCTATGGTCAACGGATCCGGCAACCCATCGGGGGCGATTTCGGATTTTCGGGACGCCTGACCGACCATTACCTGGATCAGCACGTCTGGGAATCGGATATCGCGCGATTCGGGATCGACATCTGGATGACGACGGAGGCCATCGCCAGCGGCGCGCGAGTCTGTCAGAGTTTTCTCGGAGCCAAGATTCACAATCCGAAGGATCCCGCGTCTGACCTTGCCGCCATGCTGACGCAGGTGTTAGGAGCGGTATTTGCGTTGATGGAAGCGCACCACGCGGTCTGGTCCCGCCGGCAGGAATCGACGCCCGTGAAGCTGTTCGGTTTCCAGTATGAAGTGGGATTTGAGCCGGTCAACGTCAACGTCGAGCGCATGATCGCCTCCTTTCAACAAGGATTGGCGGATTTGGCTGCTATCTGGGAGCAGGTGCTAGGCCGGGAGACGGTGACGGAGCTCCTGCTGCTGCGGGGGCGTTCCTCTGCGGAGTTCCGCATTCCCGATGACCTGTGGGTCCGTGTGATCCATGAGGCTGCTCTGGCCTACCACGCGCGCCTCATGCCCCGGGAGCACCTTCTGAAAGCCCTCACCCCGCTCTATCTCGGTCGCACGGCAACCTTTGTGTTGGAAACCCAGGGGTTGACGACGGCTGAAGCGGAAGAGCGGATCGAACAACTGTGTCTCGCATTCGAATCGAAGAAATCCTATCTCGTTGAGCGGTGGAACCAAAAGGCACGGACCTGAGGTTCGACACCGCTGTCGAAATGGAGGGAGGTGGATAATGGCAAACTTTTTTCAAACCGCACTGCTTGCGCCATTGGAACAACTCGGTCGGCAAGTCTTGGCGGTGTTGCCGAACATCTTGGCCATGGCGATCATCATCGGAGTCGGCTTTGGGGCGGCCTGGGGGTTGGGCCATACCGTCGAACGGCTGTTGCGCGTCGTGCACTTGGACCATCTCTGCAATCGCCTCGGGATCAACGCGGCTCTGGCACGCGGGGGCGTGAAGTCTGACCCGTCGCATCTCGTCGGGCGCATGGCCTATTGGGTCGTCGTCGCCTTCGCGACCATCGCGGGACTGGGCTCACTCAATCTCCAGCCGATCAACCAATTCGCCCAATCGTTCCTGGCCTATATCCCGCACTTGTTGACCGCCACGATGATCGTGGTCGCAGGTTATCTGCTCTCCAATTTCATCTCGCAGGGCGTGCTAATCGCAGCGGTGAACGCGGGTCTGCCGCCGGCGCGGCTGATCGCAGTGATGTCGCGCTGGGGCGTCCAGCTCTTTGCCCTCGCAATGGCGCTGGAGGAACTGGGTATCGCACAAAGCGTGGTGGTCGTCGGGTTTGCGATCGCCTTTGGAGGGGTCGTCTTCGCATCGGGACTGGCGTTCGGACTCGGGGCCAAGGATCTGGCGAAAGAGTATCTGGAGCGGACGCTGTCGAATCGAGCGCACGAGCGTCCGCCGGACGACCTGCGGCATTTATGATCGCATACCTAGTCCTCATCGTCTATGCGGTGCTGGGGCTCGGCTGCACGCCGACGGGGGATCAACCGCACAGTACGAACACCGTGCTTGTGTTCAAACACGGAACACTTTCCGGCAACGGGGCGGTCCTCTCCGATCTCCTGCGCGAGTTTGAACAACACCATCCTGGCGTGGTCATTCGGGAAGAATTGCTCCCCTCTTCGACGGACCGGCAACATCAATACTACGCAATGAATCTCGACGGAGAGCAGGCCCCGTTCGACCTGCTCGGCGTCGACACGATCTGGGTGCAGGAATTCGCGAAAGCCGGATGGATCGCGTCCCTCGATGCTTTCCTCCCTCCGGCTGAGTGGGAGCAGTTCTTCCCCGGGCCAATCCAGGCCGCCACATTCGAGGGACAGCTCTACGCCGTGCCCTGGTACATCGACGCCGGAGTACTCTACTATCGGCGTGATCTTCTGGAGCGTCATGGGGTCGCTCCACCCAAAACGTGGCCGGAACTTGTCCGCGTGGCTCATCGCATTCTCGAGGCGGAGCGGGATCCCAAGCTGGCAGGATTTATTTGGCAAGGGAAACAATACGAGGGTCTGGTCTGTGTCGCCCTGGAAGTCCTCCGCAGCAACGGATCGGATCTATGGGGCGGGGATCGAGACCGAGCCGAAGCGGGCTTGCAGTTTCTGCGTGAGACCGTCGCGGGCCATCGGATCACGCCCGTCTCCGTCGGCATGGCCGATGAAGAATCGACTCGTCAGGTATTCGGGTCCGGGCGCGCGCTATTCATGCGCAATTGGCCCTATGCCTGGTCCCTGTTCGAACGGGAAGGCTCGTTGGTTCGAGGGAAGGTCGGCATAGCTCCGCTCCCGTCCTTCCCCGGCTATGCCAGCGCGCCAGTGTTGGGGGGTTGGATGCTCGCTATGCCCCAAGGTTCTGCCCATCCGCAAGAGACCGGCGAGCTGATTCGTTTCTTGACGTCGCCATACACACAACGTCTGGTCGCGTTGGAAATGGGATACAACCCCACACGCCGAGCCTTGTATGCCGAGGAGAGGTTGGTCGAGGCCCGGCCCCTGATGAAAGATCTGTATCCCATCTTTCTCGAGGCCAGGCCTCGCCCGGTCACGCCCTACTATCTGTTGCTATCCCAGGCCTTGCAGCCGGAAGTGAGCGCCGTCGTGGTTGGACGTAAAACTCCGCGCGAGGCGCTCGACGCCCTGCGCCGCCAGGTAAGGAGGATCGTAGGGAGTCGCGACATGCTGGTCGAGATGGAAGGTCTATGACCGGACAGCCATCAACTGGAACGAGGCAATCAACGGGAAGAATTCGGCTGTCCGAGCGGGCGTGGGGGTATCTGCTGGCGAGCCCCGCATTCCTGTTGGTCGGTCTGGTCGCCATCGCTCCCATCACCGCGGCGCTGTGGTTGAGTCTGCATCGTCGCTTGCCGGTCTTCGGGATCGAGGAATTTGTCGGAGTGTGGAACTATGTCCAACTATGGAGCGACGACCGGTTCTGGGCCGCCTGCCGGACAACGTTGTATTTCACCGCACTGTCCGTGGCGGCTGAACTGCTGCTGGGCTTCGGGTTGGCGCTCCTGCTGGATGGCCTGACGAGCGGAATGGGCAGCTCGCCGCGTTGGGCGCAGGTCATGATCGTCGTCCCCTGGGCAATCCCAACGGTCGTGTCAGCTCAAATCTGGGCCTGGCTGTATCAGCCGGATTACGGGCTGCTCAATTATCTGTTTCATCAAGTAAGCTTGATCACCCAGCCGATCAACTGGTTGGCGGACCCGGACTGGGCGATCCACGCAGCCATCGTCATGGATGTCTGGAAAACCGCGCCGTTTGCCGCGCTGCTGCTCTTAGCCGGACTGAAAACGGTTCCACGGGATCTCTACGCGGCCGCACGGGTCGATGGAGCAGGAGCGTGGCAGCAGTTTCGCCACATCACGTTGCCGCTCTTGATGCCCGTCGTCGTGATTGTGCTCGTCTTCCGCACGATGGATGCGGTTCGGGTGTTCGATGCGGTTTATGTATTGACCGGTGGCGGCCCCGGCAACAGCACCGAAACGCTGTCGATCTACGCGTACAAGACGTTGTTCCAAACCTTGCAGTTCGGGTATGGGTCGACGTTGGCCACGGCAATGTTTCTGATCATCGCGGCGCTCTCGTCCTTGTACCTATTGCTGTTACGGCGACATTTGCAGGAGGCGGCGTAATGGGTAATACTGGGGAGAACGGGCAGCGCGGGGTGATGCGTTGGTTCTGCACCCGCGGCCTGGCGCTCTGCGTCCTCGCTTCGGTCGTCCTGTTCTGTCTTGGGCCGGTACTCTGGCAGGCGGTGACGTCCATAAAGCCTGATCAAGATATCGTGCGATTGCCCCCGATTATCCCTGAGCGGGCGACCGCGGCGCATTACGAACGAGTTCTGTTCCGATCCTCGTTGGTGCAGTCGCTCGCGAACAGCGTGTTGGTGGCGGCCAGCGCGACGGCGGTAGCCATTGTGGTCGGAGGATTGTGCGCCTTCGCCTTAGCGCGATTGCCGATTGCCGGCAAGCCAGTAATTCTGGGGCTGGTCCTCGCGACGTCGATGTTCCCTCCCATCGCCGTCATCAGCCCGTTGTATCTCTTGATGCGAGGCCTCGGCCTGCGAGACACGTTGATCGCGGTGGGGCTGACCCACGCTGTCTATGCGCTACCGCTTGCCATTTGGATCCTGACGAGTTTTTTCCGGCAACTGCCGGGCGAGCTCTATTACGCCGCACGTGTCGACGGCTGCACGCCTTTGCAAGCCTTGTTGTCGGTGTTCCTGCCGCTGGCGCGTCCGGGGCTTGCCGTGGCGGCCCTGTTGGTATTCATCTTCTCGTGGAACGAGTTCATGTTTGCCTTGACCCTCACGGCGAGCGATGCCACACGCACGGCGCCGGTGGCGGTCGCGTTGTTTCCAGGTCTGTACGAAATTCCCTGGGGCGATATTGCGGCGGCGTCGCTCGTGGTGACCCTGCCGGTGGCCGGACTGGCCGCGATGTTTCAACGTCACATTGTGGCCGGGTTGACGGCCGGCAGCGTCAAGGGGTAACTGGATATTGAAAAAGCAATTTGGCTCTGGGGAAGATAGGGTTGTAGAACTTCATGGACGGCTCCAGCAGAACCCGCAGGCGATTCAAAAGGGCCGTACGCAAGGACGTAGCGGGCCAAGGTGGCGAAATCGTACTCCGTTCTGTACGGTGAGCCTCTGAACGATGCGAGAACACCGCTGGCGGACTTTTTCAAAAGCCTGCTCGAGGCCGATGTCTGAAGTGCGAGTAGAACATTTGTCGAAACAGTTCGGTGCAACGACCGTCCTTCCCGACGTGACGTTGACCGTCCGAGACGGCGAGTTCTTTACGATCGTAGGGCCATCAGGCTGCGGAAAATCCACGCTGCTCCAGCTCCTCGCGGGACTGGATCGTCCGACGTCCGGACGCATTCTGTTCGACGGCGTGGACGTCACAGGCTTGGAACCGCGGGAACGGGACGTGGCCTTAGTGTTTCAAAGCTATGCCCTTTACCCGCACATGACCGTGCGAGACAATCTCGCGTTTCCACTTCGTGTGACGAAGAGTAAAACCGGTCTCGATCGGCCGCACATCGAAGGCGAAGTGCTCCGGGTAGCCGGGTTGCTGGGCCTGGAGTCGTTGCTCGATCGGTGGCCGCGCGAACTCTCGGGCGGCCAACGTCAACGGGTGGCGTTGGGGCGCGCGTTGATCAGACAGCCCAGACTTTTCCTTCTGGATGAGCCGCTCTCTAACCTCGATACGCAATTGCGGGCCGTCATGCGCGCGGAGCTGCGGCATCTGCATGATCGATTAGGCACGACGATGATCTATGTCACGCACGATCAGACGGAAGCCATGACGCTTGCGGATCGAGTGGCGGTGCTGGACCAAGGCGTTGTGCAACAGATAGGTCCGCCGCAAGCACTGTACGATCAGCCCAGCAATTTGTTCGTCGCCAAATTCGTTGGCCATCCGGCGATCAATATCCTTGACGGCGAGATCCGCGATGGCCGACTCCGAATAGGTGCGCTCAATCTGCCGCTGTCTGCCGCGGAAGGTGGAGACAGGCTTCAGGATGGAACGCGGGAGACCGTGGGCATTCGTCCCGAGCACGTGCTCGTCACGTCCGGAGACGGCCCTGAGGTGGTGACGCACGAGGAAGGGCGACAGGTGTCTGGCGTCGTGCGGCTTCTCGAATACACCGGAAGTCAGACCTGGGGGGTCGTCGAGGTCGATCAAGCCGGCAATGGCACGATGATGATCGGCGGTGTTGCGTCCGGGGATTCGCTACGACTGGGGCAATCGGTGTCTGTCCGTATCACCGGAGGCCCGTATCATCTGTTCGACGTTGATACCGGTATGCGGCTTGGGGGTGCGTGATCCGTGCAGGTTGTGGTTGGGCAAGTATTCCGGCCTGGAATGGGGTCGTCGAAGAGAGGGACATCTCAACGTGGTGATCATCGCGAACCGACGTGGGCGATCACTGCTTGTCGCTCAACCGCAGGACAGCGATCGATCGGGCTTCCATCTCATAGCGCGCGCCCCCCTTGAGGATGGTGACTGGGTTTTCACCACTGGCCTTGACGATGGTATCGAGAATCGGCTCCCAGCGTACTCCACGTTTATGAGCCGGGAGTGTGAAGGCGAGTGGCGCATGGTGGGCGTTGAGTAAGATCAGCAAGGTATCGTCGATGATCGCCCGCCCTTTTTCATCGGTTTCGGCAATCGCGTCACCTGCCAGCCGAAGTGCGAGCGACTTCGTAAAACCCGCATTCCAATCCTCGTCGGACATCTCTTTTCCGTCTGGGCGGAGCCAGGAAATGTCCTTCACTTCCGATCCGCGGATATGGCGGCCCTGGAAAAATCGGCGGCGGCGAAGGACCGGATGTTCCTTGCGAAACGCAATGAGACGCCGTACAAATTCCAGTAGGTCGCGTTGAGCGTGATTGAACGTCCAATCGAACCAACTGAAGTCATTGTCCTGGCAATAGGCGTTGTTGTTGCCCTTCTGCGTGCGGCCGAGTTCATCGCCGCCGCAGAGCATGGGGACGCCCTGTGAAATAAACAGCAGCGTCAGAAAATTCCGCTTCTGACGCTCGCGGAGATTGAGCACGGTGGGATTTTCGGTCGGGCCTTCCACGCCGCAATTCCAGCTTAAATTGTCGTTGCTGCCGTCTTGATTGTGCTCGCCGTTGACCTCGTTGTGTTTCTCGTTATAGGAGACAAGATCGTGAAGCGTGAACCCGTCGTGCGCGGTGATAAAATTGATGCTGGCATAGGGCCTGCGTCCGCTCGTGCTGTAGAGGTCGCTGCTGCCGGTCAGACGATAGGCAAGTTCCGCTACCTGATCTCCGTCTCCTTTGACGGACTTGCGGATCGTATCTCGGTATTTGCCGTTCCACTCGGCCCAGCCCACCGGGAAGTTTCCGACCTGGTATCCCCCTTCGCCGATGTCCCAGGGTTCCGCGATCAGTTTTACATGCGACAAGATGGGATCCTGGTGAAGGATGTCGAAGAAGGCGCTCAATCGATCAACGGCATGGAGCTCTCGCGCGAGCGCGGAGGCCAGGTCGAAGCGAAATCCGTCCACATGTAAATCGGTGACCCAGTAGCGCAAGCTGTCCATGATGAGCTGGAGTGTCCGAGGATGCGTGACGTTCAGTGTGTTCCCGCATCCGGTGTAATCCATGTAATAGCGTTTGTCGTTTTCGACGAGGCGATAGTAGGCGGCGTTATCGACGCCGCGAAAGCAGAGCGTGGGCCCAAGGTGGTTGCCTTCAGCGGTGTGGTTGTACACCACGTCGAGAATGACTTCGATGCCAGCGCTATGCAACGTTTTGACCGTCGTCTTGAATTCCCGCACGTGGCGACCGCGCACGGGCGACACTGCATAGCAGATATCGGGAGCAAAAAATCCGATCGTATTATAGCCCCAGTAGTTTGTCAGCCCTTGATCGGCCAGGTTTTTGTCGCGGACAAAGTGGTGAATCGGGAGGAGCTCTATGGCCGTCACCCCAAGATTGAGGAGGTGGTCGATCACGGCAGGAGTCGTCAAGGCGGAATAGGTGCCGCGCATATGTTCGGGCACGTCCGGATGACGTGCAGTGAGTCCTTTCACGTGCACTTCGTAAATGACTGTCTTGTCCCATGGGGTTTTTAGTAGGCAATCGCCGCCCCACGTGAAGGCCTGATCGACGACGACGCACTTCGGAATGTTTTCCGCGTTATCTTTCGTGTCGAGCGAGAGGTCGGCTTTGGGATCGCCGATGCGATAGCCGAACATCGACTCGGACCATTCGATCGTGCCGGCAATGGATTTCGCATAAGGATCGATTAGGAGCTTGTGAGGATTGAAGCGATGTCCCTCTGCTGGGTTGTATGGTCCATGCACGCGATAGCCGTAATGTTGGCCCGGCCAAAGACCGTGGATGTAGACATGCCAGACTTGATCGGTTCGCTCCTCGACACGGATGCGATGTGACTCTTTGACGGATTCCGGCCCGTCGAAGAGGCAGAGCTCAACCGCAGTGGCGTTTTCTGAAAACAGGGAGAAGTTCACGCCCTCGCCGTCCCACGTCGCACCGAGCGGATAGGGTTTCCCTGGCCAGACTCTCATCATTCCTGCTTCCATGTTCGTTCTGTCGTATAACGCAGCAAGGTCAGCGCCGGGGACGCGATTTCGATGCCAGCGGCGGCCAAGGTCTTAAGCGCCTGTATCTGTAATTGATGCTTCACGAAGCGTCTCGACCGGGCATGGACCACATAGCGCAACATGCAGGCCACCAAATGTTCCGTGAGGAAGTCATACACTTGGGCCTGTGTCTCCGGCGATTCGATGAGGGACATGCCGGGCAATTGCTGGAACATGGATTTGCGGGAGCCGCAACCTCGTTCGTATAGTCGGCTACGGATTCAAGGATCGTCGATTGCGCCCGTTCCCGGTGAGGTCCGTACGAGATCGAAACGGTGAACTCGTCCCATATATACGGAGTCCCCTGCCTGTAATTGAACGCGAGATTTTTAAAGACGGCGGCGTTTGACACCGCGACTACCCGACCGGACAACTGATCGGCCTGGGCCCAGTTTCAGATTTCCAACAACGATGTGCGAGGGATCCCCACATCTGTTACGCCGCCGATTACTCCACCCAGCTGCACCAAATCCCCGACCGTATACAGATTCGAGGAGATGATGAGCCCTCAGCCGGCCATACTGACAATGGCCGGGGCCAACGCGATGGGCCAAAGCCGGCCCCCTTTTGCTCCCAGGACCAGCAGCAATCCTTGAAGGCGCTGGGCCCAGATGCACAGCGTGGTCACCAGCAAGACACTAATCGCCGTGTATCGGATGAGTTTCCGAATCGTGTTGCGCCAACGCTCGTCCGTGACGGTGCTGTGTGCGGCCCACTCGCCAAGGCGCACGGCAGCGAAGATGACGATGACTAACGCAGCCGTGTAGATCAACCGTTTATCAACGTTGGTCGTCCACGCGAGCCCAAGGCTGAGGGAGTGCGTTCATAGGAGCTCGATTCTATCCCTTGATCTCATACGGGTATCTTCAGGTTAATGCAAGCGGATTTTCCATCTCATCTCCATCTTGTTTTAAGGAGTGCTCCCCCAGTAATGTGGGAATGAGAAGGGGAGGTTTCGATGGATGAAGCCTGGCATCTGGATCTCGGTGCCCGAATGCTCGAGGCCGATCGGGTACGGTTTAAAGTCTGGGCACCGTTCGCCCGAAACGTTGCGGTTGAGTTGGTGGATCAGAATCGGACAGCCGTCTTGATGCAGCCCTCTTCTCAGGGGTATTTCGAGAGCATGATCGAGGGAGTCGGTTCACGTACGCGTTACCGTTATCTCCTGGATGGGAAGAAAGCGCGTCCTGATCCAGTGTCACGCTTCCAGCCGGAGGGCGTCCATGGTCCCTCTGCGGTCGTTGATCCAGACTCCTTCCGCTGGACGGATGCGGCGTGGCACGGAATGCGGCTGGAAGAAATGATCATCTATGAATTGCACACAGGAACCTTTACCCGTGAAGGAACGTTCGAAGCGATCATTCCACATTTGTCCTACCTTAAGAAAACCGTGGGAATCACGGCCATCGAACTCATGCCAGTCGCCCAGTTTCCGGGAAGGCGAAACTGGGGCTACGATGGTGTCTACCCCTTTGCAGTTCAATCGAGCTACGGAGGCCCGGACGGATTGAATCGGCTAGTGGATGCCTGTCATGCGACGGGGCTCGCCGTAATTCTGGACGTCGTCTACAACCACCTTGGTCCCGAAGGCAACTATCTGGGCGAGTTCGGCCCTTATTTCACGGATCGCTATCGAACTCCGTGGGGGTCCGCGATCAATTACGATGGGCCGGACAGCGATCACGTCCGGCATTACGTCGTCAGCAATGCCCTTTACTGGGTGAGTGAGTATCACATCGATGCGTTGCGGCTGGACGCGATTCACGGCATTTATGACTATAGCGCTACTCACATTTTGAAAGAACTTGTGTCTTCGGTACAGGTCCAGGCTGCTAGGCTCAACCGGCAGGTCTTCCTGATCGCCGAGAGCGACTTAAACGACACACGTGTAATCGATCTGCCTTCGCATGGCGGCTATGGACTCGATGGACAATGGAACGACGATTTTCACCATGCGTTGCGCGTGGTGTTGACCGCCGAGCAGCGAGGATATTACCAGGACTTCCACGGTCTGAAGGATCTTGCCACGGCCGTGCGTGAGGGATTTGTCTACAGTGGGCAATATTCTGATTACCGTCGGTGCCGGCATGGGAATTCGTCGCAATCCGTGGCGCCCAGACAGTTCGTGGTGTATGCCCAAAATCACGATCAGATCGGTAACCGCGCGTTCGGGGACCGCTTGAGTACGCAGCTCCCGCTCGATGCCGTCAAGGTTGCACGAGCGCTCGTGCTGCTTGCACCCAACATTCCCCTCTTGTTTATGGGCGAGGAATATGGAGAGACCGCACCGTTTCAGTACTTCATCGAGCATGGGGATCCGGCGCTGATCGAAGCCGTACGGCAGGGCCGAAGGAGGGAATTTTCTCATTTCGGCTGGAAGACAAAGGATATTCCCGATCCACAAGATATGGCCACATTCGAGCGCTCCATGGTAAACCGGGAGTGTCTCGATGTGCGCCAGGCGGGACTACTCTACTGGACCGCCAGACTTATTCAACTCAGGAAGACGATCCCATCACTGGGGGCCGAAGACGCACAGGCGATCTGCCACACGGTCTGGGTCTATGAGGCAGAGAACCTGTTGGTGATCCATCGCAGGGTGAAGGAAGGACCAGCTTCGCTGCTGGTCTTGGGATTCAACCAGTCGCCAGTCATGGTGACGTTGCGCGATCCACCGGGCATGTGGCAACTTAGCGTAGGCTCAATGGCCAAGGAATTCGGTGGGACCGGACAGGATTCGATGCCGACACACCTGGTTGTGTCACCTCAAGGAACCTCTGTGGCGATTCCGGCCTACACCGCCGCGGTATTCATTGCTTCATAGCCAAAGATGTTCCTCATAAAACAATCGGGGTCTCCAGCCCATAGTCACCGCAGCGGATTTAACATCAGGGGAGGTGTGGTATGACAGCATCGTATTTCGTATTTCGCCGGATTCTTATGTGCGATCGTTCGAGTGGTTCTCAACCTCGGGCTGCGCATCGTACTTATTGTCGTTGGTATGGCTCTGTTGCTCGTACTCGTGAAGCGGACAGTTAACCGGTTCCGTCGATTGTACTCAGGCGCATTCCCAAGCCCAGCACAGATGAAACGGACCGATACGCTAACGCATGTGGTCAGAGACGTAGGCCGAGTGGTGGTTCTGGCCGTCGGGGGGATGATAATTCTCTCCGAGGTCAGTGTCGATCTGAAACCAGTGCAGGCGGCAGCCGGCCTGGGCAGTTTGGCGATCGGTTTAGCGGGCAAAGCCAGATGAAAGACGTCATCTCCGGCTTCTTTATTCTCCTGGAAGATTCCATTCGAGTCGGCGATGTCGTCGAAGTTGCGGGAATCAGAGGATTGGTCGAAGAGGTGAAAATTTCTACTATCACCTTGCGAGATCATTTGGGAAACGTGCATGTTGTCCCGAATGGCGCCATCGATAAGGTAAAGAATTATACGAAGCTCTATTCCTACTATCTCTTGGATGTCGGCGGCGTCTATCGAGAAGACGTGGATGAAGTCATGGCCGTGCTGCAGGAGATTGCCGCCGAGCTGCAGGCCGATCCGGTGTTCGGGGCCAACATCCTCGCGCCGTTGGAAATGCTCGGTGTGGACCAGTTTGCTGATTCCGCCGTGATCATCAATTGCCGGATCAAAACCAACCCGATTCAGCAATGGTAGATCGGCCGGGAAATGAACCGGCGGATCAAGAAAATCTTCGATGCCAAGGGGATCGAGATTCCCTTTCCGCATCAAACGATCTATTGAGGCGAGCCTAAGCGGGGACCCGTGCTACCATTACATGTATATACGGCCCAATGGCCGCAGGCTTGGACCGCCTCCCAATAGATCAGGCACCAGTGGTGTGTTCGACGGGACCGGATATGAACGACATTGAATCGTCGAGCGACAGAATCGAAGCGTCTCAGCTTGGGACAGTGGAATGGGCCGATTGGCCAGACGACAAGCTGCTCGATTTCCGGTTCTGCGATCTGCATCTGACCGTAAAGGGGAGTCAGATTGCGGAGCAAATTCGTCAACTCAACGACGAATTGGCAGCGCGCGGCCTCCTCTTCCGTCCCCACTTCTGGCTGTCTGACGAATGGTTTTCCCCGGACGGAGTTCCCGGCATCGCCGTCCCCTTCTACCTGGCTCATCCACGTCTCTCTCGACTGGAGCTGGCGCAGATGTTGGAGGTCGAAGGCGGGACGCCGGACTGGTGCATGCGTATCCTCCGGCATGAGGCAGGTCATGCCCTTGAGAACGCCTACCGGCTGCGCCAGCGCCGGGACCGTCAAGCCGTCTTCGGCAAATCAACGCAACCCTATCCAAAATTCTATTCGCCGAAACCCTACAGCAAAAACTACGTCCTACATTTAGATATGTGGTATGCGCAAAGCCATCCGGACGAAGACTTCGCGGAAACCTTCGCCGTCTGGTTGAACCCGCAGTCGATGTGGCGGGAACGCTACGCGGATTGGCCGGCCCTTAAGAAGCTCGAATATATGGACGGGTTGATGGCCTCGCTGGTCGAGGCTCGGCCGCTGGTCACGACCCGGCAGCGCGTCGACTTGCTGTCTCAACTCCACAGGACCTTGCGGGAACACTACGAACAGAAACGCAAGCATTTCGGGACGCCGCATCCGACATTTTATGATCGTGATCTGCGTCGCATCTTTTCCGATGCGCCCGAGTACCGAGCCAATACCTCGGCGGTGCAATTTTTGGCGCGCATTCGCCGGGACGTGCGTCGAGAGGTAGCCGCCTGGACCGGTGAATATCAATATACGATCGATCGTGTCTTCGAAGATATCGTCTCACGCTGCCGCGAACAGAAGTTGCGTCTAGCGATCGCTGAAGAGAAGGCAAAGCTCGACGTGACCATTCTCTTGACCGTACAGACGATGAACTATCTCCACGGCGGTCATCACCGTGTGGCATTATGAAAACGCTCCGCGTCCTTGCGCTCGTGCACGAAGAGCTGGTCCCACCGGACAAGGCCGATGGGATCGATCTGACCGACGTCGAATGGAAAACCGAATATGACGTGGTCAGCTCCCTTCGAGGGCTCGGCCACGAGGTGCGTCCGCTCGGCGTCCGAAACGAATTGGCGGTGATCCTCCAGGCGGTGGACGAGTGGAAGCCGCACCTCGCTTTCAATCTCTTGGAAGAGTTCAGCGGCGTAGCCGTGTACGATCAGAACGTCGTGTCCTATCTGGAATTGCTAAAGGTGCCCTACACGGGCTGCAATCCAAGAGGATTGGTGCTTGCCCGCGATAAGGGGGTGGCCAAGAAGATTCTCTACTATCACCGCATTCCGATTCCGGAATTCATCACCGTGCCGTTGGGCCGCTCGGTGAAACGACCCAAGGATCTCGCCTTTCCGCTGATCGTGAAGTCGGTCTCGGAAGAAGCGTCGCTGGGCATTTCGCAAGCCTCCATCGTAGAGGACGACGACAAGCTGCACGAGCGGGTCAAGTTCGTCCATCAAAGTGTCGGCACCGGAGCCCTAGTGGAGCGCTATATCGAGGGACGCGAACTTAATGTCAGCGTCCTCGGCAATCACCGCCTCCGCGTCTTTCCGGTTTGGGAGCTGAACATGAGCCGCTTGCCGGATGAGGCCCGGCGAATCGCGACGGCGCGGGTCAAATGGAGCCGGAACTACCAGAAGAAATATGGGGTGGTGTCGGGCGAAGCGGCCGATCTCGCAGAGGACCAACGGCTGGCGATCCAAGATCTGGCGAAGCGGGTGTACCGTAACTTGGGGCTGAGCGGCTATGCGCGCATCGATTTTCGACTCGATGCCGCCGGGCAGGTGTATGTGCTGGAAGCCAATCCGAATCCTCAGATTGCGAAGGCTGAAGATTTTTCCGATTCCGCCGAACGGGCCTGCCTCTCCTATGCCGCCTTGCTTCAGCGCATCCTTGATTTGGGTTTGCGCTGGCACCCGCCGGTGACAACGTCCGATCGCACCATCTCGGTACCTAGCCGAGTCGGTTCGTAAGAACGGCATCCCCGCTACTGCACCTTCAAATAGAGCACCGACAGCGGGGGCAGGGTCAAGGAAATCGAATTGGGAGATCCATGCGACGCGATCGGCTCCGCCATGACGCCTCCGCCGTTGCCCAGGTTACTGCCACCGTAGCTGGCCGCGTCGCTGTTCAGAACCTCACGGTACCAACCCATCGAGGGGACACCGATGTGGTACTGATATCGCGGAACCGGCGTGAAATTGCAGACGCAGACGATCAAGTGGTTCTGATCCCTGTCTTTCCGCAAGAAGGCGATCACCGAATTCTCGATGTCATTGAAATCGATCCACTGGAAACCCGTCCAATCGAAATCCACCTCGTACAGAGCGGGCTCGTTCCGATAGAGCCAATTGAGATCGCGGACGTATCGTTGCAGGCCCAGGTGCGACTCGTACTGGCAGAGATACCATTGCAGACTGTCGTCATGGTTCCATTCCCACCATTGGCCGAACTCTCCGCCCATGAAGAGCATCTTCTTGCCGGGATGGCCGTACATAAAACCGTACATGGCCCGGAGATTCGCAAATCGTTGCCAATCGTCGCCCGGCATCTTGTCGAGCAGGGCCTTCTTGCCGTATACCACCTCGTCGTGGGACAGCACGAGTACAAAGTTCTCGTGAAACGCATAGACCAACCCAAACGTGATCTTGTTTTGGTGATGCTTGCGATGCACGGGGTCAAGGGAGAAATACTCCAAATTGTCGTGCATCCAACCCATGTTCCACTTGAACGTGAAGCCGAGACCTCCCGTATAGGTCGGCTTGGACACGCCCGGCCATGCCGTGGATTCTTCGGCAATGGTGACAGCCCCCGGGTGTTCCTGATGGACCAGAATGTTGAGGTCCTTTAGAAATGTGACCGCCTCAAGGTTTTCATTCCCACCGAACTGATTGGGAATCCACTCGTCAGCTTTTCGCCCGTAGTCGAGATACAACATCGAGGCCACCGCATCCACACGCAATCCATCGATGTGATACCTGTCCAACCAGAATAGGGCGCTGTTCAAGAGGAAGTTTTTGACCTCCACTCGACCGTAGTTGAAGATCCGGCTCTTCCACTCGGGATGGTAGCCCAACCGCGGGTCCTCATGGTCGTACAGGTGCGTTCCGTCGAACCAGGCTAACCCATGCGGATCGTCTGGGAAATGGGCCGGAGCCAAGTCGATGATGACGCCAATCCCTGCTTGATGGGCGGCATCCACGAACACCATGAAGTCCTCCGGCGGGCCGAATCGGCTGGTGGCCACAAAGTAGCCGGTGACCTGGTAGCCCCACGATCCGTCGAACGGATGTTCGGTGATCGGCATGAGCTCGACGTGTGTGTAGCCCATGTGCTTCACATAGTGAATGAGTTTGTCCGCCAGTTCACGGTAGGTTAGCCAGCGGCCATCTTCTTCTGGCATCCGCATCCATGAACCGAGATGGACTTCGTAAATGGACATCGGCGCGGTCAAGAGGTTGAGGCGAGATCGAGCCTCCATCCAGTCACGGTCGCTCCATCGATAGGTCGAGAGGTCTTGGACCATGGAGGCAGTTCGCGGCCGCAACTCTGCGGCAAAGGCATAGGGGTCGGCTTTCAGAAACGGAGCTTCTTGGTTCATTGCGCGGACTTCGTATTTATAGAGTGTGCCTTCGGGAAGATTCGGGATGAACAATTCACACAAGCCCGTGGCTCCACGGTTGGTCATCTGGTGACAGCGGCCATCCCAGCGATTGAACTCACCGACGACGCTCACGCGTAGAGCGTTGGGGGCCCAGACCACAAAGTGTACCCCGGACACATCGTTCACGGTTCGCACGTGGGCGCCTAATGTGTCGTAGGCCTTGTAGAGCAGACCTTCGGCGAACAGGTGGAGTTCCAACTCGGTAAGCAGAGGCTGGAATGCGTAGGGATCGTGGCGCTCGATGACCATTCCGCTCGAGTCAGTCACCTGGATGCGATACTGCGAGGTCCCCTTCGGCGCAGGCAGGATCGCTTCGAACAACCCCGCTTCATGGATACGGTTCATCTGTATGGGCCGGCTGCCTGATACATCCGGGATGACTCGTACCTCCTGCGCATCCGGGGCGAAGGCCCTGACCGCGAAAGCACGCTTACCCTCTACAGAGATATGATGAGGGCCGAGCAATTCATAGGGGTCCCAATGTTCGGCCTTGATAAGACGTTCGATCTTTTCATTCGGAGCCAGTGTATCTTCCCCCTTCGCCGCTGTGGTTCATCCCTATCCTAAGCGCGCTGTACATGCTAAGTAAGGGGGGAGGTGAGAGAAAAAGGAGCGCATGGAATTGAAAGCGCGCAAGGGTAACCGCACCGACTGGCGACTCCGCCAGGTGGCTACCTCCTGTAGGATGGGCATACCGGTACCCCAATTCGACGACGGTGAAGCGCGTGGCGCGCCGTTCTCGTAGCCGAATTCAATTGGTTTAATATTCAGTATGTAGAGTGCAATATCAACAGCAGCTTACCTCGGTGCAAGCTGCAGCAATGGGCGCCGGCATGTCTATCGGTCCGTATAAGATTATGACAGTCGGGATCGAACCGCACGGGGCCGATGCCTGGGCCTTTCAAGATCAGCTCGTGGCGTAAGTCTCGCTCGGGACCCCGACGGTATTTTTTCTCCCAACAGGCACCGACGGAATTTGGCTCCGTTTCATCTCCGACAAATTCGGATGGCCGGTTACCGGCTGTTCGCGTACTGTTATCGCCGGAGGATGCAGGCTTGCAGTATCATCCGAATCGATCATGCCATGAGGATGTTCCGGCTCTTCTGGATTCCTGCTGGACTCGTCCCGGCCGAGGGAACCTATGTGCGATATTCATCGGAAGATTTTCTCGGTATTCTGGCGCTCGAAAGCCATCGGCAGAAGGTCATGGTCATCGGCGAAGATCTAGGAACGGCCACACCGGCCATTCGCGCCTGATTGATGGCGGGCAGCTTGCTATCGTATCGACTACTCCTCTTTGAGCAAACGACCAAGGAACGGTTCGCAAAGCCGTCTCGTTTTCCCCTCCCTGCAGCGTCTGCCGTCACGACGCACGACTTGCCGACGCTTCGGGGCTTTTGGATCGACCGCGATGATATTGAGTTGAAGGCGCAACATAAGCTATACACTAAGTCCCAGTGGCGCGCGCGGGACTTGGCGACGCGCTCGCGGGATAAACAGGCACTTCTGGACGTCTTAGCGAAGGAACGGCTTCTTCCGAAGGGCTGCCCGGCAATCGTACGAAGCTGTGTCGACGTTAACTGATGACCTCTGTCGATCCGTGTAGGCCTATTTCGTCCGCACGCCCAGCCGACTGCTCCTTCTGTCGTTGGAAGATCTGCTGGGGGATATCGAGATACCAAATATTCAGGGCGAGCATGCGTATCCGTCGTGGCGGGTCAAAGCAGGGCCTTCCTGGAGCACATGGGAAGACTAGACGAAGCTGGATAGGGTTCTCCGGATGGCCCTGGTTATTCACGTGCAATTGAGTCCAGGCAAACGTCGCGCTTAAGCGACATGGAGCAGACGTGTTACGAAAATGGGGTGGTGTTTGCTGAGTCGGTTGGTGTTGAAGAAGTGTAGAGAAAATCTGTTCTATGCAGACCGGTGGCAAGGGCTGGAGTCAACGTGGTGAATGACGGATCGACGGGAATAAAGACCTTGGAACCCGGTGTCCGTCTAGCTAGTCTAGCCCTTCTAGTCGGTCTGGGGTACTTGCTCTTCGCCACGTTCCAGCCATTTTTCTCCGCCTTGATCTGGTCGGCCGTGCTGTCCTACGGACTCAGTCCGGCGTACTGCCGGCTGGTTCGCGCGACCGGCGACAGGAAATCGCTGAGCGCGTTGGTCATGAGCTTTGCCGTGACAGTCGGCATCATTCTTCCCCTCGCCTACGTCTCTTTTTTGATCGGGAAAGAACTAGCCACGGCGTACCTCACTGTCGTGACGTCGCTGCGACAAGAACCGGCGTTGTTGGAGCAATGGCTTGGGCATCCGTGGTTGTCGGTCCTGATCGAGCAGCTGCAAGAGTTTCAACGTATGACCGGCACGGACGTCCGGTCCGTCCTGGTCGACAATTTGGCCGATCTGGGCAATGCGCTCGTTGAAAAGCTGACACACGTAGCGGGGAACGTATTAGCCGGTCTGACCGAGCTGGGCATAATTCTTCTCTCCATGTTTTATTTTTTTCGCGATGGGGAAAGGGTCGTCGATTGGATAAAGGAACTGCTGCCCCTGGAGGAGGAGCGGCAGCGCCTAGTGATTCATCGATTCGACGACGTGGTGAAGGGCGCTGTCTGGGGTAATACGCTGGTGGCTGCGCTCGAAGGGATTGTAGGAGGGATCGCGTTTTGGATGGTAGGGCTACCCTCTGCGTTGCTCTGGGGAACGGCAATGGCTGTTCTCGGCTATCTTCCCCTAGTCGGCGCCGCCCTGGTCTGGGGACCTGTGGCTGCCTATTTATTCATCCAAGGTAGACATGTGGCTGCAACGATGGTCTGTGTCGCAGGTCTCGTGATCGCTGTGTTGGATTACGTGGTCCGGACCATTGTGGTAGGTGGAGCGTCCAAGCTACACACGTTGCTGACATTCTTTGGGGTATTGGGTGGCATCCAATTCTTCGGACTGGTCGGCATCATCGCGGGTCCCCTCGTCGTGGCGGTCAGTCTGGCCCTGTTGGAGAACTATCGAGCCGAACGAGCCGCGCCCGCAGAGAGGCCTATCAACTGACAGCAACAGGTTGCACAACCAAGCTGCAGGAGAGTTGGATCGATACGAACCGTATAACACGAAAGGGAGGTGGATCATGCCGAACGGACACATTGGAATAGGGACAGTTGGATTCACATCTCTGACTGCGCTTCTCATCGGCAGGAACACCGGTATGCTCTGTGCCCCTCAGTCTGGAGCAGAACCCGCCGTCAGATTGCGAACTTTGCTGAAGGCGTGCGTGAAGGAGCAGGCAGGAGATGTGGCTGAATACGCGACCGGAGCCATGGATAAAATGGTCGACAAAGGCCGACGTTTCGTCAATGTTTGACAGAAGAGACGACCGCACTTCGACGATCAGGGTTATCGCAAGAAGGAGAAGAACCATGTGTTGCCAACGTTGTAACGGGTTGATGACTCGCGATTCGTTTGTTGATCTCCGAGACGATACGGGCCGTCTGAAGTTCGAGGGATGGCGCTGCCTCAATTGTGGTGAAGTGGTCGATCCGGTGGTCCTCACGCATCGGATCGACGTGCCGACAGGGCCCTATCAAGGACGAACACGCGATCGCCGCACGTGGGAACGCTTAGTGGCCGCCTGATGCTCCAACGAGGGAACAGGAGCCGTGCGTTAGCTCATGACCAATTCCTTCACGAAGAGGCCGTATGTTTGGTTCATTCGGATGGATGGAACTTCTGCTCATCTTGTTCATTGTCCTGATTATTTTCGGCGCGTGGGGAGCTGCCTCAATTGGGTGAAGGGGTCGGGAAAGCATTCAAGTGATTCAAGCGTTCCGTCAATGAAGCGGAGCTGACTACAGAGGACGCGATCAGGCAGGGGGAAGCGTGTCCGACGACACAGATCACCTGGGGAAGGGTTCTCCACTGTACGAAAAACTCTGGCATGATTTTGGTCAGTTCGGTACCATGGGAGTATGGGGTCATGGGTGGGTGCGGCATACGAGAGATCGGATGAGTTGTGCTCACCCGTGATCCATGAACGGACCACTTATTCAATATCGAGCTGGACGAACACGACGCTGGATTTCTCGTGGGGTCGACCCCTCTGTTGGTGATGGACGTGGTCAGCATGCCTATTCTTCAATGGGGAATTATCTCTTCAACACCGAATTGCTAATCAAAGTCTTGGAGGTAGATGCCGCTAAACCGGGCACGCACGATTTCGACCGGGACATTATTCCACATCTGATTAAAGGCCATCGCATCATGGCATACAACTTCCATAGCAACATCGTGCCGAGAACCAAGCCTTACGAGGAAGCAGGCTATTGGCGGGACGTCGGCACGCTGAAAGCCTACTGGCAGGCGCATATGGACATGTTGGGCCCCACGCCATTACTCGAACTTCGTAACCAGGAGTGGCCGATCCTGACGGATGCCTTCGATGGTCCAACGGTGAGTTTCGCGCGGGCAACGATCGAGGACTCTTTGGTGGGACAAGGGAGTCTGGTAGCCAATGCGAGGATCCGCCATTCGGTGATCGGTCGCAATGTCCACATCGAACACGGCGCCGAGATCGATGAATGTGTCATTCTGGACGGAGCCAGAATCAGGTCGAAGGCTTGCCTCCGCAGGGTGATCGTCGACCGCTATAACGTGATTCCACCGTCGGCGGAAATCGGGTTCGTGCCCGATGCGGATCGCAAACAATATCAAACGACCAAATCGGGGTTGGTCATTCTTCCACGAGGCCAGTCCGGCGGCAAGAGTACCATCAACGCCCCGATGCGTTCATAGGGGCACCCTTGCAGCAGACCACCCATCCTCGCATTCCCGTCTCGACCTATCGGATTCAACTGAACCGGACCTGCACGTTTCGCGACGTAGCGCGCCTCGTGCCCTACCTGCACGACCTTGGGATTACGGATCTCTATTGCTCGCCCTACTTCACCGCGGTGCCGGGCAGCATGCATGGCTATGACGTGGTCGATCCCACGACGCTGAATCCTGAAATCGGGACTGAGGAGGACTATCGCGCGATGGTAGACGAGTTGCATCAGCGTGGCTTGGGACAGCTGTTAGACGTCGTGCCGAATCACATGGGCATCACCCAGCAAATCAACGGATGGTGGCAGGACGCGCTTGAGAACGGGCCCAGCTCACCCTATGCGTCATTTTTCGATATCGACTGGGATCCCCTGAAACCAGAGTTACGCGACAAGGTGCTGCTCCCGATTCTCGGAGACCAGTACGGGATCGTCTTGGAAAATCAAGAATTGCAACTGGTCTACCAGGAAGGGCGTTTCATTATACGGTACTACGATCATCGCCTACCGGTGGCACCCAAGCCCTCTGCCCTGATCCTGGCTCATCGGTTGGACGCGCTGGTCAGTGAAGCGGGTTCGGATAGCCCGCGCGTTATGGAACTGGAGAGCATCATCACGGCCTTGAAGCACTTGCCGTTTCGGCAGGATCGGGCGCCTGAATTGGTTGCCGAACGCTACCGGGAAAAAGAAATCATCAAGCGTCGTCTGTCCGCGTTGGTCAAGGGCAGCGCGACGATCCGAACGTTTCTTGAGGAAAACGTGCGCTTGATCAACGGAACGAAGGGGGATCCTCGGAGCTTCGACCTTCTGGATCAGGTCCTGAACGATCAAGCCTATCGACTGGCATACTGGCGGGTCGCGGCAGAAGAAATCAACTATCGCCGGTTTTTCGACATCAATGAATTGGCCGCGATCCGCATGGAGGATCCGGCGGTCTTCGAGGAGACGCACAAGCTCCTGCTTCGATTGGTCAAGGAGGGAGCCGTGACAGGGCTTCGCATCGATCATGTGGACGGACTCTACGATCCCGCCGATTACTTGAACAAACTGCAACACTGGGCTAGGAAGGAACTACCGACCGCGTCCGATGAAACGGATCGGTCGTTTTATGTGCTGGTCGAAAAGATTCTCGGGCTCAATGAACAGCTTCCTGGGAACTGGCCGGTCTTCGGCACGACCGGCTATGATTTTCTCGCGTGGCTGAACGCCCTCTTTGTGGACCGCACCAACGAGCGAGCGCTCGATAGCATCTATACACGGTTGAGCGGGAGGTACGAACCGTTTGAAGAACTAACCTATCGATGCAAGCAGTTGATCATGCAGGCCTCGATGGCCAGCGAACTGAGCGTGCTTGGTCATCAACTGGATCGGTTGTCCGAGCGTGACCGGCGCTCGCGGGATTTCACCCTCAACAGTTTGACCCACGCGATTCAGGAGATCATTGCCTGCTTCCCCGTGTACCGTACCTATATCACGGGAGAGACCGACGGGATCCTCGACCGAGACCGGATGTTCTTGCGGCAAGCAGTGACGCATTCCAAACGGCGAAATCCCGCCGTGAGCGGTTTAGTCTTCGATTTCGTGCGGGATCAGCTGTTGACGTCGTCAGACCATGACGAACCTGATCGCGAGGGGCGGCTAAAGTTCGTGACAAAATTCCAACAGACGACCAGTCCGGTCACGGCCAAGGGCATTGAGGACACGGCTTTCTATCGCTATAACCGGTTCATCTCATTGAACGACGTCGGGTCCGATCCCCAGCAATTCGGCATCCTGCCCTCACTCGTGCATCATCAATTGAAGTCCCGGCAGGAGCACTGGCCGGGCTCCCTTTCGACCACGTCTACACACGATACCAAGCGAAGCGAAGACGTCCGGGCACGACTCAACGTGCTTTCCGAGCTCCCGAAACAATGGAAAGATCACGCCTCGCGCTGGCACAAGATGAACCGACGGTTCAAGACGAAGACCGGCGGTGAATCCGTCCCCGACCGCAACGAAGAGTATCTCTTGTATCAAACCTTGATCGGGGTATGGCCACTCGAACGTATGAACGAACACGAATACGCAGGATTCGTCGATCGTATTCAGGCCTATATGAACAAAGCGGTCAAGGAGGCGAAAGAGCACACCAGTTGGGTGAGCCCAGATGCCGAATATGAAGAAGCGATCAAACACTTTGTCGCCCTGGTATTGGATCGTTCGACTTCGAATGCGTTTCTGGACGACTTTCTTCCTTTTCAGGAACTGTTTGCTCAGTACGGCCTCTACAACTCTTTGTCACAATTGCTGGTGAAACTGATGGCGCCTGGTGTGCCCGATTTTTATCAAGGAACGGAATTGTGGGACTTCAGCCTGGTTGATCCAGACAACCGCCGACCGGTCGATTTCTCGGCGCGAGCCAGGATCTTAGCTGAATTGAACAAGGCCTCAGCAACCGCGCCGAGCCGTGTGGCCCTGATTCAAGATCTGTTCGCGCAACGCGCTGACGGCCGCATCAAGCTATTCCTCACAGCGGAGGCCTTGCGGTACCGGCGCGATAATCGCGCGCTGTTCTATTCGGGCGATTATGTCCCGCTGGAGGGGACAGGGGAGAAAAGCGAGTACCTGTTTGCCTTTGCCCGCATTCACGGCGAGGGGTCGATCGTGGCCGTCGTCCCTCGTTTGTTGACCCGGGTGATTCCGGATGCCCACACCGCTCCTCTCGGAGAAACAGTGTGGAAAGACACATGGCTAACCTTGCCGGCCTGGCGGGAAGGCACGACCTTTCGCAACATCTTTACAGGAACGATGCTCAGCACGGTCACACGAGACGACCGCCAGGTGCTGCCTGTGGGAGAGATTCTTCTCCACAGCCCGGTTGCCTGGCTTGAAAAGGTGGCATGACGATGCGGCGCGTCGACGATCGGGAGGAGACGCAATGGCTCGGCGGGGAGGCCCATGTCCCACCCATAAACCGGTTGCCGAGATTCTCGGTCATGCGGCGGTGGCTGGCTTCTAGGATCATCCCCCTGCTGGCCGGCGCTGCGGCCGCTGGCGTTGCGCTCGGAAGTCTCGGCACGATCGGCGTGATTAAGGCGGAGCATGAGAGATCACGAAGGCGAATCGGCGAACAGAGTGCTCGAACATTGAACGAAAGGAGTGAATCGATGGAACAGACACGAGCGGATGAGCGACGGGTGTGCGACAACGAGGCCGACGCGATGGGCATGGGGACGATACTGGCTGCGTTCGGACTTGGCCTTCTGGCCGGCGCGGTGGCGACGCTGTTGACGACGCCGGAATCAGGCACCTCGGTCCGCACGCGCTTGAAGCGGGGCGTGGAGACGGCCAGACAAGAACTCGACGAGATTGTCGGAGAGACCAAGGAATCCTGGAACCTGGTGAGCAACGATGCGCGCAAAGCGGTCAAACAAACGGCGACAAGGGTTAAGGAAGCGGCCCAAGTCACGAAAGAGGCGCTGGCCGAGGGCGTGCCGCCGGTTCGGAAGACGCCATGAGTGGTCGTACGGCCAAATCAGTGCAGCAGCGTGCGAGTCAATCCAACGGAGGCGGAGGCGAAGTGGGGACTACAAGGGAATCAGAGCCTTCGATCCGGTCGTCGATCGTGATCGAGCAGGTGCAACCGGAGATCGACGGCGGTCGCTGGCCGATCAAACGGGAGGTCGGGGATCGGTTGGAGGTATCCGCCGATATCTTCAAGGAGGGGCATGATGTCCTGGCCTGCGTGCTGCGGTATCGCCCCGTGCAGGACGAGGTCTGGCGTGAAGTGCCGATGGAGCCGGTGGAAAACGATCGATGGGTGGGGCACTTCGACCTGACCCACAACACCCGCTATCGGTATTCGATCGGAGCCTATATCGATCTCTTCGAATCCTGGCGGATCGAAGTGACCAAGAAGCACGAAGCCGGCGAACGGATCGAGAGTGAACTGCTCGAAGGGCGGACGCTGGTGGAAGCCACGGCGCAACGGGCCACGAGAGGGGATAAGACCAGTCTGAACGAGTGGCTGGGCCGCTGGCATGCCTGCAATCCAGTGACGGCCCAATTGGACACGGCCTTGAATCCAGACCTCAAGGTGCTCATGGAGCGGCATCAGGAGCGTCGGGCCTGGACCGTCTACGGCCATGCTCTAGAAGTCATGGTCGAACGTGGGCTGGCCCGCTATGGGGCTTGGTATGAAATCTTTCCGCGCTCGCAGGGGACGACGCCGGGACGGAACGCTACCTTTCAGGAATGCGAGGCGAGACTACCGGCCATCAAAGCCATGGGGTTCGACGTCCTCTACCTGACGCCTATTCATCCAATCGGCCGCACAAATCGCAAGGGGGAAAATAACTCTTTTCCACCGTCGCCGACCGATCCCGGCAGTCCCTATGCGATCGGGAACGAACTGGGCGGCCACGATGCCATTGAGCCGAGCCTCGGCACGATGAAGGACTTCGACCACTTTCAGGAAGCCGTGAGAGCGCAGGGCATGGAGATCGCGATGGACTTCGCGATCAACTGTTCGCCGGACCACCCCTACGTGAAGGAACATCCAGAGTGGTTCGCCCATCGGCTAGATGGCACGATCAAATACGCGGAGAACCCGCCCAAGAAATATCAAGACATCTACAACGTTGATTTCTACAGTGCCGATTGGCGTGGGCTCTGGAACGAGATGAAACGCGTGATCCTCTACTGGGTGGGCCACGGCGTGACAATCTTCCGCGTGGACAACCCGCACACAAAACCGGTGGCGTTCTGGAGCTGGCTGATCCGTGAGGTGCAGGAGTGCCATCCAGACGCGATCTTTTTGTCCGAGGCCTTCACGAGGCCGAAGATGATGAAGGCCCTGGCCAAGGCCGGGTTCACACAGTCGTACACCTACTTCACGTGGCGGAACTTCAAACAAGAATTGACGGACTATATGGTGGAACTCTCCCGGAGCGAGATGAAGGAATATTTCCGGCCGAACTTTTTCACGAATACGCCGGACATCCTGCCGGAAATTCTCCAGCACGGTGGCCGGCCCGCCTTCAAGTTCCGGCTGGCTCTAGCAGCAACGTTGTCGCCCTCTTATGGCATCTATGGCGGGTACGAACTGTGCGAAAACCAGGCGCTGCCTGGGAAAGAAGAGTATCTCAACTCGGAGAAATACGAGATCAAGGTCTGGGACTGGGATCGACCTGGCAATTTGACCGACTATGTCACTACGATCAATCGCATCAGACGGGAAAATCCGGCGCTACACGAACTGGAAAATCTGGAATTTTACGAGGCGGACAATGAGCATGTGCTCTTCTACGGGAAGAGTACGTTCGACGGACGCAACACGGTGCTCATGGCGATCAATCTGAATCCCTTTCAGGCCCAGGAGACGCAGCTCAATATTCCGATTGCTTCGCTCGGCATCAAGCCGGATGAAATGTATCAGCTGCACAATTTGATTACGGATCAGCGGGACCTCGTGAAGGGCGACTCTTATTCTACTCGTCTGGACCCGCAGGTCGAGCCAGCGGCCATCTACGCTGTTCGGCGCTGGACGCATCGGGAGCAGGAGTTCGATTACTTCTTTTAACGCAGGATCTATGACGAAGATTGCCCGATTAGGATGCCTTAGCAGGGGGTGACGGCATCGGGAGTAGGAATTCGAGTTATTTTTTTGACGAAAAGTCTATGACAAAGACGGTCCCACTTGGATGGCTCGAGCAGGCGCTGGCCGCGCTGGATGGACAGGGGCGGAGCCAGCTGATCGAGTTCCTCAAACGCCAGCGATGGTTCGGCGGCAAGGGAAAGCCTTTGGCCGACGTGCGAGTTGTGGACGCGATAGCGCTCTCCCAAGGAGCAGACCGTCGACTGCTTGCATTAGTGTGCTTCGAATATCGAGGCCGCAGCCAGGAACGGTATGTGATGCCTTTCACGATCAGGCCGGATACCGAGCAAGGCGATGCCCGGGCTCTCGTCGAACTGCCTGAGTCGTCCTCCCATGAATGGGTGTGCGAGGCGACCGAGGACGCAGAAACCTGGATCTGTCTCTACAATGGCATTGCACAGGGTCGGAAACTAGCCGGACAGTCCGGATGCCTGATGGGACGGGCTTTGCCGCAAGGACGGGAAGAACTGGCGAAGACGGTCCGGGAGGCAAATGTCCTCTCCGCGGAACAAAGTAATACTTCAGTCATCTTGGATCGGCGGGCGATCTTGAAATTGATCCGCAAGTTGGACACGGGCATCAACCCTGATAGCGAGGTCCTGGAATTCTTGACGACCAAGACAACGTGTCAGGACGTGCCGGTTCTGCTGGGCGTGATGGCGTATGAGGACGGTCTCGGGGAGGAGTCGCAGCCTGCTACGGTGGCGGTGCTCCAGCAATTCATTCCGAATGTCGGCGACGGGTGGAGCTATGCTCTGGCCCATCTCCGGAAACTGCTGGATGAGGGCTGCAAAGCCGTGGACCGTGGCGATAGTCTCTCGAAGGCTGTCGCAGCGACCTCTGGGCCGTTCCTGTCCGACATCCGGCATCTCGGGGAAATTACGGGAAACTTGCACGTGGCGCTGGCCTCGAACCAAGAGCTGGAAGCATTTTGTCCGGAGCCGACCACCGATCGTGACTATGAACGCTGGCAGGCCGGAATGCACAAGCACCTGGTGGAGGTCTGCCGGAACCTCCGCGCCATGCCCCAGGATCAGCAGTCCGCTGTCGGGTTGATGGGTGGCGAGGGGATCGAATTGGAAGCGACCGGCTTGAAGCGATTCGAGGATCTTCAGATCTTGTCGCGGGAACGAACGGCCAAGATTCGTCATCACGGAGATTATCACCTTGGGCAAGTGCTCAAGACGGTCGGGGGGTTCGTCGTGATCGATTTCGAAGGAGAGCCGGTCAGACCGCTCGAAGAGCGGCGTGCCAAGGTTTGTCCGTTGAAGGATGTGGCTGGGATGTTGCGGTCACTCAACTATGCGTCCCAGGTCGCGCTCAAACAGCGAGCAACTGCCTCCGCGACGGCCGTCGTCTTGACGAGGGAATGGGAAGGAGCGGCTCGTGCGGCGTTTCTCGACGGCTACCGTTCGGTCGCCAAGCCTGGGCAGGCGGTCTTTCTGCCAACTACGTGGAAAGAGGCCCTTCGGGTCATTCAAGTCTACGAACTCGACAAGGCCTTCTACGAGTTACAGTACGAAATGCGGAATCGACCGGATTGGCTATCGATTCCGCTCCAGGGGATTCGGGGATTGGTGCACACGGCATAGGGAGAGCCGGGGGTGGATGACCTATAAGGCAATCGGGGGCTATGGAGTGATTGAGGACCTCCACACGGTGGCCCTTGTCGGGAAGGATGGGCCAATCGACTGGTGTTGCTTCCCGCATTTCGATTCACCCAGCCTGTTCGGCGCGCTTCTTGATGAGCAACGTGGTGGGCGGTTCCGCATCGCTCCGCTGGAGGAAGGGAAACGACAGCAGCTCTATCTGCCGGAGACGAACGTGCTGCTGACCCATTTTCTGCTCCATGACGGCATTGTCGAGTTGACGGATTTCATACCAGTCGAATGCGACGAGTCGGCGATCCGTCCGAAGGTCCATCAGATCATCCAGATAATGTCGGTAGTGAGAGGCAGGATTCGGTTTCGGCTGGAATGTCGTCAGGCGTTCAACTTCAGTCGGGACGCGTATCGCGTGATGGTGCGTCCCAAGGAGCGGTGTTTTGATCCCCGTCGATGGCTGTCGGGTTGGTGAGTCCGGTGAGCCTGGCGGTGGTTGATTGGGGAGCATGGGGGCAACTTCCCTCAGACCTTTGCCCACATCGGACTGATCAACGCCGCGTACAATCTTGATCGGACTCTGGGTTCGCATCGGACTCCGATCGCATAGTAGCGTTTCTTATGAAAGGTGGGTTTAGTGGCAACGAGTGGCGCCGATACGATGTTCCGCTTCATCGGATGCAGTGAAATCCAAGAGATTCTAGGAAAGCAGGCCAAGGACGAACGTCAGCTGGCGGAGTTGCTTGAGGAGATCCCGCTCGACTCGGTATACTTCCACACGCACAGTTATTTCCTTCGGGCCCGGTTCATCGAACGCACCTATCCCAACGACTTTGCCGAGTGGGCGAGCGAACAGGTGCGTGATCATTTGCTGGCCGAACGCTTGTCCGTGGTCGACCCTTTCGAGTTCCCGAGCCTGGAGGCTCTCCGGGAGGAATTGATCTCCATTATCGACGACCATCTGTCAGGCATGGCGACAGTGCCGCGCGTGGGATTCGGTACACCATTCTACTTCAACCGATCGCGGATTCTTGAAGTGCCCACCGGCTTGGAAACGCAGACACTTCGTGAGTTTCGCAATGCGATATCCGAAGTCGATGTCAGCGCAATTTATTTTCACGTGTTCGAGGCCCATTTGCGGTTGCAGCGGGAGGAGAACGATTTCTCCGCCTGGATTAGGAGCAGTCTCAAGCTGCCGGAGCTTGCCGACCAAATGCAGGCCTTGAACCCCTATCTTGGAAGTCTGGAACGACTGCGATCGAGCTTGCTCACGATGTGTGATGAGTATCTGGCGAAGCCTTGTCAGGCGTAAGAAGCAGGGAGTCGAGAGATGTTGAGCGAAGATCCGCTTTGGTACAAAGACGCCGTGTTTTACGAGATCCACGTCAAGGCCTTTGCTGACAGCAACGGGGACGGGATCGGAGATTTCCAAGGCCTCCTCGGTAAATTGGACTATCTTCAGTGGCTCGGCGTGGACTGCCTCTGGCTATTGCCCTTCTATCCGTCGCCGCTTAGGGACGACGGGTACGACGTGGCCGATTTTCTCAGCGTGGCGGAACAGTACGGCACGACCGAGGATGTGCGGCGTTTGCTGGAGGAAGCGCATCGACGAGGACTGCGTGTCATCGTCGATTTGGTCCTGAACCACACGTCGGATCAGCATCCGTGGTTTCAGGAAGCGCGTTGTTTTCCCCAATCGCCTAAGCGCGGTTTCTATGTCTGGAGCGACAGCGACCGCAAATACGAGAAGGCGCGGATCATCTTCATCGATACAGAAAAATCCAATTGGACTTGGGACCCGGATGCCAAGGCTTTCTATTGGCACCGGTTTTTTAGCCACCAACCGGATTTGAATTACGAAAACCAGGAGGTCCGGCAGGCCATGATGCACACGATGGTCTTCTGGCTCGATCAGGGATTGGACGGGTTCCGCTGCGATGCCGTGCCCTATCTGCTCGAACGGGAAGGTACGATTTGCGAGAACCTGCCCGAGACGCACGACTATTTAAAAGAAATCCGCAGGCGTATCGACGAAACCTATGAGGGGCGGATTCTGCTGGCCGAGGCGAATCAATGGCCGTCGGACGTGCGGCCCTACTTCGGCGATGGGGACGAGTTCCATATGGCCTTTCACTTTCCGCTGATGCCCCGGCTCTATATGGGCGTGCGCAGGGAAACGCGCGATCCGATCATCGATATGTTTACTCACACGCCGGAGATCCCGCCGAATTGCCAGTGGTGCCTCTTTCTCCGCAACCACGACGAGTTAACCCTTGAGATGTGTTCCGGTGAAGAGCGCGACTACATGTATTACACCTATGGGCGCGACCCGAAGATGCGGAGGAATATCGGCATAGTCCGGCGGCTTGCGCCGTTGTTGGACAATGACCGGCGCAAGATCGAGCTGCTGAACAGCCTGGTTTTCACCATGCCCGGCAGCCCCGTCATTTATTACGGGGACGAGATCGGCATGGGCGACAACATTCAAATGAAGGATCGAGACGGGATAAGAACTCCAATGCAATGGACAATGGATCGGGATGCGGGGTTTTCCTCCGCCGATCCTGCGCGACTGTATCTGCCGGTGGTGTCGGATTCGGTCTACGGCTATCAATCCATCAACGTTGAATCGCAGAGGGAGATGCCCCATTCGCTCTTGAACTGGATGAAGCAAATGATCGCAGTGCGCAAGCGGTATCCAGCCTTCGGCCGGGGGACGATCACGTTTCTGCGGCCGGCCAACAGCAAGGTGCTGACGTATGTGCGTCGATACGAAGGGGTTGCGCTGTTGCTAGTCCATAACCTGGCCGGATCCGCTCAATCGGTGGAGTTGGATCTAAAAGAATTCGTTGGCTCGACGCCGATGGAACTGTTGGGGGAGTCGCGATTTCCCACTGTGACGGTGCGATCCTATGTCCTGACGCTGGCACCATACGGATATTACTGGCTCAATCTTGTGCCGGATCGCACGGGGTCGGAAGCTTACGGGATCGAACAGACAGCGCTGTAGACCATCACAGCGCTTGATGCGTTGGACGCGTTTGTAGACAGTGGAGGAGCGAGGTCAATGATCAGAGAACTGGAACAATATCGCGAGGTGGCTCCAAGGGGGACCATCGACTTTCTGCAGCGCTTGAGCGATCTGGTAAGGGGGAAGCGGTTTCTCCACATCAATACCTCGCGCTATGGGGGCGGGATGGCGGAAATCTTGCGTCGACTCGTGCCGGTCATGAAGGCGATGGGCATCCAGGCGCGCTGGGACGTCATCGCCGTCACACAGGAGTTTACCGACGTGACGCGCCGGATCGCGGATGGATTGCAGGGACAGACGGAAACCATCACTGACGAGATGTACCAGATCTATCTGGATGTGAACGCTAGGAACGCCAATGTATTGGATCTAGACGCGGATCTCGTCTTCGTCCACGATCTGCAGCCGGCCGCGCTGGTCGACCATCGGAAAGGCGGAAAGTGGGTGTGGCGCTGCCACCTTGACGCCGGCCAGCCCCATCGACCGGTCTGGAGTCTGTTTCGTCGACAGGTGTTGAAATATGATGCGGCCGTCTTTTCGTTGCCGGGGTTTGCCCAGCGCCTGCCCATCCCGAAGTTCTTGATCTATCCCTCGATCGATCCTTTGACCGAGAGGAACCGTGAGCTGTCACGCACCGAGATCGGAGCGGTGCTCGATCGATTCGGGATCGCTCGAGGAAAACCGATACTCTTACAGGTGGCACGCTTCGATCGGTACAAGGACCAGGTCGGCATGATCCGGGCCTACCGGATGGCCAAGAAACACCATAAGTGCCAGCTCGTATTGGCGGGCAGTGGTGTCATGCACGATCCGGAGGGCGAAGCCGTGCTGACGGAGGTGCAGGAGGCGGCGGGAAACGATCCGGACATTCATATCCTCCAGTTGCCGCCAGAGGCTGACAAAGAAATCAACGCGCTGCAGCGCGGCGCCTCTATCGTGATCCAAAAGGCGCTCAAAGAAGGGTTCGGCGTTGCCGTTTCAGAAGCGATGTGGAAGGGGAAGCCGGTGATTGGCGGAACCGCCGGCGGGGTGTCAGCGCAGATTGTGAACGAGGCAACCGGCTTCATTGTCCATTCCGTCGAGGGTGCGGCCTTTCGCATCCGATATCTGCTCAGCAACCCCAACGTGATGAGCAGGATGGGCGCGATGGCGAAGGAACATGTCAGGAGAAACTTTCTGATCACAAGGCATCTGAGCGACTACCTCACGATGCTGAAACTCTTGAGCCCCGACTAGCTCTGCTCGTCGAGTGGCCAATCTATTATCCGCTATGAGGTATACCCACGTGGGAGAGTCTTTTATCCCGGAGTCGGTTCGTACATTGCTGGACGAAGCCGAGCCGGTCGATCTCGTCGTCGGCGTGCTCACGTTTAACGATAGAGCGACTGCGCCCGGCCTCGTCTGCGCATTGAGCGAGGGATGTGCGCGGTCCTTACCGAAACGGCGGACTCTCGTGGTCAACTGCGATGCTGGTTCCCAGGATGAGACGCCTCAGTGCATCGAGCAGAGCCTCAAGAAGGACGCGCGCCTTTGGGCGATCTGCCACCCTGTTCTTAGTGCGTCGTTCAATATTCTGTCTGAATCTGGCGTCCCGGGACGCGAATCAGCTATACGCATCCTCGCTGCCATCACAGACAAGCTCGACGCGGCCGCCTGCTTGGTCGTCGACGGCAACTTAAAATCAGTGGATGCGAGCTGGCCGTCACTCCTTGCCGATCCGATTCTCGACAAGGGAGTTGATTGCGTGCTGCCCTGGTTTCGGCGCAATCGGTATGAAGGGACATTGACCAATACGTTGCTCGCTCCGCTCACCCGGGCACTGTATGGAAAACGAATTCCCTACCATCTCGGGGGCGCCTACGCCTTTTCGGGTACCATGAGCCGTTCGACTCTGCTGCCGCAGCCGTGGGACGACGAAATCATGCAATACGGGATCGACGGATGGGTGACGACGCTGGCGGTCGTGGAACCGCTTCAGGTCTGCCATGCAGCCCTCGGGCCTCGCCTGCACCAGGCCAAGCCGATGGGCGAGTTGTCCACTGTGGTGGCCCAAGCCGTCGGCTGTTTGTTTCATCTGATGGAGTGCTATCAGGAGAAGTGGGAATCCATCACGGGGTCGGCGGTCGTCCCGACTGTTGGAAATCCCATGGGGCTGGGAGTCGAAGCTGGATCCATCAACGTGGGCAGGATGGCCAACGGGTTTCGCCAAGGCCTGCGCGATTTGCTTCCGGTGTGGCAGCTCATCTTGTCGGCCGACACATTTCAGCAAGTATTGGAACTCGGCGTCGAAGCAACGGATAACTTTCACTTTCCGTCCAGCCTGTGGGTACAAGTTATCTATGACTTTGCGCTTGCCTATCATAACCGTCTGTTGCACCGCGAGCATCTGCTCAAGGCCCTGACGCCGCTGTATCTTGGCTACACCGCCTCCTTCGTAATCGGGACGCGCGCGCAGGGGGTCGAGCAGGTCGAGCAGGAACTTGCGAGACTGAGCGATCACTTCGAAACTATGAAACCATATTTGGTTCAGCGATGGAGGTGGCGCGATGAATGATGTCTGGGGCCAAGCCATGGTGGAAGCGTTTAGCGATATGATGAAGCGGGTAGCCCTCTTTCTTCCCAAGCTACTGGCCTCGCTCAGCTTCATCCTGCTTGGTGTCATTGTGGGTTGGGTGATCAAAGCCGCTCTCCAACGCCTGTTGAAGGCGGTGCGTATCGACGCGCTCAGCGAACGGTGGGGGCTTCAGGCCGCGCTCGCGAAAGCGGGGTTCAAGCGACCGCTCTCGCAGATTGTCGGTCGCCTGGCTTTCTGGATGGTGTTCGTCATGTTCGTGTTCATGGGGGTGGATGCGCTAGATCTTCCGGCGACAGCCGGACTCATGGGCCAGATTCTTGGCTTCCTGCCGAGCGTCGTCGCAGCTGGGTTGTTGCTCCTGGTCGGAGTCCTGCTGGGAAACTTCTTTGCCGAAGCGATCTTGATCGCCACGGTCAACGCGCAGATCCAGGAGGCCCGGCTCATCGCGAACTTGGTGCGATGGGGCATTTTTCTATTTACTGCCGCCATGGTGTTGACGCAGCTCGGAATTGCAAAAGAAATCGTCGTGGCGGCGTTTTCCATTTTCTTCGGAGGCGTGGTCCTCGCTCTGTCCATCGCCGTCGGTCTCGGAGGGCGGAACATTGCGCGAGACGCGTTAGAGCGGCGATGTCGCAAAGCCAAAGAAGAGAGGGACGAGATGGCGCATTTGTAGTTTTCTCGCGCTAGGCCATCAAGACGATGGGGCCTTCATCCAGCGGAAAGTCGAGCCGGTCCGACTGCCAAGTCCGGCGATCCTGGATCGGCTTATGCGTTGAGAAGAACAGCATACCTTCCCGCACCGACCCTGAAACCGAACAGGTCAACCTGCGAGGGGCAAAGTTGACGGCGATGAGCACGTCTTGCTCCGAGCCGCTGGTCTTTCGTCATTGCTGACAAACACCAGAAAGTGAGGGTCTGACGATTCGAGAGAAACGTACGTTCACTGCAATAGGGCCAGAATCGACTTTCGCATTCGGATCAGCCATCGGTAGAGACTCAAGATGGACGAGAGATCGCCCGACTCCCGTTCCACATTGACGGTGGAGGTGTATCGGGAGACCGTCCGCCAGGGCGGTCTCGTAGTAAATCCATCCCCGGGTGTCGGCGGACGCTTCGTCGACCAGAACGACATCGAGGGAGGACGAGACAACGGAGCGCAGTTCCCGCATCACCTCATGAGCAAGGTGATGATCGCGGTCGTAGCGATGGGTCTGTCTCGTACAGCCTCGCCATCTAAAGTGCACAGGATTGTCAGGTAAGCGCTCATCCTTGCCGAGCCGGTTAATGACGTCTGGTCTGAACCCTTGCACACCACTACCCATCCAGAACCGAACGACGTCGAACATTTTGGCGCGAGGGGTTCTACCAATTGAGATCGGACTGACTCTCCAAGAATGAGTGGGGATAGTAATAGTATTGGTGCGAGGACGCGTCCCATATCCCGGACGACCCACCGAAGCGAATATTCCAATTACTGGGACGACGCCAGAATCGTTTGCCGTCCGCCCAATAGGACCAGTCTCGTTCAGGCGATGAGCAAGAAGAGCGTGCCTTTTGAACCTAGGGATGTTAGTCCGATGTGTGGTTGAGAATTAAATCCATCATGATCCGAATCCCCCATTTCTTGGCTTCACGTATGAGACGGTCGAAGTCGGTGAGCGCACCGAAACGCGGATCGACGTAGCAGTAGGCGGCCACGTCGTAGCCGAAATCCTGCATGGGGGGCGTGATAAATCTTGGATAGCCAGATAAGATCGACGCCTAACGAATCAGCGGTTTCGTCGTTCAGGTAGTCGAATTGGGAGATGATCTTAGGTAGATATATGATCCCTTCTTCGTTGGAGTCTTGAAAGCTCCAGGGAGGATAGATCTGATACACGATGGTGGCATGCCACCAGGGCGGATTGGCGATCATACAGGCACCTTGGATCGAGAAATCGACGGGGCATGCCGGTATAGGCTTCTGCCGTGAAATTGCAATGACAAGGTCGTGGAAACATCATCGTATTTTTTTCAGCGCAGCCAACGTCTGTGGTCCGACGATGCCGTCCGGCTCAATACCGTGTTTCCGTTGAAAGCGGGTCACAGCGATGTCGGTTACAGGTCCGTAGTTGCCGTCGACTGGAATGCGATGGCCTGCGCGGCGCAAGGCCCGTTGGACGCGTGATACGTCCCCCCCTGTGAGAGGAGGCCGTTTCAGCCGGAGGTGCCGGACCGACCGAACGGTAGGCACGGTACGATTGAGTGCCCTATAGGTGGCCGGTCCCACGAGGCCATCGGCCCGAAGTCCGTGGACCCGCTGGAACGACCGGACAGCCGCTTCCGTGGTGCGACCATAAATACCATCCACGCGAATGGGGAGATCATGGCGGCGCAGGAGTCGCTGGATCCGCTGGACCTCCAGCCTGTTATGCCGAGTTGGCGATGGTCTGCTGCTGGTCCGGGGCAGTGCCGCCAGGCGCTTTCGGAGAACTTCGTTCTCATGTGCCTTCTCTTCGATCTCCCGCTGTAGGGAAGCCTGCACGACTCGCAGTTCGGTCAGCTTTATGTCAAGCCGCTGCCGGTCGTCCAGCGCGTTATTCAGCTCAGACCGCAGTTCTTCGATGTGACTCTGCAATGCCGGTGGCCAGTAATCACAGCCGTTGAGGCTCAGCAGGCCTAGGATCAAGAGCCCTTGTCCTATTAACGGAATTGATGTCTGTTTGCTCTTCATAGACACGACCCCCTCCTTGGATGCTTCATGAATTCACATGCGAACGTTCTCGTGGCCTCCTGCTCTGACAAAACACAAGACGACGGATTGTGTCAAGAGAGCCGAGGAAAGTTCACGTCCGTCCGCGCAGCCATCAGGGTTTTTCTCCTCATCGAGAATTCTGTTGAATCACGCTGATGCCACATGATCCCATCCACGTCGTGTGACCACAGGTGCTCGATCGTTTTCACCAACGCGCCGTCGCTCTTGAGGTCGACCGGCTTCCCACTGGCGTGACAGGTCGGTCGAGATGGGCCACACAGGAGTTCTCTGTATCCGTTGTCATTCGTCATGGGACCTTCGTCGATTGTGGTTCCCGTTATTCATGCACCGTGCTAAACGTGCGCCCATTGCCTCGATATCTCGCATCATGGGTCTCGGTGCGACTCTCGAATTTCTGTAGAGAGGATTCAGGTAATGGTGGAACCACAGAGCTGTGTGGTTTCATCATGGTCAAATGCGTGAATGCGTGGCTAGCCCTCTTATTCAAACACCAGCCGTTCGAACGGGGCACCGGGTTGCAGTTCTCTTCTCCCACAGTACTGTGCGCGGGAGTCTTACGCAACCCCAGACTGCTCAGACAGTCGACCGCGGTGGATCGCCTTGCGCGAGGAACATGAAAACCTCTACCAGTTCTGGATGGCAGTCCGGGGTTGATAATGTTCCGGTGCGTCTCGGACCTGCCGACTACTGAGCGAGGGGAACATACAGATTGCCGAGAATGCGTTGACCGGTTGGGGAGAGCGCGAAATCAACGAACGCCCGCGCAAGCGCGGTTGGCGATCTCCTCATCAGAAGGACCACGGGCCGCTTCAGTGGATATTGGCCGGATTGCACGGTAGGCGTTCCCGGTTCGATGCCGTCGACTAGGAGCACGCGCACGGATATGCCATAGGAGACAGCGTCCAGTGCAGCCTTCAAGGAGAGGTATCCGACTCCATCCAGTTCCCCCGATACGCGACTCAAGACTTGCTGGTCTGAACGGATCCGCTCGCCGTTCTTGGCAACTGAACCGACGATACCGAGTGACTGCTCGAATCCGTCCGTCAGGTTTTGATCGTCGGAGCGCAGCACCACGCGCACTTTGCCGTCGGCCTTTTCGTCCAGTTCGGACCAATCCAAGATCTTACCCGAAAAGAGTGAAGCGACCTGTAGTTTCGTAAGCTCCTTGATCGGATTAGAAAAATTGACGATCACAGCCAATCCGTCCCAGGCAATCTTGGTTGCTGTGAGATCGGCCTCCTCCCAACCGCCGACGGCGAGATCGGCTTCCTCGGCTTTGACCATATCCACAGGTCGAATATTCCGGTTCCACATAATGTCGATCACCGTTCCTATGTGGGCTTTTTCAAAGGTATGTGCCAATTGCTCAATCACTTGGCGTTCGGGTCCTCGACCGATGACGACCAGACCGCCCCGGACCTCCTCTGCCATGGTGGTCGAAGTCGTAAGACCTACCAACAACAGAAACAGCCAAGACCAAAGGAGTTGACGGGTTCGGACGATCCTGTGGCTAGCCATTTGCAACGGTTGAGGAAATGAGGGTGCCGCGGGCTGTGACGCCCTCGGCGGATAGGCCGCCTGTTTCTCCTCGATCGGAATCTGCCCGGCCAAAGCCTCGGCCCGCTTCGAGAATCCGATGGTCGGGATCCATTCTTTGCAGGTGGCAGTGAACTTGTCGAGATTTAGAAGATCCGGAAGCTTCATCGAACAAGACACCGTATCACATCCGATCTCCCAGACAAAATTGGTGGACCTCTCGTCTCTATCGTTCATCCGATGATGTACCGACATGATCAGAATGCGGTCGTGGTCTTCAGATCGATGTCCTTTGCAGTAAGCCCGGAACTTCGAGATCAATCTAAAACCGATCGTCCTGTTCACACACCTTCAGTGAGAGCGATTGGATCAGTGCAAGCTGGCGCACCTTGACTCAGATGGTTTTTACTGGCTCAGAATCTCCCGCTCGGCATCCAGCTAATCTTGCAGATCGTAGCCCTGTCGATAGTCTCGTTCCTCATAACGAGCATACGCACGGGCAGTGATCATCTCGTGTAGATCATTAAAGTTGACCGAGGGAAGAAGGTCCTGCTTAGCTGGTAAGGACTTCCCCATAAAACGATTGACGTAACCATTCGCATTCTTGGCCTCGTTGACTGAGGGCAATTTCCGAGAGGCCATCGTATGAACCTCTGTTAGGCGGATGCCAACACTTGCTCCGCAGTCTTCGGAAGTGGGTGTGCGATGCATGGCCGGTCGAGGCAGTGTAGTGGAAACGCTGGGTACTTGACGACACGACGGATGGTCTCGGCGATCCGTTCCAGTTTCCCCCAATCGATCCAGAGCACGCCGATCAGTTCCATCACCGCCACCCGGTCCGGCAGACGTTGGTGCAGGTGAGATAAAAGTTGTAGACCGGTATTGCCCGATAGACCTCTTCTAATGTCCGTTACCTGTGCGACTGCGACGTGGTGGGTACTTTTGCCACAGCCCCTGCGCGCATCGGATCAGGGGGTATTCCAGTAACGGAATGGGCCTTCCTGGGAGATGTTGGTGATGGGACTACTCGTTCTTCCGAGCGAGAGATCCTTCCTATCAGCTTCAACCAAGGAGGTTTGCCATGGATCGATTCTACGTGCGACATGTGGAAGGGAATCAACGATATGGCAGCGAGGCTGGACGGAATATCACTGGCTTCGTCGTCACCACAGCGTTGCTCTTTGCCACCCCTGGCCTGGCTGCAGACTGGCTGGCGCCGGTTGCGAATCAAACCGTAATGGCTCCGTGGGTCAATAACCTGACCGTTCAGTTGGAACGGGATCCCTATCGCGATGTATCCATGAACGTCTTGGGCAACTCGCTGCAGACGGTTGTAGTGCACTATCTCAATAATGCTGCGCAGGCGCTGCAGGCCGCAACAAACCCCTCGCCCAATCGTATGTCGATCAAATGCGATTTCCGACGACGGCATACGACATGGCTATTACAGCCTCGGAGACGTGGAGCCCATCAAGAAATTGATCCACACGTGGGCCAAGGCCGCTGTCAAAGTAGAAACGATGGCGATCCAGGCCGATGATCGCTGGACTGGCTATACCGACAAAGAAGCCGGCGGAACACACGTTGCGTATGCGCACAGGAGTGTGGAAGAATTAGCGTGGGCGGGTTGAATGATTCGTGTCAGTTGGTTTCATCACGCGACAGGCAGATGGAAGATGATGAGGATGATAAGGGTGGCGCCCCAGGAGTCACCTCCTGGTATTTTCTCAGTCAGGAACTGGGGCAAGCACTAGTTCGTCTGTCTACCTCAATACGGTAATGTCTTGCTGAATTACAGGCGGCATCGTGCTCACTGCTTCTTGAATATGACGAGAATAAGCGATCTTTTCCCTCTCTTGCTACACAGGAGGTAGCGCCATGAAGATCCCTTTCTCCATGCCTGCCGTTTTCGCGACTGTGTTATTCTCCGCCTCGTTTGCTCTCGCCAATCTGGCGACGCTACCGAACCATCCTGGTTAGCCGATGGGCAAAGCCGTCGATCCCGTGCGCGGGCAGCCCCTCGCGAACAATCCTGGTCAGGGTAATGCCATTGGCGACAAAGCGTCGGCTGAGGCGGCGACTTCTGCCGACGCGCATGTGAAGCAGAAGCTGCCGTTCAATCAACAGAATAAGCGAATCCTGGGGAAGCCTGGAGCAGATCTCCTGCCACAAGTCGACGGTCCAAATATCGTAATTGCGCCGCCAGTGAAAGAAGCGACCAAGATGAATGCCGCTTCTAAGTAACGAGACAGGAAACAATACGAACGGACGACTCGAAATTTGACGAAAAGACTCTTGGAGCACTGGCCGTCCTGATCGCGAGAGAAGGCATTGCACGGTCGTTGCCGCACGAACAGCCGATGATCCTTTATTCTTTTCCTGTCCCTTAGGTGCCGCATACGAACGAATTTTCTGAGGATGTGAACCTAACTTATAGATAGAAATACAGAAGATGCTGTAATGAATGACGCGGGTAAACGTTGGTACAAAGTCATCGGGATCACGCTCGTTGGACTGCTGATCACGGCATGGTTTGCCGCTTGTGAACAGAGCCAGCCAGACGCGGACACCAAGAAGGAAACGCCGGCTGTCTCGAACAAGTTCAAGCCTGATGCCGAGGAGGCCAAACAAGACATGCCTGCTGCCTCGACAGACACCGCGCTCATGGCCCCCGCTTCGTCCCCGGGGCGCACGGCGAACGACGAAGGCGTCAACCATGCCCAACAAGGCCATTGGAACGTGGCGGAAGGTCATTTCCGGAAAGCCCTCGAGTCCGATCTCAAGCTGGCGGAAGCCCACTTCAACTTGGGACTGGCCTTGAACGAAATGGGTAAACACGAGGATGCCACGGTCGCCTTCAAGAAGACTGCCGAACTGGCGCCCGAAAATACCAAGATTACGGAGTCTGTAATCTTGAAGCAGCATACCGGAGCTGATTGAAAGGTGCTCGGGGGTGATGAGCACGTCGTTCTCGCGCATAACGTGAGCGAACTGCGGCGCGAGCCGATTGGGTTACAGACGTGCAACGAGCTGAGCGTCACCTTTTGGAGAGGCGACTAGCGAGGGAAACCAGCCGGTGCCAGGACGCATCAACAATCCCGTTGCACAACGGCTCCCAACAGTTCGGCACGAGATGGTCCAGCAGTACTGAACGCGTGTGTTTTAAGAGGCGAGGGCTGCCCAGTTTCCTCGGTGGGTCGCCACCGCTATCATGGCGTTTCTTCCGACGGCCACTAGGATTTCCGGTACCGAACTGTTCCCGATCTACGCGCTGACAGTGATCGTGCTCGGCGTGGTCGGCATGACGATCGTACTGACCATTTTCAAGCGGTGGCCTGTGTCGAGCCAGCCAGAACCGGGCGCACAATCGTCCGCTTCATGATGATTCATAGAGACCTGATCTCTCTTCGCGGCCTTTTCCTAAAATGACTTATGACTCTTGTTGAAACGGTCACCATTCTCGTCTGCCTTTCGGCAGGCTTCAGTTATCTGAACCATCGGTACATCAAGTTGCCGGTCACTATCGGTTTGATGGCCATCGCGCTAGTGATGTCGCTTGGGCTGTTGCTGCTCGGCAAGCTGGGAGTCGGCATCGACGCTGAGGCCGAAAGTTTTGTCCGCAGCATCGATTTCGACGAGACCCTCCTCCATGGCATGCTGAGTTTTCTCCTCTTCGCCGGAGCCCTCCATATCAATCTCGACGATCTGCTTGAGCAAAAATGGTTCATCGGAACGCTTGCCTGCCTCGGGGTACTAGTCTCGACGGCTATCGTGGGGGTGTTGGTCTATTTCGTTCTTGACTGGATTGGTTACCCGATCCCGTTGATCGGCTGCCTGTTGTTCGGGGCCTTGATCTCGCCGACCGATCCGATCGCCGTGCTGAGCATCCTCAAGAAGGTCCGAGCGCCGAAACAGTTGGAGATCAAGATCACAGGCGAATCGCTGTTTAACGATGGGGTGGGTGTCGCCTTGTTTCTGGTCTTGCTGGGTGTGTCCCAGACGGGAATAGCGACACCGGGGGCAGTTTCCGTACTGTTCCTCCAGGAGGCGATCGGCGGCGCTCTCGTAGGACTTGCGGTCGGGTATGGAACCTATCGGATGTTGAAATCTATCGATCAGCATAACGTGGAGATCTTGATTACGCTTGCTTTGGTCATGGGCGGCTATGCCTTGGCCAATGTGCTGCACACCTCAGGCCCTATTGCCGTCGTCGTGTCCGGATTGCTCATCGGGAATCACGGCCGACATCTGGCCATGTCGGAGACCACGCGTGAGTATCTCGATACCTTCTGGGAACTGATCGATGAACTGCTGAACGCGATTCTCTTTGTGCTCATCGGGTTGGAAGTTCTGGCCTTGAATTTCAAGTCGGAATACTTGACTGCCGGGCTGCTCGCGATCCCCCTGGTCTTGTTCGCACGGTTCGTTAGTGTGAGCCTACCAGTACAGATCTTTCGCCTCTTTCAGGAGTTCACCAACCGCGCGACGTTGATCTTGACCTGGGGTGGCCTGCGCGGAGGAATTTCCGTCGCGATGGCGCTGTCGCTTCCGCCGTCGAGGTATCGCGACGTGATCCTCACGATGACCTATATCGTGGTGGTGTTTTCCATTCTCGCCCAAGGCCTCACCATTGGACGTCTGGTGCGGGCATCAACACATGCTTCGTCACCTTCCATCCACCAATCTTTTGGCTAGTGCGCAAGAAAGAGACAAAGACAGTTTATAGCTGTATTCCCTTAAAGTTCGTAGATTGTGATCTTGAGCGTAGGTGCGAGTCTATAACTATCGTGGATTTCACGGGGAGCAGGATAACGGGGCCTTCATGAGGATATGCCAGGGGAAGAACTAAGCGATGTAGGGAGAATTCAGGTTATGCTGAGTAGGGCAAAACAAGCACTTTGGGATTAATTACTGATGCTGAGGATTAAGCGACTGCTGAAGAACTGAAGCTGCTAATCAAGGATGTACTTATTCGGATCAAGTGCCTGTCCCTTCGCCTTAACCATGTAGTGTAGGTGGGGACCCGTTGCAAGGCCGGTGCTTCCAACGAGACCTACAACATCGCCACGATTGACTCTCTGGCCTTCTTTGACTAACGACTTTGCCAGATGGCCATACAAAGTCTCGATCCCATATCCATGGTTAAGACGGACAATATTGCCGAGCTTGGGATCATATCCCGTCGCCGTGACTCTTCCTTTTGCGGGTGCATGGACCGGGGCGTTTGGAGCTGCCCCGATGTCCAACCCATCATGCCAGGCTGGCTTTTCAGTGAAGGGAGAAATTCGAGGGCCAAACCCTGAGGTCACCCAACCCTTCACAGGCCAAATTGACGGAGTCGCGGCCCAGCGTGAGGACCGTTTCTCAGCTACCTTGGCCAATTCGCTCAAGAGCCGCTCCTGCGTGGTAGCTTCCTTTGCGAGCCACTCTAAGCCATTTTTTACTGAAGCAACCGCTTCGAGGTCATCCCGACGAGTTGAGTCGATACTGGAAAACGGCGTGTGCTCGTGGTTACCCGCAGCACCCTGTTTAGAACCGCCCGTGGTAAGCTCTGTACCCTTATCCCCACTCCCACTTGGCATTGTGCCTCCTTCTGGGAACGGTACTTCCTCACCACCTCGGCCATTGACCATATCTCCATCTCCGGCCTTGGGAACATTAATGCCCAGCATGACCCGAAGACGCTGGTTCACCTCTTTCATTGATAAAATTCGCTTCTTGAGATCATCAATCGCTGTTGAAAAGGCCGTATTCTGCACCCGTGCACTCATTGCCTCAGTGCGGAAAGCAGCTAGTTCCCAGACCTCTCCTGTCCTAATGACATAGTGGGAGATCACGAGAATATCAGCCAGGACGAACAAACATAATACAATCAATAGATTACGGACAAATTTCCTTGGAAAGCTGAAACGAAGGGGCTTCGCGGTTGATCCTCGAAAGATCACCACAGTATACACATCACTGTTTTCTTGGCTGTTCATCTGGCCCATGACGTTTACGCTCTCATTTTCATGTTCTTGGGGAACCCTGGCCGCTGATGTTGTTGAGTCTAATCATCTAGCAAGCTATGGTCAACCCTTAAGATAGTAATGAAATCAGATTCCTCCCAGACCACATCCACTAGGATGTCTCTCTGTGTACCCACTCAAGATACTGTGGAAGTCCTTTGGCCACCGGTAACGCTATGATCTCGGGCACCTTGTACGAATGCATCTTCTGAATAGTTTCCTGAAGTGCTTGGAACTTATCCGCCGTTGATTTTAAGAGAACCATAGCTTCCTGGTCACTCATCAGCTTTCCTTCCCACCAGTATGTTGAATGCACCACGGGGATTGTCGTCGCACAGGCGGCTTGACGGGACCGCACCGCCTTATCTGAAATCCTAGCAGCCTCTTCTTGATTTGCGACCGTAACCATTACAACTAGGATGTCTTTGGGCTCAGTTCCCATTTCAGTGGGAAACGATACCTGATGCCCCTATTCACAAGCAACTGCTGAATCGATGCAGTTTTACTTTGCTTCTCCAACTTCGCCCTAGGTCTTGTACTTATAACGAGCAACATTTATGCCTCATTCAAGAAAGCCAAACAATTGACATGGCTATTACTTTCAATTGGTTACGTGTACATCATGGCAGAAGATTTTCTTGTTGGAGATTGTTTCTGTATGAGATGTATGAGAAATGATACAGAGGAACAGTTTTTTGACAAAAATGTGCAAGAATTGACAAATTTAGGCTGTGCCACATTGTTCCACTTCTTCTCTTCTTCAGGGCTGCCCTCTTATGGCTCCTTATACATCCAGATATATATTCAGGAGTGATTATTAGCATGAAAAGAATTTTATCTGCAACCTATGAGGAGGCTGAAAAGAAGCTTCGTCGATTCGGTCTGATGAATTTGGGGTCTTCTCCATTCCGAGTGGGTGCGGTCAGCCTGAGTTCCTATCGGGTCGAGCGGATCTGTGAGGGCGGTCAGACATGGGACATGTCGCGAATCCGCAGGCGCAACGCCGATTGATCCCGTGCCCGACTCCGCTGATACCAAGCGGCCCGACTGAACTGCGCGAGGCGACAGGCCCACCGGTAACTCGCCTGAAACGTCTCCCAAAACCACTGGGCAAGCTCCCGGCGGCGTGCGGGCCTCAGCGAGCAGGAATGATGACCTGACCGCTCCCTACTTCTTCCCCATCTTTGCAAGCTCCGCAAAATAATGCGCGAAGGCTTTCATGCCGCCTGAGGCTTGGCCCCAGTCGAAGTACTCGTTCGGCGCGTGGTAGCCATGTTCGGGAAGGCTGAGGCCCATGAAGAGAATCGGCACCTTCCAAGTCTTTTGCATCGTCACGACTGCCCCGATCGAACCACCTTCTCGGATGAAGGCAGGCTCTTTGCCAAAGCCTGCTTTGGCGGCAATCTTCACCGCATCGACATAGGGCCCCTCAAACAATCCTTGGAACGGCTGGAGCATCCCTTTCCGCTCCACCTTCACATTCGGATTCACCTTGGCGACATACTTTTTGAGCAACGCGAAGGCCTTCTCCGGCGTTTGCATGGGGACTAGCCGCATACTTACTTTCAACTCGCCGCATCCTGGAACGACCGTTTTGACACCAGGTCCATCATAGCCGCCGGTCAGGCCATGCACCTCAAACGTCGGCGCGGCCCAAATCCTGCGCATGATCTCGGCGGGATCTTGCGTGCGCAACATCTGAAATCCGTAAGCCTCCTTGAACCGCTTCACCTGGAAGCCGGACTTGAGAAAGCTCTTGATCTCTGCCTTGGTCGGTTCGATGACATCTCTATAGAATCCAGGGATCTTCACCTTCCCAGTCTTCGCATCGACGCAGGCGTGTGCCACTTCCATCAGTTCCGCGAGTGGATTTCTTGCCGCTCCACCAGTCCCACCCGAATGCGCGTCTTTGGTTCCGGTACGCAGGGTCAGTCGCGCGCCGAGCAACCCACGCAAACCGTAGGGTATCGCTGGACAACCCCTCGCAATCCAGATCGTATCCGACACGAGAACGGAATCCGGGCGCGGAACGGCCACGTGGTTCTTGAGTCCGTCGGCGAAATGCGGACTCCCAATCTCTTCTTCCAGTTCCCACAAGAATCGAATGTTGATCGGCAGACCCTGCTCAATGGCAAACCGCGCGCCCAGCATCGCCGACAGTGCCGGTCCTTTATCATCTGTGGCCCCACGGCCTCGATAAATCCCGTTCTCGTTCTTGAACGCGAATGGTTCCTGCCTCCATTCCGGCTCCTGCGCCGGCTGCACGTCCATGTGGTTATAGATAGTGATGGTCGGGTGTTGCGCGCCCGTCGTCCATCCTCCGGAGACGATGGGGTAGCCGCCAGTTTCGATGATCTGCGCCACTGCGCCGAGATCGGTCAGGTATTGGGTAGCCAGTTCCGCCATCCGCCGTATGTCGGTCGCGCGAGCAGGATCCATGCTGATCGAGGGCACTGTCACTATTTGGCCCAGCAGGTCCTCGAACCTCGGGCGCGTCTCGTTCACATAAGTCGCAAGTTGCTGCTCATTCACCATGGTTCGATCTCATCCTGATCCTGCCAATGGGAACGCATTATAGCGATCGTGCCGCTCAAGGGGAAGGAGGGCGTGAAGCGACTTGTGCGGCAAACAATGGTAGTATGCACCCGTGATCCATTGATGTTCCTCGATCCACACCATGCGACATCTCTCCGCACAACTGCTCGGGATCATCACGGTGGTTGTCGCGCTGACCATACCCGTATTGCTGTGGGCCGGCGAACCTCTCACCATCCAGCAGATCCTGGAGGAACCACTCGTCTATCATCTGCGGCACGTGACGTTGCACGGCACCGTGCGCGATGTGCAGTCGCTCGACCCCTACAAGCTGCCAAACGACACCGTCTGCTACGGGGCGTACCTCTTTCGACTCGAAGACGACACGGGTGTCATGCCCGTAGCCGTGCTCGGTATCTGCGGGAAGCCGTTGGTTCGGGATCCGGAAGTGGAAGACGGAGCCCGTGTCGAGCTGAGTGCGACGATTCAAGCGCCAAGCCACGGCAGCTCTTATCTGAGCTTGCGCGAAATGAAAGGAGTGACGGAGCAGGAAAGCTTCGTCCAAGCCGTCGCCGATCGCATCGTTCCCATCATGGAATGAGGTGGAGCAGAATTGGGTTCGCGCCTTCGATGGCATTTACACAAAGCCACCCACCTGGTATCAAGGAGTAAACGTCCCCGGAGTTTTGTCGGCGACTTGTCGCAGAAGTCTGCTGCAGCCGACGTGATCATGACCTCCGCACCACGAAGCACGGGTGGATCAGGATTCAGCAGCCTCAGTTCATCCGGAGGATTCTCCGGCGGAGGCTTCGGCGGCGGAAGCGGATTCTAACAGTTCGACTCACTCTCCCCTATGCAACAGCTCTCTCCTACTCATAGCCACATCGGATGGATTGGCACTGGTGTGATGGGCGTCGCAATGTGCGAGCACCTCCTGAATGCCGGCTATGCCGTCACACTCCATACGCGCACGAGGGCCAAAGCCCAACCGCTCCTCGACCGCGGAGCCACATGGGCAGACAGCCCGCGAGCGGAGTTTATTGCGGTCGCCTCAGTGTCAGACGTGATCGTCACGATGGTTGGATTTCCAGCCGATGTCCACGGAACCGTCGCTGAGCCAGAAGATCGCAGGCGCCGCTTCGGTAAAAGGCCTTCAGGCCATCGATGCGCCAGTCTCTGGCGACGACGTGGGCGCCAGGAACGCAACACTTTCGATCATGATCGGCGGCAAGTCAGCAACTGTCGAAAGCGTGCTCCCGCTGTTCGAACGGCTCGGCAAGAAAATCGTCCACCAGGGAGGACCCGGCACCGGACAGCATACGAAACTCTGCAACCAAATCGTTATCGCTGGAACCATGGTGGGCGTCTGCGAGAGCCTTCTATACGGATACAAAACCGGGCTCAATCTGAACCAGGTGCTGGAATCGATCCAGGACGGAGCCGCCGCTTACTGGACGCTGGACAATCTGGCGCCGAGATTACTGCAACGGAACTTTGATCCAGGATTCTTTGTTGAACATTTCGTCAAGGATATGGGCATAGCACTCGAAGAAGCGAAACGAATGGGCCTCACTTTACCAGGATTTGCCCTGGTGCACGAGCTGTATCGAAACGTCATTACCCTCGGACATGGCCGCAGCGGAACTCACGCATTGCTCTTGGCGCTGGAAGAAATCTCGCGCACATCTCGCCCCACAAGGCCCCGCACGATGATGCTCCATCTGACACTTCTACTCAGTCTGCTGCTCAGTGGCTGTGCAAGCAGCCACGGATTCGATCGGCATGCCATGCGCACCACTTTCGATCTTGCCGCCGGTGCGGTCGCTGAACAGAGCGTGTCCACTGTCGCGCCAGAGAAACCGACCACGCCCATGCCGTTCCGACTGGCGCTCTACTTCGTTCAGAGCGAGTTCCCTGCGCATCGCACTATCCAGAAAGCCGAATGGGTGAGCGCAGACAAGGACACGTTGGCAAATTGGCTGGCGCTCCTACAGGATGAACAGGTGTTGACCGAAACGTTCCTTCTCGTAGACTCGACGATCCAGGGCAACAATGCACGTAAGATCCGACAGGCCGCCTCACGCTACGGCGCAGACGCAGTACTAATCGTGAAAGGAGTGGCAGCCATCGATCGCTACAACAACGGATATGCCACATTATATGCCACGCTGATAGGCGCCTACTTCGTGCCAGGCACCGAAAGCCAAGCCTTGTTCATCATCAACGGCAGCCTGTGGGATGTGCGAGCTGAGCGACTGTATGCGATTCAAACGGCGGAAGGCCACTCAAAGTCTGTGGGGCCGGCGGTAGCAGTTGAGGACAGGGAGGTACTAGCCCAGGCCAAGAAGTCGGCGCTGGATGAGCTCAGCAAGCAGATGGCGGATGAACTGCGCCGCTTGAAAGACACGCCCCTGCGCCCGAGTGATCGCTTACGGTGACTCGAAGGTCCAGAGCACACTGTGCAACAACAGATACTGAGCCAGAGCACACTGTGCAACAACAGATACTGAGATGGTGTGAGCCCAAACACACCAGGGGTGATCTCTCCCTTCCTGAAAACACACCCCCGACGCCGCTGCAGGATCGAATGTCTGCGTGATTACGTCCGGCTCCCCGCTCGCGCCAATATCTCTATGGATGTCCCGATGTCTGTTCCGTTCTAATCCGTCCATGGAGTCTCTGGTTATTCGATGGTCGTGAACGGATTATGATCGAGTTCTTCTGCGACGGTCGTGGCAGGACCATGGCCGGGCAAGAGACGATGGTCCGGCGACAGTGCGAGCACGCGCTTGCGCACCGAATTGAGATGCATTGGGTAGAGCCTGCTCGGATTGGAGCGGCCGATCGATCCGGCAAAAAGCGTATCGCCGACGAAACACACCGGCTGCTGGGGATCATCCACCCGATAACAAATCCCGCCAGGCGTATGGCCAGGCGTCGCCAGACAGTGGATGGTCCGGTGGCCGACCTTGATGGCGCACCCGTTCATCGGCACGGCGAGCAGATCCGCCCGGGGCCTCCAATTTAGCAAATCCATATCCTCCGGTCCCAGATAGACCGGTACTTCTCGATACTTCAGGATCTTATCAATCCCATCCGCATGATCCGCATGGCCATGCGTCAGGCAAATTGCCACTAAATGGAACTCACGTTTGCTGAGTATCTCAAGCATCGCGGACGCATTGTAGGCGGTGTCGATCAACACGGCCTCGCCCTCGTCGTGGAGAATATAACCCTGCACCCCGTAGCCATTGAGGGAGCCCTGAACCATCTCAACCCACGCCGGCGTATGTTGCGCAACCGGTTCCCACTTGTCGATCGCAATATGTTCGAGTGGCTCATCTCGAAGACCCAAAGCCTTCGCCAGCGCCCGCACTTCCGCATGATCGCGCGCCTGGTCCCCGCGCTCCAAGGCCGAGATGCTCATGCCGGGCAATCCCGTTATGCGAGATACGTCGCTGACCGAGAGACCTTGGCCCGTGCGCGCCTTCTTCAGAATGTCTGAGAATTCGTCTTCTAGTGGCACAAATAAGCTTTCAGCAGTCAGCAGTCAACTTCGACGAGCCCTTCACGTTCCTGATTCCTTGATCTGCCCCATTGAGGAGCATCAGATAGGTCACCTTGATGACCTCCCTTCACACTCGGCCTCATTCACAATCACCTGTACATCTACGCTAAGAATGCAGGCTTGGATGATTGAAATCATTTTAGCCATTCATCATTACTTCGTTTGGGTGGATAGTCTGGTCAAGTCTCACTGCGCCTGCCCAGCGAGCACCTTCCTAGTGTGCGCGTTGCTCGAGTTCTAGCTTCGATCAGACCACTCGCTCTATCCTGCACCACCACAGCCGGAAGCTTTCACTCTCGGGAGCGGATGCCGACGACCAGGGAGCCCAACCGCCCGCAGTGGGGGTCCCTACATCGGGTGGGATGCTAGGACGGTCGGACTCGTCGACGACAGGGCCCGCTTCCATCCTATCCCTCAGGGACTATCTTAATCTCTTTCACTTCGCCAAAGATCGAGAGCACTTCCGGCAATGTTTCCCCCGATCCAACCGCGACGATTTTCAGGCGATCCGGATGGAGATGTTTCTTAGCTGCCGCCAAGATATCTTCCTTGGACAGCTTCACTACCTTCTCGCGCAACTGCTGCAGGAAATCATTGGGCAATCCATCATACACCAGACCCACGAGTCGGCTCACGATCGCCGATGGACTGGAGAACGAAAAAACGAACGAATTGACGTAGGCGTCTTTCGCTTCCGCCAGTTCCGTATCGCTCACCAGCTCGGTACGCATGCGCTCGATATTCGCCAAGAACCTTTCTATGACTTCATGAGTAGAGGCTTGCTTGGTCTCGGCCCGCACCAGCCAGACACCTAGACCGTGCGCCCCGGTGTTGAGCCGGCTGCCGATGGAATAGGCCAGGCCGCGCTTTGTCCGCACGTCGTTGAAGAGTCGGCTGCGGAACGAACTCCCACCCAAGATATCGTTGACAATCGCCAATGGGACGTAATCGGGATCGCTCACCTTGATCGACAGATGACCCACACGCAAATGGGTCTGTGAGGTTTCTTTGTTGATGAATCGGACCGCCGGCCTCGACGCCTCACTCTCCAGCACATCGGCAATCTTCAGTTCTGGGACAGTTCCCTTCTTCCAATCTCCAAACACGTCGTGCAGGGAGGCGAGCATCTCGTCTTTCTTGAAGTCACCGGTGACGCCTAAGATCGTTCCGTTTGGATGGATAGTGCTGCGGTGAAACGCAACGAGATCGTCCCTCGTCATGCGCTTCACCGAATCGATCGAGCTCACTCGCGCAGTCGGGTGCTCCGCACCATAGAGCACCTTGACGAATTCGCGGCTGACGATGGAGCCCGGATTATCCTGGCGGCGGCGGATCCCCTCGATGGCCTGCAACTTGGCCAATTCGACGCGCGTGGGATCGAACGCCAGCGCCCGAATGAGCCCGGCGAAGATTTGCAATCCCCATTCCAGATCCTTGCTCAACACATCGAGCAAGGCAGACCCTGATTGTTTGCCGATGCCGATACTGATGTCCCCTGCATACTGTTCCAACTCTTCATCGACCTGTTCTGCCGAAAGACCCCCGCCACCGCCGGTACGCATCACCGATCCGGTCATCGCCGCCAGGCCAACTTTGTCGGCCGGATCGAGCCAACCCCCTGTTCGCATGGATGCGGTGATCGTGATCAATGGTAATTCATGATCTTCTAACAGATAGACGACCACCCCGTTGTCAAGGACAACCCGCTCCGGCTTCGGCGGCAAGAACTCGACAGGCTTAAAAGTCATGCTCCGAGGATCGCCGAGCGCCAGATCTCCCGCGCAGGGGGACGTCATTGGAATGAACAACATCATGGCAAGCAGGCCCAGTGCGACACTCGCTCGTTTCACGCATAATGCGTCACGCTTGACGTTCATCATCGCGCCAACTCGCTGCCCGGCACTGCGGCCATGGTTTTGCCGATCCTCTTCGTCACCAGCACTCCTACCGTGCGATTCGACTTTGTGAAGTACTGGGCCGCCACGCGCTGGACATCGGCGGCGGTGACCGCGGCAACCTTGTCACGCGACTTCATGACGTAGCGCCACTCGCCGGCCACCGCCTGATACAGTGCGAGTTGAGAAGCCAGGCTCACATTGGACCGAAGGGCGCGCACCAGATCGACGTCCAAATTATTGATCACCTTTTCGAGCTCCTTGGGTGTGACCGGTTCCCGCTTCAGCCGTTCCAGTTCTTCATAGAACACAGCTTCCACTTCGACCGTCGTGTGGGGCCCAAGCGTCGTGGCCGTGAGGATAAACAGATTCGGCGCGCGTACGCCCGGCCGGATAGTTCGCATTCGAGTTGACTGAAGCCGCAAGATGCTTCACCCGCACGAGCTTCGTGTATAGGCGAGAGGTGAGGCCGTCTGTCAGAATCGCATCGATGACATCGAACACATCGTCGTCCGGATGTCCCAATCCCGGCTTATGATACCCGATGGCAATAAATGGCTCAGCGTCGAACTCCACTTCCACCCGCCGTTCGCCCCGCTGTTCCGGCTCTACAGTCACCAGCGACGGTGCGGCAGGGGCCGCTGGAATCTTCCCGAACGTTTGTTCAATCAAGTCGATGACTTCCTTCGGATTGATGTCGCCGACTAGGGCAATGGTGGTGCGGTTCGGTCCGTAGTGGGTCTTGAAGAATGCTTCGGTCTCAGCGGGCGTCAACGACAGGATGTCCGATCCCCATCCGATGGTCGGAACTCCATACCCATGCGCGCGGAACGCCGCAGAGGTGAAGGTTTCAAGCAGCAAACCGTTCGGACTGTTATCGTTGCGCAAGCGCCGTTCTTCCATGACAACGCCGCGCTCCTTGTAGAACTCGCGCAACACGGGATTGGCCATACGGTCGGTCTCTATGACGGCCCACAATGGGAGGCGATTGGCCGGGAGACTGATCGTGTAACGCGTGAGGTCTTTGCCGGTTGAGGCGTTGAGTCCTACCCCCCCGTGGCGCTGATAGAGCAGGGCCATTTCATTGCCGACGACATATTGGGACGCCTGTGTCTGCAGTTCCGTGAAGCGCTTCTGAAGAGACTCGATGGCAGCCTGCTCCTCGGTTGTCGCTCCGCCGCTCTTCTTGGTCAGGTCACGCTGACGTTGCTCCAGGTCAGTTCCGACGCGAGCCAGTTCTTCTAGAATCGGCTTTTCATTTTCATAGTTCTTCGTGCCGACCGTGCGCGTGCCCTTGAAGGCCATGTGCTCATATAAATGGGCGAGACCCGTCTGCCCGACCTGCTCATTGATGCCGCCCACCGCGAAGGTGATGTTGATCGAGACGACCGGTGTCTGATGACGCTCAATCATGAGGACCGTCAGGCCATTCGCGAGTTTGTGTTCAATCACGCGCTCGGCCAGGCTCGTCGAGGCTGCATCCAATAGATTAAGGTTCAGGCTAAGGCTTATGAGGAGAGAGAAGACCAACGCCGTGATGCGTGACGCATATTGAAGATTCCTCATTGAGAATGAGATCCTGTTTTCTCACAATGGTCCTACGTGACTGATACGTTTCGCGAGAGACGCTTCACGAGATATGAGCGATGATTGAGTCATCATATAAAGAGTTCTATGAGTTCTTCCGGTCGTTCAACAAACCAATCTGGCTTGCAGGCCGCCATTTTATCCCGATTCCCCATCCCGTAGCCGACTGCGCAGACACGGATACCCGCGTTGTGGCCTCCGTTAATATCGTTCGTGCTGTCACCCACAAGGACTACACGCTCTGTCGGCGCTTTCATTTGTTCCATGAGGTGCAGCAACATCCCGGGCTCCGGCTTGAGCCCAAACCCGTTATCGCCACCAACCATATAGTTGAAATGTTGCGCGCCCAACCCATTTAAAATGACGCGTGTGTATTCAATCGGCTTGTTGGTCGCAACCGCTTTCTGTTTGTCAGAGAAGTGTTGCAGCATCCGTTCGATGCCGGGGAAGAAGATCGTCCGATCCAAGCAATGTTCGAGGTAGTGACCGCGAAAGACCTTCAAGGCGTCTTCGAAGCTGGCCTGATCCCCATCTCCGACCGCGAGACGTAGCAGCTTCTTCACCCCATCGCCGACGAAACCGAAAATTTCCTCCAACGGACGCTCTGGCACCCCCAACTCGGCCAGCGTCAAGTTCACGGATTGCGCAATGTCCCATTTGGACTCGATGAGCGTGCCGTCGAGGTCGAAAATCAGCAGATCCACGGATGTCTTTGCCATCATTTCGCCTTTCGCAAGGAGTCTCCGAGTGACGCGAGCACACCGCGCTGCGCCGCATCCTGTTCATGGATTTTGGCTTCACGCACGAAGTTCAACATCCGTTTGAGTCCAATATGGGGGGGGATCACCGGGGCGACGATGCGCCACTTGCTCCGCACCGCCTTCACGTGAAAGCGAACTTCCTCTGTTTTCTCCTCCGGCCTGAAGACCGCTGTTTCTAAATAGACGAAGCCCACCACCCGAAATGTGACCGGGATGACCACTTCCAGCTTGTTGATGATTTCCCACTTCTGGTAGTCCTCAGGGACGTCGGTTTCCAGAATGATCACGACATGGCCCCACGCCGGCTCTTCTTTCCAATCAATATAGGGCGCGAGTACGTCGAACGACATGGCGTCCAAACGAGCGCCCTTCTGATCTAAGCGCACATAGCGCTTGACGATTTCCGCCGGAGACTGATCAAGCGAGCCGCTCTGGGCGAGCCCCGTACTCGCGGGCATGATCAGACTGAGGATGACAATGGTAAGGGCACAGCGTGCGAGCCGCGTGATTGAAACGGCCATGCCCAGGTGGACTGGACCGATCCCATAAACAAGAAGTAGGTTCCGCACAGATATCGTCCTTCGCTCTGCATCGATCGTCGCGGGAATCTCAGAATGGTCACACGAAAATGATCGACACGCTGCTTCTTATATACAAGCATCAACCCCTATCCGGTTTATTCTAGCAAACGGAGATGGAGACATCCAGGCAAGCATGCGAACTGGCGCCGTGCCTGTTTGACCTCATTTGAGAGGGCATGCTACGTTCCCGCCCTCTCAGTTTGACGCTTTACCAAGAAAAGAAAACCGTTGCTTACCCATCGACGACTTCAGGCCCATGTTGTTCCTCTCCTGCTCTCGCTCTTTCTATTGTGCTCGACCGGTATAGCATGGGCTCTCCCAGACATCGCAGCCGACGTTGGCGATGGACTCCCTCACGGAACCACGCTCAGTCCGCTGGTGGGGACAGAAGACGCCATGCCGTTCACAACACCTCCTCAGAAAGCTCGCGACCTGCTCAAGCTGCTGCAGGAGCGCGGCAGCGCGCCTCTTCAGGGATACGTCGGATGGCGCGACTTTCAGAACCGGGAGCGTCGCTTACCAAGAGGTCGATATCGGGAGTATGACGTCAACCCCAAAGTACGAGGCCGTGCGCGATGCCGAACGGATCGTGATCGAGTAGCGAACCAGGGAGGCGTATTACACTGGAGATCACTACCGAACGTTTATCCTCCTCAACTAATATTCAATATTGATCGAATATCACTATGGGCACTAAACAGAACGTACATGCCCATCTTCAGAACGCCACAGCCCCGTGGTCATCCCTTCTTGTCACACATCCAGGGACGACCGCCACGGCCCTGATCAAACCTCCCACAGGATTTACACTCTGCGTCGATAAAGGAAGAAAATGCAAGACCTCGGCGGGCGTCTTCAATGAGTTCGCACGAGCCCTCGCGTTTCCAAACTATTTTGGACACAACTGGGACGCGCTGGAGGAATGCCTGGCCGATCTGGAGTGGCTTCCCGCAAAGGGATACGTCGTACTCATTACCGATGCCCAGTCTGTGATTCCCGACGATGACGAAGAGTAGGAAACGCTGCTGGAAGTCCTCAATGACGCGGGTGAGACCTGGAGCGAGGGACAGACGCCCGATGACCGACGTGCCCCCTTCCATGTCTTCTTTGTCTTCTTTGAGGTTTCCCAGCAAGACAAGTCGCAGCGGAAACATTGGGGGCTGGAGGATCTGCCACTCACCGAGCCAGAGATAGTCGGTTCCAGACATGGTACAACGCGTGCTGCCAAACAATCCACACGAAAGAGGACATCATGAGTCTCTTGGATCAACTAGCCCAGGCAGTCGATGTAATGCTGGGCAGAGGCGAGAATTAAAATCCTCTGCTTCAAGCCGTGGTCAGTCTGCTGGGTCGGAACGATTTGATCGGTGGTCTGGCGAGGCTGGTTCAAGCGTTTCAGAAGAATGGATTTACCGACATCGTCAATTTGTGGGTCGCACAGGACAGAATTTCCCGGTTTCTGCCCAGCAGATTACGTATGAGCTTGGTGGCGATCAGCTCAGCCAGTTGGCACCCAAGGCCGGCTTCTCACCGGACGTGGCGATCTCGCAATTGGCGGGTCTTTTTCCAGATCTGATTGATAAGCTCACGCCGAGTGGAATGATTGAAGCAGGGGGCTCGATCAGCTGATGAAGATGTTTCAAGGGAAATAATGCGTCTGAGACGACGCTCGCCACCTCAAGCTCGAAGCTACGAGTGAAACTTCCACGTGAGATTCTTGAAACCGGTCCACAAGTGGGTGGCCAAGAGCGTTCTCTGACCGTTTGTGTCTGTCGACAATGTTTCGCTTGCCGCACCGACTGAAACGAACTGCGTACTGCCCCGTTCAGATTCTCGCGTAGCGCCACTCACCATGCCTGTACGGCGATCCGATGAGCCATATAGATGCCATGCGTCTCACTTCGGTCTTCCAACCGAGCCTTTTCCACGAAAAGTCTAATTTTTATCTTCTCCGCGACACCAGGAACAGATGATTCTCATGTTCGTCTCGCTTCTCCTCTGTAAGATTTTGTATACCAGCAAGAATTACACCTGCGTTAAGAAATATGTCCATTGTGAAAAACAGTCGATAAATGTAGATTCCGATCATGTCCGAGTAGCAGTTTCCATATCTTAACAGATGAAGGTGTATCTCTTGAGACATTTATTGACCTCACATGAGGGAATCTCCTGCATTTTTGTCTGTCGGGTAGATTTCTTGACCGGCTCTCATCCTGCGTGATAGGGTGCGCCCCCGTCATGAAAACGTCTCGTTCGGCCAAGCTCTTCTCAGAGGCTCAACAACTCATTCCTGGTGGCGTGAACAGTCCCGTTCGAGCCTTCCGATCTGTCGGCGGGCAGCCACGCTTCATTAAACGCGCCAAAGGGTCGCGGCTCTATGATGTCGATCGAAATACTTACATTGATTACGTGCTTTCTTGGGGGCCGATGATCTTGGGACATGCTGCTTCTTCGGTGATCAGTGCCATCAAGAAGGCTGTGGGGCAGGGTACTAGCTACGGTGCCCCGACGGAATTGGAAGTCACGCTAGCAAAAGAAATTCGCACTGCGTTTCCTTCGATGGAGAAGATCCGGCTCGTCAGTTCCGGGACGGAAGCGGTGATGAGTGCGATAAGGGTGGCTCGAGGATTTGCGAAGCGCGACGGTATCTTGAAATTCGAAGGGTGCTACCACGGTCACAGCGATTATCTGCTGGCGAAGGCCGGGTCAGGCTTAGCCACGCTGGGGATTCCCGATTCGCATGGCGTGCCGGCAGATTTTGTGAAACATACCCTTACGGCTCCTTACAACGACATTCGCACGGTCCAACAACTCGTCAAAGAACACCGAGATAGGCTCGCCTGCATCATCCTCGAACCAATCGCGGGGAACATGGGCGTAGTTCCTCCCGCTCCCGAATTTTTGTCGGCACTCCGACAACTGACAGCCGAAAACGATATCTTGTTGATATTTGACGAAGTGATCTCAGGATTTCGCGTGAGCTATGGGGGAGCCCAAGCTCTCTACGGCATCAAGCCGGACCTCACGGTGCTGGGAAAGATCATCGGGGGAGGATTGCCCATCGGTGCCTACGGGGGACGGAAAGAGATTATGGATCTCATCGCCCCGTCGGGACCGGTCTATCAAGCCGGAACCCTGTCCGGTAATCCGCTCGCGGTCACAGCTGGGCTAGCGACTCTCAAGCAGTTGAGAGCCCGTGGAGTCTATGAGAAGCTTGAGGAGCACTCAGCGGACTTGGCCGAAGGCATCGGGGCGGCGGCAAAGAAGGCAAGCATCCCGCTGACGCAAACCCGAGTCGGTTCGATGCTGACGGCCTTCTTCACGCCAGGCCCGGTCGTAGATTGGAATACGGCGAAGCAGTCCGACACCAAATGGTACGGTCAGTTTTTCCACCAGATGCTGGAACAGGGCGTCTACTTCGCCCCCTCACAATTCGAAGCCGCGTTTCTCTCAACCGCTCACACCACCCGTGTTATTGAACAGACGATCAAAGCTGCACATGTCGCCTTTAAGAGTTTATAGCGCATATCAAATGACGTATGGCCAGAAGCTAAGAACGCTTTGGCGAATCTTCTCCTGCACATGCTAGTGTGGTACAAGCAAACGGTATGGGCATAGGGGAACGGCGGGGTGACAACCTTTCGGGTGACCAACCCCAACCGGGCTGACGCCCGGCCATGAAAGGCGGCACCGCCGTGACACAGCGGGTACGGCTCCGGCCTTCGCGTCCAGCTGGCTCGGGGAGCGGATGAAGGACTTCGTGCACGCGCGGATCCAGCGCGTGATCCAGGCTGCGTTGGAAGACGCCGTTACGGCGGTGTTAGGTCGGGTGTCGCCTGATCCCCTTTACACAACACACCTAGTGACACGATCTCCTGCTAGAGACTATTAGCCATAAGCTCTTTAGTGGGCAGCTTGTCGAGCAAGATACGTCTCGTATCGTGTGGGTTACACTTCTCATTGAGGTGGGAAGCTGATCAAAACAGCTTCCTACTCGTCGTCCTCGTCTTTTGCATCCAATACCTCCTGCCGCTTCTGTTCTTCCATCGCGTTGTGTAGGAGCATCCGGACAAACATCGAATAGAGTGAGCCTTTTTCCAACGTCCCGCCAGGAGGAATGGCAATTTTCCCTTCCTTAATCATGCGATCCATCCAAACCTTCTGATCAGGGGCGATCAAGATAGGAATCTCGATCAGCCCCACGCGTCCCATCATATCCATGACGTAATCCTCCGTTAAGCGTAGGTCTTCTTTAGTGACAAGATGTATTCAGGTGTTATGCTTAGTGTATATATAGTATCCTAACGTTGCACTTTCCCACCTTCGAGTGTAGGGTCCTAGTACAGCAGGAGATAAAAAACCATGCCAGTATAGCACAGCCACTTGACACTTACTTGACAGTCAGAGGCCAGGGTAGTGGGCTATTTTGGCAATGAATGACCCATTGAAGAATCTCTGGCAGCCCAGTTGGCTTGTCGATGTCGGACAAGGCTGTGTGGTTGGTATCACAACCGATGACGGCTGCTATGTCGTCCTCGTCCAAGAGGCAGCAGGAAACTGGTGTCCTACAACACATATTCCCAAGCGAGTAGCCAAACTTCTAGGGGTGTTGGTCAATGATTAGTCATTGCATGGCGTATCCAATTTTTGAAGATGGTCAGTTTCCTCAGCTAGCCGCTCTTCTTCCTTTTTTGAACTTCTATGAGTATGAATGTGTGAGGCTCCATTCTGTTTAATGCAAACCATTTTATGGTGAGCATCAAACCGCTCACTAAGATCGCCGGTTTGCCCGATATAAATCGGCGCATGGGTATTGGGTTTGGTCGCTTTAGCAAAAATGTAATTACCGCGTACTGCTTCAAACGTAGTGCCAATTGGGTAGATCCAGTACTTGTATTTAGTTCCAGAGGCTCCCTCCCAATGAATCGCGTTGTCGTCAGGCATAGTGTTCTCCGTTGGACCGGCTAGAGGTGGAAGTTTACTATCGTAGTTTATGCAAAGAGTTCATGCAATTCCCAAATTCTGTCCGTGATGCCAGCGGCCATGGCGGGAGTCATACGAAGGGACCGATGAATCAAACAGAAGTTATACGTCCAAAAATACAGCGCCACAGCCGCCTTGAGGTTTACCAGTTTTCGGGAGAAGGCCAAGGTCAACCGATGAAACCGCGCAACCTTCATTCTAAGCGTTAAATTCTGCCGTTCGACACAGGACGTACTGACCTTGCTGTAATCTGGGATGCCAAGAATTTCGGTAATCGCCGCCCCCGACACACGCGGAGGCGCATAGCGACCAGGACCAGGATTCTCCGCTGTGTAAAACTTGATGATCTGGGCATAGGTGGCACGGTTGCCAAAGTACCGTGCAATGGCAGGACGATACGGCCCCCACGCATCCGTACTTACTTGCGTTCCTCCTTCTATGCGTCGGCTCAGATCCTCAATGAATCGGTGTGTATTCACCGAATCCCGTTTGCCGACATGGAAGGCCGGAATGACCTTCGAGACTGGATCAAGCGCGATATACGTGTAGGCATCACCCAATTCACGGTTGGCTATGCGCTCTTCCGCTTTCAGGACACCTTCTTTCTTCTGCACAAAGGTCCAGAGTTCGTCACATTCCACAGCCTCACAATGAATTCCGCGCATCTTTTCATCCAGCATAGCCTGACAGCGGGTGCCGACTTCCGCCAACAGCTTCATAATAGTTTTCTTGTGTACGCCGGTCATGCGGGAGACGGAACGAATGGAGCAGCCCTCAGTGAGAGCGGAGAGCACTGCGAGCTTCTTTTCTGGCTTGAGGATGTTCATGGGACCTCCTTGGATGGAGACCCCGGAAGGTGTATACTTCAGACTACCCTGCTGGGTGTAATCCGGTTCGGCCTTCACGGGATCGTCCGGGTTGCGGTTGCTCGGTGTTATCAGCACCGAGCAACCAGTTTTACTTACAGAATGGTGGCGGGGGCTGGCTTTGAACCAGCGACCTGGCGATAAGCAATCGCACGCTCTCTCCAGGCTGAGCTACCCCGCCATTCATCTTTCTGTATTGGCGAGAGGAATAAGCCCGCACCGCACCGATGGCCGTCGGAAGCGCGGGCTTATTTTTTTTCATACGGCACACGTGACGCAGTACGCCCCACTCTTTCAGTTCCTTCCCAAGGCATCATGGCAGCACGATGCCTCCTACATGGGTTAATTCTCACTGCTGTGAGCTTCTTCCACAGACTTATATATTTCATAGGAATCCACTCTTTTGTAGTTCCCATTGGAAAGCTTCTCAACGCCTTTCAGTTGAAGCAGGGCACCGTTGATTTCTCGCAGTGGTGTCGAAGTCCGAAAATCAAAGCCACCTTTTTCCAAATCATCAGAGATCCTGTCCAAGCTCAAATCGGGTGCATAGGGGCATTCCTCAATATTCTTGTAACACTCCACTGCATTGTCCCAGGCGTGGTTCCAAAGAGCATAGGAGATTGCATCGCCGATGGGGACGCCAGCGTGTACCACATCCAAGTGGTTCCATCCCCAGTTTCGGTACTCCGAGTCAGTCAGCATATTCGCGGCCAGTTGTTTCACGCCGGTCAGTTTTTCTCGTGCAATCTCAAACTCTACCCGCGCTTTTTCAAATTGATCTTTCGCAGCCCTGTACTCGACCGCACATTTATCGAGTTCTGCCTTAATGGCCCGAATTCGGCTGGATTCAACAGGTGGGGTGTTTGACATGCCTTAGTCTCCTATACCTGCCGTTAATCATTTGTAGTAGCAATGATGAACATTTCATGGTACATATGATGGAAAAGCAAGCAGAATCGTTCAACATACATGGTTCTAGCAAAATCAAATACTTAAGTGAGCTGAACGAGTTGGCAAGGGACCTAACTGGGAAGCGTACCCGCTTCAAACGGGCTGAGCATGAACTCAGCGTCAAGCGAGAACGAGTGAGTCATCTGATTAACGAATTGCATATGGAGATCTTAGGAATTGATAAACAAACAAGTAAGTAATTATTTGTATCACCATCACAATAATTTTCAAAGTAGCCCACTACCAGAGGCCAGAGGGGCACTGGCGACTCAACTGTCCATCTTCTACAGCATAGGAGTGAGCCTTTGAATCCGCGCCGTGACTACGCGAACCCTCTTCTTCCTGGCCCGCCAGAGCCTCGCCCCACGCCGCACCCAAAGAGACCTGCCATGTGTGGACACTGGAAGACCTGGCTGGGCTCTTAAGCTAGGAGGTACACTATGGGAATTGATCCGACCAAAGCTCAGATTGTGCAATCTTGTCTTGACACGTCATTCAAGGATTTTAGACCAGACAAACTAAATGAACGTTTTGTCTTTAATGATGGGAACCATAGTTGCGAGCTTGAATTTGACAGGGCGTTTATAGACGACATCCATATAATAGATCGGTTGAAAAAGTATATGGAGACGAATGTCGTTCCCGCGCTGAAAGCGAATCCTGGAAGGAAAATTTATGTCAGCACTTTCGGGGCGAAAATTGGCATTAAAGATTCAAAATGACCCACTCCCTACAATTGGGCACGCTCATATGGGGAGGACAGTAGAAACAGCCACTCGTGAAATCGTAGGGTCGATAGATTAACTGATACGGAGAAAGAGAAAATCAATGACACAGGATGAAGATGATCGCATTCAAGAAAATATTGGTGCAGTGCATACTTATTTGGATAAAGAATTTAAGGGACTTAAGATTACCGACGAATCTTATGCCCCGCTATTTCATATTTTTACGGTTTTCAATGAGAAAGAGTATACGGTTTTCAAACTGACGGTTGCGATGCCAAGACTCGCCGATAAGGGCAACAGCCCAGAAGACATTCGACGCAGACTTCAAGCAGAAAAGATTGCTGACTAAATGCGGGAACATGAGAATGTTGCTGTTCCTGGGGCTGGTAGGAATTTTGGCTTTCATCAAACTGCATCAATACCGGACTCAGGAGTTCCTTGAGACCCTAGCGTGAGTTGATCCCTCACGTAATGCGCTCGTCCTCGTGGGCGGTGGGCCTCTCCCTTCCACCGAGAACCGCATGAGGAGCGGACCATGCCTGGTAGGTCTCATCGATACATGGTTTCCAGAATATTGGATGAAGATTTGCGGTTGGGGTTTAAAGCCCAGTACAGAACGCCCATGATCATCACGCCAATCATTGACGCAACGCATGATCTGAGGAAGCACTTCCAGGAGAGGTACTTTTGTCCAAATACACCGCCAAAGGCCGGGCTGGTCAGTGGCTCATTGGTGGAGGTTTCACCTCCTTCTTCTTTCGAGTACCTTTCTCAACAATGCTTTGGCGTGCTGGCCATTTCCTGGTACGGTAAACTCATTCATCATGAGAGGAAACTGTGGCCATTTTGCTCGTCGATGACTCACCGGATGATCGCCTGCTCGTCGGGTCCTACCTGAAGTCCGCCGACTATGAAGTTGTCACCACCACCTCGGCGGAAGGGGCGTTGCACTACATAAAGGGGTTAACGGAGGGCAAGCCCTTAGCCCCCATCGACCTGATTTTGCTTGATGTCAAGATGCCTGGATTCGATGGACTCGATGCTTGCATGCGAATCAAAGCTATAAAGCAATTTGAAGCGATCCCAATCCTGATGGTCTCAATTGATACGACCCCCGGAACTATCCAATTAGCCTTTAGACGAGGTGCTGTCGACTATATCCGAAAGCCAATAATCAAGGCTGAGCTCTTAGCCAAGATCGCCATGTTTCTCAGAAACCAAGAAGACGCTAACCTGACCTGCCCCCTATAAACCAGGTCGGATGTAGCGTTAGGATTCCGGCCGACGGAAGGAGGGGGCATGGCACGCAAACGGTATCCGGCCGAGGAGATCATCGGGCATCTGCGGACGATCGAAAGTGAGATGGGCAGAGGCCTTGGACTGGTGGAGGCTTGTTGCAAGTTGGGGATCACGGAACAGACCTACTATCGGTGGAAGAAAGAGTACGGTGGTTTGCGCGTGGATCAGGCCAAACGGTTAAAGGGCCTGGAACAAGAGAATGCCCGACTCAAGCGACTCGTGGCGGACCTCTTCCTGGACAACAGCATTTTGAAGGAGGTGGCAGCGGGAAACTTCTAAGCCCGGCCCGATGCCGAGAAACGGTCTGCCATGTGCCGGCCATGTTTTCGGTCTCTGAACGCCGGGTCTGTCGAGTCGTGGGGCAATGCCGGGGCACGCAACAGTATGTGCCCATCAAGGCGGACGACGAGGAGTCTCTGCGGACGCGGATCGTCGCGCTCACCCGTGAGTATGGGCGCTATGGGTCTCGTCGGATCACCGCGCTGTTGCATCAAGAAGGCTGGCGGGTGAACCACAAACGCGTGGAGCGGCTGGGGCGACAGGAGGGGCTCAAGGTGCCGCAGAAGCAGCCGAAGCGAAGCCGACTCTGGCTGACTAACGGTTCCTGCGTACGGCGGCGACCGGAATATCCGAACCATGTGTGGGCGTATGATTTTGTCATGGAACGCACTCGGGATGGGCGGCCCTTGAAAATGCTCACCGTGGTGGACGAATACACGCGGGAGTGTCTGGCCCTTGCGGTGCGCCGCCGTATGAGGGCAAGCGATGTCCAGGAGGTACTGGGGGAGCTGTTCCTGACGCATGGCTGTCCGACACACATTCGCTCGGACAATGGACCGGAGTTTATCGCCACGGCTCTGCGGGCCTGGTATCGCTTGCTGACCGTCGTGCCCTTGTTCATCAAGCCGGGCAGTCCCTGGGAGAATGGCTATAGCGAGAGCTTCAATGGCAAGTTCCGGGACGAATTGCTAAACAGGGAACTCTTCTATACGCTGCGGGAAGCGCAGGTCATCATTGAACGCTGGCGGCAGACCTATAATCACGTCCGGCCCCACAGCGCCTTGGGCTATCGGCCACCGGCTCCTGAAGCATGCGTACTAACAGAACAGGTGGCCTAATCACTGGGGGCAGGTCAAGGAATTGGATTTGGTTGGAGTAATGAGGCGTTGGGCTTGGGATGTCGGCCCCTGATCCTCCATCATTTCATACATGAGACAGCACTTCACCCGACCACAGACCCCAAGTAGACTGGGATCCTCTATCGGCAGACCATGATTTCGCACCTGCTTGACCGTGATCGACTTGAAGTCGTCGGTCAGGAAACTCGCACAGTACAACACCAATCCACAGGTATCGATGCCGCCAAGGCGCCTGGCCTCTTCGCGTGCCCCGACCTGACGCATCTCGATCCACCAGCCGAAGCGACGGGCCAGATCACGAACCAGGCCTCGGAAATCGATCCGCTCGTCCGCCGTATAGATAAACGTAAGCTTCCGGCCCCGTATCGCCCCGTACACTTCGACCAGCTTGAGTCTCAGCTTGAATTCCGCCGCCTTCATGCGGCAGTAGGCCGAGGCCTCTTGAGAAAGCCGTTCAAGCCGGCCAATCAACACCGCATCCTCAGGACTCGCCTTCTGAAGAATGGACTTCATCACTCGCATCTGGGGAATAAACGGAGTGGAGTAGGGTTCGGTATAGACCACTCCGTAGGTGACTGCGCCTTCAACTTCGAGCAACACCCAATCACCACAGCGCAACGAAGCCCCCGCCGTGGCGAACTTCTTAACCTCTCCACAATCCCTGATCTTCACTCCAGCGAGTCGGACCGATGTGGGATAGGGCTGTGAACACTCTTCAGCAACGACAGGTTCCATGAGTCGATGTTACACGAATTTCCCATCAGGGGAAACAATCAGAGAGCCTCGATTAGCGAAAGATATCTCACATTAATTTATTTCGACAGTCTCATAACCATATGATATAAATGCATTTATTAGCCTCCATTCATCCTGCGCTGTTATGGTAGGCTAGACACTTCCACAGAAGGACAAGGATAAACAGTGGCAACCATTCTAAAAGAGAAGATAAGGATGTTACGTATTCCAAGTCGAGTAGTGCTCCCGTTCGGCTACCGAATCTCCGTCAGACAGCTATCCGATGCAGAAATGAATAAGCGCGATGCCAATGCCGACGGGATTTGGGATGACAGCACGAAAACCATTAATATTCGCAAACGGCTCCCAGTAACACGCCGCCGCTATATCCTCGCCCATGAACTCGGTCACGCCTGGCTGGACTGGCAACATCGCTACATGGACGACGGGAAAGCCAGTACCTAAACTCGACCTGTCTCCCGCGACAGGCTTCTTCGCAGGATGCGGAATAGATACGTGGCACGCCAGAACTTCGCTGGTCTGCACGCCTGGGACAACAGGAGAATACCACCTGGGGCGTTCAAAAAGGCCAGCTTCTTACCCGTCCTGCCCCGGCGCGCCAAGACATGCCTCTCCGTAGGCAAGGCCGCAGCAAGCACAGCGGTGAGGAGGTACACACCGCACTTCGTGCGGTCCGTTCCCACTTCACATGGGTTTTGGCGAACGAAGATACGCCTTCAGGGATTCGTAGCTCATAGGCTTATTTTCTACGTTGAGCCTTTACACGCAGCGAGAACGAAGCTGGCGGGCTTGTTCAGCATCCTGCTAGAGCTTCGCCGCTATTCTTCCTATAGTGCAGCGATTTCAGTGACTTGGCGAGCGGCGTTTTGACGCCGTGTTATTAGCGTGTTAAGGCGGGTCATCGCATCGTCCAATTTCTCCGCCTGGATCGTGCGGTAGCGCAGGAACATTTCGACCGAGGAATGGCCCATGATCTACATGATCGTTTCGGTATCTACCCCCGCATCAGCCAGGTTGGTCATGACCTGCCCCCTATAAACCAGGCCGGATGTAGCGTTAGGATTCCGGTCGACGGAAGGAGGGGGCATGGCACGCAAACGGTATCCGGCCGAGGAGATCATCGGGCATCTGCGGACGATCGAAAGTGAGATGGGCAGAGGCCTTGGACTGGTGGAGGCTTGTTGCAAGTTGGGGATCACGGAACAGACCTACTATCGGTGGAAGAAAGAGTACGGTGGTTTGCGCGTGGATCAGGCCAAACGGTTAAAGGGCCTGGAACAAGAGAATGCCCGACTCAAGCGACTCGTGGCGGACCTCTTCCTGGACAACAGCATTTTGAAGGAGGTGGCAGCGGGAAACTTCTAAGCCCGGCCCGATGCCGAGAAACGGTCTGCCATGTGCCGGCCATGTTTTCGGTCTCTGAACGCCGGGTCTGTCGAGTCGTGGGGCAATGCCGGGGCACGCAACAGTATGTGCCCATCAAGGCGGACGACGAGGAGTCTCTGCGGACGCGGATCGTCGCGCTCACCCGTGAGTATGGGCGCTATGGATCTCGTCGGATCACCGCGCTGTTGCATCAAGAAGGCTGGCGGGTGAACCACAAACGCGTGGAGCGGCTGGGGCGACAGGAGGGGCTCAAGGTGCCGCAGAAGCAGCCGAAGCGAGGCCGACTCTGGCTGACTAACGGTTCCTGCGTACGGCGGCGACCGGAATATCCGAACCATGTGTGGGCGTATGATTTTGTCATGGAACGCACTCGGGATGGGCGGCCCTTGAAAATGCTCACCGTGGTGGACGAATACACGCGGGAGTGTCTGGCCCTTGCGGTGCGCCGCCGTATGAGGGCAAGCGATGTCCAGGAGGTACTGGGGGAGCTGTTCCTGACGCATGGCTGTCCGACACACATTCGCTCGGACAATGGACCGGAGTTTATCGCCACGGCTCTGCGGGCCTGGTATCGCTTGCTGACCGCCGTGCCCTTGTTCATCGAGCCGGGCAGTCCCTGGGAGAATGGCTATAGCGAGAGCTTCAATGGCAAGTTCCGGGACGAATTGCTAAACGGGGAACTCTTCTATACGCTGCGGGAAGCGCAGGTCATCATTGAACGCTGGCGGCGGACCTATAATCACGTCCGGCCCCACAGCGCCTTGGGCTATCGGCCACCGGCTCCTGAAGCATGCGTACTAACAGAACAGGTGGCCGAATCACTGGGGGCAGGTCAGTTTCGCGTGACAGAACGGAGCCGCCGCGATCGCAGCCTTCATGGTTCGGTCGTCCCAGGCTGAGTGGCGGACCTTGAACTGAATAATACTGTCGCCATCTTTCCAGGTCGGCTCTGATTCGCGCATGACCTTGAGGAGAAATGCAGCGGCGTCTCTTGTCCCGACTTAATGAGTTCCGCCACGTGCTCCCTGATCCGCCTGGTCGCATTGTTATGCGATCCCAGCTTCCGGCCCGTGCCAAAGCGTTTGCCACCATGCTTCGCCTTCTTCTTGGGAAGTTGATTGACGCTCATAGATCAATCAGAATTCAAGCGAGCGTGACCCTCTCGTTACGGTGGTGGGCCGACCGTCTGTGCGGTGACCGAAACATGCCCTAGCTCGTGCGTCATCGTGGACGCTGATCGTCATCGTGGACGCTGATATAGTGCGTGCGTTGGTCGTTAATGCGGACCTTCTGCGTGGTATGCTCTCGGCGGTTGGGGAGGGCGATAGTTCATGCGGCCTCCACCAGCCCTTGGAATGGGATGCTCCAAAGAGGCATGGGGTCGTTGCAAATCCCCTCAAATCCCGTTGGGGACACCACGCTCGGTGACTCCGAGCTTCCGACAGGTGTCGAGCTCGACCGTCCGCAGATGTTGAAGGATCTCTTCAGGCGTGTCCCGTGTCCTGGGCCTATTGAGGACCTCCCTGGTTGCGACCCAGTCTATCATTTCCCCTGGACCAGATTGGCCCGAGCAGGTCAGTGGCACGGGGGACGACGCACTAGGAGGAACAGCCGCATGCAGCATTCTGCTGGAAGCACGCTTTAGGCCTGAGTACGCTTTTTCGGCTCTTCATATACCACCACCGCGCCGACTATCGCGCCGAGGATAACGCTCAGCATTTCTAGAATGCCTCTGTACCAGCCGCCCAAACCAATGTATAAACCACCACTCACAGCTTGAAACAACATAAAAGCCAAAGTGATTACGGCGGCGGAGGATACGAGAAAGGCAACAACGATCGACACCTGTTTGTGATAGCGCGGTACAACGAAGACAATCACACCGGCAAGGTACGCAGCAGCAACACACCTAGTTACAAAAAGAATGTACGTACCGCTAATTGGCATCCCATTCATATCCGACGCTGCCCAGAAAGATTCAACAAGCTCAAACCCATTGACAGTGCCGAATACGATTCCAATTGAAAAGGTAGCTACGGCCCAAGCCGCGAGACCTGCCGGAACTGCGACAACCCATCGAAGTAAATTAGTTATCATCTCTAGGTTGTTATTCAAAAATGACGGAGGCGACTCTGGTCTGAGACCGCCTAGGTGGCGGTCATATAGCTCGTGCAAACTGAGAACGCAATCAGAATCATGCACCTCATAGGTTTATCCACTCCGTAGGCCTGGACAGTTTATGCATCGTATATATGTAGTGGGCAGTCTTCGTTGTCCTGTTTTTCATTCCCTCGCTGCTCTGCGCTGCTAACCTGACAGGTAAGGTTTTTCCCAACCTCGACGGCGACACCCTCGAAATCCTGCACAACCAACACCCCGAACGTATCCGCCGCATCGGCATCGACTACCCTGAGAAAGGTCAAGCCTACGGCAAGTGAGCCAAGCAGGCCACGTCTCAACATGCCTTGAAGTCCCCACTCCTTTCAAATACCACCATTTACCCGTTCGGCTCTTGCACCTCAAACTGACACTCTCCTAGAATGGACCTCTCTGCGAGGCTCCCATGCCTATCTCACTCCGATTCCCCATCGCCCTCATGCTGTCGTTGATCGTCTGTCTCGCCGCGCCTGCATGGGCCGGCATTGATGCGGGGAACGAGGCCTATGAACGCGGCGACTACGCGATAGCCACGCGGGAATGGCGCCCGTTGGCGGAACGAGGAAATGCCCCAGCTCAACAAATGCTCGGTTCGCTTTTTTACTTTGGGCGCGGCGTCCCGCAGGACTATGTTCAAGCGCGGCAGTGGTTCGAGCAAGCCGCCACCCAGGGATATGCGACGGCGCAGGCCTATCTCGGTTTGCTGTATGCCAACGGACAGGGCGTGCCGCAGGACTATGTTCAAGCGCGGCAGTGGTACGAGCAAGCGGCAGCCCAGGGGGTCGCAGAAGCGCAGTTCAACCTCGGTGGGTTGTATCTCAACGGACAGGGCGTGCCGCAGGACTATGTTCAAGTGCGGCAGTGGTACGAGCAAGCGGCAGCCCAGGGGGTCGCAGAAGCGCTGTTCAACCTCGGGGTACTGTATGCCAACGGACAGGGCGTGCCGCAGGACTATGTTCAAGCGCGGCAGTGGTACGAGCAAGCGGCAGCCCAGGGGGTCGCAGAAGCGCAATTCAACCTCGGGGTGCTGTATGCCAACGGACAGGGCGTACCGCAGGACTTTGCGCGAGCGTATATGTGGTACAGCCTCGCAGCAGCACGCGCGATGGGTGACAAGGAGAAGCTCGCAAAAGACAATCGAGATAGGGTCGCAGGTCGCATGACTCCCCCGCAGATTGACGAGGCCCAGCGGCTAGCGAGTCGATGTGAGGCACAGAATTTCAAGAACTGCCTGGAGGCGCAACTTGAAGAGACGCAGCGACAACAGGGTGGGCAATTCTCTGGACATGCACCAGCTTCCCCACTGAACAACTTCTCAGCAGCAGACCTGCTAACGTTGCATGCAAAGGCAGCCCAGGGCGATGCGCAGGCGCAGTTCAACCTCGGGGTGCTGTATGCAAAAGGGCGCGGTATACCACAGGACTATGTTCAAGCACGGCAGTGGTTCGATCAAGCCGTCGCCCAGGGGTACGCGCGCGCACAGTTCAACCTCGGGGTGCTGTATGCCAACGGACAGGGTGTGCCCCAGGATTATGTTCAAGCGCGGCAGTGGTACGAGCAAGCAGCTAATCAGGGCATCGCGCAGGCGCAGCACAACCTCGGGGTGCTATATGCCAACGGACAGGGTGTGCCCCAGGACTATGTTCAAGCGCGGCAGTGGTACGAACAAGCCGTCGCGCAGGGGTACGCACGTGCACAGTTCAACCTCGGGGTACAGTATGCCAACGGACAGGGCGTGCCCAAGAATTATACGAAGGCACGGCAATGGTATGAGCAAGCGGCGGCTCAGGGGCACGCGAGCGCGCAGAACAACCTCGGGATACTGTTTCACTTCGGGGACGGCGTCCCGCAGGATTACACGAAGGCGCGGCAATGGTACGAGAAAGCGGCAACCCAGGGTTACGCGAAAGCGCAACACAACCTCGGGGCGCTGTATCACAATGGCGATGGCCTGCCGCAGGACTTTACGCGAGCGTATATGTGGTACAGCCTCGCAGCAGCACGCTCGATGGGTGATGAGGAGAAGCTCGCAGCTGACAATCGAAATAGGGTCGCAGGTCGCATGACCCCTGCCCAGCTTGCCGAGGCACAAAAACTGGCGCGGGAGTGGAAGTCAAAGACGCCGTAACTCCCTGGCTGAGCCACGTGGCTCCAACACTTGCCCGCCAATCAATCCAAGCATTTCTCCACGCCTCGCCATGAGATTTTATCGTAGAGATGTGACGCGTGCGGATGTTTCTTTCGTTTCGTGGCAGATGAGAGATCGATGTAGACATGGCTGCGCTCGACCTTGACAGCATAGACCGGCACGCAATCCTGTTCGGAACCGGTCTCGCCACGGTCGGTCCGTCGGTGAAATGTCCAGTAGTGCCAAGGGCAGACGACATAGTCGCCCGCCTGCAAGCGTGCCTTCGCCCAACGGCCCACCCACATGGTTACAGATGCCGGAGATCGCGGTGAACTCACCATCTATATGGATGAGTGCGATCTTGGTCTTACCGCAGGTCAGTTGCTGGAGCGGTCGACTCTTCAGTTCGTCCACTGAGCCCAGGTCGGTCCATTGTGTGTCCGGCATCGGAGAGCCTCCTTTTAGTTGGTAGCCCTGATGTTTCATAGCTCGGAGAGTCTGTCAAGCGGCACGGGGAGTGCGCAGGCGGTGGGAGAGTCCGATGCCGACGCGTGCAGGCCGATAATATCCGGCTGGTCGAGCAGTCTACCTGATTGTCGTTCTTTGAGTGGAGATGTGGGCAGGGAGCCCTAGACTATCGTGGAATTTCCTCAAACCAGATGACGATGCCCAAGAATGCCTGTTCGATGTATGGCTGATCCGCCGCGCCTTGTGTAAGGATCTTGTGTAAGATATAGGGGTTGGAGCTGTAGGGTGTGTGCCACCCGTATCCATAGCGGAGATCAGCGTGATATCGCGTCGGCAGGATGTTGGGTGATGAATGATGCGGCGGTCCGTGCGGCTTGCAAGCTCCAAATATTGTGTTCCTCTTTGCTTGACGGAGCTCACGAGAAATCAGGATAATCCGGCTCCCGTTCAGATATGCCGAAGTGGCGGAACTGGCAGACGCACTAGATTCAGGGTCTAGCGCCCGCAAGGGTGTCCGGGTTCAAATCCCGGCTTCGGCACCATCCTTCTTTTCTCGCTCCTATCAAAGGATTTCTGCATTTATGACCCATTAGATTTACCACCAGCTGACACCTCGTCGGGTGTCGATATCGGCTCGATTGTCAAGTAACTGTCAAGTGAAGAGAATGATTCCGGTCTAGCTAAGGGGTCAAACATGAGTTTTCGCAGTCGGGCTCGTCGCGTGGCGGTGGCGGAAGCAACGTCGCGTGAACAAGTTCTCATAGCAACACATCATTCATTCCTGGCAACCACGAGTCTCACGCCTGCGGATGTGGGGCTTTTGTGTTGAAGTGCTGCCGTAGGAGTTGGAGGAAGCACAGCCGGTGAGATGGCACTCAGCACAACAGGTTTGAATGGTGCCGAAGCCAGGATTGTATTAGAGGGGGTTGCTCAAGTCCTTGATGATCGAGCAATCCCTTCTCCTTCCTTGAGGAAGGTCGCCGCTTCGGATTATTCCACTTTGTTTCAATTCATCTCGCTTCAACCTACTTTGCCGCTCCCGTTAACTGGGTGCACATCCCCACCACTGGGCACACTGGTACCATATTCGATTTGCATCCCATTGACAAAAGTGGCCTTTGTCGGCAAGTGTGGCGGCATGTAACGATGGCGCCGAAGCCGGGATGTGATTTTGGGCCTATTGATTTTCATGCCCTAGATGAGAGCTGTCCCTGGCCACATTTCGCCCCCCCCTCTGGATATGCTCCTATACCCCGCCTGGGGGGGAGGCAAACCGGGTATTTCGCGATAGGCTCAGGGTTCACAGTGACTCTCCGGTGAATGAAGCAACATGCAGCGGAGGATGTCACATCATGAAGCTGATGACCCACAAACTGGAACAAACGTTGATGCCGGCGGATTCGGAGTCGAACCGACGACAAAGACCACGCATGGGCGGTCAGTTCGGGCTGACTTTTTCAGGAGTGGACGAAGGGAAGATCGTGATGGGGGACGGCTATGTGCACGATCTGTCGCAAGAGGGAATCGGCGTCCGCGGTAATCGGTTGCCCAAACCCGGCATGGAGCTGGCGCTGTTCCTCGAGTTGCCAGATACGAACGACACGCTCTGCATTCCCCAGACGTACGTGTCCTGGAACAATGACCGCCGATTTAGAGTGGAACTGCACACTGCGAGGGACAAAGAGCCTTTGGGGCTGGAGTGCCTGGTAGGTCACAGCTGAACGAATGAACCTTATAGAGGCATGTTGAAGAGAGAGTAGTGCGATCAGGAGGTGCCGCGATGAGACAGATGAAGATAGCGAGACAGACCGAAGCCCATCGCCCACACAGGTCGATGGAATGGCGCAGCATCCCCCGTGCCCCCGTCTCCTTCGGACTCATGTATTCCTGCGTCGACGGAGACGATGTCCTGATGGGAGACGGCACCGCCGTGGACCTGTCCAAGGACGGACTGGGTATTCGTGGGAATCAGCCCGTCCAGGTCGGAATGGAGCTGGTTCTTTTTCTCTATCTCCCGGATGATGAAGCCCCTTTGATCGTCCTGGAAGCCCGTGTCGCCTGGACCGGCGGGCGCCAGTTCGGCGTGGAGTTTAAGAAACTGAGTCTTCAAGAAGGAACCCGGCTACATTCATTTCTTCGTGCCATTCCATCCAATAGGTGTAGCCATATTGACTATCACACAAGCATGAGACCGGTGTGCAACGCATGTCCAAGAAAAACCCCACGCCAGTTCGCTCTGGTGTACCGCCCGCTGAGGCGGATCAGCGTCGGGCATTTCGAATTCCCGTAACTCCCGGCTGGTCCGTCTTCGAAGAGTGCGGCGCATCCCCCTCGCGTCAAGCAGGAGGCATGGACATGGCGAACGGTCACCACACGACATTGCCTTATGGAATTGCGTGTCTCTTCCGAACCTTTGGGCAGAGCCAACAACAGGATGACAAACATGTGGTTCGCTGGCTCGTAATTCTTATAGTTGCGGGCATGACCATTTTTGCGATTCAACCCGCAGATGCAACTGATCGTAATGAGCTAATAAACGCGGCCTATAATGGAGACACCACAACGGTAAACGCATTGTTGACTGAGGGCTTCGACGTGAACCGGCAAACGCACACCGGCGCGACGGCCCTGCACGCCGCTGCACATAAGGGGCATACGGAGGTGGTGCAGGCCTTGCTCGCCAACCAGGCGGATGTGAACGTGCAAGCGAACAACGGTGCGACAGCCCTGTACGTCGCTGCACAGCAGGGCCATACGGAGGTGGTGCAAGCCTTGCTCGCCAGCCAGGCGGATGTGAACGTGCAAACGAACGACGGTGAGACAGCCCTGGTCATGGCTGCACAGCAGGGCCAGACGGAGGTGGTGCAGGCCCTGCTCGCCAGCCAGGCGGATGTGAATGTGCAAACGAACGACGGCGGGACAGTCCTGGTCATGGCTGCACAGAAAGGCCATACGGAGGTGGTGCAGGCCTTGCTCGCCAACAAGGCGGATGTGAATGTGCAGGCGAATAACGGCGCGACAGCCCTTGTCATCGCTGCAACGAAAGGCCATACGGAGGTGGTGCAGGCCCTGCTCGCCAGCCAGGCGGATGTGAATGTGCAAGCGAACAACGGCTACACGCCGTTGATCATCGCTGCACAGAACGGCCATGAACAAATAGTGCGGGTTTTGTTGGCTATGGAGGCTAATGTCAACCTTGAAGCGAACAGAGGCGTAACGGCACTCAGCGTGGCAAAAACAAAACGCATCGCTCAACTACTCAAGGCGGCTGGCGCAAAACGATAGAATGGCCTGAGATCCATCATTCGAAGTAGAACGGCGTTCTCCGTTTCCTTTCATGTTGACCTAGCCCCCTTAAACAGGTCCACCCTGTATGTGGGGGTTGCGCCGAAATAAGGGCCGTATGCCCGTCGTTCTGCACAAGATTCCCACGAGGTGTCTGCACGGCTAAGCGTGGGAGTCCCCTCAAACAGGCACCCGCCTGCACCCCATACCCTGTGGGAGTGGCGAAAGAAGAGCAGGTGAGCCACCCGACGCCAAAGAAAAAGCCCTGTATCCACGCTAAGCAACAACCTTGATTAATCCAGAGAATAGAATGGTGATGTACTCCAGCTGTGGGAATAAAAGGCTTATATTCCCGTTGGGGACACTACGTTCTGCGGAGCAGCTTTCAGGGGGAGAATTGAGCGGGGCCAACAAAGAAAATCGTCCACTGTTCCGGGATTGCAGGAACCCTATGAAGCGCCGCTCCATCCAGAACTAACAATAGACACTACACAACTCTCCGCGAAAAAAGCAGTCGGGAAAGTATTGGAATTTGTTAAGACCAAGTTTTGTAGTGGATAGCGCTTCGCTATCTTTCGGCCGTTTCCTCATCTCGCTGAACGTACAGCTGAAACCAGCTGCATGCTCGGTCAGCGACCTGTTCTAGCTTGGTAGGCTCCTCGAAGAGGTGTGTGGCACCTGGAATGATGACGAGTTTCTTTTCGCAGGTCAGAAGCTCATAGGCAGCCTGGTTCATCTCGATGACCGGTTGGTCGTCGCCGCCGACGATCAAGAGAGTCGGTGCTTTCACCGACGCGAGATACGGTTCTGCGATGTCCGGTCTTCCGCCCCTAGAGACGACGGCGCGGATTGAAGAAGGATCTCGCGCCGCAGCTTGCAAGGCAGCGCCGGCTCCGGTGCTCGCGCCGAAATAGCCGATTTCCATGTTTGCCGTACGGGGCTCTTGTTCGAGCCATGCTTTGGCCAACAAGAGCCGATCGGCCAGCTGATCGATGTCGAATACCTTGCGTCGGTCATCGGCCTCATCTGGTGTCAGCAGATCGAGGAGGAGAGTGGCGAGGTCGTTCTGTTGAAGATGGTGGGCAACGAAGTTGTTTCGCGGGCTGAACCGGCCGCTGTTGCTTCCGTGTGCGAAGAGGACCACGCCGCGCGGGATGGCGGGAAGGCCAAGTACGCACTCCAGGGCAAGTTTCCATTTTGTGATTCGTACAGTGTGTTCGTGTGGGGATGTCATGGGCTTACCTGTTTCTTTGCGGTCCTGCAGGGAGGCGGATGGCTAAGCTCCGGTGGCAATTTTGTCTGTTCATCGACACAGGCTGAATCGAGTTGTGCCTGCGTCAGCCCGGTCACGGCTGTCAGTGTCGCACCCCGCAAGTTCGTGCAACGGATATCTGCTGAATCGAGACGCGCGCCGGCGAAATCGGTTTCGGCCAGCGTGGCCTCCTGGGGGTTGGCTTCTTGAAGATTCACATGAGTCAGGTTGGCGTGGTTGAAATTCAAGCCGGTTAGATCTGCCGCGACGAGATTGGCCAATTCCAGATCGGCCTCGTTGAATTGGGCTCGCCGGAGAGACGCTTTCAGTGAGTAGATTTCGCTTAAATCGGCATTCGTGAAGATGGGGCGTGATCCTCGCGCTTCGAAGATGACGGCTCGATAGAGGTGCGCGTTCCGGAATTCGGCCTCATCGAGATGGACGTGATAGATAATCGCCATCCGGAGCTTGGCAGAGTGTAGATTTGCCTTCACCAGACTCGCGCCTTCAAGGTTGGCCCCTTCCAGATCGGCTTGGTACGAACCCGCTACCCGCAGATTGGCGTATCGTAGGTCTGCCTCGCGGAGAATGGCGTCTCCTAGGTTCGCATCGTACAAATTCGCTGCATCTAGGCAGGCACCTTCCAGGTCGGCTTTGACTAGCTGGGCCTGGCCGAGCTGCGCACTGTCGAGCAGGGCTCCCTGTAGATTGGCTTGGCGGAAGTTTGTTTTGGTGAGAACGGTGCGGCGAAAGTTGGTTCCAATCAGATCGGTCCCTGAGAGGATTGCGCGCTGCAACGTGGCTCCATAAAAATAGCTGTCCACAAATTTGGCATTGGTTAGGTTGGCCGATGAGAGGTCGGCGCCTTCTAAGTGGGCTCGTTCAAAAGAGAACTCGTGCAGTTGGGCACCGACGAGAACAGCGTTGTAGAGGAAGGCTTCATCGCCGATCGAACGGAACAGGTTCGTGCCAGACAATCGAACCTGCCAGAGGTCGGTCCCGGAGAGATTGCTGTCTTCCAGGATGGCCTTGGTGAGATCGGCTCCAACTTTTGCCAACTTTGGAATCACTGAGCAGCTTGCTCCTCGACGAAATGGAATATACAATCATGCCGCAGATCATGAAGAATTTGAAAGGCCGCTAGGCAAAGGTGTAGGGGAGAAGGATGACATTCCATCGGATGACCATCGGTATCTTGGTCGGGGGCGGACCAGCTCCCGGGATCAGTAGTGTCGTCAGCGCGGTCACAATCCGAAGCATTCTTGGCGGGTGTGATGTCATCGGCATCCTCGACGGCTTCAAATGGCTTATTGAAGGAAGCACGAGTCAGGTGCGTCCCCTTTCGATCGAGGAGGTGAGCCACCTACACTTCCGAGGTGGGTCGGTTCTCGGAACGTCGCGGGCAAATCCCATCAAGAAGGTTGAGTCTCTTGATACTGTCCTGTCGACCTTAACGGTTCTCGGCATTACTCGACTGGTGGCCATCGGCGGAGACGATACGGCTTTCTCGGCGCTCAAGCTGGAAGAACGATCGGCTGGTCGCATCCAGGTCGTCCATGTGCCGAAGACAATCGACAATGACCTCGACCTCCCCCATGGGATTCCGACTTTCGGATTTCAAACCGCGCGTTCTTTGGGCGTGGAGATCGTGAAGAATCTCATGGTGGACGCCTGACCTGCCCCCTATAAACCAGGCCGGATGTAGCGTTAGGATTCTGGCCGACGGAAGGAGGGGGCATGGCACGCAAACGGTATCCGGCCGAGGAGATCATCGGGCATCTGCGGACGATCGAAAGTGAGATGGGCAGAGGCCTTGGACTGGTGGAGGCTTGTTGCAAGTTGGGGATCACGGAACAGACCTACTATCGGTGGAAGAAAGAGTACGGTGGTTTGCGCGTGGATCAGGCCAAACGGTTAAAGGGCCTGGAACAAGAGAATGCCCGACTCAAGCGACTCGTGGCGGACCTCTTCCTGGACAACAGCATTTTGAAGGAGGTGGCAGCGGGAAATTTCTAAGCCCGGCCCGATGCCGAGAAACGGTCTGCCATGTGCCGGCCATGTTTTCGGTCTCTGAACGCCGGGTCTGTCGAGTCGTGGGGCAATGCCGGGGCACGCAACAGTATGTGCCCATCAAGGCGGACGACGAGGAGTCTCTGCGGACGCGGATCGTCGCGCTCACCCGTGAGTATGGGCGCTATGGATCTCGTCGGATCACCGCGCTGTTGCATCAAGAAGGCTGGCGGGTGAACCACAAACGCGTGGAGCGGCTGGGGGGCGACAGGAGGGGCTCAAGGTGCCGCAGAAGCAGCCGAAGCGAGGCCGACTCTGGCTGACTAACGGTTCCTGCGTACGGCGGCGACCGGAATATCCGAACCATGTGTGGGCGTATGATTTTGTCATGGAACGCACTCGGGATGGGCGGCCCTTGAAAATGCTCACCGTGGTGGACGAATACACGCGGGAGTGTCTGGCCCTTGCGGTGCGCCGCCGTATGAGGGCAAGCGATGTCCAGGAGGTACTGGGGGAGCTGTTCCTGACGCATGGCTGTCCGACACACATTCGCTCGGACAATGGACCGGAGTTTATCGCCACGGCTCTGCGGGCCTGGTATCGCTTGCTGACCGTCGTGCCCTTGTTCATCAAGCCGGGCAGTCCCTGGGAGAATGGCTATAGCGAGAGCTTCAATGGCAAGTTCCGGGACGAATTGCTAAACAGGGAACTCTTCTATACGCTGCGGGAAGCGCAGGTCATCATTGAACGCTGGCGGCAGACCTATAATCACGTCCGGCCCCACAGCGCCTTGGGCTATCGGCCACCGGCTCCTGAAGCATGCGTACTAACAGAACAGGTGGCCTAATCACTGGGGGCAGGTCAGGCCCATACGACAGCGCGTTGGTATTTCGCCGTGACGATGGGACGCAAAGCTGGCCACTTAGCTCTGGGAATCGGCAAGGCCGTCGGTGCCACCTTGACGGTGATCCCTGAACAATTTCGCGAGCGTCCTGTGAAACTGCAAAGTCTTCTGGATCTCCTGATCGGAACGATCATCAAACGTCTCAACAGCTGGCGCGCCGATGGCGTTGTCGTGCTGGCTGAGGGCTTGGTCGAGATTCTCGATCCACAGGATTTGGGAGGTCTGGAGCATTTCGAGCGAGACGAGCACGGCCATCTCCGGTTGGCCGAGGTGGATATCGGCGACTTGTTGCGGCGGGAAGTGACAAAGGGGATTAACGCCTTGGGACTCTCTACCTCCACCGTGGCAAAGAACGTCGGCTATGAATTGCGCTGTGCGGATCCGATACCGTACGATATCGAATACACTCGAGACCTTGGCTATTGTGCCGCGCAATATATACTCGATGGGGGCACGGCGGCGATGGTGTCGATCCAGGATGGCCAGTTCGTGCCGATTCCGTTCAAACAGATGGTGGATCCTGCCAGTGGCCGGGCAAAAGTCAGGATGGTGGACATCGGGTCCCAGTCCTATCAGATCGCCAGGCAATATATGATCCGACTCACCGAAGATGACTTCAATGATCCGGCCACGCTTGGCCGCTGTGCCTCGCTGGCCGGCCTATCGCCGGAGGCATTTCGGGATCGGTTTGCCGAAGTTGGCTGAGTAGGATGTGAATCATCAGACGAAAGGACGCGTGACTGGAAAGCTTTGGCGGCAATAGATGGGTCAAAGTATGGTCGGTGGGCAATTGAATGGCTGGTGCAGATGCCGTTCAGTACCTAGCCGGTGGTTCACGTGCTCTATGTCGTCGACGTGGCCAGCTTGCGGGCGCCGTTCATGATCCAACCCCCCTTGCCAAGGCAATCGGCCAACTCCAGGTCGAACGTTGCGTCTTTCTCTTCCGCAAGCATTTCGCGGATCGTGAGAACATCGTCCTCGTTGTCCTCGATGAGAAGAATGCGCATGGACGTTACTTCCTGAAATGGGGTATCAGGGGGACTGCGGTCCAATACAACGCAAACTGTTTGACCGCTTTGGTGAACTCATTTAAGGTCACCGGCTTGTGGATGTAGGAACAAGCGCCGGGTTGCATAGGCGCGAATGATGTCTTCCTCGCACTCGCTCATGGTCCACACGATGATGGGAATGGAGCGGAGTGTGGGATTAGCCTTCAGCGCCTCCATCACTTCAAACCCGTTCTTCTTTGGCATGTTGATGTCCAGCAAGATCAGACAGGGCCGGCGCGAAGCTTTGTATGGGCCCTCACGTCGCAGATAGGCGAGGGCTGCTTCTCCATCCCGGGCCGTGGTGATGATATTCACCCGATCGGCCTCGTTGAACACCTCATTAATGATGACGATATCGTCTTCATTATCTTCGACGAGCAGGATCTCCAGGGGTTCCTCATTCATGGCGCATTTCTTTCTGAGGTGTGCGCTGCTCCGAACGTGATGAAGAACTCCGAGCCACCGCCCTCGCGCGGCTGCACCCACACCCGCCCGCCATGTCGCTCGGCCACGCGCTGCACGATGGCCAACCCTGCGCCTGTTCCCTCGACCTCTCGCCCTACGGCCCGCTGAAAAAACTGAAAGATGCGCTCGGCATGCTCCGGCGCGACCCCTGGTCCTCGATCGCGCACGACGATGCCCGGTGCGAGCTCCCCATCGCCTGGCTGATAGGGTGCCACCTCTATATCAGGTGCGTGGCCATTGGATGTAAACTTCAGCGCATTCGCAATGAGATTAGAGATCGCTTGCGTACCCAGAGTCTTATGCACTCGCAGGCGAGGGAAGTCGTTCTCGATCCGCACCTGCGCGCCCGTCTTCTTAATTTTTCCTTCCAATTGCAGCAGGGCTGCCTGCACCAGGCTCGCGCCCTCGACGTCTTCAGCGGGCGGCTCTATCCGTTGCACACGCGTGAGCGCCAAAATGTCTGCAATGAGTCGGTCCATTCTCTGGGCCCCGCCGACCACGCGCCGGAGAAAGTCCTTCCCCTTGTCGTCGAGGCGGTCGGCATACCGGTCACGCACCAGGTGCGAGAAGTTCTCGATGGAACGAAGCGGCTCGCGCAGGTCGTGCGACGTCACATAGAGGAGCGTTTCCAAGTCGCGATTCTTGCGTTGCAATTCGTCGTGCGTTCGATGGAGTGCCACCTCTGCCCGCTTGCGCTCGATGACCTCCCGCTGCAAGGCATCGCGGGAGACCGTTGTGGTCTGCAAACGTTCCGTCATCTTGTCAAACGAGCGGGACAGGGTACCGATTTCATCCTTTCCTCTAGTGGCGGTTTTATATTCAAAATTTCCACTACCGATTATTTCCGCACCTTGTGCTAGTTGCTCAAGTGGTCTTGAAATGCTACGAGAGACAAGAACACTCACTGTGAATCCTATGAGAAAAATAAATACCAAAGATAGAATCACAATGGGTATCAACACAGATAACTGCTTCCTCCCAGCTTTCACATCTGAAGAGAGCGCAATCAACGTACTGAACTGATCCCCTGCTTTCGCCTTGTTGCTATGCACAAGTTGCTCGATAAAAGTATCATAGTTCGCACGTATCACTTCGTATTCCACACGCCTAATAATGCTCTCGCCCTTTTGACATCCCCGTGCTGTACGAAACGGAAAATGTTTCTTTCAACATCCTCGATATTGCTTTCCACCACACTTATATATATTAAAGACCCCTGTTCCCTGTTTTGAATTTCTAAGGGTTCTGTTGATTGCCTCCTGAAGTTTTATTGCCGCAAAATTGTATTTCGTTTTCGTTAATTCATTCGGCGCATGGATGTAATCTGCCGTACCTTGTTGCAAGTCTCTTCGTGATGAGACCATCGTCAATGTAAACTTCTCTTCCGCACTCATTTTGCTTAACGCATCAACATCCTGTGACAGTCTGTTTGCCAGTGGCGTTATTGAGGTGCTCAAAATAACAAGTAAAGTCCCTAGCAGGAGGAGGGTGGTGAGTAACAGTAGGCCTTGCATGCCTGCAAGTTTGAAACGGATTGTCATCGAAGCCTTATTTACTTTAATTCGCCTACAATTCCAGGAGCATGGACGTCTTCCAACTTGATTGGAGTGGCAACGACTCCGTGTTTGACGAAAAACTCAGAAATGAATTTTCCGCTTGTATACAAAGAGGTTGGTTGCGGTGAATTGATAAACGATTGTTTGTTTTTCTCGAGATCAGGGAATATGTTTCCTTCTTGAATGGTATCTCGTAAGGCACCTGGAGGAACGCCAGTTGCTTCAGACATGATGGCGTAGGAGAGATTTTCATTCGCGATCCGGAATGCAAGGGCTTTCAACAACGACTTAACAACGCTCCTTACATCCTGTTCCCGTTGTTCGAGCACCTTTGTTTTCACCATAGAGTACGTCTGTAATAATGCCCGGCGCATCTGCCGAGGTCGCAAGTAATCGATTGCCCGCAGCGAGCGCTTTTGACTTATACGGCTCCCAGGTTTGTCCCGCGTCAATTGTTCCCTTCCGTAATGCGGCAGGTACCTCACTCCCAATCACAGGCACCACCTTCACATCCTCCTCAGCTATGCCATTTCGGCTGAGAAGTTCTGCGAGAAAAATATGGTTAAAACTGTTTAACTTATCGACGCTGACCGTTTTACCTTGTAAGTCTGCGACTGTTCTGATGTTGGGTTTGCTGATCACAACATCTCCACCATTGGAAAAATCAGTGACGTAGACAATCTTTGCGGGGACCCCTTGCGACGCCAGTAAGATCGCATCCGATTGAAGTCCAAATGCAGCCTCAGCCTTTCCATCTATGAACGCTTGCATGCTCACATCAAGATCTTCTCGCAAAGTGAGTTCGACATTGACTCCTTCATCACTGAAAAAGCCTTGTTCTTGTGCAATAAAGCTGTGGAAGTGCCCTGCCCATAAAGGTATGGTTATTCGAAAGGGTTCACCCGCAGGCTTTGTTGCGCGTAGGCTTACCTGCCACCAGGTGAACCCAGCAACCATGACGAGAATCAAGAGTACGAATGCAGTGATAGATTTTTTCTTCATCGTAGGCCCGCTTCTGCAGCTTGTCCAGGGTCATGGCCCCATCAGTATGGTAGAGACAGAGCTACACTGCGGCGTAGTTTGCCTGGGAACCAGCCTCTCTTGCAATGGATCTTTGTAGCTATTTGTACTGCCCCAGTTAATTTTGGACAGCGTTTAGTCCGTTTTTAGCATTTCATTCCTGATAAAACCGCATAGGGGACCGCATGCCCAGCGAGCCGTGCGGGCCCACTTCGTTGTAGTCCGAGTGACCAGCCCCCAGTTGTTAGGCTACCGTTGTACGTGATGCGCATTGCACAAGCACACGACGGCAGGGACGAAGCGTGAAAGTCATGAGAGCCTCGCAGGGATGCGTATTCTTAGGAGGGTGGCGAAGGAAGGCGCAAGGGCGATGAACGGAGAAAATGCACGTAGTTCAGCCACGGGCAGAACGCGTGACTTCCGCCACTCCCACGGCGACAGGGGAGCCGATACCGACAGCACCAACCTTACTTGATGAGTTCCTGATGCAGATTCAGGCCATAGGGCGGCCTATATCCGCAAGGGTGCGATTACGGTGGAAACGAGAAGGGAAGGAGCTTGTCGGGCAAGAACAGTTTGAGCATGAAGTAAACGACAGGTCGCTGGCACCTGTTCGCGCGTTCAGATCTAGGAGACCTCTTGGTCGTTCAGTGCATCCCGAAGAGCTCGCCCCAGGCAAAGTGATTACGAAGTTGGAATAGCACAGCAACATCAAAGTCTTTATCGGAACTGACGGGAACCTGGACGCCGAGCCCGACACCCCAGTTGGACGCTGGGTGCCAGAGATGGACACCAGGGAGAACCGTGAAGACATGTTCACCTGCCTTCTCGCCTTCCAAAGTCGACTCGGAGATAATCTCCAGCGAGAGTGTCGATACAATCGCCTGATCTGGCCTGGGTGGTGCTATTCCCTCTTCAGTTTCCCGGATGAACGAGTACGCGATGGCCGAGGCGAATTCGACCTCTGTGCCACTCTCATGTGAGATAGTCGTTGCCATCTCCGTGTTCACTCCCCAATACCAGTTTCGATGTGCATAATCAAAAAGGAAGAGACCTCCAACCGCTGTGTTCCCTTCTCCTGTCCCCTTGGATTCATTTCCCGTGGGAAGTTTGACACTGAGAGCACCTGTGAGAATCGTTTCGAATTTGTTGATAATGGCATACTTGATGGGCAAGACCTCTACATCTCCGATGCTATAATCATCCCTATCGCCACCGGTGTTCGAGAATGGAATGTTGACCTCCGACCCGATTTGGAAGTCACTGGTCCAAGCGGCGGCCAAGTCGACGTTCTGGGAAAATGCCGCTCTTGTTCCCCCACCGTCTTCGGAGAACCTGTCCAAGAACGAGAAGTTTATTCACTGCTCATCCTCGATGTGGGCATGCTCGACTTTAAGTGGTTCGATGATGGCTCCAGAGAAGGGAGCCCCCGCTTCGTGCCCGAACACTCCGCCTGGGACTAGGATCATCAAGAGCAACATTGCAGCTGAGACGACCGTATAACCGGTCTGCCTTTTCGGGTACTGGCCAAGGTACACCCGGTCCAGGAATAGCCGGAGTGCCTGTTGCATCTCCTCTCTCCTCCACACCTTTCAGTGATAGCGCGCCCACGTACGCCTCTTAGGGGGATGGCTCATCTGACCGCCATAGGTGCGAAAGTGGGCCACGTGTCGAACGGGTGGCCGGAGTTTCTGGCTGCCGCGACTCAGCACCTTTCGGCGCAAGAGCAGGTCGGTTCTGACCGCCCTTGTGATACTCATTCGTGCCCTGCCGTTGCAGGGAGAAATTACCAATTCGCGCATGTGCGTCGCCTGCCAGCATTTACGTCCGCACGCGCATGTGGATGCGGACCAGCACCATCACTGTCAGTTCTTCAACGCTCCGTTCGGGGATCGGGTCCTCCGCCTCGATTGCCAGGAATATGTCGCAGCCTCCACAGCCCAAGCTCAGGAAGCCCGAAGCCGATACCGCTAGCCGATTTCGCAGCGAACCGTCATGAATAATGCAGGCTAACGACATTCCCGTCACGTCAGCGCGAGATGACTGGTTGAGGTTGGACGCTACTTGGCAGGTTGTTCTTGCCCGCGCACATATAGCGATCGGTCTGTCTCAATCTGGGTAAGCAAATCATCCAAGGCCAGCTGGAGCGCGGCTTCGATAGGGTCACGGTCGGAAGCTGTGACCCACCGCACCGAGGATCCCGCCACGGCATGTTCAACGAGATAGGCTTTGATCAGCTGGGCTGTCTCGCTCATCTCTGCCTGCAATCGGATGCGATAGTGATAGCGATCACGAGAGGTTAGCGCCAATTTCGTGGTAATGCGGAGAGTGAGATCGGCGGGGTTGGTTGAGACCGAACTGAATGTGTCTCGTTGCTGCACGTACCGGATGAGCGCCTGACTCAGGTCGCGGTGCGGCCATTCCAGCAAAGCAATGCCCGGCATATGGTCTGCGCCTTCCATTAAGAGCGAGCCGACAGCTATCTGAAGGGATCGTGGGATCGTCGTTGACGTGGGGCTAGCGGAAAGGGGATTCACCTGGATTCGGTGAACGCATCCAGTGAGTACGATCAGCAGGAGGATGAGGAGCCTGACATGCATAGGCATGGGGACAGTGTCAGGAGAACGGTTGTTGCCAAGCAGGCGTCACATATGTCTCGACGGTGAGGCTAAGGAGGTATCCGGTTGGGGGCCGTCGACACGATATCCAGATCCTTGAGTGCTCGCGCGGCCTGTTCCCGGTATGTTCGCTCTGGCGGGTTGGTGTAGGCGTCGACCACGCGCTGATAGGACGCACGGGCCTTGTCCGTCTGTTGCTTGATGGCGAAGTACTGGCCCAGTGCAATCCAGTTTTGCGCCGTTGTTTCCCTGGCCGTTTTCATCAGTGCAAACTCCCGTTCGACCTGAGACGTCCCTAGTAATTGAGCCCGTTTCAGGACGGTCTCTGCCATCTGATCAGCCATGGCTTCGATCTGTTGATTCTCATGAATGGCGGCCTCCACTCGATTGGTCTCGAGATAGGTGTAGAAGGTCTCAACATGGTTTTTCATGGCGTCCGGGCGCTGTTGATAGGTATCGTGGGCGCAGCTTGACACGATCAAGGTAAGAAGAGCGAGGGTGCACATAATTGGGCGGGTGAAGGGGTGGCGAGGAATCGGCATGTGGTCCTCACAAGAGAAATACTTGGGGTCGGTCAATTATCGTTCAGTCTAACATATTTGCCACATCCGCCAACGGAGCGGGGGGTGGTCAGAAGACCGGGAACGGTCTGTCTCCACTCGCCGCGCCATGACCGAGACGGGATGACCGGAGCGGGGCACACCGCGTAACGATCAGGCCGCACACGCCTTAACCGAGCTGCTCGGAAACTCTGTCTCTGCATTTGGGATAAGGAAAGCCTTTGAACCTGTCACGACAGCTGGGCTATCTTATTTATGCGCCGGTGGGATGGGGTAAGGACGCTCTCTACCGTCAGCCGGTATCTTAGAACAACGAGGAGGATAAAATGGGAAAGAGCTTAAAAGAAACCAAGAACCATGACAATCTCAAGCATGCTTTTGCAAGCGAATCGCAGGCTAACCGCCGGTATCTCTATTTCGCACGGCGTGCGGATATCGAGGGCTATCCCGATGTGGGTGGGCTATTTCGCAATACGTCGGAGGCCGAAACTGCCATGCCTTCGGCCACTTGGATTTCTTGAAGGAAGTCGGCGATCCGGCGACCGGCGTTCCGATCGGCAACACGGATGCGAACCTCAAGTCCGCCATCGAGGGCGAAACCTACGAGTATACCTAGATGTATCCTGGGATGGCCAAGACCGCGCGCGACGAGGGATTCGCCGAATTGGCCGAATGGTTCGAGACGCTAGCGAAGGCCGAGCGTTCGCATGCCAATCGGTTTCAGAAGGGACTTGACAGCCTGATGGGCTAACAGTCCGTCGCCATCAGTCAGTGTTCAGCGGTCAGTTTTCGGCAACGCAGGAGGGAATCCGTTGCTGATAGCTGACCGCTGAATGCTTTCCAAGGAACGGATCATGAAGGGCCTCAGTCTAGTCAATCCAATCGATCCGAAGCAGCTGAATGAGGACACGCTGCGGATCTACGAGATCTGCGAAGGCTGCCGACGCTGTTTTAATTTCTGCCCTTCGTTCAATGCGCTACTCGATCGTATTGATGGCTACGAGGGTGATGTGGCCAAGCTTACGCCTGCCGATCATCATCAGGTCGTCGACGAGTGCTATTACTGTAAACTCTGTTTCAACCACTGCCCCTATACACCGCCGCATCCATACCAAGTCGACTTTCCCCATCTGATGATCTTGTGGAAAAAGCGGTTGGCCGCGGAGCGGGGTGTACGCTGGCGAGATTGGCTGCTCATCAAGACAGATCTCATCGGCACATTGGGAAGTCTTACGGCATCGATTACGAACCGGTTGTTGAGGAATCGATTGTTGCGTGGCTTGGTCGAGAAGATCGCCGGCATCCATCGCTACCGGCATGTGCTGCATTTCTCCGGCGAAACGTTCCCACGCTGGTTTAGCCGCCGTGCACAGTCCAAGCGTGCCGCCTCGCCAAACCGCAAGGTCGCGCTGTTCTCCAGCTGCCTCGTGAACTATCAGGCGACGGATATCGGCAAGGCGACGGTACAGGTATTGGAAAAGAACGGTATCCAGGTGGTGTTGCCGGAACAGCGCTGCTGCGGGATGCCGAGTTTCGATATCGGTGATACGCAGGCGATTCAACAGGCAGCAAGGGCCAATGTGGCCTCGCTGCATTCATGGGTCGTCAAGGGGTATGATGTGGTCGTGCCGACTGCCAGCTGTAGCCTGATGCTCAAGCGCGAATATCCTGAACTCAATCGCGATGAGCAGACAAAGAAGGTGGCCGAGCGGACCTTCGATGTCTGCGAATATCTGATGACAATGAAGAAAGACGGGCAACTGGCGACTGATTTTACGACGAAGCCTGGCCGCGTCGCCTATCAGATTCCCTGTCACCTGCGAGACCAAAACATCGGCTTCAAGTCCAAACAACTGATGGAATGTGCCGGCGCGCAAGTCGAGGTGATCGAAAAGTGTTCAGGACACGATGGTGCCTGGTCCACCAAGACCGAGTTCTTTTCGCTCTCGATGAAGATTGCAGGGAAAGCCGTGCGCGCGATCGAGCAAACGCCGACCGATCTCGTCGCATCCGATTGTCCATTAGCCGGGTTGCAGTTAGAACAAGCCGGGGCCTCTGCGCACGTGGGCGGGAAGGCGGCCCTTCACCCGATTCAGATTGTCCGTGACGCCTATGGACTTCCCTCCTTAAAACCGTGATAAGTGATACGTCCCTCGATTGGGCTCAGGACGGTAAGCCCGCCGAACCGTGACGCGTGATGAGCGGGCCAAGATAAGACCGAATCAGCAAGCGCGATGAAGCCACTGCTACCAAGCGACGTCCTTTCCTCTACTGACTATGAACGGCAACGGGAGGGCTATCGTTCTCACATCATCGAGCTCAAAAAACGCCGTCGGATTTCAGTCGTGCCGCTGATTACGCTCATCTTTGAGAACCGCGACACATTGCAGTTTCAAGTTCAGGAGATGATTCGTGTCGAGCGCATCGTCGATCCCGCCAAGGTACAGGATGAACTGGACGTGTACAATGCGCTCCTGCCCTCACAGGACGAACTGAGCGCCACCCTCTTGATCGAGATCACTGATGAGGCGAAGATGAAAGAGTGGCTTGACCGGTTTATGGGCCTCGATCATGGCCCAAAGGTCGCGATTGTAGTCGGAGGCGAACAGGTCTTCGGCGAGTTCGAAGGCGGCCATAGCCATGATACCAAGATCAGTGCCGTCCATTTCGTCAGGTTTCGACCCACGACTGCCATGAAAGTCTCGTTTGCCGATCTGCGCCAGCCGGTGACAATCAGCGTGAACCATAGCGGCTATCAGGAGGAGGTGCCTGTGTCTGGCAGCATGCGCGAAGAATGGCTAGCAGACTTGGAAGGCAAATGTTGAATGATCAATGGTGAGTGTTACATTATCAAAGCAGGGCAGGACCAGCTGTTATCATCGACATGAAACGTTGAGCTCTGAACATTGCGCATTATGTCTCAGGTTGTATTGACCAAACGTATCGAATTTGCCGCATCCCACCGCTATATCAAGCCGGAGTGGGATGAGGCAAAGAATCGTGCGGTCTTTGGCCCCTGCTATAACCCGCCTGCTCATGGCCACAATTACATGCTCGAAGTGACCGTGTCCGGCAAGGTCGATTCCAAGACCGGCATGATCATCAATTTGGTTGATTTGAAGCGGGTGCTGCTTGCCGTGATCGAGGAGTTCGACCACAAGAATCTGAATCTGGATATGCCCTATTTCAAGGATCGAATTCCTACGTCAGAAAACATTGCGAGGGTGTTCTGGTCCACACTAAAAAGCCAGAAGGACATCGGTACGTTGCACAGCATCCGTCTCTATGAAGACGAGGATCTCTATGCCGATGTGACAGCGGCAGGAGGAATAGATGTCGCCGGCGTCACCCGGCGCTATTCCTTCACCGCTATTCAGGAAGGCAACCCAGGCTGTGAGTGGGATTGCTTCGCCACGGTCCATGGCAAGATTGATCCGGTGACCGGGATGGTGACGGATATCGGTGCGCTAGATCGTTTGGTGCAGGATAAGGTGCTGAAGGCCTTCGACCGGCAGGATCTGCGCCAAGTCCTCAAGGTTGAGTGTGTCACGGGCGAGCAACTTGCCGAACGGATATGGAACTCGCTCGATGCCGGCATCTTATCGGGTCGACTCGTCAACATTCGCTTGGTCCAGTCTCGCGATCTCTCATTCGACTACGCAAGTTGATCGGTTGACGTTCGTCCTCTCGGAGCGCCTAGGCAAGATAACTTGCCGGTGCGGTGTTGATGGCCTATTTCTTAGGGACAGTGGTGGTTTGAACTGCCGAGGGCGACGAGGCGATCGAGCGGGTGATTAAAGAAGCTGCCGAGGTGACCTCCATATTTTCAGAAACCAGAGAAGCACAAGCGGTCTTGAAACTGTACGCGCAGGACTACCTCGGGGTCCAGGACGGTTAAGCGGAGATGCGGGATTCGATCGAGGAGTGTCTCGCGGACTACGAATCAGAACTGAAACGACGAAGCACGCTGCGTTTGATCAGCACGGTGTCCAACTTGAAGCCAGATCTCGCATGGTTCATGGCGTGGGCCACCTACGACTACGTGTTTCAAGCGATGAGAAACGGCTAATATCTACTTAAGTAAATAATCTGAAATCAGCGCGGCGAGTTCGGCTGGCTCCACCACCCCTTCGCGGGTGAGGAGCAGCTTACCGTTTGCGAAGAAATGGGTGGTGGGATAGGTTTCGAAGGTGTGGGTTTTTTTGATTGCTCGGCAGCGGCCAGGGATATGCATCTTGGCCTTGCCGACTTTGATGGTTGGAAACTTGGCGGCGGTCTCTTCCAGGATAGGATCATAGGTCTTGCAGGGTTCGCAGGTCGCTAGGCTATAGGCGACGACCGCACCCGTACTGTCGGTGAACTCTTTGTAGTTCTCATCGCGAACGTCTTCGATCGTTCCTTCCATAACAAGTGCTGCGGACTGAGTGCTGGCTTAGTCGAATCAACCGATTATACTCAGCTCTCAGCCCTCGTCACTCAGTCCTTTTTGGTTAGCTCAGCTTCGCGAGAGCGGCGAGGATGTCCTTATCCTCACGCGCCACCTTGATCTCCTGCACCTTCACGTAGGCGGCCTTGCCGTTCTTGTCGACGATCACGGTCGCACGCTTGGAGCAGTTAAGCGGCTCGAAGTAGAGGCCATAGGCCTTCGCCGTCGTCCGGTGCACGTCCGACAACAGGCTGTGCTTGAGGTCCATAGAGTCCACCCAGGCTCTGTGCGAGTAGAAGCTGTCGCAGCTAATGCCGAACAGTTCTGCATTGGCGGATTGAAACTTGGGGAAGTCATCGGTCAAGCACTTGTTCTCACCCTGGCAGACCGGGCTCCAGTCCAGCGGATAGAAGCAGAGTACGACGTTCTTCTTGCCCGTATAGTCGCTCAACTTCACATCTTTCTGATCTTGATCTTTCAAATTAAAGTCCGGTGCCGTATCGCCCACCTTGATTTCTGCTGCCATGTCGCTCATCTCGGATCCTCCTTTGCGAATTTCGCTATATGTTGGCGTGAGTGAGGTCTCAGGTTGAGAGAGCCCCATTTTCAAACTTACTCTTTCTACCCTGTGGCTCGAAAGCTTGTCAACTGGCCTGAAGGACTAGGGCTCTCGTGGAAGATCGCTAACGTGTTAAGTTATCGAATGATGCGCTAGTCTTGAAGTTCGCGGAATCCCAACATGCGTCCTGCTGGGGCTGTAGTGCGGTAGTTCACGATGTGAATGGTGCGACCGAGCAATGGAAAACTGAATGCCGTCCCAACTTTTGGGAATTGCCCCGTACGCAGCAGCTCATTCGCCGATTCGGTCAGAAGCTCCTTGGAGGCGCTTTCAGGGAGCCCTTTGCCCTGAAACATCTCGATTTCGTCAAGCCCGAACTTACTGAAGCCCAGCGAGTAGGACGAGGCGTGGTCAGGCCGCGACGTATCGTCGTGGACGATGGACAGGTGGTCATCAACAAGAAAGCTCGTGAGCGCGCGATTCTGCCAATCCGACGAGTTTTTACGTAGGATCGAGGGGTCACGCGTCATAGGCAAACCCTAGCGTCAACAGGGTGAGGCATCGGGCCAACCGTGCGGCTAAGAGAATCGTGTCCGGTATGTCTCGTCGGGATGCGAGGGAAGGTGCGACGGTACCCACCCACGCCGTGGCCCCCAATTGTTTCATGAAATCATGGACGTGAGGCATCACCACATAGGTCGAACAGGGGTCGTGAGTCACCTGCCAGGATTCGGGCGAGCCTGCCTCATGACGAACGGTCAACGATCCGCCATACTCTCGCGCTCGTACTAAATCTTGAGTTCATCTGTGGCAGTGGTGGTGCCGCGATAGCCGAGGAAGTCGAGGGGTGGGCGCCTAGCGGACGGCTTCGGAGATTTCTTCCTGATTCTCATGGCAGCACGAGGGTTATTTGCTGGCTTTGCGGGCCTTGCGACGATCATCCTGGTTGAGGAGCCTTTTGCGAAGACGCAGATTCTGCGGAGTGACCTCAACCAGCTCATCGGGCCCGATATATTCCAGCGCGAATTCCAGTGTCATTTCCTGCGGGGGCGTGAGGACCAAGGCTTCATCGGAACCTGAAGCCCGCATGTTTGATAGGTGCTTTTCTTTGCACACGTTCACGTCGAGATCTTCGTCTCGGCAGTTTTCGCCGACGACCATCCCGCGGTAGACCTCCACGCCGGGACCGATGAACATGGCGCCTCGTTCCTGGGTCATGAAGATGGCGTAGCCCGTGCTGCTCCCGTCTTCGTACGCCACGAGCGATCCGTGCGGTGCCACGATCAAGTCGCGCTCCTCCGCCGGTTCGTAGGCCTTAAAGACATGGTGCATGATGATGGTGCCACGGGTTTTGACGAGCAGCATGTTCTTGAGGCCCATAATGCCGCGCGTGGGGATGAGGTATTCCAAATGCATTTCGCTGGCGCCAACATCGGAATGGACGAGCCGCATGTGCCGCATTTCGCCGCGACGTTTGCCGATTTCTTCGATGACCGCTCCCTGATAGATCTCCGGTATCTGGATGGTCAGTTCCTCGTACGGCTCCGTGATTTGGTTGCCATCACGATGGAGAATGACTTCCGGTTGCGAGATTTGCAACTCGTAGCCTTCACGCCGCATCTGTTCAATCAAAACGCCGAGATGGAGTTCTCCGCGGCCCGCGACGAGAAAACGATCGGCACTATCAGTTTCATTCACACGTAAAGAAACGTTGGTCTCGAGTTCCTTGAAGAGGCGCTCACGCACGTGACGCGACGTTAGGAACTTTCCTTCACGTCCGGCAAAGGGACTATTGTTCACGGAGAAGGTCATCTGGATGGTCGGCTCATCGATAGTCACGCGTGGAAGGGCGACCGGGCGTTCCGCATCGGCGATGGTATCACCGATACTTATCTCATCTAGGCCGGAGACTGCGACGATTTCTCCTGCCCCGGCCTGTTCGGTATCGACCCGTTCAAGGCCAGAATAGACTGCCAAGTCGGACACCTTTCCGGGAATCTGTGCGCCGTTCTTGCCGAGCACCATGACATTCTGCCGTCGAGCAATCGACCCGGACTGAATCTTACCGATTCCCATCTTGCCTTTGTAGGAGTCTTGCACGAGGGCCAGGACCAGGATTTGGAGCGGAGCCTCGGCGGTAATGGCCGGTGCGGGGATTCTCTCCAGGACGGTATCGAGCAGCGGTGAAATGTCGGTTCCGGGCTTATTCACGTCGAGCGTGGCGATGCCGTTGATCGCTGACGTGTAGATGATCGGAAAATCGAGTTGCTCGTCGGTAGCTCCTAGGTGGACAAAGAGATCGAATGTACGGTTGACGACGTTGTCGATCACGACGTCCGGTCGGTCAATCTTGTTGATGACGACGATGGTTTTGTGTCCGAGCGCCAAGGCCTTCCGCAAGACGAAGGTCGTTTGCGGCATGGGTCCTTCTTTGGCATCGATCAGGATCAGCACGCCGTCCACCATCCGAAGCGACCGTTCGACTTCACCGCCAAAATCGGCGTGACCCGGCGTATCAACGATGTTGATCTTCACGCCGTTGTAGGTGACGCTGGCATTCTTGGCCCGGATTGTAATCCCGCGCTCGCGCTCCTGGTCCATCGAGTCCATGATACGTTCGCCCATGTCGTTGATCTTGCGATGGACGTGGGTCTGGCGGAGCACGGCATCGATCAACGTCGTCTTGCCGTGGTCAACGTGGGCAATAATGGCGATGTTCCGGATATCGCTCTGGTGGTCTTGAGGGACGCGTAGTTGTGACATGGTTCCTGTGCGACTCTTGGCGAAAAAAAAGACGCCCCAACAATGGAGGCGTCAGTGAAAGTATACCTGAAAAGCCGGTCGCCATACAAGCGATCATCTCACGCGACATTGGTAGCGGATGCTTGAGTTTTCGGAGAACGCATTGTAAAGTATTTTGTAGGGTATTTTTACTACACTCGGTAGAGCAAACTTCCTCAGGAGATCAATCCCAATGCCAGGCGATGATCGGTTCATCGAAATTCATGAACAGCCGCGTCGTCTATGGCGCTGGTGGAAGATCGCACTGCTTGGATTCTTGGCCTGCACCATCATCGGGGTCACGACGGTCGCGTGGGTGATCTGGCATTTTTCCCAAGATCTTCCATCGCTCGATTTGCTCCAGAGCTATCAACCCAGCTTGGTCACAACCGTCTATTCAGACGATCGGCAACCCATCGGCCAGTTCTTCATCGAGCGCCGCATTCTGACTCCGTTCGCCGAAATTCCCAAGACGCTTACGCAAGCGGTGATTGCGACGGAAGACGCGCGGTTTTTTGAGCATCCGGGTTTGGACTATATCGGGATGCTGCGGGCAGCTTGGACCAATATCCGGCATGGAGGTAGAAAAATCGAAGGGGGCAGCACCATCACGCAGCAGTTGGCCAGGTCGCTCTTTCTCTCGCCGGAGCGATCGTATGAGCGCAAGATCCGCGAGTTAATCTTGGCCTACAAGATGGAAACAGTGTCCGGAAAAGAACAGATCCTTGAAACCTATCTGAGCCAAATCTACTTCGGGCAAGGTGCCTATGGGGTGGCCTCAGCGGCCCAATCGTACTTTGGGAAAGACATCACAACTCTGTCACTCGCCGAATCAGCCTTCCTGGCCGGACTCCCGAAATCTCCCAGCCGGTTTTCTCCGTTCACGGCCTACGAACGGGCGAAGAAGCGGCAAGAGCATGTGCTCTCACGTATGGAGGAGGCCGGGTATATCACGGCGGCTGAACGCGAAACCACGGTCGCCGAGGTGCTCAACTTCCAGCGGCTTGGTAGCGTACACCTTGCGCCGTTCTTTGTTGAATACGTCCGCCAATTGCTGGTGGCGAAATACGGGGAGGCGATGGTCTACAAAGGCGGCCTGAAAATCTACACCACCTTGAATGTGGAGATGCAGAAGGCGGCGGAATCGTGGTTCTTGGACGGGGTCCGCAAACTCGACAAACGGGAAGGGTGGCGAGGGCCTCGACGCAGCGTTGATCTTGGAACGATCCAACCCTCAGCACCTGCTTCGACCGACCAGCCTCTCAAGCCCGGTGATATGGGCGAAGGGATCGTGTTGAAAGTCGAGAAGGATCATTATGTGGTTCAAGTCGAGGCGGTCACAGCGACGCTGGCTTTTGACGACATGGCTTGGGCGAAACGGATACTCAAGGGACCTGACCCTGCCGTCGACTTCGTCGTGAATCCCAACCTCAAGCAGCTCCTCAAGCCTGGTGATGTCATTGAAGTTGGGGTGAAGAAAATCGCCAAAGGAGGGGTGCAGCTCACGCTCGAACAGACGCCGATTGTCGAGGGAGGCCTGATAGCGATCGATCCTAAGGTGGGCGCGATCCGGGCGATGGTCGGGGGCTACGATTTTTTTCGAAGCGAGTACAACCGCGCTGTTCAAGCGCATCGACAACCAGGGTCGGCGTTCAAGCCTCTCATCTATGCGACAGCGATAAGCCAAGGATTGAGTCCAGCCACGCAGATTCTCGATGCGCCGGTGGTTTATGAGCAGGAAGAAGGCGACAAGATTTGGAAACCGTTGAACTATGGGCGAAAGTTTCACGGCATGGTGAGTCTACGGGACGCGCTGGCGCACTCGCACAATCTGGCGACGGTTCGGCTGCTTGAGAAGGTTGGGGTCAAGAACGTCATCGAGTTTTCGCGCGTGGTTGGGGTGACGAGTCCGCTTCCATCCGATCTCTCCTTGGGATTAGGTTCGTCGTCAGTGAGCTTGATGGAGCTGACGTCGGTGTACGGGGTGTTCCTGAACAAAGGGAGCCGGGTGGAACCCTTTGCCATCAAAGTGGCGAAGGATAGCACGGGCGAGACGCTCGACATGGCCGAGCCAGAATCTCATCAGGTCATTACCAAAGAGACGGCCTACCTGATCACCAATATGATGGAAGATGTGGTGAAGAAGGGAACGGGCCAAGCCGCGAAAATCCTCGATCGTCCGATCGCGGGCAAAACCGGGACGACCAACGACTACATCAATGCATGGTTTATCGGAGGGACTCCTAATCTAGTCGCCGGCGTGTACGTGGGTTTTGATGATCGCCGCTCGCTCGGACTGAGCGAGACGGGAGCCCGTTCAGCCTTGTCGATCTGGATAGCATTCATGAGAGAGGCACTGAACCAACTTCCTATCGCGCCGTTCGAAATTCCCGATGGGATCACATTTGTGAAAGTCGATTCTTCGACAGGACTACTGGAGACGCAGCAGGAGAGTGAGGTCCAGAATGGAATCGTGGAGCTCTTTGCCAAGGGTAGTGAACCGACGCAGGCGGCTCACCATCGACTCGACCCCACGGACTTCTATAAGCTGGATCAGCTTCCTGAGGAGCAGCCGGTCTGGGACGGCCGCTTTTAACCGCACACAGTTAGGACTTCGAGTCCTGAAACTCATCGTGCCAGGCCATCTGAATCGTTTCCAAGATCTTCTCGTTCGACTCCTTCGGGTCGTCCTTGAAATCGGGCAGCGCGATGATCCAGGCATGCATATCGGTAAAACGAACCGTCAGCGGATCTGTCTCCGAGTGCTCTTCAACCAGTCGAATCGCGATATCTTCCGCGTCCTGCCATTTCAGATCCATATCAATCTCCATGGTGGCATAAGGCGTATTGTTTATAGCCGATGGTCGGATCTTCCTGCGATATGCCATTAGCGACGAGCCATCTGCTCACGTCACTTCAGAGACCTTCTTGCCCTGCAGCCCTTGCTTGAGCGAATCATCCAGCATGGCGACGGTCAGGCCTTTCGCCGCTTGTTCAAGGTCGGCCATGCGCGCGCGGATTGCACGCTGGTCGTTGCTCTCTTTTGCAACCGTCAGTGACGACAGGACCGTTCGAACGACCGCAACCTCTTCCTGGGGAATAAGATGGCCACCTTCTCCAAGGAACTTCTCTGTGCTGGTGATCAGCGCGCCGGCGTCGAGCCGCGCTTCGATTAGCTTGCGGGCGTTGACGTCGTCCGCTGCAAACTTGAACGAATCCTCGATCATCCGCTCCACTTCGTTGTCGGATAAACCGTATGAGGGCTTCACTTCGATGGACTGGTTCTTCCCGGTCCGCATATCGCTCGCCTTTACGTTCAAGATCCCATTGGCGTCTATAAGGAACGTGACTTCGATGCGAGGGACGCCGGCCGGGAGTGGAGGAACCTTCAGCCGAAATCTTGCGAGGCTGCGATTATCTTTCGCCAGTTCGCGCTCGCCCTGGAGAATGTGGATGTCCACACCGGTTTGGCCGTCGGCATAGGTGGTGAACATTTCCTTCGCACTCGCCGGGACGGTCGTGTTCCGTCTGATCAAGCTGCTCACCACGCCGCCCATCGTTTCGATGCCAAGCGAGAGGGGAGTGACGTCGAGCAACAACATGTCGGTGGTGCCGCCGCTCAGAATGTCAGCCTGTATGGCAGCACCGAGGGCCACGACTTCGTCCGGATTGAGTTCGCAGTGCGGGGTTTTCCCAAACAATTCACGAACACGTTGCCGAACGAACGGCATGCGGGTGGAACCGCCGACGAGCACGACTTCGTCGATCTCGTTGGGGGTCAGCCCTGCGTCTTTCAAGGCCATCCGGCAGGGTCCCAAGGTCCGGTCGATGATCTCCATAATCAAGGATTCGAGTTGGTCCCGCGTCAGTTCTCTCGTAAATCGACCCTTATTGTCCGGGAGCTCGACCGCCACCAGTGTCTTGCGCTCATCGGATAAACGGACCTTAGCCCGTTCCGCTTCGAGACGGACTGCTTGCATAAGATTTGCATAGGCACTGAGATCGATGCCATGGACGCTTCGAATTTCTGCAACGAGGAAGTCGACAAGCCGGCGATCTAAGTCGTCCCCACCCAGGTGCGTATCGCCGTTGGTGGCCAACACCTCAAAGATGCCGTTCTTGAGCTTGAGGATGGAGATATCGAACGTGCCCCCGCCGAAGTCGTACACGGCGATTATGCCTTGCGTCTTTTTTTGGAGTCCGTAGGCGAGTGAGGCAGCGGTCGGTTCGTTGATGATACGCAGGACTTCAAGGCCGGCGATCATGCCCGCATCTTTCGTGGCTTGTCGCTGACTGTCGTTGAAATAGGCAGGGACTGTGATCACGGCTTTGGTGATGCTTTCACCGAGTTGGGCTTCAGCCCGTTGCTTCAGTTCTTTTAAGATCATGGCCGAGATCTGGGGAGGCGAGTAGGTTTTCTCGCTGAGCTTGATGCGGATGACGCCGCCTTGCTCGGTGAGCGAGTAGGGGAAGTAGGCTAGCTCGTGCTGCACGTCCGCGAGCCCTTTTCCCATGAACCGCTTCACGGAATAGACGGTTCGTTCCGAATTGCGCGTCAAGTATTCCTTCGCAGGATCTCCGACGATCAACCCATTGTCTGTTATGGCGACGACGGAGGGCACCAACGTGCGACCTGAACGGCCGGGGATGACGTAGGGTTTTCCCTCTCGCATGTGGGCGAGGAGCGAATTCGTGGTGCCGAGATCGATGCCGACAATGTGTGCCATTATGATTATCCGATGGTCAAGACGAGGTCGTTGACGATGTTCTTCACATAGGTCCGATTGGAGAGAATCTCTCGCATCTCCTTTAACAAGCGGTCCCGCTCGGATCGGGCTTGGCTGTTCACTTCGCCACGATCTTGGAGCGTATCCCAGTCGGTGAACAGCTGCTGGAGCTGGGTCTCCATGTCCCGTCTGCGTTGTTCCAACGTGTGCTGTTCCATTTGGAGTTTTGCGCGAAGTTGTTGCCCTGTTTCCGAGGTGCCATCGGTGACTCGATACTCCCCAAGTGTGTCTTGGAGTTCAAGGATTTCTTCGAAGAGGTCGACCGGAGGCGACGTGCGAATCTCCTTCACCGACCCGGCTTCCACGTCCAACAGATACTCGGCCCGTTGAATTGGATCGCGGAGGGTGCGATAGGCCGTATTGAGCGTCGCGGCATTGGCCAGGCTAATCGCCTGCTCGGTTTCGCTCTTGTTTTGATAAAAATCAGGATGGAAGGCACGGCTGAGCTCGTAGAATTTGACTTCCAGCTTGTTCGGATCGATGGTTAGCCGGCGAGGGAATCCGAAACAGGTGAAATAATCCATCTCTTTCGAGACCGGTTGGACTTTGACGCAGCGGTCGCAGAAATATTCTCCGGACACCTCAGACTGGCAATGCCAGCACATACTTCTGGCCATCTGGAGTTCACAAGGATTTGTCCCATGGGTGTGGTGATGGTCCATACCGCTACCTGCTCTGACAAGACAGGCATGGCAATGGGCCATGCCTGTGTGAAGATTCTCTCTGGTGACTGTCGCCGCTGATTACGCCGAGAACGATTCCCCGCAACCGCAGGTCTTGTTGGCGTTCGGATTGTGGACGAACTTGAAGTTCCCACCCATCATGTCTTTTTGGAAGTCTAATTGAGTACCCTGGAGATAAATGGCGCTCTTGGCATCGACGATAACTTTGACACCGTCGAACTCATAGACCTGATCATACTGGCTGATCTTCTCGTCGAAATTGATCGTATAGCTCAGACCCGAGCAGCCGCCACCCTTAACGCCGAGGCGAAGCCCGCCTTCCTCGATGCCTTGCACGTTGATCAGCCGCTTCACTTCCTTCAGGGCTGTCTCGCTGAGCGTGATGACCGGAGTCTGAGTTTCCGCATTCGTCGTGTCCATAGGGCGCTCCCTTCGTGGCCGTTACTTGGCATCGACCGGATGTCCGTCACTCTTCTTCTGATAATCGCCCAATGCCGCCTTGATCGCATCTTCCGCGAGCACGGAGCAGTGAATCTTCACCGGCGGGAGGTTCAACTCCTGCACGATGTCCGTATTCTTGATCTTCTTGGCTTCCTCGATCGTCTTGCCCTTGAGCCATTCGGTGGCCAGACTGGAGCTGGCAATGGCCGAACCGCAGCCGAAGGTCTTGAACTTGGCATCCATGATCGTATCGTTCTGCACCTTGATCTGGAGCTTCATGACGTCGCCGCACTCGGGCGCGCCGACCATCCCGGTGCCAACGTCATCATCCTCCTTCTTAAAGCTCCCTATGTTGCGGGGGTTGTTGAAATGATCAACGACTTTATCGCTGTAGGCCATGGTGTTCCTCCTTCGTCCTCTATCTATATGGGTTCAGTGGGCAGCCCACTGAACTGATTTCAGGTCGACGCCTTCTTTTGCCATTTCGTAAAGCGGGGACATTTCTCGTAGCTTGGTGACAACTTCAATAACCTTTTTAATCGTGTAGTCAATCTCCTCGTCGGTATTGAATCGGCCCAGACCGAAGCGGATCGAGGAATGGGCAAGTTCCACGCCGACACCGAGCGCGCGCAACACGTAGGATGGTTCTAATGTGGCTGAGGTGCAGGCCGAGCCGGATGAGAGTGCAATGTCCTTCATGCCCATCAGCAACGACTCGCCTTCGACGTAGGCAAAGGAGATGTTCAGGTTGCCTGGCAGCCGGTTGGTGTGGTGGCCGTTCAGATAGCTTTCTTCCAATGTCGCCATAATGCTGGCTTCGAGTCGATCCCGCATCGCTGTGAGTCGTGCGGTATCCGCCGCCATCTCCTGGTCGCAGAGCTCGCAGGCCTTGCCAAACCCGACGATCAACGGAACAGGCAACGTGCCGGAGCGCATGCCGCGTTCGTGTCCCCCGCCGTCTATCTGACCGGCAATCCGGACGCGCGGGTTTCTCTTTCGCACATAGAGCGCGCCGACTCCTTTGGGTCCATAGATCTTGTGCGACGTGAATGACATCAGATCGATGCCCATGTCCTGCACATCCACCGGGATTTTGCCCACTCCCTGCGTCGCGTCGCAATGAAAGAGGATGCCCTTCTCCTTGGCGATCTTGCCGATCGCCTTCACCGGATTGATCGTCCCGATTTCGTTGTTGGCCAGCATGATGGAAATGAGGATCGTCTTATCCGTGATGGCGTTCCGCACGTCTTCGGAATTCACTAGGCCGTGTTTGTCAACCGGCAGATAGGTGACCGTCGCCAAGCCCTTGGCCTCGAGAGACTTGGCCGTATCGAGCACGGCGCGGTGTTCCGTGGACGACGTGATGACGTGGGTACCCTTCTCCTTATACATCTCCAGGACGCCCTTGATCGCGAGGTTGTCCGATTCAGTGGCGCCACTGGTGAAGATGATTTCTTTCGAATCCGCTTTGATCAACTTGGCGATCTGCTTGCGGGCATTTTCCACCACTTCTTCCGCGGCCCACCCGAAGGAATGGTTGCGGCTGGCGGCATTGCCGAATTTTTCAACAAAATAGGGGAGCATGGCTTCCAGCACCCGTGGATCCATCGGCGTGGTGGAATGGTTGTCCAAGAAAATAGGAAGCTTCATCCTTCGACTCCTTGTGCTGTGAGAGACTGAATCGTGATGAGGGGCGTGCCGCCCATCATGTCTTGTAGGGTCATATTGTTCAGGAGCTGATAAATACTGTCCTGCACCTTGAGGAGTGGTGTGCGGATGTTGCAAAATTCCAGCTGCATACAGAATTCGCCATCTTTTTCATGCGAACATTCGGTGAGGCCTAATGGGCCTTCGATGCTCTCGAGAATCTGTGCGATCGTGATCTGTCGGGCGCTCCGGGCGAGCAGGTAGCCTCCCTTGGGGCCGTTATGGCTTTCGATCATGCCGTTCTTGGAAAGGACTTGGAGCACCTTAGCCAGCAACTCCAGCGGAATGTTGTATTCCTCGGCGATCTCTTTCGTATTCACGACGCGGCCCGGTGTTGTATTGCCAAATTGGACAGTGGCGATGTGTTGGAGCGCCATGAGCGCATAGTCAGCTTTTTTTGATATCTTCAACATAGCTATTGCCGATCAATCCAATCGGAGACTATAATCATCTCCGATCAAATAAGTCGGCATAAGAATATCACGCAAGTTTCCAGGCTGTCAACCCAGAATTAGAGTCGGATTCAGCACGAGAAAGGAACGGGCACATGGGCGGAACAAACCCCTATATTGAGAAAGCCGATTATACCCTCCCCCAAACCTCATATACCATCACATACATTCAGCCGGATGGCGCTGTAACCAAGGTCTCGGTAGATCCGGCCAAGATCCCCTATGGCCCAACAGGGCTTCCCGGAAGCATCCTTGATGTGGCTATGGCCAATGGAATGGATTTGGAGCATGCGTGTGGAGGGGTCTGCGCCTGCTCAACCTGTCACGTGATAGTGAAGCAGGGGCTAGAAAGCTGCAACGAAGGTACTGACGACGAATATGATCAGCTGGATGAAGCCCCGATGACAACATTGCAGTCACGTCTCGGCTGCCAGTGTGTGCCCAACGGAACGAAGGACACCGTAGTCGAGATCCCAGCCGTGAATAAGAACCTCGTCAGAGAAGGGCACTGAGCGATGCGGCATTCGTTTCGGACTCTGCTATTCAGCCTCATCTCGATTGACCAATGACGATTGACGATCTTCTAGTCATACGTCTCGATTTTCACCTCTTTTCTCTCGTACCCTGTTTCCACAAAGAATATGCGTAGTGGTCGCACAAACTTCTTGGTGCCGCATAGCATGGGGAGAACGTGCGACATTCCCTCGATCAGTGGGCGCAGCATGGTCAGTGTCAACGCGACAGCTGATTCGTCGCCGGACACGACTAGAGGGAGATAGCGAAACGAGGCATGCAGCACTGCAAGCGAGAGGAGTTCATCGTGGTAGAGCAATTCATTCTCAGCTGGGCCGACTGCGATCAAGAAAATCGGCGATGTCTCACGATGGGCATACCTAGCTTTCAGCATGCATTGGATCGGAACGAGACCAGTGTATCGTGTAATGAACAGCACTTCCCGATCAAGCGGCTGAGGAAGTATGAATTTCCCATAGGGGCCAGACAGCAGCAGTCCATCCCCGGCCTTGAGTTTGTACAGATAGCCAGATCCCATCCCTTCAGGTACCCGGTCGAACACCAGCGTCAGCTCGCCGGAAGATGATTCCGGTGCCGCCATTGAATAGGCACGATTGAGCGGAGGCTTGGGGCCGACAGGCAGCTTCAACGAAACCCACTGGCCGGGTTGGAAAGAGAGCTTCTGTGTCGTGGGAAGGACGACGAGTTGGCGAACGTGGGGTGTGAGATCGGTGACCGAGAGTACCGTGGCCGGCTGGGTAAGTTCCGCCATAATGAACTCCTTCCTGCTCTCTTATCAGAAGGCCGGTCCAGATGAAAGAGCCATGAGGCAACCGATTCTATACAATACAACACTTTTCCATGCATGCTCGTGCATGCTATAGAGATATCGACTTTCGAATGAATTCACAAGGATTCAGTATGACACAAATCCGCGTGCGTTTTGCTCCTAGTCCAACGGGATTTCTCCATATCGGCGGGGTTCGCACGGCCCTGTTCAATTGGATCTTTGCGCGCCAGCAGAAGGGTGTCTTCATTCTCCGCATTGAGGATACGGATCAGAGTCGGTCTACGGATAAATCCATTCAAGCCATCATCGACGGGATGAAATGGGTGGGGCTCGATTGGGATGAGGGCCCCTTTCGCCAGACCGAGCGGATGGATCTTTATCGCAGCCACGCAATGAAGTTGCTTGAGAATGGCCAGGCCTACTGGTGTGTGTGTAAAGCAGAAGAGATGGAAGCTCGACGAAAAGAAGCGCAAACGAAAGGGCTCTCGCCTCGCTACAATGGCCACTGTCGTAGTCTGGGAATAACGAACCCGCCAGGGGATGCCGCTCTTCGGTTCAAGGCACCTCAGGAGGGCCAGACGGTTGTCGATGATCTGATCAAGGGCAAGATCGTCTTCGACAACAACGTACTGGACGATATGATCATACTCAGATCTAACGGCTATCCGACATACAACTTCTCCGTCGTCGTCGATGACGCCAAGATGAACATCACGCACGTTGTGCGTGGGGACGATCACCTGACCAATACACCAAGGCAGGTGCCGATCTTTCAGGCCTTGGGGTTCTCGATCCCACGTTTCGGCCATCTCCCGATGATTCTGGGATCGGATAAGGCCCGGCTTTCCAAGCGCCACGGCGCCACCTCGATCATGGCCTACAGAGACATGGGCTATCTCCCCGATGCCATGGTCAACTATCTGGTCCGGCTTGGCTGGTCGCACGGCGATCAAGAACTCTTCACCCGTCAGGAACTGATCGAGAAGTTTTCCTGGGATCATGTGCAAAAGTCGCCAGCTGTCTTTAATCCGGGTAAGCTTCTGTGGCTAAATGCCGAATACATCAAGACAAGTCCTCCGGGTCAGGTTGCTCGGGCACTGGTACCTCTGTTAGAATGGGCGGGCTTAAAAGACGAAGTCCGGGCGGTGTCGGCTGACTGGCTGGTGCTGCTTGTTGTGCTGGTGAAGGAGCGGGCTAAGACACTGAATGATATGGTGATGTGGGTCACGCCCTACTTTGGGAAGACAGTCGCATTCGACGAGGAGGCAGCCAAGAAGTTTCTCACACCGGCGATAGCGCCGTTCTTGGGTAAGTTGCTGGCACGGTGTGAAGCTTTTCCGACATTTTCCAAGCACGAGTGGGAAGAGAGCTTCAAAGAGCTAGTTGAGGAAGAGGGTATAAAAATGGGGCAACTCGCCCAGCCGGTTCGCGTGGCTCTTACCGGTCGCACCACCAGTCCGGGCCTATTCGAGGTTATGGAAATTCTTGGGCGGGAGCGGACATTGTTCCGACTCCGCAAGGGGATTGAACGAGCCCAAACCCCCTAGGAGCCAGTCTTACATTGATACGAGTGGGGCATGATTTCTACCATTGACCACTGACCACCTGCCTGGCTGTTGCTTCCATTTGACTCCTATGCTATTAAAATCGCCTCGTGATGTAACAAAAGTTGGCAAATGGTGTTTATGTGAGAATCCGAAGTCATCAGAAGCAGTCAAGGCCACCAGAGTTTGGCGGTAGTTCTTTACCAGCCTAATCACGTCTTTTCTTCTTTTTTATAGGAGGTAGGTCATGGGTAAGACGATGTTTGCGGTCCTCGTTGGCTTCGGGATTGTCATGGCTGGGGCCTCGGCGGCGTTCGCGCTCCAAGCAGGTGGCGCCGAAGTCGGTGACTATGAGACCGGGTCGATTGTGGGCCAGCCGTTCAAGGAACTCGTTGTGGATGCCGAACTCTTTGCAATCGAAATCGGGAAAATGAAGAGCTGGTATCCGCCCACCACCGTGGTGGACTTTAAAGTTCGTCCTGGTCGGCCCTTCCTCTTGAAGGTCAAGAACAATTCCAAGGCCGAGCATGGATTTTTTCTGACTGCTGACGGCAACCAGGTCGCTCCGACTGTGTTGAAGGTAAAGGTCGTCCTGAAGCCGGGAGAGACTAAGTACATCGGCATCCCGCTCAGCGATCTTTTTTACGCGACAAGTGGGAATACTCTCGTCTATAAATGCCATCTCCATCCGGCCCATGTCGGCGGCAAGTTGGTGATGCTGAAGTAGTGTGACAGTCGTCCGGTATATGGACTCTGGAAGGACATAGCGACGGCCTCAGCAGGAGAGATCCTCTGGGGCCTTCGTGTTTTGTTGGTCCGTTTGTGCAGACGGTCCGATAAGCGTCATACGTTTCCTCGGGCTGACAATCCGGTCCATTCTCAAGCGGAATTCGTTGAGCGGCTACGAGTTCTCCCTTCACAATCAACAACAAATCGCGATTCTCAATTGACAGCCGCTGCTTCTCCACGACCACGGTGTCGACATCGATGACCATCTCGTCGCCATCCCATTGTGCGCTGTTGATGATCCACAGATGACTCGTGGTATCGGGGAAATGGCGGGAGATGAAACTCTCGATAATAGCGCCGAGATCGCCGGAACTGGCAAGAGCCAATCCTGGCGCAGCGAGTGAAAGTAGAAGCGTACTGAGCAGGATATTCCGATAGCGCGTGGTTGCACCTCTAAAGCGTGAGTGAGAGGCTCAATCATTGCTTCGGGCAGCCTGAGGAGAGCAGGCTGCATACAATAGAATTCTACAGTGGCGTACATGCAAATTCAGCGGAGACGGATTCTCGATGGTGGACAAGGGACAAAGGACGCTAGAAAAGCAGCAGGCCCCGGTTCCATTCGGAACCGAGGCCTGCTGCATAGATCAACAACGTCGAGAAGAGAGTTAGTTTCTCACTCCGCTCCAGACCTTTGCCGGATCGATCGCTTTATCAGGATTCAAGGTCTTCGCTCTGTCCAGCAGGATCTCAGTCGATTCGGGATAGGCCGGATCAGAGATACAGCAGTTATCGACGGGACAGACCGCCGCACATTGCGGTTCGTCGAAGTGACCGACACACTCCGTGCAGCGGTCGTGCGTGATTATATAAATATTGTCACCGACCCCTTGGCCGTCGCCAACGTGATTGCCTTTGCCCTCGGCGTCGCTCCGTGTTTCGAAGATTGCTTCATTGGGACATTCGGGTAAGCATGCCCCACAGGAGATACATTCATCGGTAATCAACAGTGCCATGACCCACGCCTCCTTACTCACTCCCAAAAACAGTTATACGATATTGACAAGTTCTCGCCGCCCCGACCATAGTGTGTGGTGCGTGCGCAGTGTGATTGCAATTTTATTCTGTGATGCTTTTCCAAGTCAACAGAACGTAGCCGTTCAGAAGACCTAGTTCGTTAGCATTTATGGGCCATTGGGCCCAGCATGGAAAGAAGCCGCGGTTTTCACTATGGCGTCGAGTCAGATCCAATCGAGCGATTGGGAACAGAAGAAAAAGCGGATCATTATGATGATCTTGCTCGCCATCCTCCTGATGAGCTTCTCAGTTTTTCTCATCGAACGCAAGGAGTCGAGTATCATTGTCGTCAAGTTCCCGAGCGGTGTTGAGATAGAGGCCGAAGTGGCGGACACGCCAGAGAAGTTGCTGTTTGGGCTGGCCTTCCGTGACGGGTTGCCTCCAAACGGTGGGATGCTTTATATCTTCGAGGAAAACGGCCTGCATCGTGTGCGGACCAAGGAATATCGATTTCCCATCGACATCCTGTGGGTGGACGAAAGTCATCATGTGGTACACATACTGGAGCATGCGGAGCCTTGCGTAAAGGACCCCTGTCCACTCTTCGGTCCACCACCAGAAGCGGCTCGGTATGTGATTCAAACTGAGTCGGGGTTCCTCAAGAAGGCCGGAGTCGCAATGAGAGACGAACTCAAGTACGCGCTTCGTATGTAGGCAGTGTTGTAACCGGTTCCGTGGGTATCAGGAAGTGATCATGACAAGGGGAGTGAGGAGGAAATGGACGGGTTTCAGAAAGTTGCACAGCTCGACGAGCTACCTCCGGGACAATCGAAGATCGTGACGGTCAATGACTGGGCGATCGCCTTGTTCAATGTCGAAGGAAAGTTTTACGCAATTCATAATACCTGTCCTCATGAGGGGGGGCCATTGATCGAAGGACGGCTCAAAGAATATGTGGTGGCCTGTCCGTGGCATGATCTCGCGTTTGATATTCGGAATGGGCAAGGAACGGATGGCGGCGGCTACTGTGTCGGAAGTTATGAAGTGCGAGTGGAGGGGGCCGACATCATGGTTGGCCCTCGGCGAAAGGTCTAGCGCAGGAGGGCGAGGCTGTTGCGGTCAGCTTCCTCAGCCGAATACATAGGATATAGGGCGTGTGAGCACTTCAGGGCTGGATTACAATCTCGCTTCTGATTCCGGCAATTGCCGAGTGATGGCGACGACGGTCGACTGCCAGTTCGTCATTCACCTGTGGGAAGATCGAACCAGAGGCGAGCAGTGGGTCCCGTCATACGATGCCAAAGGGCTCGCCCTACTCAGTGACGAGTTTCTCTGCATCGCGAGTAATAACGCTGTAGAAAATGGGCAGCGCATCTTTGAGTTCAAGGCCGTGACGCCTGGAGTTCACCAACTGGTGTTTGAAAAGCGCATGGGGTGGAAATTTACCACCGAGGATCGTCGCGTGTTTCTGATTGAAGCAGCCAACCAATCAGGGAGCTGACGTTCGTGCCAGACATCGCCTTCGTCAATGGCCGATTCCTCCCGTGGGAAGAGGCAACCGTCTCGATCGACGATCGAGGATTTCAGTTCGGGGACGGTGTCTATGAAGTGATCCGGACCTATCGAGGCACGCCGTTCGAACTTGCGGCGCATCTTGAGCGGCTCGATCGGAGCGCGACAGAACTGAGTCTCACTCAGCCCTACTCCCGCGCGCAGTGGGTTCAGTGGATTCAGCTAGGACTTAGTCAGGCTGGCTACCAGGAAGCCAAGGTCTATATCCAGATTACCAGAGGCGTGGCTCCACGCGACCATGCATTCCCGCCCGATACCGCACCGACCGTCGTTATAACGATCAGGGAATTCCATCCGCTGGCGCTACAGATACGCCAGGATGGGGTGTCCGCACGCACCTGTGAAGATCTTCGCTGGGAACGGTGTGATATCAAAAGTGTGAACTTGCTTGCCAATGTCCTCGCACGTGAAGAGGCGAAAAAGGCGGGAGTCTTCGAAGCGATTCTCGTCAAAGACGGACTGGTGGCGGAAGGCTCGCTTAGCAATGTAATGGCGGTTCAGTCTGGAGCGATCGTGACAACTCCCGAGGGCCCTCGAATCCTATCCGGCGTCACGAGAACCGTGGTCCTGGGGTTGGCCAAGAAGGAGAGCATCCCGATTGAAGAACGGTTCATGTCGGTCAACTTCCTCTATGCAGCAGACGAAGTATTTCTGACCGGAACGACGCTTGAAGTACTGGGGGTCGTCCGGGTCGATGCGGAAACCATCGGGTCTGGTCGACCGGGACCGATCACGAAAACACTCGCCGCGCGCTGGGCGCTTCTGACAGGGTAGTGCCCCTTGCTTTGCCAAGGGGGTGCGTGGTATGGTGCTGCCGCTGGAAGTGGGCTCAGGCCCACTTTTTTGTTTGAGCACATGCAGGTCGAGTCAGGGGAAAAGGGTTGAGCATACCGGAGCGTGGCTCGCAGTCGGTCGTCGACCCGTTGCAGGGTGTCATATCGCCGATCCTATGGACGCTCGGGTTGGAGTTGGTCGAAGTAGTGTGTGTAGGGCAGGGTCCTCGCTCCGTGGTTCGCGTTTTGATTGATAAGCCAGGTGGCGTCACTATCACAGACTGTGAGCAGGCGCATAAGGCGCTGGGGCCGGCGCTGGATGTGGCCGATCCATTCCCCCACGCGTATACCTTTGAAGTTTCTTCGCCAGGTCTCGATCAGCCCTTCAAGCGCCTTCAAGACTATCAGCGAGCGATTGGGAAAGAGGTGAGTCTCAAGCTGCGGCAGCCACTCGAAGGCCAGTGGCGGGTGACAGGGCAACTGACGCAGGTGGATGAGCAGGCGGTACTGCTGACCGTCTCGGTGGGAATGCTCGCGCCACAGACGCTGAGACTGGAACGCGAGATGATTGCAGAGACCAGGCTGGTCGTGAAAATTTAGGTTGTGGAGTAAACCCGTGGTTCGCCGGCAACACGATACAGGAGCGTGACGCATGAACCGAGAACTCATCTCAGTGATCGACGAGATCGGACGTCAAAAGGGGATCGACAAGGCGCGGGTTATCGGGGCCATCGAATCCGCCTTGCAGACGGCCGCCAAGAAGCGCTTCGGGCAGGCTGAAAACATTCAAGTCGAAATCGATTCGAAGACTGGGGAAATTTCCGTCGTCTCCAAGAAAATTATTGTGGATATTGTCAGCAATCCGAAAGCGGAGATCTCGCTGCATGAGGCTCGCCAATACGATAGTGAGGCGGAGGTCGGCGATGAAATCGGATCGCTGATCGAGATGAACGAGTTGGGGCGGATCGCGGCACAGACGGCCAAGCAAGTCATCTTTCAAAAGGTCCGTGAGGCGGAATGGGAGGTGGTTCAAAAAGAATATTCGACGCGCCAGGGGGATCTGGTGAACGGTATCATTCTCGGTATGGAGCGTCGAAATTACCTTGTCGATCTCGGAAAGACGGAAGCAATTCTTCCCATTCAAGAGCAGATCCCGCGGGAGACCTATCGTCGCGGCGATCGTGTGAAAGCGATGTTGCTGGAGGTTTGCCGCACGCCGAAGGATGTTCAAGTCATTCTGTCCCGGAGCCATCCACAATTCGTGTCGAAGCTTTTTGAACTCGAAGTGCCGGAAGTTATGGAAAAGATCGTCGGGATCAAGTCAACAGTCCGGGAACCCGGTGATCGCACGAAGATTGCGGTCACGTCGCGTGAAAAGGCTGTGGATCCGGTCGGCGCCTGTGTGGGCATCAAAGGGTCGCGTGTACAAGCGGTCGTCCGTGAATTGCGGGGCGAGAAAATCGATATCATTACATGGACGCAGGATCCTCGCGTGTTTATCGCGGAGGCGCTGAATCCGGCGACGATTGAGAAAGTCGGCATTGATGAAGAGAAGAAGTCAGCGCTCGTTGTCGCCGCCGACTCCCAGTTATCGTTGGCCATCGGCAAGAACGGCCAGAACGTCCGACTGGCAGCGCGCCTGACCGGCTGGAAGATCGACATCATCAGCGCCACCGAGTACGAAAAAGAGAAGGTCGAACGAGACAAGGAAATCAAAGCAGCCCTCGCTGAAGAAGCCGAAGCCCAACGACTGCAGGAAGAAGCTCGGCAGGCCGCCAGAGTAGAGGACGGCGCATCGACGAGCAGCTAGAAAACTAGAACTGTCTGATGGCTATGCGTGTCTACGAACTCGCCAAGAAACTGGGAATGGAAAATCGTGTTCTCATTCCCGAGCTCAAAAACATGGGTGTATCCGTCGTGTCCCATAGCAGCGCGCTGGCCGATGAAATCGTTCAGAAGGTGTTGGACAAACTTGTCCCAAAGGCTAAGGGCGTTGGGAAAGTTGTCGAGGGAGAAGTTGGACATGGCGTGAAGTCAGCTCGTGGCTCGAGTCACTCCAAGGCCCTGGCAGCGAAGAGTAAGCCAGTAGAAGAGCTTGCCAAGCCCGACAAGCGGCGCATTCTGATCAAGCGGAAGAAGGAAGATGAGCCGAGCGATGTCATCTCCTCTGCGCCGGTCGGTGAAATTGAAAGCGTTGCGGCGGTCGCTTCTGTGGCGCACCCTTTCGCAGGAGGCGTTGATCACGGCTATCCAGCAGAGGTGACGGTACCGATCGAGGCTGGACCGCTGACTCCGTCTCCTGTTGTGCCTGTGCAGGAATCCATACAGGTGAAGCCGACGGTGGCTGTGCAACCAGGTGCGGCGGCGACCATGGAGGCCGTGGCGGGCAAAAAGAAGAGCATGGCCTTCGAAGCCGTCGAGGCTGAGGGACAAAAAGACAAACTCAAGAAAGTCCGGAAGCCGGGTCGACCCAAAGACGAACAGCAGGACGTCAAGTTTCGTGAGGATGCCGCTCGCTGGCAAGACCTCCGCACGATTCCTGTTCAGCGGCGCGATGACCGGTCGAAGCATGTGCATCACAGTACTCCAGGGGAGATCACCAAACCTCGTCGGAAGAGCGTCAAAGTGACCCCTCGGACGACGGTGAAAGAGTTTGCCGAGTTGATCGGTCAGCGTCCGGTGGATATCGTTCGGAAGCTGATGGAGATGGGCCAGATGCTCACCTTACATCAACCCATGTATCTGGATGCAGCATCGATTTTTGCCGAGGACAGCGGCGTCAAGATCGAAGTGGCCGTGGAGAAGGCCGGCGAGGACCTGCTGCATGATGTGGTTGAAACATGCGGCGATGAGCGGCCCGAGCCGCGTCCATCGGTCGTCACCATCATGGGACACGTCGACCACGGGAAGACGTCGTTGCTTGATGCGATCCGGCAGACGAAAGTAGCTGAAAGGGAAGCCGGCGGGATCACCCAGCACATCGGAGCCTATACCGTGTCAGTACGCGGCAAACAGGTGACCTTCCTCGATACGCCGGGCCATGAGGCATTCACGGCGATGCGCGAACGAGGAGCCAAGGTCACCGATATTGTCATTCTGGTCGTGGCCGCAGACGATGGAGTTATGCCGCAGACGATCGAAGCAATTCACCACGCCAAAGTCGCCGGAGTGTCGATGATCGTGGCGGTGAACAAGATCGACAAGCCCGGAGCCAATCTGGATCGCGTGAGAAATGCGCTTTCTGAGCATGGGCTTATTTCCGAAGCCTGGGGCGGTGATACCATCATGGTGGAAGTCTCTGCCACGCAGAAAACAGGGCTCGATACCCTGCTCGAAATGATTCTCCTCCAGTCCGAAGTGCTCGAGCTGAAGGCCGATCCTCATCGGCAGGCCAAAGGCGCTGTCATCGAAGCCAAGATCGAACGTGGCCGTGGTCCTGTCGCGACGGTGTTGGTCCAGAGCGGCACTTTAAAAGTGGGCGACGTGTATGTCGTCGGGACGTTCAGCGGACGTGTCCGGGCGCTTGTCAATGATCAAGGCGCGAAGACGCAGCAGGCTGGTCCATCCATCCCCGTCGAGGTAATCGGGTTGCCAGGGGTTCCATCGGCGGGAGATGTCTTCCAAGTTGTCTCGGATGAACGGGTTGCCCGAGAGATTGCCGAACAGCGGGCCCAAAATCGGCGGGTTGCGGAGTTGGCCGGCCCCGCCAAAGTCTCACTCGATGATCTCTTCGCTAAGATCCAAGAAGGGTTGGTGAAGGAATTGGGCATCGTCATCAAGGCCGATGTGCAGGGATCGTCTGAAGCATTGGCCGGTGCGGTGGAGAAGCTTTCGACAGAAGCCGTCAAACTTCGTGTCATTCATAACGGAGTCGGAGGGATCATGGAATCCGACGTGCAGCTGGCGGTTGCGTCGCGCGCAATTATCATCGGTTTCAATATCAGGCCGGAGCCGAAAGCCGCCGCGTTGGCTGAGCAGCAGGGGGTCGACATTCGGCTCTACACGATCATTTACGATGCCATCGCTGACATCAAGGCTGCGATGGAAGGGTTACTCGAACCGACGCTCAAAGAGCGGACATTAGGACGGGCCGAGGTACGGCAGGTGTTCGCAATTCCCAAGGTCGGGGTCGTGGCTGGGTCCTACGTCATCGACGGTATGATCTCACGCGCGAGTGCCGGTGTGCGCGTGATCCGGGATAACGTCATGGTCTACCAGGGCAAACTGGCGTCGTTGCGGCGGTTCAAAGACGACGTGCGTGAAGTGCAGCAGGGCTACGAATGTGGGTTGAGTGTCGAGAACTTTAATGATGTCAAGCCCGGCGATATCGTCGAGGCTTATGCGATCGACAAGATTGCCACGAAGCTATAACAGGATGCTGAAAAGTTCTGCCGGCGCGTTCTCGCGGCACTGAGAGGCGCAACGTACCAAACAAGGTATGCATCGCTTCCTCGTTTTTGGCTGCCTAACTTGGTGAAATTTTTGAGCATCCAGTAAAATATATCGATTGGGCGGGTGTCGGGCATGATTGTCGGTTTGTGCACTGTTGAGCTATTTATCTCGGAAAGTCGGTCGCTTAAGGACAAACGGCAGGTGCTTCATAGTCTGAAAGACCGGCTGCACGGAAAGTTTAATCTGTCCATAGCCGAAGTAGATGGGCAGGATCTCTGGCAGAAGGCAGTTTTAGGAATGGCTTGTATCGCGAACGAAGGCAGCCACGTGAATCGAGTGCTCGAGCAGGCTTTGAATGTAATCAGAAGCATGCCCGCGGTTGAGGTGGTCCGAACCCAGTTGGAATTGTTGTAATGATGACAGCGTTATGCTCGTAACTGACCAGATCAGTGCTGGGGATCAGCGGAAAATGTCCAAGACAACCTACAAGCGGGCCGATCGGGTGGCCGATCAGATTCGAATGGAAGTGGCGGACATCCTCATGCGGAAAATCAAAGATCCGCGGGTGCGCTCCGTGACGGTGATCGATGTCGAACTGACGGCGGATTTACGCATCGCCCATATCTTCATCTCGACAATGGAGAAGGATCAGGCTGAACGTGACATCTTTGCCGTGCTGTCGAAGACTAGCGGGTTTATACGGGCGGAGTTAGGCCGTCGCCTCACGCTGCGGTACCTTCCCGAAGTGATCTTCAAGAAAGATGTCAGCGGTCTGCGCGGCGATCGTGTTTTGCAATTATTGGATGGATTACACGGAGACACTGAACAGGGTGACGCACCGGCCCCATTGAACACCTAGAATACGACGACGCCAGGATCGTAAGGACATGGGTATCTCAACAGACATGACCCAAGAAGCTGCCGTTGCCGAGGGGGTCCTCATCGTAAAGAAGGAAGCCGGCTGGACATCCCACAATGTGGTGGCCAAGGTGCGCGGGCTCTTGGGCGGGGTAAAGGGCGGTCATGCGGGTACGCTGGACCCTGCTGCCACGGGTGTCTTGCCTGTACTGGTGGGGCGCGCCACGCGAGTCGCGATGTACTTGGTCGATTGGGACAAGGAATACCGTGCGGTCTTGCGTCTCGGGGAAACGACCGATACGCAAGATGCGTCCGGGAGGGTCCTCGCGCAGATCGACTCGAGCAAGGTGAGCGAAGAAGCACTCCGTGACGTGGTCGCCCGGTTTCGCGGTCCGCAACAGCAATTGCCGCCGATGTACTCGGCTGTGAAAGTCAGAGGGCAGCCGCTCTACAAAGCTGCCAGAGCGGGCAAGACGGTTGAACGCGAAGAGCGGGCGATTGTTGTTTATGAGTTGGAGATTCTGGCCATTGACGGTCGGGATGTGACATTGAGCGTAGTCTGTTCAAAAGGGACTTACATCCGAATGTTGTGTGCTGATATCGGCCAGGCGCTGGGCGTCGGCGGGCATCTGTTCGCACTCGAACGTCGTCGTGTGGGCCCTCTGTCGATAGACCAAGCCTTGACCGTTGATCAGATTGCCGCGCAGGCAGCGATCGGGACCTTGCGGCATCACCTGATCACGTTGGATCAAGTGTTGGACCAATTACCGGCCCTTGTGGTCACCGACGAGCAGGCCCAGCGTGTTTTGCATGGCGGCGCAGTCTCTCCTGTGGGAGTCGGGCAACTCCCGTCCTCGCCGGAGCCGATCTCTGTACGGCTTAAGGATGAAGGAGGGCGACTGCTGGCGGTTGGAATCCATGATGCGCGAACCGCGGGGCCGATTAAGATTCACAAAGTATTGACGGAGATCGAGTCACTCAATTGAATGAGGGGTGAGGAGGAGCAAGACCCATGGCGTTACTCAAGGAAACAAAAACGGAATTGATCAAACAGTATCGACAGCACGATAGGGACTCCGGATCTCCGGAGGTTCAGATCGCTGTTCTGACCAACCGCATCATGTATCTCACCGAGCATTTTAAGACGCATAAGAAGGATCACCACTCGCGGCGCGGGCTGTTGCAGTTGGTGGGACGGAGACGGCGGTTGCTGGATTATATTCGCGGCGGTGATGAGGCGCGGTATCGGGCCATAATCGATCGACTCGGCATTCGAAAGTAGTCGGTCGAACTTCGTGTGCAAACCGCTGTCACACGGTGGTACGACAGCGTGGATCGAACGTCGCACAGGTGAACACGGACATGCGCTCGTGCGCACAAGTCAAAAGTAAAAAGGAAAAACTCAAAAGTAGAGACATCATCACTTTTGCGTTTTACTTTGTCCTTATGCCTTGCGCTCGGGCCTGAGCGTATCTCTGTGGGCATCTGTGGGACCTAACCAGAGGAGACCATAGATGATACATGTTGTTGAAATTGACATTGCGGGCCGAACGCTCCGGCTTGAAACCGGGCGGGCGGCGAAGCAGGCCGACGGATCAATTTGGGCATCGTACGACGACACAGTGGTCCTGGCGACGGCAGTGGCGTCGCAGACGGCGAAGCAGGGAATCGATTTTCTCCCGCTTACCGTTGACTATCAGGAGAAAACCTACGCAGCCGGTAAGATTCCTGGCGGGTACTTCAAGCGGGAAGGGCGACCGTCTGAAAAAGAAGTGCTCACCAGTCGCTTGATTGACCGTCCCCTTCGTCCTCTTTTTCCTGAAGGCTACTACTTCGAAACACAGGTGATCGCATCAGTTCTCTCCGCCGACAAAACCGGCTCATCCGATGTGATCGGCATCACAGCGGCGGCGGCTGCGCTGTCCATCTCGAACATTCCTTTCCAAGGGCCAGTGGCCGGCGTCAAGATCGGGCGTGTGAACGGGGAGTTTGTCGTGAACCCTGATCTCGAAACCATGGAGAAGAGCGAGCTGCATCTAGTCGTCGCGGGAACCGTGGATGCCGTGATGATGGTCGAGGCGGGGGCCAACGAATTGCCAGAAGCGATGATGCTTCAGGCGCTCGAATTGGCGCATGCCGAGATCAAAAAGATCGTCGAGAAGGTTTCCGAGCTTGCGAAGAAGGTCGGGAACAAGAAGCGCGAGGTGAAGGTCGAAGTGATCGATTCCACGCTGGCGGCGAAGGTGAAAGAACTGGTTGCGAAGCCCATTCGAGCCGCGATCATGATCCCCAACAAGACGTCGCGCCAGGAACGGTTGGATCAAGTCCTTGCGGAGTCGGTCGAGAAGCTCAAGGATCCAGACGTGCCCACGAGCGAACGGCACATCAAGAGCGTGTTCCACGGGTTGGAGTATACGGAAGTCCGGAGTATGATTCTCGAAAAAGGGACTCGGGCCGATGGCCGTGGCCCTGCGGACATTCGACCGATTACCTGCGAAGTGGGAGTGTTGCCACGCACGCACGGATCGGCCCTCTTCACGCGCGGCGAAACGCAGAGTCTCGCCGTCGTCACGCTGGGCACCACCGACGATGAACAACGTATCGATGGGTTGGAGGGTGAATACACGCGGACGTTCATGCTCCATTACAATTTCCCGCCGTTCAGTGTCGGCGAGGCGCGACCGCTTCGGTCGCCGGGTCGGCGAGAAGTGGGCCATGGCGCGTTGGCTGAACGGGCTTTGAAGTCGGTTATCCCAGGCAAGGACACGTTCCCCTACACACTCCGCATTGTTTCGGAGATCCTGGAGTCCAATGGTTCCTCTTCCATGGCGACGGTCTGCGGCGGAACTCTGGCCATGATGGATGCGGGAGTCCCGATCAAGGAGCCGGTCGCCGGTATTGCGATGGGGCTCATCAAGGAAGGGGATGGTGTCAAGATCCTGTCCGACATTCTCGGATTGGAAGACCATCTCGGCGATATGGATTTCAAAGTGTGTGGGACTAGGAACGGAGTCACAGCGTTACAGATGGACATCAAGATCGGTGGGATTACGACTGCGCTCATGCAGCAGGCGCTGGAGCAGGCCCGCACAGGACGACTCCACATTCTCAGCCACATGTGCAAAGCGCTCACGGGCGTGCGCACCAACCTGTCGCAGTTTGCGCCGCGCATCTTTACGATGAAAGTCAAGCAGGACAAGATCCGGGACATCATCGGCCAGGGTGGGAAAACCATCCGCGGTATTCAGGCCGATTGTGGAGTCAAGATCAATATCGAGGATACGGGCATCGTGACCATTGCGTCCGCGGACGAAGCGTCGTTGCAAAAGGCCAAAGAAATTATCGACCGCCTAACCGAGGAAGTCGAAGTGGGGAAGGTCTACATGGGCACGGTCAGAAAGATTATGGACTTCGGCGCGTTCGTAGAAGTGTTGCCGGGTACCGATGGATTGGTCCACATCTCGCAACTGGCCCACCATCGGGTAAAGGCCGTGTTCGATGAAGTGACCGAAGGCGATCAGATTCTCGTGAAGGTGCTTGAGATCGATAAACAAGGCAAGATCCGGCTCAGCCGGAAAGAAACCATGCCTGCGCCGACCGGGAGTGGCGCAAAAGATCCAGTGGTCGGGTAATCCCCCTTGTACCGTAAACTCATTCTTAACAACGGGATCCGCTTGGTTACCGAGCGGATCCCGACACTCAAGTCTGTCACAGTCGGCATGTGGGTCAATGCGGGTTCCCGCGACGAAAGCCCCCAGCAAGCCGGATACTCGCACTTCATCGAGCATATGTTCTTCAAAGGGACGACCACTCGGTCGGCCACGGATATCTCCCGTGAAATCGACGCGCTCGGGGGCGAGTTGAACGCTTTCACCACGCGAGAAACGACCACCTTCTACGTAAAAGTCCTCGATCAGCATGTACCCAAAGCGCTGGATCTGCTATCTGATCTGTGTCACCGGTCTCGTTTCGGACCGAAGGAGATTGAAAAAGAGAAGCAGGTAGTGCTCGAAGAGATTCGCATGGTTCAAGACGACCCCGAAGATCTGGTGCAGGAACTTCATACAAGGCTCGTGATGGGCCGTCATCCCCTGAGCCGGCCAATTCTGGGGCAAGAGGCGACGATTGTTCGACTGCGGCGGCAGGATCTCCTCGACTACATCGAGACTCACTACCGTCCGCAGGAGATGGTACTCGCGGTCGCTGGGAATTTCGATCAACGTCAGCTTGAAAAAAAGATGGCTAGTGCATTCGGCAGTCGTCGCCAGACTACGAACGCACCACCTCGCAAGCGCTGGCCTCCAGAAATCTGTGGCGGCGTCATCATGAAACGGAAGCCGCTTGAACAGGTGCATCTGTGTGTGGGGCTTAAGGGAATTCCCACTGGCCATAAAGATCGCTATACGGCCTACATGTTGAACAGCGTGCTGGGGGGGAGCGTCAGTTCACGGCTCTTCCAGGAGGTCCGTGAAAAACGTGGCTTGGCCTACTCCATCTATTCCTTCTTGTCGGGCTATTCCGACTGGGGCACCATTACGATTTATGCGGGCACCCGAGCGCGCGAAGTTGAGCGCGTCCTGGATTTGATCCGGCGTGAAATTCGGCGCATGGCGGCCAACGGCATCGAACGCTCGGAGCTCAAAAGGACGAAAGATCAGATTAAGGGAAACCTCATGCTGAGCCTGGAGAGCTCCCACAGTCGTATGAACAAACTTGCGAAGGACGAGTTGGTCACGGGAACACATACGAGTCTGGAAGATATGTTGTCAGAGATCGACGCCGTCACAGAGCAGCAGATATTCCGTGTCGCGCAAGAGTTATTCGCTCCGGGAACGATGGCGATTACCGGCTTGGGCCCGCTCTCGTCCCGTCATATTGCAGCGTTGGCATGAGAATTTTTTAATAGATGCGCATGCCGAGCGTATGGTCTGGATTCGTTCTATACTTGTAACTAATTGATTTAATAATTGAATAGCTGTGAATTATAGACTAAGTAGTCAGCCAAACATTTCCTTGACACCAAATCGTCGTTTCAGTACCGTTTCGATATTATTGCATGATTTTTCAGTTATGAATATCCTGGTGAGGTGAAGCCGCGAAGGAGCAAGAGAGAAAGGAGGAACGACACACTTTCTCTGAAACCAGCGTGGCCTCTGAAATTGTTTCCGCATTCATCGTCTTCAAACGAACGTTCATAGGTTATGAGTCTCATCTTTATAAAGGAGGGACTAGGTATGAAGAGGGTTGTCGTTCTAGCCGCCGTTACAGTGTTCTCGGTTGTCGGCTTGCTAGCGGCAGAATTTTCCGCAGCTGCCGATGCCCCAAGAGCAGCAGGTCCAGCTGATGCGGTCGTCGGTGGAAAGCCACTGAAGGCTGAAGCTGCCGTCAAGACGCTTCAAGGCCGTGTCTGGTCACAGTGGGTCGATAACCCAGATGGGGAACTCCTGTTTGGTATTCAATATTGGAATACTGAAGAGCCTGCTTCGGGTATGCCTGCCGGTCGGTCATCCACGATGTTGGATGTGAAGCCGCCGGATCCCTTGTTCAGCTGCTGCGCATGGGGTTTCGTGGGTGGGAACGAGAAGAATGCACCCTATTCCGGCTGGTACCATGCAGCCACCACGGTGCGTCTGGCGGTGAAGGACAAGGCTCTGATGGATCAGATCATCAAGGCCTCCCAGGACCTCGTGGCAATGGAAGTGACCTTGGATGGTAGGACCATCACGGGCTTCAAGGTTCTCAAGTAATCGATATCGTCAAGCTTTCATTCTTTTAAGTTGGTGAAGGAGGATGCGATTATGACGCTTCTGAAGCAAAGCGGTGCCATGCTGGCAGCCGTTGCGCTGGTAGTCGGCATGGCTTCCACCGTGTTGGCCATCGAAGCATTCCAAGAGCGATTTGAATGGGGTGACATGAGCAAGCCGACCACGATTCAGGGTCGAGTGATTGTGCTCGATCCGTACGATGAAGCTGTGTGGATAAACGTCGCCGTGTTTGGTGGTAACGCTGAGAGCGGCCTGTTCTGGCAGAAAGTTCATCCGGGCAAGAACATAAAGTTCTATGCCGACAAGGGAGCCTGGGAAGAACTCAAGAAGATGGGTCGTCCTCATGCAGGACCAACAGCAGCCAAGGAAGTGCCTCCAGCCAGCACGACCGACCTGATCGAATTTGTTGCCACGGAGACCGAGCAGAACCATCGTGTGATCTCTTCCGTCAAGAAGCTCCCAGAGGTTTCCGGTGCGATGGGCAAACCCCTGAGCATCTCCGCGCTTCGCCTCAAGGAGTGTGCGGGAAAGAACGATTTAGATTCGGCCTGTGCCGGAGCATTGTCTCAGCTGGCATCAGCTCCCAAGGCGCAACCGAGCCAGCAGTACGATGTCATGCTTCCTGGTGGGAAGACCATTGGTGGGTTGATTCCCAATACAGCTGGCTACAACACTGGGCACTGATCGAATCAGTCGTTGAATGAAAGGGCGGTTGCTCCTCGCGGGGAGCCATCTCTTTGTTCTCCGTCGCCGAATACCCCGAAGCTTGCTGCGGGGCGCTTCATTTGTGTTGTGATTGGTTGTCGTCCGGCTGGACCATGCGCTGCAGTTCGGCAAGGCGATTGAGCGCAGCGAGCGGGGTCATCGAGAACAAGTCGATCTGTTTCACTTCCTGGATGATGGGATGAGGCTGCGGAAGTGGCGGTAATGTCCGTTTTGGTTGTTCCTGGATCGGCCCCGTGAACGTGAACTCTGGTTGTTCAAGTTGTGCCAGCACCACTTGCGCCCGATCGATCACGCTGGCAGGAAGCCCCGCGAGTTTAGCGACGTGAATCCCGTAGCTTCGGTCAGCTCCTCCCGCCACGATTTTTCGGAGAAACACGACCTCGCCGTCACGCTCCTGTACCGCAACCCGATAGTTTCTGATTCCTTCCCGCTGCTGTTCGAGCTGCGTCATCTCATGGTAGTGCGTGGCAAATAGTGTGCGCGCGCCCAAGTGGGTGCGGTCGTGAATGTATTCCGTCACTGCCCAGGCGATGCTGAGCCCGTCATAGGTGCTGGTGCCGCGCCCGATCTCATCCAATAAAATCAGGCTGCGCTGGGTGGCGTTATTGAGAATGTTTGCGGTCTCCACCATCTCCACCATGAAGGTACTGTGGCCGCTGGCCAGATTGTCCGAGGCTCCCACCCTAGTGAAGATGCGATCCACCAGTCCGATATGCGCTTTGGCCGCTGGCACAAAGCTTCCAATTTGGGTCAGGAGAATAATTAACGCAATTTGCCTGAGGTAGGTGCTCTTGCCCGCCATGTTGGGCCCAGTGAGGATCAGCAGTCGGTTGGCTTCGAGATCCAAGACGGTATCATTGGGTACAAAGGCCATGTCGTCACGGAGCCTTTCGACCACCGGATGGCGACCGTTGCGGATGGTAATGAATCCGCTCTCATCAACCGTTGGTCTCGTGTACTGGTTCAGTGCCGCGGCCTCGGCGAGGCCGGCCAGAACATCGATCAGCGAGAGGGTGTTCGCCATAACGTCCAGTCGATGGGCTTTTTCAGCCAGGCAATCGCGGAGCTGGGTAAAGATGTGTTGTTCGAGAGCGAGAAGCTTGACTTCGGCACCGGTGACGCGCTCTTCCAGTTCTTTCAGTTCGGGCGTCATGAACCGCTCGGCGTTTACGAGGGTTTGTTTGCGGATGTAATCGGACGGCACGCGGGCGAGATTGGCCTTGGTGATCTCGATGTAGTAGCCGAACACCTGGTTGTAGCGCACCTTTAACGATTCGATGCCGGTACGTTCGCGCTCTTTGCTCTCGAGTCCTGCAATCCAAATTTTCCCTTCCTTGCTGGCTTTGCGTAGTTCATCGATGCCGGCGTCGTAGCCTTCCCTGATGATGTTTCCGTCTCGAACGGAGAGCGGGGCATCAGGTTGGATGGCATGTTCGATCAGATCGTAGAAATCGCGCCCGTCATCCCATGACGCGCGGGCATTGACGAGCAACGTACTCTGGAGGGATGCGAGGCGAATCAGGATTTCCGGCAAGATAGAGAGGGACTGTTTCAATGCGATGAGCTCACGCGGGCCCGCGAGGCCCAACACGATGCGACTGCCGAGCCGTGCGATATCTTGTACCTCCCGCAAGGCGGTGCGTAAGGCCACGCGTTCCTGAATCCGGTCCTTCAATTCCTCCACCGCTTCCAGCCGCGCCTGGATGGGGCTGCACTGGATTAGTGGCCTGACCAGCCACTGCCGGAGCAGCCGGCCTCCCATCGCCGTGACGGTTCGATCCAGTACGGACAAGAGAGTGGTAGATCGCGATTCCTGCGAGTTCTCGCCAGACGCCATTGGCCTGAGGAGTTCTAGGTTTCGAATAGTCACGCTATCCAGGTGCATGGTCTCGTTGTCCCAACGGACCTTGAGCCGGCGGATGTAGCTTAGTGGGGCGGTCGGCTGGGTTTCTCGGAAGTAATCCAAGACCGCGCCGGCCGCTCCAATGGCGGCAGTCAGGCCGGAGCATCTGAAGGTCTCAAGGGTCTGTACATGAAACTGATCTTGCAGCATACGAGTGGCCTGTTGTTGGTCGAACGAGGCCGTCGGTCGTTCACACAAGCGCGCGCCTTTGATCTGGTCGAGCCAGGCTGCGGCTTGACGGTCAAGTCCAGCAGCGAAAAGCACCTCTCGAGGTTCCAGCCGCGTGAGCTCGTCCAACACATGCGCCACGGCCTGTGGACCTTGAAATTCTGTCACCCAAAACTCGCCTGTGGAGACTTCGAGCGTTGCCAGTCCAATCAGGGGTGATTGCGCTGATGCTGAGCGGATGGAAAGAGCGGCGAGATAGTTTGATTCAACCGGCAAAAGAAATTCCGTGTCGACGAGCGTGCCGGGCGTGTAGAGACGGACGACTTCACGGCGCACCAGGCCTTTGGCAAGCTTGGGATCTTCGACCTGTTCACAGCGGGCCACGGTCCGCCCGGCCTTGAGCAACTTTGCGATGTAGCCGGTCGCTGCGTGAAAGGGGACTCCGCAGAGTGGAACCGGGTCGGGGCTGTTCTTGTCGCGGGACGTAAGCGCGATGGAGAGGAGCCGTGAGGCTTCCTGCGCGTCTTCGTAGAACATCTCATAAAAATCCCCGACACGAAAAAACAGGATGGCCTGCGGATATCCCCGCTTGATGTCCCGATACTGGCTCATGAGCGGGGTGATATCCTCGTCACTCATCGGCGAGGTCCAGTGATGGTTCCAGTGGTGAGGGTGTGGGGGTTCGGCCGGAAATCTTCTCGATCGACTGACGAAGCCGCTCAAGGTCCACCTCGGCTTCTTGTAGCGTTTTCGTTTTCCGCCGCAGCTCAATGCGGCTCTGCACCCACAGGGGAAACAGCAAAATGCCTAGGACCAGCAGCCCGACGGCGAAGGCTGCCAGGATGGGTTTATAAATGGGCGTCGAGGCCTCAAGCAATCCAAAGAAATAGCGGAGCGTGACTTCTTGGTCCTGGTTTTGCAGAAAGAAGGCCAGTGTTAGGAGCAAGAGAATACCGACGAGAATCAATCGAATCATTGCTTCAGGGCCTTTCTTCGACTGCTGGGTTTCGCCTGAGATGAGGAGGTTGATTGTCGAGTTGGACACTGGGGCTGTTTGATTCGAGTCAGGAGCGCGAGTGATTGCGGTCCGTGTGCCGCCAGCTGCGCGTTCCGCGTAGTCAGGCTTCGATGTATCAAGCGCACCTCCAGCCGGTCCTCCGGGAGTAATGTGGGAAACCGGTCGGCCCACTCAATGGCAGTAATCGTCTGGCCGGTGAAGTAGTCCTGCAACCCGATCGACTCGGCTTCTGCGTTGGTGTGCAGCCGATAGAAGTCGACGTGAATCAGAGGAAGCCGCCCACGGTATTCATGGGCCAACACAAAGGTGGGGCTGCTGACCGAAGCTGGCGGTGCTCCGAGTCCGGCTGCAATCCCTCGGACCAGGGTGGTCTTGCCTGCACCCAGTTCACCGATCAAAGCGAGCACGTCCCCTCCTCTAAGCGCGCAGCCAATGGCCTGCCCGAGGGATTCTGTCTTGGAACGAGATGAGAGGACAAGATCCAGCGAACCGGCGAGTGAAGCAATCTTTCGCTTCGATGCCTGCTCATCCCTCAAACCATTGAATCTGGCTCGGCTAGGCCTCATGGATCGCCTTGAGTGCATGCGGAATCTGCTCAATCACGTCTCCAGCAATCAGCCCTGCTTGTCCGTTCGTGGTCGCGGCCAGGTCGCCAGCATAACCATGCAGGTAAGTAGCAACACAGGCGGCTTCCCATGATGTCAGGCCTTGGGCCAAGAGTCCCACGATCATGCCGGTCAATACATCGCCGGTTCCCGCCGTTGCCATCCCCGGGTTGCCGGTTGGGCAGATTGCCACGACTCCAACCGGTCGCGCAATGACAGTCCTGGCGCCTTTCAAGACGACGAATACTTCGCGTTCTCGTGCGAACCGAGTGGCAGTGCCGATTCGATCCGCATTGATGCTCTGGGGCGTCATATCACTTTCCAGTCGAGCCATCTCGCCCGGATGGGGCGTGAGGATTGGAGACGTCTTGCATGCCGTCAGAAGCGAGGCGTGTCCGGCCAGCGCGTTCAGCGCATCGGCGTCAAGGACGGCGGGTCGATCGAGCTGTTTGATTAAGGCTTGGACCAGTTCGACCGTTTCTGGCTGTGTCGACAGTCCAGGACCGATCGCGATCGCAGTTCTGGCGGCGATGAAAGCTGCGAGACGATCGAAAGCGGTTCGCGAAAAAGTCCGCGCTTTCGTTTCTGGCATCGGGACGGTCATGGCTTCCAACAGTTTCGCCTCCAACACGTCGTTGACGCTAGAGGGGGTGGCGACGGTGACCAGGCCCGAGCCGACCCGAAGAGCTGCTTTCGCGGTCATGGCTGCCGCACCGGTCTTGCCGACGGAGCCCGCGATGATCCCGGCATGGCCAAACGTGCCTTTGTGACTCGACAGTCGCCGCGCCGGTAAGGCAGCTTGCACGAACGACTTCGTTATCAAGATTGTCCGGCTCCGGACGGCATCGATGTAGGCTTGAGGAATGCCGATGTCGACGATGGTCACCAGCCCGGCGAGGTCAACCCCGTGGTTTTGGTACAACCCGAACTTAGGAAGGCCGAATGTCACGGTGAGCGAGGCTCGCACGGCTCGGCCGAGTATGGCTCCGGTGTCGGCGTGGAGACCTGATGGGAGATCGACGGCCACTACAGGACGGCCTGCTTCATTGATGCTGTCGATGGTTTCGCCATAGTGTCCCGTGACTTCTGAAGAGAGGCCCGTTCCGAACAGAGCATCGACGAGGATATCACTGTCGCGCAAGAGCGATTGGGTCTGGCTTTTTGAGGTATGCGGACGCACGGCCGACTTGCCCGCACCGCGAACGAATTGCCGATACATAGTTGCGGTATCGCGGCTCAACCCAGAGAAAGGCGCCATGGCGAGGACCCGGACTTTCGCGTGGCGACGATGGAGGAGCCGGGCCACGACAAACCCATCGCCGCCATTGTTACCTTTACCACAAAGGATGGTGACGATCTTCCCGCGTGTAGATCCAAGTGTCTGTTCGAGACAGGACACCACGCCTGAGCCTGCGCGCTCCATCAGAGTCGTTCCTGGGATGCGCGCTTCGGTGATCGTTCGGCGATCGAGCTCCTGCATCTGCTTGCCGGTAATGATCTTTGTCATTGGGAGCCAATGCCGAGAATGGCGAGGTGAGGATGAGGCATGAGGTAAGGCGCGTGTGCTCGAACCGCCTGGCTATTATGATAGAGGGCAGATCGCGTCATGACATGGTCGTCGTGCGCATGATGATCTGGAAGACGCCAGCAGGTCGATGGCATCTAGGTTAACTCAGTAAGGACTTCATTTCTTTCACTGCCTGTTCGAGGCCAATGAGGACGGCCCGCGCAATGATACTGTGCCCAATGTTGTATTCGACGATTTCAGGAATGTGAGTTAGGCGATTCACGTTGCGATAATTCAATCCATGCCCGGCGTTGACCCCCATGCCCAGCTTGTAGGCCAGCTTCGCAGCCTGACTGATGGCTTCGAATTCCGCGTCGGCTTCTTTTGAACGTGTGGCGTTCGCATAGCGGCCAGTATGTAGCTCCACAAAATCAGCCGAAATTTTGTGCGCGGCTTTGATCTGATTGAGTTCGGGTTCGACAAAGACGCTGACGGGAATACCGCCGTCATGCAAAAGAGTAATAATTCCCTGAATCCGACCGCGCTGCCCCGCGACATCCAACCCCCCTTCGGTTGTCCGTTCCTGTCGTTTCTCGGGGACTAAGGTCACCAGGTCTGGTTTTACGTTGAGCGCGATCTTTGCTAGGGCGTCCTCTGCTGCCACCTCAAGATCGAGCTTCGTGCTGATAATCTCGCGTAATAACTGAAGGTCCCGGTCTTGGATGTGCCGACGGTCTTCTCGGAGGTGGACGACGAGGCCGTCGGCTCCGGCGAGCTCGACGAGGACAGCTGCGGCCAGCGGATCGGGGTCGGTTTCCCCTCGCACTTGCCGCAACGTCGCAACGTGATCAATGTTGACGCCCAGCCGGGCCATGCATCCCCCATCCGGTCTGGTTGTGTACCAGGAAGAGTGGGATAACGACGTGAGGTGGTAACGTGAAGTATTAGTAGCAGAAATGAGCGATGGGGGGCAAGAACAGACTCGTCAGGGTCGACCCGAATCAGGTACGAGGATTGTGCAGGGGACAGGATTCGGAACCCCATAGAAGAATCACGAGCAAATTGACTCGGCTAGAGCCCTCGACTAAAATAAGAGGTTCTCAAGCTCCCCGACCCTTTGATCAAGGGGGAGAAGTTGAGAATCACCAAAAAAGACAAAGGAAATTCATGGGGCTGGGCGACGGGTTTTATCGAATCAAGCGACTTCCTCCGTATGTCTTCGCGCAAGTGCAATCCCTCAAACTTGAGGCCCGGCAACACGGCGAGGACATTATCGATTTCGGCATGGGGAATCCCGACAAACCGACACCGCCCCACATCGTCGAGAAGATGATCGAGGCGGCTCGCAAGGGGAAGAATCATCGCTACTCAGCATCGCGCGGGATCACCAAACTACGGCATGCGATTTGTGGGTGGTACAAGCGAAATTATGATGTCGATCTGGATCCCGAAATAGAAGCCATTGTCACCATTGGGTCCAAGGAAGGTCTGGCCCATCTGGCCTTGGCGTTGATCGGTCCGGGCGATGTGGTACTGACTCCGACGCCGACCTATCCAATCCATATGTACAGCTTTATTATTGCGGGTGGCGAGGTCCGCGGGATCGAGCTGCGCCAGGATAGCGATTTTTTTGAAGATCTGACACGCGTTTATCACCAGATATTTCCACGGCCGAAGATTCTGGTCATTAATTTTCCGCACAACCCGACCACAGCGGTGGTAAATCTCGATTTTTTCAAGAAGATCGTGGATTTTGCCAAGGAGTACAACGTCATCGTCATTCACGATCTGGCCTATGCAGAACTTGTGTTCGATGGCTACAAAGCTCCCAGCTTTCTCCAGATCCCCGGGGCGAAGGACATCGGGGTGGAGTTCTATACCCTCTCAAAGGCCTACAACATGCCGGGTTGGCGCGTGGGCTTCTGCGTGGGCAATCGCGAGGTCGTGGGAGTGCTGGCGAAGATCAAAAGCTATCTCGACTATGGCATTTTCCAACCCCTTCAAATCGCAAGCGTGATTGCGCTGAACGGGCCGCAGGACTGTGTCAAAGAAACCGTCTTGCGATATCAGAAACGGCGCGATGTCCTGGTGGGCGGGTTGAACCGGATTAGATGGCAGGTAACGAAGCCGCTGGCGACCATGTTTGTGTGGGCGCGCATTCCACTTCCCCATCGCCAGATGGGGTCGTTGGAGTTTTCGAAACTGTTGCTCAAGGAAGCGAAGGTTGCGGTGTCTCCTGGGATCGGATTTGGCGAAGGCGGCGATGAATACGTGCGCTTCGGGCTGGTGGAAAACGAGCATCGCACACGTCAGGCCGTGAGAGGGATTCGCAAGGCCCTCAAGCTCGACGGAGTTGAGGAATGAAGCCGCGCATCGGAGTCGGAATCATCGGATTCGGCACAGTGGGCACCGGCGTTGCCAAGGTCCTTCTCGACAATACTACGCTCATTCGTCGCCGTCTAGGTGTGCCAGTCGAGCTGGTCCGTATTGCGGACCTCGACATTTCGAGAGATCGCGGTATTCTGATCCCTCCCGGTCTCTTGACGACCGACGCGAAGCAAGTGCTCAACGACTCTGCCATCGATGTCGTGATCGAATTGATCGGCGGGTGCGATACAGCCAAGCGAGTCATTTTGGAGGCGATTGCTGCCGGCAAGCATGTGGTCACGGCGAACAAAGCCCTTCTGGCACTCCACGGCGAAGAAATTTTCGAGGCTGCTGCACGCAAGGGCGTCGATTTGGGTTTCGAGGCCAGCGTAGGCGGCGGGATTCCTGTTATTCGAGCACTGACGGAGTGGCTAGCGGGCAATACGATCCAGTCCATCTATGGCATTATCAACGGGACCTCCAACTATATTTTGTCGAGGATGACCCACGAGGGCCACAGTTTCGAGGCGGTACTCAAGGAAGCGCAGCAAGCTGGTTATGCCGAGGCGGACCCGACTGCCGATGTGGCTGGAATCGACTCGGCCCACAAGCTCGCCATTCTCGTCAGTCTCGCCTACGGCACCCCCGTAAATTTCAAAGAGATCTACACCGAAGGGATTACGCACATCACCTCGATCGATATTGTCTATGCGAAGGAGTTTGGATTTACGATCAAGCTTCTGGGCATTGCGAAGCTTGTCGAGGGCCAGGTTGAGGCCAGGGTTCATCCCACGATGCTGCCGTCGATGTCTCCCATCGCGCAGGTAGAAAGCGTCTACAACGCGATTCAACTGGTCGGCGACGCGGTTGGGGATGTCGTGTTGTATGGCCGAGGGGCTGGATCGATGCCGACGGGGAGCGCCGTCGTGAGCGACGTCATCGCGATCGGACGGAATCTACTTAATGGCGCAGTAGGGCGGGTGCCTGCCACGTCGTTCCAACAGGATCAGCGGCGACCGCTCCGGATGAAGCCGATGGAAGAAATCAGCTCACGCTACTATTTGCGATTCACCGTTTTGGATCGCCCTGGCGTGTTGGCGCAGATCGCCGGTGAATTGGGTCGCTGCGGGATCAGCATTTCGTCAATGTTGCAGCAGGGTCGTCGGGAAGGACAAACGGTGCCGGTGGTTATCAAGACGCATATGGCGAAGGAGCGCGATGTGCAAGCGGCGCTCCGTGAGATCAACCGTAAGGCTTTTGTCTCCGAACCCACAACGCTCATTCGGGTCGAAGGTAAGGACGAGTGATCGGATGAATCGTTGGCGGGGCATCATTGAGGAATACCGCAAGTTCCTTCCTGTGACAGAGAAGACTCCGGTCATCAGCTTGGGGGAAGGCAACACACCTTTCATTCGTGCGGTGCGGCTGGGCAAAGCGATTGCTCCTGGCGTTGATCTCTATCTCAAGTTCGAAGGGGTGAATCCAACCGGCTCGTTCAAAGATCGCGGCATGACGATGGCGATCTCGAAGGCGGTGGAGAATGGCGCGCGCGCCGTCATGTGCGCGTCGACCGGTAACACCTCTGCCTCTGCGGCCGCCTATGGGGCCCGCGCGGGACTGTCCGTCTATGTGCTTATTCCCGCTGGCAAGATTGCCATGGGAAAACTCTCCCAAGCGATGATGCATCAAGCCACGGTGATTCAAATCGAAGGAAACTTTGACCAGGCCCTGACGCTCGTCAAGGACCTCTCGACCGTGCTTCACATTGAGTTGGTGAACTCCTTGAATCCTTTTCGGATTGAGGGACAGAAAACCGCCGCCTTTGAGGTGTGCGATCAACTCGGCGACGCGCCGAGCCTCCATGTGCTTCCGGTCGGCAATGCCGGAAATATCACTGCCTACTGGAAAGGGTATCGAGAGTATCGCGCGGCGAACCAGACGACGAAGCTTCCTCGCATGATGGGATTTCAGGCTGCCGGCGCGGCTCCGATCGTTCTGGGGAGGGTTGTCGACGAACCGCAGACGATTGCGACGGCAATGCGAATTGGCAATCCGGCCAGCTGGTCGACGGCGTTGAAAGCCGTCGAGGAATCTTCCGGCGCAATCGACATGGTCACGGATGCAGAGATTCTTCAGGCCTATGAGACGGTGGCGGCGACCGAAGGCGTCTTTTGTGAACCGGCGTCGGCCGCATCGATTGCAGGGGTGGTCAAATTGCACCGAGCAGGGGTTCTGCGAGAAGGAGAAACTGTGGTATGCACGCTTACGGGACACGGTTTGAAAGATGCCGACACGGCGATCAGCATTTCGAAACAACCTCTGACCGTTAAGGCAACACGCGAGGATGTTGCCCGTCTATTGAAAGTGTGAGATGCGTGTGGACCCCATAAAATATGTGATCCTGCATGCTGGTGGAATGGTCGATCATCCCCAGCACGAACTGGGTGGACGCACGCCGCTCCAAGCCTCCGTGACTCCCTATCTTGATCGTCTGGCGCAAAGTGGAGAGCTTGGTCAGATAGTAATTCACGCCGACGGAGTTTGCCATGGAAGCGGGTTGAGCGGCACGTCGATTCTCGGATATGACCCGAAGAAATTCTATCAAGGCCCTGGACCGCTCGAAGCGGCAAGTTGGGGTGTGTCTGTCATGGAACAGGATGTGGTGTATCGCTGTACGATGGTGACCCTGAAGCGGGAAGGCGGGAAGGGTGACGGTGAGATCAAGAAGCTAGGCCCCCATGTGATCATGGACGATGCAACGGCGGGGTTGATCGATACCGAAGAGGCCCGTGAATTAATCGAGGCGATCAATGAGCAGCTCGGTTCCGAAACCATCCAGTTCTATCCTGGGGCGGATCACCGCCATCTCATGGTATGGGTGAACGGAAAATCACGTGCGGTCTGCGTGGATCCGCAGACGATACTCGGTCGATCCATTGCCGATGCCCTACCCACGGGTGATGGCGCTGATATTCTTCGGGAGCTCATGGATGCCTCGCATTTTATCCTGCGCGATCATCCCGTCAACGATGAACGGGTGGCTGCAGGCAAGAAGACAGCGAACTGTGTCTGGCTGTGGGGCGAAGGGCGAGCCGTTAGGTGGCCGAGCTTGGTGGAGAAGTACTGCATCACGGGCGCAGTCGTGGCCAAGAGTGATGTACACCGTGGCCTAGGAATTTGTGCCGGTCTCGATGCGACGGACCCTGACCGGATTGCGGGCGGAGATCTTCGCACTAAGGCGACAGTGGCGTTGGAGGAATTGGCCAAGAAGGATTTTGTCTATATCCACATCGGGGTGACGGATGAAGTTGCACATGGCATCGATATCAAGATGAAGGTTCACGGTATTGAGGAATTCGATCGTGACCTTGTTGGTCCCTTGGTTGAGGGTCTGGTAAAACAAGGGCCCTATCGTTTCCTGGTGGTGTGCGATCACGGTGAAGGGGCGCAGGGTCATGCCCTCTATGCGTTCGGGGAGGGAGGTAGAAAAGGCTCAAGGATAGCCGGTCGCCGCTTTGCGGATGCTTATACCCAAGCCACGAATACGCCTATTCGTGATGCAACCAAGTTCATGGGAAAGTTTTTTGCAAAGAGCTGAAGTCTGTGGCATTGATCGTCCAAAAATATGGTGGAACTTCGGTCGGAACGATCGAGCGGATCCACTGCGTTGCCGATCGGGTGGTCCAGACTCAGCGCGAGGGGTATCAGATCGTGGTGGTGCTTTCGGCGATGAGCGGCGAGACGGATCGGCTCATCAAGCTGGCGTATGAGGCCACGTCCACTCCGGATGAGCGTGAAATGGATATGCTGCTCTCGACCGGAGAACGGGTCATCATTGCCCTTCTGGCGATGGAGTTGCGCGGGCGAGGGATCAATGCGCAGTCCTTTACGGGCCGACAGGTCGGCATCCTTACAGATAGCGCCCATACCAAAGCCCGCATCGCGCGCGTCACAGCGGATCGCATTCGCGAGGCGCTGGAACAGGGCGTCCTTCCGGTCGTGGCGGGTTTCCAAGGGATCAACGAACAATCGGATGTGACAACGCTTGGCCGTGGGGGATCCGACCTCTCCGCCGTTGCGCTAGCGGCGGCGCTGAAGGCAGATCGCTGTATTATCTTTACTGATGTAGATGGGGTATATACAGCAGATCCCAATATTGTACCCTCGGCGAGACGGATCGAGAAGATCGCCTATGAAGAGATGCTCGAAATGGCCAGTCTCGGGGCCAAAGTCCTCCAAACCAGGTCGGTGGAATTTGCGGCCAAGTTCAACGTGCCGGTGGAGGTGAGTTCGAGCTTCAAAGAAGGAAAGGGGACTCTCGTGACGAAGGAAGATGCGGACATGGAAGCAGCGGCGGTGGCCGGAGTCACAGGAGACCGTAATCAAGCGAAGATCACGATTGTCGGGGTGCCGGATAAACCGGGGATCGCCGCGAGGATTTTTGGTCCGGTAGCGGAGGCCAACATTAATGTCGACATGATCATTCAAAACGTGAGTCAAGGGGACATGACGGATCTTTCTTTCACTGTGCCCCGCGCCGACCTCGAGAAGGCCGTTCCCATCATTCAAGCTGTGGCGAAAAATATCGAGGCCAAATCGGTGTCGATCACCGAAGCGATTGCGAAGGTTTCGCTCATCGGTGTTGGGATGCGCTCCCATTCGGGTGTGGCGGCGAAAACATTCGGGATCCTCTCACGCGAGAGGATCAACATCATGATGATCAGCACCTCGGAGATTAAAATTTCCTGCGTGATCGACGAAAAATATCTTGAACTAGCTATGCGATCGCTTCACGCAGCCTTTGGTCTCGACTAGGCGCAGTAACCGGATTGCCAGGGCAAGTTGTGATTGCGAGTTTTCCCGCAGGATAGTCAAAAAGTCTGTTCAGCGAAGCCACAGCGAGCAAAGAGGCGAAGTGTACTCTGGGCGTACGGTGAGCCTCTGAGCGATGCGAGAACGAAGTTGTTGGACTTTTTCAGCATACTGCTTAGGCGAATCTCGACAGAGCCGTCGTCCACCTGATACCCTCTCTTCCCATGGCTCGGAAAACCTCACTATCCGGTCCCTCTCGCGCCTCTCAGGAGCGGCGCACGTTTCCTGAATTGAGACTACCTGCCGATCGGACGGCAGCGTTGGAGATCTATGACACGACGCTGCGGGATGGCGCGCAGGCGGAAGATGTCAGCTTCTCGGCGGAGGACAAGGTCCGTGTTGCCCAGAAGCTGGATGAACTTGGAGTCAATTTTATCGAAGGCGGCTGGCCCGGGGCGAATCCGAAGGACCTCGAATTCTTCCGGATGATCAAGACCATTCCGCTGAAGCATGCCACCGTGATTGCTTTCGGTTCAACACGGAAGGCGAGTAATTCTGTACGAAAAGATCCCAATCTCAAGGCGTTGCTTGGGGCAGACACCAAGACGATCACGCTCTTCGGAAAGACGTGGTCTTTGCACGTCACTGATGCCCTTGGTATCTCGTTGGCCAAGAATCTTGAGTTAATCGGGGATTCTGTGGCTTATCTGCGCAGCAAAGGGCGCAGGGTGTTCTATGACGCAGAGCACTTTTTCGACGGCTACAAGAACAATCCCGACTATGCGCTCAACACGGTCCGGAAAGCGGTGGAAGCCGGGGCCGAACGGGTGATTCTCTGCGATACTAACGGTGGAACCATGCCGTGGGAGATCAGGAAAATCTGTAAGATGATCCAACGCGAGTGCCTGGTGCCCTTGGGGATCCATGCCCATAACGATTGCGAAATGGCCGTGGCGAACTCGCTCGTCGCGATTGAGACCGGCATCGTGCAAGTCCAAGGGACGATCAATGGAATTGGGGAGCGGTGTGGGAACGCAAATCTTTGTTCTATCATCCCCAATCTGGAATTGAAAATGAAACGGCCTGCCCTCAGTGATCGCCTCAACCATCTAAAAGTTGTTTCTGGTTTCGTGACCGAAATCGCGAACTTTATGCCCAACAAGCATCAACCCTATGTCGGTGATTCAGCGTTTGCGCACAAAGGCGGTGTCCACATTCATGCCGTGCTTAAAAATCCAGCCACCTATGAACATGTCGATCCGGTGCAGGTCGGCAATCGGCAGCGTGTGTTGGTCTCTGACTACGCGGGTCGAAGCGGCCTCCTGGATAAGATTGAAGCCTATGGCATCAAGCTTTCGAAGAACCACTCCAAGGTTCAAGAGCTAGTCGATACGCTGAAAGAGCGAGAAAGTCTGGGCTATCAGTTCGAAGGGGCTGAGGGGTCGTTTGAGCTGCTCATGCGGAAGGCCATGGGGAGTCACAAACCCTTGTTCCAGCTGATAGGATTCCGGGTTATCGTCGAAATGAAGCAGGATAATGGGGCTCCCTTGTCTGAAGCGACCGTGATGGTCAAGGTCGGAGAAGTGGTAGAACACACGGCTGCGATGGGGGCAGGGCCGGTCAATGCGCTTGACCATGCTCTTCGTAAGTCATTGGAAAAATTCTATCCGCAGCTCATGGAAGTCAAGCTTCTCGACTATAAAGTGCGTGTGCTGGCTGCGAATAAAGGGACCGAGTCCAAGGTTCGTGTCCTGATCGAATCCGGAGACCATAAGGACAAGTGGGGCACCGTCGGCGTGTCGGAAAATATCATGGAAGCGACCTGGCAGGCCCTGGCCGATAGCATTGAGTACAAGCTTCTCGCAAAGGAATAGTCTACTAGCGGGATAGTCAGCAAATTTACTCTTGACAGACTTCATAACCTCACGTAACTTAAGCTAAACTCTCCGCATAAGGTAGGATGTTCAAGGAATGAGTACGCTGGTCTGAAGTGGGTTGCGTAGGGGGGTGGCATGAGAAAGGCTGATATAGCAAATGAAATTTTCACTCAAGTCGGCATTTCGAAAAATGAAGCGGCAGATATCGTCGAGCTAGTGCTCAATCTTCTGAAGTCCGTGTTGCAGAAGGGGGAGTCGGTCAAGATCGCTGGGTTTGGAAATTTTGTCGTCCGCAGCAAGGGTGCTCGTAAGGGTCGGAATCCTCGGACTGGAGAAGAAATTGGGATTACTCCTCGTCAAGTCGTTACATTCCGGCCAAGCCAAGTGTTCAAGAAGTACGTCAATACATAAGACTGCTTCACCCACATCATCGACCGCTCCATGAGGGCTGGTCATGGAAATTGAGCCCAGGCTGGGGAGTAAGGTTTTCTATAAAATCGGGGAAGTGAGTCAACTAACCAAGCTTCCCGCCTACGTGCTCCGTTTTTGGGAATCAGTGTTCAGCTTTCTAAAGCCCAAGAAAAGCCGTGGAAACCAGCGCCTTTACGTACAACGAGATATCGAAACCGTACTTGAGATCAAGCGCATGCTCTATGATGAAGGGCATACGCTGGAAGGCGTCAAGCGATATTGGGTCAGGCGTGGACGAGCGGCCACCCGGTCGTTGCGTCCGAAAGAAATGGCCAAGAAACTCCGGGGCGATCTTCAGGCCATCCTAAAAATCATCGAATAGCATTCCATTCACGGTGAAGATGGTCGATCCTTCCCCGTTGCCTATCCATGGACTCCCAAGGGATAATAGGCACCTCACTGGAATTGGAAATACGTCGGGGCGTAGCGCAGCCCGGTAGCGTACTCGCTTGGGGGGAGGCGGCGCGGGGGCGAGTGGCGAAGGAGGGTCTGTGCCTCTCACGAAAAAAGGCCAGTCGAATCTCCGGTTCATGATTGAGACCTATGGCAAGAAAAAGGGGACGTCGATCATTCATGCGTCCCGTAACAAAGGCACGATCACAGGAGTAGAAAAACGATGAGTGACGAACCAAAAAATGGGACATGTGTTATCATGTTCTACGCAGATGACATTAAGTCTCGCGCGTCCACTCCTTCTGTTCTAGTCCAGCCTACCGTGGGACAGATCCTTTCATACTATCTTCTCTCCTTGTAGGATCGTCCGAGTTATCCAATCGTCTTCCGCGTGAGCCGTCGTTATTTCTCGCAGTGGCAGGCCACGCCGATGGCCCCGATGGCCATGGTGACGAAGGCTGACGTTGGGCAATGGTTTGTGAGTTTGCATCAGATCCCAGGTGGGGCGAACAAAGCCTTGAGCGTGTTGCGCACTGCGATTCGCTACAGTCAGCGCATGGGGATGTATGAAGGTGTCAATCCAGCCGAGAGCGTCCGCCGTTGGCCGAGACCGACACGTAGTCGGTACTTACGTCCGGATGAATTGGCGCGTCTGTGGAAGGTGCTCGTCGCGAGTTCCTGGCGCGTGCGAACGTTCTTTACGCTGCAACTCTTGACCGGCTGCCGGTCGAGTGAACTGCGGCAGATGCAGTGGGCCGATGTCGATTGCACCACCGGCCTGTGGCACAAGCCCACCAGTAAAACCGGACAGCCCCATCTGGTGCCGATCCCCCAGCAAGGGTTTGATTTACTCTGGCTGATCTCGCCACGGATCGGCTTGGTCTTTCCTGGGTCTCACCAAGAGAACCCCATCGCCGCTTCGACGGTACGGAAGAACTGGGCGCGCATTCGAGCGAAAGCGAATCTGCCCGATGTCTGGAACTATGATCTTCGCCGGACCTGTGCCTCGCATTTGGCCATGAATGGAGTCAACCTCCCGACGATTCAGCATGTTCTCAATCATAGTTCCCTACAACCCACGGCGACCTATGCGCGGCTGAACGTGGACACGGTGGCGAAGACGTTGCAGAGTCAAGCGGATGGATGGTTTATTAAATAAGGAGTTGGGTATGATTACACGTCCTTTCATAATCGGCTTCGTGGCGGTCGTTGCCTTTCTGTTCCTGCTCATGCTGATCCTCGGCTTTAATGCCGTCGAACAGGAGTGCAATAAGGCTCTGGCAGACCGAATCACTGCCATGGAACAGCATGTTCTCGCGTCATCCACGGCGGGATTAAAAACCACAGATGAGTAGGTCTGATGCTGACCCGACGCGAGCTCTAGGTGGCTTTGCGTGGTCTCGGGAGTGCTTTGTCCAGGAGGTTACAGACAAACGCGGAAAACCCCAGTTTCCTGATTTTTGGATTGTCTTTGCTGTACTGCTCCCAGCGTTCTGATAACTTTACCGGCAACAAGACGGCTTTGCGATCGGTTGGAATGGCCATACTTCCCCTCTTTGTACATGGCTACGTTCGTTTGTACTCTTGCACGTTAGCACTGTCACACGGCTAGGCTCCTTCCTCATCACACTCTTCGTTGAAATGGATTTCGGCTATCGCGTTGTCTCCCTCAAAATCCTCCTCCTGCTGGGCACAGTAGTGCCGCAGGTCCGACAAGAGATCGACGAGCGCGTCCTCGCGTTCCATCCCTGGCAGGTTCCCGTAGAAGTCGAGGGCCTGTCCGCCCCGTGCTGCTCGCTCGGCGTTATCCGGTACCGCAAAGCATGGGGATTTGGGTGTTGTTGTATTTCATGCCACCCTCCCTCAACCAACGTCCATTCCCCATCACGAAGCACAAACTTGTGGCCTGGTCGCCAGGTGGAGAAATCGGGCGTAGGGAACGAGAATGATTCGATGATCTCCACGGTATCTGGCACGGTGTCTGTTACGCCTCCTTCCGCATAGCTTACGCTGCCATCAAACCCAACCATTGCCTGTTGCCCTGGCATAATCGTCATGCCCTGCTCAAATGGCACGGTCGCTGGATAGTCACCAGACCGGGTGTTCGATGATTCCCTCAGCATTCGGCGTGAGTTCTGTGCTGGCCGGCAAGAGGGATTGTCGATCAGCAAATAGTGGGGTATAGACGGCGACCAGAACAATGAGAAACACAATGACCATTCCGAGTGGAATTAGGAACTTCATAGAGCCTCCTTAGTGGTTTCGTTACAACCGTAACCCTTGCTGCGTCGTGCGCTTCTCCGCGAGCTTGAGATACTCAGGATTCAAGTCAATGCCGATCCCATGGCACCCGAGCTGTTGGGCGACGACGAGCGTAGTCCCACTGCCCACGAATGGATCGAGCACCCGACCACCAGGCGGACAGCCGGCGAGAATACAGGGCTCAATCAACTTCTCAGGGAACGTGGCGAAGTGGGCATCTGGATAGGTTGCGTCGACACGGTCCACACCGAGCGTTTGTTGCGCATGCCAGAGCATTGTTCCTGCTTCTCCATCTGGTCCCATCGGTCATTGAACCCTGCATGGCGGCGAGAATGCCCGCGTTGTTTGTCGAGTCCTTTGTTATTGCGTGACATCCCTTGAAACTTCTCACCCTCATATCGTCCATGCTTTTTATCGTGTGCCCCTGCCCCTGTGCTCAGATCCCATCCAGTTGGCGTAGCATAATGAGTACGTTGCTGATCTCGCAGAGTCCTGATATTGGCCTGAGATTCTGGAAGCTGCTTGAATCGTCTGGTACTCTTACCGGTCTTTCGATCGCTTCCACCTAAGCCATCGGTCCCAGGATCCCACTTCGCTTCCTCGAAATAGATCGCGGGCTCTTTGATCGCGTCGGCATCGGAGTAATAATCCAATCCCATCCAACGAGGAACAATCTTTTTACCGAGAATGCGAACCTTTTGTTTGAAGTCAGGTGCTTGCGATAATTCTCCGGTATCTCGAGCTTTCCACCATAGCGGTTTCCCGTTATGCTTGGTCAGAAGAAATAGATACTCATGCGCCCGCGTCGGCCGATCCTGCACGCTCTCCGGCATTGGATTCGGTTTCGACCAAATGATGTCTGAACGCAAGTACCACCCATCCGCTTGCAGCGCGAAGGCCACGCGCCATGGGATGCCGACAAGATCCTTCGGCTTGAGACCACTGACTGGGCGAATGCGTTGAGGTTGTGATCGGTTCGACCATGATGCAGGTACACGGATCCCTTTCGTCGTTGTCGGCAAGCGATCCTTACCAGTCCCGTGACAATAGGCATCACCCATGTTCAACAAGAGCGTGCCATGAAGTCTGAGTACACGGCGGATCTCTCGAAAAACCTCGACCATCTTGGAAACATATTCTTCCGGTGTAGATTCAAGCCCAAGCTGCCCATCAATTTTATAATCCCGCAGCCCCCAATACGGAGGGCTCGTCACCACACACTGCACAGAAGCACAGAATTATCCCCAAACCGTTCGCGTAGGATAGTCAAGGCATCACCATGGATGATCTCGCTCATTTGTGTCGTTTATGACTCACGCTGAATCAAAACCTTCACAATTGCCCCAGGAGCCACGATCTCGTGCCCCAGGAGCCACGATCTCGCTGCCACCCGACCTTTTCCCCCTATGCCTTGCAATGAGATCGTTGAAATTTGACCAGCTAGCGGTTGAATTTCGCCCATGCTCATGGTGTCGCGTGAGCCTTTTTCCGCTCTTGGTACCGTTTGAGCGCTTCTCGATGCGCGGAACAATACCTCGATCCTAATTCAGCCATCTTCGTGCAGGGTTTGTTGAAGCCTCTGCAAACCGTGGACAGTTCTGGTTTACTCGGAACCAGGATCTTCCACCCGACAAGCTGCCGGACCCGGCCCTTGAGCGTGGCCTCCCAATCGATGCGGAGTTTCGCTTTGGTCCGCCAGTAATCTTTGAATTCTCGTACTACGTCGTCAGGGATCTCGACACTGAACGTCATCCTTGCCCAATTCCGAAACTCATCACTCACCACAAAGACTCACCACAAAGGCGTCGAGGCTTGCGAGCCGGTCAGCTCGCCCTTCTATCTTCTTCTTTATAGGTAAGGATAGGTAAGGATAGGTTAGGATAGGTAAGGATAGGTAAGGATAGGTTAGGATAGGTTAGGATAGGTTAGGATAGGTAAGGATAGGTTAGGATTGGTTAAGATTTAGGAGCATTCGTAATCTTCTTTTTAGCATTGCTTGTAGCATAGCGTTTCCAACGTGTCTTAGCGGCTGTTATTGCTCGCCTTTTGAATGCTTTGAGGTGTCCAGCATGGTCAAACCAATTATGGATTTGGTAGCCGGACCCTTTCTTTTTTAAGAAGCAAAATCGCACAAGCACATCAACTAATTCACAAGCTTTCCCGGTCCATCCGAGTGCCGACTCCACCTCCTGCTTGGAGTATGCTTCAAGCACACCTGTAGCAGCGTGGTACTTCACCACGTAGCCCCACAATCGAATAGGCATACACACGTATTGAGGCCCAAGGCGTCCAGCGAGCCGGACCACTTTCAGGTGGGTGAAATAGTCCATATCGTGATTTAGGTATGGCACAATGGAAACTCCCTGACCCGCGGAAACTCCCTGACCCGCAAATCTGCCGACCACTCGCTCATGTCTCCACCTTTTCGATCACATAAGGAGCCAAAGCGATCTTTTCGTAAGTGTCGGAGCTGGGCGCTTATGCTGGCCTCGGGATAGTCGGAGGGTGCGCCATGTGCCATCAAGCATCAGATCCTTGATCCGTTCATGCTGCTGGGTCAGCCGGGTGCCGTCGATGGTCTCATTGAAGGCTGGCCCGAAGGTCGTGGGGCTCATCGGAACCGCTCCGGATGACTCAGCCAGACGGTAAAGGTCGTGGTTAAGTTGGGATAGCGTTTCTGGTGGGATCGGCAATAGGTCCCAAACTTCTCCAACTCGGTCTTGATCGATCGGCCTAACTGCCGGGCTAAATCCTTCTGCTCTGCCGTCACGTTCACTTCCTCAAAAAACGCGCGCGCGCCATTTCCTGATTTGGCCCGGGTTCTGCTCTTAAGGTCCGGAGAAGAAAGAGAAGAATCAGAATCAGGAACAGAGGGACATCTTTTGGAAGGGTCTGATGGGGTATCGGATAGGGTATCGGAGCAGAATTGCCTAACCTGTGGGTATTCTTCAAGAAACTTGGCAATCAGAGGAGTGTGTGTGATGGAGAGAGGTCAGATGTTTCGCTGCAGCACGCTCGTTTTTCTCCCCCCTCCCCTGATACCGGAACATATTGCGAACAAAGACGGTACTTGTCTCCGGATCTTCATAGGCTAAGTCTAACGTCGATAGGGTATCGAATAGGGTATGCGATACCCTAATCTGCTAATCCTGCCTCTTTCGTAATGAGTTCTTGAGGAAGATAGTAGATCCCAGACAAGTGAGAATGTGGGTTGGTGATCAGGTAGCAGAACAAGAGCTTTCCAGACACGCCTAACTGTTGAACCTTCTTATCGGTCCACAGCTGCGTGCAGATCGTTCGATACATGTTTCTCTCGCCGTGGTGAATCCCAATACGGGCTCCGACACTACGGGCTCCGACACTTTGGACAGGTGCCTAGTCGTTTTGACTGACGCGGGTGCCAGGTCTCACTACATCACATCAACATCACATCACAACATCACAGCATCGCATCGGAGACAGGTTAAGGTAGGAAGAACGATTGCAGGCATGTTGTGACTCTATACGCATATTTATAGCGGTATCAAGCAATGGATGACACTGGCAACAAAAAAGTTTATTCGCTGCCTGGTACTGGTCCATGATCTGGGCTACGCCCACATGAGAAAGTGGCTGCAAAGCCAACCTTAAGCGTTCTAGGAGGTGTTTTTGACGGTTCCTGTAGTCATCTTGTCTTGTACAACTTTGTTCTCGGCCCGTACAGCATTGTTCAAATTATATTGCGCCCCCATTGTCATACACTGGCTTTACATTGACTGTCAGGCACATTGATGAAATATTTCTAGAACCTCTTGACACTATTTGAACACAGGTTATACGCTGTATGAGAAATCCAGATTAAGGCTAGGAAAGGAGGTGAGCTATGATGAGCAAGGTATCAGAAATCCAGATTGGCGTGCGGATGCCGCGACGATTACGGGATGATGTGCAGCGGTGTGCGGATAAGTCGGGGTGGAGTTTTTCGTCTCAGCTTCGCTTTGAATTGGAGACAATACGTGGGTGGGAGCATAAGCCTTATCTCCCTCACACCTCCAGTCATGATGGGCCCACTCGCAGACGTCGCTAGCGCGGTGTCACACGGGGCTGGCTGGGGAGTTTTTGGGTCGGGGCGTAGCGCAGCCCGGTAGCGTACTCGCTTGGGGTGCGAGTGGCTCAGAGCCGATTGAACCCCGCAGTAGTGCCTAGTGACATTATTGTCCCGTGCTCTTCTTCATGATACCAAGCACTTGACATTCCAGGCATCACCCTTTAGGGGCTGGTATATTTCAAGTGGATAGAAGTGTCTTGCATGCCTGTGTGCCGTCTTATGAGACTCACCACACCGTAGGACAGATTCTCTCAGTCTATCTCCACTCTTTTCTTTGCAGTCACGCCCCAGTTATCCCATTGCAACTCGCGTCGTCAGCCATTATTTCGGCAGTGGCTGCATTTGCCGATCGCCCAGCTCACCAGGGCGGACGTGGGACAGTGGTTTTTGAGTTTGCATCAGGTTCCTGGCGGAGCCAATAAAGCCTTTAGTGTGTTGCAGGCCGCGATTCGCTATGGGCAACGGCTGGGCGTGTATGACGGCCCCAATCCGGCGGACCGTCTGCGGCACTGGCCACGACCCACACGGAGTCGGTATTTGGATACGGAGCAATTAGGACGGCTGTGGCACGCGCTGAACGCCAGTTCGTTGCGGATCCGGCTGTTTTTTACCTTACAAATCTTAACTGGTTGCCGGCCGTGCGAACTCCGCTACATGCGCTGGGCGGATCTTGATTGTTCTACTGGCCTCTGGCGCAAACCGACGAGTAAAACAGGACAGCCGCATGTGGTCCCGATCCCTCGACAAGGCCTGGAATTGCTGTGGTTGGCCTCCTCACGGATGGGGTGGGTCTTTCCTGGGATGCGGACAGACGCCCCGATTGCCGCCGCGACCGTGCGCAAAAATTGGATGCGGATCAGAGCGAAAGCGGGATTACCTGATGTCTGGAACTATGATCTACGACGCACCTGTGCCAGTCACTTAGCGATGAAGGGGGTGAATCTACCGACGATCCAGCACGTCTTGAATCATGCGTCCCTTCAACCGACGTCAATCTATGCTAGGCTCAATGTCGAGACAGTGACTAAAGCGTTACAGGCCCAGGCAGACGGATGGAATCTCGGCGCAAGTTTGTCGAATGAACGCTCTGCTTTTACACCGATTCGGGTCTTGAGCCCTACGACTGTTTCGGCAGGTCCGCGACACTCCATGGTGACACACCCCACTCACGACCACCTGTTTGTGACATGCCCGCTAGACTGTCAGCCCAACTTACAGATCAGTGATATTACCTTGGACGAGGGGCCCTTACTCCGTTGCCCCACCTGCGGCCATCTTCTCTGCAGTTGCACACGCCAGCAGCATGCGCACGCCATGGCGCGATGGGATACGAGCGGCGGCACAGACCCGGAGCCTGGGTCAGCCGTGCGCTATAGCCAGGTCATTACGCGGCGGCTCCGGAAGGCCCGGCAGCTGCTGGGCCGCCGCCCAGCAGCTCTGCGCTTACTTGACGTGGGCTGTTCGAGTGGTGCCTTGCTCGCCATCGCCGCCCAGCTGGGGTTTTCGGTGGCCGGCGTGGAGCTCGCCGCCATCGCAGCCCGGACGGCCCGCGATGCGGGCTTCGCCGTGTTTTGCAGCTCACTCCAACAGGCGCATTTTCCGGAGCGGACATTTGACGTCATTACGGCCTTTGAACTCATCGAGCATCTGGAGAACCCGGTTGCCCTCCTCCAGGAATGCCGCCGGATTCTGAAGCCGGACGGCATCGTCCTCCTCAACACCTCCAATGGAGCCAGTTGGACCGCCCAGTTCATGAAGGAACGGTGGGAGGGCTTTCATCTCACAGCGATGGGTGGCCACGTCAGCTTTTTGGGGCTGGTGTCGATCCGTGTCTTGGCGCAGCAGTGCTGACTCGTGGTTGATCGCCTGGAGACGCGACGGGTGCGTTTCTACGAGAAGAACCAGTGCCATCCTGTACTCTATCGCGCAGCCAAGATTGCAGGGAAACTGCTGGGGCTGCCCGCACAGTTCACGGGACGGGGCCATGATCTGCTGGTGTTTCTCCGTCCTAGGATCTAACACCTGTCGCATGCCACGACCGAAACCGCCGTTGCTGGGCCGATTCCGGATAGTGGGCTATTTGAATTCAAGAAATTCTGAATCCTCTACGCGCACGCTATTTTGTTAGAGTTCCGCTCCTTCAAATATTCTTCGCGCATTGCGCCTGCGATTTCATTAGCGCATAGTTCTATTAACTTGCTTGGGTGTGCCTTCCATAAACCCGAACGATATGCCCATGACCTGCTCCCTATAAACCAGGCCGGATGTAGCGTTAGGATTCCGACCGACGGAAGGGGGGGGCATGGCACGCAAACGGTATCCGACCGAGGAGATCACCGGGCATCTGCGGACGATCGAAAGTGAGATGGGCAGAGGCCTTGGACTGGTGGAGGCTTGTCGCAAGTTGGGGATCACGGAACAGACCTACTATCGGTGGAAGAAAGAGTACGGTGGTTTGCGCGTGGATCAGGCCAAACGGTTAAAGGGCCTGGAACAAGAGAATGCCCGACTCAAGCGACTCGTGGCGGACCTCTTCCTGGACAACAGCATTTTGAAGGAGGTGGCAGCGGGAAACTTCTAAGCCCGGCCCGATGCCGAGAAACGGTCTGCCATGTGCCGGCCATGTTTTCGGTCTCTGAACGCCGGGTCTGTCGAGTCGTGGGGCAATGCCGGGGCACGCAACAGTATGTGCCCATCAAGGCGGACGACGAGGAGTCTCTGCGGACGCGGATCGTCGCGCTCACCCGTGAGTATGGGCGCTATGGGTCTCGTCGGATCACCGCGCTGTTGCATCAAGAAGGCTGGCGGGTGAACCACAAACGCGTGGAGCGGCTGGGGGGCGACAGGAGGGGCTCAAGGTGCCGCAGAAGCAGCCGAAGCGAGGCCGACTCTGGCTGACTAACGGTTCCTGCGTACGGCGGCGACCGGAATATCCGAACCATGTGTGGGCGTATGATTTTGTCATGGAATGCACTCGGGATGGGCGGCCCTTGAAAATGCTCACCGTGGTGGACGAATACACGCGGGAGTGTCTGGCCCTTGCGGTGCGCCGCCGTATGAGGGCAAGCGATGTCCAGGAGGTACTGGGGGAGCTGTTCCTGACGCATGGCTGTCCGACACACATTCGCTCGGACAATGGGCCGGAGTTTATCGCCACGGCTCTGCGGGCCTGGTATCGCTTGCTGACCGTCGTGCCCTTGTTCATCAAGCCGGGCAGTCCCTGGGAGAATGGCTATAGCGAGAGCTTCAATGGCAAGTTCCGGGACGAATTGCTAAACAGGGAACTCTTCTATACGCTGCGGGAAGCGCAGGTCATCATTGAACGCTGGCGGCGAACCTATAATCACGTCCGGCCCCACAGCGCCTTGGGCTATCGGCCACCGGCTCCTGAAGCATGCGTACTAACAGAACAGGTGGCCTAATCACTGGGGGCAGGTCATCCGGGCAGCGAAGCACCCTGCCGCTGTCGCCCGCGGGCGTGTGGCTGGATGGACGGGAGGCAGGGCCCGGGCCAAGCCGCTACCCGTCACCATCACGATGACTGCCACACGGAGGAGCCTCTCCAGGCCCCCTCGCATCATCTTCAGTCCGACAGGCGGCTAGATCGTCACCTTGAGACCGGCATTGAAGCCATGAGCGGTGACGCCGTCGCCATACCGGCCGAGGTAAGCCGCCCCAAGGACGACATTGTCCAAGTCCAAAACACTGGCCTCGATGCCGAACTCGGTCACCGCGGCGTCCCGCGCGATGGGCGCGCCCAGAATCGTGAAGGCGGAACTGTCCGGCAGCGTGAAGGTCGACGGCGGGTCCGTCTCGCCAAAGGCATGCCGCCAGCCCACCATGCCGCGCGCGCGCACCATGCCGTGCAGCGTCAGTGCGGTGCGCACGCCGAGCGTCGTGAACGTCGTGCTGTTGGTATCGGACGATGCCGCCAGGGCCGCCACGTGGGCCATTTCGCTGAAGCGGTCCGTCGCAAGACTGATATAGGACACACCCGCAAACGGCTCCAGCAACAAGTCACGGACCCGTATCTGGTGTCCGGCTTCGGCAAAAAGCTGCCGGCTCTGGGCCTCGTAGCGCGCCGACGGGCGCTCGAAAAAGCCGGGGAAGCGAACGGTTCGCCTGGTGTCGATAGAATGCCAGCTATACAGCGCGCCGACGTGGAGGCGCGACGCGCCGGCTTCGGCCACGCCATAAAAACCGACCGACCATGTCCCAACTGAGCCGGTGGATGACCGGGCACGCTGGGCCACGCCCGTGTGGCCGTAGCTGCCGAGGACCCCGAAGCGCCAGTGGTTGCCCAGCCCGCGGTCGATGCCGAAGATGGCGCCGCCCAGATCCCTGTCCATCCGCGCCGTGTTGGCCGTGGCGTCGGTCTCGCTCCAGGAACCGTAGCCGGTCATCCAGAAGCCGCTCTGGGCATCGGCCAGCGACGACAGATTGCCGACGGCCGCCGTCGATCTCCGGGCGTGGGGATGGCCGAGGCGCGCCGTCAGATGACGGCTGATGGCAGCCACCTGCTGGTGGCCCGTGTCCATCAGCGCCCCCTTGAGGGACGCATGCACCTCACCCGAGAGCGCCTGATAGGCGGCCCGCGCTTGCGCCGGAGTCTCCAGCTGAAGAACGGCCTGCACGATGTCATTGCCGGTCGGCAGGCCGTCGAGGACGCTGGCCCCCGCCCGCTGGTTGGCGGATCCGGCCACATCGCGATAGCGGCGGGAGTTTCTTCTGGAAGACAACTGCACAGTGTCTGTGGCATAGTTATAGCTTAACGTATTGTCGACGAACAATGTATCGATTGCCTCGTCGAATCTGCCGGTAAGATCCAAGGCGCCTGCGGCTGTCAGGATCGTATAGGTGCCGTCATAAGCACCCATGACTTTCACCGTGCCGCCCTCAAGGGTAGCCGGGCCTCTAACATAGAGCTCGTCATGCCCAGTCGGGTCGACCGTGACGGTATACGTGCCCCCTGCCTTGTTCACGAACTCGCCGGTGAGCTCGGTGCGCTGCACGGCACGTGCGCCCCCCGGCGACAAATCGCCCCAATTGGTCAAGGCATTGCCGCTGCCGAGCTGCACGGAGTCACCGGAATTGAACGTTGCGCCTGCCCAGTTGTTGAAGACATCGGTTCCTGCGCCCAGATCAATGGCACCGGGGGTCGTCAAGGTGCCGTAATTGTCGATCCTCTCGTTGTTGTCGCTCCCGTGCACGTCCGTTTCCACGTCCGCTTCAGTGGGGATGCCGCCGGAGATCATCACCGCAGCTCCCGCGCCGATCGTCAACCTGTTGTCCGTACCCCTAGAAAATTCAATGCCTGCGGCAGTGGCACTGGTGATGGTGGTCGTGCCATTCAATGTGATGGCGCTGCTGCCTTCATCGGAACTTGCCGAGATCCCCCGGCTGTTATCGCCCGAGGTCGTGATAGTGCCCTCCAGTGTAATCGTCACATCGCCGATCTCGGAATGTGCCAAGATCCCATCGCTGTTATCGCCCGAGGTCGTGATAGCACCCTCCAGTGTAAGCGTCACAGCGCCGCCGTGATCCTCAACGCCGCCCGTGGAATTTACATCGATCCCTTCGCTCGAGGTGCCTGCGGTGGTGATATTGCCCCGCACGTTAACCGTCACAGCGCCGTCGTCACTGGACCCTGCCGAGATCCCTGAGCAGTCGAGGCACCTATCCGAACGGGTGATGCCGAAGTCGCCGGTATCGACGGTGAGGTCGATGTCGCCTTGGGAGAGAAACTTGATCCCATGATTAGATAGCACTGCGGCTGGCGCGATCTCGCCGGTCAGACCTTCAATAACGAGCGTGGTGTAGGTGCTGTTTCCACCATCGACCTTCACGCCATCCGACAGGTCGCCGGTACAGGTCACCGTCGTGCCGCTCACGCGGCACTCGGATGCCGGTTCGAACGACTGCGCCTGCACCGTGCGCCCGTCGCCAACGCACAGCACGCTCGCGGCCGCCCACGCCAACAGTGCATAGCGTAACGTGCGGGAGCGCCAGACGGGTACGGCACCGGAGGCACCACAGTCTTCCCGCTCGCGCTGACCGTTCATCGTACACCTCTTATGCTTATGCGACGCAATGAGTCCCCCCATTCTGGATGAAACGTTCGTCCTCAAAACACTCGTCATCCCATGAGGAAGCACGGCCCCGCTGAGATTCCAATTATGGGCGAGGAATCTACCACTCGCGTATTCCTTGTGCAAGGATAATGGCGCAGGGGGAGCACCTCATTTTGAATGTGGACGATCCTACGGAGGAGGAAGTAGGTTGACGCACGAAGACCCTGCCAACTCGCCGGAAAGTGAGTAGCAGGGCCTTCGTCTACGATGAACAAAGGCGCGGTAGCCTAATGGACAAGGCAGGCGATCCGTAATCGCCAGTAGAGCATAGGCGGCCACGAACCAACTATGCTCTTGCGGATTCGACCCCCGCCCGCGCCACCATTTACCTCCCAGCGAGGACAGCAATGGTTTGCCTTCTAACAGACATTGCAATTTTAGCGAGCCTGCCACCCCATGTCAATGCTGAGTATAACCGATCACTACCAATTCTCTTCGCTTCAAGCTGGTATCGGCATCGGTTTTGCTCTCGCTCTTGGATTGGAAAATTGTTCCCGCCGCTCCTGCATGACTCATTCGTAAGCATCGCGGATATTCTCCTCCAATTCTTTCTTCAAGCGTAGCCCCCTGGCTCATGACACCCGGAACTTCCATTAGTTAGTTGCCCCACGAGCCAGTCATCATCACGCCAATATTGAAGGGTGAACGTGACCATGCCCATATTGTATTACGCCCTACATCCCCAATACCTTCCCTAATAAGAATAATGGGCCAACCAGGTACAAGCTGATTGGCCCGAAACAACCAATAGCGGGGACGCTATGTCAGCCTTGCGGCTGTTCGGTTGCATCCACGCCGTACCACGTCCGCCATCACGCACGTCGACAAGGATAGTTTTCCTGGCCGGGAAAGGGAATTGCTCCCCTCCCCGGCACCCCTTCGGAACCATTCTCTGAAGGCGTAAATTGCCTGTCAAGCCTCATGCCACACTATTTCAAGCAACTTTTGACACTGTACAACTCATGCTATACACTCTATACACTTGCCCACAGATTGGGCTGGGGAAGAGGGTGATCGATGATGCGCAATCTGTCGGAAATTTAGATTGGGGTTCGCATGCCGAAGTGGTTGCGCGATGATGTCCAGGCCTGCGCCCAGAAGTCAGGCTGGACGTTTTCGCAGCAATTTGCGGTACGAATGCGGTACGAACTGGAGGTGTTGCGGGGGGAGGAGCATAAGCCCTACCTCCCTCAGATCCCCGGTCATGACAGACCCACCCGCAAAGCTAGGGGCCGCAAAAGGCGGAAAGGCTCGCGCTAGATCGCTCTCGAAAGAACACCGACCGCTTGTTTGCGGCCTTTTTGGCGATGGCGATACGGTGCTTCTTATTCAGCATGGCAGCGCTCGCTTTTCCGCTCATCGAGGTCACGTCTCGGCTGGACCGCCATCACCGCGGCTCCCCGTGGAGCGATCATGACGTCGTGCGTGGCTGAATGCAAAAACTGCCGCGTCCGCCACCACCTGTCAATGAGGCAGCTTGCCCCAGAGGGGATAGAGAGTCCCTGCGTTGTCGAGGGCGACTCCCCTTCCTCTTTGGCCTTACGCCACCGCGCCAAGACTGCCAGTCGAGCACTTTGTTCACGAGGTTTTATAATTTTTGCAGGAGTGCCAGCCCCTCAATGAGCTCGCCGTCGACGAGCCTTGTGTCGAGAGGTGGGTCCGTCATAACCAGGGATTGGCGGGATCACACGGCTCTCCTGCATATTCCGGGGGCGCATCAGCTCTTGCCGGATCTATTCCGAGACGCTGACGCCTGAGCGCTTGGCCCACCGGACCAAGTGTTCTTTGAGTTCCAGCGGAATCCCCACGCCAATCTGGACATCCTTGCCCATCATCGCTCACCTCCTTTCCCAAGCCATGTCTATGTGCGGCGTTTACGACCGGACCTTCCATGACTGGGGCTAGGCCGTTCTTCTTCCCGCCTTGGCCTCAATCACGGGGACATACGCTTCGAGACACGCTTCGATCACCGGATCGCCTTCCAATTGAGTCATGCGGAACCTCCACTCCAACTGTCTTCAACGCGGCCCAACAGTTCGCGAGCGGGACGCTCTGATCCTGCGCGGCGCCAACAGACCGTCCGTTATCCAGAAAATCCCATCGGATTGCGGTGCCGTAGGGCGTGGCCATCCAGGTGTAGCGTCGCGCGTTCATTTTCTCCACCACCTCCCAAGCATCGGCGATGGAGGTGGAGTAGTGAGGGGGGCCAGTCATCCTGTCTCCATCAACCTCACGCGGATAACACGAACCTTCGGCGTGCGTGCACGCAGGACCGATAATCTCGTCAAGCGTCTTCCCGTCCTTCACGCATCTTTACAAATCGGCGCGCGCGCCACGGCGGGAGCCTCCCCGCACCATCACTCACTGGCCCACCTGCCGATCCCAGATTTTCATGGACCCAGGCATCACACAGCGCTCGTCCCATCACCTTCTCCGCCACCAACGCATCCATCCGCCACCAACGCATCCACCTCGCGTCCCGCCGTCATGCCACCCGCACGACATTCACTGACCCGTCTTTTTGTTACCGCATTGCAATGCGAATTCCGTAGCACCGAGCCAGTCCATTGATCGTGCCGCGCGGTGCCCGCTCTTTGGGGATGACAAGCCCTTCCCCAACCTTGAGCTGTTGCAATGGATAGCGATTACGCTCACGAACTTCATATAAAAGGGAAGATTGCTCTAAATCTATCTTAAACATTGTGGCTGCCACAATACACCGTAAAACCCCACATGTCAAGTTATGCGAGATTAATGATCGCTAGTCAAGTTGCATTGCGTTACTTGACAAGTGTCATGCGGTGGCAGTACGCTGCCCAATGTGGACGTAGCGTTAGGTCGAAAGGAGGTGACGATGGAAATGGCGAAACAAAACGACCGGCATCGCCCAGGGCGAGCTCGCGTCACATTCTGGACGGACCAAAAAGTGAAGGATGCTATTCAGCAGGATGCAGCAGATTCAGGGCTTCACCGCTGGACCGTAAGCGATCATATGGACTACTTGGCACGGAAGCACCTGCGGCTCTGGGACAAACCGTATGAGCCTGCTCAGAAAGCACCCGGTAGACGCAAGTCTTCCGTGATTGAGGTCAAGGCGGAAGAAGAACGGCCTAGCCCCAGTCATGAACGGCCCGCTCGCAAACGCCGCCACGCGGCATAAGCGATCTGGCTGGGGGAAATAGGGTCGGGGCGTGGCGCAGCCTGGTAGCGTACTCGCTTGGGGTGCGAGTGGTCGTGGGTTCAAATCCCGCCGCCCCGACCAAAAAACAGTGCTGAGCATTGAGCGCTGAGAAGCAACTGATGCACAGCCCTCGGTTCTTAACACTTCGTCTATGGGAAGAGAGCTGCCTCGCGCAGCTTTTTTTATTGTGAGTGAGTCATGCGCATTCTGGTTACCAACGATGATGGTATCCAATCACCAGGGATTATGACCCTGGCAAAGGCCCTCTCTGCGATCGGTGAAGTCTGGGTCGTCGCTCCGGATCGTGAGCGAACGGGCGTGGCCCATGCGGTAACCCTGCACAAACCCTTGCGGCTCCATCGTGTTGCGCCGCGCACATTTTCAGTGAATGGAACTCCGGTCGATTGCGTAAACCTGGCACTGCTCAAAATCATGCCGAAGCCTCCGTCTATCGTGGTATCCGGGATCAATAAGGGCGTCAATCTCGGCGATGACGTCATGTATTCAGGGACTGTCTCGGCTGCGATGGAAGGTACAATCCTAGGAGTACCTTCCGTAGCCATCTCCCAGGAAGGGCAACACAGCTTTCGTTTTGGCGTTGGAGCGAGCTATGCCGCGCGTGTCGTCCGACTCGTGCTCGACCAGGGCTTGCCCGATGAAACGCTCTTGAACGTCAACATTCCGGATCGACCCCAGCGCGCCATCAAAGGCGCGCGGATTACTTGTCTCAGCCGTCGGCGCTTCCATAATCCGATCACCGAAAAACGCGATCCCCACGGGCGCAAGTATTACTGGATTGCGGGGAAGCGCGTGTCATGGAGTCGCAGCAAGGACGCAGATCATGAGGCGATTGAAGAGGGGGTGGTTTCCATCACGCCGATCCATCTCGATAGTACTCACCATGACGTGCTCGATCAGTTCCGTGAATGGGAGCAGATCATCCAGCGGGGCACAACTCACTTGACGCGTCAGGGCCAATCGTCAGTCCGGCGCAGGAGTTGAATTCGTGATCAGAGAACTGATCGAAACCATCATCAGCGAACTGAGCCGATTCGTCATCACTTGCATTTCGAAGTTCGGCTACACCGGCATTCTTCTGACCATGGCCATCGAGAGTGCCTGCATTCCGCTCCCGAGCGAAATCATCATGCCTTTCTCCGGCTACTTGGTGACAACAGGACAATTTACGATACTTGGAGTAACCTTGGCTGGTGCAGTGGGCAATGTGATCGGTTCTATCGTGGCCTACTATGCTGGTATCTGGGGTGGTCGTCCCTTCGTTGAGCGGTACGGGCCATACTTCCTGGTGTCGCATCACGATCTTGACATCGCCGATCGGTGGTTTCAGAAATACGGTGAAGCGGCGGTGTTCTTCAGCCGCATGCTTCCGGTGGTGCGCACGTTCATCTCCTTGCCGGCAGGGATTGCACGGATGAATTTCCCGCGCTTCGTGCTTTTCACGTTTCTCGGCGCGTTGCCCTGGTGCTATCTTCTTGCTTATATCGGTCTGAAGATGGGCGAGCGCTGGGAAGAACTTCGAGAATATTTTCACCGGTTTGATATTGTGATAGGCCTTGTACTCGCAGCTACCGTAATACTATTCGTCTGGTCGCATTGGCCGAAGCGCCGCACCACTCTCCCATAGGATCGATCTCATGCTCATGATCTACAATACGCTTACCGGAAAGAAGGAACTGTTTGAACCGCTCGTGCCAAAGACCGTACGAATGTATGTATGCGGCCTGACGGTGTATGACTATTGCCATATTGGCCATGCGAGGAGCGCGCTCGTGTTCGATGTGATTCGCCGCCATCTTGAATATTCTGGTTATCGCGTCGAATTTGTTAAGAACTTCACAGATATCGATGACAAAATCATCAAACGGGCAAACGAGCAGGGCGTGAGCTGTGATGAGATTACGGCCAAATTCATTCAAGCCTATTATGATGATATGGGAAGGCTGGGCGTGCGGCAGGCATCCATCGAACCGAAGGCGACTGAGCATATGGGCGACATCGTTCTGCTGACCGAAACCTTGATCGCGAAAGGCCTGGCCTACCAAGTGGATGGAGATATCTACTTTGAAGTTGCCAAGTTCCCTGATTACGGTCGGCTCTCCAAGCGTCAATTGGATGATCTTCAGGCAGGCGCGCGCGTGGATGTAGATGACCGTAAACGCCACCCAATGGATTTTGCCCTCTGGAAAAGCGCCAAACCTGGAGAGCCAGCATGGCCAAGTCCATGGGGGCAGGGACGGCCCGGCTGGCATATCGAATGTTCTGCAATATCAATCTGCCATCTGGGTGAGACTTTCGATATCCATGGGGGAGGAATGGACCTGATCTTCCCGCACCATGAGAACGAAATCGCGCAATCCTGTGGTGCAACGGGAAAAGGATTCGCGCGCTACTGGATTCATAACGGATTTGTGCAGATCAACCAGGAGAAGATGTCCAAATCGTTGGGGAACTTCTTAACGATTCGAGAAATCTTTGAAAAGTCGGAATGGCCCAAAGCGGAGACGGGAGAGATACTGCGATATTTTTTGCTGGCGACGCAATACCGAGGTCCGCTGGATTTTTCCGACCAAAGCTTGAAAGAAGCCAAGAACGCGGTGGATGGATTCTACGACTTGTTCATGCGACTAGGTGAAATTGATAAGGTGACCACAGCGGATAAGGATTTGTCACAGGTGATCGAGCGATCTTGGTCAGCCTTTCGCCACGCCATGGATGACGATTTTAATACTCCGGTGGCGATTGCGGCCTTACAGGGACTGCGGAGCGATGTGAACAAGATGCTGGATCAAGGTCTTTCGACCGAGTCGCGTAAGACTGCCAGGAAGGAGTTTCGGTCGCTGGGAGAGTACTTGGGGCTGTTTCAGTTGGACAAGTGGCAATTTGCCCGCACCCTCTCATCCGGCAACATTGAAGCAACGGCTACAGTCTCGTCCGAGATGATGGATACCGATGTTGAGCGTCTGCTCCAGGAGAGGAATGAAGCGCGCACTCGGAAAGATTTCAAGCGAGCAGATGAAATAAGGAAATCGCTCGCATCCCACGGTATAATCATCGAGGACAAGCCTGATGGCACCAGCCGGTGGAAGCGATAACGCACAGGAGATCCTTTATGGGCTCCATGCGGTGCGCGAGGCACTGAAGGCGGGAACCAGGCCGCTGCAAAGTCTCCTCGTTCTCAGGACCGACAAACAATTCTCGGATCTGGTGCAATTAGCCCGATCACGTCATGTCCCGATCCACGTCCAACCTTTAGCCTCGCTTGACCGATTGGTTCCCGCCGGCAGACACCAGGGCGTCGTGGCTTTTGCCGCAGCGAAAGCCTATCAGACGGAAGAATCGATTCTCGCGTGCGCGGCTGAACGGAATGAGCCGCCGCTGCTGGTTATCCTCGAGGGGGTGGAAGATCCACATAATCTCGGCGCGGTGCTTCGGACGGCGGAGGGAGCCGGTGTCCACGGCGTTTTTATTCCAGAACGGAGAGCGGTCGGGCTCACCTCGGTGGTCGCGAAGGTCTCTGCAGGCGCAATCGACCATATTCCAGTTGCTAGGGTGACGAATACGAGTCGGCTGATTGAGTCATTGAAAGCAGCGGGAGTATGGGTCTATGGGGTTGACCCTTCGGTGAGCAAGCTCTTTACGGATGTCGATCTGCGAGGACCAGTGGGGCTGGTGTTTGGGGGAGAGGGAACGGGGATTCGGCCTGGGGTGCTGCAACATTGCGATGAACGCATTCGCATTCCCATGAAGGGCCACGTCCAATCGCTGAATGTGTCGGCTTCTGCCGCGGTGCTGTTGTTCGAGGCAGTACGCCAGCGAGACCTCTCAGGCAGGCAGAAGTCCGGCCCTAACGAATCTTGAGGATGCCGCCCTGGATGGCTATCTTCAGGAGCTGAGCCGTATTCGACACGCGCATCTTCTTCATCATATTGGCGCGATGGGCCTCGACGGTCTTCACGCTGATCTTTAGGCGCTGGCCGATTTCCTTATTCTTAAAGCCGGCCCAAATCAATTCCAGAATCTCTTGCTCGCGCGCGGTCAACGACTCTGGTCGCTTCGTGCGGGGAGGAGGCTCAAGGTTCGCAAGAGACTTCCGAACTCGTGGCTTCCCAAATGCTTTGGCCATGATAATCAGTTCTCATTAGAGAAGCGGTCGATTCAGGCATACTGGAATTCAATCGTGCCTAACCACAGATTACAACAATGGTAGATTATAGGAATGATCGCTAGAGAATGTAAAGGGAACCTCTTCGGCCCTAGTAGGGGTTACTAGATAAGGAAACAAACTATTTTGGTTGACCTGCCCCCAGTGATTAGGCCACCTGTTCTGTTAGTACGCATGCTTCAGGAGCCGGTGGCCGATAGCCCAAGGCGCTGTGGGGCCGGACGTGATTATAGGTCTGCCGCCAGCGTTCAATGATGACCTGCGCTTCCCGCAGCGTATAGAAGAGTTCCCTGTTTAGCAATTCGTCCCGGAACTTGCCATTGAAGCTCTCGCTATAGCCATTCTCCCAGGGACTGCCCGGCTTGATGAACAAGGGCACGACGGTCAGCAAGCGATACCAGGCCCGCAGAGCCGTGGCGATAAACTCCGGCCCATTGTCCGAGCGAATGTGTGTCGGACAGCCATGCGTCAGGAACAGCTCCCCCAGTACCTCCTGGACATCGCTTGCCCTCATACGGCGGCGCACCGCAAGGGCCAGACACTCCCGCGTGTATTCGTCCACCACGGTGAGCATTTTCAAGGGCCGCCCATCCCGAGTGCGTTCCATGACAAAATCATACGCCCACACATGGTTCGGATATTCCGGTCGCCGCCGTACGCAGGAACCGTTAGTCAGCCAGAGTCGGCCCCTCGCTTCGGCTGCTTCTGCGGCACCTTGAGCCCCTCCTGTCGCCCCAGTCGCTCCACGCGTTTGTGGTTCACCCGCCAGCCTTCTTGATGCAACAGCGCGGTGATCCGACGAGATCCATAGCGCCCATACTCACGGGTGAGCGCGACGATCCGCGTCCGCAGAGACTCCTCGTCGTCCGCCTTGATGGGCACATACTGTTGCGTGCCCCGGCATTGCCCCACGACTCGACAGGCCCGGCGTTCAGAGACCGAAAACATGGCCGGCACATGGCAGACCGTTTCTCGGCATCGGGCCGGGCTTAGAAGTTTCCCGCTGCCACCTCCTTCAAAATGCTGTTGTCCAGGAAGAGGTCCGCCACGAGTCGCTTGAGTCGGGCATTCTCTTGTTCCAGGCCCTTTAACCGTTTGGCCTGATCCACGCGCAAACCACCGTACTCTTTCTTCCACCGATAGTAGGTCTGTTCCGTGATCCCCAACTTGCGACAAGCCTCCACCAGTCCAAGGCCTCTGCCCATCTCACTTTCGATCGTCCGCAGATGCCCGATGATCTCCTCGGTCGGATACCGTTTGCGTGCCATGCCCCCTCCTTCCGTCGACCGGAATCCTAACGCTACATCCGGCCTGGTTTATAGGGGGCAGGTCACTCGTGCTCGTGCAAGCGGGCCGTGGTGTTGTTCCATCGAGGTCATGAACATTCTGGCCGGCTACAGGATGTCGTCGAGGCGCTCGGCATCGAAGACGCGTGGTTGTTTGCTTGGGACGCACGAGGCCACGGCCGCTCTCCTGGCAAACGCGGGTACGCGGAGAGCTTCCGCTGTCTGGTCAAGGATGTGGACACGTTTATAAAGTTCATTGCCACGCACTATGGCATTCCCATGGAGAACATCGTCGTGATGGCCCAAAGCGTTGGCAGTGTCCTTGTCAGTGCCTGGGTGCATGACTACGCTCCTCGAGTGCGAGGGCTGGTGCTTGGCGTCCCAGCCCTGCGGGTGAGGCTCTATGTCCCCTTCGCAATCCCGCTCCTTCGGATCTGGCAACGCTGGGAGCCGGTCGCCTTTGTCCAGAGTTATGTGAAAACCAAGATGCTGACGCATGACGAGGAACAGGCGCGCCGTTACCGGAATGATCCCCTGATCACCCGCGCGATTGCTGTGAACATTCTGTTGGGACTCTATGATGCTTCATCCCGGCTAATAGCGGATGCCCAAGCCATCAGAGTGCCGACCCTAGTCCTGTCCGCAGGTTCGGACTGGGTCGTCAGCCTCGCCGCCCAGAAGGCCTTTTTTGACCGCTTGGGGTCCAGCGTGAAGTAAATGCACGTGTACCCTGGATTTTTCCACGACATCTTCCATGAAAAGGACCGACGCCTCCCTCTGGCGAAGGCCCGGGCGTTCATCAGCACGTTGTTCGCTAAGCCTCTACAACGTCCAACCCTTATCAACTCCGATCGGTGGTCCCCCACCAGAGCTGAGTACAACAATCTGTCACAACCTTTGCCTGCGCTGTCACTCAGTCGGTTGAAGTTCGGGATCCTCAAGGTCGTCATGAAAACTGTGGGGTTGCTAAGCGATGGGATTCGGATTGGGCAGCAAACAGGCTTTAATTCAGGCGAATCACTCAATTACGTGTATACCAACAAGGCACGGGGCCAAACACCGTTAGGAACCTGGTTCGATCGGATGTATTTGGACGGTAGCGGCTGGAAGGCGATTCGTTGGCGAAAGCAGAATCTAGAGAAGGTTCTGGATCGGACCATTCGGGCGGTTCATGCGACCCATCAGCAGGTGCGGATCACCGATATTGCCTCGGGTCCTGGCCGATACTTGCTGGAGACGCTGAGACGAATGCCGCAGATCCCAGTGACTGCAATTCTCCGTGACCGGTCCACAAGGGAACTGGAGATCGGCCGGCGACTGGCGTCTGAGATGAATCTCAAAGGCGTAACCTTTGAACAAGGGGATGCCTTTAATCGCGGATCCTTGGCGACACTCTCTCCTCGTCCCCAGATCGCGGTGGTATCAGGTCTGTACGAACTCTTTTCCGACAATGCGGTCGTTCTCACATCTCTGCGAGGCTTGCACGAGGTTCTGGAAGAAAGGGGCTACCTCATCTACACGAATCAGCCGTGGCATCCCCAGCTCGAGCTCATCGCCAGAGTGTTGGTCAACCAAGAGGGCCAGCCCTTGATCATGCGACGGCGAACGCAGGAGGAGATGGATGACCTGGTGCGGAGGGTTGGCTTCAAAAAGGTTGACATGGAAACTGACGAGTTCGGCATTCTCACAGTCTCACTCGCGCGTAAGACACTTCTCGGCGAAACGGTCTGACCCAGAAAACGCAATCGAGAGCAAAGAGGCCCGAGGCCCCTCACCGTGACTAGTACACCGGACCATATTGAACCTCGGATCCTAGTTGCCTACACGTATGGGTGACACCATCTTGCTACCACGCTGCTACCGGAACAGGCCAATTCAGCATGATGGACCATGACGATGGCCTACAAGGTATCTGAATCAAATGGAGATTATGAAATATGCAATACATCATTTATCCACTAACCATGTCTCTTGCTTATTGTCTCTTGTGGTTTTTCCAAGAGGAGCAACTTTCTCCAAATCTAATTTCCTATTCAATTGGGATAATCGTCGCAATTTTGGTAGCGGCATTTGAGTTTCGCTTGTTCTTCCGCCAAAAATGGCACCCGAAAAAGAGTGATGTTGTTTCTGATTCTCTTTTCATGGTTTTTGTTCAAATACTATTGCCATACCTTCTTAGCCTCGGGTTCTTAAGCCTCATCCACAGTGCAGAATTGAGTATTAACCTTTGGCCACGCCACTTTCCGGTTTGGTTGCAAACTATCTACATGCTTGTTGGCGCAGAGCTATTGCGCTATTGGCTTACATAGAGCTGCCCATACTTGGACACCCCTGTGGAGACTTCATGCAGTTCACCATGCACCTTATAAACTGTACTGGCTAAACGTCGGTAGATTTCACCCCCTGGAAAAGTCCCTTCAATTTCTTTTGGACACGCTGCCATTTATGATTCGTGGAGTTGGCGAAAATGTCTTGGGAGCATATTTTGTTTTCTATGCCGTTACCGGATTTTTCCAACACAGTAACGTAGATGTAAGACTGGGATTTCTTAACTACATTATCAGTGGCCCTGAACTCCACCGATGGCATCATTCTAAGAACATTGGGGAAGCAAATAATAATTACGGTAACAATCTAATAGTATGGGATATTGTATTCGGCACATGGTATTCACCTAAAAACAAATCTGTCGGTGACCTTGGGATTCCAGAGAGCGGATATGAGGGAGGATTTATTAAACAATTACGAGCACCATTTTACCAGAAGGCGAGTTAGTTTGATGAATCTTCTTTTGAATATATAAATCAGGTCACAAATGTTTTGGATTGGCAAACGCCTTTATCGACCTCTATTAAGAATTAGGTGTCCCTGTCGGTGATCCTCATCCTGTGCCTACTCACGCACACCCCATGCAGGAACTGGTCTTTTTACTCGACCTCTCCACTGCGAGTAATGGCATCCGGCAGCGGTTTTGACGAAGACCCCCTACCTACCGGTCGAGGGGTGGCCTGAAATCCGGTCACGGTTCTGGTCACGGTTCGGTCACGGTTTTGGTCACGATTCTGAATCTGACTTAATCACACTCCATCACCATGCCAAGACGCCTAACCCGTGCTAGGGCCAAGAGATTCTCCCACTTCATCACACTTCATCATCATCCTTCACACTTCCCTGAGTTGCGACTCTGGAGCTGGCTACCTAGGTTCGAGTTCTAGTCCCCCAGCCACTTCCTCAAATCACCTTATTCTTGATTTTGTCATACGCAGCCCGTGGGAAAATATTTTTCTGCACCAGCTCATCTTTCCGCTGGCACGGATGCCTCTTGATGATCTTCTCCACTGTAGCCTCATCAACTCCAGCCAGGGCGGGTATTTGCCTCATCTTGACCGTGTAGGGTAGACTGCGCGATCACTGCTTGCTGCAGGCAACTTCCCACAGAGCTTGATTCATACTCTCTGGTTCAACCGGTAGCCAGTTGCCTTGGTCTACGTAGCCATCATTCCATCTACCGGTTCCCATATGACGTGAGAACTCCGTGAACGTAAGCAACTGAAGGCGCTTTCCCGCACAGTCGAATTGCTTGTGGGTCTTCGTAGATAAAAATCGGTGGGGTCCAAATCCGAGGCGTCCCATTCCCACATTTCCTTGCATCCACTTAAAGTCAATTAATTGCCACAGCGTCACCAGATTCCTTTCTCTGCGAATGTTGTCTGGATCGACGTACACAGTCTGTTTTCCTGATGATAGATAATTTTTCTCAACCGCCACCCATTCTGCATACACGGGCTCACGACTCAGCACCAGGAGTGTAATGAGGAGCAGTCGCTTCATTCGAGTCCCTCGGTAAGGCATGGGCACTCATTTCTTTGTCGGCTTCTCTCCCTCGCCAGCCAATGTGCCTCAGCCATCTCCCACATGTTGGAGATGATCGCTTCTTCGAAGGACATGCTCTCATGTTTGAGGCAGTTATCGCTCACACGTTCTTTGCCTTTCCAGCATCTGTGGCGGCGTATCGGCTACATTCGTCGATTCGAAACCCACAGTCAAAAATAGTACGCCGTCCTCGCCGAAGCCTACCAGATGCCTGCCATTTCTTCCGAGCATACGCGCGCCGTCGGGAGAAGGCTATATGACACTTCTTCATCCTTAAGATCGGGCTCGTCGGAGCGTAGCATCGTAAACTCAATCTTTTCATCCGCGAACGTTTCGTCACCGGTTCGCAGTACACTCTCCCGGTTCAAAATCTTCATGGCGTTAATGCGAGATACTATTGGTGGATACGTCCCGAACTGGTCCGCTGACAAAAAAGACACCTGGACAGTAACACGACCATGATCCACATATAAAAACTGCCGCAATTTCTCGTCGAGTGGAGTCTTCAAGCTGAGAACCGCTGAGGCCATAGGTGCGATGGCCGTAATAGAAATCACATACGTGTGCAGGGCATCATTAGAAGTCGTTTCCAACTTCCCTGTGGCTTCCACATTCGGTGTAGCAAACAGTGTTGTGGTGGGATGCAGGACAGGAGACCTGATGCCCACACGGAAATTCGTGATGCTCTGGTCAGACACGTTTTCAAGGAGAAACTTGCTCAATATCCAGGACTGCGGATCAGGAGTCTTGGCGCGGCCTTTCGGCAATGTCTGTTGGATTTGCCGGAGACTGCAATCAGAAACAAGGTTCCGCTTTTCATAAAAATATGTCTTGGTTGTCCCCTCCAGTAGGTAGGCACGCTCGTACGTGTAGAAGGCTACGCCTACCTTGACAGGATTTGGTTTAAACCAGGACACAACCGGAGGAACGAGAAACCCCACCAAAGCGGCTAACAATCCAATAATGATAATCTTGTTGAGCTGACTTAGCTGCCAAAACCACCTCCACCATCCCTTCAAAAGCTTCATGCCCGTTCACTCATGTAGAACCTCGACCGAATTTTTCACCAAATCGCTGCACGTAATGAATCAATCGAGCCTGTGTATGTTTCGGAGTCTCAACCGTCTCGATCCCAAACTCCTGACCTCGTGACCACCGCATCACGGCTTCGGGGACTTCGATCCTTTGCTCGTTCGGGAGCGTGACAGTGAGTGAAAGCGTTTTCCGTGGTCGCATAGGCAAGTCACTGGAAAGTCGCCAACCGGAGCAGAGGAGTTCCACACGGTGCCTTGGATCGGGCCAGCGTTGTATGAAACAGCGCATGGCACGGGGAAGTGGGCGGTAGGGGCGAATCGTGAAAGGCATGGAAGCCTCGCAGGGAGTTAAATTGTAAGGGCATGTGAACGAGGGTGCAAGCGGAAGAGGAGGAAATGCGTGTATTTCTGGATGAGAAAGTTTACAGAACCGCTGGGCACACACTACCGCCACCATGGGCTGGGACCCCTATCTGATGAGCACCCCTAAGCACCAAAAGGGGCTATGTCGGAAGGTGGGGGGTCTGCTTGAGGACACCGCCGAGTACCCGTTCGTTTTCTGATGCTGATTACTTTAACGACGCTAGGTCGATCACAAATCGAAATCTGACGTCGCCTCTAAGGACTCGTTCATACGCCTCGTTCACCTGTTGGATCGGGATCACTTCGATATCGGACTCGATCTGGTGCTCGGCGCAGAAATCGAGCATCTCCTGCGTTTCGCGAATGCCGCCGATGACGGAGCCAGCGATTCGGCGCCGGTGCATGATGAGTGGAAATGGTTCGAGCGGCATTGGTTTGCCAGGTGCGCCGACTAGGATCATCGTGCCATCGGTTTTCAATAGATTCACATAGGCGTTGTAATTGTGCGGAGCCGAGACGGTATCGAGGATGAAATCGAAATGCCGCTGCAGCTGCGTGAACGTGTCGGACTGTGAAGTGAGGGTGAAGTCTCTGGCTCCCAACCGTTCCGCATCCTTCCGTTTACACTCCGACGTGCTCAATACGGCCACCTCTATGCTCATGGCTCTTGCGATCTTCACGGCCATATGACCGAGCCCGCCGAGCCCCACTACTGCGAGTTTGTGGTACTTCCCTATGCCCCAATGGCGAAGGGGGGAATAGGTGGTGATGCCTGCGCAGAGTAACGGAGCTGCGCCAGCCGGAGAGAGAGACTTGGGAATCCGGAGTACGAAGCTCTCATCGACGACGATCTGGGTTGAGTACCCGCCCTGTGTCACCTGGCCGTTCTTATCTTTTCCACTATAGGTGACGAGCATGCCGGTTTCGCAGTATTGCTCGAGCCCTTCTCGACAGGCAGCGCAGGTTCGACAAGAATCCACAATGCAGCCGATGCCAGCCGTTTCACCGACACGAAATCTCCTCACCGTATTCCCCACCTGCGCGATCGTGCCAACGATTTCATGGCCTGGGACCATGGGGAAGAGCGACCCGCCCCATTCGTCGCGAGCCTGATGGATATCCGAGTGGCAAATGCCGCAATGGGTAATCTTGATAAGAACATCATGCGCACCCACGGCTCGTCGTTCGAAAGAAAAGGGTTGCAGGGTGGCTTTCGAAGTTAACGCGGCATAGCCTTTTGTGGGTAGCATAGGTAATCTCCAGATCGCGAATTAGCAGCAGGCTCTAACCTTAACAAGATCAACAGGGCTTGCCAACCATGAAACTGAGAGCGGCGCTATCAACGACATCCTGTCCTACCTGTTGTCTTGCGCATGTACTCAAGTTGAGGACCTAACCGGCAACAACCGCTGAAAGAATTCTTCATGGGGATGACGTTCCAGGACGCTCGACATCCGTTAGCCCAGACCGGCTTCGGAGGACATCGAACTGAGATCTGATTCAACAGGGTAATGAGAGATTGAATACGCTGATTCCCTATTCGGATGAGCGGTACTACCAGGCCCGACCGCACCTGGCGATTCCACGCAAGCGGGTGTTACAGCTCAGCCCGAAAATCAGACTGCACTATGTGCTTGGACCGTTGATGCCGATGCGGCAGGGGCAGGAATTCACATGGATACGAGGAAGCGGATATGGTAAGCCTCATCGGTCGCATTTCGGTGGATCGAAGTGTGGGGTTCTCATCGGATAGTGAACATGTGTTGGATAAAAGCTGGTTCGCCCGTTCTTTGAAAATTATCCTCTCCCATCGGAGTTCATGGCAGATGACGTGTTTCTCGGTCGCCGCGATGCGGGGCTGCTGAGTGGGAACATGGTTCGGGCTATTGCGCTCGAAGATCCTCATCAGTTTTTTCAGCAGGCCAGTCGTGTTCGCGCGGTTGAGCAGACCAGTCCGAACAGGGCGCTAGCTCATAATCTCGAAGTGCAGCGGGAACTCTCCCACGCTAAGGGTGATTTCGCGGAACGCCTGCAACATGCTTCTCCGGTTCAGGAAACGTTCCCGACATCGCCGATTGGCCAGCAACTTGAAATAGCAAATCAGCTCCTGCTGGCCAAGGTTCCCGTTGCCGTCATCAACCTTTCGCACGGAAGTATTGATACCCACGCGAATCAATTGGGACACCATGAACAGCTCCTCAAAGAATTGGCTGGGGGACTTGGGGTATTTCGGAACACAGTGCATGGCGCGGGGAGGGCCTGCGGTTCGATATTGTTCCGCTGCCCACGTTCCTAAATCCGTGAGCTGGCACCTTTCGGAGCAGAACGGGCAACACGGATTCTTCTCCCACGATGTCGGCTGGCGACTGATGGGGCAGGTCATGCGCCCCAGTGTAGTACCGTTGGGGGAGGGAAGGAAAGCCGGTTCCGTGATAAGGGCTGATTAGTTCTGAGGAGAGGATCGTGGTGTGGCGACGTGGAGGAACCGGTTCAATCGGTTTCTGTTAAGGGCGGTAAGGTTCAGGAATTCTACCCTGAACTCGCCATGATTTGCCCATCGGATGGCGGTGGAATGGACAGTGATCGGTGAGCCCAAGTCAGTCGCCCGGATCAAGAGCTTCACTCCGGTGCCGAGATTGACCGGGACAGAACTCGTCACAGCGCAGCCTCAGGCGGAAATGTCGAACATTGTGCCTTCGCAAATATCGGTGTTTCCGATTGTCGAAAGGAAGACCCGTAGCTCAACAGGATTTCCGTGATGTTCCCGACATTCGATCAGGGCTGCCTGCGGAATGCACTAACGGGGGGTCGTCTTCTCGATGACTTTGACGGCGGCGGCGTTCTGCCTAATTTTCTTCACAAGGCCCACGTAGGTCACATCGCGAATGATGGTGGTGAATTGCGCGCGGTAGTTGCTCACGATGCTGGCGCCGTCAATGACGACATCGTAGACCAACCAGTCCCCTGAGACCTGCATTAAGCGAAAATCAATCCGTGTGTCCACTTTTTGGCCTTTGACCTGGGCACTGACCTCGGTGAAATGGTCTTTCCGCTGCTCACCCAGGTAGACGATCTGTTCGCCCGCATGCTCGTTGATTCTGCTGGCGAAGGCGTCCCACACCAGTTGAACGAATAGTCCGACAAACTCCTGCCGATCGTGCTCATTGATCTCAAACCAACGGGTGCCTAAGGCGCGTTTTGCCATCTCTTCGTAGCTGACACGGTGCCTGACGATGCGCTCGATTTCGTCACGTCGCTGTTCGGCTCGTTCGGGTTCTTTCAGACGCGGATCATCCAATACCTGGATCAGTTCGGCGACCGTACTCTTGACGGCTTCGGTCGCCGTTGATTCGGCGTGAGTTGTCGAGGGTTTTGTTGCACCTAGTGGAGCGGAAACCCAAGCGACAGCAATGGTGCAGACCAGCACGAGCACCTGAACGAGTCGTCGCAAGAGGTACTGTTGAAAGGATGCTTTCGTAGGAGCTGTCAGTTGCACCCCTTAAGCCTAGTTGGGATGCACAGGATGTAAAGAGGAGCAGAACCTCTCAGAAAGAAGGAAGAAAGGAGATTAAGAGAGTGATAAAAAATGTCCTAGCAGGCCTGCTGGGCTTTTTCAATCTTGGCCCAGGCGTCTTTGAGGGACACGGTCCGGTTGAAGACGAGTACGCGTGCCGAGGAATCAGAGTCGACACAAAAGTAGCCTTGCCGCTCGAATTGGAAGCGGGATCCGGCCTGAGCCGCACGGAGACCTGGTTCGACCAAGCAGCCGTTGAGACGTTCGAGGGATTGAGGGTTAAGGTACAGGGTCCAGTCGTAATTGGCGGGAATTTTAGCTGGGTCGGTGATGAGGAGCGGATTATAGAGACGCACTTCTGCATCGGCGGCGTGAGACGCAGCGACCCAATGAATCGTGGCCTTCACTTTTCGTTGCTCTTGCGATGATCCGCTCTTGGTTTCCGGATCATACGTGCAATGCAGTTCGGTGATCTCGCCCGTCTGCGGATCCTTCGTCGTGCTCACACATTTGATGATGTAGGCATAGCGCAGCCGGACTTCCCGGCCTGGAGCGAGGCGGAAAAACTGCTTGGGAGGATCCTCCCGGAAATCGTCCTGCTCGATGTAGAGGGTTCTGGAAAAGGGGACTTTTCTGGTTCCTGCGGATTGGTCTTCTGGATTGTTCACGGCATCCAGCTCCTCAACCGTGCCCTCTGGATAATTATCGATAACAACTTTCAGTGGCTTGAGGACCGCCATGACGCGCGGTGATCGCTTATTCAAGTCCTCACGGAGGAAGTGCTCCAGCAGTTGCATTTCGACGATCGCGTCACGTTTGGCGACTCCGATGTGTTTGCAGAAGGCGCGGATCGCTTCCGGTGTCACGCCTCGACGACGAAGCCCTTTGATCGTTGTGAGACGTGGATCATCCCAGCCGGCTACCAACTTTTTTCTGACTAGTTCGAGCAGCTTGCGCTTACTCAATACCGCGAAGGTGAGGTTGAGGCGGGCAAACTCGATCTGTTGTGGACGGTGAGGGGCGTCTGTTTCCAGCACAACCCAATCGTACAACGGGCGGTGATCCTCAAATTCCAATGTACAGATTGAATGTGTGATCCCTTCGATGGCGTCCGACAACGGGTGGGCGTAGTCATATGCGGGATAGATGCACCATGTGACGCCCGTCCGATTGTGGGCGGCATGCCGGATCCGATAGAGCACAGGATCGCGGAGATTGATATTGGGAGATGTCATATCGATCTTCGCTCGCAAGACATGGGCGCCGTCAGGAAACTCTCCCGCTCGCATCCGTTGGAATAAGTCGAGGTTTTCTTCAACGGATCGTGTTCTGTATGGACTGATGCGACCTGGTTCGGTGAGCGTACCGCGATACTCACGTATTTGATCGGCTGTGAGGCTATCGACGTAGGCTTTGCCCTTCTTCATCAAAGTGATGGCGAAGGAATACAGCCGCTCGAAATAGTTCGATGCGTAGAACGTTTTCCCACACCAATCAAATCCCAGCCACCGCACGTCTTCCTGGATTGCTTGGACATATTCGGGATCTTCGGTGGTCGGGTTGGTGTCATCGAATCGTAAGTGGCAGATGCCACCTGGATTTTCTTTGGCAATTCCAAAGTTGAGGCAGATGGATTTGGCGTGGCCAATATGGAGATACCCATTTGGTTCGGGAGGAAATCTGGTGACGACCCGACTACCATGTTTGCCGGCAGCACGATCCGCCGCCACGATGTCTCGAATGAAATCCGAGGAACCTGAAGGTGCTGGTGTCGCCATGAAGTCTCGTTTCAGTTGGAGCACTTGATCGCCACATGGGCCACTGATGTGGGGCAGTTCTATCACAGACAGGGCGAGGGGAGGAATAGGGGAAGGGCCTAGGAAGTTGGTTCCGTTGTCTGATGGCTCGGCATCTGCATCACATTGAAGTCCTGGCATCTGCATCACATTGAAGTCCTTTTGAGCAATGAGATGGCCTGCCATCCACAATCGGAACTCATAGCGACCGGGACCGGGGAAAATTAACGAGGGAATGTTGATGCCGAAATCGGAAATCTGAAGGCAATCCCCAATCACAATATTTGGAAGAGTTGCACGGCACACTAGTTTTTCGTTGTTGAGGTATATCAAGTCGATGTCGAAGTGATAGGGGCCCTCGGCATCCGTGAGGCAAAAATACAGCCCAATTTGTTGATGTTGGAAAGGAAAGGCGACGGCTTGGAGATGGGTGAAAATGCCGATCAGGCTTTTCTTCTTCGTCAGGCTGTCCTCGATGACCTGGTCACAGACTAGGAAGGCTTGGACGCTCGGTTTTGTGATATCTGTCATAGGTGCTATCTTATAAAAAGTACGGTCAATTGCAAAAGGGTTCTCGCATATCAGCATACATAGAGGGCGGAGTATTCTATGGGCGGCGCGTGTATCGAACGGAAGGCTCCACGCTTTTAGATGCAGGTGCGCATGTTCTCCAGCGGCAGCAGATGATCCTGAGCATGCGCCGACCGGCGTACCCCTACGACAATGCCAGCTATGAAAGCTTCCTGAAAACGCTCAAGCGCGAGGAGATCTATGCCAATGAGTATCGGGATCTCGTGCACCTGCGCACGAACATGGAAACCTTCATCGATCAGTACAATAACCGCGAGCGGCTTCACTAAGCGCGGGCTACCGCCCATCGGAGGAGTTTGAGCACGCCGACACATCAGTGAGTCCGCCCGGTGCGTCAACCATGCAGTCTTTCCAGCATGCGGAGAGTTCGGGCCCAGATAGCGCGAATAGTGTAAGGGGAAAAATCCATTAAACACCACGTGTGCTAAATTCAGCCTGTCTCAACCGAGGGGTTCACCCCAGGAGACTGTTCCCACAGGATACTCAAAAAGGCCGTCCTCTTAGCTCGTCGCTCGTGAAGACTTCGGCGAGCTGAGTTGAGCCGTGTCCTTCGTCTCTCGCTGCAGAACCGGCTGCGGTCTGTTCGCGTGATACGCTTCACGAGGATGAAATTGCAGCTGGCGGACTTTTTCAGCATCCTGCTAAAGGGGTCTGTCGAGTGCAGTACGAGGTAAAGATCTCGGTGGGGGCTGAGATAGATGCGCAGATATATTTTTCGGACTACGAATTGGCCGCTGAAAGTCCAACGAGCTGTCGTGCAATGAATCAATTGGACGTATTTGGGATCGAGTTCTTGAGTTGCTGCCGGCGCAGTGAGAGCTATTATGCGTGATTTTCGCAGAGAAGAAATTCAAGATCGGGCAGGGAGCTGTCGTATGAGTCCTCAACCAAGGACAACCATCCCGCCGCGGTTCTCCACAATATCGCCGAAAAGTGTCATGCCTGAACCGATACGGCAGTAGTTAGGGGTAATTTCGACAAATGTTCCCTTATGTGAATAGAACTTACCTGACGTGATCTGGATTTTATTCTCTGACGCTACCCGTGCCTCAAGAACAATCTCGCCAGATTGCTGGTCAGACAGACGAACCCACGGGGCATCGGTCAGTAAATCGCTTTGGGCTCGATGGATATCAATGATGAATTGCCCGGTCTGATTCAATTCCAACACGTTCCGGCGGAGATGCGCGATGTGGGTACCGCCTTCACCATAGAGATCGATCGTTACGAGAAGCAGACCTTGTTCTGGTTTGGACTCGAGGACGAGCTGTTCCTTCCCGTGAATCTTGATCACACCATTGGTGTTGCGAAAAATGTTTATCCGATGAGAAGTTCAAGGCCCAGCGTCTGTGTCTCTTCTGCGGTCGTATCTGTGTGGGAAGAGCTCCCGGTTCTACGAGGTTCAACCGTTTTGTCCATTATGCTACCCAGGAGAACGATTTCAGATTCTGGTCGTGTTCGTTGAGCACATGATGCGTCCAGCCGACCCAACGCGTTGGCAGGCTAGACTCTTGGCCGCTATTCTGTCAAGAGTGTCCTGGATAGGAAAGCTCGCCCTTGCACCAAGCTGGGCTCGCGTGCTGATGGTGACTAGCATGTCGTCATGTTCTCATTCCTGTGGCGGTCCGTTGCGGTCACGCAGATCATCGCGGGTTGTTCGCCCTGGGTTTGATTCGGTACAGTAATGGTCTCGGAAATCTGTCCTTCTCCGGTTGGTTTCGTTGCCGGTATTTCTTTGGAGAGCGTCCGCCCGTTGCCCAGATCATAGTAAATGTTTGTCTTGGCTAAATCGTTGAGTGACCCTCCCGCTGCGGTCACGGACGGTTCCGTGTAGGAGACCTTAACCGTTGGCTTTGCCGCAGTAACCTTCGCATGGACTGAGTTCGGACATTGGAAAGTGGTCGGCGGGACTCCTACGCGACTGGCGCATCCCCAGACAACGCTCGTAGTGCACAGAAAGTAGAGCGTCAGCATAAATCGAACGGATGCGTTTTGAGGCTGAACTTCAAGGATGTACGGAGGCGCTAGAGCGTGGTCATAACTCATGACAGGTTCCTCCTTCACAGACGACTTCATATCCTGTGAACCTGCTCAATTTAGATTACCGTAGGAAGATTTATAGGCTAGGTGCGAAAAGGTCGCAAGCCCGGTGGCTCTCAAAGGGCGGCCCGTTATCATGAAGGAGACACGGAGCAGCGGCCTCGTTGCAAACCGAAAAGTCCTTATGCTACGGTCCTGCTCCGGTTCCTCTCCCCTGTCTGCCTCCAAGGCGTACGCAGCTTTCCCCATCCCAGGAAAGGAGCGACATGAGGGCGGATGGTCCCATCGTCTAGCCTGGCCTAGGACGGAGCCCTCTCAAGGCTCAGACACGGGTTCAAATCCCGTTGGGACCACCACACTTATGCACTTTCCAATAACCTCAGTGCCTAAATAGTGCCTAACCAACCTGCCCCGATACCCGGGGGTTGGGCTGTAGCTTCCTGCTCATTGGACTCAAGGGCGGTCATCGCCTTGCGAAGGTGGGCTGGCGTTAGATGTTGGTATCTGAGCGTCATACGCGGGTCTTTGTGTCCTAAAATCTCCATGACGCTTCGTTGAGGAACCCCTGCCCTTGTCAACGTGCTGGTTACGTCATGGCCTTCACGGTTCATCTCTCTCACCTGCCTTCCTGCATCACCCGTCAGGCACACGCTCACCGTGAAGGACAGCTGAATGAAGCAGCCGTGGGCGTAGATGCTTAAACCAATTTGTCTGTTTCAATGTATTCCCAAGGCCAGGTACCTTCCTTACCCCCCCCCAAAGAGGCATAGATTTCCTTAGTAAGAAGAATCAGAGTCAAGCCGAATCGATGACCTTCCGAGGAGGAGAAATGTCTATTACGCTCCTCTCATACACTCCTCTCAGAAATCTCATCTGGTAGTAGGTCTCCCTGCAGAAGGTGTTGAAACGACTGCGGCAGAAAGTGGGATGAGCTCGACATTCCAGGCAATATGCATGGGGAAACACCCAGGTCGCAACGGATGAGGTAAGCGGTAATTTGCTTGCGGGAGGTAAGAATGCACGCATAAAAATCTTGGATATGACGTTCGAGACTCTTTTCTGGTCATTTGCCAGGAAATAAGAGATGGATACTGGATTTGACACAATTGGAAATGCCACCCCGATCTGTTACGACCCAAAACCGGTACTCGTGAGCGATCCCTGGATTGTCGGAACGCCCTACTTTGGAAGTTGGGCCTTATCCCACGAAATCCCACCAGAACAATTCGAAGCGATTTGCAACTGTCAGTATGTGTGGATCTCCCACGGTCACCCTGATCATCTGATCCAAGATTCCATGAACTTGCTCAGGGGTAAGACAATCCTTGTCCCTGACCATTACGGAAACCGTATTTTTAATGGTTTGAAGGAGCAAGGGTATAACGTTCATATCATCAAGGATAAAGTCTGGACCAAACTGTCCGATCATGTCCGAATCCTATGTCTGTCTGACCACAATCAGGATGCGACGCTCCTCATTGATTGCAACGGGCGGCTGTTGGTAAATATGAATGATTCGAGTGCACTCGGGTGGTTGAGTTTCGTGAGGAAAACGATCAAACAGTATCAGATTTCCTTCTATCTACGTTTGCATGCTGGCGAAGCGGACATGAGGAACTTTTTTGACGAGGACGGAAACCGTATTCCATTTACGTCCATGGAGCTCAGACCTCCGCTCGGCAGTACTATTTGTAGGGCAACCGAATACATGGGTGCGAAATATTTCGTTCCGTTTAGTTCATTTCATAAGCTGCAACGAAAAGACAGTGTCTGGCTCCAAGAGTATGTTGCGTCTCCTGAGGAATATGCAAAGGGATTTACCTCAAAGACTAAGCAGATCTTGCCAGCTTTCGTTCGATACGATTGCGTGACTGACCAATGGCGAGCCATTCAACCTCCGGAAACACCAAACATTGTTCGTGATCCAGCGGATTTTGGTGACGATTGGAAAGACCGGTTGGACCAATCAGATTTTCTCAAAGCGAAACGGTATTTTCAGACGATCGAGCACCTCTATGGTTTCTTAGACTTCCTCAGGTTACGCGTTGGAGGCCAGGATTATGTGATCGAACTGAGCAAAAAACACTTCAATCGAGGCATTACATTTGAGGCTCCACGCAATTCTTTAATGACATCGATTGAGCATGAGTGCTTCGATGACATGCTCATAGGCAATTTTATGAAGACGACCTTGTACGGTCAGTGGGCAAGAAACAGCTTGTATCCGGACTTCATCCCGTACGTCGCAAATATGCCGATAATGGCGGTGTCAAAACCGAGAAGGACCTCGAGATGTACTTCCAGGAGTATCGAAATCGAATAGGAATGAGAGGTATCCTTGACCTATTTCAGAAAAAAATAGAAGAGAGGTCAATGAACGTGTTCCAATCCTATGTCTCTGCTGGCTCGCCGTTTGATAGAACAGTCAAAAAAATCTACCATACAATCAGAAGGAGCGTATAAAGAGCTATAGGGGGAGAACCCTTGGTTTCCCCTTCTACCGCGCCGTACCCTCTCCTACACTGGTTGGCTGGTCTTTGACCGTGAACCAAGAAGGGAGCATCTCACTCCGGCCTCGCTACTAGGAAAGTCCCCCTCTTCCCTCCTCAGCAGAGCGGCATCGATGAATGTCTAAGCGTGGGGGGGGCCGTCTGCCTCACAATTTTCCCTGCAGTGCCCGAGGAGCATTCATCCCGTTCGGATGGATCTTTTTCACCGACCCTTCCGCTGCACGTGAAGCCATCAGGCAGTGGTATGACGGATTCTCCCTATCACCCACCCCCCTTGAGCCGTCACTGAATTCTCGGTGCCTAAATAGTGCCTAAAGGCGGTGTAACTCAGTGTTAAGTGCAATCAGGTCGCCAGGTTCCCAAAGGAGCAAATCGCCGCTCTGAGAGCCTTAACAACTCACTTCCGATCACGCGCTGTCACTTGCGCTCACTGGCTTGTGACGCACTCTCAAGGCTCAGGCACGGGTTCAAATCCCGTTGGGACCACCACACTTTTCACTATTCCATGCGGCAGCGCACAAGTCCAGTAAGAGACCGTTCCCCATACCAGTAGACCGGCTCTTCACACAGCTCCCAGAATCTGTTCAGGAGCCTTCCAAATCGCCGGAGGAGCGCGCGCGCCATGTCCGCTTAACGGAATAGTAGGAACGGAGTCGGATATAGTAGGAACGGAGTCGGATGATAGTGTCCTCTAAACATGGGAGCCTCGCAGTGAGGCGGATTGTAGGAGTGGGACGATCAAACCGCAAGACTGGGCGTGTGGGAAATGCCTGGATAGATCGGCGGGCGCGCAGCGGAGCCATGTGGCTCGATCAGATGTTTACGGCGTCTGTGGTTTCCATTCCCGCGACAGTTTTTGCGCCTCGGCGATCTGAGTAGGCGTCATCTGTTTGGCGAGCAGATAACGAATCTCGGCCGCGTCTTTGTCTCCGTTCGCTGCCGCGAGGTTGTACCATTTATGGGCCTGGACATAGTCCTGCGGCACACCGCGCCCGTGTGCATACAGAAGGCCGAGTCTCAACTGTGCCACCGCATACCCCTGGGCGGCCGCTTGCTCGTACCACTGCTGCGCTTGCCCATAGTCCTGCGGCACGCCCTTTCCGTCGAGATACAGTTCCCCTAGGTTGAATTGTGCCTGCGCGACCCCTTGGGTTGCCGCTTGCTCGTACCATTGTCGTGCCTTCGCATAATCCTGTGGCACACCCTGCCCGTTGTCATACAGCAGCCCGAGGTTGGTCTGCGCCTGCGCGATCCCCTGGGTTGCCGCTTGCTCGTACCATTGTCGTGCCTTCGCGTAATCCTGTGGCACGCCCAGTCCCTTGTCATACAGCAGCCCGAGGTTGGACTGTGCCTGCGCGTTCCCCTGGGCTGCCGCTTGCTTGTACCACTTCCGGGCTTGGTAATAGTCCTGCAACACACCCTGCCCGTTTTGATATAGCAGACCGAGGCTGTACTGAATTTCTGCGTTCCCCTGTGCCGCGGCCTTTTCATACCACTGTTGGGCTTGGTCATAGTCCTGCGGTCCGCCATGGCCGTTGCCATGCAGTAGCCTGAGGTTGCCCCGCGCGCTTGCGACTCCCTGTTCAGCCAGGGGCATCCACTCCCGCGCCAGCCGTTGTGCTTCGTCAATCTGGGCAGGGATCATCTTTTTGGCGAGCGCATCACGAAGCGTGGCTGCGCCTTTATCTCCGTTCGCTCCCGCGAGGCTGTACCATTTATGGGCCTGGACAAAATCCTGCGGCACGCCATTGCCGCGGTAATACAGCAGCCCGAGGTTGAACTGTGCCTGCGCGTTCCCCTGGGCTGCCGCTTGCTTGTACCACTTCCGGGCTTGGTAATAGTCCTGCAACACACCCTGCCCGTTTTGATATAGCAGACCGAGGCTGTACTGAATTTCTGCGTTCCCCTGCGCCGCGGCCTTTTCATACCACTGTTGGGCTTGGTCATAGTCCTGCGGTCCGCCATGGCCGTTGCCATAGAGCAGACCGAGGTTGAACTGGGCTTTTGCCTTTCCCTGTGCCGCGGCTTTTTCGTACCACTGCCGGGCTTGCCCATAGTCCTTTGGCACGCCATGGCCGCGGTGATACAGCAGACCGAGGTTGAACTGCGCGCTTGCGACTCCCTGCTCAGCCAGGGGTCTCCACTCACGCAAGGCTGTTACGTAGTCGTCGCGTTTAAAGGCCTCCACGCCCGCTTGAAAGTCGGCCCATGCGGGTTCGGCGAGACAGACGATCAACAGCACATGGGCGATGGGGAATCGGAGAGTGATCGGCATGGGGGCCTCGCAGGGAGGCTCATTTTAGGAGGGCGGCGAAGAAGGCGCAAGGGCGATGAGCGGAGAAAAAGGGCACACACTATCAGCAGGAGGTAACCCGCTAGTGTGAAAAAGAATCAATCGCTCTCTTCGGACCTCTTTAGCGATTGGCTATAGCAGGGCCTCATTTTGTAATCAGTTAGGTGATCGGGCAGTTTGGTTTTTGTGTCTCCACAGGCCTGGTCAAGTTGCGTCAGGGTACCCCTTTTACTGTATCGTAAGTCAGCACCGGAGAGGTTAGCGCCGATGAGGTCGGCGTCCTGGAGGTTGGCGCCGTCGAGGATGGCCCCCTGAAACTTGGCGCCGTCGAAGTCGGCCCCCTGGAGAATGGCGCTGCTGAGGTTGGCCCCCTGGAGCTTGGCGGCGGTGAGGTCGGCCCTCTCGAGGCTGGCTTTCTTACCCTTCTTACTCTTCTTACCCTCCAGCCATTGCTTATGCGTTTCTACTATTGTCCGTAATTCGTCCTCAGATTCGCTGCGACGCGCCTCTGGAAATATACGAGACACCTGTTCCGCGGACTTGTCAGACGCTTCGTCCATGGTCCACGGAGTACATTACATAAAACATAAAGAGCTTGACCATTGCTACCTCGATCACGAGCAGGCGATGTGGAAACAGGATCTTGACACTGCCGAGCACGAGGGGCTTCGATTCATGCTGGCTCTTCATGCTGGCTCATTGTGCAGCAGTGACCAGAAACCAAAAACGTAGGCCAGCGGCCGCTTGAGAAATGTGCCAGCGTTGTAGGCGACGGAGCCTTGCACGGGGAAGCGACGGTAGGAATGAAAGGCCATGGGAGCCTTGCAGGGAAGCTATTCTAGGAGGGACGCTAAGAAGGGCGCAAGGACGATGAGCGGAGAAACGGGACGTATTTCTGGATGACAGAGGATGAGAGAGTATGCAGGAATTGCAAATGCACCCCGTAGACAAAAAGGGGGCTTTGTCATAAGGCGGGGACGTGTCGGTTCGTGAAGATGCTCAGCACCGACTGAAACCGGAAACCTCTGTCTATCGCGTCACGCTGCACCTCGTCGAGCCGCCGCCCCGATGGAATCGAGCCGTGCGAGGGACCGTGCTGGTGAAAGGCCCTCGGATCAGCTTTGCCCAGCGAGCCTGGGAACAGAGCGCCCGCATCTTCATTCGCGAAAGCGGCGCCTAGGTCTGTGTAGGGTCAGCCCTCACTGTTGACTTCCCCCTCCAAAACGTCAGACAAGAAAAAGTCGTCCTGAGGCGCATTCTGTACCCTTCGACGAACCTCCCCACCAAGTACAGTCTAACTGCCCTGTACAAAAGAGGAATTTGCTACGCGAAGTGGCACCGTCCTTGCTAGATTTATAGGTTGAAAATCAAGGACTCGTGGTCTCTTCGCTCTGGCATGAGAATCCTACGTAGACATAAGAAAGCGGCGGTCAAGTCAGCGCGAGGGCGCCGTCGTGCCTCCGCGCCCGCGCACCTCACCCTGTCGACGATCGGCGGCTCGTTGCTGTCGCTCGAATCGCGCATTATGTTCGACGGCGCGACCGTGGCCACGGTCAGCACGGTGACCACCGAGCAGGCCGCGGAAAGCCAGGCTGAGGCGTTCTTCTCGGCCGAGGACGCTGCAACAGCTGACACCGCACCCGATGCACCGACGGGGGAATCGCAACCCACCACCAGCGACCAAGCGTTGTTCGATGCCCTGGCGGTGTACGATACCTCAGTCGCCCGACAGGAGATCGTGTTCCTCTCCTCCAGCGTCCGCGAGTACCAGCAGCTCCTCGACGGCATCAGCCCCAACGTCGAAGTGATCGTGCTCGACCCTACCCGCGACGGTGTGGAGCAAATGGCCGAGACTCTCGCCGGTCGTACGGGCATCGACGCGGTCCACATCATATCGCACGGAAGCCAGGCCGAACTGTATTTGGGAACGGCACGACTCACCGTTGAGTCGATGAACGGTACGTACGCCGATGACCTTACGACGATTGGGCGGGCGCTCACCGCTGAGGCAGACATACTCGTCTATGGCTGTAATTTTGGCCAGGGCGGCCTAGGCCAGATCGCCGCCATGAAGCTCACCGAATTAACAGGCGCTGACGTCGCGGCCAGCATCGACAACACGGGCTATGCGCCCCGTGGTGGAGACTGGGAACTTGAATTGCAAACCGGGACGATCGAGACCCAGCTGCTTGTGGGCCAGGCGGCACAGGACCAGTGGGCGCACCTTCTCGTACTAGGCATCACGGTCACCCCGACCTCATCGTTGACGACAACTGAATCAGGAGGAGTGGACATCTTCACGGTGGTCCTCGATGAGGCCCCGACGGCGGACGTGACGATTGCAATCTCCTCCAGCGATACGACCGAAGAAACGGTCTCGACTGCCTCGCTGACGTTCAACACCTCGAACTGGAGTCTTCCTCAGGGAGTCACCATTACCGGAGTCGATGACAACTTTGTGGACGCCAATGTCGCGTACACGATTGTGACAGGCCCCGCAGTCAGTGTGGACCCAGTGACCTGCCCCCAGTGATTAGGCCACCTGTTCTGTTAGTACGCATGCTTCAGGAGCCGGTGGCCGATAGCCCAAGGCGCTGTGGGGCCGGACGTGATTATAGGTCTGCCGCCAGCGTTCAATGATGACCTGCGCTTCCCGCAGCGTATAGAAGAGTTCCCTGTTTAGCAATTCGTCCCGGAACTTGCCATTGAAGCTCTCGCTATAGCCATTCTCCCAGGGACTGCCCGGCTTGATGAACAAGGGCACGACGGTCAGCAAGCGATACCAGGCCCGCAGAGCCGTGGCGATAAACTCCGGCCCATTGTCCGAGCGAATGTGTGTCGGACAGCCATGCGTCAGGAACAGCTCCCCCAGTACCTCCTGGACATCGCTTGCCCTCATACGGCGGCGCACCGCAAGGGCCAGACACTCCCGCGTGTATTCGTCCACCACGGTGAGCATTTTCAAGGGCCGCCCATCCCGAGTGCGTTCCATGACAAAATCATACGCCCACACATGGTTCGGATATTCCGGTCGCCGCCGTACGCAGGAACCGTTAGTCAGCCAGAGTCGGCCTCGCTTCGGCTGCTTCTGCGGCACCTTGAGCCCCTCCTGTCGCCCCCCAGCCGCTCCACGCGTTTGTGGTTCACCCGCCAGCCTTCTTGATGCAACAGCGCGGTGATCCGACGAGATCCATAGCGCCCATACTCACGGGTGAGCGCGACGATCCGCGTCCGCAGAGACTCCTCGTCGTCCGCCTTGATGGGCACATACTGTTGCGTGCCCCGGCATTGCCCCACGACTCGACAGGCCCGGCGTTCAGAGACCGAAAACATGGCCGGCACATGGCAGACCGTTTCTCGGCATCGGGCCGGGCTTAGAAGTTTCCCGCTGCCACCTCCTTCAAAATGCTGTTGTCCAGGAAGAGGTCCGCCACGAGTCGCTTGAGTCGGGCATTCTCTTGTTCCAGGCCCTTTAACCGTTTGGCCTGATCCACGCGCAAACCACCGTACTCTTTCTTCCACCGATAGTAGGTCTGTTCCGTGATCCCTAACTTTCGACAAGCCTCCACCAGTCCAAGGCCTCTGCCCATCTCACTTTCGATCGTCCGCAGATGCCCGGTGATCTCCTCGGTCGGATACCGTTTGCGTGCCATGCCCCCTCCTTCCGTCGGCCGGAATCCTAACGCTACATCCGGCCTGGTTTATAGGGAGCAGGTCACTCTGGTGCCCGACCCGTGCGGCAGCACCCAAAGGAACACACCTGGGGTTGAACGGAGAGGGCACGAACTCATTCGGCAGGATCTTGCACGAACACACGGCGAGGACACTTCGGCAGGCATGCCATCTACAGCGATGGGTGGATCGCCAGATTGGCTGCTGGATCCCCACCAGAACACACCATCCCCTCACTGCTACCCCGCTAGGCTACGAGAGCCTGTACTGACAGAACCCACCTCTAGATCTGCGGAACGAATCAGGCCCGCGGGTGCTTTGCGTGCCACCATGCAAGGCAAGACCGGCCAATCCGCCGGCAAGCAGCAAGAAGGTGCCAGGAATGGGAACAGAACCACCACCGTTGGTTTCAGTGAGATGAGAGCCATGGGCGAACCAACCGCCAGAAGCAGCCTGCGGAGTGAACGAGCCTAGGGCCAGGGTCAGGACGAAGAAACTCGCGAATCTTCCTAGATACTTCATGATATTCCCTCCTTTCACAGTAACTCACACTCCATCTGGTACATGAATCGTTTTTAGACTGCGCAGAAAAGCAGCACTAACGTGTGCAGCCGCAGACGGTACTACTCTGTGTGGGCTTCTCATTTTTTCCTCTGCATCATTCGCATTCACCACGATAACCAAGACCAATATCTGCAAGGCCTTTCTGATAGCCTTTCTGCGAGGAAACATACGCTACTGAGGATCGTGCGGTATAGTATGCAAAAGCAGTACGTACCGGTACGTAGTACGCTCTCGCCCACAGGAATCCAGGTGGATTACGGAGTTAGAGATTTGCTGGATACGATGACTAACCAAGCCTCCTTACACGAGTCTACCCTGTCTGTGAGGGTCGGGCCGAATGGAGGGTTGTCTGCCACGTCGTTCTGCACAGGACCCCCACGAGGTGTCTGCACGGCTCGGCGTCCGGTTCCCTACACTGACCCCCGACTGGCGACAAGGGCTCAGTCTCACATAAGGTAAGTCCGACAAATCTTCCTTGACGTCCTGCTCAACCGAGGACTAGGTTGAAAGCCTCCCAGGATGTGCCCCACGTGTCTCCATTGCCTTCAAGAATCTGAGGAAGTGGAACAACTGGCAACAGGTGACCTCACTGAGTGTGATCATTTTGACGACCAGGGCAATCGTCGTGGCATCCGAGCAACGGGTGTTCGGGTCCCTTACACGATCGATGACCATTTCTGTGAAGAACATGTGCAGTTTTTCTACTCATCTTGCTCACAGCCTGGCGACTCAGGGCGTCTCGACAACTACAAGGAATATCTCTCAACATGGAGGTGAAGACCATGAACCTCGTGAGATTTGCCGTCGCCTTGAGCCTAGCAGTCCTGCAAAGTGCTTGCGCGGCCACGAGCGTGCCACTGGCGACGACGCCAGGCAGCAATGCCACCGCTGCCCAGCACAACTCTGAAGGAATTGCACAATACGATATGGCCCAGTGGCCAGTAGCCAGGTATCATTTCGGGTCAGCAATTTTGGCCGATCCGAATCTCGCCGAATCGCACTTCAATCTTGCCCTGGCACTTCACAAGCTGGATCTTCATTCAGAGGCAACGATCCATTTTAAAAAGGCAGCTGAGCTGGCCCCCAGTAACAGTGCAATAACCCAATCCAGTGCCTACAAAGACCACACCGCTTCCCGATCGTCATTCTTCGGACTAGAAAAATACTGGACAGACGACTGGGAACAAGGCTATGGGGGGATGGGGGGGTCCTAGAGGGAGTAGTCGCCGGTGTGCTCATGTTGTGCTCAACGCCACCTCACACTCCAGCTCATTCCAGCGTACCCCTAGCCAAAGGTCAATTTTCCCCTAACTCATGGTTCTCGTTGGCCCCAGTGAGTTCCAGTAGGCCTGAGTAGGGTCACGAAAACGGTTTCCTAAACCGTGGGTCGCATGTCTAGGACGCCAGAGCAACCCCTTCTGTTTCGGCCTGAAGCCCCCTTGGTACGCTCCTTTTCGTCCAAGTACCACCGTGGACTCTGCCTCGGCCATGGTCCTCTTGACACGCGCACGAATGAAAACTAATCATAGAATCGTTTTCGGGTAGCACTGGGCGCCGCGTTGTGGTGGGTGATGGGGGCTCCCACCCCAAAACAAAATGCCTATCAGCTATTGACGGCAAGAATAGCTGGAGGGAATCATGCCGATGCAATTCACCCCATCCGACCCGGCTGGAGGCTCCTCAACCACACCCACATCTCCTGTCTCTGGACTGACGGTCAGTTGGCGGATGGTTTATGCGTACCTAGTCCTCATTGTTTGCACGTTGATTGTGGTCCTGTTGGTTCTATTCGCTTCGCTGACCTCGGTGAGAACAGAGGTGCTGAGGGTTTCGCGTCTCTACCAGGGCCAATATTGGACCTTCACAAACCTGTTCTTCAACGTCGTTAACTCCAGCCACATTCCAATCAAGATTGTGGTAGCAGAGGAGGGCGCATCGCCTGGGTCCGTCGAAACCATCCACCGGATCCATCGCGGAGACGCTGACATCGGCCTGATCCAATCAGATACACATTGGCGCACCAAGAAGGTTCAGACGATCGCCTATATCTTCGATGAGGTGTTCTACTGGTTCACCTACACTGATCGGAACCCCTTTAGTGACGACTCGCACAAAACCTGCTCCCTGCGTGAGGGTAGCCAAACACGCGTAAACCTCCAGGCGCTGCGCGGGTGGAGCGGTCGCGTCACCCATCTTCAGTTCGTGGACGGCCAGTACGATCGTTGTTACCATTTGCTCAAGAATCGAGACGTCGACAGTGCGTTCTTCGTCAGCGGCCGTGGAAATCCTAGGTTGAAGGATTTCGCCAAATTGGACCGCGTAACCCTAATACAGATCCCCGATGAATTCCTCAATGAGACAGGAAAGACAGACCTCAGCTATGCTTTGATCAAGAAGGGATCTTTCGGACCCAACCTTCCATCAAAGGACATTGAGACCATCAAAGCGAGGGCTACGCTAATGGCGAGCAGCGAGCTTTCGGACAGGGTTGTCTACGATTTGACGTACGCATTGAGGGACACGAAGTTGAACAAGATGCTGAAGGAGGACAACAAGTTCTCCAACCTCGAAGTGGGCCGCGTTAAGAAGGAAGAGACTTGGTACGAAGAGCATCCCGGTGCGACACTTAATTGGGAAGAGGACGAGCCTGGGTATATCCAGATACACTATCCAGAGATTGCCATCTCGTTTGTCGCGTTAGGCTTAATTCTTCAGCTCGGTCTTGTCGCTCGGACAATACGCAGAGCCTCAGCCGAACCAGTGTCAACCCAACAGCGTGCCATTCGGGATGACCGGCCAGCCTGATGCTCCCGCCCAGACGTCTCAGCCGAACCCACGGATGTCCCAGCAGTTCTAAGGATTGCTGAGGAGAACCCTCATGGGCACTCCCCTCTCCTCTTCTCTTCCTGTCTCCCGTGGGTTCCTGGTCTCCGAGTACAGTGCTGGAAGGGCTAGAGAAGTCGGCGCGAGAGGCGAAGAAAGGCTTGTGGGTGGAACCGACTTCCGTGCTGCCGTGGGAGTGGTGGAAGTCACGAGTTCTGCCCGTTGCTGAAAAACGTCCATTTTCTCGGCTCATTACTCGTGCGCTTTCCTTCACAACCCTCCTAGAATACGCCTCCCTGCGAGGCTCGCATGCCTTTCTCGATTCGCTCCTACCGTCGCTTCCCCATGTAACGCGCCGTCACCTACAATGCTGGCCCACTCCAAGGCCGCGACCGTGCGCCACTGGTTGCAGCGCGGGAGCGTCCAAACGCTGTTTATTGTGCCCGGCACCCCGTGGGAGAACGGCTACGTCGAGAGTTTTAACGGGAAGTTACGCGATGAACGGTTGGATCGTGACCTAGTTGCTACACGCTGGGAGGTGCTGGTGCTGGTTGAACGCTGGCGAGACACTACAACCAGGTGCGGCCCCATCGGGCTCTGGAGTTGCGGCCACGCGCTCTCGAAACCATCGCGCCCCAGTGTGCGGAAGGAACCGTTGGCCTGGTACAACTACGGGGGAGTGGTCACCCTTGTCCTTTCCGCTTTGGCCCTGCCGTCGTTTCCCTGTGGAGTACGGTGTGAATTACAATGCTGGTCCATTCCTTAAGCTGCCGCTGGCCTACTTTTCTGGTCTTGGGTCAGCTTCTGTGGACCCGGCTCGATCCATTTCTGAATTGCATTAAGCAGGGTACCCTTTCTGATAGGTTTAGCCAGATGGTCCGAGCAGCCGGCAGCCAAACTCTTTTGTATTTCTTCCAGGAAGGCATGAGCTGACAAAGCAATAATGGGAATGGGGCTTACGTTGGACTTCTTTTCCCAGTTTCTGATCATTCGGGTGGCAGTATGTCCATCCATAACGGGCATCTGTACGTCCATAAACACCAGATCATATTTCCGGGCTTGGTACATCTCGATCGCCCCCCGTCCAGTTTCGGCAAAGTCTAGCTGATAACCGGAATGTTTTAGATAGGATTGAATGAGAAACTGGTTGTCAGATGAATCGTCTGCTATGAGAATCGCTACTTTTTGATCCTGCCCAATTGGAATGTTTGGTGAGTTGTGGCTGGTGGCGCGCGCTTCCTTTAATCGCTATACCCATGACATGCTCCAGCTTCCTCTTCGTAATTGGTTTGGTCACGTAGCCGCCTAGCCCTAGGCTATACGCGTACCTAATGTTAGGGCTTCGAACATCGGAAACTATAACCGTAAAACCATGGTCTTTTGCAGCCATGATCAACTTCATACTGTTCGGAGAACGATCCAAGCCTATGTTTGCCAAGGTCGAGAAAAAGTAGCCTCTGGGGGTGTCCACCGCCTGCTACCTCGGTGAGTTCGGTCAAGGCCGACGCTTCATCTCTTGCCTCGGAGACGGTTGCTCCCCAAGATTGCAGTGCCTCTTCCATAAGCTCGCGAGTCCATTCGTTGTTACTGACCAACAGCGCCCTCACTCCTATCAGCTCAATGCCAGGCGATGCCTCAGCGGCTCTCAGGCTTTGTGTAACGCCGAAATGAACCGTAAAATAAAAGGTGCTTCCTTTCCCCAAGGAACTCTCAACCCATATTTCTCCCCCCATGAGCTCGATGAACTGTTTCGAAATGGCCAAGCCTAAGCCGGTACCACCGTATAGCCTCGTCGTAGACCCATCGACTTGGGTGAATCGTTCAAAGACATGGCCGAGCTTTTCAGACGGAATGCCAATGCCTGTATCTGAAACAGCGAAGCGTAAAGTGCCTGATTGACTCGCTCCATTGTCATTCGTTACTCGGACAGCGACTTCTCCGCGCTCTGTAAATTTGATGGTATTTCCGACTAAATTCACAATGACATGTCGAAGGCGATGGGGATCACCGTTCAGGTCGTTGGGCACATCAGATGCGGTTGAGACAAATAGTTCAAGCTCTTTTTCTTGTGCCTTGAGTGCCAGGAGTTCTGTCGCCTTCCCCAGTACCTCATCCAGATCAAACCTGATCTGCTCCAGTGCAACGGATCCTGACTCGACTTTTGAGAGGTCCAGGATGTCATTGATTAAGTCAAGAAGGTTAGTACTGGATCTCCGCAAAATGCCTAGTTGCTCTTGCTGCTCAGGAGATAGATAATGAACTCTCCGTGAGTAGTTCAGACATGCCTATGATGGCATTCATCGGAGTTCGGATTTCGTGACTCATGGTTGCTATGAACTCACTCTTTGCTCGGTTCGCAGCTTCAGCCCGCTCCTTAGCTTGCTGTAGACTGGCTTCTGCATTCATTCGCTCTAATTCGTGCCCGATCCATTGCGCCGTGAGCTTCAAGAAGGTCTTCTCATACCCAGTGAACGCTCTTACCCGAGGTACCATGCTTGAAAAACTCAATGCCCCGTATACGGCTCCATTCACGCGAATCGCGATATCCGCAATGGCTTGTGGGGCACCCAGTAGATCCTCGGACGGGGGACTCCAGTCTGACTGATCTGGGGAAGAGAAGGTGATAGCCTCACGAGATTGGGTCGTCCATTCACAATAACTTCCGCGTAACTGATACCGCCGCTCCGATAGGTGTTTGGATTCATGGCCTACGATTTGTTGAATCTCATAAAATTTTCCTTCAACCCGTGGCGCCATGGCAGTGGACAACTCCAAGCTGTTGCACCCCAATACTAAAATCCGACGGAGTCTTTGCTCCCAGTCGGCCGAATCCATAGTGATTTCATGTAGTGCGCGTAGGAGGGTTTCACTCGCCTTGAGTGTTTCCTCGGACTTGCGGCGGTCTTTCATTTCTTCCATGAGAGTCAGTTTGCCCTCGCGTTCCTTCTCCAAACTCTCACTCATTACGCTATACACCACGTCCATGATGAGGAGAATTGAGAGCCGAATGAGATGGCCTTCAAGAAACAGTACATTTCCTATCGACACGTAGAGCATAAGTCCATAGAACACAGCAATGGCCGCAGAAAAAACGATCTTTAGCTGGAGCGTTCTCATCGAAGCAGACATGAGAATGATTAAGAAATAGGCAAAGTAGAGATCAGACCCCACTTGTTCGGTCGCATAGATAATGCTGGAGGTAACCGCGGTATCGATGAGAAGCAGTATGATCGTGAATGCGCGGCTCTCGACCAATCGGAGGGGAAGGAGGAACGTGGCTGCTAGGAGAGAGAGTAACCCTAGAACAAGAATTTCCTGGACCGGGCGAGCAAGGATGGTTTCCGGGGTATAAAGAACTTGATAAGAGAGCACGATGGAAACGAGAGCCTGCAGCATGAGGACATGCGCGCGATAGCGGTCCATGCTCAGGTTGGTTCGAAATAGTACGAGTTCTTGATCTTTGCTGTCAGACACCAATTGTATAGTCCCCCTGATGTAGAGGCTGCATCAGTAAGTAGCTCACGAGGCGGAAACCCCATGTCCTATGGGCAGTTGCGGAAGCATGATCATGATTTGGATAATAACTATCGTCCACGTCGTGCGCATGAGCTTGTGGAGAGAGGTGCTTCAAATACTCGTTCGCCATGTTGGTCAGTAGCTGCGAGCGCAGCGGCGATTTGTTTATTTGTTCAGCATTTCGTCAATAGGAGCATTGTCATAGCATAGCTCACTAGTTTAGACCTGCAATTGTTTTTCATTTTTCGACATGTTGTACCCACTTAAAATTTAGCAGGGAGCAAGAGTTAATTGCCGTTGGTTCATACCTAGCAAACCCGTCACGCTATTGATCTGCATCGTCTTCCTTCACTCATTACCCATGTTTGATACTGACCTTTTTGGCAACGAAGTCAGCGTTACTGACGGCGACACGATCGAAATCCTGCACAACAATCATCCTGAACGTATCTGCCTTAACGGTATTGATTGCCCAGAAAAAGGCCAAGCCTTCGGCAAGTGAGCGAAGCAAGCCGCCCCAGCACTGGTTTATGGGAAGGGAGTCATGCTCCAGACCCACGGTTTCGACAAGTACAAGCGCACCAGTGGAGGCGTGATCCTGTCGGATAGAACGAACGTCAATCACACGCTCGCCAAAGAGGACTGGTGCTGGTTGTATCGGAAGTCTGCATCTCTCAATACGGAACTGGAGCAGCTAGAGAAGGCGGCGCGTGAGGCGAAGAAAGACTTGTGGGTGGAACCTCATCTGGTGCTGCCGTGGGAGTGGCGGAAGGGGAAGTAGGCGGAAGCGTCTGGGTATCGGTGGGCAAGGAGTTGTCGCCCGCCTTAACGAAGTTTTATCTTGAGTAAGAAGGAGACCAGACTATTTCCTAAGCTAGAAAAGATTTTCTTGTGTGAAGACCACCGCTGTTCTGAGTTCTAAGCATGTTCTGTAATTCGCATAGGTACCCCGGTGCATCCCCTTATGTTAGGATGCCGCGCATGTCGGTGTTAAAGCTAATGCTTTGGGGATTCCTCGCCGTTCTAGGCTCAATCGCGCTCGCCTTTGTCACTGGCCTCGTTTATCCCCACGAAAAAGTCAACGGTCTCTGGCTCGTAGTCGCTGCGGTCTGCATCTACGTGTTGGCCTATCGCTTCTATGGCCGATGGCTGGCCAAGCAGGTGGTCGAGCTGAACAACCAGCGGGTGACGCCGGCGGTGCGGTTGAACGACGGCGTAAATTTTCACCCCACGAATAAAGTCGTTCTCTTCGGCCATCACTTTGCAGCCATCGCCGGTGCGGGACCGCTGCTGGGGCCGGTGCTGGCCGCGCAGTTTGGTTTTCTTCCCGGCTTTCTCTGGCTGGTCATAGGTGCGGTACTGGCGGGAGCGGTGCAGGATTTTATCATCCTGGTCGCGTCGATGCGGCGCAACGGACGCTCGTTGCCTGAGATTGCGCACGATGAACTCGGTTTCGTGACCGGCACGGCGACGGCGGTGTCGGTGCTCTTTATTGTGGTGGTGGCCATGGCGGGGTTGGGTTTTGCCGTGGTGAATGCGCTCTACCAGAATGCTTGGGGCACGTTCACGATCGCGATGACGATTCCTATCGGCTTCATCATGGGTTTCTACCTTCAAAAGTTTCGTCCCGGTGCGGTGTCGGAAGTGTCGGTGTTTGGGGTGGTCCTGCTGATTGCGTCGGTGCTGTTCGGTCGCGTGGTTGCGCAGTCGTCCTTTGCCTGGCTGTTTGAATTCGACCGACCGACATTGGTTTGGCTTCTGGCTGGCTACGGCCTCCTCGCCTCGGTGCTGCCGAGTTGGATGTTGATGGTGCCGCGTGGCTATCTCTCGACTTTCATGAAACTCGGCGTGGTGTTTTTGCTTGGCTTCGGCGTGATTCTCATGGCGCCGACGATTGAAATGCCGCGCGTGACAAGCTTCGCCAATGGCGGTGGACCGATTATTCCCGGCACGCTCTTTCCTTTTCTCTTCATTACGATTGCCTGTGGGGCTGTGTCGGGATTCCACTCGCTGGTGTCGTCCGGTACGACACCGAAGATGATCGAGCAGGAATCGCAGGCGGTGATGGGGTATGCGGCGATGCTGCTGGAAAGTTTCGTCGGTGTGATGGCGTTGATTGCGGCTTCTGTGCTGATCCCCGGCGACTATCTGGCGATCAATACAAATCTTTCGGCCGAAGCGCTGACGGCGATGGGGTTTCCGCCGGCGAGGATTGCAGAATTGTCCCAGCTTGTCGAAGTGGATTTGGCGGGGCGACCGGGCGGAGCCGTGTCCTTAGCGGTCGGCATGGCCTCGATCTTTGCAGCGTTGCCTGGGATGGCGGGGCTGATGGCCTATTGGTATCAATTCGCGCTGGTGTTTGAGGCACTGTTCATTCTGACGACGATCGATACGGGGACGCGCGTGGCGCGCTATCTCATTCAGGAAATGGCGGGGCGGATCTATGCGCCGTTTCGTCGGATGAACTGGTGGCCCGGTGTGTTGCTGAGCAGCGGTTTTGTGGTCGGGTCCTGGGCCTACTTAATCGGGACGGGGAGCATTTCGACGATCTGGCCGATGTTCGGCGCGGCGAATCAGTTGTTGGGGATGCTGGCACTCTGCATCGGGACGACCGTGCTCATCAAGATGTGGAAGTCGCCGTATCTGTGGGTGACGGCGGTGCCGATGCTGTTTGTGGGCACAATCACGCTGACCGGGTCCTATGAGATGTTCGGGATGTTCCTGGCGAAGGCAGCGACACTGGCGGCGAGGCAGGCCGTTGCCCTCTATCTCGATGCGGTGTTGGTGGCGGTGGTGGCGATTCTCGGATTGATTGTCTTGAGCGACAGTATCAAGCAATGGTACGGATATGTGATCTTGAAAAGGCCGTTTACAAGTAGTGAAGTGGTGGTCCTAGCGGGCGGCGGATCGGCGAGAAGACTGCAGACGGCGATTTATAATCAAGACCATGCTCAAGGATTCAAGCTGCCGCATGGTGGTGGCTGTTGCTGATGTTATGTAGATAGGAGGCGATCGTGGCTGATCAGTTTTCATTCGATGTGGTGTCGGAGGTGAATATGCAGGAAATGCGGAACGTCGTCGATCAGGCGACGAAAGAAATCAAGCAGCGCTTCGACTTCAAGGACTCGAAAACGGAGATCACGCTGAAGGAAAAAGAGAAGGAATTGGCGATCGTCTCGGATGATGAGTACAAGTTGAACGCGGTGATCGACATCATCATGACCAAGTGCACGAGACGCGGCGTGTCGTTGAGGGCCTTCACCTATGGAGCCATCGAAGCGGCGCTGAAAGGGACGGTGCGGCAGACCGCCAAGATTCAAAGCGGGATCGCGTCCGAGAAAACCAAAGAGATTACGAAAGCGGTGAAGGACTCGAAGCTCAAGGTGCAGACGCAGATCCAGGGTGAACAAGTGCGCATCCTAAGTAAAAGTAAAGACGAGTTGCAGGCGGCGATGGCGTTTCTTACAGGAAAGGATTTCGGCATCGATCTACAGTTTACGAATTATCGGTAGGGCAGGGTGCTGAAACAGGTCAACAATGGCGTTCTCAGTCAATCGAGCACCTCAACGTGCATACGACAGCACGCCTCTGCGCCCGATTCTGCCTGCGGCTTTGTTCGATGGCCCATTTGAGCATCCTGGAAAGATTGCAAACTCTGTATTTCATGAGAAACCCTCTCGCTCTCCTCTTCCTTATCGGTGTTTCTCTCCTTGGCTTCAATCGCAGCGATCCCATCGTTGTGATTCAACTACATCCTAAAAACCATGACATTATCTATGTTGCCACGAACGACTATATTTACAACACGCGCGACGGCGGGGAGACCTGGACGAATCTCTCCAAAGGGATGAGCCACTCGCGAGTAATTGCGATGGCGATCGATCCGGCCTATCCGGCGACGGTCTTCGCGGGGACGAAAGGCGATGCGGTCTACAAGAGCCACGATGGTGGGCAGCACTGGGCTTCGATGCGCTCGGGGTTGGACGATGTGACGATTACATCAGTGGTGAATCAGTTCGTGTTCGATCCAGCCGACATTCAACACATCTTCTTCCTGTCCACGACGATAGGCGTGTTTGAGACCAGGAACGGTGGCGAGCATTAGGCCAAGAAGATGGACGGTATGAAAGAAGTGCTGATGGTGATGACGATGGGCACGGACCCGACCCGATCCTCCATTCTCTACGCGGGGACGAGTGGCGGCGTGTACAAGTCGATCGATCAGGCGGGCTATTGGGAAAAAGTGAACAACGGGCTGGTCCCGCCCGGCATGTTGAAAACGTCGCGTGCGTTGAATGTCACGTCGATTCTCGTCGATCCCTACGAGCCCGATACGGTGTAATGCAGCGACGCTGGCCGGGCTCTACAAATCGACGGATATGGCCAAGTCATGGAAGCGGATTGGCGAATCGCTCACCGATCAGATGATCATTGCGATGGTGCTCGATCGAACGCGCAAAGGCGTCATCTACATTGCGGGGCGTGATGGCGTGCATCGAAGTGAAGATGGAGGCGCGACGTGGAAGTTGATCAATAGCGGATTCACGACCACCAACATCAGGGCGATCGCGCAGAGTGCGACGGACCCAAAACTGTTCTATGCCGGCACGAACGGGAGCGGTCTCTATCGTAGCAAGGACGCGGGGGAGACATGGGAGCTGATGCCGCCGCTCCGCACGAAGGGCTAGAGGTAGGTCACCGTCTTTGACTGTTCAAGTCGAGCTTAAGAATGGATATTGGTCTAGCAAGCTAGGGAATTCCTATGACATTCGGCATAAGACCCCATATTTAGTAGCTAGTCCAGAATCTGGTGTTGTTATGTGCTATATGAAGCATCCGAGAAGCGGCAATGGGGAAAAATAAGCCAAGGAAGGGCAAGCTAGTTTCACTGGGGAATGCAAAGCCAATTTCCTTTCACCCATTCAACTTCGAAGCAGCACTCAAAACACTCTTACAGGCTAAACCTTCTTCAGGGGAACCAGTTTTGCCGAAACGATCGAAGTCCAAGTCTGCATCGAAGTCCGCTTCCTGACGAGTCATCGATATTGCAAGCGTTTCCCTTCCATCTTTCTTTCTCAATGTTTGGAATTCGCGGGTCGCATCATCATCTTTCCGAGCGTTGTATCGGAAATCGAATTCCGCCAAGTACCGATGTAGGGGATGCTTCGCGACCATGGTGATAGGTGACGGTGAGTCCGCGCTTCAATAAGCTGAAGTAGCCTTCCACGGTATTTGCGCTCGCGGTTCCTCACACATATTCTTTTTCGTAGTGGTTCACGGTCTGGTGATCGGCAAACTGATCCCCGATCTTCTTATACCCCGGCATTTGGTCCGTCATGAGAATTGCGTGCGTGTCTACGTGCTCATAAATTGCCCGCTTTAGATTCTTGGCGTTCACATGGCATCGTGATCGAACGAACATGGCCACCACGCTCTACAAGCGCAAACACAGGCGATTTCACTGATAGTGGGCGCATGTTATGCGCTTTGCCACCGATATAGGTTTCGTCTGTTCCGACAATGCCGCCAAGTTTATCGCCGAATGGGGTTTGCTTCATGGCATGTCGAATCCGATGTGCCATGAACCATGCAGACTTACAGGTGATCTGCAACATGCGATGCAGTTGATGCGCGGAGATCCCCTCTTTTGAGGAGCACAAGAGTTGGATCGTCATGAACCATTTCGTGAGAGGAATGTGCAAATCCTCGAAGATCGTTCCGACCGTGGCAGAGGATTGCTTGCGGCATTTCCCACACTTCAAGACGATGCGCTTTGAACTAGCGACATTCAGTGTATAGACCTTCTCTCCGCTTGGCAGTGGACACAGCACAGACTTTCTGGCCATCGCAATTTTGTCAAGTACTCATCGGCGGCCTTTTCTTTTCTCAGATACGGCTGATTTAGTAGATTCTGTCTCACACGTCACCTCTATATATGCCACCTCATATGCCACCTCTGCATTATGTCACCTCTATATCTAGCGATGATCCCAGTGTAATAGGTTGCCTGGGTTTGTAAAGTATATAATCATGCACAAACCCCCATTCAAAACTTTCTAAGTCCATGAAATCCCTATTGACAACTGAATTTGCCGGAGTATACTCCGCTCCCTATGTGGGTAAAAGTGGTAACGAGTGGGTGAATATATTGCTGATGAATCAAGTCATGTTTCTGTACTAGGCAAAGAAGTCTGCATTTTGCTTATTTCTCAACGGCCAATGACGATTATAGATTGTACGGTGGGATATGGTGGGCACGCTGAATTGCTGTTGAAATCATGCGTTCCCGGTTCCACGGTTATCGGTTTAGATCGAGACTCTAGGGCGATTGATTTTTGTCAGCAGCGGTTGATTCGATTTGGGGAGCGGGTTGTGCTGTTAAAGGGAAATCATCGGGATTTGAAGCGACATCTAGCTGAGGTAGGCGTCTCGGCGGTTGATGGGGTGCTGTTCGATTTTGGCTTTTCGTCTCCTCAGCTTGACGATCCTGCGCGAGGATTTAGCTTTCAGCAAGAAGGACCGCTCGACATGCGAATGGATCAGACGACTGGGATGACTGCGGCTGAACTGGTGGACAGGAGTCCGGAGGGTGAACTCGCGGACGTCATTTTCGAGTATGGAGAAGAGCGATATTCACGACGGATTGCGCGCGCGATTGTGCGAGAGAGGGAACACCTTCCTATCGAGACGACGGGTGATCTTGCGTCCATCATCAGCGGGGCGGTGCCGTCGTCGTATCGGCATGGACGGATTCATTGCGCAACGAGGACATTTCAGGCGATTCGCATTGCAGTGAATCGTGAGCTTGAAACTTTGGAGCCGTCACTTCGGGATGCAGTCGATGTGCTGCTTCCGGGCGGAAGAATCTGCGCGATCTCGTTTCATTCTCTCGAAGATCGTATTGTGAAACACACCTTCCGATCTCTTGCGCAAGGGTTTGAAGCGAGCCTTTCACTACTCACCAGGAAGCCCGTTCTTCCCACTAAGGAAGAGTGTCGAGTGAATCCACGGGCGCGGAGCGCCAAGATGCGGGTAGCTGAACGTCTACCGGAGAGGATGGCTTGATGAGAATGCTCGCTGTGTTTATGGGGCTGTGCCTGGTGTTCGTGTTTGTGTGGGAGCGAGTAGATATTGTTCGGGTTGGATATCAGATCGAACGACTGAAGCATGACAAGGTGATGCTTGAACGTGAGCGGGACGAGCTCAGAGTCAAATTCTCTGCGCTCAGTGCCCCTGACCGGATCGCCAAAGTGGCGTCAGAAAAACTCGGCATGGTTCTGCCGCAGCAGGGGCAGGTGATTATAGTCAACTCTAGGCCTGATCGTGCGCCGTCTCCTTACATCGTGCCGTTTGAAGTACGAATCGTGAAAAATAATCTTCCAGGTGGGAGGAAATAGTGGCTCGCCCTCTCTCGCGCGGTCGTCGATACTTCGTTCTGGTGCTGCTGCTCTGCGGCTTTGGGGTGGTTCTGTTCCGATTGGTCACGCTGCAGGTTCTGCAGGCAGCCGAACTCCGGGCCAAGGCGGATCGGCAGCATCTGAAAACCGTGTCACTTGAAGGGGCGCGAGGCACGATTGTCGACCGCCATGGAAAAGTGCTGGCGATGAATATGGAAGTGCCGTCCGTCTTTGGAGTTCCGACCACACTCGACAGTCCCGCCAAAACTGCACGGCATCTGTCGTCCGTCCTTCACGTCCGAACTGACGAGCTGGAGCGGAAGCTCCGGCAAGATCGTGGATTCGTGTGGCTGGCGCGAAAATTGGATCCCGAGCAGGGACGCCGGCTTGAGCAGATGCCGATAGATGGGATCGGGGTCGTGATGGAAGGGCGGCGGTTTTATCCCAAGGGGCCGCTCCTCTCACATGTCTTGGGTTTTGCGGGAATGGACGGCGCAGGGTTAGAGGGAGTCGAGCGTCGCTATGAATCTCACTTGCATGGCGAGAAGCTGATGACTGTTCTGCAGCGCGATGCCTTGGGGCGTACGGTATTTCCTAAGGGGCTGGTGGAACAGACCCCTGCACCCGGACATAGCCTGGTACTCACGATCGACGAGGTGATTCAGTACATTACAGAAAAGGAACTGGGAGTCGCCGTTACTCGTACGCACGCGAAGTCAGGAGCGATGATTGTGTTAGATCCGCAAACCGGCGCCTTGTTGGCGTTGGCGGTCAATCCCCGATTCGACCCCAACGCCCTCGCCACCTTGAGGCCTGATCGCTGGAGAAACCGTGCGCTCACGGATGCCTATGAACCCGGGTCCACCATGAAAGCGATTATGGCTGCCGCAGCTATCGAAGAACGAGTGATGAAGCCGAATACGATGGTGTTTGGAGAAAATGGTCGCATGACCATTGCGAACACGGTGATCCATGATCACGAGAAACTCGGGTGGGTCTCGTTTGCAGAGGTGATTCAGAAGTCAAGTAACATCGGGGCGGCGAAGGCCGGCATGGCCCTGGGCGATCAACGACTCTATCGGTATCTCCAAGCGTTTGGCTTTGGGCAGCGAACAGACATTGATCTACCTGGAGAAGCCCGGGGATTGGTCAAGAATCTACGCGACTGGGGCCGCCGATCCGTCGCCTCGATTTCGATGGGCCATGAAATCGGCGTGACGCCGATTCAAATGGTGTCTGCCATTGCAGCAATCGCAAATGGGGGCGTGTTGATGAAGCCCTATGTCGTTTCAGCAATCCGAGATGCTCAGGGACGTGTGCTGAAACATAAACTCCCTAAAGTGAAGCGACGGGTCATCTCTCTGGAGGCCGCCCGTACCGTTACCACGATTCTGGAAGGTGTCGTCACTGACGGCACGGGGGGGAAAGCCGCAATTCCCGGATTCCGAGTCGCTGGAAAAACCGGAACGGCCCAAAAGATCGACCCGCGCACCGGGACCTATTCAGCGACCCAGTTTGTCGGCTCCTTCGTGGGCTATGCCCCGGCGGACAATCCGCGGCTGGCCATGATCGTTGTGATCGACGAACCACATGGCGAAGCCTGGGGTGGGAACGTGGCTGCGCCTGTATTCAATCGTGTCGGTGAGCAGGTGTTGAACTACTTGGGTGTATCGCCGAATGAACCGGTCAAGCTCACGATGGTGTCGGAAAGACCATGATCGCACTGTAGTGGGATGGCGATGACGCTTGCAACGATGCTCCAGGCGCTTCAGGGACAGGTTGGGATTTTTGAGAGCCATGGAAATCATGATATGCCGGTGAACGCGATCACTGACGATTCTCGAACCGTCCGGGCGGGGAGCTTATTTGTGGCTGTCAAGGGTGAGCAGGTGGATGGACACCAATTCATCACGGCTGCGATGAAAGCCGGTATGGCCGCCTTGGTCACGCAGCAGCCAGCAGCGGACTTGTCGATTCCTTTCGTGCGGGTGACGGATTCTCGGAAAGCGCTAGGTCTACTCGGGAGCCGTTTCTATGGAGAGCCGTCATCTCAGATTCGATTGATCGGCGTGACCGGGACGAACGGGAAAACCACCACGACGTATGTGAGCAAAGTGTTGTTGGAAGCGCTGGGACGGCAAGTAGGATTGATCGGGACCATGGCCTATCAGATCGGCAAGGAAACGATGCCAGCCTCGCATACGACTCCAGGCGCCCTCGAGTTGCAACAGCTGCTCGCCAAGATGATTGCCGGTGGCTGCACCACGGCAGTAATGGAGGTTTCTTCCCATGCCCTCGCGCAAGATCGTACCAGCGGATGCGAATATGACGTCGCCGTGTTTTCCAATCTGACGCAGGACCATCTCGATTTTCATAAGACGATGGACGAATACTTTCAGGCGAAGTTGCGGCTCTTTACCGGATTGACCGGAACACACAAGCCGAACAAGCGCGCGATTGTGAATGCGGATGATCCCAGTGGAAGCCGCATCAAGGAACTTTGCCTGGCGCCGGTCTGGACCTACGCGTTGAGAACCAAAGCGGATCTGCGTGCCGAAGACGTGCGTCTCTCGCTTGGGGGAACAACCTTTACCGCGGTCACGCCGGCCGGGTCTTTTCCCATCGAAAGCCATCTCGTGGGCGAGCACAACGTTTACAACCTGTTAGCCGCAATCGGGGTTGCGCTTCATGAAGGGGCGACGCCGGATGAGGTTTGTCAGGCGGTCATGCAAGTGACCAATGTGCCTGGGCGGTTTGAGCGCATCATAGCGGGGCAGCGCTTCACCGTCGTCGTGGATTATGCCCATACGGAGGATGCGTTGGTCCGGCTGTTGACGGCTGCGCAAGCGCTGAAAACAGGGCGCATCATCACGGTCTTTGGTTGTGGAGGGGACCGCGACCGCGGAAAGAGACTGAAGATGGGTGGAGCAGCAGTGCGGTACAGCGACGTCGTCATTTTGACGTCGGACAACCCTCGGACCGAGGATCCTCTATCGATTCTTCAAGAGGTCGAAGTCGGCGTGACCGATGCGCTGCGACAGTGGCCGCAAGTGCAATATCAGAAAGTGGCTGACCGGCGGGAGGCCATTGGCGTCGCGGTGCGAGAAGCCCGCCCCAGCGACATGGTCTTGATCGCCGGCAAGGGGCACGAAGATTACCAGATCATCGGCACGAAGAAGTTTCATTTCGACGATCGTGAAGTGGCGCGTGAAGTAATTGAACAAGTCAGAACCTGCGCGTAGCCAGGGCAACAACATCTCGGCGCAGGCATGGATCCCGATGACTCTGTTTACCGTCGAAGAACTTAGGGAAGTCATCAGCGCCAAGGTCTTGGCTGGTGAGGGGCCCAGTTGGACAAAACAGCGCATCCGACACATCAGTCTCGATACCCGATCGATTCGTCCCGGCGATCTCTTCCTTGCGATCAAGGGAGATCGCTTCGACGGACACGACTTCGCCGCCACCGCGCTGTCGCGTGGAGCGGTGGGAGCAATCACGCACGATTCCTTTGACATTGGTTCACTCACCCTGAAGCCAGGCTCGAAGCGGATGATGCCGTTTATCCTCGGCGTCCGCGATCCGTTATTCGCGTACCAGCAGCTTGCGACTCAGCATCGAAGCCGGTTTGACATCCCGGTTGTGGCGGTGACGGGAAGTAACGGCAAGACGACCACCAAGGAAATGGTCGCCGGCGTGATGGCGCATCGGTGGAAGGTACTGAAGACCGAGGGTAACTTGAATAACCGTATTGGAGTTCCGCAAACGTTGTTCCGTCTCAACGGGCGACACGAAGGGGCGGTCATCGAGATGGGAGTCGACAACATTGGTCAGACCACCAGGCTCTGTGAAATGGCCCAGCCCACGATCGGGATCATCACGAACATCGGCCCAAACCATTTGGAGTTCTTCGGGAGCATGGAAGGGTCTGTCCAGGCCAAAGCGGAGTTGCTCGATCTACTTCCCTCTGATGGCACCGCGGTGCTGAATGCCGACGATCCCTACTACGACTACCTCGCGGCGAGAGCCCGATGTTGCGTGGTGTCGTTTGGTTTTTCCTCGAAGGCCGATGTGCGTGCGTTGGATGTGAAATCCGATGGACGCGATGGGACGATTTTTCGTCTCCTGCTTCCGGGTAAGGTGCGCCACATTATCGTTCACATTCACGTGCAAGGAGGGCACAACGTCACCAACGCCTTGGCTGCTGGAGCGGTCGGAGCCGTTCTTGGACTGCCTGGAGCGGTCATTGCGCAAGGGCTATCCCGCTTCCGGCCTGCTGCCATGCGCTCGCAAATCTTGGTGAGTCACGGCGTCAAGATTATCAATGACTGCTACAACGCGAACCCTGCGTCGATGAAGGCGGCGGTGCAATTACTGGCGCAAACAGGGTCGGACCGAAAGAAGATCGCTGTGCTGGGAGACATGTTGGAGCTTGGCCCTGGCGCCGTCCAGATGCATGAGGAAGTCGGCGTATTCGTGGCACATCAAGGCATAGATCAACTCGTGGCGTGCGGCACGTTAGGGCGGAACCTGGCAGAAGGGGCGAAGCGGGCAGGGCTCGATCGAACACGTATTCTAGAAGTGCCTGATGCAACCGCGGCGGCCGCTGCCATGAAGACCATAGTGAAACAGGGCGATGTCGTGTTGGTGAAAGCGTCGCGCGGTATGAAGCTGGAGCAGGTAGCTCACGCACTCCAAGGGGCGAGGCGTACGGCGAAGAAGGCCTCGTAAGGAGAATCTCGACGATCTCAGCGCACGGGCCGCTGAGTGGAAGATGTATCCATCAGACCATGCTGTATAATTGGCTCTATCCGCTTCACACAGAATTCTCCTTTCTGAATGTCTTTCGTTATCAGAGCTTTCGTATCATTTACGCTGCCGTCACCGCGTTTCTGATCGCATTCGTTCTGGCGCCGTGGGTGATTCGAAAGCTCCAAGAAATCAAGCTGGGCCAGCAGATACGTGATGACGGACCGAAACGGCATTTGGCCAAGAGCGGCACGCCGACGATGGGCGGCATCCTGATCATCTTTTCGGTTATTTTGTCGACGCTGCTCTGGGCTGATATCTCAAGGCCCTACATTTGGCTGGTCCTCGCCGCCACGATAGGCTTCAGCGCCATCGGGTTTGCGGACGACTATCTCAAATTCGTAATGGCACAGTCGAAGGGGCTCTCGGTGGCGAAGAAGTTTACTGCTCAAGTAGTTGTGGCGCTTGTCATCGCTCTCGTCTTGTATTCCTTGCCCAGCTATAGCACCAAGCTCAGCGTGCCGTTCTTTAAGAATTTCATGCCGGATCTTGGATGGTTCTATGTCGTCTTTGCCGTTCTCGTTATCGTCGGCAGTTCCAATGCCGTCAACCTCACTGATGGCCTCGATGGGCTTGCGATCGGACCGGTCATGATCGCCGCGCTGGCTTATACGGTAGTGGCCTACGTCACGGGGCATCGGGTGATGTCGGACTATCTGCTGATCCCCCATATAGATGGAGCGGGAGAGTTGGCGGTCTTTACGGCAGCGATTCTGGGATCAAGTCTCGGATTTCTCTGGTTCAACACGTATCCGGCCTCTGTGTTCATGGGGGACGTGGGCTCACTTCCACTCGGCGCGGCACTCGGCACGGTGGCGGTCATCAGCAAACATGAGTTGTTGTTGCTGATGGTCGGCGGCGTGTTCGTGATCGAGGCCGTGTCGGTCATTTTCCAGGTTGTGTCGTTCAAATCGAGAGGCAAGCGGATCTTCTTGATGGCTCCGATTCACCACCACTTTGAAATGATGGGTTGGGAAGAGCCCAAGGTGGTCGTGCGTCTGTGGGTCATCGCTATTCTCTTGGCCTTACTGAGCCTGAGCACGCTCAAGTTGCGGTGATGGGATGGTGAGCGAAGACACCATGGAATTGGCTGGGACAAAAGTGACGGTTGTGGGACTCGCACGCAGCGGCGTCGCTTCCGCCCGCTTGCTGCAGGAAGCCGGCGCGCGTGTTACGGTGGCCGATATGAAGGATCGAGCGGAATTGAGCACTGAGCTTGAACATCTTGACCAGTCAAAAATTGCCGTAACGCTGGGCATTGGGTATGAATCGGCGCTCGAAACTGCCGATCTCGTGGTCATCAGCCCGGGAGTTCCCTATCGCCTGGAGGCGCTTGAGCGCGTCCGCCACCGAGGCGTGAAGGTCGTCAGCGAACTCGAGCTCGCCTCTCGATTTATCTCCGCTCCGATCCTAGCCCTCACCGGCACTAATGGGAAGAGCACCACGGTCATGTTGATCGGGAAGATGTTGCAGCATAGCGGGAAGCATGTGTTCGTGGGAGGCAATCTTGGCACCACGCTCAGTGAAGCGGCCGAAACATCTCTGCAGGCGTCCAAGCTGGGGCGGCCTAGTCCGTACGACTTCTTGGTGGTGGAAGTGTCTAGCTTCCAATTGGAAACCGTAGAGCAATTCCATCCGTGGATTGCAGCGATTCTCAACGTCACGGTCGACCATCAGGATCGGTATGACTCGATCGATGAATATGTCGCGGCCAAAAACCGGATCTTCGAGAATCAAACTCTATCCGATTACGCGCTCTTTAACCTGGATGATGCGCGGGTGGCTGCGCTGCGACGTGGTGCGAAGTCTCGCGTGCTGGGTTTCACGAGGACGCAGACGTTGCCGCCGGATGTGGTCGGAGGTACATATCTTGATCTCGATCGGATCATGACGACCGTAACCAGCCAACCTCTGGAAGTATGTCGGAGGGACGAGGTCAAGATCATCGGGAATCACAACATTGAAAATGTTATGGCTGCGGCGACATATGCGCTACTGAGCGGTTGTTCGCTCGGCGTGATCCGTCAGGTGCTCAGGGAGTTTCCCGGGCTGGAACATGTGCTGGAAATTGTTCGGGAACGCCGGGGCGTCCGATTCGTCAACGACTCCAAAGGGACTAACGTGGATGCGACGCTCAAGGCGCTGGAGAGCATCGACGAGCCGATCTGGCTCATTGCCGGCGGGCGCGACAAGGGTGGAGATTTCTCCCGACTGATTCCTGCCATTCGTCAGCGGGTGAAGCGGCTCATTCTGATCGGCGAGGCCGCGTCACTGATTGCGAATGCGGTGCAAGGGTATCAGGTGATCACTCGGGTAGGCACCTTGCGAGAGGCGGTGGAACTCGCCTACGCCGGTGCGGCAGCGGGTGAGGTGGTTCTGATGTCGCCGGCCTGCGCGAGTTTCGACATGTTTGCGGACTACCAGGATCGGGGTCGTCAATTTAAGTTTCTGGTGAAATCCTTGCCGGCGTAGTGGCCGATAAGGCAGAGGAGGATTGACACTGGACGATGTTAAAGACATCCGCAGGGACCCTGGCACTACCGTGGCCAACAGCCGACTCGCGTACGACGAAGCGGGTCGCGATGGATCACACCTTGTTAATCGTCACGATCATGCTGGCGCTCCTCGGGCTGGTGATGGTGTTCAGTGCGAGCGCCGTGGTGGCGAGCAATCGATTTCACGACCCCGGGTACTTCCTCAAGCGGCAGCTCGCCTGGCTGACGTTCGGTTTATTGCTTCTGCACCTGGCGTCCCACATCGACTACACCTGGTGGAAGCGGCTCGCAATTCCGCTGCTCGGCCTTATGACGGTCCTGCTGGTGATGGTGTTGATTCCCTCGCTCGGTGTGGTGGCGAAAGGTGCCCGACGGTGGTTGCGGTTGGGACCGATTTCGGTTCAACCGGCCGAGATGGTGAAGCTGATCGCGGTGATCTACCTCGCAGCGTATCTGACGAAGAAGGAAGACCGCCTAACAATCTTCTCCAGTGGCCTGTTGCCGGCGCTGATCGTGATCGGAGTACTCAGCGGGTTGGCGTTACTGGAGCCCGATCTGGGAACCGTGGTGGTCATGGGACTGGTGACGGTGGGCCTCTTGTTCCTGGGTGGCGCACGCATCTCCCATCTGCTAGCGCTGGTGTTTTGCGCGGCGCCGGTTGCTTTGGTGCTCGTCCTCGGATCGAGTTATCGTCGCCAGCGGTTGATGACCTTTCTGGCTCCCTGGAAAGACGCATCGGACGCGGGCTTCCAGATCACGCAATCCTTCTTGGCCTTCGGCAGCGGCGGTCCCTTCGGAGTGGGACTGGGCGAGGGCAAACAGAAACTCTTCTTTCTCCCGGAGGCCCACACCGATTTCGTGCTGGCGCTGGTGGGCGAGGAACTCGGATTGGTCGGGACGGGGGCCATCATTCTGCTCTTTGCGCTGTTCGTCGTACGGGGATTTCAGATTGCGGCACGAGCGCGGATACCATTTGGCCGGTACCTCGGGATGGGTATCACATTGCTCATCAGCATTCAGGCTCTGGTCAATGCCTGGGTAGTGACGGGACTCTTGCCGACCAAGGGACTGACTTTGCCCTTCGTCAGTTATGGCGGGTCCTCATTGGTGATCAGTCTCGTCGGGGTGGGGATCTTGCTGAACATCTCGCGGGATCGACAGTCAGGACGAGAAGAGGCAGGACATCGGGGTGGCCGTGGTGGGTTGGGTCGTCGATGACGATTGTGATTGCCGCAGGAGGCACCGGAGGACATCTCTATCCGGCCGTGGCGTTGGCTCGAGAATTTCTACGTCGCGATCCTTCCACGAGAATTCTTTTTATCGGGACCCCCCGCGGGATCGAGTCGAAGGTGCTCGCTCATGAGGGGTTCGAATTGGCACTCATTACGGCCAGGCCTGTGATGGGGAAGGGACTGCTGGATGTGATGCAAGGGGTGCTCTCCGTGCCGGTGGGACTCTGGCAGTCGCTGCAAATTCTTCGCCGGCGGCGTGCGGATTTGGTAATCGGCGTGGGAGGCTATACGAGCCCAACCATACTGGCTGCCGCTGCGCTGAGGGGGATCGCGCGGGTGATTCTGGAACCGAACGCCTATCCAGGCATGGCCAATAAAGTGGTAGCTCCGTTCGCCCAACTGATTTTTCTGGCGTTTGAATCGACGGTGACCTCCTTTGATTGGCAGAAAGTTCGTATGGTCGGTACGCCAATTCGGCAGGATTTTCTAACTCCATCCTGGCAGAGCGACGCGTCGTCGGCAGGAACGGCTCTACGTCTACTGATTTTTGGCGGGAGCCAGGGGGCCAAGGTGATCAATAGCACAATTCTGGATGGATTGACCTCGCTTATCGAGCGTCTTCCTGGTCTGGCCATCACACATCAGACGGGCGAATCAGATCACCAGCGAGTGAGCGAGGCGTACAGAACGCTGGGGATGAACGCAGAGGTGGTGCCGTTTCTCTACGACATGCCGAAGGTCTTACGGGCAGCTGATCTCATTGTGGCTCGTGCAGGTGCGATGACGATTGCGGAGCTGACGGCTTGTGGAAAGCCGGCGATCCTGATCCCGCTTCCGACAGCGATCTATGACCATCAGATGAAAAATGCGCGGGCGATGGAAGCGGCAGGAGGTGCGACGGTGCTTCCCCAGGCTGATCTGACTGGGGCGGGATTGAGCGAGTTGATCTGTGCCATCTTGCAGAACCCGCAGCGGCTTCAGACAATGCGAACCAAGAGTTGGGAGATGAGGCGAATCGACGCCAGCGAAGTGATCGTCCGCGAATGCTGCACGCTCATGGGGGTGACACATGACATCAACCGGTCTATTGGAACGGCATGATCCTAGTGGTGTTGGAGAACGGGGGAATGGAGCAGGTACATCAACTGGATCACAAGGGTTAAGGCGCATGGCGATGTTTCGTAAGACACAACAAATTCATCTCGTCGGAATCGGTGGCGCCGGGATGAGCGGCATTGCCGAGGTTTTGCTCACCATGGGGTACAAAGTGACCGGTTCGGATCTGCAGGCCTCCGAAACAACGAGACGGCTGGAAGAGATCGGTGGGAAGATTTTCATCGGCCATCAAGAATCAAATGTGGGAGAGGCACAGGTGGTGGTCATCTCCTCAGCTGTAGCGGCGAGCAATTCCGAAGTGGTGGTGGCGAAGGCCAAGCAGATTCCGGTCATTCCTCGGGCCGAAATGCTTGCGGAGCTGATGCGCCTCAAGTTCGGCGTCGCGATCGCTGGAGCGCACGGCAAAACCACGACGACGTCGATGGCAGCGAACGTCTTAGCGGAGGGCGGACTCGATCCCACGATGGTAATCGGTGGGAAAGTCAACGCCCTGGGTAGTCACGCGCGACTCGGACGAGGCGATCTGCTTGTCGCTGAAGCGGATGAGAGTGATGGCTCGTTCCTCCGTCTGTCGCCGACCATCGTGGCGGTCACCAATCTCGATCGTGAGCATCTCGACCACTATGGATCGATGGAACGAATCAACGAATGTTTTCTGGAGTTCATCAATAAGATTCCGTTCTATGGATTAGCGGTGTTGTGTGCCGATGACGAGCGTCTCAGCGCGCTTTTCCCCCGCATCGTTAAACGGTATCACACCTATGGGCTTCAAGAACGAGAAGGGGTCGTGCCGGATTTCAAAGCGACGGACGTCAGTCTCAAGCAGTGGGGTGCTGAGTTTCGCGTGCATTTTCGGAGGAAAAATCTCGGCCCGTTCCGACTTGCTGTGCCCGGCATTCACAATGTCTCAAACGCGCTTGTGGCGATCGCAATCGGAATCGAACTGGATATTCCCGTCGACATCATTCGCAAGGGGTTAGCAGCCTTCGCCGGCGTCGAACGGCGGTTTCATCTGTGCGGCGAAGCCGGCGGCATCATGGTCGTCGATGATTACGGCCATCATCCCACGGAGGTGAAAGTGACCTTGGCTGCGGCCAAGCAGGGCTGGGATCGCCGGTTGGTCGTGCTCTTCCAGCCGCATCGGTATAGCCGAACACGGGATTGTGTTGAGGATTTCGCCCACGCCTTCGATCAGGCCGACGTGGTGTTCATGACGGAAATTTATGCGGCCGGGGAAAAGCTGATACCGGGCGTGTCCGGCACGAACCTCGCTGAGGCTATCAAGGCAGCCGGTCATCCGTCAGTGACATTCATCGAACGGAAAGAAAACATGCCAGATCAAGTGTTGCCGCATCTGAAGCCGGGAGATCTAGTCTTGACGTTGGGTGCAGGAGACATTTGGAAAGCAGGAACCGGGATCCTCGCACGGCTTGAGCCGACTTCATAGCTCATGGCGCGTCGGAGTAGCAGTTATGCCACAAAGGGGTGTCAAACAAGTGCACAGCGCAGGTTGCGAGCGACGGTGGACGGCCTCAGGGGGGCAATCCACTTGAATGCGCCGCTCAAAGAGTACACGTCATTTCACATCGGCGGCCCGGCCGATGTACTCGTAGAGCCAGCCGATGTGGAGGACGTCGTCCGTCTGGTCACACAGGCGCACGCGGAGAAGCTTCCGATCTTTGTGGTGGGCGGCACAAATCTTCTCATCCGCGACAAGGGCATCCGAGGCGTGGTGGTCAGTCTGGCGAAGTTGCGTGCGATCAACGAAGAACCCGGATCGGTCCTGTATGCCGAAGGGGGCGTGGGCATGGCGACACTCATCGGCTATGCCATCCGCCGATCGTTGGCGGGATTGGAATGGGCGGCGGGTATCCCTGGAACTGTAGCGGGGTGTGTGGTGATGAACGCCGGCACCAGGCTGGGAGAAATGAAGGATTCGGTGAAGGCCGTCCGCATTGTGGCATCGACTGGCGCCCTGATCGACTGCCCCGCGCGGGAGATCAAGTTCACCTATCGGCGGGCAACGCTTCCGACAGGAATTGTGGTGGGAGTTTGGCTCCAACTCAAACCGGGTGTGCGATCGGACATTGAGAAGATCGTAAAAGACTATTTGCACTACCGCCGCGATACGCAGCCGCTGACATTACCGAGTGCCGGCTGTGTGTTTAAGAATCCACCGAACGATTCAGCGGGGCGAGTGGTTGAAGCAGCAGGGCTGAAGGGTGCGCATGTCGGCGGTGCGCAGGTTTCGAACAAGCATGCCAATTTCATTGTGAATGAGGGCAATGCCAGTGCCAAAGATGTGCTGGCGCTCATCAAGAAGATTCGTTCGCGAGTTGCTCGGAAGACAGGCGTGAAGTTGGAGTTGGAATTGAAACTCGTGGGTAAATCTTAAGGTTAGGAAAAGATGGCACAGACAGGTCGGTTAACTAACGCGCGGATTGGAGTGTTGATGGGAGGACAGTCCTCTGAGCGAGATGTCTCGCTCCGCACCGGGCAGGCTGTGCATCAGTCGCTGATCCGTAGAGGTTACGACGCGGTGTCCATCGATGTGACCGACCATCTGTATCAAGATTTGAAGGACCAGAAGGTTGTCATCGCATTTCTCTCTCTACATGGACCGGGTGGTGAAGACGGGACGGTCCAAGGTTTTCTCGAGACGATTGGGATGCCCTACACCGGTTCCGGCGTGCAGGCGAGTGCGGTGGGCATGGACAAGGTCATCACGAAGACGGTGCTGGCCGCGCACGATATTCCGGTTCCTGACAGCACGGTCGTGCAGCGAGGAGAGCAGCCGTCGCTGTCCAACGCTCTTAAAGCGGCGAAATTGAAATTGCCTGTTGTCATCAAGCCGGCTTCACAGGGCTCTACGATCGGGGTGACGATCATTCGTCAGGCCAATCAGTGGAAAGACGCACTTGCCCTTGCACATCGCTACGATCCCGATGCCATGGTTGAAGCCTATATCCCTGGGCATGAAGTCACGGTCTCTATTCTAGGGGGAGTGGCAGGTCCTGCGAAAGTCCTTCCGGTCGTTGAGATCGTTGCGCCGGATGGCTTTTACGATTTCTCTGCAAAGTACCAGAAAGACAAAACGCGATATCTCTGTCCGGCACCCTTGTCTGCCAAGATTCTCCGGCAGATCGGAGAGTTGGGGCGGCGGGCGTACCAGGTGCTGAGTTGTGCAGGTGCTGCTCGTGTCGATTTCCGGATTACGCCGAAAGGTCGTCCGTACGTGTTGGAAATCAATACCGTCCCCGGCATGACGGAAACGAGTCTGTTGCCGATAGCGGCGGCGCAAGAGGGGATTGATTACGACAGCATGGTTGAATGGATTTTGCAGTCGGCGTTCGATCGTGCTAGCCGATGTGCCCAGGCTGCGAAGAGGGAATCAGCGTAATGCGATCGTTTCTGAAGCGTAGGCGGGCGCGTCCTGCGGGACCGCGAAAGAATCAGTGGAAAGGTCCGCGTGCGGGACAATTGATGGATCAGCATGCCGAAGCCAGACGAGCCAAGTTCGTCGCCACACGGATGAACCTCTTGCGGTGGGGCGGAATGATGGCTGCGGCAGCGTTGATTGGGTGGGTCATCATGATGGGCGTGAGATATTCCGGGCCCGCGCTCAACCGGTTGCTTGAAATCAAAGTGGTGACCGTCGAAGGCGTGCGCCACATCAATAAGCAGGAAGTGATCGATCTCGTTGGGCTGAAGCCCGGCACGCCACTCCATCACATTGTGACGACGGCGTTCAAGGAGCAGGTGGAGTCCCATCCGTGGGTGAAAGAAGCGGTGGTGACCCGCGTGCCGTTTCATGAATTGCGGATTTCTGTAAACGAACGAAAACCTGCCGCGATCATTCGGGCGGGTTCCGAGAACTTTCTTAGCGATGAAGGGGGCCATGTGCTCGCCCAGCTCGGCCAAGCCGATGATGACACGTTACCCATGGTAACGGGCGTCGATCCGAAAGGGCTGCTGCAAGGTGACGGAGGAGTGCGGCATGCGATCATAGCCAGCATCGAACTCGCGAAACTCGTGGGACATACCTACGAGGGTCGGATGCAAGTGAATGCGGCGAATCCCTCAAACCTCGTGGCCTCCCTCCGAGGTGTACAATTTCGATTTGGTGAGGATGCTGTCGGCAAACAGTGGGAACGGTTCCAGCGAGTCAAACCGACATTGAATACGCTGAACTTCGATGAGCATGGCCGAGGAGTAAGCGAAGTGGATCTCCGGTACGAGAACCGTATCATCGTACGGGAAAGGGGGTGATCGCCATGCCAAAACGAGATCAGATCCTTGTCGGGCTGGATATCGGGACCACCAAGATTTGCGCGATTGTAGCGGAGATTGCCGACACTGGGGCGCTGAATGTGATCGGCGTCGGGTCAAGTCTTTCTCGTGGTGTGCGCAAAGGGGTGGTCGTCGATATCGAGAGCACGGTCGAATCGATCAAGAAGGCCGTCGAAGAAGCAGAGCTGATGGCAGCGGTGCAGATCAATTCGGTCTATACCGGTATCGCAGGCAGCCACATTTCCGCTGAGAATTGTAAAGGAGTTGTGGCGGTGAAGCGCGCCGAGGTCACACGCGACGATATCCATAGGGCGATTGAGAGAGCGCGCACACTGGCGGTCATCCCCCACGAGCGCCGGATTCTTCACGTGCTTCCGCGCGAATTCATGGTGGATGGGCAAGAGGGCGTACGTGAGCCGTTGGGTCTGTCTGGCAATCGCCTCGAAGTGAACGTACACATCATCACCGGGGCTGTCACGTCCGCGCAAAACATCATTAAGAGTGTGAATCGAGCGGGCCTCGACGTCGTAGACATCATCCTTCAACCGCTCGCATCGAGCGAAGCGGTGTTGAGTCAGGAAGAGCGCGACTTGGGTGTCGCCATGGTGGATTTGGGAGGAGGCACCACTGACCTCGCCATTTTCCTCGATGGAAGTATTTGTCACTCCGCGGTGCTGCCCATTGGGGGGCAGAATCTGACGAAGGATTTGGCGATAGGCCTCCTTACGTCGCAATCCGAGGCGGAGAAGATCAAGACCCAGCATGGCAATGCGCGAACCGAACTAGTCACCGGCCACCAGGTCGTCGAAGTGCCGTCGGTCGGAGATCGTCCGGCTCGAACGTTTTCACGCCGGGACATTGCCGAGATCCTCGAGCCGCGTGTTGAAGAAATGTTCGAACTCGTGCGCAGGGAAATTGCGCGCGCCGGCTACGAAGGGATGTTGGGCGCTGGGGTGGTGATCACAGGTGGAACGTCCTTGTTGGAAGGTATGCCCGACGCGGCCGAGAAAGTGCTGAACCTGCCTGCTCGGCGAGGCATGCCCTCCGGCGTAGGCGGGCTAAGAGATATTGTTGGCCACCCAAGTCATGCGACCGGGGTGGGGTTGTTGCTGAACACCCGACGGCATGCCGATGAATTGGAGACGGCTGGGCTTCGCAAAGGGAGAACCTGGGCCAAAATGTTCGGATGGACGAAGCGAGTGTTGGAGGTCTTTTAACCAGAAGCCCTCGCGCGCGACAGGCTGTTGTCATGCGAGGAGAGGTGAGGAGGTGTCCCAATGTTCTCATTCCAGGAAGATGTGTTGTTACCGGTCCGCATCAAAGTGATCGGAATCGGTGGAGCCGGATGTAATGCCGTCAACACCATGATCACCTCCGGCCTGGCTCGGGTCGATTTTATCGCGGGCAACACGGATCTCCAGGCGCTCGATCGGGCGCTGGCTCCCTATAAGATTCAACTAGGTCCAGAACGGACCCGTGGGCTTGGTGCGGGAGCGATGCCGGAAATCGGAAAGGAGGCGGCGCTGGAAAGTAAAGACCACATCCGTGAATGTCTCGAAGGCTCGGATATGGTGTTTGTGACTGCGGGAATGGGTGGCGGGACTGGCACCGGAGCTACTCCGATCGTCGCCAGCATCGCCCGTGAAATGGGGATTCTCACGGTGGGCGTGGTCACGAAGCCGTTCCAATATGAAGGTCGACGGCGGCACAAACATGCGGAAGAAGGTATTCGCGATTTGCGTAGGCACGTCGATACTCTGCTCGTGATTCCTAACCAGCGGCTGTTGGGGATTGTCGACAAGTCTACGCCACTCCTCGAAGCATTCAAGGTTGCGGATGATGTGTTGCGGCAAGCCATTCAAGGGATTGCCGATGTCATCACGACCACGGGGCATGTGAATGTAGATTTTGCCGATGTTCGGACCGTAATGTCACACACCGGTCGGGCCGTGATGGGGATGGGGATTTCACGCGGGCCGAATCGGGCGATCGAAGCCGCCCAAAAAGCCATCTGCAGTCCGCTGCTCGAAGAAGGCAGTGTGGAGGGCGCTCGCGGGGTGCTGCTGAACATTACTGGCGGGCCTAGCATGTCGCTCCATGAAATCGAGGAAGCCGCTTCCATCATTCAACAGGCGGCTGATGCAGAAGCCAACATCATTGTGGGGCAAGTGATCAATCCTGACATGGGTGAAGACCTGGTCGTCACCGTGATTGCCACCGGGTTTGAGCAAGAAGTCGATGCCGCGACAGTGCCAATTGGGACGGAGCGTGCGACAGCCCGTGTGTCCAAAACGGCGCAACCGGTGCTGGCTGGAGTGGGCGTTGCTGTTGCAGCCGATCGGTCGATGAAGGATCTTGACCGGCCGACGTTTTTGCGGCGGATGAGTGATGCGCGGGAATCAAAGGACCGGGCTGCTCTGGTGGCAGAAGACGAATGGGATGTGCCGACATTTCTCCGCAAGCAAGCGGACTGATCGGGTTATGACGATCGCGATATATTCACGAGGGATGATGTCATGGTGAGCGCCCCGGTCATTACCGTACCGGCGTTCGCGCCTGTGCAGAGCGGGGTTTGCCACTTTTTTGGGACCCGTCGGTATGCGATGGGGCTTGACTTTGAATTAGGTATTCCTGTTCAGGGCGCGCGAGGTACCGCGCGATCTTCGTGGATGCTCTCGGTGAAGCAGGTTCACGGGACAGATGCGCTCGTGGTGGATCGTGCGCTGACAACGAACGACCGATTCCGGGGTGGTTGGGATGTGTTGGTCACCGATCAGCCTGGGATTATGGTGGCGGTGCGGACGGCAGACTGTGTGCCCATTCTCGTGCATGATCCCAAACGTCAGGTTGTGGCTGCCATTCACGCTGGTTGGCGTGGGCTATCGCGGGCATTGTGCCGAAGACTATTGCGCTGATGGAGTCACGCTTCGGCTCGGCCCCGGAGCATCTGCGGGTCAGCATCGGCCTGTCCGCTGGGGCCTGCTGCTACGAAGTAGATGAACCGGTTCTAGGCAGGCTGCGTCAGGAGTTTCCCAAGTTGGGGAAAGGTGGTACGAGACCGACGAAACAGCAAGGCGCATCTCGACCTGAAGACGCTCATCGGAGAACAAGCGCGGGCTGCAGGCGCGTGCCCGGAGTCCATCACGGTCGTCAATCTGTGCACTATCTGTCATGAGGACCTGTTCTTTTCCTATCGGCGAGAGGGGAAAGTGGTCGGCATGATGGTCAGTGCCATTGGACTTGTCTCTTTGCAAGAGTGAGGCAGAGTCACTGCCAATTGTCCGGTCTTTCCATTAGAATAGGGGCGGTTCGCCGAGAGTGGCGCCACGATTCGTGAGGCCTGATTCGCACGATGGAGCCGCCCATCAGAGAGACGATTGCCGAGCGAGTTCAGCTGGTCCTGTCGAAGATCCGATCAGCGGCAGACAAAGTCGGGCGTCCTCCCGACAGTATCCGACTCGTGGCTGCGACGAAGACCGTGACGGTCGATCGCATTCAGGATGGTATAGGTGCCGGGCTCTCGATCTTGGGAGAGAATCGGGTGCAGGAAGCGGTTCCTAAGATCGCGGCGCTCAAGCAGGCGCCGGTCCTGTGGCATTTCATCGGGCAACTGCAGCGGCGGAAAGTGCGGTCGGTGATTGGCCTGTTTGACCTGATTCATTCGGTCGATAGTCTAGAACTGGCTCAAGCAATTGATCGCCGTGCCGGAGAAGCCGGCTGTTGCCAGGACATCCTGCTGGAAGTCAATATCGGGGACGAGCCGACGAAAGCTGGTTTTCGCCCCGACGATCTCGTTTATTTGGTGCCAACAATGCCAGTACTCTCTCATATTCGCATCAAAGGATTGATGGCCATTCCACCACTGGCTGCCAATGCTGAGATGGCCCGACCGTATTTTCGAAAGCTCCGAGACGTGGTCACGCGAATTGCCGCGCTATGTATCCCTTCCGTCACGATGGACGAATTGTCAATGGGCATGTCGAACGATTATGAAGTCGCCGTCGAAGAAGGGGCGACTCTTGTTCGCGTCGGCACCGCCATTTTCGGAACGCGTCTTGCCTAGCCCAGCCCTCACGCAAAAGATCGCATTTGTCGGTGGCGGTCTGATGGCTGAGGCGTTGATTGGGGGGATACTCTCCGCCAAGCTCTGCAGGCTTGATCGAATCTGGGTGACCGATCCAGCCGTTGGAAGGGTGGATCATCTCAAGGAAAAATACGGGGTTCAGGCTGGCGGGAAGAATCGTGAGGCGGTGGTTTGGGGCGATATCGTGGTTCTGTCGGTGAAGCCGCAGATTCTCGATGCAGTCCTCAAGGAGATCGGCAATGAGTTGGCAAAGACGCTCGTCGTATCAGTGGTCGCTGGTGTACAGATACGCCGAATCATGGACGCCTGTGGGCAACACATGCGTGTCATTCGGACCATGCCCAATACGCCGGCGATGGTGCATGAAGGAATGACCGCGTTGACAATTGGCCCTGGTGTGCAAGAAGAAGAAGTGGCCTGTGTGCGGCAAATCTTCGAGTCAGTCGGCAAGGTCGTGTCTGTCGAGGAACGCCTGATGGATGCCGTGACCGGGCTCAGTGGAAGCGGACCGGCCTATGTTTTCCTCGCGATCGAGGCCCTGACTGATGGCGGAGTGAAAATGGGCTTACCGCGAGACACCGCTGGCTTGCTCGCGGCGCAGACCGTCTTGGGTGCCGCACGCTTGGTATTGGAAACAGGGCAGCCTCCCGCTCATCTCAAAGATCAGGTTGCCTCTCCTGGAGGCACGACGATTGCCGGCTTGCATCGATTGGAACAGGGCGGCTTACGGGCGACACTCATTGATGCGATCGAAGCCGCGACGAAACGATCTCAAGAGCTTGGACGCTGATGTTTGTGGTGAGCAATGTGTTAATAGGGGTTGCCACGGTGCTTGACTATGCCTTGGGGTTCTATATGTGGATCATCATTGCTCGGGCCCTGATCTCGTGGGTGAATCCAGATCCGTGGAATCCGATTGTGCAGTTCCTAGATTGTGCGACGGAACCGGTGCTTTCGCCGATCCGGCGATGGCTCGGCTGGCGAATGGGCGTGGATTTGTCACCACTCGTCGCGATTGTGGCGATTTGGTTTGTACAGATCGCAGTAGTGCAGTCGCTCAAAGACTTGGCGCTAATGATGAATTGATTCAACCAATTGGGGGATGCCATGAAAATCACACCGCTCGACATTCAACAGATGGTCTTTCGCATCAAGATCCGTGGCTATGATCGGGAAGAGGTCAATCGCTTTCTCGAAGAAGTGGCGCAAACCGTTGAGTCATTGAACCGTGACAACGTGGCGTTGCATGAGCGGGTCGTCTTCATGGAGCAACAGGTGGCGGAATTGAAACGAACCGAGACGACGCTGTCGAATACCTTGGTATCGGCACAGTCGCTGGCCGATGACGTCAAGCGAAACGCCCAACGGGATGCCGAGCTGATTGTCAAAGAAGCGGAGTTGAAGGCCGGCGAGCTGTTTCGACAGGCGCGGTTTGAGCTAGCTGACACCCAGCGAGAGCTCTCCATGCTGCAGAAGCAACGGCTGCTCATGATCGAACGGGTGCGGGCGACGCTCCATACGTTCGAACGAATGTTGGATGTTGAAGTGAATGAAGCCTACCAGGATCATGGCGTAGTACCCGAAGAAAAGATGGAAGGTGAGTCGAGTTCTGCCCGCTGAGTAGGCGCAGATTTCTATTCCCGTACGCAAACGCTTACCTGGGCGAGTGTGTCACGATCATGCAGGCTCCTCCTTCACTCCAGTCGGCGCTCCAACAGGCCGTCGCCAGCGGAATCTTTCCAGGTGCTGTCCTTGCGATTCGTCACGACGGGGATCGCATCTGCCTCGTTTCTGTCGGGCGTCTTTCCACCGATCCTCCAGGCAACTTTGTCACATCATCGACAGTTTATGACCTTGCGTCTCTGACGAAGCCATTGGCAACCGTTACGTCTTTGGCGTTGTTGATCCAAAGAGGCCAGTGCCGACTCGATGATCGCGTCGATGCGCTGTTGCCCGAATTAGGGGATGCGCCCGTTGGGCAGGCGACGCTCCGGCACTTGCTCACCCACAGTTCTGGCCTGCCAAGTTGGCGAGGGTTTTACGAGCATCTGAGTCCGAATGCGGTCCTCCCTTCTTTACAACATACCAGGGTCGATGCCGGTCGGCAGTTACTGCAATTGATCAAGGGTGAAGCCGTAATCTACGGCAGGGGCGAGAGGAGTCTATATAGTGATCTCGGGTTCATGCTGCTCGGATTGGTTATCGAACGGTTGAGTGGCACCACCTTGGATCAATTTGTCTGTCAGCACATCGTTCAACCTTTGAAGGCACACCCGCTATGCTATCTGCCGACAGACCACGAGGGTCAATCTCAGAAGACGTCGATGATCAATTTGATCGCTCCCACTGAATGGGACTCGTGGAGGGGGCGTCTTTTGTGTGGAGAGGTCCATGATGAGAATGCGGCTGCGCTCGGCTGCGTAGCTGGACATGCGGGATTGTTTGGGACTGCCGAGGCAGTTCTCGCTGTGACGGGAACCTGGATGATGAGCTATCATCGCAAACCATCGATTCTCAATCCTGAAGTTGTGCGGGATTTCACGAGCCGGCAGACCACCGTACCTGGCTCTAGCTGGGCACTGGGGTGGGATACGCCTTCTGTGCCTTCTTCGTCAGGGCAGTATTTCTCAAGCCAATCGTTTGGCCATCTGGGATATACTGGGACATCGATCTGGATTGATCCGGTGTGTAAGTTGGAGGCGGTGTTGTTCTCGAATCGGGTGCACCCGACCAGGAAGAATGAGGGGATACGGGCCTTTCGCCCTGCGATTCATGATTTGGTCTATAAGGAGTTTGTGACGGTTCCCTAGGGCAGGTCGGCGTAGTCGATCCAGGTTTCTTTTTCCGCGAGGTAGCGCGTCCCTTTGAAGTTGGCCCGCGTCCTCATTCGAGTGAATCCCAAGCCCTGAAGTTTTTCAACCAGTTCTTTCACCGCCGCGATGATGGTGGAATGTGATCCGCCCTCAACGGTGAGGGCTTCGTACATGGTTTTGGCCGCGTATCCAGATGCTGTGCGATTGACGAGGATGGCGCGACTAAAATATCGGTCGCTCGGATCCACCCCTTCAATCTGGTGTTTCTCAACCAGCCCTTCTTTCTTGAACATCAGCGGCAGTGTGCTCATTCATTCCTCCACAATCTCTGGATGTTGCGCACGCGGACGAATTATATGAGTCTTCCATGGCGACTGCAACCGCGTTGACAAGGTGCAACCCGATTACTAATATGCTTTCCCTCACCAGATCGGAGGCTTAGTTCGTCTGCCATTCTCATGAACATCCCAAATAGCCTGACCACCCTGCGCATCCTGCTGATCCCCGTCTATGTTGGTTTCATGACGTACGGCCAGTATGGGCTCGCGCTGCTCGTACTACTTATGGCCGGGCTCACCGATGCGATTGATGGGCCCATCGCGCGCAAGCTGAACCAGCGGACGAAGATGGGGACGTACCTTGATCCTCTTGCAGATAAGCTTCTTCTGACCTCGGGCTTCATCTCTTTTTCGATGCTTCATCTGGTGCCGTCATGGCTGGTCATACTGGTTGTGAGCCGAGACGTCATTCTCTTGTTAGGTACGGTGGTTGCGCACGTTACCAATACCCCGATTGACATTACCCCGACGTTTTTGGGGAAGGGAACTACAGTTCTTCAGTTGAGTTATGTGCTCTTGGTTGTCTTCCTGACGTGGCGCGGTCTTGGTCTGTCCGTGCTAACCCCGCTATTAGTGACTATGGTCGGGTTTACCCTCTCCTCAGGTTTGCACTATCTTTACCGAGGTTATAAGAATACCAATGCAGCCTCTCCGATGAACTAAGTTCCTCGCTTCCTACATTGACGGCACGTCACCCGTCGGGACGTCGAGCAAATAATGTAATTGTTTTGACAGGTTCTCGGCCCCCCAGCAGACTCGCTTCGAAGGTATACCCTTCTCACATAACCGGCTCACGGAGCCACAACAGGACGAGAAAGTCTATGGCCACGTTTGCATATGTTGGACGACGCAAGGCAGGATCAATCAAGAAAGGCGAGCTCGTCGCCAAGACGCGTGATGAGGCGGTCGAACACCTGCGAAAGCAGAGCGTAGTTGTCACGAGTCTCGATGAAAAAACTGCGAAAGAAGGTTTTAATATTAGCTTCGGGACAGGACTTACAGACAAAGATCTAGTGGTGTTCACGCGACAGTTTGGCACCATGATCAACGCGGGGTTGCCTCTGATCCAATGCCTCGAAATTCTTTCAACGCAATCAGAAAACGCCGCGCTTCGCAAGTGCATACAAGAAGTAAAAGGGCATGTCGAGGGAGTGGCAACATTTTCAGATGCTCTCCGCCGCCACCCCCAAGATTTTCGATGATTTGTACGTCAATATGGTGCATACAGGTGAAGTCGGAGGGTTATTGGACACGATTCTAAATCGTCTTTCCAAGCACATCGAAAAGGCGATGAAGCTGAAATCGCAGATCAAAAGCGCAATGGTCTATCCCGCTGCCATTGTCAGCATTGCTGCCGTCGTGATCACGGTCTTAATGATTTGGGTCATTCCCGTATTCGAAAAGATGTTCTTTGAAATGTCCAACGGGAAAATGGCGCTCCCGGGGCCAACGCAACTTGTGATCGATTTGAGTAATTTCCTTCAGGCGAATTGGTATTTCATCTTGGGGGCAATCGTAGGAAGTGTAGTTGGAATAAAAAAGTACTACAAGACTACTCAAGGAAGGCTGGCGATAGACAGGCTAATGTTGAAACTGCCGGTGATTGGAGACTTGATCAGGAAGGCTGCCGTGGCGAAGTTTACGTGGACACTAGGGACCTTACTGTCTAGCGGTGTACCGTTGCTGGATGCGCTGACGATCTGCGCGAAGACCTCGGGGAACAAGGTGGTGGAAAACGCTCTACTTGATGCGAAGGTCAGTATCAGCGGAGGGAAAACGATCTCCGAACCGCTCGCCAAAAGCGGTACATTCCCCAAGCAAGATGGTAACGCACATGATTTCGGTCGGTGAGTCGACGGGCGCACTCGATAGCATGTTAGGGAAAATCGCAGATTTCTATGAGGAAGAAGTCGACCAGGCAGTCACTAATCTCACTGCACTATTAGAGCCCATGATGATGGTTTTCTTAGGTATAATGGTTGGGTTTATCGTGGTCGCAATGTATTTGCCTATTTTTACGATGGCATCTGCTATCGGCTAAGTGATCGCAGCCGGGGAGGGTCCTCGTTACTCGAAGTGGATCGGGTAATGAGGCAAGTTAGTTCTCAGACAGGCCCCCTTCGTAGTCTCGAGAAACGTACGACTCGCTATTTCCAATAAATTGATCCCCTATTGTCTGGTGAACCATCCATGGAGTTAGGGCTGGACGTTAGGACTGCGAGAGTTTTCCTCTATTCGAGGGCAGGTTTCATGGGCAATATTAAGGGCAGAATTCAATGGTTGATGGGGCTACGAGTTGTCGTTGTTACCCTTCTGTTGGGGCTCTCCCTCACATTCCAGGTAACCAAGGGCGAACGAGTTGAAACCTTTTATGCACTGATTGTCTTCACCTATGCGGTCACGATTCTCTATGCGCTAGTGCTTCGCAGGCTCAGGAGTACTGATGCCCTTGTGCAGTTTGTTTGGGCTCAGGTTGTCGTCGATTTCTTGCTCGAAACGGTGTTGATCGCAAGGACGGGAGGAATCGAAAGCCCGTTTGCTGTGCTCTACGTCATTACGGTTACTGTGGCAAGCCTTGTTCCACGTCGTCGTGTGGGGCTGCTGACCGCCAGTCTCTGTATCATTCTTTTTGGAATTCTCACCAACGTTCAACTCTACGGGTTCGCTGAAGCATGGGGATGGCTGCCTCATACTCGCCTAAGCGCTGCCGAAACTCTCCAGGTATTTGGCATCTATAGCCTGGCGTTTCTGGTTGTTGGTTTTCTGGGCGGAGCCCTTGCGGATCAGCTCCAGCGTGCAGACCAATCGCTCCATGAAAAAGAGCAAGGGTTGAACCGCCTCCAGGCGTTCCATGAAAATATTGTTCACAGCATCAGCAGCGGTGTGTTTACGACGGACGAGAGAGGGCGGATTACTTCATTCAACCCCGCGGCGCAGGAGGCGACGGGCTACAGTTTTGAGCAGGTACAGGAGCGTTCCTGGCGGGAAGTGTTCAATTGGCATCCCAGTCAGCAGGAAAATGAGCGCATGCTGGATGTGTCCGCCAACATGCGGTTCGAAGTGGATTGTAAGCGGGCCGACGGCAATCGACTGATTCTCGGCATGACGCTCGCGCCTTTGCACGAACAGGGAGAAGAGACAGGGTTAGTCGGGGTGTTCAAGGACCTCACGCAGATCCGAGACCTGGAAGAGGAGATGCGGCGGAAGGCTTGGTTGGCCAGCCTCGGAGAAATGTCGGCCAGGGATGGCACATGAAATAAGAATTCCTCTCGGGGCGCTTGCCGGGGCTATGCAGATGCTTCGGAAGGACCTCCAGGCGGATGAGATCAGTCAGCGCCTGATGGACATCGCGGTTCGTGAAACCACCAGGCTGGATTCCATCATTACGGAGTTTCTCCAGTACGCCAGGCCGCCGGCCCTGAATTTGGCGGAGTTCGATTTGAACAAAATCCTTGCTGAGACCCTTGATCTGGTACAGCATGAAGCACAGACGAGAATGAATATCAAGATCGTGATATCACTCGCCGGCGGGACTCTGCTAGGGCAAGTGGATCAGGGCCAAATGAAACAAGTCTTTTGGAATCTGGCGAACAATGCCTTCGATGCCATGCCAAAAGGCGGTCAACTCACGATTGCGACAGGCTGTCGGAAGATCGATGCCCGCGGGCACAAGGCTGATGTTGTCGAGATCTCGTTTCAAGATACCGGGGAAGGCATCCCCAAAGAGAACCTCGACAAGATTTTTCTACCCTTCTTTACAACGAAAAAACAAGGGTCGGGATTGGGATTGGCTGCCGTGCATCGAATCGTTGATTTTCACGGCGGATGGATCAAGGTGGATAGCCGAAGGCGCCAGGGATCACAATTTGTAGTCTGCCTGCCCCGTTCGGCGGAAGTCGGCGTCCGGCTGTGGCACGAAGGTAGGGAACCGTGGAAAAGATCCTAGTCGTTGATGACGAACAAAGCCTGCGAGAAGTGTTAAGCATCATGCTCAAACGGGCGGGGTATGTCGTTATCAGTGTGGCTGATGGCGAAGAAGCGATCGAGCAGCTGAACAAGGAAATCTTCGACTTGGTCATCACCGATTTGCGGATGCCGAAGGTTGATGGAATGGGGGTGCTCAAAGCGGTGAAGTCAGCCTCACCGGAAACGGTCGTGCTGGTCATCACAGCGTTCGCGACCTCCGATTCGGCGGTCGAAGCAATGAAGCAGGGCGCTTACGACTATCTGACTAAGCCGTTCCAGGTTGATGAAGTTCAGCTGATCATGCGCAAGGCGTTGGAGAAACGGCGCCTCACCACAGAGAACATACTGCTGAAGCGTGAGATGGCAAGCCAGTCGTCATTCTCGCAGTTGGTCGGCCAAAGCGACGCTATGCAGAAGGTGTTCGATGTCGTGCGGAAAGTGGCCGATTCGAAAAGCAATGTCTTGATCTGTGGTGAAAGCGGGACGGGAAAAGAATTGGTTGCACGCGCGATCCATTACAACAGCGCCAGAAGTTCCATGTCGTTTGTCGCCGTGAACTGCAGCGCCGTCCCCGAGACGTTGCTGGAAAGCGAACTGTTCGGTCACATGAAGGGATCGTTCACCGGCGCGATCTCGAATAGGGCCGGGTTGTTCGAGGTAGCAAACGGTGGGACCATCTTTCTCGACGAGATCGGCGATACGACCCCGACGATTCAAGTGAAACTCCTGCGTGTCATTCAGGAGCGAGAATTCCGTCGGGTGGGCGGTAACCAGGACGTCAAAGTCAATGTGCGCATCGTGGCTGCGACGAACAAAGATCTTGAGAAGGCGGTTGCCGACGGTTCATTCCGCGAAGACCTCTATTATCGTTTGGATGTAATTCCAATTCGACTCCCCCCGTTGCGTTTGCGCAGCAGCGATATTCCTTTATTGGTAAACCACTTCCTGGAGCGGTTTTCAAAGGAAAGTGAGAAGCCCATGCCGGTGCTGAGTGCTGAGGCCTGAGTGCTGAGGCCATGCATGTGCTGTTGGGGTATGAATGGCGAGGTAACGTACGAGAATTGGAAAATTTGATTGAGCGCGTCGTGGCGTTTTCAACCGGGGGGACTGTTACGGACACAGATGTGCGTGGGTGGCTTCATCGGCCGGTGGCGTCTCAGCCGCAACACCGAGTACCGATGGACTTGAACGACGACGGATTGGACCTCGAAGGGCTCATCAACGGGATCGAGAAGGATTTGTTGCTCAAGGCGCTCGAGCGATCGAAATGGGTCAAGAACAAGGCCGCTCGGCTGCTTCAGCTCAACACACGGTCATTCCGCTATCGGCTGGAAAAGTATGCTATAAAATTGGGTCGTGACTAAGAGTTCTTCAGGATCGATCTCCACACCAACCCCTGCGATCACCGTGCTCGCGCCCGCCAAGATCAATCTCGTCCTCCGAATTCTCGACCGCCGTGCAGAGGGGTTCCATAATCTCTGGTCTCTTATGCAAACCGTGGACTTGGAAGACGAAGTCGCAATCCAACTTAGCCAAAATCACGCCGGCATCAAGCTGCAGTGCGATTCGCCCTCAGTGAGTACAGATCAAACAAACCTTGTGTATCGTGCGGCGACAGCGGTGCTACAACGTAGTGAACGGAAGATTGGGTTGGACATTGTCCTCACCAAGCGAATCTCAATGGGGGCAGGGCTAGGGGGTGGGAGTAGCGACGCGGCCGCAACGATCATCGGGCTAAACCGATTACTGAATTTGGGATGGTCGGCGAGGGACATGGCTCAAGTAGGCCAAGCGTTAGGGAGCGATGTACCGTTCTTTTTTTTCGCCCCGTCTGCCACTGTGGCAGGCAGAGGCGAGCAGGTGAACCCTGTTCGAATCACGGGGAGTCGATGGATAGTCCTCGTCAATCCTGGGTTTCCAGTTGAAACCAAGTGGGCCTACCAGCAACTTTCTTCAAGTCGAGCCGGGACGCAGCCACTCTCGGATTCCCATGCTGCGCTAGGAAGAGAACGTCATCTCTCGTGGGAACAGGTTCTCGGAGTAGCCGAAAACGACTTTGAAATGCCGGTATTTAAGACCCATCCTGGTCTTCAAGAAATCAAGCAGAAGCTCCTGGCTCAGGGTGCTGAAGCTGCACTGTTGTCGGGCAGTGGGGCGACAGTCTTTGGCGTTTTTCTGGATGAGGCGGTAGCCCAGCAGGCGAGAGAGTGTTTTCAGACCGTGCCTCAATTCAAGGTCTTCGCGGTTTCTGCTGGCTCTGGTCCACTGATCTGTAAGTCGTGAAGGATCTGCCGTTCAGGCCTTTTGGTTGACAAGGACCTGAGATTTCCGATAGAATTTAAATCCTTGGTTGGAATCCTCAGTAGCGTGCAGCGAACGAAGGGGCATGGCGTACAAGAGTCTGCCAACGCTCACCGTAGAAGAACCACTAGAGAATTCAGCGCTATACAGACAGACGATAGGGCGGTTCGAGAAAGTCCGATGAACAGAGAATTGAAAATTTTCTCTGGCAACGCCAATCCTCTGCTAGCCCAGGAGATCTCCACCTATTTAGGACAGAAGCTGGGCGAGGCGACCGTGTCATCGTTCAGCGACGGAGAGATCCGGGTCAAGATCGACGAAAACGTGCGTGGCGCCGACGTGTTCGTCGTGCAGTCATGCTGTCAGCCAGTGAATGATTCGTTGATGGAGTTGTTGATCATCATCGATGCGCTCAAGCGCTCGTCAGCCAACCGCATTACCGCCGTCATTCCCTATTTTGGCTACGCTCGTCAGGACCGCAAAGATCAGCCGCGCGTGCCCATTACCGCTAAGCTGGTTGCTGATCTGATCACCACAGCCGGAGCAGACCGTGTCCTGACGATGGATCTACATGCCGGGCAAATCCAAGGATTTTTCAATGTACCAGTGGATCACCTGTACGCGCTCCCCGTGTTGCTCGACTTCATCACCAAGAAAAAAATTACTGATCTGGTTGTGGTATCGCCTGACGCTGGTGGCGTGGAGCGGGCCAGGGCGTTTGCGAAGCGTCTGCAGGCCAACTTGGCGATCATCGACAAGCGGCGCGAGGGGCCAAATCAAGCGCAGGTTATGAATATCATTGGTGATGTTCATGGCAAGAGCGTCCTGCTGCTGGACGACATGGTCGACACGGCTGGTACGATCGTCCAGGGAGCCCAGGCCTGCGCCGATCAGGGAGCCCGAGAAGTCTTGACTGCATGCACCCATGCCGTTTTATCGGGGCCCGCGCTCGATCGGTTGCAGAAGTCTTGTATCACAGAAATGGTGATTACGAATACGATTCCGTTGCGTGGGAAAGGACAGGTATGTCCTAAGTTGAATCAATTGTCGGTGGCGCCCCTCCTGGGCGAAGCCATCCGACGCATTCACGAAGACGAGTCAGTCAGCTCATTATTTGCCTAGGCCCCCAAGCGCAGGGCCACAGGTCAGAATCAGGGGAGACGGAGGAGTATCATGAAATTCAATTTAGCAGCGACGGTGAGAGAGCAAGCTGGCAAGGGCGCCGCGCGGTCCATGCGACGGGCTGGAAAAGTTCCGGCGGTGCTCTATGGCCAGGGTGAGTGTCTACTGTTGACCGTCAATCCTGACGAGTTGATCAAGATCCTGAAGTCTCGTGCGGGTAGCATTGCCTTGATTTCCCTTACCGTAACCGGCGCGAAGTCCAAACCGAACCGAACCGTGCTCCTGCGCGACTTTCAAGTCGATCCAGTGAGCGGCGCCGTGTTGCATGCAGATCTATTTGAGATTTCCATGGGTAAACCGATTCGTGTCAAAGTCCCGATCCAGGTCATCGGCGTGATCCCAGCCGGCGTGAAGGAAGGTGGTGTGCTACACCACAACCTGCGCGACTTGCACGTCGAATGTCTCCCGGCCGCCTTGCCGGACCATGTTGCAGTCGATGCCTCAGCCTTGAATATTGGCGACGGTATCCACTTGAAAGAAATCGCGACGCGCGAAGGGATCCGCTTTTTGGACGATCCCGGCCAGATGGTCGTCAGCGTGGCGGCGCCGCTGTCGGATGCCAAGTTGGAAGCCCTGTTGACGAGCACGGCAGGACTGGCGGCCGAACCCGAAGTGATAGTCAAAGGCAAGGAAACTGTGGCTGAGGGTGCTCCGGGTTCAGAACCGGCCAAGGCCGTAGCCGGGGTGCCGGCTGCTGCCGGTGAAACTAAAGCAGACGAGAAGAAAGAAGCCGGCAAGGAAGCCCCGAAGGCTGAGAAAAAGGAAGCCGAAAAGAAGAAGTAGTGGTGCGTCTCATCGTAGGATTGGGCAATCCTGGCAAAGCCTACACCCAGACCCGCCACAACGTCGGTATGTGGGCCATCGAGCGGGCCGCCGCTCAATGGTCCATCCGTCTCATCCCCCGCGGTACAGCTCAGCGAGGTTCCGGGCGGATCGGTTCGGAGTTGATCGAACTGGCTGGTCTGCTGGACTGGATAAATGTCAGTGGCCCTCCCCTCCAAGGCCTCCTGCGCAAATTCAAACTCACGCCTGACGGACTCATCGTCATTCACGACGATCTCGATCTGGAGCCGGGGCGGCTTCGGATCAAGCTGGCTGGGGGGCATGGGGGACACAACGGGATTAAGTCAGTGGTGGAGGTACTCGGCACTCCGCAATTCGTCCGGGTCAAGATTGGGATTGGTCGGCCTGCGCCAAGTCAAGATTCCACTGACTATGTGCTGGAGCCGTTTACGAAAAAGGAGATCGAGGTGTTGAACCCCTGCCTCGATCGCGCCGTCGATGCGCTGGAATGTCTGATTCATCGAGGAGTCGTGGTGGCAATGAACGAGTTTAATGCGCGTGAAAGAGAGGAAAGTGACCAGTGATGAGTGAAGGGTGATGGGTTGAGCGAAGGCCGATCCTACTCATCACACATCACCCATCACGAGGAAACAAATGGGACTCTGTTGCGGCATGATCGGGTTGCCGAACGTCGGCAAAACGACGGTCTTTAACGCGCTGACCGGTAGCAGCGCGCTGGCGGCAATTTATCCGTTCGCTACCGTCGGTCCGAATACAGGTATCGCGCTCGTGCCCGATCCACGGCTGGGTGTCCTGACCGATCTCTTCAAGTCGAAAAAGACCACCTACAGCAAGCTTGAGGTGCGCGACATCGCCGGTCTGGTCGAAGGAGCCAGCAAAGGCGAGGGACTCGGCAATCAATTCCTCGGCCACATTCGAGAAGTCGATACGTTGCTGCACGTTGTCCGTTGTTTCCAGGGAACCGATGTAGTGCATGTGAATGGAAGTGTCAATCCCCTCCGCGATATCGGTGTCATCGAGACGGAGTTGATGCTGGCTGATCTTGAGACCCTCGACCGCCGGAAGCAGAAGACGGAGAAGAAAGTCCGGGGAGGCGATAAAAAAGCGGCCTTTGAGCTGGATTTCGTGCAGAAGCTGATCGATCTCCTTGATAAGGGCGAATGGCTGGGCAACCTCACCTATACGCGGGAAGAACGAGTCGTCCTCGATGAGTGTCAGTTGCTCGCGGCCAAGCCTGTCTTGTTCGTCGTAAATGTGTCGGAAGGGGCCAATGCCGACGAAGCAATGGTCATGATCGTACGCGACTTCTCCGACAAGCGCGGCGCGCCGGTGGTGACCATCTGCGGCCAGTTCGAAGCTGAACTGTCGTCGCTTCCGGAATCCGAGCGGGCCGACTTCCTGAAAGAAATGGGGCTCGCCGAATTGGGCCTCGTGCGCCTGACCCGCGAAGCCTACACGCTGCTGAACTTCCTTACCTTCTTCACCGCCGGCGAAATCGAATCCCGCGCCTGGCCCATTCCGAAAGGCACGAAGGCGTCGCAAGCCGCGGGCAAGATTCACTCCGACATGGAACGGGGCTTCATCCGGGCCGAGGTCTACCACTACGATGACCTCATGGCCTGTGGGTCGGAGGCGAAGGTGAAAGAGAAGGGGTTGTTTCGGCTTGAAGGGAAAGACTACGTCATCAAAGAATCCGACATCGTGTATTTCCGGTTCAATGTCTAACCGGTCTTGAACACGTGAAGACGAATGATCAAAGTCCTGTTGGTTGAAGCGAGCGAAGCCGAGCCCGTCGGGTGTGCGACATGCTCACAGTGCGGGCGGTGTTCAACGATCGGCCCCGGAAAATTCTAAACTGGCCTAGCCTCACCCATGCCTTTCACCAACTATTGCGTTAGGACCTTGGATGCACACTGGAACCTTTTCCTGTGTTTAGGAAGTAGGCGAGTCGGTCTGAGGTTGGACGTATTGCCATTCCTCCAAGATTCTCAACCGTTTCGCCAAGTCAGTCACGTAGGTCCGGTCCAGTGATGCTGCTTGGCGCTGGAGGACCGCGCTTAGGAGAGAATGGGACGTTCTGGACTCCCTACGAACGGTCCCTCTTATTAGACCCTATCCTCCTGGTTACTATTATGTCATACTTGACACCCATCTCTGAATCTGTTAGGCTGTCCTCAACAAAGGAGACCAGCCATGACGACCAAACCAACGATGACACTTTCCACCTTGATGGATCGCTTCTCGACAGAAGAAGCCTGTAAACAGTTTTTGCAGGAGAAGCGTTGGCCAAATGGCGTGCAGTGTCCACGCTGCCACAGCACAAAAGTCTATACCTTGAAAGCGCGTCCATTTCACTGGGTCTGCAAGGGCAAAACGTGTGGCGGACGGAACGGCTACCGTTTCTCGATTATCACCAAAACAATTTTCGAGAATACCAACTACCCGCTTCGCACGTGGCTTCAGGTGATTTATCTGATGACGCAGAGCAAGAAGGGCATTAGTGCGTTGCAGATCCATCGTCAGATTAGAAGCGGCGACTATCGCACGGCGTGGTATATGTGTCATCGTATTCGCGCCGCCATGAAAGACGCGTCGTTTCCGAAGCTGATGGGCGAAGTCGAAGTCGATGAAACCTACATCGGCGGGAGAAATAGGAACCGTCACCGTGACAAGAAGAGTACAATGCGGGGTGGCAGTGCCGATAAACTCGCCGTCATCGGGGCCATTGCGAGAAAAGGCAACGTGGTCTGCCAGATGATCGAGAACACGGATCGCCATACCTTGAGTCAATTCGTGCGGCAAACGGTCAACGAAGGGGTGTCCCTGGTCGCCACAGACGAAGCCCCGGTCTATCGTCGGCTTGGGCGAAAATTCCCCCATCAGTCCGTGGACCATGCAAAGAGTGAATATGTGCGCGGGAACATTCACACGAATAACCTGGAAGCGTTTTGGAGCTTGCTGAAACGTGGCGTGATGGGAACGTTTCATAATGTCTCGAAGGGCTATCTCCCGCTGTACCTGGCGGAATTTTCCTTCCGTCATAATCACCGCAAGAATCAAGATATTTTCTCGGAGGTCGTAGCAGGATGCTGAGTACGCCCCCGCTGAAGCGTACTCAGCTGAAGTATGCAGCGAAGAATGTGCAATTGCGCTTACCATTGGAGGGCACCCTATACCGAAAGCGAAGCCGGTTTCGCTCCATCCACTGAATTTAGATGATGTTGTCAAATCTCTCATGCGCGTTGATCCTGAGCGCGTCGGGCTGAGTCACAAGCCGCGCACACACCGCCGAAAACAGAAATTGAAAGGTAAAAAATAGTCCTCATACTCTACATTGGTGGCATGGGTGGTAATTTAGGTTCTACAGGAAGCGTTCCGAAATATTCCATTAACCAGTGGGCTCCGCTAGGAAACCCCAACGGTAACAGACCCGCCGCTATTTCTCCGAGTGCTAAAAAGAGTGCCACCAACCCCAACCACCATGTTAATTTTCGAGTAGCATTCTCGTTTTGCCGAGTAGCTTTCTCGTTTCGCTCTAATGCGACCTGATTGATTTTGGACAGTTCTAACTCAAAAGCCTTTCTGTCGTTTTCCATTTTCTGCTCAAATTTCTGTCTGTCTAGCTCTAGCTGATGCATCTTTAAGTCCTGGATATGCTCTTTAGGATCAAGCCCAGGCGTATATGGAAACCAACTTGCGCATTCACGGTTCTTATTCATTAGTTCCAAGGCATCTTCAGTTCCAAGGCACCTTCTGGATTTCTCTTGTGTGTATGATTTAGAAATAACAAAAAATCGTCTTCTGCCTGTTTTTCGCAACGGAAACAGACTGGAAGGGCTTCCATTGGCCCAACGAGAGAATCCACCGTGTGAGTAAAGATTTGCCCGTTCATTCGCTCCTCTGGAACGATCTCGAAAAATTTTGGTGTTGGGATGCGGGTACCAGTCACATACTTCCCAAGAAATCCACACGAATAACAGTTGACCTGATCAATAGCGCACTCCTCTTGAGGTTTGCGCTAGTGTAGGGAGACTAGGAGTGGGTGTCAAGTCAAACATTATCGCCCTCCTGGTTTCGTTGACAGTCTAGGTTCCCCTATGCTAGCGTCGCGAGAAGTTGCGCCAAATAGGTGCCCTACACCTCGCTCCCGGCTGGTTCGGGGGCCTTGTCCAGGAGGATCTCTGCATGGAACTCTACGAGTCTCTGTTTATAATTCGTCCGTCCGTCTCCGACGAGGAGACCAATGCACTCATCGCGAAGATGAAGCGCGTGGCTGATAAGACCGGCGCGCAGTTCATCAAAGTCGAAAACTTGGGCAAGAAGAAGCTTGCGTATGAGGTTCGACGTGAGCGGAAGGGCACCTACGCCCACTTCTACTTCAAGGCGCCGAACAATACGGTCGGTGAGTTGGAGCGGGCCTTTCGGTTGGAAGACAACATCATTAAGTTCCTCACGATCCATCACGAAAAGGAACTGGTGCCGCGACGTCCGTTGGAAGCCTCGGCTCAGGAGACTGATGGTGGCCGGATTTAACAAAGTCATTCTCATGGGGAATCTCACGCGCAATCCCGAGCTGCGGTACACGCCGAGCGGGACGCCGGTGGCGAGTTTCGGGCTGGCAGTGAGCCGTCGGTTTAAGCAGGGCGAAGACCTGAAGGAAGAAGTCTGTTTTGTCGATATTGTGGTGTTCGGCAAGCAAGCGGAACATTGCGGGCAATATCTCAGCAAGGGCAACGGGGCGATCGTCGAGGGCCGATTGCAGCAGCGGCGATGGGAAACTGAAGAGGGGCAGAAGCGCAGCAAGCATGAGGTAGTTGCGCAGACCGTCACCTTCATGCCGAAACGACAGGACGGCGGCGGCCCAGGCGTGGGAAGTGGAGGCGCAGAACCTCCGATTCACGATGAGCCCGGATATGAAAATGACCAAGGCTAGTCGCGTAGAACGAGGAGGCAGTGATGGAACGAAATGACAGTGAACGTGGTGGGGGTAGAGGCCGGTTGTTTCAACGAAGACGTTCTTGCCGATTTTGTCTGGAGAAGGTACCGATCGATTTCAAGGATACCGGATTGCTTAGGAATTTCCTGACTGAGCGGGGGCGCATTGTTCCACGCCGAATTTCAGGGAACTGTTTACGCCATCAGCATGAGCTGACGGTCGCGGTCAAGCGGGCTCGGCATATCGCCATCATCAGCTTCTCGGAGGAGCAGTAACGAGTTTGACAGCCAATTCTGATACACTGGAGTGGGGCAGCGGCGTGCCACTGGGGATCACGATGGATCTACTCACACCCAAGATCGCAGACATCACGGCAGAGGGGCTCTCGTTGTCGGGAGATCTTACGGGTAAAGAGTTAGGGCTCACCGATGCAGATGTGTCCATACGCGGAACGCTGGCAGTGGGGCTGGATCTTCGCGCGGTCGAGCGCACCATCTGTATGACGGGAGTCGTGGAAGGGACGGTGGTTTGCCAATGCGTGCGATGCCTCAAGAAATTCGACGATCCGATGGCTTTTCCCGTGCGCGTGGTCTATGAACGCGAGACGAAGGCGACAATATCTGCAGCGAAACGAGACGATGCACGGAAGAAGAAAGTGGCGTCGGCGATTGAGATCGAGCCGGAGGAGCAGAACGATGATCTCTACTACTATGTGGGGGATCATCTCGAACTGGCGCCGATGCTTCGCGAACAGTTGATTCTCGCCTCTCCGATACACTCGCTCTGTGCCGAGGAGTGTCTCGGGTTATGTTCGCGTTGTGGGATAGACTTAAACGAGGGTCCGTGTCACTGTGCTGCCGAGCCGACGGGAGGTCCGTTTCAAGTACTGCGTAGCACGAAATCAAAGAAAGATGGGGGAGCCTGCTGATCGCTAGGGTGCGATTAGCGTCGACCCAAAGAAGGAGTTGTGGTATGCCCAACCCGAAACATAAACATTCACGGGCAAGACGCGACAAACGTCGCACCCAGAAGCTGCGCATGACGCCTCCAGGAATGTCCGTGTGCCCCCAGTGCCACGAGTTGAAGCTGCCGCATTACACCTGCTTGAACTGCGGGACCTATAAGGGCAAGGCAGTCATTCAAGTTGAAGAATCTTGAGGGATGGTGAAACGTGCCACCAGCGTCGTTCTCGCGTCGCTTGGACCCTCAACGTGGCAAACGCGTACGCCTCAGGTCCTCGCTTGCTGTGGCCTTGCGGGACAACCTGTTGACCATCCGTTGTGCAAATCGGTCCACTGCGCTAAGCTCTCGGCACGTCTTACTGGGCCACAGGGGCTACGCGTGTTCAGCCAGTTTTCCCAACATCATCTGTGAGTATACCAACTCGTATGAAGATCGCGCTCGACGCGGGGGGAGCCGACTATGGTCCCGCTCCCTGTATCGAGGGCGCCCTCCAAGCTGCCAAGGAATTGGACGTCGAGGTCATTCTCGTCGGCAACGAAACCATACTGAAGCGGGAATGTGATCGTCTCGACTGCCGCGATTTCCGTCTCTCCATTCGCCATGCCTCTCAGGTCGTTGGAATGCATGAATCGCCGGCAGCGGTGGCCCGGAAGAAGCGGGACTCGTCGATTTGGATCGCGACCGAGCTGGTTAAGAATGGTGAGGCTGACGCCATTGTGAGTCCAGGAAATACAGGCGCCAGCATGGTGGCGTCGTTCTTTGTTTTGGGATTGACGAAGGGAGTCGAACGGCCGGCGATTGCCACCAGCTTGCCGACCGTTACCGGGGAAGCAATCATGCTTGATGTGGGTGCGAACGTCGACTGTAACGCCAAGGATCTTGAAAAGTTTGCGTTGATGGGCAACGAATATGGCAAATATCTGTTTGGCAAACCAAATCCCCGCGTCGGCCTTCTGAGTATCGGCCAAGAAGACAGCAAAGGAAACGAAGTCACAAAAGAAGCTTTTAAACTGCTGAAGGCGGGTTCGCTAAACTTTGTCGGCAACGTCGAGGGGCGCGAAGTATACAGCGGGACCGCGGACGTCGTGGTGTGCGACGGCTTTATCGGGAACGTAGCATTGAAAATTTCCGAGGGTGTCGCCGAGATGATCAAGAAACTTCTGCTCAAGGAAATTTCAGGCTCCTTCCTCGGGCGACTGGCCTATCCTTTGATCGCGGGCTCCCTGCTGAACCTCAAGCGGAAAATCGACTATGCCGAATTCGGCGGCGCACCCTTGCTTGGGGTCAATGGGATTACGATGGTCTGTCATGGCCGTTCGTCGGCCAAAGCCATTAAGAATGCGATTCGACGGGCCAAGGGGATGGCCGAAGGCCGTGTACGGGAACTCATTCAACGAGACATTGAAGAGAGTCTCTCACGTCCACCGGTGAAACTGGAGAAATGAAAGCCCGTATTGCCGGAATAGGTTCGTACGTGCCTACGAAAGTGCTGACCAATGCGGACCTCGAACACATGGTTGCCACATCCGACGAATGGATTCGTGAGCGGACCGGCATCCAGGAGCGGCATATTGCCGGCGCCGGGGAAGCCTGTTCAGATTTGGCGGTTCAGGCTGGGAAGCGGGCGCTGGCAGCGGTGGGTCTTGCGGCGACCGATCTCGACATGATTTTGGTTGCCACCTGCACAGGCGACTATCCCCTCCCAGCAACGGCTTGTTTGGTGCAGCACCAACTTGGTGCGACCAAGGCGGCCGCGTGCGATCTTTCTGCGGCCTGCTGCGGATTTGTCTATGCTCTCTCGGTGGCCGATGCCTATGTGAAGACCGGTATGCGCCATGTGTTGGTGATCGGATCGGAAGTCATGACCGCCATCACGGATTGGACCGACCGTAATACATGCGTCTTATTCGGGGATGGAGCTGGGGCGGCGGTCATCAGTGTGAGTGATGGAGAACAGGGCATTCTTTCAACTCACCTTCACTCCGACGGCAATCTCAGTGAACTGATCGTAGTCTCAGGGGGTGGATCACGCACTCCACCGTCTGAAAAAGTCATTGCGGAGCGCATGCAGTGCATCAAAATGAAGGGGCATGAAACCTTCAAGGTTGCAGTGCGAACCTTGGAAGAGATCGCTCGAGAGACGCTGGAAGCCAATCATCTTCGGGTGGAGGATCTTGATCTCTACGTGCCTCACCAGGCCAATGCCAGGATTCTCAATGCAGTGATGGAACGACTCGGCCTCCCCACCGAGAAGATGATGCTAAATCTCAATCGCTACGGCAATACGTCTGCCGCGTCGATTCCCATTGCTTTGGATGAAGCCGTTCGCGCGGGGCGCATCAAGGACGGATCGTTGGTGATGCTCGGAGCATTTGGGGCAGGACTGACGTGGGCTTCCGCTATGATTAGATGGTAGCAACCGAGGCAATCAGCAGGCAACTGTCAGCTTCTGAATTGGAAACCGTAGTAGCCTGCTGAAAGCTGATGACCGGCAGTTCTCGAATAATTTTTCTCGTTGACATTCCACGAGATTTCTAAGATACCTAACAGCTTATGACTTCAGGGATTGGGCTGGTTTTCCCCGGGCAAGGTTCGCAGTCGGTTGGGATGGGTAAAGCGCTATGTGAAGCTCATCCTTCGTTGAAGCAGGTGTATGACGAGGCGTCGTCAGTCTTGGGCTATGATACCGCCGCACTTTGTTTCGAAGGACCAGGCGAACGGCTCAATCTCACGGAATTCACGCAGCCGGCTTTGTTGGTGAGCAGCATTGCCGCGTTAAAAACGTTGGAGCCGGCTGGAGTGAAACCGATCGCGGTTGCCGGCCATAGTTTGGGTGAGTACTCGGCGTTAGTGGCGGCAGGCGGTGTGTCGTTCCGGGATGCGGTTGGAGTGGTCCAGAAACGTGGTCACTACATGTTGGAAGCGGTATCTCCTGGAACGGGTCTTGTGGCAGCGCTGCTGGGGCTGACGTCGGAAGTCGTCAAAGACGTCTGCCATGCAGCCTCGGCGGTTGGAGTCGTCGCAGCTGCAAATTTCAATTCACCGGGCCAGGTCGTCATTGCCGGTGAGAAGGCAGCGGTCGAACGGGCCATCGAGTTGGCGAAAGGAAAAGGTTGTAAAAGGGCGGTCCCTCTGCCGGTGAGTGTGCCGGTTCATACGCCATTGATGCAACAAGCGACTGATCGACTGGCCAAAGATCTGGCAGCGGTGCAGTGGTCGGATCTCAAGGCGCCCCTCATTAACAACGCAGATGCGAAAGCGATCAGTCGAGCAAGCGAGATTCAAGCATCCTTGGTTCGGCAATTGCCATCTTCCGTGTTGTGGGAAGACACGGTTCAAGTTATGGGAAAGATGGGAGTGACTACTTTTGTGGAAGTCGGTCCCGGCACGGTGCTTACGGGTCTGATCAAACGCATTCTTCCGGATGCAAAATTGCTGAATGTCAATGATCCCAAATCGTTGAATGCGACACTCAGCGCGTTAGGCGTGAAACGTGAGGTGTGACCCGTAGTGGAACAAGACTCTCAGGCTGTCCGTTTCGTATCACGTCTGATGAATCACACAGAACGATGGAAGAGGTTGCATGTCGTTAAAAGGAAGGGTTGCGATTGTCACTGGAGCAGCCCAAGGAATTGGTCGAGCCATTGCTGAAAGCCTTGCTCAAGCAGGGGCAGATATTGCTGTGGCGGATCTCGAACTCGACCGTTCCCGCGAGACGGTGAGTGCAGTCGAGAAGCTGGGACAGAAGGCGCTGAGCGTAAAGGTCAACGTGGCGGATGCCACAGATACCAAGGCGATGGTCGAACAGGTTCTCAATGCCTGGGAGAAGATCGACATTCTAGTAAACAATGCCGGCATCGCGCGCGATGGATTGTTGTTGCGGATGAAGGAGGAGGATTGGAATCTGGTGCTTCAGGTCAATCTAAACGGAACCTTCAACTGCACGAAGGCGGTCTTGCAGCCGATGACCAAGCAGCGGTATGGTCGCATCGTCAACATCGCCTCGATCGTCGGGGTGATGGGCAATGCGGGGCAGGCCAACTACTCGGCGTCGAAAGCGGCGGTCATCGGATTCACAAAAACAGTCGGACGAGAATATGCCATCCGCAATGTCACAGTGAATGCTGTGGCGCCGGGTTTCATCGATACGGCGATGACGCATGGGCTGCCGGCCGATGTGAAAGAGACGCTTCAGAAGCAGATTCCGTTGGGTCGGTTAGGCACGCCAGCAGATATTGCTGCTGCCGTGCGGTTCCTCGTGTCCGAAGACGCGGCCTACATTACCGGTCATGTGTTGCACGTGAACGGCGGGATGTTGATGGTGTAAGGCATCGGAACTTTTATCGACGTACGACCGTCACAGTTCCCCATGCGGCGGTGCACAGAGAGTCACATCGGGGAAGGAGGTAGGCATAGCAATGGCAACAGTTGATGAGCGTGTGAAGAAGATCATTGCCGAGCAGCTTGGTGTGGAAGAGGATGAGGTGACGCCAGAGGCGTCCTTCGTCGAAGACCTTGGCGCCGATTCGCTCGATACCGTCGAACTGGTGATGGCGCTTGAAGAAGAGTTTGCGATCGAGATCCCCGATGAGGATGCCGAGAAAATTCTCACAGTCGGGAAGGCGTTGGATTACATCAAGGAAAAGTCCTAGGGCACGGCTCCTGACATGTCTGATCGAACCACACGCCGTATCGTCATGACCGGTCTGGGGCTGGTCACTCCTCTGGGCACGGGTGTCGAGAAAACCTGGAAGGCCATCTGTGCCGGGGAATCCGGGATCGGCCGAATCACTAAGTTCGATCCGACCGGGTATGACGCCCAGATCGCGGGCGAGGTCAAGGACTTCGATCCGGCTCAATTCATCGAGAAAAAAGAAATCAAGAAAATGGACACGTTCATTCACTACGCCGTGGGCGCCGCCCAAATGGCGGTAGATGATGCCGGTCTGAAAGTGGCCCCAGAAGAAGCGACCAAGGTCGGGGTCTACATCGGGTCAGGGATCGGTGGGCTCGGATCAATTGAGCATTACCACAATGTGCTCAACGAAAAAGGGCCTGGACGAGTTTCACCGTTCTTTATTCCCATGACGGTCATAAATCTGGCATCCGGCCAGGTGGCGATTCGGATCGGAGCGAAGGGGCCCAACTCCTGCGCGGTTACGGCTTGTGCCACAGGCAACCATTGCATCGGGGATGCGTATCTCCTGATTCAGCGGGGCGATGCCGATGTCATGGTCGCAGGCGGCGCCGAGGCTGCGGTCACCCCACTGGGAGTTGCGGGGTTTGCGGCGGCAAAGACCTTGTCGTTCAGGAATGATGAACCGACGAGAGCGAGCCGTCCGTTCGACAAAGATCGGGACGGGTTTGTGCTGGGTGAGGGGGCAGGTGTGGTGGTGATTGAGGAAATGGAGCATGCCCGTCGACGCGGCGCAAGAATCTATGGCGAGGTGATTGGGTATGGTATGAACAGTGATGCGTACCACATTACGGCGCCGCCTGAAGAAGGTGAGGGAGCTGTGCGCTGCATGGAGCTGGCTCTCAAGGATGCCGGGATTGAGAAAAATCAGATTGGATATATCAACGCCCACGGTACGTCTACGATGGCCGATGCCATTGAAACCCGCGCGATCAAGATGGTTTTTGGTGGACAAGCCTTCCGTATCCCAGTCAGCTCGACTAAGTCCATGACCGGACATTTGCTTGGCGCGGCAGGTGGGATCGAAGCGGTGTTCAGCATTCTGGCGCTGTTTCACGGCATTCTCCCACCCACTATCAATCTTGAGAATCCAGATCCGGCATGTGATTTGGATTATGTTCCCAACAAGGCAAGGCCAGCAGCCATCAAGGTGGCCTTGTCCAACTCCTTCGGCTTTGGTGGCGTCAACGCCTGCTTGATCTTTAAGCGCCTGGATGCCTAGCGCGTTCGCGACGATGACGCCGGCTACTTTACCCGACTCCTCTCCCGACCCCCTCAAGTATCAATTTATCAATGCGGCTCTTCTCAACGAAGCACTCACGCATACATCCCACGTGAATGAACGCAAGAGCCAGAATCGAAAGCATAACGAGCGGCTTGAATTCCTGGGGGATGCAGTCTTATCGCTCATCATCAGTGATCATCTGGCGACACGGTATCCTCGGTTAAGTGAAGGCGCCCTCTCGAAGCTCAAAGCCAAGCTTGTGAGTGAAACCTCCTTGGCCAACGCCGCCAGGCGGCTGGATCTCGGTGCGCGCCTGCAGCTCGGGCGGGGCGAAGAACTCTCGAAGGGACGTGAAAAATCCTCATTACTCGCCGATGCATTGGAAGCCGTGATTGCGGCGGTCTATCTCGATGGAGGTCTTGAGGCCAGCCGTGCCTTTACCCTCAATGTGCTGGCTGAGGAATTGCATCAGAACGTATCCCTGCAGACGAAGCCTGGAGAGGATGATTACAAGACACGGTTCCAGGAGTGGTGCCAAAAGCGCTACGAATTGTTGCCCATGTATGTTACTGTGCGCGAAACCGGACCGGATCATCAGAAACTGTTTGAAGTTGAAGTGCAGTTGGATGGCAAGGTTGTCGGGGCTGGACAGGGACATACCAAGAAGGAAGCGGAACAAATGGCCGCGCAACGGGCAATGGAACAGGCTGAGCGCTGATGCGGTGGGTCCGTGCTAAGATGGCCGAACGATTTCAAAGGCCGTGAGTAAGGGAGGTTGACGATGCAGAAGCGAACGGGCCTAATAATGCTTGCGGCGGTGTTGGTGGGGTCTGTTCTGTCTTTCCAGGGTGCTGGACTGATTGTAGCTGCAGAAAAGTCCACGGCTTCGAAGGCTGAAACGCCCAAAGGACAACGGGCGATCATCAAGACGAAGTTCGGCGATATCGAATTGAAGTTTTATCCGGATATCGCGCCGAAGCATGTCGAGAATTTCATGAAGCTTGCCAAAGAAGGTTTCTATAACGGGACGATTTTCCATCGCGTGATTCCCGGTTTCATGATTCAGGCTGGTGATCCCAATACAAAAGACTCGCTCAAGAAAGAAAGTTATGGGCAGGGTGGTCCTGGATACACCGTCAAAGCGGAGTTTAGCGATATTCCCCACAAACGGGGCATTCTTTCCATGGCCCGGGGGCCCGAACCGGACACGGCCGGCTCGCAGTTTTTTGTCGTGGTAGAGGACTCACGGTTTTTGGATCGCAAATACACGGTGTTCGGTGAAGTGACGAAGGGAATTGGGGTGGCCGATAAGATCGTGGTTTTGCCGCGCGATGAGCGTGACAATCCCAAAGAGCGTGTGGAGATGACGATTACGATCGTCGATTAGTCGTTTCCCCGAGCTGTTACCTGACCAGCAGTTCGTTTCGGCAAGGGGTTTTGCGTGATCATTCGTTGAATGGGCTTAGAATCGAGGGGCAATCCGGTCTTCTACGCAATACCATCGTCATAGTGCGGCTCTGGGTGTCGGATCAGGAAAGCTGTATCGATATTGATCAGGCAGTCGTGCGATGGGTCAATGAGCGCGAATTTGGCGTCCAGATTATTGCGCTCACGAACGAAGCAGATCTCCGTCTCGCGAACCATGTTGAGCAGGCGTTAAAGCAAAAGGCCATGAATGTGATGGCAACGAGCTGAATCGCATAAGAACAGACTCTCTAGCGGTGATGGTGCTCACGGTCGGGACCGTGTGTGTGGGCTTCGGTTGCAGGCGGGGACATGAACGACTGCCCCGGTAGAACGATGTGCCCCGGTTCATGTTTCTTCTGGACATGTTCGGCGATGTGAGGGTGGTAAGCCTTCACGTAGCCGATGAGCCCTCCGAGAAATCGGCGGGACTGAAAATCCTTCCCCGAGAATGTCGAGACAAACTGAATGGCGCGGTCCAAGATTTCCGGCGCGTTGGACGAGTCGGCAATCTGCTCGGGGTCCTGCTTCTTGAGCGTCATGTACTCTTTCTTGAGGTGTTCCGCAAACATCGGCATGGGGCCTGATGGTACGTGTAATGGGCTGAGCGTGCGACGGAGCATCTGAATCGCTGCCACCACTTCGGCATCTTGCCCATCTCGACGCCCTTCAAAGTAGCTGAAGGTGACCACCTCGATTAGATTAAACAGCGCCACGGCTTTGTTGCCGCCAAATTCACCCATTTCTCGATAAAAATCCCGCCGAATGGGCATGAACTTCTCGCCCAGTCGTTTCTGCTGATAGTCGATTCCGCTGTCGAGATAGGCACAATCACTTGGGCACAATACCCGTACGATGCGATGATTCCCGCAGCAGGGATTGCAGATTAACCCTCCGAGAGCCGGACATGGGCGCTTGCCCTTGCGCTGTTTGCAATAGACACACAAACTCACTTCTTCGGGGCCCCTTCTTGTGCGGACTTGGACGGTGGGGGAATGAATCCGTAGTCAGCCAGCGTGCGTTTCTCACCCTTAGGTTTGCCGTCGGACGGTGCTTCGAGTCCATTTATCTCGGCGGTCTGGGAATAGTGGTAGGGGACTAGGATCAGGTTATTCGCGCGGTTGATGCTGATATCGGCTGGTGCGAGCAAGTACTCGGCGATAACCTGGAATCGATTGTCTCGGGTTATCCGCCAAATTTTCCCCTTGGTGAAGTCCGACACGTACATGTTGCCCCATCGGTCAAAATCTACCCCGCTCAAGTTTTGGAAACGGCCGGTCAAAAAGCCGTTCGACTCGAGTTCTGTGAGTTTCCCTTCCGGAGTAATTTCCAGGATCTTCCCTTTGTCCCAACTCACGGCAATTAGATGGTTCGATTTGGGATGAACGGCGATTCCCGCAGGCCCGGCGAGCCGGTCGTCATGGAGCAGGAGATTGACATGATGGTTGGCCGCAGGGTCAATGCGGTAGATCTTGTTGGCGGCTTGGTCTGAGGCGTACAATAGCCCGGTTGGTCCTACCGCGACATCGGTTAATGATACACTTACCCGTGAAGATGGCGCAGGGAACGAAACTGTGACGAGGAGCTTTCCTGTGGTCTTGTCGAAGCCTTTGAGCTGATCTAGATCTGCGATGTAGAGAGTCTGCCCCACGAGGGCCAACCCCTTTGGGGCGTGCAGGAAGACCTCCTCGACACCGCCTTGGATAAACTTGAGACTGGTGACCTTGCCTTCAGAGTCCAGCTTTGTGATGAAGCCATTGTTGTCTTTGGCCCCCGGCTCTCCATTGATGTTTGAAATGAAATATTCTTTCCCCAGCGGATCGCCGACGAAACTGCTTGGGGATTCCAGCCCGGTAATCTGAGCCGCGTCAAGACCTGCACCATTAAAAAACAACACGAGGCTGGACGTGATAATGCTCCATCTCGTCCAAGCGTGCGATCGATGGGGGGGAGTCTTCCGAGAATTCATCACCGTGTAATGATTAAAACGGCGTTGGGGTTCTGAGAGAAGGCTGCGTATCTTTGGATGAGAGACATCCTAAAGGGCCCCTTCCGACTCTGTCAATGAACGAGCAAAGCGGGTCTATCTTCTAGACGCTAACAAGAGGACCTAATCGGGATCAGAAATTCTGGATGCCGACACGATGAGTTCGTCGTACCAGATATAAGCGGTTGTATGATCTTGCGTTTCGCTTTTCCCGGTGTGATAGGGCGGAGTATCACTTCCCATACTTGCTTGGCCATAGGGGTATTATTGACGAGGTGATCTCCGCTTCCTGTTCCAGGAATAGGCATCCGAACGGCGTGGAAGGTTCTGGGCTTAGGTCCACAACCTGCGTTGGCGGGGTGCCCTGTTCTGCGACCTAGAGTTGAACGGTACTGTCGCCAGCGTAAATGGTACGCATTCTTGTACCATGTCCAGATTTTCACGTGCAGTTGAAACGTCATACATTGATTTGCTTTTACTCAACGGTGCTTCTTTGGAAGAGAGATTCGAACTGGCTGTCCTTCTCTCCGCAGGAGTGGTACATCTGCGGAAATCCACACTGGTTGCTATTAGAAACGACGAGTTCCAGCTGAGTACAGCCCTGTAACCGGTAAAACGTGGCTAGTTTGATCACTTTCTCCCCAAACCAGGTGTTTCCTACCTAGTCCGCCTTCGAAATGGGTGTCGAGCAATTCTGTAAAGAAGAGCTGGCGCCATTGAATAAAGAACTCCTCCCTATAGCCAAACTGCACGAAGAGATTATTGGCGAAATTGAACATGAACAATCTGGAAGAATTAGCCTCTGATCAGCGGAGATCATAAACCGGAGCAAAAATGGCCCCTATGCCCGCATTGCGATATCAATCTCTGGACGGTGGGATGTGCCAGGGAAGGCCTGGAAGGAGGCCACGATTTCGTCAGGCGAGTCAAATTCGAAACACCGAATGTCGCCGTGAGCGCGGAAGCATGTCTTGAAATCACTGGAGGCCAAGCCCGTATTGTTGGCGTGGGATGCCATCATGCATCACGCGAGAATTAGGGTTTGTATTAGCAGTGTGATGGGAGTCATCCATAGTCGTGTCCGTGTCCCCATACGTTTTCCTTGGATCCATTTCGGCTTACGTCTTCGGGACTCTACGAGGGCAAAGGGGTGGTATACAACCATGCCCTGAGCGTCTTTCTAATCCTTGACGATCATTTCAATAGACTGGTATCGTGCGCAGGTTTTATCCAGTTATCATCTGTTCGAGGGAGGGTGCTGTGGCAGCACGATTGATTGACGGGAAAGTGTTGGCGCAACAAGTGCGTGACCGGTTGGCGAAAGAGTCGGCGGAGCTTCTTGAGCAAAAAGGTATCAAGCCAGGCTTAGCGACCATCCTTGTCGGTGATGATCCTGCGTCACAAGTCTATGTTCGAAACAAGCAGAAGGCCTGCGAAATGGCTGGTATCCATGTCGACGATCACAAGCTTCCGGCGAGCACGACGCAGGACGAACTGCTGGTGCTGATCGAGAAAAAGAATGCCGATCCAAAGATTCATGGAATCCTGGTTCAGCTCCCTCTGCCTAAACACATCGATAACAAAGCCATTCTGGAGGCTGTATCCCCTTTGAAGGATGCGGATGGGTTTCATCCCTATAACTTCGGTCGGCTGCTCGAGGGCCATCCCGTATTCGAGGCCTGCACGCCAAAGGGTGTCATCAAGATGATTGAGTCTGTCGGGGTGACCATCGAGGGGAAGCGCGCCATCGTATTGGGGCGAAGCAATATCGTGGGCAAGCCGCTCGCACTGATGCTCTTGCAGCGAAATGCCACGGTTACGATTTGCCATTCGAAGACCAAAGATCTTCCGGCGGTCTGTCGCGAAGCCGAGTTGTTGTTCGTGGCTATTGGGAAAGCGAAGTTTGTTACAGCTGACATGGTGTGCGAAGGCGCGGTCGTCATCGATGTCGGCACCAACCGATTGTCCGACGGCAAGCTTTGTGGCGACGTCGATTTTGAGCCGGTCAGCCAGAAAGCCGGCTGGATTAGCCCCGTGCCTGGCGGAGTCGGTCCGATGACGATCGCGATGCTGCTCGAGAATACGGTGGAGTCTTCAAAAAGAACAACGGGCATAAAGTGAGATGATGGCCAAGCGGGAGGCCCCAGTGCTCGCCCAACACACGCCTTCGAAAAACCCTCGTTGGACGCGCGCAGTTCGAAGCATCCCGCTTGCCCTGTGGGGGAGAAAGAAGAGGAGATGGGGATGAGCCGAGAACCGCAGCGTCTGAAAGACGTTCTCGATCAGGGCACGTTTGCCGTCACGATTGAGTACAACCCTCCCAAAGGGACCAACATCTCCTCAGTGCTGGACAATGCTAAACAGCTGGTTGGGCGTGTACATGGGGTGAACGTCACCGACAACACGGCAGCGGTGGTACGAGCCGGATCACTGCCGGTCAGCCGGTTACTCTATGAGTTGGGGCACGATCCCGTGATGCAGATAACCTGTCGGGATCGGAATTGTATCGCGATGCAGTCAGATCTCATGGGTGCGCACATGCTGGGCATCCGCAATATTCTCTGCCTCACGGGGGACTATCCAACGGTCGGTGATCATAAAGAAGCGAAGCCGGTCTACGACTTGGACTCTGTGCAGGTTATGCAGCTTGTACAAGGCCTGAACGATGGGCGTGACATGATGGGGAACAAGCTTGACGGGCCCACGGCTTTCCACATCGGCGCCGCGGTCACACCGGAGACTGATTCGATCGGGCCGATGCTAGCCAAATTTGAAGTCAAAGTGAAAGCCGGGGCCCAGTTCTTCCAAACCCAGGCGATTTACCATCCTGATCAGTTTGGGAGTTTCATGAAGGCCGTCAGGCCATTCAAAGTGAAGGTGCTCGCAGGCATTCTCGTATTGCGCAATGCCAAGATGGCCGAGTTCATGAATGCCAATATCCCTGGTGTGTCGGTGCCGCAGGCCATGATTGATGAATTGCAGGCAGCCGGTACGAAATCCGAAGATGTCGGGATCGAGATCGCCGTGCAGACGATCAAGGCCGTTCGGCCCCACTGTGATGGGGTGCACATCATGGCGATCAAAGCCACGCGTCGGTTGGGCGAGATCATCACGAAGGCGGAGCTGGGCTGATGACGATTCCTGAATTCCAACAGCACAAGCGGGATAAGAAGAAGCTCATCGTGGTCACGGCCTACGATGCGTTCTTTACGCGCATTGTGGAGCAGGCAGGAATCGAAACCATTCTCGTCGGCGACTCTTTGGGCGTGGTCGTCCAAGGCAATACCAATACGCTGTCCGTTTCGATGGAAGACATGCTCTACCATACCAAGCTGGTCACTGGTGCCGCTCAAACAGCACTCGTCATCGGCGACATGCCCTTTATGTCATATCAGGCGAGTCAAGAAGACGCACTCCGCAATGCGGGCCGATTCCTGCAGGTCGGCGCCACTGCTGTGAAATTGGAAGGCGGTGCTGTCATGATGGACCGAGTAAAAGCCATGACGAGTATCGGGATTCCCGTCATGGGGCACCTCGGCATGACGCCCCAATCGGTGCATGCCCTAGGGGGTTACAAAGTCCAGGGTAAAGTCAAAGGCCAGGCCAGCATTCTGCTGGATGATGCGAAAGCCCTTGAAGCCGCCGGGGCATTCGCGATCGTGCTGGAGGCTATCCCCAAAAGCCTGGCCAAGAAGATTACGAAAGCCGTCTCAATTCCAACCATCGGGATTGGGGCAGGTCCACACTGTGATGGGCAGGTCCTTGTACTCCATGATCTCCTCGGGCTCATCGATGGGTTCGTGCCAAAATTTGTCAAGCCCTATGCCCACCTCAAGGCGGATGCGCTGCAAGCGCTTCGATGTTACAAGGAGGAAGTCGAACAGGGGAAGTTTCCGTCCGACTCTGAGTCCTACCACTAGGTTTCTGTTACTCTACTTCCTGCTTCTCTCGCCGTTGGCCTAAGCCGATGAGTGAAATATGCGGGTGAGGACTGATCAGGTGCTCTTGTAACGCTTCTTTTAGGTGAGCTACGTCGATGCCCATGTATGAGGGAGGAACCTTCTGCAATCGAATGATTCCACTGCGAAAGAGGTTGTGTGCAGCGGCAGGATTATCGAGAACGTGTTTTAAATTGGCCGCGGCGAGTTGGATAAGGGCTTGGAAGAAGTTTCCCTGCTCTCTGTTGTGCCTCACCGCGTGCCATAGGCCTTCGAAGACCTCGTGACATTCCCACCAGTAGGCGAAGTTGTAGAGGTCGATCCCATAGAGATAGTCCTCCGAGGTTTGCCATTGGGCAGCAGAGAACGACGCCGGTTTCAGTTCCGGTTGACCATAGGAATGGCCACGGGGATTTCGTCGCGGGTGCGGTGTCCGGCCTGGTACGAAACGATAGGAAGGGAAGGGACGCGTCGAGTAGCGGGGCCAATTGGGCTCGGGCGGCATCGGCTCAGTCACCGCGACTCCCGACGTTGTTACAGGATACTTGAAACATCTCTCGGTCTTCCAAACGAACGGCAGTGAGCTGCCGACCCCACACACAACCGCTGTCGATGGCCAAAAGGTTCTCTTCGCAATAGAGTCCCAGCGATGCCCAGTGCCCGCAGATAATGGTTGTGTCGCGGTGTTTCCGGTTCTCGACTCGAAACCATGGAAGAAAGCCGGCAGGAATATGATCCGGTGACCCGGTGTACGACGACTCCATCAGGCCATCAGCTGAACAAGCTCGGAGTTTCGTAAGAACTTTGATGATTGTGGCGAGTCGTGTCGGGCCGGTCAGGCTTGAAGACCATTGCAGATTGTTACTGGGATACAGCGCGCGCAGCACGTCCTTGTAATAGGGACTCCGTAACCCAGTTTCGACCTCATGCGCCAGTTCCTCAGCATCGTCGATCGACCATTGCGGCAGCAAGCCGGCGTGGACAAGGACGAACGGGTGTTCGTGGTAGAGGAGGGGTTGTCGGCGCACCCATGCGAGTAACTCGTCACGATCTGGTGCGGCAAGAATCTCTTGCAGTGTGTCTTGCGCTCCAGGAGTCACAACGAGTTCGGCGACGGCCAACAAGAATAGGTCATGGTTCCCAAGGACTACCTCTGCCGAACCTCCAAGACTCTTGATGTAGCGTAGGACCTTGAGTGAATCTGGCCCGCGGTTCACGAGATCGCCGACGAACCAGAGGCGGTCGGAGGCGGGGTCAAATTGAATCTGTTCAACCAAGCGTTGCAGGGCATCATCGCATCCCTGCACATCGCCAATTGCATAGGTAGCCATGAATAAAGAGCGGTTCCTTCCTCTGACCTGAGCGTACCGTGGGGTTGAGCGAATTACAAGAAAGCTGAGTCGAATGGTGTGAGCTACCTGGCTCAGGGGAAGGGAGTCCGGTGGTGGTTCCGATGGACGAGGCTTGCTCCTGTGGCTTCGGATCAGTTGTTCAAACAGGTGTAGGGGGGAGGCTGGCTGAAGAAATAGTCTTGAGTCGCGCAGCATATCCTCCAGTTGGGCTTGGGTTTTGACGCCTTCCGCAAGAACGCGGAGCTTGCGCCCGTGGGCCATGGCGATACTAGCGATGGCGATCGCTGCATGTTCGGATTCGGGGCCCAGGTCCTTTACAAATGCACGGTCGATCTTAATGGTATCGATAGGGAACCGCTTAAGAATAGGCCAGGGAAGAATAGCCTGTGCCGAAGTCATCGATGGGCAGATGAAATCCCATGGCCTTGATTGGTTGCGTGAATGGATGGTCTGGTAGGGCCGGTGTCGGGCTATCGGAAGGGTCACGGATACTTGGCTTCGATTTTGCTCGAGAGCCCACCGCGGGCAGTGAACGTGCCGGTTACATTAGCCCAGACGGGCTGGCAGGCCTTCACGACGTCGTGCAGAATGCGATTGACGGCATTTTCGTAAAAGATACCCAGGTTGCGGTAGGCATACATATACATCTTGAGCGATTTCAGTTCGAGGCATTCTTTATCTGGCATGTAATGAACGGTAATGGTTCCGAAATCTGGCAGGCCGGTCTTGGGACAGATGGCGGTATATTCAGGAATCTCGATCGTGATCTCATAGCCTTTGTGCTGATTGGAGAACGTCTCGATATCCGGCAGCGGCGAAGTGATCCCACTTCTGGCGTGGCGCTTGTTATAGCCTGGCTTGGCGGTTCTGGGTTTTTTTGCCAACGGTTCATGCCTTACGTCTTCTAGACTTGTTTCATCCAATCGGTCTGGCCGATTTTCTCTAGTTCAATAAAGAGCGTGACCCACGGGCATTCCATCTCAGGGTAGACTTCGCAGAGACCGCCTTTCCGAACACCCCCGCAGGGACCGTGAGCCATGAATTTTGGGCATTCGGCCTTGAGCGAACTGTCTGGAATCGGCGGGCGTTTATGGACGCCACCAACATGTGTACCCGAATTATCTTCACCAGGTATGAGAATGCGATCCGACATAGGGCCTAGTGTAATCGGATTGAGTTGAATCGGCAATCTCTAGCCCTACTTTATGCCAAAATGTTTCGGTAGAGCTCCTTCGACGCCTTTTCTAACCATAAAGCTGTTGGGGGCGAATGGCCTATCCAGTTGGCTATGCCTAGGCCTTCTTTCGGATGCCCTGGGCCTTCTGAGAAGTTGAGTTGAATTTCAGGAAGTTATAGTATCCTTATGAGCGTGAGTGAGGGTGTGGTCGAGGCGCGAGCCCGAATATGCGAGCCCGAATATATAAGAACGCGAGCCCGAATATATAAGAATATATAAATTGACAGTCTTTTTTTGCCTTTGATTTGATAGGATGACCGTGGTGCGAGTGGTGAATTAGACTCGATCTAATATCCATCCTCGTCGTCCCGAGGGTTTCTTTGTATTGTGTTGCGAGTGCAATAAGTTGCGAGTGCAATAATAAGAAGCAACGGCCTGTCGTTGCAGTGACAACATAAGGGAGGTGCCTAATGAGTCTCGATTATGTGAAGTTTTCAAACGGTTTCGAGCATTTCATGCCGAAAGAATACCGGGACATGGTCGAACATGGCCCTTTCGGGAAGAAGGTATCCGTCTCGCAGATGGGGAGTTTCAAGGAAGTGTTGGAAGAACACCCCATGTGTGCCGGTTGCGCGATGACGCTTTTCATCCGGCTCGCCGTGATTGCCTTCCCCAATCCCGAAGACACGATCACCGTCGGCACGGCCGGCTGCGGTCGCCTCGCGATTTCTCAGGCGGCAATTCCCTTCGTCTACGGCAACTTTGGCGACCAAAACGGCGTGGCGAGCGGCTTGTCCCGCGGCCTTCGTCTCCGCTTCGGTGACAAGCCGAAGGATGTGGTCGCGATAGCCGGAGACGGCGGTACGGCGGATATCGGCTTCCAGCAAGTACTCCATTCCTGGTTCCGCAAGGAACGTTTCACGACAATCATGTTGGATAACGAAGTGTACGGGAACACCGGCGGTCAGGAGAGCGGCATGACCAATCGGGGTGCCGTGTTGAAGATGGCCCCGCTCGGCAAGAAGTTCGAGAAGATGGATATGCTGGAGATGGCGAAGGTCGCTGGTTGCGCCTATGTTGCAACGGTGGTGCCGAACAATCCGCGCCGCGTTGAGAGCGTGATCAAGAAGGCCGTGTTGATCGCTCGCGAAGTTGGATCGAGCTACATTCAGGCATACACCTCCTGCAACATCGAATACGCCATTCCCACCGACAAGGTCATGGAAGACGCGAAGACGGTTGAAAACGACCGGTATCAGTTCACAGAGTATATCAGTGAGGAGGCAAAGCAGTATTTGGCCGAACGGTATGGCTACAAGGAATTCATTCCGAAGCCGGCTGCTCCGGTTGGTGCACTTCCCAAGTAGGCCTAATCCCGACCGGTAAGGAGGATTGCCCATGGCAAAGCGTTTCAACATTCGGATGGCAGGCGTCGGCGGGCAAGGGGTCGTGACCGGCTCGCACATCCTCAGTACTTCGGTCATCCATGCGGGTGGCGAAAGCACGATTGTTCCGTTCTACGGATCGGAAAAGCGCATGGCGCCGGTTGAAAGCTACGTCCGCGTGTCGGATGAAGCCATCTACGAGATCGGCGAAATCACGTTCCCGCACATTATCATCATCTTCCACCCCCAGGTCATCACGCACGGCAAGTCCTACACGATGCCGTTCTACTTCGGCCTGAAGGAAGATGGAATCGCGTTGATCAACAACGATGGACCGATGAAGCTGCATAAAGACCAGGCGCGAGAACTCGAGGAGCGCCGGGCGAAGCTCTACTACTTCCCGGCAACGAAAATTTCGCTCGAGGTCGCGAGCATGGACCTCGCAACCAACATGGCGTTGATGGGCTGTATCGGAGCCATTACAGGTCTGACCTCGGTCGAGGCGTTGGAGCAGGCTGTGAAGGATCGATTCCTTGGGAAAGGGTTTGTCGTATCCGGCGGGACCGCAGCGTTGGACAGTGTCGTCGAGAGAAAGTTCAAAAAGAAGCAGGAATTGATTGATAAGAACGTGGCGGTCATTCAGGCCGGTTGGAACTATGCGGTGGATAAAAGCTGGGTGTCGGCGTCGGTCAAACGATCGGAAGCGTCGGCGACCGTGGGTGCCTAAGTCGAGATTTAGAACGAAGGAGCCCCAATGTATCTCGTAGCCGATATCAGCGTAGAAATCTGTGCCAGCAAAAGCTGCAAGCTTTGCACGCAGTATTGCCCGGAAGCCAACACCATCCAGTACAGCGAAGAAATGGGAAAGGACCAAGGATTCAAGTATGGGACCGCCTATGTTGCGGTGGATCGGTGCAAGGGCTGCGCGCAATGCGTGTGGGTCTGCGACAACATGGCGAAGAACAATGCCATCAAGATGATCATGATCGATCAACTGCCGAAGGCGGCGTTGACGGACAACATCACTTACGGTGAGAAGAGCACTACGGCGATGCTGGCGAGCCCGGTAGTCGGATAGGCCTCGGAAATGGGAACGGGTGTGGGAGCAACGCAAAATACGAGAGAGCGGATTATCGTCCCGGGGCCAGCGGGATTCCATCCACCCTCGGCCGCACAGTTAGGCGTATCGTTACCCGATCCAGGGCAGGGGCTCTTCTATGGGCTGCTCGAACCGAACGAAGAAAAAGTCATCGAAGAGATGGCGCGAAAGATGCTCACCAGCCCGAACGCCACGCTCTTCCCCGGACCATTGCTATTGTGGGCCTGGAACGATCACGCGGTGGAAAAGGCGAAGGCCACGCTCGAGATCGCGGCGCAGATTCCCGAAGTGATGATCATCCCGATGCCGGATTACCGGCCGAAGTATCCGAAGATCGACCCGGAAGAAGTGATTAACCCCAACCATCCGAATCTGACGATCTGGGGCAATAAGATCGAAGCGTGCATTTTCATCGGCGTCCATTGCCACTACGCGAATTTAACGCTCAAAATGATTCGGGCTGGAACGAATTGCCTCACCATGGCGATCTGTGCGGAACAGGGCCATGAAGACGCCATGCTGACCATCCGCGATTCCGATATGGCGAAGATCAAGCGGGTGGCGCAGATCTTCAAACGCATTCGTGAAGAAATGGGCATGAAATTACCGGAGAATGGCGAAAACGTGCGCTTCACCGGCACGCAGTCGAAAGTGCACGGAGGGAAGACCCATACCAATCCCATGACGTTCGTTCCGTCGCCAAGCGGCGCAAGCGCCCCCGCCATGTTTGGCCACACCACCGAACAAATGAAGCGAGAAGGATGAGGCTGAGCGAAGCGGCTCACCATATTAAAGAGGTGGATTCATGAGTGAAGCATTGGAAGCCGAACAAAAAACCAATCCCCAAGGTGACCCTATCACCAGTGTCGCGGCACCGAAACCTAAATCAGACAGGACGGATCCCCACAGCGCCGCGAAGATGCAAAAGGTCGTCACGCCGGAGTACATGTTCCATGAAGCTCCGCGGACGAAAGAGTTCATCACGGGCAGCGAGTCGGCCAAAGAAGCCATTCGCCGTTCCAATGTCGATTTGGCTGTTGCCTACCCGATCACTCCGCAAACTGAAACGATGCAGCTGGTCGGCGTGCTCTACGGTGAAGGGTACGTGAAAGAGTACTATCGTGGGGAAGAAGAAGTCGGTGTCATGTCGTCAATCGCGGGAGCATCAAGATCCGGTGTCCGGTGTTATACGGCGACGGCCGGTCCTGGAACGTTGCGAGGGCTCGAAGGGATCGCCTCCTGGCCTGGGCATCGGCTGCCTGTCGTAGCCATGTTTACCTGTCGCGTAGTGAACGCTCCATTGGCCATTCAGCCGGACAACATCGAAATTGCCTATCTCATCAACTGCGGGATGATTGTGTTCCACGCGGAAAATCAACAGGACATGTTCGATTTCACGATGGCCGGGTTCATCATCAGTGAGAAGAACGATGTCACTCTGCCGGTCGGCGTCTGCTGCGACGGTTTCTTTGTCACGCATGCCCGCGGCTATGTTCGCTTGCAAGATCGAGGGATCAAACTTCCGCCACGCGAGGCCTGGCGGGGCGCCGTCCCGGTGCTCGATGCGGAGAATCCTCCCGCTCGGTTATCCCGCGACGCCCCAGTCCAGAAGTCGAACTTCATGGCCTACAACATCCATGCGGTCTGGCAGCAGGAAGTCTGGGCGGCGGTCGAACGCTCGCGCAAGTACATCACTAAATACATGGGCGGACTACTCACGGCCGAGAATGTCGACAATGCCGATGTGCTCATAATCGCGTCAGGCAGCGCCGCTGCGCAGTCTCGTGAAGCCGTCAGGATTTGTACCGAGAAGGGCATGCAGGTCGGCTTGATCAAGGTTCGCTCTCTGCGCCCGTTCCCCACACGGGAATTGCGTCAGCTCTGCGGAAAGGCCAAGCTGATCGTGGTGCCAGAGTTCAACTACGTTGGCTGGTTGGCGAAAGAAGTGACGACAGCGATCTACGGCCACTCCCATGCCAAGATTATCGGCGGTCCGCGCGTGTATGGCGGTCAGTCGATGCCAGTGGAGTTGATCGTGGACGAAGTCGAGTCTGGTGTGACCGGCAAGAAGTCTACCAACGTGGCGCAGTCCGCGATCATGGGCGGCGCAGTTGATCAAGACGAAGTGGCCCACTTCATGCGCAGCATCTAGAACATTCGCAGAAGCAGAAACACCACGGGCCCATCTAGTCATCCGGATGGGCCCGTGGTGTTTCTCAGCGTGTCTCGTTCAGCTGGTTTGCTTGGTAGAACAAGACAAACCCGCTAGATCAGACAAACCAATCAAACGTCTTGCTAGCCCTGCAATTCGTCCTGGATGAGTTCTTCGCTTTCGGGCATGCCGTGGGCCACGAATTTGGCGTAGGACAAATAAATCAAGGCGCTGTCCCGCATCGCTTTCGATCCGGCCGACAGCCGCACTACTTTGTTGGTGTCCGGCGCCGGCGCCGCGCGTAACGTCTCGACGTGGTTGCTTAAAAGCTCCGTAAACCGCTCTATCGATTGCTCGACGTCTTTGTAAGCCAGTAGAATGGTGTCTGTCATGGTTGTCCTCCTCAGCGTGATCAGCATACACTAGGCCATGGGGCCCTTCAACCATCAAGAATTCCAAAGAGATACTGCTCTTTTAGAGAAGGTCGTGGCGCAGATGGCTGCCAGCGACCATGCGCTCTCCAGGCCACGTTTGCATCGAGTCATTCAAGAACTTTCACATCTCTTTACGCGGGATAGGCGGTCGTTGCCGGTGGACTATTTGGAGGTCCCGGCCTTCGCTGCTGCCTACTTGTCCTACTTTCTTCCGGTCAATGCGGCCAAGATTCAGCTGTTGCTTGACGAATTGCCGATTCGAGCGGATCGTGCCGTGAAGTCTGAGGAGCGCTTTACGGTGCTTGATCTCGGAAGCGGGCCCGGGACGACCGCCTTGGCGGTGCTCGATTGGACGGCTCAGACGATGGGGAAAGATACGCCCCTCCATCTGCTGTGCGTGGATCGGTCAGAAATGGCGCTCAAAGACTCCGTATGGCTTTGGGAGCGTTATTGCCGCGAGGCCGCAGTCGGACAATCCGAGCTGAAGGCTCACCGCGGCGATCTCGAAACACTTCCGCGCGGATCTCTCGTGAAAATCATCCAGGCCGGTGCGCCCTATGATCTCATCGTCATCGCCAACTGTTTGAACGAGCTCTTTTGCGGATCGGGAGATCCCGTTTCCCGTCGCGCCGAACTAGTTGGCGCACTGCTTCCGTTCCTGCAGCCCCACGGGTCAATCATGCTCGTCGAGCCAGCCCTGCGACAGATTTCTCGCGATCTTCATCGAGTGCGTGATCAGCTTGTCCAGTCGAAACGTTGCACGGTCTATAGTCCCTGCCTGCACGAGCAGGCCTGTCCAGCGCTGGTGCGCGCGGATGATTGGTGTCATGAGGAGCGTCCGTGGGTACCACCCCCCGCGATTCAGGCGATCGACCGTAAGGTCGGGTTCATCAAGGACGCACTCAAGTTTTCGTACCTGCTGCTGCGCAAGGACGGACAGACGATCGTCGAGCGGCAGCCCGATCTGTATCGGGTCGTGAGCGAGCTGCGGGAGTTCAAGGGCGAGAAGCGGGCTTGGCTGTGCAACGAACTGGGTCGGCCTGAAGTCGGTCGGCTCGATCGGATGGCGTCTCCTCACAACGCGGCCTTCGATGGCTGGCATCGAGGCGCCATCGTGCAGATCGAGCGGATTGTCCGAAAGGAACGAGACGGAAAGGTCTCAGCACTTGGAAGAATCAAACACGATGCGGCCGTGCAGATTGTTCGATCGGTTTGAATGAGGTACGCATCGAAGACTGAGACTAGGTGACGAACAGCGCGCGCGTTTGGTCGCGGCATCATGCAGAAAGTTGGCATCGGCTAACGAAGAGCTGGCAGCTTCGGCTTCGCCGATGGTGCTTTGGATTTCCTCTGCTGTCCCATTCTGTACTGTTGGCTGGCTGCCTCATCAGAAGAGAAGAACGGTGCCCTGCACCTGCTCTGCTCTCCAATATCTCGCTTCTGCCATGGGACAGTCTCCATGCCCATCCCTTCCAGCTGGGGAAGAAAGAAGTGAGTGAACGGGGTCAAGCCGCTTATAGAGTTGGCCCCATTTTCTGAGAGTGCCCACAACTGATGTGCTCTGTGATAGAGAAACGCATAGGATTTGCTGCAGTCATCAAAGGGGCTGATCACTTGAATCTGATTGAGATCATTGGTGACTCGCAAATGGAACAACACATTCTGAACCTGATGTCGGGCGTTATTGGGGCCACCTTAGGTGCCTACATGGCTATTAAGATCAATTAAGATCAATAGTGCTAATCGCAAGATTGCCGGAGTTGAAAAAATGCTTTCTCTGGTGTGCCCGATTGGTTTCAAGAGCTGGTGGAATCTAGACGAAGGGAAGCCAACCTTAAATTTTATGAAAACTATTCCGAGCTTTGGGGTGCGTATGCTGTACTGTAGTGCTCCCATGAAATCAGGCCCCCTGGGTTGATAGTTGGGCGCGATAGGGGACGGGGCTTCGGTAGTCCAGGGCGCTGTGGGGTTGCCCATGGAGACCACTGCAGCTAGTCCCGGATGATCCGCCGCGCCTCCTCAAACGTCTGGAACACCTGTTGCCAGCCACACTCTTCGTTGAGACTCCGAAAGAACCGCTCACTGATCCCGTTCTGTTCTGGGGTAGAGGGGGTGATGAACTTCTGCTGCAGACGGTAGTCGCGAGAGGCTCACCGGAAGCACCGACTCTGAAAGATGAGTCCATGGTTGCTGTGTACGACCGGCGTGCCCACAGGTGCCGATGCCCGCAGGTCGGATACTGCGCAATCACCTCCCGGAGCCGTTCGATCTAGCCGGAGCCGTTCGATCTAGCCGGAGCCGTTCGATCTAGGGCGGGTCCACGGTCGCTCTTCGTCCGCCCGTGCCCGGTCGCCGATGCTAACCCCGCGTGGCTCACGGCTAAGACCTGGCAGCAGTGCTGCTCTGAGACACCCGCCCAAGCCGCCCTCCCGCGTCGGATGTCTTCCGGTCTAAAGGGTACGGTTTCAACGCCTCCCGTAAAATGTCATTGTCGAGCACGAGCTCGCCAATCTTCTGCTTGAGCTTCTAGACCTGCTCATCCTTCAGTGCCTCCAGTGCCTCGTCGTCCTTCGGCCTCGTCCGCAGCGCATTCTCGGCCCCAGCAGGCACTTCTCGCGCCAATCCTCGACCTCGGCGACTCTCAACCCGTGCGTCCGAGCCGCCTCCGCTACCGAGGTCTCGCCTTTCAAGGTACTCACGACTAACGCCACGCGTCGTTTGCTGGTGCACCGTTCAATGGGTTCTGCAGATTCGAGTGCCATGCCCACCTCCTCGGGCCATACAGGACCCTGTCGTAGAGGTGGGCTCAATTTCTCGGAGGGCAGGATAACACGCTGTGCCGCATTGCCATGTTGGAATAGTAAAGGGCTTAATAATGCTTGGCAAAGGTACATGGCGATTGACTACTGTGACCAAACGCCAGAAAACCAGCATTCAAAGATTTTCGAAAAATGAACTATCAGGTCAAGTGAAGAGGTTGTTGAGAAGAGTACTGAGTTTGTCCGGTACCTTATTTATTTACGCTAGAGAGAGCTCGATTAAGGGGTGGGGAGTCTTTTGGAACAACCTGGGCTAGTCGGCTTCGGGCTCGGAGCTTCCGTGTTGATGACTCACCCGGTCTTCGTCGAACAGCTCGGCCATTTCTTCTGCGATCATATCCCGATCGTCGGGGACCGAGATGAGTGGGATTTCTTTGCGGGCCTTCGGCTGGGGCTCGGCCTGAGCAGGCTCTTTCGACGGCTCTGCTGTGGGAGGGGGGGTATCCATGACTTCTAGTATACACCAAAGAGGCGTGGCAATGGGGTCCTATTCAAAGGTTTCCAGCGAGGACTGCTCGGGGAATGTTTTCTGGCAGTCCAGGCAGGTGACGAAATAGATGGCTTCTCGGACGGACATAGAAATCCTGAAATCAAGACTCACCCCTTTGTGATTGCAGGTCTGGCACGAGATCTCTTTGAGTCGGTAGGGGATGTCCGGCTGCGTGCGCAAGTAAAACTCCATGTCGGTATAGACGGGAAAGCTGTATCGGCATCCCTGACAGACACCACGCCATTCCCCATCGGCTTGCATGAAGCGTTGATCGATGCTGAATGCGTTTTTCTTGCAAATGGCGCACTTGACGGTGCTGAGCCTCGTTTCAATTTCCTGGACAGTTGGGCAGGACAAAGGCGCTGCTCCTCATAGACGAGCGGGGTCAGTATAACGACCCATCTATATAGACTGCAACCGGATGAAAGCGGGGTTTGTTCTTGACCTTCCCTCGGCGCTGCCTATACTGGGGGTACGATGCATTGCATTGCGGATAGGTTGTTCGTCGGCAACATTAACGACGCCAAACAGCCGCCACCCCAGATCAGCGCCGTTTTGCTGGTAGCCGAAGAGTACACAGTCGAAGCCCCCGCTTGGCTGGCCTACGGCAGGATCCCCTTTACGGAATACGGCGAAGTCGATTCGAAGGTGTTGGCCCACGCTGTCAGTTGGGTCGAGCGGCATCTGATGGACAATCGGGTGATGGTTTGCTGTCGCGCGGGCATGGGGCGATCGGTTTCTGTCGTCATGGCCTACCTCTGTTGCGTCGAAGGGATGGCCTATGCCGACGTGCTGAAGTTGGTCATGGCACGTCGGCCTGGAGCCATGCCCTTACCGAAGTTGGAAGAAGCGATCGACGCGGTTCGCTGTTTCCGCCAATCGTCTTCCACGAGTCACGAGGATCCGCCAGGACAAACCGCTTCCGCCGAGGGCTGACCAAATCATTGCATTTTTCTTGATAGTTTCCACACGTTGCCTTTCTGCTCCTGACCATGGCCTAATCCCTCACTCGCTGTTCTTGGAGTCTGCTCCATGCCCGAATTACCTGAAGCCGAAGTCGTGGTTCAACAGCTCCGTGCTCGTCTACTCGGCGCACAACTGACTGATTATTGGGTAGGGCGGATTGATATTATCCGCAAAGGGGGGCGCACCCTGTCTTGGTATCGGAGCGCGGTCCTGCAACAGATTCAGCGATTCGGCAAGAGTGTCGCGCTGGGCTTTGTGAAAGAACATGAGCGTCGCTACATCGTTGCCGAGCTTGGCATGACAGGACTCCTCCTGTTTCGTGCCTCGCAGACAAAGCATCCACAACATGTGCATGTTAAGATGTTGTTCGCAGGAACCAGTGAGCCAGAACTGCGGTACTGGAATCCTCGCCGATTCGGACGGCTCTCGCTGCTGGATGTGGCAGGTCTTGAACGGTATGTCGCTCGCCGATTCGGCTGTGATCCATTGAAAGTTTCACCAGATGAATTTGTGAAGATGCTCCGAAGCAGGCGAGGGTGTCTTAAGCCGTTGTTAATGCATCAGCAAGTCATTGCGGGGATCGGGAACATTTACGCGAACGAGATTCTCTTTCGCACCGGGTTGCATCCGAATCGGGATGCGAGTCACATCAGCGACGCCACACGGTTCAAGCTGTATGAGCAGATGCAAGTGGTTCTTCGGGCCGCGATTCAAGCCGGTGGATCGAGCGTCCGAGACTTCTTCGCCCCCGACGGGACGGAGGGACAATACAAGCTCCAGCACCTTGTCTATGGGAAAGAGGGACAACCCTGTCCCAATCAATGTGGTCGAGTGATTCGACGTCTCCAGAGCGAGCGGAGCTCATTTTTTTGTCCTCTGTGCCAATCTCAGCGGTCCCTACGATAGTCATCAGGTTTCCCTTCTTTGGTCGTTCCCGTTCGCAGAGAAATATGCTAGTATTATCAGCTGTTTAACCTGCCATACGCGTAGGAGGACTCTATACTAGGCCCTTTGTGCACAAAGGATTAGTACCTCTGGTGTCTTGAGTCATCCCTTCGATTTCGCTACAATCCGGCTCCCGTTGCATTGGTCTTCATACCCTTAAGGAGTGATGCCTTGGCCAAGGTACTGGAAGGTCCCGGGATGGGACTGATGAAGAAGTGGGGAATCCAAGTTCCCAGTTATGTGGTCGTCACCTCCGCCGACGAACTCACCAAACTTGGCCTAGCCAATGATTGGCTGAAGAAATCCAGGCTCGTCGCCAAGGCACATGAAGCCCTCGGGTCCCGCTTCAAGCTCGGGCTCGTCAAGGTCGACCTGGACTTCAAGGCTGCCGAGGCTGCGACTAAGGAGATGATCGGTCGTCATGTCGGCAGCATTACGGTTACGCAGGTCATCGTGTCTGAAATGATTCCGCACAAGGAAGAGTATTATTGCGCGGTCAAATCGACTCGCGAGGGCAGCGAAATCCTGGCCGCCAATTGCGGCGGTATCGAAGTCGAATCGAATTGGATGCGCATCAAGCGCCTCACCATCGAGGTCAGCCAGAGCCCTACGTCGGAGGGATTGGAGAAGTTTGTGAAGGATGCCGGATTCACCGGACCGCTTGCCAAGAAGATGGCGGACTTTGCTGGAAAAATGTTTGCCTGTTTCGATAATGAAGACGCTCAGTATCTCGAGGTGAACCCGATCGTTACGCGTGAAAGCGACGGTGAGTTGGTCGCGCTCGATGCGGTGACCTTGCTCGACGGTGATGCGAAGTTCCGCCACCCGGATTGGAACTTGGCGTTTGCCGCCGAGTTCGGACGTGCCTATTCCAAGAATGAAATGGAAGTGATGGCTGTTGATAGTAAGATCAAGGGCTCGGTAAAATTCATCGAGATTCCCGGTGGCGATACAGCGATGTTGTCGGCTGGTGGTGGCGCCAGTGTCTATTACTCTGATGCGGTCGTGGCTCGTGGCGGCAAACTGGCGAACTATGCGGAGTATTCAGGCGATCCGCCCGATTGGGCCGTTGAAGTGCTCACAGACAAAGTATGCTCGCTGCCTGGCATCAAGAACATCATCGTCGGCGGGGCCATCGCGAATTTCACCGACGTAAAAAGGACCTTTGGTGGCATCATCAACGGGTTCCACAAGGCCAAGTCCGAGGGGAAGTTGAACGGCGTCAAAATTTGGGTGCGCCGCGGCGGCCCGCGTGAGAAGGAAGGGCTCGATGCCATGCGCGCGCTGAAGGATGCAGGTTTCGACATCAATGTCTTCGATCGCAACACACCGCTGACAGACATTGTTGACAAGGCGTTTCAAAAGAATTGACGAATGGTGATTCGGCGATTTCGAGATTTGGCGAAGTGAAAATCACCAAAATCTTCAGATTCACAAAACACCAGATTCTGAAGAAGCGGAGATCCGGATGAGTATTCTGGCAAACAAAGACACCCGTGTGGTGATTCAGGGCGGCCAAGCCGGTGTCAACGCAGCACGGCGCATGGCCGAGTTCTGTTACCTGATCAAGAAGCCACTCAACGTCGAAGCCTTCGTCTATCCGCCCGACGCCCGCAAGACCAACGAAATTCCCTACGGCAGCGGTTTGATCGCCATTCCGGTGTACGAGAGTATTGCCGAAGCGACCAAGAACCATCCACAGATCAACACCAGCCTTGTCTACATCGGCGCCGATCGCGCGATGAAGGGCGGCATGGAAGCGCTCGACGATTCGAACATCAAGTCTGTGTCGATGATCACCGAGGGTGTACCTGAAAAGGATGCCAAGCTGCTTGGCGCGCATGCGCGTAAGCTCGGCAAGGTATTCAACGGTCCGTCCTCCATCGGCATCATTTCGGCCGGCGCCAGCCGCCTCGGTGTAATCGGCGGGGCATTCGATAATCTCGTCCTCTCAAAGCTCTACCGCGAAGGCTCGTTTGGCGTGATCACGAAATCAGGCGGACTCTCCAACGAAATCATTTGGATTTGCTCGCAGTTTGCCGACGGCATCACGACAGCAATCGGCATCGGCGGCGATGCCTATCCTGGCACTGACTATGTCAGCTATTTGGAGATGTTCGAGAACGATCCCCAAACAAAGGCAGTGATTATCGTCGGTGAAATGGGCGGCGACCTTGAGGAGCGGGCGGCCGATTGGTATGGCGCCAAGAAGCGTCGGGTCAAGTTGATTGCCATCGTCTCAGGTTTCTGCCAGGAGAGTTTGCCGAAGGGCATGAAGTTCGGCCACGCCGGCGCCAAGGAAGGGCTGAAGGGCGAAGGCTCGGCGCGGTCCAAATCCGACGCCTTCAAGAAGGCCGGCGCGATCGTTCCGACTACGTTCGGAGCCTTAGGCCCGGCCATCAAAGAAACGTATCACGAACTACTAAAGTCCGGCCAGGTGAAGGAAGCTGTGGAGCCAACCATCCTGCCGAAGTTGCCGAAATCGGTCGAAGAGGCGATGAAGGCGGATGAAGTCATGGTCGCTCCGTTGATCCGTACGACGATCAGCGACGATCGCGGAGACGAACCTTGCTACGACGGGTATCCTGCGTCGGAATTGATCAACAGAGGGTACGAGATTCCTCACGTCATCGGTCTTCTATGGGACAAGCGACTGATCTCGAAACAAGAAGCAGAGATCATCAAGCGCATTATGATGCTATCGGCGGATCACGGGCCATGCGTTAGTGGCGCCACCGCGACGATTCTTGCCGCTTGTGCCGGTATCGGCCTCTCGCAGTCGGTTGCAGCCGGCATGATCATGATCGGTCCTAGATTCGGCGGTGCCGTCACGGATGCAGGCCGATTCTTCAAGCATGCCGTGGATAACAAGATGTCGGTCGATGAGTTCCTGGCCTACATGAAGAAGAATCATGGACCCGTCCCTGGTATTGGCCATCGCGTGAAGAGTCTTCGCAATCCAGACAAGCGCGTGAAGGAACTTGTCGGGTATGTGAAGAGTTTGAATATCAACACGCCGTGCTTGGACTTTTCGCTCGAAGTTGAAAAGATCACATCGGTCAAGAAAGATAACCTGATTCTCAACGTCGACGGCACGATGGCAGCGGTGCTTGTCGATATTGGATTTCCGGTCGACAGCTTGAACGGATTCTTTATCCTATCGCGTACGATTGGCTTGATCGGCCACTGGGTAGATCAGAAGCGCCAGGATAGCCGCTTGATCCGGCTGTTCGATTACCTGGTGAATTATGCGGCGCCGAAACGGCGGGAGGTCCCGCCGTTGAAGTAGCGTGCCAGGTGAATTGTTGTTCGTGAAGCGCATGAAAGTTTGCGAAATTCGCTTCACGAGAGACGAGCAACGATAAACACAGAAGGTGGAGATAAATCATGTCGATAGATCTAGCTGAAAAACTTTATGCGAAGATGTCGGACTCGTTTGCTAAGGCCAGAAAGAAATTCGGCCGTGGCCTCACGTTGGCAGAGAAGGTGCTCGTTTCACATGCTGATAATTTCGAAACGCAGACCTGGGAGCGTGATAAGGCGATGCTCGCTCTGCGTCCCGATCGAGTTGCCATGCAGGATGCGACGGCACAAATGGCCATGTTGCAGTTCATGCAGGCCAACAAGAAACAAACGGCTGTCCCGAGCACGATTCACTGCGACCACTTGATCCGTGCCGAGATGGGCTCCGAGAAGGATCTGCTCCGCGCGAAGGAGGAGCACAAAGAAGTCTACGACTTCCTTGCCACGGCCGCGAAAAAGTACGGGATCGGGTTTTGGAAACCAGGAGCCGGCATTATCCACCAAGTTGTATTGGAAAATTATGCATTCCCAGGTGGATTGATCATTGGAACCGACTCGCATACGCCGAACGGCGGCGGGCTGGGCATGCTGGCGATCGGCGTCGGCGGGGCCGATGCGGGTGAAGTCATGGCCGGGTTACCCTGGGAAGTGCTCCATCCGAAACTCATCGGAGTGCGTTTGACAGGAAAGTTGGATGGCTGGGCCTCGCCGAAGGATGTAATTCTGTATCTCTGTGGTCTGCTTACGGTGAAGGGTGGAACGAACAAGATCGTCGAGTACTTTGGCCCTGGTGCTGAAACCATCAGCGCCACTGGCAAGGGCACCATCTGCAATATGGGAGCAGAAGTGGGTGCGACGACCTCTGTATTCCCCTTCGACCAGAAGATGGTTGCCTATCTAAACATCACGGATCGAGCAGATCTCGCAAGTTTTTCACAATCGCATAAAGATCTGCTCATGGCGGATCCAGAAGTCTATCAATCGCCGGAGAAGTACTACGATCTGATTGTTGACGTGGACCTGTCCAAGCTTGAGCCGCATGTCGTCGGGCCGCACACCCCCGATCTTGCGCGGCCGATTTCTAAACTCGCAGCGGAAGCAAAAGAGAAGGGCTATCCGGTCGAGCTGAAGGCAGCACTCATCGGCAGCTGCACCAACTCCTCCTATGAAGACATCAGCCGCTCTGCCCATATTGCGCAACAAGGGCTGAAGGCGGGCTTGAAGGCAAAGACGTCGTTCCTGGTTTCGCCTGGCTCCGAGCGTATTTACCACACGATGAAGCGCGATGGGTTCTTGGATACTTTCGAGAAATTGGGAGGGACGGTCCTCTCGAATTCCTGCGGACCCTGCATCGGGCAGTGGAAGCGGGCCGACGGAGTGAAGGGGAAAACGGATTCGATTGTCAGTTCTTTCAACAGAAATTTCCCTGGACGCAACGATGGTATCAATGAAACGTTGTCGTTCCTCGCCAGCCCTGAAGTCGTGACGGCGTATGCCATTACAGGTGATCTTGGCTTCGATCCTATGAATCAGACGCTCAAGGCAGCGGATGGAAAAGAATTCAAGTTCCAGCCACCACAGGGCGAAGAACTTCCCGCCAAGGGTTTTGCAAAAGGCGAGGAAGGGTTCGTTGCGCCGGCTGAGAACGGGGATGCACTCACCGTCGTCATTCCGCCGACCAGCGAGCGGCTGCAGATCTTACAGCCTTTCCCCCGTTGGGATGGCAAGGACTTCGACAAGCTGCCGCTCTTGATCAAGACTAAGGGCAAGACGACCACGGACCACATTTCTCCAGCTGGACCCTGGCTGAAGTTTCGCGGCCACCTCGATAAGATCAGCGACAATATGTTCCTGGGCGCGAACAACGCGTTTTCGTCCGAGCCCGGGAAGGGTTCGGACGTGTTGACGGGCGAGTTGGGGCTGGCGATTGCGCAGGTTGCGCGTCGGTACAAGGCCAAGGGTATTGGGTCGATTGTCGTCGGCGATGAAAACTACGGCGAAGGCAGCAGCCGAGAACATGCCGCGATGTCGCCTCGGTTCCTCAACATACGTGTCGTCATCACGAAGAGCTTTGCGCGCATTCACGAGACCAATTTGAAGAAGCAGGGGATCTTGGCGTTAACCTTCACTGACCCGAAGGATTACGAGAAGATCGAGCAGCAGGATCACATCAGCGTGACGGGGTTGAATAGTTTGGCTCCGGGCAAGACGGTGCAGGTGACCATACACAAGACGGATGGTAAGACGCTCACCATCCAGGCAAACCACAGCATCACCGATCAACAGATTGCGTGGTTCAAGGCTGGTTCTGCGTTGAATGCGCTGAACTAACAAGATGTGGAAAGAGGGAAACCCATGAACCCAAAAGCATCTAAGATCATTTATACGAAAGTCGATGAAGCGCCGGCGCTGGCCACCTATTCGTTTCTCCCGATAGTCACAGCCTTCACCAAGGCGGCCGGCGTGGTCGTCGAACTGAGGGATATCTCGTTGGCCGGACGAATTACCGCTGCCTTTCCCGAGCATCTAACGGCGCAACAAAAACATTCGGACGATCTAGCCGAATTGGGGGAGCTGGCAAAAACCCCGGAAGCCAATATCATCAAGCTGCCCAACATCAGTGCCTCGATCCCTCAACTCAAAGCGGCGATCAAGGAATTGCAGAGTCAGGGCTACACGCTTCCGGATTATCCTGAGGATCCCAAGACCGATGCCGAGAAGGAGATCAGGGGACGCTACGACAAGATCAAAGGGAGCGCTGTCAACCCGGTGTTACGCGAAGGCAACTCGGATCGCCGGGCGCCGATCTCGGTCAAGCAACACACGAGACACCACCCACATAAAATGGGGGCGTGGAGCGCGGACTCCAAGACTCACGTCACCCATATGAAGGGTGGAGATTTCTATTCCAACGAGAAATCGGTCACGCTCACCGAGGCCACCGACGCGCGTATCGTTTTCGTCGGTCAGGACAGCAAGACCACGGTGCTCAAACCCAAACTCGCTCTTCAGGCCGACGAAGTCATCGACGCCACCTTCATGAGCCGCCGCGCCTTGCGGGAGTTCCTCGAGGCGCAGATCGAAGACGCCAAGAAGCAGGGCGTGTTGTTCTCGATCCACCTGAAATCCACCATGATGAAGGTCTCGGATCCCAAGATCTTCGGTCACGCGGTGTCGGTGTTTTTCAAGGACGTGTTCGATAAGCATGCTGTCGTGTTCCAAAAGCTGGGCGTCGATCCTGACAACGGCCTCGGTGATCTCTACGCCAAGATTAAATCCTTGCCGGACGATCAACGCCAAGTCATCGAAGCCGACATTCAAGCGGTGTACAAGAAGCGGCCTCCGCTGGCAATGGTCAACTCCGATAAGGGCATCACCAATTTGCATGTCCCCAGCGACGTGATTATCGATGCCTCCCTGCCTCCGGTCATTCGCGACTCGGGACAAATGTGGGGCCCTGACGGCAAGTTGCAGGACACCAAGGCGGTCATTCCCGACGCCAGTTACGCTCCGGTATATCAGGAGGTCATCGAATTCTGTAAAAAGAACGGCGCCTTCGATCCTCGTACCATGGGGAGCGTTCCCAACGTGGGGCTCATGGCGCAACAGGCGGAAGAATATGGATCACACGACAAGACCTTCAAAGCGCCGGGCAACGGCACGATGCGTGTGATCAGCGCGTCAGGGCAGATGTTGCTGGAGCATCAGGTCGAAGAAGGGGATATCTGGCGGATGTGCCAAGCCAAAGATGCGGCGATTCAGGACTGGGTCAAGCTCGCCGTCAATCGGGCACGAGCCACCGGATCCCCTGCCGTATTCTGGTTGAACAAGAATCGGGCGCACGACGCGGAACTGCTCAAAAAGGTTAATCACTATTTGCCGAATCATGACACGAAGGGTCTCGACATCCGGATCATGCCTCCAGCAGACGCCATGCGGCTCTCGCTGGAACGGATCAAAGAGGGCAACGATACGATCTCGGTGACGGGAAACGTCTTGCGCGACTACCTGACGGACCTGTTCCCGATTCTCGAAATCGGGACCAGCGCAAAGATGCTCTCGATCGTCCCATTGCTGAAAGGCGGCGGTCTCTTTGAAACCGGGGCCGGAGGCTCGGCACCCAAACACGTGCAGCAGTTTCAGGAAGAAGGCTACCTACGCTGGGATTCACTGGGTGAATTCTTGGCGCTGGCTGCTTCCTTGGAACATCTAAGCAAAGTCTCCAACAATCCTTCCGCAAAGATTCTGGCGGATACCCTCGATCGCGCCAACGCCAAGTTCCTGGAGAACAACAAGTCGCCGGCCCGGAAGGTGGGCGAGATCGATAATCGCGGGAGCCATTTTTATCTGGCGTTGTATTGGGCTCAAGCGTTGGCCGAGCAGACGGAAGATAAGGACCTTCAAGCACGCTTTGCAGAAGTCCCCAAACAGCTCGTGGACAATGAGGCGAAGATTGCGGCCGAGCTGCTCGGCGCCCAAGGCAAACCGGTCGATATGGGCGGATATTATTATCCCAACGACGAGAAGATGACAAAAGCGATGCGTCCAAGCCCAACCTTGAATGCGATCGTGGACGCGATTGCCTAAAGGAACGGCTGTTCTCCTTCGTGATGGGAACGCGTCTGTTCGCGTGTTCGACGCCGAGGCAGAAAAGGCGTGAGGCAGAAAAGGCGTATGGTGGCAAGCGGAATATCGAGCGGTTCGAAGTTGTTGTCGGCGCGACGGGTAGATCTGTAGCTTAACGAGCGTGTGCTGCTCATTGATGCAGGCACCGCCACGGTTTTCGGTGACTATGGCACAAGAAGATACCAACGTAATTGATCAGCCTGATGTTCTGAAGCCTCGGATGGTCTCGATCGAAATCTCTGGCAAGAAATACGAGGTGCCGGAGGGAATCACAGTCATCAAGGCTCTGTGGTACACAGGGCAGGAAGTGGTGCGGGGAGCCGGCTGTCTCGGCGGTTTCTGCGGCGCCTGTGCCACCTACTACCGCACGAAGGATGATCCTAAGGTGCGAACGTGCCTGGCTGCCAAACGGCCGTGCAAGATGGTATGTCCTTCACGATCATGCCGCCGTTCCCTGCGCGGAAGGCGCTGTACGACATCCAGTCGCTCAACGATCCGAAGCAGGATCTTTTTAATCTGTATCCAGAAGCGCCGCTCTGTCGGAATTGCAATGCCTGTACGGAAGCCTGCCCGCAGAAGATCGACGTGCGCGAAGGCGTTTGGAAAGCTGTGTTCGGCGACTTCAAGAGCGTCTCGGAAATGTTCATGGATTGTGTGATGTGCGGCATGTGCACCCCGGTCTGCATTGCCGACATTGCTCCCCATCTGGTGGCGCAGTATGTGAGTCGTGCGCAAGGAGTGCATTTCACGGAGAAGCCGTTAGGACTGGATACACGGATTAAGGAGATCGAGGATGGCTGCTTTGATGATGAGTGGAAGAAGATCCTCAAGATGAACGAAAAAGAACTGGCCGACCACTGTACGACGGTAAAGTAGCTTTTTCGTCGAGCGCCCCACATGGATATTCACGCGCTGCAACAGATCGTACACGAAACTCGGGATGCCAGACGCAAACAGACCTTTCCGAAATTTTCTCCCGCCGACCGCGATCAGCTGATTCACAAGCATCACCCTGATTTCATCGCTAGCGCCTATCGACCTATTCGTTTCGGTCCCAACGCCGACGAGAAGACCGTCGTCGAGTTGGCGGCCCTGCTTGAAGGTGACAGTCCTATCACGGACGATGCCGATCTGACGCCCCACTACCAGACGGATGTGTTGGTTGTCGGGGGCGGCGGGGCCGGTTGTGCCGCGGCGTTGCATGCGCACCATAATGACGCCAAAGTGATCCTGGCGACCAAGTTGCGGCTGGGTGATTCGAACAGCGTGATGGCGCAGGGTGGGATGCAGATCTCTGTGGCGCCCGGAGATTCGCCGGTTACCCACTTCATCGACGCGCTCAAGGGTGGCCACATGCAGAACGATCATGAGCTACTCAAGGTCATGGTCGAAGAAGGCCCCTCGATTGCGAAGTGGCTGATTGAGCTTGGCGTGTTATTCGATCGCCAAGCCGACGGCAACCTGCATGTCAAGAAAGGCGGCGGCAGTTCTAAGCCGCGACTCCTTACCTGCTCCGACTACACCGGTTTGGAGATCATGCGTGTGCTCAAGGACGAAGTGCTGAATCAAAAGATCCAGCTGCTTGAATTCTGCGCGGCGGTCGAACTCCTCAGCGATGATAATGGGCACAGCACCGGCGTAGTTTTCAAGGACCTGGACAACCACCGTTTCGTCGTTGTCGCAGCCAAATCAGTGATCCTTGCGACCGGCGGAATCGGCCGACTCCACATTCAAGGGTTTCCGACGAGTAATCACTATGGCGCCACTGGTGACGGACTCTGCCTCTCCTATCGAATGGGCGCGAAGCTCGCTCATATCGATGCGTTCCAATACCACCCGTCAGGGGCGGTCTATCCAGAACAGTTGATCGGGGCCTTGGTCACGGAAGGTATTCGTTCCGAAGGCGGTCATCTGGTCAACGCCAAGGGCGAACGCTTCGTGAACGAACTGGATACCCGCGATGTCGTATCATCCTCAATCATTCGTGAGTGCGAAGAGAGTCGCGGCATTCGCACGATGTCGGGCCGTGTTGGGGTGTGGTTGGATACCCCGCTCTTGGATGCGGAGCATGGGCCCGGGACGGTCGAAAAACATTTCCCTGCCATGATGCTGCAGTTCGAGCGATTCGGCATCGACATTAGCAAAGATCCGGTGCTGATCTATCCGACGCTGCATTATCAAAACGGCGGGGTGAAAATCGACACGAATTCGGAAACCAATGTGAAGAATCTCTTCGTCGCCGGTGAAGCCTCCGGCGGATTGCACGGGCGCAATCGGTTGATGGGTAATTCGCTGCTCGACCTAATGGTGTTCGGCAAACGTTCGGGGCTGACCGCGGCGACTCGGGCAGGATCCATGCCACAAGGTAAGCTCACGCTGACGCATCTGAAGCGGTTCCGGGCCGAAGCCAAGAGGCATGGAAATGTCAGCGGCGTGATCTCTCCGATGATTCTACCTGCCTATACACGACAAGCGAGCTAACTAAGGGGAGAACACGGGTGTCGAGGCCATTTCCACTGCTCGCGCATCGCGCACACAAGATCACTTGAGAAGTTTCCACAGCGAGGGCTGTGCTCGGTGCATGTGCGCAATGGGGAATTGCCCTCGACCCCTTAAGAGGTAGTGAGTGAGAGGAATAAAAAATGAACATTCATGAGTTCCAGGCAAAGCAGCTGTTTGCGCAGTTTGGGGTGCCGGTTCCGCGGGGGAAAGAAATCACGTCTCCTGAAGCGGCTACGGCATGGGCCAACGAGCTGAATACTCCGGTCTTTGTGGTGAAGGCCCAGATCCATGCCGGCGGCCGTGGCAAGGCCGGTGGTGTCAAAATCACGAAGGACAAGGCCGCTGTCGCAGGATTGGCCAAGGGATTGATCGGTAAGACGCTCGTCACTCACCAGACCGGACCGAATGGCCGAAAGGTCCATCGGTTGCTGCTCGAGGAAGGCGCGAATATCACCAAAGAACTGTATTTAAGCATTCTCGTGGATAGCAACACGGGCTGGCCGACCTTCATCGTCAGCACTGAGGGTGGGATGGAAATTGAGGAGGTTGCGGAGAAGACGCCAGAGAAGATCATCAAGGAAGCGATCGATCCGGCGGTCGGATTCCAGGGCCACAATGGCCGTAATGTGGCCTATGCACTCGGGCTTCAGAACATGGAACCGACCGTCATAAATACCTTCGTGCAGATGCTCGGCAATCTCTATCGGTTGTTCATGGAAAAGCATGCCACGCTCGTCGAGATCAATCCGCTCATCATCACGAAGGAAAAGACGTTGGTTGCGTTGGACGGCAAAGTCTCGTTCGACGACAACGGGCTCTTCAAGCATCAAGATGTGCAGCAGATGCGGGATCTCAACGAAGAAGAACCGTTGGAGATCGAGGCGAGCGAGAACAATTTGAACTACGTCAAGTTGGATGGCAATATCGGCTGCATGGTGAACGGAGCGGGCTTGGCCATGGCGACGATGGACGTCATCAAGCTGGCGGGCAGTGAGCCGGCGAATTTCTTAGACGTTGGCGGTGGTGCCACGAAAGAGACTGTCGCAGCGGGCTTTCGTATCCTGCTTAAGGACCCAAACGTGAAAGGCATCTTCATCAACATTTTCGGCGGGATCGTCCGGTGTGAACGAATCGCCCACGGTGTGATCGAAGCGGCTAAGGAAGTGAGGATTACGGTGCCGTTGGTGGTGCGGTTGCAGGGTACGAATGCGGAAGAAGGACGAACGCTGCTGCAGCAATCCGGCCTCAAGCTTGAGGTGGCGAACGATTTGTGGGAATCGGCGCAGAAGATTGTGAAGTTGTTGGGGAAGGTGGCGTAAGAAGGCGGCGTCAAACTGCCTACGCTCCTGTGCCTCCGGCGCGACACTTCTGGACTCTGCTGGAAGGAAACTTCACAAATTCACTCGAAGACTCAGTCAGTTTCCGCTTTCCTTTCCGGCAGAATCTCGATGGGTGCCCCGCTCCTCCGGTATGGTCGCTTTCGGCAGCTTGAAGCTGCCTTACCCATCATGGGGTGAGGAGTGGGTGGAGAAAAGGATGGGAGAGGGTGGATTGAGCTTCTACCGAGGTCGAGACACGGGTCAGGCCATCTAACGCGCTCAGGCTGAATCATGAGGACGCGGTATTTAGCCGATATACTCGCAATTCACGACAAGGATCCTAAGAGAGTAGAGCTACAGCAAATCTATATGGCAATCGGAAAATTCAGAACATTATCAGACCATGATCATGGGCCATATCCACAATATTCTTAGGAGAATTTTAAACATACGACTCGATCGGTTCTCGTAAACCTCAAGAAATACGGTCGGGTGAGCAGGATGACCGTGCAGTCTATTCCTTGATCAAGAAATCGGTTGAACGCATCGAAGCATTTAGAGCCGATACTTACGGCAGAAGTATTGTCGGGAAGATGGAATTTGAAGGGCTTATTGCGAGGCCTTGGTTTAAGAGCAGAAAAGAAGTCTAAATAAGTCATTCTTCTTTTAAGAGGTAACCGTGAGCATTCTCGTCAATAAGAACACGCGAGTCGTGGTGCAGGGAATCACGGGTAAAGAGGGGTCGTTTCATGCGACCCAGTGCAAGGCATATGGGACGAAGGTGGTTGCCGGGGTGACGCCGGGGAAGGCCGGACAGCACGTCGAGGGCATCCCGGTTTTCAATACCGTCCGTGATGCGGTCAAGAACGAGCAGTGCGACACCTCGTTGATTTTTGTACCGCCGCCGTTCTGCGCCGATGCGATTCTGGAAGCGGCTGATACCGGTATCAAGCTAGTGATCTGCATCACCGAAGGTATTCCGGTCAACGACATGGTGAAGGTGAAGCGCGCGCTCCGTGGTCGTGATGTCAGATTAATTGGACCGAACTGTCCCGGTGTCATTACGGTCGATGAGGCGAAGATCGGCATCATGCCGGGATTCATCCATAAGAAAGGAATCGTCGGCGTTGTGTCCCGCAGCGGCACCTTGACCTATGAAGCGGTCCACCAGCTTTCTTCCCTAGGACTTGGAGAAACCACCTGCGTCGGCATCGGCGGCGATCCGGTCAACGGGACGGGATTTGCCGACGTACTGCCTCTGTTCGAGAAGGATCCTGAAACTCAGGCGATCGTCATGATCGGCGAGATCGGCGGCGATGCAGAAGAAAAGGCCGCTGAGTTCATCAAGAAGAATGTGAAGAAGCCAGTGATCAGCTTCATTGCCGGCATCACTGCGCCTCCCGGTCGCCGCATGGGTCACGCGGGCGCAATCATTTCAGGTGGCAAGGGTACTGCGGCTGAGAAAATGAAGGCTCTTGAAGCAGCTGATGTAAAGGTGGTCAAGAACCCGGCCGAGATCGGCAATACCGTTAAGAAGACGTTGGGCCGGTAAGCAGATCAGGCGGCGTTGGCGCCGCCTGCGTTTCGCCTATTAGACAGACACTTCCCAAGACTACTTTGCGAGCATCCCGATACCATCGCTCGAGCTAACGGCTACAGTGATGATGATCAGATTGAGAACGATACGACGCTTGATATCCCTGCCGGAGAGAAACGAAAGAATCATCGATACCACGATTGCCATGAGTCCCGCGGTGAGGACGGAGAACATCCCATCCTTCGCTCCGATCAAGACTGGAAGCAGCGGCACGACGGCCTCCATCAGATAGGTTAAACCTACCACTAAAGTCGACGCAAAGTGTTGCTCTTCCATTGGGCTTGATTCCGATTCCTCGCCCAAGAAGATCATCTTGGTTACTTCAGTCGATTTTACTTCCTTTTCAGAATGCAGCGCTAGGAATGCACCGGCGACATCCGTTATCGAGGCGCGAGCAACACCATTGTGGCGCTGCCGAATGTTTCGAAAAAGCCGCTTAGTGCGCTGAGGTTTCTACAAGGCTGTTGTTCAATCCAAGAAAGATATTGCGATCTTCTTGGCATTGGATTTTCGTTGAGTCAGCACGTCGTTCCTCATCCATGTCAACGGCTGTTTGGTCGACTCCGGTCCAGTAGCCGCTTATGAAACAAGTTAGTAGGAGGACCTACTGAACGATTGTCTGCTTCGTTTCATACAGGTGTTTTTGCAGGTAGGTCATGAAGGGGGTGCCGCCCGTGCCCACGGCAGTGGGATTGCTCGCATGAGCTTGGTGCTGGCGGTGGATATAACTGTCGGCATATCCGATGTGGATCTCGCGAAACTGGGCAAGGAGATCGACGCAGGTGCAGTAGGCAGTCCAGAGATCGGGTTGGCGGATCTTGTGATCGCGGACATAGCCGGAGAGCACCGGCCGGCCAAGATTTTCGGTGGCGTGCTCCAACGCATGCAGGAACGAGCGGTGACACGGAGGCATGTAGTCGCGCATCTCTTGCAGGTATACGGTTAAAGGGTCCGGAGCGTGGGCGATCCCGAGCCCAGCGTCGAGACAGGGCACAATAGAGCTTTGCGCGCCGGTTTCGCCGAGGAATTGCTGTGGGGCTCCGCCGTAGGCTGCGACACCCTCGTACACGAGGCCGTTTGGGAGGGCGGGGCTGTTCTTCCATCCGTGAATGTACGACCGCACCCGGGTGTAGTAGACATACGGGTCACAGCGCTCTGTCATCCTGAGCAACGTGTTGCACATCTCAGTTTGTGCCAGTGCCAAAGACTTGAACCCAAGCAACACTTCATCCTCCTTGTCCTCGGCCGCACCGCGTATCGTCCGTAGGAGTCCCGCCAGTCCAGGGCCCGCTTCCCGTTCGACCTGAATGTGGACCAAGACGAACCACTCTTCATCCTGGCCGCCCAGAAAATTTTGCAGCAGCACGATATTGTCGAGCTGAAGCGTTTTGGCCAGATCGAGTCTCCGCCAATTGTCGAGGGCGTAGGACGCATAGGAGAGCACCGGCGGTCGGCCTAGTCGTTGCGCAACCTCGTACCAGGGTTTCGCCAGTTGAGGTGGCAACGAACTACTCGGCTGGTCCGGCACTTCCCACACATAAGCATGACCAGCAAACGAAAGAATCCGCATCGCGGCACGATAGTCTTCCGTTCGCCATGTTGGCGAGATTGAGGGGAGCAGCTGGCGGTGCTCGTTGATGAACCACCGAACCGCCCGTGCGCTAAGCAACTTTGGCAGCTCGTGCCCGAGAGAGTTCAGCGCAGGGGAGTCCAGCAGTTCTTTAGGGAGCTCGTGCGGAAGAAAGCCTCGCTCAGGCGAAATCTCGTAATCAGAGAGGTCGAGAGGAGTAAAATTCGATCTCATCGGAGCCTCGAATCTGTAAGATCTCAGCGTCTGCCTTCACTCTACCACACTTGGGTTGAATCACGATTACTCCACGGATTGGAACATCACAATGAGTAAATGAAAAATGCTGCACCGCCGTGGCTGGAGTACGATTGAGGCTCACATGACCAGCGCTCCCGGCGCTGTCAGGTCCTCGCTCCGGCAAGACGGCGGGTACATCCCTCAACCAGGAGGTGCAGCCATGGACGCTGAGCCCACCATATTCGCGCACCACGTTCTCATAGACGGCGTTTGGATGTGACCTAGCCCCCTTAAACCGGCCCAGATCCTCTGTGAGGGTTGGGCCGAACCGAAGGCCGTCTGCCACGTCGTTTTGCACAGGACCTCTACGAGGTGTCTGCACGGATAGGCGTGGGGAGTCCTCGAACAGGCCTCTCGCCTGCCGACGAAGCCCATCGTTGTGCCAGGAGGACTACTTGTTGAGCGAGGCAGTGCTGGGGCGAACTTCGAGCAGTGACGTCAGCCGTTCCCACACCATGCTATCCAGTCGCTGACGAGCGATGATCGGCAACCGAATAAACTCGACGCCGAATACGTTCTCACGTACCCACTGGACTCTTCCCAGCTCGATGAAAAGAGACGCGGTGGGATTGGACATGAGGACACTCATTTTGATGTAGCTGCCTGTGAGTACGGTCTGCTCACAGGCCACCGAACAGCCGTTGAGCGAGAGGTTGGAGATCGTGCCTTCGCCCACGAATGGGGCACACCTAAAAATCACGGGGTATGTCACTGGAAATCGATTGTACGCACGGGAATAGGATGATTTCTCTGTCACCTGGACGCCCTCCGACGACAAGAAGTGTATCTTGACCGCATCGAGCGGTACTACCCCCCGGAGGAGGGGAGGCTATAGGCGTATCGATGATCTAGGGAAGCTTGCTCGGTGTCTCAGTGGGAGACGAGGGGGGCGCAATTGGACGCGCAAGGCGCTCAAGCACATCCAGCTTAAGCCTGGTGGGTTCCTCAATGCGGTTGTCACGCTGCAGGACATTGAGTTCTTTTCCCTTCCTCGCGTTCAGTTCGATCATGTCCGTTTCGTCCCGGATGAGGTGGGGAGTCAGGAAGACGAGGAGGTTGAGTTTCTCGGACTGACGGGTCTGGGATCGAAAGAGCCATCCTAGCCATGGAATGTCTCCTAATAAGGGAACCTTCGTTTCGTTGATCGTGATGTTGTCCCGCACTAGCCCTCCGATGACAAGCGTCTGTCGATCCCGCACGATCGTCGTCGTTTCCATGGACCGTTTCGTGGTGGTGGGGCCAACCGGTACGGAGGACACACCCTCGCCAATCGTTTGAGCCACGTTTTCCGCGATTGCCGTAATCTCTTGCTTGATTTCGAGACGGATCAGGTCATCATCAAGCACCTGCGGGGTCAATTCCAGGGTGACTCCCACGTCTTTCCGCTCGATCGTGACAAGCGTGCCTCCCGTGATGCCTTGGGTTTGTCCGGTCGGAAAAGGGCGATTTTCGCCGACCACGATTTTGGCTGTTTGATTATCTGCCGCGAGGACCTGTGGTGTGGATAAGATATTGGTGTCGGTGAGGCTCATGAGCAATTGGAGGAAGGCACGAACGTTGAGCGTATTCAACACCGGGAGCGCACCGCCTGTTGCAACGCCACTGATTACCTGAGCAATGGCTGCGAGATCTTCCGGTGCCCGGTTGAATCCGCCGACCCCCTGAAAGAATCCAGTTTGTACTGCGCCGATAGCCTGCACAGGATCGCTGCCGATTTGTCTAAGCCGATCAACTTGTACTTCAAGAATGACCGCTTCAACAAATACCTGCTTGCGTCGTATATCCAGGTCACGAATCACCGACCGAAGTCGTCTGTAGGCCGTTTTCGTGCCACTGATAATGATGGAGTTTGTCGCCTTATCGGCAAATACCTGGGCTGGAGCCTCGAATTCCGACCGCGGTCTGATCGGGGGCCGGGTGCCTGGGGCGCGTTGTGCGACCGTTTGCGAGCGTGCGACCAGGTTCGTCAGCACGGCTACCAGGTCCGTGGCGTTGGCGTGTTTGAGCTTGTAGACATATACACCGCGTTCCGGCGGGAGATCTCCCATTTGACGATCTGGTACACGCTCCCTTTGGGAACGACGGCCAGACGAGCAACTTCTAGGGCAGAGACGAACATACTATAGGCCTGGTCAGGCGTGACCTTCGTGGGAGAAAACACGGAGATCTTCCCCCCCTGCTTCTTAATCGTATCGTCCAGAACGAAGTTCTTCCCAGTGAGCTCGCTGATAAAACGGACAAAGACGGAGATCTCAACATCATTGAAATTGAGGGCGATCTTGGCCGACTGAGTACCCGTTTCCGCAGCCGAGAGGGTATAGGGTATGAGGGGAGAGCAACGCGAGACAAAGCAGGAAGGAACCGAGACGTGGCTCAAGCTCCAGCAAGGTTTTCCAAGAACATCTTGACGAAGGGCTGTCTCGCATTGTTCAGGCTTTCTCCCGCTCTCGGACGTAGACGCTTAGCCGAAGACTTTCGTCAACAAACGTAATGTAATTTTATCATAGGAGAATCGTGGGACACAACCAAGAAGATTCTGGAAGCGAGGGACTGTAGGGATCTCAATCAAAGCGTTGTGGGGTGAAGGTGGGAAGGATTGGCCCCTCACCAGTGGCGAGGAATCACTGTGTTACCGGAGTGTTGTAACCTGGCTGGTGGCGGAGACAGCCAGCCCCGTTTCAGGCAGGGCATAGACGGGATTGATTGCTCTCTATGAAGAGACTGTTTCTGCCAAGGTTGTCCAAAAATGGAGGGTTGGCCTGATGCGGGGCGACCGACTGAGGGCAACTGCTCAATTTCTAAGGGCTTCTGAGAAGGTGTCTTAGCAGGGATAGGGCACCTAGATTGCACTCTCTTCTACGTTTTCACCTCTGCTCCAGCGGTTCTATGTGGGCGAGAATCGGCCACTGTTGCGGATTTCAACTATGCAGGTATCTGCTAAGGTTGTAGCGTGCGAGTAAACAAGAAAACCCCTCTAAAATCAGACAAGAAAGCGGCCCCCCGGAGTCACAAACGAGGTGTCGTTGGCTACAACAAGAAGACCGCTCTTCTTGAAGACGCCATTACCCAGATGAATGCGGGTAAGTATGGACGGTCTTCATCGGTGCTCAAAGAATTGCTGGCGCTTGATCCGCACAACATGGAGGCGCGGCGGCTCTTTGCAACATTGCATCTTCGTCTGGGGAGCCTGATCCCGGCGAGACAAGCCTTTGACTCACTCATCAACGAGGCCTTTGAGCGGCAGGATTACTGGCTCGCAGAGTCCTTACTGCGAGAGTATTTGGTTGCTGGTCCACGGTGTGGTCCCTTCCTCGAAAAACTTGGGTCTGTCTATCAGGAGAAAGGGGCTGCGCTCGAGGCTGTGGCCGAGTATGGCAAGGCCATCGACATTCTGATCGAAAATCCCGATCCGGACAATCCTCACCATACTTCTCAGCTCTATGCAAAAATAAGAGACCTTGCGCCTGCGAGTCCGATCGCCTTCCGTTTGGCCTCCTTGCTTGACGCGCAAACCGGAGAATTAGTCGCTCGCCCTCTCGCCGCTCACGGAGATGACTCCGTCGCAACGCCAGTATCCCCTGCAGGGGAGGATGCTCCTGCTGCCCTGTCGATGCCAGAGCCGATGGCTGGGGTGATGCCGTGGGAACAGGTCGATGATTCTCCAGGAACCTCGGGTTTTTCCACAGTCCAAGAGTCCGCTCGCCCATCGGAATCCTCGGTCTCTCCAGTGGGCACTAGTGTTCTCTCACAGGAGGAGAGGTCGCTCGGTGACCCTTCCCTGTCTTCCGATTCACCTGTGGTTGAGCGGAACGAGATCAGTCTCGATGCACATACCGAAGCACGAGCTGAAACGCCGGAAGCGATTCGCATCATTGAACCTGTCGAGACACCTACGGCAGCGAAAACACCTGACCCCATGCCGGGCATCCTTCATCATGAAGATAGGGCTTTGTTCGTACCGTCTCCGGATTCCATTGTGGAGGTTCCTGCGACGTTTCGCGAATCTGATTTGACCCCAACCAGGGCGGATGATACCGTGCCTCCTCCAGCGGTGTCGTTCCATGAGCTAGGCAGTCCGTCGCCAAAGATTCAACAGGAGGCGGTCGCAGAAGTTGTTTCTGCTCCGATGCCCTGGGAGGATGTTCGAGAGTCTACGATCGGCATTCCCGATCATGTCCCCGATGTCCCTCCAGTTACCTCAACTCCGACTGAAGCGGTATCGACCGCACTTCTCCTTGGGACGGAATCATCGGTCGCCGGTCAGGACGAGTCTCGCGCCGTTGCACCATCTTCTCCCGTGTTTGTAGAGACCAGCCAGAACGTATTGGTTACAGAAGCGCTAGCCATGACCTCATCTGAGTCCGTCCCAGACCATTCTCCTACAAGTCCACTCCCAGAAACACTGAAGGGAGGCGGATTTTCTTGGAAGTCCGTGTTCATCAGTAAATGGAAATTCGGAGACAAGCTGTTTACATGGACGTCCCAGCCAGAGGTCACACAGGTCGACACGATTCAGATCGACGAATCTCCAGCTTCGACGGTGTCTTCCCTGCACGCGCAGGTACCCGAGGCCGAGTCCGTCGATATTCCAGAGACCTATCGAGAGCAATTACCGTCAGTCTCGACTGCTGCCGCATCAGTGGTCGCACCGATGCCCTTGGATCAAGTCCAGGAATCGATCGTTACTATCCCTCCGGAACAGGTCGAGCAATTTGTTGCTGAAACCCCAGCAGAGCAGATGGTCCAATCGGCGAGTCCGGTTGAGCCGGTCTTGGCACTGCATCAAGAACCCGTTCAGGAGCAGGCCCAACCGCAGCCACTCAATTCGCCACCGAGTGGTGTGCTGGGAACAGACTCGTTCTCCATCACCGAGCCTCCGCCTTCATCCGAATCGGAGCTTCGTCTTGCCGGCTTGGCCGAAGTCCTTTCTGTTAAGGAAGACCAATCGACTAGCGTCAAAGCGGAACCCCCGTCTTCTACATCTGCCCAAGTTAGTAGACCGCCGGAGTCGGTTGAGCTTGATGCTCCCTCATTCACGATCGCCGCCTCTATGCCAACAACGGAGGTCGTGTCGACCGCACCGACACATATTGAGCGGGCGCCTCTGGAACGAGAGGAAACAGTTGAGCCGGTAGCAATAGAACCACCATTGTGTTCCACGAGCGTGTCGGCGCCAGTCTTTGAACTCGCTCCGACAGAAACTCAGCCTGAGGATATGTCCCCTCCGTTCAAGGATCAGAACGTCGGGCCTGCGCCTGCTCCACAGGCGGTTACGTCGGAACCCTTAGCAGAGTCGGCCCAAGTTCCGTCACGGCCTACTGGTGATCCCTCGCACTGGAAGACCGGTGAAGTGGCGGTTCAAACTCACCGTCCATCGCCGAAAAATCTGAAGAGAGCCTCGGAGTCGGTGCCTGAAATCCCACAGGCTCCACTCTCCGCTGAAGAGACTTCTCATCGACAGGCTCAACAGAGCGAGCAGCAGGAAGCGGCATTTACCGAGGCGAGAGACAGTATTCCTGAGCCAGTGCTGCAGCAAGAGGAATCTATTCGATTCATTGAAGAGCCGCAGGTTTCTCCTGTGGCGGAAGCGGCACCACAGACACTCGTGCAGGAAGAAACTGGAGTGACCCAGCCGGTGTCGACGGTCGCAGCTGCCGTCGATGTGCTCTTCAAATCATCCGGCCCTTTCACTCGGACAGGGACAAGGGAGCGTGTGGCAGAGCCAAAATCACGCCCCAGACTCCGCTCGAAGCTGAATCGCACCCGTATTGGGATTTCGGTCTTCATCAACTCGTGCTTCTCCACCACGCATGCCATTGCGATGTCGCTCGTGGCGCTTGTGGTGCTTTCAGGTGTGCTCGTGGCACTGGGCATCGGCGCGGTGGGCCTAACGTGGATCATCATGGAAGAACCACCGTCGCCCGTATTTCAAAGTCTTACCATCAGCTCACAACGAACGCTGTCGGACTTGAAGAAGAACGGCTATCTACTCCTGCTCGGTTTCGATGCGCCAGCGAGGCAGGATCCCATTCTGGCTGGGTACGAGCGGAAACCTGATGCAAAAGATGCCGACATGGCACGGGCTTGTCTCGGAGGCTCCGGTGGTGGAGCACAAGTTGGACAGTCGAATGCTTCTGCGAATGTGGCGAACGGATGGTTTCGCGGATCGGATCCGGTCGGGCAGTTCAAGTCACACCCGAACACCATAAAAGGGTGGGTCAACCAAAGAGAATCGGCGCTCGGCCGTTATAAACAGTGGCAAAAACTCTCGTTCGAAGACTGGGGCTACGGCCAAACCATAAGTCCGCCCTGCGCCTCGATTGTGTTTGTCCACCAGTTGTACCTGGCGGATGGGTTTGTGCAGGGGACAGACATCGGACTCGACCGGCTTGTGTCGGATATGGAGGCGTGGCGCATTGCGTTGGGCCAGGCGAAGGCGCTTCCCGTGAAGACTCTGGCGCTTCAGGCCATAAATGATGACATCGCGGTCGCATCCGGGCTGTTAGTGCGACCGGACTTCGACGGCAAGTATCTGGGCCGTGTGACCAAAATGCTTCGGCCGCTTGATCAGGTCGAACTCTCAATCCGTTGGCCGATACAGAGCGAATTGGTCTCTGCCACAAAGACCTTCGAAGCCCAGCTGAAAGCCGAGAGAGGAGAAGAACAGGCGCTCCTCGCTGTCGCAGCCTCGGCTCTTCCACTGCCGAAACAGCGCCGGTTCAACGCCTACGCAGATTATTACGAGGATTCATACAAGGCCGCCGGCGAAGGGCGGTACGGCTCCTTGCCAAAGTGGGAAAACTATATTCACTTCCCGACGAATATGGTGATGGACTATCTCACCAATCCGATCGAAAATGTCGTGGGCCTTGAACCGCTGGCACCGTGGGACTTCCACAACTGGCTAGTGGTCGATACGGATGTGCATCTACGTCTCGCCAGTTTGCAAGCCTGGCTGCGGCTCGGTCCCCAGGATGCCGATCTCCTTCCTCGCATTGCCAAAGCCGGACAGAATTTCTATGACCCCTACACGGGGTTGCTGATGCTTGTGAATCTGTAGAAAGGCGTCATGTACAGCGTTGGGCATGACGGCAAAGACCAGGATGCTGATCCGCAGTCCGATGTGGTGGCGACGATTCCGGTCAATTAGACGCCTGCCGTCTAGGCAAAATCCTCTGCTGGATCCTCCAAGTCCAAGTAGATCCTACGATTGAGCACAGAATCTCGCGCCTCAATTTGTTGGGCGTTACTGTATACTCATGTCCCCTCTCCTTCTAGCGTTGTCAACCGGCCACCCGTGAACACTTTCAAGGCTTCCGCCAGTTGCCATCCGAACAACGTGAGGCGATCAGAAATGCCGCCGTTGGTTCTGGTCACTGGCTCCTGAGCGGCGCCAACAATTTTCTTGGCACGAACCATCGATTCGGCTATAAGGTATCGAGGGGGGCAGTTGTGCTGTGAATAGATGTAACAAGAAGATGCTGGGGATAAACGTTTGGGAAGTAGTGATGGTCATGGTTCTCGCGGGTGTTAATTAGGTAGGAATTGCCATGGCGTTAGGGAATCCTGATACAGGACCCAGCTGTGGGTTGGGCAAACTCGCCTGGACAGACTTTAAACATCAAAAAGACATCACTCCACGAGTATTCATGGCGACGGCGAATGGAACCTTTGGGAGTCAGACTGTCGGGATTAGTTTTGGAACATCCGGCTGTACGAATGATGGAAAAGTATGGTTTGTGTAAACAATCGTGATGACACCTGCTACATTGTTTCTTGCCGTAGCAGTGGCACCCAACCAAATTATTGTGGAGGAGGAATTATGTTGAAGAAAGTGCTCCTATTGTCCATTGCGGTGCTTTTCGGTACGCAGGCAGGTTTGGCGATGGCGGCGAACCCTGACACTGGCCCCGGGTGTGGTTTGGGTAAGCTGGCTTGGTCGGACTACAAGAACCAGAAGAATATTGCGCCGCAGGTAATGATGGCGACGACCAATGGCACAGGCATGAACACCTTCGCGATCAGTTTTGGGACTTCTGGGTGCACCAATGATGGGCAGGTTATGGCTGAGCATAAAGTGAACGTGTTTGCAACCATTAACCTTGAAAACCTGTCACAAGAAATGGCCCAAGGGCAGGGCGAGCACCTGGCCTCGTTAGCGTCCCTGATGGGCGTTCCGGCAGAGCACCAAGGGGCGTTCTTTGCCATGACCCAGGAGCGGTACACATCCTTGGTCAAGGCCGGTGAAGCTTCTCCGGTGGCGCTGGTGAAGGCGCTGAATGATGCGATCGACGGCCACCCGGTCCTCGCTCAACTCTCGACTCGCTAAATCACAGCCAGGGCTCTGGCATGTACGCCAGGGCCCTGGCGGTTTCTTCTCTCGTACCGTGCTACTTCCCCTCCTTGTCTTCGCTTCCTTTTTCGTCACGGACCACACCGCAAATGCGCAACAACCTGATCGAGAAATCTATCTTGCACAACTGATCGAGCAGGCCCGGGAAGAGAAGCTCGCGGACCAGCGCGAATGGCATCTGTTGTTGCACTATCGGGCGCGGATCTTTGGAGGGCATGAGAGCGAGCAGGACGACCCCGGTTTCTTTCTTTCTCCGGATGGCAAGACGAATCCGGACGCTGAACTGGAATCGACCCTCACGCAGTTCTTCTCGACGGAATTAGTCGGCCGTTCGCAACAGCCGGCTCAATGCGCCTTTATTGCGCGGTATCACTGGCTCAAGGAGCAGATGAGGTTTAATTCGACGCGTCTCCTGCCGCTTTCTTGCGAGCGATTTGACCGGTGGTACAAAGATTTCCAAGCCCGATCTATTACGCTGATTTTCCCCTCGGCGTTTTTGAACAACCCGGCATCGATGTTTGGCCATACTCTGTTACGCGTCGATCAGAAGGGTCAGACCGAGCAGACACGAATTCTTGCGCACACCATCAACTATGCCGCTGATGTGCCCCCTGACGCCGGCATTCTGTATCCCCTGCGCGGAATCTTTGGAGGTTACCAAGGATACTTCTCGACAATTCCCTACTACTTGAAGGTACAGGAATACCGAGACATCGAAAACCGGGATATCTGGGAATATCGCCTCAATTTCACCATGACCCAGGTGCGCCGGTTGCTGATGCATGCGTGGGAACTCGGGAATGCCTACTTTGACTATTATTTCTTCAAGGAGAACTGTTCCTACCATCTCCTAGCGCTTCTCGATTATGCCGACCCCACGTTGCATCTTACGGACGAGTTTCTCTTTTGGACCGTTCCAGCCGACACAGTCCGGCTCATTGCGTCGAAACCGGGACTGGTGTCCGACATCGCATATCGGCCTTCCCGCAGCAACGTGATCCGGCGAAAGCGCGAATCGCTGTCTGCAGCTGAACGAGAACAGGCTCGTCGAATCACACAAGATCTCGGTGGGCTCACATCCCTGGCGTTTGTTCAATTGAAGCTTGCGCGGCAGGCGTTTCTGCTCGATCTTGCTTCGGACTACCTCCGGTATCGGATCGATACGACCGATTCCCCTCCGCCTGAGTTGAAAGAGCATAATCGGGCAGTCCTGACCGCCCGCAGCCAACTCCGAATTCCGTCGCAGGAGTTCACGGTGGTACCCTTTGCGAAACAACCAGAATTGGGGCACAAGACTTCCCGCGCTAGCGTGGGTGCCGGTTGGCGGAACAACGATACGTTTGAGGAAGTCACGGTACGGGCGGGGTATCATGATTTGCTCGATCCGGAGGTCGGCTATACGCCGGATGCCCAGATTGAAATCGCGTCTCTCACTGCGCGGCATTACAATCGGGCTGATCAGACACGCATTGAACGAGCAACCCTGGCCAATATTCTGTCCCTCTCACCGATTGACTCGGTCTTTCACGCTCCCTCATGGAAGATTAATGTGGGCATGCAGACGATTCGCCATCACGGCTGTCAGCTGTGCAGCAACGGCGTGATCAACGGCGGCATTGGGGGCGCCATCGAATCCCGCTGGCTCATGCGGGAAGTGTTGTTCGCGTTAGCGGAGGGAGAAGCAAATTACAGTCGAGCCTATGAAGAGCGCCATCGCGTCGGTGGCGGTGGAACTGTCGGGCTGTTGGTCGACGTGACCGAGGCTTGTAAATTCATGGCCACTGGCACATATCTCAAGTATGCGTTGGGCGAGAAGTCCGACGATATTCGGTGGTATATCGGGTCACGCTATACGGTGGCTCAGAATTGGGCGCTCAGGCTTGAATATAACCACCGCGAACGCGACAATGACGTGCTCTTCTCGCTGCAGACGTTTTTTTGACCCAGACTCATGGAGAGATCAGGCAGGTTGTTACTGAGGTCAGGGCGAACTCGGTAGTTCTGTAGGACCGGGCTGAGGCTTTCTTCAGCGCTCAATATACTTTTCCTGCGAATCCGGAGCATCGATCACGACCTTTGAGATCGGCGGGGGTGTGTAGCCGTGGATTTCGAGGACGCGATTGTCCGAACCGTAGATTATTCTGGTTTCTTCATCGTGCGGTTGAACGAGCTCGATGACCGTCAGTATTGGCTCTGCCAGTTCGAAGGTGGTGAGGTCAACGTAAAAATTTGCCCAAGCACGTCCGGTATTCGGAGAGTTTGCCATCTCGTACTTGTAAGTGACCTCTTGGTTCCATTCACTCAGTCCCTTCGTGGCTACTGGTTGACAAAATTCTGCTTCTACTTGGTTTCGAGGTGCCCTGACTGTGATGTAGTCAAAGTTTGGTTCCTTCTGCCCGCTAAACGCCATCGCGATTGAGTATCTCGACAGAATCAAGATCGCGTAAAGCCTGCACACGGTCGTCGTAGTTCTAGTCACCTTGATGACCGCCTTCGATCACTACCATGCAATGCAAGCCGTCAAGGTACGCCAAGAGATACGTATAGCCGAGTTGTCGTGTCCCGACAATATCAACCCACGTGTAGTTCGTCAAAATGGAAGTATTTGCCCACAATGCACTAGCCCCGTCTGTTATGATGTGCTACTATTTCGTCGTTTTTCAGGCCCTGGAGCAAAGCCCCTATCTTTAATGGAGGGCATTGATGAGTAAAGTCGTCCTTCAATGCCTGAGTATGGCAGTGGTACTTGAGACCTTGTTGATCGCGGCCTCGAACGTGATGGTCCAGGAATCAACGGCTGAGGAACCAGCCTCAGGACAAGCTCCGGCATCTGACAAGCGGAAGACTGAATTTTACGCCGGTTGCTCGATTCTCGGTGCGGATGCCTATCAATGAAAATCTCAACGACGATAAGGCCATTATTCCCAGTACAAATGCGAAAGGTTCAGTTGGTGCTAGGCTAGAGGCTAGGATCTTTCCGTAATTAATTTGCAGGTAGCATTCTCGGTGTCGAGGGAGAGGTCCTTGGATACGGAGGAATCCCCACTGCCTTAGGTCAGGTTCAAGGCGACCGGACTGATATCAACTTCATGATGAATGTGGTGGCTCGATATCCATGAGAAGTCAATCAGCCCTTACGTGGGGGCAGGGTGTGGTGTGTCGGACGGTCAGTTGAGCGAAGCCAATCTCCAAGTTGCCGGCTCTCAATTGATAGGCAAAGCAGGTTACAGGCCTTTGCCTAACAATTTCTTAGGAGGTATCCGTGTGTATGTCACGAAGAAGATCTTTTTAGTTGGTGAGTATAAGTACTTTGCGGCCATCTACAAATGGGAAAGCGAAGAAATCAATACGGGCAATCCCATGCTCAATTTCAACTTCTGGACGCAGAGCGTCTCTGATGGAATTGGGATCTCGTTCTAGGCCTGTCGCCTTTTTCTTTTTCTAATCTTTCTCCAGATCTCTTGATCAAGTATACTCCCGCCAAGTAATGGCCCTGCTTATCTAATTGTCGCAGAGACAGTATCCGCCTAGCTCATACTATGGGCATCCTCGACCAATTCTTCGTCTATTACTCCGAACCCTGGCAGGATCGAGATTGGGCAAAGCTCAGCGGATTACCACTTGAGGATATTTGGTTTCAAGCTGCTGATGGGGCGCGATTATTCGGTTGGTACGTCGAAGCGCAGGCGGATCGTCCAGTCATACTCTGGTGCCACGGCAACGCCGGCAATGTCATCCACCGGCTCGAGAATCTGAAGTTTCTCTATCAGTTAGGACTGTCGGTTTTCTTGTTTGATTATCGAGGCTATGGGCGAAGCCAGCGGCTGCAGCCCAGTGAAGAGGGGCTCTATCAGGATGCTCTCGGGGCCTATGACTACCTGACGCGAACCAGGATGATTCGCCCCGAGCGCCTCATCGTATTCGGCCGTTCCCTTGGCGCTTCGGTGGCGGGGGAACTTGCGGCATACAAACCCGCTGCCGCATTGATCCTTGAATCCTCGTTCCCCTCCGTTGAAGCCGTCGCGAGGTTTCACTACGGTGGACTGCCGGTGCACTGGTTGCTCGGAGCGGAGTTCCGGTTGATTGATCAACTGCCGCAACTGTTGTTACTGAAGTTGATCATTCATGGGGACAAGGACGATATTATCCCGATCGAATTGGGGCGGCAAGTCTTCGACGCCACAAAGCCTCCAAAAGAATGGTATGTGATTAAAGGTGCTGATCATAACAACACCTACCAAGTGGGAGGCGGGTCCTACTTTCGCCGGCTCGCCGAATTCATTCGCAAAGCCATCCGTGAGTGACGGGGGAATATCCCTGTTTTTCCAAAAGAACAATTTGGTGATCGGCTCAACTTTTGTTCCGGTGCAGGCTTCGCTCCCCAGGCCGAATTCGGAGTCAATCGTGACGGGGCATCGAGGAATGTCGATTAAGATAGACGGTGCAACAACCGATCAGTGCGGAATGAGATACGGACTGCTTCATGTTGTCGTGCTGATGTCGTTTTTCCGGCTATACCGACCGAACCGACTCGGCGAGCGTGTCGGTTCCCACGGTCAGACATAGCCCCACTCCGGTTCTTGTCGCAGATGAATTCTCCATCACCTCCCACGCGGTGGCGGTCGATGACAAAACGTCTGAGGAGCCGTTCAACCCCTTTGCCAAATCAGACGAAGCGGGAATCACCGTGTACGATCCGTGGGAACCGCTCAACGGGTGCTCAAGCCGATGGTGAAGGGGTACAACGTCGTCGTGCCGAATCCTGTCCAGGTCGGCATCAGCAGTTTCTTCTATCACCTCTGCTTCCCGCCCCCTTTCTTAAACAACATCTTCCAAGGAAAGCTACGCGGAGCGGGGATGGAGATCAGTCGATTCCTCGTGAACTCCACGCTGGGTTTTGCCGGGTTTGTCGACGTGGCGAGCGAGATGGACCTCAAGACGCCGGAAGAAGATACCGACCAGACGCGCGGCTTTTATGGGGTCAAACCTGGGCCCTGTCTGGTACTGCCCCTGCTGCAACCGTTCATGGTTCTGGACTTTGCAGGATTTCTTGGAGGGTCAGAGAGATTGGAGTCAGAGTTTTATTTCATTCGTGGATGCCCAAAAGGGGTGAACCGCCCCTCAGAAATTGCACTCTGACCCCAATCGCTCCCACAGAGGATTACTGGATGCTGCCCCTCACCGTTTCGACTCCGCCGGCGGCCAGTTCATCTCTGTGTGTCTGCCGCAGTAGAAGCAGGAAAGGCGGTAGCGGGCTTTGCGTCGAGGATTCGGCCTGGAGATAAACGTGATGGGGGTATCGTCAAAGGGGCAGGTCGGTTGGTCATGGAGCAGGTGGACCTCGGCCATCATCGTGATCGAGGCGACGTCCCAGGGCGGGGTTGTCTGTTCTTTGCCGGTAATTAGCTCCTTCGTATGACACCGTTCACATTCGGCTTCGTAGGTCTTGATGCGGGCGAGATGGGGGGTGAGATCGGTGACGTCCATCAGTCCGCCGCAGCCGGGCTTGGCGCAGGTGAGATGTTCGTGTTGGAGGGTCTGAACGAATCGCTGGTGGGATTCGCGCTCTTGATCGGTTTTCATTGATCCTCCCTCTTCTTCCATTCGCCCATGCGAGACGATCGGGTTGGTTTCACATTGCGCACATTGACAGAGCGCTGCCCCTGGTCTGGAAATATGATCCTGATCTTAGGCGTGTGGTCGGCGAGCACTGAAACCAAGCCGAACATCTCAACTCTCATATCCCCCACCCGCCACTAATCTGAATATTCGCGCCGTTGATGTAGCGAGCCTCGTCGCTGAGGAGATAGCGAACAGCCGCGACTGTATCATCAACTGATCCGATGTAACCGGCGGGGATGCGTTTGGTCATGCCGGCCAATTCTTCTGGCGGGGCGCTACCGGAGTTTATGAAGCCAGGTGAGATGGCGTTGACCGTGATGCCATGGGGCGCGAGCAACTTGGCAAGTGTTCGCGTCAAGATCAACACGCCGGCTTTGGCGATATAGTGCGCCGTCACGTCAGGTTGGGAAATCATCTGATCTGCGTTCGCCATGCTGAAGTTGATGATACGACCGGCCTTACGGATCTTCATACCTGGGGCGACGGCTTGCGCGAGATAGAAAATGGGATGCAGGTTGCCAGCGAACATCTCGTTCCAACCCTCGACAGTCTCGTCGAACAGATTGATCCGATGATAGGGGCCGGCGCCGTTAATCAGTGCGTCTATTCGACCCCACTTTTTTTCTACTTGTGAGACCAGGGCCTTTGCCGCCGCCGGATCTGATACGTTGCAGCGAATGGCGAGGGCTTGCCCTCCTTGCTCCGTGATGGCGAGGGTGGTCTTCTGTGCGTCGGCTTCGCTGGTTCGATAGCAGAAAGCAATCTTCCAGTGCTGGGCGGCGAGGTCGAGGGCAATCCCGCGTCCGATGCCTTTGGCTCCGCCAGTGATGAGTGCGACTCGTTGGTTCATGATGGTTCCACTGGCTCGGAAATTACGGACATATTATGCTCTTGAACGCAGCCGTTTGGCGATCAGTTGCAGGGCGCCGGCGGTACGACTTGAAAACGATTGCTCGTTCTTCGGTTTCTTAGTATCAAGGGTGCTCGCTTCGGCGAGGGTCTGGACGTCCTCGATGGTGTCGACATCGCGCCACGGTGAAATCAATGCGGTCTTGAGTCCAAGATTCGTCGCTTTCTCTTGGGTCAGTCCAAGAACCCGCTCGGTTGACCAAGGGATCCCAACGAAAAGACCGGGAACCGTTCGCTTCAGGCCGATCAGATAGTACCCACCGTCGAGGGCAGGACCCAACACGAGATCATTCGTCTCCAGCAGGGCGAGGGCCTGCTGGAAATGGTCGAGGGGTAAGGTCGGCACGTCGGTCCCGACGATTAGGACTCGTTTGTATCTTCGTGCGATCATGGTCTCGAAGGCCTGATTCATGCGCGCGCCTAAGTCATCGCCGACTTGATCTATGAGTGTCACGCCTTGCCGTTCTTCCATGATCTTGAAGAAGACAAGCGTAGAGGACGGTGCACAAGCGAGATAGCGATCGAGCGGCAATTTCAGCTTCGCCACCGCGGCCTTTGTTCGCTCCAGCGTGTCGAGGACAAAGCTTCCGTGGAGCGTGGCCGCTTCGTCAGGGGTAAGCGGCGGGCAGAGGCGCGTTTTCACCTGGCCAGGGATCGGCGCCTTGCAGAAGATGACTAGAGCAGCGTGAGGCGCCAGGCGTGAGGCGTTAGGCGATAGAGAGGATGACGGTCTTGTGATATGTGGTTGGCTATTTTCTGAGCTCGCCACCCTTCACCCCTAACGGCTTACCCCTGACGATCTAGCGGACTGCTTTATGCCATTGACTCAAGTGCGATGGACTGACACCGATCCAATACAGGAACCGCAACGCCCACATTAAGAGAATGGTCCTCATGGGACCCTGCTGCTCCCAGCGGCGGAAGGAGGTGGTGACGGTCTCGTGTAGCGTGTGTGTCGGACCAGTGTGCTTGAGCCTAGCGCTGAATTCGATGTCTTCCATCAGCGGGATATCGGAGAAGCCACCGAGTTGCTCAAAGACATGGCGGCGGACAAACATGGCTTGGTCGCCGGTTGAAATGCGTGTCAGGCGTGACCGGAGGTTCATGAAGGTGCTGATGACTCGGCCCCAAGCAGAGGGGCTGTCGAATCGTACGTCGAAGCGTCCGCCGACGACGGCAGGATCGGCGAGTGCAGATTCAATATGCTGCTTGGCGTTATTCGGTAGACGCGTATCTGCGTGCAGAAATACGAGGATGTCGCCTCGGCACGTTCGTACACCGGCATTTAATTGCCGCGCCCGCCCCGGCTGATTGTTGAGGATCTTGGCGAGGCCAAGCCCCTCGGCCAGAGCTCGCGTGTGGTCCGTGCTGCCCCCATCGATCACGATGATCTCGTGGAAACCGAGGTGTGCGGTGTCACGAAGGGTTTCAGCGATCGTGTCTTCTTCATTGAGGGTGGGAATGACGACGGCAATCGTCATCGGGGCAGGATGGTAAACAAGTCGTCCAGTTTCGTTCTCGCTGCGTTCAGAGGCGCAACGTATAAGGAATTTCTCGTTTTGGAGGTACATCTGGAGGAGTTTATCCGTTCACCAAGAACCATCCTATTGGCGGACGGCTCACACGAAGTGCGGTCTGTACTGCCTCGCCTCTGCTCTCGCTGTGGCCTTGCCAGACAGCCTTGTTGACCATCCTCTCGGTTCGGGTCCTCATGTGTTACTCGGGCTTCTTCGGTTCCATGAACATGAAGTACATGACGATGACGACGGTGGACCAGAAGACGACCTGCTTGTGCCAGAACAGCACTTCGCCGTAGTGAAAGAATCCCAGCGCCAAGACGATGGCCGCGGTCATGACCCCATAGCGGAGGACGGGAGTCTCGATGGTTGCATTGGCCCACACCGCTAGGCCCCCGAAGTAGATCAGGAACGGCACGACATTGATTTCGAAGCCCCCGCTGATGGAGAGAAACACATCGAGGAAGCCGATAAACATCAGCGCCGTGCCGAATATCAGTCCGACGACGTGCATCTGGTGGTCGCTTCCGTTTTCCTGCCCTTCCGATCTGGTTGGCTGGGTTGGAGGGCGTTGTGTTGGGTCATGCGGAGGAGGAAGTTCGGGAGGAGCCATGAATTATACCTTAAAATGCTTGCTCAGCGTGAGGGCTTGTTGCTGATAGGAGGAGCCGAGGCCTATGCCGTAGAGTTGGTCCGGCACGTCGAGCATCCTGTCGTATAGAACTTTGAAAAACGTTTGCCCATCATGAATCAGGAAGGGCACATCGTGTGGCCGGACTTCCAGTACGACCTGAGTGCCTTTGATTTCCCCTTCCGCGCCATAGCCGAACCCAGGATCGAAGAATCCGGCGTAGTGGGTGCGCAGCTCTCCGCAGGCCGCTTCGTAGGCGACCATTTCTGCGGCGTACCCAGCGGATACTCGAATGCGCTCTTTCGAGGCCAGGATATAAAACTCTTCAGGTTCCAACAACAAGCTATCGTGACGATGCCGATAGAGCGGCTCCCAAAAATCAGCCGCGGCGTAATGCCAGACTTTCGCGAGGTCGATCACATGGCTGTTCTTCTTCGCGCGGTAGCCAATGATACGGGAGTCCGTCCGATCCTCCCCTTTAAGGTCGATACGGAGGAACAGGCCGCGTTTGGCTCGAAAGTCGCGGCTGCCTACGACCTTCTTAGACGGATCGTTGTGATAGAGCAGCGGCGTTTTCTGATGGAGTGTATGGAGCGCCTGGTCGGAGACGGTGGTTTCTCCACGAATAAATCGAATTTGGTTCAGCGACTGCCCTGTGCAAACCTTGACGGCAAACGAGCGTGGGACAACTTCCAGGAAGAGCGGGCCATGGTAGCCGGTACGAATTTCGTCAAAACCTGCGTTGAGATCCGTCACCACGCGTGTGAAGACATCCAATCGGCCAGTCGTGCTTTTCGGATTGGCTCGCGCCCGGAGGGTTTTGGGTAGCTTTAGATTTTCCAGCAGCGGAACCAGATAGACGTGGCCTTTTTCAAGAATGGCCCCGTCGGTCAAGTCCAGCTCATACATCACGAGATCGGACTGGTAAAAATCGAGCACGTTGAGACGCGAGGAGATGGCCGAGAGCTCCGGCAAGAAGCTGCTGATCAGCCGATAGGCTTTGTGACCCAGTCGAAGGTCGAGGCTGGCTGGCTGGATCTGCCTGTCCTCAATCGCCGGAGACCCGCCGATGATCCGGCCGCCTATCAGCCGCTTGAGGTCTTGATAGGGGAGAATGCCGGAGTGGCGCGATTGAGTTGTCACAGGTCGTCCGCATCTCCGTCGCAGTTGTTTACCAAGGCCGCATAGCCGTTTCTGTCGGGGTAACTGTCACCACAGGGCGCAAACGTTTTGGCTGAGCCCTCGTGCGATGATAGTGCGCTGACCATAGGAAGTTCGCGCCCGCTTCCAGCTTTTGGCTGTGGGTAGTGGAAGGTCTTATTCTCGTAATTCCGCAGGACAGCACCGTTTTCATCCATATGCACCAAGTAGTCGTTGGGTAGCAAGGGGATCTTGCCGCCGCCGCCGGGTGCATCGATCACGAAGTGCGGAACTGCCATGCCACTGGTGTGGCCCTGAAGCGCCTTGATGATGTTCAACCCCGTTTCAACGGTGGTTCGGAAATGATTCGTTCCCTTGGTGAGGTCCGCTTGGTACAGGTAGTAGGGCTTCACTCGCATGAGGAGAAGTTGATGCACGAGACGCTTCATGGTATCCGGATCATCGTTCACGCCTTTAAGGAGAACAGTCTGCGCACCCAGTGGGATGCCGGCATCGGCGAGCATGCCACAGGCGGTTTTGACTTCCGGTGTGAGTTCGTCCGGATGGTTGAAATGCAAGTTCATATAAATCGGATGGTACGTCTTCACCATCTCGCAGAGCTTTGGCGTGATTCGTTGAGGCAGGGTACCGGGGACCCGCGATCCGATGCGGATGAGTTCCAAGTGAGGAATTGCCCGAAGGGCCTTGAATACGCGTTCCAGGAGATAGTCGGGGAGGAGCAAGGGGTCGCCACCCGACAGAGTCACATCGCGTACTTCCGTGTGCTTGCGCAGATAGGTGATGGCTCGATCCAGTTCGCCTTTCTTGAGGAAGCCCGGCTTGCCCACCAATCGTTTCCGAGTGCAGAACCGACAGTAGATCGGGCATTGATTGGTTACCATGAGCAGGACTCGATCCGGATACCGGTGAACCAGATGGGGTACCGGGCTCATGAGATCTTCTTCGAGCGGATCGTCCTCGGCGTCGATATCGTCTAATTCTGCAATTTCAGGGATGACCTGCTTCCAGATCGCATCGCCCTTTTCTTTGATTGTCCCAAGCACGGTCGGCGTGATCCGCATGGGGTATGGCCCGATGATCGCTTCTATTTCTTTCTCGTCGACGCCGAACCGTTCGGCCAGGTTCTTTGGCTTGACGATGCTGTCAGCGAGGATACGTTTCCATTCTTCCACAGTCGTCACAGCCTCCTTGTCAGAGAGTGGATCCATTGATGGCAGAGGAGCCCGACGCCAATCCTTGACGTTCCGTTGGCGCACAGTCTGGTCAGGTGGTTACGACGGTGTCTTGGCATAGTGCGTATCAAGGTAGGCAAGAATCTCGTGTGTCTCGCTCAAGACTGTTTCACCGTCCGTTAACACCGGCACATAGTATTGCCCTGATACCTCGTAGACTTGTTTTCGCATCGGCCTGATATCGGGAACGATGACGTCATCGTAGTGCAGGCCCAAATCGGTCAGCTTTTGACGGACCATTTCGCAGTCAGGACACCAGTTGACATGATAGAGAGTCAAGGACACGGTTGTCTTAGGCTAACAGGAAAATGGCGAAAGCGAAACGGCCATATTGTGGATGGCTTGTGAGGTGCCGACTAGTCCGGTTGGAGAGCACAGGGGACCATAATCGCGTCCCTCATACCGTGAATGACTTTCTTGTCGGCGGGACACACCGTCGTCAAAATTCCGGCGAGTTTCGCCTTCCCCTCTGAGATGAAATAATAGGGAGAGAGCCGAGCCCTCCCTGTCATGCGCACCATCATCTGTGTGTTTTCATCCATATAGTCCATCTCGAACAGCCGGCCCTTGTGGTACTCCTGCAGGATATAAGGTGTTGTGGGGAAGGAGTCGAGAGCTTTCTTTAGTGAGTCGGCCCATTCCGACTGAGGCATATCGTGCCCAATCGAGACGCCTCGGCTACCCCAGGCCAGTTCAGAGAATCCAGACGGCTTGATGACAAAATGACGTTCTTTCTGGGATGCCGCTGCGAGATCGGCCCAGCTCGAGACCGCGCGCCCCCCGATGTGTAAGCCGGGGATCGTGGCTGTGGCAGGAATCGGCGCCGGGTCGAGTAGCCAGGTTCTGGGCATGATCGTGGTCAGGTGGAGAACACAGTTTGCGCCGAGTTCTTTTTCCCAATAGGGTCGCAGCACAGGGTGATGGAGCAGGGCAAAGGCTGATTTTTCCTCCAACGCCGGCTTGTAGGGAGGTGTGACGGCAACCCAGCCTTTCTTTACGGCATATTGAACGAGTTCGGCCTTTGGAATGTTCATCAGGTCGAACAGTTCGTAGAAACGATAAATCAATCCAATGGCCTGTTCGCCGCTGTCGGTGTGCAGGCGAAGGCCCTCCTCAGTGAATCGAATCTCGCGCGGTTCGATGCACCAGGCGGAAACTCCTTGCTCACGGAGTTGAGTAGCCAACCAGGACATCTCGGGGCGATAGAGTTTGGCTTCTTCGGAGACGAGAATTGCCACGCATCCGGCGCGTTGTTCTTGGGCAGATTTCAGCATCGAGACAAAGCCGCACACCATGCCGTCCCGTCCCCCTACGAACTGTAAGTGGCTGCCATTTATATCGTCATAGATGTGGGAGAGACATGCCGTGAGTCCGATGCCGCCGGGAACCGAATCGAGTTCGGTGATAACCATACCGTCTTGCGTGGGAATCACGTCCGGTCGGATGACGGCCGGTAACGCCTCGCGAAACCGCTTCATCCGATTGTAGTTGACTAAGGCTTCGGGCTTGCCTTGATCCAGGTAGCCAGCCACCCAGTCCGGCTGAGCGCCTTTGACGCTCTCGATGTACAGCCGATTTAGGGCTCGATAGAACGAGAGCAGTTGCGGTCCCAGCGTGGCGAAGAACTCCAGTTGGTCACGGGACAGGATCAGCGGACAAGGGCTGATGCGCCAGGATGTCGCCGCTTGGCGGGCTGGGGCGTTGCCTTCACTAGACAGAGCGGATGGGTCTGCAAACAGACCTGCGGCACTCAGTTGGGCGTGAATCGCTGCAGCGCGACTGAGCGCAGTCTCTGAACGAAGCGAGGGGCAGAGCGGTTCAGTTTGTGCCAATGAGAGAATCCTTTGCCGTCGTCCCGTAGTGGCTGAAATCGCCGTGCGTGGGCAAGTACACGGTCAGCTGAATGCTAACACGTGGTTCAGGACCCGACAAGGGGTACTGGGCTCACCGGGGTCGGCATGTGCGCGCAGTTCTTGTCTTGCCGGCTCGTTTGGCGGCGTACACGGCATCATCGGCGGCGGAGACTAAGCCGGCCGTATTCGAGGCGTCAATGGGGAAACTGGCCACGCCGATACGGCAGGTCAGGGTAAGGGGGAGGGATTTGCTAAGATCACCAATTCGTGCAACAGAGACAGCGTCGTCACACGGTGACGCACTCGTTCTGCTTCTCTCGATTCGTCGTTCATCGAAGTATCCTGAAGGATCATCGCGAATTCCTCGCCTCTATAACGGGTGGCGACGTCACTGGCGCGGGCGAGGCTGTGTCCCGGTGATCGTTGGCTATCGAGCAGCCAGCCCATTTCTATCAGCACTAGGTCGCCTGTGTGTTGCCATATGTGTTCTTGATGCCCTTGAGATTGTCGAGGTCGATGAACAGGAGCGAAAGGGGGGCCAGAGAACGGATCGATTGGGCGCACAATGGCCGAGAGTCTGCTGAAAATGGGAATGATTGAAGAGTTTGGTGAAGCCGTCTTGTGAAGACTGATCCCACAACTGCTCATTGGTGTGGAGGAGTTTGCAATTTGGCGTCGGAGAGTCTCTTGACAAGTTGCTCGCTCCAGACCTGCTGTTGCTTCAAGGCCGTAATATCGGTGATGGTCTCTACCACATGGACAGCTCTGCTGCTTGTGGTGATGAGAGCCCATTGGACGAGCAGGCACTCTTCGCTTTTTGGCAGCAGCACTTCGCTGGCCGTCAGCTTGTTGTGTTTTACGGCCTCAGGCATTTCGCAGAACTCACAGGACGCGGGATAGCCGGCAATCTTATCATGGCAGGATTGGCTGGAGATGTTGCCTAATTTGGTCAGTGATGTGCTGTTTTGAAAGACGGCTTTGTGGGTGCAGGGTCAATGACGGTGATGATCACTGGTTGGGAATTGAGCAGGGACTCGGGGTCGTACGCGTTATGACCAGAACGGGAATCGGCCATAGAGGGGGAATTCTTTCATCCTGTGAACACATGCAGTAGTTTAGCGGGGAAGGGCATGGCCAAGAAAATGACTAGATTTGCGCGGGCGAGTCCGGCGCGGGCGATGACACGTCGAATGTCTTGGTTCTGAGCGCAAGGCAGAAGACCCTCGATGAGAAGTGAACCTTGCTTGCCACGTTCTGACATGAATCGTATGATGGGCTTCGATGGACCTGCTTATGCTGGAGTCCGAACCATCTGTGACCGTGTCGAAGCCACTACCCCAACTGGTGCCTAGTTCTGCCTGTTTCAGCTGCGACGTGTGCTGCCATTTCCCGGAAGCCGAAAGTTTCCTCCGCCCCTACTTTCTTTACTCCACAGGAAATTGCCATTGCGGTGGAGCATGGAATGACTGCTGCGTCCTTTCCTGATGGGTCAGGCTCGCGAATTAATCTGGTCCAGAATCCCGCGGGAGAGGGGTACTTATGCCCGGCCTTTGATCCGGCGACCAGCCGGCGCGGGATCTATGAGGCTCGCCTGGTGGATTGCCGGCTCTATCCGTTGGCCTTGATGTGGGACGCAGCCCGGGAACAAGTGCTGCTCGGTTGGGATACCAAGTATCCCTTCATGCGTGATGAGGTCCCCAGCACGGTCACCGCGCACGCAGAACGGGTCACCAGCCTGCGCGAGGCCAAGCTGGCCTATCGTCCCACGGTAGTGAACGATAACTGGGTGATAACGGGTTTCTGAGGATGAAATTGTCGGTGACATCACAACCTGCGTCAGCGTCCCGCCGATATGGCTGGCTGCCGGTTCTTATTGTGTTGATGACGTCGCTCGCGTTGGGTATGGGAACCTTTCTGCTCAGCTATGTCGAACGCCGTCTCGTCGCTGCCTCCGGAGGAGAGCTCATGTTGGCGGCCGCAGAAGTCTCGGACAAGGTAGACCGGCTCCTGTTCGAACGCTACGGCGATGTGCAAATGATGGCCCGAGCCTTTGCACTCCGTTCCTCCGACCACGCCTCCCTGGCCAGCTATCTCAAGTGGATGAAAACGGTCTATGCGCCGGTCTATCTTTGGTTAGGCGTTACGAACCAGCAAGGGGTCATGATTGCGTCGACCGAGGACTCTTTTATCGGACGAGATTTTGGCCAGAGTCAGTGGTTTCAGTCGGCTCGTGACCGACGCAAGCAAGATTGTGGCTGACGATGTGGGAGGTCATCAGGAAGACAATGGTATCGAATCGGTGACCTTTACGGCGCCGATCATCGACTCGCCCGGGAACTTTTTGGGTGTAACTATCGGCCGCATTGCGGTTCCGACGATCGCAGAGGTCGCGACACGAACTATTCGATCCTTGGAACATCGCGCGGGGTTTGTTGGGTTGGTTGAATATCAGATGCTGACACGGCACGGCGACGTGTTCGTAGACTCTGATCTGACACACAAAGGAAATCTGAACTTGAGGACGCTGGGATTGCCATCCGCCGTGGCGAGCCAGGATGGTAGATCAGGATTTCTCGAAGAAGACCATCTGAGACGCCATGCGCGAATCGTGACGGGGTACGCCTCGTCCAAGGGGTTCGGAGAGTTCCCCGGCTTTAATTGGACGGTGCTGATGCGGGTAGATCGCGACGATGTCCTCCAGCCGATCCAATCCGTTCTGTGGAAAGTCGGGGTGGCCGGAGCCGTTGTCTGGGTCCCGCTGTTGGTCCTCTTGCTTTGGTCAACAGTTCGATTGCGAGCAGAATATCGCCAAGCCCAGCAGGAAAGCGCCTGGGCGAGGGCCGCCCAGGCGGCTTTACTGTAAAGCCAGGAGCGCAACCGGGCGATAGTCGATACCGCGCTCGACGGAGTGATTACCAGCGACGCTGCCGGGATCGTCACGGATTGGAACGCCCAGGCCACATCCATTTTTGGGTGGACTCGTGAAGAGGCGCTGGGGCGGTTGCTCTCAGAGATAATCATTCCCCCGCGTGATCGGGAGGCGCATGCCCTGGGCATTCGGGAGTATCTCAAGACCGGAGTCGGTCCGGTCTTGAATCGCCGCATCGAGATTACCGCATGGCACAAGGACGGCCGGGAGTTTCCGGTCGAACTGTCGGTGTCGCCAACGCGTGTTGGCGAAGCCTATATCTTCAGTGCCTTCATCCGCGACATCACGGATCGTCGCTGGACCGAACGACGCCTTGCCTCGCAATATGCAGTGACGCGCGTCTTGGCTGAGGCCATGACGCTCGAAGAAGCCGTGCCCAAGACCATTCAGGCGGTCGGCGAAAGTCTGGAATGGGAAATAGGTGTGTTTTGGCGGCTGGATAAACCGTCAGGGGTGTTGCGCTGCCTCGATCAGTGGAAAGCGGCGACGATCGACGCCGATGAGTTCACCATGGTGACGTGGCAGCTGTCCTTCATGTCTGGCAAGGGGTTACCTGGCCGGATTTGGGAGAGTGGACAGCCGGTCTGGATCAGAGACGTCACGGTCGACGTCGATATCCGAGCAGAGGTGGCTGCCAAGGTTGGTCTTCATGGAGCCTTTGGGTTTCCGATTCTCGTCAGCGGTGAGATCGAGGGCGTGATCGAGTTCTTCAGCCGCCAGGTGCGGGAGCCGGATGATGAGTTGCTCAACATGGTCGCCGACATTGGGCTCAAGATCGGGCAATTCGGCGAACGCACCAGAGCCGAAGATGCTTTGCATCAGACGGAAGCGCAGCTACGGCAATCGCAGAAAATGGAAGCGGTCGGACGGCTCGCCGCCGGCGTCGCCCATGATTTTAACAATCTTCTCACAGTCATTCGCGGGTATAGCGAGCTGATTCTCAGCCGCTTTACGCCGGGAGACCCCTCACAGCGCGAGATGGAAGAAGTGAAGAAAGCGGCCGATCGAGCCACCGGTCTTACGGGACAACTCCTGGCGTTCAGTCGACGACAATTTGTGGCCACGAAGGTCGTCGATTTGAACGCCGTCGTCATGAACATGGACGGCATGCTTCAACGGCTGTTAGGCGAAGACATCATTGAACTCTGCGCGGACCTTGAACAGCAATTGGGATCGATCAAGGCTGACCCCGGGCAGATCGAACAAGTCATCATGAATCTGGCCGTGAATGCGCGGGATGCCATGCCTACCGGCGGACGGCTGACGATCGAGACCCGGAACGTCATGATCGGAAAGGGGCCTCGACGGGAAACGATGATGCTGCAGGAAGGCCCCTATGTACTATTGGCCCTGAAGGATACCGGCCAGGGTATGAGCGAGGAGACTCAATCTCATTTATTTGATCCATTTTTCTCCACGAAGGAAAAGGGGAAAGGAACGGGTCTCGGTCTCTCGACGGTGTATGGCATCGTGAAGCAAAACGGTGGCACGATTGGCGTAGAGAGCAAGCTTGGACGTGGGACGACTTGTAAGATCTTCTTTCCAAGAGTTGACCAGACCGCGCAAGGATCCCAAGTCCCCGACGGGGCGGCCGGCCTGGCCCATGGGCGCGAGACCATTTTACTTGTCGAAGATGACCCCGCGGTTCGCGGGCTCGTGCATGAGGCGCTGCGTTTGAACGGGTTTAACGTGTTGGTGGCACGCCACGGAATCGAAGCTTTGTTGACCGGCGCCAAGCACATGGGGCCGATTCATCTGCTGCTAACCGATGTGGTCATGCCGCAGATGAGCGGGCCTGAAGTGGTGGAAAAGCTGACGGTCATGCGGCCTGAGATCAAAGTGCTGTACATGTCAGGGTACCCCGACCACCCCGTGTTTTCGCAGGGCGGAGTCAAGCGGGGCGCAGCGTTTTTCCAGAAACCGTTTACACCGAACGCCCTCACCCAAAAAGTGCGCGAAGTATTGGACGGGGTGAAAGCCGCGTAAGGGGAGAGCGGACATCGCGTCTGCCGTCATCACTTGATCTTCAGCCTCGGTTCCGTTTATCGTGACTGCGCTGAAGAGCGAGACGGGGATGCCGCTCGTCTCGCACGTCTCGCCAGTCCCGTTTTCCTCGCGAAGTCGGTAACCAGACAAACCAATTAGACGAGACAGACCAGAGAGACAAAGTGACGCAAGTAGGGCGTGAAGTCGACATTGGGCGATATCGGATCGAGCAGGAGCCGTTCTACGCCGAGGCCCGCGGAGAAGTGGGGCTCTTCACGATTGCCGCATGCAGCAAAATGTCAGTTATGCTCAAGGGGCCAACCGGTTGCGGGAAGACACGTTTCGTCCAGCACATGGCGTACAAGCTGGGGCGTCCGTTGATCACCATCGCCTGCCACGAAGATCTCACGGCCTCTGATCTCGTCGGACGTTATCTGCTCAAAGGACAGGAGACGGTCTGGATGGATGGGCCGTTGACGGTCGGCGTGAAGCACGGGGGGATTGTCTATCTTGATGAAGTGGTTGAAGCCAGAAAGGACACGACCGTCATCATTCATCCCCTCAGCGATGATCGCCGGGTGTTACCGATCGAGAAAAAAGGGCAGATTGTGGAAGCGGCCGACGATTTCATGCTCGTGATCTCCTACAATCCTGGTTACCAGAGCGTCCTCAAGGATTTGAAGCAGAGCACGAAGCAGAGATTCATAGCGATCGAGTTCGACTATCCCACCCCTGACGTAGAAACCGTGGTGGTTGAACGGGAAGCGGGGGTGAGTCAGACGATTGCCGGGAGTCTTGTGAAACTCGGCGGCAAAGTTCGGAACCTCAAAAACCACGGGTTGGAAGAAGGGGTCAGCACCAGACTCTTGATCTATGCCGGTACGCTGATCAAGCAAGGCGTAGTGCCGGAGCGAGCCTGCGATGTGGCCATCGCCCGTCCGATCACCGACGATCCAGACATGCAGCGCAGCATTCTAGAACTTGTCAAAGCCATTTTCTGAGCCACGACTTCTGAGCCACGACTATTGTGGATTTCCGCCGTGTGATCGTGCAGGACAGCAAGAACGGCGTGGTCCTTGCAGTTCATGTCCAACCCAAGGCCTCCCGTACCGAATACGTCGGGATTCATGGCGATGCCCTGAAGATTCGCGTGGCCGCTCCGCCCATTGATGGCGCTGCCAACGATGAACTCATTCGATTCATTGCCAGCCGTTGTGCGATCCCGCGTGCGAGCGTTCTCATTCAATCGGGGGCGGAAGGGCGACACAAGCGGCTACGCTTGAAAGGGGTCACGGCGGAGTTGGTCATAGCTCGATTGATGCCAGGAGGTCAGAACGGAGCGGTCAAGACATGAACGAAATGAGGGTGGACACTATCATCGGCGTACTGCTGCTCACCACCTGCTCCAGTGCTCACCCGGTGCTGTATCCTAATGCGCATCTGCAGTCAGTGAGTAAGGAAAGTGTGGAGCAGGATATCGAAGCGTGTAAGCAGTTAGCCGAATCGGCCGGCGCCGACGAACGCAGCCGCAACGCTGGTCGTGTCGCAACGAGCACAGCTGTCGGTACTGGAGTCGGCGCAGCAAGCGGTGCTGTCGGCGGCGCGATTTCCGGGGCGGCCGGACAAGGATCGCTGATTGGAGCGGCGAGTGGTGCCGTCTGGGGAGTACTCACTGGTTTGTTCTATGCAACCGTCGGTCCCTCGCAGCCGAATCAGGCCTACACGAATTTTGTCACCCGGTGTTTGCAAGAGAAGGGGTTATGTGGTGACAGGCTGGCAGTGAGGGGGGGCAGGGTGCATCAGCAGATGGTCCTTGCTCGCTGACCGCCCACGCGAGATTCCATTGAAAGTACAATTGAGGGTGGTAGTCGGTCAGTGCGCGCAGTGGAGCATCCACTGATGCATCCTGCGAGTATGGAGGAGAAGACAGATGATCGGAGGGAGCTGACGATGACGATAGGATTATGGCAATGTCTCATTGGGCTATTACTTCTTGTCCTGGTAACGGCCTGTGCGACGCCAGAACCGTTGTTGCGGTCCAACAAGCAGCTTCAAATGTATGGGAAGCAGATGGCCCAACAGGAGATCGATGCCTGTCGGCAGAATGCGGAAGACGTCGGTCTGCGTCCCGGGGTGTATCAAAGCGAGAATGCCGCGCGCGGTGCCGTTCTTGGTCTGACACTCGGTGGGTTCATCGGGGCTTCGGCTGGGGTAATCGGAGGACTGCCGGGGGTTACGATTGGGGCAGCCGCTGGTGCAGGACTTGGCTTCATTATCGGATTAGTCGGGGGCGCCTATAAACCGCTGGTGCCGGATCCGTCTTATGCCGACGTCGTGGAACGCTGTCTCTACGAAAAAGACTACGAAGTCACCGGCTGGCAATAGGGGCGGGCATGGACGGAGCAGAACCGAGACTTCCTTGAATGGCACGATCTTTCATTGTCTTTTTCCTCACGGTCTGGTTACCAGGGTGTGTCACAAGGGGCAGACGTCCGGTTAAGTGAAAATGAAAGAGGTACTCTTGGCTCGGTGATTGGATCGAGTGCGCACTCGACATTAGGGAAAGCGGAGATAGCTACGCCCTTCATGCACTATAGATCGGGCCCTCGAGTTCATGAGCGGCTCGAAGGAGCTGGAAACTTGCAGTAATTGCAATTGCGGAAGATGCCTCGTTCGGGAAATTTTGGTCAGCGGTGGGTCCCACGGAACGGGATGTCTAACTGGACTAGTGTTGTCATTGGGTACAGCCGCAACCCGGGCGACAGTTGGAACGTTTATGGGGATAGTATCCGGAGTTCTCGCAGGACAAGTCTCTCTCGATGAGAAAATCGCGTCGCTGGTAAATGCCACGAACTTCCTGAGAATCTTAGAAATCGCGTTACGGCTGGTGCTGAGAACCCTGGGCCATTTCGATTCATGGTGTTTGATTCTGTTCTGCAGGGCCCCTCAACCCCACTCCCGATATCCATCTTGACGAGCACACTCTCGTATAGCCACGAAGACAAATCAGCATAAATATGTTGACCCAACGTGAGACAGCCTAAGGCCTTTGATGCACTGGGAATAGATCGCCTCGGTATTCCCATTACCAATCGATGCTCTGTTTTTCTTTACACACGCAAACCGTTGATCTGGTTGAAAATTCTGCATTTTGAGAACGGGGAGAAATATAATACATGACATAGTTCTAACTAGAACTATTATTATAATGTGGTCACGGTTCGTGAGAATTTCGCGGGCCCTGTTGGCGGTGGTGAGACAACCAGGGGTAAACGATGCGGCAACTTTTCCACACAGGCAGCAGCTGAACGGGACTCATTATTCACGGAGACGATGCCCCTCCCCTGGTTGATTGCGTTCCTCGTCATCATCAAAGCATCCTTTGGAAGCATTGCCCTGCTATTGGAGCTCCTGACGCGGTTCACGGCGGTGAGTCTGGCGCTTATTATGATGGGTCCCATCGTGACGACGCACCTGCCACACGGGATCTTCATGAACTGGTTCGGAAAGCAGCAAGGCAAAGGCTACGAATACCATCTCCTCGACATCGGCGCCAGTCTCGCGCTCCTTGGCATCGGCGCAGGCAAGTGGTCAGTCGATAAGAGATATAGTGGCGCAACGAATGCCTGCGTGAGAAAGGGAGGGGACCATGAAAGAGTCACTTCTTCATCAGGATCAGATCCGAGTATTCGAGCCTGGCTCGACCCACGTCGTCGGCGACGGCTTCGATGTGCGCAATCTGTTTCCTAGCAACGAACTGGATCATGAGCTGAACCCGTTTCTGATGCTGGATTATGCCGGACCCACGTTGTATCCCGCGACGGACCACCCGCGAGGAGTGGGCGAACATCCACACCGAGGTTTCGAAACCGTCACGATCGTCTATCAGGGTCTCGTGGCCCATCGTGATTCGGCGGGGAATGCCGGCATGATCGGTCCGGGCGATGTGCAGTGGATGACGGCAGCTTCAGGAATCGCGCACGAAGAATTGCACGAGAAAGAATGGGCCAAACGTGGCGGGACATTACAAGCGATTCAACTGTGGGTGAATTTGCCCAAGGCATCCAAGATGTCCGCACCTGGCTATCAAACCATCGTGAGCGATCAGATTCCCGTTGTGCAGCTGGAAGGCGGAGCCGGGTCGTTTCGTGTGATTGCTGGGTCGGTGCGAAACGCAAAAGGTATGGCCAAAACCTTCACCCCGATCGAGCTTTATGACCTGCGCTTGCGCGCCAGGCATAGCATCCCGCTCCAGTTGCCCGCCGGACATAATGCGGGTGTGTTTATCCTCAGCGGCCGAGTGCGGATCGGTGAGTCTCAGATGCTGACAGAGGCTGAACTCGCCGTCTTCGTCTCGACGGGAGAGCCGGTGAGGGTCATTGCAGAGGAGGACGCCACGATTCTAGTGATGGCGGGCGAAGCGATCAATGAACCAGTGGCTCGCTATGGACCGTTCGTGATGAATACGAAAGCAGAACTGGTTCAAGCCGTGAACGATTATCAGGCAGGCAAAATGGGTCATTTGCGTTGAGCAGTAACAGAGGGAGAGAGTGTGAAAGAATTTACGATTCAGATCGAGATTTACTCCGATGTCGTCTGTCCTTGGTGTTTCATCGGGAAACGCTGGTTGGAACAGGCGCTCGAGACCGTCGGGTATGCGCAACAGACTGACATTGCGTGGCGCCCGTTCCAGCTGAATCCGACGATGCCGAAGGAAGGCATGGACCGGCGCGACTATCTCGACGCAAAGTTCGGCGGCACAGAGGCCCGGCGGGCGATCCAGGAGCGCGCGGCCAAGGCTGGTGAGGCGAACGGGATCGTCTTTGCCTTTGATCGAATCGAACGGACGCCGAATACGTTCGATGCGCATCGCCTGCATTGGATCGCTCAACAGCAAGGGAAACACGACGACCTCGTTGAGGCGCTGTTTTACGCCTACTTCACGGAAGGCCGGGATATCGGCGATGACCAGACGCTTGTCGACGTCGCCACAGAGACCGGCCTCGACCGTGAGGCAGTCGCGCGGTTTCTGGCGAGTGATCAGGGCATTGAAAACGTGCGGGTTGAAGAAGCGGCTGGCCACCGCTTGGGCATTCGCGGGGTCCCCTATTTCGTGGTGAACGGAACGCACGGAATCTCAGGCGCGCAACCTCCGGACAGATTCGTGTCCGTTTTGAGGAATGCTGTGACTGATGAAGTGGGAAGAAAGGCAGGTCGATGATGGCAGTTCAAGTGTATGGCTGCAATCACATCGTGATCGAAGTCACCAATGCCAAGAAGGCCGTGAAGTTCTACTCCGATGTCTTCGGCCTGAAAATGCTGCGTGGTGGAGAAGGCGCCGCCTGGTGCAAGCTCGGTGAGCATCAGTTCATGGCCATCTTTGAAGTGGACAAGCTACAACCGGATCGCACGAAGCATTTCGGCCTTATGGTCCGAGATGACAAGCAGATCAAGGAAGTGCGGAGCAAACTCATCAAGAAGTACAAACTCAAACTGGTGCCGGGCTTCCGCTGCGATTTCCGAGATCCGTGGGGCAACCGGATTCAGGTGGGCGACCTGAGCGATGAATCGCTGGTATGGCTTCTCCCCTATCAGGAAGTGCAGAAAACTGGGTTGACCTTCACGAAGGTGCGTGGAAAAGAGACGTAATCATGAGCACGGCTAATTTACAGCAACGGTTGAACGACCTATTCAGCTACATCCGTCAGGGCAAGATCATTGAGGTGATCACTGAGTTTTATGAAAAGGATGTGAGATGCAGGCAAACGCCAATCCGCCGACCATAGGCCAGACAGAAAATATTGAACGAGAAAGCAGTTCATGAGCGGTGTCAAGGAGTGAAAAGGGTTCAAGGTGACGGCGACCGGCGTCGGTGACAATGTGACGTTCTACGAATGCAATTTGGACTTTATCGCCACTAAGGGGCAGCTGGTCCATATGGAACAGGTTGTGGTGGCAAGGAGGAAGAACAGCAAGATCGTGCACAAGCGTTTCTATTACGATACTGGCAAGAAATGAAGCGAATCCCGTCAGACTTTGAGGTCTCTAACTAGGTGTGGACATGAAGGTCTCTTAATCTTGGGCACGTTGTCTTCTATATGAAAATTTGGAGCAGTCGCTCTCCTTCTATCGTGACTTGCTGGGTTTCCAGGAAGTCGGACGAATCTTCAGCGGAGCCGCCGCCGCGCTGACGTCGGGACGCACGCATCACGAATTCCTTTCGATCCAAGTGGGCGAGGCTCCAGGACCACTTCAGGGAAGGCGTCGAGGGCGGTATCACATCGGGATCAAGGTGGGAGACAGTCACGACGAACTCCGTTCAGCCAAGAAGGATTGGAGCAGGCAGGGATTCCGATCGAGGGCATGAGCGATCATACAGTGAACCAGAACTTGTATCTGCTCGATCCTGATGGGAACGAAGTCGAGATCTATGTGGATGTCGATAAATCCATTTGGAAGAATAATCTGGGAGCTGCCGTGTCTCCGAATAAACCGATAGCACTGTGAGCGTTCAAGGGTTTCATGGTAGAGAAAGAGCGGAGCAAAGAGGTAAACTGACCGGCGATACTCTCCTTCTTCGGTAAACTTGGTTGTGCCTATGTCCAAACTACCCAGGTATAACGCCATTGCCCTCATAGGGGTCTCGCTCGCCCTCACGGTCGGATGTAAACAAGAAGCCGGCTCCATGCCGGCTCAGCAAATTCCACAGGTCGAGGTCATCACAGTTGTTACGCAGACGATTCCTGATGAACCGGAATTCATCGGCCAAGCTGAGGCGTCTCGGCCGGTCGAAATCCGATCTCAGGTGGCCGGGCTACTGAAAGCGGTGCTGTTCCAGGAAGGGCGGGATGTGAAGAAGGGCGATCGTCTATACCAAATCGATCCGGTTCCGTTTCAAGCAGCCGTGGCCAGCGCCAAGGCCAAGATTGCGGAAGCTAAAGCGCGCCTCGTGCAGGCCAAACAAGACCTTGCCCGCGTTAAACCGCTCCTAGCAGAGCAAGCCGTCAGTCAGAAAGACGTCGATGATGCTGTGGCCGGTGATCTCGCCGCAAAGGCGTTGCTGCAAGGCGTGAAGGCAGAGATGATCACGGCGCAGTTTGATCTCGACAATACGCTCATTACCGCCCCCATTGACGGCCTGATCGAACGCAGCCGCTTCTACGAAGGGCGCCTGGTTTCAGCACAAACCGATCTGCTGACGGTCGTTCATCGAGTCGATCCGATGTATGTGGTCGTGAGCGTGCCGGAGACGTTCATTCTCAAACGTCGGCGCGATATCGAATCAGAGAAAATTAATCATCCCGGTGTGTACCAGTTGCACGGCATGCTGACCATGATGGACGACACGGTCTATCCGCATGAGGGCGTGCTGGATCTGTTGGACCCGGGGTTGCGAAGCGACACGGGGTCCCGCCAGACTCGCATTATATTCCCTAACCCGAAGCGGTCTCTGCTGCTTGGTCAATTCGTGAAGGTTCGCTTCACGGGCGATACCCAGACGGATGCCGTCCTAATCCCGCAGCGCGCGGTGCTGCAAGGGCCGTTGGGTCCCTTCGTCTACGTGGTGGGGACTGATGAAAAGGTTCAAATCCGGGACGTCGTGGCGTCTGATTGGAAGGGTGACCAGTGGCTGATCGATGAGGGATTGAAAGCCGGAGATCGCGTCGTTGTGAACGGCCTTATGACGATCGGTCCCGGTGCGCCAGTAAAGGCTGTTCCCTGGAGCGCAACGGGTGCGCTGGCCACGGATCCAGGCCCTCCCATACCTAATCAAGGATAGTTTTTGACGTCGCACGTCTTCATTGACCGGCCGATCCTGGCGTCGGTTGTCTCAATCATCATTGTCGTGATGGGGCTGCTCGCCATGCAGCTCCTGCCGATTGCGCAGTTTCCGGAGATCTCGCCGCCGGTGGTGCAAATCGACGCGGACTATCCCGGTGCCAGCGCAGAAGTCGCAGCCGAGGCTGTTGCCAGGCCGATCGAAGTGACCCTCCCCGGCATCGACAACCTGCTCTATTACGACTCCACCAGCAGTAACGATGGGCATGTGACCATCAAGTTGACTTTCGAGATCGGCACCGACCCGGACATCGCTCAGGTCCAAACCCAGAACCGTGAAAAGCTTGCGGAGCCGCGATTGCCGTCGGAGGTCATCCGGCAAGGTGTGTCCGTGAAGAAGGTGTCTCCGGACCTCGTCGCGGTCATTGTGCTGAAGTCGACCGATCCTCGGCATGACGCCGTCTTCCTCTCGAACTATGCGACGCTCCGGCTGGTCGATGACCTGAAGCGTGTCAGAGGCGTCGGGGATGCCTTGGTGTTTGGACAGCAACACTACAGCATGCGGGTCATTCTCAATCCGTTGCACATGGCCAAGCTGGGGCTCACGCCCAACGACATCGTCGGCATCATCCGCGAGCAGAATCGCGACTATCCGGCCGGGACGATCGGACGGGAGCCGGCTCCGAAGGGCACCGAGCTGACCATCCCGATCATTGCGAAAGGTCGGCTCACGGATGTGAAGGACTTCGAAGAGCTGATTGTTCGCGCCCTGCCGGATGGCTCCACGGTTCGGCTCAAGGACGTGGCACGGATCGAACTGGGCGCCCAGTCCTATGCGCTTGAGGGGCGGTGGAACAGCACGCCCACGACCTTCATCCTGACGTTTCTCGCACCGGGGGCGAACGCCCTGGACACCATCCGCCGCACGCGCGCGCAGATGGATGAGTTGACCAAAAATTTTCCACCCGGTGTGTCTTACGACGTTCCCTACGACACCACGCGCTTTATCGAAGTCTCGATCAAGGAAGTGATCAAGACCTTGGCAGAGGCCATGGCCCTTGTCGTTCTTGTGGTGTATGTGTTTCTCCAAAGCTGGCGTGCCACGATCATTCCAACAGTCGCCGTGCCGGTTTCACTGATCGGCACATTTATCGGGCTCTATGCGTTGGGGTTCTCGATCAATACCATCACACTGTTTGGGATGGTGTTGGCCATCGGCATCGTCGTGGACGACGCGATCGTGGTTGTAGAAAATGTTGAGCGTCACATGCGCGAAGATCGCGTGTCGGCCAGAGACGCGGCTAAACGGGCGATGAGCGAGGTCACGGCACCGATCATCGCCATCGTATTGGTGTTGGTCTCCGTCTTCGTTCCTGTCGGGTTTGTCGGCGGGATCACCGGAGCCCTCTACAAACAGTTTGCCGCGACGATCGCCATCTCAGTGACCGTGTCGGGGTTTGTGGCGTTAACACTGAGTCCGGCGCTCTGTGCGTTGATGCTCGCTCCGCAACATAGCGCGAGGGGTGGGTTCTGGGCGTTTTTTGACAGGACGTTTGGTCGGGTACAGCGGGATTATACGAGTTCTGTCAGCTGGCTTGTGGGCAGACCAGTGTTGGTTATGCTGGTGTTTGGTGGTTTGCTCGTGCTGTCACTGGGCCTCTTCCAGGCGCTCCCCAAGAGTTTCTTACCAGAAGAGGATCAGGGCTACTTCATCGTGGTGGTGCAGTTGCCGGATGGCGCCTCGAAGCAGCGGACCGATGCGGTACTCGAGCGGGTTGAACGGTATTTTCAGGCGAACCCGGCGGTCCATTCAACCGACGCCTTGTCTGGCCAAAACTTTGTCTTTGGTACCAGAGGGCCAAACTCGGCGACGATGTTCGTGCCACTAGTTCTCTGGGACGAACGCAAGGAGCCGCAGTCCCATGTGAAGGCGCTCATTGGTGCGGCCTATGAGGAGTTTACGAAAATTCCGGAGGCACTGCTCTTGGCGTTTAATGCGCCGGCCATCCGTGGCGTGGGCTCGGTTGGGGGATTCTCCGCACAGTTGCAAGATCCCAGCAGTGGTGATTTCAATAAGTTCGCGGCGGTCGCACAGCAATTCGTTGAACGGGCGCAAGAGGAACCGGCGATCGGTCGGGTGGGGACGAATTTCCGCGTCTCCTCGCCGCGGCTGTTTGTGCATGTGAACCGCGAGCGGGCAAAAGCGCTGGGGATACCGATCTCAGATATCTTTGATACCTTGCAGGCCTACTTTGGGAATTTCTATATCAACGATTTTGTGAAATTTGGTCGCGTGTATCGCGTGCAGACAGAGGCTGAGGCGGAATATCGGTCGACGCCACAAGACCTGTCGAAAATTTACGTGCGGGGCCAGACCACACAGGGCACCAGCATGATAGCCCTCAATACCGTCGTGACGACGGAGTACAAGAGTGGACCGGATCCCGTGAACCACTTCAACGGTTATAACACGGCGCTCGTGCTGGGTGCCGCCTCGCCGGGCTATAGTTCCGGTCAAGCAATCGAAGCACTGGATCGGGTTGCGAAGGAGATTCTTCTCCCGCAAGGCTATGCCATCGACTGGAGCAATATTTCTTTTCAGGAGCGGCGGGTGGGTAGCCAGTCCGGCTATATGTTCGGGATCGGCCTTTTGATGGTGTTTCTCGTGCTGGCGGCGCAGTTCGAAAGCTGGGCCGTGCCCTTCGCCGTCATTCTGGCCGTACCCTTTGGGATTTTCGGTGCGCTCACCGCCGTTTGGATGCGTGGGTTCGAGAACGATATCTACTTTCAGATTGGCCTGGTCACATTGATCGGTCTTGCAGCTAAGAACGCGATTTTGATTGTTGAGTTTGCCAACAGGCGTTACGAAGCGGGACGTCCTCTGATCGAAGCGGTGGTTGAAGCCGCGCGGTTGCGGTTTCGCCCGATCATCATGACATCGATGGCGTTCATCTTCGGCATGGTTCCCTTGGTCATCGCGACCGGAGCGGGAGCCTCAAGCCGCCAATCGATCGGGACCGGGGTCATGGGCGGGATGTTCGCGGCGACCTTCCTCGCGATCTTTTTTGTGCCGCTGTTCTATGTGATGATTCGTCGGTTGACGCAAGGCCGGCACGGGCAAGTTGCACACCAGACGGAATCCGCAGCGACGCACAACCTCTCGGAGGAGGACCTTTAGCATGCGGGTGGTACTTGCCATCGCATTCTCGTTCTTCCTGCACTCCTGCGCGATGGGACCGGACTACCAACGGCCCAAGACCGATACGGGGGAACGTTTCCGCATGGCGGAAGGCTCGCCGGATATGCCCTCTCTGGCCAATCTGCCCTGGTGGGAGCTGTTGCGCGATGAGCAGCTGCAGCAACTGATCCGTATCGCGTTGGCGGAAAACAAGGATCTGCAACGCGCGGCGGCGACGGTAGAAGAATTTCAGGCGCGGGCCCTGATTGCCAAATCAGACTTTCTTCCCGAGATGACGGCTGTCGGCAACGCGCCAAGCTTCGGTCGCAAGGCGAACTTCTTGGTTCCTGGCTTTGCCAACCCGTTTAACTACTACTTACTAGGGAATCTGTCGTGGGAGCTCGACATGTGGGGGCGCATCAGACGATCCAATGAGGCGGCTCGAGCCGATCTGTTCGCCAAAGAGGAAAATCGTCGTGTGGTGGCGCTGCAGCTTGTAAGTGGCGTGGGAGAGGCCTACTTCAACCTACTGCAGTTCGATGCCCAGCTCGATATTGCCAAACGGACGTTGCAATCGTGGGAGGAATCTGTTCGCATCGCCCAGGCTCGGTTCAAGCAGGGATTGACCTCCCGTCTCGACAGTGACCAGTTCGAGGCGGAGCGCGCCAATGCAGCCGCGCGGGCCGCCGAACTGGAACGGCAGATGGTCCAGGCGGAGAATCAATTGAGCATCCTTCTGGGACGCAAGCCCCTCGCGATCCCGCGAGGTAAATCCTTGACCGAACAGATCGTGCCACCTGAAGTTCCCGCCGGCTTGCCGTCTGACCTGTTGCAGCGCCGACCGGACTTGCTTCAGGCGGAGCAGCAATTGGCAGCCGCTATGGCCCGTATCGGCGCGGCCAAGGCCGATCGGTTCCCGAAAATCACGTTGACCGGACTCCTCGGTGTCGCTCATCCGCAATTGTCCAAACTCTTTACCGATATGTCCTCCTTTGGTGTTGCCGGCGCTGGGTTCACTGGTCCTCTCCTGAACTTTCAGGTGCTGGGATTTCAACAGGAAGCTGTGGAGGCTCAGAGCAGGCAGGCGGTGGCGCAGTATGAACAGGCGGTGCTGACGGCCTTTCGCGAGGTAGAAGACTCGCTGGTTGCCGTGCGTACGGCGCAAACGCAGAGCGAAGCGCAACAACAACAGGTCACGGCGCTGCAGTCGGCGTTCAAGCTAGCGGATCTCCGGTACAAAGGCGGTCTGGCAAATTATCTCGAAGTCCTCGTCGCACGGAGGAATCTGTTCGAGTCGGAACTCGCGCTGACCAGCACGCGCCGCTTGCATCTGGTGTCGGTCGTGCAACTGTACAAAGCGCTCGGTGGCGGCTGGTCTCCCGACATGGATGTTCGCAAGGACAGCAGCAAAGGATAGCTCGATGGAAAAGCCAGCCGACACACAAAATCCTATCCACGACTTACTAAAGTGCCGCTGGAGCCCGCGCGCGTTTGACGAGCGGGTTGTCGAAGCCGACAAGCTCCGGAGTCTCTTCGAAGCCGCGCGCTGGGCACCATCGTCCAACAATGAACAACCCTGGCGATTTCTCGTAGCGACCAAAGAGAACAAGACGGAGTGGGACAGGCTGTTTCACTGCCTTGTCGAAGGCAATCAGCGATGGGCAAACCTAGCGCCGGTGTTGATGCTGTCCGTCGGGAAAATGACTTTCGACGATGGTTCACCAAACCGTCACGCATTCCATGATGTGGGGCTTGCCGCAGAGAATTTGATACTGCAGGCTACCGCCCTTGGGTTGGTGTGCCATCAGATGGCAGGCTTTCACGTCGACAAGGCGAGGGAGGATCTCGGCGTTCCCGACGGCTACGAACCGGTTGCGATAATTGCCCTGGGCTATCCAGGAGAAGCTGCCGTATTGCCGGACCGACTCCGTGAACGAGAAATGCAGCCTAGGAGTCGGAAACCCATTGAGGCTTGGGTATTTTCAGGTCGATGGGGAATCGCTCTGCGGTGAGCCGATGCGAGAAGGAATCAAGGCCATGGGATCGCTGAACGGGAAAATCGCAATCGTGACCGGCGCCTCGAACGGGATCGGCCGGGCCATTGCAGAACGATTGGCCGAAGACGGCACGAGTGTCGTGGTGAACTACATCCTGAGCGAGGAGAAGGCGCAGCAGGTTGTCCTAGGCATTCAGGCTAAGGGTGGGAAGGCGGTGGCCGTTCAGGCCGATATGGGCCAGGTCGCCGAGGCCCGATGTTTTGTGATTGATAGCGTCAAGCCGTTCGGGAGCCTGGATATTCTCGTCAACATCGCCGGCAAGTTTAGGCCGAAGCCACGTACGGAGACCAGCGAATCGGATATTGACCAGGTTGTGGCGTTGCATGCGAAAGGCCCGTACTTTGTCATGCAGGAGGTGGCACACGTGCTCAAGGATGGTGGACACATCATGAATGTTTCGACCGACGTGACCCACCTGAGCCTTCCAGGCGCCACGGCCTATCTCGGCAGCAAGGGCGCGCTTGAGCAGTATACGAAGGACCTTGCGTAAGAGCTGGCTCCCCGAAGGATCACGGTGAATACCGTCTCGCCGGGGTTTACCGATACCGAGATGATGACGGAGCAGTTTCGGTAAATCGGCATTTAGATGTCTCCCTTGAAGCGGCTCGGTCTCCCCAAGGATATTGCCGATGTGGTGGCCTTCATTGTGAGTGAGGAAGCCAGGTGGCTGACAGAACAGAATATTCACGCTGGTAGCGGAATCGTCATGTAGGAAGTGTGTGATGGCTGATATGAAGATCATTGCCGTAGTTGGTGCGACTGGGGCTCAGGGTGGAGGGCTCGTGCGGGCGATTGTTAAACGATCCCGGCAGTGGCTTCACTGTTCGCGCGTTGACTTGAGATGTGAATTCTGACAAAACTAAAGCGTTAGCCAAGCTTGGTGATGGAGTGGTGGCGGCCAATCTCGATGATGTCGAGAGCATGAAACGCCCATTCGACGGTACCTATGGCGCGTTCAGCTTGACGAACTTCTGGGAACACTTCTTGTCCGAGAAAGAATATGCGCAAGTCAAAACGATGGCCGAAGCGGCCAAGCAGAAGAGTGTGCACCACGTCATTTGGTCCACACTGGAGGATATGAGGAAATGGGTTCCGCTGAAGGACGGCGGGATGACGACGTTGATGGGGAAGCAGAAAGTGCCGCATTTCTGATGCAAAAGGTGAAGCCGATCAGGAGTTCACGAAGCTCGGAGTGCCCACCACGTTTCTGCCACGTCCTTCTATTGGGACAACATGATCACGTTCGGTATGGGACCCAAGAAAGGACCTGACGGCACACTGGCATTTACGCTTCCCTTGAGCGACAAGAAACTGCCGGGTATCGCCGTCGAGGATATTGGCAAATGTGCTTTGGGCATCTTCAAGATAGGTCGCGAGTACATCGGCAAGGCAGTCGAGATCTCAGGCAAACATTTGGCCAGAACACAGACTGGCGGCTGCGATGACCAAAGCCTTCGGACAAACAGTCCTTTACAACGACGTAGCTCCAGAAGCTTATTGGAGTTTCGGTTTTCCCGGCGCTGAAGACCTGGGCAACATGTTTCAATTCAACTGTGATTTTAACGACGCCTTTTGTGGCCCGCGTTATCCCATTGTTGCCCGCAGCCTGAATCCCTCACTGCAGACTTTCGAAGTCTGGCTCAAACAGAACAAGAACCGGATTCCGTTGTCTTAAATGGATCGCGTAAGCTCCAAACCAACACAACATCTGTCACAGGTCGACCCGGTTATGCGCCGCCTGATCCGCGAAGTTGGTCCCTTCACGCTGAAACCACGAGTGGGTCGCTCGTCGTTTGAGTCTTTGGCACGCGCCATTGCCTATCAACAGTTGCACGACAGAGCCGCTGAGAGCATTCTCAAAAGACTCATTGCACTCTTTCCCGGTCGACGTTTCCCTCGACCAGGCGAACTGTTTACTGTAAGCACGAGAGCGATTAGGCGTTCGGGATTTTCACGCGCGAAGATTTTGGCGCTCCACGATTTAGCTGCCAAGACTCTCGATGGGACTGTCCCGACCAGCCGAGTCATTCAGAAACTCGACAATGACGCGATTATCGAGCGGCTGATTGAGGTACGTGGCATCGGGCGATGGACAGTCGAGATGTTGCTGATTTTTCAACTCGGTCGTCTGGATGTCCTGCCGATTGACGATTTCGGTGTGCGCAACGGATTCCGGATTGCGTGCGGCCGCCGTATGATGCCTACGCCCAAAGAAGTGTTACAGTATGGGGAACGTTGGAGACCCTATCGGACGGCGGCTTCTTGGTACCTCTGGCACGCCGCCGATCGAGCGAAGCAAGTTACCAAGGTCCTCTGATGGCTGATCGACACAAGCGGCTTGATTCCAACGTCGCGGGCAACTTCTACGTTGACTCGACCTGCATCAACTGCGACACCTGCCGACAATTAGCACCGAAGAGTTTTGAAGAAATCGGTGAGTTTTCTTCCGTTTCAAACCAACCAGAACTTGATGAGCACGTCCACCAGGCCTATCAGGCCCTACTTGCCTGCCCGGTCGGCTCGATTGGAACCGAGCAGAGCGGCAAGACCGTACTTCAGGCGGCCATGGCGAGCTTTCCGCTCCATCTCGAAGACCGGGTCTTTTATTGCGGCTTCAATTCTGAGAAATCGTTTGGCGCCAACAGCTTCTTCGTCGAACATCCAGGGGGCAACTGGCTAGTCGATTCGCCTCGTTTTATTAAGCATCTGGTCGAGTCGTTCGAACGAATTGGCGGCATCAAGTATATTTTTCTCACGCATGAAGACGATGTGGCCGATGCGGACAAGTACGCCAAGCATTTTGGGACCAAGCGGATCATCCATCGCGCTGACGCAGAGGCTGTTCCATACGCTGAACGGATTGTGGGCGGGAATGACAGCATCTCCCTAGCCGACGGGTTTGAAGCAATCCCCGTCCCTGGTCACACGCCCGGCAGCATGGCTCTCCTCTACAAAAACAAGTTCCTCTTCACTGGCGATCATCTGTGGTGGAATCAGGATACGCGGTCACTGGGAACCCCACAACGGCTGGTCTGGAGGAAGCGGGTGCTGGTGGATTCCATCCGAAAGCTCCTCAACTACCGCTTCGAATGGGTGTTGGCTGGACATGGTGATCGAACGCGCTTGCCGGCTGGCGAGATGCGTGCGCAGGTGCAGGCGCTGCTCGAGCGTAACCAGACGACCAGCGTAGTGCCATAGCGATGCTCACGCCTGTTGCTGATCGACACCGCGAGAGGAACGCGATTATTTTTGCCTTTGTATCCCTGGGATGACGGCGTCACATCGTCAATGTATTGTCAACGCTTGCACATTCAGATTGTTAGTCAATTTGGTTCAGCGGATGGCCAGTTGCTTTAAGCGATCATAATTTTCGTACTCCTATCGATGCTGGTATCCCCTTGACTCATGCGGTATCATGAGCATCTATGAAGAAGCGTGCCTCGTGAAGCGTATCTCGGTATGAGCTGAGCTACGGGGAGTGTCCTCGGAGAGCTTGCGCTTCACGAATGACGGATGACACTTCACGGTACGAAAGGGGGGGGCGACCGGTTTCGACGGGGATACTGATACCATCGGTGCATGTCGAGCTCTCGGGGACTCGTAAAACTCCGGGAAAATGCAACTGCCAATCAAGAACTGGCACTCGCAGCTTAATCAGCTGTGACGTCGTTCCATCTGAGGCCCGCGGGGATGGAATGGCGCGATGCAGCGGGCTGGTCCAAAGCTGGTGCTCAGCGGCGGAGGGCGAGAACTTCCTGGGCTAGCGGCTATTCTAAGCCAGCCAATGGGCGTGGGTGGCTGCGAAACTTAAACTATCGGCTACACATGTAGATCTGATGCGTTGACGATCTTCGGACAGGGGTTCAACTCCCCTCGCCTCCACCACTTTGATTGACCACGCTCGCCCCCGTGAGGAGGCAGTCGAAGGTCCCGGTTGCGGTGAAGCGATAGCCTGGTTTCCCGTCTTCCACAATAGGTTCATATACGATGTACCCGTCCAGGAGTTTCCTGAGCATCTGGCGGGCCTGTGGGATGTGACGAGCTAATAGGGTAGGGATGTCTCCCAGACGGCTTCGGAGGTCTTTGGCGAGCCGCTTCTCATCTAGTGAAACGGTTTGCGTCAGGGCACCCAGGCGGTCGAGTTCCCACGACCAGCACCTTCTTTCGGGTCTCCTTTTCGTGCAGGACGGTAATCACGGCATCCGTGCATTTCCCCGTGGCGGCGAGTTCCACAAATGATGGAGGTGGGTCAGGATCAAGGAGAGTTCCGCTCTAGGGTGCTCCGTCGGTCCGGGCCTTGCGACTGTTCCGCCCGGAGTCGCTTCAAGGCTTCTTCCAGAGAGGCTTCGAGGACACACTCATCAAAGGCCTCGTGGATCGCGTGCAGGATGGCCGAGTCAAGAATATCTTGACGAACCCGGGTCGCGTGAGGAATTCTGCGCCGAAAATGCCGTCATCGGCGTTGACATGCTCGTTGGCCACGGTCCAGCCTTTCTTGAGCGCGTACGCCTTGCCGTGCTCAATCTAGCGCGTGACGGACCGGGCTTCGTTGGCTACGACGGTTTGCTCGGTGCTTTTTCTTGCATAAATGGCAGCGATCATAACTAATCTTTCTCCGGACCTACATGGTTAACAGGTAAAACACCATCTGCTCTGAATGCATCAAACACAGCAGCTTGGGCTTTGACCTCTGATGTCCATCCATTAAGGGGTTTTAAAAACTCCTGTGCGACATCTTCAGCAGTTCCAGCTTTAGAACCTACCAGGGCATCGTGGAATTTGCGGCTTACAGCTGCCTGATTTTGCCCTTTCCCAGCACCGGTAGTGAAAATTTCCTTCGGGACTGCATGCCAAACATCACGGGCCAAATCCCTTGTCACCACATCAGTCACCTTCGCAATGATCTCTAGAATTCGATTGTCGTGGATACCAGCCCGAAGCATCATTTCAGCGAGCCGATCACGTTCTTTGAGTAAGAGTTCATCAAGGTTCTTGGGAGAGAATCGGCCAGGATGCGTGAGATTGGAAACAGAAACCTCCGCCACATGATCAGTTAACAGTTGAACCACTTCTGCTTTCGCGTAGATGTCCGCGCGCACCCTTTCTATCTTGACGAGAATTTCTTGTCCTGCAACCTCGCTCCCTAGCTCCGAAACTTCCTCACTCCTTGGTAGGACAATGGCTGCAACACCGACCAGAATCGCTATCCCAACAAGACTGCCTGCGAAAGACCAACGATTCAATTTTCCAACAATTAACAAATAACCCAGAATCGTGATGAGCAAGATCACAAAAGGAACGGAAAACATCTTTAAGGTAATGGGCATAACTCTGCCTTCCTTGTTCGATCACCTAACAAATTCCGCCACCGTCACCTTCAACGTCTTCGCCACCTGCGTGAAGATGCTCAACTTGGTGTGTCCAACGCCCTTTCGAGCAGAGATGACCACACGCATGCTTCGTCCTCTTCTCTCTAGTCCCCCAAGGCCTTATCGACCGCCTTGTCGATTTTCATGCAGCGTTCCATTAGGTTTTGGACTCCGTGTGAGTAGTCTAAACACTCGACGAGAGTTGAATGTTGGTTGCCACTGTGCCTCTTCCATAGACGCTCCTTTTCCTTGATCGCGCTCATACGCTCGCTGTAGAGCCATGCCGCAATCGCGAGGCCCACGATCACGATGAACGCCACCAAGACTCGATGTCGCATGGTGTCACCGTCCTTTCTGCCCCTTAGCCTGTAGACAACCGCCAAAATAAACCTGTTATTCCATTCCCCTTTCACGATTGAAATCTTCGTAGTGACTATCGAGGATATGTTTGAGTCGTTCATGTTCACGGACGAGTTCATAAGCCGATTTCTCACAACGGCGCAGGAGCGTCATGGTGGCTGCCTTTGTTGCAGCGAGTTCAATATATTCGTCAGACACCCGCTCAGGAGTAGTCTGGCATCCGTACCCACCCAGCAGTATGACCACGCAGAGCATCATGGTCATTGTTTTTGTCATGTGGTTCTCCTTGGCAATCGCTCACCAGTAAACGTGCACAACATTATTTATTCATGAAGTTTAAATAGACAACGATGCGTCCGATGTATGCCAAGATGGCTACTCCATATCACCACCCCATATCAAAGTGGTAAATCAGGATACAGGCAATGAATAAAGTCATGGCCCCTTTTCCTTATGTACTCCCAAACATAATTTTGGAGCGTTTGTCCCCCTATGTGTAGGCTACACGATACGCCGAACGTTATTGCGTAACAATCCCCAGCAGTACGGTCTTCGCTTGGATGTTCATCTCATGCTAGAGTTGGAGCACCATTCCGTGGACGAGAAAAAGTGGCTAAACAAACTGATTGAAGAATCCGTCCGCGATCTGTTCAAGAAATACCTCCCTTTCCTCGTATTGTGAGGGGGGACCTGGCGGTTTTCCCATCCTGCGCGCATCGATTGAGCACTCCCGTAATCTGCAAATTCGAGAGGGTCTTGTGTGCGCGTTTAGCGAGCACGGGGAAGCGGCGGTAGGGGCGAAGCGTGAAGGGCATGGGAGACTCGAAGGGAGGCTATTCTAGGAGGGAGCGAAGGCGATGGTACGATGACTAATATGGACGTCGATCGGGTTGTGTTAACGGCGCACGTGTGTCGGAGCCACTTGGCTCGATCAGGTGTTACGGCGTCTTGGGGTTCCACTCCCACGCCAGCCGTTATGCCTCGGTGGGTCCCCGCACCTTCGGCAAAGTCACTGACAGCCGGTAGGGTGGTGCTAAGTCAAACAACGACCCCATTTCTGCTTTAAAGCATGTTCGAGGCCGGCAAAGCCGAAAGCACAATCCAATAGGGGTTACTCAAGTCAAGGCACTACCCCTTAGACTGCTAAAAGCCTAGCGGAACTGTCACCATCACTGCACCCATCACGTCATTCTGCTTGAAGTCCTGTTTCGGACTGTCCGGGTGTGTGTTATGGCAGCCGATGCAGGCCTGCGAAACAGCTCTGTCGGCATAAATGGCTTGGAGATACGAACGGTCTTCGAGAAACGAATCCCCCCCCTCTTGATCACTTCGGTATAAGGACGATCCGGATTCTGCAGGGTTTCCACCAGCCCTTTATTCTCGTATTCGTTTTGGGGCCCATTCTGTTTGTTGATAGGCCAGAGGCCGATGAGCTTGTATCCAATCTTGGCTTCCGTGTTCACTGCCAAACGGGCTGACTCTTTCAAGAATTGGGCGGGGAGGGGAAGGGTCTTTTCGGTCTTCCAATTTTCCGAAGCGACGACGACGCCCTTCGCCTGCATCCGTTCCACGACATGGACGGTGTAAAAGGTACGGTTTGACTCGATCACGGCCTGCACCATGTCTGCCACTTTTTCTGCAGGAATTCCGCCACAGTCCTTTGCACCAAACGATGTTCCCCAATACACGAACACGACGATAAGTATTGATACGGTTCCCACCACGAGACCTTTCCTGCTCATAACGCATTCTCCTTATCTAGCTCATGGACTGCTCGAACCATAGTGGACTTTGGATGCCACAATCCAGGCCCCGCTGACCCACGGTCGTCTCAGACCCTGACCCCACTGGTACGTCACAGCACATGGCACAGGGAAGCGTCGGAAGGGGCGAAGCGTGAAGGGCATGGGTATCTCGTAGGATGGCGTATTTTAGGAGAGTAGCGAAGGAAGGCGCAAGGCGGATCAACGTGTCGGCCCCTACCGTCCTCAATGGTCCTGACCTAATAGTTCGAGCGTTGATCTTCTCGCGTCAGCGGCGGGCGTGTGTCGGAGACACGTGGCTCGATCAGGTGTTTACAGCGTCTTGGAATTCCACTCCCGTACCAGCCGTTGCGCCTTGAAGATTTTGGCAGGAGTCATCTGTTTGAGGAGCGCATCACGACGCTCGCCGCCAACCTTCTCTCCGTTCGCTGCCGCAAGGTTGTACCACTTATGGACCTGGACAAAGTCCTGCGGCATGCCGCGCCCTTCTGTGTACAGCACACCGAGATGGACCTGCGCCCTCGCAGACCCCTGGGCGGCGGCTTGCTCGAACCACTGGCGCGCTTGGACAAAGTCCTGCGGGACGCCGTGCCCGTTGGCATACAGCACCCCGAGGGTGCACTGCGAGATTGTGTCTCCCTGCTCGGCCAACGGACGCAATTCACTCAAGACTGTTGCGTAGTTGCCACGGTTATAGGCATCCATGCCCGCGTGAAAATCAGCCGATGCAGGAGTGGCAAGACAAACGATCAACAGCACGAGGGCGATAGGGAATCGGAGAGAGAAAGGCATAGGAGCCTCGCGGGGAGGCATATTCTAGGAGGGCTAATTAGGAAGGCGCAAGGCCGAACAACGTATCGGTTTCTACTGTCCTCAACAGAGCCGCTAATACGGACGTCGTCCCTCGGTCGGATCAAACAGCATCCCCCGCTGCGCGAACGCCGGCACGCTCAACGTGAACGTAAGGAGATAGAGGGCGACGCTTAGGGTACCGTTCGTGTCGATTGTTATTCAAGGTTGAGTTTTTCATGGCTCCCACTTTTCTGGGCAAACCCACTCAACGCCTTCGGCGACTTCCGCAGTCCCGCCACCTTGCAGTAGGCATTGTCTTTTGAACTGTTTGAATGCTGGCTGGGAAAAGGACTTTTCTACTACAGACACAACAGGCTGCTTCTTGTCTGAATCCGCTACAAGTGGGACCTCCCGCCGCTTCTCCACTACAGGCGCAACAGGCTGCTTCTTGTCTGGTACGGCTACATGTGGGGCTTCCCGCCGCTTCTCAGTTGGAGGAGGCGGCTCCTCTTCTATGATTTCAGCAGAATAGATCATGACCTCATTTTCTCGGTGCAAGATCGGCGGGGTTGTTTTCTGCTCAACATTGACCCGCTTCGATAAGCCGAGTTCGACCATACGAGCGTCCAACTCATTCATACGCTGGTAGGAAAGATAACTCCACCCACTTAACGCGAGCACGCACAACGATAGGACCAGGACACAGACGGCAGATCCTTTTGAAATGCACCACGGGGTTGACGATTCACGTTCCCACTGGCGCGGCTCGTTGGGGGTCATACTTTCACCACCCTAATAGTTTTTTCGAGCAGCCGCTTGGCTTTCTTTCGGACGCGGCACTCCGCACAGTATTTTTCTTGATACACATAGTCATGCGTCGTTGAGGTATGGCACCAATCCTCTCTCCAGGTCAAGTGCTGACCTCACGTTTGATTTGAGAAGGCTAGGCTCGCCAAGAGGGTGAGATCGGTTTGCGAACGCTACGCGACGAGGGCAGCGCCTTGAATTGTAAAGCGAAGGAGGGGAATCAACGATGGCTAAGTCCCCTCGCCTCCACCAAACCAAGCTCGCTCAACTTGGAGCCATAGGGAGGGTCAATCGGGAAATGGCCGCACTCAAACAGGCCTTGAGTAAGGCCGTGGAGCGGAAACTTTTACGCAAGACGGCGCTAGAAGAATTATCTGCTATTCATAAGTATCAAGAGCCGGACAGGCGCTTGCGGTATCTGTCCAGCGAATCCGAAGCCGAGCGATTGCTCCACGCCTGTCATGAATCACTCCGTCCCATCGCCTTGACGGCACTCCATACGGGCATGCGGAAAGGGAAACTGCTGGGCCTCACCTGGGATACCGTGGACATGGCCCACGGATTTATCCGCTTGAAGCAGGCCAAAAACGGCAAAGCGCGGGCCCTGCCCCTGAATGAAACCTTGTGGACGCTCTTTAGACGGTTACGCACTCGAACCGAAGTCCTCTGGGTGTTCCATGATGCCCAAGGACGACAGCATAACGACGTGTGGCACGCCTTTGGTGCAGCATGTGAAGCTGCCGGGCTTACGGACTTCCACTTTCATGACCTCCGCCACACGTTCGTTTCCTGGCTCATTATGCGGGGAATCCCCTTGGCCACTGTGAGCAACCTCCTGGGGCACACGTCTCCGACCATGACCCTCCGCTATGCCCACCTCTCGCCCAAACACCTCACTTCCGCCGTGCGGGTTTTGGACCCCCATTCGGACAAGTCACTTGACAGTTACTTGAGAATTCAGCCCAAACAGACACCAGAAGAGGTGCTAGCAGGTGTTAGAAATGAAGAGACTGAAACGACGAAACGTCTTGATAGGAACGGTAAAAGTGAGGTGGTGCCGAAGCCGTGATGTGAACCAGGACACCCGTGTTGGGCTAGATCTCGATTCTAGTCCGGGTGCGTACTGGATCCTTCTATTCCGATAAGAAGATCATAAGGAGCGAAATCGTCGCTCAACTCAAATCCTGTCGGCCATGGCTCAGTCCGACGAGAGTTCAGAAGCGCGATCGCTTCCATTGGTAATTGACGATTCATCGCCATCTCTGTGACCTTCGCAACAATGCGATCCGGGAAGCCCGTTTCGATTGGAATGCCACCAAAGAAAATCAGATTCTCAGCTTTAATCTGCCCACTCTTCCACGGGCCCTTCACGGCAAAGGTTTCAAGGACCGGGAAGGCTCGTTTCATGGTTTGTACCACAGCAGTTGCCCTAGCCATATCCCCTCCCTCTCCAGACGATGCCAGGTTGACCGCGATCACACCATCAGGATTCAAATGCGCGCGCACGGTTGAGAAAAACTCCACGGTCGTCAGATGGAAGGGGATCATGTGCCGTGCAAACGCATCGACCCAGACGACATCGTAGGTTCGATCCGTCCCATTAAGAAAGGCTCGCCCATCTCTCACCGACACATGGTGGTTAGCGGGAGGGTGATAGTTGAAATATTCTTCCGCCATGCGCACGACGATTGGGTCAAGCTCTACCACGTCGAGCTCAAGCGTAGGCCAGTACTGTGCCAGCCATTTTGCCAGTGACCCTCCGCCAAGGCCAAGAATGAGCCCACGCTTTGGCTCGGACGCCAATGCCAGCGAAGCCACCATCAACTGGCTGTAAGGAAGAAAGAGCGGGACAGGATCGGATTTCCACATCACAGCATGAAGGGTTCGGTCCAACACGAGATAGCGAAAGAGTTGATCGTCACGAATGCGGACTTGCTGATATGGGCTATCCTCCTGATACACCGGTGCGTTCAATTTCTGGATTGGATCTAGAGCCAACGTTCCCAACACTACGGAACACACAAGACCCAGGAACAGTAACAGCATTAGTGGACGCACGGACATTCTTTTCGATAGCCACAAAAGACCGAGCCCAACTTGAATTCCACCCAGCCAAGCTACTAGGGTCTGACTGCCGATCCACGACAAAAGAAAAAACGTGGTTCCCCAGGTTCCCACCAAACTACCGACTGTCGAAATAGCAATCATGCGCCCCGTGTGGCGACCGAGATGATCCATGTCTGCCACCGCCAGACGCAACATCGCCGGCAACACGCCACTTAATCCAAAAGCAGGAGGTGCAAGGAGTACGGTTGCTGCGAGACAGGGTCCCCATCGAGGATCCTGTACAAGCTTCTCAACTTGGAACAAGATGGGCTGGTTGCTCCAGGCAATAAGAAAGGTCCAGCTACCTGAAAAGAGCAACAGGCTGGCTAGGACTACTCCGGCGGAATAGCGATCGGAAATCCAGCCACCAAAGGCATAACCACTGCTCATCGCAGCCAAGATCACTCCGATCAACGCGCCCCAGACAAATAACGAGTTCCCAAACACGGGCGCGAGCAGACGACTCCCGAGGATTTCGAGCGCCATGACCACTGCACCCGTCAGAAGGGCGGTAAAGAGGAGAAACACGTGGGAAATTTGTGGAGATTTAGTGCTCATTGGCTAGACGGACGGAAGGGTAAACTCAAAACTCCGTCAATCAGATTGAAGATATCTTGCCTCATGTTTCTTCGCACACATCCGAAAGTGCGTCGGATTCTACTCAACACGTTTTCCAAGAGTCAACGAAACAGCCAATTGGCTTTTAGGTAAAACGAGGAAACTCCACGATTCGTTGCTCGCAACGACCCTCAATTGCTATACTTTACCCAGCAATAATTCACTCTAAGGAGACCATCCTATGCACATCAGCGTTATTGGGACCGGTTATGTGGGACTTGTCACGGGGGCCTGCTTCGCTGAATTTGGCGTGAATGTGACGTGTATAGATAACGACGCTAAGAGAATCGAGAAGCTCGAAAAGGGCGAGGTCCCATTCTTCGAGCCGGGAATTAACGAGCTGGTTGCAAAGGGGATCAAGGAAAACCGTCTTGCCTTTTCCACGGATATTGCTAAAGCCGTCGACAAGGCCTTGGTGATTTTCATAGCCGTGGGCACACCCCCAAATGATGATGGATCCGCAAATCTGTCCTTTGTGGAAGAGGTGGGGCGAGGCATCGCGCGTTATATGACCGGCTACAAGGTCATCGTGACCAAGTCGACCGTGCCAGTGGGAACGGGAGAAAAACTTTTGGAGGTCATCAAGCAGACACAGAAAGAGTCAATTCGATTTGACATTGTATCCAATCCTGAATTTCTCCGAGAGGGTTCGGCCATCGAGGACTTCATGCGCCCTAATCGCGTGGTCATCGGTGCGGATAGCGACCAGGCCGTTGCCATTATGAAAGACCTGTATCGCCCTCTATACCTCATTGAAACACCGATTGTGGTCACGGATGTCCCGACAGCCGAGCTCATCAAATATGCATCTAATGCATTTCTGGCTACAAAGGTTTCGTTTATCAACGAAATTGCAAATCTCTGCGAGCGCGTCGGCGCGAACGTGCAGATGGTCGCAAAAGGGATGGGGCTTGACCATCGAATCGGTCCCAAGTTTCTCCATGCAGGACCTGGGTTCGGAGGGTCATGTTTTCCGAAAGATCTCGCTGCGCTCATACAGACTGGCAAGCGTCATGGCTATCCCATGCAGATAGCCTCAGCCGCCTCACGAGTGAACGAACTACAACAGAAGCAGATGATTGCCAAGATTCGCGACGCTGCTGGAGGGATAAAAGGGAAGACCTTGGGAATGCTGGGTCTATCATTCAAACCAAATACAAATGACCTTCGAAATGCTCCGGCGTTGGCGATCAGCCAGGACCTTCTTGCCGAAGGGGCCACGATCCGCGCGTACGATCCAGCCGCCCTTGAAGAAGCCTGCCGGATACTTCCAGGGCTGCAGGCCTGCCGAAATACTTACGACGTGGCCGAAGGAGCGGATGCCCTGATCATCATGACCGAGTGGAATCAGTTCCGCAACTTGGACTTTGAGAAGTTGAAAACCGTGATGCGCCATCCAGTCTTGCTCGATCTCCGCAACGTCTATGATCCTGACCGAGTGACGTCTGCCGGATTCCAATATATTTCAGTAGGGCAACCAGTAGCGGGACCCCAGAAAAAATCTTATAGACGTCTAGGTTAGTCGAGGCAAATCATCCTTTGCGTCGTCCTTCGTTTTCGGCTTATACCCCATCCGGTCCAAGACTTTCATAATTCGGGTCTTTAGCCGATCATCGGCGTCGGCTAAGGCCGTCGCCAGCGGTTCTACGGCCGGCTTGCCGATCTTCCTGATAATCTCCGTCGCAGATTGTCGGATCTCATCTTCTTCCGACACCAGCAGGGGAATAAGCGAAGGCACGGAGATGCCGCCGAGCTTAATCAAGGAATCATAGGCACGCTGCCGCACATCGCCGACTTCGTCGATCAATGCTCCCACCAACGGATCGACAGCCCGTTTTTCTTTGAGCTCGCCCAGCACTTCCGCCGCATACTTGCGATTCAACCAGTGCGGATCCTTAAGGTCGAGCAACATGGCGTCGGCCTTGGCTGTGTTGGGATCTTTGGCGCGAATCCTGAAACTCTTGGCAACACGCTTCCCACTTTCTTCCACGACGCGGATCGTGGCGCCGTCCCCGACCTTGAGCTTTTTGAGATCCTCAAGCGCTTCTTGCGCTACTTCTAGCACGACCGTCTTGCCGTCATAAGCCAGGAGTTCGACTTCGAGTTGCTTGTCCTCCGGGTTCACCGCCACCACCCGTTCGGTCACCAGATTGAATCCATCCTTCTTTTCTCCGCCCTTGGGACCGATCTGAAACAACTTCACTGGAGTTTCGTCTGCCATGACAAGTATCCTGTATTTGAAGTGAATTGTTATGGTTTCGGCTTCCACCCGAGACTGGCTAACACGCCTTCGATCGTTTCCTGCACCATCGTATTCTCATCTTCCAACAGCGGCAGCAACGGCTGAATCGCCTTTTTAGCACCGAGACGAGCGAGCGATTCAGCCGCATTGCGCCGTACCAGCCAGTCTTCATCTTTGAGCGACTCGATCAGCGGGCTGATCCCGCGTTGATCGCCGATTTTTCCCAACGCCTCCGCCGCATGACGACGTACCATCCAGTTGTTGCCCAAGAGTCCATCGATCAGCGCGTCAACCGCCCGTGCATCGCCGATCTTTTTGAGCACGCGCGCGACATCCTCCCGCAAGGTACTGTCCGTGAGCGCCTCGATCAATCCGGGAACCGCGCGTGGATCGCCGATCCGCTCCAATGCCCAGACCGCCGCCGTCCGCACGGCCCCATCCTTGTCCTTCAGCGCCTTGACCAATGGATCGACCGCGCGGGGATCCTTGAGCTTGCCGAGGGCCGATGACGCCTGTTCTCGAACCGCCCATTCGTCATCCTGTAAAGCCTCGAGCATCGGCTCGACCACTGACAGCCCAATCCGAACCACCGCGCTGGTCGAGGCTTCTCGAATTACTACATCCTCATCGGCCATCAGGCCGATCAGGCGTGGGATTGCATCCACACCAGTCTGGCCGAGACTCGCAATCGCGTGGTCGCGCAGGACTTCATTCTCGTCACGCAACGCTGAAATGAGCTGATCTATCCGATCGGATTCCATCTCGTTACTCATCCTCGTTGTTCCCTTCCTGCCCGATGACTTCCGTTCCGGCTAAGGCCTCGAGTTTATCAGCGATCAGACCCGCATTGTAGGCCACCAATCCATCGCGATCGGTTCTCAGCCGATCAAACAGCCCTTTATGGGGACGCAAGACCCCTACGTCCTTGATCTTGGCCAGCGCCTCCATCGCGTACACACGAAGCGGCCTGATCGGGATCGCTTCAAGGTAGAGCTGGGTCGGACGGGCATCGCCGATCAATCCCAAGGCCTTGATCGCCAGTTCTTTCACTCCAGTGTCTTTGTCACGTTCAAGCCGCTTCATCAACGGCTCCACGGCCCGCACATCCGCGATTTTTCCCAGTAAGTCTGTCGCCGCCTCACGCACGAGCCAGTCGTTGTCTTCGAGGTATTCCATTAAGATCTCGACGCTCGGACGTCCGATGCCTAAGAGATTGATGACGGTCGACATCCGGGCTTCTTCCCGCTCGCTCGCTCCCTCGACTGCGCGAAGCGCGTCGAACATACTGTCGATTCGCTCACGAATCGCTCCGAGCTTCTTCAATGACCCAACAGCGATATCACGAACCGCTGGCTGGCCCATCGCATCGATAAATGCATCGACGGATCGCGGGTCTAAGAGTTGATCGAGCATCATCGCCGCCGTTACCTGTGTCTCCGGATCTGGGTGCTTGAGCAACTCGCAGAGCGGGATCACGGCGGTCGGAATAGCCCCGACCAGATGTGTCATGAGTTGCCTGGCTTCTCCCTCTTGGCTCTTGGGAAGCAATGCCACCAGCGCCGCGGCGGTATCTGTATCGAGTACCCCAGCCATCTGCTCCAATGCAGTCGCGCCGGCCTTGCGCACCGCTTCCTCTCCATCTTCGAGTAGGCTGACGAGCGCCACTCCTGCATGAGGATCTTTAATACGAGCCAACATCGCCGCGGCTTCTTTTTTCAAGTCGGTTGTTCCAGTATGAAGAGCCTCAACAAGCGCCTGTACCGCTCGCGGACCGCCAGCCACACAAGCTGCGGTTGCTCGCATCCGGCGCCAATCCTCTTCGTGGATCAGCTCAGAAACCAATGTTTCAATCATTTCCTTAGGCATGGGTTGCAACAAGGCAAAAGGCAAGGAAAAAGAAAAGAAAAGAAATAGAACTCGCGATTTCTGTTTTCTTTCATTTTACCTTTTTCCTTTTACCTTCTATATGTCTAATGTCACCAGGTTGTGAAAGGTCCGACTGGCTGCCGGAGAAATCGTTTGAGTGATGTGGCATACCACTCTTGCGTCAGTTGCGCGGGCGTGTTGCTGCCCATCACTTTGTAGGACCGATGCACGTTGAAATGTCTTTCGAGCACATAGAGGCCTGCCTGTTGTCGGTCAGCACCTGATAGAGGTGGAACGGATAGAACTCCTGGCAGTGAGCCAGGAAGGCAACTGCACTGGCCATGTCCAGTGCCGAGGCGACCTGCATGGTCATCAGGCGCGTGGCCCGATCGATCGCCACAAAAAACAGATATCGCCAGTGCCCGCCCAGGCGTGGTAGGGCAAAGGTATCGGCAAAGGTATCGATATGGATGAACCCCTGGGGACAGGCGCGGAAACGCCTCTGCGGATGAGGCGGGCGCGGTCGCAACAGCCAGAGCTGTTGCAGCTGCAACCAGACCAGTTCCCGATAGACAGCCGAGCGACGAGTTGCGAGAAGACTGTTTGCCGCAATGCCAGCCAGCCAGTATCCAAGTCGACCAGCCAGTTCTTCCACAGCCATCCCAACAGCGACAAGGCTTGGTACTGATGCTGGGGGCGACTGGAGAGTGGTCGTGGGAATCGGCGCGCCACTGTCATTTGGCCACCATGGCCACACTGACACCTAGCGCCTGGGCCTGCACCCGATAGGAGGTGCGACTGTGGCGAATCCGCTTGCGTTGATGCGCGGTCGTCCGCGCATTCTCGTGATAGGTCATGGAGCCCTCCTTCTGGATGAAGGCTCCAGCCCAGCTTGTCGGATCGACGGTTGATCGTCATCATGGGCGTTCACAATGTCAGGTAACTTGGCAGCTATATCCTGCCCGGTCTCCATCCCACCAGCGCCAGCGTCTCCTTTACGTGATACCGCACATTTTCATCCCGCGGTCCGGTCAACAGAGGAAGGAGCAACGGGATCGCTTTTGACCCAAATCGTGCCAAGGCCGTAGCCGCCTCCGCCCTCGTGAGTGTGGGCTCAAGCGCCGCCACCAGCGTGGGGAGTGCTGACTCGTCGCCGATCGAGCCGAGAGCTCGTACCGCGGCAGCCTGGGTGATGACTTCCTCATTCCACTGCTCTCCACAGCCCGTTACCGCACGAGTTACTTTCGGTGGATTCACCCCTGTCACAACTTCGATCAAAATCGGAACCGCCCGATGATCCCCGATGCGCCCGAGGGCCTCAACAGCCAACGTGCGGAGTCCAGGTTCTTTCATCGCGGTGAACAAGAACTCGATGGCCTTCGGATCCCCGATGTCTCCCAACGCTCGAATTGCATCCTCCCGAACGGCGGAATCCCCATCATTGAACAGCGCTGAGAGCAGTGGCTCCACCGCTTTCTGAGATTTCGTTTTCCCCAACGACTCCACGGCATGCAGACGAACCAGCCAATCTTGGTGCGTCAACGTTTCCAACAACGCAGGGATCGCGGCTTCACCAATCGCCGCCAACACCGTGGACGTCTCTTCCCGAACTGCTTTCACTTTATCCTGGAATAAATGGATTAAGGACTGAATCGATCTGGGATCTTTGATACGTCCCACCGCTTTCGCTGCATACATGCGAACAATCCAATCCGAACTGCGCAAGGCTCGTACAAGCGCATCAAGCACACGCCCGTCCGCAATCGAAGCCAAGACTGTCGACGCGGCTTCTTGCACCGACAGCTCTGGATCAGTAAGGCAGGCCCCCACGGCAACCACGGATGGCTCTCCTATTAATGTCAGTGATCCGATCGCCGCCTCCCGCACGGACCGATCTCGGTCCCGGAGGGTCGACACCAGTGGACCGACCGCGCGCGGATCTTTCAGACCACCCAAGAGGATGGCCGCTTCCTCGCGAATTGCCCAGTTTTTATCCCTGAGGGCGGCAATCTGCTCTGCGACCGGATCCCCCACTCGAACCCTCCTGAAATCAGCCGATAACCATAACACAGGGTTTTTCGCTGAGTCTACGAAGGGGGATCCTGGGAATCTTCCTCTGGAAACTCGGATGACCAGTACGTGTTTGTCGGCCTGCGCGGGCCGAATCCGCCGAATCCATTGACCGGCAATGACAAGAACGCGAACAACGCCAAGGGCACGATCCCAGACTTGGGAATGATTCAGGTTGATGCAGGCGGATAAATAGGCCATTACAAGGGCCAAGCCGCCATCACGAACAGAAAAGATGAGAAGGAAAACGCCGATTCGCACGGGATTGCGATGAGAAAGTAGCTTTCAGCAATCAAATTATTAAGGAAAGAGCAGGGGTTGTCGATAGTGCTTCCGAGATCTTGCTGCGAGCTGATGGTTGGCAGCTTCTCAGCAAGGGCAGCCCAGCGCCTAGCTGGATTTGACCACGTCGCCGGACGGCCCAAACCGTCCCGTAGCCCCCAAAGGACGATCGACGCGGAGATTGTCCGCCTGGCTGGAGCTAATATCGACTTCTTCGGCAGGGGGTGACCAACCAAGCTTCTCTAAGATTTCGAGTACAATCAGCCGAAGCGCGTCTTTGGCGGTAAGCCGGACTGACGCATAGGAGAGCACCCGCTCTCTTTCAGCTTCAACCTCGGAGGCTTTGGGATCGTAGAGGAAGGCGATCAAGGGCTCGATGGCCGTGTCACCGATCACCGCCAGAGCCGCCGCCGCGTTTTCCCGCAACACACTGTCTTTCAGCAACATGATCAGATCCGGAATCACGCAGGGATCGCGGAAATGACCGAGCGCCGTCGCCGCGGCTTCCTTGATGAACGCATCTTCACTCACGATGCAACCCGGAGTCGGCGAGCCTTCCTGTTTGATTCCTTTCCCCTTCAAGGCATCCAACACGGCGGGTAGGGCACGAGGGTCGCCGATCATGCCGAGCGAAGCAATGGCATGTCGCTTGACCGCTCCGTCCTTCATGGCTTCCATCAGCGCATCGATCGCTCTGGAGTCGCCAATCATTCCCAAGGCAATCGTCGCATCCTCACGAACGGCCCGATCCGGATCTTTCAAGGCGGCTATCAATGCATCGACCACCTTCGCATCGCGCACCCAGGTACGGCCGATTTGATAGTCGGTTGTCATGCCTCCCAACGCTCGGGCCGCATGGCATCGAACCACAAAATCCTTGTCCTTGAGGCTTTCAACGAGCGGTAAAACCGACGGTTGACCGATGTAGACTAGCGCAATCCCCACCGTTTCGCGTACAATCTTGGAAGAGTCCCGGAAGAGCTTGGTCAACGCTGGGATGGCCTTCGGATTACCGATTTTGCCGAGGGCTTCAGCCGACGCGCTCTTGACCGCGCCATCGCGGTCGCGACAGGCTACGATCAGTGCATCGACGGCTTTCATATCTTTGATCTCGCCCGCGGCTTTGGCGGCATGTTCGCGCACGCGCCATCGCTCATCCTTCATCGCGGCGATCAGGCGGTCCAGCACCGCTGGCCCAATCTTTGTCGCCGCTTCGACCGCCTGATTCCGAACTTCCATGATGGAATCGTTGAACAGACCGACAAGGGCTTCGACGGCCTTTGGACCGCCGATTTTCGCCATGCCGCAGCCTGCGTATGCGCGTACCGACCAGAAGTCATCACCGCAGGCGCTGACCAGCGCATCCAACGTTTTGGGATCGCCTAGGTCAGCCAACGCCTTCGCCGCTTCTTCGCGCGTAGCGTCGTCGACGTCTTCTAGCGCTTCTAAGAGATCTTCAAGTGAATGAGCCATCGTTATGGTTTCTGCTCGTAATAGGCGTCTCGTTCGCCTCCATAGGGATACGTGCGTTTGCAGCGTACGACGAGAGTGTGGGTTCCACGCCCCTCAATACATTGGTCCAACGACTTAGCAAACTCCAATTTCCCCTCGAGGTTGACCATGAAGGGAAAGTCGAAGGTGAAACCGATGAATTTGTACTTCCCCGGCTTCAGCGCGAGCTCCAGAAGCTCGGAGGTTTTCGGAGCATCGAGCGAATCGGGATCTGAGTTGTAGATCGACGGCGTCACCCCCGGTATTTGCCACCATGAGGGAGGAACCAGCTTCGTGGCATCGATGATGATCGTGTGTTCTTTAAGATGAGCCGCCGCCGGCCCTCCGGCAAGCCCTGCCCCGGTAGAGACCACCGTCACCAGCCCAACCATCAATCCGCCACATACCGAGGGTCTGCGCCGTAACAAAAAATCTTGGAGCATGATTCGTTAGTGCTTCTTGGCGGGTAACGCGGCTGAGGCGACTGCAGCCGTCTGGAAGATTTCTTCCACGGCCTTGCTATCCCATTCAGTATGGGTCTCAAGTCCGAGGATTCGCATCACTGTCGCCCCGGTGTCGATGATCGAGACCGGCTGATGAATCACTTGGCCGTGCTTGATCCCGACGCCTGAGACGATCCAGGGGACAACCGGCGAATCGGTCGTCGGGGCCTCGGCCCCTGGGTCGGTCCCCTGCCCGCTGAGGGCTGTGACAACCACGGTCGTGCGGTCTGAGAGCATGTATTCCTTGAACAGATCCAGCACGAACTTCATCGCCTTATCAACCGCCTGCAACGCATTGCGATACTCTTTGGAGTTCCATCCATGCGTCACTCCGGCCCGACCGGCCTCCGGAAGATGGACGATCAACAGGTGCGGTAGCGAGAGGATCGCATGCCCATACCCATGGCCGCTCGTCGCTTTCTTAAAATATTGCTGAATGTATGCCACGATCTTGTTGGGATCACATTCAGGCCGCAACGCTCCGCACAGTTGATAGTCGGTATAGGGCTCAGGCCTCGCAAGTTGGTACAGCGACTCATCCATATAGAAGATGGCGCTGTCGCGGCCTCCGCTCAAATCGAGATAATCGAACAGACTAGGAGAACGAGGATAGCCTCGGCTGAATTCAAAGAAGTTCCAGTTGATGCCGTGCTTCTCCACTGGCATGCCGGTGATCAAAGATGCCATAGTCGGGAGCCGGAGCGCTGGCTTCACCCCGGTTGCGGACCAAGTCACCGACCCCTCTTTGACCAGTTTGCTTAGACTCGGCATCGTGCCGCCCTTGAGCGAGTCTTGGCCAAAGCCCTCCAGGACAAAGAGGATCACATGTTCAGTTGGAGAAGCAGAGACCGTGGTTTCCCCTCCGGGTGCCGGAGTAGCATGAGCAGAGAATCCAATGGTGGTTTCAAGCAAAACCATCATAAGACCGACGATGATCGTGTGAAGACGCCAGTAGGTGCTTACCATAGAAAATTCAAGCCGTGTGCTCCCTTAATGAAGTTCCCCGCAGCAAGCTTCGGGGTAGTTGATGTAGGGGCATACCCGGACATGATACCTTAACACGCTAATTTTCTGGATGGCAAGGTGGGCTGGAGCCCAGCCCTCATCCCGTTAGTCGGGAACTCCGTTGCAACTCCACTTCTACTTGCGGTAAATACGTCTTCCCATGCCGAACGAAAATAACTTTCAGCACGACGTACTGTCGCGGAAGAGCCCCGGCGAGCGACTCGGCACAGCCGAGCTGACAGCCGGCGCGCAGCTGGAGTCTTCCGCCTGGTTCGACGCGATGGCCCAGTGCGGAATCACGCTGTCCCAAGCCGGTGTCCGGGTCATCGTCCTTCTCCATGGGTCGATTCACGGTACTGACGTGTTTGGCATGCAGCGGTTGGATGAAGTTGGCGGATTGAAGCGAGGCTATTCTCGGGGCGTCTCCGGTGTCGATGCCCTGCTCACCACCATGCGCGAAGGGGGAAACGGCATTCCCTCCCTGTCAGGCGGACTCACACCGCCACTATCGAACAATGACGCCACAAAAATACTGCTCGACGATCAGCTTACCGACGCGGGTAATTTCACACACGCCTATGTCGAGCTATTCCAGAAAGCGCTCAACAAGAACCTCGCCCGCCCGATCACGTGCACTCGCCTGCTGTGGTCATCTGAGCATCACCACCTCGGACGCGCGATGGCTGCGGTTCGCCTGCTCGCTGATTTAAGAACGCTCTGTGAGAGTCAGAAACTCGACAAGGGAGACAGGATTCTGGTGCAAGCCCACGGACAAGCCGGGTTGGTTCTCGCCCTAGCCTCGAATCTGCTCTGTCCCAGTCCCATCACCGGACGACCGAAGCTCTTGGGCTTACTCGCTTCCTATGCGGAACAGAACGGCCAAATCGACATGGCTGTCACGGTTCGGCACATTGAACCCTTGCTGATTGCGCATTCGCTACTGAAGTACGCAAGCCTCGATACGGTGACGATGGGCACGCCAGTGCGCTACGGATGGGATCTCTCTGGTATGGGAAAGCTTTTGCATGTGGTGAATCACCGGAATCTCCGGACCGACGGCAAGACCTGGCTCTCCAAGATTGAACTCCCGCAAGTTACGGTGGAAATGCCTATCGCCTTGGGTGGAGACTATGTCCAGGAACTCGCCGTGGCAGGGAGCGATGCGATGACGACGACCGAAGCAGCGAAGGCGGCGAACAAAGACGTGTGGGAATTGGTTGAACCGTACAATGGATTCGAACGCTGGCTGGAATGCACCCGCCGGGCCGTGCGCTTACCCAGCGAAGGTCGGTGCCTCTTGGTCGATTACAAGGACTGCAACAACTCCACCAACATCCGTGAACACTACTACGGTCACGCGGCCTACACGCGCACGAACGCGATGCTGTTCAACACATCGGAAATCGTTCGCGCGCTCTACAGTTCGACCTAGCGGTACCCTGCCTTCAACTGCACCAGCAGCGTTTCCCGCGAAAAGACGCTGTCAAGCCCATCCCATCGCCACCTAGGGGTGGGCTGATCGCCAATTCTTACCTACGCCGAGATCTACCTTGAGTGGCACTGACAAACCAAGCTGCTTTCCTACCCCTTCCATCTCGTGCTTCACCAACCGCTTGGCTTCGCCCAAGTCCTTCTCCGGCACCTCAAAGATCAATTCGTCGTGGACTTGGAGGATCATCATCGTGTGTGGCAGCTCTGCATGGAGTGTCTTGTTCACGTTAATCATGGCCACTTTGATCAAGTCCGCGGCTGAGCCTTGGATTGGGCTGTTCACCGCCATGCGCTCACCGAAGTCGCGCTGGGCCAGTTCGCTGCTTTGGAGTTCTGGAATCGGACGCCGACGGCCGAGGATCGTAGTCGTATAGCCTTTCTGCTTGCCCTCGGCGATGTTCCGATCCATAAGGGCACGTACGGCGGCGAACTTCTCAAAGAACGTCTCGATGTACTTCTTCGCCTCGGCCTGCGAGACGCCGATGTTTTGTGAGAGGCCGAACGGGCTGATGCCGTAGACGATACCGAAGACCACGGTCTTGGCCACGCGCCTCATGTTGCGCGTGATCTGACTGGACGGCAGGCCAAAGATCTCCATGGCCGTCGCCATGTGAATGTCTTCGCCCTTAGCAAAAACGCTGATCAAGCGCGGGTCTTGCGACAGATGGGCTAGAATGCGCGGTTCGATCTGGCTGTAGTCGGCACAGAGCAGTTCGTGGCCCTTGGGTGCAACAAACGCTTCGCGGATGCGGAGGCCGTAGTCGCCCTTCACAGGAATGTTTTGCAGATTTGGCTCGGTGGACGAGAGCCTTCCGGTCGCCGCGACGGTCTGGTTGAGCGAGGTGTGCAGCCGCTTCGTGTCCGGATGGATCAACTCAGGCAGGGCATCCACATAGGTCGATTTGAGCTTGCTCAGAGTTCGATAGTTCAGAATCTGCACGGGCAAGTCGTGCTGGGTGGAAAGCTGCGTAAGTGTGTCTTCATCCGTCGAGAAGCCGGTTTTCGTTTTCCGGCCAGGCTTGAGCCCAAGCTTCTCGAACAGGACCATCGCCAGTTGCTTAGGCGAATTGATGTTGAACTCCCCGCCGGCTAACCCGGGAATCTTCTCCATCATTCGGTCGAGCTCGCCTTCCAGTTCTTTGCTCAGCGCATGCAGCCCTTTGACATCTAACAGAAATCCGTTCCGTTCGATCTCAGCCAACACCGGTACCAATGGCATTTCCACGTCCTGAAACAGAGTCAGGCTCCCCTGGTCCTTGAGCCGATTGAGCATGAGGGGAGCGATTTTCTTGATGACGCCTGAGGCCTCAGCCGCTTGTTCCTGTGAACCGGTGTCCACATCGAACAATGATTTCGTCGCCTTCGTCTCTTTCTCGTTTCCGCCCAATCGGCGCCCCAATATCTCCAAGGCGAGCGTGTCCAATTGATGATCGCGGCGGTTGGGATTCAGCAGATAGTCCGCCACCATAGTGTCGAAATAGGGACCCACGGGGGTCACGCCGATGCGGTGAAAGGCCAGCAAAGTCGCCTTCAGATCATGGACGGCTTTTGTCCTCGTGGTCTCGTGCAGCAGTCTGGTAATCGGCCGCATGTACTCGTGGACGTCAAGCGGAATGAACGCTGTCTTCTCTCCTGACGCGAGCGCGATCCCTTGCACTTCTGCCTGTGCCCCAAGCAGGCCGGAGAGCAGACACTGCATGGCCAGAGTCTCGTTCTTCGGCAAGGATTCCACAAAGGCCTGGGCCGCCTTCTCACTTAAGATGATCTCGGTCTCGACCTCATGCGTCCTTGCCGGCGTGATTGAAGCCTGAATCAACTTGAGCAACGTGGTAAATTCCAACTCGCGGAGCAAGTCTCTGAGCTGGTCTGCGTGGGGTAGTTTAATCTGAAACGCCGCTGGATCGAATTCCACTGGGCTGTCGATTTCGATCGTGGCCAGCCGACGACTTAACCGCGCATTCTCGGCCTGTTCTGCCAATAGGGCTTTGATCCGCGGCGGCGTTACTTCGTTCACGCGCTGCAGCAACTCTTCGATGGTCTCGAACTGGGCGATCAACTTCATGGCGGTCTTTTCGCCGATGCCTTTCACGCCGGGGATATTGTCCGTGGCGTCACCCATCAGGCCCATGATCTCAACGACCCGTGCTGGTTCTACCCCAAATCGCGCGCGGCACTCCGCGTCACCGAACCACTTGTCTTTCACAGGATCGTAGATACGAACGTGCGGCGTAAGGAGCTGAAACATATCTTTGTCGCCCGTGACGATGACGACATCATAGCCGCTCTGTTCGGCCTTGTGCGCCAAGGTGCCGATGAGATCGTCGGCTTCATACCCTGCCTTGCGCAGCCCTGGAATCGCGAGGGCCTCGACGACACGATAGATGTAGGGAATCTGCGCCTTCATGTCGTCGGGCATCGGCGGGCGCTGAGCCTTATATTCTTTGAATTCCTCGTGCCGTAGCGTCGGCCCCTTTTCGTCGAAGGCCACGATTAACCCGTCCGGCCGGCGTTCACGGATGATCTTCAGCAGCATGGTGGTGAACCCATAGACGGCATTGGTCTGGAGGCCTTTGGAATTGTTGAGGGCCGGGAGGGCAAAGAACGCGCGATAGATGTAGGCACTACCGTCAATGAGATAGAGGGTCGGCATGGTGGAGACGAAAGTAAAAAGGTAATGGGTAAAAGTGTGAGCTTACTTTTTATTTTGTACTTTCAATTGTTCACTTGTCCGAGGAGATCGTAAACGGTGGCTTGCTGCATTTCTCGCGCATGCCATTTATGGCGTTCAGGATGGTCGGTTGTCCGATCATCTTGGCTTCGAGTTTGCGTTTGCTGGGAAAGTCCAACATGGATATGCCAATGAGTATGGTTAGAATCCCTTGGCCGGGAAGAAACAACATCAGAAAACCGGCAAAGAGGAAAATCGCACCGACGATATTCTTGAGGAGGTGGCCGAGCACCCGCAGTACCGGATGGTTATCTTCCATCCAAGGCCGTGGGACTCGGATATCGAAGAAGTCAGCCGGCAGGTGGACGAGGATGAATGGAATGGCTATCAGCGACACGATGAAGAAGATGATGGACAGGACCGTCAACGTGACTAAAGTTTCGCTCGAGACATACTGCTGCACCATGGAGAGAAACACATCCATCGGTCGGCATCCTAGCATGCGTCCCTGCGACCCTCAAGACGAAGGAGGCCACAGTCCTGTGTTTACGCAGCCACTGCCGTTGGTTATAATGACCCCGCACGGAGCCTGTATATGAATCTTCACAAGCGCATTCGACGACTTTCGGCCTCCTTCTGGTCTTGGCTCTCTTTGGCGGTCCTCTCGTCCATGTGGCAGGCCCATCCCCCGTCCCCAGTGAAGAAATCAAGATTGAAATCACCAAAAGAGAATTGGGCAAGGAAGTGGTGATCTTCCAGGGCGCAACAGAATGGTTCATGCTGATCGAAGTGACGCCGGAAAACTCCAAAACTCCGTCGCCGTCCGACAGGAGATAGACCACGATACGTTACTTGTCGATGAAAGCGAAACCCACGAGCTGCCGATGACATTCGGCGAAGTGGACCCCACGATAGCTGATTACGTGAACAGCGTGAAGACGCGCGCAAAGAAGAAGTAGCCCCTATGTCACAGACGCCCAAATTCGTTATCTTCGCCCACAGCGCCACCTACGATAAGCTCCACCAAGTGGCGACGCTCGGCATGACCGCGGCGGCTATGGGCAAAGATGTGATCATCGTATTGCTGTTCTGGACGATAAAAAAACTCGCTGATGGGAAGATCGACCAGATCGATTTTCCGTCGGAGTACGCCGGGTCCGCCGAGGAAGTCTCACGACTCTTGAAGGAAAAGAAGGTGCCGAAGATTTCAGAGATGTTTCAGGATGGAAAACACGTCGGGAAGTTTCGCGTGATCGCCTGCAGTGCTGGCCTGGAATATATGGGGGTGGACAGCGTCGCCGTCGAAAAGAACGTCGATGAAGTGCTGGGACTTCCGGCGATCATTTCTCTCACATCCGGCGCGGAAACCACTCTGTTTATTTAGCGTTCTGCTATTAGCAATCCACTATCGGTTCTGCGTTCAGACCTATACCGCTACTCCCTCAGATGTTGAACGCTGATAGCTGACAGCTTTCCTATCTTGACCTCGTCACTTCTACTCGATCACAGAACTCCGACAATTTGCACTGGCTACAGAACGGGGAAATCGGCTGACAGAGGTTCTGGCCATAAGGCACGAGCAGATCATTGAAGGCAATCCAATATTGTTTGGGCAACTTATGCCGCAGAGCCTGTTCGCTCTGCTCAGGAGTCTTCGTTTTGATATAGCCCCACCGGTTGCTGATCCGGTGGACGTGAATATCGACGCAGATCCCGGGCTTGCCGTACCCGATTGTCACAACCAAATTCGCAGTCTTTCGTCCGACCCCCGACAGGGTCACCAGTTCTTCGATGGAATCGGGAACCGTACCGCCATAAACATCGAGAAGCCGACGACAGATTTGGTGAATCCATTTGGCTTTTGTCCGGTAGAAGCCGACGGGGTAGATCGCCCGTTCGATCTTCTTGAGCCGCAGCTTCAGCATGGTTGCCGGTGTGTGCGCTAAGGCGAAGAGCCGGTCACTCGCTTCACTGGTGGTCTTATCTTTCGTCCGGAGACTCAGGAGACAGGAAATGAGGATGAGGAACGGATCGCGATTGGATTCCCGGGCTACAACGCCAACGACCGGTTCCTGCCACTGGCGGATCTCCCGCTTAACGATCTGGATCGCGGCATGAATTTTGTCCTGATTCATCCGAATAGGATCACGCGGGATAAAGACTGATGGGAGGCTTGAGAGCTGAACCGAACGACGGCGATGTCGTCGATTACTCGGGCTTCCGTTTCGACAACCACTTCTGACGGCGCCGCTGAGCTTCGCGTTGCTTCGCCTTTTTCCTGACACTGGGCTTCTCGTAGAAGCGGCGGCGCTTCAGTTCACGGAACAAACCTTCGCCTGCCAGCTTCTTCTTGGCAACCTTCAGAGCTTTTTCAACGTTGTTATTGAAAACTTTTATTTCCATCTGGTCTGACGTTCCACTTTCTCAGGCCTTGCCTATCTGCATCCATGACACTACGTACTCAACTTTAAAGTATAGCATAGCCCCCTTATGTTCCTCAAGACTTCGCTCAGCCTTCGTAATCCTGGGGAGCAATATTTCATTAAGCTGCTGATTTGTTTGCGTTTTCACATTCACCTGCGTGATATGAAGCCCTGTGCCCGCTACCGAAATTGCGAAGATCATCACTACCGTCAAGTTCGAACGGAGGGCTGGCTTCGCCGCCTTCAGACATGACTGAATCGCCCACCCCGCATGACAGACGATCTCAGCAATTTCCAGCGGGATTTCTGTGGCCTTCTGCCAGGTAAAAGCGATTTCCGTCGAACTCTCAGACCTCTCTTTTGGAATCTTACTGGTCCGAGACTCCCCTTATATTGGCTTCGACGCCTCCCTGGACGAGGGCATGGAATCGTTGGCTCAACTGAATCAACTGTTGCTGCACCTCAGTTTGATCGCCAAGACGTGTCCACATCAGGCCCAAGGAATCCGCCAACGCTCCAACGAGTGCCCCCACGCTGCCACTGGCCGGAGTTGTTGGCCTCACGTCTGCGACCACCTTCAAGAAATCAGAAAGTGACTAGTCGCGCTCAATCCCCCTGAACATCGCAACTCCAATCCTCGTTTCCAGAACTTGTGCTGAATCGAATCGCTCGAACTGTACTGATGCGGCAACGGTCTGATTCAACGCCGCTTGAGGCGCCAGCCCGATCAGTTCACTCCCGACAATCTCGACGCCTCGTTTCGAGGCCTCGTTTTTCACTGCCTGAAATGCCGTGTGTATCGAGGTGACCCTGTAGTCCGTTAGGTTCATCGCGACTTGAACTATGCCGCGACTGGCCAACTTTATTCCGATCGCCTTCAGGCAGGGCAATCCGCCGTTCGAATGCCGAATAGTCTTCGCGATCGCTTTGGCCACTGTTTGATCGGACGTTTTAAGATTCACATTGAAGGCAATGAGCAGCTGGCGTGCCCCGATAACGACCGCTCCAGCTGTCTCATGGAGCTGCTTGGGACCGAAATCAGGTGCCCATGTAGGATCTGACGCCATCCGTGACGCAAGCCCCTGCAGCCCTCCGTGTCTGATGTTCTCCAACTCCACATGGTCAAGATGGGTCGTGGCCTCTTCATAGAGAAAGACGGGAATGCCCAGGTCTGCACTCACTTTCTGTCCTATTCCACGAGCCAGGTGAACACACTCTTCCATGCTCACGTCTTGAATCGGAACGAACGGCACGACGTCGGTCGCGCCCACACGCGGATGCTCGCCGTGATGTCGACGGAGGTCGATGAGTTCCGTAGCGACTTTAATGGCGCGGAACACAGCCTCGCCCACCGCCTCAGGCTGGCCCGCGAAGGTAAACACAGACCGATGGTGGCCCCTATCCAACGTGTGATCCAGCAACCAGATGTCAGGGACAGATTTCATCGCCGCAATCAGGGCTTGGACGATGGCGAGATTCCGGCCTTCGCTGAAATTTGGGATACATTCGATAATCTGCGGCATAGCCTCTCTCTCGGTATGAAACGACGAAGCCGGAGGGGATCTCCATTCCCTCCGGCTTCATCTCATCTCGAGTGATCGAGATCGTCGAGTCGCTGCTACTTTGTCTTCTTCACGAAGGCTTTGTAAATTCGGCCTGACGGCGACTGCTCTTCTTCCATGCCCATCATCTGGTGCCCGGTGGTTTCACACCAAGCCGGCATGTCTTTCTTGATGCCTTCATCGTCGGACACAACTTCCAGCACTTGTCCCAACGTCAGTTCCTTGAATTTTTTCGACGTGAGGATAATCGGCATCGGACAGAAGTACCCAAGGGTATCGAGCTTTACATCGGCCTGCATCATGGCGCCCTGTTTGTTGTGTTTGTATGGTTTGTTTAGTTGCTCTGATTTTGAACCCATGCACCAGACAAACCAGATGAACTAGATGAACAAGTTCACGCTGCCTTGCTTCGCTTCCGCCAGATAGGTCGTCACCCCAGCGATCTGATCGATCCCGTCGATCAACGTCTCCTTGGCAATCCCCATGAGGCCCATCGTGGTTGTGCAGGCAATGAACTGCACGCCCAAGTCCTGGGCCATTTGCATCAACTCAGGGACACCCGGCATGCGGTTCTGCTTCATCACCTTCTGCATCATTTTGGTGCCCAGTCCACCAAAATGAAAACGGGACAAGGGGAGCGTCTCGGCGCCTCCCTTATTGAGCACCCCGAACATCCGACGGAGCCAGTCCTTCGCGGAACTGGTCGCGCCCTTCCGGCGAATCGTATTTAACCCCCAGAATGTAAAGAACACGGTCACTTGCATCCCCATCGCGACCGCGCCCGTGGCGATGATGAAAGCGGCCATCGCTCGGTCGAGATCACCGCTGAGTAAGACGATGGTCACTTTGTTCGGCTTGGATGCTTGGAGCTGCGCCAACGTCGCCGTCGGCTCTATCTGCGTGGCGTTCATGGTGTCACCTCATTCGCATGCACAAAATATGCGTCGTTCATGTGTGTGGACAGAATAATATGGGGTCCTTGTGGGTGTCAAGGAACGCGGTCAGAAGCGAATTTGCCCTCATCGCTTGACCTTCCCTTATCCGATCGTTATATTCGCGACCGATTGGATTGTACTGTGTCTTTCGAGCTTCCTTCCTCGTCAATGAACGTACAACTCGCACCCGATATCGTGTCTGCCAAGAGCGCTCCGCTCCTCGGATTCTGGTACCCAGCCGTACCGAGCGCCACACTGCGCTCAGGCTCGATGCAAGCTCTGCAGATGCTGGGGCTTCCGATTGTCCTCTGTCGTGATCGAGAGGGACGCCTGGGCGCGATGCGGGATCTCTGCCCCCACCGGGGAATGCCGCTGTCGTTTGGACGATTCGACGGCGAGCGAGTGGAGTGTTCGTATCACGGGTGGCGATTCGACATGAGGGGCCGCTGTCGCCACATTCCTTCACTACCGGAAGGGACACCGCTACAAACCGACAAAGTTGGGGTCACCACCTATCCGGCTGAAGATTCCGACGGCATGATCTGGCTCTATCTTGCAGATGAACGTGGGAATATGGTTCCGCTGCCGCCTGTTCCTCGCCTGCCGCTTCCATCGGAGCCTCAGCAGTCGTTTCATATTTCGCTGACCTACACCTGTACGCCGGACGACGGTATCATTGGCCTCATCGATCCGGTTCATGGGCCCTACGTCCATTCATGGTGGCGCAGTGACGCGCGCATGCATGAGAAGGCAAAAACCTTTGAGCCGATTCCCAATGGGTTCCGGATGGTGGCCCATCAACCCGCCAAAAACAGCGGGCCGTTTCATTGGCTGCAACGCATGTACGGCGGGCCATTGACCACCACGATCGACTTTCTGTTACCGAATCAACGCGTGGAACTCATGCAATGCGGCAGGTTCTGGTTGTTCAACAGGTTGATGGCGACGCCCGTGTCCGACATGGAGTGCCGGATCGATTTCTCTGCGTTGTGGTGCGGACTGAACTGGGTTCCATTCGGCAACTTCATCTTCCGTTCTCTCACACGCAAGTTCCTCGGCCAGGATGAACGCGCGATGAAGAACCTCGCCGTGGGCCTTCGACACAAACCATCGTCGATGTTTCTCGGCGACGCCGACCTGCCGGCCAAATGGTACTACAAGCTGAAGGCGGCTCATCTCGCGTCGGTCCAAACGGGGCAGCCGCTGGATCACCCCCTCAAAGAACGAGTGACCCTACGGTGGAGAAGCTGACTGTCCTCTTCAGGATCTTTATCATCCTCGTACTTGCCGCGTCTTTTCCCCCGACACCGGCGCATACCGGCAGTGCATCCCGAGTGATTTCCGTCCCGGCGCTCGGCGTGCAGGGTGAGGGCCTTCCTGGTGTCGTCAATTACATCTTGATTCAGTTCAACCGAACCACGACGGAGGATGGTCCCACTGTTCAGTTCAATGAAGTCAATTTGGGGGGTGGCTCGCTCGTGGGCGAGGAGTGGAAAGAAGGCGTCCGCCGAGCGGTTCGGGCTGTGGCCGCAGCCATCGGTGACGACGGTCGTGATTGGCTGATCACGATTAAGAATCGCTCCATAACAACGGGCTCAACCGACGGCATGAGTGCCAGCGCAGCTGTCGCCGTTGGAATCATGGCCGCCTTTAGGGGCGATGTGATCGAATCGGACGTCGTCCTGTCCGGCCAAATTATGCCGGACGGTCGACTTGGTGTGGTCGGCGGATTACCCGTTAAGATCGAGGCTGCAGCGGGCGCGCATTACCGGACGATCGTGGTACCTCGGGACCAGATGCTCACGCCCGACTGGATGCTCACGACTGAAGTCGCCTCTCGAAAGCGAGTGCAACTCATTCAAGCCAGTACATTGGAAGAGGCGTACCAAGCCATGACGGGGAAATCCCGCTAGCTCTGTGTCTCGCTGGGCAAGATAAGCCCCATCGCCTGCCTGATCTGATCGCGCGTCCCCAACAACACCACGATATCGCCGGCGAGGAGTTTGGTTTTCCCCGACGGATTGGATTCCGTCACTCCGCCCCTGGTCCAGGCAATGATTGAGGTACCGGTTCGCGGCCGGACCGCAAGCTGGGCGAGCGTCTTCCCTGCCGCCGGCGAATCCTCTTCGATCCGGCAGGTCTCCACTTCCACATCGCTGAGTGTGCCGCCACGAAGATGGTGGGCCAACTCCGGCATCTCGCCCCGGCGCAGCAAGGCATAGCCTTCGCGCCTGATCTGCTCTGCCTTCCGCATCACGAAGTCCTGCGGCGTGTTGTAGGTACGCAGCACCAGCGCAAAGATTTCGATCGACGTTTCAAATTCCTCTGGCACCACGTCGTCAGCGCCGAGTTGATGGAGCTCCTCTAGCTCGCGTAGATAGCGTGTCCTCACGACAATGTGGATCTTCGAGTTCAAGCCCCGTGCCACCTGCACGGTTCGCCGGGCCAGGAAGGGATCGGAAATCGCGACCACTAAGACGCGCGCATCTTCGATCTTCACTTGCCGGAGCACGTTTGGGTTTGTCGCATCGCCATAGTAGAGCGGCAGGCCATGCTGTGCCTCGCGGCGCACCGTATCACCGTTCAGATCCAGTGCGATGTACGGGATTTCTGTTTCACCAAGCACGTGGGCCAGATTCCGTCCATTCAATCCGTACCCCACGATAATCACATGGTCCTTGATTCGATGGTGCCGCCCTTCCGTCTCAAGTACATGGGCCGTCGTCCGCCCTGGAAACCAGCGGCGAAGTCGCTGTACGGCTTCGACCCGTCGAGCGAGATGCGGCGATAATTGCATGAGGAAAGGTGTGATGATCATGGAGCACACGGAGACTGTCAGGAATATCTGATAGGGCGAACCAGACAAGAGCCCGTTTGTCTGGCCGACCTGCGCCAGGATGAAGCTGAATTCGCCCACCTGCGCGAGGGCAATGCCGGTCATGATGGCCGACCGTGGCGGCACAGACACAGCCAGCACGGCTCCGACGCTGCTGACGAACTTCACGAGCAGCACAACGAGCAACAAACTGGTCACCACCGCGGGATACTGGAGCAAGACACGCCAGTCCATCAGCATGCCGATGGAAACGAAGAACAGGCTGCTGAAACTATCGCGAAACGGCAGCACCTCCGCCATCGCTTGATGGCTGTACTCCGACTCGGAAATCACGAGTCCGGCGAGGAACGCCCCCAATGCGAGCGACAGCCCGCCCAAAGTGGTCAGCCAGGCAATACCGAGGCACAACACGATGATCGTCAACAGAAAGAGTTCGCGGCTGCGGCTGCGAACAATGTGTTCAAGCAGCTTCGGCACCGCATACCAGGCCGCAGCCATAACACATCCAACGACCGCCACGGATTTGCCTAAGGACAACAGGATTGAGGTGAACGCTCCCTCGCTCGGGCTAGCCAGAATTGGCGCCAGCAAGATCATGGGCACCACGGCCAGGTCTTGGAATACCAGAATGCCGATCGTGGCGCGGCCGTGGAGCGAATCGCTCTCCCCGCTGGCAGTCAAGCTCTTCAGCACGATCGCCGTGCTGCTTAGCGACAGCAGAAAACCCCAGAAGATTGCCTGTGGCCATGGCAATCCTACGAGCGTGCCACCCAACCATACGATCGCAACGACTCCACCGACCTGAATTGGAGCGGCAATTAAGAGCAACCGCCGAAGTGAAGCGAGTTGGACCAACGAGAATTCAATGCCGATCGTGAACAGCAGCAGCACCACCCCGATCTCCGCCAGGATTTGAACCGTCTCGATATCGGAAATGAGGTTGAGTCCGTGAGGACCGATTAAGGCTCCGGCAACAAGGAATCCGGTAATGGAGGGCAATCGAAACTGGTGGAAGAGATACACCACGGCAATGGACGAGGTGAAAATTAACAGCACATTCACGAGCACGCTGTAGTCTGTCATAAAGATTCGTGTCTCGTCGTTCGTCTCTTGTTCTCAGAAATTTGATTTGTCATCCGTTTGGGTCCTTCACTTACGTTTCACGAGACAGATGCGCAGGATACCTGAGGCCCACTCGATGGACAAGGCCAAGTTGCTTGTTGGAACCGCGCGAGTGGATAGAGTGTCAGGCAAGGAAGAGCCGATGATTCGAGCCATCATTTTTGACTTTAACAGAGAGATCGCCGTTGACGAGACACCGCACGTCCTGTGTTTCCAGCAGGCCCTCTCAGAGGTTGGCCTCTCGTTGACCACAGAGGAGTACTATGGCACCTATTTAGGAATGGACGAGCGGACCTACGCCGCGATGCTGCTCACTACACGTGACGGCACATGTCACAGCGAGAAGCTCCAATAGGTAACGAATCGCAAGACGGAACTATTTCGTGCCCACATGGCGTAGCACAGACCGTCTCTCGGCCCTAGTGTCATCGAGTTTGTGAAGGCCGTCCACCCTGAGCACCGGCTTGCCATCGCGTCCGTGGGACAGCGTGAGCGAATCGACCAGGCCCTTCGCCAGCCGGCAATCGAACAGGATTTCGAGCTGATCGTGGCAGCCGAAGATTCCCGTAGGCAAGCCCGACCCGGCCATCTACCGATTCACATTACAAAAACAAAACAAAGGCTAAACGAGCGTTGACAATAACTGCTGCCACTCACTTTTCGGGAATGTATCGTCATCGAGGATTCGAAGGCAGGCATACAATCGGCACGCCACGCCGGCACGTGAATGCTGGGACTGGCCAAGACCTATCGCGGAGACCATTCTGACAGAGGCCGACTATGGTACTCCTTTCTCTTTCTGGCGTTACCCCCAAGAATCTGTGCCGGTACCTAGCAAGGTGCCGAAAATCAGTCTGCCTTAAAACCGGCTCCAGGACCTGATCTCCCCCTCGAAAGTGGAATAGACTCTCAAAGGCTCCATTGCGTAGGTTGTGACTATAACTCGAACGATCACGCGACTACCAGATAACCAAGCGTCTGGTGTCCTTGTCACAATTTTCCCGGAGGTGCCCTATGAGGCTCATGCAAATCTATCTTTCGGCAGCAACGCTCGTAGTTTTTCTTGCGGGTCCAACTTGGGGCGACATGCCTTCGCCGACACCAGAGCCATCAGCCATGTGGGAATGCCCGCAGGCGGACGGAAGCACGATCTACACAAACAAGGAAGGGGACGGCTGTCAGGCCATGATGCTGAAGCCCTTGTCCGTTGTGCCTTCGTTGGAGAACATGGCTACGATGCCTCGGATCATGACTGCCGCAGCGCCACACTACCAAGTGCCGCCGTACCAAGACCACACAACAGGAGTAAGAGGCCAGTACAATCCGGGCTGGGCGCGAGACTGGCATGCCAACAATACGTCATCGGGCTCTGGGCGAGCCGAAGTATGCGGCATGTACAAGGAATGGCTTACACTCGTCCAGAATATACGTGGTGGTTTCTGGTTCGGATCGGACCCGTCGTATGGCGGTGACCTCTCTGGGCGCAATCAGCGCGGCCCCAGCTACTCATTCCATGACAATGCGCGATGGATGGCGTTATCGAGAATGTTCGGCACGGGATTCGTTCCGGTGGGCTGCCCATAAGTTCACGTGGGTGTAACAGAAGGCCTGACCGACATCAGACTCCGTAGAACTCGCGATACCACTTCACAAAGCGCGGAATGCCTTCTTCGATCGTGGTGGCCGGCTTGAATCCAACATTTTGCGTGAGGTCTTCGATATCGGCATAAGTGGCAGGCACGTCGCCGGGCTGCAAGGGCATTAAGCGCTTCTCCGCCTTCTTTCCGATCGCCTTTTCCAACACCTCGATGAAATGCAGCAGCTCCACGGGCTTATGGTTGCCGATGTTATAGACACGGGCTGGGGCGGAACTCGTTCCTGGATCTGGCTTGTCCCCTGCCCATGATGGATTCGCCGTTGCAGGATGATCGAGCGTGCGGATAACCCCCTCGACAATATCGTCCACGTAGGTGAAATCGCGCTTCATCTTGCCGTTATTGAACACTTCGATCGGCTTACCCTCCAAGATCGCCTTCGTAAAGATGAAGAGCGCCATATCGGGGCGTCCCCAGGGTCCATACACGGTAAAGAATCGTAGCCCTGTACAGGGCAGTCGATACAAATGCGCATAGCAATGGGCCATCAACTCATTGGCTTTCTTACTCGCGGCGTAGAGTGACATCGGATGGTCGGCATTGTCATGGATAGAAAACGGCATGTGGGTGTTGCCGCCGTAGACGGAACTGGTCGAGGCATAGACCAGATGCTCGATCTTGCTGTGTCGGCACCCCTCCAGAATATTCAAGAAGCCTTCGATGTTGCTCTCAGTATAGGCGTGGGGATTGACGAGCGAATAGCGCACACCGGCCTGCGCCGCGAGATGGACCACCCGCCGAAACGATTCGCCGGTAAAGAGATCCCGCATGCCGCTCCGATTGGCAAGATCGAGCTTGACGAAGCTGAACTCCTTGTGGGGTGTCAGGTTGGTCAGACGCGCCTCTTTTAGTCGGACATCATAGTGGTTGTTAACGTTGTCGAGGCCGATGACGTAATCGCCATGGTCCAACAACCGCTGGGCCACATGAAACCCGATGAACCCTGCCGCACCTGTGACCAATATCGGAGACTGTGACCCGCTCATGTCGACTCCTGGAAAAAGAAAGATTATCTACGCTCGTCCCTCTGACTTCATGATGGACGGAACGCAATGATTCAGACTATACAGACTCAAGGGTGCCAGGGCGTCACCCGTCGATACGACGTCGACGCGACCTCCGCCGGTCGCTCGATACACATCCTGGGCATGAGCGTAATGATATCGACAACCCTGCGGGGCGAGAAGGTCTTTCAATTTTTCAGGCGGCTCCCAATGAGCCGTCAGCAACGCCGTTCTGGCCGGATTGCGTTGGCTGAACATGAAGGAGAGATGATCGGGATACCATTCGGCTCCGCCAGTTGCGTAGGAGACAAAGAGATTCGCATAGGCATCGGCGCAAACCTCGGCGAGGTAGGCATTGGTGAGATAGCCGTTTTCTCCGACATCCAGCCACTTTCCAGGATGAGAGAGCGACGCATGAGTTGCATAGCTCCTGACCTCGATCAATTGCTGTTGCGAGGCGAATACCAGCGGGATGGGACCATACTTCTCTACTAACTGCCGAATCACTCCATCCTTGAGCGCCGAGCTTCCATGGTTCGTCGGCCCGCTGTCCGCATGCACCAGCACATTATGCCCCCGATCAGAGATCAAGTAGCAGTTTCGGGGCATCTCTAAGTCGCATGGGTCTTCACCATAGAACGGCACGGACACCACTGACCCACCCTCGAATGGCCAGCTTTCCCCATGGGCCAGCTCGATGACTCGGCCGAATCCCAATTCACGCAGCAATGACAAATAGTCATAGAACAACTTTCTCCGGTTCCGACGACTGGGTACGATGATCGGCGTGTCCTTCGACAGATGCAGCAATGTACGCGGGTCCACGTGATCATCATGGTCGTGCGTGAGAAACACCGCCGACGGCTTAGGCAGGAGCCCTCCCCACAGAGACGGCACGGACGATTCGGCAAACCAGGGCAACAGCCACGGGTCGAAGAGCAACGCCGTGTCTCGCTGTCGATAGAGCAGGGCCGCATGTCCTAGATGCACCATGTCTTGATCCTGAACGACCTCGAACCAGTGTTGGCGGATGGAGGCCTTCGGTGAAGTAATCAGACAGTCATACTGATGCAACGACTCGACCAGCTTCGTCAGCACTCCCTGCGTGTCACGCGACGCGGTCAGGACGACCGTTTTGATTTCATCGGCCAGGTGCGTTCCATCAAGCATGCCGAGGATTTTACCCACAACAGGACCCAATGGATGGTGATCGAATCCGATCGGGATCGCTTGGCGCTTGATCGAATGGAAAATACGGAGGCTGCCGTTCGTTATCGTCGCGGACTTGCTCGGATCGGTCGGAAATTCCCACTGAAACGTGCCGTCCTGTTTTCGACCGCAGTGAATATGCCTGCAGAGGTGGGGACGGGAGTTAACCAACTCGGCATAGGCATCTTCTAGCCGCCGCCGCCGATCGGGGTCGTCCAGCGGAGCCCGATTCGAAAAGACATCGCTGATCGCGGTATCAATGGAACTGGACAATAGGCTATGGGCTTCATGAAGGCTCGCCGCCACGTCAGGCGCCACCCCGGCCACAAAGGGGAAGGGTCCCGGTGCTTCTCCACTTTCCAGTTGTACCCAACACCAAGGCGCAAGGCCAAGATAGTGGCTGTGAGGCAAGTTGTCCCAAATGCGACTCATCGAGTCTTATTCACTCCGCCACTGCAGCTTACTGATCGCGGGTTCGTAGAGAGCTTGAATAACGTTGCCATCCGGATCGGAAAAATAGAACGAATAGCTGTCGTCCCGATGCTGCTTGGGAGGCTTGACCACTGTGCCGCCCAGTTCTTCGATCCGGGGAGTAAGATCGCCATACATCTGATCGACCGCCTGCGGGCTGTCGAGAATCACTCCAACGTGATCGAGGAGCTGGGCCTTTGGTGGCTGGTAGGCGGCAAGTTCAGCATTTGAGATCTGGTGGAGGGCCAGGTTGTCGGTTCCCGAGCTGAAATACACATTGTCGGAATTCGGTTCCCAGACCACCTGCATGCCGAGCAGCTCTTCGTAGAATCGGCGAGACCGCGAGAGGTTGGTGACACGAAGTGCCAGATGCCGAAGTCCTCGATGCAGGGGAGTCGTCATGGTATCTCGCAGCAATCTCGTTTGGTGATTGGGGACAGTGGTTTGTATAGTAGGGAGGCTCCCTACCAACCGTCAACGGGAATTCGGCTCCTGCGTCAGGGGCGACGGATGTGGTACAATACCGCCTCTCTGATTTGGGTATGGGTAAAGGAGTTAGGTCCGATGAATGCCTCGATGCGCTTTTTGGCTGTCACCGTACTTCTGCTGAGTCTCGATTCCCTTGCGTCAGCGGCAGGTCTGGAGATGGAAGTCAAAGGAAAAGATGGCGCCCCGATGGTGCTGGTGCCAGCCGGAATGTTTCCGATGGGCGTCCCACAAGGCGACCGCGATGGAGGACGGGACGAGTATCCTCGCCACGAAGTGTTTGTAAACGTGTTCTACATCGACAAGTTCGAGGTGACCAATGGTCGGTATTTCGAGTTCGTCAAAGCCACCGACCAACGCGTTCCACAGAATCCGAAGAACCCCACGCGCAATCTCTGGCAGGGCGACTCCATTACGGAATCGCTCACGGGCCGGCCCGTGATCAATGTGGATTGGGCCGACGCGGACGCCTACTGCGCATGGGCTGGCAAGCGGCTGCCGACGGAAGCTGAGTGGGAAAAAGCAGCCAAGGGAACAGCCGATCGACGCTTCCCTTGGGGCAATGTCGAACCGACCAACAAGCATCTGAACTTCAACCAGCAGTGGATCGGTGAAAAGACGTTGATGCCGGTGGGGAGCTATGAAGCGGGTAAGAGCCCGTTTGGGGTATACGACATGGCCGGCAACGTCTGGGAATGGGTCGACGATTGGTACGACGCCAGGTATTACGAGAAGAGCCCGGCGAAGAATCCGAAAGGCCCAGAGACTGGTACAAAGCGAGTGCTTCGCGGTTCCGGATGGCAGAACGAGACCCCGACCGTCCGTATCTTCACCCGCGTAGACAGCGATCCGATGAATCGAAATGAATCCACCGGTTTCCGCTGCGCTGCCGATGCTTCGAAGTAAAGAGGCAAAAGGAAAAAGGTAAAAGTTGAGCCACGAAAAAGAGCTAACGGGTAAAGTTCGAGATATAGAAGAACGTACCTTTCAATTTGCACTCGACTTCGTTCGCTCTGCCAGACTGTGGGAAGGAAATCGGGCACCGCTCGAATTCTTACCCTGCAATTCTTAAGATCGGCAACTTCTGTCGGGGTCCATGTTGAAGAGGCCCAGGCCCTCCAAAGTCGGGCTGAGTTCATCAGTAAATACCCCATCGCTTTGAAGGAGATTCGCGAAACAAGATATTGGATCAGACTTATGGCTGAATCGCAAACAATCGATTCCAGAACCGCAGGATCACCTTGGAAGAAGCCATTGAACTCTCCAGAATTATTGGAGCCGTTGTTTTTCGGTCCAAGCAGAATCGATAACCATTTTTCTTTCAAGCCGCGATGAGCATGCTTGCCTTTAATGGTCTGACCGTCGCCGCCTTCGAGAGCCGTATGGCGGCTGAGATCACTCGGCTCATAGAGCGCCATGGGGGAAACCCGCTCGTCACTCCTGCCCTTCGCGAGATTCCACTGGATGACAATTCCGCGGCGCTGAAGTTTGGGGTTCGGCTCACGACCGAGCGGGTCGATATTCTCATCCTTCTTACCGGCGTCGGCACAACCGCGCTTTTTGAACTCCTCAAAACGCGCTATCCTTGGTCGTCGATTGTGGCATCCCTCAAACAGACGGCCCTCGTTGCCCGCGGTCCCAAGCCAATTGCAGCCCTCAAGGCGTTCGGTCTCCTACCGACACTGACGGTGCCTGAACCGAACACCTGGGTCGATCTGATCTACACGCTTGATGAGTACCAGCCGGTAAAGGGATTGCGCGTTGCCGTACAGGAGTACGGCGCGTCAAATCCAGATTTGCTGGAGGCGTTGAAGCATCGCGGAGCCGAAGTCTTCCAGGTTCCCATCTATCGCTGGGCGCTCCCGGAAGATCTGGGGCCTCTCAGACATTCACTCGACGAAGTCATAGCCGAGAAGGTGTCTGTGCTCCTCATCACCAATGCCGCCCAAGTGGATCATGTCATGCAGGTGCTGGAGAAAGACGGAAAGGTAGTGCCTTTTTGCTCGGCACTCAAGAAGATGGTCGTTGCATCGATCGGCCCCACCGCCAGCGAACGCCTCCGCCATTACGACTGGCCCATCGACCTCGAACCGTCACACCCGAAGATGGGGATTTTGGTCAAAGAAGCTGGCGCGCAAATTAATACTCTGCGTCAGTCAAAAGGATTCTGACAAACTGTTAGGTATCACATGAACCACTGGGTTTCACGGTTCATGCTCATGACAGTACTCATGCTGGGTATCCAGCTTCCTACAACCAATGCCGACGAAGCCAACAGGGTCAATGGAATCACCGTTCCTGGGCGACTCAGCAGATACTACGGCAACCCTTTGCACCGAATTGGGATCGTCGGTACTCATCGACTACTGGGCGTATCGGAGTCAATTGATGAAGTGCCATCTATACTTAAGGAGCTCCCACTGATAATAGACTTCTGTCCGTTCGCCCTGCTTGGTAATGACTTCGTAGAATACCGTCGGATGCCCTTCGCGTGTTTCAGTCCCGATCTCTTCCCTTGACACCTCGTCATCCAGCTGCACTTTGACCATCAAATACTGCTCCACGCTATATGGCATGGTCTTGAAATGCTTCATGCGCAAGAGCAACAACCACACGACCTGCTTATCTTTCCGGACAATGCTGACATTGACGGGCCCCATGGAATGGTGTTCGATTTGCCACATGTCGTCGCGATAGTAGTTGATGGCTTTGCCGGAGTGACCATCCATCTTTGTGATGCGATCGGCCGTGAACTCCAGCACCCAACTCGGGAGACTGGCTCCAACGATGCCTGCAACGATGAGGGATAAAAATAGTCGAGACAGCGTTCATCAATTTACCACAGCCGTGGGGTTTGATTTCCAGACTTGTCGATGATCACAACGAGAGGATGGCCGCCCCTTGAAAGGCCCCGGCTTTCAGGGCTTGCAGCGCGCGGTTGGCCTCTTCAAGGGGAAAGCGAATCGTGTGCGGTTTGATTGGAATGGCGGCAGCCTCGCGCATCAGATCAAGCCCATCCTGCCTGGTATTGGCCGTGACGCTGCGGAGCACTCGTTCACCAAACACCTCACGATCATAGTTGAGCGAGGGGATCGGTGACATATGAATACCAGCCAGTGCAAGTGTGCCTCCGCGTTCGAGCGTGCGTAGCGCCGGCGAAACCAATTCGCCGGTCGGAGCGAAGATAATCGACCCGTGCAATTTGTCGGGCGGCATGTCGGTCGCTCCACCGATCCAGACGGCTCCCAGCTGTCTGGCCAGATCCTGATGCTCAGCCGTGAGCGAATTGACGTAGACCTGACAGCCCCAGTAACGCGCGATCTGAATGACGATGTGCGCCGACGCGCCGAACCCATACAAACCAAGGCGCTGGCCGGGTCGGATTCCGCTGAGACGCAACGCACGATACCCAATAATTCCCGCGCACAGCAGCGGAGCGGCCTCGTCGTCGGAAAAGATCGGTGGGATCGGATAGGCGAAGCGTGTGGGTACCACGGCATACTCCGCATACCCTCCGTCGAGCTGATAGCCGGTGAACCGCGCCTTCGCGCACAGATTTTCCCGCCCGCTTGTACAAAATTCGCAGCGTTCGCATGTGCCCTGAAGCCAGGCAATCCCGACACGATCCCCTACTTTTCGATCGGGAACCATCGAACCGACGCGTGCGACCGTACCCACGGCTTGGTGCCCGGGAATAAGCGGGAGGGTGATGTCTGCGAGTTCCCCTTCCACCACATGCAGATCCGTGCGGCAGACTCCACAGACGTGAATCTTCACGAGTACTTGTCCAGTCCCTGGGACTGGTATCGGTCGATCCTGCAACTGCAACGGGCTGCTGGAGACATCGCCCGTGTGGTTGAGCACCATGGCTTGCATAGAAGACCGCATGTTACCTGACCAGTTCGGCAAAACACTCTCCGAAGATTCAACTGGGGATTCGAATGGTGGATGAGAAACTAGGGTTTCTTGGCCTTGATGCACTCGATGTCGAGTCGGATCTGCACCTCGTCGCCCACGATCAGTCCCCCGCTATCGAGCGTCTTATTCCATATCATGCCGAAATCCTTGCGGTTCAGTTTGCCTTCGGCGCTGAAACCAGCCCTGGTGTTGCCCCAGGGGTCTTTGGCCACTCCGTTGAAGCGTCCCACGAGCGTGATTTCTTTCGTCACGCCTCGAAGAGTAAGATCACCGATAGCCGTATACCCGTCACCATGTTTCTTGTAGCTCTTCAGCTTATACGTCATCGTCGGAAACTTTTCGATGTCGAAAAAGTCGGCATTGCGCAGATGGGCGTCGCGTTTCTCCTGGGTCGTATTGACCGAGGCGGTATTGATGGTAGCTTCGATCGTCTTAAACGTCCCGGTGTCCGTGTCCATCTCGACGAACCCACTATAGTCCATGAAGCGTCCGGCTGTTTTAGACACCACCATGTGCGCGACACGAAACTCAATGATCGAGTGATCGGGATCGACAACCCAGCGAGCCATTTCGGCCCCAACCACTGCGGGTAGCACAGCCATCAGCCCCCATGCCGCCACGCTTACCATCCACGTCCATCTTGCCTTCATACTTTCTCTTTCCATCTGATCTGCCTCATGTGGTCTCTGTTATTTCCTGGGCTTGGCGTCCCCGAATTCTGGTCAGACTCCTGGGCAAAGGTGACTCGTACCCGCGCGAATTTCAGACTTACCGAAAGTTTCCCCTGATGAATGGGCTCAAGGGTCGCCATCGCTTTCAATACCATCGATATGAGATCGGGCTCCAACGTAACGATCTGTGCTGGAAGTGGATCGATTCACAGATTGCGACCAACGGCGCATGACCCTGGGCCATCCCGCTGAGAGCGATAGATAGTTCGAGCGGTTTGCCAACTTGGAGATCACCCGAGCCATCAGGGCTGGAGAAATCGAACGTGACCCACCGTTTCTCCGAGGAGGCGGTCTGAGAGGCAACGGGCAGGGAAGCCACCTGGGCAGGTGTCTGAGCTGTAGCCGGACAGAGCAGAACTCCGAGAAAGCCGGCAACCACAACAACACGGCTGGAGGTAAATGGGACCATGGCAGTGGCATCCTACTCATCGGCGGAGTCCTGTGCAACCCGTTTCTTCATAGAAATGCAGATGCCCGACTCATCCAGTTGGTATAAAATAGTCTTAGGCGAGCGCTCGTCAAAACCACCGCCGCGCCGGGCTTGACTCCGACGAGTTGGCCTGATCCAACCCCGGGCCTACGCGATGTCATCGTTAAAGTGACTGCGACGTCGTTATGCAGAACGGACGCCTATATCTATCGATGGGACGAAAGGGCGCACCGTCATGTTCATCCCCCACGGATTATAGGCCATAAGTTGTGTGGCCACGTCGCGAGGCAAGCGATTCTCCCGCCTCGCCCTACATGTCGTGCATATCGAACCGGCCCCTTTCGAGTCAATGGCCCCTTCCCAAACGGTAGGGGTGGGTGGAGTCACGTGCAGACCTCTAATCTGAATTGACTTTTTACAGCCACCTCAGTAATGTCTTTTTTCCAATCAGAAGGAGTTAGGGGTATGAAAGTCATTCTTCAGGAAACGCTCGAAGGGGTGGGCCACCTCGGCGATCTCATCAATGTGGCCGATGGATTTGCTAGAAATTTCTTGTTGCCACGCCGTAAGGCGATCGAAGCCAATAGCCGGAGTATCAAAGTCTTTGAGCACACTAAACGGGTAGCAGTGGAGAAGGCCAAGAAGAAAAAGTTGGAGATCGAGGCCCATGCCAAGAAGGTGTCGGCAGTCACGCTGACCATTGAGGCGCAAGTGGGCAAGGACGACAAGATGTTCGGCTCGGTCACAGCCAAGGACATCGCCGAAGGATTGGCTGCTCAAGGATTCGCTGTGGATCGACGGAAGATTCAATTGGCGCAGCCGATCAAGGAACTTGGAACCATTACAGTGCCCATCAAGATGCTGCGAGGAGTGACGGCCACAGTGACAATTCGCGTGGTGAAGAAGCCGGAGCCTGAAACATCTTCAGCATAGCTGACGGATTGACGGGGAGAACGATGCGCGATGCAATTGGTTCATTGGACGCACTGAAGGCAACAGACCACGATGTTTACACCGCGATTGAAGCAGAAAAGACCCGGCAGCATGACAAACTGCTCTTGATTGCGTCAGAAAACTTTGCCAGTCCCGCCGTGTTGGCCGCTCAAGGTTCCTTGATGACCGACAAGTATGCGGAAGGCTACCCGGGCAAGCGGTATTACGGCGGTTGCCAACACGTCGACACAGTTGAAGATCTGGCGATTCAGCGATGCAAGCAGATTTTCGGGGTCGAGCACGTCAATGTGCAGCCGCACTCAGGTTCACAGGCCAATATGGCGGCCTACCTGTCCGTGTTGAAGTCAGGGGATACGATCCTTGGTATGGACTTGGCCCAGGGCGGACATCTGACGCATGGGAGCAAAGTTAACTTTTCCGGTATTCTGTTTCGAGCCTTTTCCTATGGTGTGGACCGCAAGACAGAAACAATTGACTACGATGCCGTCCAGAAAATTGCCGACGAATGCCGGCCTCGCATGATCGTAGTTGGTGCCAGCGCCTATGCCCGCGTGCTGGATTTTCTTCGTTTTCAGGAAATCGCCAAATCGGTCGGAGCCTACTTGATGGTCGATGTCGCCCATATCGCCGGCCTAATCGCCGCAGGGCTGCATCCTAATCCTGTCCCCCATGCGGACTTCGTCACGACGACGACCCATAAGACACTTCGTGGCCCGCGTGGTGGTGTCACGATGTGCACAGCCGAGCATGCGAAGGCCGTTGACAAGTTCGTGTTTCCCGGTATGCAGGGTGGACCCTTGATGCATGTGATCGCGGCCAAAGCTGTCGCATTCAAAGAGGCCTTGTCTCCGGCATTTAAGCGCTACCAGCAGCAAGTGATCGCCAATGCGAAGGCGTTGGCTCAGGGACTTATCGACCTCGGCTACAAGATCGTCTCAGGTGGGACCGATACCCACCTCATGCTTGTGAACCTCACCAATAAAGGGATCACCGGTAGGGAGGCTGATGCCGCCCTTGATGCCGCTGGAATTATTGTGAATAAGAACGCCGTCCCGTACGACGAAAAACCGCCGGCGGTCGCCAGTGGCATTCGATTGGGAACCCCGATAGTGTCCACGCGAGGGATGCGAGAACCAGAAATGAAACAAATCGTGGATCTGATAGATCGTGTCCTGCAGCACCGACAAGATCCGGCGGTGCTGGAAAAGGTTCGCGCTCAAGCCAAAGCCTTGTGCGACAGATTCCCCATCTTCTACTCCTACTGACAAGCCCACATCTAAGAGGGCAGGGTCGCCACCTGTGAAATGTCCGTTCTGTGATGAACTCGAAGATAAGGTGGTCGACTCCCGCATGGCCAAGGAAGGGGAGGTCATCCGCCGCCGGCGCGAGTGTCTCGGTTGCAAACGTCGCTATACCACGTACGAACGCGTCGATGAGATTCTCCCGGTCGTCGTCAAGAAAGATAACCGTCGCGAGTCGTTCGACCGGAACAAGATTCTCTCCGGGATGAAAAAAGCCTGTGAGAAACGACCGATCAGCACGGCAACCATCGAAGCTGTGACCGACCGGATTGAAAAGCGGATCCAGGAGATGGGCGAAAGTGAGATCAAAAGTCGAATTATGGGTGAAGAAGTCATGAAGGAGTTGCACCAATTGGACCAGGTTGCCTATGTACGGTTTGCGTCCGTATATCGAGAGTTCAAGGACATTGACCAGTTCATGGATGAGCTGAAATCTCTGGCTCAACAACGCCGCGAACCTTGAGATCGGACTCCCAGAGCCCTTCTTCTGTTTTCGCCGTTTCTTCTTCGAGCAATCCTGACTGACTCGACATTCATCGATCGCTCACACCGACGATTAGCGCGCACGGAGTTCCAGGGCAATGACCAAGCTGCAATCCCAGCGAGTCCGCCGGAAGGTGTCGAGCCCTGGGGTGACCAACGTCGCCATCATTGGCGCTGGCCGTGGAGGCACCGCGCTGATGGAAATCTTTGCGAATGATCCTCTCGTGCAAATTATAGGAGTCGCGGAGATCGATCCACAGGCGCCCGGATTGAGCCTCGCGAAACGACTGCGGATTCCGGTGACTTGCGACTATCAACAGCTCTTGGCGATGGAACGGGTCGACTTAATTATAGATGTGTCTGGAAATTCAGAGGTCTGGCAATTCCTCCAAGACTTTCATCGGATGGGCGTGACGATCATCGGCGGAGCCAGCGCCAAATTCATGTGGGAATTGATTGAGGCGCGCATCCGAGCCACCGCCGAGATTGAAAAAACGCTGAACAAGTATCAATCCCTCTATCGGTTATACGTGAAGGAGACTGGCACAGCGGTGACTGAAGAACGAACCAGGATCGCGTGCGAGATCCACGACGGACTCGTGCAAATCTTGGCGGGTGTCAATTTCAAGCTCGATCTCTGCCAACAATTCCTTCGGAAAAATCCGAAAGCCAGTCTTGCCACTATTAAGGAGAGCAAGGCTCAACTAAAACTGGCCATTCAGGAAGCCCGCCAAGTGATCTTCAATCTGCGCCCGCTCCACTACGACAAGATGGAATTGATTCCCGCCCTGACGAACTATCTCACGTCATACGAGACCCAGTCCCATATTATCGCCAAGTTTTCTATGACTGGTGATGAACAGGTTCTCTTTCCTCGGACAAAGATCTTCTTGTTCCGAATCATCCAGGAAGCCTTGAGTAACGTTCAAAAACATGCGCAGGCCGATCGGGTGTTAATCCAACTGAAGATTAATCCCGAGATATTGCAAGTCACCATCACCGACAACGGTGTCGGCTTCAACATGGAATCCATCATGCGCGATCCTGAAAAATGGGATCACTTTGGGATAAGAGGAATTTTGGAACGAGCCCGGTTGGTCGGTGGGGAAGGACGCATCGAATCCAAAAAGGGACAAGGCACAAAGATTATCGTCGAAGTGCCACTGGTTAATAAGGAGGCTGAGAGCAATGGAGAAAATTAAGGTCCTGATCGCCGACGATCACCGAGTAGTCCGAGAGGGCCTAGCTGCTATTCTCAAGACCAAAGAAGATATTCATGTCATGGGCGAAGCGCAAGACGGCATGGAAGCGGTGGAAAAGGCCCGCGTTCTCCTCCCGGACGTTATTTTGATGGATGTGAGTATGCCACGGATGGGTGGAGTTGAAGCCACGAGGCAAATTAAACGTGAGTTCCCGCACATTGGGATTGTCGCGCTGACCATGTACGAGGAACAACAATACATCTTTGATCTGGTCCGAGCCGGAGCCACTGGCTACTTACTAAAGGATTCTGAATCTTCCCAGATTGTCGCTGCCATCCGGGCAATCTATCGTGGTGAATCGTTAATCCACCCTTCCGTCGCCAGCAAAATTTTGGCGGAGTTTTCATTGATGGCTCAAAAGAAAGGCAAGAAGACAGCGTGGGCCGAGCATGATCTGACAGAACGAGAGATCACCGTCTTGCGATTGGTCGCCGATGGCAAAACTAACAAAGAAATTGCCAATAATCTCGACTTGAGCGAGAAGACCGTGAAGAATCACGTCCGAAACATTTTTCACAAGCTCCAAGTTTATGACCGTACGCAGGCAGCCATCCTAGCCATACGAAAGGGACTGATCGAGCTAGACCCAAAACATTAGTCAGTTGATTCGTGACAAAATTTAAGGAAACTTTCCGTAATTAAGGAAGTAATTAGGGCGAAACGTAACCAAAGGACACGATTCTCCCTCTTATTTTTAGGGTGGCTTTAAAATCGGAGGAGGATCAGACTCCCATCGAGCAGAGCGAGAGTCTTTCATCATACACAACCTCGATTAGCGTAACCTCTTCCATTGGTCTTTTTCCTGATTGGGATTGTGCCCGCCGTTGTGCCCGTGAGGGCCTCGATTCCATCCCCTCGCCACCTTACACAAAGCAACAAAGAAAAAAACCCATTGTAACCATTGAAAATCGCAAAGGGTTCTTGTTCGTCAGCCAGTTTAGGCAATTGCTGCTCTATCCAACTGAGCTACGAGGGTGTGAAGGCTACGATACTGAAAGGGCTCCAAAATGTCTGGGAAAGCGGTGGGAGCAAGCTAAGAGGACATTAGCGGCTGGAACTCGCTTTGTCTTGTGATTTGGCGATGAGGTCGGCCTTCGAGGGAATCTGCGTGAGGAGATCGGGGCGCGCCTGATACACTCCTTGTAGGCGCGCGCCTGTGGCGTAGACCAAGTTGCCCACGTGGTTCCCGAGGGTGAGCTTTCCCGCGATTTTCCCGTCTTTGTCGGTGGCAATAAATTCAGCGTGTGGAGCCAGCAGTCCATAGGGCGCCAACGGAGTCGATTGTTTGATGACGCGCTCCTCCGCTGGGAGATTCGCGACTCGGCTCACAAAGAGAACCGCAGCTTCTTGGCTGAGCTTCTCCGTGGGCTGGTCTTCCAAGACCCATTCTCCGATCTGATTGATAAGGGCATACTGCTTATCGCGTGCATTGACGGAGAGCATGGCGATGTCAGTATAGTCGACTCCGAGCAATCGTTTGTCTTGAAGGGTAAAGAGCTCCTTTGTGAGGTCCTTGATCGTCGTGGGGCTTACACGATAGAGTGGAGCATCGGGTGTAGTTTCCGCGAAAGCCTCGCCGCTCTGCGGATCTGATTGATAGAGCTTTACCACCTGGTCGCCGACTGCGGTGTGCAGGGTCACCTTCACTTTCGGGGTGGTCAGAGTTCTGGCGACAGCATCCCTCGCAGGGCCTGGATCAATCATGCCGAGCGCCTTGAGACCCTCCAACCGAAAAATCAACGAGCGAACTTCGATTTGATCGGCTTCAGCTTCGAGAGGGTAGTGGATTTTCCAGACCGGCTTCGGCTTGTCCTTCGCCATATTGTGGAGCACAATTTCCGTAGTGGGATACGTGAGATGCACACGTTCGATGTCGTTTTGCACGAATCGCAAGAGTTCTTTTCGTCGGAACGTCAGCAACGATTTGTTGACGAAATCCTTGGGGGCCAGGTTGGTCAGCAGTACCTTGCGATCCGATCCACGGAGCACATAAAGCGTATAGGAGAGGGGGCCGCTGTCGCCAATTGAAATGGTTTCCTGCTGTGTTCCGGCGATTACGGTGATGGTGGTCACAGGCTGCTCAAGTCCAAATGGCGCGAGGGCGGTGGCCTTTTCTTTGACCGTTCGGGTTACAGTTCCTGTCACAAGGGCTCGAATGAGTGTCTGGACTTCGCGGGAGTCGGCGTCCGTTTGCAGCGGGGTCGCGATGGTCCACCTCCCTCGTTCCGAGAGCTTGAGCTCGACGGGGCCTTGAGCTGTCGTGACAGTCAATCCGGTGATGGCGATTTCAGGGAAGGGGAGCAATTGTTGTTGGTCTCGCCTTTGCTCGTCTTCGCGTTGTTTGGTGGGGATCTCCACGAAATAGAGATAGCCACCCAGTCCCGCCAGAATTACGAACATGAGGAGTGAGGGCCAGTAGCGCATAAATAAACTATAGGCGTCGGCGCTTTCTCCACACCATCATGCCGGTGAGAAACGTCATGAGCGGGAGAAAGATGACCTGAATATAGAGAAGCGCCCGTTCCTGTATCGGGTTTGGTGTGAAAGGCCGCAGGGCCGGCTCTTTTGGTGCGATGGAAATCAGGTCGCGTTCTTCGGCCAGCCATGCGGTGGTGTGGAGAAAAAAGTCGCTGTTGCCCGGAAAATTGAAATAGGCATTGGTGGCGAAAGTGGAGTTGCCGATGACCACGATGGCCGGACGGGGCTTGCCCTCCTCCGGTGCTTTCTTCGGTGCCAATGCCGCTGCCATCGTGAGCGGGCCCTTAACATCTTCCTTATCGTTAAGGCTCACGACGCGGCCTTGTAGGTTCGTTTCTGCCCAGCTGTTGGCCGAGGTCTTGGCCAGCGGTACGTACTCCCACTCCTTTCCGAGCTGCTTGTCAAATGTAATGTGGCGCGAGAGGGAAAAGAGGACAGTGGAGGTCAGATCTTGGGTGATCTCGTGTTTGGTAAATGTCCGGACCAGAAGCGAGGTGAGGTCTCCTTGGGCAAGTCGATCTTGCAGATCGACTAAGACGCCGGGCCCCAGGCCAAGTCCCCAGTGAGTGAGCAATGACTCCAGTCCAGTTTTGGTATCGGGATCGACCAGGACCAGGAGATGGCCGCCCTTCTCGATATAGGTCTGGATGCGATCCTGCTCATCCTTGGTGACGGTGCGGCGTGGGCCGGCGAGGACCAACACGGTGATGTTGCTCGGAACAGTAGTCTCTTGGAGGAGTGAAACGGTATCGACATCATAGCCTTGATTGATCAGAGCTTCTTTGGCGATGGAAAGTCCGTTGCGTTCTTTGTCCTCCAGGCTCCGCTCGCTATGGCCCTCGACAAAGACAATGCGTTTCTTGGCGTCTTTGGAAATGCGGAGCAAGGCCCCTGTCAGTTCCACTTCCGAGGGCGATGTCACCCGGATCGTTTGCCCGTTGCTCTCAAAAATCGCGGTGTCCGTTCTGAAGATCCCGTAGTTTTGGGCGATCCTCGGCTGTTTCTCGGGGTCGATGAATTCAACCGAGAGTTTGGTTGATGCTTGCCGATAGTTATCCAGCCGCTCCTTGTACGATTGATAGCTGGCATCTTTTTCTCTCGTGAAGACCGTGATCTTGACGTTGTGGGGCAGCGTGCGAAGGACGCGATAGGTTTGGGGCGCGAGCGTGAAGTTCTGATTTTCAGAGAGGTCCCATCGTATGGAATGCCGGGCCGCCAGGAAGTTCACAATGACCAGGATGACGGAGAAGAGCAGCACCATCAGGAGGCTGTTCACCCCCATTCTGGTTGAGCGCTGCCCAGAGAAGGTTTTGATCGATTCGAAATGGAGGACGAAAAACAGAATCAAGCAGACCAGCGCCAGGCCTTCCGTAATTGTGACAGCCCAAAGCAGATCCGGTCGCAGGCTATAAGCAATCATGCCACCTACGGCGAGTACGGTCCCAAGAATGCCAAGGGGAAAGCTTTTGAGGCTCATTTCCAACGCACCGATTCCACCACCTGGTGGGTGAGAAACAACATGAGCATGAGACTGCTTCCAAAATAGACCAGGTCACTCGTGTCGATCAGGCCGCGGACAAGCCGATCATAGTGCTCCATGAACGACACGTAGGAGATCACGTGTCCTGCCGTGGTGTCTCCGAGGAGGCCGCCCAATCCGGAGATCAGCCAGAGTGTGAGGAGGATGCCTAAACTGACAAAAGCGGCGATAATCTGATTTTCCGTCAGAGCTGAGGCAAACATGCCGACGGAGAGAAACAAGGCGCCGAGGAGTGCCATCCCCAAATAGCCGGTCAGGACAGGATTCCAATCGAAGTCGTTGAAGAGCATCAAAACAGTTGGGACCAGCGCGGTCAAGCCCAATAGGCCCAGAAAGACCAGAAGCACGCTTATGAATTTGCCCGCAACAATTTCATTGATTCCGATGGGCGAGGTCATCAAGAACTCGAACGTATGCAATTTCCGCTCTTCGGCAAACAACCGCATGGTCAGGATGGGCAGGATCATAAGCATGACGAAGCGCATGCTGGCGAACAAGTTTCGAAATACCAGATCGTTCAAGTTGATCTGTGCCATACCCCCCTGTATCTGCATCAGCTGGATGGCCTGCGCGCTGGCGAACACGATATAGAGGTACGAGAGAAATCCAAAGATGAGCAGAAACACCGAGCCGACCACGTAGACAATCGGGGACACGAAATAGCCGTGGAGTTCCTTGGCGATTATGGCCTGTACCGGGGTCATGAGTCGGTCTCTTGTGTGGCGACAGTTCCATCGGAAGTCGTGTCGGCTATGGCTTCCGCCGTTTGTGAGAGGCCTTCTTCGTGGCGCGTGAGTTGGAGGAAAACATCTTCCAGCGTCATCGCGATGGTGTGCAGCTCAAGCAGTCCCCAGTGATTAGACACCACGATGCGGGCGATTTCATCGCGCAGGTCGCAGCCCAGTGCGCATTCGATGAGGATATTCCCGGCGGTCTGGCCCGGGAAGATGTTAAGGATTCCAGGAAGGGCGCGAAGTTTCGCTTCGCAATCCGCCGGGGAAGTTTTTAGCGTGACCGAAATCTTTTCCGACTGTCGGAGCCGAGCCGACAATTGTTCCGGTGTGTCTTCCGCGACGATACGTCCCCCACTGATGATGACAACCCGCTGGCAGACGGCGGTCGCTTCCGGAAGAATGTGGGTACTGAGAATTACTGTGTGCGAACCGGCCAGGCTCTTGATGAGTTCTCTAATTTCAATGATCTGTTTTGGGTCAAGACCCGCCGTGGGTTCGTCCAAGATCAGCACGGGCGGGTCGTGCAGCAGGGCTTGCGCGAGTCCCACGCGCTGGCGATAGCCGCGAGAGAGGTTGCCGATCAGTCGATGACGGACTAAACCTAACTCAAGCCGCCCGATCGATTGATCCAATGCCGAAGTCAGGTCGTGCCCCACCATCCCGCGCAGCCGACCGACGAACGTTAAATATTCCATCACCGTCAGTTCTTGATAGACCGGCGGAGTTTCGGGTAGATAGCCGATACGGCGTTTCACTTCGAGTGGTTGATCGGCGCAGTCAAATCCGTCGACACGGGCGGTTCCTTCCGATGCGGGCATGAAGCAAGTCAGGATCCGCATCGTTGTCGTTTTCCCGGCGCCGTTTGGGCCGAGGAACGCCAACACTTCTCCCTTGGCCACTGAGAAGGTGACCCGATCGATGGCCGTATGGTGTCCATACCGCTTGGTAATGTTCTGAGCGTTGATCATGGATGTGATGATGTTGGGGCGATCAACTGTGGGGGATGTGACGGTATGTCTCTTGAAAGCACATGCATCCCATAAACGGGGCCGATCTTACTCAGTCCGTTTGAGGCAGTCAATACGATGGGGTCTGGTTTTACAGGATGGGCCTGAACTAATAGATTTTCGTCCCGACGTTTCAATCGCAATGCCCTGCATGTTTGTGAACAGTGAACATCGCCTCTGTAATGGGAGGATCTGTGAAGAATATCGATGTCAGCGTGATGCTGCTGGGTGCATTGGTGGTGGGCTTTGGCTGTGCGGGACAAGGTGAGGCGGTGCCGATTGCGCCAGCATTGAAATCGTCGAACGAGAAAACGGCTGTTTCATCATCAGGTATGGTCAACGTGCTGGTGACTTCCTTCGAGGATGATCGCTTTGACCGAACGAAGCTCGGGGTGCATTAATCATTGTGAGGCACGACCGAGCCGTTACACTGAAGAACGGCATGATTGGAGAAGTCACTGCCAAGGCGCTCACTGAGTATCTTGCTCGGAAAGGATGGCGTGCGCAGTATGTGCCGTCGGGAGCCGGGATGACCGGAGGGGATGTTGCGATTTCCATCAAGATCTTGGAAGCCTTTGCCGATGCTCATGGGGCGATCGGCTCCACGGATATTGCGGCAAAGAACAAGATTGTGGTACAGGCAAAGAACCTGAGCGACGGCAGCTCCATTACCGATACGATCAGTCACACTGGGATTTCTTCGGTGTTTTAGTATGGGCCGGAGGATGCCGAAGATATCCTGAGCGAAGTCATGGAAATGAATTTCCAGAAGTTCGTGAGCCAAATCAAGTTTGATGGGCCTGCGCTGCGATTATGATAGTATGGTTCTGAGTGAGACGCAACGCCAGGTGTTACCGCCGTTTCGGGGTTGATGAACCGTGCATCAACGTCCATTTTTCGTCCCGTATACCTCCTCAGCGACCCGTCTGGTGGCCCTGAGGGCTTGATTCAGGTTCCCTTCTCCTACTATACATAGCGTCACCGCTTGCATCGAATGTAGTCTTTGCCGTCCGTGTTTTACTCTTTCTTCTCCAGAAACGGTGCGTAGTTCCTCCATACAGAAGTAGGGGAGAGGGGTACTCAGTCGGTATTGTTGAAGTCTCGAGCCTTTCATACTCTGGATCGTACGTTCACTCCTAGATATCCAGGGGAGGCGATAAGCAGGATGAGCACACATACTCGGCAAAGTCAGAGGTCGTCCTATGAGGCTCTCGCGGTCGTCCTATGCTTCTCGTTGGGGGACTGTTCATGGATTCCCAAAGGTGAGAGCGGGCTGGATGTGGGGATCAAGGACCGGGGGGTCGCGTCCTGGTATGGAGCGCAGTTCCACGGAAAGTTGGCAGCCAATGGGGAAGTCTTCAACATGGACGCGTTGACGGCGGCCCACCGGACCCTGCCGCTCGGGAGCATGGTTCGGGTGGTCAACTTAGTGAACGGGAAGCATGTCCGGGTGCGGATTAATGATCGAGGGCCGTATATTAATGGAAGAATTCTTGATCTTTCCTATGCGGCAGCGGCCCAGTTAGGGATGGTGGATAGAGGGGTCTCAGTTATTCAGCTTGAGGTGATTGGAGACCACCGGCCGGACTTTATCCTGGCGGCGGAGGAAACCACTCCGTCGACTCCGCCCCTCCTGGCAGTCCGCCGACTGGACGAACACGCCTTGGCGTCTTTCCCAACGCCGAGCCTGGACTGTCAAGATCCCACTATGACTTCTGTACATCGACTTCCACCCAATGATGTCCTCGTCCAGCGTCGCTGGAGGTGGGCACCGTCAATCCTCTCCGCCGATCCAGCCCATCGGGATCATGCGGCCCTCGTGCTTTCGTAGTTCGATTCAGTATCCCCAGTCCCTTGATTGACAGTACAGGAATCTCTCATCTAAACTGCCCCGTCTGAGCTCACGGGTTGGATCCTCCAATAGAAAATCGGAGAAGGGGCGAGATCGCATGGCAAAGAAAACCGCAGTGGAGTCGGAAGAGGTTCGATTGAAGAAAAAAGTCTCGGCGAAGCGCGCCGGGCTTAGCAATCCAGAAGGGGATACCGCACTGCGAGCGCTTCAGAAGCGACTGAAGCGGGAACAGCGCAAGCGGCGTGCGCTCGCAGTGTGTAAGAAAAACGCAGCCGGAAGCAAAAGTGAGGCAGCGGCACCGGCGTCAGCGTAATTGTCAGGCAATCACCCCACGTTTGTACCAGTAGGAGGTATATGGGACAGGCACAGAAGGACCAGCCTCAGGAAACTTTCCCAATCGCCCAGCTGGCCAGTGATGATCTGAAAGACAAGGTAGCGCCCGACCTGGTGATGGCAGATTCGTTGATACACGATGCGGCCGCTGCCGGCGCGCAGGATGCGGTGGTGCTCGAAGAGGAACAGGTCAAGGACGAGATCGATATTCAGATCGATCTGCTCAACGATCCGGACTGGGTGGTCCGCCGCGAGGCCGTCATCACGCTCGGCGAGATGTGTGATGAGCGGTGCGTGGAGCCATTGGCGCGAGCCTTGCGAGATGGTGACTGGCAGGTTCGGGAAGTGGCGATTGAGGCAATGGGGCATGTGGGCTCTCTTGCCGTCGAGACGCTCCTCAAGCTGTTGCGCGACTGGGACGTGCGTAAGTACGTCATTTTGGCGCTCGGCAAGATTCGCGATGAACGGGTACTCGATCCCTTGATGCACCAGCTTCGGAACGATGAGTTCAAAAATGACGCCATCAATGCGTTGGTTGAACTCGGCAAGCCGGCTGTGCTGAAGTTGATTGAGGCTCTCAAGCACAAAGACGAAAACGTCCGCAAGAGCGCGGTGCTGAGCCTTGGCTGGATCAAGAATCGAGAAGCGGTCGGTCCGCTCATCGAGATGCTTTGTGATAATGATTGGTTTACGAGGTTGACGGCAGCGGCGGCATTGGAATCGATCGGTGACGAGTGGGGACGCGAGGCCATCAAGCCGTTGCTCAACGATCCCGACATGGTTGTGAAGATGAGAGTGGAGCGAATTCTAGCGAATTGGAAGCAGCAGCCGGTTGCGCAGTCGGCCAACGCGTGAGCTACTTGTTGAGTAACTGATCCATCTGGTGTTGAAGCTTGTCCAGTTTCTTCAGCGGCACTGAATTCCCCATCGCGATCTCCAGACGAACCTCCCGAAGTGAACCAGCCAAATCCCGCACGGCGTTGGTCGAGTCGTCTGACTTGGCCCCTTTGGTCGCTGCCTCTAGGGCCTCGGTCGCTTCGTCTAATTCTTTCGCCGCGTCGCCGAAATTGCGATCGAAGACATGTGCCTTGGCCTGCACCAACCGCGATTTCGCATCGACGAGCCCCTGGCGTCGGCGGAGATCGCCCTCAATCCCCAACGTCGCATCCAAGGCAGTTCGGGACAGGTCTCTTAACGACTGCTGTAGGTCGGACACGGTCTGTTGTAGCGTGCCGACGGGCCGTTGTTGGAAATGGTAGCCCGAGCCGAATGCGACAATAACCAGAAGTACCACGCAGATGAATTTGAGCATCTCAATCCTTGCGGTTAGTGACGGCGTTGTGGTGGATTCGATCGAGCCAACTGTTGCAACAAACTGCCTGCCACGGCATTACGGACGGCTTCGTCAAAATCTTGTAGACCCTTCACCAGTGAAGGCACAGCGGCACCTGAGTGCTTTCCCAATGACTTTGCGGTCATCAGGCTGGGTAGCGGCTGTTGATCCAGGAGAAGCGTTTGCAGAATAGACAAGGCTTGTTTCTCTGACGTACCGCTCAGCGTTTGAGCCGCGGCGCCACGAATGGAAGGGTCAGGGTGTCGCACGAGATCGACCGCGAGAAGAATCGCCGAAGTATCTCCCAAGCGAAGCAGCCCTTCCGCAGCACTGGCACGGACTTGGAAGCAAGGGTCTCTGGTCAAGGCTTGCAACAATGGGCGATTGTCCTTGACTTCAAGCTGCCCCACGTTTCTGGCTGCGAGGCCACGAACCATGGCTCTCTCATCTCCGACTGCATGCGTCAGGGGGGGGCCACCCCACCGGGAGATCAGAATTCTCCCAACGCGTCCGCAGCGAATGCACCCACCGACAGGTTGGAATCATACACTGCTTGGGTGAGAACTGCTAGGTTTGCCGGGCGATTCAAACGGCCGAGCAGAACGAGCGCCACCATGCGCACTTCCGTGTCCGGAAGCGTTGCGGCGTTGGTAATGTCGACCAGCATATCAGATTGGCCCATCTTATAGAGGCCCGCGTAGGCGAAAATCGCTTCAGGCCCTTCTTCGGTTCGACCGATTTCGATGAACCGCTGTTTGAGGTCGGTGACCTTCGCCTCTCCGAGCACGTTCATGGCGGCGATACGGACTGTAGACGCCGCGTCCCCCAACGCTTGCCATAGCGCGCCGGATTTCGTAGCCAGTCCGGATTTTCCGATGGCTTCCGCGTCACGCGCCCGCACGAGGACAGCGGAATCCAGTAGGCCATCTTCCAAAATCGCTGACGTTTCCCGCAGGCTCTGTTCCGCTAAAACCGTGTAGGCAGCAATGCGGACATGATTCTTTTGATCGTGGATATGGCTGGTGATCACACTGAGGGCCAGCGGGCGAAGGAGCATGGCGCCGTGGGTTTGTCCGGACGGTTTCAGGCATGTATAGAGAGCGAGTGCTTCGTCCGCCCGTCCGAGTCGGACGTAACTCAATAGCGAGAGGCTTATGAATTTTTTGATGGGATCGCTTCAGGAGGCAATACTTGAAAGAGGGTTGTTACGGCTACGTAATCACCAGCCTTGAAGAGTCCCGCAGCTTTCGATTCTACGGAGGAAGGCGTTTCCGTGGTGGAATCGGCAGAGTTGGTCAATCCGAGACACACGATGGCGGCGCAAATCAGGAAACAGGCGCACGTTAGATGGTAAACCAGGGGTCGTGCGCTGAGCCGATTATGAGCGTTGGACCAAGTTACCATGGCGAGGGGAGCGCACGGTGGCAGGGTTGTACATCATTCCCACATAGTCTTTCACCATGTGCTTGGTGCAGAATTGTGGTGCGATGGTGCGGATACACTCCTTGACCATTTGGAGCCAGCCGCGGGGAATGCCATCTCGATCGCGTTGGTAAAAAAGCGGCACGGCTTCCTGTTCCAACAGGTGATAGAGCTGCTCCACATCGTGATGGTCTTGGGTTTGCGCGTCGGCCTGCTCAGCTAAGGGTTGAATGCTCCACCCATTGGCACCGTTGTAACCCTCGACCCACCAACCATCGAGGACGCTCAGGTTCAGCACGCCATTTAAGGCGGCTTTCATCCCGCTCGTTCCGCTGGCTTCCAGGGGGAAGCGGGGTGTGTTGAGCCAGATGTCGACGCCTTGGACGAGATACTTCGCCATATGCATTTCGTAGTTTTCGAGGAAGGCCACGTGGCCGCCCAGCTTATGATCTTGGCAAAAGTTCAGGACCTCGTGAATAAAGTAGCGCCTTGGTTCATCGGCTGGATGTGCCTTGCCGGCAAAAATCAATTGGACCGGCCTCCATCTGTTCTGGAGGAGTCGCTTCAACCGCTCGAGATCTTGGAAGAGGAGAGTTGCCCGCTTGTAGGTGGCGAATCGTCGGGCGAATCCGATCGTCAAAGCTTCGGGATCGAGGAGCGTGCCGCTTGTCAGGACTTGCGACGGCTGGAGATGACCATGCATCCATCCGTTGCGGGCTCGTTCACGGATGAAACTCATCAGCTTCCGTTTCAGCTTTTGTCGGACGGCCCACAGTTCGTGGTCAGGGATATCCACCACACGCTGCCACATGGCAGGATCATCGCAGGTGTTGGTCCATGTCGGGCTGAGTGATTTACTGTACAGGTTATGGAGCTCCGGAGAGACCCAGGTCGGTGCATGGATGCCGTTCGTCACGTTGCGAATCGGGATCTGGTCAGTCGGCAAGCCAGGCCAAAAGTGCTGCCACATCTCGCGGGTGACGTGACCATGTTCGTGGCTGACGCCATTTACGTGGGCCGACAGGCGCATCACGAGCGCAGTCATGTTAAAGCCCTGCCCGCGTGATTCCGGTGTCTCGCCGAGACGGAGAAACTCCTCGCGTGAGAGGCCGAGTTGCTCCCAATAGCCGGCAAAGTACCGATCAATCAGATGATGGGGGAACACGTCGTGGCCGGCTGGGACCTGGGTGTGCGTCGTGAAGACCGTACTTTGGCGGACGATATCGATGGCTTCGGCGTGCGAGGAACACTTTTGGATCAGCTCGCGCACGCGCTCCAACGTGAGAAATGCTGAGTGGCCTTCGTTCGCATGCTAGACAGACGGCTCGATTCCCAGCGCATGCAGCATGCGCACGCCGCCGATGCCTAGCAAGATTTCCTGACAGAGACGCATTTCCTGATCGCCTCCGTAGAGGCGGGCGGAGAGGGCTCGATTCTCAGGGCTGTTTTCCGGAACGTCCGTATCGATGAAAAAGATCGGCACACGTCCCACCAGCACCCTCCAGACGATGGCGGTGACATGTCGGTCGCCTATATCAACTGTAAATCGACAGGGTTCCCCGGATGGGGTCTGTGCCGGGTGAATGGGGGAGTCCTCACGATTGAATGGTGCGTACGTCGCTTCCTGCCACCCTTCCTGAGTAATGCGCTGGCGGAAGTACCCTTGCGGATACATGAACCCGATGCCTACGAGCGGCACGCCTAAATCGCTGGCCTCTTTGCAAATGGTATCCGGCCAAGATGCCGAGGCCATCACTATAGATGGGGATGGACGTATGCAAGCCGAACTCAGCGGAAAAGTAGGCGATGGTGGTCTTCGTCATGTCGGCATGTTGGGTGCCGAACCAGTTCGTATGGTTGGCGCGATACTCGTCGAACAGCCAGAACACCGCCGAGTACTGCCGGAGGGACGAGGGGTTCTCAGCCAGCCGCGCTAGTCGATCCGGCGTCACGACGGCAAGGAGTTTGACTGGGTTATGGTGTGTGAGAAACCATAGCGTCGGATCAATCGTTTCGAACAATTGGCGCGCTTTCGGGGTCCAACTCCACCAGAGATTCTCAGCAAGCTCCGAAAGGCGGCTGAGGTTCTGAGGAAGATGGCCGGGCGAACCGTTCAACGAGTCCGGGGTATCCACGCAAACTCCTTTGATGATAGTTGCGAATTGGGTGTGGGACAGCGAGGGGCGAGATCACCGTTTCCCTGATCCGGGTCAGGCGTGTCCCGCCTTATGCCACGAGGCCCACTCTTTGGAGAATGCCACGGTTGCATAGCGTTCGCCAAGGATTTTTGCAACTCGGTTCAAGAGTTTGTTGAGTTGCTGCAGTTCGGTCGGCGTCAGATCGTCGCGGAATCGCGGATGGAGACCCCACCGTGTCTCCACTACTTCTTCCGACACGCTCGACAGCAGGCTGACTAGCTTGATCTCCTGGCCCGTGGCTCTCTTCTTTTCGTTCCCGTCGTCTGTGGGCGAGGCCGTGGTTTTCGATACGGCTGCGGGCGCAGGCGGCGTCTGTCCTTGAAGCACGGCGTTGATGGCCGGCACGATAGCGCCGGCGCAGAGCGTCGCCGCCGAGCTGAGCTGGGCGTTGCTGGGCGCGCCGAGGAGTTCCGCCACTCGCTCGGCAAAATCTCGGAACATTTCATTCTTGGTCTTCGAGTCTTCCGTGATGAGGAATTTATATTTTTCATAGGTTTGGCGGCTTTCCTCCACGGCGGCGCCGATCGTCAGCATGATTTCCATTTGATCAGCGTTGTTGCCGAACGCCGGCTCCAGCACGCTTTTCAGTTGCACCGTCACCGTATCTTCGAGCCCGTTCATGAACTCCAGCTGGTCTTTGATTGGGATGTGCAAGGCGGAGAGCCGGTCGGTCAGATTGAACATGACTTTGAGAAATTCTAAATAGATGCACCATTCGTCTTGGCGCATCAGTTTCAGAGCCTGATCGGGCGCGTGGCGCTTCATCATCGTGACGGATTCACCCGACACGGTGAGCATAAGTTCGGCGAGCTGGCGAAGTTGCGATTGGTATTCTTTGTTGGTGGTTCCCATAGGTACTCCTGTTAAGTGGGGTGATTATAATGGAGAAGCTTTCGGCGATCCAGGGGGTGGTTTCATCAATGGTTTACCGTGCCACACCCACGAGTACTATTCTCCTGAGATCATTCACTCGGTGAATCTGAAGATCGAGGTGGGTTCCCCTAGTTGCATCTCAAAGTGAGCAGAGCTTGATAGGGTTACGCGATGCTCGTCAGTCGAAACAGAAAGTTTTGGCACGATAACGGGCGCGAATGAGAAATGTGCGATTGCAAGACCTGAGGTAGCCCTGATTTTTGCTTTGTCGGGAGGGGAAGGGAAAGAAACTGGCGTTGACGGCGTGCACGCGAAAGTTGCTCACGATTCTCAACGCGATGCTGAAGAGTGGGAGGCCATGGCGGATGGCCTCGGGTTAGCACGCTGGACAGTCAAGACAGTTGCTGACACCGTTTTCTTCCACTCATACTTCACGGCATTCCGGCAGAACATAACACCACTGACTTTCACGACTGACTCCTTGGCGAAGTCGAACGATCGGCGTGCCGAGCGTCGACAATAAGATGCGTTCCAAACAGCAGATCGTTCGTCAATATACGGGCATAGATCCGGTCTAGAGCGATCCTGTCGGGCCTGTGCGACCGCTTCGTCATGTGACGGGCATAGAGACGGATTAGCCATTCCAAGGGAGGGAACAGACGCCAACTATACGAGCGCAGATTGGTGAACGCTGAGGCGACTTCCAAACCGGCTTTGTGCAGATAATATTCCAATTCATGAAACCGGATCGGGTGAACGTGGACGCTGGGCCTGCCCTCTTTTCGTTCCCATTCGATCGGAGGGAAATTGAAAAACAGGAAGCTCCCATCCAGGAGAAATTTGACGCGGCTCCTCATGTTGAGAATATTGGGGGTGGACATATAGAGCCGGCCTCCCTTGCGAAGAACTCGCCCGATCTCGAGGCAGAGTGCCATGGGGTTATCCACATGCTCAATCACCTCAAGGCAGACAATGTAATCGAAGCTCTCATCCGGATAAGGCAGTCCGGTGGTAAGATCACACCGGGTGTAACCGACCGTTCCGCCATGCCTCCATTCAGATTCTGGCAAGCAATCGCACGCAGCCGCCTGATGCCCGATCGAAACCAGTTTCCTCGCCAGCTCTCCCATTCCCGACCCCACATCCAGCACGCGCCCTTTGGGGCACTCGGCAAGCTTGTTGAACACGGCCTGATGAAGATCAACCCCGCTCTTCAGCATGACCCTCCGATCCCAGGACTTCGCGTACTCAATTTAAGGTCTAATAGGCATAGAGCCACGAAACAATCAAGCTCGGCATGCCGTCGATGATGTCGTGCTGCTTGTCGAGAAATGGGGTCAGGTTGAGGTTTCCGTTATTCCGGGGCCACCTCAGGTCTTGCAATCATGCATTGACTGCTGCGCCGTAGGCCCATGGCATTTCCCTTTCATTCTGAATCTATGGGTGTGCTCTAGTAGCTGACCTGAAATTTCAGATCCTTCCCACCTCAACACCACATATTGTCCTGCCAGTAAAAGGTAGAGTCGCATCCATCCGTTTTCCTGTCACATGCTTTCTGCGGGTACTCCCGTTATACTGTCCTCTTGAGCCATCTGTTGAATGTCTGGAGATCCGATGGAGTCCCATGCAGGGTCTAGTTCGGCTCGCGATAGAGAATCGAAACCGCCGGTAGATGTGTTGCCGCGTGATGATGTGCGTGAGCACCTGATAGAGTCGGCGGACATACTGGCTAAGGTGTTGGATACAGCGGTCAGGATTCCTGGCACGTCGTTGTATCTTGGGCTGGATCCTTTGCTCGGACTCATTCCTGGGATCGGTGATGCGCTTGCCAATCTGCTCGGCACGATTATCCTTGGTTTTGCGACGCGCTTACGTGTTCCACGGATCGTGCTAACTCGCATGAGTCTGAATCTTTTGATCAATGGCACGGTGGGTGCGATTCCGATCGCCGGGGATCTCTTCTCGATCTGGTTTAGGAGTCACGCGAGAAATGCGGCCTTGCTTCGTGAGGCCGCCACTCAGCCGGACCGAGAGACCCGTCCAGATTGGTTCTATGTGGGCGGGATTATTGGCGGCACGGCGGCGCTCTTGATAGTCGCTATTGCTTTCGTGGTCTGGCTGATCGTCAAAGTCTGGATGATGCTTGCGCTCTGAGCCGCCTCGCACTTTGAGAAGGTGGAGGGGAGTATGTTATACAGCACTTCCCCTGAATGACCGGACTACTCGACAATTCCTTCTCTCATCTCTATGGAACGAGAGACTAAAACCTACGTGCTCAAACGGTCGGTTGAAGAGGCCGTTCCCCTGAAGCTCTCTATCGACTATGTGACGGCATTGAATCCGCAGCAATTGTCGGTAGTGACGGCAGGTGAAGGACCCTCACTAGTGATTGCAGGAGCTGGTAGCGGCAAGACACGTACGCTTGTCTATCGTGTCGCGTATCTCATCAATTCAGGCGTCGATCCCTCGCATATTCTTCTACTCACGTTCACGCGAAAGTCGGCCCAGGAAATGCTGGCGCGTGCTGGTGATTTGATTGGAGTCCGGAGCCAGGGGGTCTGCGGTGGGACGTTCCATTCGGTGGCGAATCTCTTGCTGCGGCGTTATGGCCGTTCGATCGGGGTGGAGCTAGGCTTCACGATTCTGGATCGAAGCGATGCGGAAGATTTGATCGCGCTCGTTCGGTCGCAACTGGGGCTCAATGAAAAAGATAAGCGCTTTCCCCGTAAGGGGACGATCATGGAGATATTGAGCAAGAGCGAAAACACGCTCCGAAGTCTCGACGAGATTATTCTTGAGGAGTTCAGCCATTTTGCTGACCATTTGGAGGACTTGGGCCGGCTGCAGAAAGCCTATCAAAAGGCGAAGCGTCAGAAACAGTTATTGGATTACGATGATCTGCTGGTCATGCTGCGGCAGCTGCTCTTGCTGGATGAATCAGCCTGTACGACGATTTCTCGTCAGTATCGCTATATCCTTGTGGACGAGTACCAAGATACAAATCGCTTGCAGGCCGAGGTGATTCGCCAGTTAGCGATGACGCACAACAACGTTATGGTGGTCGGAGACGACAGCCAGTCGATTTATGCGTTCCGCGGGGCGACGTTCAAAAATATTATGGAGTTTCCCGTCCTCTTTCCCGGCGCGGCGGTTTACAAGCTGGAAGAAAACTATCGCAGCACGCAGCCGATCCTGAACCTGGCGAACTGCATTATCGATGAAGCGGCGGAGAAGTACACGAAACGTCTCTTTACCAAGAAGATCGACGGGCCGCTGCCGGCTCTCGTTGAAGCGGCCGGGGAAAATGCACAGTCGCGATTCATTGCGCAGAAGATTCTCGAGCTCCATGAGGAGGGGGTGCCGCTCAATGAGGTCGCGGTCCTGTTCCGCTCGAGCTTCCATTCGTTTGACCTGGAAATCGAACTCTCCCGCAAAGGGTTGCCCTTCATCAAGCGAGGCGGGGTGAAGTTTATCGAGACGGCCCATGTGAAGGACTTGCTCGCGCATGTGAGAGTGATCGCCAATCCGCTTGATACGGTCAGTTGGTATCGTGTCCTCATGCTGGTTGAGGGTGTGGGACCAAAGAAGGCTCAGGACCTGCTCGCGGCGATTGCGAAAGCTGAACAACCTTTTGGTGTCTTACGCGGGGTGAGCGGCCGTTCGGGGCAAGGGCTCAAAAATCTGGCGAACACTCTGGAGTGCCTGGCCGGATCGGATGATCGACAGCCGGCTGAGCAGGTGAATCACATCTACGAATACTATCTCCCGATTCTCAAGGAGCAGTACGACGACTATCCCAAGCGCACGAGAGATCTGGATCATCTCCACACGATTGCCGAAGGCTATCCTGGCGTTGATGAATTTCTTGCCGACCTGGCGCTGGAACCGCCGGATGGCAGCGCGGTGGATGTCGAGGTCCTCAATCGCGACGATGAACGGCTCATCCTCTCTACGATTCATTCGGCGAAGGGGCTGGAGTGGAAATGTGTGTTTGTGATTTGGGTGGTCGACGGCAGGTTTCCGTCGGTCTATTCCTTTATTACGGATGACGAATTGGAAGAGGAGCGGCGACTATTCTATGTAGCTGTCACCAGGGCCAAACGGCATTTGTTTTTGACGTACCCCATTAACGTCTATGACAAAACGAGCGGGATGCTGCTCTCGAAGCCCTCTCGGTTCCTTGACCATGTTTCCTCGGATCTCGTCGATACCCTGGCGTTGGTTGAGGAAGGTAGGGGGGGTGATGGGGGCGCTTCACGAGATTCCTATTACTAGCGTCGGTACGTCGTCAGTGTGTGCGGTCACTCCGCAAAGTCCTGCCCGTATGACCTTTCTAGAGATTCGACTATTTTTCGTGTTGTGTTGTTGGTGGAGTCTGTCTTCGGTAGAAGTGACCTCCATTCAATCTGAGAATTCTGGGACCGCCTCAGGTTGGATGTGGGAGCGTCTTCTGGATGAGTCGGAGCAGCTTTATTTGCCGACAACGTTCTTGAAGGCGCCCCCCGGAGTTTATTCACTTTGAATTCGCTGACCTCCCGACCTACGCCGCGGAATAACATCCTGGCGAGCATCGAATGATCCTCATAACACTGCCGGTGGGACGCTCACGCCGCTCACCAAGATGAATCACAAAGAACTGGAAGTGCTCTATCACGAGCTGTTCCATGCCCACATGGATTATCTCGCCTCGCCTGGCGAGTAACCGGCGGAGGTCGGTGGTGTATGGAAAGGGCTGATGGGCTTTGCGCGGAAGCAGCAAGCTTGTCGGTATAGGGAGGTCATGATCACGCCGGTTGTACAGCGGAAGGATGAAACGGAATCGCGATACTTGTCGGAATCAGAGTCGTGGAAAGTATTGAACGAAACATGGCCGTCTTTATTGGGTGGGCAATCTGGAATCAGCTTGAGGTGCAGCACAAGGGCGGGGCACTATTCTGCAGCAACAGCGTCAGGCGGAGCATTGGAGGCTGCGGCTTGAGATGGCCTTTCAGGAGGGGGAGCTTCGAGGGTACTACGTTCCTGAAGATCCCGATGAGTGGTGAATGACTCAAAACAGATTTTTTGCGAAGCAGTCGCAGCTTTCATGGCAGGAGGCGGTGGTATTGATGAAGCAAGTGCTTAGTTTCCCTGATAAATTTATTAGCCAAGTAGAATAACGTCCAGGTCTGTCACCGTTCTCGAGGCAGAAATCGACCTGCCAAGTCTCGAATGAACCACAACAAAAAATCTATGCAGGGCCCATTCCACTCTTGACATGACAAAATTTCATCAATATAATCCAGCATTTCAAAATTTAGCCTACCAAGCATGTCAGCGGATCATCCTCTGGATTGAAGAGAGAGCTGTGCAAGTAGAGGTTTACTCTTCTTTGCAGAGCAGATATTCGAGTGAATATGTTCTGAATTTGTGCTGAGTTTTTTGTTGGGTAGAAGGAAGAAAATGGAACAATGCTGGGCGGGCAGGTACCCAAGTGGCCAAAGGGGGCAGACTGTAAATCTGCTGGCTTATGTCTTCCAAGGTTCGAATCCTTGCCTGCCCACCATACCAAGCTTTGCTTGAGCCGGCGAGCTTGTTGAGCTTGGAATGAGCCGAATCGGATAAGCACCTTGGTGTGGTTGACTGGAGCAACGAAGGGCGGGCGTAGCTCAGTGGTAGAGTTCCAGCCTTCCAAGCTGGCTGTCGTGGGTTCAAATCCCATCGCCCGCTCCAAAAGAAGTCGTGAAGCTCCCTTCATTAGGGGAAACCTAGCTTGTAAGAAATTTCACGTCACGATTGACTGTTGACGAGTAACAAATGACAACGACGAAGGCCCACGTAGCTCAGTTGGTAGAGCACGTCCTTGGTAAGGACGAGGTCACGCGTTCGATCCGCGTCGTGGGCTCCAAACAGAGCTAGTTCGACCTGAGCGCTAGACCAATGATCGCGACGGGATAATACCTTTAGGTCTAATAGAAAAAGGAGTGACGTATGGCGAAGGCGAAATTTGAGCGGAAGAAGCCGCACGTGAACATCGGGACGATCGGGCACGTGGACCACGGGAAGACCACGTTGACCAGTGCCTTGACCAAGACCTGCGCGGGCAAAGGCCTGGCTAAGTTCATCAGCTACGACGAAGTGGCCAAGGCGAGCGCGAGCCAAGGCCGCCGCGACGCCACCAAGATCCTGACCATCGCCATCAGCCACGTCGAGTACGAGACCGAGAAGCGGCACTATGCGCACGTCGACTGCCCGGGCCATGCCGACTATGTGAAGAACATGATTACCGGCGCCGCCCAGATGGATGGGGCGATTCTGGTCGTGAGCGCTGCCGACGGCCCTATGCCACAGACCCGCGAGCACATCCTGTTGGCCCGTCAAGTGGGCGTCCCCTACATCGTCGTGTTTCTGAACAAGGCCGACAAAGTCGATGACAAAGAGCTGTTGGAGTTGGTCGAACTCGAAGTCCGCGAGCTGTTGAGCAAGTATGGCTTCCCGGGCGACAAGACCCCGATCATCCAGGGCAGCGCCATCAAAGCGATCGAAGGGGAGCAGGGTCCCTTGGGCGTTCCCGCCATGCTGAAGCTTTTGGACGCCGTCGATACCTACATTCCGACCCCACAGCGACCGATCGACAAGCCGTTCCTGATGCCCATCGAAGACGTCTTCACCATCAGCGGGCGCGGGACCGTCGTAACTGGGCGCTGTGAGCGGGGCATTGTGAAAGTGGGCGATGAAATCGAAATCGTGGGGTTGAAGCCCACCCAGAAGACCGTCGTGACCGGCGTCGAAATGTTTCGCAAGGTGCTTGACGAAGGGCAGGCAGGCGACAACGTCGGTGTGCTCTTGCGCGGGACCAAGAAAGGAGACGTCGAGCGCGGAATGGTGTTGGCCAAGCAGAAGAGCATCACGCCGCACCCCAAGTTCAAGGCGGAGATCTATGTGCTGACCAAAGAAGAAGGCGGGCGGCACACCCCATTCTTCAATGGCTACCGGCCGCAGTTCTACTTTCGGACGACCGATGTGACTGGGATCATGCAGATGAATCCGGGGGTGGAGATGGTCATGCCGGGGGACAACGTGAGTGTGACGGCCGAGTTGATCAGCCCGATCGCGATGGATCAGGGTTTGCGTTTCGCGGTGCGCGAGGGCGGCAAGACGGTCGGTTCCGGCGTCGTGACGGAAATTCTAGCGTAGGCGATTGGCGTGGTTTGAGCGAAGGCTTTTCACGTTTCACGCTTCAGGAGATTATGAGGTGCGAGAAATTTTTAACATGTCCTGTACGCTCTGCAAACAGCGGAACTATTCGACCAACAAGAACAAGAAGAACGATCCTGATCGGTTGGAACGAAACAAGTTCTGTAAGTTCTGCCGGAAGCACACGCCACATAAGGAAGTGAAATAACGTGATCCATCATGCGTGAAGCGTGAAGAACTGTTTGGATAATTTTGAAAAGTTGGTTTCCGTTCGCGTCACGCATCACCTGTCACGCGTCACGTCCGGAGTAGGGGCATAGTGTTAATGGCAGCACGTCGGTCTCCAAAACCGAAAGTCTGGGTTCAAATCCTCGTGCCCCTGCCACCCCAAGCTCGCTCGTACCCTGAACCATATGATGGTTCAGGGGGACCGGATAGACAACTTGGTGGATTTGGTCTTGATTATGGGAGCACGCTTGACCCTGAGTGCTCATGATAGGCGCGACGGGATGAAGACATCTGAGAAGGCGGATGAATGTCGTCGGCAGATCTCGGTAGGAATCGAGAGGAGCGACAGGTAGGCGTCTAGAGAGCGTAGGGCAAAAGGGAGTAGGGAAGGCGGATCTGATGTTCAAGCGCATGACAGAATCGATTCGATTGTTTCTCACGGACGTGCGGGGAGAAATGAAGAAGGTGTCCTTCCCATCCCGTAAAGAAACCGTCGGTTCGACGACCGTCGTCATTGTCTTCTGCATCATAATGTCGCTGTATCTATCTGTAATCGACTCATTTCTTGTATGGCTGGTCGGCAAGCTCATCTGATCGGTGAGTGGCCAACTGAGCGTGGTGAGGGAGCGTCCGGTGTGGCTGTCACATGTAGACCTAAGGGTGGTGCATGACGAAGAATTGGTACGTCATTCATACGTACGCGGGGTTTGAGGGGCGCGTAAAGACCAGCTTGATGGAGCGCGCGAACCAGATGGGGCTTGTCGAGAAGCTTGGGCAGGTACTCGTGCCGACGGAGGATGTGATCGAAATCAAGGATGGTAAGCGACGGACCTCCCGACGCAAGTTTTTCCCTGGCTATGTCTTGGTGGAGCTGGAATCGCCGCTGGGCGATGAAACCTTGCAGATGATCAAGGAAACCCCGAAGGTCACCGGGTTTGTGGGCGGTGGGGCGGTGCCGATGCCGCTGCCCAACGAAGAAGTTGAGTTGTTGCTCAAGCAAGTCGACGCGGGGCAATCCGAGCCACGTGAGCAGGTCAAGTTTATCAAAGGTGACAATGTTCGGATCGTCGACGGTCCGTTCCTTGGGTTTAATGGCCTGGTGGATGAGGTTGATCAGGACCATAGCCGACTGAAACTCATGGTGAGCATTTTCGGTCGGTCGACTCCGGTCGATTTGGGATTCTTGCAGGTCGAGCGCATCTAGTCGGAGCGGTCAGCGATCAGCCATCAGTTTCTGTGCAAGATCTTGGTGAGAGCTGATGGCTGATAGCTCGCAAGCTTTGGTGAGGAGTAAGACATGGCCAAGGAAGTTTCAGCGCAAATTAAGTTGCAGATTCCAGCAGGGAAAGCCAATCCGGCTCCTCCCGTAGGCCCCTCGCTCGGTCAGCACGGGGTCAACATCATGGAGTTCTGCAAGCAGTTCAATACCAAGACCCAGAAGGAAGGCGACAGCATCATCCCTGTTATCATCACAGTCTATAAAGATCGAACCTTCACCTTCATCATGAAGACACCGCCGGCATCGGACCTATTGAAGAAGGCCGCTGGTATCATCAAAGGATCTAGTGTGCCACAGAAGGATAAAGTCGGCAAGATCACCAGGAAGCAATTGAACGAGATCGCCCAAAAGAAGATGGCCGACCTTAATGCGGCCGGTTTGGAAGGGGCCGTCAAGATCATCGAAGGAACTGCCCGCAGCATGGGTGTGGTTATTCAAGGGTAACGTCGAGAGAGAAGGAGTTGTAGGCATGGGAAAGAAAATGAAGGCGGCACTCGAGAAAGTAGAGCCGCGTGTCTATGGGTTGCGCGAGGCGGTTGAGGCCGTGAAGAAGGCGGCATTTGCGAAGTTTGACGAATCGGTTGATCTGGCCCTCCGTCTGGGGATCGATCCCAAGCGGTCCGATCAAATGGTTCGTGGGACGACATCGCTTCCCCACGGCACCGGAAAGAAGGTGCGTGTTCTGGTGTTCGCCAAGGGTGAGAAGGAGCAGGAGGCTCGTCAGGCCGGAGCCGACTATGTGGGTTCGGACGATCTGATGGAGAAGATCAAGGGTAGGTGGATGAATTTCGATTGCGCGATTTCCACGCCGGACCTGATGGCGGCCGTCGGAAAGCTCGGGAAGGTGCTTGGTCCACGCGGGCTGATGCCGAACCCCAAGACCGGCACTGTCACCTTCGAGGTAGGGAAAGCCGTTGCGGACATTCGCAAGGGACGCGTGGAGTTCAAGGTTGAAAAAACTGGTATCGTGCATGTACCCGTCGGGAAAGTGTCGTTCGATCTCACTAAGCTGTATGACAATGCCTCGGCCATCATCGAATCCGTCATTAAGGCCAAGCCGGCCTCGTGCAAGGGGCGCTATCTTAAGAGTGCCACAATTTCTAGTACGATGGGTCCTTGCGTGAAGCTGGATACCGTCGCCATGATCAAGCAGTGGAGCTAGGGAAGCAGACGTCAATCGTCAATAGTCATTCGTCAATGGGAATGGCGGCAGACAAGATATCGCACAATATGACATGACCGATGGCCAGTGATCAAGGACTGTGGTTGAGAAGGGGAGCAGCATGAAGAAGGAAGAGAAAGCCACCGAAGTTGCAGATCTGGCCGAGAAATTCGGTCGAGCGCAACTGGCCATCTTGACGGAATGTGTCGGCCTTCCTGTCAATCAAGTGACGGAGCTGCGGAAGCAACTCCGCGGCGCGAAGGCGGAATACAGGATCGTCAAGAACACGCTCGCGGTTCGTGCCGCCGAGGGGACGATCTTGGCTGGTCTGAAAGCGCATCTCAAGGGCCCAACCGGGGTTGTGATCGGGTATGACGATCCTGTTTTGCCGACGAAGGTGCTCCAGGATTTCATCAGTGCAGAGAAGCGAGAGGAAAAGATCTGGATGACGGTTGGGGTGCTGGAGGGCAAGATCGTTCAACCGACGGAACTAGCGACCGTCGCGAAGCTGCCGAAGAAAGAAGTGTTGATTGCGATGCTACTTTCGGCAATGCAAGGACCGATTCGTGACGTGGTCTATACGCTCAGTGCAGTCTTGTCGAAATTTGTGAGAGTCATTGCAGCCATTCAGAACAAAAGGAAAGGGGAGGAGGACATGGTAGCAACAGCATCAAAATTGTCACAGGAAGAACTGATCAAGGCCATCGAGGGCATGAGCGTGCTCGACTTGGCGGAACTCGTGAAGGGGTTGGAAGCCCGCTTCGGCGTCACGGCAGCCGCTCCGGTCGCCGTGGTTGCAGCGCCAGCCGCCAGTAGTGGAGCCGCAGTCGAGGAGCAGACGGCGTTCGACGTCATCCTCACGACCGTGCCGGCCGACAAGAAGATTCAAATCATTAAGGTGGTGCGTGAGTTGACCAGCCTCGGCTTGAAGGAAGCGAAAGACCTCGTGGAAGGCGCACCGAAGCCGGTGAAGACCGGTGTGAGCAAGGAAGACGCCGACACGATAAAGAAGAAGCTCGAAGAAAGCGGAGCCAAAGTCGAAGTGAAGTAAATCCCGGCGTTCGAACGTGTGTGGGCGCCGCGTCGATCGCGGCGCCTATCCAGAACCATTACGTGTGGAGGAGTGGGAATGCAAGAAACGACTCTGCAAGAGTTCGTCGAACGGAAAGATTTTTCTCGTATTCGAACCAACATCGATATTCCTGATCTTATCGAGATCCAGAAGCGCTCCTACGAAGAGTTCCTGCAAATGGAGGTCGAGCCGGAGCGCCGGAAGGATCATGGATTACAGGTGGCGTTAGCAAGCGTATTTCCGATCCCTGACTATAACAATACGGCGATACTCGAGTATTCGAGCTACGCCTTGGGTGCGCCCAAATATGACGAGCGGGAATGTCTTGAACAAGGGATGACGTTCGCGGTGCCGTTGAAGCTGCGCGTTCGTCTGGTGGTGTTCGACAAGGAAGACAAGGGGTCTCGGAAGAAAGTACTCGATGTCCGAGAGCAAGAAGTCTACGTGGGTGAATTACCGCTGATGACGGAGCGCGGAACTTTTATCGTCAACGGAACCGAGCGAGTGGTCGTCAGTCAGCTCCATCGTTCGCCGGGCGCTTCCTTTACGCATGATAAGGGACGCACTCATGATAGCAGCAAGGTGCTGTACTCCGCGCGCATTATTCCCTATCGAGGCTCCTGGCTCGATTTCGAGTTCGATTCGCGGGACATTCTCTATGTCCGTATCGACCGCCGTCGAAAAATGCAGGCCACCATTTTGTTGAAGGCATTCGGTTATTCGAGTGACGATTTGCTGAAGATGTACTATCCGGTCGAAGAAATTCGCGTGGTGAAGGGTAAGTTTTTCCGCAAGCTGGATGCGGAGATCCATCAGGGGCTCCGGTGCTCAGCGGAAGTCACGGAAAAGGGCAGCAAGGAACCGCTCGTGCGGGAAGGTGCCAGACTGACCAAGGGCATGATTGCCAAGCTGAAGGCGTCTGGGGTGAAGGAAATCCCTCTCCTCCCGACGGAGTTGGTGGGTCGCGCCATTCTCACGGAATTGGTCGATTCCAAGAAGATCAAATTGGCAGGGAAAAATCAGCGGCTGACCGCTGAGATCGTGGAGCAGATTGTCGAGAATGACGTCGAGGAGTTCAAGGTCATCTATCTAGACATGGCGACAGCTACGCCGGTTATCCTTGACACCTTGGAGGCAGAGAAGATTGGATCGAAGGAAGAAGCGATGGTGGAGATCTATCGTCGTCTTCGTCCGGGCGAAACCCCGTCCGTCGATACCGCACGGGCGCTGTTCGAGAATCTGTTTTTGAATTCCAAGCGCTACGATCTGTCTCCCGTCGGACGCCTCAAGCTCAATAAAAAACTTGGATTAGACCTGTCGCTTGAGCAGCGCACGCTCACGGCCCAGGACATCGTCGAAGTGATCCGGTACCTCGTTAATCTCAAGATGGGCAAGGGAGAGATCGACGACATTGACCACTTGGGAAATCGTCGTGTTCGATCGGTCGGAGAGCTGCTTGAGAATCAATTCCGGTTGGGGCTGGTCCGGATGGAACGGAGCATCAAGGAGCGCATGAATCTCCTCGATATGGAAACCGTGCTGCCCCACGATCTGATCAATGCCAAGCCGGTTGTGGCGGCGGTAAAGGAGTTCTTCAGCAGCAGCCAGCTGTCGCAATTCATGGACCAAACGAACCCGCTGGCTGAAATCACGCACAAGCGGCGTCTGTCGGCCCTTGGTCCTGGTGGATTGACGAGAGAACGGGCCGGATTCGAAGTCCGCGACGTGCATCCGTCGCACTACAGCCGAATTTGTCCGATCGAGACACCAGAAGGTCCAAACATTGGTTTGATTACATCGCTCGCGACCTATGCGCGGATTAATCAGTTTGGATTCATCGAGGCGCCCTATCGAAAAGTCGCGAAGGGGCGCGTGACGGATGATATCGAATTTCTCTCTGCCATCGAGGGTGACAAATACACCATCGCCCAGGCCAATTCCAAAGTGGATGGAGCGGGTCAGCTGGTTTCAGAGACCGTCTCTTGTCGTCACGGTGGCGACTTCGTCATGGCAACGCCCGACAAAATCGAGTACATGGACGTGTCCCCGAAGCAAGTAGTCAGCGTTGCGACGGCCCTCGTGCCGTTCTTGGAACATGACGACGCCAACCGCGCGCTCATGGGCTCCAACATGCAACGCCAAGCGGTTCCCTTGGTGACCGCTGAGGCTCCCTTGGTCGGCACCGGAATGGAAGCGGTGGTGGCGCGAGATTCGGGATACGTCATCCAAGCCTGTCGAGCCGGTGTTGTGGAAAGCGTCGATGCCACTCGTATCGTGGTGCGGGTTGATTCGAAGGATAGGAAAAAGGGAAAAGATTCCGGGTTGGATGTCTATAATCTGATCAAGTTCCAACGATCTAATCAAAACACCTGCATCACCCAAACTCCTGTGGTTCGGATCGGTCAACCGGTGCAGAAGGGGCAAGTGCTTGGCGATGGTCCGGCGATCGATCACGGAGAGCTCGCATTAGGGAAAAACGTCCTTGTGGCCTTCATGCCATGGGGTGGATACAACTTCGAAGACGCCATTCTGCTCAGCGAAAAATTGGTTCGTGAAGATGCCCTCACGTCGATTCATGTCGAAGAGTTTGAGGTGGAGGCCCGCGACACGAAGCTGGGCAAGGAAGATATCACTCGCGATATCCCGAATGTCGGAGAGGAAGCGCTCCGGAATCTCGATGAGAGTGGGATCATCCGCATCGGTGCCGAAGTGAAGCCAAGTGACATTCTGGTCGGCAAGGTGACTCCAAAGGGCGAAACCCAACTCACGCCGGAAGAGAAGTTGCTCCGGGCGATCTTCGGTGAGAAGGCAGGCGACGTGAAGGATACCTCGTTGACCGTGCCTCCGGGAGTGGAAGGCATCGTGGTCGACGTCAAGATCTTCTCTCGCAAAGGTCTCGACAAGGATGAGCGGTCGAAGAGCATCGAGACCGATGATCAGATGAAGTTGCAGCATGATCACCACGAAGAGCTGCGGATCATAGAGGAAGAAAAGACGAAGAAGATTCGGAAGCTTTTGCTTGGCAAGATGGTGGGCCGAGATTTAATGGATCCGGACACGGGCGACGTCATTTTGAAGAAGAAGGGCAAGCTGGCGGCGGAGATTCTCAGACGAATGTCCGATGACATGGTGCGCCACATTATTCTCAGCGATCCGGATGAGCAAAATGATTTGGAAGATGTCGAGCGACGGGCGAAGGAGCAGATCGAAATTCTCCAGACGTTCCATGACGAAAAGGTTGGTCGCTTGAAACGGGGCGACGAGTTGCCGCCTGGCGTGATCAAGCTGGTCAAAGTGTACATCGCCATGAAGCGCAAGATTCAAGTCGGTGATAAGATGGCCGGTCGGCACGGCAACAAGGGTGTCGTGTCTCGGGTATTGCCCGAAGAAGACATGCCCTATTTGCCGGACGGGACGCCGGTCGAAATCGTGCTGAATCCCCTTGGCGTGCCGTCGCGTATGAACGTGGGCCAGATTTTGGAAACCCACCTCGGTTGGGCAGCCAAAGTCTTGGGGATCAAGGTGACCAGCCCGGTGTTTGATGGGGCAGCGGAGAAAGAAATCAAAGACCTGCTCAAAAAGGCGAAATTGCCGCCGAGCGGGCAAAGCCAGCTGGTCGATGGCAAGTCGGGTGAGCCCTTCAGCAGCCCGGTCACCGTCGGGTATATGTATGTGCTCAAGCTCCACCATTTGGTGGATGACAAGATCCACGCACGGTCCATCGGTCCGTATTCTCTCGTGACACAACAGCCCTTGGGCGGGAAGGCCCAATTCGGCGGCCAGCGCTTGGGAGAAATGGAAGTCTGGGCGCTTCAGGCCTATGGCGCGGCCTCAACGCTGCAAGAGTTCCTCACGGTCAAATCGGATGACGTACCGGGTCGGTCGCGCATGTATGAAGCAGTTGTGAAAGGCGAACCCTTCCTGGAACCGGGGTTGCCCGAGTCGTTTAACGTCTTGGTCAAAGAGTTACAGAGCTTGGGGCTCGACGTTGAACTGGTCAAGACGCAAGACTAACCACTTGTGTACCGGATAAAAGCCGGTATCAGAGGAGGTCACTACCTTGGAAGGTGTATATACATTGTTTGAAAAGCAGCGAGATTCGGTGTCGTTCGATTCGATGCGCATTCGCATTGCGTCGCCTGAAAAAATCCGGTCCTGGTCGTACGGCGAAGTGAAAAAGCCGGAGACGATCAACTATCGGTCGTTCAAGCCGGAAAAAGACGGGCTGTTCTGTGCCAAGATTTTCGGTCCGATCAAGGACTGGGAATGTAATTGCGGCAAGTACAAGCGCATGAAGCACCGCGGCATCGTCTGTGATAAGTGCGGCGTTGAGGTGATTCAATCGAAAGTGCGTCGCGAGCGCATGGGGCATATCGAATTGGCCGCACCCGTCGCGCACATCTGGTTTCTCAAAGGTGTGCCGAGTCGGATCGGGACCTTGCTCGACATGAGCCTCAAGCAGTTGGAGAGGATCCTCTACTTTGAGAGCTACACCTGTGTGGATCCGGGCTCAACGGATCTGTCTGAAAAGGAATTGGTTCCTGAAGACAAGCTGCGCATCCTGCTCTCCGAATTTGGCTCCAGCGGATTCAAGGTGGGAATCGGCGCAGAGGCCATCCGTGACTTGCTGCGGAAGATCGATATCAATGCGCTGTGGGATGAGCTGCAAGTAAAGGCAAAAACGTCGACCTCGGCGGCGATGAAGAAGAAATACGCGAAGCGCCTGAAGGTACTTGAGGCGCTTCGCAAGTCCGGGAACAAAGCGGAGTGGATGATTATGGATGTGATCCCGGTGCTGCCACCGGAGTTGCGTCCATTGGTTCCCCTCGATGGTGGTCGGTTTGCGACGTCTGACTTGAACGATCTCTATCGGCGTGTGATCAACCGGAACAATCGGTTGAAGCGATTGATGGAACTGATGGCGCCCGGCGTCATCATTCGGAATGAGATGCGGATGTTGCAAGAGGCTGTTGATGCCCTCTTCGACAACGGCCGCCGGGGTCGTGCGATTCGTGGACCCAACAAGCGTCCGCTCAAGTCTTTGAGTGACATGCTAAAGGGGAAGCAGGGCCGATTCCGTCAAAATCTACTTGGCAAACGTGTGGACTACTCAGGCCGTACAGTCATCGTCGTCGGTCCCGAGCTGCGCCTCCATCAGTGCGGGTTGCCCAAGAAGATGGCGTTGGAATTGTTCAAGCCGTTTATCTTTCATAAGCTGGAAGTGCGCGGGGCGGCGACCACCATTAAGAGTGCCAAGCGTCTGGTCGAAAAAGAGCGGCCGGAGGTCTGGGATGTGCTCGACGAAGTGATTCGTGAGCATCCGGTGTTGCTGAATCGTGCTCCGACCCTCCACCGACTGGGCATTCAAGCGTTTGATCCGGTGCTGGTCGAAGGCAAGGCGATCCGATTGCATCCGCTCGTGTGCGCCGCATTCAACGCGGACTTTGACGGAGACCAGATGGCGGTTCACGTGCCGTTGTCTATCGAAGCGCAAGTCGAGGCGCGGGTGTTGATGATGTCCATCAATAACATTCTCTCGCCAGCCAATGGCAAACCGATTGCCGTGCCATCACAGGACATGGTGTTGGGGTGTTACTGGCTTACGAAAGAGCGGATTGGCGCGAAGGGCGAGGGTAAGGTGTTCGGGTCTTCTGAAGAAGTGCGGATTGCTTTTGATGCGCGTGAAGTGGAAGAACATGCGCGAATCAAGGTGCGCCTTGCGGGGGCATTGGTACAAACCACTGTCGGTCGCGTGTTGCTATCCGAAATCCTTCCTGCAGGACTGCCGTTCGCCAATGCGAACAAGCTTATGACCAAAAAGGAAATGACGAAGCTGATCGACTCGGTCTATCGGCAGACTGGTCATCGAGACACTGTCGAGTTCCTTGATAATATCAAGGACATCGGATTTGCCTATGCCACACGAGCAGGCCTGTCGATCTGCATCGACAACATGTCTATCCCAAGCAAGAAGGAAGACTTTATCGGGAAAGCGCAGCGCGATGTAAACGAGATCGAGAAACAGTATTCCGAAGGTCTGATCACGAACGGCGAACGGTACAATAAGGTTATCGACATCTGGGCGCATGTGACCGAGCAGGTCGCCAATGAGATGATGAAGGAGCTCGGCGCCGGAGGAGATCCAGACAAGGTGGAATCCTTCAATCCGATCTTCATGATGGCCGACTCCGGGGCGCGAGGCAGCTCGCAGCAGATTCGGCAGTTGGGCGGCATGCGCGGCCTGATGGCCAAACCATCCGGCGAAATCATCGAGACCCCGATCACGGCCAACTTTCGTGAAGGCTTGACGGTGTTGCAGTACTTCATTTCGACTCATGGCGCGCGAAAGGGTCTCGCCGACACCGCGTTGAAAACGGCTAACTCCGGCTATCTGACCCGGCGGCTCGTCGATATTGCCCAGGATGTGATCATCAACGAGATCGATTGCGGGACGCACGACGGCATTATCGTCAGCGCGTTGGTGGAAGGCGGAGAAATTATTCAGCCTCTGGAAGAGCGTGTCCTTGGTCGCTTGGCGGCAGAGGATGTTCGCGATCCTGTGACCGGAGAAATCATCGTTTCGCAGAACGAGGAAATCAACGAAGAGCTGACCAAGTTGATCGTGGAGGCTGGAGTTGACCGCGTCAAGATTCGTTCCGTGCTGACATGTCAATCGCTGCGTGGCGTCTGTCGTGCCTGCTATGGCCGTGACCTGGCGCGTGGTCGCCTGGTTGAAAAGGGTGAGCCCGTCGGTGTTATTGCCGCACAGTCGATCGGCGAACCTGGAACGCAGCTGACGATGCGGACCTTCCACATCGGTGGTACGGCTAGCAAAGTCGTCGAGCAAACGGTTCTCGAAGCCAAACATGCAGGGCGAATCAGGTTCATGAGTTTCGATGCCAAGAAGAACGTGGATCTGCACAACGCTGGTATTGCGGTAAGGAATAAAGATGGGGACTGGGTTGTCATGAATCGCAATACGAAGATTGCAATTGTCGATGACAGCGGCCGTGAACGCGAAAAGTACCCGGTTGTCTATGGGGCAAAAATTAAGATCAAGGATGGAGGCCCGGTGGCCTTGGGGCAGAAGCTGGTTGAGTGGGATCCATACTCGCTCACCATTTTGACCGAAGTGGGTGGCAAGGTGGCCTACGGTGACATCGTGGAAGGTGTCACCATGAAGGAAGAGTTTGATGAGGTGACAGGCTTGTCACGCAAAGTCATCATCGAGCACCCGGGCGCGACCCTCCGTCCGCGCGTGTCGATCAAAGACGAAGGTGGCAAGACGGCAAAGGTGTCCGGCGTTTCCAATACCGTCGCGAGGTACTTGTTGCCGGTGGGAGCCCACATTATCGTCGAGAAGGGAGCCAAGGTGCAGCCCGGCGACGTGCTGGCCAAGATTCCTCGTGAAACGACGAAAACCAAGGACATCACCGGAGGTCTCCCGCGCGTCGTGGAACTGTTCGAAGCGCGGAAACCGAAGGAGCAAGCAGTTATCACTGAGATCGACGGAGAAGTGTCCTACGGCGGCTTTGTGAAGGGCCAGCGTAAGATCCTTGTCGACAATAAGATGGGTGACGTTAAGGAATACTTCATTACGAAAGGCAAGCACGTCAACGTGCACGAGGGTGATTGGGTGCGAGCTGGTGAACCGTTGATGGATGGGTCAGCCAATCCGCACGACATTCTCGATGTGCTTGGTCCCAATGAATTACAGAAATACCTAGTGGATGAAGTGCAGGATGTCTACCGTTTGCAAGGTGTCTCGATCAACGACAAACACATCGAGATAATCGTGCGGCAAATGCTCCGCAAGGTGCGGATTGAAGATCCGGGCGACACGCAGTTCTTGTCGGGCAGTCAAGTCAGCAAAAGCGTATTTGAGAAGGAAAACGAACGGGTGCTCGCAAAGGATGGCAAACCTGCCTTGGGCAAGCCCGTTCTGCTCGGTATCACGAAGGCGGCCTTGACGACCGATAGCTTTATCTCGGCGGCGTCCTTCCAGGAAACCACGCGAGTGCTCACTGAGGCTGCCATCAACGGGCGTGAGGATAATTTGTTGGGCCTGAAAGAAAACGTTATTGTGGGACGGTTGATTCCAGCCGGGTCTGGATTTGAAGAATACAAAGACACGTTCGTCATTAGTGACAAATCAGGGGTGGAAGCAGTAGGAGCCGATTCAGCAGCGTCTGCCGTCACTGCTGATACCGCCGTGGCCACAAGTGACGTCTTGCCGTCGTAGACTTAGCGAAGCAATCGTGCCTCACTTGACAGCGAGCATGCGCATCACTATAATCATTAATCAGGCGGCTTTGCTCTTGAAAGCAGGGATGTGTGTGTGTGCTTTTGGATAAGTTAGAACACGATGCCGACGATCAATCAGCTGGTAAGAAAAGGTCGGAATGTTGTTAAAGCGAAGACGAAAAGCCCAGCCCTAAAATCTTGCCCACAGAAACGGGGGGTCTGCCTTCGCGTTTACACCACGACGCCGAAGAAGCCGAACTCGGCGTTGCGAAAAGTGGCGCGTGTGCGTCTAACGAATGGGATGGAGGTAACGACCTATATCCCTGGTGTCGGGCACAATCTGCAGGAACACTCGATCGTGCTTGTGCGCGGTGGTCGTGTGAAGGACCTTCCCGGCGTCCGCTATCACTTGGTTCGCGGCGCTTTAGATGCAGTGGGGGTTACCGATCGCAAGCAGAGTCGTTCGAAGTACGGAGCGAAGCGGCCGAAGTAAGAATTGACGATCTATTGATTGCGTCATTGATTCAATCGGCAATGAATGAATCAATGAGGAAATGACAAAGTAGGAACGAGATGCCACGTAGTAAATTTATAGATCAACGCGAAGTGCTTCCCGATGTGCGGTATCGTGACAAGCTTGTCGGGAAATTTATCAATATGCTGATGAGCGGTGGAAAGAAGAGTACGACTGAACGTATTTGCTACGGGGCTTTCGAAGTCATTAAAGAGAAAACCGGTGCCGAACCGCTGAAGGTCTTTAAGGCAGCGATTGATAATGTGAAGCCGATCGTTGAGGTGAAATCTCGCCGCGTGGGAGGGGCCTCGTATCAGGTTCCAGTCGAAATCAGGCCAACACGTCGAGTATCGTTGGCGCTTCGTTGGTTGTCGGAATTTGCGCGTACGCGCGGTGGCAAGAGTATGCGAGAGAAGCTCGCGGCTGAGCTGATGGATGCGTCGAACAACACAGGGGCCGCGGTGAAGAAACGGGAAGACGTGCATCGGATGGCGGAGGCGAATAAAGCGTTCGCCCATTATCGCTGGTAACGTCGATCTGTGCTGCAGTTGAGCCGTGCTGCGATCCGCAGATGTGGGGTGCCCCTGAATCGCAGCAGTGTAATTCGGCTTGACTTGCAGCACATGTGTTTTTAGAGGATTGAAGTGGCTCGTCAAACATCATTGGAACATACGAGAAACATCGGCATCATGGCCCACATCGATGCTGGGAAAACTACGACCACTGAGCGGATCTTGTACTACACGGGCATGACGCACAAGTTGGGCGAGGTCCATGAGGGCGCTGCGACGATGGACTGGATGGAGCAGGAGCGTGAGCGCGGCATCACGATCACGGCTGCGGCGACTACCTGTTTCTGGAAAGACCATCGCATCAATATTATCGACACCCCCGGTCACGTTGATTTTACAATTGAAGTTGAACGGTCGTTGCGTGTGCTTGATGGCGCTGTCGCAGTGTTCGACTCGGTCCAGGGTGTGGAGCCGCAATCTGAAACTGTTTGGCGGCAGGCGGACAAGTATCAGGTCCCGCGCATTGCGTTCATGAACAAGATGGATCGGACCGGTGCCGACTTCTATTTCAGTGTTCAGACCATCATCGATCGTTTAGGGGCGAATCCCATTCCGATCCAGATTCCGATCGGAAAAGAGTCGGAGTTTCGTGGTTCCGTCGATCTAATCACGATGAAGGCATATGTGTACGACGATGAATCGCTTGGCGCAAAGTATACGATCGAAGAGATCCCTGCGGATTTGGTGGACAAGGCCAAAGAGTATCGGGAAAAAATGCTCGAGGCGGTCGCGGAATTCGACGACCAGATCATGGAAAAGTACCTCAACGGCCAGGCTTTGACGGAAGAGGACATTCGCTGTGTGGTTCGAGCCAGCGCGATCGCCAGGAAGGTGACGCCGGTGCTCTGCGGGTCGGCGTTCAAGAACAAGGGCGTGCAGCAATTACTCGACGGAATCGTCAACCTTCTGCCCTCCCCTCTCGATATTCCATCCGTCACGGGCATCGATCCACATACCAACAGAGAGGTTACGCGTAAGGCTTCGGACAGCGAGCCCTTTGCCGCGCTGGCGTTCAAGATCATGTCCGATCCCTTTGCCGGACAGTTGACGTATTTCCGAGTCTACTCCGGTACATTGAAAACCGGCACGTCGGTTCTCAACGCCACGAAGGGAACCAAGGATCGGATCGGTCGTCTCTTGAAGATGCATGCGAACAAGCGCGAGGACATCGACGTGGTCTACGCAGGAGACATCGTGGCGGCCGTCGGTCTCAAGGGGGCGATGACCGGCAACACGTTAGCCGATGAGAAACATCCTGTCCTGCTCGAAGTCATGAAGTTTCCAGAGCCGGTTATCGCGATGGCAATTGAGCCGAAGACGAAACAGGATCAAGATAAAATGGGTTTTGCATTGCAGAAGTTGGCGCAAGAGGATCCCTCGTTTCGTGTCCATACCGATGAGGAGACGGCGCAGGTCATTATTGCGGGCATGGGCGAACTGCACCTCGAAATCATCGTCGACCGCCTGTTAAGAGAGTTCAAGGTTGAGGCGAATATCGGCAAGCCGGAAGTCGCCTTTAGGGAAACGATTAGGCGGAAGGCCGAAGCTGAATCGAAATACATCAAGCAAACGGGCGGTCGCGGGCAATATGGCCACGTGGAGCTGACGGTTGAGCCGGCTGAGCAGGGTAAGGGTTTGGAGTTCGTCAACAAGATCGTCGGCGGCGCGATTCCGAAAGAATATATTCCGGCCGTCGAAAAGGGTGTCAAGGAGCGCATGGAAAGTGGGGTCATCGCCGGATATCCCTTGCGCGACATTCGCGTGACGTTGATCGATGGTTCATATCACGACGTCGACTCAAACGAAATGGCATTCAAAATTGCCGCGTCGATGGGTTTTGCCGACGCCTGCAAGAAGGCCGATCCAGTGCTGCTCGAACCGATTATGAAAGTCGAAGTCCTGGTTCCGCAGGACTTTATGGGCGACGTGATCGGCAATTTGAACGGTCGTCGTGGAAAGGTGGAGGGAATGAAAGTTCGCGCCGGCGTGCAGGCGATTGAGGCGTCGGTGCCTCTCAGTGAAATGTTCGGCTATGCCACCGATCTTCGTTCGCGCACACAGGGGCGCGCAACGTATAGCATGGAATTTGATCGATACGACCATGCCCCTCGACCGATTTCAGAAGCCATTATTGCCAAGTATCGTGGTGAGTAATTACTGGTGGTTGAAGCGTAAGTAGCAGGGAGGAGCCGGTATGGCGAAGGCGAAATTTGAGCGGAAGAAGCCGCACGTGAACATCGGGACGATCGGGCACGTGGACCACGGGAAGACCACGTTGACCAGTGCCTTGACCAAGACCTGCGCGGGCAAAGGCCTGGCTAAGTTCATCAGCTACGACGAAGTGGCCAAGGCGAGCGCGAGCCAAGGCCGCCGCGACGCCACCAAGATCCTGACCATCGCCATCAGCCACGTCGAGTACGAGACCGAGAAGCGGCACTATGCGCACGTCGACTGCCCGGGCCATGCCGACTATGTGAAGAACATGATTACCGGCGCCGCCCAGATGGATGGGGCGATTCTGGTCGTGAGCGCTGCCGACGGCCCTATGCCACAGACCCGCGAGCACATCCTGTTGGCCCGTCAAGTGGGCGTCCCCTACATCGTCGTGTTTCTGAACAAGGCCGACAAAGTCGATGACAAAGAGCTGTTGGAGTTGGTCGAACTCGAAGTCCGCGAGCTGTTGAGCAAGTATGGCTTCCCGGGCGACAAGACCCCGATCATCCAGGGCAGCGCCATCAAAGCGATCGAAGGGGAGCAGGGTCCCTTGGGCGTTCCCGCCATGCTGAAGCTTTTGGACGCCGTCGATACCTACATTCCGACCCCACAGCGACCGATCGACAAGCCGTTCCTGATGCCCATCGAAGACGTCTTCACCATCAGCGGGCGCGGGACCGTCGTAACTGGGCGCTGTGAGCGGGGCATTGTGAAAGTGGGCGATGAAATCGAAATCGTGGGGTTGAAGCCCACCCAGAAGACCGTCGTGACCGGCGTCGAAATGTTTCGCAAGGTGCTTGACGAAGGGCAGGCAGGCGACAACGTCGGTGTGCTCTTGCGCGGGACCAAGAAAGGAGACGTCGAGCGCGGAATGGTGTTGGCCAAGCAGAAGAGCATCACGCCGCACCCCAAGTTCAAGGCGGAGATCTATGTGCTGACCAAAGAAGAAGGCGGGCGGCACACCCCATTCTTCAATGGCTACCGGCCGCAGTTCTACTTTCGGACGACCGATGTGACTGGGATCATGCAGATGAATCCGGGGGTGGAGATGGTCATGCCGGGGGACAACGTGAGTGTGACGGCCGAGTTGATCAGCCCGATCGCGATGGATCAGGGTTTGCGTTTCGCGGTGCGCGAGGGCGGCAAGACGGTCGGTTCCGGCGTCGTGACGGAAATTCTAGCGTAATGATCGGCGATTACTAGAGGATGGCATGGTGAAGGTTGACCAAAGGATCAGAATCAGGTTGCGGGGGTTTGACTACCGAGTGCTGGATCAGTCGGTGGCGGAAATCGTCGAAACCGTTCGACGCAGTGGGGCCAAGGTGGTTGGTCCAATTCCACTCCCCACCAGGATCGAGAAAATTACAGTTCAACGGTCGACGCATGTCGATAAAAAATCTCGCGAGCAGTTTGAAATACGCACGCACAAGCGATTGCTAGACATCATGGAGCCGACACCGGAAACGATGGATTCCCTGATGAAGCTGAATCTGGCAGCCGGTGTGGACGTCGAAATCAAGCTCTGACGACTGTTTACCTGAAGGACGGAGACGATGACAAACGGGTTGCTCGGGAAAAAGTTGGGAATGACCCAAACCTTCGACGAGAAGCGTTTGACGCCGGTGACGGTGATTGAGGCGGGTCCGTGTCGTGTGGTGACGGTGAAAACGAAGGAGCGAGACGGATACGAGGCTGTTCAGCTCTCCTTTGGTGAGGTCAAGGAGCGCAAGCTTTCCAAGGCTGAGCTGGGCCATCTCAAGAAGAACCAGGCGGTGGCCAGTCGCGTGTTGCGCGAGTTCAAGAAGGACGGTGAAGTGACGGTCGGGCAATCGGTCACGGTCGACATTTTTAAGAAGGGCGACTGGGTTGACGTGATCGGTATCTCAAAGGGCAAGGGGTTTCAGGGTGTCGTGAAGCGGCATCACTATGCTGGTGGTCCGGAGTCGCATGGATCCATGTTCCACCGCGCCCCCGGTTCGATCGGCGCCAGTTCATATCCTTCGCGCGTGTGGAAGGGGAAGACCCTGCCGGGCCATATGGGGTCGGAGCGAGTCACAATGCAGCGTCTGAAGGTGATTGAGTCGCGGCCTGATGAAAATCTCCTGTTTGTCCGTGGAGCTATTCCGGGTGCGGCAAATGGGATCATCGTCGTTCGAAAGTCGAAGAAGAGTTAGAGCATGCCCACTGTCGATGTTGTCGATTTAAAGAAAAATAAGGTTGAAACGGTCGACCTGCCGCAGGAAGTGTTCGGCTGCGAGCCTCGTGTGGTGTTGGTGCACGAGGCCGTGATCATGCAGCGAGCCTGTGAGCGTCGGGGAACGGCTTCCACATTGCGCCGTGGTGAAGTGAGTGGATCTGGCAAGAAGCCGTGGAAACAAAAGCATACGGGGCGTGCTCGTGCCGGGTCTATTCGTTCGCCAGTCTGGCGTCACGGCGGGAGTGTCTTTGGGCCAAAGCCGAGAAGCTATGCCTATTCGATGCCTAGAAAAAAGTATCGTGCGGCGCTTCAGAGCGCTCTGTCGGTCAAAGTGGCGGAGAGCAAGTTGTTCGTCGTGTCCGATCTTTCGCTGCAACAGCCGAAGACGAAGTTGTTGGCCCAAGCGCTAGAGCAATTTACAGGAGGTGGTCATGCGTTAGTCATCGTCGGCGAGGAGCAGTCGGGTGTCTTGCAGGCTGCCAAGAACTTGGCCGCGGTGAAGGTTCTCAGCGCTGATCGGTTGAATGTCTACGATATCGTTCGTGCCCAAATGGTCGTGATTCCTAAGAGGGAACTGGATCGCGTGAAAGAGGTCTGGTCATGAAAATGGATATGCACGCGGTCCTGGTTAAGCCTCTGTTGACGGAAAAGATCACGGGTCTCCGTGAAAAGACGAATACCGTAGGCTTCATTGTTCACCCTGGTGCAAATCGTGTGCAGATCAAGCAGGCCGTCGAAGCGCTTCTGAAGGTTAAGGTCGAAAAGGTGAATGTCATGAACGTCCGTGGAAAGATGAAACGGCTCGGACGGTTTTTAGGAAAGCGCTCTGACTGGAAGAAGGCCTTCGTCACCCTCAAGAAAGGTGAAAAGCTTGAGCTGTACGAAAGCGCCTAATTGAGTTCAGGAAGGTAGGGCTAAAGTCATGGGGTTGAAATCGTATCGTCCAACGTCGCCAGGCCGTCGAGATATGACGGCGGTCACGACTGAAGAGTTGACCAAGAAGAAGCCAGAGAAGTCGCTTACCTCCTTCCATCTTCGGAGTGGCGGGCGGAACAACGATGGTCGGATGACCCTCCGTTTTCGTGGGGGAGGGCATAAGCGGTTGTATCGAACGATCGATTTTCGTCGTGACAAGGTTGGGATTTCGGCGCGTGTCGAGGCCATTGAGTACGATCCAAACCGATCTGCCCGTATTGCGTTGCTGAAGTACCGTGATGGGGAAAAGCGGTACATTCTGGCTCCGGTTGGACTGAAGTTGAACGACGAAATTCAATCGGGTCCGCAGGCTGAAATTCGGCCAGGGAATGCACTCTCGTTGGCCAGTATGCCGCTGGGAACGACCATTCATAATATCGAATTGAAGATTGGTAAGGGCGGGCAGCTAATTCGGAGTGCCGGAGGGTTCGCTCAGGTGATGGGACGGGAAGGCGATTACGTCCAGGTCCGATTGAAGTCTGGCGAAATGCGCCGAATCCTGGGTACCTGCATGGCGACGGTCGGGCAAGTTGGGAATGTTGATCACGAGAATGTCACTGTAGGGAAAGCGGGGCGGAGTCGATGGAAGGGGAAACGGCCTCACGTTCGAGGCGTTGTCATGAACCCCGTCGACCATCCCCACGGTGGTGGTGAAGGTAAGTCAGGGCAGGGAAATCCACACCCCGTGTCGCCGTGGGGTCTCCCCACGAAAGGATACAAGACCAGACAGAACAAGAAGACGGACAAGTTCATTATCGCTCGCCGTAAGTCAGGAGTGCGCAATGCCTAGATCGATCACTAAGGGCGCCTTTGTGGATGACCATCTGCTCAAGAAAGTTGAGCAGATGAATCAGACGAAGGATCGGAGGCTGATTAAGACCTGGTCGCGACGATCAACGGTCGTTCCAGACATGATCGGCCATACGTTCGCGGTCCACAACGGCAAAAGATTTATTCCCGTGTTCGTGACCGAGAATATGGTGGGCCACAAGCTTGGCGAGTTTGCGCCGACCCGGTTCTTCAGGGGGCATGGTCAGGCCAGATCAGAAAAAGCAATCGCGCTGAAATAGAGAGGTCACCGTCATTTGTCAAGGGTCATTCGCGTGCGGCGTCTCTTCTAATGACCACTGACCAGTGACAGGGCTGCAAAGATGACTGAAGCACATGCGATTCTCAGATTTGTTCGTGTCGCGCCGCGCAAGGCCAAGCCGGTGGTCGATATGATTCGTGGGCAACAAGTACCGATGGCGCTGGCGATGCTGAAGCACACGACGCGGCACGCGGCACGCGTGGTTGAAAAAATCCTCCGCTCCGCCGTAGCCAATGCCGAACAGAAGGAAATGGGGGACAGTGAGTCGATGGTCATCTCCAAAGCCTTCGTCAACTGCGGCCCAACGTATAAACGTTTTCGCGCCAGGTCGATGGGGCGCGCCAATGCGATCCAGAAGCGGACTAGCCACATCACTGTTGTGGTAGCGACGCCGACCATTCACGCAAGATGAATTAGAGCACATTCAGTTACCGTTCACTGAGGCATACGTCGTATGGGTCAGAAGACACATCCAATAGGTTATCGGCTGGGCTACAACTATACCTGGAGCTCTCGCTGGTATGCCAGCAAAGACTACGCCAAGCTGCTTCATCAGGACATCAAGATCCGGAAGATGGTCAAGTCCAAGCTCTATCATGCTGGTGTGGCAAAGGTTGAGATTGAGCGATCAGGTGATCAAACCCGAGTGATTATTCACACGGCCCGCCCAGGCATCATCATCGGTCGTAAGGGTGCAGAGGTTGACAAGCTCAAGGCTGATCTTGAAAAGCAGTATGGGGGTCAGGTCTACATTACTGTGAAGGAAATTAAGAAGCCTGAACTTGATGCCCAGCTTGTCAGTGAGAATGTCGCGACACAGCTTGAAAAGCGGGTGGCTTTTCGGCGAGCAATGAAGCGCAGTGTCCAGTCAGCCCTTCGGCTTGGGGCGCAAGGGATCAAGATTATGGTGTCCGGTCGGTTGGGCGGTGCAGAAATCGCACGGACCGAATGGTATCGCGAAGGACGCGTACCGCTGCATACTCTTCGCGCCGAAATAGACTATGGATTTGCTGAGGCTCACACCACCATGGGACAGATCGGGGTGAAGACGTGGATTTACAAGGGGGAGCTGCTTCCCGCTCAACCAATGAAGTCCGAATCGGCTTTTGATCGTCGGCTTGGGTAAGGAGATCGAGCTGTGTTAGCCCCAAAGAAGGTTAAGTTCAGAAAAGTGCAGAAAGGCCGCATGAGAGGCAAGGCATATCGTGGCGGACAGATTACGCTGGGGGAGTTCGGCCTGAAAGCGTTGGAGCCAGGATGGGTCACCAGCCGTCAGATTGAGGCCGCACGTATTGCGATCACTCGCTATGTGAAGCGAGGCGGGCAGGTTTGGACGCGTATTTTCCCCGATAAGCCCATCACCAAGAAACCAGCAGAAACTCGAATGGGAAAAGGGAAGGGCAATCCAGAATACTGGGTTGCCGTCGTAAAACCTGGCCGGATTCTATATGAGATGGGCGGGGTCGCTCCTGAGATTGCACGTGAGGCATTTCGTCTCGCGTCGCACAAGTTGCCCGTTGCCACAAAGCTTGTCGTTCGGGGAGAGTTTGGTTGAAGCCGTTGGGCGTGAGTAAGGAGCGGAGAACATGGCGTTGGATCTGAAAGAGCTGCGACAACTGACCGGGCCTGAGTTGGCGGATAAGGAAAAGCAGCTCAAGCAGGAACTGTTCAACCTTCGTTTTCAGTTCGGCACCGGGCGTCTTGAAAATCCGACGAAGATTCGAAAGACGAAACGAGATATTGCAAGGCTGAAGACAGTGGTGACCGAAGTATCCAAGAAAGAAGCGAAGGCTAAAGGACTGTGACTATGACAAAAGGGGTTGTGAAAAAACGCGTGTGGGTTGGCCGTGTGCTCAGCAATAAGATGAATAAGACTATTGTCGTGGAGGTCGAGCGATCGGTGATCCATCCGCTATATCGAAAAGTCTTGCGACGGGTCACGATGTTGAAGGCGCATGATGAGCAGAATGTGTGTCGGATCGGAGATCATGTTCGCATGGTCGAGACCCGACCGATCAGTAAGGAAAAACATTGGCGTGTGGTCGAAGTCATTCAAAAATGGCGGGCTGATCAAGGGCGTGGCGGTAGGTAAGAAAAGATCCAGCACATGGTTCAGAGCTATACATACATGGATGTAGCCGATAACTCCGGAGCGAAACAAGCGATGTGTTTCCATGTCCTCGGGGGAACGAGGCGGCGCTACGCATCGTTGGGGGATATCGTCGTCGTGGCTGTGAAGGAAGCCATTCCGCATGCGAGCGTGAAGAAGGGCGATGTCAGTCGTGCGGTCATCGTGCGGACGGCCAAAGAAGTTCGGCGCGAAGATGGGTCCTATATTAGGTTCGATCGGAATGCCTGTGTCTTGATCAATAAAGATGGGGAACCGATTGGGACCCGTATTTTTGGTCCGGTCGCTCGTGAATTGCGTTGGAAAAAGTTCATGAAGATAATTTCCCTGGCACCTGAGGTGTTGTAGGAGCGATTGAATGGGGGACACTGTGCAGGCACTACGAAAAAGCAGAATTCAGAAAGGTGATAAGGTTGTCGTGATCTCGGGCCGTGAACGGGGGAAGATCGGGAAGGTCCTCTCGATCGACATGGGTGCCGGTAAGGTGATCGTGGAAAAGCTGAATATCATCAAGCGACACACGAAGCCGACTCAAAAGGCCAAGCAGGGTGGAATTCTTGAGCGAGAAGCTCCTCTCCAGATTTCCAATGTCATGTTCTTCTGTCCCGTCACGAAGAAGCCGACGAGGGTGGGAGTTCGCACGTTGGAAGATGGTCGGCGAGTGCGCTTTAGTAAAAAATCGAACGAGACTATTGAGTAGGGTGAGGAGTTAGGAATGTCGAAGATAGAAAAAGGCCGTACCAGTAAACCATCAGAGCGAAAACCTGCGAAGAAGGAGAATCCGGCACCACAGAAGTTTGATCAAGGGAGCGAAGAATCGAAGTCCTGGCCACGGCTTCGCGACATGTATCAGCAACAGGTGGTACCGGCGCTCATGAAAGAGTTCGGCTATAAGAATGTCATGCAGGTGTCCAAGCTCGAGCGTGTAGTGTTAAACGTCGGGATGGGAGAAGCGATTCAGAACGTGAAGTTGTTGGAGAGTGCGGTGACCGAATTGGGGACGATCACAGGGCAGAAACCTGTAGTCACCCGTTCCAAGAAGGCCATTGCCGGATTCAAGTTGCGGCAGGGCTTACCGATTGGTACCAAGGTGACGCTCCGTAGCCGCCGGATGTACGAATTTTTCGATCGGCTGGTTACGCTGGCACTTCCGCGCATCCGTGATTTCCGCGGCGTCTCCCCGAACGCGTTTGATGGTCGTGGGAATTATACCTTCGGTGTGAAAGAGCAATTGATCTTCCCTGAGATCAAGTATGACGATGTTGCATCCATCCATGGTATGGACATTACGATCGTGACGACGGCTAGGACGAATGATGAGGGGAAAGCCCTATTGAAGCAACTTGGCATGCCGTTCCGCACGTAACGGCGGGCGGACCCTGATGGCGTCTGTTGAACAGAAGGAGTGCTTGTGGCACGATTAGCGCTGAAAAATAAGGCGGCAACGAAGCAAAAGTTCTCTTGCCGAAGCTATCACCGGTGCGGCCAGTGTGGCCGCGTACGGGGATATCTTCGCCGGTTTCGGATGTGCAGAATCTGTTTTCGGTTATTGAGTCTCCGTGGGGAGATCCCTGGTGTGCGGAAGTCAAGTTGGTAGCAGACGTATTGTCACGCGGCAGATTGTCTTAGAAAGGCAGAAGGATACAGCATGGTTACTGACCCAATCAGCGATCTTCTTGTTCGACTGAGGAATGGCTCTCAGCGTGGTCTTGAGACGATTGCCGTTCCGGCTTCAAAATTAAAACGTGCGATCCTGGAGATCTTGAAGAAGGAAGGCTACGTCGAGATGGTTGAGGACGGTGTTCGCGACGGGCATCCCATTCTCAATGTGCACTTGCGATACGTGGGCGAAGGACAGCCCATGATTACGGGGTTGGCGCGAATTAGCAAGCCTGGACGACGGGTTTATGTTGGGAGCAAGGACATTACGAAGGTCCGAAACGGGATAGGCATGTCCATCCTCTCAACCTCGAAAGGTATTATGACCGATCTAGAGTCTCGCAGAAATAAGCTGGGTGGAGAGATTCTTTGCTCGGTTTGGTAAGCGGTTTGAGTACCCACGACAGCGTAGAGGCATAGAAGACGATGTCACGGATTGGGAAAAAGCCGATAGCGATTCCAGGTGGGGTAGAAGTAAAAGTGGCGGGATCGACCGTTTCGATCAAGGGCCCCTTGGGGAAGTTGGATTGGTCTCTCGTGCAGGGGGTGGGTGTTGCAGTAGATAACGGCCAGGTTGTCGTGAGCCGTTCCAGTGACGATCGAATGCTGCGAGCTCTGCATGGTCTTGTCCGTACGGAACTGAACAACATGATCCATGGTGTCACGAAGGGCTACGAACGATCGCTGGAAATTACCGGAGTCGGCTATAAGACGCAGATCCAGAATCAGACGATGAGCTTCAACGTTGGTTATATCAATCCCGTCGTCTATCAGGTTCCAGCAGGAATCGATGTGAAGGTGGATAAGCAGACCCATATCAATATCAAAGGGGTCAATAAGCGGTTGGTTGGTCAAGTGGCGGCGAATCTCCGGGCGATTAAGCCGCCTGATGTGTATAAGCAAAAGGGTGTTCGCTACATGGGCGAAGTGTTACGGAAGAAGGAGGGCAAGACAGGGAAGTAGGAATTGACGATGAATACTGTTAACAAAGTAAGACAACTTGAACGACGGCGTAAACGGGTGCGTCACGTGATTATGGGGACGGTGGAACGGCCTCGCCTGAATGTGTTTCGGAGTAGTTCCCATATCTATGCTCAGATTATCGATGACATCAAGGGAACGACGCTCGCTGCGGCCTCCTCGCTCGATAAGTCGTTGCGGAAATCCCTCAAGTCGACCGGCAATATTGAGGCGGCGAAGGTGGTGGGGAAGTTGATCGCTGATCGAGCGAAGGCCGCCAAGGTGAGCGCCGTGGTCTTTGATCGTGGGGGACGGATGTATCACGGTCGAATCAAGGCTCTTGCTGATGCGTCGCGTGAGGGGGGGCTTCAGTTCTAGGCTGGTTAATCCTATTAGGCCCACTGATTCAGAGTGTGAGGCGAAGAAGAGAGGCACTGCGTGCGAGTCAATCCTGATGAACTAAGCCTGCAAGACAAAGTCGTCTTCATTAACCGCGTGGCGAAGGTGGTGAAGGGCGGCAAGCGGTTTAACTTCTGCGCGCTGGTCGTCGTCGGTGACGGCCATGGTTGGGTTGGGATTGGTAAAGGGAAAGCTGCCGAAGTCCCAGTTGCCATTTCCAAGGCCGTCGGACAAGCCAAGAAGCACCTTGTTCACGTCCCGATCAAGGGCGGATCGATCCCGCATGAAGTGCATGGCCACTTCGGCGGCGAGCATGTGTTGCTCAAGCCGGCCGTCAACGGGACTGGGATTATCGCCGGCGGAGCGGTTCGCGCCGTTGTTGCATTGGTCGGCGCACATAATATTATTGCGAAGACACTTGGCCGGGGGAATCCCTTCAATACGGTTCGGGCAACGCTTAATGGTCTCACACAATTGAGAAATCCCGACGAAGTTCTTCGATTCCGCCGGCAGCCAGCAGCGGAGCCCCATGGAAGGATGACGCTCTGATGGGTACTGCAAAGGCATCCAAAACCAGCAAGTCGTGGGCTCAAGGCGTTCGTGTAACGTTGAAGCGCAGCCCCATTGGTACGCCGGAAGGGCATCGTCTCGTATTGCGTGGTCTTGGCCTCCGACACATCCGCCAGACTGCCGTCCATCCGGACACGTCCCAGGTCCGCGGGATGATTCGAAAAGTGGGCTATTTGCTTGAGGTTGGGAAGCCATGAATCTGCATGATTTGACGCCGGCGAGCGGCGCGAAGAAACGACGAAAACGTATCGGGCGTGGACCCGGTTCCGGTCACGGGAAGACTGCGACCAAAGGTCACAAGGGATTGCTGGCTCGATCCGGAGGCGGCAAGCGTCCTGGCTTTGAAGGTGGCCAGATGCCATTGATTCGTCGACTCCCGAAGTTTGGCTTTACCAACCCCTTTCGTATGGAATATGCCATCGTCAATGTAAAGAACTTTGAAAAGTGGACGGGGGACAAGACGATTACTCCACAAGCAATGGTCGATGCCGGGTTGGTGAAGCGGAAGAAGCTGCCAATAAAAATTCTCGGCAATGGAGAGTTCAAGAAGTCCCTCGTCATTCAGGCCCATAAGTTCAGCAAGTCCGCAGTGATGAAGATTCAAGCGGCTGGAGGGAGAGTAGAGGTTATCGGCAGTGTTTGAGCGACTCCTGACCAGTATTCAGAATATCTTTAAGATCCCTGAGCTTCGTACTCGCGTCCTGTTTACGCTCGGGATGCTCGTGGTCTACCGTGTTGGGGCGCACATCCCAACTCCTGGTATCAACGGCCAGGCCCTCTCCGAGTTTTTGCAAAAGCAGGGCGGAGCCCTTCTCGGGTTCCTGGATATCTTTTCAGGCGGTTCGCTGTCTCGCTTGACCATCTTTGCGCTGGGCATCATGCCTTATATCAGCGCATCGATTATTCTCCAATTATTGACGGTGGTCGTTCCGCATCTGTCGAAGCTGGCGAAGGAAGGTGAGCGGGGAAGAAAAAAGATCATTCAGTATACCCGGTTCGGAACGATCGGAATCGCGCTGATTCAGGGTTTTGGCATTGCGATTGGGCTCGAGCAGATGAATCAGGGTGCGTTTGTGCTCAGCTCCGGATGGGCTTTCCGCCTCATGACCGTGATCACGCTGACGGCAGGCACAGCCTTCCTGATGTGGCTGGGTGAGCAGATCACCGAGCGGGGGATTGGAAACGGGATCTCCTTGATCATTTTTTCTGGCATCGTGGCGCGGTTGCCGGCGGCAGTGGCTCAGACGTTCGACCTCTACAAGGTTGGGCAACTTAATATTGTGTTACTCGTTGCCTTAGCGGCGCTGATGGTCGTTGTGGTAGCGGCAATCGTGTTTTTGGAAAGCGGACGCCGGAAGATCCCTGTGCAATATGCAAAGCGTGTCATCGGGCGGCGTGTATATGGAGGACAGAGTACGCACATTCCTTTGAAGATCAATACGGCGGGTGTCATCCCTCCGATTTTCGCCTCTTCCATTATTGCGTTTCCTGCCACCATTGCAGGGTTCTTCGAAACGCCGTGGGTGAAGGCATTTGGGATGCAGCTGGCTCCAGGGTCTTTGCTCTACACGTTGATGTACGTCGGGTTGATCATCTTTTTCTGTTTCTTTTATACGGCCGTTGTCCTCAATCCTGTTGATATGGCTGACAACATGAAGAAATATGGGGGGTTTATACCTGGAATCAGACCCGGGCAACGGACCTCGGACTATATCTATAATGTGCTCACGAGGATTACGTTTGCGGGGGCCATTTATCTGGCCATTGTGTGCGTTATTCCGGAACTCCTGATTTACAAGCTCGGTGTCCCGTTCTATTTCGGTGGGACATCCTTGTTAATTGTAATTGGTGTGGGGCTTGATACCGCACAGCAGATCGAATCCCATATGCTAATGCGCAATTACGAGGGATTTTTGGGTAAGGGTATGGCTCCGTTGCGCGGGAGAAGCGGATAACGGTTTATGAAGCTCGTGTTTCTCGGCGCTCCCGGTGTTGGTAAGGGCACACAAGCTGACAAAGTTGCGGTTCAGTATGGTGTCCGTAAGATTTCTACTGGAGATTTGCTCCGAGAGGCGATTCGCAATCACACTAAACTTGGCCTCGAAGCCAAGGGATACATGGATCAGGGGAAGCTGGTCTCGGATTCAGTGGTGATTGGCTTGGTACGTGACAAGCTGGCCGATCCAAGCTACGCAAAGGGATTTATCCTTGATGGGTTTCCAAGGACAGTTCCCCAAGCAGAAGAGCTTGGAAGAGTGTTGAACGAAAGAGGAATTCGGCTGAATCGCGTGATCAATTTTCAAGTCTCTCGTGAGGATGTCGTGAAACGACTGAGCGGGCGACGAAGTTGTCCAAAATGCCAGGCGACGTATCATGTTGATTGTGCACCCTCAAAGAATGGCAGCCTGTGCGAATGGTGTGGCGAAGCGTTGATTCAGCGAAGTGATGATCAGCGAGAGGCGATTGAGACGCGGCTGAGAGTGTATGAAGAACAAACAGTCCCGTTAATCAGCTTCTACGAGAAGAAAAGTATGTTATCGCATCTCGATGGCGCGGGAACCGTGGAGGCGGTGTTTCAGGGCCTGACGAAGGTGCTGGTAGCATACAAGACGGCATGATCATTCTGAAAACGCCTGCTGAGATCGAAGTCATGGCAGAAGCGTCGAGAGTGGTGGCTGAGGTACTGGAGATCGTTCGGAAGGAAGTTCGTCCAGGCGTCAGCACCGAGGATTTAGATCGTATTGCGGAAGGGGCGATTCGGGCTAGAGGGGGGATCCCGGCGTTTAAGGGATACCGAAGTTATCCTAAAACCCTCTGTGCATCAGTGAACGAGCAGGTCGTTCATGGAGTTCCTTCAAAACGAAAGCTCAAGGATGGGGACATCATTGGGCTTGATCTCGGCGCCATTGTCGGTGGTTTTTACGGTGACTCGGCAGTGACGGTGGCTGTGGGTCGGATTATCGATGCAACCGCCAAACTGATTCAGGTGACGGAAGAGGCGCTCTATCTGGGAATAAGGCAGGCCATCTTAGGCAATCGGCTGACGGACATTTCCCACGCTGTTCAATGTCACGTCGAATCCGCTGGATACTCGGTTGTCACAGAGTTTGTCGGTCATGGGATCGGCCGCCAGTTACATGAAGAGCCGCAGGTTCCCAACTACGGGAAACCTGGACAGGGACCTCGATTGCAGCCTGGGATGGTGCTGGCAATCGAGCCCATGGTGAATATGGGCAGGAGTGCTGTGCGGGTCCTTGAGGATCGCTGGACAGCGGTAACAGCAGATGGAAGTCTGTCTGCCCACTTCGAACATACGATTGCGATACAGCCGAGTGGCCCGGCCCGTGTCCTGAGCCAACGCTCAGGAAGCTCAGTGTAAGTCGTCAGGAAAGAGAACAGGAGTACGTGGCGAAAGAAGACATTATTGAAGTACTAGGCTCCGTTGCAGAGACATTGCCCAATGCGATGTTTCGGGTAAGGCTCGATAATGGCCATGTGATTTTGGCGCACATATCAGGAAAAATGCGGATGCACTTCATTCGTATTCTTCCCGGCGACAAGGTGACGGTGGAAATGTCGCCCTACGATTTGACCAGGGGCCGCATTACCTATCGTTTCAAGTAGTAGGAGCATTGAGTCTTTATGAAAGTCAGATCATCGGTGAAGCCAATTTGCGTAAAATGCAAGGTTGTTATTCGACGAGGAGTAGTTCGGATTCTATGCGATAACCCTCGTCACAAACAGCGCCAGGGTTGACTATGTTCGCGAGGCTAGATCGGGGTTATGGCCTGCGATCAGAGAAGAAAGGATTAATAGGGCATCATGGCACGTATTGCTGGCGTTGATTTGCCGAGAAATAAGCGGGCCGATATCGGTTTGACCTACATTTATGGGATCGGACGGGTGGCCGCCTTGCAGATTCTCAAAGAGGCCGGTTTCGATGGGGCGATCCGCGTCAAGGATCTGAGCGAAGACAAGATCGTCAAGCTGCGCGAGATCATTGAGCGCGATTACCGAGTCGAGGGGGATCTCCGAAAGGAAGTCTTACTGAATATTAAGCGGTTGATCGATACGGGCACCTACCGAGGTTTGCGCCATCGTAAAGGAATGCCTGTGAGGGGGCAGCGGTCCAAGACCAATGCCAGGACAAGAAAAGGACGGCGTTCTGGCATCGGAAGCAAACCAAGACCGACTAAGTAGGTGGCACTAAGCGCGTAACCATCAAAAGGGATGTAAGGAGTTCATATGAACGTCAAGAAGGGCAAGAAGAAAGAGCGTCGAATCGTCCAGAGCGGAGTCGCTCACGTTCAGGCCTCGTTCAATAATACCATTGTGACGATTACCGACATGAGCGGGAACACTATGGTCTGGGCCAGTGCGGGGAGCCAAGGCTTCAAGGGTTCCCGGAAGAGCACGCCCTTTGCCGCGCAGCGAGCCGGAGAAGCCGCAGCCCGCAAAGTTATGGAAAGCGGCATGCGACAAGTCGATGTCTATGTGAACGGGCCCGGCTCCGGTCGTGAATCGGCGATCCGCTCGCTTCAAGGGGCAGGTCTGCGGATTAACCTGATTCGAGATGTGACCCCAATTCCACATAACGGATGTAGGCCGCCGAAGCGTCGGCGGGTGTAGCAAGGACGAAACGAACATCGGATTGAGCAAAAATCCTGGGCACCCGCAGAGGCACGTGCTCGGTAACCGGAGGTGGAGAAGTGGCAAAGTATCGCGGTCCTGTCTGTCGGTTGTGTCGGCGAGAGGGCGAGAAGCTATTTCTCAAAGGCACACGCTGCATGACAGAAAAATGTGCCATCGAGCGTCGAAGTTATCCGCCTGGCCAGCACGGACAGGGTCGTCAGCGAACCTCCGACTTTAGCCTCCAGTTGCGTGAAAAACAGAAGCTGCGGCGGATCTATGGTCTTCAGGAACGTCAATTCCGAGGAGTGTTCCAGCGGGCTGAGCGGCAAACCGGTGTCACGGGCGATGCTCTTTTGCGTTTACTCGAGTGCCGTCTTGACAATGTCGCGTATCGATTGGGGTTTGGTGCATCGCGCAAACAGGCTCGTCAGGTTGTGAGTCATGGTCATCTCACGATGAATGGGAAGAAGATCACCGTGGCGGGTGCGCTTGTGAAGGCAGGAGATGTGATTGAAGTTCGTGAGCGGAGCCGGAACCTGGTTACGATCCAAGCGGCATTGGAATCTGTAGATAGCCGAGGGATTCCCGATTGGCTGGAGCTCGATAAGGGAGCGTTCAAGGGTATTGTGCAAGCATTGCCGGCCAAAGAACAGATAACGTTGCCGGTGAACGAGCAGATGGTTGTGGAATTGTATTCTCGGTAGCCATTGGTCTGGTAGAGCTATACCGTTTCGCAGGGCATAGGGTTCTATCAGTGTGCTAGTCACTTGATGGTAATGAAGGGGGAGCCATGATCAAAGCGATGAAAGACTTTCAGGTCCCGATGCGGGTGGAAGTCGATAAGGATGCGCATGCCCCAACATTCGGCAGATTCACCACCGAGGCGTTTGAGCGTGGGTTTGGCACCACGATCGGGAACGCCCTTCGACGTGTCTTGCTGTCGTCCCTCACGGGCGCTGCAGTCACCACGGTGAAGATTGAAGGGGTGGTGCACGAGTTTTCGACGATTTCCGGCGTCACGGAAGATGTGACGACCATTATACTGAACATCAAGAGCCTACGGGTGGCGCTCCATTCTGACAAGCTGAAGACCATTCGGTTGAAGAAGAAAGGACCTGGTGAAGCCAAGGGATCCGACATCATTCACGATGCCGATGTCACAATTCTTACTCCGGATTTGCATATCGCCACGCTGGATAAGGATGCGACCCTGGATGCCGAAATGACGATCAGGCATGGGCGTGGGTATGTCCCAGCTGAACGCAACAAAGAGGAAGGGTTGCCGATCAGCGTGATTGCCATCGATTCTGTCTTCTCTCCGATCAAGCGGGTGAATTTCCATGTCGAAAATGCACGGGTCGGTCGCATGACCGACTATGACAAGCTGACTATGGAGATCTGGACCGATGCCACCATCAGTCCACGCGAAGCCCTATCCACCGCTGCTGGAATTTTGCGCGAACATCTGGATATCTTTATCAATCCAGATGAGCGCAGTGAAGGAAAGAGCGAGGCTGGGTCCGAAGAATCTCAGGGGGAAGTGAACAAGAATTTGTCTCGCAGCGTAAACGAGTTGGAACTGTCTGTTCGCGCGGCCAATTGCTTGAAGAATGCCAACATCAAGTCGATTGCGGATCTGGTGCAGAGGTCGGAAGGGGAGATGCTGAGGACGAAGAACTTTGGGAAGAAGTCTCTCAACGAGATCAAGGAAATTTTGTCTGAAATGGGGCTTTCGTTGGGCGCCAAGTTGGATGCGATGTCGCGTCACAATGGGAGCCCGAAGTCAGGGTAATTGCTGTGCGACACCTTAAAAAAGGTCGACAACTTGGGCGGAAAACGAAGCATAGGTGGGCCTTGTTTCGCAATCTCGTGACGTCTTTGCTGGACCATGAGCGACTCGAGACCACGGAAGCAAAGGCCAAAGAAATGCGCGGGTTCACCGATCGCATGATTACGCTTGGAAAGGAAGGAACGCTTTCCGCGCGCCGACGTGCCCTCGAATTTCTGCGTAGCAAGGACGTCGTGTCCAAACTGTTCAGCGATGTCGCCGGGCGCTTCAAGGATCGTCCCGGAGGATATACCCGAATCGTGAAAACTCGTCGACGCATTGGGGATGCCGCGGAGATGGTTGCCATCGAGTTGGTCTCTCGCGCAGAGTCGTCGACAAAGAAGAAGTCTGCGGCTGCACCCGCTCAGCTTCCAGCGGGCAAGTCTGAAAAGTCAGCATAGCTTCTGGCAGGACACGCCACCCGTGACATGTCCGTGATGCAACTCCTACGTAAAACACGTGGGAGTTGTTTTATTTTCAGATCCCCGCAGAACGTTTACTTGCCCCGCCATGCATGCTACGATTATACAGGTTCATTTTGATCTAGGTCTGGGAATTCCTATCGCATGTGGGAGCTTGTAGCGAGGCGAACTCTTCTCGCGGTGAGTGTGTTCTTAGCGGCGTTTCTGGGCTATCTCCTTTTCATGAATGCGGATCCAGTTCCCACCATCCAGCTGGCACTCCCAGGATCAATTGAACAAGCGGATGCCAAGATTTCGGAGTTTTCCTTTACGCAGTCGAAAGGCGATGTTATTCAGTGGCAAGTCCACGCCAAGCAGGCACGGTTGTTTGAGCGGGAGAAGTGGGCGTTACTAAGCGAGGTTGATGTCACGCTCTATGGCATGAAGGGTAAGGAACTGACCGTGTCTAGTGAGGAGGGAACGCTCGACACCGCGACAAAGAATTTCGTGTTGGCCAATCGAGTGGATCCGCTTGTAGTCGAAACCGGGAGCGGATACACCATTTATACAAACCACTTAGTCTGGACAGATAACACGAAAGAAATTCGCACGGGTGATCCCGTCCGGATTGTCGGCCATGGACTTGAGGTGACGGGGCGTGGATTGCTTGGTCGGATGGAGTTGGAAGAATTTGAGATTTTAGAGGATGTTCATGTGGATCTATTTCCTGCTTCTTAATGCTCTTGTGTTTGGAGCCCTGTCAGTTACTCACTCAGCGGAATCTGGGCTTTCGAAGAAGAGTGGAAAAGTGCCTTCAGTCTCGACGACGATTACGTCCAAGAAGATGACGATGCGAAACCAAGATAGCCAGGCAGTGTTTGAGGGAGCAGTCGTGCTAACTAGGGGATCTCTCATCGTCTTTTCGGATAAGATGGTCGTGCTATTCCATTCGCAGAGCAATGATGCCGTGCAGTCGTCTTCGGGAGGGCTGGATCGTGATAATCAGGCCAAGAGTTCCCCTCCACCCAAGGGGAATGATACGATGCCGGTGGTGTCGAATCATTCGGTGAGTCGGATTGAGGCAACGGGCCACGTCAAGATAGAGAAAGAAAATGGCAACGCGATTTGTCAGAAGGCGGTGTATTTCACCGACGACGAGAAGATCGTCCTGACGGGCGACCCAGTGGCTTGGCAAAAGGGGACGCGTGTCAGCGGGAAACAGATTACGGTGTATCTGGCGGAAGACCGAAGTGTCGTAGAGGGAGGCTCCCACGTCCGTTTTGAGGGTGATGGGAAAAACGCGCCATGACTCAGGGTGTTCACGCAGACTCAGAACCGCTCGTCGACTCGACTTCGGCAAAGCGCATTGAATGTCTACGGGCTATCGGGCTCATGAAGAGTTTCCGTGGTCGCAAGGTCGTCAAGGGCGTTGCGATTGAGGTACGCGCTGGTGAGGTGGTGGGACTCTTGGGCCCAAACGGAGCGGGCAAGACAACGATCTTCGATATGATTGTGGGGCTTTCCCAGCCGGATGAAGGTGAAATTACCCTTAATGGCGAGTCCGTGACCGATCTACCGATGTATAAGCGAGCACGGCGTGGGATCGGCTATCTACCGCAAGAGTCTTCGATCTTTCGCCGGCTTTCAGTAGAGCATAATATCTTGGCGATCCTGGAAATGCTGGGGTATGCTCGTGAAGAACGAGCTCAGCGAGTGGAGGCGTTACTCCAAGAATTAGACCTCCTGTATATTCGCATGAGCATGGGCTATGCCCTTTCAGGAGGAGAGCGACGGCGATTGGAAATCACGCGTGCTTTGGTCACTGATCCTTCCTTCATGTTGTTGGACGAGCCGTTTGCAGGCATTGATCCTATTGCCGTGGCAGACATTCAGCAGATCATTACGCGGTTGAAGGAAAAAGGGATCGGCATTCTGATCACAGATCACAATGTGCAGGAGACGCTCTCGATCACCGATCGGGCCTATATCATCAATGAGGGACTGATCTTGGAATCGGGATCGCCGGAGGTCATCGTCAAGAGCGAAACAGCCCGTGCGGTATACCTTGGAAAACGGTTCAAGCTGTAGCGGAGTAAGTCGTCTGCAATGACACTGCGCCTGGAGCTGAAGCTCAGTCAAAAGTTAATCATGACGCCTCAATTGCAGCAGGCCATTAAGCTGTTGCAGCTGTCTCGCCTTGAACTTCAGCAGAGCCTCGCGCAGCACCTGCTTGCTAATCCATTCTTGGACGAAGTGCAGGCAGAAGTGGAAGAAGCAGAGACTGCTACGGCTGAAGACAAGGCTGAGGAAGTATCGGTTTCAGCCGGCCAGGAGCAGCCTGAAGAGGGAGGTACGCCAGAGGAGCGAGGTTCGCCGGAAGAGTTTTCCGCATCTGGGTGGGAGGAGTATTTCGGGCGTAATCGCCGAACCGGTAATTGCGAGTATCCCTCCTCCTCACAAGATGAGTTTCCCTCCTATGATCAAACGGTATCCAAGGCGACGTCTCTTGAAGAACATCTTCACTGGCAATTGTCCTTGTCCGGACTGTCTGACCGTGAAAAAGCACTCGGCCGTTTGATCATTGGCAATCTTGACGATGATGGGTATCTCCGCATTGCGCTGACCGAGGTGGTGGCAGGAACTAATTTCATGGAAGCTGAAGCGGAGTCTGTACTGAAGGATATCCAGACGCTCGATCCCACTGGCGTCGGCGCGAGGGACCTTCCCGAGTGTCTCTTGCTTCAGCTGGGCCATTTAGGTCGCAACCAGATTGGCTCCTTGGGGGCGCGGCCTGGAGCGCTTAAGGGAGCGATTGTTCAGGGCATCGTTCTTCATCATCTGAAGGATCTGGAAAAGAAGCAGTATGCCAAAATCGCCAAGGCGTTGAATGTGACGGTCGAAGAAGTATTCCAAGCCACCAAGGTCATTGAAGATCTCGAGCCCAAACCAGGCCGGCCGTTCACGAACACACAGAACTATGTCATCGTTCCTGATGTGTTTGTGGTCAAAAATGAATGGGAGTGGGTGGTACTCTTGAATGACGATGGCCTCCCCTCCATGCGGATCAGCCCCTATTACAAACAACTCATGGCATCGGGCCAGGAGGGAACGGCTGAGACTAAGGCTTATATGGACGAGAAGTTGCGGGATGCTCAGTGGGTCATTCGGAGTGTTGTGCAGCGAAACAAGACGATCGTAAAAGTCGTGTCAAGTATCGTGAAGTTTCAAGAACAATTCTTCGAGCACGGGGTGCAGTGCCTTAAACCCCTGGTACTCAAGCAAGTGGCCGAAGACATCGGGATGCATGAGTCGACGATCAGCCGTGTCACAGCGAATAAGTACATGTATTGTCCACAGGGTATGCTAGAGCTAAAATTCTTTTTCAACGCGGGTCTGCAGCGGACGAACCAGCCGTCGGATATGCATTCTTCTGTATCTGTCAGAGAGATGATCAGAAAGATGGTGGCGGAGGAAGATGCCAAGCGACCATTGAAAGATGAGGAGATAGCCGCTCGTCTTTATACTCAGCAAGTTTGCATCGCGAGGCGGACTGTCGCCAAGTATCGAGCTGAAGAGAACATTCTGTCTGCCAGCCAACGAAAACACTTCTTCTAATAATTCTTGCTTGCGTGATATTGCATTCATCCTAAATTCTGAGCAGGGTATCAAACTTAGAACTACAGGTCAGCATTTGGACGTCACTTCTGCGCTCAGAGCGCTATGTGGAAACTCGGTTTTGGCGCCTGGACCGCTACGGGTTAAAGGTGAGATCTCCACAAGAAGTCGTGTTGGGAGTCAAACAGCTTCAGCATAAGGCTGAAGTGGTCTGAGATTTGAACGACAAACGTGTGCAGACCAAGATGTCGACTCGCGAGATATATGCCACGAGCGATGCCTTCGTTGATCGGGTTGATGCGCAGTTTAGAAAATGGGATGATCGGCTTGAAAACCACAAGCCCAACAAAACCAGACAGCCCTAGAACCACGTCGGCGCCCAATGAAATGGGGGCATGAAGACGCTATCGAAGTGGAACAGCAAGCAATCCATATTCCTTCAATTAATGAAGTACGAAAGCAGTTTAGCACACTGCCCTCTTCTGCTCCCTTCCTGCTCTTCATCAATGCCGAAATGGGGATAGTTCAGGTGGTCCAGCAGTTGGTCAGCTGGCATTTGCAGTAGTCAATCTCTTCTCCGAGATTAGTCGGGCGCGGCCCTCCCTTGATTGATGCTCTGAGAAGAGTGCCCGAGCGATTCATGTCTGCCAACGGTGGCATCGTTCCGTTCGTGTTATTCTGAATGTCTTCTTGTTTATCTATAGCTAGAGCGGATTCATTTATTCACAGGATAGTTGTGCCATGGCACGGCTCAATCTAGTCATTATTAGCGGATTGTCTGGCTCTGGTAAGTCCCACGCTCTTAAGGCGTTTGAGGATGCCGGGTATTTCTGTATCGACAATCTTCCGCCGGCGCTACTGCCCACCTTTGTTGATCTCTGTAACCAACAGAATGGTGGAATTGCCAACGTGGCGCTGGGTGTCGATATACGGGAGCGCGTGTTTTTTTCAGATCTCGTCGGCATTCTGGAACGTGTTAAGGGACTCGGGCATTACATCTACTTGCTTTTTCTTGAGGCTCGCGAAGAGGTATTGATAAGGCGATTTTCGGAATCGAGGCGCCCACACCCACTCTTGCCGCATCTTCCTGTTTTGGAAGGAGTCCGATTCGAGAAAGAGCGAGTGGCGGAACTTCGGCGTCACGCTGATCGCATCATCGACACGTCAGATCTCACGGTACATGAACTGCGAGATTTGCTTACCAAGCAGTTTCAGCGAGAGCCGGTGGACAGAAAGCTGACTATTTCGCTGTTGACCTTCGGCTATAAGTTCGGTGTGCCCTACGACAGCGACTTGTTGTTCGACGTGCGATTTCTCAAGAACCCCTATTTTGTGCCGGACCTGAAGTCACTCCCTGGAGATGATCCAAGAGTTCGTACCTTTGTCCTTTCGGATCCGAATGCCATTGCGCTTATTGGGCAACTCGAAGGGCTGCTCAAATTTCTCATTCCATTGTTCGAACGAGAACAGCGCAGTTATCTGACTATCGCAATTGGATGTACCGGTGGCCGACATCGCTCCGTGGCGGTTGCCGGGCGTCTACAAGAAAGTCTCTCCACTATGGGCTATGATGTAGCCCTCAAACATCGGGATATTCAGAAATCATAGGCCTCGCAGGCACAACGGCAATTTAGGTTCTGACTTGGGAACTCTGCTTCTGGAGGTTTGCTTGACAGGTAGAGCATGTTGACTATACTTAACTTTGTGCACAATTATGTCGGCTTTCCTCGGGCGAATTCTCAACGTGAAGAAACGTATTTCCTCTTCTAGACAAGCGGGGTTTATGACGCAACAAGTGTGTGATTTATTCGACATTTCAAAGGCAACACTCTTTCGCTGGGAACGTGAGGGAGTAATCGCCAAGCCTACTCGTGATTCGGAGAAACTGGAGGCTCTATACGAGGAAGAATAATGTGGATGAAATCACGAAAGTTATTCGCGTACGGGAGATTGTCGTGTAGTGTGGTAGGTAATGCGCATGCTGAATTCATTCAAAAACATCTTTGATACAGACATTGTCTCGCTGCTGACTCCACGCCGGCAGCTTGTGGGGCTTGATATCGGATCAAGCGCGATCAAGCTGGTTCAGCTTAAGGAGAGCAAGGGGCGGTACTTTCTCAAAAAGTTTGGTGTGAAGCCGCTTGAGCCGGAAGTGATTGTCGATGGGACCGTCATGAATGAGGGTCGAGTCGTATCAGCCATTCGGGAATTGTTTGATGAATGCAACGTCAAGAATAAGCATGTGGCAATCTCGATCTCTGGGCACGCCGTAATTGTGAAGAAAATCAGTCTGCCTCCGATGCCTGACGATGAGTTGGAAGGACAAGTGAAGTTGGCGGCTGAACAGTACATCCCCTTCGATATTAATGAAGTGAATATCGATTTTCATGTGTTGCCTTCGGACTCTTTAGGAGATGGACAGGGGGATATGTCAGTTATTCTTGTTGCTGCCAAAAAGGACAAGATTAATGAGTTGACCGAACTCGTCAAGGGGGCTGGTCTTACTCCCATGGTTATGGATGTAGACGCCTTTGCGATCGAAAATATGCACGCCACTAATTATCCGATGTCGCAGGATGAAACCACGGCGCTGGTCAATCTTGGCGCGAGTGTGATGAACGTGAATATTATTCGCGGCGGCTCCTCCTTGTTTACCCGGGACATTCCCCTGGGTGGCAATCGGTACACCGAGGCTATTCAGCGTGAGATGGGCATACCCTATGAAGATGCAGAAGAAAGCAAAAAGGTGGAACGTGCTGGCGACTCTGATTCTTCGTCGCTGGGCAATGTCATTGATAGTGTGAACGGAGAAGTAGCGTCTGAGATAGCAAGAGCGGTGGACTACTTCAAGAATTCTACTACCAACGCAGAACTCGATCGAGTTCTTGTGTGCGGAGGCGTGGCTAAGGCCAAGGGGCTGATCCAGGAACTTAGTGATCGGATGCAAACGCCTGTAGAAGTGGTCGATCCGTTTGGTGAGATCGATGTCACGGGAATCGACTTTGATCCAGATGCATTGATCGAGCTGGCTCCCTTGGCAGCAGTCAGTGTTGGGCTGGGGTTGAGAGCAGTGGGTGACCGATGATTCGCATCAACCTCCTTCCTGGGCCCAAGGCAAGAACGGCAAGGCCTCAGTTTGATGTGTGCGCGCAGGCGCTTCTCGGCGTGGGGGTGATTCTAATTGTCTTGGCTGGATGTTGGTGGTATTCGGCCTCTCTTGATAGTGAAATCGAGGCACGTCAAGAGGAGAAACGATATAACGAACGGCAAGTGGCTCAACTAAAAGAGCAGGTGAAGCAAGTTCAGGATTTCGAACAAAAGAGAAAACTTCTTGAAGACAAGAATCGGATCATCGATCAGCTTGAACGGTCAAGAATGGGGCCTGTAAAAGTTCTCGATCATGTGAGCCAGAGTCTTGAGCCGCTTAAGGTGTGGTTGACGAAGTTGGGTCTGTCTTCCAATACGGTTGAAGTGGAAGGAAAGGCAGTAACAAACGACGACGACGTCGAATTTGTTAACAACTTGCGACGAACTGACTATTTTACCGATATTAATCTGCAGGAAAGTAAGGCTCTGGTTGAGAATAAGATTGACGTGTACGAGTTTCGGTTAGTATTTCGCCTGAAGGGATAGGTATGACGCTGCCTTCATTAAATCTTGATGCGCTTCGCAATGTCTCGGCTTCGCAAAAGGCCGTGCTCTTGCTCCTCCTTGTTGGCTGCATAGTTGCTGGGTTCTATTTCTATATTGTAGAACCTAAATCGGTGAATATTATGGCGCTACAGACGGAGAACAGCAAGTTGGAAGGTGAAATTCAAACACTCACGATAAAAGTGAAGCATCTCCCTGAGTTGCTTGCTGCGAACAGGCAGCTCGAAATTGAGTTGGCAAAGAAGAAGGAAAGTCTTCCGCCTGTAGAAGAAGCAATTATGCTGTTGAAGCAAGTGTCTGATCTCGGGGTGCGCTTGGGGCTCGATATCAAGTTGTGGAAGCCTGGACCACAATCTGAAGATGAGTCAAAGCTCTTCGTGAAGATGCCGGTGGATGTAGTAGTCACCGGAGTCTATCACACGGTCGTGATGTTCTTCGACCGTATCAAACGACTTCCACAAATCGTTACGGTGGCTGGTCTCGAGATGGGATCACCAAAGTTTGAACAAGGGCGGATTGTGTCGCAAACGAAGTTTGACTTAATCGCGTATGTAGCTCCACAGGAGGAGCCAGTTTCTGCGATGTCGGCTACGGCTACGGTAACCAAGCCGGTTCATACTGGTCAATAGGGGAATCGCGAGGCTATGCATAGTTGGGATATGAGGAAATCTCGGGGACATCGTCGTCTGATTCATGGAATTATGGCAGCATACTTGTGTCTTGTTTCTTTAGGGAACGGCGATGTCCAAGCTGGTACCCCTCTAGTTCAGAAGCCAATAAGTCCAATGAGGCAAGACCAAGACTCTATCAAGATGTCGTCCGTTCCGGAAATTCCAATGGCATCAATTTCGGCTACAAACGAGCCATCTTCTGGTCCGATAGCACAGCTGCCGTCCCTGTTGCCACTAACTGCCGTCGGGGTTGGGTTTGGCTATGATGCTGCAGGACGTCGGGACCCGTTTCTCCCGGTTGTACAGGAGCTCCAGCCAGGTAAGGCTGATGTGACTCTTCCCCCGCTGCAGCGTGTGACGCTCACGGAGCTCAATCTGATTGCTATTGTTTGGGGGGGGTACGGCTATACCGGCATGGTCCAGACGCCAGAAGGGCGTGGGTATACCGTGCGACGGGGAACAAGAATTGGGCAAAATAATGGGGTGGTCAGAGCAATCACAAAACGAGGCATTATCGTGCAAGAGCGGTTTACTGATGTGTATGGCAAGAAGCAGGAGTGTGAGTTCGTTAAGCTTCTCCATCCGAAAGAGGGCTCAGAATGAAACCACTATTTTCTAGAGCAGACAGTTTGATGACGACCATGCGTTTCATTGGAGCCTTGGGGATTTCTCTCATCGCCCTGAGCGCGCATGCTGAGACGACGTTTCTTGCCGATGAGGCTGGTGTGGTTGGAAGGAGCGACCTCGCGCAAGCCGAGAAGGACATCGTAGTAGGGCTGCCTGCTCAGTCTGTGACAAGGATTGAGGTTCACCCGGAAGGGGATCAGGTAACGGTGATTGTCGTAGGTGACGGCAAGTTGTTTCCTGACGCAAGGTTGCTGGATGAATCTCGCTTGGTCATTGATATCCCAGCCGTGTCCTCTACGCTCCGACATTCTGTCGTGCAGGGTCATCATCACTTGCTGAAAAAGGTTAGAGTAGGGAACCACGCTGATAAGGTCCGGCTTGTCTTGGACGTGCTCGAACGTCCTGCATTTTCCCTCAATCAGAAGGACAATAAAATTCTGGTCACGCTCAAGCCTAATGAGCACAAAGGTTCTCCCGCTAATGTGGCGCAATATGGGGGCAGCGAAAGCTCTCCATTATTGGCGTCCCTAGAACCTAAAGCTTTCATAGAACCGATGCGTCGCGTTGCTCAAAGGGTTACAAGAATCATCGGCCCCGGGCAGCCCAAATTTAGGGTACAGCCGGTTCAGATGGCGACAGAAGGTGCGTCTGCTAAAATGGATAGCAGATCCGACGACCTTGTTACAGGACAGACCCGTTTTGTGGGGCGACGCATCTCCCTCGATTTTCAGCAGGCAGACATTACAAATATTCTTAGGCTGATTGCTGAAGTCAGTGGTTTCAATATTGTGGTTGGAGAGGGCGTCAATTCGAAGGTCACCATGAAGCTCGTGAGTGCGCCGTGGGACCAGACGTTGGACATGCTCTTGAGGATGAATGGACTTGGCATGATTCGCCAAGGGAGCATTGTGTGGGTAGACACTCTGGCAAATATTGCGAAGCAACAGGATGAAGAGGCGAGAGCAAGAGACTCAAAGCTTAAGGCTGAAAAAATGGTTGAACGTGTGTTCTACATTAGGCATCTCAATGCCCAAGAACTTCTAACCGGGTTGCGGCAGTTCATAAGCTCCCGTGGTAAGATGAATATTAGCAAGGGCACTAATGCCCTCATAGTTAGAGATACTGAGACTAAGGTTGAAAACTTGAAGCGGATAATTGAAGGGCTCGACTTGGAAACTCCGCAAGTTCAGATTGAGGCGCGCATTGTTCAGGCAGACACGGTATATGCCAGAGGGTTGGGTGACCTGCCCCCTATAAACCAGGCCGGATGTAGCGTTAGGATTCCGGTCGACGGAAGGAGGGGGCATGGCACGCAAACGGTATCCGGTCGAGGAGATCATCGGGCATCTGCGGACGCTCGAAAGTGAGATGGGCAGAGGCCTTGGACTGGTGGAGGCTTGTTGCAAGTTGGGGATCACGGAACAGACCTACTATCGGTGGAAGAAAGAGTACGGTGGTTTGCGCGTGGATCAGGCCAAACGGTTAAAGGGCCTGGAACAAGAGAATGCCCGACTCAAGCGACTCGTGGCGGACCTCTTCCCGGACAACAGCATTTTGAAGGAGGTGGCAGCGGGAAACTTCTAAGCCCGGCCCGATGCCGAGAAACGGTCTGCCATGTGCCGGCCATGTTTTCGGTCTCTGAACGCCGGGTCTGTCGAGTCGTGGGGCAATGCCGGGGCACGCAACAGTATGTGCCCATCAAGGCGGACGACGAGGAGTCTCTGCGGACGCGGATCGTCGCGCTCACCCGTGAGTATGGGCGCTATGGGTCTCGTCGGATCACCGCGCTGTTGCATCAAGAAGGCTGGCGGGTGAACCACAAACGCGTGGAGCGGCTGGGGCGACAGGAGGGGCTCAAGGTGCCGCAGAAGCAGCCGAAGCGAGGCCGACTCTGGCTGACTAACGGTTCCTGCGTACGGCGGCGACCGGAATATCCGAACCATGTGTGGGCGTATGATTTTGTCATGGAACGCACTCGGGATGGGCGGCCCTTGAAAATGCTCACCGTGGTGGACGAATACACGCGGGAGTGTCTGGCCCTTGCGGTGCGCCGCCGTATGAGGGCAAGCGATGTCCAGGAGGTACTGGGGGAGCTGTTCCTGACGCATGGCTGTCCGACACACATTCGCGCTCGGACAATGGACCGGAGTTTATCGCCACGGCTCTGCGGGCCTGGTATCGCTTGCTGACCGTCGTGCCCTTGTTCATCGAGCCGGGCAGTCCCTGGGAGAATGGCTATAGCGAGAGCTTCAATGGCAAGTTCCGGGACGAATTGCTAAACGGGGAACTCTTCTATACGCTGCGGGAAGCGCAGGTCATCATTGAACGCTGGCGGCGGACCTATAATCACGTCCGGCCCCACAGCGCCTTGGGCTATCGGCCACCGGCTCCTGAAGCATGCGTACTAACAGAACAGGTGGCCTAATCACTGGGGGCAGGTCAAATTGCTGGGTTTGTCCAAGGTCATCGCTGCTCCGAAGATCACAACGTTGGACAAGCATGAAGCGAAGATCTCGCAGGGCGAATCGATTCCGTTTCAGACAACATCCTTGCAGGGTACGCAAACGACGTTCGTGGATGCCAATTTGGAGTTGAACGTGACACCCCAGATCACCTCGCGTGACCCGAAGGAAGTTGGAAAGAGAATCAAGCTGAAGGTGCGGGCAACTCGGAATGCTGTCGGCGCTCGAAGCAATCCGGCTGGTCCAAGTATCGATCGGCGAGAGGCGACAACACAGGTGGTTGTCCGAGACGGGGAAACGATGGTGATCGGCGGAGTCTTTGTCGATACCCAGAACAACAACGTCCAAGGTGTCCCGTATCTTTCCCGTCTGCCAGTGCTTGGCTGGTTGTTCAAGAACAAGTCTGAGTCGGTAGCCAAGCAAGAGTTGCTCATTTTCCTAACACCGACCATTGTCAAGACCTAGCGTGCTCCTAGCAGTTTCCCTCTTGTTGTTATGAGGGTGTAAAGCGTTGTGTTGCCGCGTCGGCATCACAACGCTTTTCTTCTCGCATGGTAAACGAAGGTGGCAATCGTTTACTTTTCAGCCCAGCATTCACTCTTCCAAAAGCGTCCACGATCTATCGAGTTCTTGTTCCAAGAGGGCAAGCGATCCTTTTAGTTTTGTCTAGGCTATGCTACGATCCTCTCACCTCTCAGTATTGTTGTGATAGTTCAGCGGCAGGTGAAGGAGCCCTGGCGCGTTATGCAGTTCCGCCTACACCTACCGCTTATGGTTGCTCCATGACTTTGGTATCAACCGTTCCTGTCTCTCTTGGTGAGCGAAGCTATGACATTCTGATCCAGGGTGGCCTCTTGGAGGGGGTTGGGGGAAGACTGAAGAAACTGGGGATGAAGGGAAAAGTCGGGGTTGTGACTGACCGGCATGTGGCTCGGTACTACGCAAGAAACCTCCTAGGCACACTCAGGAAAAGCGATATTGAGGCTGTTCCAATCATTCTTGCTCCCGGTGAACAGTCCAAGACCATGAAAACGATCGAACGCATCCTAGATGCATTAGCACGTCATCGATTTGAGCGATCTTCTCTTCTCTTGGCTCTCGGGGGTGGCGTCATTGGGGATTTGACGGGGTTTGCGGCTGCGATCTATCAACGCGGTATTCCCTTCATCCAGATACCGACGACTCTCGTCGCTCAGGCAGATTCGAGTGTCGGGGGCAAGACTGGGGTCGACCATCGGCTCGGCAAGAATCTTATTGGTGCGTATTATCAACCAAGTGCGGTGTGGATTGATCCGTTGACCCTTCGCACATTGCCCATGCGTGAATGGGTTGCTGGACTCGCGGAAGTGATCAAGTATGGCATCATCGCTGATGAGCAGTTCTTTGCTTATCTCCAACGGGAAATGTCTGGCTTGCGTAGACGGCAGTCTGACATAGTTGCAGCGGTGGTGAAGCGATCCTGCGAGATTAAAGCCGAAGTAGTCGCAGCGGATGAGCGGGAGTCCGATCGAAGACGAATCCTCAATTATGGCCATACGATCGGGCATGCGCTTGAAGCGTTGGGCGGGTATGAATCTCTTATCCATGGAGAGGCCGTAGGAATTGGATTAGTTCAGGAAGCCGACCTTGCTTGTTCCCAGGGTATCTGTGATCGTACCGTTGTCGAAAAAATTCGTGATGTCGTGCGGGCAGCAGGGTTGAGCGACCGCCTGCCTGCGTGGTCAGCTGCCAAGTTATGGAAGGCCATGCTTCATGACAAGAAGGTTTCGGGGGGACAAGTCGTCGGTGTGTGGCCGGAACGTATAGGAAATGTCCGAATGGCGCCAATAGACGAGAAGGTGTTTCATCGGTGGTATGCAGATTCGCGCTCCACGTCTGCTGGCAATAAGTCTCATTGCAAGGCGTCTGTTCAGAGTGGGAAGTAGGCTGAGTCGGACTGGGGATTGAGGGAGTTTTTTACCTATGCGCATCTTTCGCATTGCCATGGTCCAGATGAACCCGATGGTGGGCGACCTTGACGGCAATGTTCGTCTTATCACCGGGTGGCTGCGTGAGGCAAGTAAGGTGGAGCCGGATCTCATCGTATTTCCTGAACTGGCAATCACGGGTTATCCACCGGAAGATCTGCTGCTGAAGCCTCAATTCGTCGAAGAAAATCGACGTGCGTTGGACGAAGTGATACGGGCCTGTCGCGGCCTCGTCGCGGTGGTGGGCTATGTGAGGCAAGGGGATCTTGTCGATCATCGCTCGTCACAGCAATCGGTCGTCTCAGCCTGCCGGCCCGAACTTTACAACGCCGCGGCTATGATTGCCGATCGGCGCCTGGTGGCCAGTTATGCCAAGTGGTACCTGCCGAACTACGGCGTGTTCGACGAGAGCCGGTATTTTCATCCGGGACGGAGACTGCCGTTGATCGAGGTCAATGGCACGATGATCGGGGTGAACATTTGCGAGGACATTTGGTTGCCGGAAGGGCCGACCCGTACCCAAGCGGCAGCTGGCGCGGAGGTCATCGTGAACATCAACGCCTCGCCGTTTCATTTCGGGAAAAGCCGTTCACGGGAGCAGATGTTGGCGACCAGAGCGCGGGACAACGGGGTCATCGTGACCTATACAAATACAGTGGGGGGGCAGGATGAACTGGTGTTCGACGGCAACAGCGTGATCGTTGATCAGACCGGCGAGGTCATCGCGCGAGGCGCCGCGTTTCAGGAAGATCTCATCGTCGCCGACATGCTCGTCGACGCAGTGGTGCGAGGACGCATGGCCCACGGACGCAAGAAGTGTGTGAGTGGGAAGGCTGCCGCGTTCGTCGATCGTTTTGCAGTGAAGATGCCGACCGTGAAGACCAAGCGAACACGTCTGGTCCCGTCACTGGAGATGCCACTGGGAGAAATCGAAGAGGTCTATCAGGCGCTGGTATTGGGTGTGAAAGATTATGTGCGAAAAAACGGGTTCATGCAAGTGGTGATTGGGCTCAGCGGCGGCGTCGATTCAGCGCTCACTGCGGTGATTGCTATGGATGCACTGTGCTCCGAGAACATCCTCGGCGTGTTCATGCCGTCGCTCTATACGTCGCACGAGAGCGGAGTGGATGTTGATGAACTTGTGCGTCGCCTTCACATAGAATTGAACACCATCCCGATCACCCCGACATTCGATGCCTATCGACATTCGCTGGCGCCGTCGTTTACAGGTAAGCCTGCAGATACCACGGAAGAAAATCTCCAGGCCCGCATTCGCGGCAATATCCTCATGGCCCTGTCGAATAAGTTTGGCCATCTAGTGCTGACGACCGGAAACAAGAGCGAGATGAGCGTCGGCTACGCGACGCTCTACGGTGACATGGCAGGTGGCTTTGCCGTGATCAAGGACGTGCCGAAGACCATGGTGTACGACTTGGCCGCACATCGAAACCAGCAGGGCAAGACTGCAGTCATCCCCAAACGGACCCTCGATCGACCGCCGACGGCGGAGTTGCGCCCCGATCAGAAAGATGAGGACAGCCTCCCGCCCTATGTGCTGCTCGATCCGATCCTCAAGGCCTATATCGAAGAAGATCAATCGGTGGACGAGATCGTCGCGTTGGGGTTTGAACGGGCGACGGTGTTGCGTGTGATGGGCTTGGTCGATCGCAGCGAGTATAAGCGCCGGCAGGCGCCGGTCGGCATCAAGATCACTCATCGCGGATTGGGCAAGGATCGACGCATGCCGATTACGAGCGGTTATCGAGGCAGTGAATCGAACAGAATATGAGGAGGCTCTAATAACAAGCTCACATCGGTCTTGGTTGTTGGGTGCCACAGAGCATGTGATTCAATCCTGCTGGGCCACCACACTCTACGCGGAGGACAGCGGTTCGCGTGTGGGAACAGACAGGATCGACAGCGACGATAAAGGCTTGAACGTTGGCGGCCTCGGCGCTGGTACTTGGGATTGTTTTCCCGGCATGGCGTTCTTTTTGGTGGGCTCGTCAGTAACAAGAACGTGATTGGTATGATGCTGCAGACCTTCGCGATTTTCTGCGTGCTGAGTGTCGTCTGCAACTACAGCCTTGCGTTCGGACCGGATCGTGACGGCGTCATCGGCGGGCTGGATTTGATCGGATTATCCGGTGTCGGCGCCATGCCTCATTCCGACTATGCTCCGACCGTTCCGTAAGAAGCCTTCATGTTTTTTCAAATGCTCCTCACCACCTTTACGCCGGCAGTGATTGCCGGAGCCTTTAACGAGTGGATGAAGTTCGGGACCGCCGTGTTGTTCGCGTCGCTATGATTGCTGTTGGTGTATGTGCCCCTGTTGCACTGGGTGTGGGGTGGAGGATGGCTCAGTAATTTGGGTGTACCGATTTTGCAGGTGGAACGGGGGTACACTTCAGCTCCGGCTTGTGTGCGCTAGCCTGTGTAATGGTGCTGGGCAAACGACGGGGTTGGCGAACCGATTACATAATGCCACATAACCTCCCATTTATCCTCTTGGGGACTGCACTGCTTTGGCTAGGCTGGTATGGAGGGAGTGCGCACGCGCGGAGGAAATGCTGTGGCGATCGGCGCCGTCACGGTAACGCACTTGGCGGCAGCGGCGTGGATGATTATCGAATGGCAACATCGAGGGAAGCCGATGGTCCTCGGGATTGGCAGTGGGACGGTTGCCGACTGGCGACCGCCACGGCGGGAGCAGACTATCTCGGCCCAGGAGATGCCATTGTTACGGGCATCGTGGCCAGCTTATGCTCCTAGGACGGAATTGTTTTGGAAGGGGAAGATCGGCTATGAGATAACAGCCTTGACGGCATGGGAATCCATGGCGTGGGCGGAATTCTGGGGACCCTGGCCGTCTGGATTTTTGCTTCGAAAGCCGTGAATCCATTCGAATCAGACGGACTTTTCTTCTGAAATTCAGGTCAGTTCTGGATTCAAATGTTCGCCGTTGTGGCGACGTCATTATTGCGTTTGTGGGGAACGTACCTGATTCTGAAGCTTGTGGAAGATGCGATGGTCTTGCGTGTCTCGCCGGAAGAAGAAGCCACAGGATTGAATCGCAGTCAGCACAATGAGCGTGCGTATTCGTAAATGGGCATGACACAATTGACTGAACGATGATACCGGCAAACCGAGCGGCGATAATTGATCAGCGTCCTCTGACCAGTCAGGAATGGAGGCATGCACATGAAACTGGTTGAAGCCATCGTCAAGCCGTTCAAGTTGGATGAAGTCAAGGATGCGTTGTTAGAAATGGGTGTTCAGGGAATGACCGTGTCGGAAGTCAAAGGGTTTGGTCGCCAGAAGGGCCACAAGGAAACGTATCGTGGTCAGGAGTACACGGTCGAGTTTGTACCGAAAGTAAAAATCGAGGTGGCCGTGACGGAAGCACAGGTGCCCCGGGTGATCGAGGCGATCACCCGGGCAGCCAAAACCGGCAGCATCGGGGATGGAAAAATCTTTGTTCTCGATGTGAGCACCGTCGTGCGTATCCGAACCGGGGAAACCGGAGAAACTGCGTTGTGACGATGAAGACAGATCTGACCGTATCTCGTCCATCCAGAAGAGAGGGCGAAGCGTCGAACGTCGATGCCGTTCTTGCCGAGCAGCGTCGCGCCATCGGTCAGCGGGTCATGGACAGGTGCGGTGCTGCATTGGGTGCTGAGACCCTCGCTGCCATGACCGACCTGGTCGACGGTCTCACGTCGGGCGCTATCGCGAAGTGGTTTTGCACAGTGGTGAGGCGCTCGCCAACGCTGGTTTCCGCCAATGCTGCGTCATGGCATTGGGCGGATATGGGCGGCGGGAGCTGGCTCCGCATTCGGACATCAATCTCATGTTTCTGTTCCGTCCCGGAGCGGCCTGGATTTCGACCAGGCTGGATCAATCCTGCGATGTATTCTATGTGACGGATCAGGCCGGGAAGAAGTTGCAGGATCATGTGTGGCTGGAGCAGGTGCGAACAGGGGTCGAACAGACGATCGAAAAGTTTCTTGATGCGAAGGTGGCGTAACGCCGGATGTCAGTAGTCATCGGGAAACATTTCTGAAAGGAGGAGGGGATGAACGTGCGTGAGGTGTTGGAGTTTGCCAAGAAAAATAAGGTCCAGATGGTGGACCTGAAATTCGTGGATTTGCCTGGAATGTGGCAACATTTCACTATCCCTGTGAGCGAACTGACGGAGGATTTGTTTAAGGACGGTTCCGGTCTGGATGGGTCATCCATACGCGGGTGGAAGGCCGTCAACAACAGCGACTTGCTGATGGTGCCTGATCCCGCGTCGGCCTGCATCGATTCGTTCACGGCGGTGCCGACACTCAGCCTGACTGGCAATGTGATGGACCCGATTTCTCGTGAAAATTATGAACGCGATCCCAGGTTTATCGCCCAGAAGGCTGAAAGTATCTTCAGAGCACCAAGGTCGGCAACATTTCTTTCTGGGGGCCGGAAGCTGAATTTTTTATCTTCGATCATGCGCGCTACGATCAAACCAGCAACAGCGGCTACTACTTTATCGACTCGGAAGAAGGCGTGTGGAACATGGGACAGGAAGGGATCAACCTGGGTGGCAAGATTCGTCACAAGCAAGGCTACTTCCCCGTGGCTCCCACTGATACGCAGCAGGACATCCGCAGCGAAATGGTCCTCGAGATGGAAAAAGTCGGCATTTCGATCGAAAAGCACCATCATGAGACGGCGACTGCCGGTCAGGCCGAGATCGATATTCGGTTCGATTCACTTCTGAAGATGGCGGACAAGATGATGATGTATAAGTACATTGTCAAAAATGTGGCTCGTCGCCACGGCAAGTCGGTGACATTCATGCCGAAGCTGATCTTCGGTGACTCGGGGTCCGGCATGCATACGCACCAGAGCATCTGGAAGAATGGGAAGCCGTTGTTCGCCGGGAAGGATTACGCAGGGGTGTCGCAGACCTGCCTACACTACATCGGCGGCATTCTGAAACATGCCCCGGCGCTGGCGGCCTTTACGAATCCGACGACGAATTCGTATAAGCGGCTCACGCCGGGATTCGAAGCCCCGGTGCTGCTGGCCTATTCCAGTCGGAATCGATCTGCCGGTATCCGTATCCCGATGTATTCGCCGAGTCCGAAAGCTAAACGTATCGAAGTGCGGTTTCCTGATCCTGGCTGCAATCCCTACTTGGCGTTTTCCGCAATGCTCATGGCAGGCCTCGATGGGATCCAAAACAAGATCAATCCGGGTGAGCCGGCCGAAAAAGACCTGTACGATCTCGAGCCCAAAGAGGCCGCCAACATCAGGACCATGCCCGGGAGTCTCAATGAAGCGATCAACAACTTAGAGAAGGACCAGCAGTTTCTCCTCAAGGGTGAGGTGTTTACGGAGGATCTGCTCGAAACCTGGATCGGCTACAAGAGGACCAAGGAAATCGACCCGATGCGCCTTCGGCCGCATCCCTATGAGTTTTTCCTGTATTACGACGTATAGCCTCTCATGTGCCGTCAACAGTATGGGTTGACGATGGCGAGAGGGTTGTGATCCAGCAGCCCCTTATGAGCGAGACGAGGCAAAGGGGTTTGGTTGACGCTCTCGAAATACTAACAGACCAAGGTGTCCGTCATTCTCTGAGGGATGGCGGTCGCCTTTTGATTCTCCTTTGCCGCATACCCTGTAGCTTGCTTCGGGGAGCTTTATTTTCAGGGGCAGAAGCCTAGCGAAGTTGTCCCGGAATAATATTGCAGGTTGTTGAAGATCTGCTGAAGTAGGACAAAGGCGTCTCTCTCTCGAGAGAGAGGGACGCCTTTGTGGTTTCGCGCATGCTCACTCGTTTAACTCAGGCACTCCGTTAGGGGATAAAAGCACAGCAATAACCAAAAGGAGATGCTACGAATAGGGTCCCTGTTCAGTTGGTTGACAGGCAAGGCAAGAAGGCCCGACTGTCGGGGTTAGGAACCCACCACCGACGAAAGGGGGCAGACCAGAGTGGACGTCGGATGGGATGGCAGTGCCAAGCGTCTGGTGGTCAATGCGGTCGATGATTCTGTCGATGGACAATCAGGACTGGAAGCCAAGCGTGCGATCAAGATTATGGAGGACGTGCCGTGCGAGAAACTTTCTCTGGTGTTGGAGGGACTCGTGCCTTAGCATTCGAGGGAGAAAATGCATCGGATGCGGGGCTGATGGGCCAAGAAAGCTATGGCTTGGAAGAAGAGTTTGATCACGAATGCCACGTAATCTTGGTGGACTCTTGAGCTCCGTTTGAGCCGTGCTATTGCCCCATTTGCGTCGACTTGCGGTTGGCGGTGCTCTGCAAATCCATATCCAGCATGACGGGACTGTCGGATCTCTTGGGATCGATTCGGACCGGCATCCGATCGACCATCAATTTGACCAAGGGGACCGCGACGATGTGTGGGGCCTTGTCCGAGGGATTGGAATAGAGCGCGATCCGGACGTTCTTTGGCCGTTGGCTGGGTGAGACCTGAGACATAAGATCTCCCCCCATAAATCCCACCAGCAGTCCGCTTCCGTCGGCGAGCTTATGGATCTCGTAGGCATTGGCGGCGGGCGACACCCGTTCCAACGCAAGATCAGGACTCTGCGTCACCAAGGCCATGGCCAGGAATTGTGGAGCGATGAAGCCAAAGCTCCCCGTCGGCGCTTGCGAGAACCGGACGGTGCCGGTATGGAGTTCAGCGACTCCGTTCCTAGACCGCATTTGACGCCGCAGCTCCGCTTCACTTCCGGCTCTCTCGATTACGATGGCCGCTGGGGCGGCTTTCTGTACGGGCAAGATCTCCGTCTTGCGTCCCTGTGCCGCATCGAGCGGGATCGAAAGGAGGCTCGCAAACATCAGGACAAACAGGCAGCCAGCGATTCGATAAGGGATAGGTGCGGTGTGGGTCATTCGTGGAACTGGTTTAGGCATAGGGCCTGGTTCTCCTTATTAGCAATTGCATTGATACTGGATTCTAAGAAGGTGGGTGTTGAAAATCAAATTGAGGGAACGAGGGGTGGGACGCCGCGCGACACAAAGCGGAGCATGAGCCAATTCTCTCTGGTTATGTGGCTTTTGGGATGGCTTTACGGAGAGAGTGGGGAACTGTAATGTAATAGGCAGGAACAGGTTTTTGGGTAGAGATAATCTTCAGCAGATTCGTCGATCACTCGCACCTACCCGGGCTTGAGGGCCACCGCATCAGGAGGCGTCATATAGATCTTTTGTTTTTCGAATGAATCGGCGTAGCCCCTGGTGCCTACACACAGGGTAGAGGACACGACCGTTTGTTCTTTATCGGTCTTCAGGTTTGAGCCCTGGCACCTTTGCCAAGCGCGCAAGCATGCGTGGGGCAATTTCGTCCACGGGTTAGTGCTCACATATTCGCGGCGTCCGCTAGTTTTCGCACGTCTAATTTGTACGGCAAGACTCTAGGAACAGTTTACTTTTTTAGACATGGACAGGTCGATTCCTTTTTCCGATGCAAGTGCTCCTTCCAACCTTGTTGGTCTGTCCCTTCCATCCAAAGGGGATCAACCAGGCCGAGCATCCGCACCATCTATCTATTGCCGTTCAAAGCGCCCCAAACGTCCGCTCAAAGAACTGCTTGGTGGCGGTCATGTGCTGCTCAATATCGGTCTGCAGATGCCTGGCGCCTGCTTGCCAGTCGTCGGTGAAATAGCCGATGCGGCGGGCGAGGAAGATGAACTCGTCGGAATCAGCTGGTGGGAGCACCAAATCCTTGGCGTGGTCACGCACCATCCGTAAGCCGTCGATCAGCATGCGAATGAATAGGTAGGCCTTCCGAAAATTCTCCCCATCCTGCCGCGTCACGATCCCACAGTCCACCAACCCTGCCAACGCCTGCATCGTGTTGGGCATGCGTACGATTGGATGCTGATGGCCGTGCATGACTTGAAGATGCTGGACGGCATATTCGATATCGACGAGTCCTCCGGCGCTGTGTTTTACGTTCACGGTGCCTGGCTCGACCAGCTGTTTCAATTGTTGCCGCCGGAGGTCGAGGGCGGTAGGGAGATCCCATGATTCGCCACTGTAGACGTAGTGGTCACGATGGGCTTCGACCTGCTTCCCGAGCGCCGCTTCGCCCGTCACATGGCGGAGCTTTATCATGGCTTGTCGCTCGAAGGAGGCGGCTAAACCGGTCGGGCTGTAGTAACTCGTGATTTTATCCAGCGGATTGGCCAGTGATCCCTTGCCGCCGTGGGGGCGCAGGCGGACGTCGAGATGGAAGATGCCTTCCTGCTTGGTCTCGATCCATTGGAGGAATTCCTGCACGAGCCGTTCGAAGTATTCGCTGGTCTCGATTTTCTGCTTCCCAGTGGTCCGTCCTATGGCGCCATACACGAACAAGAGTTCGATATCGGAGGCGTAACCTAGTTCGCGGTCTCCGAATTTGCCGATGCCGAAAATGGCGAAGGGACAGGGTTTCTTGTTTGCGAGACGGGGCGCGCCATACTGTTTGTTCAACTTGGCCTGGCAGTCGCTTAGGCTGCGCTCCACGATGACTTCGGCGAGTTCCGTCAGGGCCAGCGAGAAATCGGCGAGGCTGGTCGAAGGCTCGACGATGTGTTTCATGTCGATTCGAAACAATTCGCGGTCTTTGAACTGGTTCACCGCCTCTTTCCGTGCAGCGTCGATCTTGGCGCGGTTCACGAGGCGATCAAGTTCCTTGCGCAGCGCAGCTTGCGGCTTGATGAGCGGCGCGTCACGATAGGCTTGAAGCAGCGGCAGGAGGTTGTCGTGCTGCCGGCGCAGGAAGTTTTCCCAGAGAAAATCGCTGGCCCCGAGCAGACGGGCGAGGAGCGGGAAGGTTTTCTTGTCGCTGAGAAAGGCGAGGGCCTGTTGCTGGGCCGTACCTTTCGTCTCCTGCACGATCAGATCGAGGAACTGGTCGAAGGCTTCCAGGGCTTTAGTCGGGTCGGGCGCCCAGGTGAGGGCGTGCGTGAATTGCTTAATGAGGACGGCGGTCAGGCGCAGCTGCTGCTGGTCGGCTGAGTTGGTCAGTTTCTGCCCATAGCGATTGCTGACGTAAAAGCGGTCGTGCAGTTTGCCGCTCACGTTTTCAAACTGTGCCTTTGCGATGTAGATGTTGCGTATCGCCAGGGCGTTGGCGAAGGCGTAAAGAAAGGCCGGGGTATCGTCCGACCGGATGTCCATGATCGTGTCCGTGGGCGACCGGCTGTTGTCGAAGATGATCTGCACGGGATGGAGCAGGCCGCTGAACGACCTTCGGCGTTGGCCGAGCTGTTCGACGAGGAGCCGGTTCACCCCATGGCGGGCTTCTTCGAATTGGCCTGCATCGAGCAGCCCGACTACTGAACTGAGTTTTTCTGCCAGGCGGCGTTGATCATCCGATCCGAACGAGGTGCCTCGCATGGGCTGGACGCGAAAGACATCGACGATTTTCTTTCGGCTCAGGCCCGGGCGGGTCTTGGGCCTGGTGCGAGGCCCGCTTCTCCATGCAGTCTTGGTCGGTGAGGCTGCCGCATCCTCTACGAAAGTATAGATCTTGCCTTCTTCAATGTTCAGCCCAAAGACCGACAGCAGGCCGCAGATCGTGGCGAACTCTGAAAAATAGTCGTAGGCGACAAGGGTCAAATCGAATCGCCCATCCGCATGCTTGGTCACCGCGACTCTACAAGGTTGCTCCGGGGTGAGTTGGGCTGCCAAGCAGATGTGCTCGGCCATCGTCGCCAGCTCAAAGTGGCGAAAGTACTCCTGGTCCATTCGGCTGAGAAAATCTTGCAGGATGTCGGGGGCGACATCCTGGCACAAGGGTCTGATTACGCTCATCAGCGGCTCGCGGTCTGCCGGGATCGTCAACATGGGCGCTAGTATACCGGAATGCTATCATTTGTGTGTAGAGGAACACGGCAGTATAATGCCGCGCCATGACTCGTCGATCGACACTGCGTTCTTCTCGACCGGTTCCGGCGCTGGCCCAGGCCACTGCCTTCAAGCCCGATCCCAGGCCCGTGCTGCTTGCGACCGAGCGAAGCCGCCGGCAGATGCGGGCAATCTTGTCAGCCTACGGTCTGCACGACATCGAACAGGCCGACCGCAATCTTCAAGCGATGGCCGGAGATCCGCATGAGCGCCGCCAGCTGGCCGACATCCTGCCGATCCTCCTGGAGTCGATTGCCAGTACCGCCGATCCTGATCAGGCGCTCAATCATTGGGAGCGCTTGCTGGCCGGCGTGACCCGCTCGTCATTTCTCGACTATCTGTGCAGCTCGCCTCGCATGATCGACCTGCTCTGCACTATCTTTGGCAACAGCAATGCACTGGCCTTTACTGTCATTCGCGATCCGATGCTGGTCTATTGGCTGACGGAGGAAAGAGTCCTTTCCAAGCCGCCGACGCGGAAAGGGATCGAGGAAGCGCTTCGCAAGAACATCGGGCATCTGACGGTCAAGGAGCTGAAGCTGGAAGTGTTGCGCCGGTTCCGCCGGCGGGAGTTGCTGCGCATCGGCGTACGCGACCTCTTACGGTTGGCCGATGTGCCAGAGACGACGGCCGCGCTGTCCGATATTGCGAGTCTGTTGATTCATGCCGCCTACGAGATGGTGGACGCAGACCTGTGCCGGCAGTATGGCCGGCCCATGCACAAGAACCGGCAGGGGCGGTGGATGGAAACCGGGTTCACGGTGATGGGGAAGCTCGGCGGGCATGAGCTGAATTACAGCTCAGACGTGGATTTGATTTACGTCTACGAGACGCACGAAGGAGAGACTAGGCTGCCACGAGGCAAGAGCGTGGGAAAGCCAGCGGCGGTGGGGATCTCCAATGAAGAATACTTTGAAGTCCTCTCCCGTGAACTCACGAAGGCGTTGGTCGAGCCGACCAAGGAAGGTTACGTCTTTCGTGTAGATCTGCGTCTACGTGCCGAAGGGTCAGTGGGGCAGCTGGCCCGCTCGCTGGATGACTATAAGAAGTACTATTCCACTCGCGGGCAGGTCTGGGAACGATTGGTCCTGCTCAAAGCCTGGCCGGTGGCCGGCTCGATGGATGTTGGCAAGGCATTTCTGAAAATGGTGAAGCCGTTTGTTTTTGGGACGGCTGCGAAGAAAACTGACCTCGCCGAGGTGTTAACAGTTGTGCAAGATGTACGGGCTGCGAAGGAGATGATCGACGCAAAGATGGCCGACCGCGGCCATGAGCGGCGCAACGTGAAGCTTGGGATCGGCGGCATCAGGGAAATCGAATTTCTCGTGCAAACACTTCAGGTATTGGTCGGTAAGCGGGTCCCTGCGCTCTTGGACCGGAGCACCCTCGGTGCGTTGGAACGATTCGCCCGTTGGAAGCTGATCTCTTCAAAAGAGAGGGATGATCTCACCGCAGCCTACATCTTCCTCCGGGACGTCGAGCACAAGTTGCAAATGGTCCATGATCTGCAGACCCACGCACTTCCCGAAAGTGGCGAAGAACTGGAGCGCTGTGCGATCCGTGCGGGGTACGATGCTGAAGACCGCAAGAAGGGGGCTGAGCGATTTCTCGCAGACCATCAACGGCATACGGATTTCGTCAACCGCATCTTCCGGTCGATCTTTTCTGAACCTAAGTAAGATTGCTCCGCCCTTGAAGGCGACCCTTCGCGCAATGGGTGCAAAACTCTAGCGGTAGTAGCGAGCTAGTTGGCATAGCGCAGATCATGATCGCTGGTCAGCGAGAGGTACGCTTCTCCCCATTGATACGGACTTTCGAGAGTCCAAGTTTCCTCGATGTTGTTCGGCTTGAACCGTAGGCCATAAATTCCGCCATAGACCAGGTGGGCTAGCCCAGATCCGGAATCCTCAACGAGCCGGGCATAAGCGGAACATACCGGGGTCTGTTCATCGTCGTTCCAACCTGTAATCCAGTACCACTCACCGGCAGGGTTTCGGTCGTAGAGACGAACCTGGAGGACTGGTCGAGCAGGGCCAACTTCTTTGAACCGTGCAAAGTAGCTGGACTCGCAATTGTCATTTGATTCGACTTCGACGATCACGAAAGATTCCCTTCCATCAGCGCACCCGAATCGTTTTCTAGCTCAATAATCGACTCGGAAACACGAAGGACTCAGCGGAGTCGCCGCTGAGTCCTCGTTGCTGAAAGCTGATCGCTTCCTAGCGCCTCTTCTTAATACATCCCGTCCATGCCGCCCATGCCGCCGTGGCCATGTCCACCTGCGCCGCCGACTGGCTCCTTCTTCTCTTCGGGGAGATCGGTGACCATGACTTCGGTGGTGAGCATCAAGCCCGCGACGCTGGCTGCGTTCTGCAAGGCACAACGTGTCACCTTGGTCGGGTCGATGATGCCGGCCTTGATCATGTCCACGTAGTCATCAGCCGCGGCATCGAAGCCGATGTCAGGGTTTTTATCTTCGCGGACCCTGCTGACCACTACTGCGGCTTCGCCGCCGGCATTGATGACGATCTGGCGGATCGGTTCTTCTAGCGCGCGACGCACAATGTCCAGGCCGACTTTCTGTTCCGCCGGTACATCCTTCATCCCATCGAGCGCCTTGATGCAGCGGAGGTAGGCCACTCCGCCGCCAGCGACGACGCCCTCTTCCACGGCCGCCTTGGTCGCGTGGAGCGCGTCCTCGACGCGGGCTTTCTTTTCCTTCATTTCGGTCTCGGTCGCGGCGCCGACATTGATGACGGCCACGCCACCCACGATCTTCGCTAGTCGCTCTTGGAGTTTCTCGCGGTCATAGTCCGAGGTCGTTTCCTCGACCTGAGCCTTAATTTGCTTTACGCGGCCCTCGATTTTCTTCGGATCGCCGTAGCCTTCCACGATCGTGGTGTTGTCCTTGTCGATCGTCATGCGCTTGGCGCGGCCGAGGTCGGGAAGCTTGATGTTCTCGAGCTTGATGCCGAGATCTTCCGAGATCACCTGGCCGCCCGTGAGGATCGCAATGTCCTCTAGCATGGCCTTGCGGCGATCGCCGAAACCAGGGGCTTTCACGGCTGCTACGTTCAGAGTGCCGCGCAGCTTGTTGACCACGAGGGTCGCGAGCGCTTCGCCTTCGACTTCTTCCGAGATGATCACGAGCGGCTTGCCCAACTTGGCCACCTGCTCGAGGATTGGGAGCAGGTCCTTCATGCTGCTGATTTTCTTTTCGTTGATCAGGATGAGCGGCTCTTCGACGGAACATTCCATCCGCTCGGCGTTGGTGACGAAGTAGGGGGAGATATATCCGCGATCGAACTGCATGCCCTCGACGACGTCCAGCGAGGTGGTCATTGACTTGGCTTCTTCGACCGTAATCACGCCGTCCTTGCCGACCTTTTCCATGGCTTCCGAAATCAGATCGCCGATGGTCTGGTCGTTGTTGGATGAAATTGTTCCAACCTGGGAGATCTCGTTCTTTTTCTGACAGGGTTTGCTGCGCTTCTTGAGGTCGACGACGATGGTTTCGACGGCCTTGTCGATCCCGCGTTTGATTTCCATCGGGTTCGCGCCGGCGGTGATATTCTTGACGCCTTCGCGATAAATGGCTTGCGCCAGCACCGTCGCGGTCGTGGTGCCGTCACCGGCTATGTCGCTGGTCTTGCTGGCGACTTCACGGACCAGTTGGGCGCCCATGTTCTCGTAGGCATTCTTGAGCTCGACTTCCTTCGCCACAGTCACGCCGTCCTTGGTGATCGTCGGCGCACCGAACTTCTTATCGAGAATCGCGTTCCGACCCTTCGGGCCGAGCGTCGCTTTCACGGCGTCTGTGAGCTGGTTCACCCCTTTCAGGATGGCCGATCGCGCCGTGTCACCGTACATGAGTTGCTTTGCCATTGTGTTCCTCCCTTTACCGCTTCGTTCAGGTTGTTCTTGTCATGATGTGGAGTGATTAGCTGGTGAAGATCCCGAGGATGTCTTCTTCTTTGAGGATCAAGCACTCTTCGTCCTCGATCCGAAGCTTGCTGCCTGAATACTTGTCGAACAGGACCTGGTCGCCGACCTTGACGTTCTCGACCTTCTTGCCGACCGCTTGGACGATAGCCCGTTGTGGCTTCTCTTTCGCGGAGTCCGGCACATAAATCCCACCGGAGGTCCGCTCCATTTCCTCGGTGTAGGTGACGAACACCCGATCAGCCAGAGGCTGGAACCCTTTGGCGACATTCTTCTTTTCCTTCTCGGTTGTGCTCATTACGGAACCTCCTCGTGATGAAAGTGAACTCTAATATTCTCAACGATTTAGAACGGGGTTGCACTCGATGGCGTCGGTGGTGACGCATTCGAACGAGCTGAAGCCCTGATCTACTTGACTTGGAACTGAAGATAGTTCTGGGTCGATTCAAGTCAAGGGGGGAATCGAAGATTTTCTTTCAACCCCACCCTGTGTTGGACGAGTCGTATCATAACCCATTGAGAATTCGATATTCCAGACCTATTTTAACGGATTGCGAAGGAAGGATGGGGCGGCGGGAGGATTAGATCTGCAACCGGTTGAAATCATTCATGTCTTTTTTAATGTAGTCGCGCAGGCGCTTGATGATGCGGACCTCCAACTGGCGGGTCCGTTCTTTGGTAATGCCGTACTTGTCTCCCAAATCGTCCAGCGTCAGCGGGGTCTCCGAGAGGATGCGGTTTCTGAGAATGTCTTCGTCCCGCTCCTCCAGCGTCTTGATGAACTCAGCGAGCTTAGCTCGAAAGAGAGTTTTTAACTGATAGTCGGCGATCTGTTCGTCCGCAGGTGTCTGCTGTGAAGGGATGATGTCGAGCAGTCTACCGCCTTGGTCCTCGCCGATCGGCTGGTCCAGCGAGAGTTCCCAGTTGCCCAAGCGCTGATCCATCTCGATGACGTCGCGCTCACGGACGTTCATGCGATCTGCGAGCAATTTCGTATCGGGCGCGAATCCTTCCCGTTCGAGCTTCGCCTTTTCCTTTTTTAAGTTGTAGAAAAGCTTCCGTTGGTCCTGCGTCGTGCCGATCTTGACCATCCGATAGTTATTGAGCAGGTAACGCAGAATGTAGGCCCGTGACCACCAGGCGGCATAGGCATAGAAGCGAACGTTCTTCGTCAGATCGAATTTCTTAATAGCGTGCATCAGCCCGACGTTGCCTTCTTGAATCAGATCCATGTGGTCGACGCCGGTATGGATATATTCAGCTGCGATGGACACCGACACGCGCAAGTTAGCCATGATGAGTTTCACCGCCGCTTCGCGGCTACCGCGCGTGCGGTACTCATGAAAGAGCTTGAGCTCTTCTTCTTTGGAGAGGTAGGGATAGCGGCGGATCTCGGCGAGATACTGCTGTAGTGCCGTGACCGGAACCACTGCCGTCCTATCGGCAGGGGGTTTTTCATCACGTTCGGGAGCGGGGATGAGTTCCGTGATCGGCGGATGCTCGGTCAGATCTTCATCATACAAAGGATCTAAGATTTTCGGCTCGATTGGTTTTTCGTCGATTTCGTCGTCGGGCTTGGACATACGAAGTACAGACTATAACAGAACCTTAGCTCACGACAATGTTGCAAGAAGGTCGGAGCCGTTCTTTTGCGCGGACTAAACGTCGTCCCCTCATAATGACCGCCTCAATCTGGAGCCGATCCATGCTTGCCGAACTACGGGCGGTGCTGAAACATGGACATAGGCTGGCAGTGATCGGCGCCTGACTTCATCTGACGATCAGCTTCATGGTCCGGCTGCTCGTGGGTGGCCTCAGTCTCGTGATTGTGCAAGACCTGCACCTCACCGAATCCGAAACGGTTGTCGCGCTTTCGTGCCGTTCCTGAGGGCGCGTTGCTGCGCGTGGTGGTCGAATGGAGCGGCGATTGGTTTGGCGCGAAGCTGACCGGCATCTGCATCCTGCTCGGTGAGTCGGCGGTCGCGTTGTGGGGATGGCTTACCGTGCAGAGTTACGTAGAGTTGCTCGCCGTCTGCCTTGGGCTGGGCGTCGGTGGATCAAGCTTTGCCGTTGACAGTACCGCCAGGCGTGTTTCTCTTGCCGCTGTTTCTGGGTGTTCTCAAGGAATGGGCCTGTTCCTATTGACCCCGCTTGTGGCTTTTTGCGCCGGCAGTAGGCCGGCAGTAGGTTATGTCTGGGGGACGGTTCTCATGATCCTGAGACGAGGGGCCCAAACCGTAATCGAATGGAGCAGCTAGGTCTTTTTTCCCGTTGACAGTCAGGGCCCAAACAGGGTTATGTGGAACCACACTGACGAAAAGTTTCAATTGAAAATTAACAATTTACAATTGTAGAAGATGGCCACTCCGTTTGGCAACATCGAAAACGCAATCCGAGATATCAAGAAGGGGAAGTTCATTATCCTGGTGGATGACGAAGACCGGGAAAATGAAGGCGACCTCGTCATCGCCGCCGAGAAGGTGACCCCACAGGCCATCAATGTCATGGCAAAACACGCGCGCGGGCTGGTCTGTCTGGCCCTTACGCCCGAACGAGTTGAAGAGCTTCAACTCCCACAGCAGGCCGTCGAGAATACCGCGACGTTCAGCACCGCATTTACGGTTTCGATCGATGCGCGCAAAGACATTACGACTGGGATTTCCGCAGCTGATCGCGCCACGACGATCCAGGTGGCAATCGATCCGAAATCAAAACCGAGCGACCTGGCGCGCCCCGGCCACATATTTCCCTTGAAGGCGCAGCAAGGCGGCGTATTGAAGCGGGCCGGTCAGACAGAAGGGTCTGTCGATCTCTCGCGGTTGGCCGGTCTGTATCCAGCCGGGGTGATCTGTGAGATCATGAATGAAGACGGCACTATGGCGCGCGTGCCCGAACTGACGAAGTTCGCGAAGGCTCATCAGCTGAAGATGGTGACGATCAAGGCCTTGATCGAGTACCGCATGCGCCGAGAAACCTTCGTCAAGCGCATGGCGAGCGCGAAGCTTCCCACCACGTTCGGCGAGTTCGAAGCGGTGGCATTTGAGAACCAAATCGATGGTGTGACGCACATTGCCCTGGTAAAGGGACAGGTGGATAGCGGGGAGCCGACGCTGGTCCGTGTGCACTCCGGCTGTCTGACCGCAGACGCGCTGGGTTCCTTGCGCTGCGATTGTCGTGATCAGCTCCATCAAGCGATGGAGATCATTCAGAAGGAAGGCCGTGGGGTTCTGCTCTATCTCAATCAAGAAGGGCGTGGCATCGGTCTGCTCAACAAGATTAAGGCCTATGGATTACAGGACCATGGCAGTGATACGGTCGATGCCAATCTGAAACTTGGATTCAAGGCCGATCTGCGGGACTACGGCATTGGAGCACAAATTCTGGTCAATCTTGGGTTGCATCAGATCAAGATCATCACGAACAACCCGCGCAAGATTGTCGGCATCGAAGGGTATGGATTGAAAGTCATCGAGCGCGTCCCGATCGAGATTCAGCCGCGCACGGCGAATATGCAGTATTTGCGGGCGAAGAAGAATAAGTTGGGGCACATTCTGAAAAAGGTGTGAGCAAGGGTGACTGGGCGGTCCCTTTGCTCGCAGACCGCGCACGATGAAGCGGTGCTCGCTTCTACAAAGCACGCTTGGGTGCCTAGGGTGGGCAGGTGAGATTGATGCGTGCAGTTGGGACCATCCTAGTCACCTCTCCGAGTGGAGCATGTAGCGCAAGTAGAGGAGAGGAAGAAGTAGGGAAGATGAAGCTGCGTAAAGGGTCGCACAATGCGACGGGGTTGAAGTGTGGGATTGTCGTCGCGAAGTTCAATAAGTTCGTTACGAGCAAGCTGCTCGATTCCTGTATCGAAGGTCTGACAAAGCATGGTGTTGTCGTGGAGGATAGCGACGTGGTACATGTGCCAGGGGCGTTTGAGATTCCGCTCGTGGCCCGGACCATGGCATCAACGAAGCGGTTCGATGTGGTGATTTGTTTGGGCGCGGTGATTCGGGGAGACACGCCACACTTCGATTACATCAGCGCGGAGGCGAGTCGTGGGATCGGCCAGGCTGCGCTGGATGCTGACGTGCCGTTCATTTTTGGTGTGCTGACGACGGATACGGAGGCGCAGGCAATTGAGCGGGCGGATCCGGCGAAGTTCAATCGCGGTGGAGAGGCGGCGAAGTCGGCGATCGAGATGGCGGCGGTGATAAAAACGTTGCGTGCAGAGGCTGACAGGTTTACAAGTCACAACCCGACAAGTAGAAACATCAAGTGTCGCACCAGTAAAAAGCGATGAATCATTCTTGTCATCCTTCATGCTTGACCGCTTGCCAGCCTGGCACCTTGTCAGCCTGCAGCCTTGTCAGCTTGTCAGCCCAATAGCCATGGGAACGCGACATCAGGCCCGCGAACGGGCGATGCAAATCTTGTTTCAGTATGACATACATGGCAAGCCGGGTCTTTGGCTCGACGAATTTTGGAAGCCGGTCAAGCATAGTGAGGAGACGAAGGCCTTCGCCGAGCGGTTGGTCGCTGGTGTGCTGGAACATAAGAAAGATTTGGATGCGCTGATCGGCCGCTGTGCGAGCCATTGGAAAATCAGCCGCATGCAAATCGTCGATCGGAACATCCTGCGCATCGGAGCCTATGAACTCCTCTGGCTTGACGACGTGCCGGCGAAGGTCACGGTCAATGAGGCAATCGAATTGGCGAAGGATTTTGGCGACGAGGAAGCAGCCAAATTCGTGAACGGGATTTTGGACAAAGTGTTCGCCACGGAGCCGCGACTGGAGCGAAAACGTGTTGAGGCGGGATTCGTGAAGCGTGAAGCGTGAGGCGTGTCCGCGAGATACTCTTCACGAACGACGAGAGACGATGTTGACAAGGTGACCAGAGATGATTGAGCGCTATAGCCGCCCCAAGATGACGGCCATCTGGGATCTCAAGCGCAAGTATGAGATTTGGCTTGAGGTCGAATTGCAGGCCTGTGCCGCTTTCGAGCGGGCACGTCAGGCGCCGCGCGGGACATCCGTGAAGATTCGCAAGAAGGCCAAGATCAATATCGCGCGGATTGCCGAGATCGAAAAAGTTACGAAGCACGATGTGATCGCCTTCCTCGAATCGCTCATAGATGCGGTCGGACCGGAGCATCGGTTCCTGCACATGGGCCTCACCTCATCGGATATCGTCGATACCTCACTTGCCGTTCAAATGACCGAGGCGCTAGATCTGATTCTGGAAGGAGTAGAAAAATTTCTGTCGGTGCTGGAGCGGCAGGCGTTCCGTTACAAGAACCAGGTAATGGTAGGACGGTCGCACGGCATTCATGGCGAGCCAATCTCCTTCGGGCTCAAACTGGCTATTTGGTACGAGGAAGTTTGTCGCCATCTGGAACGATTGCGGCAAGTGCGAAGTGAGATCGCGGTCGGCAAGCTCTCCGGTGCGATGGGCACCTTCGCGCACCAAGGACCTGATATAGAGGAATATGTCTGTGCGAAACTTGGTCTGAAGGTCGATCCCGTCTCGAACCAAGTGATCCAACGTGATCGCCATGCATCCTATGCGACGGCGCTCGCATTGCTCGCGGCGAGTATCGAGAAGTTTGCCACCGAGATCCGCCATCTCCAGCGGACCGAAGTGCTCGAAGCCGAGGAATATTTTTCTGAAGGGCAAAAGGGTTCGTCAGCGATGCCGCATAAGCGGAACCCGATTGTGTCGGAGAATCTTTGTGGCATGGCGCGGCTGGTGCGGGCCAACAGCCTGGCAGCGATGGAAAACGTGGCGTTGTGGCATGAGCGCGACATCAGCCATTCGTCGGTTGAGCGTGTGATTATGCCGGACAGCACGATTCTCATCGACTACATGTTAGCTCGGGTGACCGATCTCTTGAAAAACCTGCTGGTTTACCCCGAGCGCATGAAGCGCAATTTGGAGCTGACCGGTGGGCTCGTCTATTCGCAACGCCTGCTGCTGACGCTTATCGAAAATGGCGCGCAGCGGAACGAGTCGTACGAAGCGGTCCAACGCAATGCGATGGTGGCCTGGAAAGACGCTGGCGGGCTGCAGAAGTTGGTCGAGCAGGATCCCTTTATCAGCAAACATCTGAAGAAGAGCGAGATCGCCGCCTGTTTTAATCCGAAATATTATCTTCGGCACCTCGATCAGATTTATCGGCGGGTGTTCAGAAGTGGTAGGCGACGTGCTTTCTTCAAGCGCACGAAAGGAGCGAGATCATGACACGACAGAAGGCCGGATGCTCGCACTCCTCTGGGTGGTGTTAGGCGCGTGGGTATCCCTGTCACATGCCGCGGCGGATCGGGGAAAGCTCCTCAGTGAACCGGGAGTCTACGGCACCTTTGCGGCGTTCGGTCTCGATGAGGAATGGGTGGCGGAAGATCAAGCGACGCGGATCTCCCGTCTGACGGTATGGAGGGGTGTAGTAAGGCAGCATCGGGAGAAGATCGCGATCGATCTCTACGGCATGCGCGGGCTGTCCGTTCATGCCGACCTGGTATTTCGCGCGTATGCGGTCGAGTTGCGGGATGCCAAAAAGTTTCTCGGAGATCTTCAAAACAGCCTCTTTCGTGATTCCAATTCGTAAGAGTGCGGACTGGCGGGGGCTGGATTAGGACAAGCGCGCGGCGATGATGCAGTAGCATACGGAAGCGGCGATGCCCTATCACAAGACGGTCAAACGGAAGCTCTATCACTCCAGCGGACTCGACGATCTGGATTGCATCACCTATTTTGAAACGTCCAAGCTGGAGGATTCCCACAGCCTGATTTTGTCGTTGGAGAAGGTGGAAGAGCTCAGTATACGCGCCGATTCGGCCCATCCGACTTTGCTCCGTACGATGAAGTCGTTGGACGAGATTATCAAGATCTTGGCACCATAGCGAAGTGGGGGAGCAACGATGACAGTAGGCACCATGCTCTACGAGGGGAAGGCGAAGAAGATCTTCTCGACAGGGAATCCCGATCAGGTTCTCCAGTACTTCAAGGACGACGCGACGGCCTTCAACGCACAGAAGCGCGGGGTCATCGTTGAAAAGGGCGTCATCAATAACAAAGTGTCGGAACGGCTCTTTCGGTTCTTGGAGCAAAACGGTGTGTCCACGCATTTTGTCGAGCGGACGAGCGACCGTGAAGTGCTCACGAAGAAAGTCACGATCGTGCCGGTCGAAGTGGTCGTGCGCAACGTCGTCGCGGGCAGTTTGGCCAAGAGATTAGGACTCAAAGAAGGCGATGCCATTGAGCCGGCAATCATCGAGTTTTACTATAAGAACGATGCGCTGGGCGATCCCTTGATTTCCAATGAGCACATTCGGTTACTGAACCTCGCGACTCCCGAACAAATGGCTGAGATCAAACGCCTCGCGTTGAAAGTGAATAGCCTTTTGCAGCCGTTTTTTGGCGAGCGGCAGATGATTCTCGTCGATTTTAAGCTGGAGCTTGGGCTGTACAACGGCAAGTTGATCCTGGCCGATGAGATTTCGCCGGATACCTGTCGATTCTGGGACATGACGACGAAGGAGTCGATGGATAAGGATCGATTTAGGAAAGATTTGGAGAAGATTGAAGAGGCGTATCAGGAGGTATTGAAGCGGGTGTGCGGATAGTGAGGGGGCATCGTGGTAGTCTCCGTGCTCGCAGAACGCGCACGATAAGCCTGTGCTCGTTCGATGCGCGTAGTGGAGGCTAACCCCTCCACCTCCTTATTCGGAGGGGGAGAGTGAATAAAGGAGTTCATGGTCTTGCGAGACGTAGAAACGACCCCATTGTCAGCACCTCAGTTTTCGGTGCCTCAGTTTATGGATTGTTTCGCTGTTGAGACGAAGCACTTCAAGGTGAAAAAGATTCAAGGCAAGCTCTTGTGGCGGTGGGGTATGGAATCAAAACTCAGAACTAGAGCGGCACTGAGCCATCACATCAAGACCATATTTAAGAAGACTTCACTCACTAATTCTTCTGGGCCTAGGGAGCGATCGCGGTATGCTCCGTTGTTGAATGTGGGGGTGATGTGCGACTCTTATACCTGCACTATAGATCTCCCGGCTGAATCCATTGGACTGATGACCCAACGTGGTGTCGGTATCCAACTGTGCTGCTATCCAACAGACTTCGGGAGAAAATAAGGAAGAGGGGAGATAAGGAAGAGGGGAGAGTGGAGGGAAAGGCAAGAGTATGCTGCGGGCGTTTTTGAATTATGGGCTAGTGGCGGCGGTGGTGGTCTGGGCCGCGGTCGTCGGCATGATGGCCTATCGCTTGGAAGAATCGCCGTGGCGCTGGGCCTTCATCGCGTTGGTGTTTACTGGTGGTCTTACCGTCGCGGGGATTTTCTGGATCAGGTGCTACGTTAAAGCGCTGAACAAAGCCTCAGAGGAGCAGGGGAGCAAATCGTGAGAGCAAAGATTCATGTGACGTTGAAGCAAGGAATTCTCGACCCGCAGGGCAAGACGATCGAGCATGCGCTCGACTCGCTGGGGTTCAAGAACGCGGCGAATGTCCGCGTCGGCAAGTATGTGGAGCTTGATCTAAAAGAATCGGACAAGGCTAAGGCCGAAGCTCAAGTCAAATCGATGTGTGAAAAGCTCCTCGCCAACACGATCGTCGAGGAATATCGTTATGAATTGTTGTAGCTGATGAAAGTTGGAGTCGTCGTTTTCCCAGGCAGTAATTGCGATCACGACTGTCAACATGTCTTTAAGGATGTGTTGGGACAGAACGTGGAAATGATCTGGCACAAGGAGACCTCCCTGGCCGGGTTGGATGGCGTGATCCTGCCGGGCGGATTTTCCTACGGCGACTATTTGCGCACCGGCGCGATTGCGCGGTTCTCGCCTGTGATGAACGCGGTGATGCAATTTGCCGCAGACGGTGGGATGGTCCTGGGGATCTGCAACGGGTTTCAGATTCTGCTCGAAGCAGGCCTTCTGCCGGGAGTGATGTTGCGGAATCGCTCGCTGCATTTCATTTGCAAAGATGTACATCTGAGGGTCGAGAATACCGCAACGCCGTTCACGGGCCTCTGCAAGCCCGGGGAGGTGCTCAAGGTGCCGGTGGCACATGCGGCCGGCAATTACTACACCGATCCGGTCACACTGGAGGCGATCAAAGCGAACGCACAAGTGATCTTCCGCTATTGCGCACCGGACGGAAGCGTCACGGCAGACGTCAATCCTAACGGTTCGCTGGCTAACATCGCCGGTATTCGCAATGCCGAGGGGAATATATTGGGTATGATGCCGCACCCAGAACGCTGCGCGGAATCTGTCTTAGGCAACGAAGATGGTCGATTAATTCTGGAGTCGATGGTCGAGGGCTTAAAGACGGTGAAGCGTCGGGAAAAGGTGGGTGTTGCTCAATAGGCTCCGTATTGTTAATCCGTCTTTTATGATGGTGAGTATCGAATTTCAGTGAGCGAAAACTCCTCTGTTCCCATGAGCTGGAAGGTCTATTTTTATGCAAGTTGCGATTACCAAAGATCTCATCGCGAAACATAATTTGGTGGGCGATGAGTATAAGAAGATCATCGAGATTCTCGGCCGCGAGCCGAATCTGACTGAGCTCGGCATGTTTTCCGTTATGTGGTCGGAGCATTGCTCTTACAAGAGTTCGCGCGTCCACTTGAAGAAGCTGCCAACGACGGGGCCGCGCGTAGTCCAAGGCCCTGGTGAAAATGCGGGCGCGGTCGATATCGGCGATGGACTCTGCGTGGTCTTCAAGATGGAATCCCATAACCATCCCTCGTTCATCGAACCCTATCAAGGTGCGGCGACGGGGGTGGGTGGGATTCTGCGCGACATCTTTACGATGGGTGCTCGGCCAATTGCCTTGCTCGATTCACTCCGGTTCGGCGGATTGGAGATAGCAAAAAATCGGCATCTCATGAAAGGTGTGGTAGCCGGGATTGCAGGCTATGGCAACTGCGTGGGGGTACCGACGGTGGGTGGCGAAATCGTCTTTAACGACATCTATGCGCAGAATCCGCTCGTGAATGTGTTCTGCCTTGGCATTGCCCCCAAGGACAAGATTTTTCGCGGGACCGCGGCTGGCGTCGGCAATCCGGTGATCTACTTCGGCTCGAAGACGGGCCGCGATGGTATTCATGGCGCGACGATGGCTTCTGATTCATTTGATGATCAATCAGAACAGAAACGGCCGACGGTGCAGGTCGGCGATCCGTTTACCGAGAAGTTGATCTTGGAGGCTTGTCTCGAATTGATGGCGAGCGATCTCCTTGTCGGCATTCAGGATATGGGCGCAGCGGGATTAACGAGTTCGGCCTGCGAAATGGCTTCGCGCGCAGGGAACGGGATCGAATTGGATCTGACCGATGTGCCGCGCCGCGAGCCAGGCATGACGCCTTATGAATTGATGCTGTCGGAATCTCAAGAACGTATGCTCATGGTGGCGAAGATCGGCAAGGAAGAAGAGTGCATTAAGATCTGTCAGAAATGGGATTTGGATGTGGCGGTCGTCGGGAAGGTGATAGGCGATGGGATCTTGCGCGTGAAGGACCAAGGCAAGGTCGTGGCGGAGATTCCGGCGAAGTCCTTGGCCGATGGCGGTCCGCGCTACGAACGTTCGTATGCGCCTCCGGCCTATCAAGACATGCTGACGGCACTCAATTACGACGCGATGCCCGATGTGAAGGACGCGAACGCGGTGCTGCTCTCGTTGCTGGAGTCGTCGACGATCGCCAGCAAGCGCTGGGTTTATGAACAGTACGATCACATGGTGCGGACGAACACGATGATCCGTCCCGGTTCCGATGCGGCGGTCGTTCGTATCAAGGGCACGAACAAAGCCGTTGCTATGACGATCGATTGCAATAGCCGCTACTGCCTGCTGCAACCCTACGAAGGAGCTCGGATTGCCGTGGCTGAGGCCGCGCGCAATCTGGTGTGTTCCGGCGCCGAACCGATCGGGCTGACGGATTGTCTCAACTTTGGGAACCCGGATCGGCCCGAAATCATGTGGCAGTTCGTGCTCATAATCGAAGGAATGAAAGACGCGTGCGAGTATTTCAAGATTCCCATCGTGAGCGGGAACGTCAGCTTTTATAATGAGACCAACGGGCTGTCGATCTATCCGACGCCCATGCTGGGGATGGTCGGGCTCATTGAACAGGCCGATCAGACGATGACGCAGTGGTTCAAGCAGGAGGGCGACGACATCATTCTGCTAGGATCGTCTCGCGAAGATTTGGGTGGCTCGGAATATGTAAAGGTCATTCACGCTCGCGAACAGGGGTCGCCGCCATTTTTGAACGTTGAGTCTGAGAAGGCGCTGCATGATTGTGTTCTGGCACTGATTCGTGGCGGGTTGGCCCATTCCGCGCACGATTGTTCAGACGGTGGGTTGGCCGTAGCGCTGGCTGAAAGCTGCATGTCGGGGCCGGATCGCACCCTGGGTGCTGTGGTAAGATTAACCCCTGGCCGGCTCAGGAAGGACGCCATCCTCTTCGGCGAAAGCCAGTCGCGGGTGGTGTTCTCGGTGAAACCGGCGCATCGTCAGGCGGTCCTCAACCACGCGACACGCCTCGGCGTACTCGCCACCGTGATCGGGGTGGTCACCGGCGATCGGCTGGTCGTCTATGTGGGAGACGAACGTTCGACTGAAAAAGTGATCGACACGCCCATTGCCACACTGCATGATCGTTATGCTTTTTCGCTGGAACGGACGATGAATCAAGCGTAGGCTGTTTTTCAAGCAGCGTAGCATTATGACGAAAGAACTACCGATCATCTCACCGGATAAGTTCCACGACGAATGCGCCGTGTTCGGTATCTTCGGCCATGAAGAGGCCGCCAATCTCACCTATCTGGGTCTGTATGCGCTCCAGCATCGCGGGCAGGAGGCGTCCGGCATCGTTTCGGGGGACGGTGAACAGTTTTTTGTGCAGAAGGGCATGGGACTCGTCGCCGACATATTCCACAAGTCGGTGTTGGGAAAGCTGTCCGGTTATATGGCCATCGGCCACAATCGCTACTCCACGGCTGGAGGCAATGATCTGAAGGATGTCCAGCCGTTGATTGTGAACTTTGCGCTCGGCAATCTCGCTTTGGCGCACAACGGCAATCTGATCAATGCCCAAGTGCTGCGCAACGAACTAGAAGCCTACGGCGCGATTTTCCAATCGACCTCGGACAGCGAAGTCATCATTCACCTGATTGCGCATTCCAGAGCCGATTCCTTCCTTGCGCGTGTGATTGATGCGATCAGCCAGGTTCGCGGCGCGTTCTCCGTGGTGCTGATGACCGATAATGGCCTCATCGCCGCGCGCGACCCGCATGGATTGCGGCCGCTCTGCATCGGGCGCCTGCACAACAGTTGGATCGTGGCGTCCGAGACCTGCGCCTTCGACTTACTTGATGCAGAATATATTCGGGAAATCGATCCCGGCGAGCTCATCATCATCAGCGACCAAGGACTTGACAGCCACCGGCCTTTTCCCAAGACGGATCCGGCCATGTGCGTGTTTGAGTATGTCTATTTCGCCAGGCCCGACAGCCGAATCTTCGGTGCGAATGCCGTCTATGCTACGCGCAAGGCGTTGGGGCGCCAGTTGGCTCAGGAATCGTGGGTGCCAGCCGATATCGTCATCCCCGTCCCGGACTCCGGTGTTCCTGCCTCACTGGGCTATGCCGAAGGAGGTGGGATTCGATTCGAAACCGGGCTGATCCGCAACCACTATGTCGGCCGGACGTTCATCGAGCCGGAGCAGTCCATTCGCCACTTCGGCGTCAAGGTGAAGCTGAACGCGGTGCGCGAAGTGTTGTACGGCAAGCGCGTGGTGGTCGTGGACGATTCGTTGGTTCGCGGGACGACCAGTCGAAAGATCGTCAAGATGATCCGTCAAGCCGGCGCGAAAGAAGTACACATGCGGATCAGTTCGCCGCCGATTATCTCACCCTGTTTCTATGGGATCGATACGCCAACGAAGAAGGAACTCATCGCGTCCAACCATTCGACGGAAGAAATCCGTAGGTACATCACGGCCGACAGTTTGGCCTACCTCAGTCTTGAGGGGATGCTCAAGTCTGCGCCGGGAACGCCCGGTCAGTATTGTAACGCTTGCTTTACGGAGAAGTATCCCATTCCGTTTACCCGTGCGGAAGAACTCCAGTTGGGTCTGTTTGAATCGGCGCACTGAATGCAGCGCAGGACCAACCGGATCTTTCATAGTGTAGGGGGGGGGAGACACTGCGCATGGAGCCGAGGGCCAGGCCAAGAGTTGAGGTCGACTATCCTGTCCTGTTTACCGGAGACCACAGTTCCGGACATGGGATGTTGAAAAATCTCACAATCGCAGGTGGCGAGATTGAGAGCCACGTCCACTTCCCCCTTGGTGCGAGTCTCTGTCTCCAAGTGCAACCGTCCGGTGCGCGGCCACCGATTGTCATTGCCCTCGCCGTCGTCCGATGGGAGGAGGGTGACCGGTTCGGACTCGAGTTCGTTCGATTCGAAGGTGATGCCAAGCGACAGCTCGAGGATATGCTAAACCAGTATGACGGATCTTCCACTGCGTAGTCCCTTCCTGTCCGCTCAGTTGCCTCATCAAAAATCAGCATGTTAGGATGTGATCAGCATTCACGCGGTTGATCAAGGAGGTCGCTATGAGACGGCTCTTGCCCGCACTCGGTGCGCTGATCTTTCCGGTGCTGGTAGTCCCGCTGGTTCTCGCTGCTGGACTTTTCAAGGTCGGAGAAAAAGCGCCGACGTTTACGCTCACGGCCATTACGGGTGAAACCGTGTCCCTGGATTCCTATAAAGGAAAAGTGGTGGTGCTGGGGCTTTTCCACATCTGTGCCCCCTGCATGATGCAGGGCAGTACGCTGCAGCAAGTGTATGAGTCCACGCAGGGCAAGGGCGTGGCGGTGATCGGTGTCAATTCGTCGGGCAATGCCAAGAAAGAAGTCGGTGAGTTCCTGTCCGCGTTTCCGGTGAAGGTCACCTACCTCTATCTGCTGGATCCCAATATTACCACGGACAAGCTCTATGGCGGCGGGAAATTTATCCCCAACGTCTACGTGATCGATCAAAATGGGGTGATCCGTTGGCAGCGTGTTGGGAATATGGACATGGCTGGGGCCGATGTGATTGTGGTGGAGGTCGAAAAACTCCTCACGGATAGTGCAAACAAGATGTAGCCCGCGGTCGTTTCGCCCGCCGAGGGGAGCAGAAGGGGATACGCACAACTATGGATGAGATCGAAAAAGGCACGCAGAAGCTCCTGGAGGTTGTGAAGGGAGTCGATGGTGCGGTGCAAGTCGTGATCCCGGTGGCACCCTCCAACAGTATGTTCCTCATCTCGTTGACGAAGGGGCCGAACCGCAAGTTTATTACTGTACAGGAAGACGACATCATTGACCTGCCCAACGAAGCCGCTATCCTTGCGAAAGTCACAAAGACGGTGAAAGATGTCATCGCAGCTCTCTAGGAAGGCTGAGGTCAAGGCTGAGGTTGAGGGATACCTTGACCTTAACCTTGACCTGCATATTTCATGAAAGAAATCCTCCCCGGCATGTGGCAGTGGTCGTGGTTCTCTGAGGAGAAGCAGCTCGACTTCAACGGGCTGTTTCTCATGGTCAGCGAGCACAAGATTCTGGTTGATCCGCCCACGATGACGGTCGAGGCGAGCACGTTCATCCGACACAACGGTCCGGTCGATTACGTCATTGTCACGAACCGAGATCACGCCCGTGAAGCCTCGACTTATCAGGCAGAGTTCAAGTGCTGGCTCCAAGCGCCAGAATCCGACGCCGCACAGATGGATCTGAAACCGACAAAAACCTATAAAGATGGCGAGCTGCTGCCCGGCGGCATCTGGGTGATCCATCTGAAGGACCAGAAGTCTCCGGGGGAGTCGGCTCTGTTCATTCAGCAGGGGCAGGGTGTGCTTATTGTGGGAGATGCGCTGATCGGCAAGCCGGCTGGCGCCGTGAGCATGCTTCCCGCTGAGAAGTATGCGGATATGGCCAAGGCGAAAGACGGACTCCGACGTCTTCTCAAATACAACTTCGAGAGTCTCCTCGTCGGAGACGGCGCCTCGATCCTCGCCGGTGGCAAGCCGGCAGTCGAGAATTTACTGGGTGTGTAATCATGGTACTCCGGAACGGAATCTCCGAAGAACTGAATCGACAAGGAAACGAGCATTTCTCACGCGGGCACTACACGGATGCCTATAACTGCTATGCCAAGGCGCTGGAGTGCGATCGGCTGACAGGGGATCAGCGTGCGCTGGTGGCGACGCTCGGCAATCTCGGGAATATCTGTGCAGTGAGCGGCCGGCGGGAATCGGCCCAGACGCACTATCAGGAAGTCTTGGAGATGCAAAAAATCATCGGCGATGAAAAGGGCATCGGCACGACGCTGGCCAACTTGGGGAATCTCCGAACCGATGCCGGCGAGTGGGACCGTGGGCGGGCCTATTATCTGGAGGCGCTAGACCTCATGACGAAGACGCACGATGAGGAGGCCAAATCGGTGCTGTTCTCCGACCTTGGACTGGTCGCGCGCGAGACCGGTCAGTTCGACGAGGCGATCCAGTATTATGAGCGGTCGTTGGTGCTGATGCGGCGCTTAGGCAATCATGGCGGTGTGGCGGACGCGTGGCGTATGATCGGGCGCACCTTCCTGATGCAGAAGCGTTATGACGATGCGATTGCCTGTTGCCAGACCAGTCAGTCGATTGCCGAACGGTCGCGCGACGAACTCCGCGCGGGCAGCGCCCGCTACGTGTTGGTGCAATGTTATGAAGATACGGGACGGTTGCGGGATGCCGCAGCCCTGCTCGAACAAGTCGTGCATATGGATCGCAAGTACCAGCTGCCGAAGCTCAACGAGAATACCCAACGTCTGAGGGCGCTCCGTGCCCGCCTCGAGGTGCAAGACCAAACGCCGCCCTGTCGAGAGACACATGCATGACTGACTCGTCCTCATCGGTGTGGGCGCAACTCCGCAACGCGCTGACGCAATCATTTCCACAACTCTATGAATTGGAACCCGGGGGGGCACTTGCCATGGATCTGGGGTCCGAAGGCTGGCTCCTGGAGATCAAGCCTGAAGGCGCAGTGCTTTGTCAGTACGGCATGGCAATGGACGATGTGATGGCGCTCCTATCGGAGGGAACGCCCGAGGATCTTGGAACCGATGAGGTGGCGAAGCAGGTCAAGTACTTCATTCAACCTGCCGTGTCGAAGTTTCGGCCGCTCCTGTTGCAGTCTGGGTTTGCCGAGGGCACTGAGATGAACGATGAGTTTATCGCGGTGACGTTTGCGCACGCAGTGGATTTGCAGGATCCCTCCAAGGTGCAGGACCTCATACGGTGGTGCTGTCGGCAGATCGGGGGAATGGCATGACGCGACGCATCACCACGTTCGACGATTTCCGCGATGCTATCTCAGCCCATCGGTTGCCGCGTGTGTTGTTGGCCGGGCTCGAATTGGACCTCTTTACGACGATGGGCAAACGGACTTGGACCATTGCAGAACTCGCCAAGGAACTCAGAGTCAGCGATCGAGGGCTGGCTATTCTCTGTCGGAATCTGGCGATGGCCGGCGTGCTGCTGAAGAAGGGCATGACCTATAAGAATAGCCGGCTCGGGGCCACGGTACTCAATGCCAACCATCCGGCCTATCGCGGCAGCTATTTGGAACTGATCAAGAACCACTGGACGGACTGGCTCCGGCTGCTAGAATCCGTGCGAAGTGGATTGCCGATCGACCATGATGTCCCAGACAGTCCTGACTATCGCAGGCGATTCACCTGGGCCATGCATCATCGTACGCTGGAGACAGCACCGGCGATCGCCGCGCAGGTCAAGTTACGACAGGCAAAGACGCTTCTTGATCTCGGCGGAGGGCCCGGTACTTATGCAATGGCGTTCCTTGCTCAGAATCCTCAACTGCGGGCCACCGTCTGCGATCGCGAGGCGGCGTTGGACGTGGCTAAAGAGATTGCCGCGACGCACAGAGCGGGGCGGGGGCTGTCCTATATGCCGCTTGATTTTATCAAGGCATCGATCCCTGGCACGTATGACGTGATCTGGTATTCCAACGTATTGCATCTCTATTCGCCGGAAGACAATCAGGTCATCTTTCGACGGGCGTTGGCGGCGTTGATTCCAGGCGGGCGGTTCATTATTCAGGACGCGTTTCTCCACGATCGTGAAGGGTTGTATCCAGCGGAGGCGAGTCTCTTCGCCCTCTCGATGTTGCTGTTCACGGAGAGGGGAAACACCTATTCGGCAGCGGAGACCACGCGATGGCTCAAGGACGCCGGATTCAGCCTGGTCAAATCGCTGCGGATCAAAAGGGAGATGGAGGATTGGGAGGACGGGATTCTAGAGGCAGTGGCGTCTGGGTCACGTCCAGGAACAACCGTCCGCCGAACATGATCAAGAGGAAGTTCAAGAGTCCGCTCACTACGCTGCTCATCAGGGGCAAAAACACGTCCGAATCTTTTGTAAGGATCTGGGCTGTCGTTGCCAGATCAAGCGCCAGCCCAACCGTGCCGTAAATCACGCAGGCCATTGCGGCCCAGCGAAGCTTCAGCCAGACAAGTATCGCCAATCCAACCGGCATGAGGACCAAGAAGCCGATCCACCAGGCTCGCGTCGGCGCTGAGGCTTCTCCATGGCTCATCGAGAGCGAGCCTATTCCGACCAACAGGACTCCTGTTAAGAGGGTCAGTAAAGTGCTCCGTTTCATACGGGAACTATAGACTGGATAGTGAGTGTCGGCAATGGTTGCCTTGTTGCAGGGTGAGAGAGAATGCTAGGCTCTGTGCGCCATGACGCCTGACGAACAGACAGGAGATCAGAAGGCCGGTCAGGCCTGCGTGTTAATCTACGACGGCGAATGTCGGCTCTGTGTCTCGACGAAAGAGAAACTCGAACAGGCAGGGGTGGGACAAGCCGGTTCCGATGTTCGATTTCTCCCCTATCAGAGCGATGAGGCCAAAAGGGCACTTGGGCAGAAATACCGCCTCGGCCGCTCCGACATGGCGTTGCTGGTCCGACCATCGGGGGAAGTTCGCCAAGGTCTCGATGCGTTCCTGCCCCTAGCTTCTAGCCTACCCGGTGGGCGGCTGCTGCTGTGGTGCCTACAGATCCCCTTGGCCAAAAGACTGGCAGAATGGGGCTATCGAATGATCGCTCGGCATCGGTATCGCCTATTTGGCGCAGCTCGTTCCTCTCGCTCTCAAGGCGGATTCAGGTAGATCTCACCGTGCCACACGCCCCCCTCTTTCGGGGGTAACCTTCCTACAGTAGGGAATTTACCAGCGACTCAGCCTGGTGCAGTATGCGCGAAAGTATCAGGAGGGTCTATGTCGCTGATCCATTGGTTTTGCCGGCTTCTTGGAACTCTGATCGCCCGACCATTGGTACTCGCTCCAATTCATCTAAATGATCGTAAACCCTCCAGTCTTTGTCTGTGGCGTTTGAAGGCCACCTCGTTGCTGGCTAGCGCAGGGCTGTGTCTATCGCTGCTGAGCGTCCAGGCGTGGGGTCAAACGGATATTGAAAAGAAAGAGGGGAAAGGGACGATCGTCGCGGCAGGGTTCGGCTACCAGATCGGCGATGTATCCACGATTACGGTAAAGGTCTATGATGCCGCATCGGGTGAGGTACTGTCCGAAGAAGTCTATGAACTGAATGTGATTGATGAAAACAGCGCACGATCGAATCCTTTACAGGAACGCATCTTTGCCGGCGGGGTTGGGCTGGGAGCGATGGACCTCTCCAATTTTGTGTTGCGTGTCTACGATGCGAAGACGGGCAAGTTCCAATGGGAAGGGCAGCTGAATCTCACGCCGCATGACGGGAACGGGCAGATGGTGTCGACTGTGGTGCCGCGGTGCGCCACAATCACGAAGATTCATGCCACCGAGATAGCCAGGCGGCAGCCGGTATTCTTGTTGCGCGTATTGGATGCCTCGAACGGCTGGCTTGTCTGGGAAGATGAGTTCTCGGCCGATGGCACAGGGACAGCGCGGGTTCAACAGAGTGCCACTTGGCTGATCAGCCTGGATGGGAATTCAACGGAGGCCTCCCATACGTATGATTTCAGAATTCGTATGTTTGATCGCAGAGGGCGGGTGGTCCTGTGGGAAGATCAATTTTCGCAACAAGAGGCAGAACAGGACACCCACGAGGCCTTTAACGATCAAGCTCACGGACTTCCAACCTGGCCCTGGCAGCTTCAGCAAGGGGCTGCCTCGGAAGCGATCTAGCGGCCTACGCCCACTAACCAGAATTCAAGATCAGGCCGACGACGGTGTCGGTGAAGGGAGCGCGCAGCTAAGCGCGTTTCTTTTCGAAACTCTCCAGCCACTGGCGGTGGAATTCTTCGTAGGAGACGAACAGCTTGCTCTGGAGTGCCGTTGCCACGGACTCTCTCAACTTGAACGCATTCAGCAGTTCGTCGACACGTGCCATGCCCCACCGTTCGATCAGGTAGTGCGTCGCTGAGTTTGCCTCTAGATATGCCAACGTCGCCGCATTGGTCGGCAGCGCACCCCAGGCCTCTTCAAGATAGTTCAACGGAATCAGTTTGACATCCCCGTGCATCGCCTGATCGAGCTCGGGCCATGCGTCACCGGCCAATTGCATGGCCAGGCCCTCGTTCAGCCAAGTGGGCAGCGCACTGCTGCTCGTCCCCAGGTGGTCGTGCACCAGCGCATGGACGTACTCATGGCGTAGTACTTTTTTGAGCCATGTCGTGTCCATCGTAGCTCCTTGCGTGGGGAGCTGAGTACGCCCGAGAATCGGATCATATAAGCTATCGGCCCATGCGGGGCTGCCGGTCGCACTCTGAAACGAATCCTTGGTATGGAGGACCACAGCGAATGGCTTTGAGGGGAAATGCCCGAACTTTTGCACGATCTCTCGATAGGCGTCTTCAAGTATTTCCAGCACGGTAGTCCAAGTGCCGTGGTCTTCTGCCCCGTCGAACTTCACCACGAAGTGGGTGCTGCTTCTCGCGGTTATGGGGGCTTTGGCCGACTCTGTGCGGCGAACCCTCGCGGTGACGGAGGTGAGATAGGATTGCAAGGCCGGATCTTGCCGCGCTCGATCGGTGCCCTGGGTCAGATGTTTAGCAGCCTCAGCGAACTGATCCTGCTCCTGTAGCAAGTCGGCCATTGCCAGGTGGGGGAACGGTTCATCCGGGGCGAGCCTGATTAATTTGGTCAAGAATTCTTGATTCAACGCACGGTCCCGTTGTTCCCAGTAGGCATGGGCCAGATTCATGAGGATGACGGGGTTGGAGTCGTCGAGTGCGGCTGCTTTCTTGAAGGTCTCGACTGAGGCCAGCGTGCCGCCGAGCAGTTCTTGTTGCAAGGCAAGGTTGTTCAAGAGAATCGCCACGAAGGGCTTAACCTTCGCGTTCGATAGGGCGGCTGGGGGAAGTTCCGTCAGTTTTGTTTCAGCGAGCGACAAATTGCGCTTTTCGATTTCATCGCGGATGGCTTCCAAGAGTGCCACGTGCGGGGTGTCTGGTATGACCGTCTGGTCGAGCGCACGGACCTGCTTGATCTCGCCCTCACGGGGCCCACTGCTGGGTGGTGGGGGAGGCGTCGCAACAGCCTCGAAAGGTTCTGCGGGCTTCGGATCCGTTGGAGCGGGCGGGGTTACGAAGGACGGCTTCAGGAACAGGTGGTACCCGATAATCAGTGCGAGCGCCAATCCGAGCGGCGTGAGGATATGCGTAATGTTGCGACGGTACATGAATGTCTCCATGCTGAGTGTAGCACCTTAGGCAAAGCCGACAAAGCGTTCTGGTGAAATCGGTTTACCAATTCTAGGTATGCAATCGTTTTGCTATCATTGAGCGGAGAGGAGTGCTGTGCTACGATCCGCCCCAGTATGCAGACTCCCTCCGAGTCGGGCCTCGCAACTCCGTTTCAGGATTGGTTGGACCGCATCGCGCGTCCCATCGAGTTTGCGAGCCGGGACGAATGCGCCCACCTGGGTGCAGTTAAGAACCTCAGTGCCTTTGTCGCCACGCAAGTTCTGTCCGCCCTTGCCCAGCAGGTATACCCAAAAGCCATTGAAGCTCGCCTGGTTTCTCTACGAGATCTCTTCATCGATTTTCAGCCGACGCTTCCTTTTGACGAACAACGCCGTCGGCTGCAGGTCGCTGCCGCGATCGTGAAGGCACTTCGTGGTGCCGCACGGCAGATGTCCGAGTCCTCGGGAGAGGAGCATTCCCAAGCCGTTTTCGTGCTTCGCTCAGGTGATGGAAAGCGGCGCGATCTATGGAATCTCCCAATCCGCTTTGTGAAGGGAGTGGGGCCCACGCGAACCAGCTTGTTGCAGCGATTGAGAATCGAGACGGTGGAAGATGCGCTCTGGACGGTACCGTGGCGCTATGAAGATTGGTCGGTGATGACGCCGATTGGCAATCTTGTCCCCGGCATGGTCACCTCGATCTGCGGTACACTTGGAAAGTGCGAAGCGAAGCGGACGAGGAATCGACGGCTGAACGTGCTTGACATTAGGGTTGAGGATCAGACGGGGCAGATGCAGGTTATCTTCTTCAATCAACCCTATTTGGAAGAGATTCTTGCTGTCGGGAAGCGCGTGATGATGAGTGGGCGGGTGATTGCCGGCCGACAAGGCTGGATGGTTCCACGGATGGAAGTGGCGCAGTACGAAGTGATCGGGGAGGAAATGGAATCCGCGTTGCATGTGGGGCGGATCGTGCCGATCTATCACGAAACGAAAGGATGGACCTCTCGCCAGATGCGGGTGTTGGCGAAAGGGCTGTTAGAGGGACATGCGCTTGAGCTACGCGATCATCTTCCGGTTCAGCTTCGCGCACGTCAGCGGCTGATTCCGATACAAGAGGCCCTGCAGGACGTGCATTTCCCGAAAGCCGGGACCGATCTGCGGTTATTGGAACAGGGCGAGACACCAGCGCATCGACGATTGGCGTTTGAAGAACTGTTCCTCCTCCAAGTGGCCTTGGCGATGCGGCAACTGTCGGTGCAGGACGAGCCGAAGGGACTGCACTTCAATCCACGAACGCCGCTCTTGGAGAAGTTGGGGCGGCTGCTGCCGTTTCGGCTCACGCCTGCGCAGGACCAGGTCATTCGAGAGATCTTCCGCGACATGATTTCCCCACGGCCGATGAATCGTCTCGTGCAAGGTGATGTGGGGTCTGGGAAAACCGCGGTGGCGCTGCACGCGATGGTGATGGCCTGCGGTTCTGGATATCAGGCGGCGCTGATGGCGCCGACGGAGATTCTCGCAGAGCAGCATTATCGAAATCTTTCAGGGACTCTTGAGGTGTTAGGACTTAAAGTTATCCTCTTGCGTGGAGGAGACAAAGCGGCCGTCAAGAAAGTGCAGGCCGCCAATCTTGCTTCGGGGGAGATTCAGGTGGCAATCGGCACGCATGCGCTGATTCAAAAAGGCGTGGCCTTCAAGAATTTAGGATTGGCTGTCGTGGATGAGCAACATAAGTTCGGTGTGCTGCAGCGAAAAACGCTGATCGACAAGGGCTACAAGCCGGATGTGTTGGTGCTGACAGCGACGCCGATTCCACGAACGCTGGCCATGACAGTCTATGGCGATCTCGATGTGTCGGTCATCGATATGCTGCCGCCAGGGCGGAAAGCGGTACGAACCTTTCTATTTGGCGAGGCGCAACGGCGGCGGGCCTATCAAATCCTGCGGGATGAGTTACGAAACAAGAAGCAGGCGTACGTGGTCTATCCCCTCGTTGAGGAATCGGAAAAGACGGATCTTCAGGCGGCGATCCAAGGAGCCGAAAAGTTGCAGAACGGGGAGTTTGCCGAGTTTCGAGTCGGCCTGCTGCACGGGCGTATGAAGGCGGCGGAAAAAGAATTGGTCATGGCTGACTTCAAAGCCAGAAACATTCATCTGCTTGTCGCGACGGTCGTGATCGAGGTCGGCGTCGATGTGACGAATGCGACGATCATGATGATCGAACATGCTGAGCGGTTTGGCTTGGCACAGTTGCATCAGCTGCGCGGTCGTGTGGGGCGTGGCGGCTATCAATCCTATTGCCTGCTCATGGCGGCCAGCATAGGGCGAGCACAGGCCCCGCTGGGAAGACGACCTATAGGAAGTGAAGGATCAGTGTCTAATACGAGGGAACGGTTGGAGGCGTTGGTGCAGTCGAATGATGGGTTTGTGATTGCTGAGGAAGATCTGCGGATCAGAGGGCCCGGCGAATTTTTCGGATTCCGACAATGGGGCATGCCGGAGTTTCGTGTTGCCAACCTCGTGCGGCACGGTGATTTGCTGCAGTTGGCCAGGCAGGAAGCCTTTTCATTGTTGAAGCTAGACCCGGGATTAAAGGCGTCGGCTCATCAGGGTTTGCGGGATGCGATGTTACGAAAGTGGGAAAAGAAGTTGGAGTTGGGCTCAGTGAGCTAACTCTGCGGGTCCTGTCGCCGATCAGCCCAGCCGGTCCTCTCACCCCCGCCTGGCGTAGGGATCCCACTGCGGGCGGCTGGACTCCCAGGTTGGCGCCACTCATAGAATCAGCTCACCGTGCCCAGGTAGTAGGGGAGGGGTTAAAGAAATATGAGACTCCTGCAGCGACTCAAAGACGATTTGCGAACAGGACTCGCGACCTTGCGCCTTGGGACGGTTCACGCCGCTAGCCGCGCGTTGGAGGAGACGGAACTGCTCCGGATGCGGTTAGAAGTCCACAAGCTCGACCAGCAACTGTCCGATCTCTACAAAGACATCGGCGACCGGGCCGTCAACATGAAAGAACGCGGCGAGACGGCGGAACGCGTCATGTACGATGCGGAAATCGGCCGACTCGTTCGAGAGGTCCAGGCGCTCAAGGAGTCGCGCAAGAAATTGGAAGCTGAAATGGGCGAGATTCGAAACGAGCAATGACCATGATGCCCAAGCGCATGCTTCGGTTGGCCGGAGTCGATATCGGTACACTCACTTGCCGTCTCCTTATTGCTGATTTACCCTCAGGCAGCCCACTCAAAGAACTTCGATCTGAACGGTCCATTCTCCGTTTGGGCGAAGGCGTTGATCAGACAAAACGACTCAGCTCTGTGGCGATGGATCGAGTGATCCAGTGTCTGCGGGAGTGGCGGAAAATCATCGAGAACTACCACGTCGATGCCTCCACGGCAGTAGCAACCAGTGCCGTCCGCGATGCGACGAATCGAGGCGAGTTTCTCGAGCGGGTCAAACGCGAATCCGAGTTCGAAGTTGAGATTATTACGGGTGAGGAAGAAGCAGGGCGAACGATGCTGGGTATTCGCTCCGGCTTGCCCGTTGACGCGACCGACGTGCTTGCCATCGACATCGGCGGCGGCAGCACCGAGTTTATCCTCGATCGCCCGGGCCAAAAGCCGGTCGCGTGGTCGAGCGATATCGGGGTCGTGCGTCTCTGCGAGCGGCTCTTGCATCACGATCCTCCGACCGATGATGAAGTGCGACAAGCGCGCGAGTGGGTCGCAAGAGAAACCAAAGCTGCGGTTGCGGACATGGGGAACTATCGGACGGCGATCTTCGTCGGTACGGCGGGAACGATCACATGCTTGGCAGCGATGGCCCGGAAACTTCCAGTCTACGAGCCGGCTAGAATCCACAACTACAAGCTGCAACTCGCCACCATACAAGAACTCGAACACACACTCCTCAGCCGAAAGAAGGCTGATCATATCGGCCTACCGGGGTTGGAAAAGAACCGCGAAGGAGTCATCGCCGCCGGCGCGATCATCATCCGGGCGGTGGGTGATGGAAGCACTGGAAATGGATAAGTGTTTGGTTAGCGATTTGGGATTGCGGGAAGGAGTTCTCATAAACCTAGCGTCACGAACTTTGCATTAATGAAAAAAGTCGTTCCGATTCATCGAGATACTTTCTATAAGCGAGAAAACTTGGGAGTGCATTCAGAAGTCATTTAATGGCTTTCTCCAGGAAATGGCAAAAAATATGGAGTCCTTAATAAAGGGACTCTGATTCCCTGGTAGTATTCCGTGGTCATCGCAAGTGAAAATGGTTGTTAGATTCGACATTTGAAAGGTCTTGCAAGTCGACGCTTTTCGGTATCGAAGAGATTCTCAAGTTTTCCAGCCATATCGCCGAATCATTGGATCTGCACCGGGCACTTCTGGATCTATTTCTTCTAAAGTGTGATGTTCTGGTTAGCCCTACAAAAGAACTTGTTTAGATTGAGGCTTCGCGTGGCATAGATCCTTGGTTTGAACTTATGCTGAGAATTCAGCTGTATCCTTATGAAATTCAGTATGGTCATTTTCGGATAAAAGAAACCAACCTACTCGATTGGACGAAATTTTCATGTATAGCACTGTATTTTGAAAATGAGAATAGAAGTGGGGGATGGATCAGTCTGTACATGTAACGCAACAGCAACTGGGAAGACATTACAGACCACCCCCGTTGGCGAAATTCTTGACAAGTTGAATGAGTATGGGAATGCGGTCAAAGCCCTAGGTGTACCGTTAATATTCCATCCGAGCCATCAGATCCTGAACCAAAGAGCGAAGAATTAGCAGGCTATTTATCTTGCGCAGATAAAACTTCGAGTTGATCTTGAGACTATTTGGCGAGAACAGGAGAAAGCGCTGAAGGGTGAAGCAATCGTTGTGAAGCTGGTTCTGCCTGCTGGCACTGAGTCCCAAGTACTCGAGTACTTGACAGGAAAGAGAATAAGCAGAGAGTTTATTTAACTGAACGAGCAGATTTGAACTGTATCGCCGGTCTGATGGAACTTGAACTCAGATATTAGCGTCTCTAATTTTTCTGTCCAAAGACTGAGCGATATGGATATTCGGCGAGCACGGGAAACTGCCTAGCTACTACCGCCTTACCCTGCTTCTGTGAATACCACTGATAGCCTTTTTCTTCGGTGAAGCTGGTTTTCGGGGCGCCGCCTGGTTTTTCCAATAAAAGCACTTTGAAGTCGAGGAGGCCGAACCAGGTGGGGTCGGCTGACCTGCCCCCAGTGATTAGGCCACCTGTTCTGTTAGTACGCATGCTTCAGGAGCCGGTGGCCGATAGCCCAAGGCGCTGTGGGGCCGGACGTGATTATAGGTTCGCCGCCAGCGTTCAATGATGACCTGCGCTTCCCGCAGCGTATAGAAGAGTTCCCCGTTTAGCAATTCGTCCCGGAACTTGCCATTGAAGCTCTCGCTATAGCCATTCTCCCAGGGACTGCCCGGCTTGATGAACAAGGGCACGCCGGTCAGCAAGCGATACCAGGCCCGCAGAGCCGTGGCGATAAACTCCGGTCCATTGTCCGAGCGCGAATGTGTGTCGGACAGCCATGCGTCAGGAACAGCTCCCCCAGTACCTCCTGGACATCGCTTGCCCTCATACGGCGGCGCACCGCAAGGGCCAGACACTCCCGCGTGTATTCGTCCACCACGGTGAGCATTTTCAAGGGCCGCCCATCCCGAGTGCGTTCCATGACAAAATCATACGCCCACACATGGTTCGGATATTCCGGTCGCCGCCGTACGCAGGAACCGTTAGTCAGCCAGAGTCGGCCTCGCTTCGGCTGCTTCTGCGGCACCTTGAGCCCCTCCTGTCGCCCCAGCCGCTCCACGCGTTTGTGGTTCACCCGCCAGCCTTCTTGATGCAACAGCGCGGTGATCCGACGAGACCCATAGCGCCCATACTCACGGGTGAGCGCGACGATCCGCGTCCGCAGAGACTCCTCGTCGTCCGCCTTGATGGGCACATACTGTTGCGTGCCCCGGCATTGCCCCACGACTCGACAGACCCGGCGTTCAGAAACCGAAAACATGGCCGGCACATGGCAGACCGTTTCTCGGCATCGGGCCGGGCTTAGAAGTTTCCCGCTGCCACCTCCTTCAAAATGCTGTTGTCCAGGAAGAGGTCCGCCACGAGTCGCTTGAGTCGGGCATTCTCTTGTTCCAGGCCCTTTAACCGTTTGGCCTGATCCACGCGCAAACCACCGTACTCTTTCTTCCACCGATAGTAGGTCTGTTCCGTGATCCCCAACTTGCAACAAGCCTCCACCAGTCCAAGGCCTCTGCCCATCTCACTTTCGAGCGTCCGCAGATGCCTGATGATCTCCTCGGTCGGATACCGTTTGCGTGCCATGCCCCCTCCTTCCGTCGACCGGAATCCTAACGCTACATCCGGCCTGGTTTATAGGGAGCAGGTCAGTTTTTCAAGCGGCAGCAGTTCTTTGCCGAGTTCGCGCGCGAGGTATCCGAGTCCTCCGCCGACCTCCAGGATGACTCTCGGTGTGGGGTTGAACCAGCCGAGCTGGCGAAGTTGCCGCATAATGACCCGGCCATAGGTGAGGCCATTGAGTGTCTCGCTCGGCTCTCGGAAGAGGTGCGAGACGGTGGTTTCGATCAAATCGAAGTGGCCGTCGTCTTCGGCGCTTCCGGTCAACTCATGATGATGGAAGTTTTCCAGATGCTCTTCGCCCTCAAACTCTTCTTGCCCGGACCAGGCTTCGCGGATCTGTTGCAGCAGAATGTCCCACTTCGCTTTATGCCGGTGACCGCCCGGAGGTTCTGTTCCATAGTAGCAGAGAGTAGCAGAGCGAATAGTTCGGCGTAGCCCACCGTTCGAGGTGCCACTGGCCCAGTTGTCCGTCCGGGTCACAGACCTTGTTGCTATACTTTTCAAGGAGTGCGCCGACCGTGGTTTGTCCATTCATGGCGCGGAGCATTTCCACACCAGTGTTGTTGAGCCGTATCAACGGGAAATTGTCGTCGAGCGGGGCGAACCAATATTCTTCTTCGGTATGTTGATAGGCGACTAGGTCGGGGATGCGCCAGGCCAGTAGATTCAGAGTCTCTCCAGCGAGGTGCATGCAATGGCTCTTGAACGGCAGCGAAGGGTTTCATAGCAAGCGTCTATCTTCGTCGGGACAGCGCAGCCTACAGGAGCGAACGGTTGTCTCGCAAGACCAAAGACGCCCTCTCGCAGCCACGGTGAAGCGTCGTTCGTGAAGCGTATCTCGCGAGCGGTTTACGAAATACGAGCGACGAATCTTAGAGCTTCAAGGTCGACTGGGAGGCATCGGTGATAGTCAGCACGCCCCGCATGATGGGATGGATACTGCAATGGTAGGTAGAGCGACCGGGTGGCAGGCTGGGTAGCGTATATGTTTCGTCCAGTGGGCATCGCCCCTGAGTCGAAAGCACAGGTCCGCTGTCGTCCACATAGGCGTTATGCGTGACGGTGTGATGTGTCGGGGTGTGATTCTCCCAGTGAATAGGGGTCGCCGCTGCCCATGGCTACGGTGACGGTAACGAAGGAGGGTGACCCATCCTCAATCACAATCTGCGTATCGTATAAGGTGGAGTAGCTGAGGTTGACCAGGCTAGCCCATCACCATCAATCCAATGAAGACTGTCATCATCAACCATTTCGCGGGGAGCAATGACGGGGGGATGGCCGGTGGTAATGGATCGGAAATGTGGCGGTTGCAAGAAACTATTCGTTCATGCTAGATGGAGGCCCATACGCCATAGGCAAAGCGCTGCAGACAGAAGAGGAGGAATTGAAATGGCGAAGAAAAAGAAGAAGGCCATAATAAAAAAGTCGCCGAAGAAGAAAAAAACTCCAACCTCATCGAAGAAAACGGCGACAAAGAAAACGGTTATGAAGCGTGCAGCCATGAAGCGGTCTAAGCCGGCCCCCACGAAAAAAGCTGCCAAGAAGGTGGTCAAAAAGTTCACGAAGAAAGCTGCCCCCAAGAAATCCGTTCCTAAAGTCGGCCAGTTTGCTGCTCCCGTTAAGAAAGTGATCCCGAAGAAAGAAACGGCGCCCCACCAGCCCATCGTCGCCAAGGTGGCGGTTCCCGTTGATCTGAAGAATACGGTTCTCGATGAGGAGATTGTCGACGAGGAATTGGAGGTGGAAGGCGAGATCGAGCAATATATGCAGGAAGAGTTGGACCTCGATGCCGATGACGACCGTGACGGTCTTATTGAAAAGTCAGAAGATCTTCTAGACGGCCACGACGATGATCGTAACAATTGACGTGCCGATGCTTTTCTGGTTGTCATGTGTCGGACAGAGCCGTGTTACCGGCTTCGGATTGTTGGCAGGGACATGGCTGCGCCTCCGGTTTAGCCTCCACGAATCAGCCGTCGATTCGCTCCACACGGCCACGGGCTCTGGGGCTGTTGCACAGCGCTGATACAGCAAAATCTTTCATAGTATCTCGCCCCGCATTCGTGCTGACTAGTCTATGTGCTCAGAGTCGGCGTCTGCGTCGAGTTTCGCATCCTCTCAGCCGTGCTCCCGCTTCAGCAGGTGGACGAGTTTCTCCGCAATGATTTTCGGACCGAAGCTCGATTCGGGTTTATTTGAGTGGGTGTGACACGGCGGTGGGCTTTGTAACCAAAAGAAAGTCATGCGCACTTGCAGGATGTCTGGCAAATTCTCGATCAGGTCGAGTTGACGCGCCGGCTGAGCCTGGGGATGTATCGTTTGACCGACGGTGAGTATCAGGCCATTGTCGAACGGCTGCGAGCCGAAATTCCGACGAACTAGCAGGCTAGGGAATAACGATGGGGACGCGACAGCACTTCACTGGTTCGCACGTCTAGGACAACAGGAACACACCACGCAGGATGTTCAAAAAAACCGTCCAGCAAGGCCGCAGCGAGCGAAGAGGCGAGGCGTACGCTTCGGTACGTTGAGCCTCTGAGCGCGGCGAGAAGAAGTGGTGGACTTTTTCAACATCCTGCTAGATGTGCTAGCCAGTTATCAGTTCGTGCGCCTGGTTGATGGTATCGACTTCTTTCACGATTAGGTTCAGCTCCATCGCTACTTGATTCAGATTCCAATTATCGGTTGGAGCTGGACGAGTTCTGGCGTTGGCTTCTGATCCCACCAGATCATCAATATCTCGAACAAGCTGTTGTTGTTGGCGCGAATTGCCGTGAGTATCGGCAGCTCGATGACATATTCACCAGAGGCCAATTGTGGGGTGAAGTAAAGGGCTGAGAGCATGAGGAGGCAGAGGGCAGCTGTGAGTCGAATCATGAGAACTCCGTGGGTTGATCGCTCAAGGTCTGAGGCTAGGCATCCTTCTTTTTGGGAGTGTGTAGCAGAGCGCGATCTCTGATATAGGCGATGGAAAAATCTCGCCTTGTCTTACTCCCAGGTATTTCGTATAACGGCCACCATGTTGTGTGATGCGTTTTCTCGATGGTGTGCGTGTGTGCTGAGTCTGCTGCTTGGCTGGGCCGTCGTCGTCTCGACTCAGGAAACGAGTGCTGCTTGCGCGGTGGAGGCACCCGTGAGTGGGGATTGGGGACCTCTCGTCACGCATCTGGCACCTAGCTGCACGCCGGCTGAGCGGGAAGCTCACGCGGTTAGTGGTGCGATGATCATTGAGGCGATGGCGAAAGGGCGATCGGTCGATCTCGTCGGCGTAATTGTCCATGGCGATTTGATCTTCGACAGCCTGGCTGTGCAAACGACCCAAATGCCGAAAGGGTTCACATCCGAACAACAGGCGGCATTGAATCAGCTCAACGTGCAGGAGTTGCGGCTCGTCCGAGAAGCGGTAACGATTCGCGATTCGGTGGTGTTGGGGGCGGTGCGGCATCGGTCCGCCAAGGGCACGCTCCAGTTCGAAGGGCCTGTCAACTTTTATAAGACGACATTTAAAGACGGAGTGGATCTCTCGCGTTCGGTGTTCCAGGGCGCGGTCGAGCTTTCCGGAGTAACGTTTGAGAAAGAGGCCTACTTTGTCCAGGGGCAGTTCGCCCACGAGCTAGGGTGCAAGGAGACTAAGTTTGGGCCCCGTACGAGATTTCATCGTTCCACGTTTCGAGGTCCAGTCGATTGCGTGGGCGCGCTCTTCGACGGCATGGCGGAGTTTCTTGAGGTAAACTTTGAACAATCCGTTACCTTTGAACGGGCACGATTCGGGCTAGGGGCTGGATTTTCAGGGAGCCGATTCAAGCGACACGCTAATTTTTCCGAGGCCATATTCAGTCACGAAGCCTTCTTTGGGTTTTCGGTCTTTGAGGGCAAGGCGTCGTTCGCCGGCGCTCGGTTTCTGGGGAGCGCTGACTTTTCTGATGTGGAGTTCAAGAAGCCGGACGATCTCGAGAAGGTGCGATTCGATCAGAAACCGCTCTTCACGCGAACAAAGCGGATCGCTCAGGACCATCCTGCTAATTTCCTGAAGTCTCCGACCGGGCAGTATGCCCTGACGTTGCTTTTTCTCCTCATGGCGGCCATGCTGGTGTCCTACGCCCTGAAGAAGAAATAGAGCGGATCGGCCCCAGCCCCTATATATAGATTTGGGCTTGCCCCGACTCCCCATAAGTTGGTATAACCAGCCTCGTGGATCCTCAGATCGAAGGTTTCGAACAGACCGAACTGCCCTACCAGGTCCGCATCGAGAATTTCGAGGGACCACTGGACCTGCTTCTCCATCTCATCAAGAAAAACGAGATCAATATTTACGATATTCCGATCGCCATGATCGCTCAGCAGTATCTTGCGTATGTTGAGGCGATGAAGGGCTTGAATCTCAACGTTGCAGGGGAGTTCCTGGTCATGGCCGCGACGTTGCTGCAGATTAAGTCTAAGATGCTGCTGCCGGTCGACGATACGGCCGATGATGAGGAAGACAGACCCAATCCGCAGGAAGAACTTGTGCGGCGGCTGCTGGAGTACAAAACGTATAAAGAAGCGGCCCGCCAGCTCGACGGCCAGGAAAAGATGTGGCGCGAAATCTTCAGTCGGGAACAGGGGTCATCGGCGCCCATCAAGACCGATGATACGCTGCTGGAAAATGTTTCCTTGTTCGATCTTGTCGATGCGCTCGGGGGGATTCTCGATCGCAATCACGGGACGCAGCTCATCGAGATTATCCCGGATAATCTCACCGTGCGGGAGAGGATGAACGTCATTCTGGAAATGCTGGAAGGCAAGAATTCCATCTCGTTCATGGATTTGTTTGAGAAATCGTGCCACCGGTTGGTCGTTATCGTGACATTTTTGTCGATGTTGGAACTCATTCGGTTGCGGGAGGTGCGGGTGTTCCAGGCTGAGATGTTTGGACCGATCCTCGTCTCTCGGACGTTCTCCTTGGTGCCGGATCCCGCTGAACTTGAAGACTCAGATTTGGAATGGAGGGGGATATGACTCCGATCACAACAGAATTGTCTCAGTATGCTGCCGAGTGTGTGGTGGCCGAGGGGGGAGCACAGGAAAGCATGTCCGAGGACAGGGGTGCGGCCAACGAGCAGGGTGCCCCAATCTTCAATAGCGTGACACAAGAGATCGCCGAGCGTGAACTCAAGGCGATTCTGGAGTCGATGTTGTTCGTCTCGCCTGAGCCGATCTCCCTGACTCGTCTGGTGGCGATGCTCGGGGATGTCGCCAAGGCGGAAGTTGAACGGGTCTTGCGGAGTCTCGGCGACGATCTCGATCAAGAAGGGCGTGGGATCCGGCTCGCAGAGGTGGGCGGTGGTTATCGGCTGGTGACCAAGCAGGAATACGCGCCTTGGATCAGGCGCCTGGACAAATCGAAATCAGCAGCGAAGCTGTCCCGGTCTGCTCTCGAATCGCTGGCAATCATTGCCTATAAACAGCCGATCGTGCGTTCTGAAATTGAAGAGATTCGTGGGGTGGAAACCTCCGGTGTTGTGCGGACGTTGCTTGAACGGAACCTGGTGCGCATCGTCGGCCGCAAAGAGGTTCCGGGCCGTCCAATCATGTACGGGACCTCGAAGTTTTTCCTTGAGCATTTTGGTTTGAAAGACCTCTCGCAGCTGCCACCGCTCCGCGAGTTCAAGGAGTTAGGCGAATCGGATCAGTCGATGTTGCCGATGGACGAGGCCACGTTGACGATCGTCGCTGATTCAGTCGTAGACGACACGGCGAAGTCGATGGAAGTGGTGGGTGTCGTGGGTGTCGATGGAAGTGGTGGGTGAAGATGCTCTTTTCGTAAACGGGGAGGAGTCCCGCGTCGAAATCAAGACAGTGGAAGAGTTGAAGATTGACGAGGAGTTTGATGGGAAGCCAGTCGAGCAAAGTTAGGCTTCCACGCCGCCCCGTTTTCTATCTCACGACCTTCGATTCGACACTTCCAGGTCGAGGTCGATCCTTTAGAGGAGCGAGAGTCCTCCCACAGTGCGAAACGCGGGCACATTGTATGTGGCCAGTATGTGGCCACGTACCAATTTCCCGACATACCAATTTCCCGCTCCTTGACTCTCTTTCCACCGCTTTGTTAGACTTTATGATCCAATTCTAAGTTGTTGAAACACCACTTGTTTCTTGAAACTGGTCGGCATTAGCAACACAAGGCACTAGCTATGATCAAAGCATGGCTTCATGATGAAATGTTCCGGTTCGACTGGCTGGTTCTATCTGTAGATGATGGTACCCAGGGAGAATGGAGCGGTGGGGATTTCGTGGCAGAGGAAGAAGAACTCCCGCAAGCACCGCAAAACGTACAAGCAAAGCCAGGCAATGGGCGTGTCACGATAACGTGGGATCTGGCTCCGGATGCCATGTACTACAACCTCTACTTCCAGACCACCAAAGGCGTGCAGATCGAGTTTTCTGAATTGACCCGCCCCATTGCCAGCGCGGATGATTTCAAGAGCGTCATCGGTGTGAAGAAAGACAAAGCGACCTGCTTGGAAGGCTCGACAAGCCCGTACGTCCATGACGATCTCGCAAATGGGACCTGCTATCACTATGTCGTCACTGTTGTAACGCCCAAAGGCGAGAGTCTCGAATCTCAAGAAGTTATTGCGATTCCGTCACCCTATCTCTTGGCTATGAGCATCGGCCAGGAAGGAGTGGATGATGGAGAATTCAGCTCTCCCACCGGCATCGCGCTCGACAAGGATGGCAATATCTACGTTGCGGACACCGACAGCCACTCAATCCAAAAATTCGATAAGTCCGGAAAGTTCCTGGCGCGATGGGGCGGCGAGCCCAGTTCACAGGAGGGTTTGTTCTACTATCCGCGTGGATTGGCCGTCGGACCTGATGACGTGGTCTATGTGGCTGACAGCGGCAATAACCGCGTCCAGAAGTTCGACCTTGGAGGCAACGTCATGAAGACCTGGGGGAAGTTCGGGTTCGCCTGGCGCGGCGCCGACATGGGCAAGTTCGATGTGCCATGGGGACTAACCACCGACCAAGAAGGTAACGTGTATGTGTCCGATACCAGCAACGCCCGCATTCAGAAGTTCCAAACCGACGGCCAGCCGCTGTTGAAGTGGGGCCGGGATGGCAGCTACGACGGCGCGTTCTTTTTCCCGCGCGGCGTAGCGGTCGATTTCGTCGGCAACATCTATGTGGCCGATGAGAGCAATAATCGCATACAGAAATTCGACGCCCGTGGGAGCTTCTTGACCAAGTGGGGACGTGAAGGTCGTGGGCCGGGGCAGTTCAAATCGCCCTGGGGCATCGCCTGTGATGCGTTGGGCAATGTCTACGTGGTCGATAGCGGCAACCACCGAATTCAGAAGTTTGAGGGAAACGGCACGCTCCTCTGTTCATTCGGGAATCGCGGTAAAACAGAAGGACAAGTGAACTTCCCCTACGGTATTGCCGTGGATAAGGAAGGCTGCGTGTTTGTTGTCGACAGTGGGAACAATCGGGTTCTCAAGTATGTGCCGACCGAAGAGGAAATGAATCGTGGCAAGCAGGAGGCAGTTCAGCCTCTCGAACCAGGGGCGGTCCAGCCTCCGCGCACTGTCGCTGTGAAGTCCGGAGATACGGAAGTCTCCTTGAGTTGGATGGAAGTGCCGGGCGCCGTATCCTACAACCTATATTTCGGCACCATTCCCAATCTGACGCTACAAGGCGCCACGAAGATTGATGGCGTGACGAATCCTTACACGCATACGGGTTTGACCAACGACATCCCGTACTTCTATGCCGTTACAGCGGCAGTTGAGGATGGAACGGAAAGCGGATTATCCGAAGAAGTTACGGCGATGCCGGTCCTCATCGACATTGCCGCGCCGCAAAATCCCTACGCCGTCATCAACCACGGCGCGTTCATGACGAATTCGCCGGAAGTGATTGTCACTATTTCGGCCAATGACGTGGATACCGGTGTGGGAGCCTACTTCGTGTCGGAGAGTCCGTTGACCCCGATGGCAGGTACACCTGGGTGGGCTGATGTGACACCGGCGATGAAGTTCGGCTCGACCATCCCATTCATCCTGTCACCGGCTGATGGGCAGAAAATCATTTATGTCTGGTTCAAGGACGTAGGCAACAACGTGTCCACGCCGGCCAGCGCGACCATTCTTGTTAACACATCCGGCTATCTCTGCGTCTCCATGTGGGGGAAGCCTGGCCGTGGGGCTTCGCTGCTGCATGGTGGCGAGTTCATGGCGCCGATGTTTGGACTCTGCGTCGATCAGCAGGGAGCGATGTTTGTGGTCGACAACGGCAACAATCGTGTTCAAAAATTCGACAACGCCGGCAACTTCATTATTCTGTGGGGTAATTTTGGATCGGCGAATGCCAACTTCCACAACCCCACCGGCATTGCCTGCGACGGCAAGGGCGATGTGTGGGTAGTGGACACAAACAACCACCGTGTCCAGAAGTTCGATGGAAAGCTCGGTGGTTACTTGCTAAAGTTCGGCTCGCGCGGCAACGGCGAAGGCCAGTTCAATGCTCCCTGGGGCATTGCGGTTGACCGCGTGCGCGGCTTCGTGTATGTCGTTGACAGCGCGAATTTCCGCGTACAGAAGTTCGATATGACGGGCGAATTTATTATGGCGTGGGGGAGCTTTGGGAACGGCGACGGCCAGTTCTATTTCCCGCGCGGCGTTGCGGTCGATCAAAACGACGGAACGGTGTATGTGGTCGACATGGGAAATCACCGCATTCAGAAGTTCGATACCAGCACCAACGTGTTGCCGCAGCTATTGACGAAATGGGGCGGCAGTCCGGAAGCCGGTCATGCCAGCAGTCCGCTGGCCCAGGAAGCCGGGCAGTTGCGCTCACCCTGGGGCATTGCCGTCGACGAGATGGGTGGTATCTATGTGACGGATACCGGGAATCATCGGGTCGAGAAATTCGATCGTGAAGGCAACTTCATCACGCAGTGGGGCGGGTTCGGCAATGGCGATGGCCAATTCAATTTCCCATACGGGATTGCCGTCGATGCGAGGGGCAGCGCTTTTGTTGTCGACAGCGGCAACACGCGGGTGCAGCAGTTTATGCCGGCTGAAGAAGGCAGTGAGCGGCTGCAGGAAGATGCCGAAGCCTTGGCAGAGTTCGATAACGCCAACCAACGATAAGGGATGTCAGCGCGCGCAGTAGACCCGTGGGCGAGGAGACAATGCTCGATAAAGAACCCAGACACGGATTGACCTACGACGATGTCATACTCGTTCCTTCCAAGTCGAAAGTCTTGCCGAACGAGGTCGAGACCTGCACCTTTATCTCGCGCAACATTCGAGTCAATGTTCCTCTGGTGAGTGCAGCGATGGACACCGTGACGGAGTCACGTCTCGCGATCGCCATGGCCCGCGAAGGAGGACTGGGGATTATCCATCGGGTTTTGCCGCCGGCTGAGCAAGCCGTGGAAGTCGATCGGGTGAAGAAATCAGAAAGCGGGATGATTCTCGATCCGATCACGATTGCGCCCGACCAAACGATCCGCTATGCACACCAGCTGATGGCGAAGTATCGCATCTCCGGCATTCCCGTCATCAAAGGGGGCAAGCTCGTTGGTATTCTCACCAACCGTGACCTGCGTTTCGAAAATAGAATGGACCTCAAGGTATCGCAGATCATGAAGTGTGACAAACTGATCACGACGCCAGAAGGTACCAGCCTGGAGAAGGCGAAGGAGATTCTCCATGAGCACCGCATCGAAAAGCTTCCCGTGGTAAACGAACACTACGAACTCAAGGGCCTCATCACGATCAAGGACATAGAAAAGCGTATTAAGTACCCCAATGCCTGTAAAGATAACCATGGCCGCCTGCGGGTTGGGGCTGCCGTGGGGGTTGGCCCTGAAACCGAAGAGCGGGTGATCTTGCTCAAAAAGGCAGGTGTAGATCTTGTGGTGGTCGATACCGCCCACGGCCATTCGCAAGCTGTGTTGGATACGGTCAAGATGATCAAAAAGCAGCATCCGGACTTGGGACTCGTCGCAGGAAATATTGCGACGGCTGAGGCGGCGAAAGATCTCCTGAAGATGGGCGTCGATGGGGTGAAAGTCGGTGTGGGGCCAGGATCCATCTGCACGACGCGAGTTGTCTCTGGTGCCGGGATGCCGCAGCTGACGGCCATTGCGGATTGTGCCAAAGCATTGAATGGAAGCGGAGTGCCGATCATCGCCGATGGTGGAATCAAGTTCTCAGGCGATGTTACGAAGGCGCTGGCAGCAGGGGCCTCGGCGGTCATGCTCGGCGGTCTCTTGGCAGGAACGGAAGAATCGCCAGGGGATACCGTATTATATCAAGCCAGAACCTATAAGGTCTACCGTGGTATGGGTTCGATTGGCGCGATGGAGCGAGGGGGAGGAGATCGCTATGGACAGGAGGGACGTCCGGAACAGAAGCTGGTTCCCGAAGGGATTGAAGGACGGGTTCCCTATAAAGGTCCGCTGGCTGCCGTTGTGTACCAGTTGGTCGGTGGAGTCAAATCTGGCATGGGGTACTGTGGGTGCAAAACGATTCCCGAACTGCAACAGCAAGCAACGTTTATCCGTCAAACGGTTGCGGGCCTTCGCGAAAGCCATGTGCATGACGTGATCATTACCAAAGAGGCTCCGAATTACCGGATGGAATGGAATAGCCTCGCGTGAATCGTCCCTCGTGAAGCGTACCTCGCGATCAAGATTCAGTTCCTTTACTAGACGAACGACGTTTCACGCTTCACGAATGACGCTCCATGGAACTCTGGCACGATAGAATTCTGGTTCTCGACTTCGGGTCGCAATACACCCAGTTGATCGCCCGCCGTATCCGCGAAGCGCAAGTCTATTCGCAGATTCTGCCATGCACGGTGCCGTTGGCCATGATTCTGGCTTACCGCCCACAGGGTATTGTGCTCTCAGGTGGACCATCTAGCGTGTATGAGAAGAAGACGCCCAGCGTTCCCAAGGAACTCTTCGATCAAGGCATTCCCATTCTCGGCATTTGCTACGGCATGCAGTTGGTGACACATCTCTCCGGCGGAGAGGTGGCCAAGTCCAAATACCGGGAGTACGGTCGGGCCGATCTCACCGTCGACGACGAGAGCGATCTTTTCAAGGACATCGGTAAAAACGGTTCGACCGTCGTGTGGATGTCCCATTGCGATCGGATTGAACGGATGCCGCCGGGGTTTCGATCCATCGCGCATACTGCCAATTCACCGATTGCCGCAATGAAGCGCGATGACCACAAGCAGCGGATCTACTGCCTCCAGTTTCATCCCGAAGTGGTCCATACGCCAGAAGGAACGAAGATCCTGCACAACTTTGTCTACGAGATTTGCGGCTGTAAGCCGACCTGGACGATGCAATCGTATGTAGAGACGGCGGTGCAGCAGATTCGGGAACAGATCGGCAAGGAGCGGGTGATCTGCGCGTTGAGCGGAGGCGTGGATTCATCCGTCGCCGCGGCGCTCACTCATCGGGCGATCGGCGACCAACTGACCTGTATCTTCGTGGACAACGGGGTGCTGCGGGCCTGCGAACGTGACCAAGTTCAGAAGACTTTGGCCTCGCAGATGCACCTGAATCTTCGCATTCTCGATCGGACCAATCAGTTTCTGGCAGGCCTCAAGAACGTGGTTGACCCTGAAAACAAGCGGAAGATCATTGGTCGACAGTTCATTAAGAATTTTGAGGAGGAGTCCAAGAAACTGAAAGGAATCAAGTACTTGATCCAAGGCACGCTATATCCAGACGTGATCGAGAGCGTGAGCTTCAAAGGACCGTCGTCGACGATCAAGTCGCATCACAACGTCGGCGGGTTGCCGGCCCGCATGAAGCTGAAGCTCATTGAACCATTGCGGGAACTCTTCAAGGATGAAGTTCGTGTGTTGGGCAAGGAACTCGGCTTGCCCGATGAGATCATCTGGCGTCAGCCTTTCCCTGGGCCTGGCCTCGCGATTCGCGTGCTCGGATCTGTCACCAAAGAGCGACTGGCGATTCTCCGAGCGGCTGAAACGATCGTGGATCAGGAAATAAGGAGTGCCGGGCTCTATTGTGAGATCTGGCAAGCCTTCGCCGTGCTACTGCCGATTAGGACGGTCGGCGTCATGGGCGATAAACGGACGTATGAGAACGTGATCGCCATACGCGTGGTGACCAGCCTCGATGGCATGACGGCCGACTGGGCCAAGATTCCGAACGAGGTGTTGGGCAAGATGTCGAACCGTATCATCAACGAAGTGAAGGGCGTGAACAGGGTCGTCTACGACATTAGCTCAAAACCGCCAAGCACGATAGAGTGGGAGTAGGGAGGACAGGAATGGTCCCACTGTCTCTTGTGTTTGTCCAACGCGCACGCAGACTCACGGAGAGGTCCACTTAGCGGGCTGTGCTCGTTGGATACGCGCAGTAAGAGCCCATAGGACCACTCTTGCTGTGTGAGAGGTGTAGATAGAAAAAAGGATGGAAATCAGACTTCAAAAAATGATTGCGGGAACCGGGCTTTCCTCTCGACGGAAGGCGGAGACGCTGATCGCCAGCGGTCATGTGATGGTGAACGGCAAGGTGGTGACCGAACTGGGGACGAAGGTCGATCCTGAGCGCGATCATGTGAAAGTGGACGGCCGACACCTGACGGGGGCACAGCCCTTTGCCTATCTCATGTTGAATAAGCCGAAGAACGTCATGTCGACGTTGGACGATCCGGGTGGGCGGACCACGGTGAAGGATTACCTCTACGGAGTATCTGTGCGAGTGTTCCCGGTGGGCCGGTTGGATTTTGACAGTGAAGGTTTACTGCTGCTCACCAACAACGGCGAGTTGGCACAGGCCCTTCTGCATCCCCGCTATCATGTGCCCAAGACCTACCTCATAAAGGTCAAGCGCGTACTCACCGACGACGAGATTGCTCAATTGCAGCAAGGGGTGCAACTTGAAGATGGGACGACCAGCCCGGCCATCGTGAAGAAAGTCAAAAAGGCGGAGCAGAACTCCTGGCTGGAGATTACGATCCGCGAGGGACGCAAACACCAAGTCAAACGCATGCTGGAGGCGGTCGGTCATCCGGTCATCAAGCTCATGCGCGTCAGAATGGGACCGCTCTCGTTGGGCGACCTAAACTCCGGCGAGTTCCGATTTCTGACGGATTGCGAAGCCAACGCGTTGCGTAAGCTGGTTGAACAGCGATTGGAATTGGAACAGACCGGGCAGAGCCTAAGCGCGCGGCCTCAGCGACCCAAGCGCCGTGAAGGCTGGGCGAAGCCTGATCGGGCTCGAAAGCATTCGGTGAAGAAAGCGAGACTGGCATGAAGTTGAGGACCCATCGGTGCGGCGAGTTGAACAAGACCCATGTGGGAAAGACTGTGGTCTTGAATGGGTGGGTTCAACGGCGGCGCGACCATGGCGTCGTGATGTTTATCGACCTTCGCGATCGAACGGGCCTTACCCAGGTGGTCTTCAATGCTGAGCGCAATACCGCTGTGCACCAGGAAGCGCATACCTTGCGAAGTGAATGTGTAGTGTCTGTGACCGGGCAGGTGATGGCGCGTCCCGACGAGTCCAAGAATCCGAACCTCCCGACCGGAGACATCGAGGTTTTTGTCGATACGGTCGAAGTGTTGAATGAAGCCAAGACGCCGCCGTTCGTGATCGAAGACGATGCCGAGGTGACGGAGGCGGTTCGATTGCAGTACCGGTACCTTGACCTGCGCCGGCCCCACATGCAGCGGCTGCTGGCTCTGCGTCATGTGATTATGCAGGCGGCCAGAGGCTATCTGAATGGCGAAGGTTTCCTCGAGGTCGAAACACCGATGCTGACCAAAAGCACTCCAGAGGGCGCGCGGGACTATCTCGTTCCGAGTCGTGTGAATCCAGGACAGTTCTTCGCGCTGCCGCAATCACCGCAGCTGTTCAAGCAGGTACTAATGGTGAGCGGCGTGGATCGCTACTATCAAATCGCACGCTGTTTCCGCGACGAAGACCTGCGCAACGACCGCCAGCCTGAGTTTACACAAATTGATGTTGAGATGTCGTTTGTCGATCAACAACAAGTGATGAGTCTTATGGAGCAGATGATTGTGAAAATCTTCCGTGAGGCCGACGGGGTACAACTGCCGACGCCGTTCCCCCGCATGACCTATATGGAAGCGATGGGCCGGTACGGGTCCGACAAGCCGGATCTACGATTCGATATGCCGCTGTATGACGTTACACCGTTTGCCGCTGCCAGCGAGTTCAAAGTGTTCAAAGAGGCGGCCACGAAGGGCGGAATCGTAAAAGCGTTGATCGTCACAGGTGGGGCCGCGACTCCACGGAGCCGTATTGACGCGTTGGGTGAAACTGCGAAGAGTTTTGGTGCGAAAGGCCTCGCGTGGCTCAAACTAACTGCCGAAGGACAACTCGAATCCGTGATCGCCAAGTTTCTCGATGCCAAGGCCTTTGCCGTGGCGCTGCCCGAGGCGAAACCTGGTGATCTGGTTCTCTTTGGCGCTGATAGGACGACGATAGTCCACGATGTGCTCGGTCGTATTCGTCTCGTGCTCGGAGAGGAATTGAACTTGATCGACATGACGGCCTGGAAGCCCTTGTGGGTGACCGAGTTCCCCTTGTTCGACTACTCACCGAAAGAGAAACGCTATATCTGCATGCACAATCCGTTTGCTGGACCAATGGATGAGGATCTTCCCTTGCTCGATTCAGAGCCGCTGAAAGTCCGTGCCAAAGCCTATGACATGGTGCTGAACGGCAATGAAATCGGCGGTGGGAGCATCCGAAACCATCGCAGTGATATCCAAATGCGAATTCTGGATCTTTTGGGCATTAACAAGGACCAGGCCCATGCCAAGTTTGGATTTCTCCTCGAAGCCCTTGAGTACGGAGCGCCGCCCCATGGCGGGATTGCTTTTGGTCTCGATCGGCTCATCATGCTCCTCGGCGGAGCCGACTCTATCCGTGACGTGATTGCTTTCCCCAAAACGCATCGCGCCCAATGTCCGTTGACCGATGCGCCGTCGGCTATCAGCGCTGATCAGTTGAAAGAGTTGCGTATCAAGCTTGATCTCGTCGAGTAGGGAGGAGTGATCCGTCCTATGGCCGGTAATACGTTTGGCAGAATCTTCACCGTCACGTCGTTTGGCGAAAGTCATGGGCCTGCCATCGGTTGCGTCATGGATGGCTGTCCGCCCGGTCTCGCTCTTTCGACCGAAGACATCCAGAAAGATCTCGACCGGCGCAAGCCTGGTACCTCACGCCATGTTACCCAGCGACAGGAATCAGATACCGTCGAAATTCTCTCAGGTGTCTTCGAGGGCAAGACCACCGGCACCCCGATTGCCTTGCTCATCCGAAATGAAGATGCGCGGAACCGCGATTATGGGAATCTGATCGACACCTTTCGGCCCGGGCATGCGGACTATACCTACTGGCAGAAGTATGGGATTCGGGATTATCGCGGCGGTGGACGAGCGTCTGCGCGCGAGACCGCGGTTCGAGTCGCGGCAGCTGCGATCGCGAAGAAGTGGCTCAGAGAGAAGTGCGGCGTACTGATCCGTGGGCATCTGAGCCAGCTTGGGCCGATCGAAGTGCCATTCAAGAGCTGGGAGGCGGTGGGCTGGAATCCCTTCTTCTCGGCAAATCCTGATGTAGTAGCAAAGCTCGAATCGTTCATGGATGAACTGCGGAAGTCCGGTGACTCAGCCGGTGCGAAAATCACGACGGTCGCGGAGCATGTACCCGTCGGGTGGGGAAGTCCGGTTTATGCGAAGCTTGATGCCGATTTGGCCGGGGCCATGATGAGCATAAATGCTGTGAAGGCGGTCGAGATCGGAGCAGGGTTCGGTGCAGTCACGCAGCTTGGATCAGAGCATGGCGACGAGCTGACGCCGGAAGGTTTTGTCACAAATCACGCCGGAGGCATTCTAGGCGGGATCTCAACTGGACAGGATATTGTCGTCACAATCGGGATCAAGCCGACCTCGAGTATCCGTATAGCCCTCCGGTCCATCGATAAGCAAGGCAACCTGGTCACTGTCGAGACGAGTGGGCGTCATGATCCCTGCGTCGGCATCCGCGCCACACCGATAGCCGAAGCTATGATGGGCCTGGTGCTTATGGACCACGCTCTCCTGCATCGTGCACAGAACGCCGATGTCTCGACCAAGACGCCAAAACTCGCCGGCTCGGTGAAGCGCGCAGCTTCATCAGGAAGAAAGTCCCCCACAGTCAAGAACAATCCCGATCCTGCCGAAGCCTAGCGTATACTCAGTGTGACCTGCCGCCATCACCCTCTCAGGGGCGTCCGATCCTCGACTATCAACATGCGACAGTGCATCGGGGCGGCACCTGCGTCTTTTCCGACTTTTCGTTGACGCTTCGAGACGGTGAGCATGCCGCTATCTTGTGGTCGAATGGGGCGGGGAGTCGACGATCCTCAAACTCTTATTCGGAGAAGTCCATCCAATGCCGTTGGATGAGATACGCATTGTTTTGTTCAGCGAAGTCCACTGCCGTGTTTGGGCTGTAAGGAAGCAGGTAGGAATTGTCTCGCACGATCTCCAGCGAAACTATCTAATCTGTGCTGAGGGGTTGTACGTTATGCTGTCCGGGGTCTATGCGAGCAATGACACGTATGAGTATCAAGAGTCTAGTCAGGCGCAGATAGCTCGAGCGATGAGGTGATGCGGGAGTTGGGAATTGAGTCGTTAGCCGGTCGTCGTGTTGGCAATCTTTCGATCGGCGAGCAGCGGCGGTTTCTCCTCGACCGTGCGCTCGTTTACGATTCGCCGGTGTTGGTCATGGATGAACCGACGAGCGGGCTGGATGTGAAGGCCTGCTCACAGTATCGCGACCTTTTTTGTGCACAAACCCAAAGGGGGAAGAGGGTGCTGCTCGTAACGTACCATCTTCATGAGATTCCTCTAGAAGTGGACCGGGTGATCTTGTTAAAAGAAGGAAGGATTCTTGCGGATGGTCAGAAAGACAGCCTCTTCACTGATGAGCAATGGAGCCATCTCTTCGATCGGCCGATCACACGCGCGAGCGAACGGATGGTATCAAGTCTTGCCGGCTTGATCAGCCGTCGGCAAGCACCACTGTAAACGTCAGATCCGCATCGATTCGTCGCACTTTCAGCGACACGCGCTGGCCAGGCGTTGTCCGCTCGATCAGATAGTTCTTTAAGTGGGCCGCATCGAGAATCTCCGTATCTTCGATCGCTAATAAGATGTCGTGCTTCTGAATTCCTGCTCCCTTGGCAGGCTCAGAGACATCCTTCACGGCCATGCGCCATTTTGTGCCGTCCTTCACGGAGTTCAGGTGAATGCCGAGTTTGGAGAAGGTAAGTGGTTTACCTGCGAGAGCCGCGTTCACAATCCGTTCGGCGAGAGTTCCTGGAATAGCGAAGGCCATGTGGCTGCAATGGGCACGAGCCTCGTTCTTTTTCGTTTGAATGATCGCGTGCATGATTCCGACGATTTCCCCCTGGGCATTGAACAATCCTCCTCCCGAGTTTCCGCTACAGGCGGAGAGGTCCGTTTGGATCAAGCGTGTCTCGACGGTTTGAAGAAAGGCATTTGTATTCCCTAGGCGGCCGAATGCCATGGTCGGACCCCAGCCCAATGGATAGCCGACCGTGAAGACCTTCATGCCGGAGGCGACATCCCCAGACGCGAAAGCAGTGGTGGCCAACAGTTTGGCTCGGTGCGGTTCGGTGATGCGATAAATAACGATGTCCATGAACGCGTTGTTTCCGACGAGGTCTGCTGGGAGTTCGTGGAGATCGGTGGTGAGAATACGAACGCGCTTGGGGATGATGTTTCCCGTCGAGAGATCGTGTTTCTCCGCCGCGTGACGTGCCGTGATGATATAGCCATCTCTAAGGTGGAAGCCGGTCCCACGGACAAAGATTTTCCCTGGCTTTTCTGGCGTTCGCTGGCCTTGGGTGTCTTCCAAGATCCCAACAGTAGCCTGTTTGGCGTGAACGAACGTAGCTTGAGCGAGTATCGAATTCTGCTCAGCATGGAGAAGGGGAGTCGCTACCAGGATGACCGAGAGAGAAAGGCCGGAGATGAATTGCCGCGGTGTATGGAAGGAAACGCAACGAGGAGAGTGCATAGGCATCCTTTCAAGCCAGGTGAGTATAAGAAACAGTATAATGATCTTCGTTCCTCAATTCACGTCCATCGTCGATGCACGATCGAAAATCAAAGCGTGGTGGGTGGACTCTAATCAGCATCGACCCCACAGCTTGCTCAGCCACCTGACCTCGAACGAGTTCGTCGTACAACGTCAGGCGATCTGGGACACCGAAGAAGTCGTCTGCTCTGGTTAAGGATTGTCTCGTTACGGGGCCAACGCCATCAGAAGTTCCTCTAGTAGTTAGGAGTGTCTCCTGGACGGGGGAGCTTGCGCTTCAGTGCAGTGCAAGCCGCTCGTGTGTTGATTCTTGGTGGGGAGGTAGTCGAAGAGGAGACGCGACCTATTGGTGCGCGCCGCCTCTTGGTCTGTGCCGCTATTTCGATACAGCTGAATTGCTCTTGAGTTGGCCAGCAATTTTTTTGAGGTCCTTCGGGTACAGCACGATCTCAATCCGACGGTTGGAAGATCGTCCCTCCTCGGAGTCGTTCGAGGCGATGGGATGAGTGTCCGCGTAGCCGACGGCTGATAGATACTGGCGGTCTACACCGCCACGATCGATCAGGTAGCGCACTACGGTGGTCGCCCGCGCTGTCGAGAGTTCCCAATTCGTCTTGAAGCGGTCCTGCAGCTTCGTGCTGATGGGGACGTTATCGGTGTGGCCTTCAATCTGGATCTGTTTGTCCGCGATCTTGTTCAAGGCGTCACCGACTTGTTTGAGCACTTTGATGCCGTCCTGATTGATCTGTGCCTGGCCTGAGTGGAACAGAACCCGATCCACCATGCTGATCGTGAGGCGGTCGCGCACTTGCTGGATCGTAATATTCCCTTTCGCGATTTCGTCCTGCAGTGAGCGAGACAGCTCTTCCTGTGTTTTGGTCAGGCGTTTGATTTCCTCTTCCTTCGCCGCTTGTTCCTGTTCGAGTCGAGCTTTCTCTGCTTCTCCGGCTTTCAGGCGTTGGCGCTCTAGTTCAAGACTGGCGGTGAGCTGGGATTGCTCTTGACGCAGCTGCTCGCGCTCCTTCGCGATGCGGGCAGCGTCGGCTTCCAATGCTGCGGCCTGCTTCTGCAGCTTGGCGATTTCATCATGTGCCGAGGCGGTTCCGCTCGCAAGCTTCTGTTCGAGATCAGTGATCTGGCTGCGCACGTTGCCGAGTTCGCTGTTTAACTGTTCTTTCTCTTTCTCCAGGCCGTCGAGGCGGGACTGCAACTGTTGCAGTTGGTTGGCCTGAGCTTGCGAGTATCTCTCGAGCGCGTCCAGTTCAGCAGCTTGTCGATCCGACATTTTCTTGGTTTCGTCGAGTTCGGTGAGCGCTTTCGTGTGGGTTTCTGTGCTCACGCATCCAATGGGTGCGATCACGCACAGTATCACGAGAGCCGAAATATTGAGTATGTAAGTCGGGTGAATAAAGGGTCGCACCATAGTTTCCTCCTTTTCAAAGATGGCGAATGGAATAGAAGAATGTTGAGCAAGCTCGATGCCAATTGAGCGACAGACCAACCGGGAAGAATTTTTCCCTTCTCAATGAGTTCAGATAGTGATGATGTGACTAACTGCTCATTGTATAGCATTCTATCCACAACTGCAGTGGAAATTGTAGGAAGAGCCCTGCAGGGATCGGATGTTTTGTCGAAGAGAATGTGGGATGGAAGAACAGCGAGGTGCGAGGCGGAAGGATTATTCTGCTCCGCGGCAAGGTTTACTTGCCGCCCATGTCCTTCTTCTCTTTCTGTTCGGCTGGAACCGGTTCGTTGGCGAAGGATGTCGCTGTGCCGAGGCCAAACGTTAAAAATGCTGCGAGTGCGATGAAGCTTGTGTAGCGAATCTTGGGAACCTCCTTACGATTAATGAATTGATGAAACAGAGCCACCGTAACACGCGAGGCTGTGGCTGCCGAAAACACTCTGTGAAACTGACGAGAGTGGGGACGTTCTCTGATCATGGAGTAGAGCAAGGCAGATGCCCACTGTCTGATTGGGTGAAATCCACCAGGACGGGCGACGAGAAGACGAGAAGGTGACCAATTCTCAACAGCTTAAGCCGAGGATCTCTGCTCGCCACAAGCTATGGATAGTTTCTGAATCTAATGGATGTGTGTAGAGATGAATCTGCTCGTCTACGCTGCAGCGACCTCTAACCAGGTCGCGGTGTTGTTGTGCAGGAGGAGCTCGGTTATAGTATTAGCATACACATGCCGCATCTCATCTCTCCCTTGTGTTGGTCGCGATGATCCTGCTTGCAGGGTGCTCCTCTCAACAAATCATTACAGAGTCGTTGGAGCCACGTGTTATTAGAACGGTCACGTTTGGGGATGTGCTGGCCTTACCGGATTCCTACACGGGTCGTGTGCTTGTGCGTGGTGGTGAGGTGTTGAAAGTGAAACGACTCCAAGACGGCATGCAGATCGAACTCTTGCAACTTCCGCTTGAAGACAGAGAGGAACCGAGCCGCGATCGCCAACAATCACAGGGACGGTTCCTTTCGTTGCAGCAGGAGTTTCCTGACCCTGCCTTGGTCGTCGAAGGAACGCGGATGACAATTGTCGAAGAAGTCTCTGGGGCGAAGACTGATCGCCTCGACGACGTTGAGTATCGATATCCCACGCTGATCGTGAAAGATCTGCGCGTCTGGCCGGTTCAATCCTATGGCCTACTGCAACCGGGGTTCTCCATCGGGGTCTTCGGCGGTATGGGAATCGGCGGTGAATCTCGTGGCGGTGGAGGATTTGGAATCAGGTTCTGATCGATTTCTTGGTGGGGCCTCCTGCCTCAAACAGGTCTTGTGGAATGAGTCCATCATAATCTGACTGTGAAAACTCCCCCTCACACGATTGTCTTCAATAAGCCCTATGGTGTGTTGCCGTGTTTTACCGATTCGGACGGGCGGTCGACCTTAGCGGATTATATCGATCTGTCGGGGGTCTATGCCGCTGGGCGGCTCGATCACGACAGCGAAGGGCTGATGATTCTTACTTCCGATGGAGCGCTCACGCATCGAATTACATATCCCAAGCACAAACTGCCGAAAGTCTATCTCGCCGAAGTCGAGCGCATTCCAGATGAAGAGGCATTAAGCAAGCTGCGAAAGGGCGTGGAGCTCAGTGGCAAGAAAACAAGACCGGCAGAGGTGCGTCTGCTCTCTGATGAACCGAGGTTACCTGACCGTCCTGTGCCGATCCGATACCGCAAGAACGTGCCGACCACCTGGCTGGAAATCACTTTACACGAAGGCATGAACCGCCAAGTGCGTCGCATGACTGCCGCCGTAGGGTATCCGACTTTACGCCTTGTGCGCATCGCCATCGGGATGATTTCGCTCGGCGATCTTACGCCCGGCCAGTGGCGAGAACTGACGAGTGGTGAGATCGAACAGATTTGAGGGTTCATTTATGACTGACGAAGATTTCATGCGACTGGCAATCCAAGCGGCCTGGCAGGGAGTCGAAAATGGAGAAATGCCCTTCGGGGCCTGCATCATGAGAAAAGAACAGGTCATCTCTGTGGCGCATAACAGTGCAAACGCCAACATGGATACGACTGCCCATGCCGAAGTGCAAGCGATTCGAGAAGCCAGTCACCGGTTGAAAACACTTGAGCTGACTGGGTGTACGATCTATTCCACCTGCGAGCCCTGTCCGATGTGCTTCACGGCCTGTGTCTGGGCTAAGGTGGAAAAAATTGTGTACGCCTGTCAGATCGAGGATGCCGAAAGAACAGGCATCCAGCAAGTTCCTATTTCGTCCGCTCGTATGAATCAACTGGGCCAGAGTAGCGTAGAACTCGTGGGAGATGTCCTGCGCGAGGAAAGTCTGAAGCTATTCGAGGCCTGGCGCCGGGGCGAGACCAGGTCTGTCAAATAGGCTGTATCTCAAGCAGCTCTTACAGGGAAAAGGATCAGTGATCATAACCAACCAGCAAGGCATCGTCTAGACTCGATCGCCTTCTTCGCTTGTGTGAATTCATCGCCGCGGGCTCGTTTCATATCTTGCCCGTGTGGAGAATGCCATGTACCAGGTGGGCGAGAAGACTCTTGCCAGTATCTTTGGACGATGCTAATTGCGTCTAGCTTTGAAGCATGGAGTGTACCGAAGTGGAAAGGTGGTGAGGGATAGGTTGAGGTTTACGTGAATGGGATCGTCATCACTCAGCCTCAGCGGACCATTTTAGAGAGAGCCTATGGGACCATCAAGCCTGGCCGGTATTGGTATGACAGAGTCTCCGGTCTGTGGGGAGAGGAGGGGATGCCTACGTTCGGACAGATCATGCCAGGTTTTGATCTGGGCGGAGCATGCAAGGCCGATGTGTCACACGGGAATACAAAAGTCTTTCGCAATGGTTGGAACTCACTCAGGCTGAAGTCAAGACGCTGCAGCAGCTCGGGCCAGTCAATCCCGGTCGCTATTGGGTCAACGCGCAGGGTGTCGGCGAGATCGAAGACAGTTCGCCACAGCTTGGTCTTTCAGTGCTCTTCAAGAAAAGGAACATGGAGTACAATCGCACGACCCCCGGCGGGGCATATCGGGGGCGATGAAAACTGTCACTATTGGTTCGATCCCGTGACTGGAAGCAGCGTGATGAACGGCAATTGACCGTGGAGGTCCCTGCGTGCGCAAAGCGACTTGGCTAGCAGTAGGGAAGAGGAAGTTTCTCTTGAATGCGAAGCCAAATCCTTTCGAATCTGATAATGAAATGAATAGCTGGATGCGCCTGTGGCAGACTGTAATCGGGAAGTTTCAGGGAGGCACACGATGGGGTATTACATGACGGGGGTGTGGAGGGTGATAGGTCTTGTGGTGACGTCTTGTGGTGACAATGGGGGTTCATGCGACGTTCGCTGTGCCCACGCTGGGCGCAACTCCTGACGTTGCGCCCTTTGCTGAATTGAGCCAGATTAAGAAATTCGTATCTGTAGAGGTACCGTCCCAGGGCACTGCTGAGAAACTCGGACTCAAGAGCGGAGAGATGATCGACGCGACAAGATGGGCGTTTCTCAAGGATTTTCCCGGCATCGCGCTCGAAATGTCCGGTGGCCCTTCTGTCGACGGAACCGAGCGATTGAGCCAACTCGGGTTTCTCACGTGCGAAGTTGTGGACGGTCGGTGAAGTGTACATGGTCGCTTAT
>OZ252033.1:0-2387500 GCA_965247795.1 Nitrospira sp. | reverse complement strand
ACTACGAGTGCTAAGATCCGTGGTCAAAAGGGAAATAGCCCAGACCGTCAGCTAAGGTCCCTAAGCGCAAGCTAAGTGGGAAAGGTTGTAACGTTGCTCAGACAGCCAGGAGGTTGGCTTAGAAGCAGCCATCCTTTGAAGAGTGCGTAATAGCTCACTGGTCGAGCGATGGTGCGCCGAAAATTTAACGGGGCTCAAGTTTGTCACCGAAGCTACGGACTTGCATCGCAAGGTGCGAGTGGTAGGGGAGCATTCTCTGTGCAGTGAAGGTTGACCAACAAGGACAGCTGGAGCGCAGAGAAGAGATTATGCAGGCATAAGTAGCGATAAATGATGTGAGAATCATCATCCCCGTAAGCCTAAGGTTTCCTGGCCTATGTTCGTCAGGTCAGGGTGAGTCGGGCCCTAAGCCGAGGCCGAAAGGCGTAGGCGATGGAAAACAGGTCAACATTCCTGTACCACTGTGATGGCGTTATCAGCGAAGGGGGGACGCAGAAGGGTAGGCACCGCCGGGTCCCTGGAATACCCGGTCCAAGCGTGTAGGCGGGCCTTGCTGGCAAATCCACAGGGCCGTTACCGCCGAGACGTGATGGGGAGGCCGCAAGGCCATAAACGGGCTGATCCCACGCTGCCGAGAAAAGCCTCGTAGCGAGTCGTCAGAGTGTCCGTACCGCAAACCGACACAGGTAGGTGGGTGAAATACACCAAGGGGCGTGAGAGAACACTTCCTAAGGAACTATGCAATTTAGCCCCGTAACTTCGGGAGAAGGGGTGCCACGCGTAGGTGAGTCTGTACAAGGCAAGCCGAACGTGGTTGCAATAAAGTGGCTCTAGCGACTGTTTACCAAAAACACAGGACTCTGCGAACACGCAAGTGGACGTATAGGGTCTGACGCCTGCCCGGTGCTGGAAGGTTAACCGGAGAAGTTAGCCGCAAGGCAACGCTTTGAAGGGAAGCCCCAGTAAACGGCGGCCGTAACTATAGAACGGACCACTGTAGTTCCGTAACAAATCTGGCTAAATGCTGGAACACCCGGTGTATCCTCTGGTACTCGCCACGAATTTGGTGGCAGTGATAATCCAAGAGGTGCGGGCAATCAGCAGGAAAGGCTCAGATGCTCAATCTGAACGAGATACCATCCGACGTCGGCCATTACCTGGCCGGGTTCACTGATGGAGAGGGTAGCTTCACTATATCGTTCCGACCTCGGGACGACTACAAGGTGCCCTGGAAAGTGTCCCTCTGCTTCCATATTTCCCAACGCGATGAAGTGATCTTGGCCTTGTTCAAGCGTCACCTCAAATGTGGGACGATGCGGCAGAGACACGATGGAGTCTGGTACTACGAAGTGAACAACTTCACCGCCATCGTGGAACACGTGATCCCGTTCTTTGAGCGCTTCGGGTTTCTCTCTGCAAAGAAGAAGCGCGACTTCTCAAAAATCAAACAGCTGACCGAATTGATGCGACAGGGACAGCACCTGACGCGGGAAGGGATCGAAGAGATTCTGAAAATTCGGCAGGCTATGAGCGATGGAGGTAAGCGACGCTACAGCGATGCGGAGATTCTGAAGCAATTTGAGAATCCTCAGAGACTATATGCCGGACCCGCCGAAGTTGACGCGGGATGAGATAGTCCGAACTGTAGGGCAACTTACAGAGCCTGGCAGAAATGCCAAGGCCCTCACAACGAACGATGTGAGAGTAACAATATTGAACGGTCCTAAGGTAGCGAAATTCCTTGTCGGGTAAGTTCCGACCTGCATGAATGGCGTAACGACTGGAGCGCTGTCTCGGGAAGTGACTCAGCGAATTTGTTGTTCCGGTGAAGAAGCCGGGTGCCCGCAACTAGACGGAAAGACCCTGTGCACCTTTACTACAACTTGACATTGGATGTTGGAAGGAGTTGTGTAGGATAGGTGGGAGCCTATGAAGCTTGGCCGCTAGGTCGAGTGGAGGCAACGTTGAAATACCACCCTGATCGTTCTGACATTCTAACTCGGTCCTGTTATCCAGGACGAAGACAGTGTCTGGTGGGTAGTTTGACTGGGGCGGTCGCCTCCCAAAAGGTAACGGAGGCGTTCAAAGGTTCCCTCAGGCTGGTCGGTAATCAGCCGTCGAGTGCAAAGGCATAAGGGAGCTTGACTGCGAGAGCGACAGCTCGAGCAGAGACGAAAGTCGGACTTAGTGATCCGGTGGTTCTGCGTGGAAGGGCCATCGCTCAACGGATAAAAGGTACGCCGGGGATAACAGGCTGATCTCCCCCAAGAGTTCACATCGACGGGGAGGTTTGGCACCTCGATGTCGACTCATCGCATCCTGGGGCTGAAGCTGGTCCCAAGGGTTAGGCTGTTCGCCTATTAAAGCGGTACGAGAGTTGGGTTCAGAACGTCGTGAGACAGTTCGGTCCCTATCTGTTGTGGGCGGAGGAGAGTTGAGAGGGGCTTTCACTAGTACGAGAGGACTGTGAAGGACGAACCTCTAGTGTGCCGGTTGTCGCGCCAGCGGCAGCGCCGGGTAGCTATGTTCGGTGGCGATAATCGCTGAAAGCATCTAAGCGAGAAGCGTGCCTCAAGATAAGCTCTCCCGGGGTATATGCCCCCTAAAGACCACTCGTAGACCACGAGTTTGATAGGCTGGATGTGGAAGGTCCGTGAGGGCCGTAGCTAACCAGTACTAATCGGTCGTGAGGTTTAACATCCTTTGCTCCTGATAGACATGGTCTCAAGCAATTGTGAAACGTGAATCGTATTTCGTGAATCGCAGGAGGGAGGGCAAAATTCTCCGAACACTTCACGAACGATGCGCGACGTTTCACGGCTAACAATGTTCCCGGTGACCATACCGGAGGGGCCACACCCGTTCCCATACCGAACACGGAAGTTAAGCCCTCCAAGGCCGATGATACTGCCGCCGCGAGGCAGTGGGAAAGTAGGACGCTGCCGGGTTACAAAAAGAGCCTGCTCGAGCAATCGAGCAGGCTCTTTTTGTAACCCGGCAGCGCCGACTACTTTCAGCGAAGAGAGTCGAAGGGTTTCATCCGGCGACAATGGTTACGATACAGCCATGAAGAGTCACCAGCACACACGGAGTGTGGTTTGGACTACTGCCTGGTTACACAAACGCCTGGTTCAAGCCAGAAGGCGTTTTCATTTCTTGGGGATGAGAAGGGCAGGCTGATTCATTTCCCGTGCTCGCAGAGCGAGCAGGCCACATCCATGCAAGATAGTCAGTCAACCTCTTTATGGATCCCGACACTAGACTAGGGGCAGACTATTTCATTTTTTGAGACTTTTTCAGTTTTTGCAGTTCGGCGTTCTGCTCGTCTACTTTTTTCTGGAGCGCTTTCAGCTCCTCTTTGAATGCTTGCATGGCGGGATCGCTTTTTCCGGCTGGTTCCAGCATGGTCGGAACCGACTGGGCTGCGGGAGATGTGGCAGTGCGGGCAGCCTCCGGAGGCGAGGCTAGGAGTTTGGCCAGAAGCTGATAATCAATCACCAGCGCTCCTTTGCCAGACTCACCGAACCAGCCCGATTGCATGTAGGTCTCCGACCGCACTGCAGTTTCCGGCAGGAACGTGACGTCGTAGTCGCGCAGCCCTTTGGAGTTTCCTTGAGGGCGAGGTTCCGCCATCATTTTCTTGTGAGCCTTTCCCGGCCGGTGTTGATAGTGGGTCAAGGTGAGATGGAGCGACAGCCCGTCTGCAAAGAGATGTCCCGCAGTGGTTTCCACGTGGCCGGCCAAGGGCGGCTCGGATCCGATAAAACCATCAACCTTTTCCCAGAAGGTTGATCCTGCTGTCTGGGAAGGGGTCGGGATATTGGGTGTGTTGTACAGACGGAATCCGACCCGCTGGTTTGGAGCGGCTTGTGCCAGGGCCACGGTGAGATAGGGCGTCAAGACGGCAATATCGTCCTCCGAAAAAACACGGGTGACTCTCGGTGTGGATGATGCATCTAACAGCGCTTTACCGAACAACAACAGGAAGTCGGCTTTTTCCCGCGTATGCACACCCCGTAAGACATTCACCAACGTCGTCTCTTCCAACTTGATGGGATGTGCCGCTTGATAGGACCGGTCTGAAACGTTCTGGAGAAACACGGCGCTCCGAGAATCTTGATGGATGGTCGTGTCAGGAGAGAGGGTGCCGGCACAGCCGGCCATGATGAGACTCAGGTACCCAGTCGTCAGGAGGCACCGGATGAGGTTGGATCTCAGCCAGGGTCGGTGTATGTGTTGCATGGGGTCGTATCTTGGGTTGTGCAATGCGATATCCAATACTACACAGAGTAGCAGGAATGCATAGTACATCTGCCACGTCCCATTGTCACTGTTGGGCGTGGCTGACGCCGTCGTCGTTCGCCGCGCGCTCCGGGGACGAAGCAGGAGCCATGAGCGCGCTGACTGTCCCGGCAGCAGGCAGGTCTTACTTGGCCTCGTCCGCAGCCGGCATGTCTTGCGTGGCCTCGTCCGCAACCGGCATGTCTTGCGTGGCCTCGCCGGCAGCCGGCATGTCTTGCGTGGCCTCGCCGGCAGCAGACATGTCTTGCATGGCCTCGCCGGCAGCAGGCTCTGACTTGGTCTCGACAGCCGGCGTTTCATTCTTGGGCAACTCCTGTTCACAGCCGGCAAGCCCTGCCGTGATCAGCAGACCAGCAAGAGTGAGCCCGATGACGACGTTCCAACGGTTATTCGTATCATCCATCACAGTACCTCCCCTATAAGTAAGAAGGGCCAAGATCCGGTACGAAGCTCCCAGCCCATACGGATCCATAAACACATTTTTTCAATATTTCCACTTTCAGACAGAGAATGTCAACGTCTGAAAACCTCTTGTAATCCTGGCACCCTTGCCCATGTAGGATGCTCTCGCCTAGATCTGGCCGTAGCCGTCGGAGTCCTCAAACAGGCCCCCGCCTGCCGAGCAAGCCCTCCTTTTCATCTACTGGGTGCATTTGCGATTCCTGCATGCTCCCTCATCCAGAAATACGTCCACTTTTTCCCCTCATTGCACTTGCGCCTTCCTTCGCGCCCTCCTCCTAGATTACGTCTCCCTGCGAGGCTGTCATGCTCTTCTCGATTAGGATCTTAGATTTTCGTCCCACATTAGGAAAGAGATAGCCCTGGCGGAATTCAACTTCCCCCGTAGCCCAACCCTCACACCTCCGTACTCACAACCTAACCACATCCATGATCGAAATACGTTCATATCCCTCGCGTCAACGCCTTGGCTAACTCCTAGAGAGCCGTTTCGCATACCTCTCTATCTAATGGGGTATTGATAAACTATCAGCGAGGAAGTACGCACGTGATTAATTTCAACGACAGCTGCCATGTCCTTGCTTTTCCCACCCTGGCGCGGAGGCACTATGGACGTCGATCTGGTAGCGAATAGGCCTAGCCCTCTCCTCCCTTCTGCCCACTCCAGGCAGCACGATACTCCCCCTCTAGCCTCTGAGTTCCGCACCGCCCGCATTGTGCGCTGGGGTATATCAGCCACCTGCCCAAAAGATCCCCACCTTCGCGTCGCTCAGCTTGTCGGCGTGAAGGAACTTGAACGGTGGCCTAACAACTGGAGGCTGGTCAAGAGGAGATCGCCAACCTTTTCAAGGGGGATACCATAGCAGCGCGAGACTCATCAGGCGAGCCATTACGTCGTACAAACCGATTAATTCCGAGGATCAGTCACTTCCCTTCAGCCACAGGACGATTTCTGCCGATCGTTCATCGTCATGGACGCTGACGTAGAGCGTGCGTTGGCCCGCGATCTTGACTTTCTGTGTGATGTGACTGCGACGAGGGGGCAGGGAAGGACGACGCGCTGAGACTTGTCCAATATCGGACACGCATTCTGTAACTCGTTGTAAATCCTTGTTACTCATCGGATGACTTCGAAGAATCATCCCGTTGTTTTTCTTCAGTTTCGTCTGTCCTGCAGGCTTGTACTCATTGAATTCATTTAAAATTTTGTGATTGACATGAAAAACTCTTGGTATGCTTGCTATCCTTGCCCTGGTGTACCTGAGATCGCCTTCAACCTCTCCCAAGAGGCGAGACCATGGTGAATGAGCCCCCTCGCGGAAGGCCTCTTCATCCTGTGAGTCCTGTCGGGATGCGACTTACGAAAGCAGGACAAAAAAACTCTTGACACCTCCGGCAGCGATTGGATATAAAAGCACCGATTTTAAGAGGGTCAAAAAATGGGCGGAATGATAAAAAAAGGGTTGAAAGAGGAGTCGGTAGGCGGTAGAGGAGCCGATCGCGTTCAAGGGGTCACGATGTATGCAAAAGAGCAATGGATATCCGTGGTTCTCGCATAAGGGCGAGCACCATAAACTTATGACATTCAGAAAGGAGAAGGTATTCACACAATCTCAACGGACTTCTTAACAGTCTTAGCATATGAAAGGAGGGCAGAAGAAAGTGTGTCTGAGCCGGTTGGACAAGATGGCGTCGTTCAGCAATCAGGGCAAAGGAAGCAGTATGCCCAGAGACAGATCCCAGAGCGACACATCGTGCTGACATAAGTTCTCAGCAAAGAGGTATCAGCCGAAAGTTAGCTTCTCACAGTATACGAAAGACGAACAATTCACAGTGTACTAAAAGGAGTGATGCAACCATGGGAATGAAAGGTCCACAGGATTCAGAGGACGTTAAGAAAGACCAGACTACTCCTACGGAGAACGGATCATCGAGGCGAGAGTTTGTTGCGAAGAGCGGACGAGTCGCCGCAGGGGTCGGTGCTGCCGCAATGTTGGGCAACCTCGGCAACTGGGCACTATCCTATGGGGCGGGCGAGCCGGTCAAGTGCGGTGTGCTGCACTCCCTGAGCGGCACGATGGCCATCAGCGAAGTGTCCATTAAAGACATCATAGAAATGGCGGCGGAGGAGATCAACGCCAAAGGCGGGGTCTTGGGGCGCCCGATCGAGCTCGTGGTTGAAGATCCTGCCTCCAACTGGGACTTGTTCGCGGAAAAAGCGCAAAAACTCTTGGTGCAGGACAAGGTCGTGACGGTGTTCGGCTGTTGGACCTCGGTCAGCCGAAAGTCCGTCCTGCCAGTGTTCGAGAAGAACAACGGCCTGTTATTCTATCCCGTACAGTATGAAGGTGAGGAATGCTCGAGGAACGTGATTTATACCGGCGCGGCAGTCAATCAGCAGGCGGGGCCGGCGGTGGATTACCACCTCAGCAAAGCAGGAGGCAGCAAGACGAGATTTTATCTGGTGGGAACCGACTACGTGTATCCCCGGACGACCAACAAGATTCTCCGGGCGCAGCTCATCGCGAAAGGCATTAAGGTTAAGGACATCATGGAGGAATACACGCCATTCCATCACCAGGATTACCAGACGATTATTGCCAAAATTAAGCGGTTCTGCGCTGGTGGCAACACGGCCGTGATCAATACGATCAACGGCGATAGCAATGTACCCTTCTTTAAGGAACTGGCCAACTCGGGCATCACGTCGGATGAGTGCCCGGTGATGTCGTTCAGCGTGGCCGAGGACGAGCTCCGCGGGCTCGACACGAAAAATCTCGTCGGGCACCTGGCGGCGTGGAACTACTTCCAGTCGGTGCCAGGGGCTGAGAACAAAGCGTTCGTGAAAAAGTTCAAGGCGTTTTGCAAAAAGAATAACCTGCCTGATGGGGCGAAGCGGGTCGTGGACGACCCAATGTTCTGGGGATACGTTGGTGTGTACATCTGGAAGATGGCGGTTGAGAAAGCCAAATCGTTCAAAGTGGACGATGTGCTGAGAGCGTTGCCTGGGCTTAAGATTCCGACGCCGGCCGGTCCGATTCTCGTCAGCCGCAAGAATCACCATACTGCCAAGCCGGTGTACATTGGGCGAATTCTCGCCAACGGCCAGTTCGATATTATTTATCAATCCAAGGGCTTGGTCGATCCGGAGCCCTGGAGCGAGTATACGTATGCTGCCCGCGATTGCGACTGGAGCAAAGGCGGGAAAGGTACGTTTGATGTCGTTGGAGGAGATAGGATCTGGCTAGAACCGAAAGCAAAGCCGATTGAAACATAAGTAAAGTGGAAGGTTGCTAGCTAGCAGGAGGGTACGTGTCGTTCTACTCCAGTGGGCTGCACCGGAGGTGAATCTCCTGTGCAGCCCGTTTTTTTGATAGACATAGAATTAGAGAGGGCTAAGCGGGAGTGGGGAGAAAGATAGGCGTGCCTTCTTCTATAGTGATCAATCAGAGTGCGCAACTCAGGCGTGGGCGTCTGAGTTGGACCATGGTAGTCTGCTTCCTGACGACCGCGCTTCTGCTCGGCAAGGGTGTCGAACTGGTCTCTGCGGAGGAGCCAGTGACGGCCGAAAGCGGTCAACCTACTGCATTGTCTCACCTACAAGGGTTGGCAAACGCTGATCCGACTGTCCAAGAAACGACCTTGAGGGCCATACAAGACAGCGAGGACCTTACGTTCCTGCCTGCGCTGACGGCGATGTACGAAGGATCGCTGAATGTGTGGACCCATGAGTCTGGTACTGAAACCATCATTATTTACCGAGAGAACCTGGAGCTCGATGGGCGTGAGACGATCTCGTTCTTGAACCCCTTAACAGGTGAGGAGGTGGGGAAGTGGGATTCCGTCGATATAGTGCCGCCAGAGGGGGACTTGGATATGGTGTCCGCCGGGTCGCCCGAGGCCCGAGCGGTGATGAAATCCGCATTGAATCGCCTTAACCTGTACCATCCCGAAGCGAAAGTCAGGCGGATGACGGCGACCAAACTCGGAAATGCCGACGATCTTACGGTGGTGCCTGTGCTCGATCAGGCTCTCTCGCGTGAGTCAGACGAATTGGCACGGCATGCGATCGAGGAAGCTATCGGTCAGTTGCACCTGAGTAACCCTGATCCGGAAGTGCGACGAGCAGCTGCCATCCGCTTAGGCGAGATCAAGGGCATGCAAGCCCTGCCGCTTATGTATACCCTTCTTACGGGTGATGCAGGCCGTGGCATAGTGCTACCGGTTGAGCCATCAGAACCTGTGCGGGTAGCGCTCCAAGGAGCGATTGAGAGCATTGAAACGTATCAAAGCTACCAGAATCTGGCGAGCTACATCTTCAGCGGCATTAGCTTAGGTTCGATTCTCTTCATTATGGGACTTGGGCTGGCCATTACCTACGGCCTCATGGGCGTCATTAACATGGCTCATGGAGAAATGTTGATGATCGGTGCCTATACGGCCTTTATCTTGCAAGAAGCCTTCGTGGCGTACCTGCCACCGTCCCAGCATGATAACTACCTATTTTTTGCGTTGCCGGCGGCGTTTGTGGTGGCGGGGGGAGTCGGCCTCTTTTTGGAACAGACCGTGATCCGTTTCCTGTACGGGAGGCCATTGGAAACACTGCTTGCCACGTGGGGCGTTGGCATGTTTCTCCAACAGGCGGCACGTTGGTACTTCGGCGATTTGACGAGTGTGAATCCGCCTACATTTATGAGAGGGGGATTGGAGCCGATGGTGGGGCTTGTCTTGCCCTATTCCAGGATTTTCATCATCGGGTGGGCTGTGTTTTTGTTTCTAGGGGTGCACTTGCTCTTATCCCGAACACGCATGGGCCTTCTCGTCCGTTCGGTGACGCAAAACCGCAACATGAGCGCTTGCGTCGGCATCTCGACACGCAAAGTCGATACCTGGACCTTTGCGTTTGGCACGGGCATTGCCGGTACTGCGGGATGTGCGCTCGCCCTCATTAGCAACGTGGATCCTGAAGTAGGCAAGACCTATATTGTCGAGTCATTCATGGTCGTGGTGGTCGGGGGGGTGGGAAAGCTGGTCGGCACGGTGATCGCCGCCATGGGGATTGGGATGTTCAACAAAATTCTCGAGCCTCTCATTGCTGGAACAGGCGGATCCATTTACGCCAAGCTGTTCATTTTGGCGGCGGTAATTCTTTTTCTCCAGGTAAGGCCGACAGGCTTATTCCCTGCGAAAGGACGAGCGTAAGGCCGACAGGCGTATTCCCTACGAAAGGACGAGCTGCTTAGGTGGGATCATGACTACATCATTGAAGGGCTGGATCACTTTTGGAATCGTCAGCATCATGCTGCTGGTGGTCTTACCGGTGTTGACCGTTCTGCCGAGCGACTCGATGTTCAGCCTGCCCGATTTCTACCTCAACCTGCTCGGTAAATACCTCTCGCTGGCTGTCATGGCCTTGGGGCTCGGCCTGCTCTGGGGGTACGCGGGCGTTCTCAGTCTGGGCCAGGCGGTCTTTTTTGGGCTTGGCGCGTACCAGATGGGGATGCATATGATGCTCCAGATGAAGCCGGAAGATAGTAAATACGGCGAGGTGATCCCTGATTTTATGGTCTGGAACCAGGTCAAAGAACTGCCCCTGTACTGGTACCCGTATTCTAGTTTCTCTTATTCGATCGCCGCTTGCATCTTGATCCCCGTGATCTTTGCCGTGATATTTGGGTATTTGACGTTTCGTGGCCGGATTCAGGGAGTGTATGTTGCGATTCTGACGCAAGCCCTGGCTTTTGCCGCCTGGCTGCTGTTCAACCGGAATGAGATGAAACTTGGGGGAACGAACGGGCTCACGGATTTTAAGACTCTTCTGGGGTACTCGCTGCTCGATCCTGCCACGCAGAGGGCTCTCTATATCATCACGGCGTTGTGTTTACTCGGGACATATGGTCTCTGCCTTTGGCTGACGCGCGGCAAGATGGGGCATATTTTTCGTGCGATTCGGGATGGTGAGAATCGCCTGAGATTTTTGGGCTATTCGCCAACGGGCTTCAAGGTTTTTGTGTTCGCGATCGCTGCGGGCTTGGCCGGGTTGTCGGGCGCGCTGTATGTTCCACAAGTAGGGATTATCACCCCGGCCCAGATCGGCGTCATCCCCTCCTTGGAGGTCGTGGTGTGGGTAGCGGTCGGAGGGCGACAAGCCCTGGCTGGTGGACCGCTAGGGGCTGTGCTGATCAATGCCTTGCGGAGCTATTTGACGACGGAAGTTCCGCAACTCTGGCCTTTTGTATTAGGGGGGCTGTTTGTAGCAGTCGTTCTTCTGTTTCCACAAGGGGTAGTAGGGATGCCTAAACAGTTTCAGCGTGTCATGCAACGAGCGGGTAGGAAATGGATGCCGGGCGGTCGTCGTTCACCTCTCGCGGCTGCGGCGGCATCCGGGCCGTCTATGCCCCCAGGCACAGTGTCTCGAGAAGGAGAGGAAATGACGGAATCAGAGAGCAGCGTCAGCGCTGGTGCTGTCGCTCACCACCTCTTTGGGTCACAGGTAGAGGGCAACGGTGTGACCAAAGCGGAAGGTGGGCAGCCTACGAAGCAAGCGCGTGAGAGGGAAGAACCGCTTCTGCGGCTGGAAAACGTGACCGTAAGCTTTGAAGGCTTCCTGGCGCTCCACAGCCTGAATTTCTCTGTGAAGGAGGAGGAACTCCGTTTTGTCATTGGGCCCAATGGAGCCGGGAAGACGACCATGCTGGATGTCATATGCGGCAAGATTAAGCCTATTGAAGGAAAAGTCATCTTTGAGCATGCGACCAATTTGCTTGCTTTGCAAGAACATGAGGTGGCCAATATCGGCATTGGGCGCAAGTTTCAGACCCCGACCGTGTTCCCGTACCACACGGTGTTGGATAACCTGGTGCTCTCATGGAAGACGGGGAAATCGCTGGGAGCGACGTTAGCCGCGCTGCAAGTACGGCAAAGCCAGGAACGCCTCATCGAGATACTCGAGTTTGTGGGGCTGGTCTACCACAGGGATACTTTAGCCGGTGTCTTGTCGCACGGTCAAAGGCAGTGGCTGGAAATTGCGATGTTGCTTGCGCAAGAGCCTAAGCTCTTGCTGATTGATGAGCCTGTGGCCGGCATGACGGGTCGGGAGCGCGACAAGACGGGGGTTCTCTTGGAAGCCATTGCACGCGAGCACGCGACCGTGCTTGTCATTGAACACGACATGGAGTTTGTCCGTCATTTCTCGAACACCGTGACCGTTCTGCATGAAGGCGCCCTGTTGTGTGAAGGAGTGATGACAGAAGTACAAAATGATCCTCGAGTGCTTGAAGTGTACCTGGGCCGTGAGGAAGAGGAAACGCATGCTGCAAGCCACTAACCTAGACATTTTTTACGGTGACAGTCATGTGGTGCGCGATGTGACATTTGTGATTCCCGAAGGGAAAGTCGTATGTCTCATGGGGCGGAACGGAGTTGGGAAGACCACTGTCATGAAAACATTGATGGGCCTCCTTCCTGCCAGAGGCGGACGGATCTCCTTTGGCGAAGAAGATATCACCAACCTTGCTCCCTATTGGCGGGCGCGTGCGGGGGTTGGATATGCGCCGCAGGGGAGAGAAATTATTCCCAGCCTTACGGTCCAAGAAAATCTTCTAATCGGCTTGGAGGCGAAGCGCAACGGCGCCAGGGTTATTCCTCCTCGGATTTTCGAGCTGTTCCCGATCTTGACGACCATGTTGCAGCGGCGAGGAGGGGACCTCAGCGGGGGACAGCAACAGCAACTTTCCATTGGGCGTGCCTTAGCTTCTGAGCCGAAATTGTTGTTATTGGATGAGCCAACAGAGGGGATCCAGCCCTCTATTATCAAGGAAATTGTTCATGTGATCAAACAGCTTAAGGAGCAAGGAGGTATTTCCATTTTCGTTGTGGAACAATTCGTGTCGTTTGTCCGTAACGCAGGCGATTATTTTTACATGATGGAAAAGGGGGCAATCGCTGCAGAGGGGGCGATCCCTAACCTCACAGATGACCTCATTAAAAAACACCTTGCGGTGTAGCTCAAGCGCAGGTTGTGACCCTTAAACTAAGTTGGCAATCAAAAAGGGGGATATCCGCGCATGCATTTAACTCCTCGTGAGCAGGAGAAGCTTTTTATTTCTGTGGCCGCTCAATTGGCCAAGGAACGAAAAACCCGCGGGCTCAAACTGAATTATCCAGAAGTTGTTGCCTATCTTAGTGCTGCGATCTTGGAAGGAATTCGAGATGGCCGCTCGGTGTCTGACCTTATGAGCTACGGCGCGACACTCCTGAACCGCCAGGATGTCCAACCTGGCGTCCCCGAGATGCTTTCCGAGCTGCAAGTCGAAGGCACCTTCCCAGACGGCACCAAGCTTGTCACTGTTCACCAACCGATTCGATAGCAAGCTAGAGTTCTTCAATTCGATCTGCGCGTGCGTGATATGTGTTTTCATTTTGCTGATGGGGGATGTGACCCGTAGCAGTGGGTAAACTCCAACCTTGATCAATGTGCAAATCCAAAACTCCAAGGATAGAGTAGAGTGTAAGGTCACGGGGCCACATCGCGTGAACCATGAAGATTGGAACGCGATCAGGGATAGAGAATCGAGCCGAAAGACTGAAGAGGAAGCGGATAGGGGATGAAGAGATGCAAGTGTGTATTGATAAAGAGGTGGAGCGGAGAGCTGAAGATGGTTCCAAGGAAGGATAGGCGATGAAAAAAGGTCGAACTAAAAAACGCCTTAGGAGAGGTAAGTCACTTGCAAGCGGTCATTCAAAAGCAAAGCTGCAGCCGGCCAACCTCATTCCCGGCGAGGTCTTACTGGGACGGGGGGATGTCATTGCTTTGGAAGGGCGACCGACGATGGAACTGACGGTGGCGAATACAGCCGATCGACCTGTTCAGGTCGGATCCCACTGCCATTTCTTCGAAGCCAATCGCGCGCTCAGGTTCGATCGCGAGCAGGCCTTCGGATTTCGACTCTGCATTCCAGCCGGTACGGCGGTACGGTTTGAGCCGGGAGAATCCAAGAAGGTAACATTAGTGGCCTTGGGCGGTAATCGTGTGGCCTACGGAATTAATGGGTTGACCAATGGGAGCCTGGATGATGCGCAGGTGAAGGCGAAGGCCTTGGCAAAGGCGACTAAGGAAGGGTTTGTAGGCAAGTGAAGAGTTTCGTTGGAACGGCGAGGCCGCGGGCTTTGCTCGCAGAGGTCGCACATCGGAAAGTGCTCCCTCGATGCGAGTTGTGAAGAGCATCCCGGCGACCTCATCTGGGTGATTGAAGAAGATTGAGCAATTCGACAGGTGCAGGTGCGAGTAGCCCTAGCCTTGCTTCACGATTGATCCCACCGGCGAGAGGGGAGAGCAATGAAAATTCCACGGCGGCAATATAGCGACCTCTATGGCCCGACGGCTGGTGATCGGATTAGGCTGGCGGATACGGAGTTGCTGATTGAGATTCAGCGGGATCTCACGGTGCCGGGAGAGGAAGCCAAGTTTGGCGGCGGAAAGGTCATCCGCGACGGGATGGGCCAGTCGCCACGGGCCACGCGGGCGAGCGGCGCTCTGGATTTGGTGATCACGAACGCGATTATCCTCGACTGGTGGGGCGTGGTGAAGGCCGACATCGGTATTCGCGATGGACGGATCGTCGGCATCGGCAAAGCGGGCAATCCGGATCTGATGGAAGGGGTGACGTCCGGGATGGAAGTGGGGCCCGGGACCGAGGCACTCTCAGCTGAAGGCAAGATCGTCACCGCTGGCGGGATCGATTCGCACATTCATTTTATCTGCCCGCAGATTATTCATGAGGCGCTGGCGAACGGACTCACGACGTTGACCGGCGGCGGCACGGGTCCTGCCACCGGCACCAATGCTACGACCTGTACCCCCGGGGCCTGGAATATCCATCGCATGCTCGAGGCCGCGGACGGTTTTCCGATCAACCTCGGATTTTTCGGGAAGGGGAATTCATCGTTGCCGGAAGGCCTTGACGAACAGGTGGAAGCCGGTGCGATTGGGCTCAAGCTCCACGAAGACTGGGGGACAACCCCGGCGGCGATTTCGACCTGCCTCGATGTCGCGGAGCGCTATGACGTGCAAGTGGCGATTCACACGGATACGCTGAACGAGGCGGGTTTTGTGGAAGACAGCCTCAAGGCCTTTAAGGGACGCGCAATCCACACGTTCCATACGGAGGGCGCCGGTGGTGGGCATGCACCGGACATTATCAGGGTGTGCGGTGAGCCGAACGTGCTGCCGTCCTCCACCAACCCCACCATGCCCTTCACCATCAATACGATGGACGAGCATCTCGACATGCTGATGGTTTGCCACCATCTGAACCCGCGGATCCCAGAGGATGTGGCCTTTGCAGAGTCTCGCATCCGACGCGAAACCATCGCAGCGGAAGATATTCTTCACGATATGGGCGCGATCAGCATCATGGCGTCGGATTCGCAAGCGATGGGTCGGGTCGGAGAAGTCATCATCCGGACCTGGCAAACGGCGCACAAGATGAAAGTCCAACGGGGCAATCTGTCGGAACGTGGAGCTGAAACTGCCGAAGGATCGCACGACAACTTCCGGGCCCGCCGCTACGTTGCCAAGTATACGATCAATCCGGCCATCACCAACGGCATCGCGCACGAGGTGGGATCGATCGAGGTCGGCAAGTTGGCCGATCTCGTGTTGTGGCGACCGGCATTTTTCGGCGTGAAGCCTGAGATCGTGCTGAAGGGCGGATTTCCGATGTCGGCGGCCATGGGCGATCCCAACGCGTCGATCCCGACCCCACAGCCGGTGCTCACCCGTCCGATGTTCGGGAGTTTCGGTCGCGCCCCGTTTTCGACCAGCATGACCTTTATGTCCCGCAAGGCCTTAGATGGCGGGGTGCCGCGGATGCTGGGGCTCCAGAAACGGGTGGCGCCGGTCATGCGATGCCGGAGTATCGGCAAGCGAGATCTCAAGCTCAACGATGCATTGCCCCGCATCGAAGTGGATTCGGAGACCTATGAAGTTCGTGCCGACGGTGAATTGTTGAGGTGCGAGCCGATGCGCGTCTTGCCGATGGCGCAACGCTATTTTCTATTCTAGCGTGAGACGTGCAACGTGAAGCGTGAAACGGTGGGACTGCAACGAACTAACACCTCGGCCCTCCTGAACGGATTGAGATTTCTCGACAGTTTCTTTCCGTCCGGCGGATTTGCCTATTCGTCTGGATTGGAAGCGGCGGTGCAGGGCGGGATGGTCAGGAATGCGGAAGACTTCTCGCGGTATGTGAGCGACCTTTTGCGAAATGGAATTTCGCGACGTGAGGCGGTGGTCGTAGGCTTGGGGCATGATGCGCTTACACAGGGTAAGCTCAGCTTGGCGCTCGATGCCGACCACGAACTGGAGACTATGAAGTTGGGACGGGAGACTCGCCTGGCCAGTCGGCAAATGGGACGACAGGTGATCCGTATGGCCGCTGAGCAGTTTCCTGCGTCCACTGTGGCGCAGAATTTTCAAGCGCGCGTTGATGTGGGGATCACCCCAGGGCATCTTCCCATCGCCATGGGACTGACACTCGGCGCGGCTGGGTGGGACCGGGAGAGTGCCATCGCCGGATATCTCTATCAGGTTGCAGTGGGGTTCGTGTCTGCCGCGCTCAAGCTGTTGCCGATCGGTCAGCGTGAAGGACAGCGATTCCTCAAACAGTGGACGCCTTTGATCGGGGAGCTAAGTCGCATGGCTCGTCCGGAGCTTCAATTGTCCTCCTGGATGCCTGTCCAGGATATCTACTCCATGCGCCACAGCCGTCTGGAATCGAGGCTTTTTCGGTCTTGAGAGCTGATGGCAAATGGATTATGGCGGATAGCACGGAATAAGGAAACACGGATCATCTTGCTATTACCTACACGCCATCTACTCTTAGTTCATCATGCATCGTGACGGCGACCATCTGTGTGGAAGCGGGCATCCGACGAAGGCTCGCAACTGGGGCATTCCCGTCATTGGGATCGGTGGCCCGGTGGGCTCCGGCAAGACCGCGTTGGTGGAATCCCTCTGTCGGCGACTGCGGGATCGGTACAGCCTTGCCGTGGTTACCAATGACATTTTTACGAAAGAAGATGCCGAGTTTCTAACCCGGAAGGGTGCCTTACCTCAAAACCGGATCCTGGGGGTCGAGACGGGAGGCTGCCCGCATACAGCGATTCGGGAAGACGCGTCGCATAATCAGGAAGCGCTGGACGATCTCCTGAAGCGGCATCCCGACGTGGAGTTGATGTTCGTCGAGAGCGGAGGCGACAATTTGGCGGCCACCTTCAGTCCTGAACTCGTGGACCGTGTCATCTATGTCATCGACGTGGCCGCCGGCGACAAGATTCCCCGCAAAGGCGGACCTGGCATCACACGATCGGACTTGTTGGTGATCAACAAGATCGACCTCGCGACTCACGTGGGCGCCGATCTCGCGGTGATGGACCGCGACAGCAGGAAAATGCGCGGCGACCTCCCGGTTCTGTTCACCAACCTTCTCACGAGCAAAGGTCTTGACCAAGTTGTGGAGTGGGTTGAGGCGGGAATACCCGTAAGACCTAAGACGTGAAACGTGAGACGTGGGAAGTTGGAGAAATCGTCCGCAGCTCGCCCCATAACCTCTCGACAAGCTCCAAGGCTAGAGGCTTCTTCTACCGCGGCAGTTGGGCGGATCGGCACCCTCGATCTTGAGTACGCCTTCCGCAACGACCGGACAGTCCTCATGCGTTCCTCCTGTTCGAGCCCCTGGCATTTCCTGCCGCCAAGCGAGATGGATGATACACGCGGAACCTATACCCTACTGGTGAATCCCTCCGGTGGCCTCGTCGGCGGCGATCATCTCACGTTCCGGGCGAAGGTGGGGTCAGGGGCGCACGCACTCTTCTCGACTCCATCGGCGAATCGTATCTATCGGTCCACCATGCAGCTCTCCCGCCAAAGTGTTCGGCTCGAGTTGAAACATGGCGCGATCGTGGAATGGGTCCCGGACACGGCTATTCCCTATGCCGGCTCGCGCTACGCCCAAACCTTCGACATCACGATGGGAGTGGGTGCTACGCTCTGGTTCTGGGAGGCATTCGCCTGCGGGAGGATTGCCTGTGGGGAACGGTGGGCCTTCACGGAGTTTTCCTCCGAGATTCAGATTGAGACCCAGTCCGGTGGGAAGGTGATCGAACGCATGGCGATCGAGCCGTGCCATTCGGTCCACGGTATCGGTCTTACGGAGCCATGGAACTATGTTGCGTCCGTGTTTCTCGTGTCGGATGCCTTGACCGACTCGGAGATCACTGAGATCGGCGAGGAATCAGCCGCTGCGATTGAGTCGTTGGGGAGTGCGGTGCTCGGAGGAGTCTCAAGACCGGCAGTCCCCGGTCTTTCCATGAAGATTGTTGCCGAAACAAGCCAGGTTTTCAACGATGCGTTGGCATGTGTCTGGAGCGTGGTCCGCCGGAGGGTGTGGAGTCAATCGCTGCCGCCGCTCAGGAAATACTAAGCGCGCCTTACCAGATGTTCAGGCCCATCAGAATGAACCCTGCGACCATCCAGAAAACCAGCCCGTACAAGATTATATTTTCAAGCGTGAAGACCATGCGTCTCTCAATTCTTTGGGTGTTTTTGTTCATCCTTGGCCCGCCGATATCTCTTCACTTCTAGGACAGGTAAGGTTAATCCATTGTTCGAAGTATAGCTGGAGTTTCTACTTGCGCAAGAGGAAACGCTCGATTCGTGCTAGGAGGTGAAATCCGGTCAAAACTGTTGCTGCCCGTTTGCAGTGGTTACTGGAGCGAGGGCTCTCAGGTTGGTACACGGTCGGGTTGCCAAAGAGGTTGGTGACTGATGCCCGCTGGATCGTGGCCGGCACGAGATCCTCTGGGCGAACCTCTGAGCTGGCCTTGTCCCAGACAACGGTGATAAGAATATCTGTTTTTCCCATCCATTGGTCGACCGATCGCTTCGATTCACCTTCGATCAGGACCTCAATGATCTGGTCGATCAACTCACGGTTTTTCTTAAGCGAGATCCCTTTGGCCAGGTCGACTAACCTGCCCGCTAGCGCCGATCGCTGTAGAGAAAGGGGTGAGTTTCACACCTTCGCGTACGCCGGTCCCATGTTCGGAGTCCCGTGCCGATTTAAACCGGTGAGATGGTCATGCGAGACAGGTTTGTGTTTGTGGATTTCTACTGAGTATGTGGCCTCTCTCAAAGGAGAGTATCCGCCGGTAGATGCATGAAATCGCGGCATGCATGGGACTGAGTATAGGTCTCTGAGAAGAATCTAAAACAGGGGAGCCTGCGGGCCCCACCGGAGACCTTCCAAGTCGGGATCTTCTCCGCTGGTCGTAGGGCGACGATCGGGTTTGTCGGCCTTGCGCTGGGCGCGGCGTTCATCTTTGACCCGTTGTTTCATCTGCTTGGCTTTTTCCCGATCGCGTTTGGCGATCGTCGTTTTTCCTGGTCGTCCGATGGTATTCTCCTTCTTGCTGAATACGCGTTGGGAAACGGATTACTTTGTGGCGCCTAGCCGTTGCTTCGTGCTCTTTGTGGCTGAACGGGTGGGCGCGTCTTTGGTGCTGGAGCGTGACGTCGTTTCCGGGCCAAATCCTTGGCTGGCAAGTGACGTCACCTGACGCCGAATATCGTCGATCGAGCGCGACGGACCATCTTTGGACGCGTCATGAAGCCCCAAGACATCCCACCGGATCTTGAGCTTCTGCACAGGACGTTTCCGCTTGCGCGCCGCTTTCTTGCCACCCCAGACTGTTGACATTTTCATCATTTGGCTCCTCTGGATCGGTCGGTCATGTCCTGTCGGCACGAATACGACACTTTCTCACCTTCTCCTAGCTGCCATCGCGTGATGCAGTGGATGTAACCCCTGTAGGTGTTCAGTGCCAGTGCACCAACGCGCAGGAGATTGGGGTCACCTGAAAGCGCGAGGGAAATAGGAGAGCAACTTGTACGAGACTGCACCATAACACGCGCTTGAATTAGGAGTCAAATCCCACATCATATCGCATGGTCATTGGAGACCTACGCAACCTGGAGTGGGTAAGCTGACTGGGCGGGTTGTGTAAAGCACAGGACGTGTGTGCCCTTGTTGCCGGGTCGACCGTCTCCCATCTGGTGAAATTAACCGCACCTAGAAACACTTCGTTGCGGGAATGGAGCTCATGCCTTACCATGCCATACCATACGATACGTTGACACGACCTTCTGCACCCTGTAGGGTGCAGCCATGACGCGCTGAGCCATGCCGACTGTCAATTTTTTGCGCGCATCCCTGCTTCACGAATCTGCGCGTCTGATTCCTGGGTCTCCACCGCAAATACGCCAGCGTGTCCGTGTCCGACCATGAGATCTGGATCGCCGTTGTGCGTCTTGGCTCTCATCCAGGATGTGAAGTAGTCAAGGATCCCATAATCAAGGAGCACATGATGAATCAGGAACAGCTGGACAGGGTTGGGCACAACTGAAGATACTCCAGAAGGCAAAGAAGAAGATCGTGGATGAGGATCTTTTCGAAATCCAGGGTGAGTTAGCCAAGTTCACCGGCATTCTTCAGAAGCGATATGGTGAGGTTAAGAAAGAAGAGGCGAACAATTGGCCCAACCGCCGAGATTCCCATTGGACCGGAAACTACATGGCCTACAATGATTCTGAGCCGACAGCCTAGACAACGTCTGACATTGGTTGGACAGTTTTGTTGGGAGAGAATGTCGTCCCACTCTTCGTGAAGGGCAGGAAGAGGAAGTGTGGATCATATGAGCGAAGTCCATCGGACCTGGAGTTGAGAGGTGGAGTCGTAAGCATGCGGTCGCCTCACATCCTGGTCGTGTCACTAGGCTGTCAGATTTGTTTGAATGCTGTGTTAGCCGTAAAGCGGTTGTAGGGGCGAGTGGCCCTCATGAAAGACCATACTGATGGAAACATCACGCAAAGGCGACAGAGTCAACAAAACTCCAAAATCAACTAGTACCCATGGACCCAAGCCTGCCTTCGAAGGTCTGACGTGCAATGAAGGGCAGGTCGAGGATCTGCTTTCAGAAGGAGAGTCCACAGAGGACGAGGTTGGTGAGGATCTCGATTCTAAGAAGCCAACCCAGGAGAATTCTTCTTCACAGTAGTCCCGTTGATTTGAAGGTACGGTAAGAGGGATCTCGATCCACCGCGATCTGTCTGCACGGCGAGATGGCTACGATAACAGGATGCAGAGGAGTGGGTCGCATGAGCTAGGTTCAGTCCCTCGATTTCAACGAAAGTCTGTTGTGACATTCCGGTGGTCTCTTCCTAAACATGATTATTGGTCCACGCCGTTTGCTGAAGCGTTGCTCCAGCATCTCGATCTGCTTCCTGGTGTCACGATCCTCGACATCGCGTCCGGTCATGGCATCCCGGCTTTCTATTTGGCCGAGCAGGTGGGCCCGACTGGACGGGTTCTGGGCATCGATCTCAGTGCAGGGCAGATAGCAAGTGCGCGGGCTATTCAAGGCGAACAGCTACCTTGGCTGCGGTTCGAGTGCCTCGATATGCGTGCGTTGCCGCCTGAGTTTCCGATGTTCGACCGAATCACCGGCAACCTGTCGGTGATGTTTTTTCGTCCCAATCGGTTTGAAGTTGTCCAGGGATTGGTCGAACATCTTAAGCCGGAAGGCCAGCTGGTGCTGACGTTTCCGTCGCTCGGCACGTTCGATTCGTTGTGGCGTCGTATTGATCAGGAAATAGCGGTCCGGGGGTTACACCCAGAACGGCGGCGGCTCAAAGCGTATATTGCTGAACGGCCGTCTGCAGAAGAGGCCCGAGGCTGGTTTGACAGAGTAGGCCTTGAACGCATGGTGGTCGCCGAGTATCCGTTGGAAGTCGCCACTAGCCCAGGCCGAGAGTTTCTCTATCATCCACTGCTGCGGGGAGGGTTTCTCGATGATGTGTACGAATGTTTCGAGGATCCTCATATCGCGGATGTGGTGATGACGGCAGTGTCGGAAGACCTGGCGAGCTTTACACCGTTGATCGCGCAGCGGTTCGTGTTGTCAGGATGGAAAACGTAGACTGTAGAAGTCTAGGCCCGGTGGGAAGGAGTGGTGCGGAGCGACGATGCCAAGCCAAGCCGTGAGAGTGTGAAGATCAGCCATTTCGACGGATCGAAGTTATACCAACGGGGACCGTTACGGTAGTCGCTTTGGTAGGTGTGGTGGTAGTTGTGGTAGCCCTCGCCGAACGTCAGGAGCGACACCCACCAGCTATCCCGACTGGAGTCCACTTGGCTGTGCGGTTGGTGTCCCCACAGATGGCAGATCGAGTTGATGCAAAAGGTCGAATTGAGCACGGCAAACGTACGGCCGACGCCGGCGAGCAGGAAACATCCCAGACCGCCGATCCAGCCGCCATGCAGAAATCCCACTACAAACGTGAACGCGAGACCCGAGAGCACGATGGGCAAATAATAGCGGTGTTGCCACATCACGACGGGATCTTGCCGTAAATGAGTCGCGTATTTCTCATCCACATAGGGGTCGGTAAAAAACAACCACCCGCAGTGGCTGTACCAAAATCCTCGCTGGGCGTTGTAGGGATCGGCGTCATGGTCGCAGACGGCATGGTGTCGGATGTGGTCTGCCGACCACTTCAGCGCAGAGTTTTCCAGCGCCCATCCACCGACAATCAAGAACCCTGCCTTGACCAAATCGGGGCAATTGAAGCTCCGGTGTGCCATCAAGCGATGGTAGCCAACTGTAATGCCCAACCCGGTCACGACATACAACAGCCCGAACATGGCCCAGTCTAGCCACGTGTAGCCATAGACAATGGCGAAGGTGGGGACTCCAATCAGCGCGCCCGCAGCGATAAGGCTGAAGAGTAGTATCGTCACATAATTGGGATACGCGCGTCTTGGCCACGTACTGGGTTGTGCGGCTTGTGTCATGGGTGCTCTGATGACAAGGAGGAGGGGCGCCTCACACTGAGGCGCCCCTGTCGTTAAGCAGTCTGGATTTAGAAGCGACTGCGATTACCGAAATCGTTGCCGCGTCCGCCGCCACCGCTGAAACGTCCGCCTCCACCACCGGAACGTGGTTCCTGTGGTTTGGCTTCGTTCACGGTCAGGGGCCGACCGTCCATCTGTGTGCCGTTCAAGGCGGTAATGGCTGCCTTCGCTTCGTCAGGGGTGGCCATTTCGACGAAGCCGAAACCCCGCGATTGCCCTGTAAATTTGTCTGTGATCACGCGTGCGGACTCCACAGTCCCGTGTGCGGCAAACAAAGTGGTGAGCTGCGATTCGGTTGCCGCATATGGCAACCCGCCGACATAGAGCTTTGAACCCATGGGGGTTCCTCCTTCTTAATATGACATTGTCTGAGACGCGAGCAGGAGAGGGGAAGGAACCGGGCCAAAGACGCAACCAACGAGGCGGCTTAGGTCAGACTTCCAATCAGATTCTCGGTGACAACAACATCGGTGATAGGCCATTCAATCTCTCGTTCCACGCGAGGCCCGCCACGCTGAAACAATGATATCTTACCATGTCAGGAGAAAAATAGCTACTCATGCTGGTTACTGTCGTTGGGAGCCCTCTGGATGGCTAGGAGCCCGTCCAGTATTGACTTCAGAACCCCCCTCTTGTCAGGAACCTTGGACTCATGTCTCAGCTTACATCACTGGTGATATTCTATGAGTCCAGGCGGAGCCCCACTCGACGCTATGAACCCGACGACCCGTGGGCGGGTGTTGCCGTCGCCGCCCTGGATCGGACACCCATCCGCACAACGTCGGGCGGCATACCTCGGGGCCGGCACCCGACCACTCCCGGATGTGGGTGTAGGGGCTGTGCGCGGCCGATGGCTCGGACACTGGAGGAAGACGTTGGCGTTCGGGTGCTGGCGCCCTGCCTGTGCTTCGGCAGACAGGCGACCCAGGAGCCGAATTTTGGACGCTCCGCGACGTTCGCTAGAAGCATCTGGCAGCGCTGACCGACCGGTTCGTGTCGGGGCTAACGCGCTGCCAGCGGGCCAGCCTAGTCCTGCGCGGGCAGGGCGCCTGGGAGGGTACGACGCTTCAGGCGAATGCCTCCCAGCGAAGCGACAACGGACACTCCTTCGTTAAGAACATGGTGCGCTTATCGTCATATTGGACAGGCTCCTAGCCCGACTTGATAAACCGGTCTTCGGCAAATTTACCGCGGAGGTGTGTGGTCACAGAACGGCGGTAGGGTTCTTTCTGCCTGGCCATGATAACGAGGTTTTCGCTATCGAGCAGGATGCACAGGTTTTCTTCCGTCACCAGTTGCCTGGTGGATCCCCCGATATTGATTCGATACTGAGTTTTTCCGTCCGGATTCCGATTCGGTCCGGTGGCGATTTCGGTGAGGCCGTCAATGAAGCCTTCATAGGCTTCATGACGGTGACGCACCATCGTTCCGTCAGGAATGCGGATCCAACTTGGCGCTGTGTGTGGTTGACTCTGTTTCCCTGTGTTCATTCTTGTCATAGCGCACCTTTCTTGCTCAGGGCGTCGTGGTGAAGGTTCATCTCGAGGATCCTGTACTAACGATTCACACTTCGATAGGCCCTGCGGAAGAACTCGGACGGAGGAACAGCGGAGGCGAAAGGATCGGTCGCCATGGGGCGCAGTCAGTACGAAGTGAGATGCGAGGATTTCAGATCGTATGCATAACTCATGCGCACATATTCTATCACATGGCTACATGCTATAGCGAATGACTCGCGCAAGGGCGCACTGCAAAGAATTCGTACTCGGAAGAGGAATCGATGATGCGGAGCCCAGAAATAGTTATACCTGCACGGAATCACGCCCTTACACCGCACACGAGTCTTCGAAACGTTGACGCAAAGGATAGTGGCCTATGGGGTGATGTTGTCTCGTATTCTGCCACGCCAATTGCCCCATCTTTCCTGCGCGTCTGATCCCTCAGCCTCCGCCGCATCAACGCCAGAGGCTTTCTGTTGTGCTGTGAGCGTTGGTTTTGACAACCAGGACTGAAGCCTTTCGGTTGCCTGCGGTAAGGAATGGTATGTGGAGATGCAGTGGGCTTCTCAGCAAACGTTCGCAACCCATGAAGGAGACACGCCATGACGCCCAAAGAGCAAATCAAGAAGATGACGATGGCGATCAAGAGGGCCAAGAAGGTCATGGGGGATCGGTTTGGTTCGACGGAAAATAACGTGGCCAAGGTCGTTGAAGCGCTTAAGGCGTCGATTCTGGCCGAGGATGGCAAGATTGTACCGCTCCCTTAAGTCTTGGCTGGGTGTCGGTGGGGCTGGAAATGCCGTATCGGTTGTAAGCGAGGGGATCGCGATGTAGCCTGGGGCGGACCGTCACTGGGTGAGGGATGAGCGGGGGCCTGACCAAATGAGGTACGGAGGTTTCTTCATCATCCCAGCGGCGCTGGGGTAGAGCCGGAGGGCGTAACTGTAGGCGTGCTCTTGGGCTTTCAGACAAGTGGAGGCTGCAAGGTGGTTCGAGATGACTTGGAACACCGGGCGATCATCCTCCTCGACCATATCGATGTACAGGGCGCAGGAAAAGTCTCCATCTCTCGAACACTGCGTGCTGATTACCAGGTGCGATCCATTCAAAAACGTCATGAGCGGGTCTAGGTTGATACGACTCATCGGTACATCCCCTCTTGCCTGAGCGGCAGCACTTACGAATTAGTCGATACGTAGGGCGTGACGTAGAGTTGCAGACAAGTGCCATTAAAGAGTGCGCCTTCAAGGGCGGCGACAGCACTCAAGGCTTGTTCGCCCAAGCCTATTTCCACAAATCCATAGCCGACCGATTTCCCGTTGTGCTTGTGTCGGATGATATAGGTGTGGGCCACTACGCCATAGGGTCCAAACAGGTCGCGTAGTGGGTAATCGGAGGTGGTAGCTGCGAGGCTACCGACATACAAAACACGTTTGCTCAAGGGCATTCCTTTGCTTGAGTCAAACGATCTATCCTGCCGATAAGATATCCCTGGTCCTGTGGTTCAAAATAGGCATAGACATAGGACACTGACCACTCCTGTGATATACAACAAGGGTGCCGCACCCAGAAGTTTGTGCGTGAACCATTGAAGAAGGCTGGGAAGGGTGATCATACGTCTGGGCACCTTTTTCTCTCGTAAACGATAAGATTACTACAGCTTTGGGACAGCACATTCGCTGGCCTTGACCAAGGCACTGACTACCTGGGTCTTGCCCCGCTGCTAACGCTCGGGTGCGGTAGAGGATGAAGTCCTATCGATCCAGGGTCGCTGGATATGGCTTCCGGTCACCTTCGTCGCGCAGGCAGCTCTGTTCGGCGATCAGGCGTTGGCCAGTTGTCGCATCCTTAGGAATTCTGGCTAGGCAGGCCTGGAGGGAATCTTCGCTTGCGCCTGCGGCTATCGCATTGCCTGTTATGGTAGCGCCCGATGGAGCGGACACGGCTGAGGTTTTATCAGCCGCTTGTGTGGAAAACGCAAGGATGGCTGACAGTAGGACCAAAGTTCCAGCGAGGATGGCATGGCGGATTGATGGATGGCGGTGCATGATATGTCCTTCCAGTGGCAAGGGCGTTTGGGGGAGTCAGTCGTCGTAGGGCTCTTTACGATCGAGCGATCAAGGTCTGATGGTCCTGAATCACCGGCTTGTATGAAGCTGGACGTTTGGAGAAGCGGCGGAGACTAGGGCATCGATCGCGCAGGAATTGATTATAGGGGAGAGAAGCGCGAGGGATAAGATAGTCCATGATGCACGTTACCACACTTCTCCTGAAATAGCGAAAGCTGAATTACTATCTATACTATAAGGTATTCTGATTGGTGAGTAGATAAGCCAGCAGAATTGGGTGCTTGGTAGAGATACGCTGTGGTTTTAAAGAACGAGTTGACTCCACGGGGTTCATGCTGTATGGTACCCCTACATTTCCCTCGTAGTAGTCCGGCGCCGGGGATGTTCCAAACATAACGGACTTCGCGATCGCATCGCGACCAGGTCCAGTTTGGAGTTGCACCCTTCTCGGTTGTCTCTCCCATCGGTTCTCTGATCCCGTCATAATGCGATCAAACTGAAAGGAAGGATAGTGTAGTGGATACGTCTGTTCACATCAATTTTCATGCCCTTGGTTTGTCTGAGGCCCTCTTGCAGGACCTTGCCAGCGCAGGGTTTACTTCACCAACTCCCATCCAGGAACAAGCCATCCCACCGGCGCTCGCAGGTCGAGATGTCATCGGTTGTGCGCAAACCGGGACGGGTAAAACAGCGGCTTTCGTCATTCCAATGGTCGAGCGGCTCGCCGCACTGCAGAAAGGGAAGCCACTAGCCTTGATCCTGGCGCCGACGCGTGAACTCGCATTACAGACACTGACGACAATCGAAAAACTCGGACGGAGCCGTCGCGTGTCGGCCACCGTCATCGTGGGAGGCGCGGACATGCAGGCCCAAGTACGAGGCTTGCGGCAACGGCCTGAGATCTTGGTCGCGACCCCGGGTCGTCTGCTCGATCATATGTGGAACGGCACGATTCTTTTGTCGTCCATTAAGATGCTAGTATTGGATGAGGCCGATCGCATGTTGGATATGGGGTTCGCGCCACAAATCAATCAGATTCTCGATGCCTTGCCGGAAGAACGGCAGACCTTGCTGTTCTCGGCCACACTGCCGACGGGTCTGGCTCGGTTGATTCAAGCGAACGTCACCAATCCCGTGCGCGTGATGGTGACCCGATCAGGAACGCCGGTCGCTGGCGTCACGCAGGCCGTGCACCATACCTCGCACCATGCGAAGGCTGATCTTCTGTTGTCGCTCTTGGGAGCGAACAAAGACACGGCGCTTATTTTTACCAGGACAAAGCATCGGGCTGATCGGTTAGGGCGCATGTTGGGAAGCGCGGGACACAAGGTGGCCGTGCTGCATGGTGACCGCAGCTTGTCGCAACGGCGGGCCGCGTTGGAAGGGTTTAAGCGCGGGACGTTTCGGGTTCTCGTGGCGACCGATATCGCAGCCCGTGGGATCGACGTGGCGAACATCGGTCATGTAATCAACTTCGACTTGCCAAACTGCCCAGAAGATTATGTCCATCGTATCGGTCGAACGGCTCGGATGAAAAACACCGGTCAGGCCACGAGTTTTGTGACAGGGGAAGACCATCACCAACTTCATGACATCGAGCGCTTCTTGGGCCATGCGGTCCCACTTGCTCCTGGAAGCACTCGACCAGTATCGGCCCCTCATGTGAGGGCCAGAGCTCCCTACCACAATGAGCGGTCGTCGTCAGGTCGCCCATCTGAGTTGAGAGATCATCGTCGTGTGAACCACGGGGCTACTCAGACTGTGCAACCCGCTCGCGGCGTTCAGCACAAAAATGTGTGTAAAATCTGAAATTGATTCGCCGAAACCAGCCTTGTGAGGTACAGTGAGCCTCACGAGGCTGGTGGGCATGCAGACCACGTATCATAGAGGATCAGTTCTCAATAGGTTCCGTCAGGTTCCGTCGATATCCCAGGGTTCGCGTCCCCACGCCGTTCACCTGCTCGCTCGCCCGCCTGGAATCCAAATGGTGGTTTTCGAAAACCCAGTGATGATGTCGGTGTAGTGTACGATCTCTCGTTGCGGGGAGTCCGTATGAGTACCTAGGCTTCGATTAAGCCCGGCGACCAGGTATCCCTGACGCTGCGATTGCCGAAGCAGGTTGCCCCGGCAGAGATTTCAGTCGCGACGGTTCGTTGGACAAAGGACCAAATCTACGGGCTCGCGTTCAGGAAGCTTTCCCAATCATCTCTGAGCCGATTGAACAAGTACATGGCCATCATGACGAGGATGAAACCCTAGGAGGAGATGGAGGAGATGGAGGAGATGAGCAGCACACTGGCATGTGGAAAGGCTACCACACAATTGCGCAAACACCCTCGCGTTCGGGTGTCGGCGCCATTCGATTGTTCAGTTGTAGTGGAGAAAAACGGAATTAACGTGTCAGTGCTTGAAAGTCCATACACACGTTGGGACGTCAAATAAATAGACGGAAATGTTTCTAGAGGATGAGCATCAGTAGCATTGGACGCGGCTAGGTGTCTAAAGAAAACAGCCGATTGGAGGTGCCTCCACTCGGCTGTTGGTGATTATCGGGTATGACCACAGTGCAAATGGATGCGTTGTGATTACTTGATGGCGACCGCTTTGACTTCCTTGTAGGTCGTGAGCCCTTGAAAAACATTCTGAATGCCGTCTTGCACCAGGGTCATCATACCCTCAGCGAGAGCAGCCTTGAGAATGTCATCCGTGGGTGACTTCTGTTGCACCAATCGCTTCATCTGGCCCGAGCCGAGGAGGAGTTCGTGTAAGGCGACGCGCCCTTTGAAGCCAGATCGTTTACAGACCTCGCAACCCTTGCCACGTGGCAGGCGGAACGTATCGTCCTGCTTGAGACCGAGTTTGTCCCAGTGCTCTGGCCCATACCCCTGGCGGAGTTCTTCATACTCTTCCTTGGTCCCGACATACAGTTCTTTGCAGTCCTTGCAGATGCGGTGGGCTAGACGTTGTGCGAGCACTCCGAGCATCGCATCGGCAAAGCTAAAGGGATCGCAGCCCATGTCCAGCAGGCGGGTGATGGTTTCGACCGCGTTGTTCGTGTGCAAGGTGCTCAAGACCAAGTGGCCGGTGAGGGATGCTTCGATACCGGTATCGGCTGTTTCTTTATCCCGCATTTCTCCGAGCATAATGATATCGGGGTCGTAACGGAGGAATGCGCGCATAGCATTGGCGAATGTGAAGCCGATCTTCGGCTGCACCTGGACTTGACGCAGTCCATATTGCGTTATTTCGACAGGGTCTTCAGCCGTCCATATCTTGACGTCAGGGGTGTTTATATGCCCCAAGATAGAGTGAAGCGTGGTCGTTTTTCCTGATCCGGTTGGTCCCACGCAGAGAATGATGCCGTAGGGTTTTTCTGAAATCTCTTTGAGAGCCTTGAGATTCCGGTCCAAGAATCCCATCTTGTCGAGGGGCAGGGGTTCGCTGGCCGCGAGAATACGCATGACGACATCTTCGTTATAGCCGGCAGTAGGGATGGTCGCGACGCGGAGTTCGATCTCTTTATTCTGAGAGAGTTTGAATTTGATCTTGCCATCTTGAGGTCTGCGGCGCTCAGCGATGTCCAGATTCGCCATAATCTTAAGTCGGGAGACGATGGCGCGCCGGTAACTCTGCGGGATCTTCATGTACTCGAAACAGTCGCCGTCTACCCGGAAGCGGACGAGGGTTTCGCGCTTTTCTCCATACGGCTCGATATGAATATCCGAGGCCTCCTGGCGATACGCGTCGGCGATGATTTGGTTTGCCAGGCGCACGATCGCACTGTCATTTTCGTCGAGTCCCCCGCCCCCAGAGGCCTCCTCCATAGCTTCGGCCTGTGCCTCGGTGACCAATTCACCGAGAATGTCGGAGACGCTTTCGTCGAGCTTGCGTCTCCCCATATCGATTTGGCTTTGGCCTATCGCGGACCCGAGGAACTGTGCAATATCTCGCCGGAGACTGACGGCGAAACGAATGTTGAGGCCTGGGAATGTCCGTTTAATATCTTGGACACGGTCGAGATCGCCTGGGTCGTCGGTTAATATCTCAATGGCCGTCCGATCCCGCTTGAGCGGCATCCAGTGATGCTTCTTCAAATAATCGACATTGAGATTCCTGAGGAGTTCGATATCCACAATCGTGCGTTCGCTGTACTCGATGTAGGGGCATTTGTAGAACTGCGAGAGCGATTTGCCGATATCGAATTTTTGGACCTTGTATTTCTCGATGAGGACGCTTTCGAGGTCGCTGGTGCCTTTTCGTGACTCGGCGATGGCATTGTCGAGTTCGTTCTGGGTGATGCGGCTGTTGCTTACCAAGAGATCGAACTTTGTGGGATTCTTTTTAGAAATCTTCCGAAGGTTGAAGAAGGCAATCCCAAGTGCCTTGGCGATCTCGGCGACGGCTTCTTCGTCTTTTCTTGTAAAGCGAATACCGCTCTTCTTGTTCAGGAGCTGGAGGACGCCCATCAGATATTTGTTGTCAGCGACGATGGGGTACGTCAGAACTTGCTCCGTTTTGAACCCCGTGCGTTTATCGTAGGAGGTGTCATGGAGGAGGGAAGGATGAATGCTCTGCAGTTCCGCTATATTGTAAGCGTTGGCAATGTTGACGGGGCGGAGGTATTTGGCGCAGAAGCCTGACAGGCTTTGTTCGGTAATAGGTATGCGGACTTCCTCGACGGTGCCGACATGAGGAACTTTTGAGAAGATTTCTTTCTTTTCAGAATCGAATGCGAATAGCGTCAGGTCTTCGGCGTCGAAGAGGCTCAGAATGTCTTTGTGAAGGTCGAGGAGAATTTGGTCAAGGTCGCAGGCGGTATGGATTTGTGTGGTAATTCGCTTAACGTGTTCAGCGTACTCAACCTTCTGTTGCAGTTCCTGCAGATTCTGAGGCAGAGGCTTGGCTTGCATTCCGGCTGTGTTCCCTCTGGGCTCAGATTAATTTGTCCATCGGGCCGTACGCGGGTTCAGCGAGAGCTGGACCGTGAACACTTCCCATGTTCAAGAACCGAGTTTCAGTCTAGCCCAAAGGCATGGGAAGGCAAGGGAAAGGCGATTTCTTTCGGTACGTGTATGTGATTGAGAAGGAGGTGGAACTTACGGAAGAGTAATACGGAAAGGCTACTTACTCTTAAGAGGGGCGCATGCAATGTGTTGAGTCAGGTTCGCTTGATAGTTTGCGAAGGTGAGCAATAATATCTGATGGGGCTACGCGAGACTTTACGCCGTTTCTTCGAACTTTGATTTCCACGACGCCGTCGCCAAGCCCTTTATCACCAACGACGACTTGGAATGGCGCTCCGATTAGATCGGCATCGTTGAATTTGACTCCCGCACGATCGTCTCGATCGTCCCACAGTACTTCGAAGCCTGCCGCCAGCAGGTCTTCATAGAGACGCACAGTGGCCTCAGCGGTCTTTTCCGATTGGCTGACCGGCAAGAGGTGGACGTGGAAGGGGGCGATGGGGTAGGGCCAGATGATTCCGCGCTCATCATGGTTCTGTTCGATGGAAGAGGCAGCAGTGCGGCTGACTCCAATGCCATAGCATCCCATCACGGCAAAGCATTTCTTGCCCTGTGGATCCAGAAATGTCGCTTTCATAGTTTGGCTGTACTTGGTGCCCAACATAAAGACATGGCCGACTTCGATGCCTTTGGTGACTTTCAGCGTGCCATCTCTGCGCGGGGAGGGGTCGCCGGCTTGTGCGTTTCGAATATCCAAGACCTGATCGGCCGAAAAGTCGCGCTGCCAGTTCACATCAACATGGTGAGTATCGAGCTGGTTACCGCCAACTACTACATTCCGCATTGCGGGAATGGCATGATCTGCGAAGATACGAATACCCTTGAGCTCGACTGGACCGACAAATCCGACCAGGGCGCCGATGATTTTCTCGACGGTGGCTGGACACGCCAACTCGATTTCAGGCACCCCCAGCACTTTCTTGAGCTTGACCTCATTCACCGTATGGTCACCACGCACTAGCACGGCCACGGTATTCTTCCCGGTTGAGTACAAGAGTGTTTTCACGAGTCGATGGGCAGGAACTTTCAAAAATGCGGTGACTTCCTCGATCGTCCGGCAATTGGGAGTCGACACAGAACACATGGCCCGCAAGGGATCGTTCTCAGACTGTTCGGGAGGTAACACTTCGGCTCGTTCCACATTGGCGGCGAAAGTGCCCTGGTCGCTATAGACCACAGTTTCCTCGCCCGTGTCTGCCAGGACCATGAATTCGTGGGAGGACGTGCCGCCGATGAGTCCGGTGTCGGCTTCAACCGCGCGAAAGGTCAGACCGCAACGCGTGAAGATGCGGTGGTACGCGTCATACATCTTTTGGTAGTTAAGGCGCGCGCCGGCTTCGTCGCGATCGAAGCTGTACGCATCTTTCATCAGGAACTCACGCCCGCGCATGAGTCCGAAGCGGGGGCGGATCTCATCGCGGAATTTTGTCTGGATTTGATAAAAGTTAAGTGGAAGTTGTCGATAGGACTTCACTTCCCGTCGAAAGAGATCGGTGATGACTTCCTCATGCGTGGGGCCCAAACAGAAGTCTCGCTCATGCCGATCTTTGAACCGAAGCAGTTCTTTTCCGTAAAAGTCCCAACGGCCGGTTTCTTTCCAGAGTTCAGCCGGCAAGGCTATGGGCATGAGGACTTCCTGGGCTCCGGCGCGATTCATTTCTTCACGAATAATCTGTTCGACTTTGCGAATGACTCGCAGGCCCAGCGGAAGATAGGTATAGATGCCAGCCGCCACTTTTCTAATCAGCCCGGCACGCAACATGAGCCGGTGGCTGACAGTTTCTGTCTCACCGGCATCTTCCCGCTGGGTAGGGATGAGCAACTGAGAGGTTTTCATGAATGACTTATGAGTGTGCGTCTGGTTAAGGAGGATATCTTAGGATGCTCATACAAGTTCGCTAACGAGGCCGCAGGCGAGAAAAGACCGCAGGCGTACCAGTTCTCACTCGACCACCCCGACTTGCCCAAACAGCGCTTTCCCCAAGCGGCGTACGGTGAGGGTTTCTTAGGGCCGAGAACGAAGTTAGGGACTTGTTTCAGCATCCTGCGCTAGCGGGAGAAGATACGTTCCAGGTCATTCCAGAAGGCAAAAATCATGATACCGACCAACAACATCAAGCCTACTTGCTGTGCGACTTCTCGCTGACGTTCGCGGAGTGGCTTGCGCAGAATGCCTTCAATCAAGAAAAAGAGCAAGTGGCCGCCGTCGAGGATGGGGATCGGTAGCAGATTCAGAACGCCGAGGTTAATGCTCAAGATCGCAATCAAAAACACGAAACTGGAAGCGCCCTGAGACGCTGCCTCACCAGAGATGTTAGCGATCGTGAGTGGCCCGCCGATATTCTTGCTCGAAATGTCGCCGACGACCATTTTATACAGGCTGATCACAATCAATTCGGTCCATCCCCAGGTGGCTTCAAAACCCTGGTAGATAGCTTCCAGGGGGTTATCGGATCGCATTAACGCGCGGCCTGGACCGGAGATGCCGATTTTGCCGACCTCAATGGTCTGCCCGTTCACCGTCATTTTCTCGGCAGTCGGAGTGACGGTGAGGGCAACACGTTGCCCCTTGCGGAGTACTTCAATGCGCAACGGTTTCTGCGGATGTTCTTTCACCTGCGCCGCCATCTGCGCCCAGGTGTAAATCGCCTGCCCTTCGATACCCACGACACGATCGCCGGCTTGGAATCCTGCCGCGGAGGCAGGCATACCCTGCATCACCGAGGTCACCAGGGGAGGGGTTTCTTCGACACCAATGGTGTAGAGCGGCTCTTCGCCTCCGGCCACTTTTCCAGGAACCAGCGTTGGTGTGACAGTCAGTGGCATGGTCTGTCCTTCGCGTCGAACCTCAAGCGCGACGGGCTTCCCTTTACTCTTGGCTACCGCGTCGAGCAGTTCGACCTTCGTCGAGATAACTTTCCCGTTGACTTTGACGACCTGGTCGCCGATTTCCATCCCGACCGTCGCAGCTGGTGAACCGGGGACAAGGGCCTCCACATCGGCGCTGAGGTCGTGTAAAGTCGGTACAAACAGCGGTGATCCTGTCGATAACCATCCAGCAAAGATCAAATACGCCAGGATGAAATTAAACCCGGGACCAGCCGCCACGATGAGAACTTTTTCCCAGAGACCTTGATGAGCAAACGATCGCCGGCGATCCTCGGGGGTGGTGGCATCTGTTTCATTCTCACCGAACAGCTTGACGTAGCCGCCCAGCGGAATGGTCGACACCAGATACTCTGTCTCTCCCACCTGGCGACTGAAAAGTTTGGGACCAAAGCCGAGCGAGAACTTCAAGACTTTTACCCCGACCCAACGGGCTGCGAGGAAATGGCCGAGTTCATGAAAAGCCACGAGTACGCCAAGGACAATGAGGAACCACCAGGCCTTCTGCATCAGAATCCACAGAGTATCGGGGGACCACGTAAACGTTGCCATCATGGATCTACTCCGTACCGGTGTAATTAGCGCGGTAACGCATGCACAAGAGATTCAGCTTTCTCTCTCGCCCATCGATCAGCTTCCAACGCGTCATCGAGACAAGTAATGTTCCGATGCGCATGCGCGTCCATCGTACTACGGATGACTTCGGAGATCTCGATAAAGCGAATGCCGCCGTTGAGGAATGCATCGACGGTAATTTCATTGGCTGCATTCATGACAGCGGGCATGGTGCCTCCGATTCGAAGCGACTCGTATCCAAGGTTGAGACAGGGGAAGCGATCATGGTCAGGCATGCAGAACGTCAACTTGCCGACCTCCGTCAAGTTCAGTGATGGCAGGTCGAGCAGCATTCGTTCAGGATAACGTAACGCGTAGGAAATAGGGGTTCGCATATCCGGTAGTCCGAGTTGGGCAATCATCGATCGATCTTCATATTCTACCAGAGAATGAATGATGCTTTCCCGATGGATCAAGACGTCGATGCGGGACTCGCAAATATCAAATAACCAGCGGGCTTCAACCACTTCCAGGCCTTTGTTCATCAGTGTGGCTGAGTCGATGGTAATTTTGGAGCCCATCTTCCAGTTCGGATGCTTAAGGGCCCGCTCCGGAGTTACGTCTTGCAGCTGCTCTTTCGTGAGCGTCCAGAGGGCGCCGCCGGAGGCCGTTAAAATTAATCGCCGAACGTCCTCAATTCGATGCCCTTCAAGAGATTGGAAAATGGCGCTGTGCTCGCTGTCGACGGGGAAGATCCGGACGCAGTACTTACGGGCTTCTTCCTGTATCAGCTTGCCGACCATGACCATCGGTTCTTTGTTGGCCAGCGCGATGTGCTTACGGCTGCGAATAGCAGCCAGGGTCGGTACGAGTCCGGCGGCTCCCACAATGGCTGAGATCACCAGCTCGACCCCTGGCATGGCGGCCACTTGGGTGATGCCCTCCTCACCAGCCAGGATCTCGACCGGCAAACCCACGCAACGTTTCCGCATTGTGGCGCCGGAGGATTCTGTGGAAACGGCCACAGCTGTAGGCTTGAACGTGCGGATTTGCTCTTCAAGTTTTTCAATGTTGCCGCCTGCCGTTAGTCCGACAACTCGAAATTCATCCGGAAATCTCTGGACGATATCGAGCGTATTGGTTCCGATCGATCCGGTCGAGCCCAGGATGATGATAGTCTTCATATCCTCTCCTCTTATGGGAGCGGCCAGATGCCGCGGACGCACGTGACATAGTAGTAGAAGGTAGGGGCAGTGAATAATAGACTATCGAGTCGGTCAAGCATCCCTCCGTGGCCTGGAAGGATTCCCCCGGAGTCTTTGGCCCCCACACTACGCTTGATGGCTGATTCACAGAGGTCACCGAGGAGACCCGCGCCTGTCAGGAGAACGCCGAGGACGAATGCGTCCAACAGCGGCAGCTGTGGCAAAAACCAGGCGTGGGCCAGGAGCGCGGCTCCCGTGGCGAGTGCCATGCCACCGAGTACGCCCTCAACCGTCTTCTTCGGGCTTACCGACGGTGCGAGAAGATGTGTGCCCCACAGGATGCCTGCGTAATAGGCGCCGGTGTCCGCAGCCCACGTGACCAGTGCAACGAAGAGCACGAACGATTCACCGGCGGCCAACGAACGAGTCGACACCAGCGTACTCAGGGTGAAGCCCACATAGTGCGCGCCGAAGAGGGTGATGGCAGTATCTTTCATCCGGTGTTCGATCGGAGCGGACGAAAACAACATGGCGACCAACAAGGCCAGTGTCGAAACGACGAGAAGGTCCGCCAAGGCAAGGGGCAGATGACGCCGGGCCAAAATCAGGGCAGAGGTAGCCAGCCCCACTCCGATCAGCACGGTGTTGGGGCGCGTTTGAAAACTGATGCGGTACAACTCCATCAAGGCAATGAATCCGCCGACAATCAAGAGGAGCGTCAAGGTCCACGGGGGGAGATAGCGAATGACGGCATAAATTGCCGGGGCGAGAATGACTGCGGTATATACACGCCGGAGATCAAATCGTCGAGTGGCTGCGGGTGGAGTGGTCACAAGTGTTGGGCTGTCGGCGGTGGTGTCTGTGGCTGGGGAATCTCCCACCGAGATTACGAGGATACGGTGCTCAAGATTCGGCCAAAGCGGCGTTCTCGTTTTTGATATTCCAGAAGTGCCAGTAGGAACTCGCGTCGGCGAAAATCAGGCCACAACGTCGGCGTAAAGCACAGTTCCGTATAGGCCAGTTGCCAGAGTAGAAAGTTGCTGATCCGCGTTTCTCCGCTCGTCCGAATTAGTAAATCCGGATCGGGGAGCGGATGGGTGTACATGTACTGCTGGATCATGGGTTCGTCGACACGTTCGGGCTGTATCGTCCCACTTCGGGCGTCGTTGAGCAATCCTCTGACTGCATCGACGATCTCCGCGCGCCCTCCGTAGCTCAAGGCCACGGTCAGCACCATCTTATCGAGATGCGCGGTTTCCTTCTCGGTGGTGCGCACCCAGTGTTGGGTTGACTGGGGAAGGAGTTCGAGGTGCCCGATCGTCCGGAAGCAAACGCGTTGCTCAATCAGGTTGGCCCGTTCAGTGGAAAGGTAATGCTCCAAGAGACCCATAAGCGCGCTGATTTCTTGCGTTGGGCGATTCCAGTTTTCCTGTGAAAAAGCGTAGATCGTTAGGGCCTGGATGTCGAGTTCCAGGCACTGGGTGATCATTTCTCTAACGGAGTTAATCCCTTCGCGGTGTCCAGCGATGCGAGGAAGGCCACGGAGTTCGGCCCAGCGCCCGTTGCCGTCCATAATGACGGCCACATGTTTCGGCAAGAGCTCCCGCTCCAACTTGGCTGTCAATTCGCCTTCGGAGTGGTGGTCGAGGCTTGAAGATGGCGTTTGTGCCATGGAATCTTGATCGTCCTCCTAGTCGCTTAGAATGTTTGGAGAAAGGCAATTAAAGTTTACTGTCATGGGTAGGGAATGTCAAACGATAACTGGGAAAATACTTAATAAAGTCGCGAGTTAGGAATCATTACATTACATTGCGGCTGCGGAAATGAATGGGCTATACTTCGTACGCGCTCGACTTGAGCAGACTCGACTTGCGCAGAAAGGAAGCACGACCATGGCGGACCCAGTCCAGCTGGCCAAGTTTGGTGTCACGGAGCTCGAAGCCCAGCACACGCTCGATCGAATGAACGTGCGGGATGTCGATTACGCGGATCTCTACTTCGAGTCGCGCGTCTCGGAGTGGGTTTCGATGGAGGAAGGCATCGTCAAGCGCGCCGCCAAGAGTATTTCTCAGGGCGTAGGGGTGCGGGCGACCACAGGCGAGAAGACAGGCTTTGCGTATTCGGACGAACTGACGAAGAAAGATCTGGAAATCGCGGCAGATACGGCACGTTATATCGCCAATTCTCCCAAGGGGAATCATGCAATTCCAGTTCCCGCGCAGCGACGACCGACGAGAGATCTCTATCCGATGGAACGGGCCAAGGCCGAGGTAGCCACGGCCGACCGAGTGGCGCTGCTGAATGAAATCGATACCGAAGCCAGGCGGTACGATCCCCGCATCAAGAACGTAATGGCCTCCTTCAATACGGAATATAAGATTGTGGTGGTGGCGACATCGGATGGTACCTTGATTGGCGACATCCAACCACTGTCACGTCTGCAGATCACCTGCATTGCCGAAGACAATGGCAATCGCCAGGTAGGCAGTTTCGGTGGGGGGGGGCGCGTCGGATTTGAATACTACCGTGAACAAAATCGACATTTGGATTATGCGCAAGAAGCTGCACGTGAGGCGATTTTGAATCTCTCCGCCATCGATGCCCCAGCCGGCGTAATGCCGGTGGTGTTGGCCGGTGGATGGCCGGGCATTCTGTTGCACGAAGCGATAGGTCACGGACTTGAGGCGGATTTTAACCGGAAGAAAACCTCGGCTTTTTCGCATTTGATCGGAAAGCGCGTGGCGTCTGAGGTCTGTACGATCATTGATGATGGGACGCTTCCGTTCCGCCGTGGCTCGTTAAATATAGATGATGAAGGTACGTCGACCAGCTGTACGACGCTGATTGAGAAGGGCATCCTCCGTGGCTATATCACCGATAAGCTCAACGCGCGGCTCATGGGCATTCCACTGACGGGCAATGGACGACGCGAGAGCTATCAAAGCGTGGTTCTCCCTCGGATGACAAACACATTCATGTTGGCCGGAGAATCAGACCCCCAAGACATTATCCGTTCGGTTAAGAAGGGGCTCTATGCCGTGTCGTTCGGTGGTGGACAAGTCGATATTACAAACGGGAAATTTGTTTTCTCTGCCAGCGAAGCCTACCTCATTGAGGATGGACAGATCACGAAGCCGGTGAAGGGGGCCACGCTGATCGGGAACGGGCCGAAGATTCTGACCAAAGTTTCGATGGTTGGTCATGATCTGATGCTTGACAATGGTATTGGGACCTGTGGCAAGGATGGGCAGTCGGTACCGGTCGGGGTCGGGATGCCGACACTCAAGATTGATGAGATCACCGTAGGTGGCACGCAGGGATAGAATGGAAGAAGTCACTAGTCAATCATCAATCATGCTGTACCGGGCGTGGTTCTGCTCTTCTCCTCATGACTAATGATCAATGACTGTTGACCTCAGAGGGGAGGGGAAGTGTGATTCAGAAGGAACAACCTGGTAGCGCCATTGAAGCAGCCAACGGTATCTATGCGCAATTGGCGGCGGACGTACTGTCCCGTGCAAAGGACTGCGGGGCGACCGAAGCTGATATCGTCGTGGCTGATGGCGAGAACTTTTCGGTGCAAGTACGTGTGGGAACCGTCGATCGCTTGACCAAGGCGAGAGAAAAGCGGCTGGGGTTGCGTGTATTCGTCGGGAAGCGATCGGCCACGACTTCGACTTCCGATTTCTCAAAAGAGTCCCTCGATCGGCTTGCCTCAGAATCCTGCATCTTAGCCAAAGCGGTCGTCGAGGATCAGGTGTCTGGTTTGCCGGACGCTTCTCAGATGGCGAGGGATCGGCCGAACCTTGATCTCTATGATGAGACGATCCTCGACACGGAAGTACAGATCGATTGGGCGAAGCGCGGGGAAGCGGCGGCGTTCGCTGCCGATCCACGCGTGACGAACTCCGAAGGCGCAGAGTTCGGCTCTTCGTACGGACGGGTGGTGCTCGCGAATAGTCACGGCTTCGTTGGGTCTTACAAAAGTTCAAGTTTTTCGCTGTCAGTGTCGCCGATTGCGACTGAGCCCGGGACAGGGGCGATGGAGCGGGATTCGTGGTATGATGTGCAGCGCAAGGTTGCGCGATTAGCGTCTGCGGAGTCGGTCGGGCAAGAAGCGACCAGGCGAACAGTTCGCCGATTGGGTGCGCACAAGGTGGCGACGAAACGCGTGCAGGTCGTGTTCGATCAAGAGAATGCAGGCAGCCTTCTTGCGAACCTCTGCAGCGCCGTGTCCGGCTATGGCCTCTACAAGCGGGCCTCGTTTCTGCTTGATCAACTCGGTCAGTGCATCGGCTCCGATCTGATTACGGTCTACGACGATGGTCGCATGGAAGGGGGCCTCGGATCGTTCCCCTTTGATGGTGAAGGGCTTGCCACGCGTAAGAATACCATTGTCGAACGAGGCATCCTCAAGAGCTATCTCCTCGACACGTATTCAGGGAAAAAACTGGGGCTTCCTTCAACTGGAAATGCCTCGCGGAGCGTAGGAGAAAGCCCTTCAGTCGGACCGACCAATTTCTATTTAATGCCTGGTTCGAAGACAGCTGAGCAGATCATTGGATCGGTCAAAGAAGGGCTCTACGTGACCGAGCTGATCGGGTTCGGCATCAACATGGTGACGGGCGATTACTCACGCGGGGCCTGCGGGTTCTGGATCGAGAACGGAGAACTCACCTATCCTGTAGGAGAAATCACCATTGCCGGAAATTTAAAACAGATGTTCAAGGCTATTGAACTGGTCGGGAGCGATCTCGTGTTTCGAGGCCGGATCGCATGTCCCACGGTAAAGATTTCCGAGATGATGGTGGCTGGAAGCTAGGCTAGGGGCATGAGGCAAGGGGCAGTAGGCGGTGCGATTTTCCTTTAGCCTCTTGCCCCAAGCCTCGTGCGTGACCCGTAGGAGGTAGGGTATGACTGACGCAATCAGAGAAACAATGGTGCAATATTCCAGCGGCACGGTCACGGTGCGAGCGTTCGTTGCAGCTCCGCAGACCAAGGAGAAGCGGCCCGCCATAATCGTGATCCAGGAGTGGTGGGGGCTTACCGACCATATCAAGGATATCGCCAAGCGGTATGCGGTGGAAGACTATGTGGCCATCGCCCCAGACATGTACTCGCGACTCGGGTATGCGCTGACGACCGACGCCGGCGAGGCCGGCAGGTTGATGAATACGTTACAGCAGGAAGATGGTCTCAAAGATTTGAACGCGACGGTAACCTATCTCAAGTCCGTTCCTGAAGTGGATGGAGCGAGGATCGGTGTGACTGGCTTTTGTATGGGCGGGTCCTATGCGCTCATGCTGCCCTGTGTGAATACTGAGATCAAGGCGGCAGTGCCGTTCTATGGCCAAGTGCCTAACCCCGATGCGCTCCTCCAGAAACTGTCGGCGCCTGTACTCTATCTCTATGGTGAAGACGACGGCTGGATTACCAAGGCGGACGTCCAGCGGCTTGCGGCGGCGCTTAAGAAATACAATAAGACAGGACAAATCAAAACTTTTCCCGGCGCCCCCCATGCCTTCTTTCGCGATGTCGACAAATCGGTCTATCGGCCTGACGCCGCTAAAGACGCCTGGAGCAGGGCGCTCGCGTTTTTCAAACTGCATCTGAAGTCGTAAGAAGAGTTACCAGTGCATGCCGCTTGATGCCGAGATCGGAAAGAAAATGCTCCAGTTGATCGCCTCTCGCTACGACGATCGTCATTGGCGCAAGAAGATCGAAAAAACGCTGAGCCTGCAGCAGTCGGGAGTTGGCGATCCACTCCAGCAACAAATCTTTATGTACCTGAAGCTCGGGCTGAAAGCCTACAAGTCGCGTCGTGCCGATCCCGATACCTGGATCGTCGGCGGCTATGCGACGAAAGAAGTCGTCGAACGGGCGAAATTCCAGCCCCATCTCTTCGGTCCCACGATCAAGGAGGAAGATGTGTCCTTTCTCGGGAGTGATCCCGGCGACGAGGTCACCGAAGCCTGGTGGGACGAGATGCTCGTCCAGTGGTTCGATGTGCCGGAAAAAGAAAATCTTGCTGAAGGGGATGGCGAAGAGAAGCCCGCTGAAACAGAATCCACTACCGCATCAGAAGGACAGTCCTCGAAAGCCTAGCGCTTCTTTTGAAACACAAGTCGGAAGCATCTGATGATCTGTGACTACCCTGAATTCATCAAATCAACAGATTCCGGAAGTCTCCACGCGATACGAACGGCGCTTCACGTATCATTTACCGAAGAGATCTATCTGTGCTGGCTGCGGCGGTTCGATCTGCATGGTCGGAGCGGCCGATGAGGCGGATGATGTGGGTTCGGCCTGTTTTGTGTGGCGGTCGAGAAAATCTTTCAGTTTTTTGAAGTCTTCCCTCAGGGTGTCGAGTAATTCCCCCTGGTGCAGCGCTGCGGCGGGGTGAAGCAAAGGAAAGATCACAAAGTCTTTGGTGTAGAACGCTTGTGCCTTCACCTTTGTAATTCCGACCTTTCTCTCTAATAACGTCTGCGTCGCCCAATTGCCGAGTGTGCAAACCAGCTTGGGCCTGATTAGTTGAATTTGCTTCAGCAGGAAGGGCTTGCAGATTTCGACTTCGTCCGGTTCAGGATCGCGGTTGCCCGGTGGCCGACACTTGATGACATTGGCGATGTAGATTTCGTCGCGCGAGAGATTTGCCGACTGCAAAAGGTCGTTCAAGAGCTTTCCTGCCGCACCGACAAATGGCTCGCCCTTCTGGTCCTCATTGAATCCCGGCGCCTCGCCCACGAACATGATGCTCGCGTGCGGATTCCCCACGCCGAACACGACTTGGCTGCGCCCCAGCTTGGCCAGTTTGCAGCGTTGGCAATTATGGAGAGATTTCGCAAGTTCTTGGAGGGGCGTCATGGTCATGATTGAATGAGGCGAAAAAAAGTAGCGATATCGTAGAAAAACTTGGCTAGGTTGTCAATGTGGGGGCGAGCTAGGAAGCCAGAGGCACCATGAAGAGCACTGTTGTAGGAAGCATGTTGCTCGTGATTGTTCCAGTAATCACAGCTGCGGCGTCTCCTGATTTGATGGCTTTTAAAGACAAGCCTTTTTGTGAGCGAGTTTTTGAATTATTTCAAAAGAACTTGGGGGGTGGAAATCGACTCAATACTTGGTGCTTAACCGTTCAGCTAGGTCAAATGGGAACTGACTGTGATAGCTGGTGTGGCTCCGAAAATGCGGTGTTGTTCGATCTTGAATAGTACACGTGTTGATCTCGACAAAGATGGCACGAGGGATTTGGTGGTGAAGACCATGTTCTGTATGAAGGGCGTTCCGAGCGACAGTTTCTATATGTTTCCTGACGACAGCAACGTGTTGGAGCAGGCTTCATGGCAGGATATGGCGTCCTTGCTTTCAGCACCAGACAAGTTCGCACGCACTGGGGGGCAACTACCCGCTGACTGCGCTTCCGATGTCTTCCGAGTCGAGCAAAGAGATGTCGACTCTGTGCACTGTGTTCACAATGCAGCCGTTCATCTTGGACGAGAAGACGTACGTCGCGCTGACTGATGGTCGCGGGGAATGGATGGTGATCGCGAAGCATCTATGCGGTGAGCGGTTTGAAGGTCAACGCTATCCTCGAATTACTTCCAACTGACGACTCAGCACTCAGCGAATCTCTAATCCCTACTCCACGCGGTATCCCTTCGTTGCCAAACAGGTATTCCGCATCGCGTTGATGGTCGAGATGCCGTGTAGCACGCGGGCATGGTCAGCCGGGCTCTGAGGCCAGGAGCCAAATGGAAAAGGCGAACTCTGACTGTAGGAGTGCTGCTAGTTCGACAATCTCGCTTTGTACTCGCATTCCATATAATCCCATTCCACTTGGGCCTGGCTGTAACCCGTCGGGTGGCCACCGCGTGTATAGGGGCTGGGTGCACGACCTGCAAGACCCAAGAGCAGGATCATGGATACTGGCGCCCTACTTGTGCAAACCATCATGCCCTGATTCCTGTCATCAGCAACGAACCTGGTCAACCACTGATCCAGCGATAATCTCCGCGCAGCGCCTGGCGCTGACGATCGCGCTCTCGACGTTGGCAGGGCATCCGGTTTCGGTCCAGGCGCCGGCGACGAGCAGATTCTGGAAGGGGCTCTGTTGGATAGGCCGTAGCAGCGCGGTGCCTGGTTTGAGTGACAGCGCAGCTTGTTCCTTGCGATAGACCTCCATTGACTGCATCCTGTCTATGCCTACCTCTGGATACAGCGCGTGGAGCTCTGTTCTTCCCAGGTCAATCAGCTGGTCATCGCTTAATTCCATGAGTGTTTGGTTGCCGATTTCAGACAGTCCGCATCTGATTTCGTGGAGTCCAAGAGAGGTGATGGTAAATTGGTGAAATGGTCGACCTGCCAGTAAGAGAAGCCGTGGGGTTCGAATCGTCGAGCGACAAGTAAGTTGAACGCTGATTTCTGCCAGTGCCTCCAGCTCGCCAAGCTGCGAGAAATAGGCATAGCGTGTCAGGAGGCGCTCCGGCAGCAAGGCAAGCATCTTCTGATGTGAGAGTGCGGTGACGTACCATTCTGCTTCCAGTAGTGTGCCATCTTGAAGTTGTATTCCGCTGACTCCGCTTTGTCCAAAACGAAGGTTGGGTCGGTGTGTCTGGACTTGGATCGGGACTCCACGCTGCTCCAGCGCACGTTTCATGGGCATGATGAATCTGTCCCCGACGGACCCCTGGAGGTGCGTCAGCCTAGCATCCTTGGCGTGGCCGAGAAAAATGGTGGATAGCAGCTGCACAAAGGTGGATGCGGAGAGGCGAACCAGGGCATTACCGGTGAGCCACTGAGCGAGGGGATTCCAGATGCGGTCACGTGCCACCTGGCTCTGCCCTATCGAAGTCAGCCACTCGTCTGCGATCCGACTATCCAGGTCTGCAGGGAGAGTCTGCGCCTGTTCCCAGATCTGTTCCAGGTGGGAGAAGAGTTTCCACCGATCATGCCATGCAAGGCCGTGGAAACTGAACAGGCTCATCATCCACTGGAGCACCCCGGGGAGGTAAGCGGATTTATAAGCCGCAACACGTCCATCGGGTAGTCGAAATTCGAGTGGAATCGTTGTATCGACCTGAGTGAATGTGCCGCCGTCGAGCGCGCGGAGCAGGCGCCATGTCGCATGGTGGCATCCGAATAGAGTCGGGGCTGCGTCAGACGCATTGGTCTGAAATCCGTCTTGCCATCCAGTGTGGTCCAGCATGATCACTCGATAGCCTTGTTGGCTGAGGTGGTAGGCCGTTGTCAACCCTGTCAGGCCGGCACCCAGGATGAGGACAGATTGTGATGACTGAATGGTCACGAGAATCGGGATCGAAGCAAGATGCCTAATGCGATGGCCAGCCGATGGGTGGTGGAGAGGCTGATGCGCGGTCCAAAGACCTGATAGTCCGATTGTTCGATTTTTTTCAAGATTTGACTGTAAATGCCGCGCATAATTTCCGCAACGGTGAGGGCCAGGCGTTCACGCCGGGGAATAGCCATTAAAGCGGCGTGGGCCTTTTCATAATACTGATGCGTCCGGGCGGTTTCCCGCTGCATCAATGTTTTAAACTCCGGTGAATAGGTTTGTTGCAGCATTGCCTTCTCTGGATACTTGCATGCGTGCAGGTCATCGAGTGGGAGATAAATACGCCCTTGTGCCGCATCCGTGCCAAGGTCACGGAGAATGTTGGTCATCTGGAATGCCATACCAAGATCGACGGCATAGTCCTGTGCATGGGGCGACGTTACGCCGAAGATATGGAGGCAGATGAGGCCTACCATAGAGGCTACGCGATAGCAGTAGAGGGACAATTCGTCGAATGTGACATAGCGGGTGTTGAAGAGGTCCATTTCCACGCCCTTGATCAGTTCTTCAAAGTAGGCTTTGGGAATGTAGAGGATTTTGACGTGGTGAGCGAGGCTCACGGTGATCGGGTAGGTCGGTGTGCCTCGATACACCGCATCAAGCTCACTCCGCCAACGTTTCAGTTCTTCCTTTGGATTGCTGCCGGCCGGCGGTTCGTCCACCGCGCTGTCTACTGCCTTGCAGAAGGCGTAGACGGTATACATCGCTTCGCGTTTTGCTTTGGGAAGAAACAGGAACGAGTAAAAGAAGTTGCTGCCACTCTTCTTCGTGTAAGCCGTGCAGTAGGCTTGGGCTTCGGCGTCGGTCATGATGTGGCATCCATTGCTGAGGACGTAGTTCCAAATTTTGTCGCCCTTGTTGAGTCGATCGGATAATTATGGTCTGGGTGCAGAATAGCGGCCAGGAGCTCTACGCCATCGATTAGACGGGGGCCCGGTCGGTTAAAGTACGATGCTGCGTCGACGACGTACGTCTGTGGCCATCGGTCACGTGCATGTCGCCACTCGTTCGGTGCTTGCCCGGCTCGTAGAAGTTCTTGGGTGGTGCGGCTGATCGAGTAGCCGCAGGGCATGACAAGAACGATATCCGGGTGCGCCGCTTCCACTTCTCTCCACGTTGTTTCGTATGATGGCATATCTTTGGATCCAAGCGCGTTGCAGCCGCCGGCAAGTTCAACCATTTCCGGAACCCAGTGGCCTGCCACATAGAGTGGAGCTAGCCATTCGATGCACACCACGCGCGGGCGCGGCATCATTGCAATGGTCCGTTCGTGCACAAAATCAAGTCTGCGACGGAGGCTGTTCGCGAGCGCTTGTTCCATGGCGAGTTGGGCGACTGCTTTGGCAATCCGCTCAATGTCATGGATTACGCCTTCTAGCGTCGTTGAGTTAAGCGTCACCACGTAAGTTGGATGCTTGAGCAACTGGATGGCACGCGTGAGCTGGTCTGGCGTCACGGCGCAGACGTGACACAGGGCTTGCGTTAAAATCAGGTCCGGTTGAGTTTGAAGAAAGGCTTGCTCGTCGAGTCGATAGAGGTTCTGTCCGACCGAAACAAGTTCCTTCACCTGGCGATCGATCTCCGCACTGAGCGCCTGTCCCTTGCCTACATTGGTTTCGATCATAACGGGCGCATGGCGAACTGTAGAGGGAAAGTCACATTCGTGGCTGATTCCGACGAGTTGGTCGGCTAGGCCGAGGGCGGCGACCACTTCTGTTGCGCCAGGGACAAGCGAGCAGATTCTCATAGCGGTATCACGTTCATGAGGGCCATAGGCGCGTGCGCAGGTCCTTGAGACGTGTCTCGTGCAGGCTGTGGCTGATGGCATGGGCTTCGTGCAAGTCTTGCATGGTGTGGGTGTTAGCAACGGCCAGCACTTTCATCCCTGCCGACTTCGCGGCCCGGATGCCGGGCAGCGAATCTTCAATTACCAAGCAAGAGTCCGGCGACATCGGGGAGGTGGAGCTGTGTTGATTCAATCCGGCCAATGCATGCAGGAAAGGCAGGGGATCTGGTTTGCTCTTGAACACATCTTCCGCGCTCGTGATATGGCAAAAGGCCTTTCGGATGCCGGCGTGTTCAAGAATCAGTTCGATCTCTGGCCGTAGCGCGCCCGATGCAATGGCGAGAGGGTAGATTGTCGCGGCTTCTTCCACAAACTTTCTGACACCCGGAAAGATGATGAGGTGGTCTTTGATCGATGCCAAGTAAGCCACAGCTTTTTTGTGCATCAGACCTTGCACAAGAGGTCCAGTCGTTGGGCGTCGGTTAACTCGAAGTGCTTCCAGGATACATTTACGATCGTCGAAACCAAGGTAGTGGGCGTAGTAGTCGGCCTCGGTCAACGTAATGCCGATGTCGGCGAGCGTCCGGCGCAGCCCTTCGAAGTGCAGGGGTTCGGTGTCGGCGATGATTCCGTCGAAGTCAAAGATGACGGCGTGCACGGTCTCCTTCACTCTTGGCTCGCAATGGTGCGAGTGGGGGGATTTTGACGGTGGCATTATAGCACCGAGGGCGGCGGCACTGGTTCGTGCCGGCGCCCTCTGTATGAGATCGTGTGCCGAGTTTTTCTTGAGCAATCAGGGCTTCAACCGGAGCTGCTTCTCAGTAAGCCACCCCTTGGTGCCATAATTGCTGCGAATGGAATAGACCCATCCGCCGCTCTGCAAGTCGCCATCGAGAATCGTGAGGGTAGTTCCTGGGGGAATGGCAAGTCCTGGTTTCGTTCCAGCTGCGTCCTGCATGAGGGTCACTGGGTCACCGGGGGTCGCGGGGTTTGGCATGACCGTCACTTTTTGGCCTTCACCGAACATGGGGGCCAGTGAGGCGGTGACCGGTGGTACGATGGCAGCCGGGGCAGGTGGACTTATTGGTGTCGGTGACGGGGTCAAAGTAGGTGTGGGAACTGGTGATGGGGCCGCGGCCTCAGGCGTGGGGACCGGTGGTGCGACTGGGGCCGGAGCGGCTGATGCCGATTGACTGGCTGAATCGCCTGGCGCTGGCATGGTAGGAGCGGGTTTTCTGGCCATGGGTGGTTGCTGTTGCGACATTGGCGATTCACCGAGGATCGGTTCCAATATATCCATGATCATTTCCGGTTCCATGGCGACGTAGGCGCTGCCGCCGACTAGCGCCAGCAACAGAATCCAGAGGAGGGGACGTCCGCCGGATTTCTTCGGTAATTTCATCGGGGACGACGATCGAAGGTTAGTCGTTTGTTCTAATTCCTCTTCAGTAAATTCCAAATCCGGTTCTGGCTGACGGGCGAAGAGGAGACTCCAAGTCAGAGGACTGCCGGCGAACGACGAGCCTCCAGCGACAGCGAACATCTAGCACCTCCCTATGACGAGCATAGTTTTATCATAGATCCTTAGGAAGTTCTTATCACCAACCCCACGAGGAGTCAATTCTGTGAGGAAAACCAGCGGTGAGAGTCTTGAGCCTGCATGGGTTGCGGATATTGGATATCGAGGGACCAAAGGGGAGTCGAGGTTCAGAAGGATTACACGTGGGAACAGGCCAAAACTTGATGATCTCGACTGCCTGAACGGTAGACCGTCAGGCCTTTGCAGCCCAGCTGATGCGCGAGTAAGAAAGTGGAAGCCACGTCTTTCGGCGTGACGGTGCTGGGCAGATTGATGGTTTTCGACACACCACTGTCGCTGTGCCGTTGGAAGACCGCCTGCATACGAACATGATGGGCCGGATCAATGTCGTGTGCGGTGACAAAGAGTCGCCGTAGGTCTTCGGGGATCTGAGTCAGATGTTGAATCGATTCCCGGTGGCCTACCTCTCGGCGTAACCGAGCGAGGGGGAGTTCTCTGGCTCGAATCTGTTTCAGAAATTCTGGATGAAGGCTTTCCAGACGGATATCTTCCATGATGGTGCGAGCAATACTGATTCCGTACAAGTGGTTCAATCCCGGCAGAACAATCTGCCAGAATGCTGATGGTGCCGGTGGGAGCGATGGTTGTGACGGTGGCATTGCGTTGTCGCATGCTCTTGGGTTGAAGGCAGCTTCCCTTGAAGGTAGGGAAGTCCCCCCGCTCCTGTGCGAGTCGGTGAGACGCCGCGTGGGCATGGGAATGGATGAACCCCATCAGTCGGTCGGCAATCTGTAAGGCCTCCTCCGTATCGTAGGGAATACCAAGCTGAATTAAAAGATCAGCGAATCCCATGATCCCGAGGCCAATCTTTCTCGTCCGTTTGGTGTGCGTCTCAATGGCCGGAAATGGGAAATGGGTTCGATCGAGGACGTTATCGAGAAACCGAACCGCGAGCGGAATGAGGATGGCGAGTCGATCATAGTCGATGATGCGCCTTCTGCGATGCGTTGTAAGGCAGCGGGCGACGTTGATTGAGCCGAGCGTGCAGGATTCATACGCGAGGAGGGGTTGTTCACCGCAGGGATTGGTCGCTTCGATGGAGCCCAAATGAGGCGTGGGATTCGCCTTGTTGATGGTGTCGAGAAAGACGACTCCTGGTTCGCCGGATTGCCAGGCTGCTTGAATCAGCCGATTAAAGACTGACGTTGCCGGAAGGCGCCGCACGGATTTCGCAGTGCGTGGATTGATGAGTGCATAAGACCGGCCTCGTTTGACCGCTTGCATGAAACGGTCGGTAATACCGACGGAAAGATTGAAGTTCGTCATCTCTCCCGGATTTTGCTTGAGCGCGATGAAGTCGAGAATGTCAGGATGGTCGACCCTCAGGATGCCCATATTAGCACCGCGTCTGGTTCCCCCTTGCTTAATGACATCGGTGGACATGTTGAATACGCGCATGAAGGAGACCGGGCCGGAGGCAAGTCCGCTGGTGGTAGCGACACGGTCGGCTTGGGGGCGGAGGTGGCTGAACGAGAATCCCGTGCCTCCGCCGGACTGGTGAATGAGGGCTTGGTATTTGACGGCATCGAAAATAGATTTCAACGAATCCTCCACCGGCAACACAAAGCAGGCCGACAGCTGTTGGAGTGTCCGGCCAGCGTTCATGAGCGTAGGCGAATTGGGTAGAAATGTACGGGAGGCCATAAGATTATAAAACTGACGGGCCAGATGGTGTTGGCGTGTGACAGGTGGATAGTGTTGCTCGGCCAAGGCAATATCGAAGGCGACGCGCCAGAACATATCGGCTGGTGATTCGACAATGATGCCTTTCGCATTTCTGGCCAGGTAGTGCTGGCACAAGATAGTGCGTGCGTTCTGTGAGAGGTGGGGTGGTCTTATGTGGGAACGCGTACTCATGTCAGTAGATATTATAGCCTCTTATGGGTATTACCACATCTTCTGAGGGAATCAGGCGGTGCCCTCTTGAATCTCTTGTCATCCAGTGGGCACAATGCAGCCCTCACGACCTATCACCCATGAAAGCCTATCGCGAAGAACTCTGGTTCGAGACGAAAACCAGGCGGGCTTATCTCAATATCACGCCACAGGTTGAGATGGTTGTGAATACGAGTGGGGTACGGGAAGGCTTGGTTTTGGTGAACGCCATGCATATCACCGCGAGTGTGTATATTAATGACGATGAGCAAGGTCTGTTGCATGACTATGATGAATTTCTCGAGCGGCTCGCTCCGCATGAGGCTCTCTATCGGCATAACGATACGGGCGAAGATAATGGGGATGCTCACCTGAAGCGGCAAGTGATGGGACGCGAAGTGGTCGTCGCGATTACGGAAGGCAAGTTGGATTTCGGTCCCTGGGAACAAATTTTTTATGGCGAGTTCGACGGGCGTCGGCGTAAGCGGGTTCTGGTAAAAGTCATCGGTGAATAGGAGCAGCACAGCTACATAAGAGAACGGGTGGGTATGTCCGCGAGAACCGTTTTGGTGCTTGCTCCTCGTGAGAAAGTTTGGCAACATGGATCGTGTTTGATGTCAGAGAGTGGGAACAGTCTCTTCGGCTCATAGAGGAGCGTCAATGTTAGCCTGGTCTCGTCCTGATCCGCTCACGCGCGATCTTATTCATCTCATCAATGCCCGCCGCCACGACCACGGTGATACCGATGATGCGATCGATACGCTTCAGGCGTTTCTTGAGCAGGGACGAGAGCACGATTTACTGACGGTGCTTGCCGCACTCGACGAAGAGATGGCGGAATGGCTGTTCGACCTCGTGGCCGAGGCCAGCTGCACATTACTATTAGATGGACCGGATGATAGAAAGCCGGCCTATGCCACCATCGAGGCCTTGGAGTTGCCCCTGCAAGCCAACCTCACGTCTCCACTCAAACTAAAAATCGATCCGATCGCCACAGCCGATCTTCTCCACCGGCATCTGCAGTTGACTGCGGGAACAGTCGTCCGCGTCGAGTCGCGCTTGCTGACCGATGCCACGCTGGAAATGCTCAATCTGCAGATGCTCCATGACCACCTCGCGACGGTCGCGGATTCGCGGCGTGTGCAATCGGTGGCAGCGCGGCTTCTTCCACCGGTCGAAAATACCGCGTTTCTCTTATTTGAACTTATCGGGGCACCGGACCCTGGTCTGTCTGATTCGTGGGAGGATCGTCACAGGCGCGCAATTCTCGAAGGGCTGGTGGAGCAATGTCCGGAGCTGGCGCGTGCGCCTGATACTATTGAAGCGCCTGTCTACGCCGCGTATGCGATGTTTGATGCGCTGAATGCGGTGCGCCTTCACCACTTGGCCGATGAAACTTCGGCCGTATGGAGAGAGTTGGATCCGCTCGTGCGGTCGCGCACCATCGTGCACCTGCATACGCAATGCGGGAATGGGGTGTACATGCCGGTGTGGACTGACCTGTTTGATCCCGAGTTGCCGGAAGAACATGGCCCGGTCTGGACGTCTCCCGATGTGTGGGTATTTACGGCTGATCTGCCCCTTGAATGGCCTGGAGAGATGTTGACGAACCGCTTACTGGCCGAGGGTTGCACCAGGTTCGAGAATCACATCGTCGAAACCCAGGACAACTAGTTCGCGTTTTCATTGTCTCCACCCTCAGTCTGTGTTTTCCAAAAGCTGTTCTTAAGATCGCCTATCCGGTACTGCACAAAACGCACGTTTCGGTGATTTTTAACGCGCTTTATTCTATCCTCACCAGAGATGAAGACGATGAACAGACAAGAGCCGTCAGGGAGGGTAATCGTGAGCCTGGTGTCGGTGTTCGGGCTACTCTTAGTCTGGGGCATCGTGTGGGCCAATCTGCCTTCCAAGGATGAGCTGCTGTCGGCACAGTCGCAGCAACGTGCTACGGTCGCACCTGTCGTACCGGAGCTCGATCTGACAATCCCAGGAATTCCCACAACCCAGCCAACCAGTGCGTCAATCTACGAGGGAGCCGAGGGACCAGCAGGATTCGGTGAACTGACGGCTTCAGAGACGACTGGCACATTTCCCATTCCAAGTGATGGCCGTGCCCGACAAATTAATTGCAGAAGTGAAGTGTGACGCAGAAGTACAACAGTTCTGTCCAGATTCACTAACTGGAGAAGCTCGGCGGAGTTGTGTCACGCAGCGCATGAAGCGGCTACCACTGCTCTGTCAGCAGTTCGTGCGACAGCGGATGGTTCGCTGGAAAGAGGCCGAAGAGTATAAGGCTGCATGCGCTGAAGACGTGAAACGAGTGTGTCATGGAGTGGAGCCGGGCGATGAGCGCATCCTGCAATGTTTACAAGCGCGCGCAGGACATTTCAGAAGGCTGCTATCAAAAGTTACCCAAGGGACATCTCCTCTTACGAAACTAGTCCGAGTGAGCTGGGCTAGGTCTTCCTCTCCAATTCCGTCCGAAACAGCATGATCGTGCCTGCGACTTTAATACGGTCTTTGTCCTCCAACCCTTTCTCGTCCGCGACTTCTTGGCCGTTTACCAAAATCATTTTGCCGTTGCGTGAGGGGCTCACAAAATATGTGTTGTGACGACGCGTGAGCATCGCCGCGATGCTCGGCGCGAACCATCCGGTCAGCTTGATGGTTGCCTGCGCATGTGATCCGATCGCCGTAACTTGCTTGATGAGCAGATACTCCTGTTGGTCCGTTTTTCCGGAGAGTACGCGAAGGCTTGCCGGGGAAGTTGCGATATCTGGTCGAACCGCTTGTCCGGTGAGAACCATCGTCTGGTCGAGATCCGTAGTCGCAGCCGCCGGTGCGATAGACCCGGCCGATCCGTCTCGGAAAATGATACGGTGCCGTCCAATCGTGACGACGTCGGTGTCCCGCAACTGATGGCGATCGATCCGCTTGTTGTTGACGAAGGTGCCATTCGTGCTCTTCAAGTCCTCGATGAAATACACTGCGTGGATTTTGGTGATCCGCGCATGGTGGGCCGAGACGGCTGGGTCCTCTATCGCAAGGTCATTGTCCGACTTTCGACCAATGGTAAGGCTGTCCGAAGCTAATTGCAGCTCTTGTGACGACTTTTCATGGAGTTTAATAAGAAGAGTCGCTCGTTGTATCGTCGTGTCCTGCATGATGGCTTCCAGCAATGTATGGCTAGATGGCGAGGTGTTTGCACAAACGCTGCCATAGCCCGTGGTTTTGTTGTTCTCGTATTGACCTGCCCCCTATAAACCAGGCCGGATGTAGCGTTAGGATTTCGGTCGACGGAAGGAGGGGGCATGGCACGCAAACGGTATCCGGTCGAGGAGATCATCGGGCATCTGCGGACGATCGAAAGTGAGATGGGCAGAGGCCTTGGACTGGTGGAGGCTTGTTGCAAGTTGGGGATCACGGAACAGACCTACTATCGGTGGAAGAAAGAGTACGGTGGTTTGCGCGTGGATCAGGCCAAACGGTTAAAGGGCCTGGAACAAGAGAATGCCCGACTCAAGCGACTCGTGGCGGACCTCTTCCTGGACAACAGCATTTTGAAGGAGGTGGCAGCGGGAAACTTCTAAGCCCGGCCCGATGCCGAGAAACGGTCTGCCATGTGCCGGCCATGTTTTCGGTCTCTGAACGCCGGGTCTGTCGAGTCGTGGGGCAATGCCGGGGCACGCAACAGTATGTGCCCATCAAGGCGGACGACGAGGAGTCTCTGCGGACGCGGATCGTCGCGCTCACCCGTGAGTATGGGCGCTATGGGTCTCGTCGGATCACCGCGCTGTTGCATCAAGAAGGCTGGCGGGTGAACCACAAACGCGTGGAGCGGCTGGGGCGACAGGAGGGGCTCAAGGTGCCGCAGAAGCAGCCGAAGCGAGGCCGACTCTGGCTGACTAACGGTTCCTGCGTACGGCGGCGACCGGAATATCCGAACCATGTGTGGGCGTATGATTTTGTCATGGAACGCACTCGGGATGGGCGGCCCTTGAAAATGCTCACCGTGGTGGACGAATACACGCGGGAGTGTCTGGCCCTTGCGGTGCGCCGCCGTATGAGGGCAAGCGATGTCCAGGAGGTACTGGGGGAGCTGTTCCTGACGCATGGCTGTCCGACACACATTCGCGCTCGGACAATGGACCGGAGTTTATCGCCACGGCTCTGCGGGCCTGGTATCGCTTGCTGACCGTCGTGCCCTTGTTCATCGAGCCGGGCAGTCCCTGGGAGAATGGCTATAGCGAGAGCTTCAATGGCAAGTTCCGGGACGAATTGCTAAACGGGGAACTCTTCTATACGCTGCGGGAAGCGCAGGTCATCATTGAACGCTGGCGGCGAACCTATAATCACGTCCGGCCCCACAGCGCCTTGGGCTATCGGCCACCGGCTCCTGAAGCATGCGTACTAACAGAACAGGTGGCCTAATCACTGGGGGCAGGTCAGGGAGTCAATGAATTGCTGGAATTACGCAGAGCAATACGCCTAGAGTCGGGCGGCGGCATCCTTCAGTTTGTGAAGAAGTGAGTCGGGGATGTGCAGTGGGCCTTTGCCGATGCCGACTTCGATGTCGGGTTTGGTGAGGCCGTGGAAGTCACTACCGCCCGTGACCAGCAAGTCCAGCTGTTTGGCCAAGTCCAAGTATTCGCGTGTCTGTCGTGCGGTATGAGTGCTGTAGTGGACTTCCAGGCCGTCGAGACCGTCGGCTTTTAGTTGCCGGACGAGGTCCGTCAGCGTGCCCTCCGTGGTCTTGACCCAGGTTGGGTGGGCTAGGACTGTGAGTCCCTTCGCCGCCTTGATCCACTGGATGGCTTCAGCGGGGCTCGGGAGATCGCGAGGAACATATGCCGATTTGCCGTTGGCAAGATAACGATCGAACGCCTCTTTGGCTGAGGCGACGGCCTTCTTTTCCATCAAAACGCGCGCAATGTGCGGCCGCCCGACGGAGTCTGTGCCAGCGAGCGCACGGACTTCGTCATATGTAATATCGATCCCGAGCGCCTGCAAACGCTCGATGATTTTCGGATTGCGGCGGTGGCGGCTCTCTCTGAGTGTGGTGAGTCGTTCATTTAGTTTGGCATCCTGCCAATCGAGAAAGTATCCAAGAATGTGCAATTCCGAGTCGCCAAAGATCGAGCTGATCTCAATCCCAGGGATGACGTCGATCCCAAGCTGATGCCCTGTCGTGGTCGCTTCAGGGACCCCCATCGTGATGTCATGATCGGTGATAGCCAGGGCCGTCACGCCGGCCTTGTACGCGAGGTCAATCACCTCGGCTGGAGTAAAGCTCCCGTCAGAATGGGTGGTGTGCAGGTGGAGGTCCAGGCGGCTCATGTGGGCGGGTTTGAGCGCATCGGCTTGTGTGCGACGAGTTGCGCCGTGTACACAGAGTCGGAGGTCTGGTCCCCCGTATGGCCGCCTTCGTCATAATGCAGAACGTGGAGGCTGGAAGTGAGGCGTAAGAGTTCGTTGTGCGCGAGGCAAAATTCCCAGCGTTTCGGGTGCTTGTGATGAAAGTAGTTGTCGATGGTGAAGGTTTCATACACAAGGACGGCACCGGGCTTCAGCGCCTCGATGAGACAGGGGAAGAGCGATCGATAGAGATAGAAGAATACGACAATGACGTCGTAGGTTTCTTTTCCCAGATCGGGCTCATAAGGCGCAGGTTGTTCAAGGTCGATTGTTCTCGTAGTCACGGTGGTGAGCTTGCGTTTTTGGGCTGTTGTCGAGAGTTGTGCCAGAGCTTGCGCGTCGCGGTCGATGGCCTCGACTTGGTAGCCATGTGCGGCGAAGAATAGCGAGTGGCGTCCACTTCCAGCTGCCATGTCGAGGACCTTGCCCTTGGGTAGCCGATGAAGTTGCTGAACGAGAAAATGTGCCGGGTCGGGGTCACCGTGTTGGAGTTGCTGTGTCAGCTTCGTTCGCTCGACAGTGACCCCGACGGAGCCGGTGACGTAGGTGATCGGAGGGTGGAGTTTTCGCACCCAGAGCTTGACGCGTTCAATGGGGAATTCGTCGAAGAGCATCGCGAGGAGCCGCTCGGCCATGGTTTCCAACAGGCAGGAGTCCTGTGCCGTTCCCACCTCCACCACGCGCTGGGCCACCCTGGCATAGTCGATGGTGTGGGCCAGATTATCCGACAGCCCTACCGGTCCCAGTTGACAGTCTAATTCAAGATCGACGGCCAGCGGTTGGGGACGAGCCCGCTCCTCGTGCGTCACGCCGCAGAGCCCGCGGAACTCCAACCGCTCGATAATGATCTGACCCGACATGCGGGCATTGTCGAGGATCGGATTTAGAAGTGTCAAGCAAAGAGGAAGAGGACGGGTGCGCCCAGGTGGCTCTCTTGCTTCATGTTTCTGTGGAATAAGAACTTTTTCTCCACCTCATAAATTGAGCCACCACCATATTGTTGTTGAAATACAACTGCCTCGTCACGGGCGGCCCACGCGAAGAGTGCTGCATTCGTGATGGCTTTTCAGGAAAAATACGCGCCGTACGAGCTCGGAATCCAGCTCGATGATTGGAATATGAGGAACACACGGCGCTAGGTCTTGTAGCGTCTTGATTAAGAGGCGTTCATCGAGCAGATATTTTTTCCCATGATTAGGTTAGCCCGCTGGGAAACATTTTTTGGATCAATTTCTCGAGATCTTGGCGAGTAAAGTGATCCTGTATAGTGGAAAACCTAGATGTGGAAAAGTCTGACGCGCAATACACCTCTGCGCCATGGTTTAGATTGCCTAAACGATCAACTTTGTAATAGCACGCCATGATCGGAATGAGAATTAACTAATAAGGCTGCTACGAGTTGTCGTGCAACATTGCACGGTTACCTGAGCACTCTGGTTGAAGGTAAAACTACTTGAACGTCCGACTGTTGTTCTAATTTTGTCCTGTTCAACCGGTTGGGTAGGCCCTGAATCCTGTATCCATCCCGCTATGGGCCCGCTGTATATCTCAGCTGATATCTTCTCGGTAAGGACGAGCTGCCGGAATGGAGCGTACTCTTAGAGGGCAGGGTCTTACTGGGCCCTCCGGCTGTCTTTCTTCCGGCTTGACCTTCTTTTCTGGTGGCACCTATAATCGCGCTGTAGATCCGGTTGCAACGCGCTGATTCAGCTGACCAAATGACAGAATTTACGCATTTCAACGAGTCGGGTCGGGCCCGGATGGTCGATGTCAGCGCCAAGAACTCGACCGAGCGGGCCGCGACGGCTCAAGCCAGAGTTTTTCTCCAGCCGGAAACCCTTGAAAAAATTCAGCGTGGCAAGATTGCCAAGGGCGATGTCTTGTCCGTTGCCCAGGTTGCCGGGGTCATGGGGGCGAAGAAGACCCCGGATCTTATCCCCATGTGCCATCCGATTCTCCTCACGAGTGTCGACATCTCATTCAAGGATGAACCTCAGCCGGATCGAGAAGGCCGCTGTGCGATCACCATTATGGCGACGGCAAAGACGACAGGGTCGACGGGGGTCGAAATGGAAGCCATCACGGCTGCTTCGGTTGCGGCCTTAACAATATATGACATGTGTAAGGCGGTGGACCGAGGGATGAGTTTTAGTGATATCTGTCTCCTTGCCAAGTCGGGCGGGAAGTCTGGAACCTATAGACGAGTGCAATAAAGCGGTGGTGACGATCCGACTATTAGGCATGACGAAGTCTCTGGCAGGGAATCAAGGTTCTTTCTCGCTGGCATTAGGGAATGGGCGACGAGTGAAAGATTTGGTTGAGCTTCTCGATACCGTGTATCCGCAGATCGGGGAGTTGATCCATAAGAAGAAAGTCTTGGTCTCGGTCAATCAGGAGATTGCCCACGAGGAGACGGAAATTCTGGACGGCGATGAGATTGCGTTGTTGCCCCCGTTTGCCGGTGGAGCTTCAATGGAACAGACACTAGATGAAAGCCAGTTCGTCCGTGTGCAACGGGAAAATTTTTCCATCGATCAGGAACTCGATCGGGTGCGCAGCCGCTCGAAACGGATCGGCGGGATTGCGACGTTTCTGGGCATTGCCCGTGATCGCTCCAAAGGGCGCGATGTTGGTAGCATCACCTTCGAGTATTACGAAGGGATGGCGCAAAAGAAGCTGCGCGAGATTCGTGAGCGGGCGCTGAAGGATTTCGACATTCTTGAGCTCTTGATCATCCATCGGCATGGGGAAATTACGATTGGCGAAAACATTGTGCTGATCATTGCGGGCGCCGAGCATCGTGCCGATGCGTTTCGCGCCTGCAAATGGGCGATCGATGAGTTAAAACAAATCACACCGATCTGGAAGCTCGAACACACTCCCGAGGGGGAAGTGTGGGTGGAAGAACATCCATGACCCACGTGAAACGTGATGGCGTGGAAGATTGCCCGAAGTTGTCATGAGCAAATCAACCATGAGTACGCCTCTCTTCGCGGTGGTCGATACCTATGGCCGTCCACTGCGGAGCCTGAGGCTGTCTGTCACCGATCGCTGCAATCTTCGCTGCCGGTACTGCATGCCGGAAGAAGACTATGTATGGCTTCCGCGCGAGGACATCCTCAGTTTTGAGGAAATGGCGACGCTCACGAGGTTTTTCGCCGACCTAGGGGTGGGCAAGGTCCGGCTGACCGGCGGTGAACCGTTGTTGCGGCAGGACCTCTCACGGCTGGTCAGGCTGCTCCTGCAAGATCGACGGATTACCGAGATTGCGCTGACCACGAACGGCATTCTCTTGGCTGATCAAGCGCAGGAGCTCTACGATGCGGGGCTCCATCGTGTGACCGTCAGTTTGGATACGCTGAAACCTGAGCGTTTCCGCCAGCTCACCGGGCGGGATGAGTTCTCCAGGGTTATCGGAGGCATTGAGTCGGTTGGGAAAGTGGGGTTTGCCAATCTCAAGCTCGATATGGTCGCGATTCGTGGGTTCAACGACGATGAACTGATTGCTTTGATCGAATTCGCCAAGCACTATCAGGCCGAGGTGCGCTTCATCGAGTACATGGATGTGGGGGGGGCCAACGAATGGGCGATTGACAAAGTGCTGTCTCGCGCCATGATCCTGGACCAGTTGAGCCAACAGTATGGTCCAATCACACCGCTCCCGGAATGTGGGGCAGCTCCGGCGCAACAATTTCTCTTGCCGGGTGGCACGAGCTTTGGGATTATTCCTTCGACGACGACTCCGTTTTGCGCGCTATGCGACCGTAGTCGTGTCACCGCCGACGGCATGTGGTACTTGTGTCTCTACGCGACATCAGGGATAGATTTGCGTAAGTCTCTTCGCATGGGCGCAAGTCCTAAACAGATGCGGGAGATGATCCAGTCTAGCTGGGCCGCTCGTCGAGATCGTGGCGCCGAAGAACGCAAAGTGCTGGAACTGGTTGGGCTGCGAGATGGTGGGCTGATTGGCATTGATCGGCTTCGGGAAGATCCACATCTTGAGATGCACACGCGCGGCGGGTGACAGCAGTGGTTGATCCTCTCATCCGGCGCAATCTTCCCGATGTATGTCGCCAAGACGCCGGCGTCCTCCTTACGTGCGAGAAACTCCTGTGGATTTCTGTTTCACGCGCCGTATGGCGAACAAACGGTCAGTCAATGCAGTGCACGATTTCCTAACGCATTTATGCCAGAGACAGAATTCTTCACGTTGCTAGGCGTCGGGTTCCTGCTTGGGCTTCGGCATGCGCTTGATGCCGATCATCTTGCTGCGGTCTCGACAGTACTTGCTGAGCGACCGTCGCTTCGGGCGTCCAGCGCCGTCGGTTTGTGGTGGGGTATCGGCCATACACTGACCTTATTGATTGTGGGATCCATCGTGCTGGCCTGGGGACTTCGCATTCCCGAACGGTTCGAACTAATCGCTGAATCTGGCGTGGGGATCTTGTTGATTGTCCTCGGCGGGACGTTGGCGTTCAAATTGTACCGCGAACGATGGCACGTGCATAGCCATCATCATGACGGCGAGCCGCATGTCCATTTCCACAGTCATCAACGGCAAGACGATCATCGTCATCGGCATTGGTTGGCCGACTCGATTCGCCCGCTCTGTATTGGAATGGCGCATGGACTGGCAGGTTCAGCAGCGCTGATGCTCATTATTCTTGCGACCACACAGGAACTGGGCCCTGGGCTCTTGTCGGTTGCTGTCTTCGGCTTCGGGTCGATTGTGGGCATGATGGCGATTGGATTGACGATTAGTCTGCCGTTAGTCTATTCCCTCACAATTAGTCGCCGGCTCTTTGTGGGGTTGCAAGGATTTGCCAGTGTGGCCAGCGTCTGTGTGGGTGTGTGGATGTTGATGAAGCTGACGTTGGTGGTTGCGGGGTATTGAGCAATGCGTTCTGTTTACGTTTGGGCGCGGTTTGAACGTACGTCGTTGGCAGGTTCGTGCTATTCTGCGGGAACATCGGCAGGCAGCCTGCCGGTACCACAGGGCTAAACGAGGGACACGACCACGACCATGGCCTGGTTCAAAAAAGAAAAATCGTCTGATTCGGCGGCGCCCCCACGCTCCAAAGGCAGCGAGGGGATGTGGCTCAAGTGCAATCACTGCCGAGAAATCGTCTATCGAAAGGAAGTTGATAGCAATAACAAGGTGTGTCCGAAGTGTGATTATCATTTTCCCATTTCAGTTATGGAACGGATCGGACTGCTCGTCGATTTGGGTACCTTCAAAGAATGGGATACGCAGTTGGAGGCGCAGGATCCACTTACCTTCCACGATACCAAGTCCTATAATGATCGCGTGAAGGTCCAGCAGGAAAAGACCGGCCGCAAAGATGCGCTAGTGATCGGCGAAGGAATGATCGATGGGCGTCGAGTGGTGCTGTGCATCTTCGATTTCAACTTTATGGGTGGCAGCATGGGGTCGGTGGTCGGGGAAAAGCTCTGTCGCGCAATCGATCGGGCTTTGGAGATGAAGCTGCCGGTCATTCTTGTCACTGCGTCCGGTGGTGCGCGCATGCAAGAAGGGATTCTCTCGCTGATGCAGATGGCCAAGACCTCGACGGCTGTTGCCAAGCTGGGGGAGGCGAAGCTGCTCTTCATTACGATTCTAGCCGATCCCACGTTCGGTGGCGTCACGGCCAGCGTGGCGATGTTGGGCGATGTGATTATCGCAGAGCCGAAAGCGTTGATTGGCTTTGCCGGTCCTCGCGTCATCGAGCAAACGATTAAGCAGCAGTTGCCGGATCAGTTCCAGCGGGCTGAATTTCTTCTGGAGCATGGTATGATCGATATGATCGTCGAGCGCAAGCAGCTCAAAAAGACGATCAGTACCCTCGTGAATCATTTTTAGTCTTCAGCATCCCACCGGTTTCTTGATGACCTACTCCGCTGCAATCGAGTATCTCTATGGGCTCCAGAAGCATGGGATTAAACTCGGCCTGGAGACTATGCAAGCCCTGTTGGGCAAGATCGGCCATCCTGAGCGTCGGCTTCGCACGTTACACATCGGGGGAACCAACGGCAAGGGATCGACGGCCGCGATGGCTGCGGCTATTCTTCAGGCCTCTGGTCTGCGCGTGGGGCTCTATACGTCTCCGCATCTGGTCGAGTTTCGCGAACGGATCCGTGTGAACGGGGACATGATTCCAGAAGAACAGGTGGCGAATCTGACCGGTCGATTGCGTGCTGCAACGCCGCGGGTTCTGGTCGTGACATTTTATGAAATGACGACGGCGATGGCGTTGCTCCACTTTGCGGAGTCCCACGTTGATATGGTGGTCCTGGAGGTGGGGTTGGGCGGGAGGTTTGATGCGACAAACGTAGTCGAACCGATGGCCTGCGCGATTACGACAATTGCCTTGGAGCACCAGGAATATCTAGGACAGACGGAAGACGCCATTGCATTTGAGAAGGCGGGGATCATCAAGCCATCGGTGCCGGTTGTGATCGGGAGAATGGGACCAGAGGCAAGTGGGGTGATGCGTCGGATTGCTCAGGAGCGCACGGCTCCATTGTGGCGGCTCGGACACGATTTCCTTCTTGAAGGGAATGGCCCTGAGCAGTTCACCTATCGGGGTGTGACACAGGTGTTTGAGAGGCTCACGTGCGGCCTCGCGGGGCGACATCAGTTTGATAATGCAGCCTGTGCCCTCGCTCTGCTTGAAGTAGCCGGCAAGGCTGGGGTGACGGTTGATGAGGCGGCTGTTCGTCAGGGGTTGCAGTCGGTGAAGTGGGAAGGGCGGTTAGAGCTCATCGAAGAGTATCCGAGAGTGTTGCTCGATGGAGCCCACAATCCTGCCGCTGCTTCCGCGCTTGCACGCTATTTACAAGATTTTCTGGTCCGCCATCCGGACTCGCGCATCATTCTTGTGTGGGGCATGATGCGGGATAAAGATCATCGAGGATTCTTTGCGCCGCTCCAATCCGTGGTATCAGAAATTGTGCTGACGCAGGCTAGTCTCGCACGAGCTGCAACGGTCAAAGAACTCCGCGCGTCGTTGGCAGAATGGTGTCGGCCTATTCTTGAAGCGTCTCTGCCTTCTGAGGCGTTGATGGTGGCGAAGACACGGGCGACGTCCAGCGATCTGATCTGTGTGGCGGGTTCAATCATGCTGCTTGGCGACGTCAAGGCGGCAGTGCGTGGCTGTGGGCTGTCACCGATTCGGAGCTAGCATGGCAGATCCTCGTGCGTGGATCTGTCAGTGGTTTTTTCTTGGATTAGTCATTCTTCTGTCTCTTTCCCCGCTTTCTGTCCTGGCCGCAGCGAAAGAAGGAGGTGGTGGAGGATCGTCTTCCGGTTCCATTCCTCTCGATGTCATGGCCAACCGCATCGACTATCGACAAGATCATGACGTGTATGAGGCCGACGGATCTGTCGTGATTCAGCAGGGCGCGATCAGGCTGACGGCGGACCATGCCACGATCCAAGTGCTGACGGGAATTCTAACCGCCACCGGCCATGTGCATTTGACGGATCCCCAGGCTGACGTTACCGCCGAACGGATGGAGTTAAACGTGAATACCGAGACCGGCGTGGTGACGCACGGGCAGCTATACATACCTGCCCGCAACTCTTTGGTGTCAGGCCGGCTCATGCAGCGATTCTCTGAATATCACTACAGAGTAAAAGAGGGCAGCTTTACGAACTGCGATGCGCAAGAGGGAGAAGTACCGGCCTGGCGCATCCGTGCTGACGATCTCGATCTCACGATCGGGAATACTGTGGCATTTAAGGGCGTTTGGCTGTGTATCAATGATGTGCCCACAATTCCTTTGCCCAGGCTGACTTATCCACTGTCCAAACGACAAACCGGGTTTTTGATTCCCTTCGTAGGGTATGACAGCCGCTTTGGATTTCATGCACGAGGAAGTTATTATTGGGCCATCAACCCCAGTCAAGACTTGACTGTCACTCCGTCGTACCTCAGCAAGTTGGGGCATGGGGCTGATTTTGACTATCGGTATGTCTTGGATCGAAAATCTCGTGGACAGTGGCATGTGAGCTATCTGCAGCAGACGCAGCTTCCCGAGGTTGTGGGTGTGACCGATACCGGCGAAGATGTGAGGAAGGGGCGTGCGCTCTTCGGCGGAACGCACACCCAACAAATCACCGATTCACTGTTGCTTCGAGCTAAAGCGAATTTGGTGACCGATCCCAACTATCTGCAGCAGTTGAGCAATTCCGGTACGCTGCGAGCGTTACCGAGCAGGAAATCTAACCTCTGGGCGACCCAACGCTTGCCTTACGGCAACCTGTATTTGTTGAGTCAATATCTCCAGCCCTTGCTGGCTGGCGGGAAAGATACGTTTCAGCGTCTCCCAGAGACGGGCTACAACCTTCCCAACGTCTCGCTGTTCAAGTCGCCCCTTTTATTTGGCATGGAGGGAAACTACGTCAACTTCTACCGTGAGGAAGGGTTTACTCTCAATCGGGTCGATGTGGTTCCGGCCCTCGCTACCGATGTGCTCGATCTCGGACATATGGTTGGCATCAGGCCACAAGCCAAGTTCCGCGAGGTGTACTACACCAGAGGCGTGCAATCCAATAAGGCGGAACATCGGGAGACTTTCTGGGTCGGGGTTGACGCGACGTCGAAGCTGACGCGACGCTTCGGTCTGGATAAGGGGAACAACCTTCTACACACGATCGAACCCCGTGTCATGTATGAATATGTGCTGGGGACGGATCAATCGAAGCTGACTCAGATCGACCAAGTGGATGACCTGCCGAAGAAGAATCTCTTGACCTATGCCTTGCACAGCCGCTTGTTGGAACAAGGCAAGGATCGTGCGTTCAACTGGCTGGATCTGACGCTTGCGCAGAGCTATCACGTGGGCGCCGTGCAGACCAGGGCGCGGGATTTTTCGCCTGGGGTCGAACCGCCGTTGGGGTCGATCACCCAGCCGCTTCAACCTGCTACCGTCGCCATTCAAGGGAGAAAATTTTCCGACATCTGGATGCGAGCGGTGATCGGCGATACCCAGCCGCGAAGGATGCGGTCCCAGCTGTACGCGGAGGCGTATGGGCGTGGTGTGGTGGTTAAGCGGCCGCCCATCAATCAGTATCTCACAGTGGACGCCTTCTTCGATCCCTACCGGGGCGGGGTGAGTCAATTCAACGTCGACTTTCGACTTCAAGAGGCCAGCAACTGGTACGTCTACGTGGGACAGCGGTTTAGTCGGGGCGGCAATCGCGTGAGGCGAGGGGACGTGTGGAATCCTATTTCGTTCAATGAGGTGTATGCGCCGACGGGAGAGATTCAGTTTGTCACGGCAGGCGGAGGATTCCGCACCCCTTGGGGTTGGACCGTCGGTGCCAAGGGCTACTACGATGTGAAGAATGGAAGGAGTCCTGAATTAGATGCGGTCGCGCTGTATCAGAATCCTTGCAAGTGTTGGTCGCTCGGGCTCTACTATGTACGATTCCCCGATCGTCAGCAGTACAATTTCATGCTGAGCCTCACTGGAATTGGCTGGACCGAAAACATTGGGACCGCCGTCATGCGAGCCATCCTGACCCCACTACTGTGGGGCGAGCGTGGATTGCCCTGGGCATCTCCGGGTGGGCCGTATGGTCGTCCACAGCAAGCCTTTACAACCGGTGGAGTGTCGGCCGGGAGCAGATAAGGAGCAGAAGTTGGGGTTGTATTCGAGGGGGTTGCTCAAGTCCTTGATGATTGGGCAATCCCTTCTCCTTCCTTGAGAATATCGCCGTTTCGGATTATTCCACGTTGTTTCAATTCGCTTCAGCCTACTTTGTCGCTCTTGTTAACACTGTAATAACAACACCTCCCAAGTGGCACACATCCCCACCAGTCATGGGCATGGGACTCCTACCCGATTTGTACCCCTGGCACAAAGAGGGGCTTGTTCGGTAGGCGGTGGCCAGTACAGGGCAAAGGATCAAACCGTCGTTGGGCCCCCTTCTCCGCTTTGAAATTCAAGGAGTTGCTCTGGCGGCCTAGACCTGCGACCCACGGTTTAGGAAACCGTTTCTGTCGCCCTCGTCCAGCTTACTCAGACTCACTCAGGCCAACGAGAAACAAGACTTCGAGGAAAAGCGAACTTTGGTGGAAATAGGCTGGAATGATGAGTTAGAGTACGGTGGCGTTGAGCGAGCACACATGGCGCAGCATTTCCCTATCAACAACTTCCGCCGCGCTCCCCCCGCAGCAACTGGCCCTTGAGGAGTGGAATAGGAATGGGCCAGGCGCAAGGACTGCAAACGCTGGTCAAAAACTTTCCGTATAGAGACTTTCTAGGGCATTTCGGCTCTAGTTTTTTTTTGAGCATTTCACTTGCGTTTTGAAGCATTTCGGTTGATCTGTTGTTCTTGGGTGCCGTTCTTCACGGAGCGTTGTAGGTCATGTGGTTTCATCGCTGTGACCCGTGACCCCCAAGGGTGTTGACGAACGGGCTGGGAACAGCTGCCCGCAGAAAGGGTCTGTGTAATGGCCAGAATTCTTGTGATCGATGATGAGCCAGGCATGTTGGACCTACTCGACACCGTTCTCCGCCGAATGGGACACGAGGTCGTCCTGGCGGAACGTGGCCGAAAGGGGTTGCAACTGTTCCAACAGGAGCACCCGCATGCGACAATTTTAGATTTCATGCTGCCTGATGTGGCGGGACTGGGCGTGCTCAGGGAGATTCGGACCCTCGATCCACACGCACCGGTCATCATCCTGACAGGGTTGGGAACGGAAGAGTGTGAGCGGAAAGCCCTTGAGTGGGGCGCGGCTGAATTCCTCCATAAAACCGTCGCATTGCACACAATAGGAGCGGCGCTGGATCTTGTCCTGACGCAGATTGGGAGACCCATGATGGTGGATGGACGACGGCAGTTCCCACGTTTTTTGGTTCAATTCCCAATTTCATTCTTAAAAGATGGAGTACTGATTGACGACGGCACCGGCTATGACCTGTCGGCGTATGGCTATACGGTCAAGAGCCCGGCGAACGTAGGGAAAGGCGACCATGTGGCGCTGCAGCTCTATCTGCCTGATCACGAAGACCCGACCACACCACTGATGGTTGAAGTAGCAAAGGTCCGCTGGACCACCCAACCGAAGTTGGGCCTGGAATTCATCAGCCTGCCGAGAGGGGATCAACAGCGACTTCACCGGTATGTAACGACCCTCCAGACGACCAGCCCCTGAAGGTCGCGTTGACCGACCCGAGGAATTCCTGGCTACCGAGGCAACCTGCATCGTCATCAGGCGCGTTCACACTGTTATGAAGTTCGACTGCGAATGAGTACTCTGGGAGAGCGAGCACGGTGAAGTACATTTACCCAGCGGCGTTCATGGCCAACACGTTTGCGATGACGGCTGTGATGATTGCGCTGAGTTTGGGCGGAAAGCCTGGCCTCGCCGCGGATGTCGGCCTCGTGCACGGGGCAACAGTCGCACTCTTCTATGCCTTCTCAGCGAATGCGCGCAGCATCATTTTAAATCCAACATCGGGGGTAGCGTCAGGATCCGTCCTCGGACTGCGGTTGATGCTGGTGCTCCCTCTGGGAGGGCTCTCGTTTCTGCTCAGCACGCAGCTGGCTGAGGTTGCGGCGCTCTTGGCGTTCGTGCTTGTGCTGCGGCGCGGCGTGGAATGGATTGCAGAAGTGTTTATCAGCGAGATGGAGCTGCACCGCGAGACCACGCCGTCCGCGCGGTTTCTCGTTCTCCAAACAGTCCTGACAGTGGCGGTCGTCGGCTGGCTGTTGGCCGACCTCCCCTTCGCCCTTTTGGTGATCTTTGGATGGGCGACGTCGCCACTATGGATCAATCTAACCCGCACCCTTGGGCGGGCACGCATCGGACACCTTGCCGGAGGAAGTTGGCCACGGCTTCTGCCGCACATCGGGTCAACGGCCATTATCGGCATTTCGGTGTATGTGTTCCGACTTTTGATCCTCCTGTTGGTGGGCAAGACAATCGCGGGCGATCTGTATGCGGCGTTTGCGATTGGTGGTCTGCTGGGATCGGTGTTTGCGCAGGCCATTGGTCCTACCCTCGTGCTCCATGAAGCGCGCGGAAGCGTGGCACGATTCCCAGCCTGGCTCAGGGCAGTCATCTGGCTTGTCTTGTTGTCTGGGCTCACCCTGTTCGTCATGGCGAGCGTGCGACCAGACCAGCTGGTGTGGACAGGTAAGTCCGATTTGTTCTGGATGGCAGCGGGCCTCTCGTTGATGGGAGGGGTTGTGATGGTCGCGGCACAGCGGGTTCGATTGCGTCTGCTGCAGCACCACGCGGAGATGAACGTGTTTGGGCCGGACGTGCTGATGAATATTCTGATCGTGGGCTCGGTTCCGTACCTGTTCTACCTTGTTGGAACGGAGGCGCTCGCGTTCTTGTATCTGATCAGCTCGGTCTTGGCGTTGCTCTTTTATTCTAGCGCCTCGAAAACCGCGGACCGGTGGGCCGAAATAATTCGGTCCTGGGATGGGCCAGTGAGGGCCACGATTGCTGCGCTGCTGCTCGTTCCCATATTCTTTCAGCTCAATGGGGCGATCTTCAGCGACCCTTCCTATTACTTCGACACAGGGAGGCTCCTGACACGACTGCCCCTACCCCTGTCAGTGCTTGCCTGTTACGGGGGTATCGTGCTGCTCGGTGGGTACGCGTGGGCGCGACGGTCGTTGACGACGATCTTCCTCACCTTCACGCTCATGCTCATGTCCACCGTCCTGCTTACGCATGAACAACCCGGGCAGGAACAGGCGAAGTTGATTCTTCTCATTCAATTCGTGCTGCCGATGTTCGCCCTTGTGCTCGGGCAGCTGTTTGGGGTCAAGGATGGCGCGAAGTCGATATTAGCAAAGACATTCCTCTATGTGCTTGCCGCCCTGGTACCCGCACAACTGGTTGCCACGTGGGTGCGTGGAGAAGTCTTTCTCTCCCCGTCTTTGTACCTCTTCAGCGTGTATCAACATTTGCAGTATGTCCAGCTGATGATCGTGAGCGCCTACCTGATCGCGCTGTTTGTCCTGTGGGACGTGCGCCGGTATCGGGTGGTGCTCCTGATGCTCGCCGCGCCGATGGGCCTCTATGTGGTTGCTGCTGTATCGAACCTGGCGATCGGGTTGCTGCTTGCCGGCGTCTTGGGGTTTTCTGTCTACGAGAAGGTTCACGATCGTGGAACCAGGACTGTGCTCGCATTAGGCGTGCTGGTCATCACCTCGTCGTTGTTCTATTACTTGATTATGAGCACCACACACAACTTCGTCATCGATGCGAAATACTTAGGAATTCTTATGGTCGACCGAGACGCGAAGGTGCCGCCGAACATAGCTGAGCGAATAATCTACTGGAAGTTTTACACTGAAGAAGTACTTGAGAGTACGAAAAGCGCAGCCCTTGGCCATGCGGCGCTCCCCGATCGGACGCAGTATCCAAGTGCCCACAATTACTACCTCGACTTTGCGTATAACTTTGGCTTAATTGCCCTGCTCCCTCTCGTGGGGCTGATTGCCCTCACGCTCATCGGGATACGGCGGAATTGGGGCGTGTTCCTGGCGTCACCCTCGCTCCTCGGCCTGGTCGTGGTCGTGCTATTCCTGATCCTGGTGGATAATGCCTTCAAGGTTGGCATGAGACAGCCGTATCCTGGCATTCTGACCTTTTTTCTTTGGGGTGTGCTGCTGACCGAGCTGGACAGGAGGTCGGTGGCCTCGGTGGCCATAGATAGACCGAAACCAAGGTGATGAGTCCGCGATCTGGCGGGTGCGCACCGCAACTCAATAGTTCAGGCTGGAGACGGTTCGCATCAACGACCTTGTGCTCGGCATGAAGCAGCTAGGCGAGGATCTGTTCGACGGGATGACGGCGACGTGGCAGACGGCCCTCCGTTCGGCTCGACCCTTACATACAGGGTGGACCGGTTTAATGGGGGCTAGGTCATGATAGTCACGATAGCTTTTTTCTTAGAGTAGTGGAGTTGTGACAATAAAGGAATTCTCAGCAAGTTCCTCATCGAACACTATGTTATCTGGTACTTTCTCCCGTACTAATTTCGCACAGAAGCTTTTGGTTGGTTTAGGTATTCGGTGGTTGCACTTGTCATACACAAGATATCTCTCATAGTGGGTCCTCTTGTTTCTCTTCTCACGCTCACCTGATTGAAATTGGCATACTGTAACTTGTAGTTCCGCAATCGGAGTTTTTGTACAATCAAACATAATGCTAAGATCATTCTTAGTCTCATTCCATAATCATGAGCAGGATGAGAGTACAAGAATAGTAGAAGCTAAGATTAGCGATTTTATTTTAGAGATTTTAGCCATAAAATTCTACTGACCAGCCCCCAGTTGTTAGTCGAACCTAGTGAGCATATGGAGGATGCGGATGAAGTGTGCTGGAGTGGGAAAATCTCTTGTCCCTAGAACGGGTTAGGTGTCTTGGCATGGTGATAGAGTATGATCGCATCAGATTCAGAACCATGGCCAAACCTGGACCAAAACGATGTCGACCATTAACAGGAAGGTAATTAAAAAACCTAAGCCATACGGCCAATACCAGAAAAGGAATTCGAAACCTGAAAAACAATCAACAAGAAAAAGATTCACTTAAGAGGGGCGGGGGATTCAGGCGATGACGACGCAATTAGATGCGCAAACGGTTGCCGGATTGTGGACACTGCAGAAGCGATGGCGTAACACACAGCCGGATAGATGGTGGCTTGGCGTTCCACTCGAATGGGCTTGGTAGCATCCACACAGGCTCGTGTATTTGACACCAAAAACGATCGTGGGGTAGGATAGGATCCTTGAAATATACGTGGTGGCCTTAACTCTGAAGGGGGAAGCAGACGTGGCTGATGAAATCTTGAAGGTAGAAGATTCCACCTGGGATGCTGTGGTGATGAAGGCGTCTGAGTTAGTAATGGTGGACTTCTGGGCCGTGTGGTGCGGCCCCTGCCAAATGGTTGCACCCATTGTCGATGAATTGGCCAAAGAATACGCCGGGAAGCTCAAGGTGCGAAAGCTCAATACCGACGAGAATCCAGAGGTGGCCGGTCGCTATAAGGTGATGAGTATTCCCACGATTCTCTTCTTCAAAGGCGGCCAGCCGGTCGAAAAGATTGTTGGGGCCAAACCCAAGCTCCAATTTAAGGAAGTGATCGATTCACTTCTTGTCCAGCATGCAGGGACTGCCTAGAAACCGCCACCGCAGCCATGCTCACTGAGCTGCGCATCACCAATTTTGCCGTTCTTGAGCAGATCAGTCTGAGCGTCGATTCAGGATTTACCGTTCTGACCGGAGAGACAGGAGCCGGCAAATCGCTCCTGATCGACGCAATAGCCCTCCTTGTTGGTGGAGGACGGGCCTTGAGCGACCAGATTCGGTTCGGTGAGGACGAAGCACAACTCGAAGTCGCCTTCCAAATTCCACCTGGCCATCCCATCATCAAGCGGCTGCTCGCTCAAGGGATTCTTGGTCCGCAGGAATCCCAACTCATCATCCGACGAGTGATTGCCCGTTCAGGACGGAATCGGGTATATCTTAATGGAGCAATGAGCCCGGTCCACGTTCTGGAAGAATTCGGGGGCACGCTTGTCGATATTCACGGCCAGCACGACCAACAATCCTTGTTTTCCATATCGACCCAGCTCAACGTGCTGGATGCGTTTGGTCGTCTCCAGGAATTGCTGGGGCAGTATCAAGCGGCATATGGTGATTGGACACGATCCTGTAAGGAACGCGCCGAGCTTTCCGCCCAGATCCAGCAGGGGGCGCAGCGCGAGGACTACTTGAAATTTCAGCGGCAGGAGTTGGATGCCGCCGCATTTCGCTTTGGAGAGGAAGAAGAGCTGCAGAGTGAGCGGCGCCGCTTGGGTTCATCTCGTCGATTGAGCGAGTTAGCGTCAGAGGCCCACGAACGCATACAGGCCGACAGTTACGGGATTTTGCCCAACCTGGTGCTGATGGGGCGGGCATTGGGTGAACTCGCTCAGATTGATCCTGAAATGCAGGGGGCTGGTCGGCTTGGAGATGATGCGAAGGTGCTCGTAAAGGAGGTGGCGGATAGCCTCCGCGGCTACGTCGATCGCTTGGATACCGATCCCGTGCGATTGGCTGCGATTGAAGATCGATTGGCCGTGATTCAGATGCTGATGAAGAAATATGGTGGAACCGTTGAGGCCGTTCTAGAGACCCACTCCCGAGTGCGGGAAGAGCTTGAGCGCCTCCAGCACTCGGATGTACAGCTTGAACAATGTGATCATCTGATTCGTGAGCAGCAGCAGAAGGTCTCTAGGTTGGCACGGCAGCTCTCCGGAAAGCGGAGGGAAGCCGCCAGGCGGATGACAAAAATGGTGCGCCAGGAATTCGGCGCACTCAAGATGGGGCAGACGCAGTTCCTGATTCAGATCGTCACGAGCGAAAGCGATGAAGCCTATGGAGCTGATGGGACGGATCGCGCAGAGTTTTTGCTTTCGGCCAATATGGGCGAGCCGCTAAAGCCGATTTCCCGTATCGCATCCGGAGGGGAATTGTCTCGGGTGATGTTGGCGCTGAAGTCTGTCCTCGCGGATGTGGACCAAGTGCCGGTGCTTATTTTCGACGAGATCGACGCCGGTGTCGGAGGGGCTGTTGCGGCTGCAATTGGGAAACGGTTGAGGGCTTTGGGGCGCTTCCATCAAGTGTTTTGCATTACCCACCTGCCGCAGGTGGCTTCCCAAGCCCAACATCACTTGTGTGTGGAAAAGTCACAGGTGAAGGATCGAACGGTGACGACGGTGCGCTCGTTATCCGGCATGAGTCGGCAAAGCGAGATCGCGCGCATGCTCGGAGGGGAGACGGTTACCAAGAAGGTTCGAGAGACCGCAGCGGAACTGATTGCTGGAGCCAATGGCTAGACTTGGGCTGGAAAAATGACGTTACGATTCTGGAACACTACTCGGAGTGGTTGCAATGGCCATAGCGGGGAGAGAGGCCTTGCATTCATTCACCATCCCAGTGAAAAGGTCCGTCAGCATCGGGTCGAAATGCGTCTGAGACTGAAGCGAAATCTGACGGATCGCATCATCAATCGATAGGGGCGAACGACCAGGAGTTTCCGCTGTCAGATGGTCGAAAGCTTGCGCTATGCAGACGATACGAGCCAGTCGTGCAATGCCCTCGCCCTGTAGCCCGTGAGGATAGCCTCGCCCATCCCACCGCTCATGATGGTACGACACAATCTGGCCTACCTCAGCCGGCAATCCTAAAGGAAGGATCATGCGAGCCCCCCTGTCGGGGTGGTCCTTGCATGTGGCTGCTTCGCCTGAGGGAAGAATCTGGTCATTGGAGAATCTATAAGATGTCAGGCTAATTTTTCCAAAGTCATGAAGAAACGCTCCCATGGCCAAGGATTTTTGCTTGGCGATCGTGAGATTGAGACGATTGGCCATCAGTGTGGCGTAAAAGCTCACCCGGCTCGAATGATTCAGTAACTGCCTGTCTTTCGCTTCGAGAATATCTGACAAGAGAGGGAGTAAGTCCTGGTCTTCTTGAGGGATGACTGTGTCGCCGAGGGCGTTCTTGCCGATCGCGAAATAGTCGGCTTTCAACACCTGCCACGCACGCGTACTATCCTGTTCAGAGCCCCAGAGTTCAGGAGACGTTTGAAGAAACATACGGATAAAGTCGAGTCGTTGCTTTTTCTCTAGGGTCTGTTTAATCAGGGTAATGAGCTCTGTTACATTACACGGGTTGAGCAGATACCCGGCAGCCCCATGACGAATGCTTTCCATGGCCGACTTCAGGCTCCCATATCCCGTGACGATAATGACCTCGATATCAGCGTAATCGTGTTTGATATCCTGAAGAAGGTCCAAGCCTTGGCGATCCGGAAGCTTCTGATCGAGGGTGATGAGATCGATAGGCTGCTCATTGAGAACTTCGAGGGCCGCCTTGGCATTTTCCGCTGAGCGGATGTTGAAGAAGGGGCGGAGAATAACTTTGAGGGCGTCGCGAAGGCCTGCTTCGTCGTCTACGACGAGCACAGTTGGTTTTGTCTTCGTTGAGTCGGGTATTGCTACAATGCTCATACTGGTCATCTACCCCTAACTACGTATTCTGTCAAGCAATTCTCATTCCTTTTCGAAGAGTTACGTAGCGGGTGCCAATAGGGAGGAGTGAGTCTATGTAGAATAACTATATGTAGTTCACTCGAACGGTGGACTACGTATTTCACTGCTCTGGCTGAAACGAAATGCGTGGGGTAAACCACGCAACTGGTAGAAGAGGTGTGTTATTCCTGCACCACCGGCTCTGGCCCTTGACTGGCGGCATTGTCTGGACGGCCAATGCCAAGGGTGTCCATGCGATATTTCAGTATGCGGCGACTGATCCCGAGTAGATTAGCGGCATGGGTCTGTATGTAGTTGGTACGTTTCAGCGCATCAAGGATGATCTCACGCTCGAATTCCATTACTGCTTTCTCTAGGGATATTCGACCGGCTAGAGCTTCGTCGCGGAGTGAGGATGATCGGGAATTGTTCTTGAGAATCGGGGGCAAGTGCTCCGGCGTGATCCAGGTGGAGTTTCGTGACCAGATGAAAGCTTGCTCGACGATGTTATCCATTTCCCGAACATTGCCTGGCCAGGGATAGCGCGTAAGGAGTTCCAGCGCGTCTTCCCCAAACTCAATGGGCTGACGTTTCTCTTCTTCCACCCGCTTCGCTAGGAAATGTTTAGCGAGGAGCGGAATGTCCTCACCACGCTCACGGAGCGGGGGAAGATAAAGTGCGATTACGTTGATGCGATAATACAAGTCTTCACGGAACTGTCCCTTCCGGACGAGTTCATCAAGGTTCTTATTCGTTGCAGCCACGATACGGACATCGACTTTGATTGGTTGAACGCCCCCGATTCTGGTGAACTCTCGTTCTTGCAACACACGAAGCAACTTCGATTGCGTTATGTGGCTGAGATCACCGATCTCATCGAGGAAGAGGGTCCCGTTGTGGGCCAATTCAAACTGTCCCACACGACGTGCGGTGGCATCCGTAAATGAACCCTTTTCGTGTCCGAAGAGTTCGCTCTCGATTAGTGTTTCAGGCAATGCTGCGCAGTTCAGCGGAATAAACGGCCGTTCTCGCCTCGAACTGTTATAGTGCAACGCCTTCGCTACAAGCTCTTTACCCGTTCCGCTTTCTCCGGTAATCAGGATGGTCGTGCGACTGTCTGACACCTGCTCAATTTTCGCGTAGATCTCCTGCATGCCCTGGCTTTTCCCGATCAGATTGTGGAAGGAATAGCGCTGGACGACTTGGGCTCGCAGCTGTTTGACTTCGCGCTCCAACTCCAGGGAATTCAATGCGCGGTCAACGACAATACGCAATTCTTCGACGTCGAAGGGTTTGGACAGATAGTCCGCCGCTCCGAGCTTCATCGCATCAACTGCGGTCTTGACGGACTTGTTGCCGGTCAGCATGATGACCGGTGTTCTCTTGCTTTCCAAGCGAAGGGTTTGGAGGACCGACAGTCCATCGGTTCCCGGAAGAATTATGTCGAGCAGAACAATATCTGGCCCTTCCTTCCGAAACACGTCGAGTCCTTCCTTCGCATCGGCTGCCTGGAAAATGTCATAGAAAGGTTCCAGGACCATCTTGAGAGAGGTGCGAACTCGTGCTTCGTCGTCGATTAAGAGGACTCGTTTTTTAGGGGTGGAATGATCCACAGCGCTCCTATTTACCTGTCAGGCGAGGGATGGAAGATTGATACGGAATGTCGTTCCAACCCCTTCCGTACTCTGCACTTGAATCTCGCCCTGATGCTCTCGAATGATCTGGTGGGCGATGGTCAGTCCTAATCCCGTTCCTTCGTTCTCTCCGCGCGTGTGTTTGGTAGTAAAGAAGGGATCGAAGATGTGTTCAAGATTGGCGGCTGAGATGCCTTGCCCTGTATCTTCGATCTCAATTTGAACCCACGCGTAACCTTCCGGTTTCATAAGTTTATTGGTCCTGACCTGAAGGATACCGCCTCGCTCGCCAATTGCGTCCATCGCATTCAGGAGCAAGTTCAAGAGAACCTGTTTAATTTGTTGCCGATCTAACATGGCACGAGGAAGCTCGGACGCCAACTCTTTTTCAACCTTGATCCCTTGGCTGTCCGCCTTGAGGTCGATGAAGTAGAGACAAGACGACACGATGTCGTTCAAGTCTTCGTCCGTCAGTTTGGGTTCCATGTAGCGGGCTTCCATGTAGCGGGCATAGTCGAGAATCTCCTGGATCAAGCGCTCGATTCGATGGACGTCGTCGAGCACCACTCGGCTGAAATCCAGAATAAATTCAGTATCATCCTTCCGTTCCGGAGCCAGCTGGATGAAGGTCTTGATCGAAGTCAGTGGGTTTCGGATTTCGTGGGCGAACCCTCCGGCGATGATTTCCAACGAACGTAAGCGATCAGTCCGACGCATCAGGGTTTGCGACTGGTGAAGATTTTCGTATACCAATATTGAGTCTAATGCGTTGGCGGCGCTCTGAGCCATGGCCGGCAGGAGTTCCAGGCTATCGGGGTCGGAACAGTCTGATGTTGGCCCTGATTGAAGCAAGACGAATGCGACCAATCTTCCCCTATTGACGAGCGGGATGGCAATGTTGCTGCAAAGACTTTCAAGTAAGGGTGCCAGCGCGTCGTCCTTGATTTTTGAGTGTGTGCCATGAGCGCACGTGGACTTGTTCGAGAATCTGTTGGTGCTGAGCGAGTTGGTGCACAAGGGGGTGATCGAGAGCAAGAGTAGGTGGTGTCGATTCCGCATGGGCCGATCCCTGTGCGGCGATGCGACGAAAACGTTCGTGTTCGCGCTCGACCAGATAGAGGAAGCCTTGGTGGCACCGTGTGACATCGGACAATCCTGAAAGAATACGTTCGGCAATCACGGAGAGGCTCGTGATGTGTCCCATGTCACGGGCAAACTGTGTGAGGCGTTGGAGCGACTCTGCGCTTGATTGGGCAGCCACCGTCTGTGGAGAAGCGCGGTCCGTCATAGAGACATCAGAATGTTGATCAATCGCCTCACGCTGTTGCGTAGTCGCGAGTGTCGAAGATGGTAGTGCGGGGAATACGAGCTGTCACCACGGTGGAGTATACACGGCGAACGTTGTTTCAGCCAGTGGATTTGGCCTTTTGGGCAACGGCTAGAAGGAGTTGGCCGTCGAGGATGGGGACGATGCGAGGTGGGCGAGCGCCAGCATGGGCTAGAAGGCGAGCCAATTCATTGAGTTCATAGCTATGGAGCAGGCCATGGCGAATGGCTTCACGCAGGCGGCCAAGGTAGTGAAGGATGATCTGGGCGGGCGCGCTGTACTCGTCTTGGCCCACGGCGCGGAGGTGCCCGCGAAAGATCGTCGAGAGATCAGTATGTGGTTGAAAACACGTAACGACCATCGTCCCCTCTGGGTGCAGTGCTCGAAGCGCATGTCGGAGACTGTTGAGAGGGGAGGGGACAAAGGCGAGAGAGAGATGATACAGGACTCGTCCGATGGATTGTTCCATGAATGGAAGGGTAGAGTCCCAGTCAGACCGCAGCTATTTCGTCTCAACCAGGTGGGGAGGAGAGACGGTCGCTGCGAATGTGGCGATCAGCTCATGAACGAATGTATACACGCAATGTTCGGCAATCTTCATGGATTCATGGGATTGTCCAAGCCCTATATAGTGGAGGGGTCCGGCCGGTGGTCCACTCCGGTGCATCAACCGATACGCCAGGTTTGTCAGTATCACGCGAGCGAGGTCGCTCTGCCCACAGCCAATATCGAGCACTGTCATGGCTGGTTCAAGAGGAAGGAGCTTGCGGTAGAGTTCGTCTTGCAACGCCCAGTAGTCGGGTAGGTTTCCTAGTTGAGGGAGTTGGGCCAGATGAGCCACCCAGAGGGCGTCGCGTGTGGCCTGGGACACGTGGTGGCGAATGCGGATGTGTTCGTGCTCTAGCCGCTGCTGGTGGTGAACGTCTCGGGCGGTCGGTTCGCGCATCTCGATCGATGGACTGTTGCCGGTAACGGCGGTTGAAATCTGCTTGAAGACCGTCTGAAACGATGCCGTATGGCGCTCGTCGTAAGCACTGGATTCACCGGAGACATCGGCCTGTAGCAGCACAATGACTGGTGTGGTTCCCAGTGCGCGGAGGGCCTGGTCTAGAGGACCGAAGGTGTGTTCAACAGGGCGATGCCTTCTGGGAGACCTAAGAATGATCGGTGGAGTAGCCAGGGCGGCGAGGTCTGTAGTTGTCGTGGCCAGTCCCGCATACTCCTCGGCAATTGCATCACTGACAAACTGGTCGAGGTTTACGTTCAGACCCCAGAGGTTGGCTACACCGCTTCGAAGACCATGTCGGTGGCCTGTCACCACATCATGCCGGTATGTGGTTGAGAGAGCGGTCTGCACATCGAGGACGGGATTCAGCAAGAGAAGATGACCGGCTGCCTGGCTCCGTGCCATGACTTTCAGAGCCATCCGTGCGGCGATGTCTTCGGAGAGGACGGTCAGTGGGGCGGTGGGCCAGGTGGTGTGGGCAAACTCCAAGACATTCTGAAGATCAAGCTGCATGCTGCGTAGGGTGGTCTGCAGGATGTCCCCATCGCTTTGGCCCACCTGATTCGTATGGTCATAGCGAAGCACGCGGAGGCGATTGGCAGCCAAGAAAAACGAGAGTGGCAAGTAGTCGGTCTGTGTCTGTCCGAATCCCGGGACAATGACGACGATTGGAGTGCTGGGTGAGATTTGGTGACGGGCATGGTCATCCGCTACGGCAATGACCTGATGCCGTGTATTTCGGCATTCTCGTCTCGTACTGACGATCGACGAGCGCCTGGCAATGTTTTCAAGATCCATGGAAGCGCCGATGTGCTGCGCAACCACGCGGTTGATCTCTCGTTCTGCGAAGGGCGTCAATTGGACAAAGCGGATGCCGATGCGTTGTCCCGGCTGCGATGGACTAGGCTTCAGTTCAAATGGGGTCGTAGGATCTGGAACGGTCCAGACGATACGAGCGGTCAGAATTGCTTCAGGCGCTTCCGGTTCATGGACTCTCGGCTGATCGAGCGCTCCAGTCGCAGAAAAGTGAAGCGCGATCACATTGTCTACGATCCCTGGGGCTTGTTTCATTTGTAGGCAGGCGCCGCTGCGGCTGAAATTTACGACGAGTCCCAGTGGACGATGGGCGGTTATGTCGAGCGATGGAGTATCGATGCGAACAGGCAGCGCGACGCGAACTCTCACGGCTTCGCGATGATCTTTGCCTTGGAGGTTTGCCTCCACGAGGGTGGGGCTGAGATCAGTCGTATCATCAGGCAGCGAGAGCAGGGAGGCAGCGAGAGCAGGGCTTCGACGGTCAAGGAGAAGGTGCGCTCGCGCGCTTCATGGATCAGCGACGCGAGCACTTTCTGCTCGATGTTGTTTAGGGAGATGAAGTGGAATGCGAGGCGCGAGTTCTGCGGCTCAGCGCCAGTCTGACGTGGAGCCTCTCCACGATCATGGGTGGTGGCTTGTAATTCCAACATCCCAACGGCGGTCTTGAGGATCAGGTAGGCTGGCTGCTGTTCGCGTGATGGGAGCAGACTTTCAACCACCAGTGCCGCTCCGTCCGGACCAAGATTTGTCACGGTTCCGTCGCGCATCGCGTTACCAATTGTAATGCGTGCTGGGAGATGGACAGCTGCCCGCATGTTGTTGCGGCGATCTGGCAGGGGTTTTGATGGTGGAACAGAAGGAGGAACAGAAGGAGGAACAGAAGGAGGAACAGAAGGAGGAACAGAAGGAGGAACAGAAGGAGGAACAGAAGGAGGAACAGAAGGAGGAACAGAAGGAGGAACAGAAGGAGGAGCAGACGGCGGTACAGCTGGTGCCAGTGTTGGGGTGAGTGTGAATGGTATGGGTTCCGCCGGTGTCGTAACCGGGGGGACGGGAGGGCTTGGTTGAGTAAGAGGCGATCGTGACTCCGGTACTGGCCCTGCTGGAATCCAAATTTTGATGGACAGCATGCTGTTGACGGGGGCTAAGAAATCCAAGCGGCCTCCCAGTTGCTTGATCAATGCGTAGGCTTGAAAAAGGTCAGCAGCTTCTTGGAGCATCGGCCCTTGCTCGGTGGCGACAAGATCGGTTTCCTCGATATGGATTTCGACCTCAGCGGGAGGTAATGGTGGAAAGAGGGTCGGCACAGGCTCTATCTGATCACCGGTTGGACCAATGGCGGGCGTGTTGATTCTGAGTCGATGATGGCTGCCCACGGCGGTCACATAGTGTTGGGCATACGAGAGCAGAATGCGCAAGAGCTGCATCGTGGGGTCAAGGCTTCCCGTGAAGGTCGGAAGATTAGATGCGTACGCACGCTCGATTCGGTCTGTGTTCAGGAGAGGGGGGTGAGTTGTGGCCAGAACGACATCAATGACGTCGTTGATGGTGTCTTGGTGAACTCCGACTTCTGTCACAGCCTGAGCGAGTTCTTCTCCCAAACGAATGGCTTCGGTGGCGTGGAGCATCAGTGATTCAACCTGCTCATCGAGACGGGCCTCTCGGATAGCTCCGAGTAAATGCTGAGATTGGGTCAGGACGGCAGTGAGGGGAGCCTGAAGATACTTGGATAAGGTTGAGCGACGCTGCGCCATGGCGACAAGCCGATCAGTTTCCTGAAGTTGTTGCTCAAGGTGGTGGATGGTTTCCTCTTGATTGCGATGCCGCGAAATGTCGCGTAAGAGGCCCAGGGTTCCTAGATATCTCCGTTGGGGATCATAGAGGCCTTTCGCGCTGATCTCTGTTCTGATGCGAGTGGAAACTGGTTTGTCGTGGGACGGCTTGTGGACAAGTTCAACTTCAATTCGCCGAGAGGCTCGCGCTCCTGTCCGGCGATCATCAAAGCGATGCCGTGTACGATCGAGTTGATCCGGCGGGACTACAGTGGAATAGGGGGATCCGGTCAATTCGTCCGGTGCATAGCCCAGTAACTCCGTGATCGAAGAACTCAGGTAGACAAAGCGTCCTTCTGTATCGAGTTCATACAAGACGTCGGTTAATGTTTCGACCAGCCGACCATGGCGTTCCTGTGTTCGTTCAAGCGTGGTGCGTAATTCGCGTTTTTTGATGGCGTCTCTTGTGTACAGCACCAGTTCGGTGAGGAAGGCGGGCGATTTTTTATAGAGCAGGAAGTCTGCTCCGACCTGCAGAGTGTTCAGAGCGGCGGTGGAGTTGCTACGATCGGTTTGCAGTACGAGCGCGGCGTAGGGAGCAAGCCGTTTCAGCTCCGGGAAGATAGGCGTGGTGTGTTGCGCGAGCAGGTGTTCATCGATGAGGATGAGATGCCACGATGCCCGAGGTGCCCTTTGGAGTGCTTCCTCTAGAGAGTAGACGGCTTCGACCCGCCAGGCAGGGAAAAACTTACGGAAACCGAGCGTGACCAGTTTGATTTCTTCAGCGACTTCGTTGATGAGTAGAACGGTAACTGGCTCACTCTGCGGCATGAAGCGATTCCCGATGTTCCTGGGTAAGCCAGTACGCTCAGCCCCAGAGGTCACGGTGAGGCAGTCGGTCTCTCGCGTGCAGGTGACCTGTGCTCCTGTCGCTTCAGGCAAGAGAACGTGAGCGACCAACCTGCGCCGGCGCTGGGTCTTAAATACCATAGTGGCAGGCGAGAAACACAGACTGGCGACACGCTTCTTTTGTAGGGGAAGCCAAGGCGCGGACGGTTTTGAACGAACAATTTTGGACGGATGGCGAAGCGTGAAAGGCTGGCAATGCCTGCCGGACATGTCTTCGCCGGCAGGTCGGAGGCAATCGAGATTAGGGAATGCTGGCAGCAAGTTTCGGGGGGCAGGCGCCCGGAGTCATATAGAGCAGGTAGTTGCCCATACCGTGTTGGAATTTCTCCTTCTGCAGTTGGTGGTGATACACCATCACCATTTCATAGTCATCCGCCATGGTCACGGGGAACCCTTGACGGTCTTGATAGACATGATGAGGTAGGAATTCACGAAAGGTGCCGTCCAGCTCAACGTCTGGAACGGTTCGTAGGAGGGTCTGTTTTTTGGTCTTGTTCTCAAGGGCGATCATGAGAAGCTCATCATGACCGTGGGGGTAGGCATATTTGACACAGCCGTCCATGCGAAACTTCAAAGGGTTGGTGTGGACTTGGACACCATGTCTGATTTCGACGCCTTCGTCTGTCTGATCCGCGGGCCGTTCGTCGAACTTGCTGAAGCAGACCACGTTGACCCCCACTTGATACACATCCATCGCTTCTGTCGGTTTGGATTCCGGCGCGAAGTACATCGTCCAGGTCGCCATCACATCTTTCGTAGGAGGGGCCTTGTGATAGAACGCGACGAGGGCCGTTAAGTGATCGCTTTTCTTGAGCTTCACGCCATAGCCATCTGGAAACCGCGCCTCGGTCATCTCCAGACCAGCACCCCCGAAGAAAAGAGGCTCGCCGGGGCAGGCGACGCTGTCCTTATCGTTATTGATCATCAGGATATGATGAAGGTAATTCTGGGGGAGTTTCTTGCCATCCTTAGTGAAGACGTCTGACTTGAAGCCCACCATGGACATGTCTTTGGAAAGTTGGAAGTGGTGCTTGGGCATGGAAGCGGCCAATTTGCCAACATGGGGGACCGGGAGATCGATGGGACCAAAGGTCACCGTGAGGGAATCCTCTTTGAAGGTGATGGTCGTGGTTGTCTGGTTTTTCAGCGTGGGGACCGCATGATGATCATGTTCCCCATCGGCATAGACCGGTGACCCTATCAAAACCGCGATCAAAACCACCAGGATCCGTTGCATAAAACCTCCTACAGGGAGTGAAGATTCAGACAGGGTATTTGCATAGGTGCGCGGATTAGCTTCTACGCGTCCGGAAAAATGTTGAGTCATTGGGATGATATAGCTGGTGGTGTCAGTCGTTTCCATAGGTAGGTGCCACCGTGTTCACGTGGCGGGATATTTTTGCGCTTTTCGTATCGAGTGTACCACCAAATTCCCTTAGCCTCAGTGCCATCCTCTGAGAGGAGGACCTCAAAGCCTCCTTCGCGATCATTGCCGGGCTGCTGCCAGGTGCCCTGCCAGAGCCGATCCTTAAACTTGGTGGTGACGAATTGCCCACCATGTTGAGTGTAGGGACCGTTGCCGCGCTTGTCCAAGGTCGCCGTGTAATGCTTGTCATTATCGACTTCAATAATGTCCCACTCTCCGCTGAGGTCGGGTGTTGCTGAGGGTGGCCTGTTGCTGACGAGCTGCTGTGGTTTAGCGGCGACAGGCGGTTGAGCGACGGGACTCGCGAGCTGAACCGATCGAAACGATTCGTGCCAAGACAGCAGTACCCATTGCCCTTCACGACATTCAAGGACCCCCGTTTCTCTCAACGGGAGGACGGTACGTTTCTGCTCCGGCCCGTCACCGACGTAGCGGATGTAATCGAGCTCCATCGTAAACCAGGCCAGCTCCCCCTTTGTCCAGACCTTGAGTTCATGGATCGGAATTTCGAGCCTCTGAACCGTGGCGAACTCCTCCTGCATCTCCCGTTCAAACTCCGGCCACCCGATATACTTGCGCCCGCCGATCGAGTAACTCGTGATGTCGGCATCGTGAGCCATGAGGCGGGAAAGGGTAGGCATGTCTTTTTCGGCGTTGGCACGAACGAGTGTGCGAATGACCGTTTCGGGATCAGTTGGTTCTAGAGTAACCGCGAATGTGTGGGAAGCATTGCCGATGAGACAGACCAAACTCCACAACACTAGGCGGGCAAGACAGTTCATGAACGGCTCCGTGTGATTCGATTCGTAGCGAAGAAAGTGGCAAACGGTTGGGAATTAAGCCTACACGGTCTTGTAAGCCTTGTCAATGCTGAGGTAAGGCGACGGCCTATGGGTGTGCGATCACCACGACGGTGACGTTATCCTCACCACCACGCTCGAGTGATTCAGCGATGAGGTGGTCGCAGACACGTATGGGGTCATTCTTCGCTTTGGTGAAAATATCTCGGATGTCGTCATCCTCCAGCATCTTGGTTAATCCGTCGGAGCAGAGCAGTAGGAGATCATTGTGCTGTAAAGGGTACGATGTGACATCCGGTTTCACCGGTGACGACATTCCAAGGGCGCGGGTAAGGACGTGACGTTCGGGATGGGTCCGTGCGGACTCTGGTGTAAGAATGCCGCGTTCGAGATATTTTTCGATCAGTGTGTGGTCACGGGTGAGGGGGATGAGCGTGCCGGATCGGAACCGAAAGGCGCGACTGTCACCGAGATGGGCCACGTGAGCCGTAGGAATCGGTGTCGAAAGAATCAAGAGCAATACGATGGTGGTGCCCATCCCTTTCAGCTCGGGCTCCAGGTTGGCTCGTCCAAGGATCGCGTCGTGTGCTTGTGCGATCAGGTCGGTCAAGAATTCGCGGGGTGTGCTCTGTCCATGATGGAGGAGATCGGCAGCCAGTTCGGCCAGTGCTTTAACATTGGCGATGGCCGTCTGTGCGGCGATCTCGCCTCCGGCATGCCCGCCCATCCCATCAGCGACAGCCCAAAGTCCTAAATGGTCGATGGTGGCAAACGCATCCTGGTTCGAGGTACGTACCAAGCCGATCTCGCTGCGACCGATACTCACCCAGGCGCTCATCGTGAGAATGCTGGGTGACAGGGCGTGGGCAGTGAGCATGGGCCGACCGATGGAGGGCCAAAGCGCAACATCATTTCCCTGTGGACAAGTTCAGTGAGCGGAACGAGATTTTCTGTGTCGGCGGCATTGTAGGCCAGCAACAAGTCCAGCGCGTCACGATCCCCGTGGGACCACTGTGACCAGAGCCGTACCGCATCCCAGCCGGTGAGCCCCTGGAGAAAAGGGTCCCGTTCAATACCTACCTCCCGTTCAATCTGCTTAAGTCCGCCACGCAGACCCAAGCGGCGGGCAGCGAAACACAGGTCGAAGTGAGGCATACTGAGTTGAAGTGTCGGAAACTTCGCACGGAGATAAGGCACGTCAAATCCCGTTCCAAAGAACGTTACCAGCAAGTCGCCTTGATCGATTTCGGCTTGCAGACGGTCGGCTGTGAGATTCTCGCCGCGGACCAGGCAGGTCGTGTGTCCATTTCGGTGGAGCCCGATTACCGTAACGTCGCCATCCTGTGGTGAGGCTCCGGTCGTTTCGATATCCAGATAGATAATCCTGGGCCAGCATGTTTCATAGAACCGCCAATGGTCGCGGTTCTGCAGACGCGAGGCGAAAAAGTGCAGATGTCCTGTATCAAATTGTGATTGTGCGAGCGTGAGCTCGCGATCGTACCAGGATTTCCGGTCCGGGGAGAGGCCGGCGACGCGGGGTTGCTTCAAAAAGTTCTGCCAATCGAGCAGGCCCTCTTGCCACAATCGGCGTTCGGTGGTAGGCCCAATGCCGTGAAGGAGGACGAACGTGGAAGTCAACATCTTATCGGGATTGTAGTCTTGATTTCACATAGGAGACAAGCTAGAGTTCTCGTACACACTTGCTTGAATGAGCTGTCCGATGAATGGGTTTTGGTACGAATTTGCACCAACACATGGCTGAACCGGCGAAGCGTATCCGTATTACGGTGGGCGGAGTTCAACTCGAAGTGGAACTCAAGAGTACAAAAACTGCGGGCGAAGTGTACGCGGCGCTCCCAGTCCAAGCTCCGATCAACACATGGGGCGAGGAGTTCTACTTCAAAATTCCCGGCGTCAAAGATTATCGGGAAACCGCGACGAATCAGGTCAAGGTCGGCGACGTAGCCTACTGGGGCTCCGGACAGGTCTTGGCGATCTTCTTCGGGCGAACCCCGATGAGCATGGGGGCCGATCCGGTTCCAACTGATCGTGTGAATGTGATCGGGCGGATCATCGGGGATGCGACGCAGTTTCGCCGTGTAATGGAGGCGCCCACTATTCGAGTTGAGCAAGTGTAGGTACTATGCGCCTGTCAAAAGAACGTGTGCGGCACATGGCGCAGAGTCTGACGGGCTGTCTCCAGCAGGATGGGCACATTGAGTTGGTCGGAGACCGCAAAGCGTTTGTCGACGCGCTGGGTCATGCCATGACGGACGAGTTGTCTGTAGAAGATCGCGTGAATGCGGAAGTGCGCCAAATACTCAAGACCTACGAAGAACAAATTGAGCAGGGGCAGGTCGATTATCAGAAAATGTTCCAGATGGTGAAGCAGAAGTTGGTCCGCGAGCGCGGCATCATCTTATAGAGTGTAACGCGTAATTCGTGATGCGTGATACGAGCGCACGCCCTTCTTCATCATACGCATGATGCGACACGGTTCACGTCTCACGAGGCGTTCATAACAATGCTGAGCGAAGACAAGGTCAGTCACCTATCCCATGTCATCCTTGACGCGGTAAAGAAAAGCACCGCGGTGAAAGTGAAAAGCGACGAAGAGCGAGTCTTGAAAGAGATTAAGCGCGTGCTCGCGGTCGAATTGGCGCATGAAGAGGAGATCGATCGGAAGGTCAAGACCAAGTTAGCCTCCTATTCCCGCGGCATTATTGAGGACAGCGCGGAGTGGGAGGTGCTCTATCGGAAAACATTTGAGGAGGAGCTGTGAAAGCATGCCAAGGTATAAGTGACATGCTGTGATGGGAGTACCATGAAACACGTCGCGATTCTTGGTGTCATCGTTCTGCTCATGGGAATGACGGCCTGTTCGTCAAAGCCAAAGTCGCTTTTTCCGCTTGCACTCATCGGGGGGGGGGTAAAGCCGCAGGCGATCACATTGACGGAACAGGGGACTCAGGCGTACCAGACCAAACAGTTTGAGGACGCAAAAAAATATTTTGAACAAGCGGTTGCAGCATCGCCTCAGTCCGGGCAAGCCCACTATAACTACGCCTTGGCTCTGAATGCGCTCGGCGATTCAAAAGTTGCGCGGCAGCATTTTCTTGATGCAGCAAATCTGGCTCCAGGGAACAAGGTCATCTGGGACTCTCCGGCATTGGCGCCGTTCGAGCCCACGGAGGCTAAGTTTGTAAGACCGTGTTTTCCGCCAAGGTGCGTGGCACAAAAAAGCTTCGGCACAGGTGATAAAAAATAGCATTATCAGAAAAAGGATAGACACATGGCCAAGGAACTTGCGGTTGGGGATAAGGCGCCGGAACTCTCGCTTCCGGACCAACATGGCAAGACGGTTACGTTGAAGAGCTTCAAAGCTAGGCAGATCGTGCTGTACTTCTATCCGAAAGACGATACGCCCGGTTGCACAAAAGAGTCCTGTGACTTTCGCGACGTGGAATCACAGATCCTGCGGGCAGAAGGCGTGATCGTGGGGGTGAGCCTGGATGGGAAGGAGTCCCATCAGAAGTTCATCAAGAAGTTCGGGCTGCCGTTTCCGCTGCTCAGCGACGAGGATGCCTCGATCTCTAAGGCCTATGGCGTGTATAAAGAGAAGAACATGTACGGCAAAAAGTATTGGGGCATTGAGCGTAGTACGTTCGTCATCGATGCCGATGGAAAACTGAAGGCGATCTTCCGAAAGGCCAAGGTCGACGGACACGTCGACGAAGTGTTGACGGTGTTACGGGCATAGGTAGTCTTTTCACACGAACACCACCCCTCCTGAATTTTGAATAGGCGATGCGACCTACGATTCACATCCTCCCCAGAGCGTGGTTCCTCTCGCTCTTGATCGTGTGTCTCAGCATGGGTCCCACAACCGCGGGGGAGAAAGCTGCGGCCACGCTGTCGGTCAAGGACAGCCTCACCTCGCCCAATCAGTCCGCGACTATCGAAGCACGACTTGTTGCCAAGGGACTTTTTATGAGTGCCGGGCTTGGGGGAGAGCCGCTCGAACTAGTCGTGGGTGGCAAAATCGTAGCCACAGCCATGACTGGCGGGGATGGCAAAGCGTTCGTAGCGTACACTCCAAAGGCGCCGCAAGGTGTGGTGCCGGTTCAGATCCGAGCCGGCGGCAGTCTACGAGTCCCTCCGACAGAAGGTCAAGCGAATCTTGTGGTCTGGGAACGGCGCAATCCCATTGTGGCGATTGAAATGGCCGCGTTGATCGATGAACCGTCCTCGTCGAGTCCGTTCCAGGCCATTGGTCTCATGCTTGGATCGGAGCGAAAGCCGATGCCTGATGCGGCGAATGAACTCGGGAAGCTCACGCAGTTCTATTACCGGGTCATTTATATCGTGGCAGTGCCTGCGGGGGCGGATGGGTTTCACGCGAGTACGCAGGCGAGGGAATGGCTGAAGACCCACAAGTTCCCGACCGGCTACGTGCTGGTGCTTCCGCCTGGCGAGAACGCCTTGGGAACGAAAATCGACGAGCTCCATGCAGCGGGCTGGGAAATGATCAAGACCGGGATTGGCCGTACGAAAGCCTTTGCCGAAGCCTTTCTACAGCGGCGCTTCAAAGCCGTGATCGTGCCCGAACCAGCCAAAGGCGAAGCCCCGCGCAACGCGAAGGTCGCGAAAGAGTGGAAAGAGGTGAGAAAAAGATTATGAAGGCTAACGGCACTAAACTTTTCAAATGGGCATCTTAGCTGCTGCTCGCCCTTATTCTGGTTCCTAGTAGTGGACTCATTTGGTGATATGGTATGTCGTTTTTCCCGTGGATTGAAGAGTTCAAGAAGCCTTCCAGGGATAGTTGGCAGGCGGTTGGGACGAATGGTGTGGCGTTGCATCGCTTTACTGAGGAGACCGAAGAAGGAATTCGCGATTGGGCTACGATAAAGGCTTATTGGGCACTAGAGCTGAAGAATACACATCCGGATAACCTGTCAAGACAGGCGAACGCCGTTTATATGGTATTGGGCTAGCTATGTACATGTGGATGAGCAAGAGATATTTGGTCCATGAGTTAGCTGTGCTCTGTTCGCATCATGTGGTGCTGGAATGTCGAAGGCCTCAAGAGACTTCTTATAGTAGGCCAATATATCGGAGCTTACGGAAAGGGAACTTGTAGGACTCGTTGTAATTGTAAGAAGTCCCACGAGGCTTAAACCAGGATCCACACGGTCAGAAACACGCATAGATCAAATTCTTGCGGAGGCAAGAATTCTAAGTCAGGTAGGTAGTAAAAGCCTTCGCAAGACTTAATTTAACTTATCCGCTTGCTTCCTTTCATGCCCTCTTTCCATTTAGTATGAGGTTTACGACCTCCCTTTCTTGATGGAGGCATTTCTGATGCGGGCAAAGACTAGTTTTTCCTGCCAGGCTTGCGGCCATCAAGCATTGCGGTGGTTAGGCCACTGTCCCGATTGCGGTGGCTGGAATACGATGAAAGAAGAGCGGCAGGCGGCGACCGGCAAGTGTCGTCCTGCTGCCATGAAGACCGCCCAGGCGCAGGCCACGCCCATTGGTGAGATCGAAGTGGTGGGAGAGGATCGTCGGCTCACGCGCATCGGCGAGTTCGATCGGGTGCTGGGCGGCGGGGTGATTCCAGGCGCCGTCATCTTGATCGGCGGCGATCCAGGCATCGGGAAAACGACGTTACTGCTCCAGGCGCTTCCGCGGCTGGTCTCCAAGGATGCGCCGGTGCTGTATGTGTCCGGAGAAGAATCTCCTCGCCAGATTAAGATGCGCGGGCAACGGTTGGGCATCGAGCATCCCAATCTGCTCATTCTCGCAGAGACCTCACTTGAAGAAATCCTGAAAGCCGTGCAGGAAATTCAACCAGCGGCGATCGTTGTCGATTCGATCCAATCGGTCTATACGGAACAGATCACATCGGCGCCAGGCAGTATCAGCCAGGTGCAGGAAGTCGCTGGGCAGCTCATGTGGTATGCCAAGCGGGCGGGGGTGCCGGTCTTCATCATCGGGCATGTGACGAAAGAAGGGGCGATCGCCGGGCCGCGGCTTCTCGAACATATCGTCGATACCGTGCTCTACTTCGAAGGCGATAAAGGTCACAGTTACCGGATTCTTCGAGCCGTCAAGAATCGCTTTGGCTCAACCAACGAGATCGGTGTGTTTGAGATAAAAGATGGAGGGCTGGAAGAAGTCAGTAATCCCTCCGAATTATTTTTGGCCGAGCGTCCGCTGCGGAGCACCGGATCGGTCGTAGTGTCGAGCCTCGAAGGGACGCGACCGATTCTGGTCGAACTACAAGCCTTGGTATCATCCACCAGCTATGCGATGCCGAAACGGGTGGCCAATGGCGTGGAACTGAGTCGGGTCTCGCTCTTATTGGCTGTGATGGAAAAGCGATTGGGGATGCATCTGTCAGGCCAGGATGTGTATGTAAATATAGTTGGGGGCCTGTACATCGATGAGCCGGCGATCGATCTGGGCATTGTCGCAGCTGTCACCTCCAGCTTGCGTGAGGTGCCGATTGAGCAGGGGATGTTAGTGCTGGGCGAAGTGGGGCTGGGCGGGGAAGTGCGTGCTGTGAACCAGGCAGAGCTGCGCATCCGCGAAGCCGCGAAGATGGGATTCAAGCGCTGTCTCTTGCCGGAGCGGAATCTGGCGAAGCTCGATTCCATCGACGGCATGGAGTTGATCGGTATTCAGGAAGTGCGTGAGGCGCTCGATGCCGTACTGGCGTGAAGGTAAAAGTAAAAAGGCAAAAGGAAAAATGGGAGGAATCCTCTCTTTTGCATTTTGCCTTTTTACTTTTATCTTCAGCACTGGCTGTGCATTGCTTCAACCTGCGTCAGAGGCGCCGCTCAAGCAGGCCACGGCAGAAGAATTGACGGCGCTTCTTCGTCAGCGTGCAGCCGCCATCCATTCGATGAAAGGGCTCTTCACCGCCATGGTGCGCGGCGGGTTCGTCCCCATCACGTCCCGGGTTGATGGGACGGTCTACTATCGTCGTCCCAATGCCTTGCGGCTCAGAGGGTTTACTTCGATCGGGAGCGAACTGCTGTTCGAGTTTGTTCAAGCGGATGATCAGTACAAGCTGCGTCTGCCGACAATGGGTCGAGTCCTGACCGGTCGCCAGTCGGAGATGCGGGAGATGGACAAGCTTGCACGCCCGTTCCAGTTGAGTGTCTGGGCGATGGGTGGTCTTTTAGGCATCAACATGATTGCGAAAGGGGAAACGGTTAAGCTAGAGGAAGACGGGAATCGATATCGGCTGGATGTCTATTCGGCAGCAGATAGCTTGGTGCAGGGATCGGTCTTGGTACGCCGCTTATGGTTTGACCGTCGGACGCTGCTGGTGGTGCAGGAGCATCGGCTGGCACTGAGCGGCGAGGTGGACGCCACCATTCAGTACGAAGATTTCAGACCGCTGGATGATCCAGAACTTCGGTCGTCATCGGCGAAGGTGGCCGAGGATGCTCGGCTGCTCCGACCGTTCAAAATCTCTCTCGAAGATGGCCATGGACAGGGGAGTGTGCAGGTCACCTTCCATGAAATTCTGCCCAATCAGGTGATCAAGGAAGAGGACTTGGGGCATGTGTCGTAAGCGTTCATGAAACTCTTGGGAGTTGAAACGGCCACCTCGTGGCAGAGTGTCGCGATTCTCGAAGACGAGCTCGTCTTGGCTAAGTGCGATCAGGATGCCAGCGGCGCTCATGGCACCCTGCTCTTGCCCACCATTGACCAGTTGCTCACGCAGACAGGGCTGCGACTCACAGATCTCGACGGTCTGGCCTGTTCCATCGGTCCCGGTTCGTTTACTAGCATCCGGGCGGGTGTGGCAACTTGCCTGGGTCTAAGGGCGGCTACCGAGCTGTCTCTGGCAATGGTACCCACTATGGAAGTGATGGCCTGGAATGTGAAAGCGGCAGCCCTTCCCGTCTGTCCGGTGTTGACGAGCCGCAAAGGGGAAGTGTACTGGGCGATCTTTCGCTGGACAAATGGGGGCCAATTAGAACGCGTACTGGCCGAGCATGTCGGGACGCCGATAGCCTTAGCCTCGAGTCTCACGGAGAACACGCTGGTATTTGGTGAGGGGTGGTTGTTGATGGAGTCGGAGATTCGAGCGGCGCTGCCGCCTTCCGTTGCCATCTCTGTGGGACCAGCGGATATCGCCAAACCGTCTGCCATCAACGTGGCTCTCCTTGGGATCCAGCGGCTACAGCGAGGCGAGATCGCCAGTGATCAGGTTGTACCATTATATGTCCAGCGGGCTGAGGCAGAGTTGAAGTATGAGCAATCAGGGGGTGTCTCGCCGGTCGCGCGCCGCCAGGAACGAGTTGCGAAGAAAGTCGCCGAACGATTGGCCAGGGGACGTCGAGGGACGGGACGGACAGCTCGGGCAAGGAAATCGCATGGCGCGTGAGCTGCAGATCGTGTCGGCCACTGCGGAGATGTTGCCCGAGATTCTTCGTTTGGAGGAGGCTTGCTTCTCGGCTCCCTGGACGCGCAAAATGCTGGAAGCCGAACTGACCGGTAACCAGTTTGGGCACATTCTCGTGGCGATGACTCACGAGGAGGTAGGGGCGGCAGCCGGGACTATTGTCGGGTACCACTGCTTCTGGATCGTGTTTGAAGAGCTTAGACTGATGAATCTGGCTGTACATGAGTCGATGCGAAGGCGAGGGATTGGGCGGGTGCTTGTGACCGAGGCCATCCGTATGGGGATGGCGCAGGAGGCAATCCGGGCGATCCTCGAAGTGCGGGCCTCGAATGAGGCGGCGCGCGCCCTCTACCAGCGGATGGGATTCATGCAGATCAGCACACGCCCCAAGTATTACACCAACCCTGTCGAAGACGCCGTGCTCATGGAAATGGGCGCGCTTGTCATACAAACAGGGTTGAGGCATGAGCGCAAGGCTGTCGTCGGAGGCAGATCAGTTTCAGCACACTAACCTAACCCAGGAGGTGTCGCATGTTGACGGAAGACGTGATTATAGAGCGGCTTCGCAATTCCAACACTGAGTTCCGACAACTGGAAGCATCACACCATCGCCTGGGTCTTGAACTGAATGAGTTGCAGAAACGCCACGTGCTGATGCCGGCGGAAGAACTTGAGAAGAAACGGATGCAAAAGGAAAAGCTGGCGAAGAAAGACAAGCTCGCGGAGTTGATTCGTCTGTATCGCGAGCAGGGGTTGCAACCCGCCGCACAGTGAGGGAGTTGACCAGCCGCCAACTTGGCAGGCGGCTGGGTCCGTTGCCATGGCCCAGATTATCATTCCGTTTACCGCCCATATCCAAACCGTCAAGCGACGATTGATCATTGTGGGCGCGACCATCCTCTTGGGCTTGATCTTCACCTTCTCTTTTTCAGCCGACATGATCGCTTGGCTGAACCGGCCGTTCCCGAATCAACTGGTCTTTTATGGACCGACGGAAGCTCTCTTCGCCTCGATCAAAGTGTCGTTTCTAGCGTCTGTCATCCTCAGTCTGCCCGTTATTTTTTATCAGTGCTGGAAGTTTGTCGAACCGGCGTTGTTGCCGAAAGAGCAACGCTGGGCCATCCCGCTGTTTCTCGTGGCCGGAAGCCTCTTCGCGCTGGGCCTGGTATTCTGCAATCTGGTGATTCTACCACTGGTCATCGACTTTTTCGTCAGTTTTGGGCTCGATCGGGATATCACGCCGCAATTGAGCGTCGGCACCTATATCGATTTCAACGTCAAGTTCCTGCTGATCTTCGGGTGTGCCTTCGAATTACCGCTGGCGATGACCTTGCTGGCAATGGCGGGGGTCGTGTCGGCGCAGGTGTTTGCTCGCTATCGCAAACATGCGATTCTACTCTGTCTCATCGTGTCGGCCATCGTTACGCCGGATGCGACGCTCTTCACGATGCTGCTGATGGCTGTCCCGATGATAGTGCTGTACGAAGTTGGGATTCTTGGCGCCCGCCTATTCGGGCGCAGTCAGGATAGCGGCCGCATGGATTTGCCGCGCGATCCGGATTTACCCATGGGTACGGCGGGAACCATAGTGCGATGACGAAAGGGGTAGGGACAATGCGTGGGATGCGAACCATGATTTCTTCGGGACTGGTCTGGGGTTGTCTCATGAGTTCCGCAGGTGCGGAAGGTCCGCCGACAGCCGGTTTGTCCAAGCCACACGCGCCGGCCCCGGCCTCAAGAGACACGTCGGCACCCGGGCCGTTCGATCAATCGTCGGTGAGCGTGCAGGCTTTGACGATGGTGGGAAAGGGTACGGTCTATGCCGGATCTTTCGGCCACGGGATTTTTCGAACGGTCGACCAAGGGGCGACCTGGGCTCCGGTCGGGAGCGGCGTGACCGATCCCTTCATTCTGAGTCTGACGGCTGCCAAAGATGGGGTGGTGTATGCCGGCACCCTTCGTGGCGGGGCGTTTCGTTCGCGAGATGAAGGCAAAACGTGGCAGCCAGTCAATGCGGGTCTCAAGTGGCTAGAAGTGAAAGCGCTGATGGTTGCGGGCGACGAGCTATATGCGGGCACGGGCGACGGGGTTTATCGTTTGAATGAGGCGGGGGATCGCTGGTTGGTGGTGACGAAGGGATTGGACGACATTTTGGTTCATGCTCTGGCTCGCTCTGCAGATGGCACGCTCTTCGCCGGAACATCCGGGAAAGGTATCCTCCGATTCAAGCGGAATGCGTCGGGCTGGGTTCGCATGCAGCATGGATTGAAGGACCATGAAGGTATGATCGAGAATTTCATTCGTGTCCTGGTCGTCGATCAGGATCAGAGCATTTTTGCCGGTACCTTCGACGACGGCGTGTTTCGCAGCGCTGATAGCGGCGTCACGTGGCGCTCGATCAGCCGGGCGTTACCCAACGATTCCATCCGCGGGATCGTCCTGATCGACCAGAGCTTGATTGTGGCCACGGGGAACGGTATTTTCAAAACAGTGGATAAGGGGAAGCAGTGGATTCCCGTGAATAAGGGCCTCACGAATCTCACGATCCAGGTGTTGATCGGGTCCAGGGACAGAGGACTCTATGCGGGGACGAGTGCGGGGGTGTTTCGCAGCGACGACGGCTTAACGTGGGTCGCCGTGAATCAAGACCTAGAGGGAGGGTTGGCGCCGCCGCCCTTTCTATTTCGATAATGAACGAAAGGATTGAAGCAATGTCTGAGGCGAGCGAGAGAACCAAGGCGACGATCGCGGTCACGAGCAAGGGGCAGTCGATAGGCGAAATTGTGCTGCGTTTCTTTCCCGATGTCGCGCCCAGCCATATGAAGAATTTCGTGAAGCTCTCCAAGGAAGGGTTTTACAATGGGACGACCTTTCATCGCGTCATTCCCGGCTTCATGATACAGGGGGGAGATCCCAACAGTAAGTGTCTAGATCGTGTGTCCCATGGGATGGGTGGGCCCGACTATAAAGTGAAAGCCGAGTTCAACAGCAAGCCGCACAAGCGCGGTATTGTGTCGATGGCCCGGTCGAACGACCCAGACAGTGCCGGCTCACAGTTCTTCATCTGCTTGGCGGATGCGAATTTCCTCGATTGGCAATACACCGTGTTCGGGGAAGTTGTCAGCGGCATGGATGTGGCGGACAAGGTTGTGGGCATGAAGCGCGACGGGCGGGACAATCCGCTGGAACGCGTGGAGATGACCATAACGATCAGCGAGTGATGAAAGGCTTGATGCGACAACGAAAAATTAAAAAATTAAAAGGAATAAGTTTAGGTCCCTTTACTTCTATCTTCTTACCGTTGCCTTTTGCGTTGCTCATATTTGCCTGCGCCGTGCCCCAAGTGCCGTCGCGGACGGTGTACGAGGATCCGGTCAACTATGTGCGGCTGGAAAAAGATGCGGGTGTGTTGCTCGAATGGCCTCCGGGTCACCATTCCCATCCCGCCGTGATGGGGCACGAGAAGCTCCGCGCAATCTTGTCTGGGCTGAAGATCCAGGAACATCGGATCGCGCTTCAACGATGGTTTCAGGGTGAGGCGCCTCTGGTCCCGGCATTCACCGATGAGGAGTTGGCGCTGCTGTCCGAGCAGGTACACGAGGCCCTGGCGCAGGCCAACTACAACGAGCGTGTCACCTTCTATTTAAGTCAACCGCAAACCTCGGCGAGGCGGGTCATTACCTCAGGCGGGATCTATGTCCATGGAACAGAACTTCATGTGATCTTAGGGAACTGGAGGGTCGTCTACGGCGTCCCCGCCTACGGCATGATCTACGATCGGCGCTATCCCATGCGGCCGACCGCGGCGAAAGGCTTCGACCTAATCTTCCAACCTTCCGACGCGGTGATTCCGGTAAAAAGCAGCTGGCTGGACGATCTCTTCGCCAACGCGAGGGATGAACTGGTGGTCGATCTGAGCAAGATCCAAGTTCCGAAACCCACGCTGGTTCCTCCGTCCACCCCGGTCTCCTAGCGCATCGTCGGATCGACCTGCAACTACACACTACCTCCTGGTGTGCTCGCCCTCAGACGGCTCACCGCTTCGCGGGAGCATGCCATCCGTATTGTCAGATCCCCGACCAGCGCCTTCAGCTGCGCCAGGTCCTCCTCCTGGCCATCCGCCGCCCGACTCTTCATGGCAGCCTGCCCGCTGGTGACAAAGTGGTTGCGCCACGCCGACAGTCGTACGACCGTGATGCCTGCCCCGCGGGACACTAGATCTAGATCCTCGCCGCGCAGGACCCGCAGCACGACTTCCACCTTCTTACGCGAGGAGAAGCGGCCTCGCTTCGCCTTCGACCTCGCCATGGACACCTCCTTCAATGCGTGGGCAGTATGCCCCAAATCGGTGTCCAAAGAAATCGTAGGGCGAGGGACTTACTTCGTTCAGGTTATCAACGTGAATTTGTACATCCCATCCATTGATGATCGTTAGCCCATCGCGTTTTGACAGCTTATAAATGGCTATGCTAAAGTCCGCGGATCTATTGATGTTCTAGGCCTTTCTCTATTCGCGCTTTCACTAGGCAACACGCATGAGCGAAACGAACTCGCATGTGATTATTCTGATCGGCGCCGGGCCGGCAGGTATGGCAGTCGCCAGCACTCTAGCAAAGGCCGGTTATGAGATAATCATTCTGAATCGGGACATTAAATTCGGTGGGTTGGCTGAATATGGGATTTTCCCCGCGAAACTCAAGATGCGCGGCGGTCTCAAGAAGCAATATTGGGAGTTGCTCGAGCGACCGAACAACCACTATTTTGGCAATGTATCAATCGGCAATGGCAAAGATCTCACCGTTGAAGAGGTCCGAAAACTTGGCGCCAGCGCGGTCGTATTTTCTATCGGCGCGCAAGGGACCAAAGCCATCGGTGTGGAGGGGGACTCCGCAAAGGGAGTGTTCCACGCAAAAGATGTAGTCTACCACTTCAATCGCTTGCCTGGTTTCGGCGACCGGCCTTTCGACATGGGCAAGAACGTAGCCGTGATCGGGGCTGGTGATGTGATGGTCGATATCGCGCACTGGCTGATTCGCTATAAGAAAGTCGAGCGGGTTACGGCTATTGTTCGACGCGGACCGGTCGAGCGCAAATACAATCCTAAAGAAATTCGTGCCGTCTGCGCCAACATCGACATCGAAGGAATCAAAAAAGAAGTCGAACGCATTAAGGACCGCATTGCCGTGGTAGGCCAGAAGGCCGATGATGTCTTAAAGGGCTTGACAGACGAATTTACTAAATGTGAATCGAAGGTCAGCGACACCAGGATGAGCTTCAAGTTCCTTGCCTCGCCAAAACGCATTCTTGTCGATGAGAACAATCGTGTGCGGGGTCTGGAGATAGAAGAGAACAAGCTTGAACCGAAGGGCAAAGATACGGCTGCGGTCGGGATGAAACAATACTATGAATTCCCCTGCGACGCCGTTGTTTTCGCTGTCGGCGACAAAGTCGATGAAACGGTCGGACTGCCCTTTAAGAGCGGGTTATTCGTCACCAATCCTAACAAGACCGGGAACGATCCGGAAGATGCGTTGTTCCAGGCTTATGATGAGGTGACCGGAAAAGTTCTTGACGGTGTATTCTTAGCCGGCTGGGCAAGGAAAGCGAGCGAAGGTCTCGTCGGTGTGGCAAAAAGAGACGGTGACTGGTGTGCGGAGGTTGTTAAACGATACCTCGCGACCAAGAGTGCAGGCAGCCAAGCCAATGTTGTGCTCGACAAGCTGCATGCAATTTTGAAAAACCGCAAGAGCTATCCAGTTGATTTGAAAGGGCTTCGAGCACTTGAAGCGGCGGAAAAATCTCATACCGGGGGGACTGACTGTATTGGTGAGGCCAAATTCGTGACGAATCAAGAAATGCTGAGTTTAATTGATCGGGGACGGAGGTAGGTCCAGCGGCGTTTACCTAGAACTCAGCCGTCTCCCCATTTCAGTTTTTCTCGCAGCACATTGTAGTAGTGACTTTCCGGAAACCGGATCAGCCTGGTCCGGTGATCTGAGGCGTGAATCACAGCCGTATCACCCTGCGCCATTGCAATACCGACTTGTCCATCGAGCGTGGCCATCGCCCCGTCGTCTTTGCTTGTCAACGCCACTTCAATTGCAACATTTCCCGGAACGATCAATGGCCGATGTGTTAGCGTATGCGGACTGATTGGTGTCAGAATCAACGATTCCACGGCTGGATTAATAATAGGGCCGCCGGCCGACATGGAATAGGCCGTAGACCCCGTCGGAGAACTGACGATCAGGCCGTCGCCTCGCAGATTGGTCACGAACTGTCCTTGAATGGCGATCTTCAATTCGATCATACGGGCTAGGGTGCCCTTGCTGATCACCACATCGTTGAGCACCAAACCCTGTGCAACCGTTTCTCCATACCGATGGACATGCGTCTTTAGCATGAGCCGCTCGTCAAGGACAAAATCATTGGCGAACACTCGATCGAGCGAGGGATACAGATTCTCCAGTCGAACCTCGGTCAAAAAGCCGAGGCCCCCCATGTTGACGCCCAAGATCGGAATGCTTCGCCCTCCTGCCAACCGCGCGGCATTGAGCATCGTCCCGTCACCCCCTAAGACGAGCAACATGTCGGCGTTGCCGGCCAGTTGCGTTTTTTGAACTCCACCCTTTTCACCGAGCAACGTTGCTGATGTGGCATCGAGAAGCACGTCGAAGCTTCGAGCCCTGAGCCAGGTCACCACCGCTTGCAGTGTGGTCTTGACTTCGGGGGACTTCCGCTTGGTGAGAATCCCGACACGTTTGTTTTTCATGGGTACTCGAATCAAGTACCGGTTATAAAAAAGATTCGGAATTGTATAGGGACAGTTCTTTTCATGTCAACGCGAGTGCGGCAGTGACGTAACACGTTTACTGGGAGCAAAGCTATTGAGGGGACGCTGATTGATGCTGCCGCCACTTTTATGCGTAACCTTGACTCTGAAGAGAGCTCTAGTTAGAATTGGGCCTGTTTTTCCATGGGTTTTGCTCGAACGCGGCCGTTACTCTCATCCACCATAAGGAGGCAGGATGTTCGAACGATTCACGGACAAAGGTCGAAAGATCATCATCCTCGCACGAGAGGAAGCCGAGCGACACCAGAACGATTATCTTGGGACGGAACATCTTGTTCTGGCTATCCTCCGCGAATCCGACGGCATCGCCCTCATGATTTTAAAAAAGATGGGTCTCTCAACTGAGCAGATCCGCTTGGAAATCGAGCGTAATCTGCCGGGTGGGGGAACCACGATGACTTTCGGCGAGATTCCGTTCAGCCCGCGCGTCAAGAAAGTCATTGAATATGGGGTTGAGGAAGCTCGCCTTCTGGGTCACAACCATATCGGCAGCGAACATCTCCTCTTAGGTCTGCTCCGCGAAGAGGAGGGAATCGGCGGAAAAATACTTCGCAGCTTGGGGGCCAATCTTCTGACTGCGAGGCAATTGACCGTGACTTTTCTCCGGAAGTCCGCTCCGCGTGAGCGTGACCGGAAGAGCAACACGCCGGCGCTTGACGAATTCGGGCGTGACCTGACTCAGCTTGCCCAAGAAGGTCAACTGGACCCGGTCATCGGAAGAGCCGACGAGATTGAGCGGGTGCTTCAGATCCTCAGCCGAAGAAGCAAGAACAACCCCGTGCTCATCGGCGAATCCGGCGTCGGAAAAACGGCCATCGTCGAAGGCCTGGCCCAACGGATTGTTCAGTTGGAAGTTCCGGACAATCTTTTCTCCCGCCGGGTCATTGCCTTAGATCTCGGCTCACTGGTAGCCGGCACGAAATACCGGGGCCAGTTTGAAGAACGTCTAAAGGTCGTGATGAAGGAGATCGTTCAAGCCGGCAACATCATCATCTTTATTGATGAGCTCCATACGCTGGTCGGGGCCGGTGCCGCCGAAGGCTCGATCGATGCCTCGAACATGCTGAAGCCCGCGCTCTCACGAGGCGAGATTCAGTGTATCGGGGCCACGACGTTGGATGAGTACCGCAAGCACATTGAAAAGGACGGCGCGTTGAAGCGACGGTTCCAACCGATCCATGTTCAGCCGCCCAACCTCGACGAAACCATTCTTATCATTCAAGGGTTACGGGACCGCTACGAAGAACATCACGGCGTTGACATTACGGAAGACGCCATCATCGAAGCCGTCAAATTGTCAGACCGGTATATTTCCGACCGGTTCCTACCCGACAAAGCGATCGATTTGATCGACGAAACCGGATCGCGCGCGAAGCTACAGACCTACGCACTCCCTTCAGAGTTGAAAGCAATGGAGCAAGAGCTTAAGAACGTGTCGCGCGAAAAGGAGCTCTCGATCTCGATGCAGAACTTCGAGGAAGCTGTACGCCACCGCGAGGAAGAAGAGCGGTTGCGCAAGCTCCTGGACGAATCCAAACGGGAATGGAAAAAGAAACAGGAAAAGAACAAGCCGATGATCGGCAAAGAAGAGGTTGCGTATGTCGTCTCCAAGATGACCGGCATCCCGCTCTTCAAACTTGAAGAAGAAGAATCCGATAAGCTGCTGCGCATGGAAGAATTTCTCCATAAACGAGTTATCGGTCAGAATGAAGCGATTTCGGCGATCGCTCGTGCCATTCGCCGTTCACGCGCGGGCTTAAAAGAAGCGCGAAAACCCATCGGCTCCTTCGTTTTCTTGGGTCCGACAGGCGTGGGGAAGACAGAACTTGCCAGAACGTTGGCTGAGTTTCTCTTCAACAGTGAAGACGCGCTGATTCGGGTCGATATGTCCGAGTATCAAGAGAAATTTACCAGCTCCAGACTGTTTGGGGCCCCTCCGGGCTATGTGGGATACGAGGAAGGCGGCCAGCTGACCGAGAAGGTTCGCCGTCGGCCCTATTCCGTCGTCCTATTCGATGAAATTGAAAAGGCGCATCCCGACGTCTTCAATGTCTTACTCCAAGTGTTGGACGACGGAGTGCTCACAGACAGCCTCGGTCGAAAGGTAGACTTCAAGAACACTGTCGTGATCATGACGTCCAACATCGGCACCAAGATGATGCAGAAAGGCGTCTCCCTCGGCTTCCAAAGCACGGAGGACGAAGCGGTGCGCCGGAAAAAAGAAGAAGTCATGGGAGAGCTTCGCAAATCGTTCAGCCCGGAGTTCTTGAACCGGATCGACGAAGTTGTGATCTTCCATCGACTGGAGAAGGAACACCTCTATGAGATCCTCGATATCCTTCTCCGTGAGTTGAACCTCCGTCTCCTGGACAAGGGGATCGAGATCGAAGTCGACGACGAAGTCAAACAGTGGCTCATTAAAGAAGGCTATGAGCCCCTGTATGGTGCCAGACCCATGCGTCGGACCATCCAGCGCGCCATCGGTGACCCGCTCTCCGACGAGCTCATCAAGGGCCGTTTCAAGGAGAGTCGCAAGGTCAAGGTGGTGCTGCGAGATGGCACCCCCGCCTTTATCGAGCAGGAGGCGATGGCGGGCGTCTAGCCACCAACTCATGGTCATAACAACGCCCCCTCACCATGCAACTGTCAGCGACCCCTGCAGTGAACAGCTGCAGGGGTCGTATCGTTTCGCCCACATCATGCTCAGCCTGTAACAGCCAATGCTCCAAACCTGTGAGCCAAGATCCCTGAACGGCGCCAGGTGGCAACCGCGCCCAATTCTTGGGATTGAATCTTCGTGCGACGAAACGGCCGCTGCGGTCCTCGACAGTGAGGGACAGGTACTCTCGAACGTGATCTCCTCTCAAATAGCTGTCCATGCGAAATTCGGTGGTGTCGTGCCTGAACTGGCGGCCCGTGCCCATCTTGGCACGATCGACATGGTAGTGAACGACGCACTCGCTCAGTCACATCTCTTGAAGAATGACCTTGGCGCAGTTGCCGTCACTCGGGGCCCTGGATTGGCTGGAGCTCTCTTGGTTGGGGTGAACTACGCAAAAGCATTTAGCTACGGCTTGGGCATTAGATTGATCGGCGTCAACCATCTGGAGGGTCATATTGCCTCTGCCTGGATTGCCGACCCGACATTCCCACTGCCTTGTATCATCCTGGTCGTGTCCGGTGGCCACACCCACCTGTATCGGCGGGAGACAGATGGGCGCTGCGCGTTGCTCGGCTGCACCCGAGACGATGCTGCCGGCGAAGCTTTCGACAAGGGAGCGCAGATGCTCGGACTGGAGTTCCCCGGAGGACCGGCTATTGACCGACTCGCTCGGCAGGGCAACCCCACGTTGATTTCTTTTCCACGCTTCCAATCGCGAAAGAGTAATCTGGAGTTCAGCTTTAGCGGTCTAAAAACGTCCTTACTTTATAAACTGCGTGACATGAACACTCCGGTACGAGCCGAGCAGACTGCCGAACTGGCTGCAGGCTATCAAGAAGCAATCGTCCAGGTCTTAGTAGCAAAGGCTTTCGCAGCTCTTACCCAAGCGGGACTCTCCGCGCTCGCCGTCGTGGGAGGGGTCTCTGCAAACACCCGGTTGCGTGCGCTACTTAAAGAGCGAGCCGAACGAGAAAATATCCGTCTGGCATTGCCGCCTATGGCCTACTGCACAGACAATGCGGCCATGATTGCGTCTGCCGGTCGTCACGCTCTCTTGACAGATCTCCAATCAATTCGCGATCTTGATATTCAACCGGCCCTTCACATTGAGTCCATACACGCACCTGTCTAACTAAAGGAGACCACACATTCCTGAAATCCATGGCCAGATCACCGGACTTCGCACCAGCCAGGTAGCGGCAGTTGAACGGCTGTACCGACGCCGTGTGCCACAAGACAAGATCCTCTCTCCAGAGCTGGCCAAAACGATGTGTCAGCTCACACTCGACATTCATCGCCCCATTGCCGTTCTGTTGACACGCCGGGGCCTGGTGCAAGAGATTATTGTAGGAACGGATCTCACACTGTCTCCCACAACCTTAGCAAAGTTCCGTGCCGGCCCCCGTTCATTACGAGGGCTGCGGCTGATCAGGACACAACTGCACGACCAACCGCTGAGTCAGGAGTCCTTGACGGACCTCGCGTATCTACGCCTGGATCTGCTCGGCACGCTCTCTACTTCACCGGACGGGAACCCGGGCAATCTGTACCTCGCACATCTATTGCCGCCGAGTGGGACCGGCCAGCTCTGTAAAATCCTCAAAGCCGCTCCGTTCCACCAGTGCGCGATGCCATTCGACAGCTTCATCGCGGAACTGGAGGTAGAGGTGCAGTTGGCACGTGCCCATCATGCCGTCAGGGACAACACTGAATCGGCGATTTTGGTCAGCGCCTCTCCACAAGGGCGCGCCGAGCAGGAGGATCGCCTCGTCGAACTCGCCGAGCTGGCAACCTCAGCCAAGGTGATTGTAATCGACCGTATGGCGCAGCGTACGGTGGATGGCCATCAACGGTACCTGCTGGGGAGCGGAAAATTGAAAGAAGTCCTGATACAGACGCTTCATCAGGGCGCGGATATGGTGATCTTTGACCAGACACTGTCGCCGTCCCAATCACGGGCAATAACGGAAATGACCGACATTAAGGTGATCGACCGCACTCAGCTCATTCTCGATATTTTCGCCAGGCGGGCGCACAGCCGGGTAGGAAAGGTGCAGGTTGAATTGGCGCAATTGCGCTATCTACTGCCTAGACTGTCCGGGAAAGGCACTCAGCTCTCACGACTAGGCGGCGGTATCGGGACCAGGGGTCCTGGCGAAACAAAGCTGGAAACCGATCGACGGAGAATTCGAGACCGGATCACGCATCTTGAGCGGGAGCTCGCGCACTTTGCCCGACACCAAGACCAGCGCCGGGCACGCCGGGAACGACATGGTCTACCGGTCATGTCCCTGGTCGGATACACGAATGCCGGGAAATCCACACTCCTCAACGTGCTGACTAAGAGTCACGTCTCGGCAGAGAATCGTGTTTTTGAAACACTGGATACCACTAGCCGCCGACTCCGCTTTCCGCAAGACCGTGAGGTCATCATTACTGATACCGTCGGATTTATCCGAGATCTCCCCAAAGAACTGGTCGGAGCTTTTCGCACCACATTGGAGGAATTGCACGAGGCCGACCTGCTGCTCCATGTTGTGGACGCCAGCGCAGCCGATATCGACGTGCAAATTACCGCTGTCATCGCCATTCTCCAGGAACTCAAGCTGGACCATATTCCCCGCATGCTCGTTTTCAATAAATGCGATCGTCTGCCAACCCATCAAATTGAGCCGCTCTCCCGTCGCTACCACGCGATCGGTATCTCTGCGCTCCAGCCGGCGACATTGCGTCCACTCCTTGCCGAACTGGAAGCATACGTTCGGTCGCTTACGGAAGATCGCGCGGGGACCGTCCATTCGCTGATCCAAGACGGCGTGCTTACACTTGCATCTCGCTCGTAACCGCTGCACAATTGTCCCGCCGCGATGACGTCTCGAACAAACTGCCTCCCACACGTCGCTGATCGCACATCTCGAATCGCTACGATTCTGCACCGGACCATGCCGACCGCAGAAATGGAGCTGGCCCACCGTTCTCCATGGGAACTTCTTGTTGCCACAATCCTCTCTGCCCAATGCACAGATCAACGTGTGAATCAAGTTACGCCGGCCTTATTTAAACGATACCGTACCCCTCTCGAATTTGTTCAGGCAAAGCCCGGAGAACTGGAACAACTGATCAAGTCGACCGGATTCTATAAGAACAAAGCCAAACACTTATTGGAATGCGGGCGAGCAATCGCCGAACGATTCCATGACCAGGTTCCATCGACCATGGAGGAATTGACATCGATTCCAGGAGTCGGACGCAAGACCGCCAACGTCATCATGGGTACTGCCTTCAACAAACCGGCTGTCGTGGTCGACACCCATGTGAAACGCGTGGCCAGCCGATTAGACCTGACGCGCTCGGACGATCCCGAGAGGATTGAAAGCGATCTTAAGCGCACATTTTCCCAAGACCAATGGACCGATATTTCACAGCGTCTGTTACTCCATGGGCGGTATGTCTGCCTGGCTCGCATACCGACGTGCGGAAGCTGCGCGTTGTACGAGCTATGTCATTGGAAAGGAAAACACTGGCGATGATCAAGAGCATGACAGGATTTGGCAGGCGACAGGGCACCTGGCTTGGGGGCTCAGTCACCATAGAAGTCCGCTCTGTGAACCACCGGTTTCTGGAGATATCCATCCGCTTGCCAAAGTCGATGGGCTACCTCGAGGAGTCATTTAAGAAGGCCATTCAACAACACTGCGCTCGGGGTCGCGTAGATCTGATGGTGCTCTTGCAAGGAGGACGAGGAGGCACACGCACCCTCCAACTTGACGCTGGGTTGGCGAAACAGTACCATCATGCCCTTCGTACTCTCCAACGCACCTTAAAGTTTGGGGGCTCCATTGACATCGGACTCGTTGCAGGGTTTCGCGATATCATTGCCCTCTCGGAGCAGCCGGTGGATGATCCGAAGCTCACGAAGCTTGTGGAAAAGCTCGGTCTGCTGGCGTTGCGAGATCTGGCCAAGATGCGGGCAAAGGAAGGAGCGCTCCTTGCCCATGACATCCTGGGTCGTATCGATACGCTCCAGGGGTTGAAGGGGCAGGTGGCAGGACGAGCACCTGTTGTGGGGCAGGAGACATTTGCTCGGATGAAGGCTCGGGTGGAAAAGCTGCTGGGCGGCTTAATCCCGGACCTACCTCGACTCCATCAGGAACTGGCCCTCTATGCAGTTCGGTGCGACATTACAGAAGAATTGGTCAGATTGGACGCGCATATGGTACAGTTTCAGCATACGGTACGGAGCAGTGAGTCGGTCGGAAAGACGTTGGATTTCCTCCTCCAGGAAATGGGTCGGGAGGTCAATACCATTGGATCGAAAGCCAACGATGCCTCGATCACGGCGGTTGTGGTCCAAATGAAGGCCGAACTCGAGCGCATTCGGGAACAGATACAGAACGTGGAATGACCACTACGATGACCACAAGCAGCCTCCCGTCTGGTCCTGCAGAGGACCACCATATCCCTGAGCGTCGAGGGATCCTCTTTATTATTTCGGCCCCCTCCGGAACAGGCAAAACGACTCTGTGTAAACAGATCGCGACATCCGCGCCAGGACTCTGGCATTCCGTGTCCTACACCACCAGAAAACCGCGGTCCGGGGAAGAAAGCGGACGCGAGTACTTCTTTATAGAGGACAAAGTGTTCCAGGACATGGTCGCGCGCAATGAATTCATGGAATACGCGCACGTCTATGGCAACTGGTACGGAACCCCTCGCAAAGTGTTAATGGACAAGATGGAGCAGGGGATCGACGTCCTGCTGGAGATCGATGTGCAGGGTGCGCTCCAGATCAAGAAGAAATTTGAAGACATGGTCTATATCTTCATCCTGCCCCCCTCAATGGATACACTGCACACACGTCTCCAAAGCCGAGCCTCAGACTCCCAGGAAGAGATCCTACGCCGCTTGAAAAAAGTGAAGGAAGAAGTGTGGAGCTTTCGCGAATACAATTATATCGTTCGCAACGACGACCTGACGCAGTCTCTCCGCGAGCTGCAAAGCATCTTCCTCGCGGAGCGGCTCAAGACTAAACGGCTGGACATGAACTGGTTCGAACAGAATTTTATCCTCGACAAAGATACCATGCAGATTGATCGAGACACATCAACCACTAAATAGCAGGGAGCGCTGACCACCATGATTGACATGCTAAGTTTGCTGCCGCAGTACACACCCAACGAATTTGATTCACGCCACCGGTTGGTGATCGTCGCTGCCCAACGAGCGAAACATTTGACCCAAGGAGCCAAACCGACCGGCCCCTCTCGTTTTACCAAAGAAACCACCGCCGCACTCTCTGAAGTATTACGTGGCAAGATCACCTACCTGACGGGGATAGAGGCGCGGGATAGGATGAAAGAAGCCAAACGCGGGGAAGAAGGTGAGACCGAACGCCTCGCAATGATGACCGGGGAAGACGCCCGTGAGATCAAAAAAGAACTCAGCGTGTACGTGGACGACACGGCCAAGCAGGCGGCTGCCCCAGCCGAGGAGTAGTCATTGGAACTGGACCGATCGCAAGCAACCCTACGCGGCAAGCGCCTCGTACTGGGGGTTACAGGAAGCATCGCCGCTTATAAATCGGTGAGCCTGCTCCGGTCCTTGACGCGCGAAGGTGCCTCAGTCACGGTGGTCATGACGCAGGCAGCCACGAAATTCGTGACACCGTTGACATTTGAGGTGCTGTCTGGAGAACGAGTCACCACGGATCTCTTCGAGTTTCACCAGGAGATGAAACACCTCTCCATTCCCGAACAGGCCAATGCCATCATCGTCGCGCCGGCTACGGCGAATTTTTTGGCGAAGGCGGTCGTCGGTCTGGCGGATGATGTCCTCTCCACCATACTGCTTACCACCCGATGCCCCTTGATCATTGCCCCGGCGATGGATGGCGCAATGTGGGCGCATCCCACCGTTGTCGAACATGTAAGAACCCTGCGGGCACGCGGCACCGTTATCCTTGACCCTGAAGAGGGTCCACTGGCTTCAGGACAGGTCGCGCAGGGTCGATTCGCCTCAGAGGCGAGAATACTGGAAACGGTGCAGACGGCTCTGATTCCACAAGACGATTGGCGAGGACAGCGGGTGCTCGTGTCTGCCGGCCCCACGCAGGAAGCGATCGATCCTGTTCGTTTTATCTCCAATCGTTCGTCAGGCAAGATGGGGTATGCGATTGCGGAAGCAGCCCGCGATCGAGGGGCCGACGTTGTGCTCGTCACGGGTCCGACCGCTCTTACTCCTCCACCGGGAATCGAGGTGGTCTCCGTGACAACGGCGAAAGAGATGGCCGACGCACTCTGCCAACATTTTGCATCGGCCACGGTCGTGATTATGGCCGCCGCCATCGCTGACGTTCGCCCGAAAGAACAAGCGGCTCAGAAACTCAAGAGGCAGGGCCAGACGGTATTCCCTCTCGATCTTGAAACAACCCCGGACATTCTTGCAATGCTGTCCGCTCAACGAACATCCCAAGTCCTGATCGGATTCGCGGCAGAAACCGAACACCTGGTTTCATACGCGAAGGACAAACTTATAGGGAAGGGACTTGACTTGATCGTCGCGAACGACGTGACAAAACAGGGCGCTGGGTTCGGCAGCGATAACAACGCTGTGGTCATTCTCTCGCGCACCGGCCAGCAGAAAGAATTTGGTCTGATGCCGAAACGCCGGCTCGCCGATGAAATCCTGATGGCGGTGCAGAGTCTGCGCTCAGCACAACATCATTCCGCAACCGTAGTGGAGTAATTCATTCCATGGCTTCAGGCTTTAACAAAGCAGGCAACGCGGTCGAGATCGATTGTTTGGCCTTGATCTTATAGCTAAAGAGCCGGGTTCGAAAGCCTTTATTCCCCTGGCTGAAGAATACGGGAAAGCCAGCATGTGGGTAGAGGCGGCGGTCGTCCTTGAAGACGGACTGAAAACCTATCCGAGCTTTATCACGGCGATGGTTGCGCTGGGTCGGACCTATGGCCAGACGGACCAGCCGGTCAAGGCAAAAGCCATTCTGGAAGAAGCGGTGAAATTGAGCCCTGAAAATCTTCGCGCTCATCGAACGTTAGCCAAAATCTATGTCGCGCAGGGAGCCAAAGACGCGGCACTGCGGTCCTGCAATGTCATCCTTGCCGTCAACCCTCAGGACCAAGAAGCCCTGTCACTTCGCGCAACGCTCGGCGCACCGGTCGCTCCGGGTTCAGCGGAACCACCAAAGCCGTTATGGACAAAAAAATCCGGCAAACCGGCTCCCGTGGCTTCTGCACCTCCCTTAGAGACTGCTCAAACAAGCATCGCTAAGTCAGAAACGGCTGCCCTTGATGCAGAGGAACGACCCGTGACCGTCATCCAGTCCCCCCTAGGAGACCTCGTTCCGATCACAACCACTGTGGCCTCGACGTCTGATGAGCACAGGAGTACCACGGTGACACAGCTCAGACAGTGGCTCACCTCGATACAGGCGCGTCGACGAGACCGAGATTTTTCTTCCGAATCAAGTACTCCAACTTCCTAAGTAGTTCAATAGTTTGACCCACTTAGACAGGACTGCTAGAATGCCGCCGCTTGTGTTGTGTCGGTGAGTGAGACTGAGATCTCGTCGGAGGCGGCTCGTACGTGACATGCTGCGTGTGTTAATCCTGCATGGGCCTAATCTCAACCTCCTGGGGAGCCGTGAGGAATCCATTTATGGGACGGCCACACTCGACACAATCGATGCGTCCCTCTCGAAGCTCAGCGACGAACTGGGAGTGGAACTGGATATCCGCCAGTCGAATTTTGAAGGGGAGTTGGTAACCTGGATTCAAGAGGCATGCAGCGGCTACCAAGGCATCATCATCAATCCTGCAGCCTACACCCATACCAGCGTAGCGATACGAGACGCTCTGGCAGCCATCAATCTGCCAACCATCGAGGTGCATCTGTCGAATATCCACCAGCGCGAGGAATTTCGTCGGCATTCGTATGTCTCAGGAATAGCCCTGGGGAAAATTTCCGGATTTGGCCCGACAAGCTATCTGTTGGCGCTAAGAGGACTGTGCGAGCATTTGTCCTCACGTGAATCGAAGTCCTCAGCCCCGCCGACCAGCTCGACGCGTGGCACTGGGACACGCAAGCATTGACAACCTCGACAGCGCTTTCGATTTCTTGATTGAAGGGAGTGCAGGGTGTTTTCGACCGTTAATTTTCGCAATGGGGTTCGCCTGATGATGAAAGGCGAACCGTTCTATGTCGTCGAGTTTCAGCATGTGAAGCCGGGGAAGGGCGGGGCGTTCGTCCGCACCAAGCTGAAAAGTTTTATCTCAGGGAATGTGCTGGACCGGACCTTCAGATCTGGGGAACGCTTCGAAGAACCGGACCTGGAAGAGCGTGAAATGCAGTTCCTCTACACCACTGTCGACTCCTACACGTTTATGGACACAGAGACCTACGAGCAGTTGACCTTTGAGAAGAGCCAGCTCGGAGAGAATGCGGATCTCTTGAAAGAAAACATGATCGCGAAGATCCTCATATACGAGCATCGACCGATTGCCGTCGAGCTGCCGATCTTCATTGAGCTCAAGGTCGTCGATGCGGAACCAGGAGTACGGGGCGACACCGCGTCTGGAGGGACGAAGCCGGCGATTGTGGAAACAGGAGCGATGGTCAAAGTACCCCTTTATTTGGAAGTCGGCACCGTGATCAAGATCGACACTCGCACCAGATCCTACGTGGAGCGCGTCCGGTGAGTACACGCCGATCCGCTCGTTCAAAAAAAAGGACTCGTCCGATTATCCTGCCAAAAACATTTGGCGGGCCTTCGCCGGAGACATTGCTCACGGGTGGTCAAACCAAGCAGATCCAAGATCTCATCGATCTGCTTCGCCGAAACAATTTGACTGAGTTGGAACTTGAGCGGCAAGGCGTGCGTATCCGTGTTCGCCATGAGGTCGGTATCAAGCCCGTCACGGTCTCGGTGCAGGGATCCGTTCCGAGCACCCCTCAACAAACCTCATATCCCGCTACAATCACAGGCTCGTCGGCGGAAGAGGTCGTTGGTTTAGTGACCATCACCTCGCCCATCGTCGGCACCTTCTACCGATCTCCGTCACCGGATGCCGACCCCTATGTGGAAGAAGGCGACTTCGTGAAAAAAGGTCAGGTACTGTGCATCGTTGAAGCGATGAAGCTCATGAACGAAATCGAGTCCGAAATGGATGGGCGCATCGTGAAGATTTTGGCGGAAAGCACTAAGTCGGTTGAGTACGGCCAGGCGCTCTTCCTGATCGATCCCAAAGCCACTCCATAGGCAGTTCTCGCCATCGCATCGGAGCTGAGACGTGTTCAAAAAAGTCCTCATTGCCAATCGCGGAGAAATCGCACTGCGGGTGATCCGAGCATGCAAGGAACTTGGCATCAAGACCGTCGCGATCCATTCGGAAGCGGATGCCGCCAGCTTGCACGTACGCGCCGCCGACGAAAAGGTGTGTGTCGGTCCGCCGGAATCCGTGTTGAGTTACCGCAATATTCCGAACGTCCTGAGCGCCGCGGAAATCACCGGCGCTGGCGCCGTTCACCCCGGCTACGGATTCTTATCTGAGAACGCCCACTTCGCCGAAGTCTGCGAATCCATCGGCATCAAATTCATTGGCCCCACCTCTGAGAATATCGCCATGATGGGGGATAAAGCGAAGGCCCGCGAGATCGTTGCAAAGCGAGGACTCCCAGTGACGCCAGGCAGCCCTGGCGAATTGCGGAGTGAAGAAGATGCGATGCAGGCCGCGCAGAAAGTCAGCTTCCCCGTCATCATCAAGGCCACAGCCGGAGGCGGGGGACGTGGCATGCGCGTCGTGAACAAAGCCGAAGACCTGAGCAGGGCCTTTCAGGCCGCCCAAGCCGAAGCCAAATCGACCTTTGGCAATGGAGGCGTCTATCTCGAACGCTACTTCCTGGAACCGCGTCATATCGAAGTCCAAATCTTGGCCGACCATCGTGGCCATGTCATTCATCTCGGCGAACGGGATTGCTCAATTCAACGACGGCATCAGAAGCTGGTAGAAGAAACACCTTCGCCGGCAGTCGATGAGAAGCTCCGCCGGGAGATTGGACGAGTCGCTGTTGAGGCCGTCAAAGCCGCGCACTACCGAAACGTCGGCACCGTCGAATTTCTGCTCGATAAAGATCGCAACTTCTTTTTCATGGAAGTAAACACGCGCATCCAGGTTGAGCACCCGATTACCGAAATGGTTACCGGCATCGACTTGATCAAGGAACAGATTCGCATGGCGGCAGGCCATCCGCTCTCGATCAGACAGCAGGACGTCGTGCTCAACGGCCATAGTATGGAATGCCGGATTAATGCGGAGGACCCGGAGAAGTTCATACCATCGCCTGGCCAGATCACCAAGTACAGCGCTCCGGGAGGCTTCGGAGTCCGAGTCGATTCAGCCATGGAGTCCGGCGCGATCGTTGTCCCGCACTATGACTCGATGATCGCAAAGCTGATTACCCATGGGCGCGATCGCCAAGAATCCATGGCCCGCATGAGGCGCGCTCTCGACGAATTCGTAATCGAAGGTATCAAGACCACCATCCCACTTTACCGCCGAATCCTCGATGACCCCGACTTCCAAAAGGGTCACGTCTCCACCACGTTCCTGGAACGGTTCCTTCCCGGGTAGTTCATATTTCTTTCCTTCCTTGCTGCGATCCGATTTCTCCTAGAGCCTAACTAGTGTAATGCGTCTTCATTATAGTTACTTATCGAGCACCCAGCGGTAGATACCAGGCCACGGAGGTACTACCTATGCACGGGCCGTTCCCTTTCATCTCACCTTCGATGTCGCCTACAAGACGGACCTCAATCAGGCAATGGTAATTGACCTAGCCCCCTTAAACGGGTCTACCCTGTCTGTGAGGGTCGGGCCGAAAGGAGGGCCGTATGCCACGTCGTCGTCACACCGTTGAACAGATTCTGGTCAAATTGCGCGAAGACAAGGTTGCCCTGAGCAAAGGACAATCTGGTGCCCAAGTCTGTCGAACGCTCGGCATCACCGAACACGCGTATTACCGCTGGCGCAGTGATTACGGCGGGCTCAAAGTCGATCAGGCCAAACGCCTCAAAGAACTGGAGCGAGAGAATAGTCGCTTGAAGCGGGCCGTAGCCGAGCTCACTCTCGATACATTGATCCTGAAAGAGGCCGCCGAGGGAAACTTCTAAGCCCAGCAAGCCGACGGCAGACCGTGCATCACTGCTGTGCGAGGCAACGCTCACTCACGTGGGCGCCCAGACCTTGTTTATTACCCCAGGCAGTCCGTGGGAGAACGGCTCTATCGAGAGCTTCACGATGTAGTTGGCTGTTGAGGGAGTCAATCCGCAATTGCCGTGAGAATTGACCCATCACCCGTTTCTGCTCTGCGGGGGTGAGCGTCAACTTATCACTGCTGTGCGTGCGCTACCTCTCACGCCGGCTGGTTTACTTGCGCGTCGCAGTCAGCCAATCCCGCTCCTTCACGACCTGTTTGATCCGAGCAGCTCGATACTTGCCCATCCAGATGGCTTCAGCGAGTTTTAGAGGATCGACATCATGATGGCATAAAATTGCTATGTGGCGTTTATCGCTGGTCAGGCGGGCAAGAAGCTTGGACAACTAGCCATTCGTCGGACCGCAGTTCTTAAATTTCCTTCTACGAGCCAGCCGCGGGCGAGCGTGTTGGTTAACCTCTACAACTTTTTGTGGATCTGATTATGGTCCGCTCCTCATGCAGTCCTCGGCTGAAGGAAGAGGCCCATCGCCCGCGTGGACGAGCGGCGTCACGTGAGATGAACAGTCCGACACTAGGGCTGTTGTTCAGCATGTCACCGTCATGGCGTCCGACAATGCTGCGAATCAGGGATCTTGTGCAGCCCTGGATACCGATAGCCCCACGCCGTGGCGAGTGCCTCGCAGGTGAGCCCTTCCAACGCGTAGTTCACAGAGGCGAGCGGGCCGATATACTGTGCGCTCCCACTCCACAGGACGACCGCTGTCTCCACATCCACCGCACGCACGGAAACGCTCGCATGGCCGGGAATGGCGTTCCCGTCCGCAAAGACCAGAACTGAAACGCCAGCCAGTTTGCCGAGCCTAAGGAGATTCGCCTCACGATCAACCGTGTAGCGCAGTTGTACCTGTTGCTCGGTGAGCAGTTGATTGAGGCGACTCCGCTCTATCACCGTCGCTCCGCGCTTTTGCAGCCAGGTGGTGGCCGGTCCCACTATACTTGATTCCCCCCACACGGCAAGTCGGAGAGGCTCATTCACCGGCGGAGGAGTCAAGGAGCCGTCTGTATGAATGGTATTATAGACGGCCTGGTTGGAACAGGCCAGTAGGGTGAGGCAGAGCACAACGATAACCGCAGATCGCATAGTAGGCCGCCTTCTACGAGGCCAGGGAAAAGAGGGCTCACGTAGCCCCGGGGCGTGGTTCCTAACCTCTTCAACAGCCGATATAACCAGGGTGAGCGGACTCACCCTCCCCCTGGCGTCTGACTGTCAAGTAATTGTCAAGTGGCTGCGCTATCCTAGTGTGTCTTACTGTTTCCTGCTGTACCAGAACCCTACGCTCGAAAGTGGGAAAATACAACGGCATGATACAGGGTGAAACACTAAGCATAACACTGCTCTACTCTGCGTGGGGCGCTCCGTCACGCGAGATGAGCTCCCGCCGGCCGTCTCTACGGACCAGCCTAGGACCGATCAATCGTCGGGAGAGGCGACGGTTGAGGAGCAACGGGCGGGGGTAGATGTCCCCGAGTCCGTGTGAGCGACGCCTGGCGGAGATCGCACCCTGGAGGCGGCGCATCGCTTTCTCGAGGCCTATTCTGCCGCAGTACAACCAACGCGGTACCGACCGCTACTCGGCCTCGACCCCGTCCCGCGCACCGTAAGCGGTGCCGCCTCCTCGGCCTCACGACGACCCGCACCCTGGCGTAGCAGGGACCGCTCTCTCAGCTTCACGCTGGAGTCAAAGCCATGGGCTGGGGATGCGAGCGTGGAGGGGTACCCTGCGGAGCACACCCCAGGATCGTCTGTTTGGCCTGCTCGTGCTCGAGTTCAAGTTCGTGATGGCGGCTGCGGTCACGCCGAGGACGGCTCATTCGTGGCGCCAGCGTCTACTGTAGGAGCGAAGTCCACAGGCGGGAGCGGCTATCACATAAACCCGGAGATGTCTTCGGTAGAAGAAAGAGGACATGTTTATTGTGGCTTGACTTAGGGTGAATCGCCTGGTGCTTCCTGATAGAATGGACCATAATCGTGAACAATTTGTAGGATAGGCGCATGCGACGTCTTGGATTAATCCTTGGAGTGGTTGGCATCGGACTGGCCATTGGTGGCTATGTGTTCTTCAATGGGGAACGTCAGGCACCGATCCGGTACCGAACGGGTGGAGTGGATCGCGGCGCAGTCGTCTCTATCGTGAGCGCAACTGGGACGATTAATCCTGTCGTCTCGGTGCAGGTGGGTACCCAAGTCTCGGGGATGATAAAGAGTCTTCACGCGGATTTCAACTCGCGAGTAAAAGCCGGGGACATGGTGGCGGTCATTGAACCCGAGCCTTTCAAGGCTCGCCGTGATCAAGCCGCCAGCAACCTTGAAATGGCGCGGTCGAACGTGGCCAGAGCCAAGACGGATCTGGCTCAGCGCAAGCGAGAACTCGACCGTGTTCAATCACTGGTGGCTCAGCAGTTTGTCTCACAGAACGATGTAGATGTCGCGCTCACGAATTATCAAAGCGCGGAAGCGCAAGTGAAGGTGGTTGAAGCACAGGTGAAACAGGCGGAGGCGGCGTTAAATTTTGCTGAGCTGGAATTGAAATACACCGAGATCCGATCGCCGGTCGACGGCATTGTGATGGCGCGCAACGTGGAAGTCGGTCAGACGGTGGCAGCCAGCTTTGCCACGCCGAACCTCTTTCTGATCGCCCTCGACCTGACGGAAATGCAGGTTGATACGAATGTGAGCGAATCAGACATCGGCGGCATGACCGAGGGCATGGAAGCGATCTTCACGGTGGATGCCTACCCAGGGGTGCGATTTGCGGGGACGATTCGACAGGTCCGATTAGCGCCGATCAATGTGCAAAATGTCGTGACCTACAATGTGGTCGTCGCGGTGAACAATCAGGGCCTCCGACTCAAGCCAGGCATGACGGCCAATGTCTCCATTATCGTGGCACAGAAGGATCAAGTCTTGAAAGTGCCAAATGCCGCCTTGCGGTTCAACCCACCGCAAAACGATCGAGCCGAAGGTCTCACCAGTGAAGGAAAATCAGTAATGGCCGAAGAGCGTTCGGTTGGAGGCAAACCAGTGGTCGGTCCTGTGGATTCCGGCGGACAAGCAAGAAAGATTTGGAAGCTGGGGGAGTCTGGCGATCTGGAGCCGATGATTATTCAGACGGGAATCTCCGATGGGGTCTCGACCGAAGTCGTGGCCGGTCCGTTGGCCGAGGGGGACATGGTAGTAGTGGGGGTTGATACACTGCGCGGCGAGCGACGGGCGAGCGATTTGCCGCCTGGGTTTGGCAGAGGTCAGCGCCGCTTGTCTCGAAATCGCGGGTCGTAGAGATTTTTTTGGGCAGGGTCAGGTGACAGCAGGGGCAGTAATCGTGGCCTCCGTTGCCTGCCCATAGATATGTCAGGGGTAACGATGCAGGCCCACATCTAATGCCTCCGCTCATTCGTTGCGAAGACATCTGGAAGATCTATCGTCTTGGTGATGTTGAGGTCCAGGCTCTCCGTGGGCTGGATCTTAAAATCGAGGAGGGCGAGTTCGTCGCGATTATAGGTTCATCGGGTTCGGGGAAGTCGACCCTCATGAATATCCTGGGTTGTTTGGATCAACCGACCAGAGGACGCTATTGGCTGAACGGTATTGACGTGGCTGCGCTACGGGCCGACCAATTGGCCGACATCAGAAACCAGCAGATCGGGTTTGTGTTCCAAAGCTTCAATCTGATTCCGCGGACCAGTGCGCTGGAGAATACGCAATTGCCTCTCTTTTATCGCGGACTGCCCTTGCGGGAACAGTGTGCTCTGGCCACGACGACGCTGGGCCGTGTGGGGCTTCAAGGACGGGAGCAGCACTATCCCACGCAACTCTCGGGGGGACAGCAGCAACGGGTGGCCATAGCCAGGGCGTTGGTGACCTCGCCGTCCCTGCTCTTGGCCGACGAGCCCACCGGCAATCTGGATACCGAATCGAGTCGCGAAATAATGACGATTCTCGACCGGTTGAACAAAGAGCAGGGTCTTACGATTATTCTTATCACCCATGAAGCAGATATTGCAGCCTATGCCGAGCGTGAAGTGGTGATCAAGGATGGCCATGTCTTGACTGATCGCAACACAAAACCGGGGGTATCGCTGTAGCCTACGGAAGCCTGATGCCAACCTTTATTCTACTTACTGTGTTGACGGCAATTCGGATTCTCGCCCGGAATCGGCTCAGAGCCGGCCTGACCATGCTGGGGATTGTGATTGGAGTCGGTGCGGTGATCGCGATGGTGAGCATTGGAGAGGGGGCCAAGGCAGCAGTAGCTCAGCGTGTGGCCAGTATAGGCACCAACGTTATTATCATTCTACCGGGTTCCACGTCGGTCGGTGGAGTCCGTGGGGGGCATGGAGGCGCGGTGACGCTGACGATGTCGGATGGCGTCGACCTGAAGAAACGTATTCCGCTGTTGCGCGACACGGGTTGGGCAAAGCGTGATGTCATGCAGATCATCAATGGGAACAATAACTGGAACGGGACTATCAACGGCATCTCTCCAAGCTATTTGACGATCCGAAACTGGTCATTTACCAGTGGAGGGCCTTTCACGCAGCAAGATGTGGACACCGCTGCTCGTGTGGCTTTGGTCGGACAGACCATTGTTGAGAACCTGTTTGATGCTGGGGAGGAACCGGTCGGGGCGGTGATCCGCATTAAAAACGTTCCGTTCCATGTCATTGGCGTACTGGCTCCGAAAGGACTGTCGGTCCGGGGATCAGATCAAGATGACATCATTTTAATTCCATTCAGAACCGCTGAGCGAAAGGTTTATGGCGCGCAATTCCTCGGCTCTGTTGGGGCCTTGTTTGCATCGACGGAACGCTTGGAGGATTTAGTGCCTGCAGTAGACCAGATCCGCGAGACCCTTAGGCAGCGGCATCGGTTGCAGCCTCATCAAGATGATGATTTTACAATCCTCACGCAAGTCGATATCGGAGAAGTGCTAGAAGGTACGAGCGAGACGCTGACTGTTATGTTGTTTGCCATCGCGTCTGTCTCGCTCCTGGTCGGCGGGATTGGCATTATGAATATTCTCTTGGTGTCAGTGACGGAACGAACGAGAGAAATCGGCGTGCGGATGGCGGTGGGGGCCAAGCGGCGGCATATTCTGATGCAGTTTCTGATCGAAGCCATGACGTTGAGTTTTGTCGGCGGCTGTATCGGCATTCTATTCGGGGTTCTTGGGGCTCAGTTGACGACGGTGATCGCGGGTTGGCCGACCATCATTTCTGGAAATACCGTGGCTGTGGCCTTCTTCTTCTCCTTGTCAGTCGGGCTTTTTTTTGGGCTATATCCAGCAAACAAGGCCTCTCGGCTGAATCCCATTGATGCGCTACGGTACGAATAGCGGACGACGCGTAGACTCGTTCTCATCCTCCTCATTCTAATCAACATGGCTATGGTTGTATGAAGTATGGTGCTCAGGCTACGCTGTGCGTGATGAGTGGAAGGGAGCGAAGCCGCCCGTGGTGTCGAGAGTGGTCTCGATGACTCGCTCCTGCGGTTGGCTTTCTTGGTGGGCGAGGTCGACAATAATTGGTGTGGGATATCCGGCGCCTCCTGGTTTGTGGGTAATTGTCATAACAGGTTGGTGTAGCTTGGTGGGGTTGAGGTCTGTCGCCACCGCTAGTCTTTCGTGTTAAGTCGCACATAGCTATTACGTGATAAATACCGACCACCTTGATGAATTGTGACAGGATATTCTGATCGAACGTACCCTGCTGCGTCTCTTGGTATAGTCGTTGAAGTGCCTGGTGCGGGGAGAGGGGAAGAAGCTCCGCCGATTCCAGCAATCAACTCATCGTATTTATCCGCGATCATGTGGATACGCGTCTGGTCCGAGGTGAATTCGCCGCGGGTTTCCATGGGGTAGCCGCTGCCGTCGAGATAGGCGTGGTGGTCTCCAATGAGATGCAGTATGGCGGTCTCAAATCCTCCTTGGCGCTCCAACGTATGAACGCTGAGTCGAGGATGTATGTGAAACTGCTGCTGCTCGCGCTGGGACAAGGGTGGGGAAGGGATGTGAGAACGAAGGACATTCGTGGCCAGCTCTTAAAGTTCCAGTGGATTAAACTAGGGCGTCTGTCCCAACACCAGCGACAGTGTGCACGTCGTGAGAGAATGCTGGCTGAGGGCAGAATCGCTGGCCCGGTATTGGCTCAACCCATGAAGAGGGTGGAGTTCGCCAGCGTCCTCGTTACGATGGTGATTTCTTGGATCGCTTCGGAGGCTTGCTGAGGGTTGACCGTTCCGGTCTCGGTAAGAGGCGAGAACACAGAGTGTACGGCCCGATCCAGTTGCTTCTTGGCCAGCTTCGCTTGGGCTTATTCTTCATAGAGCTGGACCAAAGGCTTGGTCCGTTTCGACGGAGCAATCGAGGCTTGTTCAGACAGTGGTTCGGTCCCGGAGGTGAGCGCAGTCGACGCTTTGGCAGGTTGCGCAGCGGTCCCTCGCTCGAGATTGATCTCGATGATCTTGACTCCTGCCAGGACCAGCTCTTCGATCTGTGAGTTGTGTTGCAGGTCTGTGAGTTGTGTTGCAGGAATGAGTGACGGAGGAAGAGAGAACGGAACCATGAGGGGTCAAGCTTCGCCACATACATCCCAATCTGAACCTCGTAGGTGGGGCATCGTCTTGATGGTATAGTGAGACACGCCAGCGTGTCAATCGTCATGCGGGATCAATTTGTTCGCCAATTTATCGGTTGGAATGGGAGCAGACTGTAGCCGGTCAATCCCGGAGGGCTATCGGGGTGAGGCTGTGGAAGCTAAGGAAAGAGAGACCTCGATTCGTGGATGTGTCTTGTCGACATTCTTGTAGAGGTGGGTTTCGAAGATCCGATTGTCGTTGAGTCCAAGGCCTTCACAGAGCGCGTCTTGAACAATCTTGAGACCGCCATCCACATCGCGTCGTAGGGCAGAGGTGAAGAAGAATCGAATGGAAAGGACAAGTGGTCCTGATCGAAGTCGATCCATCAAGAAGGCGCGGGCGGGCGATTGGGAAAGCGCGACCCAGAGTTGCTGCCCCACCTGCGATTTGTAGGCACGCCCGGCAGTGGACAAGAGCCGGCGGCCATTCACCGTGGCATATTGATGGTTGATGCTGGGAGGAATCGGCAAGGTGAGCGAGAGCCGTTCAGCGGTCACGGCTGACGCCGTCGGTGGCCCCTGGAGGATGACGCTTCGCTTGGATCTTTTGAGTTGCACCATAATGGCGGCACAATCAGGGGGCCAAAAGTTCGCCGGGGTTGATGCGAGGTTCTGAGCATCTAACGGGCGGTATGAGGTGACGCAAACGGGAAGTTTGGACGAGCGGGAGTTTGGGCGACTTCGACCGGATGGCATGGAGCCGAACTACAAAAGATTCAGAATTTTCGCTATGTTTTGTTCGTAACGATCTTCCGTGCGGGAGATGTAGCGGCGCCACTCGCTGGGGTTCCAAATTTCCATGCGGTGATAGAGGCCGACTAGAATGACTTCCTGATCCTCGTCGACCGGCACCATCTTTCGCAACCGTCCGGGAATCAGAACGCGCCCGGTTTTGTCGATATCCGAGGTGCCGGCATCGGAGACCACAAAGTGCATAAAGAGGCGGCTCTGATCTTCGTCCAGCGAGGTCTTTGCCCGCTCAAGGACCTTTCCCCACTCCTTGGTTGAGTAGATCAGCAGAGACTGTTCCGACCCCTTCAGGAATACGACGGCCTGGCCGTCCGCTTCAAACTGTTCGCGAATGGGTGAGGGGACAATGAATCGTCCCTTTTCGTCAACTTTGCATAGATACTCGCCAGCAAACATCAACAAAACCCTAGTTTAGGAGTTGACGGCGGTCCTGGTTCGGTCGCGGATCCACTGTTCCAGATCCGAACGTACGAATCGCCATTCTGTTCCAAGCTTGAAGGCGGGAATCTGCCGACTCTGTAAGTAGCGATAAAGCGTGCGCGGGGTAATCTTCAGGTAGTGGCAGGTTTCCGTTACCGTCATCAATTCGCTCTTTGGGGCTGCCCCCATCGCGCCACCTGTTGTTATCGGTGTTGTGCAGGATCATACAACTCCCAGCAATGAGCGTATTCTAGGGATCATTGGGGGAATGTCAAGTGAAAATATATGACAATGTCTGTCAAAGACTGTCAGTACCGTTTGGTATTCCCCCATCTTCTCCGGCTTTATCCATCATGGCCTCCACGTCGTCGCCCACATCTTCTTCGCTCATCTCTTGACCCATTTTCTTCATCAATCGGGCGACGCTTTGCGGATCATTTTCATCCAGACCGCCATGGTTGCTGGGGTCTGCCAGTGATGCGAGCCGGGCCTCTTCTGATTTGGGAGCGGCAAATCGCGACAGAAGGCGGTCCATCTTGGAGCTACCGCAATGTTGGCAGTTGGCTGGGACAGGATTGCGAGGGTTCAAGACCAAGATGGAGCTGTGCTTCCTGCAATCCTGACACAAGTACTCATAAATCGGCATGGATCAACCTCCGAGCAGTCCCAGTATGTGGTGAGTTTGCTGGGCATGGATTCGGTCAAGGACGGCACTCGCATCCACTGTTTGTCCCAAGATCAGCACGAACACGTTGCCCGATCCAACTTTGAGCACGGTCTTCACATATTCATTCACCGTGGTGCCGGTGATGAACACGTTGTCAATCAGCAGGATGTGTTTGCCTGTGATCGAAGCAGGATGGTGCAGGGTAAACGCATCGCGGAGATTCTTCAGTCGTCCTTTCCGAGAGAGCGTGGTCTGCGTCGGTGACGCAGCGATCCGGATCGGATTGGTATAGGAGACGGGGGTGTCGAGGTGACCTCCGATTCGATCAGCGAGGAGCAGCGGCTGATTTAACTCCCGCTCATACAGACGCTGAATGCGCAAAGGCACGGGCATGATCAGATCCACTGAATCGAGTGAAGGAAGCCGGTCGATCATGAGACGGGCAAGTGGTGAAACCAACGCAACCTTTCCTCTGTATTTGAATAAGCAGATGGCGTCTTGGAGAGGTGGAAGAGAAGATAGGGATAGAGGGTGCAGGTTCTGGTGTAGGAGGGCGGGTGCTCAGCACAGGACTGACAGACATGGTTTGGGCTATGGGCTGTCGCGACCGGTGAGGCAAAGGGGCGGTCGCAACGGGCGCAGTTAGAATGGGTCAGCGATGAAAGGGTCCCCCAGCAGCTGGCGCAGAAGAGGGGGATCGGGTCATCGATCAGTGGCGAGCCATAGGCCGCACAATCTACCGGTATCAGGAACCGGATCGCCTGGCGCATGAATCCTGGTAAAGATTGGAAGAGTGTGGTCAGCAAGGACAAGTCCTGTGAATGGTAGAGGGCTCGGGGGTCTCTTTATGGTGAATGACCGTATTCTGTCAAGGTTGTCGCCTTCTCAATGGTTGTGTTATACGAATGTGGTTGAGCGATGATAGACGCGGCACATCTGGTTGGCCTACAGATCCGTGAGTTCCTCTCATGGTTACGCTGAAACAGCTTTCAAAAACCTATTCGCATGGCGAGGCCACCGTGGTCGCGTTGCACGATGTGAATCTGGAGATACGGCAGGGAGAGTTTTGCGCGTTTGTAGGGCCAAGCGGGTGCGGGAAAAGCACACTCTTAAATCTCATCGCAGGCTTGGACCTACCCACATCAGGAAACATTCTGCTCGATGGGCAGTCCACTCGAAACTTGACCAGCCATGAATGGACGAAGATCAGGCGTGAGACTATCGGTATTGTGTTTCAAGCGTTTCATCTGATCCATGGGCTCACGGCAGAGGAGAATATCGCGCTTCCGTTGATGCTGCGTGGTGACGGTGGACGCGACGTGACCATGCGGGTCGACGAGGTTTTAGAAATGGTCAAGATGATCCATCGGCGGAATCATCGGCCAGGCGAGCTCTCCGGCGGCGAACAGCAGCGTGTGGCGATCGCGAGGGCATTGGTGCATCGACCGCGCCTCTTGCTGGCGGACGAGCCGACGGGGAACATCGACTCGCATCAGGGAGCAGACATCATGGCGCTCATCAGGACTTTGGCGAAGGGGGGAGAGCAGACCGTGTTGCTGGTCACCCACAGCGCGCATGCGGCGCAAACAGCCGACTACACATGGACGATGCAGGATGGCCGGCTCGTCGCACGAACCGAGCGGGAGCCCGATCTGGTGGTCTCATGACGGATCTGTCGACGACTATTGCCGGCGTGACGTTTCCCAGCTGCTTCATGAACGCCGCTGGGGCGCTCTGTGTGACTCGTGACGAACTCGTGGCGCTTGGGAAATCGCGCGCCGGGGCGATCGTCACCAAGTCCATGACGGTCGAAGCGCGCCAAGGAAATCCCGAGCCGCGCTACTATGGATTTCCCGGAGGATCAATTAATTCCATGGGGTTGCCCAATCTTGGCTACAAGGCCTACGCCGAGCTGATTCCCGATTTGAAGCAATTCGGGAAGCCGGTGATCGCGAGTGTGGCAGGACTCTGTGAAAATGACTTCCCGACCATCGCGACCACGATCAATTTCGCCAAACCAGACCTCATCGAAGTGAATCTGTCTTGTCCGAATATTCCCGGCAAGCCTCAGATCGGCTACGATCCGGAGGCATCCGAGAGATTACTCAAGCGGGTGCGCAAAGCCATTACGGTCCCGCTGGGAGTGAAGCTTCCACCCTACTTCGATCCGGTGCATCTTGAGGTGATGGGCAAAGTGATCGGGCGCTGCGAAGTCGATTTTCTCAACATGATTAATTCGGTGGGTAACGGGCTGGTCGTCGATCCGGAACGCGAAGCCGTCGTCATCAAGCCCAAAGGGGGATTCGGCGGATTGGGTGGCACGCTCATCAAGCCAGTTGCGCTGGCGAATGTCCGCGCATTCTACAAACTCTTTCAGGGGAGGATTCCGATCATCGGCACCGGTGGCGTCGTCGATGGGGTCGATGCGTTCGAGCACTTCTTGTGCGGCGCTTCTGTAGTCCAGATTGGCACGGTATTGGTGGAGGAAGGGCTGGATGTGTTCGGCCGACTGGAAAGGGAACTAGCCTCGATCTTGGAGAAGAAGGGGTACAGCTCCATCGCAGACTGTCGGGGAAAAGTGAGAGAGTTGTGAGGTTACTTCACACCAAAATTACGAGGAAGTAATCCCTGTTGCAGCGCTTGACGCAGGAGTTGGGCGACGTTCCTGACGTTGAGTCGGCGCATCAGGTTGAAGCGGTGGACTTCGACCGTGCGGACGCTGATATCCAGCGACGCGGCAATCTCTCGATTGGTATGACCCATTGCGATCATCTGCATGATTTCGCGTTGGCGGGGACTGATGTGCGGCGCCGGTTTGTGGCTGTACCCGGTCCGTTCAAGTTGAAGTGCGGTATTGCCTCTGTTTTTCGCCATCCTGTGCTCCTCTTTGAAGCTCGAACATGAGTTTAACAGAGGAAGGAAAGTGTGTAAACGAAACTACCGGAATGTGCACGGGCTCATCAGACCCCATATGTGCGTGGTCTTCAACGAGTGAATGGCTGAACGACACGTGCTCCTCATTGTGTCCGTCTGACCGCTGATGCTGTCCTTCATCAAAGCCTTTCTGCTGATTATCACCGCGCACGTGACGCAGTGGCCGCTGCGTACTCTGTTGACTGTCATGGGGGTCGCCCTAGGCGTGTCGGCTTCCGTGGCGGTACGGACGGCCAACGTTGATGTGCTGCGCTCGTTCGAGCAGGCGGTGCTGACGGTGGCAGGCCCGACGACGCTAGAGATTTCCGGAGGCGAACTGGGGCTTGACGAGCGACTCATTACCACCGTGCGGAACGTACCGAGTGTCGTGTCTGCGTCTCCAGTGATTCTTCAAACGGCGGTCAGGATGAGCGAAGGCCGACATGGTCAGACTGTGCAAGTACTCGGGCTGGATCTCCTGGCCGAGGTCAATTCACGAGGGTTTCGCCTCAGTCAGCAGCTAACAGAAAGCCAGTTGGAGATAGTGCTCGATCTGGAGACTGTGCTCCTGGGACGGAAGCTGGCAGCCGAGTGGAATGTGTTGGTAGGCGACAGGGTCGACCTACAGATTGGGCCACGGCGGGTAACCTGCCGGGTGATGGGGATTCTACAGGACGCATCCGATCGAGCGTCATCCTGGGATCGCCTCGCGGTGATGGATATCGCCGCTGCACAGGTCACGTTCGGAATGGTCGGGCGGCTGGATAGGATCGATCTCATTACCAATGCAGAGAGGTCAGTCGAAAAAGTTGCGCAAGATGTACGCGCCGTCGTACCGCCCCACGTCACAGTCGAAAGACCGACGAGCCGGACGGGACAAGTGGAGCAAATGGTGCGAGCGTTCCGTCTCAATGTGACGGTGCTCAGTTGGGTGGGGCTCTTGGTCGGCATGTTTCTGATCTACAACACCATGGCCTTTGCCGTGGCGCAGCGACGGCGAGAGATCGGGATCTATCGGGCCATTGGGATGACACAGTCGCGTGTGGCCGGCCTCTTTCTGGCGGAAGCCGGCTTGTTTGGTTTGTTGGGGGGAGTGGTCGGGAGCGTTGCGGGCATGCTATTGGCGCAAAAGCTGATCGCGCTCGTCAGTCGAACGATTTCAGATTTGTATGTCCCGGTGGGAGCGAGTGAGGGCGGGCTCTTCGGAACCAGCCAGTTCTGGGGAATCTCGTTCGAAGGAATTCTGATTGGTTGTTGCGTCTCCATGATCGGAGCGATTGGGCCGAGCGTGGACGCGAGCAGTACCGCGACCGTACGTGCGTTGGCTCCCGGCGATTACGAAGCCAGCCGACAGCTGCGGGTGGTTGAGCTGGGTTTAATCGGACTGGGACTTCTCGTTATGGCGGGGCTCTTGAGTCTGGCTGGGCCGGTTGGTGGCGTCCCAGTGCTCGGTTATGTTGCCACGTTCTGTTTGCTGGCGGGACTGTCCTGCCTTGCTCCGATCTGTGTCAAAGGGTGGAGGTGGAACAGTCGGCGAGAGACTTCCATGCCTGGGGCACAGGGCGTGATGAGGGAAATCGCGGTTGATCATGCGTCACGCAATCCAGGCCGCAATGGGGTGACGGTATCCGCTTTGATGGTGGGGCTCGCCATCATAATCGGCGTGCTGATCATGGTCCGGAGTTTCCGGCACACGGTGGAATTGTGGATCAACGATACCTTGATCGCGGATATCATTGTGGCGCCATCGACCTGGTTGCGCGGTACCAAGGTGGGGAGTATTGGGCGTAGTCTTCCGGCGTCTTGGTTGTCGACTCTCTCATCCGTTTCAGACGTGGAGGCGGTCGATACCTATCGCGACTTACGGGTGGAAGTGAATGGTCAGCGTGTCATGATCCTCTCACGTGACTTGCGCTTGTTTGCGCAACGGAGCAAGTATCTCGTTCGTCAGGGCGACTCGTCCGAGCAGCTCAACCGTGCTGCGGAGATCGGAGGCGTCCTCATCTCGGAAGTGTTAGCGGATCGGCTTGGCGTTGAGGAGGGAAAGTCTCTTGAGATCATGACGCCGAAAGGCGCCAAGCGGTTTCCCATCATGGCGGTGTTCTACGACTATGCGACCGATGGAGGGAAGCTCATCATGGATCGATTCCTATATCGATCTCTGTGGGAGGATGAGTCGGTCACACTGTTTCCCATTTATCTGGCAGCCGGAGCGGATGTCGATCAAGTGAGGCAGAAGATTGCAGCGAAGTTGAACGAGGCGCACGGCAGCGGGTTTCCTCCACTGTTGATCAGCAATGCCGAACTCCGAAAAGAAATCCTCGACATCTTCGACCGGTCGTTCCTGCTCACCTATGTGCTCGAAGCCATTGTCGTCACCATCGCTATGCTCGGCATCGTGAATACGTTAGTGACGTCAGTGTTGGAACGGCGCAGAGAATTTGCCACCCTGCGTGCCATCGGCGGTAGTGCGGGACAGATCAAGCAACTGGTGCTATGGGAAGCGGCTTATCTTGGGCTGGTGGGGATTGCTCTCGGACTCATCGGTGGCGGGCTGCTCTCGCTGATGCTCATCAAAGTGATCAACAAACAGTCATTTGGATGGACGATTCAGATGTTTGTGCCGATTGGCGCGGTTGTAGAAGTCGCCGGTCTCGCCGCGGCTGCAACTCTCTTCGCGGGCTATTTCCCGGCACGCTGGGCGGCGCAGCAACCTGTGGTGGAGGGGTTGAGAGAGGAATAGAGTAAAAGGAACTTACCTAGGTCACCAGAATAAATAAAGGTCAAAGTAAGAACGTCATTCAAATTGTATTGGCGAAATGCATTTGGTTGTCCCAAGTGAGCTAGTCCTTCGATGAAGAGGGTAAAGGGTTTCGTGGGACCTAAAGGGGCATCAAATTCTCATACCAGGCATGCTGCTTCAATGATTGGGTTTGCTCCCTCCATTTTTTCTCCTGTACTACATTTGTGCAGGACTTACTCCCAAGGAGTCCAACCGTTTTTAATGGCCTCAACCAGTAGCCAGACTCAGAACTTAATCGGCTTCTGTCATTAAAAAGGTGGCTTATTCAATGTCCCTACAGATCTTATCCAAGCGCACAAGTGGTACAACATTGTTGGTGCAGCAGGCCTTTCTGAGGTGACCAAAAACCGCGATGGGATAGCAAAGAAAATGACCCCTGCCCAGATTGACGAGGCACAAAAACTAGCGCAGGTGTGGAAGCCGATCAAGAAATGAGTGACCATGCTTTACCGAGGGATTCACATGAAACGACTGCTCCTCATCACACTCCTGGTACTGAGTCGTGGATCTGTGTATGCAGAATGGGTGGCGGTTGAGAAAACCAATCAACCAGGACTACAGATTGGGTACGTCGATCCAACCACCATTCGCCAAGATGAGATTCTGGCGACAATTTGGCAATTTATTGACTTTAAGTGGATGCAAGGGAATCCGAAAGGAACCTCCCCCGATTTTTGTCGACGAAGACCCATAAGCAATTCGACTGCGCGGCAAAACGCCTTCGGTTGCTGGCGTTCACGGAGTTCTCACACCGTATGGAAACCCGTATACGGAATGCTGGATACGTAGACAAGGACCACTGGCTCCCAGTTGAACCAGAGAGTCTGAGTCACGCGCTGTGGGAAGTTGCCTGCGACAAGCAATGATTGTGCAGTCAACGCTGTATGGGTCAAAGTGAGGCCAATCCGTCCAGTAGCCAATGAATGTGCTCGAACGGTTTGGTGGGATCATTGAGCTAGGGCAACGGCTGGCGAAGGAGACGACGCACGTGCAAGGAGGCTGCTATGGGATCACAACTTAACCGATGGCTATTTGGTCTGGGACTCGGAAGCATACTCCTTCTTGCGCTCCGATTGTTTGTTTTTGCCGTGGCCGATTCCTCAGCGTGCCAAGCTGCCGAGAAGTTGGACCTTCTCGACACCAACACGGCTACTGCTGAGCAACTCAAGGCGCTACCTGGTATTGGCGAGGCGTACTCAAAAAAGATCATCAAGGGCCGACCGTATCAGCAGAAGGATGAGCTGGCGCGGAAGAAGATCATTCCACAGGTGACCTACGACAAAATCAAAGATCAGATTGTGGCAAAACAGAAGTGAGATTCATTTGTTGGCCGCGAGAGCTTCTTAAGACACTTGTCGTATCACTTCAAGGTCTATTACAGAGAGAACGGAACCGCGTTCGAGCCAAGTTTCTCGGGGTGAACGGCTTGATGCCGTTGCTCATGAAGCAAAGGAATGGCACCCGCTGGACTGCTGCCGAGCGAGTGCAACTGGCACATCACCTCCGCAACCTGACCTCCCTCAGTCCCTAACTGGTGGTCTTCCTGATACCAGGTTCATTTGTGCTGTTCCCGCTCGCCGCGTGGTGGCTTGATCGTCGTCGATTGAAACGTCGAAATGAGATGACGCAAACGTCGCCTCCTATCAGGGCACCGGAGCAGCACCCATGACCCGTTCCCGTGTTCTTGGGATAGCCCTTGCGGTGTACGTGCTCATTTCAGGGACAGGACCGCTTGCTGGCACAAAGGATCTCACCGGCCCTGTCGTCTCCGTCCTCGACGGCGACACCCTCGAAGTTCTGCGCAACAACAAGGCTGAACGCATCCGCCTCAGCGGCGTCGACTGCCCTAAGAAAGGCCAAGCCGACGGCAAGCGAGCCAAGCAAGCCGCCTCAGAGCTAGTCTTCTGGAATGATGTCACATTCCAGATGCACGGCAAGGACAAGTACGAGCGCACTATTGTCGACGTACTCTCGCCGGATGGGATCAACGTCAATCACACGCTGGTCCAGGACGGCTGGTGTTGGTGTTATCGGAAGTATGCGACGCTCGATACGGAACTTGAAGGGCTTGAAAAGTCGGTACGAGAGGGGCGGAAAGGGTTGTGGGCTGATCCGTAGTCGGTGCCGCCGTGGATCTTGGCATTCGAGGCTTAGAAAAGGAAGGAGCCTGGATCCATTTCGCAGCGCGTAGCTGGCTCACGACAAGAAGATGACGTGGGGCTCAGGAAGCGCATCACGTCTTCAGATTCAGATACTTCACGAGATACGGGGCCAAGTCACGAAACGGGAATCTAGCGGTCCACTGTGCGGCGGCGGTTCAGGGGCTTTTTTGTAAACAACCAAGCCAATGACCACAAGCACGATCATCACGAGCGGGAACGTTAAGAAGGTGGCATCCATGGCTCCTCCTTTCGCTCGAACCAAGAACTCTTATGGGAAGATACACAGGGTGTTAGGTGAGGGAGTTATGGGGCTATCCAGTGGAGCTAGTTGATCCGCTCGGACAAGCAGAGACGTGGATGCTTACCGGATGCTCCCACCACCGGGATGATTGGAAGGGGAGGGTGTCGGCATTGTTGCTCATGATCTCGATTTCTCTGTCTGCTCATGCATAAGGGGGCAAGGCCTTCATGACGGAGCACCATGAGAAGATTAAGCTTGTTGGTAGGCAGTACATGTTCAGCCTCTGCCCCTCTTCCTCGCGACCTTTCCATTATGACCACGTCCGGTGGAGACCAGTTCGTGCACATCGTACTCGAGCAGATCGCCGATTCGGCCTAAACTGATGTCTGCCGCTGGAAATGCCGCGAGAATGCCGTGATCGTCGGCATAATGTCCCTGGCGAGGAAACACGGTCGTCACCCGCGCCCCCCAGGCTTGCTTGACGGCCGTCAAGATACGGAGATTGTCGTCCACCAGTACATAATGATCTGCGGGATAGCGGCGCTCGACCTCGTCCAGTTCATGTTCTTTGTGGATGTAGATCAAGACATTCCTCTCGACCGCCTCATACAGTCCCGAACGCTCGATCTTGCGCGATTGGAACACCACATCTCCGTCTGAGAGAATGACGGGCGTTCCCCATTCCGCGCACTGCTCCACCACATCCAGCGAATTCGGGTAGATCCGATTCGCGAAGGGATAGTTCACCAGGAACGACGAGATTGAAAACAGGTTGTGATCGTGGGCATGTTCGATCCGATATCGTTGCAGGGCGCCAAGGTAGTCGGCGTAGCCAAGTTCCGCGCGCAGTTGCTCGAAGATCGTCCAGTACTGCCGTTGACGCCTGCGCCCGATTTCACGTTCGAGATGCCGCCGAAGATCGGCCGTCACTCGATCGTTGTCGAGCAGTGTATTGTCTACGTCGAGCAGAAAAACGACCTGCTGTGCCTTGGTCTTGCGCGACGTCCGTTGTGGTTGTGGCCTCGACTTCATGTCACTCTGTCTCGTCCCACAGGCGCCGCCCGCCGATGAACGCATGGGCGTTGTCACCGAGACGGGCGCCTTCCGGAAGTGGCTGCAGTTTCTTCGCGTTGCCTCCGCCCAGCACGACGTAATCGGCAACCAGTGCAGCTTTCAGGAGACTCACGACATCGTCGACCGCCCTCTGCCACTTCTTCTTTCCGAGTCGGTCGAGTCCGCGGCGTCCGACATAGTCCTCGAAGCTCCTGCCTTTCTTGTAGGGTAAATGGGCGAGTTCCATCGGCATGATCACGTTGTCCGCGATTAGCGCCGACCCCAGCCCCGTTCCCAGGCCGAGGAAGAGCATCCTGCCTCCCTCATAGCTCCCCAGTGCCTGCATAGCCGCATCGTTGATCACCTTGACAGGACACCCGAAGGCCTTCTCGAAGTCGAAACCTATCCACCCAGCTCCCAAATTCTTCGGCTCTTCCAGGAGCGTCCCCCGGTTCACGGGTCCAGGGTACCCGATCGAGACCGCGTCGTACGCCCAACCCTTGGCCGCTTTCACCACCCCAGCCACCAGCTGCTTCGTCGTCAACTCCGGCCCCGAGCGAAACTTTCGAACGGTCCGCTGTCTTGACGCTAGAATCTTGACGTTTGTACCGCCAATGTCCACGACCAAGACCTTCATGATCTGCCCTCTCCAGTATCGAGTAGCCGCGCGGCAGCATGGTTGGTCAATCCGTCGATGGTCATGCGTGCTCTTTCGGGCTCTGCCATCCGTCGAACGGAGCGGTCAGCAGTTGGGTTTCTTTCGGCCCCCATGTTCCCGGCTCGTATTCATAGACCGGCATCGTCAGGACCGGATCCACTACACGCCAGCTCGCTTCGACGCCGTCTTGGCGCGAGAAAAGCGACGGATCGTCGATCATCGCATAGCTGATCAGACGCTCATAGGCTTCCATCTCGTCTCCTCACTGGTGACACACAAAGAGTTCGGTTTCATCGCCAATCATTTTGTCTCCGGAGACTTTGGCGCGGGCGCCGATCACCACTGCTACTCGATTGGCACGAGCCGAAAGCGAATATAGTTGCGTGAATCCTTGAGTGTCTCGCCAAATACGTTCTGAGGAGGGCGCTTCAAGGTCGCGATGACTCTGTGGCTCTGACCGGCATGCTGAACCTCCATCCCATTGTGACAACACTCACTTACATCGAGCGTTCTCGATGGGTGACAGTGGCTGAATTCGACGTAAGGAGGTGATGCCTCACCGTGGAGTGTGCAACCCAACACCACGGAACAGTTGCCTGTCATCCACCCGTAGCAAATCCTGGGTAAAGTGTCATGCCGCCATCGATGAAAATGCTGGTACCCACTATATAATCTGCCTCATCTGATGCCAACCACACGGCGGCTCGACTAATGTCCTCCGGTTCACCGATGCGTTTATATGGAACGAGATTCATCAGCGAATCATAGGCTTCTGGTGTTTTCCAGGCGGCCGTGTTGATTGGAGTTCGGATGGCGCCGGGACAAATACTGTTGACCCGAATACGGTATGGAGCCAGTTCTTGCCCCATACTCTTCATCATGAGCATGACCCCGCCTTTTGACGTGGCGTAATTGGCGTGACCGGCCCAGGGAATCAGTTCGTGCACAGAACTCATGCAAATGATTTTCCCGGCGGAGCAGGAAACTTCTTTTACCACACCTCGACGTTTGAACTCCCGCACCGCTTCGCGGGCACAGAGAAACTGCCCGGTGAGATTGACCCCCAGCACAGTATTCCACTGCTCCAACGTCATTTCGTCAAAAGGAGCATCTCGCTGCAGGCCGGCATTATTCACAACAATATCAACCGTTCCAAATTTTCCGATCATCTGCCGAAACATGTCCTGCACCTGATCTTCCTTGGACACATCAGCCTTATGGGCATAGGCCTGGCTGCCACCGGCCACAATGGTATCAACTACTGCCTTGGTCTTCTCCTCACTACTCACATAATTGACGACCACATTTGCGCCAGCGGCCCCCATGGCAAGGGCAATAGCTTTCCCAATCCCCGAATTGGCTCCCGTCACCAGAGCCGTCTGTCCGGAAAGTATTTTTCTCGCTTGACAGTGTGGCATGGCCACTTCTGGGAACTTTTCTGTTTGGGACGTCTTTGCCATGTCGTTCCTCCTTCTTGGTTATCATGGAGTCGCAACGGACGAGTCTTGTCATAACGGAATACTGGTGCAGGACAGGGGGGCCACCGCGAGTTGTATGACCTCGCGTTCATTCTCAGGCCACTTGGTCACATCGAATAGCGCATGACGTTCCTTTAACGTAAATCGCGCACCTGGGCTCAGTTTGACTAATGGTCCATGGGTTTCCAGTTCAAAATAGGGGTAGATAGCTGAATTGTAGACTTCAGCGAAACATCCATGGGCGTAGTGTTGATCAGGGAAAAGTTGTACGTGCTTGCGATATCCGATGAGCCCTACGTCGGTTCCTTCAACAATTCCAAGAATCCATGAAAATTCCTGTTGATGGTGAGGCCTGTTAGCCGGATCAACGCCGTATTTAAATTTTCTCGAGTGCTTACAACTCACAACAGCAAGATTTTCCATGGTGTGGACCACGCTGTCCCGAAGACACAGCGAATCACCCTCCTGGGAAAACGTTTTCACACCTCCTGGATATTGGGAGTCCTGGTACCTGGGAAGATACACGCACCCTGGACGAAGCAACATCGCGACGTCCCAGATCCCCCATTCAGCCACGCTCGCAGAGGCATTGACGATTTCATGGGAAACCCTCCATTCGCTGGATCCGCCCCTCATTGATATTGTGCGTGAGATTTGAATGCCGGTTTCACGACAGATGGCACTGGTCATACGAACCGTGGCCCCATAGGGGTCAGACTGCAAAATGGTAAACTCATAGGGGCCACTATCCAAATCAAGCAATGGAAGACTATCCGGCCAGCGGGATTGAGGGGCCAACCAGGTTTTTTCTCCTCCCCAAAGTGGAAATCCCATTTCTCGCTTTTTGGCAAGGACATCGGAGACGGCAGAAGTATTTTCGACGGTTCCTTCTCGCTCCGGCTGGGTAAACGCAACGTTGTGGCCACGCCAATACATGCCCATGATTCGGCCACCCACTTCAGGCACAACAACCAATGACAGTGAACCATTGTGCACCTGACAAGATGCCCAACCTTTATGAGTCCCCTGTTCGACGAATACGTACTCGGGGGGAGTCTGCCTCATCGTCGACCACCCAGAGCCCGATCCAGATTGAATGCGGCACTAATCATCGCCAGATGCGTGAACGCTTGGGGCATATTACCCAACGCTTCCCCTCGAGGGCCGGTCTCTTCGGAATACAGTCCCAGATGATTCGCATAGCCTAGCATCTGTTCGAACATGAGCCGTGCCTTATTCAACCGCGCGCGGTCGTGTCTGCCGGCGCGGGTGAGCGCCTCCACCAACCAAAAGGTACATATATTGAAAGTGCCTTCTTCTCCCTTGAGGCCATCAAACGTCTGTCCGACGTTATAGCGATACACCAGGCTGTTGGAGACCAATCCCCCTTGCTCCGGTGGCTTCATGGTCTTGTCGAGTGTTTTCAACATGCGTGGGTCCGCAGGCGACAGGAAGAACACCAACGGCATCATCAAATTCGCGGCATCCAGGGTCGCGCTGCCGAAATACTGCACGAACGCTTCTCGTTGCGGATTCCATCCTTTTGCCATGATCTCCCGAAAAATTTCATCTCGCACTTTCAACCACCGCACCCGATCAGCCGGAAACGATCGTTTATCTGCCAACCGAATACCACGGTCTACGGCAACCCAACACATCAGCTTCGAATACACAAAGTGCTGCTGCCCGCCGCGGACTTCCCACACGCCTTCATCCGTGCGGGTCCAGTTATCACACACCCAATCGATGAGTTTGCTCAGGTGAACCCACAGGTCGTAAGAGATGGGGGCGCCATACTTGTTGTAGAGATAGACCGAATCCAACAGTTCGCCATAAATGTCGAGTTGCAGTTGGCTTGACGCGCCATTGCCAATCCGAACAGGACTGGAGCCCATGTACCCTTCCAAATGATTCAGCGTTTCTTCCGGCAGTTCATGGCGCCCGTCGATGCCGTACATGATCTGAAGTGATCCATCTGCATTCAATTCATGACACCGAGCCTCGACCCATCCCATGAACTTTTTCGCTTCCTCTGTAAAGCCGATTCGGAGCAGTCCATAGATGGTGAACGCGGCATCGCGAATCCAGGTAAAACGATAATCCCAATTCCGTTCCCCACCAATGCCCTCGGGCAAGGAGCACGTAGGCGCTGCGACAATAGCACCCGTCGGCTCGAAGGTGAGCATTTTGAGCGTGAGCGCGGAACGGTACACCATTTCACGCCAACGCCCAACATAGGTGCACTTCAAAAGCCATGTTCGCCAAAAGTCAACCGTTTCCTGAAAGAGATCAATCCCCTCTCGTACGGAACACACCTTGCCTACTTGTTCATCGCCTTGCGCTTCCCGCATCACAAACACCGCGATTTGTCCCTCTTCCAGCGTAAAGTCGGCCACGACGCCCTGTCCTTTTTTGATCACCGTTTGTGTTGACGCCAACATCATGGATAAATCCTGACTCTGAAATATAGCTCCATCCGACTGTACTCGGACATTATGGGTGTCCCGTGCGTAGTTAAAGGCCGGGGTGCATTCCATTTGAAAATGCATCGACCCTTTAATCGTCTCAACCTTCCGAACCAACGCATACGAGCCACCTTGCGGGTCCTGTCCCCCAATGGGCATGAAATCGATCACCTGTCCCACCCCTTGTGACGACAAAAACCTGGTGACTAACACATTGGTGTCAGGCCAGTAGAATTGCTTTTGCCGGTACTCTTCATGTTGGGATGGGCATATTTGGAAGCGACCTCCTTTTTTGTCATCCAAAATACTGCAAAAGAGGCTCGGCGAATCGAAATGTGGAAAACAGAGCCAATCGATTGCCCCATTCATTCCCACCAACGCGGCGGTATACATGTTTCCAATGAGTCCATAGTGTTCGATCGGTAAATACGACATAGTATTCCCCTTGTGATAAAATCCCCCAGGAATGACTGTTGATTATTTGGCGCTGCTTCCGGTAATCGTGCCAAACGCCCCTAAGCTGGACGATGTGCCACTGGCACCCCAGGCGCACCCTCAACGAGAAGTGGCTGAGCAGCCGAGTGATAAACTGCGGGAATAATTGGGGGTGGTGCCCCGAATCGAACGGGGGACCCGCGGCGTATGAGTTCTAGCTTGAACTACGTAACTCCTCGAAACTAGCGTCATTCGTGGGTTTCATGCAGACAGGACCGGTCAAACTCTGGCTACCTGTCCGCAAATCCGCAACCCAGGCGCAACCCCCACCCTCACCCCTAAGTGACTACCCCCCTACCCGTCATGGGCATGGGACTCCTTTAAGGAATGCATCTCGGAAACAAAAAGGAGTCCCTTCACGCACACAGCAGATGGCGAATGCCAATGAGCACCCTTGCCGCAAGGCCCGCCACGCGCCGCGACATGGTTCCTAGCGGCTGTTCATGCCCACAATCTGATTCCAATTCTTTACGGACTCTCGACACAGTCACGGCACCGCGTAATGGTCGGGTCAGCGCCGAGGCGGCGAAGATCGATATCCTCGCCACACTGAAAACAGGGGCCAAATCGATCGCATTCGATCCGACGCAATGCACCCTCAATGTTCAGCAGAAGTTGTACACGCCGGCGCGCGGTTTCCTGCGACATCTGCTGAAGCTGCATCGCGTCCATGCGGGAAATCCGCCCGACGCTAGTTTGATCGAGTTCAACCGGTTTCACGTCCTCGGCCGCAGACTCACAGATTGCGCGCAGTTCACCCTGCATCGCGGTCAGCTTTTCGCGAAACTGCTCTAGTTCTTGGTCATTCATCGTCCGTTGGCAAGGGAGCAGTTGAATCAGAGGGAGGCGACCCGGAACGGAGAACTTCTACAAGGCGATCTTAGGAGCAGGCCCGCTACGCGCCGCTCACCTGCTCCGCTTCCGCCACTCCCACGGCGGCACTCTAACACAAAATCCCTACATCCGCCGGCGTGAGGGTTATGTAACAATTCAAATGCTTTTCACCTATAGCATTGAGCAGGTCAATGCTGAGGCTCGCCAACGGAACGCTTAGATCAGCCTCTGCAGTTAAAATAGGTTTTTGCGTCGTACTCAGACGTCTTCTTGATATTTTTGAAATTAGCATCCTCCAATCGCGAAATTTGTGTATCGGACTCTTTCTTGTATTTTAGTATCGTGGTGTGGGTGCCAGATTTGTCGGTATAGCCCCTCCGAATCTCGAACAAATCGCCCAGGACCGTTATCGTATAAGTATTTTTAGAAATTGTAGTAAGATTAGCAAAGAAAGGTGTGAATGTGTAGTCGACTTTGCGAATTTCGTTTGATCCGACGAAGTCCCATCTGCTCTTGTAACTGGGTTGGCTAGGGGGGTCGCCCTTTCCACACCAAATTCCGTCCAGCCATGCCAGAGCGGAGTATTTCGGCAGTGACTTCGCTGCTTCCCTGGCCTGTAGCACTTCACGTTTCCATTCTTTATCAACAGCCACAACTTGCTTTCTATTAATCTCCTCAAAGTAAGCCTGCGAACCAAACTCCGCACTTCCCTGCTTCCCAGCTCTAGCTTTCTCCTTTCTGTCCTCTATCTCAGCTCTCTCAAGACAACCCGTATAACGTGAGTACGCCCCTATATCTTGTGCGCTCGACGAGATGCAGTTCCCCGTAAGCGCACAGCCAGTGAGTAGCGCCGTGGCGACTAGACACAGAGTGGCGGGGTTCTGGAACAGTTCAAGCGTTGCGCGCTAACTGGAGATGGTAGTCACAGGGTATCTCAATGGCTTACCTCCTGGTTACATACAATGAGAAGTTGTTGTACTGAACAGAGCGTCTTCCTTCAGAAAGCCTGTGGCTGATTCACACAAACCGTTCGCGTTCGGCTGGAGTAGGGATGCGAAACACTGAGGAGCAGTCGTTCCATGTAAATCCCTCAGTAAGTCACGGGCGCTCATTTCTTTATCGGCTTCCACTCCCGCGCTAGTTTTTGCGCCTTGTCAATCTGGGCAGGGGTCATCAATATGGCGAGCGCATCACGCTGCACGGCCCCAGCCCTTTCTCCGTTCCCGCTTGAAAGATTGAACCACATGTGGGCCTGGACAAAGTCCTTCGACACGCCGTGGCCTTTGCGATACAGCACCCCAAGGCTAACCTGCGCGTCTGGCAGCCCTTGTGTCGCGGCCTTTTCGTACCACTGCCTCGCTTGAACATAGTCCTGGGGGACGCCATAACCCTTGTTATACATCAGGCCAAGGTTGTACTGGGCGTCTGCGTCTCCCTGCTCGGCCAGCGGTCGCCACTCACGCAAAGCGGTTGCGAAGTCGCCGCTTTTATAGGCATATGTCCCTGCTTGAAAGTCTGCCCAGGCGGGAGTGGCGAAACAGACGATCGACAGCACGAGTGCGATGGGGAATCGAAGAGAGGTAGGCATGGGCACCTCGCAGGGAGTCTCATTGTAGGCGGGGGATGATCAAACAGCAAGGTTGGGAATTGAGAAATGGTTGTATTGGTTGGCGGGATTGAACGGGTTGTTGGGTGAGGGAGTTATAGGGCTATCCAGTGGAGCTAGTTGACCCATCCAGACGAGCAGAGCCGTGGATCTTGCAGAAGCCCCAACCCCCCGGCCATGAGCTGATGTAACCTCTGGTAGGCATGAATTCAGGCTGTCTTGGGGTTAATGTTTCCTCTCAGGCCTAAGCCAGTACCCAAGAACGCCAACTGGTCCCGTAAGAAGGAATACCACCCAGCCTACCTGCCACGAGCTATTGTCATCAAAGCCGAAAGCATGCACGATGCCAGGGAGACCGCTACGCATAATTGTCGTATGCCTCTCATGTCCGTTCACATACAATTGTTCACGTCCTCTGTCGTAGACAGCTACCAGATGGATGATTGTGGGCTTTAACTGGAGCCCCTCTGTAGTCAAGTTCCATCGCTACCCATTAGCTCCCGCGACATGATTCCGCACGCGAAAATCAATCTCTGATCTTGACTGTCCAAGGGTGAAGTTTCTCGCAAAAGGATCGATCGAAAAGGAGATAATCCGTGCCGGGCCGCCTTGCTGGACATCCTTCGGTGCAATCCAGGTCGCCACAGAAAACGAGCCAGATGCCACGAATCGCTCGTAGATCTTCGTTGGTCTCTCCCTGGTTCTCAGAATGGTCGGGGCCTCCAACTCCAGTCCACCTTCGGGATGCCAGATGGCATTTCCGTCAATCATCTCGAGGTCCATGGGAGGGACGAATGCTGCGCGATCGTGGACAATCGTGTCCCGTCCCTCACAGAAGCAATAGGAGGTGATGGCTGCCAGCTTGACCTGAACACCATCTGCGTCTTGAGGGCCAGCCCGAAATGCGAGGAAGATTTCTTCAGCACTGAGCGCACGGTCATACAGTGACACAAAAAAGAGCCTACCAAGCCAAGGCCGGTCGAGAGTAACCTCGTTGTCGATTGCAAAGTGATAGTCAGGATCCCACTCATCCAGGCGTTCAGCATTCCCTATGGGCAATACATATGATCCAAGAAAGCCCACATAGAGAATGAGCGTACCACCTATCAGTCTCCTCCGATGAGCGCTGAGCCAACTGAGAAATCCCCCTTGCGTCACCACCATGCGCGACAGCCCATACCCCAACGCTCCGCCAAGGACATTCGCCAGCAGATCAGCCAACTGTGTCGATCGGCCAGGCATGAAGGTCTGCGCGGTTTCAATGGTGAAACTCAATAAGCCCGCTCCACAGGCCGCGATCACCACCTTGTTAGGTTTGCTGGTAGGGATTGGTTCCAGCCAAAAGAACAGAATGCTCCCCAGCGGGAGAAACAAAAGCAGGTTTTCAAGAAAATCCCTAAGTTCGAAGACCCACAAATCCTGGACTCCGCTCCAAGCGAAGAATGTTGAGCTGTGTGGCGCTAACGTAAGGCTGAGCACATACACCAGGTACACCAACGTGGCAAACACCGCAGACTTATGGTTTATGTGATAGTTATTCATCTACCTGAGTTCCCATTTGGCGCTGGTCCTGCACCTGCACCAACACCATCATTTCCACTGCGAAGAACTTTACTGCCTTGGGGTTCGCACTCCTGATCCATGAAATCTCCCAGGGCATAGGGTTAACTAGTGATTGCGGTTGAAGTTGAGCGGAGGCAGTCGCCGTTCCGCTCGTGGTGTGACCCCCTCCCAGCCCGCCAGGCTAGGGCGTCCATGACGGTTTAAAGGGCGTGTCGCGATTGTAGCGATTGATCGGGTTGAAGGGATTGTTGGGATCAACAGCGTTGATGGGATTCAGCGGATTGTCAGGCCGGTACTGATTGATCGGATTGAAGATGTTGTAGTTGCGCTCGTACTTCTCGGAGAAGCCAGGTTCGGCCAACGCAGAAGAGGCGAGAAGGAACAAACCGAGAAACCACAACACCATCCACATGGCGAGTCTCATATAAGTAAGCGGAACAACCAGCAGACTCAGCTTAGTCCACGACTGGGGAACCGTGCAAGCCACCGGCAGACACCACGTGGGGGTCCTGTGCAGAACAACGTGGCAGACGGCCCTCCTTTCGTCGGCTGGAATCTTAACTCCAGATCCGACCTGGCTTAGAGGGGGGAGAATTTTACCGTTCTTAACCGATGCACTGCATTTTGAAATTCAAGGGCTTGTGCTGATTGTATGAACTCTCAGAGAGTGTGCATATCATTCAAGTATTCTCATACCGCCTCTCGATTGCCTTCAGCTTACGCTCTGGGAGCTTATCGTAAAGTTCTTGAACGTGTTTGGGGTTCGAGATCATCTGTTCCGCGATAATGTTCACGAGGCCAAAGAGTCTTATGGCCGTGTCACGATCGTCCTTCAAGTCGAGCGATCCTTAATATACAGCTTCGTTCCCGATCACTCGAACTACATCGAGCGCTTTCTGAACGATCGGCGCAAGGCCTTTTTTCACGAGGCTGGCGATGTCATCGTCTATGTTCTGACCTTTTTCACCAAGCGAAATGCAAAGTTTCTGAATACCGAGGCGAAGCAAGGCAGCCGCGCCCCTCGACGATTCGCTCATGATGCGTCCGGCTTCTTCGTAATCTCGGAGTATGTCAGGAGGAAGGTCAGGATTTGGCTCTGGTCCTGTCATCGCGGTCGGGTAGATCAACTGATCGTGAACCCAGACCGCGAACTTTTTACAGTTGTAGCACTGACTTAGAAACAAGTTATTTGCTTCTTTGAAATGATAATGGGTTTGCTTGTTCTCGGCTAAGAAAATAAAGCCGCTGTTCATCTTCTCAATCCAATCGATGGATTTCGCCTTCCATTCCGCGTCCATTTCCTTGTTCGTCCGAGTTCTCTCTGCCATCTCCGCATCAGGTATGGGCGGAGTTCTTGTTTTTTCGTCAAAACTTTTGGGATACAGACTGAACCAATTTTGAGTAGTGAATACCCCACAATTCGGGCAGTCAAAGGCCGTTTCAGATATTGACGGTGGAGTACTTTTTGCTGGCATTGGCGAATTTTTCCCGTGCTCTCAATGCGCTGAGATTGCCCATGAAGCGTAGCACAGGTGCTTAAATTATTAGCAAAATACAACGATTCTTAACAGCGCTATAGAGATTAGAATTGAAGGGATTACACTAATGGTGGTCTGACCTCGCTACTTCCTGCCTACTTCGTTCGCACTCCCATGACGGCACCGGCTTCGGATCAGTCCACAACCCTTTCCGCCCTTCGCGTGCTTCAGTTTCTAACCCTTCCAGTAATCCCCGGCGCAAACTTCCGATCCCACCAGCACCAGACGTCCCTGACCAGGGTGTGATTGACGTTGGTGCCAGCCTTTGCTCAATTTTCATTCGCCGACTCGTCTAATGCTTCGGTATCAGCCGCACGATAGCCGATCCTTCCAGCCGCTTGTTATGCCCGCTTTCGTCTTGAAAGCGTTGTCTTTCTACTGACGTTATCGTCGCCGACAAGTGCTTGGAACAACTGGTTGAAGTCGGCTTTGGCCGTTTCAACGAACACTCCTTTATTCCCACCTATAGCTACTGTCCAGTCGCCTCCTGCATACATCCAGCCCTGTTGAGGTACCCATTTCATCTTGCTCAATTTGGCAAAGGCACCCGCCAGTGTATTGAACATCATCGTGACCGTGGCACTGAATTGAGCCGTCATCACCGCCAGCTTAGGTGACATATCCATCTTCGCCTTGTAATTCACCAGTTTGCCGTCAGCGGTAAACTCCCCCGCTGCGACGACACCGTTAATTTTCAGCAGTTCGTCTAGTGTTGCCATTTTGCACTTCTCCTTCAGTGAGCTAGGGTGGACCCATCCCGAGTCACACCAATTGATTCATAGGTTGGTTAAATCGTAGCTGAAACCTTGTCACTACCATGTGAAGGGAGTCGAATGAGCGAGTACACCTGACTGTCCACATGACAGTCCTTTCCCTCCCATTTTCTAAGTTGCTGGGAAAGCGATTCACCATCGTAATGCCCTGAGTCCAACTCATAAGAAATCCTCCAAAGGCTTCTAAGCACTCCATGTCTCCTGCTGACATGCTGATCGAAGAATGGGATCACGATTATCAAGAAGATCAAGGCGACTAAAGATATCCAAAACTGTGTAAGGTTATCCGTGACATACGTCCAGACTGCGACCACCATTATCATGAATTTAATCCACCCACTTCGAAGGTCAAACATACGACCTTCAGGATAGGCCAGAGGAGCAATAGTTATGTCGATCAGTGTAGAGGCAAGATACCCTGTGAGCGAAGGATGGTGCATCCATGAGTTCTCCAAGTATCGCCTCACTCGCTTTTGTACGCCTTCCTTATGCCCAGAGAACCCAATAGTAGTATTTACCAGAATTTTCGGGCCGAACTCGTGTCTGAAATCTTCACATGGTAACAATATCCCATCGAGCGTATCTTTCTGGTCTTGCTCTAAATGTTCGTAGAACCCTTCGAACTCCGGCAGATGTTTAATACGCCTCCGAACCGCTTCCCTAACATCCCACTGGTTCGAACTATTTCTGAACATTTGAATACACTCCTCCACCTAAAGGCGTAGACGTGACCTGCCCCCAGTGATTAGGCCACCTGTTCTGTTAGTACGCATGCTTCAGGAGCCGGTGGCCGATAGCCCAAGGCGCTGTGGGGCCGGACGTGATTATAGGTTCGCCGCCAGCGTTCAATGATGACCTGCGCTTCCCGCAGCGTATAGAAGAGTTCCCCGTTTAGCAATTCGTCCCGGAACTTGCCATTGAAGCTCTCGCTATAGCCATTCTCCCAGGGACTGCCCGGCTTGATGAACAAGGGCACGCCGGTCAGCAAGCGATACCAGGCCCGCAGAGCCGTGGCGATAAACTCCGGTCCATTGTCCGAGCGCGAATGTGTGTCGGACAGCCATGCGTCAGGAACAGCTCCCCCAGTACCTCCTGGACATCGCTTGCCCTCATACGGCGGCGCACCGCAAGGGCCAGACACTCCCGCGTGTATTCGTCCACCACGGTGAGCATTTTCAAGGGCCGCCCATCCCGAGTGCGTTCCATGACAAAATCATACGCCCACACATGGTTCGGATATTCCGGTCGCCGCCGTACGCAGGAACCGTTAGTCAGCCAGAGTCGGCCTCGCTTCGGCTGCTTCTGCGGCACCTTGAGCCCCTCCTGTCGCCCCAGCCGCTCCACGCGTTTGTGGTTCACCCGCCAGCCTTCTTGATGCAACAGCGCGGTGATCCGACGAGACCCATAGCGCCCATACTCACGGGTGAGCGCGACGATCCGCGTCCGCAGAGACTCCTCGTCGTCCGCCTTGATGGGCACATACTGTTGCGTGCCCCGGCATTGCCCCACGACTCGACAGGCCCGGCGTTCAGAGACCGAAAACATGGCCGGCACATGGCAGACCGTTTCTCGGCATCGGGCCGGGCTTAGAAGTTTCCCGCTGCCACCTCCTTCAAAATGCTGTTGTCCAGGAAGAGGTCCGCCACGAGTCGCTTGAGTCGGGCATTCTCTTGTTCCAGGCCCTTTAACCGTTTGGCCTGATCCACGCGCAAACCACCGTACTCTTTCTTCCACCGATAGTAGGTCTGTTCCGTGATCCCCAACTTGCAACAAGCCTCCACCAGTCCAAGGCCTCTGCCCATCTCACTTTCGATCGTCCGCAGATGCCCGATGATCTCCTCGGCTGGATACCGTTTGCGTGCCATGCCCCCTCCTTCCGTCGGCCGGAATCCTAACGCTACATCCGGCCTGGTTTATAGGGGGCAGGTCACTTCCACATTCGCCGTAATCTCCCACATGTTGGAGGTGGTCACTTCTTCGAGGGTCACGAGGTCGTTGGGGTTGAATCGTTCGGCCATGATTGTATCCATGCCATAGGTGGAAGTTGTGTAGCTTCGTTAGCCCAAATAATCACGAAAGAATCGCTTCGCGAAATAGAGGCCGAGCCCCATACCAATCATACTCAGGACGAATCCCGTTATAAGCCCCACGTTCGCCCCGAGTCACCACCCCAATCATCCCCCTAGGGTTACTCCCATTAAGGTTACTAGTGTTCGCATTCAGATTTTGTCGAATTCGTAGGGGATGCTCGCTGCCCGTCTAACTTGAATGAGGAGTCCCCACCAGCTCCGATATTTCGACTTACACTTCGCTTTTGCGGGGTGTCCAGTGCCTAGATCGGAGCCGTCTGGTTGCAGAGTGACAACGAAAACCGGCCCGATGACGCCTTGGCAAGCCTCTCAACTGTCATGTATCGGGCCCAACTTGAAGCCGCAAGTTCTCCTTTGCTACTGTCTCCTTGACGGGGAAACTTACCTTACCTCTTAGAAAAGTTTTCCATTTTCCTGGCCAATTCGAGATCCCGATCGCTGATTCCATCCACATCATGGGTTGATAGGTATACTTTTACAATGTTGTAGACATTGAACCATTCAGGGTGATGGTTCATTGCCTCTGCTGCCTCTGCCGCTTTAGCCATAAATGCAAAGGCCTCTCGAAAATCATTAAATTTGAATTCCTTGTAAAGTTTCCCCCCACTCAGGGACCAGCCCTCCAGATTGGAAATACTCTCGGCGATTTCGGAATGGGACAGTTTTTTTAAATCTGCCATCGTTGTATACCCTCCTCTCAATGTATATGTCAGTAAAAAGGCTATAATCTTCTATCGCGTTTTGGTCACTCGAATTCATTCGAATTCCCACTGTTCATGAACTGGTTTCCAGTCGGGCTAACCACAAAAAAGATAACAAAACTTTAAAAAACGGTTTTGGAGTGGCCTATTATGTATGATATGTATGAATTGCCGCCCAACCGTCAGAAACTCCTGGAGGTAGAGGGAAACACTTGTCCTGAAGAAGTAGCGGCTTTGGATTTCCTCTGGTAAGCCCGCATCAAGAAGACACTTCTATAGGAGGACTTCTGGCTTCAAGTTGGGCGCAACAGATGGTAGGCGACAGACTTGCCAACGACTCATGGGACCGTTCTTCGATGTCACTCTGCAACAATTCTGCGCTGATCTCGAGCTTCCGTCAATTGGTGTGTAAACGGTATAGCGCCCTCCGTTCGGCCCGACCCTCACAGAGGATCTGGACCCGTTTACGGGGGGGGCGGGTCAATCTACGATGCTTAGACTTTTCCATACTGCCTCATCGTTTTCGTTAGCCTGTGGTATCGAAAGATGTTCCGAACTATCTCGACTACCATCCCTGTACCATTCTTGTGAAGCAGCATTCCATTACTGTGGCGACTCATTGCCTCCACAGCTAGATTCTCGATGTCCTTCTCTCGAAAAATTGTACCCTGCCTTATTTCTTCAATGTCATTCCAGACTTTGTCATCTGCTCTTTGTTTGAGAGGCATCGGAACCCTCCTTCTTTTCTCTCAATCCTCTCATTCTCAAGTGACGGCATCTCAGAGACGTATGCCAAAATGGCTTGCAGGAAAGCGACGGAAGGAGCGAATTGTGACGGGCATGGGAGCCTCGCAGGCAGCTATTTTAGGAGAGGGCGTTTAGAGGGCGCAAGGGCGATTTGAGGAGAAAATGGACGTATTCTTGAATGAGGGAGCATGCAGGAATCGCAAATGCAACCATTTAGATTAGACAAAAAGGAGTTTTGTCGGTAACCGAGGGAACTGTATGAGGACTCTCACGCCTAGCCCTGCAGACACCTCATGGGAGTCCTGTGCAGAATGACGTCATGTATGGCACTTTTTTGGCGTGACCCTAACCCAGGTTTTGGACCGGTTTAAAGGGGTTAGGTCACTCTCTTGACCAAGATTTGGAATCATTCTTTCCATAGGCCCTCATCTTCCTGCTTTTTTACTCCAAGGTCAGGCTTACCCCCTGGGTCTCTTCCTTCCCGCTTCAGGATGATTCGAGAGGGGGTGATGCTGTTCCAATCCCGTAATGAGCAAGGTGGAATTTTTTTCTTTAAATTCTTTTTCCATCTCATGAAGTTTGGCTATCGTCGTATGATCCACCAGAAAGGTCTCTGACAAATCAAGGACGACATGGGATTCATGGTTGAACTTCTCCAATTGTTTCTTTAATCCAATCCACGTGCTGAATATCGCGGAATCCTTTATGATCACTGTGACCGCCTTACCCTCAGTTCGTTCAACACGAATTTGAGATCTAAACAGTGACCTTGCAGGGGCACCATTTTTCAGATGGAGCACCACATTGACACAGATGCCAATGGTAATCCCCATTAACAGGTCCGTTGCCAACACGCCGATAATCGTTGATACAAAAATGATGAATTGTTCACGACCGACATGGTAGATGTGGAGAAATTCTTGGGGTGAAGCGAGACGAAAACCCGTAAAGACGAGCATCGCCCCTAATGCAGCTAGGGGAATTTGATTGATGAACCCCGGGGCCAACGCCACACACACCAACAGGAAGGAAGCATGAAACACATTCGCGAACCGGGTTCTGGCTCCGTTATCAATATTGGCTTTGCTTCGGACGATTTCAGAAATCATCGGGAGCCCACCAACAAAGGCTGAAAGCGTGTTACCCGCACCCACTGCTAGCATATCGCGATCTTGATCGGTCTTTCGTTTCCAGGGATCAATGCTATCAATCGCCTTGGCACTTAGCAGCGACTCCAAACTTCCAATGAGCGCAAACATCACTACATATTTCACACCGGTGGTCGTCATCAGCCCAGAGAAATCTGGAAAGGTCAACGCACTGAACATATTTTCTGGAACCGCCACAAGGAAATCCTTCCCAAGGGGGTATTCCTGATCATGGAATGAATACGTCTGTTCCTGGCTTAAGTTGAAATACATTCCCAGAGGAACAGTCACCATCAAGACGATCATGGGCGCCGGAAGAACCTTGAATCGAGAATGCTTCATCAACGGGTAGCTGAACATAATCAGGAGGCTGATGATTCCAATGAGCCCGACAATAGGGTTCATGTCCATCACGAACTGAGGGATTTTGGCAATCAGTTCTATCGGTGTACCCTCAGAGCTCAGTCCCATAGTAATAGGAAATTGCTTGGCCATAATAATGACCCCGATAGCGGCTAATAGCCCATGCACAGCAGAACTGGGGAAAAACTCTCCCAAGATTCCCGCCCGAAATACCCCAAAGAGAATTTGAATAATCCCAGCCGCGACTCCAACCCCCAACGCCAATCGGTAGGCCTGATAATCAGCGATGGGATCTTTGCCGCCTGTAAAGCCAAATTCCGTGACGCATCCGATTGCAATGACAATGAGACCGGCTGCCGGTCCTTTAATGGTGAGCTCTGAATTGCTCAGCGTCGCACCGACCAGTCCGCCGATAATCGCTGTAAAAATCCCGGCGATCGCAGGATACCCGCAGGCCAGTGAGATGCCCAGGCAGAGAGGAAGCGCAATAAGAAAAACGAGAAATCCTGAGAGGAGATCGGCTCTCCAGTTTTGCTGAAGATCCACAAACGTCCCTCTCGGGACATGCGTCGGTTCTAAACTCATACGATTACCACCCATATGTTTCCAACAGACAATGGATCTTTACCATAACGCTAACTCTCAAAACGTCAGACGGGGAGGCACCCGGGCTTCTACCTCCCACCTCTGACGATGACATAACCGCTATGTTCTATTCCCATGCTCTCCTGGGGATGCCAAACCGGTCACAATGCTGCCCGACAGCCATCTCTCGCCAGTTAGGTAGGAGTGTCACGCTAAATCCTGTATTATGTGAATCTCAAGAGCTGCGACCGATCACGGAGAGTATCCTGAGGATGACACAACATCAAGTTGAGCCCCACGTCTTTGTCATCATCGGTGCGACCGGCGATCTGACGAGGAGGAAACTACTGCCTGCGCTCTATTATTTACGCGATCAGGGAGTTTTGGAAACTCGCAACACCATGATTATTGGGGCGGCGTTGCCCAAGATGAGCGATGAGGAGTTTCGCCTGTGGGCCTTCGAGAGTCTGCATAAAGCCGGCTGGCGCAATGCAACGGAACTGCGTGCCTGGTGCGAGGAGTGCCTCCACTACCAGACCTTGCATGAAGGGGGGCCGCAGGACTATGAGGCGTTGGCCAAGTACATTCGGCGGATTGAGCGTAGGCACAAGATGCCTGAGAACCTGGTGTTCTATCTGGCGTTGCCACCGGACAGCGTACTGACCGCAATGGAACGGCTCGACCAGGCGGGACTGCTCAAGAATCACGGATGGGTCCGCGTCGTATTCGAAAAGCCCTTTGGCCATGACTTTCACTCGGCTCGGCGCCTGAATACGACCCTGCATCACTATATCGAAGAATCCCAGATCTATCGCATCGACCATTACCTCGGCAAAGAGACCGTGCAAAATCTTCTAGCGTTTCGCTTCGCGAACCCGATTTTTGAATCGCTCTGGAAACGCGACACCATCGAGAACGTCCAAATCACCGTCGCTGAAGATCTCGGCGTCGAGCATCGCGGGGCCTACTACCAGCAGGCTGGGGCGCTCCGCGATATGGTCCAGAACCATCTGACACAACTCATGACCGTCGTTGCGATGGAAGTGCCGGTGTCATTCGATGTTGGTGCAATCCAGAACGAAAAACTCAAGGTGCTCCATTCCATCGCGCCGATCACTGATCAGGATGTCGTCTTTGGCCAGTACACGTCTTGGCAGGTCGCCGGCCAGTCGTTTCCAGGCTATCGTGAGGAACCTGGGGTCCCGGAGGATTCGACCACGGAGACCTATGTTGCAATGAAGGCGGAGATCCACAATTGGCGGTGGAAGGGCGTCCCGTTCTACCTCAGGACTGGGAAACGTTTCCCGCGAAAACTCACCCAGATTGCGGTAATTTTTCGCGAGGCCCCCACCCAAGTCTTTCGATCTCTCGATTCAGGCAGCATCTCACCCAACAAGCTGCTCATTACCTTGCAGCCCAGTGAAGGATTCTCCCTCTGCTTTTCCGTGAAGAGCCCTGGGCGGCCGTTCCAATTGTCCGACCACGCACTGCAGTTCGACTATGGAAAAGCCTTCGGCCAGCTCCCTGAAGCCTACGAGACTCTCCTTCTGGACGTCATGATTGGCGATCAGACCCTCTTCGTCGGGGCAGATTTCACCGAAACTGCGTGGCGGCTCTATGATCCGCTGCTGAGAGTTGACCGAGCCGTGCACTTCTACACCGCCAGTACGTGGGGGCCCCGCGAGGCGGACGCGCTGGTGGAGAGAAACGGGCATCAGTGGCAACTGAGCTGGTGAGAGGGGAGCATACAACTGTCCTTAACCAGCGCGCTAGAGTTCAGAATTGAAGGGATTGCTCTAACGATGGCCTGACCGCCGATTCCCCGCTGCTTCCGCCTACTTCTTCCGCCATTGCAAGGCCCAGACTCCTGAGCCCTGGGTGTTTCTGTCTCCCGAGGGGCAGCGGTGGGATAATAGAAACCTACGGAGAGCCTTCTATCGTTGTTTAGAGAAGGCAGGTATTCGTGAAGTGCGGTTTCACGATCTGCGACATACCTATGCGTCGCTCATGGCCGAGACGGGAGCCCCACCGAAGTACGTTCAAGAACAATTGGGGCATAGTAGTATTCATGTCACAATGGAAATCTACTCGTATCTGTTTCCGGGGGGGAAACCGAGAAGGGGTGGAGAGGCTTGATCAAGCGAAGGTTGGAGAGGCCAGGGAGGCGAATTCCGTAGCCCAGGAGCAACCTATCGGGGTGGCAAGTGAGCAGCCGAGTGATAAACTGCGGGAATAATTGGGGGTGGTGCCCCGAATCGAACGGGGGACCCGCGGCGTATGAGTTCTAGCTTGAACTACGTAACTCCTCGAAACTAGCGTCATTCGTGGGTTTCATGCAGACAGGACCGGTCAAACTCTGGCTACCTGTCCGCAAATCCGCAACCCAGGCGCAACCCACACACCCTCCCCCCAATCGGCACACACCCACCCCCTTGATGGGTAGGGACTCCTTTAAGGAATGCACCCCGGAGACAAAAGGGGGCTTTGTCGGCAGGCGACGAAGGAGGGAATCTTGAATATGTGTTGGATTTGCACATAGACTTGCCTTCCACCGGAGTGCTGAGTCTACCGTGCTATGTTGCACGGGCAGGCCGCAGCAGACTCAATCGTTAACAGGGCGGCAAAGCCGATTCATTTTCAAGGAGACTCCCCATGGCCAAGAAGCTGTCACCACCGGAAGTCATGCGGAACCTCGCCATCGGGTACTGGGTCGGGCGCCTCGTTTACGTTGCCGCGAAACTCAGGCTGGCCGATCTCCTCAAGGGCGGCCCGCGTACCCCCGAAGATTTGGCGACGACCGCGGGCGTTCAGCCCTTGGCGCTCTACCGCGTCCTCCGCGCGCTGGCGAGCGTCGGAGTCTTCGCAGAAACCAAGGGCCGACGGTTCAAACTCACGCCGCTCGCCGCAACCCTTCAGACAGGCGTCCCGGTCTCCATGCGCGGCTGGGTGCTCATGATAAACGAGGACTGGGGGTGGGACGCCTGGAAGAAACTCCTCTATGGAGTCAAGACCGGCGAGGTACCGTTCCTCAAAACCCATGGTGTTCCGATCTTCGAGTATCTCGAGAAACACCCCGAGGACCTCGAGGTCTTTGGCGAATCGATGACCAGCCTCTCCAGGACCGAGAACCCGACAGTCGCAGCCGCGTATAACTTCTCTGGACTCAGCACGCTGGTGGATGTAGCCGGCGGACACGGCAGCCTCCTGGCCACCATCCTCAAAGCGAACCCAAAGCTGAAGGGCGTGCTCTTCGACCAGCGCTCTGTTATCGCCCGCGCTGAGAAGGATCAGCACGTGACCGCGAAAGGTATCGCGGAACGCTGCAGGCTCGAATCCGGGAACTTCTTCGAGGCGGTGCCAAAGGGCGGGGATGCCTACATCATGAAATACATCCTCCACGACTGGAACGATGAGGAGTGCGTGAAGATTCTCGCGAACTGCCGCACCGCCATGAACGAGAAGGGGAAAGTCCTCGTCGTCGACAACGTCATTGCTCCCGGCAACGATCCTGGCTGGGGCAAGCTCCTCGACATTCAAATGCTCATCATTGGAGGACGGGAGCGCACTAAGAAGGAATTCGCCGCGATGTTCGCAGCGGCCCGGTTGAAGCTGACCCGAGTTGTGCCAACCAAGTGCCCGCTCAGCATCGTCGAAGGAATCCGAGCATGACGGTCTGGACTCGGAAGTCGGCGGCGGAGGCTATCCAGAAGCGAGCCGACACCTAACCGTGCATACACCTCGTAAGTGTCCTGCGCAGAACGACGTGGCAGAAGGCCCTCTGTTCGGCCCGACCCTCACAGAGGATCTGGACCGGTGTAAGGGGGCTAGGTCACAACCGTGGCGTTGCCTGAATCTCTACGAAACATTCGCGTCGGAGTACTTCGCTAGTGGAACGCCGCAGGATAGACAGATGGGTCCTTGCAATTCCTAACTAGAGGTCATTCTCGCTTAAGGTCCATCAGCGCTGCCTCAAGATCAAGCCGCAGTGCCTTGAAAACTTTCTTGTAGGCGTCGAATGAGGATTGGCGCACTGCGGATTTCATTCCAAATGGACCAACCCAAAATATCTTTCCCCCTTGTCGAATACCCTCTTCGTGGTAAGTTTTGTCAAAGAGTGCGACTCTTCCAGTCCCTTGGGCAATCGCTCGAACAGCAACGGTGGTATGGAAGTCGGCAAATGCATACTGCGGCACTGTCAGGTGAAGGGACAAACGTCTGCTACCTTTGTTGGGCTCTTTATAACTTTCGACGAGTTCATAGTATTTGAACATCTGGGTAAATTCCACGTCTGCTACTTGTTTCCGCATGATTCCTGGCTAAGAATTCCAGCGGTAAGCGGCCCCTGTCATGAAAGAGCGAGTTGTAACCGTTTGGTTGAGCGTGGCCGCATCAATCACGAGGACTAGCCCCGCATCATGCTGTTCTGTCGGTATGGTATACCCGATCTCATGAAACGCGATCTGATGGGTGCACCCAGCTGTCCCTACCCCGAACAGGATAGCCCAAAGCAACATGCGAATTTTCATTGGCACACCGCCTTTCCAGCCCATGAGCGGGCTCGAAACGATTTACCCTCGTCTCCCAACACCTCAGACCTTCACAGCGCTAGAATCTCTGATAAGGCATCCAAACCGTTGGTGATAAACATTTCCTTTTAGTCTGAGCGGCCCCCACTGATTGGCTGACCAGTGGAACTCCGATCTGCTTCGTCTCGAACACGGGTGCCCAATAGCCCAGCGTTATTCGGCACACCGCATTGCACGGGAAATCGACGGTAGGGACGAAGCGTGAACGGCATGGGAGCCTCGCAGGGAGGCGTATTCTAGGAGTGGGGCGAAGGAAGGCGCAAGGGACGACTAGGTAAGTGTTAGTAGTTTAGTGGTTAGGTTGTCTCGTCACAATAATAACAGCCCCCTAAGTGGCACACACCCCCGTACGTCATGGGCATGGTTTTCGTGCCCCGTGGGGTATGCTTCGGAAATGTCGTTGAGTTTCCCGCAATGAATGGACTACATTACTACAAATCTCAGGAAAGCGCATGAGTTTTCGGGATCGACAACCGCGGGGCCGCCGACAGTGACTTACTGATATCTTCTAGGCCTATTGACCCGAATGGAGTGAGTGAAATGGAACTCAAGGGTACCAAAACCGAGCAAAACCTTAAGGATGCCTTTGCACGCAATTCAGTGGCGAACCTCCGCTATCTATACTTCGCGGCCAAGGCCGATGTGGAGAGATATAACGATGTCTCCGCCGTGTTCCGGTCTACTGCCAATGGTGAGGCTGGGCACGCGCATGGTCACTTGGAGTACTTGGAGGCCGTGGGCGATCCCGTAACAGGGCTTGTGTACGGCGCCACCGCGGAAAACTTCAAGGCAGCGATCGCGGCGGAGATGCATGAGCACATAAACATGTATCCCGCAATGGCAAGGACCGCTCGGGACGAGGGGCTTAACGACATTGCAGACTGGTTTGAGACCCTCGCTAAGACGGAGCGTTCCCACGCCAACCGCTTCCAGAAGGCGCTGGACAGCCTCGACGAGTAAGGCCACAGGCAGGGTGTGCGGCCAGCGTTCGATACAGGTTCGGCATTTTCGGGTGACATAGTTTCCGACACAAAACGGGTGGGTACTGGTCAAAAATCAATGTGACGTTTTGTGCTTATAAGCAAATTGACCTCCCTGATCCGCGTGGATCAGAGTGAGTCTAAATAGCTTACAAATCAAACGGGAGGGGAAGATGGATATGAAAGCAGCTTTGGCCGAACTCATCGGTACGTTCACGTTGGTTTTCGTCGGCACAGCGACTGCAGTCTTTGCTGGTTCGGGTATCCTCGGTTCTGGCGGGGGTATGGGCATTCTGGCGATCGCCTTCGCCTTCGGTTTTACCCTGATGGTGCTCGTCTATACTATCGGTCCCATCTCCGGCTGCCATATCAATCCCGCAGTTACTATCCCAATGATGGTTGCGAAGAAAATCGGTGTTCAGGACGGGATTGCCTATATATTCATGCAGATTATCGGGGCGTTGTTGGCCAGCACTGTGCTATTGGGGATCCTTTCGGGGGTTATTGGGGACACCTCAGCCGGGATAGCAGGGTATTCACGTTCTGTTCACGGTCTGGGCGCAAACGACGTACCGTCCTTTCTCTCTGTGGGATCGGCCCTTGGCTTTGAAGTTGTTCTGACCGCACTGTTTCTTTATGTGATTTTCAATGCCACCTCAGCAGCGGCTAAGCCCGGGACAGCGGGTCTGGCTATCGGCGGGTACCTCTTCGTCGCCCACTTAATTGGTGTTCCACTGGGTGATTCGTCTCTGAACCCTGCTCGAAGCATTGGGCCCGCCATTCTTCAGGGGGGAACGGCGCTAGCCAACGTTTGGGTGTATATTCTGGCACCCATCATAGGCGGCCTTATTGGGTATGCTTTGTACAGAATTACTTCGAAGACGGACGCTTAGTAATCTTAAGAAGTAGGGAATACCGGACTCTAGAGGGCTCAGCACTCACTGCGTCGAAACCTCTAACTGCACCAGACAAAATAGACTGCGTCGATCCGCTCCGGGGACGCCGCTAATGAATCTGGCCGAAGGTCAGGACGATTTGTCGCGCAATCGGATCTCCTTGACGCGCCTTCGCCAGAAGAATGGTGCATCACGATTCAACTGCTGGAACCTGGCACGATGCCTCTCGTGCTATGGGTTCCTGCGCCGGATCGCGGACGACCTCGCATCGAACCGGCAATCCTGCATCGCTAGCTAGTCGAGATGACGAACGTGTCCCGCATTTCCTGCCACGACAAACGAAGCGGGGCTATCCACGGCGCATGGTTGGGGATAGCCCCTCCACCCAAGTCATATGCTCACGACCGAGTTACTGCGGAAACGCCAGCGGCGCCGTCGCCTGTTGCCAGCCTTCGCCGTTGAGCGACTTGAGCAAGGCCACGACATCCTGCTTCTCCTGCTCGGTCAGTTCAAGCGGGAGGACCAGGTTGTCCAGGTGCGGATTCTTGATGCCGCCCTGGTTGTAAAAATCCAGCACCTCCTCCAGCGTCTTGAAACGCCCGTCGTGCATATAGGGGGCGGTGCGAGCGATCTCCCGTAACGTCGGCGTCTTGAAGGCGCCGATGTCTTCCGCATTCTTCGTCACCATGTACCGACCGAGATCCACCGTATTGGTGTCCCACCCGATCCCGGCATTGTGAAACTTCTCATCGGTCAGGTTGAAACCTGAATGGCAGCGCGCGCAACGCGCCTTTTTCCCGAAGAGCTCCAGACCGCGTTGGGCGGATTTGCTCAACGCCGTCTCGTCGCCACCAGTGTCAAACTTATCCATCGCACTGTTGCCGGACAAGATGGTCCGCTGGAAACTCGCAATCGCCTTGCCCACATCCTCGATCACGATCTCGCGGCCAAACACTTCCTGAAAGAGCTTCCGGTATCCCTGAATCTGTCTCATCTTGGTGACCATTTCGTCATGGTTGTTGAACCCATGTTCGACTGGGCTGACGAACGGCCCGATGGACTGATCTTCGAGCGTCTCGGCACGGCCATCCCAAAACTGCGCCGTGCTGTAGACGCGGTTGATATTCGCGGGCGCGCTGCGTCCACCTTTGAGGTTGTTGATCCCTGTCGCGACAGGCATTCCGTCCGTAAAGCCTTTCTCCATCAAATGGCAGTTCGCGCAGGCGATCGTGTTGTTCTTCGACAGCCGCTTATCAAAAAACAGTAGCCGCCCAAGCTCGACTTTCTGCTCGGTCAGTGGATTATCGGCAGGGACAAACGTGTTCGGATCTTCCAGTCCCTCGAGCTCAGGCAATTGATAACCCGCGCCCATTGTCGCCGCCGTACCGTCTTCGCCAAATCCCGGTAGAAGAAGCAGTGCGACGGCTGCTCCTAGTACGAGAACCCCTGTCAGCACGATGCTCTCTGATTTCCTAAATAGGGTCATACGCATCTCTCCTTTCCCACGGTGACGACACAAAGTGCATTTACTCTAGGCGCCAAGATCTTTGGAAGTCCGATTGAAAGGGAGGCGTATTGTAGGAGGGTGGCGAAAGGGAGCGCAAGGATTATCGGTCAGGGAACTGCACGGGAAGCCGCTTGCTTACTGCTAAACCCACCGGCGAACCTGTCTCTTGTACCTGAGGTATTCATCGCCAAACTTTCTCTCCAGGTAGCGTTCTTCCCGTGCCACCACGCCGCGCTGGATTACCACCATGAGCGGCACCAGAAACAGCACGAGCCACAGCGTGTTAACCAAGGAGGCGATCCCTAAGTAGAGCAACGTGATGGCGACATACATGGGATTGCGGCTGTACCGAAACGTCCCATCGGTCACGATGGCGATGCTTGCCTTGCTGGGGTCGAAGGGTGTCTTCGCACGGTCCAACGCACGAAAGGCTGCCCTAACAATCACACCAGAAACAACGATCAGCGCGACACCTACCCAAACCGTGACCTGTTTCGGCAGGAACGCAATGGGATACATGACCTGCAGGATCAGCCCAATGGCCAACGCCGCGCCATAGATCAGCGGAGGAAGTGCGATGACATTTGCGTTGTCTGGAGAGTTGCCGTGCATCGTTCACTTCTCGACGTGAGCCTTCAGCCCTGCCAGTAAATCCGTCATCCCGCGCTTGTACGTGTGGCGAACGAACAGGACATCGAGGATTCGCCCGGCAAGCCCATATTTCAGTCTATACTCGGGCGAGACCGTAACCACTGTGCCATTGTGCTCGGGTCTGAGTCTGAACCGAATGTCAGCGGTCTGGAACGGGAGATTCGTTCCGATCACACGCATCGTCAGCGCCTTGCCGGGTTCCCATTCGACAACCTGTTCATCGAGATGGTTTTTCCCACCGAGATCACAGTAGCGCCCCGCGCCGACACCTGTTGCTTGATCGGTTGTGACATGCGAGCGCACCACGCCAGGATTCCAGCGGGAAATGCTGCCAATATCACCGAGCACCTCCCACACCTGCTCGACGGGTGCATTGATCTTGATTTCGCGTGTGAAGCTGGACATGACCTGATTCCTAGAAGCTGATGGGAGCCTAGGTTGTCCGTGGAGGGGTGTCAAGGATGTGGTAGCGTGAAAGGAAGGTACATCTAGATGAGGGATTGTAGAAAAACCACAGGGCACACCCCCCCACCCGTCAATGGGCAGGGGCTCCTTTAAGGAATGCACCCCGTAGAGAAAAAGGGCTTTGTCGACAGGCGGGAGTCCTGTGCAGCACGACGTGGCTTATGGCCCTTCTTTCGGTGCGACCCTCACATAATAGGGTGCACCCGATTAAGTGGGGTAGATCAGCTTTGATTCTCCCTGAACTATTTTCAATACGAGTTCTCGAAGCGATTCCATTCCATACCTACCATACCTACAAGTATAAATTAATGCATTTTACTGTCGTGGTGAATAGCCACACCGAATATCAGTTACATGTGGACAATTACTTCTCCAAGCTAGAGCTTACCCTCGCAATTCCATGTCGAGAATGCGTTAAATCGTTGGAATCGTGACCGAAGACGCGGGTACGCCGCTAAGTCCTGACCAGGGATATTATAGGGACATTATCATTATAATGCTCGCATATCTTCCCAATACAGCTTATAGATAACGGTACGGAGTAACCATGGATCATGACACGTTAACATTGGCGTTAGCGCTTGGTGGGCTTCTGGTCGTTGGTTACTTCGTTTACAAGAAGGGCAAGTAAACTGCGCACAGTGGACCGGTAGATTCCCGTTTCGTGACTTGGCCCCGTATCTCGTGAAGTATCTAAATCTGCAGACGAGATGTGCATCCTGATTCCTCCCTCCGCGTCTGATTTCTCGGTCTCCGCTGCTGATTCGCATCCACGTGTCTGACTTGTTCGCGACGCGTCTTGATCCTCCCTGAACGTTCACTGGAAAGAGGCCTGGCATGACCAGACCGTGGACTGGCATCGCAGAGGCGTGGTGGCATTGCTATCATCGAAGTTCCTCCGATTCCATCTATACGTACCTCATATGGACGGAGACCTTGAGAAGGGTGTTGTGGAGCGAGACCTTAGGAGGACGCAATGCACTGTCTGCGCTGTAAAGGCCTCATGATTGCGACCCATATGAGAGACCTGTCGAGTCCAGACATCGTGTTTGGGTGGCGGTGTTTGCTTTGTGGCGAGACGACGGACCCTGGCATTGAGGCCAATCGAGTGAGTCACTGTTATCCCGTCCGGAACGGGGCTCGTGTTCCCGGAACTCCTACGGCCACATCTGGGAAGAGAAGAGTCTAGCAGGATGATGAAAAAATCAGCCAGCGGAGTGTAAATTTAAACATGAGTCCAAGGGCCCTGACAAGTGGGGTTCTGGAGTCAATGCCGGACAGGCTCCTAGCCATACAGAGCGCGCCCAAACGACAGCGGCCAGCATGAGTAGTTATTTTTCTCCTGACCCTGGTAGAATATTACTGTTTCAGCGCGGCGGGCCTCGCGTGGAACGAGAGATCGAATGGCCCATCACCGATGTTGTTGTCACCGAGAATCTGATCGGAAGTCTGACCTAAGCCGCCTCGTTGGTTGCGTCTTTGGCCCGGTTCCTTCCCCTCTCCTGCTCGCGTCTCAGACAATATCATTTCTAGAAGGAGGAACCCCCATGGGTTCAAAACTCTATGTCGGCGGGTTGCCGTATTCGGCAACCGAATCGGAGCTCACCACTTTGTTTGCCGCACACGGGACTGTGCAGTCCTCGCGCGTGATCGCGGATAAGTTCACTGGCCAATCGCGCGGATTTGGCTTCGTCGAAATGTCGACGATCGAGGAGGCTAAGGCCGCCACCACGGCCTTGAATGGGTCACAGATGGGCGGGCGGACCTTGACCGTGAATGAGGCCAAGCCGCAGGAACCACGTTCCGGTGGTGGAGGCGGGCGTTTCAGCGGAGGCGGTGGTGGCGGACGCGGGCAACGATTTCGGTAGTCGCAGCCGCTTCTAAATCTAGACAACTTGACGACAGGTGGGAAGATCCGCAGTCGGTATTGAAACAGGGCCTCTGGTCTCTTCGCAAAGTATCGCCCTGGCCGGAGCCTCATGCACTCTCAGAAGGAGTTCTCTATGAATCTCCCTTCAGTTTGGAAAAGTCGCAGAGCAGGAAAGAAGAAGCCCGTCCATAAGAAGCCGAAAATCCGCTGGCAGTTGCTGGGGCTGACTGCCCCCCATTCGGTCGACACCACGTCTTCAATCGAAACCATCAGGCAAGAAGTCTCTTCGCTGGCGAGACACGGCGTTGGACCGAATATCTCCTCCCGCTCCGCCGCCCAGGAGAGCAAATCGCAAGGCAGGAACTCTAAGTTCAGCGCAAACAGAACCAGACGCCGTGGAGCCACCGAGGAAACGCAGGAGAGTGCCTGAGCAGAGAAACTAAGAGCGGACGTCCCAGTGGGCCTGCAGCGAGGTCGGCATCCCATGTCTACGGCACCCCCAATCCACTCTCCGAGCTCCAGTCACCGACTGAGCCCGACCTCCAAGCTTATCGAATGGCTGAAGACAATCATATTCTATGAGATCGCCGTCGGCATGAAGGCCACGCTGATGCATTTCATTCATTACCGTCCCGTCACGATTCAATATCCTCACGAGAAACGTATCTTGCCGGACAACTACCGTGGCATGCTGGCCTTGCTGCGGTACGACGACGGAACAGAGAAGTGCGTCGGCTGCGACCTCTGCGAAGCCGCCTGCCCCAGCCGAGTGATCAAAGTGATCAGCGCGGAAGTGCCTGACGAGCCCACCAAGCGATATGCGAAGGAATATTATATGGACATGACCCGCTGTCTCTTTTGCGGGATGTACGTCGACGCCTGCCCAGTCGACGCGCTCGCCATGACCCGGGAATATGAATGGTCCGTCTACGACAAACGGGATCTCTTCCTCGACAAGCAACAACTCCTCTCGATCGGAGACCGCTCATTTCCGATCAGAGAGAAACGGTTGGAGTTTCAACATCCGCATGTCGCAGTGTTCAATGTCGCAAAGCACAACCATCCACCGAAGACGTTCTAGCGACCCACACCACAGGAGGCCGATCATGTGTGAACACTGGAAGAACTGGCCGGGCTTTTAAGCTAGGAGGTACACCATGGGAAGTGATCCGACCAAAGTTCAGATTGTGAAATCTTGTCTTGAAGCGTCATTCAAGGATGTTAGACCAGACAAACTAAATGGAGGTTTGGTCTTTAATGACGGGGACCTTGGTTGCGATCTTGAATTTGACAGTGCGTTTATAGACGGCATCCCTAGGGAACAGCAAAAAACTTATATGGAAACGAGTATCATTCCAAGGATGAAGAAGAATCCTGGTAAGATAATTTATGTCAGCAACGAGGGGATAGAAATTATTAATAAAGATTCACACTGACCCATTACCCTGCATTTCATGCAGTAAAACTTTGCCAGGGTTCACCAAAGCCTGAGAGTGACCCCTGTAATGGAGGCGGGAATAGACGGGTAGATCTGTAGCTTAACGAGCGTGTGCTGCTCATTGATGCAGGCACCGCCACGGTTTTCGGTGACTATGGCACAAGAAGATACCAACGTAATTGATCAGCCTGATGTTCTGAAGCCTCGGATGGTCTCGATCGAAATCTCTGGCAAGAAATACGAGGTGCCGGAGGGAATCACAGTCATCAAGGCTCTGTGGTACACAGGGCAGGAAGTGGTGCGGGGAGCCGGCTGTCTCGGCGGTTTCTGCGGCGCCTGTGCCACCTACTACCGCACGAAGGATGATCCTAAGGTGCGAACGTGCCTGGGCTGCCAAACGGCCGTGCAAGATGGTATGTCCTTCACGATCATGCCGCCGTTCCCTGCGCGGAAGGCGCTGTACGACATCCAGTCGCTCAACGATCCGAAGCAGGATCTTTTTAATCTGTATCCAGAAGCGCCGCTCTGTCGGAATTGCAATGCCTGTACGGAAGCCTGCCCGCAGAAGATCGACGTGCGCGAAGGCGTTTGGAAAGCTGTGTTCGGCGACTTCAAGAGCGTCAAGGAGTGCATTTCACGGAGAAGCCGTTAGGACTGGATACACGGATTAAGGAGATCGAGGATGGCTGCTTTGATGATGAGTGGAAGAAGATCCTCAAGATGAACGAAAAAGAACTGGCCGACCACTGTACGACGGTAAAGTAGCTTTTTCGTCGAGCGCCCCACATGGATATTCACGCGCTGCAACAGATCGTACACGAAACTCGGGATGCCAGACGCAAACAGACCTTTCCGAAATTTTCTCCCGCCGACCGTCGAATCCCCACGACCCCCGCGTCAGCAATCTTGACACCCGCCATGCCCACTCAGTTCTCACCCGAATAGCCAGACCTACATACGATTACACTCGGTTGTGAGTGAACACTGGCGTGTCGCGAACCATGCTAAGATGTCGCCCCAAGAACCAATGCTTCGTCAGAGGGTCCTATGGATGTGAATGTGTTCAGGCAGATGGTGGCCAAGAAGCCGGACGGATTTCTGGGACACTATGGTCTAGGGAACAAAATCCTTGAGGAAGGTGGGAATCTTGAGGAAGCTGTGGAACACCTTCGTGTTGCGGTGCAGCTTGATCCCGTGCATGTCGCGTCGCACTTTGCCTTGGGGCGCGCGTTGGCTGGGCTGAAGAGAAATGACGAAGCCAAGACGGTGCTCACCGCCGGTATCGCCGCGGCGCAATCAGGCCGCTCAAGCGGGGGAGGGGATCTGGTTCCGGAGATGCGTGCCCTGATCCAGTCTTTGGGATAACTTGTTCATCCCGGACCTCCTCGCGACCATTCTTCCATCCCGCGTCATTCACCAGTAAGCGGCGGAGGAAATAATCACTCGCCCGCCGACTCCTCCAGCATCACGGGGGTGGGGCGCTCGTTTACGGGGTAGCCCGTGGCCCACAAGGGGGCCCAACATGGAGTTACGCGGCGCCCCCCGCTATCGAGTGGAATTCCACAGTTCGTTCTCATCCGTAGAAGAAATGGTAGCCGGTGAGGGGGTCGGATTGGATCTCTCCGGCCACGGGTGCCGCGTTCGCGTTTCCCGCTTCGAAAGCCCAACGAGGCTCACCCGAGGGACTGAACTGCTAGTCCATTTGATCCTGCCAGAGAACGAGCACTACTCGGTCGTGGATTTCGAGCGCGCCGTTGTCCAGTGGACCGAAGGAAACGAGTTCGGAGCGGAGTTCCTCCAACTGACGACCGAGGCCGCAGAGCGCATCCGTCGGTTTGTCAGCACCCTCGGTACGGAGCAGAGTCAGTAGAAACATCACCCCGCCACCCCACAACCGCGACGCCGGTGGGAAGCGACCGGACCTCGCCAACAATCCCAGAGCCGAAAGTCCACCGTCTCGATCGCTCCTTCCGTGAGGCATGGCCCGCCCGCGATAGACTTGCGCTCTCGCCATTCCCACCACCAAGAACTCTCATCATGCGTGGACCAACAAGCGGGGGCAGGTCCGTTCCGGTCACGATCTGTTCTTTTCCCTTTGCTGGAGCGTGATCAGGTGAGTTGATCAAGGTGTGCCAGAATCAGCCGCGCGTCGGCGATGGGATCCGTTGACACCGGCGCCTGATCCCGTTGTGTGACTTTGGTCAGGAGCCGTTGTGCCGCCCCCCTCATCTCCAGCGGGAAAGCCTCTTCTTGCTGGATCATCCGGAGCTGATTCATCGCGTCAGCAGGCCAGGGCTTCCGCCTTCCCCGTTTGACCCAGGCCTGCGCCCCAAGCGCGACCGCTCGACGCGCGCAGACCCGGGCCAGTCCATCATTCCCTTCCCGTAGTCCGGTAACTGCCTTGGCGAGTTCCTGCTCGATCTGCTCATGCTGACTCATGAGTTGTTTTGCGCCGCGGGGCTCTGGTACAGCTCTGCACGGATACCAATCAGGTGTACGTCCAAGACCCGGTCCTCTCGGTCAATGGAATAAAGAATGCGCCATTCACCTACCGCGTACTGGGCGATGCCGGGTAAGTCAGGGTCCAGGGGCTCATGCCGAAGGTTCTCGACATTGGAGGCCAGCCACTTGGTCTTATCAAAGAGACGCTGGGCCATGCTCTTTCCGACTGCGAGAAGGTCGCCACTCACCGAAGGCCGGTAGGCTACGCGATACCAGGCCATGCCACGTCACCAACGGAGGCCCAGTTTTTCAGCTACCTCCTCGCCGCTGACCCGTTCCGAGGAGAGCAAGGACTGCTTCAACCGCGCACGGACCGTTTCGCCCAGGGTCAATCCCAGATCGGGATCACCCAGCAGCTCACGCAGACGGTCGTCCACCATGCCATTGACCAGCTCTTTAAATTCCTTCAGAGAAAGGTCTGTAAGGTTCATCGTGCAGCCTCCCGCCACCTGGGGTACAATAATTTTGCTGGGGCCGTCTAGCAGATCAATTTCGCTGTGATTGACCAGCGGGAGTTTTTGTACCACCAACCATGTGAGCGATCAACTCGCAAGCTGGATCGTTTCGGGAGCGGGCGGCAGGCCCTCGAGGCTGCTGTGCGGACATTTCGTGTTGTAATGTCGCCACCCGCGTTGTAGGAAACGGCACACTGCACAGGGAAGCGACGAGAGGGACGGATCGTGACAGGCATGGGAGCCTCGCAGGGAGGCGTATTGTAGGGGGGATGCTATGAAGTGAGCAAGAGGCGACTAAGCAAATAGTGGTAGTTTAGAGGTTGGGTTGTCGAGCCACAATAATAACAGCCCCCCAAGTGGCACACACTTACCCCCTTGATAGGCCGGGACTCTTTTAAGGAATGCACCCCGTAGAGAAAAAGGGGGCTTTGTCGGCAGGTGGGGGCCTGTGTGAGAATTCCCACGCCTAGTTGTTCATACACCTCGTGGGGATCCTGTGCAGCACGACGTGGCAGATGGCTTTCCTCCAGACGCCAGACATTGATGACCGCCTCGAGGCGGCCCAAAAACCGCCTGCACGCCTCCAAAACCTCTGCAAAGGCTGCTCAGCTATGAGTCGGCCATGAGCATCTTGACAGGGGCCGGGGAAAGAGCTAAAGAGTTCAGAAAAGGCCCTCAGGGGGATTCTTTAGCGTGCTGGGGCCGCCCACCCCCAAGGCAAAGTTTTATCACCCAATCGAACCGTGCGAACAACCAAAGAGCATGTAGTGAATGTATAACCTACACAATAGCTTACAGCGGCAACGACGGCTAGGAGTCGTGGCGAGATCAGGCTAATCGTGAAGACGGCGAGACAATAGCGGCGTGTTTAACAGCTAAACGAGGAGAAGGCCCATGAGCGGACTTGGCGGTTTGAATAAATCCCCGCGTGGTGTCGTGCTGGGTGTGGTCCAGCTCCAGCTGCCCGTCGTAAAGACCACCCAGGATCTTGCTGCGCAAACACAAAAGATCTGCGACATGGTTGCCAAGGCGCGGCGCAACATGGGGTCGATGGATCTCGTGGTGTTCCCTGAATATTCCCTGCACGGGCTATCTATGGACACCAATCCTGAGATCATGTGCCGTCTTGACGGGCCCGAAGTGGCGGCCTTCAAGCGCACCTGCGCGGAAAACGAGATCTGGGGCTGCTTCTCGATCATGGAGTTCAACCCAGTTGGTAATCCGTACAACAGCGGGATCATCGTCGACGACAAAGGCGCGCTGAAGCTCTACTACCGCAAGCTCTATCCGTGGGTCCCAGTGGAGCCTTGGGAGCCTGGCAACCTCGGCATTCCCGTTTGCGACGGACCTAATGGGTCCAAGATCGCACTCATCATCTGCCACGACGGGATGTTTCCGGAGATGGCGCGCGAAGCAGCTTACAGGGGGGCGGAAATCATGATCCGCACCGCGGGATACACCGCTCCCATTCGCCATTCCTGGAGGGTGACCAACCAAGCGAACGCCTTTTGCAACCTCATGTGTACCGCGAGCGTTTGCATGTGCGGATCGGACGGCAGCTTCGATTCCATGGGCGAGGGGATGTTCTGCAATTTCGATGGCACCCCGCTTGTCGAGGGCAGCCATCGCCCCGATGAGATCATCACCTGCGAGCTGCGCCCGGATCTCGTACGCGAGGCGCGTGCCGAATGGGGAGTGGAGAACAATATCTATCAGTTCGGCCACCGCGGGTATGTTGCCGTTAAAGGTGGTGCGCAGGATTGCCCATATACCTATATGCACGACATGCTTGCTGGGAAGTATCGCTTGCCTTGGGAGGCAGCCGTAAAGATCACGGACGGTACTTCATGCGGCTTCGCGGCACCTGAGCGTACGTACGACGGGTCGCTCGAACCGAGGCGCAAATCCGCGTAGCGAGCACAAGGCGCTGCCGACAGGGGACAAGTTGCCGAGAAAGACTATTTGCGCTGCTTCTTCCACTCCCACGGCTGGGCTTCAACACAAATGCCCCATACCCCTCGGCGTGAGGCGCAGTAGATCACCGATGCAGTTCCAGTCCCGACTCGCACCTGCACAATATCAGTTATTCATCAGTTCTCAGTAAGACCAGCTCTTCCCGATCATCGTGAGCAGGCAGAGCCCGGCCTGTCTTACATGTACTTGTGACCCCAACGCTCTCGCTCCATCTCTCGCCTCTTCTGGCGGTGCATGGCCTTCATCTTTTTCTGCTGTTCCGGGCTCAGCACCGTCTTCGCTTCCCGATAGGCCTTAATCGAGGCCAGGCGTACGTCAGCCTTGAGCGCATAGACTTCTTTCACCGCGGCTTCGATCTGAGTCATTGTCGAGAGGTCGTCGTGCAGCAGGGCATGCAAGTCGACCTTTGCCAAGTTCACGTCCGCCTTCCTGGTGATACGCTCTTTCTTGAAGGCAATCTTAATCGCACGGAGACTCATTTCCTGTACATCGGTGATGCCTAAGTCATCCTTGGCCATCAATACGTGTCGAATGAAATCGGCGGCGTCAGGATGCTTGGCGTGCCCGTGTCCGCGTGAATCGGCCCAGCTGGGTATACTCGAAAGAAAGGTCAATGCGCTTCCGATAAAGAGCGTCAAGAGCCAGAATGAAGGTTTGTGAATGTTGTTGAACTTCATGGCGAAACCTCCCATTTTTTTCTGCTGAAGGAGTAGAGCATCCAGGTCCCCGTCATCAAGTCGGTCGATGAGCAGGCACCAGATCGTTTTTGTTCGTAAATTCATTGTAACAAATTGGAGTAGGTACCGACACTCCTGTGTTCGCAACGACAAGGGGACAGCCCTGGACGCGGCAATGGACGGACCCTCACAAATCCAGGAAGCTTCTTTCACGATCATTAGTTCGACTCGGCACCGTGCAGCGGTTCGCCACGGATAGGCGAAAATAATGAGGCCCCCTCTAGTCGTGCTGGTTAGCCGCGTGAGCCTGATAGAGAAGGGCGTGGCGTCGGGCACACCAGGCGGTAGAAGCAAAGGAATCGCAATAAGCGATTCCTTCATTGACGAATGCACTGACCGAAATAATTCCAGGTGGCTGTTCCCAAGGTTGTAACTTCCACGAACTCGCTCCCATCGTTCACAGCCTTCAAAAACGCACCGCTATTGGATGGTAGTGAGATGATCGTATAAATACCCGAAGTGGAGGAAGTCATCGGATGCCCATCACATCCCTTCATATCGCACCGTTCGTATTTGAGGGATGCAAAGTCGAGGTTGAACCAAACGGTATCAGGGACCTCATTACAGCCATCCTTGGAACAGTGGAACGACCGGGGGGTTGGATGGCATCGCCATTTTGTCCCACGTTCGGACATTGAACTGTCAAGCAAAGTTAGTGCGTGCTCGAGGTCAGTCTCCACTTGCGGAGGGGAGGGGGACTCAGCAGGTACGGAGGATACGGACAGCGTTGCCAGGGTGACAGTGACAAACGCGAGCACACTCGGCCTGATCATAGAGAAGCCTCACTTCCTGGTTGACCGGATGATGGACTCAGTGGACTCTCCACCTTTCAATCGGCGGTGTGCATATTTTCGTGCCGCGTCCTGTCCCTTGCCTGCTTGAACCATATTACGTGTAGGCCGGTCCATATTTATGTGTGTGGTCGGCGAGCACGGGGAGGCGACGGTAGGGACGAATCGTGACAGGCATGTGAGCCTCGCAGGAAGGCCAAGGGCTTCCGTCACCCGCGCGTCGACTTCACTTCGTGGATATAGTCACACTTGATGCCGGCCTTCGCATGATGCTTGTTGATCGCTTCGAGGTTCGGGGCGTTCAGCACGCAATAGATCTTGTTGTCCTTCTCGCTGAACAGGATGTCGTGGTGCGTGACCCCGAACTCGTCCGGCGGCGCCTCCTGCAACTTGTTCAGGGCGTCCGCGTTGAACGGCTCCATGGGATGGGCATCGATGAACTTCGGCATGGTTGTCACCTCCTCCCGCCTGCACGGTGGGTACTTGTCGAGCATCTCGCAGGGAGACGTATTGTAGGAGGGTTGGTAACTAAGGAGCAAGGGACGACTAGGCAATCGGTGGTAGTTTAGTGGTTAGGTTGTCTCACCACAATAATATCAGGCCACCAAGTGGCACACACTCCCATCCCGTTGAGCATGGGTCCCATAGTTGAAATGTACTCCGGAGATAAAAGGTGAGGTTCTGCTTACACAATTTACTTTATGAATTTACAGTAAGCAGGAGTTCCGTTCACAATGCCTCCGCTAAAAAGAACGTGTTTAGTGCCATAAAACCAATGATCTGCAGACCCTCCATCAACTTCTCCTAGTAGCGTCTCCACTTCTGTTTTTGTCATACCATGCTTCACATACTTACATGCCTTCTTTTCATTCTCGCGAATACGATTCATTGCTCTTTGGTGAATCGCGCTGAGTTCTTTTTCCTTCTCGTCAAGCTGAACTTCCACAGCCCGTAATGCCTCAAGAGTTGGCATTGCTATTTTCCCCTTCGAGGATGGGCTTGTCGCACTCAGTTGTCGTGATAATTGCTGGAGAAGCTGTTCGATTTGTCGTTGTTGTTCATCGAGCTTCTGTGCTTTCTGACTAAGGGTCACCTGAAGTTGAGACACATCCGACAGTGTTTCTTGAATTCCACGCGAGCGTGCTTCTAGTTCCATACGTGACTGTTTCAGCGTCTGTTCTTGGAGTTTACTTTGAGCCTGTAGACGGCCCTGGATAGCAACAAGCTTGGAAGCTGGTACGCGAAGGAGGCGATAGACGGTTACGGTACCATCAGGGTTCGTTTCTTCATAAGTCATCTGGGTTTTGATGACTAATCCTTGGGCTGCAAGACTCGTAACCTGAGCATAGTTCATTAATTCGATCTCGCCTTGCTCAAACGCTTGTTTACGCCTTTCCTCTGCCGTCTTTGCCTTCGATGCCACCCCGACGACATAGAGATCCTCTCCCTCTACAAAAGCAGATTTTTCCGTCCAGAATGGCCTGCCCTCCTGTGCCGCGTACCCAGGGGATACAGAAATCATGCACAGAACGAACATGAGCACTGTGCATTGCACGGAGAAGCGACAGCAGGATCGAAGCGTGAACGGCATAGGAGCCTCGCAGGGAGACGTATTCTAGGAGGGATGCGAAGGAAGGCACAAGGGGGATGAGCGGAGAAAATGGACGTATTTCAGCAACGGGCAGAACTCGTGACTTCCGCCACTCCCACGGCAGCATCGGCTGCGGATCAGTCCACAAGATATACAAGATCGTGGAGGTATTAAGCTGATGAGTAACTTACGGCGTAGCCACAGTACTCGCACGAAGGTGCAGGAGCCGGGCGTGGCCCTTTGAGAACTTCTATTGCGCGAGCGAGGACGGCCTCTGCTTGTTTGGCTGACGCCTCAAGCTGGTACACGGAGGAGTCGAACTGATACATCACATCGTTTGTCACCTGAACGGGCCACACGTACCAGAGATAGGCCAGCCCAGTGATCGGTCTTTGGTTCCGTTCCAGCATCAGCCCATAGCAATCAAGCTGGACCTGATAGTAACGTCTGCCGTCGTCCTTTGTGGCCTGGCCCTTTGTTTTCACATCCAGCGGACTATAGCCCGAAGCATCATCGAACAGGAGATCGTCTAACGCCCCCCTGAGAACGACTTTCTCACCTTTGATATCGATCTGTGCCGAGAGACCTGTTCGCCAGTTACGCCAACAATTCAATTGCATTTGGTCGGGGAATAACTTCCCACCCACATGGCCCACAAGGGGGTTCGGAAGGGTCCCCGCTTTTCTGTGTGCATCACAGTATTCCTTCACGATTCGATCAATGCCACCTGGCAGTGATGGAAACGGCCCACGTGGACGCTTGACACCGCGCACTTCCTGGTCCCAAAAACATCGGGAGCAATCCGCAAGGACATTCAGTTTGCTCGGAGACAGGCTGATCATAAAGCAGCCCCGTAGGACACTAGTGATTATGGAGCCCGGATGGATACCGCAAGGCTAGGTCGTCTTGGGGGAGGTGTCAAGACGAGAAAGTCGCAGTCTGCGAGGGCATCACCTAACGCAACGGTTTAAAGGGCGTGTCGGGATTGAAGCGATTCATCGGGTTCAGCGGATTGTCGGGGTCTATTTCGTTGATAGAATTAAAGGGGTTGCTCGGGTTGATGCGATTAATGGGATTCGCAGGGTTGCCGGGATCAATGCTGTTGATTGGATTGAACGGATTGTTGGGATTAATGGAATTGATGGGATTCAGGGGATTATCGGGACGGTACTGGTTGATTGGATTGAAGATGTTGTAGTCGCGTTCGTACTTCGAGTCGAAACCAGGATCAGCGAATACGGGAGGGGCGAGAAGAAATAGACCGAGGACCAAGACCATCCACATGGCGAGCCTCCGAAAAGCGGAACAGTCGGTACATTGAGCCTACTCCTCAGCTGGAGAACAGCGCAAGCAGATCGTGGGCACGTATCCGGATGTAGTATTCTCACCTTCATCTCCGGTTAAACCTGATCTTGCCCAGGAAGCTCGTAGTTCCATCGAAAAATGATTGCCTCTCGCGCGTTACTAATTATCTGAACGGCTTTCCTTTCGTAGTCCACATGCCCCGTCTTTCCCCTAGCAGCATCCTCGGCACGAAGCTGTCTGGCAAGCAACAAGACCTGTGATACCAAGATATGCTCAAGCAATGTCTTGATGTCGTACTTGGGTGGTTCTTTTTTCTTCATTTCCCCCTCACCAAGAAATAGAATTATCAAAGAGCATTGGATTTCCTGCCTGAATCGTCCGGCTGAGGGCTAAAAGGTAGGGCCGTCCGTGGAGGGGTGTCAAGGCTACCAGCTGCGAGAATGAGAGTACTGCCTGTCTATTCCAACGGACCGGTCCCACGATCATTGCTCACACTGGGTTCTAAGGGATACCATAGAACCTGCTATGGGGAAGCTGCGTAAAAAGAAACAGTCTCCGCCCCACCAAGCGCCCCCGATACCACCAGACGTAATGTTCCACCCGGTGCTGCTTCCATATGCCCATGACTTGAGAAACGGGGAGGCTATCGGTTTCGTCGATGAGCAGTTTGCGGTCCCTTGTATGTGGGACGCTAGGGAGCTGGCCATCATTCACGACGGGATACGCGAATGGCTCAAGCATGGCACCTTCGACAAGCTGGCAGCCCTTCTCAAGGACGATCCATTTCGCATTGTTCATCCGGTTGTCAAGAATCAGATCCTCCACCTTGCGAGCTTGTTTCAGCAGTATGAGACCACCGACTCATATGAATACTCCAGAGATCATGATCTTCATGGCCCGTTACTGCCCCCTGGTACCAAACGCGAAGCGCACAAGTCACTGCTGACCATCTTTCAGGGCATGTGGAGTGACCTGCTCCCTATAAACCAGGCCGGATGTAGCGTTAGGATTCCGGCCGACGGAAGGAGGGGGCATGGCACGCAAACGGTATCCGGCCGAGGAGATCATCGGGCATCTGCGGACGATCGAAAGTGAGATGGGCAGAGGCCTTGGACTGGTGGAGGCTTGTTGCAAGTTGGGGATCACGGAACAGACCTACTATCGGTGGAAGAAAGAGTACGGTGGTTTGCGCGTGGATCAGACCAAACGGTTAAAGGGCCTGGAACAAGAGAATGCCCGACTCAAGCGACTCGTGGCGGACCTCTTCCTGGACAACAGCATTTTGAAGGAGGTGGCAGCGGGAAACTTCTAAGCCCGGCCCGATGCCGAGAAACGGTCTGCTATGTGCCGGCCATGTTTTCGGTCTCTGAACGCCGGGTCTGTCGAGTCGTGGGGCAATGCCGGGGCACGCAACAGTATGTGCCCATCAAGGCGGACGACGAGGAGTCTCTGCGGACGCGGATCGTCGCGCTCACCCGTGAGTATGGGCGCTATGGGTCTCGTCGGATCACCGCGCTGTTGCATCAAGAAGGCTGGCGGGTGAACCACAAACGCGTGGAGCGGCTGGGGCGACAGGAGGGGCTCAAGGTGCCGCAGAAGCAGCCGAAGCGAGGCCGACTCTGGCTGACTAACGGTTCCTGCGTACGGCGGCGACCGGAATATCCGAACCATGTGTGGGCGTATGATTTTGTCATGGAACGCACTCGGGATGGGCGGCCCTTGAAAATGCTCACCGTGGTGGACGAATACACGCGGGAGTGTCTGGCCCTTGCGGTGCGCCGCCGTATGAGGGCAAGCGATGTCCAGGAGGTACTGGGGGAGCTGTTCCTGACGCATGGCTGTCCGACACACATTCGCTCGGACAATGGACCGGAGTTTATCGCCACGGCTCTGCGGGCCTGGTATCGCTTGCTGACCGTCGTGCCCTTGTTCATCAAGCCGGGCAGTCCCTGGGAGAATGGCTATAGCGAGAGCTTCAATGGCAAGTTCCGGGACGAATTGCTAAACGGGGAACTCTTCTATACGCTGCGGGAAGCGCAGGTCATCATTGAACGCTGGCGGCGAACCTATAATCACGTCCGGCCCCACAGCGCCTTGGGCTATCGGCCACCGGCTCCTGAAGCATGCGTACTAACAGAACAGGTGGCCTAATCACTGGGGGCAGGGCACTGTTTAGCGTGGCTGAAGAGATCTGCCTGCCGTTGTACCCTGTGCTGATCTGTGCCGCACGGACAGGGCTTCGCCATGGGGGAACTGATCGGGCTCCAATGGTCTGATCTTGACCTACGAAGGGGCTTCATGGAAGTGCGGCGGGGTGTTGTGCTTCGGGAAGTAACCAGCACCAAAAGTAAGAAAATTCGTCGGGTTGATCTGAGCCCGCAACTCTTAGGCACGCTGGCTCGACTCAAGGAAATCCGAGATTTGGAATCGATGAGCCAGGCCAGGATTCCTGAGCCCTGGGTGTATCTGTCTCCCGAGGGTCAGCGGTGGGATGATCGAAACCTACGGAGAGCCTTCTATCGTTGTTTAGAGAAGGCAGGCATTCGTGAAGTGCGGTTTCACGATCTGCGACATACCTATGCGTCGCTCATGGCCGAAGCGGGAGCCCCACCGAAGTACGTTCAAGAACAATTGGGGCATAGCAGTATTCAGGTCACAATGGATATCTACTTACATCTGTTTCCGGGGGGAAACCGAGAATGGGTGGCGAGGCTCGATCAAGCGAAGGTTGGAGAGGCCAGGGAGGCGAATTCCGCAACCCAGGCGCAACCTATCGGGATGGCGAGTGAGCAGCCGAGTGATAAGTTGCGGGAAAATATGGTGGCGGTGCCCAGAATCGAACTGGGGACCCGCGGCTTATGAGTCCGCTGCTCTGCCGACTGAGCTACACCGCCGCCCCTGCGAAATTAAAGGCTTACGGTAGTAGAGTCAAGCGGGGTGGTGGTAGTGTGCCCAGAATTGTACCCGCCAGCCAGTTTGCGAGCCGCGTCTTGGAGATCGGCGGAGGACACGATGTTGTATCGGTCAAAGACGGATCGGATTCGATGCCCCGTGATTCGCATCGACACCACTTCGGGGACGCCCGAACGGATGAGGTTTCGCGCTGCGGTCCGACGCAAATCATGGCGCAGCATTCCCCAAAGGCCCACCGCTTTGCACGCGCTCACCCAACTTTTTCGAAAGTCGCGGATGCGCTGACCCTGGAGGCGGCGATTCTGGAGGTGTGGAAATAAATGGGGAATGACCCGTCCCAGCTTCCTCGACAGAATCCGTACCCGTTCGAGTTGCTCCTCCAGCATCATCCTGACTTCAGGTGAGAGGTAGACAATACGGCCTTCGCCGGTTTTGCTTCCGCCTGGATTGATCCGCAGCGTTCCGGCGCTGAGATCCACCTGATTCAAACCCAACGTCAGCACCTCGGACTGCATCCTCCAGCCGAACGCGTGTGCGATCGTGACGGCAACCTGCAGATCGGGCCGCAGGTGTCGACGCACCGCCTCGAAGTCGGTCCGCTCAAAAAATCCAGAACGTGGCGGGGCCTCGATCAGCTTGTGGATCACGGGCAGCTTGGCGACCTTCTCGCGCTCATACCCTAGTCTCAACAGGCGAATGAGCGTGGCGAGTTCTCGATTGATGGTGGCGGCCGTCACGCCAGCCTTCAGTCGGTATTGGACATACTCCTCCGCCAATGCCCCCGTGATACTCGCGGCTCGCCTGCTGGTGAAAAATGGCTGGAGAGCTTTGAAGCGCGTGTCCGCTTCCTTCAACCCGCGCTCGCCAGTCGCCTCGTAGTGGCGACGAAGGTCACCCGACAGTTCATCATACGTGATGCGATCAATCCGAGGGAGCACCGGTGCGCCCATCGCCATGCGGTCTTCGCGGTCTTTCAGAAACCGTTCAGCCTCCTTCTGCTTCCTCTTCCCGGTGCTCTCCCGGATCGGCTTGCCGCCCATATAGTATTTGATCCAGAAAATCTCACCCCGTTTGTAGAGCATGCCCATACGGTCCTCCTTTCGGTTGTGGGTCCACCTGCGCTTATTTCAGCAACGCTCCGACCGACACCCTAAGCACCTTTCTATGTCCAGTTGTCGTGTGACGGACTTCTCTTCGTTATTGACGCCGTTCTGCTCGGTCGATTTTCTCGCGAAGATGGCAGCGAACATAAATCCTCCTCCCTGGTGACTCAGAGGGCTTCTGGCTTTGGGCTGTAACCGGCCTGCTTCAATTCTTGAAACAGTTTGGACTTAACTTCTTCAACTCTTTCCGTGATTGGGACGTAGAGGAGACCTGACATATCGCTCGATAATTCGACGGATACTTTATGAAGGATTGCCACTCGGTGCCTACCAAGTCGCTTTAGTACCATTGCCAGTTCGAGGACGAAATTCTGTCTAACCAGATATTCCATTTCATCAGATCGACCGGCTTCATCTCCCTCATCGTCAGGTGTGAGCAGGACACAGGCGAATCCCACATTCCCATGCTCGCCCAGATAATGTTCGAGTTTCTCTATAACAGTAACAGTGTCATCGGTTGCAGGCACGCCTTGCAGAACTAAGGGCTTTAACTCCATTCGGTGCATCAAGAGTTCCAGCCCGTCCCGCGCCTGGGTGTCATGCCCGTAGAGGATAAGCACGCGAAGATCGGCGAGGGAAGTCCTGGCGCTTTGTGGCCGTGCCGGAACAGCCATGTGCTCAGGGCTCGGAGCCACCAATTCCTTGGCAAGCGGCGTCTGCTTACCCTTATGTAAAACTGTCCCCGTGTTATACACGGTAAATATTTCCCCTGAGTCACAGCGAAACTTTACTCCGTCCTGCAAACTCTTCTCCTTGAATTTCACCCGGCGTTGCCTCAAGCCATTGCGAAATTCTCCCGGTGTCATTTGCCCCTCCAATTCAGTTGAGCAACTCCGCCACCGTCACCTTTTATCGTGCTTTTCTTTGTCGCTCCGCCGATTCTTCTCCTCTCGTTCCTTCCACTTCTTGCCCACCTTCTCGTTAAATTTGGTGAGTGCCTCTATGATGGTCATGCCTTTCGCAAGGATCACGACCACAACAACCGCGGCCATGAGGAAGAGGATTTCTCCAACCGTGAACGTCATGCGTCACTCCAGTGCGCCCTTATCGACCCTCTCCTCCGTTTCCATGCAGATTTCCATTAGGCCTGGGACTCCGTTTGCGTAGTCAAAACACGCGTCGAGAGTAGAATATTGGTCACCACTGATCTTCATCCACAGGCGCTCCTTCTCGGCCACACGCTCGATGTAGAACCACGCCGCAACCGCGAGGACCACGATCACGATGACCGCACCAAGATTCGATATTGCATGGTCCACCTCCTTATCCCGGCTACTCCTCATGGTCGCGTTTCCAGAGAGGCCCTTTGCTGGTCCATTCACGACGGATGATCTTTGCCATGTGTGCGTCCCTCCTTCTGCATTACGTCGTTCTGCTCGGTGGAGTTTTTCGCGTAGATGGTTGTGCTTACGACGCACGCAGGAGGCATTGAATGATCTTCCTGTCCTCTGAAGTCTCATATATGAAATGACCTAGATTGCTGACTTCTTGGTCGAGGACCGTCTGCACATAATCAATAACGCGGATCAAGCAATCGATTCGAGCCTGCTGATCCGCGATGACTTCTGAATTCCTGGAAAGATTGCTTGCTATGGCTAAACGGACGGCATTACAGGACATTGAAACAGATTGAAGGCACATGATTAGTCCGTGTGAAGGCCAGCCTTGAAAGGTGGCGGTTAACCGTGCAGCGGACCAACACGGGAAGTCGGCAGAAGGAGAAGCTTCTTCTGCTCTGCCGCTTCGCGCCAGTCAGGACTGTCGTGGGCGAGCACAGGCTCCCGCAACATCGGATGACCGCGCTCCCGCTCCCAGCGATCCAGATCCGGTGCGCGGGTCAGCATCATCTTGACCATGAAAGCAAGCGCCTCGAGCTTCGTGCCTGCACGTAGGCCAGGTACGATCAGATCAGGCTGGGCGATGTATCGTCGAGCACTCGTCTCGAAAGACTCCGGTGGCCTGCCACAGATCTCTTGAACGTGATTGGTCGGTGCTCCGACGGCATACGTACCACCACGAAGCTCCTCGAAGAAGAAACAAAGATGGGCGATCTCGAAGGTCGTCGCCAATCCCTGCGCGGTCGCTGCCTTGAGAAACATCTTGGGAGGCACGTTCTGGTATTTGACCTTGCGACCGACTACTTTAGTGAGAACGTCGGCCACGTCGTGCGGCGAGATGAGCGTGGGTCCCGTCGGACGATATCCCTTGCCAATATGAACAGAGGGTTCAGCGAGCACTCCTGCCGCCACACTGCCAATGTCTTCGCTGGAGGGCGGGGCGTTGAGCCCAGTACCCCACGGCCCAACGAGCATACCAAAGTGCACGATCGTGGGCAGACCTAACAAATACATAAACGCAAAGATACCGGGGTTGACGTAGATGAGATCGACTGTCGGCATCCATCGGTAGATGTTGTTTGCGATCCAGTGCTCGCGGGTCTGGAGGGTTGGGTGGGCTGGATGTGGATTCCACCCACTCATCAGGGCCACGACTTCCAGTTTTGCCTCTTCCGCGGCGAGTGCGAAAAGCATCATTCCATGGAGGAGGTTGGGGGCAACTGGCGGACAATGGTAGGCACGCTGGACATCCACGAGTGCTTTTCGCAGATCTCGCAGGTCGAACAGGTCACCAACAAAGATCTCAGCGCCCGCTTTGCGCAACGTCTCTGAGCGAACGTCATTTCGCCGCACGAAGGCGCGGACAGGAAATCCCTTCCGCAGAAGCTCCAAGATCGCGAAAGAACTTGTTCGGCCAACCGCCGACGTGACGAGAATCCTGGGTTTGTTCACCATGGCTGCTCTCCTTTTCAGTTCTTGCGAGTGGCGATGACGGTGGGTGGCAGGCGGCCTTCCGCGAGATTCAGTTGTGCACCTGCGTTGTATTTGACGACGCATTGCACGGGGAAGCGATGGTAGGGGCGAAGTGGGAAGGGCATGGAAGCCTAGCAGGGAGGCTTATTGTAGGAGGGTTGCTGAATGAGGGAGCAAGGGGCGACTAGGCAAGTGTTAGTAGTTTAGTGGTTAGGTTGTTACGCCACAATAATAGCAACCCACCAAATGGCACACACCCACCCCCTTGATGGGCATGGGACTCTTTTAAGGAATACACCCCGTAGATAAAAGGGGCCTTTGTCGGCAGGGTGGGGGGACCACTAACTTTCTTTGGCCTTGACCTACCTTTCGCTGCCTACCCTAACAGCAGATGCCCCCTTTGCGGCACATCGTTTATGGATAGCTAATTAGTTGCAAGCAGCTATACTTGAAAGTGGTTAATCAGTATCACGTGACGCTGATCAGGGTTTGGTGATCACCACGATGATCAAGCGGGGGTGGTGACTCACGGGCTGGGAACAGATGCCCGGAGAAAGGGTCTGTGCAATGGCCAAAATTCTTGTGATCGATGATGATTCAATCATGTTGGAACTACTTGACAACGTTCTTTGCCGCAAGGGACACGAGGTCGTCCTGACGAAACATGGCCTCAAGGGGGTGCAACTGTTCCAACAGGAGCGACCGCGTGTGACGATTTTGGATCTCAAGATACCTGATATGGATGGATTCGTCGTTCTCAAGGAAATTCGGAACCTCGATCCAAAGGCATTGGTCATCATCCAGACAGGGTTTGATACGGAGGAGAACCAGCAGCAGGCCCGTGAGTTGGGCGCGGCCGAATTCCTCCGAAAAGGCTTCTCATGGCACACCCTGGGAGCGGCGCTGGAACGTGTTTTGAGGCCGGTGGGTGACGAACAACGGCAGTCCCAACGTTTTTGGGTTCAATTCCAGATTTCCTTGTTAAAAGATGGAGTACTGATTGGCGATGGCACCGGCTATGACCTGTCGGCGGGAGGCTGTGCGGTGGAGAGCCAGGTGAAGGTAGGAAAAGGCGACCAGGTAGCGCTGCAGCTCTATCTGCCTGATCACCAAGACCCGACCACACCACTGATGGTCGAGGTAGCAGTGGTCCGCTGGACCATCCAACAGAAGTTAGGCCTGGAATTTATCCGCCTGCCGAGTGGGGATCAACAGCGACTTCGCCGGTATGTAACGACCCTCCAGACGACCAGCCTCTGAAGGCCACGTTGACCGAACCTAGGCATGCCTGGATACCGAGGCAACTGCTGACCTCACCCTTGTGGTTGTACCAACTGCCATGTGAGTCACGCGCAGCGAGGGGCGATGGCATCCGGAGCTGGGGGATGCACCCAATGGCGAGCCGTGCAGACATCTCGTGGGAGTCCTGTGCAGAACGACGCGTGATGCGCAGAGATCCGCACGAACGTTAGAGCATCTGATGTGTGCCGTCGCAGAAGGGCGGTGTTTTGGTCTGCTTGCACTGACACAGGGTAACTTGTTTTTTCTCATTCAATGAAAACTCGACCGGCGTGAATCCGGTGCCTTGATGTGATCCGTCACAGAATGGCTGGCTCCTCGAGCGCCCGCATCGACACCATTCGTATGTTCCTGGGTCCAATGTGAGCACCGCCGGTTCCTTCGCAGCCACAGCTGGTTTCTCCATGTTGCTCCTCCTTGGTGGGATGATTTGGACCGTTCGTTTCGAGCCCCCTACTCTCTATAACCATAGTGGTTTGGTCGGCGACAGGACGGCCGTCGGCAACGGCGAGTGGGTGTATGTGTCGACGTAAGCCATTTCGGGTCACTCCTCGTCTCTCTCGGTACATTGCACGGGGAAGCGGAGGTAGGGGCGGTGCGTGAAGGCATGGGAGCCTCACAGCGAGGTGTATTCTAGGAGGGGAAGGATCAATCAGCAAGGAGAGGAATGGCTCAACCAAGGACTTACGGCGTCTTGGGCATCCACTCCCGCGCCAGCTTGTGCGCTTCGTCAATCTGGGCAGGGGTCATCTGTTTGGCGAGCGCATCACTAAGCTCGCCGCCAACCTTTTCTCCGTTCGCTCCTGCGAGGTTGTACCACTTATGGGCTTGGACAAAGTCCTGCGGCACGCCGTGCCCTTCCTCATACATGATGCCAAGTTTTCCTTGAGCTTGAGCATCTCCTTGATTTGCGGCCTGACGAATCAATTCCATGGCCATCTGGTAATCTTGCGGTACCCCTTGTCCATTCAGATAGAAATTGCCTAGATACGTTTTGGCGCGTGCGATCCCCTTGGCAGCCGCTTTCTCGTACCACTGCCGTGCTTGGACATAGTCCTGGGTGACGCCCTCTCCGTTTTCATACAGGATGCCGAGGTTGAACTGCGCCTGCGCGACCCCCTGGACTGCCGCTTGCTCGTACCACTGCCGTGCTTGGACATAGTCCTGGGTGACCCCCTGTCCGTTTTCATACAGGCTGCCAAGGTTGAACTGCGCCTGCGCAACCCCCTGGGCTGCCGCTTTCTCGTACCACTGCCGCGCCTGGACATAGTCCTGGGTAACCCCGTGTCCGTTTTCCTACAGGCTGGCAAGGTTGAACTGCGCCTGCGCAACCCCCTGGGCTGCCGCTTTCTCGTACCACTGCCGTGCTGTAACATAGTTGTGACCCACACCCTGGCCGTTGTAATACATCAGACCGAGGTTGTACTGGGCGCGAGCGTCTCCCTGCTCGGCCAGCGGTCGCCACTCACGCAAAGCTGTTGCGTAGTCGCCGCGATTATAGACACTCATCCCCGCGCTATAATTGGCCCAGGCGGGCACGGCGAGACTGACGATCGACAGCACGAGGGCGATGGGGAATCGTAGAGCGATAGTCATGGGAGTCTACGCAGATCGATCGTGTGCCCTTAGATAGTTGGAGCCAACAGCGTTACTCACACAGCTGTCTAATTCAGTATATCAGGCCAGTTCTTATCCGCTTTGCGGACTGGGAGCAAAAGGCGAACAGGAGGCCAGCGGCAGCTTGAGGAAAGTGCCAGTGTTGTTTGTCACGACGCATTGCAGGCGGGAGGGCCGAAACGTGAAAGGCATGGGCGCCTCGCAGGGAGGCGCATTGTAGGAGTGTGGCGAAGGAAGGCGCAAGGGCGATGAACGGAGAAAATGGGCGTATTTTAGTAATAGGCAGAACTCGTGACTTCCGCCATTCCCACGGCAGCATGAGAGTCGATACCACCAGCACCAGCCGTCTTGGACCAGCGTGTGATTGATGTTGGTGCCATTGAGCAAGATCAATGCTGGTTGCAGGCCACTTCCCACAGCGCGTGATTCAGACTCTCTGGTGTAACAGGAAGCTAGTTGTCTTGGTCGACGTAGCCAGCAGCCGCTATACCAGTCGCCATATGGCCATAGTACTCCGTGAACGCCAGCAGCCGCAGACGCTTTGCCGCGCAGTTGAATTGCTTGTGGGTCGTCGTCGACAAAAACCGGGGGGTTCCTACGTAATTCCCTTGCATCTACGTCCAGTCAATTAAGATCACCAGCGTCACCAAATTCCCGTCTCGGCGGATGGTGGCTGGGTCGATGTACACCGTCTGGCGGTCCGGTGTTTGATACTTTTTCTCAACCGCCACCCATTCTGCATACGCTGGCCCATTACTCAGCACCAGGAGTGTGATGAGGAGCAGTCGTGTCGTGTGAATCCCTCGGTTAGTCATGGTCACTCATTGCTATATCGGCTTCCACTCCCACGCCAGCCGTTGTGCCTTGGTAATCTGGGCAGGGGTCATCTGTTTGGCGATCGCATCACGAGCCTCGGCTCCCCTTTTTTCTCCGTACGTTGCCGCCAGGTTGTACCACTTATAAGCCTGGACAAAGTCCTGCGGCGCGCCCCGCCCTTTGTGATACAGCACCCCGACGTTGAACTGCGCTTCTGCGACCCCCCGATCGGCCAGCGGTTGCCACTCGTGCATGGCTGTTGCGAAGTCACCGCGATTATAGGCGTCCTTGCCAGTTTGAATGTCCGCCCATGAGGGCACGGCGAGACAGACGATCGACAGCACGAGGACGATGGGGAATCGGAGAAAGAACGGCATGGGAGCCTCGCAGGGAGGCCTATTGTAGGAGGGGTGCTAATTAGGAGCAAGGGATGAATGTGCCCATTTCTGTACCCGCGACGGCTATATACCACCTACCGCCACCCTACGCCAACCAACGTGGCAAGAAAAAACCCCTTGTAACCATTGAAGATTACAAGGGGCCTTTCGTCGCGGCCAGGCTTATGAGTCCGCTTCTCTGCCGACTGAGCTACACCGCCACGGTGTGGTATTTGTTGAATATTCGGGATAATATATTATCCGAATGGCGGTGAAAATATCTACTCAGCACGCACCAGAGGCTATAGGGAATGTGCTGAGTCTGATTCAGTGGGCGGCTGACCGGAAAACAGCTTTTGTCTGAGCAGTTTGGTGAAGTAGGTGCGCTGAAGTTTGAGTTCTTTGGTTACTCTAGTCTGGTTCTATTCATTCCTCATGAATAGAGTCACGCTACTAGCCCTGTTTATATGTGCTTTCCAGCTTCTGGCTGACCAGCTATTAGGGTGGATGTAGCGTCTTTCCAAGATAATCCTGTGCCCGCTAAGCTTCTATTGTTTGTCTGCTAAATGAATGAGGGAGAGGTGGTATGTTGAGAACCAATGACAGGGCAGTGGTGGTCACAGGTGCGTCAACGGGAATTGGAGCAGCCTGTGCTCTCCATCTCGATCGGGGAGGCTTCTTGGTGTTTGCGGGGGTTCGGAAGGCTCAGAATGGTGTGGCGCTCCAGCAGCGAGGTTCGAACCGACTCACATCTCTCCTTCTTGATGTGACGGATGCAGATTCGATTCAGAAGGCCAAGGTGTTTGTCGCAGGGAAGGTTGGGGAGGCTGGATTGTTCGGGTTGATCAACAACGCGGGTATTGCGGTGGCTGGTCCGTTGGAGGCGGTACCGATTCCTGATCTTCGGAGGCAGCTGGAGGTCAATGTTATTGGTCAGGTGGCAGTGACCCAGTCCTTTCTTCCGCTGATCCGGCAGGCACGTGGGCGTATCGTGAATATGGGCTCGATTGCCGGTCGTTCGGTGATGCCGCTGATGGGGCCCTATTCGGCTTCGAAGTTTGCTCTGGAGGCGATCACCGATGCGTTACGACTGGAGGTACAACAGTGGGGTATCCATGTCACGATTGTTGAGCCGGGCGCGATCGCGACACCTATTTGGGACAAGTCAGGCAAGGATGCTGCTGACCTGGAAGCTGCGATGCCGGCGGAGCTTCGAACACTTTATGGGGCTGTGGTAGCAGGGGTGAGGAAAGTCGTTGGGGAGGCGGCTGAGCGGGCGATTTCTCCTGATGTTGTCGCGAAGGTCGTAGAATATGCACTTACGGCGTCTCGTCCGAAGACACGGTATCTTGTTGGAACCGATGCGAAGATCCGCGCGCTGATGGCGAAGCTTCTCTCCGATCGGTTGTCAGATAGATTGCTTAGCTGGGTCCTCAATCTCCCTCAGTGAGCTGTAGTCAGGGATATGGGTTTTCCGATTCCAAAATCATGCTTCGATACGTCGAGGGAGAATCGGAGATGAACAGCAAGATATTTCTGGACCTGGCCTGCTCGATCTAAGGATCTATTACCACTTATCTGAGGCTCTGCCGCTGACATCTTCTCCGATAAAATTGTGGAGAATCTGCTTCTGCAGGTCAGTCAGTTCTGGCTTGCTGTCTTCCGCCTGGCCTTCGAGTGCACCCACTGGCATCTTCGGGGTCGGCGTCGTTCGTTTGAGTAGCTCTTCTTCCAGGGCCTCCGGGCTTGCGTCACAATCATTCTGAATGAAGACTAGACGTTGCAGACCGAACAGTGTCCGTGTGTTTTCGCTGTGCATCGCGTTGGAGCTGGCACCGTAGACCAGTGAATTCCAAAACATGACTTCGATCGCCTCGGGTATGCCGATGGAAACGTAAGCTGTCAGTTTCTCGATCAAGGCAGATTCGGTCTGTTCGAGGCCATCATAGGTGGCAATCGATCGCTCAATGAAGGTGCGAGAGAGTACTGCCAGCGTTTCCTTCCAAAGGTCGAGCGGTGGGATACTGTTTTGTACCGATGGGACCCCCGACAGTTTCGTTTGGAGAGCCATGAGATACTGTGACAAATACTTAACTTTCCGGGCCGCGAGTGTGCCGGCTGGAATCCCCCAGATATGGCCGATCTCATGATCCTGCAGGGGTGTCTGGTCGGATGTTTGACGCTCACGCTCGGCCTGGTCGAGCCGTTTTCTGAACCGTTCGGCGAAGCGTAGTTGGGTTTGCATCTCGATGGCCAGGCGATACTTCTGGCACTCTTCGGCGGAGATTTTGTCTTTCTCCCATCGTTCCTCCAGTACCCGGAGCGAAGGCCGCGGGACGGCAACACGAGCTTGGGATTTCAGGGTCTCGATGGTGTCGCCAGAAACGCCACGGGCGGCAAGCAACCTAGCGGCACAGTTCTTCATCCCTTCTGCGGTCTGGGCAAGTTTCTTGAGCGCGGTACATTGGAGCCAGGTTCGTTCTCGGCGAAGTCTCGCACGCCGGCGATACTCATCCCGCCGATTGATCATCGCCGTGATGGACTCCTGCGTCATAGTGGTAATGGGTTTCTTGCCGGAGACGCATCTGGGATCGGGCCGATCCGAGACCATGAACAAGATTTCGTCGTGCGTGACGTCGAAGTGCTGGATCAGCAGCAACTCGAGCATGATACGGCCTTGAATTGGCAGGCTCGCGATCACCTCTTGAATCACGTCGGCAGTGAGAGGCGAAGTCATGAGCGCTGGTGTCATTCCGTCCTCATCTCGGGGGAGCTGGTCTGCTGTTGATGTGTCTCGAGGTAGAGGGCCACATACTCACGAACTTCCTGCACGCTACCAGTAATGAACATTTCTCGCGGGATTTCAACCCGCACAAGCTTGGAAGGATCAATGCCTCGATCTTTGGCGTAGTGCTCGTCGATGTACAGGCTCACGGACCCATCCTGAAAACGGCGGGCATAAAGGGCGGTGGTATAAGCCATCGAAATACCAGGTTCGTTGGGCAAAGTGGACGCTGTAGAGGTAACACAAGCCTCGTTTAGCTGTCAAAGTCGGAAACCCACTCCCGGTAGGATGTTGGGAAGGCCGTTCTTCTTACCCACCCAACCCCGGCGCGCCTTGACGCGCCTTTTTTAGACGGCGTTCTCGATACACGTGAAGCGTAAGTCGTGAAGCATATCTCGCAAACATGCCGGAGCCAGTCTTGCAACGAGAGACGAACGACGTTTCACGAACGATGGACGATGATGAGGCCTTTTAAAAGCATCCTGCTGAGCTTGTGCCGTCTCCTCGCAGACAGTCTGGTGGTCGATAAGCGAGAAGGAGGCAGGCTGGTTTTTCAGCAACTACTCAGACCGTCGTTTTCCAGTAGACGAGGTCAGCGCCAGAAGATGCAGGCGGTGGAGAGGATAATTGTGCCCAACAGGGTGTTACGGATACGTCCCGATCCAAAGCAGGTCAGCTTCACGACGCTGTTCGTGAATCCATAGGCGGCTTAGACCATGTACATGAAGAGAGCCCATCGGCGGAGCCACATGAAGCCGTACCCTACGGCCAGATGAAGCGCAGGTGAGATGGTTTTGGTGGCGAAGACTGGGTTGTATTAGAGGGGGTTGCTCAAGTCATTGATGGCTTAGGCAATCCCCGCTCCCACTGCGGAGTTTACCTTGAAGTTAGTTTGCCACTCTTTGTTTCTCTTCCTTGGATTCTGCCGTCATTTGCTTCTCAGGCTAACACCTGTTTAACACCTTAGTTGAAAACGCCGGCCCTGTGATAGCTGCCCCAGTCTAGGGAGCATTACCGAAAGCAGCCCGGCCGGTGAATCACGCGATGATCTCATAGTTGAGAAAACCAAACGGCCTTCGATCGGGGAACGAAGGCCGTTTGTGCTCCATTTTTGGCCAGGTGCCTTACCCGCCGAGCGTGTCGAGGGTTTCTTTTAGGCTGCGACGAATGCAGGTAAAGATCGGTGTGTCGCGCAACGTATAGCGCGAGCCTTCAGTTTCACGTAGCGACATGACCAAGTCGAGAAAATCTTCCGGCTTGTCGCTTTCGAACGCCACGACCCATTCCTGATCATCCAGCCCGAATGAGTAGGTTGTGTTCAACTTCACCGATGGGAACCGGTGTCCGACTTCAATGTGCTCATCCATCATACCCTGCCGTGCGGCTTTGGTCAGCAGGAACCACTCGCGGGTTTTGAGGAAAGGGTAGACAAAGATGTATTTGCCTTTCCCAGGGACGACGCTCAATCGTTTACTCTCTTGTCCCTCGTGAGTGTGGTAGTCCACGTAGATCGACCGCTTCGTCATCGAAAGATAGGAGTATGGAGTCGTGATGTACTTGCCCAGTCCCGAGGCTAGGATCTTGGTGGTCATTTCCTGAAACAGTTCCAACTCGTAGCTGATGCGCCAGAGCATGATGTCGCAATCGCCGCGGATACCGACCGTAGAATAGGCGATCACGAGGACTTTGCCGGCGTAGTCTTCCACGGCTCGCAGGAATTCCTGTTTTCCCTTTGTGCGCTCATCCACCGGGAGACGACGCCAGGCGGGGTCGATCTTATAGAACACAAAGTTCACATATTGGCGTTTGGGTGGCTGCTGTTGTTCTGGGGCTGACATAGGATTTTCCATGTAACGGCTTGGTAGTGCGAATTCAGTCGAGTCTACGTTCTCTAGCACTTCACGTTTTGCTTTGTCAACAGGGCGTGGAGGCGTGGCCACGCTCGTTGACAGGCCACCAACGTTCTGTTACTGGCAATGGCATGAACACCCTGCGAGTCATAGCGTCTATGTTCGTGGTTGCCGCTTCTGTGCCATGCATTAACCTTCCGTCGGCCGCCATTGATTCTCAACCGACGCAAAATCAAATCCGCGCCGCCCTTGATCGGGGTAAAGAAGCGGCGCAGCAGCATAGTTCGCCAGATACCTTTTATGTTCGGTTTGGGGGAATGGATGACATGCATGCCGGCGGGTTCCTCATCACGAGACTCGGAAGCCTGTCGGTTATGGCGACGCACATGGCCTTACGGGGTCTCGAGCCGAGTCCAGCTGAAATTGCTCAGGTGATCGAGGCGCCGACGATGCTGGTCAGCATAGTAATTTTCGGGAACGTACCGTCGTTTGCCGTGGATAGTTATATGGTATTCGATCAGGGTGGAAAGACGATCAAGCCAGTCACGGTGAGGTTCGATGGACGGGCCAATCGGAGTGCTGCGTGGCCAGACCCTCCACGGTTCAAGGCTAAGGTCGTGGCTTTGTTCAACTACTCCGACTTCGATCCGACGGCCAAGACGAACATCACCGTGTTTCCGGTGATGAATGGTGACGAATTCAGCTTCTCTCTCGACTTTGCGCAGACCAAGTAGGTACTCTCGTTCCACCATGCCCCGTCGTTTCCAATCAGATCGAGCCTTCGTCGCGGAAACGATCGCGATCGGCTCTGAGCTCTTGGTGGGCAGCCGATCCGAAAGTAATTCCCTTTTCATCACCGACGCGCTCAGCACACTTGGCTTCGAAGTCCGGTTCAAATCGATCGTCGGCGATGATCAGCCCGACATCGTGAACGTGCTGAAGACAGCCGTCTGTCGAGCCGGCATTGTCGTCATGACCGGCGGGCTTGGGCCGACGGTCGATGACTGCACGAGAGAAGCTATCACCAAAGCGACCGGTCGACGGCTGGCTTTCCACAAAGAAGCGCTGGACGGTATGATGGCCCGGCTGGCTCAGCGGAGATGGACGCCGAACAAAGGACGACTGCGACAAGCGATGATTCCATCCGGGGCCGCAGTGCTGCCTAATCCGGTCGGGTCCGCACCAGGCTTTTCGCTGTTGTGGAAGGGGACCACACTGATCTCACTTCCCGGCGTCCCGCGCGAGATGGAAGTGATGATGCAGGGGGCCGTGATCCCGCTCTTGGCGGCTCAACTCGAACAATCACACAATGCGCCCCCAATGCTGATGACGAGGTTGGTCTTTCATACGTGCGGATTGCCGGAAGCCGATGTCGATGCGAAGTTGGATGGGCTGATTCCTAAGCGCGTGCCAATGATTCTTGGGCTGCTCGCCTCGCCGATGGGTGTGCGTGTCTCGCTCACGACCAAATCGAATCGTTCAGTGCGCGAGGTGGTCATCAACTCCCTGGCGGAAGGGGTTCGTGCGCGGTTGCGCGAGTGGCTCTTTGCCGAGGGGCGTGACACGATGGAAGAGGTGGTCGGTCGATTGCTGATGAAGCAGGGGCTCACGGTTGCGGTTGCTGAATCCTGCACGGGTGGATTGCTCGGCCATCGTCTCACGCAGGTGCCGGGATCGTCGGCCTATGTCGATCGCGGCGCCATCTGCTACAACAATCGAGCGAAGACGGACATGCTGGGTGTGCCGGCGGAACTGATTGCGAGGTACGGAGCAGTCAGTCAGGAGGTTGCCGCGGCGATGGCCAAGGGCATTCGCGAACGAGCCGGTGTGTCTGTGGGACTGAGCGTGACCGGAATTGCCGGGCCTGGCGGTGCGACTGAGACGAAACCAGTTGGTCTGGTCTATGTTGGACTTGATGGTGGAACTTGCGATGCAGTCACGAAAGAGTTCCGCTTTCACGGCGACCGTTCGGTGATTAAACAGCGTTCCTCGCAGGCGGCGCTCGATCTCTTGCGTCGTTGGATGACCGGCAGAGGCGGCGCATGATCCGAGCCTTCCTTGCCGTTGAGTTTCGCGAGGATCTCCGCAAGCACATCGCGCAGGTTCAACAAGACCTCAATCAACGATTCGCCCGTGAAGGCTCGAAAGGCGTTCGCATCTCCTGGGTGCAGCCAAGCTCCATCCATCTCACCATCAAGTTTCTCGGCGACATCGATGAGCAACTTGTCGATTCCCTGCGTGAAGCCATCGCAATCCTAATAAAATTCCATTCGACTATTCAGATTCCAATGGAACGGATCGGGGCGTTCCCACATTCTCATCAACCACGAGTGCTGTGGGTGGGCCCATCTGACCAGTGGGGGCACGGCGAAGACGCGAAGCAGCTGGCTGCGCTGCATCAAGCGGTGGAAGGCTGTTGCCGGTCATTCGGTTTTGCTCCGGATAATAGACCGCTGAGTCCGCACCTAACGCTGGCGCGAATCAAGGAAGGGGAACGGCAACTTGGTCAGACATTATCCAAAAATGGTGTGATGGATCGGTCGCTTTCATTGGAATTACTGCCGGTGGAGACGGTGGTGCTCATGAAGAGCGAGCTGCGGCCAACCGGGTCTGTGTATACGAAGCTGTGGGAGGTCTTGGTATCAGACCAATAGGCTATTACTCTCGTCGAGCCGCATCGGTTCAGGTGGCGCACATACTTCCTAGCTTGGCAGTTCCGGCACCGCCACGGGTACCAGCCGAACCAACTCCTCAGGTAATCGTGCCACCCATGTCGAGTTGAATGGTTACATGGTTCTTTGCATTCTCGACAAAGAACATCCCATATTCTCCGAGGATCGATCGCGGGCGATTCACCGGCAGATGCCAGCTTCTGATGGTTCTCGATACGTGATGATCCCATTTGCATTAGAGCATCGATAGAGAGATGTCAGCATGCTTGCGCTGGCAAAGAGTCAGATGTGATCCGAGGCCGTATTTCTTGTCCTTGAGTATAGAAAAAGATACCTTTCTTGATCCTGAAGTCCCAACACGAACCATAGATCGTGCCCTGCCAAATACTGGCATTTTTGAGATGCAGGTGGAAGAGTAGAATCGGTGGATACGTGGATACGATGAAGTGCGAGTTGCGATCAACTGGGTTGGTGTAGACGAAGTTGTAGGAGGTCGTGCGAGCGGCTTACGGTGCCCTGAACTTCTCAACTAGCCGACGAAGTCGCTCTCGATGGATCGGTCGCAAGCTCTGAAATTCCACTCCGAAAGTCTGCCCATGGACCCATCGGACGACCGACCGGGCAACGTGTAGCTGCCAATCATAGTCCGGCAAAAAAATCGACAGCTCGAGGATCATTCCAACTTCCACCTGGGTCTCAGATTCCGCTGCGCATCCTGACTTGGAGAGATCAATAATGGTGGCTTCTCCTTCATGATATCCCGCATTGGAGAAAAACAGCCGACAGCCCAATCGAATTCGACGTGCGTTTCGCGTTTCCTTCATAGCGAGTCGCCAAAGGCACACATCGTGTCGATCATTGATCTGCCGTGCAATCTGATACTCCTCCTCGCCTGTCCCGCAAGAAAAGACGAGTCAGAAATCACGTTCTCACTCCATACACAACCAACAGGGTCGCGTCGCGGGTCCAGGAAATGGATCTGCGGGCTCGGCAGATAAAAGAGTCCGGAGACTAGAAGGAGTGCATGCAAGGATGATCGGAAGTCAGTCGAAAGGAATCTGTTGGGCAAGATGCTGCGAGGCATGGGCGAAGAGGGAATAGAAAAGTCTTCGAGGATTGACTTGGTCAGGGGGTCGGTCTTATCTGTGGTATCTGCGAATTTCAAAAACGTGACAGGCGCTCCAAGCATCTGCTTGAGAACGCCGACGCAGAGAAAGATCATTAAATCAAGGGTCACATGGTTAAGATGTTGGTCTAAAGAATCTGTTGGAATTTGTTGATACATCGTTACAGAAAACATACTCTCTGGCGGTCCATAACACAACATGAACTTCAGAAGTACCGCTCTAACTACGTGTATTGACGAGCGAACGGAAGGCGTTGGAGTAGGTGCTGATGAAGGGCGAAGTGGATCGACTGGGGTGATCTATACAAAGCTGTGGGAAGTGGACGAGGTAAAGTCGAGTATAATGGCAAAATATTCAGGTCTCTGCCTCTCAGATATTCCTATTGACAGAATCTCACTGAATCCGGCTATCGTGCGGTACTTGCCAGTGCCTCATTAGGAGCTGGAGTTGTTGATCAAACCAACCTCATCGCTTGTGTGCAGTATGGAAATCAGAGTGGTCCGAAATACCATTTCGCGAAGCGAGCTTGCAGAGATGGCAAAGCAGCAGTTCGTTGATATGGTCAAGGCCGTTGTGGATATGGAGCAAGGTATCATGGCGATCGGCGGCGAACTCCACTCGGACGAAGAAGCGATGCTTTTGGACCAAGGTTCTCAACGCGTCTCCTGTGGGGCCAACCTCTACACTAATAAGCCGCTCAGTGAGTGGATCGAGTTTGATTCGATGATCAACGTGTGTCCATCCGGGGGGAACCGGTCGCGGTACGTGGAAAGTTCTGAATTACAAGAAGCCATCACCAGGATCGTCAGGAGATGAGTAAGGGGCTAAAGGGGATGTCTCATCAACATGCGAGTTTAGCCGCAGGACGTTGGCAGACGTTGCCGCTTGCAGAACAACTAGCCAATGTCGGCAGTGACCTTGCCCGGGCTTATCGATGGTAACAGAAGGACCCGCAACTGTGTGAGAAGGCGTTCGTCCGCGCGTTGGAACTGCTGGATTTGACGATCGGCGATGCACGCTGGAAAGGTCGCAGGAAGGAACCCACGCATGTGCGGGAGTTCATGTGCGGGAGTTATTGTGCGATGCGATGCTGGTCGGGAAAGAGTATGGGAGTGACCTCGCAAGTCTGGATCGCTATTTCTACACGTTTGTTCTACACGTTTGCAATCGTTGCACGAGCCGGCCGCTGATCTTGCCCGTTACGTTCTAAAAAATAGGTGTCGGATGCCGTGTCTTTGTTCCACAGGTTTTAGGCTGCGCCTTTGGAGGTTTGCGGTGCAACGCCTCGGCGATCGCCTGCGGATTGCGGGCGACGCGAAAGAGCCCGACCATCCAGTGTCCTGTTCCCAGTTACGGAGTGTCGCTACACTCACACCGATTATGAAGGCAAACTCGGTCCGCGATGCCGTGATCTTGTCGTGGAGAGCCTTCACACCGGCCAGTCGAAAGGTCGTGAGCTGACCCAGCTTAAGCGTGCCTCGGCGAATCCTTCCCGCCTGGCGGATACTCGTGAGCAGTTCTTGGAATGTCGCATCCTTCATGTGATTTTCTCCCGAACGAGCCGTGCGAACGTCGTCACCTGGCATTTTTGGTCTGCGAATACTATTCACGTTCAACGCTTCACGAGTCTGAAGGGAGGCTAGGTTTCTCACTCCCATCTCCAGTATAATCTGCAGATCCGATCTATGGAGAAGGAGTGCTACATGGCTGAAAGAGACGACAAGAAGCGCGCGTTAGACCTCGCCCTTTCCCAGATCGAGAAACAGTATGGGAAAGGCTCGGTGATGAAGCTTGGGACGACAGAGGTGCCTGCGGATGTGCCGGCAATTTCGAGCGGTTCACTGGGTCTTGATATCGCTCTGGGTGTGGGGGGCTATCCGCGCGGGCGGGTCATTGAAATTTTTGGGCCAGAAGCATCCGGCAAAACAACGTTGACGTTGCACGCGATCGCAGAAGCCCAAGAAGCGGGAGGCACTGCGGCCTTCATCGATGCCGAGCACGCATTGGATTTGACCTATGCGAAAAAACTGGGGGTCAAGGTTGATGACTTGCTCGTCTCCCAGCCCGACACCGGCGAACAGGCGCTGGAAATCGCCGAGACTCTCGTCCGGAGCGGGGCCATCGATGTGATTGTGGTGGATTCGGTCGCAGCCCTGGTGCCGAGAGCCGAAATCGAAGGCGAAATGGGCGATGCCCACATGGGGCTCCAAGCCAGGCTCATGTCGCAGGCACTCCGCAAGCTAACGGCGGCGATTTCCAAGTCGCAGACGACCCTGATTTTCATTAACCAGATTAGGATGAAGATCGGTGTCATGTTTGGCAACCCGGAAACGACCACCGGAGGCAATGCGCTTAAGTTCTATTCGTCGGTGCGGCTGGATATCAGGCGCATCGAGTCGATCAAAGAAGGGCAGGATGTTACCGGCAGCCGCGTGCGCGTCAAGGTGGTAAAAAACAAAATGGCCCCGCCGTTCAAGCAGGCGGAGTTCGATGTGATGTTCGTGGAAGGTATTTCCATGACCGGCGAACTGGTGGATTTAGGTGTCGATAAGAAGGTCATCGAGAAGTCCGGGGCCTGGTACTCCTATAAAGGGGAACGGGTTGGCCAGGGCCGTGAGGCGGCGCGGGACTTTCTCAAGAACAATCCTGCAGCGGCACGAGAGATTGAGGCGAAGCTTCGTGAACTGGCCGGGGTGCCGGCGTGTAGCGAGAAAAAAGCCGAAGCCAAGGACGAGAAGCCTGTGGCGCGCAGTGACGAGAAACGGGCGCATAAGTAGGCCGAGGATGTTGCAAACGCTTGTCCAACGTTGTGCTCGTTTCGCTCAAGGCTTCCACACCGAGAAAAAGATTCTCGAAAACAGGAAGCGCTTGAGGGTTTACTCAGTTCTCAAAGACCCATTGCCAGGTCGGTCGGCCCACACGAAGTGCGGCATGTACTTCCTCGGCCTTCCTCTCGCTGCCTTCCTGTGCGTGTCCGCACGCAGACTGGCAGCCTTGCTGGGCAGGCTTGCTCTACCCCCTCGCGTGTGGGCTCTAGGGTAGTGCGGAGCGTGCGTGCGCGCAGGTGGACAAGCCCGTCGTCCCCGGAAGATTGGATGCATCTTGCGGTGCGGTATCTCGCTCGTTGGGATCGCACGGTTGCTCAGGTCGAACAATTTCTCAGAGACAAAGGAGCCTCTCCCGTCTTGGTCAAGCAGACGATTGGCCAATTGTCCGATCTCCTGTATCTCAACGATCATGCCTATGCCGAGCGGTGGGTGGAAAGCCGGCTGGTCCGCCAGCCGATGGGGCGGGAGCGGCTCAAGGCAGAATTACAGGCCAAAGGAATCGCCGAATCTGTGGCCGATGGAGCGCTTCGCGAAGTCTTACGCGGGGTTGATGAGGAGACTTTGGCCCGTCGCGCGCTGAAGGCCAGGCAGCGACGGGGGCAGCAGTTGACGCCGACCCAAGCCCTGCGGCTCCTACGTCAGTGGGGTTTCGAGGAAGAGACGATCGACCATATGATGGGGGATCGCATTTAACGTGAGGGATCTGGGGCATGAAGCAAAGCGCGCAGGAAATCCGGCAGGCTTTCATCCAGTATTTTGAACAGCAAGGACACCAGGTGGTGCCAAGCTCCTCTCTGATTCCGCAGGCCGATCCGACCTTGCTTTTCACCAATGCAGGGATGAACCAATTCAAGCGGGTCTTTCTTGGTGAGGAAGCGCGGGTCTACAAGCGTGCGGTGACAGTGCAGAAGTGTCTTCGTGCGGGCGGTAAGCACAACGATCTTGAAAACGTCGGGTACACGAGGCGCCACCATACCTTTTTCGAGATGCTGGGGAACTTTTCGTTCGGCGACTACTTCAAGGAAGAGGCCATCAAGTTCAGCTGGGAATTTCTGACGCACACCGTGAGTTTGGCGAAAGATCGGATGTGGGTGACGGTCTTCCGTGAAGACGACGAAGCCGATCAGATATGGAAGAAGATGGGTCTGCCGCCGTCGCGCATCGTGCGGTGCAGCGCAAAGGATAACTTTTGGCAAATGGCGGATACGGGTCCCTGTGGTCCTTGCTCTGAAATTCATTTCGATCAGGGGCCTTCTGTTCCGGGCGACGAAACGCCGAACGGCGAGGGTGATCGGGTCATCGAGATCTGGAATCTCGTCTTCATGCAGTACAACCGGGATTCGTCGGGTAAGCTCAATCCGCTTCCGAAGCCGAGCATCGACACCGGCATGGGGCTCGAACGGTTGGTGGCTGTCGCGCAAGGGTTCTACAGCAACTATGGCAGCGATCTGTTTACGCCGTTGCTGAGCGTGATCGCGAAGCGGGCAGGAACTCAATATGGGAAGCAAGACACCTCGGATCGCTCGATGCGCGTCATCGCCGATCACCTGCGCGCTATCACCTTCTTGATGACCGATGGCGTGCTACCGTCAAACGAAGGGCGTGGATACGTATTGCGTCGTATTCTGCGCCGCGCCGCTCGCCATGGGAGGCTTTTGGGCATTATTGAGCCGTTCTTGCACGAGTTGAGCGCCACGGTGGTTGTGCACATGGCGGAGGCCTATTCTGAAGTGTACACCTCAGCGCGCACGATAGCCGAAGCGACGCGGGGAGAAGAAGAGCGGTTCATTGCCACGCTCGATCAGGGCCTACCGATTCTCAACGACATGATCGTTAAGGCGCGCGCTGCTGGAAAGAATGTCTTGACAGGTGCGGATGTATTCAAGCTGTACGACACATACGGGTTTCCGATGGACCTCATCGGTGAAGCCTGCCGTGAGCAGAACATGACGCTTGATGAGATAGGCTTCGATCAGGCGATTGAGGAACAGCGCAACCGTGCGCGAAAGACGGGTGGGTTTGAGGCTGAAACAGTCAGACCAGCTGTCGCCGAATTGCTCAAGACGGGTTTTGATGACAAACGTTCCCAAGTTCTCAAGTGGGCACCAACAGATTTTGTTGGTTACGACCGCTTGGAAACTGATAGCGTTGTGCAGGCGATTCTAAAAAACGATCGTCTCGTGAAGGAAGCAGTTGAGGGGGACGCAATCGAATTGATGGTAGATGTCACACCCTTCTATGCCCAAGGCGGTGGCCAGGTTGGTGATCAAGGAGTGCTTGTTGGCGCTGACGGGCGGGTTGACATCAAGGAAACCACCAGGCCTGTTCCGACGCTGACTCTCCATAAAGGTGTGGTCAGTAAGGGACGGATTCGTGAGGGCGAGCAACTGCGGATGACGGTCAACGCCGCTACGAGACAGGATGCGGCGCGGAACCACACGGCGACCCATCTCGTCCATGCGGCGTTGCGTGATATACTGGGGTCGCACGTAAAACAATATGGCTCATTGGTCGGCTCGAACCGGCTGCGGTTCGACTTCGCCCACTTCAGGCCGCTATCCCCGTGCGACGTCGATGAAATCGAAACCACGGTCAACAATGAGATTCGGAAGAATGAAAAGGTCCAGATCGAAGTGATGAGCATTCAGGATGCCGTGGCAAAAGGCGCTTTGGCCTTCTTCGGCGATAAGTACGGAGAGCAGGTACGCGTGGTCACGGTCGAGTCCTTCAGTAAGGAGTTGTGCGGAGGGACGCACTGTCGGCACACGGGTGAGATCGGACTTTTTCGTATCGTGTCGGAGACCGGCGTGGCGGCGGGAGTGCGTCGCATCGAAGCGCAAACCGGCAGTGGCGCGTTCGCGCAGATGAAGAAGCTCGAAGCAGACATTCGTGAGTTGTCTGATATCTTAAAAGTCGAACAATCAGAATTGGTCAGCAAAACGTATAAAGTTATGGAGCAGCTCAAGGATAAGGAACGCGCGCTCGAGGGACTGCAACTTAAAATGGCAACTGGATCGATGGTTCCCTCAAAGGTGAAAACCATTGCGGGCGTGCAAGTCCACATACAGCGGACCGACGGCTTGGATGTGAACGGCATGCGGGCGCTAGCTGATCAGTTGCGGAACAAGTGGAAAAGCGTAGTTGTCGCACTCGGCGCTGCGACCGAAGACGGAAAAGTGTCTCTGTTGGTTGTCGTGACGAAGGACCTCATCGGCAAGCTCAAAGCCGGAGAACTCATCAAGGTGTTGGCAACCGAGGTGGGTGGTACGGGCGGCGGCCGGCCCGAGATGGCGCAAGCCGGGGGGAAAGATCCATCCCGTTTGGATGCCGCGCTCGAAAAGGTTTTTGGTTTGGTCGAAACCTCCCTCCAGCGGTAAACTTATGCCTGGCCGCATTCTTGCTTTGGATCACGGCACGAAGCGGATCGGCGTTGCGCTGAGCGATGAGCTTGGCTGGACTGCCCAGCCACTGGAAACGTTTGAACGGTGCACGCTTGAACGCGACATTTCCCACATTCAAGATCTGGTGCGGACCCATGACGTCGGGCAGGTGTTGCTTGGATTGCCGTTGCGACTCAACGGTAAAGAAGGACCGGCGGTCCAGGTCGTTCACGAGTTTATCGCCCGATTGGGCGAGGCGCTTCCGGTCCCCATCGTCACCTGGGACGAACGGATGACGACAAAGGCGGCGGAAGAGTTGTTGATCGCCTCCGATGTCAGCCGGAAGAAACGCAAAGGCGTCGTGGATCGCGTAGCAGCGGCGATTCTGTTGCAGAGCTATCTGGAGGCGCAGGCTCCCGCTGCGACTCGCCCCGTCTCTGGCTGTACTGAGGGAGATACAGTAGAAGAGTGGGACCACGTCCACGAGAATAACCAATTCTATGACACAGCGCTTGATCCTGATCGTACTCGCCCTCGTCGTCGTGCTCGGCGGCCTGGCCGGGTATCAGATGATTCGGTGGACTGAAGCCCCGTTTCTCTCCGAGTCCGACCATCCTCCCTCCAAAGTCGTGGTGATTTCAGAAGGGTCGACCTTCCAACAAGTTGCACGCTTGCTTGAACGTGAACAGTTGATCATGAGCCGGTCTGCTTTTGTGCTTCTGGGAAAAGCCCATGTTGCGGAGCGTAAGATCCATCCGGGAGAATACGAACTGAATGCAGCTATGTCTTCAGCGGATATCTTGGTGAAATTGCTCGCGGGCCGTGTAGTACTGCATTCCGTGACGATTCCTGAAGGCTACACAATCAGTCAAATCGGCGACGTGCTGGCGCAGCATCAGATTACGGATCGGGCTGAGTTCGTCCGGCTGACAAAAGACAAATCCATCATGAAGTCCTTAGGAATTTCAACCGAGAGTCTGGAGGGCTACTTGTATCCAGATACCTACCGCTTTGCCCGTCCCACTACAGAGAAGGATGTTATCAAAACGATGGTCAATCAGCTAGGACAAGTCATGACGGCGGAGTGGCAGGCGCGTGCCAAGGATCTGCGTATGACGGTGCATGAAGTGCTGACGTTGGCGTCGATGATTGAAAAGGAAACCGGGACAGGGGATGAACGGTCGCAGATCTCGTCCGTCTTTCACAATCGTCTGAAGAAGAAGATCCCTCTGCAGAGCGATCCGACCGTGATCTACGGCTTGCCGAATTTCGACGGGAACCTGCATAAGAAGGATCTCTCGCATCCCAGTCCGTATAATACCTATCGGTGGGCTGGGTTGCCGCCTGGTCCGATTGCGAGCCCGGGGGCACAGTCGATTCGCGCGGCGCTGTATCCGACGCCCTCTTCGTATTTGTATTTCGTATCGAAAAACGATGGGACGCATCAGTTCTCTGCCACGCTGGTTGAGCATAACAAGGCGGTGGAGAAGTATCAGAAGCGACCCTTTCGACGTGGGACCCATTCCCAGACTTCGATCGTTCCATGGAACGGGGCGCTCGTCCACAACGAAGAAGCGGCGTGAGTGATGTGCGAATGCAATCTGCCGGATTTCATCGACCACACCGTGCTTTGACCGGAAGCCACGAAGATCGATGTCCTGCAGCTCTGTCAGGATGCCAAGGAGTATCGATTTACCGTGATTTTTGTTCCACTTTGTTACCTAGACGACGTGGTAGGAGCTGTTGCAGGCACCGCCATTTGTGTGGGCATCCCCATCGGATTCTCCTTGGGCGGCCACACGACGAAGACCAAGTCGCCGAAGCTGTTGAAGTGGTCGCGCACGGCGCGCAAGCGCTGGACATGGTCATGTATGTGAGCCGGCTGAAATCAAGAGATCATGTGTACGCGCGGAAGGACATTGCCGAAGTGATAACGTCGACCCCAGACGTAGAGCACAAGGTGATACGCGAAACCTGTTACTTGACGCTGCAAGAGAAGCGTACGGCTTGTCAGTTGGTCTTGGAAGCAGGAGCCGACTATGTGAAGACCTCGACCGGCTTCAGCGCTGCTGGTGCGACGGTCGAAGATGTTCGGTTCATAAAAGAGGCTGTGACTAGTCGGGCGAAGGTGAAGGCTTCGGGCGGGATCAGAGTTTGGAAGACGACGCAGGTGATGCTGGAAGCGGGCGCGGATCGGATTGGGACGAGTGCGAGCCTGAAGATTCTGGAAGAGTGGAAGGCGTCGCAGGGGAAGCGGTCCTAGCCAAGACGTGGGTCGCGCTCAATGCTTTCGCAGACACCTCCAACCAGAGAAGTCTGATCCCACAACGGGATAAGAGAGAACGTCATGCGTGATGGGTGAATCGCTCAAGTAGACGAATAGCCTGCAGGCATTTTCCCCATTACGCGTAGCCCAAAGCGAGGAATTCATGTCGTACGAGGATGCACTCAAGGAACTTGGCCTCGAATTGCCCTTGCTTCCGAAACCTGTGGCGACATATATTCCCGCAGTCAGAGCGGGCAACCTGCTGTTCTTGTCCGGGGTCTTACCGTCACGAGATGGGCAACTCATCATGACCGGTAAGCTGGGGCAAGCCCTCTCGATCGAGCAGGGGATGGAGGCGGCGAAGGTGGCCATGTTGAATGCGTTGGCCATCATCCGGAGCGAAGTGGGATCGCTGGATCAAGTGAGACACATCGTCAAGATGGTCGGTCATATCGCCTCCGCCCCTGGATTCACCGATCAACCACAAGTACTCAATGGGGCCTCTGACCTCTTAGTCGCCATCTTTGGGGAGGCGGGGCGGCATGCCCGTGTCGCTGTCGGCGCGGCTGAGCTTCCTTGTCAGGCTCCGATTGAAATTGAACTGATTGTCCAGGTTGCCTCCTAACCCGCCTTGACACTCGAAAAAATCGCTTGTTATAGTCCGATCGTTCCTCGCTTCACGTTGTACCCCTGTTTTATTCTTCCTGAGTCCGGTACGTGGGGTTCTCGTACCACGTGCAAGAGATTACTTTTTGACGAATGGCTTGTTCGCTGACTGTTTCATGCTGGCTATGTCATCTATCGACAGGAGAGGTGTCATGACGACATTGCAGGTTCTGGTGTCAGTCGCCGTCCTCTTCAGTGGGGCCACGCTTTCGGCACAGGCCGGAGCGACCTCAATTGAATTATCTTCCCGATCAGCCACGCCGGGTGCAACTCTGTCGCTCAGGGGAAAAGGATTTGGGAATTTTAAATCGGTCCAAATCAATAAGGTGACGTTCAATGGCGTTCCTGCGCTAGTACAGCGATGGGAGTCAGATCGGATCGAGGTGAAGGTACCCTTTAAGGCTACAAGCGGTCCCGTTGAGGTAGTCGTGGGCAAGAAGAAAATGCAGGCCGGGGCATTGACCGTCATGAAGCCTCAGATTGAGACCATCACACCGACGGAGGCCGAACGTGGAACCATGCTGCAAATCACGGGGCACAATTTTGGCATGACGGCGGGGGCACGTGATCCGAATATCATGTTTGGCGTGAACGATGTTGTGGTCGGCGGTGCGGTGGTGCGCCCGAGGCGATGGAAGGACGATAAGATCGAGCTTGAGATTCCAGCCAATGCGGTTAGCGGGGATGTCGTCGTCCGGCTGGCTTCTTCCGATCCGCTGCCGGATGGATCATGCTGTGCGCCAGTGGAGTACTTGGTCAGCAATGCCGTTCCGCTTTCGTTGATTTCCTCGGTGCGCGTCGATCCAGTCAGTGGGCCTATCGGCACCAAGGTCGTCTTGTTCGGGCAGGGGTTCGGCACGAGTAAAGGAGCGAACGACGTGGTGCTCATCGCAGGGCAACCAACCACGATTGCACAATGGAATGACGATTTCATTGTGGTCCATGTACCGCTCGGTGCGGAGTCGGGCCCGATGGTCCTGAAAAGTCATGGACGCCAGCGTACCGTGGCTCAATTTACCGTCCATGTTCCTAAGGCCACCACGATCAGTCCGGCCAGTGCGCCCCTCGGCACGTTGCTCCGCATCAATGGTGCGTATTTCGGGTTCTATTCCGAAAGCGGCCCAACGCCCTATAACTTCGGGGATTTCAATAAGGGCGGGAATCGCGTGGAGATCGGCGGCGTGCCAGCCGTCATCTATCGGTGGAATGACGACCGGATTGATGTCTGGGTACCCTTCAGCGCGGAGAGTGGCAAAGTCATGATCTATCGCAGCGCGAACAAGCCGAATCCTGATGGCTTGTGCTGTTTCGAACAGGGAGTGGTGGCAACTGAAGCCGGAGATTTTACGCTGGTGACGCCGGTCATCGAGTCGTATGAACCCAAATCGGCCGGCTTGGACGCAACGGTGACAATCAAGGGGAAAGGGTTCGGCACGTTTCTCAAGACCGCCGAACATGCCGAACTGGAGCTGAGCCAGAAAGCGCATAAGCGACGGCTCGATGTGGAAATCAATGAACCCGAAGCGAGTTCGACCGTCGTATCGAATGTGTCGCGCACGGAAGTGCTGTTCAACGGAGCAGCCGCACTTGTTCAGTCTTGGACTGATTCGGAGATTGTGGTCAAGGTACCCCATCGCAATCTGTATGGGATTGGGAAGAAGGGGGAGTTTTTCGATAACCTGGCGACAGGCCCGCTGGTCGTTCGACGGGGGTCATGGGACGTGCTTCCAGACGGGACGTGCTGCTTGCCGAAGCAGTGGCTGACAGTTGAGGCCGGGCAGTTTACGATAGAAGCCAAGGGGCTTCCTGACGCGGGCTATTGGAATAACAACCGGCCTGATGCGGATACGAATCAGTAATGACTTGTCGGTGATTTACGCGGCATGTCGGCGGAATGGTGGCGTTTCGTTTCTTCATCGTCCCTCTCCTGGTTCTTCTCTTGTCCACTTCAGCATGGAGCGGAGATTCCACGTTCCTCGTGAGCGGCCAAAAGAGCAATTCTGAATCGACGTCGATGAGCATCCAGTTTCGTATTGCCCAGACCGGCTGGGTGGTGGGAGCTGAGGGCACGATTCTCAAGACGACCGATGGTGGCAAGAAGTGGAGAATAAGTTTCAAGCGGGACTACCGCTATGTTGACCTCGGTGTTCTTTGTCGATCAGCACGTGGGGTGGGTGATGGGTGCTGCTGGAACTCTTCGTCGAACCACCAACGGCGGAGAAAGTTGGTCGTTCAAACCTCTCGATACACAGCAAGCACTCTATCATGTGTCGTTCGCCTCCCCCATTGGTTGGATGGGTGCTTGGGGAAAGCGGGACGATATTTCACACAGTCGATGGTGGCCGGCATTGGGTTGAACAACCAAGCGGAACGAATGCGATGCTCTATGCCGCTCACTTGCTCAATGCGCGTCACGGCACGGTCGTGGGCGTGCTCGGAACCGCCCTTTCGACAGATGATGGTGGAGCCACCTGGGTGCCTCAGGAAACGCCGGGTGCCGTATCTCTCTTTGATGTCTTTTTGACGAATCCTTCAAATGGGTGGCCGGTTGGAAACGCTGGGGCCCTCTTCCAAACGAGCGACGGCGGGGCGCGGTGGGTTGATCGCACGCTGCCATGTGGAAAGAGCTGTACGAAGCTCATCGATCTATTGGAGATTGGCTTCACAAGTCCTCAATCAGGATGGATTGTTGGTGAGCGTGGAATGGTCTACCGAACTAGCAATGCGTGATTCTCATGGAGTGAAGGGAGCCCCGTGACCAAGGTCTCCATCTTTGACCTCACCTTTCCTGATGCGGCTCATGGCTGGGCCAGCGGCGAGAACAGTATGATCGTCCACCTTGAACCTCGTTGGTAGCACCCGCTAGCCGAACTCTCCCAGTCGGTACTGTAGAATTCCTATCGCGAGCATCGCTGCCGTTTCAGCCCTGAGGATTTTGGGCCCAAGTGTGATTGGAATACATCCTGCCCAGGCGGCTGTCGTGACTTCTTCCTCTGTCCAGCCTCCCTCAGGTCCCACGAGCACAAGGATTGATGCCTCAGGTGAAGTAGTGAGCGCAATGCTTGAGAGGGTGCTGATCCGGTCACGCCGTTCAGTCAAAATCAGGGTGAGCGATTGAGCGGGGAGCTGTGTCGTGCACGATGACAATGAAAGAGGACGCGCAATAGCCGGAACTTGCCATTGTTCTGATTGCTGCGCGGCTGCAAGGGCAATGCGTTGCCAGCGGGCTGTTTGTGCCTCGATGCGATCGGCTTTCAGCTGGACAATGCTCTGCTGGCTTTGGATGGGGATGATCGCCTGTACGCCCAATTCAGTCGTCTTCTGAATCACCCAGTCCATCTTCTCGCGCTTCACGAGGGCCTGTCCAAGTATCAGGGAAGGGGCTCGCTGGGACGGTCGAGGGATGACGTCGATCACTCGTCCCGTCATGGACTGTTTCGTACTCGCGGTGATTTCTGCGCGAAAGCGTCGGTCCTCACCATCGGCCACGAGGATGGTCTCGCCGACCTCGATGCGCAGGCTGTCTCGGATGTGCGTGAGCAAGTCACCCGTGACGGACACCGTTTGCGGGGTGATGCACTGAGGGGGAAGAAAAAACACAGGCATGGGGCACTCTGCGGATCATCAGTAGGATAGGGCTGGGATGCCGCTTACTCGAAATACGTCTTCATTTTGTCGAAGAACCCGTCCCTGTCGGTTTCTATCGACAATCCGCTTTCTTTGGCAAACTCCATGAGGAGTTCTTTCTGTCTCGCCGTCAGTTTGGTAGGGATCTGGACCTTGATCGTGTAGAGATGATCGCCGGTTGCGCTTCCCTTGAGACTGGGGATGCCGAGTCCCTTGATCCGAAGGCTCTTGTCGTGTTGAGTTCCTGGTGGAATCCTGATGACGGTGTTCCCCTTGAGCGTGGGGACCTCCACTTTTCCGCCGAGCGCTGCCATGACGAGGTTGATCGGAATGTCGCATTGGATATCGAGGCCTTTCCGTTGAAAGATCGGATGGGGCTTTACAGTCATTGCCACGTAGAGGTCTCCGGGGGGACCCGCATTGGCCCCAGACTCGCCTTCATTGGCGAGACGGAGCCGCATTCCTGTTTCGATGCCGGCAGGAATATGAACGGCCATAGTCCGTTCCTTGTATACCCGCTGTCGGCCTTGGCAGGTGGGGCAGGGTTCCGTCACAATTTGACCGGCGCCTTCGCATTGACCGCATGGCCGGCTGACGCTGAAGAATCCTTGCTGGAAACGGAGTTGCCCCGCACCGTTGCAGCTGGGGCAGGTCTTGATGGAGGCCGCCGACTTCGCTCCAGTTCCTTTACAGTCGTTGCATTCTTCCCAGCGTGGAATCTTGAGCTTCGCCTCTTTGCCGAATACAGATTCTTCGAAGGAAAGTTCCAGGTTGTATTGAAGATCGTTGCCTCGTTCCGCCCGGCTTCCACCGCGGGTTTTTCCGAAGAAATCCTCGAAGATATCGGTAAAGACATCTCCAACGCCCCCACGTCCAAAATCAAACCCCTCGAATCCTCCTGGACCCTGCTGCGTTCCGGCATGACCAAACATGTCGTAGCGTTTCCGCTTCTCCTGGTCGCTCAGGGTTTCGTAAGCTTCGTTAATCTCTTTGAACTTTTCTTCAGCGGCTTTCTTTTGATGATCGGCGAACTGTAGATCGGGATGGTGCTGGCGGGCCAGTTTCCGATAGGCTTTCTTCAGCTCCTCGTCGGAAACGGTTTTCGCAACGCCGAGAATATTGTAGTAGTCGCGCTTTGACACGGATGCCACTGCTCTTATGAATGTGCAGAAAGACCGAGTTCCCATGTTCCAGGAAACTCGGTCTGTCTGTTGGGTATTCTATGCTACTTCTTGTCTTTGTCTACTTCTTCGAATTCTGCATCCACGACTTTCTCATCGGTCTTGGCATCGCCGGTGCCGTTGGCGCTAGTGTCTGTACTCTGGGCTCCGGTGGCTGACGCAGCTTTCTTGTACATCTCTTCCGCCAACTTGTGAGACGCGGACATCAGGGTTTGTGTGGCGGACTCGATGGCTTCGGCATCGGTGTCCTCCAGGGATTTCTTGAGGGCTGCGATGGCATCTTGAATGTTTGTTTTGTCCTCTGCCGTCACCTTGTCGCCGTACTCCGTAACATTTTTCTCTGTTTGGTAGACAAGATTATCCGCCTGGTTCTTGGCTTCCGCGAGCTTGCGACGCTTCTTGTCTTCTTCGGTGTGCACCTGCCCATCTTTGACAAGTTTCTCTACCTCGTCCTTGCTGAGGCCGCTGGAGGCCGTGATCTTGATGGATTGTTCTTTCTGCGTAGCCAAATCCTTGGCTGAGACATGCACGATGCCGTTGGCATCGATGTCGAACGTCACTTCGATTTGTGGCATCCCTCGAGGTGCATGGGGAATTCCGACTAAGTCGAACTGGCCAAGGAGCTTGTTATCGTTGGCCATTTCGCGTTCACCTTGGAAGACACGGATCGTCACGGCAGTTTGATTGTCGGCCGCAGTGGAGAATACCTGGCTCTTCTTGGTTGGTACGGTTGTGTTGCGCTCGATCAGCTTGGTGAAGACGCCGCCAAGCGTTTCGATGCCCAATGAAAGCGGGGTGACATCGAGGAGAAGCACGTCTTTCACTTCGCCCTTGAGGACGCCACCTTGAATACCGGCGCCGATGGCCACGACTTCGTCCTGGTTCACGCCACGGTGCGGTTCCTTGCCGAAGAAATCCTTCACAACTTGAATGACTTTGGGCATGCGGGTCATGCCGCCGACCAGCACGACTTCTTGGATGTCTTTGGCGGTCGCCCCTGAGTCAGACAAGGCCTTGCGACAAGGCTCGATCGTACGTTGAACCAAATCGTCCACCAGCTGTTCAAGCTTGGCCCGCGTGAGCTTTGTCACCATGTGCTTCGGGCCATTGGCATCGGCTGTGATGAAGGGCAGATTGATTTCGGTTTCCTGGGATGACGAGAGCTCGATCTTCGCCCGTTCCGCTGCCTCTTTGAGGCGTTGAAGTGCCATCCGGTCTTTCCGGAGATCGATACCCTGGTCTTTCTTGAATTCATCGACCAGCCAATCCATCACGCGTTGGTCAAAGTCGTCGCCGCCAAGGTACGTGTCACCGTTGGTGGATTTTACTTCGAAGACGCCTTCGCCGATTTCCAGGACTGACACATCGAATGTACCTCCACCGAGGTCAAAGACCGCAATCCGCTCATCTTTTTTCTTATCAAGCCCATACGCGAGGGAAGCGGCGGTCGGCTCATTGATGATGCGGAGTACGTTCAGGCCGGCAATCTGGCCTGCATCCTTAGTGGCCTGGCGCTGGCTGTCGTCGAAGTAGGCCGGAACGGTGATGACGGCTTCGGTGACTTTCTCGCCGAGATAGTCTTCAGCTGTCTGCCGCATTTTCTGGAGGATCATGGCCGAGACTTCCTGAGGGCTATAGCGTTTGCCGCGCAGTTCAACGTGGGCGTCGCCGTTGTCGGCTTCGACCACTTTATAGGGGAGTCGCTTCACGGCCTCTTGAATCTCTCGACTCTTGAACTTCCGCCCCATGAGGCGCTTCACTGAGAAAATGGTGTTCTCAGGGTTGGTTATGGCTTGACGTTTTGCAATTTGACCTACCAGGCGCTCGGTCTTGTCGGTGATGCCCACGACGGAAGGAGTGGTACGGCTCCCTTCGGCGTTGGCGATCACGCTAGGATCTCCGCCGCTCATAATGGCTACGCAGGAGTTGGTAGTGCCGAGGTCGATGCCGATTACTTTACCCATTTGGCAGGCTCCTTCCTTCCCAATATCAGCTGCTGAATGAGGTCAATGTGTTAGTTCGTCGTTGAATCCTGCTCACTGGCGTTCGCCGGACCCGATGACACGCTGACCATCGCGGCACGGAGAATTCTGTCATGCAAGCAATAGCCTTTTTGAAATTCGTCCACCACCTGATTGGGTGGCACGCTGTCGGATGGCACATGGGAAACAGCCTGATGTGCGCTCGGGTCGAATGCTTTGCCAGCCGTCTCTAGGGCTTGTACCCCGAACTTTGCGAGGGCTCCCGACAATTGTTTTAGGGTCATATCCACACCCTGGACCAACGCCGAACTCCCTCCGTTGTCGCATGCGGCCTTAATGGCCCTTTCCATATTGTCGATCACCGGTAAGAGTTCCTTCAGCAATTGCTCATTGCCGAACTTGATCTGGTCCCGCTGATCACGCTGTGCCAGCCGCTTATAGTTTTCAAACTCTGCAGCCAGCCTCAGGTACTTCTCGTTGAGGATCTTACATTCCTCAGTCTTTGCAGCGAGGGCATCCTGGGTAGCAGCGTTGTGCTCGCTGTTCGCAGGAGAGCCGTTCTCTAAGTCATCAATTGTATTAGCGTTTATGTTTGAGTTGTCTTGTTCCTGGCTCATCCCGTTACCTGCCTAGTGGAGAAGGTATCCATTGGGGAGAGGAAGTCAACAGGGACAGAAAGAAATATCTGGGACAAATGATGGGAATTAAGGTGGGTGGCTAGGCCCAAGTCTCTGAGGTCGTGCCACGCGCCCAGCGATAGAGGAGTTCGAGCCCTTCGAGGGTCAGCAGAGGTTCAATTTTCTGAATCGACGTCGTTTCCAGAGCGATCACCGAGGCTAATCCCCCTGTTGCGATGACATAGGAGGTCCGCCCCAGTTCTTGATCCATTCGCCGGATGAGAGCATCAACTAATCCGACATAGCCGAAGAAAAGACCTGCTTGGATGCTGCTGGCGGTATTGGTTCCAATAACGGTTTTGGGTCGGGCGAGTTCAACTTTGCTCAATTTGGCGGCACGGGCAAAGAGGGCTTCGGCTGAAATATCCAGACCCGGTGCAATGACCCCGCCGATATATTCACCGGCTTGGGTGACCGCACAAAAGGTTGTTGCCGTGCCGAAATCGACGATGATGAGGTCGCGTCGATATTTATGATAGGCCGCTGCTGCGTTGACGATGCGGTCGCTTCCGATCTCTTTCGGATTGGAGTATTTGAGCGTCAGGCCCATGTCCATATCGGTCGAGACGATGAGCGGGGTACGGTGAAAGTAGATTTTGACCATCGACTCAAATGTTTCAGTCAAAGCAGGGACGACGCTGGAAAGAATCGCGTCGTTGATGTGGACCGGCAGCTGGCCGGCATACGCCAATAGATTTGAAAAGAGGACGCCGTACTCGTCGGACGTTTTTTTCGCGTCTGTTGCCAGCCGCCAATGGGCGAGGAGGGTCGAGCCCTCAAAGATCCCCCAGACGACGTTGGTGTTGCCGATGTCGATGACCAGTAGCATGGTGCCTATTGTATCCGGGCGGTCGCGGATTCGCTACTCTCTGAGATGAATCACTTCGGCTGCACGTACGTTGATGAGCGGTGACGACTGTGAATCAGGTGGGGGAGACAAGGGACGAACTTGTAGTGCTCCATCGGCTGAGATTGTTTCTGCTGTGCCGAATAGTTCCTGCTCGCCTCTTAAGAGTACGCGCACACGCCGGCCAAGTGTGATACAGCGAGTTGTGTAGGCGTGTCGCAATCGAGCGGGTCCATAGGATCGGAGCTCGCCGAGGCTCTGTTCAAGCTCAAAGAGGAGTTGTGCGATGAGTCGATTCCGGTCGATAGGTTGGCGCGATACTTCGAGTAACGACGTGGCGATTGGACGCAGCTCCTCAGGGAAGGACTCAAGCGACACATTCACATTGAGTCCAATCCCGATTACGACAATCGGGTCGGTGGTCGGTGCAAAAGAACTCTCGCAGAGAATGCCGCCGACTTTTTGCTCGTGGAGGAGAAGATCGTTCGGCCACTTCAAGGCGAGGGGAAGGGAGGCCACGCCTTGGACAGCTTCGGCCACGGCAAGGGCGCTGGTGAGTGATACCCAGGACAGCCATTCTGAGAGCGAGAGTCCCTGACCAATCCCACGGGCAATGATCGAGCAATAGACGTTTGATCCTGGCGGAGAGAACCAGGTGCGGGCATGCCGGCCTCGCCCAGCCGATTGATGTTCTGCCACCACGACGGTTCCATGCGCTGCGCCAGCCTGGGCCAGCGACATGGCTTCCGAGTTCGTCGAGGCGAGCTTTTGGTGCACATGGATCTGGTGGCCAAAGGTCTTCGTGGCGAGGGTGCTGCGAATGTTATCGATCGTGAGTGGTGATGAAAGTGACACGAATCAGGCGCGCCGACGTCGTAGAGATGGAACGGGCCTCAGCACGAGACTCAGCGTCGCAGCCGGTGCTGAATGGGTGAGCGCGCCAATCGAGATGCGATCGGGTCCTGCGGAGGCCATGGCTTGGACATTCTTCAAAGTAATGCCTCCTGAAACTTCTACAACGGCGCGGTCATTAATCAGCTTCACCGCGCGACGTACCATGGCGGGAGTCATGTTATCCAGCAAAATGATGTCGGCTTTCCCTGCGAGCGCCTGCCGGATCTCTGGGAGCGACTCCACTTCGACAATAATCGGCATCGTGATCGGCGCATGAGCGTTTGCCAAGCGGCAAGCAGTTTGAATGGCCCGTTGATCGTGATGCAGGAGCACCAGGTGGTTGTCTTTGATCAAGATGCTATCGCCGAGCGCTCGACGGTGGTTCGTGCCGCCACCGAGCGCGACGGCCCATTTCTGGAGTGCGCGCCAGCCGGGGATCGTCTTCCTGGTGTCCATGATATTGACTGGGTAGCCCTGAACCGCATGGCAGAATTTCTGCGTCAGCGTAGCGATGCCGGAAAGATGTTGGAGAAAATTCAGCGCGACCCGTTCAGCCTGTAGGATAGATCGGCCATCACCCTCGATGTGAAAGAGGGTGTCACCATCCTTGGCCTGCTCGCCATCCCGCCGGGAGATAGACAATCTAAGAGAAGGATCTACGGCCAGAAAAGTCTGAATGGCTGCCGCAAGCCCGGCTACAACAAGTGACTGCTGGGCAATGATCTGGGCGCGGGCTGGGATCGGAGTTGAGAAGAGCGCGGACGTGGTGACGTCGCCTTGAGCCAGGTCCTCTTCAAGACCAAGTCGGACAGCGTGGCGAATATCCGCAGCGGGGAGCGTCACCATCGGTCACGCCTCCCGCATCGCGCGCAGCTGTTGTTCGCTGCTGGTCAACACGCCGCGATCACGAGAGAGTGCGCCGAGCCGGTCCTGATGGTCTGTGATCACCTCAGGCGGAGCTTTCGAGACAAATTCTGCGCTTTTCAGTTTACCTTCGAGCCGCTGGGACTCCTTGTCGGTTTCCGCGATCTGTTTCAGGAGGCGGTCGAGCGCTTTCTTGAGGTCCACGTCTCCTTCGACGGACACGCCCACTGAGACGCCACCTGTGACGAGCCGGAGCACATTCGATGTCGGCCACTCGGGGACGGGAGCGAGCGAGATCCATCCGCGTCCAAGATGAGCGAGATCCTTTTCCAATGAGGCCAATGTGGCAATCGTTGCAGATTCTTCATGGGTCACAAAGAAGCGCACCTCTTTTCTCGGTGGGTAGTTGAGAAGGACACGAGCGGTTCGGAACAGACCGATGCTCTGCTCAAAAAGACGAAAAGTTTCTTCTGCAGACGGATTGTGCCAGTATGTCTGGGGGACCGGATATGGTTGGGTGACAATGGTCTCACCATAGTGAGGTAAGGTCTGCCAAATTTCTTCGGAAATAAAGGGCATGAACGGATGAAGCAGTCGCAAAAACACTTCGAGCGTATCCTGAAGCGTCTGTCGGGATGTAAAACCTTGAGGATGCATAGAATCCTGTAGGGCAGGTTTGATTAATTCAAGGTACCAATCGCAGTACTCGTGCCAGAAGAATTGGTAGAGAGCATTAGTCGCTCGATCAAAACGATAGGCTTCTAGTTCCATAGCCACAATCCGGATGGTGTCGTTCAGCCTGGTTCGTATCCATAGACCAGGAAAGGACCGATCGGTTGGAGGCCGTGATCCCTTTATGACTGCGAGGTACATATGGGCAAACCGCGCGGCGTTCCAAATCTTGTTTGCGAAATTGCGATAGCCTTCGATCCGTTCCTCCGCCAGCTTGATGTCCCGACCTGGAGATGCCATGGAGGCCAAGGTGAAGCGGAGCGCATCGGTGCCGAACTGATCCATCACGTGAAGCGGATCGATCACGTTGCCTTTGGACTTGCTCATTTTCTGGCCTTCGGCATCGCGGACCAAGGCATGGATGTAGACGTCGCGGAACGGGACATCTCCCATGAACTTCAGTCCGAACATGGTCATCCTGGCGACCCAGAAGAACAGAATGTCTAGGCCGGTCACGAGTGTTGACGTCGGATAGTACGTCTTCAACTCAGGCGTCTGTTCGGGCCATCCCAACGTAGAGAATGGCCAGAGCCCTGAGGAAAACCAGGTATCGAGCACATCCGGATCTTGAACCAGATTGGTGTCACCGCATTCGGGGCATTTCTCAGGCTTTAATTTGGCTACCATAGGCTTGGCATCGAGACCGATAAGTAGCCTCTCGTCATGTTTACTTTTGAGAAATTCTCCATTATTGCATTGCTCACAATACCAGGCTGGAATTTGATGACCCCACCAAATCTGCCGAGAGATACACCAGTCTTTGATATCCCTCATCCATCCCATATAGTTATTAGTCCAAGATTCTGGGATGATCCGAATTCGACCATCTTCGACAGCTTTGATCGCAGGTTCAGCAAGCGGTGTGACTTTTACAAACCATTGTATGGACAGGTAGGGCTCCACTACGGTCTTACATCGATAGCACTTACCTAACGCCATTTTGTGGTTTTCAACTTTTTCCAGTAATTCCCTTTCAGAAAGCAGCAGCTCAACCATTGACCGAGCCTTCGCGACAGGTAGTCCAGCAAGCACAGGCAGCACGTTCTTATCAGCCTGTGCACCATACTGAAGAAGGCCGGGTGCAAGAGTGGCATGAATATCCATGATCTTTATGCGTTGAAGCCCATGACGTCCTCCGGCTTCAAAGTCGTTGAAGTCGTGAGCCGGAGTGATCTTCACCGCGCCGGTTCCAAACTCACGATCGACGAGAATGGCATCGTCGACAACGGGAATGGTTCGGTTCGTGAGTGGCAGGATGACTCGTTGTCCGATGAAACGATTGTAGCGGGGATCTTCTGGATGCACGGCCACGGCTGTATCGCCGAGCATCGTTTCAGGTCTCGTTGTGGAGACCAGCAGGTATTGTGATGGGTTCTCTGCGAGTGGATACCGGATTGTGTATAGTTTGCCTTTGATGTCTTCGTGCTCGACTTCGATGTCCGACAGTGCCGTTAGACAGCGCGGGCACCAATTGATCAGCCGCTCCCCACGATAAATCAGCCCGTCTTCGTAAAGCCGCACGAAAACTTCCAGGACGGCTTTTGAAAGCCCCTCGTCCATCGTGAATCGCAGACGATTCCAATCGCAGGATCCTCCGAGTTGTTTCTGTTGGCTGACGATCGTGTTTCCGAATGTCGCTTTCCATTGCCACGCGCGTTCAATGAATCGTTCTCGTCCGAGGGACTCTCTCGACAGGCCTTCGGCCATGAGCTGTTTTTCCACCACGTTCTGTGTGGCGATGCCGGCGTGATCGGTCCCGGGGAGCCAGAGGGTATTGCGTCCCTGCATGCGGCGCCACCGGATCAAGATGTCTTGAAGTGAATGGTTAAGTGCGTGGCCGATGTGGAGCGAGCCAGTCACATTCGGAGGAGGGATAACGATACAATAGGGCTGGCCGGGATTACTTGTGGAGGCATTGAAGTACCCACGCTCGATCCAGGTTTGGCACCAGCGGGCTTCGACGGCTTTAGGATCGTAGGTTTTGTCGAGTTGTGGTGTTGTCATGGGTACGCCGCTGTCCAACCATGCGGCGCGCATCTTAGCATGTCTTTGTGGCGCAGAAAATGGTGTGGGTTCTCTGCTTGTGACCCTGTGAAGCTTATGCTATACAGTCGCCCGCAGAGCGGCGTTCAATCACTTTACTGTAGGGAGTGATCATGGCACGAGGACGTGAGAAGGATCGGAAGACGAGAAAGAAGCATCGGAAGAATGTGATGCGGCTGAAGGCATTGGCTAATGCTCATCGAGGGAAGCGCGGGAAAAAGAGTTAGGATTTGGATGAGTGTAGGGCCTCGTCGTCGTCGATCAGACGCTTGAGTTCGGCCTTGATGTGCTGCTCGGCTAGATCCGGAACAATGCGCTGAATAGCCTGTTCGACGGTTTGTTCGGCGGTTGCCCGCACGATGTCATCGGCGAGCAGCGGCGCCTGTTTCAACGTCGCCTGTCGAATTTCATTTTCCACCAGCAGATCGATCGCGCCAAGGTGTTCCTGCACCACATTGGGCAAGTGCTTTCGGACGCTGGCTTCGGCCTGTTCCCGTACCACTTGATCGAGACTCTCCCTGACCGATGCCCCGGCCAGATCGGACACGGCTTGGCGAATGATGGGCTCGCAGGCCGTGATTTCTTTCCGCAGGAGGGCCGGCAACTCTTGAGACAGGAGGGGTTGAATGATCGCACCCAGGTGCTCGTGGGAGAGAATGTCGCCAAGTTGCGCCTGCAATTCTTTCTGTACGATGGGTCGGACGTGGTTCGCGAGTTTCGCTTCGATGGCCTGGGGCAGCAGGTCGGTAAGCTTCTTCTCGGTCCGCTCGGTCATGGACTGCAGGAGCTGGTCGAAGAGGCCTTTCATCGCGTCTTCCGGTCCTGCTGTGGAAGTACGCGCCGCCGGGGCTGCGTTAGGTGAGTCATTGTGCTGATCCATGGCCTGGTCCTCCTGCTCATCGGGCGCGTCGAGGTGATCCATCATCTTGTAGCTTTCATCGGTGTCAGTCGCAGTTGATGTCGGCGGTCAGACTCGCTGCTTGAGGCCTTCGCCGTTTGACGCTCCGTGCCGCTTCTGTTGGAGGGGTTTGATGATGGCGAGGAGATCGTCGGACTGGAACGGTTTGTTGAGGAACGCCTTGACGCCCAGTGTGCGGAGGTGGTTTTCGTTCGGGCGATCAGCCGAATTGCTCAGCGAAATGAGATAGGTTTCTGTAAGGTTATCGAGCTTATTGATCTCTTTGCAAAATTCTGAAAAGGTCATATTGTCGAGATTGTAGTCTGCAATGATAAGCGCCGGGCTCATCTGTCGGGCTGTCTTTATGGCGGCTGGGACATCTTGGAATCCGACGACCTCAAATCCCTCCGGGGCCGAGATCTGTTCGACCATCCGTCTGACGGCTGGACTGCTATCGACGATGAAGATAGAAGAAGGCATCGAACTCTCCAGATTTCTTAGGCTTTCTCGAAGCTAGCAGGGGGGGTATTCTTTGTCAAGAAAACGGTCGATAGGGGATTGTTTTCGTAGCGCATTTCAAACGGGAGTTGGGCGTTTCGGAAAGGCAGAGGTTTAGAGGCCTTGAGACAGTCGATTCGAGTCGTGTTTTTTGATGCGGCCAATACCCTGTTTCACGTTGACGGGTCTGTGGCGGAGATCTATCTACAGTATGCCGTCCAGTTTGGGTTTCCCCAGACACCGGATTCACTGGTTGGGATCAAGCAAGCATTCAGCCTGGCATTTCGAGAGGCGCCGCCACCGATCTTTGCCCCCACAGAACTGGTCCAGATCAAACAAAGCGAGCGGCTCTGGTGGCGCGATATCGTTCACAATGTCTTCTATCGGATCGGAATGTTCGAGCGGTTCGACGATTTTTTTGAGCAGGTTTTCCAGGTGTTTGGCGATGCACGTTCGTGGGTGCTCTATCCAGAAACGCTGAGCGTTCTCAGCGCACTGTGCGAGCGTGAGTATGAGCTCGGGATCGTGTCTAACTTCGATTCTCGTTTGTTTCCTATCATGCGAGGACTCGGGATCGACCGGTTTTTCGATACAGTGACGATTTCCAGTATGGCCCAAGCGGCCAAACCGGCTTCAAAGATATTTGGAGTTGCTCTAGAGAAACATGCGGCTGATCCAGAGGAGGCTGCACATGTAGGAGATAGCGTGAGAGACGATGTGGAGGGGGCCGTAAACGCGGGACTGATGGGTATTCTGCTCGATCGCGAATCGCTGACGTCGGCGTCTCTGCCTGCGGGTGTGTTCCGTATCGCGACCCTATCTGAGTTGCCTCTTCTGCTTCAGCGCAAAACGTGAGCAGAGTAATAGGTGAAGGGGGTGGGGAACCGACCCATTGATTTTCGTAAGGGCGGAGAGCTAGAGAGGCAAAACAGGGTCGGATTTTTGATTGCGTTGCCCGTAATCTGACAGAGTAGCAACCTGTTCATTGATCCATTCGATCACTGCGACATAGCCGAGGTTTTCCGGATCGCCGGGGCGATAGTTCGAGACCACAGCTAAGACGCGAAACCCGTGTTTGAGTTGAAATGCCAATGTCCTGCCCTGTTTTTCCCCCCGGATGGGTTTGATCGTATTGTCTTCGGCGCTCATTTGGTCGGCATAGCGGTAATAGCCGCGTATGCGAGAGCCTGCGCGAATGCGAGGCAGATTGAGATTTTCGACAAGCGGCGCCGAACGACATAGAGGGCCGAGCCGATTTCTCGCTTCTGAATGGAGTGCGATACCTTGATCTCAACCCCATACAGAGTCCTTCCACGGGATAGGTCGTGGTTGGTGAACATGTCCCCATTCGTGAAATCCAGCCGTGATCCGTGGAGATTGCAGTCGTCCCATCGGATGATCAAACCTGCAGCCATGCCCACAAGCTCTCCCGATGTTAAATCGATGGGCACAAACTGTCCTTTGGGAAAAACTCTCAGGTGGGATGCCAATTGATTCTTCTTCCAGTGGGGCGGGAAGGAGTACACGGCTTTCGAGAATTCGATGATGATAGGAAAATCTCCGGGTTGAGTTTGGCGGACGAGTTGGCGGACGAGAATGTTGGATATGGGGGAATCATAGGGGAACGATTTCAGTCTGCCAGACGATCTCCCCGGTTCGCTGGCTGTCGAACAACGGCAGGACGGTACCGTGCGACCGACCTTGTAGGATGATCGTCAGATTCATGTCGACGATAACCGTGCTTGCTTGATTTGGAATCCTTTCCGCGAGGATACTGTCTCGCGAGAAGGCGAAGTCGCTCGGAGTTAAAATTAACGATTGGCCATGGTTGAGACTCACGACCGGCACCATCGGGAGTGATCCGAGTGTTGAGGATAAGGCAACACGCATCTGGTTTTCGACGCCTCGGTCTGCGCGCAATAGCGCACTCGAAGAAATCCTTGGCGATCGTCGGTGCAACTGGAGGCACGAGGATATGCGTCTCTTCCCACTCGCTGCTCGGGTGATTTCTGGAAACTCAACGTCGTAACGGATCGTGATTGCGACACGTCCGAAGTTGGTTTCGAAGACGCGGAATTGTGTGCGCGGAGACGCCGTCCATTCCTTCCTTTCAAAACGGGTCATCTGGAGTTTCCCCTGCACGCAGTGTATGCCTGCAGGAGAAAAGAAGAAGCTCGCGTTGTAAATCGATCCGAACCATCCTCCATCAGCGGAATCGTATTGGCCACGATGTATAAGCCATGCTGCCGAGCTAGTTCTCCCATGAGCGTGATGAAGCGACCGGATTGATGGGCCAGATCTCTGATCTGCACTTGAATGGGGTGCTTAACATTGCCCAAGGTTAGGAACTGGGCGGTGAAGTACTCGCGAAAGACTAGGAGCTGGGCCTTGTAATCGGCCACCGTTTCCACGAGGGCCACCACCTAGTCGCGAAATTGTTTGAAGGTTTGGACAGGTATAACGAAATATTAAAGAGAAGAGAAGACGTTCCATAGTTGACAGACCGCGGGGATGAATGGTCATCGACCTATAGCGAGGGTGAGACCAGTGTGCAAGAACCCTGGGCGTTCCCGGCCTATTGCTATAGGAGCAAGGGTAGGATGTCTTTCGCCCGCCCCTGCAGCGACAAGGCGACATCAGATGTATAGGGGGTGGGATCGAGGTTGATCTCAATTACGAACGCACCGTTCGCCTGGGCCACCGGCATCAACATCGCAGCCGGATAGACGAGTCCAGATGTTCCCACGATCACCATCACGTCGCACGATTCGACGGCCCGGAAACTTTTGGCCAGGACCTGGTCGTCGAGTGCCTCTCCAAACCACACAATGTGAGGCCGAAGCAACCCTCCGCACGTGTGGCAGTGGGGAAGCAGTAAAAGGGGAACGTCTCGATTGTCGATCACGAGGCGACAGGATGTACAACGGACCTTCCAGATGTCGCCGTGCAGTTCGGAGAGTTTCCGTGAGCCAGCCAGCCGATGGAGTCCATCAACGTTTTGCGTGATGAGGTGAAACTGCTGCGTGCGTTCTTCCAAGCGCACCAGCGCATGATGGGCTTCATTCGGTTTCTTCGTGGTAAGTATCTCCCGCCGCCAGTTGTACCATTCCCAAACCAGCTGCGGGTCCCGCTCAAAGGCTTCAGGCGTTGCAAGATCTTCTGCGCGGAAGTTTTTCCAGAGGCCGTCTACGCCACGAAACGTGGGGACTCCGCTGTCGGCGGAGATCCCCGCCCCGGTAAGCACTGCGACACGGCTTGCTGAGGTAAATCGCGCGCGCGCTGACCGTATGAGTGCATTTTCCATCATTGGAGCAGACATTCTACACAACTTCAGTCGTTCGGGCTCACATGATATAGTAGCGATCCTTTTAGCAATAAGAGGTAGAGCATGAAACAGATCCTCATGGTCGGGGCCGGTTCCGTGGGTGGGTTTTTCGGGGCACACCTTGCCAAGAATGATCCCGACGTATCGTTCCTACTCCGGCCAAGAACCTTGGCAGTTGTCAAGGATCATGGGCTGACCGTTCGCAGCGCCAGCGGAACATTTACCGTTTGGCCAAAAGCAGCATCAGATGCCCGCGAATTACCCAAACCAGACCTGATCATTCTTGGGGTGAAAGCCTACGATTTGGATGAGGTTATGGCGCAAATTGAGCCGGTGTTCACGGAGAAGACCGTGATCCTCACGTTGCAGAATGGGACCGATACCGAAAATCGTCTTATTGCGCGCACTAAGCGCGATTGTGTCGTTGGTGGGGTGGCATTCATCTATACAAAGATTGCCGAGCCCGGCGTTATCGATCACTACAAGAAGGGCGAGGTGGTGATCGGCGAATTGATGGGGCATGAGAGCGAACGGCTCCTCAAGATTCGTGACCTGTTCACCTCGGCCGGGATTCCCTGCCAGCTTTCGAAGGACATTCGCCGCAGCAAATGGGAGAAAATGTGCTGGAACTGTGTCTTCAACCCCATCACGGTGCTCATCAACAACCGTGTGGCCAAAGCGCTCGAGCATCCAGAGATGCTGGGCGTGATCAGACAGATTGTAGGGGAAGTAGCGGCTGTCTCGGCGGCGGTGAAAGTGCCGTTACCGTCGGACATGCCGGAACGAGTTGTGAAATGGTCACAGGAGATTCGCGATATCCATACTTCCATGTATGACGATTGGAAGGCAGGGCGCACGACAGAAATCGCCTACTTGAATGGGTATATCGTGGAGAAGGGTCGAGAGTTCGGCATTCCGACCCCGGTGAATGAAGCTCTCACGGCGATGATCAAGACTATGACCGAAAAGGAAAAGACTGGTCCTGGTGTGGTCCGGATCGATGGAGCCGTTGTCCAGCCCGTCTCATTCGATCGCGCTGCGATCGCGGCGTTGCAGGCGGAACATCATCTCGATATTTCGACGGTGATGCCAAGCATGAAAGGGCGAGGAATTCGTGTGAAGAGTCTGCTCGATATTCCGGCGCTGGCAATCGGGGCGAATCATGTCACCTTTCATGCCTCAGACGGAAAATATTTCGCCTGCCTCACGCTCCAACAGGCGAGAGAGTACGGGATTCTCGTCTATGAACTTGATGGAGAGGCCTTGCCTGATGAGAAAGGCGGTCCGTTACGGTTGGTTGCACCAGGTCTTGGTGACCTGTGCGCCAACGTGAAGGGCATTGTGCGGATCGAAATCACCAGAGGGCCTGGTCGGAACACGAGGCCGTCAACTGGCCAGTAGGGAATCAAGAGGATTGAGGAGCAGATTAAGATGCTTCGCTTTGACGAACGTCTTGCTTCAGTGAATGACCTGAACTTTCCGCCAGCGTTCTGATTGGTACCTCCACAGTAAAAGTGCCATCCGTATCGTCCAGTCTGCGATCATCACCATCCATACGTAAAAGACAGATAGGTGCAGCCAGAGAGCGACGATTAGCGCCATCGGCACGCGCACGACCCACATGCCGATCATTGTGCTGCCCATGATGAAGCAGGTGTCGCCCGCGCCGCGCAAGGATCCGGCCAAGACCATACTGAGGGCCAGGGGAATTTGTAGCAGCGCGACGATCTTCAGAAACACGGTGCCGAGTTCGATGACAGCTTCGTCGGTGGTAAAAGCACGCAGCAGCACGTATGGAAAAAAGAAAAAGACGATGCCCATGCTGCCCATGATGAGGATCGCTAGCCGGTTGGCCTCCCAATTCTCAAGTTTGGCGCGGGTATATTTCCCAGCTCCAATACTCTGTCCAACCATCGTGGCGGTGGCGATGGCGAACCCATAGCCAGGTACAAAGGACAGTGACTCGATCGACAAGCCGACTTGGTGGGCGGCGTACGAGACCGTTCCATACAGCAAGACGAGTTTCGTGTAGATCAAGATACCGGCCTGTTGGACGATCCGCTCACCGGATACAGGAGCACCCACGTCCCAGATCGACCGTATCAGGTCGAGGCGTAGCTTCGACGACGGTTTCAAGATTGGATGGCAACGCAACATCAAATAGACCACACCTGTGGCTTCGGCGAGGCCGACGGCGATGGCAACTCCCTTGAGACCCATAGCGGGAGCCCCCCATCGTCCATAGATGAGTGGGTACGCAATGAGGATGTGCAAAAGATTGATGACAATCATGGCGTACATCGGAGTCCGCGTATCGCCGGTGCCTTGGAGAATCGCCGACAAGACTTGTATGAGCACGGTAAAGGGAATCACCAAGAAAATGAGAGTTGAATAGGGGAGGGCTAGTTCGATGACGGTCTGTTCTGCACCCAGTTGCTGCATCGCAAGGCGATTGATAGCCATTCCGAGCCCAGCCAATAGCAGAGACACGGCGACCGAGAGCCAAAGGAAATGGTGTGCGGCTTCCCCTGCATCCCGATACCGGCGGGCGCCCCACAATTGTGCGATAATGACGTTCGTGCCGACGGAAAGGCCGGAGACTAGTGTGGTCGCAATGAATGCCAGGAGCTGTCCTAACCCAACTGCCGCAATAGGAATCGCCCCAAGTCCGCCGACCAGAAAGACAGCGACGATACCTTCCATCCGTTGGAGAAGGCTGCTGACCGTGACGGGGAGGGCGAAGGTTATCACGGAATGTCTGATCTGTGCGGCACCGTTAGCCATGGGGGCGTATCCTAACAGAGTGAGGCCGTGAGTCACCTAGACAAATCGCACTCGGTTCGTTAGGGTCTGTTCTCCATGACGGAGTTTCACAACCTCTCATCAACTTTCACGTCCACACCGCCACGTCTCTCGAAGTCGAAATATCTTTCGGGGCTGCAATGCCTGAAGCGGGTGTACCTTCAGATCCATCACCCGCAGTTCGCCACCGCTCCAGACGCCTCGACTCAAGTTATCTTGGACATGGGGACAGAGATTGGGGAGCTAGCCAGGCGTCGTTTTCCTGGCGGGGTTCTGGTGACGGCGGGACATCGCCAACGCGAGGCTGCACTCGCGCACACTGCCGAACTGGTCCAGAATCTTACGGTATCGCGGATCTTCGAAGGCGCTTTTCTTCATGATGGGGTGTTTGTGCGGGTCGATATTTTAGAGCGGCTCCCATCGCAAGAGCTTATATCACCAAGTTGGCGTCTTATTGAGGTCAAGTCCTCGACCAGGATAAAAGATGTGCATCTCGACGATCTGGCTATTCAGAGTCAGGTGTTGTTGGGAGCCGGCCTCTCGCTCACAACGACTTGTCTCATGCATATCAATACCGGCTATGTCTATGAAGAGCGAGAGGTCGATCTAGATAAATTGTTCACGATTCAGGATGTTACAGAAGCGGTTACGAATCGGCGAGCTGATGTGCCGGGGCAAGTTGCCGCGATCAAAACGGTTCTGCATCAGAGTCAGCCTCCTGTGATTGAACCAGACCACCATTGTCACAGTCCCTACGAATGTCCCTTTTGGAATCATTGCACGAAGGACAAACCGGCACGCTGGATCTACCACCTGCCAGGTTCCAAGCATGTTGCCGGTCGTTTGATCGAACAAGGCATCTCGATAATCGATGACATTCCAGTTGGAAGCACCCTTTCGCTCGCCCAGCGTCGGGTGAAGGAGAATGTCGAGTGGGTTTCTGCGAAACTTGGACCGGCCCTGCGGTCTGTTCAGTATCCCGTGCATCACCTGGACTTCGAAACGGTGATGCTGGCGGTTCCCCGATTTCCCTCTACCAGGCCGTACCAGTCAATACCAGTGCAATGGTCAAACCATCTCGAACTGGAATCAGGCAAGCTGGTCCATCAGGAATTTCTCCACAGTGACCCGACCGAACCTCGAAAGCGATGGGCAGAGGCGTTGATCGAATCGTTGGGTGAGAGGGGCAGCATCTGCGTGTATTCCGCCTACGAAGAGGCGATGATGAAGCAATTAGTCGAGGCCTTTCCAGAATTTTACGCGGTGTTTAAAACGATCATCAAGCGCCTGTGGGATTTACATCCGATCATTAAGGACCACTACTACCATCCGTTTTTTCAAGGTTCATACTCGATCAAGTCGGTCTTGCCGGCGTTGGTGCCTTCAATGGGCTATGAGGACCTTACTATTCGAGGGGGGGGGCAGGCAGCCAGTGAGTATTACCGGATGGTATTTGTCGAAACCGATTGGATCGAACAAACGATGATCAGAGAAGCGCTATTGCGCTACTGCGCGAGAGATACACTAGCGATGGTGGAACTGCGGAGGGCGCTGGGGGAGAAGGTGCGAGGGATCGGATCCTGATGAGAATGTGACGGGCAGTATTTATCCGACGGCCATGATGGTAAAGCTGTCGTCACGAGCGCGAGGAGATCGGGAAAGACCGCAGTAATATTTATCGGTCCGCTATCGCTCGATACAACGATTACGATCGGGCGGTTCGTACGAAGTGTGGTATGGCGGAGAGGGTGGGATTCGAACCCACGGTCGAGTTACCCCGACAGCAGTTTTCGAGACTGCCCGATTCGGCCGCTCTCGCACCTCTCCGGACGTGAAAAATCATTATATAATCATACACTTATCTATCTTTCTGTAAGTTGCACGACATTGCCAGAGATCGGGTTGTTGTGAATCGTGTTGTGAAATCTTTCTGCGATGGTCTCCATGGCTTTAGCCTTGTGCAAGCGTTGTCATGGGTGTTTTTCCTCAAAAAATGCGTCAATAATAGGGCAGTCTGGGACCGCTTTCCCTTGGCAGCGGGCGGCAATCCCAGCCAAAGTTTTTTCCAGTCTCCGTAAGCCCGCCACTTTTTCCCGCACCGATTCCAAATGCCGTTCAGTAACCGCCTTGACTTGTTGACAGGTATACCGGCGGCCGTTCACCAACTCTAACAAGCCTCGAATACTATCCAAAGAGAACCCCAACTCACGGCTCCGCCGTATAAATACCAGACGCTTGATCTGATCCGCTCCATACAGCCGGTGCCCACCTTCACTGCGCAAGGGCTTGGGCAACAACCCAATTGTTTCATAGTAGCGAATCGTTCCAATGTGGCACCCCGTCTTTTGGGACAATCCGCCGATGGCCACCATTTATATTGCTACTTCAACAATCTCTTGCATCTGTAGTCACTACAGGTTTTACCATGGTTCGTAGGAAGGATGAAACCTGTGATGAACGGAAAATGGGCTTATGCCGCCGGAGGGTTAATTGGAGCCGTTTTGGCCTCCACATGCTGCATTGCACCTTTCGTCTTGCTTCTGCTTGGGGTCAGTGGAGCCTGGATAAGTCATCTGACAGCCATAGCTCCTTATAAACCAGTTTTTCTTATCGCCAGCCTTGGTTTTCTGGCTGCCGGGTTTTGGAAGGTCTACGGAAAATCTAAAACTTCCTGTGAAGAAGGTTCTTCATGCGGCACGCCCCAGTCAGACAAAATTGTCAAAATTGCTCTGTGGATGGCCGCAATCCTCATTATGACCGCCATCGGTGTGGAGTGGATTGGGCCAGTATTTTTGTAGAGGGACAAACCGATGAAACGATTCCTTGGCCTTCTCGTGATGTTTGTAACGTTCACGGTGGGAGGAAACGCTACGGCGAATGATCAAACCGTCACCCTTACCGTTGGGAACATGACCTGTTCTTTGTGTCCGGTGACAGTGCGGAAGGCGTTGGAGGCCGTCGAGGGTGTCCATGAAGCACAGGTGTTTCTCGAAGCAGGGAACGCCGTGGTAGCGTACGATGATGAAACAGTAGATCTTCAAACCTTGATGACAGCCACAATCAATGCTGGGTTTCCTTCAACATTCACTCAGGAGAATCAATCTGATGATGCCCAACACCCATGACCTCCACATGGACTCAACCATGACTTGCCCTAAGTGTGGGTTTACAAAAACCGAGACAATGCCAACTGATTCCTGTCTGGTGTTTTATGAATGCCAGAGGTGCAAAGCGACACTTAGATCCAAGGCCTGCGATTGTTGTGTTTTCTGTTCGTTCGGGACTACACCCTGCCCACCGATTCAGCAGGCACGTAAAGTAGACTAAGAGTTTCCCTGCATCGCCAGGTCTTATCTTGACAGTCAGACCATGTGGATTGAATCAGCCAAAGTCGTTTTTTGTGGGATTGACCTAGCCCCCTTCAACCGGTCCGGATCCTCTGTGAGGGTCTGACCGAAAGGAGGGCAGTATGCCACGTAGTTTTGCACAGGACCCCAACGAGGTGTATGAACGACTAGGCGTGGGAGTCCTCGAATATGCCCCTCGCCTGCTGACACAGCCCCCTTTTTGTCTACGCGGTGCATTTGCACTTCCTGCATACTCTCTCATCCAGAAATACGTCCATTTTCTCCGTTCATCTCTCTTGCGCCCTTCTTAGCGTCCCTCCTAGAATAGCTACACTGCGAGGCTCCCATGCCTATCTCTCTCCGATTCCCCATCGCACTCGTGCTGTCGATCGTCTGTTTCGCCATGCCCTCATGGGCCGATTTTCAAGCGGGCCTGGAGGCCTATAATCGTGGCGACTACATGACAGCCTTGGGCGAGTGGCGCCCGCTGGCCGAGCAGGGAGATGCATCCGCCCAGAACAACCTCGGTGTGATGTATGACAAAGGCCTGGGTAAGTCCCAAGATTATGCCCTAGCGTGGCTGTGGTACGAGAGAGCGGCAACCCAGGGGAGCGTAGAAGCGCAGTTCAATCTCGGGGTGCTGTATGAAGAAGGCAAGGGTGTTCCGCAGGACTATGGGCAAGCCCTGCAATTATACGAGCAAGCGGCAGCCCAGGGTCACGCGAAAGCGCAGTCCAACCTTGGAGTGCTGTATCACAACGGCTTTGGCGTGCCGCAGGACTATAAGCAAGCCCGGCAGTGGTACGAGCAAGCGGACGTCCAGGGGAGCGCAGAAGCGCAGTTCAATCTCGGGGTGCTGTATCACAACGGCAATGGCGTGCCGCAGGACTATGGGCAAGCCCGGCTGTGGTACGAGAGAGCGGCAGCCCAGGGTCACGCGAAAGCGCAGTTCAACCTCGGGGTGCTGCATCACAACGGCACTGGCGTGCCGCAGGACTATAGGCAAGCCAGGCAGTGGTACGAAAAGGCCGCGGCACAGGGAGAAGTATATGCCCAGTCCAGCCTCGGGGTGCTGTATCACAACGGCACTGGCGTACCGCAGGACTATAGGCAAGCCCGACAGTGGTACGAAAAGGCCGCAGCACAGGAAGAAGTATATGCCCAGTCCAGCCTCGGGGTGCTGTATCACAACGGCTTTGGCGTACCGCAGGACTATAGGCAAGCCCGGCAGTGGTACGAAAAGGCCGCGGCACCGCGGCACATGGAGAAGTATATGCCCAGTCCAATCTCGGGGTGCTATATCACAACGGCTTTGGCGTACCGCAGGACTATAGGCAAGCCCGGCAGTGGTACGAAAAGGCCGCGGCACAGGGAGAAGTATATGCCCAGTCCAACCTCGGTGTGCTGTATCAAAGCGGCAATGGCGTGCTGAAGGACTATGTCCAGGCCCATAAGTGGTATGACCTCGCGGGAGCGAACGGAAACAAAGACGCAGCCTCGTTTCGTGATGCGCTCGCCAAACAGATGACCCCTGCCCAGATTGCCAAGGCACAACGGCTGGTGCGGGAGTGGAAGCCGATCAAGAAATGAGTGACCATGACTTACCGAGGGATTCACTTGAAACGACTGCTCCTCATCACACTCCTGGTGCTGAGTCATGGACCCGTGTATGCAGAATGGGTAGCGGTTGAGAACAACTACATACCAGGAAAACAGACTGTGTATATCGATCCAGACACCATTCGCCGAGAAAGAAATCTGGTGACGATGGTAATATTAATTGACTGGAAGTGGATGCAGGGGAACAGGTTGACCTGCCCCCAGTAATTAGGCCACCTGTTCTGTTAGTACGCATGCTTCAGGAGCCGGTGGCCGATAGCCCAAGGCGCTGTGGGGCCGGACGTGATTATAGGTTCGCCGCCAGCGTTCAATGATGACCTGCGCTTCCCGCAGCGTATAGAAGAGTTCCCTGTTTAGCAATTCGTCCCGGAACTTGCCATTGAAGCTCTCGCTATAGCCATTCTCCCAGGGACTGCCCGGCTCGATGAACAAGGGCACGACGGTCAGCAAGCGATACCAGGCCCGCAGAGCCGTGGCGATAAACTCCGGTCCATTGTCCGAGCGAATGTGTGTCGGACAGCCATGCGTCAGGAACAGCTCCCCCAGTACCTCCTGGACATCGCTTGCCCTCATACGGCGGCGCACCGCAAGGGCCAGACACTCCCGCGTGTATTCGTCCACCACGGTGAGCATTTTCAAGGGCCGCCCATCCCGAGTGCGTTCCATGACAAAATCATACGCCCACACATGGTTCGGATATTCCGGTCGCCGCCGTACGCAGGAACCGTTAGTCAGCCAGAGTCGGCCTCGCTTCGGCTGCTTCTGCGGCACCTTGAGCCCCCAGCCGCTCCACGCGTTTGTGGTTCACCCGCCAGCCTTCTTGATGCAACAGCGCGGTGATCCGACGAGACCCATAGCGCCCATACTCACGGGTGAGCGCGACGATCCGCGTCCGCAGAGACTCCTCGTCGTCCGCCTTGATGGGCACATACTGTTGCGTGCCCCGGCATTGCCCCACGACTCGACAGGCCCGGCGTTCAGAGACCGAAAACATGGCCGGCACATGGCAGACCGTTTCTCGGCATCGGGCCGGGCTTAGAAGTTTCCCGCTGCCACCTCCTTCAAAATGCTGTTGTCCGGGAAGAGGTCCGCCACGAGTCGCTTGAGTCGGGCATTCTCTTGTTCCAGGCCCTTTAACCGTTTGGCCTGATCCACGCGCAAACCACCGTACTCTTTCTTCCACCGATAGTAGGTCTGTTCCGTGATCCCCAACTTGCGACAAGCCTCCACCAGTCCAAGGCCTCTGCCCATCTCACTTTCGATCGTCCGCAGATGCCCGATGATCTCCTCGGCCGGATACCGTTTGCGTGCCATGCCCCCTCCTTCCGTCGACCGGAATCCTAACGCTACATCCGGCCTGGTTTATAGGGAGCAGGTCATGGTCACCCAGCCGATTCAACTCTACGCAGATCAAGAAGCAATTCGACTGCGCGGACAAACGCCTCCGGCGGCTGGCGTTCACAGATTTCTATGGCCATATGGGAACCGGTATACCGGTTGCTGCATACGAGAGCTAAGGCAACTGGTACCCCGTTGAAGCAGAGAGTCTAAATCAACCTCTGTGGGAAGTTGCCTGCGTGCTCAACCAGTGATCACGCACCTACTGAGTCTTGGCGGGATTATTGAGATGGAGCAGCGTGTAGCGAAGGGGACGACGCACCAGTCTATCTACTCGAGGTACCGCGAAACATTATTGTGAAAGCGAAGATTGAAGCTGCGTTGGAGAATAAGTCGGTAAAATCTCTGCTAATGGATCGGGTGGGAGTGCATCGGCAGGAGTTGGGAAAGAAGGGTCTGCTGCCGGAGTGGAAATAACCTCAGCAGTTGCCGTTCTACCCTGAGCCAAGCGACGGGTGCAGAAATCTAAGGAGATTACCCAGTGAGTAGCAATCGGCCCATGTTTTTCCGATTCCCCATCGCCCTCGTGCTGTCGATCGTCGGTCTCGTCGTGCCCGCATGGGCGGACGTTCAAACTGGCAAGGACGCCTATAATCGCGGCAACTACGCAACAGCCTTGCGCGAGTGGCGACCGCTGGCCGAGTGACCTGCTCCCTATAAACCAGGCCGGATGTAGCGTTAGGATTCCGGTCGACGGAAGGAGGGGGCATGGCACGCAAACGGTATCCGGCCGAGGAGATCATCGGGCATCTGCGGACGATCGAAAGGGAGATGGGCAGAGGCCTTGGACTGGTGGAGGCTTGTTGCAAGTTGGGGATCACGGAACAGACCTACTATCGGTGGAAGAAAGAGTACGGTGGTTTGCGCGTGGATCAGGCCAAACGGTTAAAGGGCCTGGAACAAGAGAATGCCCGACTCAAGCGACTCGTGGCGGACCTCTTCCCGGACAACAGCATTTTGAAGGAGGTGGCAGCGGGAAACTTCTAAGCCCGGCCCGATGCTGAGAAACGGTCTGCCATGTGCCGGCCATGTTTTCGGTCTCTGAACGCCGGGCCTGTCGAGTCGTGGGGCAATGCCGGGGCACGCAACAGTATGTGCCCATCAAGGCGGGCGACGAGGAGTCTCTGCGGACGCGGATCGTCGCGCTCACCCGTGAGTATGGGCGCTATGGGTCTCGTCGGATCACCGCGCTGTTGCATCAAGAAGGCTGGCGGGTGAACCACAAACGCGTGGAGCGGCTGGGGCGACAGGAGGGGCTCAAGGTGCCGCAGAAGCAGCCGAAGCGAGGCCGACTCTGGCTGACTAACGGTTCCTGCGTACGGCGGCGACCGGAATATCCGAACCATGTGTGGGCGTATGATTTTGTCATGGAACGCACTCGGGATGGGCGGCCCTTGAAAATGCTCACCGTGGTGGACGAATACACGCGGGAGTGTCTGGCCCTTGCGGTGCGCCGCCGTATGAGGGCAAGCGATGTCCAGGAGGTACTGGGGGAGCTGTTCCTGACGCATGGCTGTCCGACACACATTCGCTCGGACAATGGGCCGGAGTTTATCGCCACGGCTCTGCGGGCCTGGTATCGCTTGCTGACCGTCGTGCCCTTGTTCATCGAGCCGGGCAGTCCCTGGGAGAATGGCTATAGCGAGAGCTTCAATGGCAAGTTCCGGGACGAATTGCTAAACAGGGAACTCTTCTATACGCTGCGGGAAGCGCAGGTCATCATTGAACGCTGGCGGCGAACCTATAATCACGTCCGGCCCCACAGCGCCTTGGGCTATCGGCCACCGGCTCCTGAAGCATGCGTACTAACAGAACAGGTGGCCTAATCACTGGGGGCAGGTCAGGGGTGCTGTATGGCAACGGCCTGGGCGGGCCGCAGGACTATGGACAAGCCCGGCACTGGTGGGAGCAGGCCGCGGCACAGGGGATCGCAAATGCGCAGTACGACCTCGGTGTGTTGTATGTCAACGCCCAGGGTGTGCCCCAAGACTATGTTCAAGCCAGGCAGTGGTTTGAGAAAGCCGCTAACCAGGGTCTCGCGTCTGCCCAGTCAAGTATGGGAACTACATATTTAAATGGACTAGGGGTGTCAGAAGATTATCAGCTGGCCTTGCGATGGTTTTGTCTGGCCGCAAATCAAGGATATGCTCTAGCTCAAACGCAACTTGGCCTCATGTACGAGCGTGGGAACGGTGTGCCTCAGGATTTTGTCCAGGCCCACATGTTGTACATCCTCGCGGCAGAGAACGGCGAGAATAATAGCTTAGGGCTTCGTGATGAACTCGCCACACGCATGACCCCTGCCCAGATTGACGAGGCGCAAAAACTGGCGTGGGAGTGGAAGTCAAAGACGTCTTAACTCCCTGGCTGAGCCACGTGGCTCCAACACTTGCCCGCCAATCAATCCAAGCATTTCTCCACGCCTCGCCTCAGGCGCCGTCGCGCTCTGGCTGATCGTTCAGTTTTGCCACGGACGCATGGAGCTTGGGGGATCTTGGTCATCTGCGTGTGCCCTCTTCATCTATGCTGCGTCATTCGCGTTTGCCTACGTGACATTGCCGATCGGTGCGGGTGCATTGTTGCTCTTTGGCGCCGTGCAAGCGACGATGATCGGCGCAGGACTGTGGGCCGGCGAACGGATGAGCAGAGGGCAATGGGGAGGGTTTGCAGTGGCGCTGGGCGGCCTTGTCGCCCTATTGCTGTGCTGCCAGGACTCTCGTCTCCGCCCCTCGGCGGTTCGGTCCTGATGCTTGCCGCCGGTCTCGCGTGGGGGATCTATTCGTTACAAGGTCGAGGTCTTGGCGATCCGACCGACGCGACCGCTGGAAACTTCCTGCGAACTCTTCCGCTGGCTGGTCTGTTGAGCGTGACGACGTTGTCATGGGTTCGGATGGATGGGCTTGGAGTTCTCTATGCCATGTTGTCCGGCGCGCTCGCTTCCGGCGTGGGCTATGCGTTCTGGTACGCCGCGCTGCGTGGACTGACTGCCACCCGTGCAGCTACGGTGCAACTGACCGTGCCGGTTCTTGCGGCGCTCGGAGGTGTCGCGCTACTGGACGAACCGATGACATTGCGCCTAGTCATGGCCGCATCAGCCATCCTCGGCGGAGTCGCGCTGGTTCTTCTCGGCCGTTCTCGTACAGGGTGAGCTCCGGAGTCGCTTCCCCGTGTAATGCGCTGTGACCTACAACGCGGGTCCGCACCTCAAGCGCCCGTTGGCCTCCTGTTCGCCGTTTGGTTCAGTCCGCAAAGCGGATAAGAACTGGCCGGATATGATGAAGCAGACAGCCGTGTGAGTAACACCGTTGACTTCAATTATCAAAGGGCACAGGGTCTACCAACAAGTGTGCTCACTATCACCAGGAGGTCCTCATTGAATTAGGTCATGCTGTCACTCATTTTGCAGTTATGTGTCTAGCAGGTTTCAGCTCCCTTTCCTTTGCCGACGAGATGGGGAAAATGAAGTATGAGATGAAGGCAGATGAAGGGGAAGAAGGACAAGATGATGGGCAAGATGTGAGAAATAAGTTACTAAGACGAGCGAACGCCTCGCGAGGTCCCTTCACCGACGGCCTACGCTTGGTTCGCTCGACAGCGGGCCGTTGAGTTTCTCGCCTGCCACGCCACCAACGTCAATCACACCCTGTTTAAAGACGGCTGGTGCTGGTGGTTCGACTCCCGTGCCGCCGTGGGAGTGGCGGAAGTCACGTGTTCTGCCCGTTGCTGAAACACGTCAATTTTCTCTGCTCAACGCCCTTGCGCCGCGCCTATCGCCGTAGGAAGGCGATCCAGCGCCACAGATTCAGCAGACTCGCTAGGGAGGCTGCCACGTAGGTCAGCGCGGCCGCGGTGAGGATGCGGCGGGCCCCCTGCGTGTCTTCAGGCGACAGGTAATTTCCTTGCTGGAGCACTGGCAGGGCACGTCTGAAGCTTGCGTCCCACTCGACCGGAAGCGTGACGAGGTGCACGAGAGTGGAGATCCCCATCGTCGCCATCCCGGCAACCAGGACGAGTACACCCGCCACAGGGGTCCGAGCCAACGCCGTAGCGATCGGAATGCCCATCATCACCACCACCCCGACCTTTTCCGCAACGTGCGCGACCCGCACGAGCCGCGTGCGCTCCGCGAGCGGCTGGTAGCCCGCATGGTCTTGAATCGCATGCCCGACCTCGTGGGCGGCAACGGTTACAGCTGTGAGGGATTTCCCACTGAATTTATCAGGCGTCAGGCGGACAGCTTTGGTCTCAGAATCGTAATGGTCGCCCATCTCCGTCGTTTCCACCTTGATGTGCTTCATGTCGAACCGATCGAGCAGGTGCCGCGCCAACTCCCCCCCAGTTCCCGGGTAGTCAGGACGGGGCACACTATATTGGGCAAACACCCGTCTGGTCCATAGTTGTGGACCAAAAATGACGATACCGACAACGATCAATAGCAGGGCTATACGCACCATATCCCCATTCCCCCTACCCCCCCCTTGTCGACCGAGGAGTCCGGCACTTGGAACCCCGAAGCGATTTGAGAACCGAGTTTCCCTGAGGTAATTTTCCCGGCTCGCCCGACCTTCGTCTCCTGGCTCTTCGTACCGGCACGGGTTGTGCCTGGGTTGCGGATGTTGCAGATTCGTGGCGCAACCTGACACAATCTGGCATGTCCAGAACCGCAACCAGTAGTGGTTCTACGGGGTTAGAGGAGCCGAGGATCAGTTTTCGAGACTGCCCTATTGGATTGCTCTCGCACCTCTCCACTGTGACGGATCGTCGATGTGTTTGAATTATGAGTAGGTGAGGACAACGCGCTCGACGAATTCGGCGGGAGCTTACCGTGCCAGATGGCGTTTTGCAATGGCTTAACCAATGGGATCCTATGATGGTTTGCATTTCCCATGAGAGGGAGTTAGGACGGTGTGGATAACACAAGTCTAAGATTCCAACGGATCACATTTGAGAATGGAGGCAAGCCAAAACCTCTGATCGAGATCGTTTCTGACGAAATACATGTGTGGGTGTTTTCGTTGGATGTTGACGTTGCGGAACTCACTCACGCGGCTCACTATCTGTCGGGAGATGAACAGGAGCGAGTCAACCTGTTGGTGTCTGGGCGGCATCGGCAGCAGTTCATGGCGGCTCATGCCGTATTGCGAGTGGTGCTGAGCCGGTACTGTGGGCAGCGCCCACAAGAATTGGTTATCCAGAAGACATCTGCCGGGAAGCCTTTCTTAACAGATGGCACCGCTATTCGGTTTAATTTGACGCATTCCCATGGCAAAGCGCTCATCGCAATCGCGAGGGATCGGGAGGTCGGTATCGATCTCGAGAAAATTCGTCCCGAAGTCGATATCGTGAGCCTTGCCAAGCGGTTCTTGTCAGGCCAGGATCAGGCATTCATAGAAGGTGGTGACCCAGAGCGACGACATGAGCGGTTTCTGCAAGTCTGGGTGTCCAGGGAAGCAGTCTTCAAAGCCGAGGGCAAGGGGATTACGTTTCCCCTTAATCGTGACCATGTGGAGCAGTCGAGCGATGGAAAAGAAGGTCGCTTGATCCAGGATGAAGGTGGGCCTGAAGGGACGAACATGCCCATTCGATTTCTCCCTCTCGAATCCGGATGGGTTGGGGCCGTAGCGGCGGAAGGAACAAATTGGACGATCACCTATCGTGGTTTAGCAGGATGCTGAAAGCGTCTGCCAACTTTGTTCTCTGCTTACGCTGTAGAACAAGGCGGCGCGGCAGCCAGGTCAAGACGCTCTCCGAAGACGTGACACGTGACACGTGATACATGACGCGTGACGCGAAGGAGACCCCGGTCGACACTTTGGCCGCACCTGCGGAACGGTACGTCTTGGTTCGCCCGGACCGCGGTCTACGTGGTCTAGGTCTACTCTGCGGCCTGGGCAGCGCGCGGCAGGTTCTTCGCGCATTGTGGACCCGCCCACGACGCGTCCTCCGTCTGCGCGGCCCACACGCTGCCCGTTGACGTCCAGGTTCATGCGGAGCTGCATCAACGGCGCCTGCAGGCCTAGCAGGTACTGAGTGTGCGCGGTGTCTTGAAGGGTCGGTCCCTCGTTGGCCGACCAATCGATTCTGTTCCCCTACCCATGGGAAACCCGAAAACGCCAAATTTATGTGGGAAAAGTGAACTCGGACAACTCAGCCTTCTCCAGTCCCCGTTTGACCAAACGCGTGATATCCAGAGCTTGTTCAATTTTTCGGAGATCATCAATCCGAGTTTTTGTGCTGGGGTGTGGCGGCGTAAAAAGTTTGCAGCAGTCCTGGTCGGGCTCGATGGAAGTGTCGTAGGTCCCGATGCGGTGCGCATCATCCATAATCTCTAGTTTGTCCATGCCAATGAGGGGCCGAAGAATCGGCAGTTCTGCCGCTTCTTCGACGACGGACAGATTTTCAGGGGTCTGAGATGCCACTTGGCCTAGGCTATCTCCTGTCACCAGGCCCCAGCACTGTTCCTTCCTCGCCAGTTCTTCCGCGATCCGGAACATCATCCGTCGATATAGCACCACGCGGAACGGCGTCGGCGTGTTCAGGACGATCTCCCGCTGGATCTCCCCAAACGGGATGACATACAGACGGGAGGCATACTGATAGGAGGTTAGGGTCTGCACGAGGTCGCGAACCTTTTCCTCCGAGGCTCGGCTGACCAAGGGGCGACCAGAAAAATGGACGAAGAGGGCTCGGCAGCCTCGTTTGATCATGCGATAGGTGGCCACCGGTGAATCGATCCCACCTGAGATGAGACAGGTGACGAGCCCGCTGACCCCCACGGGCATGCCGCCGGGGCCTTGGATCTTTTCAATGGAATAGCAGGCCTCTTTTGACAGCAGCTCGATGTAAATCGTGAGGTCGGGGTTTCGGAGGCAAACTTTCTTGCCGGTTCCGTCGCTGACGGCTGTGCCGATGGCTCGCTCGATGTCCATCGACGTGAGCGTTAGGCGCTTGTCCGCCCGCTTGGCAGTTACACGGAAGGTGGCAAAAGATCTTGGCCGGAGCTCTTCGATAATGGCCGTGCTGAGTTCATCTAGGTTCGGGTTGACCAAGTTGAGCGGCACCGCATAGGCCAGCGAAAAGTTCGCGATGCCACAGACGCGTGTGAGCCGATCTCTGATGGCATCAGCGTTGCTGTTTGGTGCAAGAAGAATTCGAATACGGCCGCGGAGCTTCTCAACCTGCCTGATGCCCAAGTCCTTGAGTGCCATCTGGATGTTGCGAACCAGACGCTGCTCAAAGAAGTCTCGGTTACGACCTTTGAGGGCCAGTTCGTGGTAGTGGACGATGACGCAACGCATAATGCTAATAGGATGTTGAAAATGTCTGCCAACTTTGTTCTCGGCTCGCCAAAATCCTCAAAGTACCCCGGAGGGTACGCCTCCGGTATTTGTCTCGACTGCGGCCTTGTCGGACGATCAATTTGAGCATCCTGAGGAGGGCTCAGTCGTTATGACCACTCGCTTCAAGATATCGCTCTGCATCCATTGCCGCCATGCAGCCGGATCCAGCGGCGGTGATGGCCTGACGATATTTTGAGTCCTGCACGTCTCCAGCGGCGAAGACGCCGGGCACACTGGTGGCGGTGCCGTGATTGGTGATGAGGTAACCTTTCGCATCCATCTCAAGCTGACCGGCGAACAGAGCGGTGTTTGGCCGGTGGCCGATGGCGACAAAAACGCCAGCGCAGGGCACTTCCGATGTCATGCCAGTCACCACGTTCTTGAGCCGGACGCCGGTCACTACGTCGGAGCCGAGGATATCTTCGACAACCGAGTTCCAGATGAAGGTGATCTTCTCATTGTGCATGGCTCGGTCTTGCATAATTTTTGAGGCGCGGAGTTTGTCCCGTCGATGAACAATTGACACCTTGGTGGCGAACTTCGTCAGGAAGTTAGCTTCCTCCATCGCACTGTCGCCGCCGCCGACCACGATGAGTTCTTTTCCTTTGAAGAAAAAGCCGTCGCAGGTCGCGCACGTGGAGACGCCGTGTCCGGTAAGACGCACCTCATTCTTGATGCCAATTTGAATGGCCGAAGCGCCGGTCGCGATGATGACGGTCTTGTCATCTATCGATTGTTCTCCATCAACGGTGATAGTAAACGGACATTTCTTGAAATCCATAGCGGTGACATCGCCCGTGAGAAATTCCGTGCCGAACCGTTCCGCCTGAGCCCGCATTTCCTTCATCAATTCAGGGCCCGTGATGCCCTTAGCAAAGCCTGGGTAGTTTTCGACTTCGGTAGTTGTGGTCAGTTGCCCGCCTGATTGCCAGCCTTCAATGAGCAGCGGCGACAAATTCGCACGAGCGGCATAGACCGCCGCGGTCAGGCCTGCAGGTCCGGAGCCGAGGATGACGACGTTGCGCATGGGGGGACTTTAACACAGCGAGTGGAGGAGACGGTAGGAGGCTACTCTCGCTTTACAGAGAACAGTACATAATGAAGTTCGCTCTGCAAACCCAGTCGTTCGGTCTAAAGCCAGAGGTAGTCTTGATCGAGCGGTGCAATGGATTGCCGACAATGCCCATTACATCGTCGAAATCGCGAGGTCGGCTCGCCGTTGGCTTGAGGAGAATCAAATCATCCGGAGAGCTGATTAATGCTTGGATTCCATGAAACGCAATCGGCGTTCGTCTGTCCAAAGCATTCATGTGCAGAGGGAAGTAGCGAATATCAGATCGAGCGGAAAGTCCGGCGCCGACGTGTGGTTCAATCTCATGACGACATCTCGGACCATCGGATTCGCTTCATGCCAGTCGGACGCGACAGCGAATCCCTTGGCATGCAGGGCCATAAGGTATGCGTGAGACGTGGCATTGTCAGTCAGAATCAGCAAGTCCACGTCATGAGTTGCACGTGGGCGACCGTAGCATCCAAGGCCAATGCTCCAATTAAACAATATGGGAGCGAGGGAGTGGACACTGCCTCGACGGCGGTGCTCATCACGTTCAGAGAGTCAAACTCGTGACCTTTCTGATGGGAGCATGGTACCAGCCTGTCGAAACAGCAGTATCAGTTATTGACTTAAGGGATCTCATTTTCTGTCGAGCGAGCTCCTACGCGCATTCATCAAGGCGAGGTGTAAATCAGAAAGCCGACCGATTTAAAGTATCTCCTCAGCCGGAGTTGCGGAGAAATCGCTCGGATCGATCTGCGCCGCTGTCAAGTGTAGGTTACGCAAACGAATGGGTGGGTCGTCAGGGTCGAGAAGCATGGATCCATAAATAGCGCAGACAGAAAGAAAAGCCTATCGATTTGTGGCGGATAAGGATACAACGACGCTACGGTTGGAGATTGGTGTATTGGAGATTGGTGTAAAGGTTATTTACGTGGTGGCGGAGAGTCGAGAGCGGCATAGTCCCATCGAGGACATAGTCCGCTCGGCGAACTTTGTTTGAGAGCAGCATCTGGTTCCTGATGCGCTGAAGCGCGGCGGCGCGAGACAGGCCGTTCCGTATCCTGAGGCGGGTGAGCTGGGTCGCTTCGTCGGCGGTCACGACGATGATCCGATCAACGCGTTTGTCCGCGCCGATTTCAAAGAGGAGTGGTACATCGTAGACGACGACGGCCTTGGGATTCTTTCGCGCTGCTTGTCTAGTTAACTGAGCTTGAAGTTGGGCCACGCGGGGATGGATGATCCGTTCCAGCTGTCGCAGTTTGGCTCGATTCCGGAACACGATATAACCGAGTGCATGGCGATTGACCGTGCGATTTGAATTCAGAACGGTCCGACCGAATGTTTTTACGATTGCGCGCCAAGCTGGCCTCGCCGGTTCGACGACTTCACGGGCGAGTCGATCGGCATCGATGATCACGGCACCGCATTGCTTGAACATCTTGGCGACAGTGCTTTTGCCGGTAGCAATCCCTCCTGTGAGTCCAACAAGAATCATGGCAGGGGAGCTTATCATGCGGGCTGCCACCTCACAAGAAACCCTGATTGACTTCTCGGCGCTCGCGCCTGTATGACTTTCTCCATGCATATGTTCGCAAGCCGTATAATTTTACTAGGTCTGCTTTTGATGGGGACAGGCCTCGTGCAAGCTGAAGAGTTTGTTATTTCAAAACCTCGTACGATCGTTGTTGCTCTCGATGGCACGGGGGACTTCACGTCGATACAAGACGCCGTCGATGTAGCCAAGAAGGGCGACACAGTGTTCCTCAGGCCGGTGGCCTATCCACAGGGCATGACCATCCACAGCAAGGAAAAGATCAAGCTGGTCGGCGCTGGAACCAACCAGGTGACGCTTCTGGGTCATGGTGAATTGGTCGGCGTGCTCCATGTGGGAAAGTGGCCCTATGGGGCAACGAATATTGAAATCAGCGGGCTCACCATTAATGAGCATGGGGGTCACGCACTCGGTATTTTTAATGGCAAGGGAATTACGTTGCGCGGCCTTCATGTGAAAGGCATGCTGTTTGGGCAACAGGTACAGGATGTCTGGATTGAAGACTGCGTAATTGGCGGCAGTGAGACCACCGGCGTACAATTTACCGACTCCCAGGCTGTACTCGTGGGCAATTTCATCCATGACAACGACCATGGGGTCAATGTGGCCGGCAAGTCTGAAGTCCGGCTGGAGCGTAACGTCAATACCCGGAGTCTATTCGAGGCCGTGGTGGTCAATGATCGTGCAAAGGCGGTGCTGGTCAGCAATACTCTCGTCAAGAATGGTGGCGGAGCAGCATTCTTGGGGTCTTCACAGAGCGAGGTATCAGGGAACATCATTAGTCTGAATAAGGTCGGGTTTCTTTTCGGCGGGTCTGGGCAGGCCGAGACTTCGTTTAACGCGCTCTACAATAGCGAAGGCAACTACATGAGCGAAGGCAACTACATGCGGGCTGGATCACCCAACTCACAGGCTCCGGAACTCCAGTCGGCATCGGATCTGACAGCCGATCCGCTATTCGTCGATGTCGAACATGATGATTTCCGCCTCCGACCGGATACCACTCTTCTTAATAGGGGGCAATTCCCCTAATCTTGGTGCACTCCCTTCACTTTCCCAATCCTCCTCCACAAACGGACTGCGAAAGTAGATTGAAAACAATGAGATAGTTGGCTTCCCTGACAGGTGAGAAGCATGTGGTATGCTTTCTGTGGACCACAGCCGCTTCTCGACTCGAGAAACACGAGCAAAGGGCCAGAAGAACTCAACCAGGAGGTTGACCTGCCCCCTATAAACCAGGCCGGATGTAGCGTTAGGATTTCGGCCGACGGAAGGAGGGGGCATGGCACGCAAACGGTATCCGGTCGAGGAGATCATCGGGCATCTGCGGACGATCGAAAGTGAGATGGGCAGAGGCCTTGGACTGGTGGAGGCTTGTTGCAAGTTGGGGATCACGGAACAGACCTACTATCGGTGGAAGAAAGAGTACGGTGGTTTGCGCGTGGATCAGGCCAAACGGTTAAAGGGCCTGGAACAAGAGAATGCCCGACTCAAGCGACTCGTGGCGGACCTCTTCCTGGACAACAGCATTTTGAAGGAGGTGGCAGCGGGAAACTTCTAAGCCCGGCCCGATGCCGAGAAACGGTCTGCCATGTGCCGGCCATGTTTTCGGTCTCTGAACGCCGGGCCTGTCGAGTCGTGGGGCAATGCCGGGGCACGCAACAGTATGTGCCCATCAAGGCGGGCGACGAGGAGTCTCTGCGGACGCGGATCGTCGCGCTCACCCGTGAGTATGGGCGCTATGGGTCTCGTCGGATCACCGCGCTGTTGCATCAAGAAGGCTGGCGGGTGAACCACAAACGCGTGGAGCGGCTGGGGCGACAGGAGGGGCTCAAGGTGCCGCAGAAGCAGCCGAAGCGAGGCCGACTCTGGCTGACTAACGGTTCCTGCGTACGGCGGCGACCGGAATATCCGAACCATGTGTGGGCGTATGATTTTGTCATGGAACGCACTCGGGATGGGCGGCCCTTGAAAATGCTCACCGTGGTGGACGAATACACGCGGGAGTGTCTGGCCCTTGCGGTGCGCCGCCGTATGAGGGCAAGCGATGTCCAGGAGGTACTGGGGGAGCTGTTCCTGACGCATGGCTGTCCGACACACATTCGCTCGGACAATGGGCCGGAGTTTATCGCCACGGCTCTGCGGGCCTGGTATCGCTTGCTGACCGTCGTGCCCTTGTTCATCGAGCCGGGCAGTCCCTGGGAGAATGGCTATAGCGAGAGCTTCAATGGCAAGTTCCGGGACGAATTGCTAAACAGGGAACTCTTCTATACGCTGCGGGAAGCGCAGGTCATCATTGAACGCTGGCGGCAGACCTATAATCACGTCCGGCCCCACAGCGCCTTGGGCTATCGGCCACCGGCTCCTGAAGCATGCGTACTAACAGAACAGGTGGCCTAATCACTGGGGGCAGGTCACGTCTGAAGAGGTGAGTGGGCATGACCGAAGTTGAGGCACTTGCGCTCAAGGTAATCGAACGGGTGTCGCTCCACGGGCCGCTTCAGCTGGAGGAATTGGGAAAACTGTTGCAGGCCTCCTCATGGAATCAGATGTTTTTGGCGGTCGATTGGTTTAATCGGGAAGAGAGACTGGAAATTATGTACCCGGATCGATGTATTTTATGTGGTGAGGCTCAGGACACCTTCCCAGGGGAGCGGCGGGCTACTATCTCGGCAGTCGGGGATGTCCGAGTTAACATCGTTGCAGACCAGCGCTTGATTTAGGAGTGGGATGGGCGCAGCGTATGGAGTAGGGCAACATGAACAAGCACTCCCTCACAATCACCAGCGTGACATTCTGGCCCATCGACATCCCCATCACGGACCCGTTTATCGTGGCCACCGGCGCTCGCGCGGTGGCAGAGAATGTCTTTGTCCGTATTACCCTGAGCGATGGTACATGTGGCTATGGAGAAGCTGCGCCGTTTCCCGAAGTCGGGGGCGAAGATCGGGAGTCCTGTTTGAACTCTATTTCCAGACTTGCGCATTTACTCATTGGCCAATTGGTTCAGGACTATCGTACGCTCGCACACCGTATGGCTGAACTTGCCTCTCCACAGCCTGCTGCACGCTGCGGCCTTGAGATCGCGTTACTGGATGCCTACTGCCGAACCTCCCAGATGCCCATGTGGCAACTGTGGGGTGGCGCCGATGTGCGCCCACGCGACACCGACATTACGATTCCGATTACCACATTGGAAAACACCCTTGCCCTGGCGCGTGGCTGGTACAAAAAAGGGTTTCGCCTGTTCAAAATGAAAGTCGGGAAGGATGTTCAACTGGACATCCAGCGAGTGGTGGCGGTGCACAAGGCCCTTCCCGGTGTCTCGTTTATCGGCGATGGAAATCAAGGATTTTCACGCGAAGACTGTCTGACCTTCGCCAAAGGCGTGAAACAGTTTGGCGGAGTGATGGTGTTACTAGAACAGCCGGTTGTGCGAGACGACCTCGATAGCATGGCTGCCATTCGGCAAGAAACGGGTATTTCAGTCGCGGCCGATGAATCGGTGCGTTCCCTCGACGATGCGCGAAAGGTTGTCGAGCGTGGAGCGGCGGACTACATCAACATCAAGACCATGAAGATGGGCGTACTGGAAGCCTCAGACATCGCGCTGTTCACCCTGCGATCTGGACTGAAGCTCATGATCGGCGGGATGATCGAAACCAGGATTGCGATGGGATGTTCATTTAGTCTGGTTCTGGGCATAAAGGGATTTGAGGTGCTCGATCTGGACACACCACTGCTCTTGACGCAGGATCCGGTTCAAGGCGGGTACAGGTATGTAGGTTCGCAACTTCAGTCCTGGACCAGCGCTGGCCTAGGAATGTCTGCCGAAGTCCCTTCGCAGGTGCGGCACATTATTGAGAAATAAACCACACCGGCGAGCAGACTATCGCGAAGCCTTTCTCATTGAGTAGCATAGGCCTCTTCGAATAACTAGTTTAGGCAGAAATTCATATCGAGTAATCCATCGCTGCACTGTGGCCCCTCCGCCCTCCCTTCATCCAGACTTAGTCGCATTGCCCCCGGTTCCGGGTGTTGCCCCGACAACTCCTATGGAGCCGCGCTGGAATTCCCATTTCCACCCGACACATCTTCTACCAGCGCCGCGAGTTCGATCGGTCGGCCTTCATCATGCCGATCTGGCCATCTGGTGGGCTTCTCCTGATTTTGTGGACACCTTTTGAACTCTATAGACGAAAAATCCTGCTCGACGATCTGCTGCGGGTGGCATTGCTATCGTGGCGGTTAGCATGATCCTAGTCCCACCTTTCCTAAATTATCCCAAGTAATGAAAATCCCGTCTACCCCAAAAAGGTACCACCGGGAATATCACCGACCAAGAAAATCGATGGTTTTTGAGGGGTCGTAGAAAGGCAAGCAGAGTCAGCGGTTTACCCCTCCGGCTGTGGGAGATCGGAGAGCGATTCCACGCATTTCTGGCAGTTCAGATCTGCACCAAGGTGCTGATCGCGTCCTTTCGCCGTCTGCACCCAGGGACGATTCGTGAACGGCGGTTGATGCCGCACATGTTGCCCATGGCCGCAAGCCAAGTCAGCTACCCAATCGCCATGCTCATCCTGATGGAACCCTATTATCAGCTGGTTCATAATTGGGCATCTCTTGTGTGCATCATTGTTTGAGTGAACGATCCCACGGAGACGACTGGCGAACCATCTTCCTCAGTTGCCATCTACCGATACGAATGGTTATTTGCAACACATTATGGAACGCGTGGGAAACTTTGCTCATCTATCAAGCTCCCCTTAAGCCATATCGTCGCTGAAGTACTCTCTCGTCTTCGGAGTTGTTGTAGCACGCTCTCCTCCTGTAATGGATCGCCAGGAGTTAGTGAACCAAAATGAATCATGACGAGATGAAACGACTCTGGCAAGATCCCCGCAGCGGGAAGGGGGTCGAATCATCGGCTATTGCTAATGCTCCAAAGATCTCCGAGTCATCGTACCTAAACGGCCAGTGTGGGTTGGTCATGTTGTCTTCGGCCCAACCCTCTTGGTCATTGGATTTGGAAAGCGCAACGCATTCCGGCTGGTATCCACTCCTGTTGGATCAATCGTAGCCTGATCGGCCTTAGCGTCTACCTATAATCCTATTCCATTTAAACATACCCAAATGAATTTCTATGGCTATTCACACACATGAGCAATTTCACACCGCTTTTGTCGAAAGGTTTAATCGTGCGGACATCGATGGGACCATGGTGCTATATGAAGAGGATGCCAGCCTAATCCCTCAACTGGGGTTGGTCATGCACGACCGCGAATCCAACCGGCATGCCTTGCAGAAGTTTCTGCCTTGAAAGGCACTGGACCGGACGGGAAACCAGTCGCAATGAGTGGAAAGAATGTCGAAGTCGCCCGCCGGCAACGAATGGCGATTGGCTGTTTATGATCGATTACCCGTCCGGTGCAATTTAGCGCTAGCGAGATCCGAGCGGTCGCTCGGAACGTTCGGAAGCAGAGTAGTAGGTCCAGCGCCGATCGCTATCTTCGTCGAAGCTTCCGACAAAGACGACGTCGCGATCCAGATGACGAAATTCTGAGAGGGTCGTTCGACAACTGCCTGAATCAATCACTCGCGCATCAAACTGTCCGACAACATAGACAATACTCTTCGCCGCCAGATAGACATTCCGCAGACCGGCGTATCCCGTATCGGGAAATAACTTCGTTGAAGACGAGCAGCCCCCTTCTGCCTCAACCATCAATGTGAGGCTGTGTCGACGGAGAAAGGGATCGGTAGCCGTTCGCACGATAGTCAGACGGAGCTTTGCCGACGCAATGTTCATGGTAACGGGCTCCGGTGCACTACTGTTGCACGCGCAACAAAGCACCGTCACGCTGCCGATGGTGGCCAGCCAGTATACAGGTCTCACTTGGGCGCTTGTACTTTTGGCGCTGCCCCAATGGCATCAAGCCCAGCCTGTGCGCAGGCATCATCGAGATGGGCACCTGGTGCCCCGCCGACACCGATCTCACCCACAACATCACCGACGAGCTCGATCGGCAGACCCCCGCCCAACATCAGAATGTTGTCGTTCATGTCACGCAGTGCTTGCAGAGTTTGAATTTTGGTGATCAACTCAGCCAATTCTGTCATCGGTCGGCGCACACTTACCGCGGTATAGGCTTTCTTTCGGCTGCTATCGACCGTATGCGGTCCCGCTCCATAGGCCCGCCCCATGGCCCGCAGGATGCCGGCACGATCCACCACTGAAACACTCACGCTGTAACCGTCCTTCTTGCAGGCTTCCAATGCCGCCTGAATCGCCTTGTTGGCTGCCCCAAGGGGCAGAACAGATTCTTTAGTCAATTCATCAGCATGGGCCGAGAACGTCGTCGTTAGTTCAAATACCAGCGAAGCCATCACGCCCACTGTTGCGATGATCGTCCGCCGATTATTCCAGTTGCGCTTGAACAGGGCCATCATTGTCCTCCCAGATTGTCAGTGTAAAACGAAGTGATGAAATCTGCCATCGAGGGTACGGATGCCTACGACTGCTGTCAAGAGAATGGGGACAGTGGACGGGAATAAGGTTACGGACGGCGCCTGTCGAGTGTGCGCTTGAGTCACTATTGTGACTCAGAAGAGGGCGTGAGGAGTTGAGTCGTGTTTTGTCCGTGGGACTGCGCAGATGTGCGGCGGAGCGTGTTGCGTATCGCCCGCAGTTGATCACGATACCGCTGGCACCCCTCGCAGATCAGCAGATGCACCAGCACTTGCATCCACGTGAACACCGGGAGCGTCTGGTCCATGGATTCAGACAGGAGACGCGTGGTTTCTTTGCAAGGCGGTGTGATACGTGCCAGAAAATTGTTCACGACGGGCTGTGCTTTACAACGGTGTCTAACGAGGTTGAGTCGCCCCAGTCAGCTGGGAGGCACAAGCCCTTATGAAAGAGGTGAATGAGAATCGGCGCCAAGTCTATGAGGAAATTGCTCGCCGTAATGGAACCAATGTGAGCGCGGTGGAAACGTTGGCAGGGGAAAAGGCGGTTCCGAACACCAAGCCAGGCAACTTCGTCGAGGGCCCTAGAGGATGGATGAAAAAAATAACGCGCTCACCCGTAGCGATCATTCTTCCAGGGCAATGCAGTGTTGGAATAACCGCGGACTTCCCAAAACCCCTTCTCGTCTTTATCGGTAAACGTAACTTCTTTCACCCATTTCGCTCCCTTCCAGGCATAGCGTTTCGGCACGATGACGCGCACCGGCCCGCCATGTTCTTTCGTGAGGGGCTTGCCGTTCCATGTATAGGTCAGCAGCACATCGTCGTCGTTGCAGGCTTCAAGAGGAAGATTGGTTGTGTAGTCGTCGTAGGATTTGAAGAAGACAAATTTGGCGAGCGATAGCGGTTTTACCACCGAAATAATGTGCTGGAAGCTCACCCCGCCCCACTCATTGTCATAGCGGCTCCACGACGTGACGCAGTGGAAATCTGAAACGTTCTTGAATTGGGGTTGTGCCAGGAACTGTTCCCAGGTCCAGGTAACAGGGGTGGTTACGAACCCCCCGATGGTGAGGCTCCATTCGGTCAAGGGGATCTCAGGCTTGAACCCCAGATCCAGCACGGGAAAGGTCGCTACGAGATGCTGCCCTGGTGGGAGGCGATTATCTCCCTCGTAGAACACCTCGCGCTCCTCTCCTCCACGCCGAGCTATGGCCCACTGCTCCTTTGTTTTGGTCAGTCGGTTGGTTTCGTCCATCGTGGCCTCCTATTAATTAACAGACTACGGGAGCCAGGGCCTTCCTGACAACTAGATAATGGGTCGGGGCGGCAATGAGGAGGGCTTCTAACAGGAGTAGGAACTCTCTTCGAAAATCAGAGGTCTGTGGGGCATCATGGGCCTGGTACACTTGAAAGTCTCAAGACGAATTCAGTGGTTTTCTATGCGCGCTGGTCTGCACATCATGCCCTTGGTCTGTCTCGAGTACGCTGGTCCGGAAGCCTCCCCAACCCGCGAGGTGGCCAAAGCATATCGGAAGACCTGCTCTTTCCACCAACTGAGTCCAGAACGGTACCGAGATGCCTTGGGGAAATGCCCTTCGCAGCCGGTATGTCGGTATGGTGGGGCCCTGTCGGAGAGGCATTGAGCGAAGCTGCAACAGTTCTGCCGGTGCCCAAGCCATAGCAGTCCAAATTCTCTTTCATTCGGGCTTCATTGAGTACCCTCCGCCAGGGTAATCAAAAGTGTGACCATTTGTGCCCTAGCACATCCATTTCTCTATCATGGCCGTATCTTTTATAAACACCACTCGCCTTAAGAGATGCGTAGCCTTCTTGCTCGATCGTCCCTCATGTAAGAAAGCGGATAGGTCAGCGACCAAACTCGTAGGACACTACATTGACAAGCGCGAGAGGAGCCTCCCATGATACGCCACGAGGTCGCCATGACTACCCCTGTATCTGAGACAGCTGTGCCAGCCAACTCACGCGCCGGGAAGCTTGCTATTGCCGCGATGATTGCGATGGCCATCGGAGCCTTTTTCTATTTTGACCTCGGACGGTTCTTGTCGCTGACGGCACTCAAAGACAATCGCGATATGCTGCTCTCCATGACTGAGGCAAATTACGTGTCAGCCGTGGCGCTGTTCATCCTCGCCTACATTGCAGTGACGGGGCTGTCCTTGCCCGGTGCAGTCATCCTCACCTTGACCGGAGGGTTCTTGTTCGGCAGTGTGTTTGGCACTCTGTTTGTCAATCTAGGGGCAACGACGGGCGCGACGCTCGCGTTTCTCGCATCGCGCTATTTGCTGCGCGACTGGGTGGAACATAAGTTTGGAAAGTGGCTGGGACCGGTTCAGCAGGGCTTCGCGCAGAACGCGTTCAGTTATCTCATGACCCTCCGGCTGATTCCGCTCTTTCCGTTCTTTGTGGTGAATCTCGTATCCGGTCTGACTCGTACGAATGTGGCGACCTACGTAGTGGCGACGGCACTTGGAATTATCCCTGGTTCTTTTGTCTATGCCTACGCGGGCCGGCAACTTGGTACGATCAATTCTTTAACAGACATCGCGTCCCCCCGAGTGATTGGGGCGTTTGTGTTGCTGGGGCTTCTGGCGCTTGTGCCAAGCTTGTACAAGAAGTGGTCCGGCAAACAAGCATGATCCACATTCAGAGCCACAGTCGGTTTGTACAGGACGGAAAACGCAACCATGATGGTCCCTATGGCGACCAGGATGGAGTCCATGAACACGTTTGAACAGGTGCTTGTCGTGCCGAACGACGAGCACAACCGCACACTCGTCAGCAACGTGCATCCCTTGAATTGGGTCAATCCCGAGCCAGCCAGTCGCTACAACATTGTGGTGATCGGGGCGGGGACGGCAGGATTAGTCACGGCGGTGATTGCGGCCGGCATGGGGGCCAAGGTGGCCTTGATCGAGAAGCATCTGATGGGTGGCGACTGTCTGAACATCGGGTGCGTGCCGTCGAAAGGCATCATCCGCGCAGCGCGGGCGTGGGCCGAATTACGAAATGCCGATGAGTTCGGCCTGCATATTTCTCCTGGTGTGAAGTACGATTTTGGGGCGGTCATGGTACGCATGCGTAAGCTGCGAGCACGGATCAGCCACGTCGACTCCGTCCATCGGTACACGAAACTCGGTGTCGATGTCTATATCGGGAGCGGACGCTTCACGAGTGGGAATACGATTCAGGTGGAAGGGCTGGCCGGCAATCGAACGGTACACTTTGCGAAGGCCGCAATCTGCAGCGGTTCGCGCGCGTCGACGCCGCCTATTCCAGGATTGCAAGAGGCGGGCTATCTCACGAACGAAACGGTGTTCTCGCTGACGGAACTGCCGCAACGCATCGGTGTTATCGGCGCCGGCCCCATTGGCTGCGAGTTGGCGCAATCGTTTGCCCGATTCGGGAGCCATGTCTCTCTCATCGAAGCCATACACGGCATCATGCCAAAAGAAGACCGGGATGCGGCTGAGATCGTTGAGAAACAGATGCTGCGCGATGGGGTGAAGCTGCTGTGCTGTGGGAAAGACGTGAAAGTCAGCACGACCGACGCTGGCAAGCGTCTGACGGTCGAGTCGCACGGGCAGCAGTACGATGTGACGGTGGATGAAATTCTCGTCGGTGTCGGCCGGACCACAACCGTGGACGGTCTCGGACTGGATGTGGTCGGCGTCGAGCACGATAAAACTGGTGTGAAAGTGAACGAACGGCTGCAGACGACGAATCCAAAAATCTTTGCGGCAGGCGACATTTGCTCGCGCTACAAGTTTACCCATGTGGCTGATGCGATGGCGCAAATCGTGATTCAGAACGCGCTCTTTCCACACCCCTTTGGATTGGCCTATGCGAGCGTTGAGTCCTTGATCATGCCTTGGTGTACTTTCACTGAGCCTGAAGTCGCGCATGTCGGGATGTATGAGAAGGATGCGAAGGGGAAAGGCCTCGAGATCGAAACCTACACGTACAAGCTCGATGAGGTCGATCGGGCGATTCTGGATGGTGAAGACGAAGGCTTTGCCAGGATTCACGTTCAGAAGGGCACAGACAAGATTGTAGGTGCGACGATTGTGGCGGCCCATGCGGGTGACATGATCAGCGAGTTTTCGGTCTTGATGAAATCCGGGGCTAGTGCGAAGACGATTGCCGGTACTATCCACCCCTATCCGACGCAAGCCGAAGTGAATAAGAAGGTCGTCAATCTGTGGCGTAAGGCGCATTTTTCTGACGGACAGAAAAACATCTTGAAAAAGTGGTTCGCTTGGACGAGGAAGGATTGACGGCACGGCCCGACGGTCCTATGTGCTTGCAGCACGCGCACGAGGAAACCACGCTCGTTCGTTGCACGCAAGGGAGCGCTAGAGGGCCATACCCCCAGCGTGGGGAGGCAGGGGGGGAAAACTCTGTGATCATGGCAGTGGTGGCGTTTGCAGGTTTAGTGTCTGCCCTGGTGCAAGCCGAGCCAAGTTCAGTGCTCAATATTGGGAAGTTCTTGTCCGCGCAGGTGGGACAAGCGCTGCCAGATGGGTGGAAGCCAATCACGATTACTAAAAACAAAAAACGTATGGTCTACGAGGTGGTCAAGGACGGGGACATGACCGTTGTCAAAGCTGTCAGCGAGGCGGCAGCGTCCGGCCTCTTTAAGCCGGTGATGATCGATCCAAAGGAATATCCGATCGTCCGGTGGCGGTGGAAAGTCGACAACGTGCTGAAGAATAGCAATGTGGCGCTCAAAGAGGGTGATGATTATCCCGCCCGGCTCTACATCACCTTTGCCTACGAATCCGACAAAGTCAGTTTCTTGAAAATGCTCAAATACAAAGCCGGTCGAGCCATCTTCGGTGACATTCCGATCGCGGCCTTGAACTATATCAGGGGCACGAAGACGCCCGTCGGCACGATCGTCGAAAACGCCTTTACCAATTTTGCCAGGATGATCATTGTCGAGAGCGGCCTACAAAAGGTAGGTGCGTGGCTTGACGAAGAGCGAAATGTTTACCATGACTACAAGGAGGCCTTCGGTGAAGAGCCGCCGATGATCAACGGCGTCGCGATCATGAGCGATACGGACAACACGAAGGAGAGCGCTACGGCCTACTACGGCGACATTATGTTCTTGCGAGCGAAGTAATGGTCGAAACCGTGCGAGGGAAAATAAAAAGGTCGACCTGTTTCAGGGTCTGACTTTTCGAGGACACCAGCGCGTCCGTGCCGGTGCGCGAATTCGAAATGGTTACTGAATGGAATTCGAGAAGCCACTAAGTGTGATTTTTCCGCGAACGGTATCCCTGACCTTCTTGTTGCTGCAGATCTGCTTGGCTGTCTGGCCGACGTAGAGGGGGACCAGGTTCCCTTCGTAGTCTTCGATCGTATAGGTGTAGTCCCCGATGTGCTTGACAGTCCCGCCGACTGTCTTCCATGCTGGTCAGGGATTGCTGTCATGCTGGCTAGCGTTGGGGGCGGGGACAGTTTCCGGTATTGAACTGGTCGTCTTGGCAGCAGCCGCGGCGGAAGAATGAGAGGTCGGTTTCTTCGCATTCTTCGAACTCTTTGCCCTGGCCCGGTACCATGGTCAATGCGACGATGGCCAGGGCTACAACCATGATGGGAAGGATCTTTTTCTTGCCTTTCTTCTGGAACGAGGACCTCCTTGCTTGAAGGTCGAGTTGCACCTAATCGATTTGACAGCAAGGCACGTGCCGGGTCAGAGGAAGAAAATAAGTACTGAGTTTCAGCCGGTTAGAAAGCGAGGCTGGGGAGAATACGATTGGAACTCCATAAACCGGAAAGAACATGGCGGGTAGCTGTGATGATCTACTTAGCGACTGCCTTCTAGAGACACCAATGCTGGTACAAATTGAACGGCTTCATAGGCCTTCTGAGGGCGAGGGTGGGAAGGTAAGAGCGTCGGGGAGCAAGAGGCCGAACCTCGGTCAGGCTCTGTGGGGCGGGGTGACCAATGTTGCCTTTCGGCGCCCGGTGCTGGCGATCTTTCAAGCCAACCTCCGCTGCAACTCGGCGTGCGGGTACTGCAACCTGCCGTTGAACGTAGGACGATATGAGATGACCCGTGAGGAGATCCAGAGAGTTTTCACCGGCCTCTATCGAGACGGACTGCGGTTTGTGTTCGTGCAGGGAGGTGAACCTCTGTTGCGTCGCGATTTGCTGGGAATTCTTGGAGACCTGGTTCAGATTGGATTCCATGTGACCCTGATCACAAACGGTACCAAGTTGACGACGGATCTCGTGCAGCGGTTCGACGACCTTTCAGTGTCGATGTCAATCAGCCTCGACACCCTGAATCGCGTCAGGTATCAGCACATCCGCGGCGCCGATCAACTGGATCAGGTGCTCGCGGGTCTTGAACTCCTGCAGCACTATCGCCCTCCGAAGTTCATCACGTGCATCGTCAGCGAGTTCAATCGAGATGAGGTGAGGGAGGTTGTCCAGTTCGCTCGCGACCGAGGATTCTTGCCGGTGGTTGGCGCCTACCATTGGGACGTGGGGTTCTATGGGAAGCAGGATCCTGGGTTGATGTATGAACGTCAGAAGGCGAGTCTGGTCTTCGAGCGGTTGCTTGCGGACGATGCGATCCCTCCTGGCTATCTTCGGCAATACACGAAGGACAATGTCACGTGGTTGCGCGGAGAAACACTGGAGCCCTGTGACGCGGGGTGCTATAGCATTGCGATTGACGCGTCGGGCAATGTGGCACCCTGTTTGGCTTTGCCTGAGGCGGGGAATCTGCTCCAGTCCTCGCTCAGTGACATACTCGCGCGGTTTAATCGACAAGAGATTCAGAATTGCTCCGATCGGTCATCGTGTAATAGGCTGGATGGTCGAGTGATTGGGTCGGTTCTCCGACATCCGATCACGGCGTGGCGGACATCGGTGTCATGGTGAAGAAGGGAGTGATTGGGATGAGGTGGGTCGCGCTAGGCGCGCTGATGGTGCTCACGGGGTGTTCCACCGTTCCAACCTCGTTCAAACCTGTGGATCCGATTCTGGCTATGGAGTTCTCGCACAAGATGTTCAGCGAGGTGTTAGGTGCACATGTAAAGGATGGAGTTGTCAATTATCCTGGTATCCAAACGGACGATCGACTGCCAGCATATCTAGCGCAGCTGGATCGAGTTGATCCAAACGCGCTCGCCACGTGTAGCGAGCGTCTGGTCCTCTGGATCAACGCCTACAATGCATTTGCCATCAAAGGTATTTTGGATCAGTACTCGCCCACGAGTTGGATAGGGCAATATCGCTACTTCAAATCGCGGGATTATCGAGTCGGTGGAGAAGCCATCAATCTCTATGATTTGGAACGAAAAGTGATCATTGCCCAGTTCCATGAACCGCGCATCCGCTTCGCCATCGTCTGCGCCTCTATTTCGTGCCCCTCGCTGCAATCGTGGGTGTATCAAGCTGATCGGTTGGAGGAACAGCGCGAGTCGGTGACCAAGGACTTCATCAATGATGCAACAAAGAATCGATTCGATCGCCAGAACAAAATCGTCTATCTGTCGAAGATCTTTAAATGGTACCCAGAAGATTTCGAGGCCCATTCAGGATCGCTCCTCAAGTACGTGCGAAAATATCTGTCCGATCAGGAGCTTGCACGCGATCTCGAATCGTCGTCCTACAAAGTGGAATTCCTCGAGTATGACTGGGGCCTTAACGGAACACCGACGACGGAGGCGCCGAGTGCTCGTCAATCCAAACGAACGGGTGCCGCTCACCCGTTTGCTGACCTTTCTCAGCATGTTGAACAAATTGCAAACGACTGTGCCAAGGCACAGGTAGCCTTGGCTGCGGACGTGCGGACGTTCTTGCCAACCTGGTTGGTTACATGATCTCCGTCAGCATTCCCGTCTGCAACGAAGAAAAGGCCTTGCCAAACACGCTCGACTGCCTACTCCGGCAGCCTGGCGACTATGAAGTCCTCGTCGTCGATGGTGGCAGTGTTGATCGAACACTCGCCGTCCTTGCCGACTTCGGCTTTTCAACGATTCTCCCAGACGGCTCGCGTGGTTCGTCGTTCGTCTTTCGTCGTTCGCAGGACGCTTCACGTCGATGGATCACCGCTCCCAAAGGCCGCGCGTCGCAGATGAATGCCGGGACAAACGAGGCCACAGGCGACTGGTTCATCTTTCTCCATGCCGATACTGTCTTGCCAGCCGGTGCAATTCAGCGGTTGAACAAAATGGAAGCCGATGACTCGATTCAAGCCGGCGGCTTTATGCACCAATTTTCCGGCAACGACTGGCGGCTCAAGCTACTCTCGCTCCTGAACAACTTCCGCTGCACACGTAGCCGCATTATCTATGGCGATCAGGCGTTGTTTGTCCGTCGGTCGGTATATGAACGGCTCGGAGGCTTTCCGAATCTACCGATCCTCGAAGATGTCGCCTTCTGCGAACGTCTCATCAGCATCACGACCCCGCTCCTCCTATCACCTCCCGTCATCACCGATGCGCGGAAGTTCTTGAAAATGGGCGTGTGGCGAAGTTTTCTGCGCATCCTCCTCATCATCCTCCACGTCGAGTTCCGTCTCCCGACCCTACCCCGCGCGTTTTTCCAGGACGTTCGTTAAGACACGTACTTTCCCCGTTTACCTTGCTGCTCCCGCCTCCGTCTAACTCATCAGACGAGGCCGGAGGAGGGTTTCATGCGACAAGTTCATTTGAAGACGAGTGCGCTCATCCTAACGATCGCTCTATAAAAGAACTGGCTGCGGGAAGGCAATCGGTTCTTGTGTGGAACGTGTCTGTCTAGTGAACGCGTCGGATAGGACAGAGCTGTTAGCTACAGTCCCGACGCTGATAATATCCCCGGCCTTCAAGGATGGAACGGCCTGGACATACTGTGGGTTCAGTTCCATTTCACCGCAGACCAATGTAGGTGCCGTCGGGCACGCTGGCAGTGCCGTGGTACTCCCCTGCGTGGAGGCGTTCACAAACACACTGAGCGCAGTCGCCGTCGTGCCCAGCAGGTCTTCCGCCTCTACGTTCAGGTGTTTGCGGTTTCAGCGCTGGCGATAGTCCGCCTTTCCTGAAGCCGCTCCAGAAACCATTTTCGTGCTCAGCCGAACTTCACCACACTAGGCTTGAGCGAGCAAGCTTGATGCCAGCAACATCCCAAAGAATGCTGCCGCAGTGAGGGACATTCCAATCGTCGTCATCATGAACCTTCCTTGTATGGTGAACCTCTAATCCTATCCGGCAGGCATCGGCCTCCTCAACAGCCGGACTTGCGTGAAAGAAAAGAGGAGTAGGGAATTCTCTAGATGTGTAGGGCCAGATACGCATGTCCAACCATTCAGACGGCTCAACGGGAGATTTGTAAACACGGTGGGGAACAAGCCGGTTCTGTGGCCTTACACCGAGGAATGGTGGCTTGCACAAACTGCGGCCGCATCTGGCATTTCCCGCCTAGGAAGACCCTGCTAGAATGCGAGTATGGATGTGATTGCCACGCACAGCAATGCGGATTTTGACGGCCTGTCCTCGATGGTCGCCGCTCGCAAGCTCTATCCGGAGGCGAAGCTGGTTCTCCCCGCCGGCGGACAAAAGACTCTGCGTAACTTTCTCGCCGTTCACGATCTTGGGATCAGCAAGCTGAAAGAACTTGATCTCTCTCAGATCAACAGGCTTGTGTTAGTCGATACCCACGAGCCCAGGCGGATCGGTGCGCTCAAGTCGTGCATCGAAAATCCATCGGTCGAAATCGTGGTGTTCGATCACCATGTCGATGAAGGCTCGACGTGTACTGGTCGATCGGAGCAGTCGGTGGTTCAATCAGTCGGGGCGACCACGACAATTCTGATCGAACGGCTCCGTCAGCGGCATATAGAGGTGACGCCGTTCGAGGCGACCGTTATGGCCTTGGGACTCTATGAAGAAACCGGATCGTTTGCCTTTGCCACGACAACCAGCCGGGATCTAGAGGCCGGAGCGTTTCTTGTCGAGGCCGGGGCGGACCTCAACATGGTAACAGACACGCTTCGCCGTCCGCTGGATCCGGATGCCATCGCGCTGCTGAATGATTTGTTAGCGCAGAGTGAAGCGCATTACCTGGAAGGCCGAAAAGTGCTTGTGGCGGCGAGTACGATCGATCGCTGTCGTGGGGAGGTGGCTGGCGTGGTGCACATGCTCGCCGAATTGCAAGGGGTCGATGCCGTCGTCGTGGCGGTGATGATGGAAGACCACGTGCAAGTGATCGGCAGAAGCCGGAGGCCGGAGATCGATGTCGGCTGGATTGCGCGTGAGTTCGGAGGCGGGGGCCATGCGGTGGCCGCTGCCGCGAGCGTCAAGGGGCAGACGCTTGCAGAAGTCAAAGAGCGGCTCGTCCAACTGCTGACCACGCAATATCGGCCTACCTTGTTGGCCCAAGATGTCATGACTCAGCCTGTGAAAGCGATTGAGATCAACCTCACGATCACCGAGGCCGGACAACGGATGACGACCTATGGCATCAATGTTTTCCCGATCATGGACGAGAAGGACCGATATGTCGGGCTAGTCAGTCGGGAACTCATTCAGAAAGCGCTGTTCCATCGGCTCGGCAAGAGAGCCGTCAGAAACATCATGCAGACAGATGCCTACACAGCGCAGTCTGAAACCCCGTTCCATGCCATCGAAGAAACCATGATCGAGCGGAATCAGCGGTTTGTTCCCGTCGTCAGAGGGTCCAAAGTGATTGGGGTGATCACGAGAACCGATTTGTTGAGGACCTTACATGACGATGTGCTGAAGGCTGCCAGGATGCGCTCTGTCCATGGTACGGCCGACGGCGTTGTCGGAGGGCCCCATCGCAACGTGAAGGGATTGTTGCATGGTCGCTTGCCGCGCCGTCTTGTCACATTGTTGGAAAAAGCGGGACAACTGGCTGACTGGTGTGATGTCTCGCTGTTCGTTGTTGGCGGCTGTGTCAGAGATCTGCTTCTGGACATCGAGAATCTCGATCTGGATCTCGTTGTGGAAGGCGACGGGATTGCCTTCGCGCGAAAAGTTGGCGAGATGATGCACGCGCGGGTCAAGGTGCATGAACGATTCGGAACCGCAATCGTGCTGTTGCCTGACGGTTTTAAGCTCGATGTGGCCACCGCGCGAACGGAATACTACGAGTACCCCACGGCCTTGCCGACGGTGGAGCAGAGCTCCATTAAGAAAGATCTATACCGGCGGGATTTCACGATCAATGCGCTGGCCATCCGCTTGAATGGGAAGAGCTTCGGGGACGTGCTTGATTTTTACGGCGGCCAAAGGGATCTCAACGACAAAGTTGTGCGCGTGCTGCACGGGCTGAGTTTTGTCGAAGATCCGACCCGGGTATTCCGCGCCATACGATTCGAAACGCGGTTTGGGTTCCACTTGGGGCGCGATACCGTCGCACTGATAGAGGGTGCAGTGAGAATAAACTTGTTCCATCGACTGTCTCGGCACCGGCTGTTGGAAGAACTGAAACTGCTACTGGGAGAGCATGAGCCGAAACAGTCTGTAAAGCGCTTAGCAGATCTTGGCTTGCTCCGGTTCATCCATCCCAAGCTCAAATGGTCGAATCGACTACACGTCATGCTGAGCGCGATCGAGCAGGCTGTGGATTGGTATCGGCTGCTGTACCTTGATCGGAAGATGGAAGTCTGGCTGGTCTACATGATGGGGCTACTGGAAGGGTTGCTGGAACGCGATGTGACGGAGGTCCTCAAACGATTCCCTTTTTCTGAACCAGAAGCCACCAAGCTGAAAGCGACCTGCGTGGGCTGTCACGCAGTGATTCTCCGACTCGGGCGACGACCACGGCTCAAACCGGCAGAAACGTATAGGCTCCTGTCTGGACTGTCCGACGAAACACTTCTGGGGCTGATGGCCAAGAGCAAATGGGAAGTGGTGAAACGGCAGGTGTCGGCGTTCCTTACGACCTATCAACATGTGAAGCCGGTCGTGACAGGCGTCGATCTGAAGGCGATGGGGTTGAAGCCGGGGCCGCAGTTCAAGAAGATTCTTGATCGGTTGCTCGACGCTCGTCTGAACGGTGATGTGAAGACGGAGTCGGACGAGCATGAGCTGGCCCGTCGCCTGGCAAACCGTTCGGGGTGATGAGCCTCGCACTACGATCGCGGTGTAGCCGTGGATTGTGCTCGAGTTTTCCGAAGAGATCATTCAGCGCCGATTGAACGGCTTCATTGATTGGGCTCTGGTCGTCATCCTTCCCACTGCGGACTACATCTCCTGTGGATTTGCCCAAGCCGAGATAATTATGGAGTCGTCCCGTTCGAGGATTGGCCAGCGACGCTTTCGGCGCGAGCGACATCGACGTCGTAAACTTTAAGAGTACGCCTGGGTCGATATCGATGTGGAGCCGTATGGATAAGTCCAGATGCATTTGACTGTCCATCGACAGGGAGTGAAGATTTCTCTGGCGGCGAGGTAGGCGGCAATGGATGTCTCCCACTCCTTTTTGGCTGGACCGAGGGCGTTGCTGACTTCGGAAACGTGGTGCTCAATGTGGAGATCGGCGATCATGGTTGTCCACGGTTTGACCATGTAGGATTTGATTCCTTTCAGCTTGACTTTGGCAGAATAGGGAAGCGGAGATGTTTTCGACACGACCGGGGTAGGCTGAAAAACGAGGTTGGAACATCCGGCCACGAGGAAGGCCAGGAAAAAGAACGGGCAAGCTAAGGAGGTTATCGCTGGTGGAGATCGGATGGTCGGGATCGTCGTCTCACGCTCTTCCGAAAGAGTTGCTAAGAGAGCAGTCTAGATGTATCACCCTACAATCCGCGGAGTTTCCGGTTCAGGAGGGTCGGCGTTCCGGATAGGGTACGAGTGCACGAACGCCGTCCGATGCGACCACCTGGCTCTCGGTGGTGGCTGAACCTGTTGGGCCGTCCGTTGAGGGCGAACGTCGATTAGTTCATCGGGATGATCGTCACGGCGACTTCGTTCGGCAACAAGAGTGTCACGGTCGCCTGATGTCTTGTGTCGGGTTGGATCAACGCGAATAATGGTACTGGCTGAGGGACCGCCCCAGGTGAAAGGGCGAGCATGGCTGGAAAGTCGATCAGCGGTGAGAGCGTCACGAGGCTCGATAGCCGGAGCCGGAATGCCATCAACACGTCACGCAACCGATTCGACTTTTCCTCATCCGACAACGCGTGAGTTGGTGCAATGCCAACTTCCCACAACGGTCGTGTTATGCTGACCGGAAATGTCAGGCCGAGCTTCTGTGCGTCAGGTGTGACGTCGATCAAGACTCCTGCCGCAATCGCTTCATGCCAATTAGCTATCATTCTCTTCGCGCGCTCATCCTCACTTGAGGCGGGCAGTCCGTCAGGCTCAGTGACTGGAGCCGTCTGTGTCGCATCTGTGATGGAAGGCAACTTGCTCTCGCTCGGTAGAGATACATCTTCAACACGGACTTCTGGAGAAGAAAGAGGGATGCACTCTTCTGACTTCAAGGGGAGAGCTCGCATAAGGCCTTCGTAGACGAGTTTGGCTGATTGTGACCAGGTTGGATTAAACGGTCGACCAGCAAACGCCGCTTCGGCCGCTTTTTGCTCATCGTGGGTCAGTACCCTTGGGGTTTTGTTCGTATCCATACGGCATAGATAAGGCGGGAGAATCCGAAGTCAAGTGATAGGGTGGGTCTAGTCAGGTAGACGGTGGCCCCTCGTTTCCGGCGCAAAGAAAAGAACAGCCAGTCCAAGCAGATAGATCAGGGCCATGGTGCTGGCGGCGTGTCCAAACGATCCCAGCGTGGTCACGAGCCAGCCAGTCAGAAAGGGTGAAACCGAGGCCAGTAGGCGCCCCGCGTTGAAGCAAAATCCGGCGCCGGTTGCGCGGAGTCTGGTTGGATAGAGTTCGGGCAAATAGATGGGAAAACCGCTGAAGATGCCGTTGGTAAAGAAGCCGAGGATCGGCAGCAGCATCAACACGCCCGCATAGGTCGATGGCAGCAGGTAGGTTACCGGCAACATGATGAGACTGCCAAGGCACATGAAGGCGAACACCGGTCGCCTGCCGAATCTATCGGCCAGCGGACCGAAGCCGAGATAGCCGAAGAACGCACCGGCATTCAGTGACATGATGGCATAGCTCGCGTACTTTGCCTGCGTAGCGGCATCCATGACTTTGATGTCAGGCAGCTCGCGCACGAGCGTCGGAGCCCAATTCGTTGAACCCCACAATCCAAAGACCGCCACGAAGGCCAGCGCGGAACCGACTATGGTGGCGCGTCGCAAGTCGCTCTTGAAGATGGTCGAGAGGGGGGCCGGCTGCTGCTCATGGGCACGTGACCATCGCTCCGGTTCCTTGACCCACCAACGCACGAGTAGGGCGACGAACGCCGGTAGAATGCCGATGAGAAACAGCATCCGCCAGCCATAGTCCTTCAATGTCAGGTTGAAAATCGCGGCCAAGAAAAACCCGACGGCCCAGGCCGACTGCAGAATGCCCGCGGCTTTCGCGCGCTTGTCTTCTGGCCAGGTCTCCGCGACGATCGCCGCGCCAGCCGCCCATTCGCCACCGACGCCGAGGGCGGTGAGAAAGCGGGACAGGGCGAGGTGCCACCAGGTCTGTGCCAATGCGGCGGTTCCGGTGAAGACAGCGTAGATGATAATGGTAGCGATTAAGACTTTGGTTCGGCCATAGCGGTCGGCCAGGATGCCGAACATGATGCCGCCGACAGCCCAGCCGATGAGAAAGATGGAGAAAATGATGCCGCCGTACCAGCCGATCTGCTCGGAAGAGACCGGTGTCGCCCGTGAGGTTTGCAAGAGATCATGAAGCGCTGGATGGAGGACGATGGCATAGATGGTGGCGTCCATCGCATCGAACACCCAGCCGAGCCAGGCAACGAACAGCACGAGCCACTGATAGCGAGTTACACCAGATCGCCAAGAAGAGGTTGCCATGGTTCGTGTCCCCGATCGGTCGACAGCCGCGACAGGCTAGAGGCCTTGAGGTTAGGAGTCAAGGTGAAGCCTGCCGAAGCCCCATGCTATAGTCCTTCGCCATGGCGCGAATGGATTACTATAGGGTGCTGGGGGTTTCACGCGAGGCGTCCGATGACGACATCAAGAAGGCTTATCGGAAGCTGGTATTTCAGAACCATCCGGACCGGAATCCCGATAGCAAAGATGCCGAAGCGAAGATCCGTGAGATCAATGCTTCCTACGAGATCGTCGGTGACGCGGAGAAGCGCCGGAGCTATGACCATCTTTTTTGGGGGGATGAACCACACGCTGAAACGATTGATCCAGACGTCATTCTCGATGAGATGGAAAAGAAGCTCTTCGATGAAGGGCGGAAAGAGCTGTTTGCCATCTTGATGAAAGATACGAAGCGGGTGAAGGCTGAGTTGAAGTTTATTCGAGAGCGGACGGTAGCGGAGCAGGGCTACGATTCATTCCTGGAGAAAGTCGTAGCTGCGCGTGCGTCAGATATCATGGATAACCTGGTAACTGAAGAAATGGAAGGGAGAAAACAGCGCCTGGTCGAAGTCGCGGCGGATATGATGGTGTCACAAGGCGTGGCGAATCGCGGCGACGAACGCGGGCTTCGAGCGCTGCGCAATCGGCTTAGAGCGGCGTTTCGGAAGGGCCGCGTGCACGGCGTCGCCTCGTCGCTCGAGTTGTTCTACGAGCGGAAGTAAGAACGTCAATTGTCAACCGTCAGTAGTCAATCGATGGACAAGAAGGGGCGGTGCTCTTCAGGTTTGACGATTGACGAGTTGTTATTCGGCGAGAGGCCCTGCCACAAACCGCCCGGCCTGCATCACGCCCATAATCCGGCTGCGGTCACGCAAGAGTTCAATGCGCCTAAGCGGATCTCCGTCGATGACCAATAAGTCGGCCTGCATTCCCTCCGCGAGCGTACCCACTAAATCCTGGATTCCGATGAGTCGCGCCGCAGCTGCGGTTGAGGCGACAATTGCTTCCATCGGCGTCATGCCGAGCGCGACCATGCGATCGAGTTCCTGTGCGTTGTCCCCATGGTAGTTGAAGGGTGTCCCGGCATCGGTGCCCATAGCGATCAGGATGCCGCTCCTATGGGCTTTCTTGAAGCTTGCTTGATGGCGCCTCGTCATGGAACTGGCTTTGTCCATGGAACTCTCGGGAATGCCACACCCAGGTCGGCCTGCCGCAGTGATGGCGAGCGCTGAGAGTGTCGGGACCATGTAGACGCCATGCTGCTTCATGAGTTCACCGGCGTCGTTGTCCAGCAGGGTAGCGTGTTCGATCGAATGGACGCCGGCCTGAATTGCATTCTTCATGCCTTCGGCTCCGTGCGCATGTGCCGCGACTTTCTTCTCCGCGCGGCGCGCAGCATCGACTGACGCCGAGAGTTCCTCTATCGTCAATTGGGCTTGCTCCGGTGATGTCCCAGGCGTGAGCACCCCGCCCGACGCGATGACTTTGATCACCCCTGCGCCGGCGGCGACTTGCGAGGCGACGGCCTGCCGGACCTGCTCGGCCCCTTCGACTTCCTGTCCGATGAATCGCGCATGGCCGCCGATCATGCAGATGGCAAGGCCAGCGCTGACGATACGCGGACCAGGCATGATTCCGGAGTCGATGGCTCGCTTGAGAGTGAAGATGGAGTGATCCCGGGAGCCGACGTCACGCACGGTGGTGAATCCGGCCTCGATCGTCATCTTGGCGTGCTGCGCGGATTTCAATAGAGTATAGGAAGGGCTTTCCGATTCCACTGTGGCGACGACATCAGGTTCTCCCCCCAGGCACAGATGCACGTGGCAATCGATGAGTCCTGGGATGATGGTGAGTCCGCGACCGTCGATGCGTATAGAGCCTTTCGGTATCGTAATGTCCCGGATGGAACCAACAGCTGCGATCTTCGATCCACGAACGAGCACGGTGGCTTGATCGAGAACCGCTCTGGTCTCATCGATGAGGCGAGTATGATGAATCGCGATGGTCACGAGGTATTCTCCGACCGGAAAAGTAATGTCGTCAAAATCCTCAACATACCCCAGAGAGTACGCTTCCGGTTGTGACGCCTATGCGGCCTTATTTGAAGATCGGTTTGACCGTTCGCGTGGGCTGGCCTAACATTGTTACTGTTCAAGAGCATGTAACTCCCTGTAGAGATCTGGATACAAAATTGTGTGATCAAATTCTTTCGTGAGCTTCGCATTCGAAATCCGTTTCCCTGGCTGGTCATTGGTGGTCAAGGTGGGAGACCGTATGTCCCAATGCTGTTGGGCAAATTGGCAGATATCTTCCCACGTTCTTGGAGTCCCGTCGCTGACGTTGCAAATCTCGCCGGGCTTCCCGTGCTCCAGCACTCCGAGGCAGATCTTGGCCAAGTCTTCGACATGAATCAGGTTGACATATTTGCGCGAGGGGCCAACACGGCCGGTTCTGATCCAGTCGATGGGATTGCGGCCTGGACCGTAGATTCCGACCACGCGCAGCACGATCGCGCCACAGTTGGTTCGTAAGAACTCTTCGGCTTGCACGCGGTGTTTGGTCAAATCGATTGGGGCTGTTTCATCGACCCAAGGTGGGGGATATTCTCTTGATGCAGTGATTTCGTAGGCCGATGTGCTACCAAGGACCACGAGTCGACGTGATAGCGGGTCCAACGTCGAGGCAAACTTTTGAACGAGATCAAGTGGCATGGCAGGGAAACACCAGAGCAGATTGGTTCCCGTTGGAATATTCTTCCATGTGTCCTGGTTCGAAAGATCGAATCGTACTCTTCGGTCGGGTGCGATGTGGGCAAGATGCTTGTCTGGGTTACGGCTGGTGGCAAAGACATGGGCATACAGACGCGAGGCTAGGGGCAAGAGGAAGCGAGTGGTATAGCCTGAGCCAAGGATGATAAGCGACTTGTCCACAGTGAGGCGCTCTCTGTCTGAAGTAGTGGACAGTGTGCCAGTGACGATTGAAGAGAGTCCATTAAAAACGTATCGTTTGAGTTGGCACCTTTTCCCCATAGTGATATAAGTTGAATCGATAGCTTCCGCTGCGGAATACGAACCAAAGAGAATCGCAATGAGCACACGAATGCTGTCATGACTCGTGCTACCAGTGCTGCTGCTTATCACCGGATGTCTGAACAGTGGGAGGGGGTCATGAGGGGACTGGGAGTATTCCGTCAGTCGTCTACAAAGCAAACGATGGCTCCAACAATGTATCGGCCTGTACAATTGGAACTGGGTAAGTTTTGACCGCGATCACTCCAGGACTACTCCAGCCACCTTTGCCACTGGGGGACGAACACACAATGGATCACAGTTTCCCCGAATGGGCAGTTTCTAGATTTGTCGAGTCTCAGTTCCTCTAACATCCTGACCTGTACAATTATTGGAACAACGGGGGTACTATCGGCCGGCGACAACGCCAGCGACATTTTCTACTGGGGTGGGATCAAGCCCAAAGAGGATTACCGTCTTTTCAAATGGGTCGTTTATCTATATGGTTACTATAGGGGCATGCAGGGGTTGCTGCTTTCACGATAGGGGCTGGAGGCGTCTGTCGGCGATAACACCAGCGACATTCCCCACTGGGATGGGGTCGAACCCGCAGAGGGTCACAGTATCACCCAACGGATCGTTTCTGTATCTAACAAATAGTGATACGAATGAGGTGGCTGTCTTCACAATTGGGCAGGAGGATTGTTAACAGCGGCGACCCCGACGATGTTTCCGACCGGTGTGGTAACGGTGCCAATAGATATTACGGTCTATCCAAATGGACAGTTTGTTTATGTAGCGAATTCGGGCGCCACTAGCGTTGCGTTTTTACGATTAGAATCGGGGGCTTTCTTGCCGTAACAACTCCGACGACGTTTTCCACAGCGCTTATTGTTTCATCCGGAATCACAACTTTTGGCCGGCCATAGCTAGAACTGGAGAGATTTCTTAGCCGCGGTGGGCTGGCCTGCTGCGGGATTTTTTATACGGCATCATGCGGGATAGAGTCTCTCCTAGTGGCGTGTTAGAATCTCACGCCATGCCGCTCTCCCGGTTTCATCCCATCATTTCCGACTGGTTTCAGTCTCACATCGGCGAACCGACGGATGTGCAGCAGCAAGCCTGGCAGGCCATCCAGTCTGGTGTCGATGCGCTGATTGCCGCACCGACTGGTTCTGGTAAGACTCTCGCTGCGTTTCTATCCTGCATCGATAGCCTGTTCAAGCAAGCCCTCGCCCGTGAACTCGACGATCACACGCAGGTTCTCTACGTCTCGCCGCTTAAGGCATTGAGCAACGACGTGCAAAAGAATTTGCAGAAGCCGCTGGCCGAGATTGGCCAGGCGGCCTTGCAAGCCGGGCTGCTCATGCCGGAGCTGCGGGTTCTGGTCCGCACCGGCGATACGCCGATGACAGAGCGGCAGCAGATGCTGCGCCGCCCACCCCACATTCTGGTCACGACGCCGGAATCGCTTTTCATCCTCCTCACCGCTGAAAAAAGCCGACGGATTTTGCAGACCGTGCGCACAGTCATCGCCGATGAAATCCATGCCATCGCACCCAATAAACGCGGCGCGCACTTAGCGGTGTCGTTAGAACGGTTGGAAGCGCTGACCCTCACGAATCTACAGCGAATTGGCCTCTCGGCCACGCAGCGGCCGATTGAACTTGTCGCTGAGTTTCTCGTCGGCGATCGTCCGAAGCCGACTATCATCGATGCGGGCCACCGCCGCGAACTCGATCTTGCCGTGGAGGTGCCGAAAAACGAATTGAGCGCCATCGCCACCAATGCCATCTGGGCCGATGTGTATGACCGGGTGGCCGAGCTAGTTCGACAGCAGCGTTCGACCCTGGTCTTTGTCAACACCCGACGATTGGCGGAGCGAGTCTCACACTACCTCAAAGAACGCCTCCAAGACTTAGGCCCCGAGGTGGTCGCCGCGCATCACGGCAGCCTCTCGCGGCAGATCCGCCTCCATGCAGAAGAGCAGCTGAAGACCGGCAAAACCCGCGTGGTCATTGCCACGGCGTCCCTGGAATTGGGTATTGACGTTGGCACGGTGGATCTCGTCTGCCAGATCGGGTCGCCGAGGTCGATTGTGACAGGACTACAACGAATCGGCCGCGCCGGCCACTGGATCACCGCGATCCCCAAGGGCCGACTCTTCGCCATGACGCGAGATGACTTGTTGGAATGTGCTGCCCTAGTGCGAGCAATCCGAGCAGGAACATTAGATCGCATCGAGGTGCCGATCGCTCCGTTGGATATTCTATCGCAACAGATCGTGGCGGCTGCAGCGAGCCAGACCTGGATGGAAGATGAGTTGTTCGCGCTCTGTCGTCGGGCCCATCCCTATCGGAACCTGACGCGCACGGAGTTCGACCAGGTTCTGCGGATGTTAGCCGATGGCATTGCGACACAACGAGGCCGGAGGCAGGCGTATTTGTTTCATGACCGGATCAATCATCGCCTCAAGGGACGGCGCGGAGCACGTCTCGCAGCGATTACTTCCGGTGGTGCAATCCCCGATACGGCAAATTATGCCGTTGTAGCTGAGCCGGATGGCACCGTTGTTGGGTCGGTGGATGAGGATTTCGCCGTAGAAAGTCTGGCCGGCGATATTATGCTGCTGGGGAACACCTCCTGGCGCATCAAGGGGATCGAAGCCGGCAAGGTTCGCGTCGAAGACGCGAAAGGCGCCCCACCGAATATTCCCTTCTGGCGCGGCGAAGCCTCATCACGGACTGCGGAATTGTCGGCGGAAGTGGCGATGTTGCGAGAAGCTATTGCTACTGAGCTGGCTGGTGACGAACCCAATGCGGCTATGCGTTGGCTCAAACGCGAATGTGCGCTCGACCAACGGGGCGCAGAGCAGGCGGCTGGGTATGTTGCAGACGGCAAGGCTGTGCTCGGGACGGTTCCGACGCAACGGACGATCATTGCCGAGCGGTTTTTTGATGAAAGCGGCGGGATGCAGCTGGTCATCCACGCGCCGTTCGGCGGGCGGATCAATCGGGCTTGGGGGCTCGCACTACGCAAGCGGTTTTGCGTGATGTTTGATTTTGAACTGCAAGCGGCTACCACGGATAACGGTCTGGTCATTTCGCTCGGCGAGAAGCACAGCTTCCCATTGGACTCGGTGTTCGGCTATCTCCATTCACATTCTGTGCGGGAGGTGCTGATTCAGGTGGTCCTGCTCGCACCGATGTTTGTCACGCGCTGGCGTTGGAATGCCTCGCGGTCGCTCGCATTGCTTCGGTTCTCGAAAGGCAAGAAAGTGCCGCCGCAGATCCAGCGGATGAAGGCCGAGGACTTACTCGCTGCGGTCTTCCCCGATGCGATTGCCTGCCAGGAGAATCTCACAGGCGAACGGGCAGCTCGGCAGATTCCCGATCATCCCCTTGTCACCGAAACGCTGCGCGATTGCCTGACCGAGGCGATGGATCTCGATGGGCTCACGGCGCTGTTGCAGGCGATCGAGCGCCAAGACATTCATTGCGTTGCTGTTGATACGCCGACGCCGTCCCCCTTCTCGCACGAGATTCTGAATGCCAACCCCTATGCCTTTCTTGACGATGCGCCGCTGGAAGAGCGGCGGGCACGTGCGGTCGAGATGCGGCGGATCTTGCTACCCGAGCTACTTGGGCAGCTCGGCGCGCTCGATCCTGCGGCGATCGAGGAAGTCGCGCACGAGGCCTGGCCGGTGGTGCGCGATGCCGACGAATTACACGATGCGCTGCTGACCTTGGTGTGAGTGCCTGTTGAGCAGGCGAAGAGATGGTCGGTCCATTCGCCACGATTGGTCGGGGAAGGGCGCATTTTCGAATTGACGGTCAGAGGTGAGAGATTAAGGGGTGGTGGTGATGCGCAAGAAGTAAGAGGATGGGTGTCGACGGAAAACAATGCGAAGGTTGCTGCTGTGTTTATAACGGAGGATGAGGCAGGTCTCGACGCCATTGTCCAGGGCTGGATGGAGTGCATCAGCCCGACGACGGCCGAGGCCCTCGCGGCACGACTGCATCTCTCGCCATCGAGCATATCGAATTCATTGCTCCGTCTTGAAGCCACCGGCCAAGTCCTCCGAGGCAGATTTCGGCCTCTCGCAGTCCTCAGTCCTCCGCCCTCAGCCCTATCGGGTGACGATCCGCTGGAGTGGTGTCATCGCCGATTGCTCGCCCGTATCCATCGACTGACGCTTGGCGCACTGAGAAAGGAGATCGAGCCGGTTACGGCGGCTGAGTACATGTCATTTCTCTTGCGGTGGCAGAATGTGGCGCATGGGGCTCGTTTGCATGGAGAGACGGGGTTGGCTGAAATTATTGCGCAGCTAGCCGGCTATGAGGCGGCGGCCTCAGTCTGGGAACCACATCTGTTGCGATTGCGTCTGGCCAAGTATGAACCAGAATGGCTCGACCGTCTTTGTCTGAGTGGTTCCGTAGCATGGGGACGGTTGTCTGCTCCCGCTCGCATCACCGGGGCCGGAGACGAGGGACCTCGGCGAGTGATTCCGACGAGTGCGGCACCCATCGCCTTGTATCCCCGTGAAGCAGCGGACTGGCTCTTGGGTATGCCGGATGGCCTGCAGGGAATGTCGCCTGGCCCGTTGGCATCCGGCTTGGGTGGCATAGCGCAGCGTCTCCTTCAGGCGCTGCGCGAGCGTGGCGCGAGTTTCTTCAACGACCTAGTTCGAGAGACTGGCCATCTGGCAGCAGAAGTGGAGCAGGGCCTGTGGGAACTGGTTGCGGCTGGGCTTGTGACGGCCGATGGATTCGACAATCTTCGTGCGCTGCTTGATCCACACCGTCGGCGGGCCAAAGGACGGGAGCGGCTCCGGCGCCCACGTCATGCAGGCGGCCGCTGGGCGTTGCTGAGAGAAGCTGTCTGCGGGCAGCCGTCAGCGCTCAGCCCTCGGTCCGCAGCTCTCAGTTCGACGGAACAGGTTGCCCGTCAACTCTTGCGACGGTATGGTGTCGTCTTCCGCGATCTCCTTGGCCGAGAATCCGATTTGATCGCGTGGCGCGATCTCTTGGTGCAATATCGGCGCATGGAACTGCAAGGCGAGATTCGTGGAGGACGCTTTGTGTCAGGGTTTGTCGGGGAACAATTCGCATTGCCGGAGGCTATGGAGTCCATGCGGGCATTGCGCAAGACGGGGTTTGCTCTTGCCCAGGAGGTCAAACTTTCTGCCTGCGATCCGTTGAATCTGGCCGGCGTGATTCTGCCCGGACTTCGGATACCGGCGGTACCGACAAACTTTCTAGTGTTCAAAGACGGCGCGGTGATCCGAACGGTTGTCGGACGTGCACATGAGGCGTGCGCAGTCGGTCACTCCAGTAACTCATTAATGCGGAACCGGTTTTCTTCGGCCGAGATGGTATGATGGATCCCGTTCAACAGGTCGATTGTCTTATCCTTACTTGTAAGAGGGAACCATGGTCACGAATCTGGCATGTCACATCATCGGAATCTTGTTAACGGTTGTGCTGTTCGCGGGGCCCAGCCTTGCGGCGGACCCAGCTGAGGTCGAGAAGTTTGTGAAGGCTCGTATTGAGATCGGCGAGATGATGACGAACTATTTTCAGGATGGTGAGCGGTTTAAGGATGGGCAACGACCGTCGCCTGAGCAGATGAAGGAAATGGGCGCGGACATTCGCACGAAACTCGGCACGCTCCTGGCGAAGTATGATCTGACGGTCGAGGCCTATCGCAAGCGCAGCCCTGAGGTCTTTGCCGATAACGCGGCGGTGATGCGATATCTCAACGAGCATTCAGACCTGAAGCAACGCTACGACGCGCTCCCGCTGGATCGGATGGGACGAGGCGGCAGCACCGGGCGCGGCTACTGAGTCGGCCAGCTTGCGTCACGGTGAAGGAGGGGGATAGGCCAAATGGTTTGGCTGTTGCTCGCCATGCGGGTTCTCTCCCTCCTTTTGATTCTGCCGCTGCCTCTCTCCGGCCACACCGAAAATCTCGGCGAGCTGAGTGCGAATCTGTTCAATCTTGATTCCGCGTCCAACACTTCGGAGCTGGAAGGCTCTTCAAGTCGGTCAGGCTGAACTATCACTTCAGTCCCTACGGCAGTCCGTTCAGTAACCAATGCGCATCGAATCCATTTGCGATGGATGCGTTTCGTCTCCTTGTTCGTCTGTGCGGTCTTACTGGTTCCTTTGGTTCCTCTAGTTGGTTTCCCGGTCTGGCCACAAGATGCGCTCCAGGCGGGGAGTTGGCGGGCGTCACGTGTTGTTCCGCCATTCGAAGGCTTGCCCGATGGTCCTCGGGCGAGCGGGTCGCCACATCCGTTGGTTCCTGTCTGATTACTGCTTCTTTCCTATCGTGTCTTGCAAGAGTGTCTTCCACTCGTCCCGGCCAATGACAGGCATGGTCGTGATCTCGATGTGTCCCATCGATGCGTTCATGACCGCGGCTTTCATGGCCGTTATGTTGTCCGGAAATTCCCAGACCGCGACGACGTCATACTCGCCGAGGCAGTAGTAGGCCTCGAGGAGCTTTCCGCCGAGGGTCTTGGCGTTCTGTTTCACCATTTCGGCCCGCTCGACGCCTTTCTCTTTCATGGTTTGAAGTCCATGCTGCGTGAACTTCACGAGGCTGACGTAAGTCTGCATAGCGACCTCCTGGATGGCAGTGGAGTGAGTGATATACCGAGGCAATTTTAGGCCACCCGGTGGGCAGGTCGCAAGCAGGGCGAGAGCTGTGCTACAAGGAACTCCGTTGGCTTTCTGAAACCGGTATCGGAGTCTTTTCTCGCCGCAGTATCCCCACTACTACCTACCTGATTGATACATCCGGTCCACCCACTGTGGGGAGGTCACCCACTTGTGTTGTTCTCCAGACGGGGTGGGTGTAAGCTTATCGAACTGGTTGTTCCGCTTTTCGGAGGATCGCCGTCTGGAACGTATGCGGTTCAGGTTTAGCTGAAGGTGATCTTGCGAGTACCCTTGGTTCTCCGCCATCACGTCGTTGAAAGGACACGACCATGAAGAACGTTGAGATGATCGTCGAGGGCACGTTGTTGACGATCAAGGTGGATCTCTCGAAGGAATTTGGGCCGTCGGCATCAGGAAAGACTATCATCATTGCCTCGACGGAGGGGAATGTGACCATTCCGAATCGTGCGGAAAAAGTCGGGCTCAACGTGTACCGGAAAAAATGAGCGTGCCGAGAGCGACTGAGGCGGTGTTCCCTTAGCATGACCGTTCCCTCGATCTTCACTTCTTCCGTCTATTCATGTTCTCCCTTTAGTCACTGTTCCTTGCGCGGTAGTCACTGTTCCTTGCGCGGTGGGGGAGCACTGCTCTAAGCCGGTTGTTTGGGTCATTTTTCTCAGAAAACCCTTAGGACTGTGGATATTGAGGCGGCTGTCTGACAGGCAGGCGCTTCAGTAGTGTCGATTCAATGATGTCAAGCCGGTTCGACTAGGAATGCGTGGAAAACTCCAGAAGATCCGCTCAGGCCACTATACGTAGGGGCGTGCTCGTCAAACTACAGATGCCTGAAAAATAGGCATTTAGAAGGGGCGACTACCCAATACACGCGGTGCTGTATGTGCGCATGAACTTGTGCACAGGATTATCCACAGAAGATGGGGATTGATAATTTTGGCAATAATATACTAGGCTCAGTAGGGTGTGAAACTGGGGATAAACCGAGGCGTAATCGGAAGTGAGAACAGCTTTGATTCTGGCGTGGGTTAATCGTCGTCCCACAGCCCAATGGGATCTTTTAGAAATCCCAGGGTAAGACCAAACGGAGTAGGGTCAATATCGAGCTGCCGACACAGACTTGAAATCTGAATTGGGGTCAATCGATGCGCACCGTCTATATCTGGAAGAATTACGACTGGCCCACTGTCCCGCCTGAGGAATTTGAATGTAATCTCACCTTTTGGCCCAACGGCTTTCTGTGTAGCAGTACCGTGAGCGATGTCATCTGAACATGCCTTTTCTACGAATTCTCGCAGAGAAGGCATGGCACCAAAAGGATGTGCTATCCGATCAACAAGCTGGCTGAAATTTCGGTTCAGCCACCCTGACGACTACTTCTGATGGATCAGTGGCACCTTCGGGCCCGAACGGAATGGGTTCTCTGCAAATGCTCGTCTTGGCTTGATCGAATAACTGCCAGTAGACGGGAGGAGCTGACTTGAAGTTGGCGAACGGCTCCAATCCTAATTCTTTGCTAACGAGGAAATTGCCGATCATGACACGATTGATCTCATAGATGAGATCGGTCAGTGTCTTGGCTTGCATGGCAATATCATACTCAAGGCACTGGGCAGACCACCCTTCTCCAGGTTCTCGACCTTCGAGCATTAATACCCTGATTGTTTTGTGTTTCATACGTCCACCCCTCTTGATTATTGCTCTTTGCCACTCCTTCGCTGGCTTTATTTTAGCGAGCGAATTGCATTTTTGTCAATAGAATCACACTGTTAGGGTTATTTCTTATTGGCTTTTTTGGGAATCTTGAAAAGCGAGGACTTCTGGAAGGAGAGAACCTGAGACGCAGCCGCCTTGAACCGCTCAAACGGCGTTTGCGTCTGGGTAGTCATTGCGTTGTTCTTGGTAGCCGTTTTCTTCATAGCTTGATTAGGTGAATTTGCCGTCAAAAGTATTCTCTGGAATTCTCAGCCGCCTTAAAATGGTCCATACAACGTCGTGCTCATCGTCTAAAAAGATATAATTCCCCATCCGGGTCACCACAACCGTACACCCGTCAAATCCTCCATCGACTTGTCGTCTCAGGACTAACGGGTCCCCCACCGCAGAGTCGCGATCCCATAACGTAACATCCCAAGAGGTTTGAAGTTCTTCGAGAAATTCACCGAAGGTTATGGTGCAAGGCACAGCTCTGCGTCGCGATGTTTATAAAAAGGTCGTGCAGAGGTAGGCATGGCTGCCTGCTGGGTGAATGTCACATGGACATCCAAAATGATGCCCTTCTGGTTTTGGATTTTGGCCCATCGATCAGATGGTGCCGGTGAATAGAGGGGCAAATCCTTGGCAAGTGCATATTTCAGATGCTCCACGATTAAATTGCTCAGATGACTGATTGCCTGATCCTCGGTCTCGGCTGACGCCATAAGATCCAACTCAAGGCAATGGGCCAATACAAGCGTTGTTTTTTGCTGGATGACTAGATGGAAAGAATATCTAGTCTCAGCAGAGTTTTTGCTAGCACGATATTGCATGGCTTATCCCCCCTCCATAAGAGAAGCCGACCCTCTACGCAAAGCCTATCACAAGTTGCAGATGGTAGTAGCCCGTTGTTCACCCTGTCAATGTTCGCCCTGTCAATCTAGCGGATACCCTACGGAAGTACTACGGAAGTAATACGTAACAGATAAACAAAAATGTCTGACAAATCAAGCGTTTTGTCACTTGCCTCTTCCTTGCCGCCGCTAATCGTCAACCTTCGCTGATTTAGCAGCACGTTTGTCCGATCAGCTCCTGATACTGGACACGCTTTCCATTAATGGCGGACAAGGCTTCCATAAAGCGTTCTTGATCGTTCCCTTTGCGAGTATTGAACCGGAAGGACTGCTCATCCAGATAGCGAAACAAGTGAAATGGTTCCACGCTCACATAGGTTCCCTTGATCCCGCGCTTCAAAAGACTCCAGAAGTTTTCGATACTGTTGGTGTGGACGTTGCCCTTCACATAGGTCTCTGCATGATTAATCACTTGATGGGCGTAGTCTTTCCGCATGCCGACATAAGACGCGAGTTCATCGGTAATGAGACTAGAGCCTGGCACCACATGCTTATGCACGGAAGCCTTCAACAGCTTGGATGAGGCCCGATTAATGACTTCAGTTCTTACCTGTCCCTTGCGCTCCAACATGCCCACGACGACGGCCTTCCGAAAACTCCCCTCGCTCCGTAGCGCCTTGAGTTGTTTGTCTTTGTGCATATTGCGCGCTTTGCCGCCAATATAAGTTTCATCGACTTCCACTTCGCCCATGAGCTTCCGATCCAACGAGCCTTTCTGTAACGCCAACCGAATCCGGTGCATCATAAACCAAGCAGTTTTTTGCATAACCCCCAAACTGCGAGCGATCTCATAGGAACTCACGCCGTTCTTGGCATTAACAATCATCCAAATGGCGCACAACCACTTGTCGAGCTTGACGGCGCTATCCACGAAAATAGTTCCGACCTTCACGCTGTATTGTTTCTTGCAACTCTTGCATTCCCACATGGAGCGGGTCTTGATGAAACGGTATTCACCAGACTGACAGCGAGGACAAACCGGACCATGTGGCCAACGCAACGCCACGACGAAATCTAGGCAGCGTTGGGTATCGGCAAAGTAGCGAATAGCTTGTTGAAGAGTGGATGGTAATTGCTGGCTCATGGTGTCCTCCCTCGTTGATGTCTAGAGGATACCGCACTTTTACTACTGAGTCAAGTATATTATTGGCATAATTTTTGTGCCAGGCCATATCCGGCTCTTTTTTGCGCGGTTAATCTTGGTCAGCAATCACATGGATCTTCTGTTCCTCGCCATGTCGGCATTCGTCAGCACGAACTTTTTTTGTTCAGTTCCCGGCATTTCTCCTTCTACTGCTACTGTCAGCGCGCGCGACGCTCGCTCAACGTTCTTTCTCCGCTACTACTCGCTCCGCAACTACTCGACGATTAGTGTTCCGGTCATCTTCGCGTAGCCTTTACGCCAACAAATGTAGAGGTAGGTTCACAGTGGAGGCGCCATGACGAGCTGGACAGATTTCCACGGCTCAAGGATGATGCCGGGACTGGCCAATTTCATGCTCGTCTCCTGTGAAGATGTCTCGGCGGAGTACATGAAGATGGAGCTCTCGAACTTGTGTATTTCCAGGCCGGCGTTATAGACGGTGAGGGTGAGTGGAGATGATGCCTGCACCCGTACGAGCTCGGGCACGAAGCGGAAGTCCTCCGCCATGAGGGTCACGGTTTGCGTTCCGTCGCAGGTCACGAGGGTCCTGAGACCCATGCCGATGATTATAAGGGGATCCGACCTGGCCCACAGGCACTTCAAATAACCCATCCAGCAAGGCCGGACGAGCGAGGTGTCGAGGTGTATCCTATGGGGTACGTTGAGGGTCCGAGCGATGTGAGAACGCCGCTGGCGGATTTTTCAACTGCCCGCTAGGCATAGGGAGGAGCGTTGCCACGTTTCCACTTGATGCTGCAGCCGCTGCTGGCCCTTTGATTGTTGCCAACCGGTTTGCCGGCAAGCACGGCCTCGATCGCGGCGCGTAGATCGCGGCCGGTGACTGGATTGTTATTGCCGGGTCGACTGTCGTCGAGCTGCCCTCGGTAGACCAGCCGTCGTTCCCTGTCGAACAAATAAAAGTCCGGTGTGCAGGCCGCCCGATACGCCTTCGCAACTTCCTGGGTCTCGTCACAACAGAAGGGAAAGGTGAAACCGAGGCGCTCGGTCATCTCTTTCAGCCGCTGCGGCGCATCATCCGGATACTGCACTGAATCGTTGCTGCTGACTGCCACGATGCCCAGATTGGTGTCGCGGTAATCGTACCCGATCTTCGCGATTTCTTGCTCGACATGCATAACATAGGGACAATGCCGGCAGATGAACATCACCAACAACGCGGTCTTGGAGGCAAACGAGTTGATTGAGTATGTCTGACCGTTCACGACATCGCATAGCTCGAACGCCGGAGCCGGTGTTCCAAGTGGGAGCATGACGGACGCCATTGTCATAGTGCCTCCTTCTCGATCCTTTCTCTCGACGCTCTGGAAGATGCCGTACTTTCTATCCAACGTCAAGAGGCGCGACGGCAGCTCCCCCATCCATCACCTCACCGCATCGAAGTCTCCTTCCCTCTATGGTAGGCTCGTGGCCGATTGGACTACATCACGAGGGGTGGAGCTATGAAACAGGGGTATCGATTAATTATCGTCGATACAGCGGGCGTTTTGGTGTCGGAGTTCCAACTAACCGAGAGTGCCCTGGCTCACCCGGACGCATTCGTCGCAGGGCTCAAGCAGTCGATTGAGGATGTTGAAGAGGAGGAGCCGTGAAGCGTGCTGTTGAAAGCGCGCCCTAAACGTTCCGCTGCTGGGCGTGCTGGTTTTACCTACTCGGTCTGTTGCGCTCCGCCTTCCCAGAGCCTGATGGTGCGATCCCAGGAGGCGCTGGCGAGGTGACGGCCGTCGGGTGAAAAGGTGATGCATCGCACCCCGCCAGTGTGGCCCTTAACGGTTCTGAAGTTGCGCCCTGTGGCGAGGTCCCAGAACTTGATGGTCTGGTCGTCGCTGGCGCTGGCCAATACTTTCCCATCCGACGACACGGCGAGGCTGCGAACCCAGCCGGTGTGGCCGGTAAGGGTTTTCTTTTCGACGACCTTGGGCATCTCGAAGAGCTTGATGGTGGTGTCCCGGCTGCCGGTAATCAACATCTTGGCGTCCGGCGTAAAAGTCATGGCGCCGATCCAGTAATCCATCGGTTTTTGGAATCCGCCATCATCTTCGACGAAGTAGCCGCGTGTCTCGGTGGTATCCTCGGCGTCCTGGCGCCAATGCCCGTCGTGCAACACTTTTTCTTCGCCGCTGGGGAGCACTTCCCAAATTTTGATCTTTCCGATGTCGGTTCCGTGAGCGAGGTGAATGCCGTCCGGTGAGAAGGCGACGCAGACGGACCAGTGGTGGTCGTACTCGTCCTTGCCGAGGAGTGTCATCAACTCGGTGCCGGTGGTGACTTCCCAAATTTTGATGTCTTTGTTGTGGCTGCCGCGCGCGAGCATGAGACCATCGGGCGAGAGTGAGAGGCTGCACACATTATGATCGTAGCGCGTGAAGAGGAGTTTTGTCGGTTCGCCAGTCTTGCCGTTCCACAACCGAATAGTGCGGTCTTCACTGCCGGTGGCGAGCGTTTGCCCGTCCGGGGTAAAGACGATGGCTCGGATGTCGTTGGTGTGACCGCGTAGGGAGCGCAGAAGCCGGCCGGTTGCGATGTCCCACATGCGGACGAGGCGCTCGCTACCGCCGCTTGCGAGGGTTAGTCCATCGGGTGAGAACGCCACGGCCCACACGCCGTGCGAATGGCCACGGAATGTGTTGACTTCGCGACAGTCGGTTTTCCAATACTCCAAGAAGTCAGTGGGAGGGCTCGGTGCCGTGCCGGTGGGTGACCCGGGGAGTGCGCTCGGCATGGGTGGGGTGATCGCGTGTTCCGCCATAACAACCTTCTTCCGTACCTGAGGACCCACTGGTGGAGGTCCTTGTTTGCAAATCAGCTTTTTAGGCCAGTATAATTGCGCTATGCGTGTGAGATCGTAAGAGATGCTCTGCGGCCTAGTCAAGCCGGCTCCCAGAGCCCGTGAGGTCGACGGACCATCGCGACCTGCTATCTCCTAGTCGTAACATCAACTGTTCGAGGACTCTCTATGGAAATCCGGTTTCAGCCCGCATTGCTTCAGGAAGTGATCGACTCCTTCGTCGAGAAGACGGAACGGGAAGGGGACCCCACCTATTATAAGGAGTTCCATGAATATGGCGACCCGATCTACGAGAAGTTCACTCTCGACGACAGGGAAGGGGAGTTCAGGAAGCTCTATCAATACCTCTTTGGCACGTGGGGGTTCTCGGACATCGTGCGCGACTCCTTTAATGAGTATCCGATGTTGAAAGAGAAGGTGGGGATTGTCCTGGTCAAAGGCGTGCTGAAGGAAGATCAGGAAGGCGTCGACATCCTGCGCAAGTGGGGATCAGTGGAAAAAGAATTGGCCAGAGAATATGAGGAGAAAGGCATGAAGGGCGTCGGGATCAAGCTGCTCACTCGCCGGTTTTACGACCCGGCGCTCACGCGCTACTGCCGCCATGAGCTGATGCATATCTCCGATATGATCGATCCGGTGTTCGGGTACGATCCGGATACAAAAGTGGGACAAAATCCTGGAGAAGAAACGCTGATCTTACAGCGGTACCGCGTGCTCTGGAGCTTGAGCGTGGACAGCCGGCTGGTCGTAACGGGCAAAGAGCCGATGCTCAGCAAGGAGGATCGGTTCAAAGAATTTCGATCGTGGTATCGGAAAATTTCACCGCCTCAATTGATGTCGGTATTCGAAGGGCTCTGGCAGACCTCGTACTTTACGCATTCTGAGTTAATCGAAATGGCCACCGACACGCTCCGCGTGATGGATCGCGCGGTCGATGTGGAGGGCGGCGAAGTACCGGAGAGCGAAAACAAAGTCATGCTCATGCCGGGATTCCCCTGTCCGCTCTGCAGGTTTCCCACCTATTCCTGGGTTGAAGACATGGGCAATAAGATTGAACCCTATGTGCTCGGCTTCATCCGTGAGAATCATCCCGGGTGGGATATCGATTTCGGGGCCTGTGATCGCTGCGTGGAAGTCTATAAGCTACGTGCCGATGGAGTCATGTAACGCATCACTTCTTTCCTGTGGCGACTCATCCATCATATGGCCGGCGCGATTTTCTTAAGGACACTGTTCTCTCTGTCTCCAAAGCGGCGCAGGAATTTGCCAAACAGACTGATGCTGCTCCAACACAGGTCCCGCCGCCGATCCGCACCGATTGGCTGCGGCCGCCCGGTGCTGTCGATGGTACGCTCTTTCTGGAGCGTTGTACGAAATGCGGCGACTGCACCAAGGCCTGTCCACCCGGGGCGATTGTCGCGCATGCGCATGATGGCACACCGGTTATTTACGCCGATCAATCGCCCTGCCTGTTGTGCGATGACTTGCCTTGTATCGCGGCTTGCGCGACGGAGGCGCTGTTGCCGGTTGATGGGGTCACCGATGTTCGAATGGGGATCGCCGCCATTTCGCATCGACTCTGCACGGCGGAACAAGGCTGCCATGCCTGTGTGTCGAAATGTCCAACGAATGCGCTCGCGATGGACTTTGAATCGTTGCGATTAGTGATCTCACCTGAAGCGTGTGTGGGGTGTGGAATGTGTGAGTCCGTGTGCAAAACCGTCAATGATCACGTCGCGATTCGCGTCACACCGGCAAGACAACTCACGAGGATCGATCGATGATCGAACAATCACGGCAACGTGGCGCGGTGGACATGCGCCAATCCACACGGTTTGGGTTTTCAAAATCGGCACGTTGACGATCGGGCCACTCCTACTAGTTCGCGCTTGACATCCCCCTGGACCATTACCTATACATACAACAGCCTATGCTAAAAAACTATGTGCGTGCAGGTCGGGTCAGGTCGGGTATTGTGTAAGTTGTAGTGGGACCTGGGTTGAACGCGACATTCAGGAGTACATTTTATGTCGAGGGAACAGCCTGTGCAGAGCGTATCCATCTCCGCTACCGCCGGCATTCCAACTCCGAAGTCGATAATTGATTCTCCCGCAGTCGAACGTGCTCTCAATCGCAGCAAAATCTATCTTCTCATTTCATGGAGTCTCCTCTATCCAGAAGATGATGAATTTCTCGACTACCTCCAGTGCGGAGAATTAGTGGAGGACGGTCGGGCTGCGCTGGATGCGTTGCAGACCGTGCTGGACAACAATGGGGGAGAGCGCGCGAAGCAGAAGCTCGTCTCTCTCAAGCAGCAGTTTGATCTGGCTGAGAAGTTGATCGCCTCCGAATGTATCCATTGGCAGCTTAGCGATCTGCAATCAGAGCATCGCCGGGTGTTCAGCAACGTCATCACACTCGACTGCCCACCCTACGAAACGCTCTTCGGAAACGATCACGTCTTCGCGCAGTCGCACGTGATGGGTGACATTTCAGGTTTCTACAGAGCCTTCGGTGTGGAGCTGTCCAAGGATGTTCATGAACGGCTCGATCACCTCAGCGTGGAGTTCGAGTTCATGCATTTCCTCGCCTACAAAGAATCCTACTCGCGCTGCCATGACGGCGCTGATAAGACGCAGATCGTTGTGGATGCTCAGAAGAAGTTTGTCAAGAATCACATCGGTCGTTGGGTGCCGCTCTTCTCCCGCATGCTGACCAAGAAAGCGGACTCCGGCATCTTCAAATTGTTCTCGGACATGACAGCCGATTGGATTGATTTTGAAACGGCATTCTTGGGAGTTACGTCCCAACCCTATAGCGAGACCGATTATCAACCGGCGACCTTCAATGCCCCTGAAGGTCAAACCTATGAATGTGGCGCGCAGGATAAAGGCAACGAATTGAGTGTGTTGCTGGACGAGGTGGGTGCGCAGTCATTCCTGGATGTGAAGGACAACGACAAGGACAAAGAGGAGGGGGGGGCAGTCGGAACCACATAGGTTTCGAGCATTCATCTTGAATTTCATGCAAGCAGTCTTTGGGGGTGATGTTCGTAATCCTTAAATTGAGAGGAGGGATTAGTAATATGAGAGTAGTGCAGACGACCAACAAAAAATTGGTGTTTGCCATTCTTCTCTCTGTCCTCACCATCGGCGTGATGCTGACGATTGGGCAAGTACCGCTGGCCGTAAGCCAGCCGGTCACGATTCCGACCAAGGCGATCAAGGGCCCGATTCCCATGGATGGTATCAACCCGATTTGGGAACGCATTCCGGGTGTCGTAGTTCCGCTGAGCGGCCAGTCAATCGCCATCCCCATGCACCCGAACATCGCGGTGAAGTCGGTGTTTGTGAAGGCCATGACGAATGGCAAGGAAATTGGGTTGCGTTTGGAGTGGATCGATCAGACCAAGAACGATACGACGATTGGTCCACAGGACTTCCGAGACCAGGTCGCTGTTATGTTCCCAGTGAACATCTCCGGTGCGCCGCCGTTCCAGTGTATGGGACAATCCGGCGGGACCACCAACATCTGGCGCTGGAACGCGGAATGGCAGAAGGACCTCGGCAAGGGTGTCGCCGGGATGTGGGACGTGGACGATCAGTACCCCAGCATTTTCTGGGACTTCTACTATGAAGAGCCTGCCGCCGGCGTGACCTATCCGGACCGGATCGGTCGAAGCCTCGGCCCTTTCAACCCCGGAATCTGGTCCGGGAACATCTTGTCTGACCCGACGCTTCGTGTGAGCACGGTCGAAGACCTGAATGCGAACGGCTTCAGCACTCTCACGACACAGGCCCACCAGGATGTGATCGGGAACGGTGTGTGGGAGCCGTCCGGGTCCGTCAAGGGTGGCGCCTATTCAGGCCCGACTTGGCGCGTGGTCGTGAAGCGGACGCTGGAAAACAGCGATGCCAATGACACACAGTTCAAGACAGGGATGTCCGTGCCCATTGCGTTTGCGGTGTGGGACGGTGCCAACCTCGAGCGTAACGGTCAGAAGGGGATCTCCACCTGGTTCATGCTGAAGTTTCAGTAAGTGAGCCGGTCTCTGGAGAGTCCGTCCCTCTCCGTTCGTAGGAGAGCAGAGAGTCGGTAGAAGTCAAGGAGAGGCCCAGGATCAGCGTCACAGCCAGTGACGAAACGGTCCGGGGCCTCCTCTTTTATCTGAAAGAAGGAAGCGACTATTGCGTCGATTGTATCGATATGGACAGCGGGTACAGGATTGCATTTCAAGAAGCGCGGAGGGTATAACCCGAAGTGATTTTCTCTCAAATCCTGCTGATTTTCTGACGCAATTGGAAGTAGAGTTGCCATGAAAGTCTCACTGCTTTTCCCTCCAACCTGGCATCCTTCTCAGCCCTATCTGAGCCTGCCGTCCCTGACTGGATTTCTGCAGCAGGGAGGTGTGTCGGATGTCTCGCAGCGTGATCTCGGCATCGAGCTGTTGGACGGAGTGCTCACCAGATCCTATGGGGCTGAAGTTCATCAGCAGTTAATCGATAAGCAGCGCGAGCTTGAGCGGACACAGTCAGGGGAGACGAGTGCCGGGAGCCGAGAACACTACGCGAAGGTCACGGATTCGCTCGATCGGTTTGCCTATCTGATTGACCGAATCGAACTCGCCAAGGAGACGCTGCGCGGTGAAGGCTTCTATGATCTCGATGCGTATCGTGCCAGCTTGTTCATGATCGACAAGTGGCTGGAGCTGGTTTCGTCGGTCTATTTTCCAACCAGACTCACCGTCGTCGATAATCAGTTCAGCAATTACTCGATCTATTCCTCGAAGGACCTCATGAAGGTCATTCGTGACGAATCGCAGAATCCCTATATCAGTCTCTTCCGTGACAAGTTCATTCGATCGATCGTGAATGATTGCCCCGACTTAATCGGGGTATCGATCACCGCGACGTCGCAGATCATCCCTGGTCTGACGCTCTGTCGATTGATCAAAGAGACTGTGCCGGATCTACATGTCACGATCGGAGGGAGCATCTTTACGCGTCTCGTCGATAACGTTCGCCGCTTCCCGAGTCTCTTCGATCTGACCGACGACCTCGTTGTCTTCGAAGGAGAAACAGCGCTGCTGGAATTGGTGAACCAGCTGGATGGCAAGAAGGACTACAGCAAGGTTCCCAACCTGATCTATCAGCAGAATGGGAAGATCACTGTCAACCAGCCGTTCTATTCCGAGAACGTGAATCAGCTGCCTGCGCCGAATTACGACGGATTCCCACTTGGTCGATACTTGTCACCGGAGCCGGTGCTTCCGGTCCAGTTCTCGCGCGGCTGCTATTACAAAGATTGTGCGTTCTGCGCGCTCACACTCGATCACCAGAACTTTAGGCAGAAGGATCCGAGACGAACGATCGAGGAATTGGAATGGCTCAGGCAATGCTACGGGGCGCAACATTTCTTTTTCACCGACGAATGCTTCGCCCTGTCGCCGACGAAACGGCTCTGCCAGCAGATGATCGAGAAACAACTCGATGTGAAGTGGACGTGCGAAATGCGGTTCGAGAAGAATCTCACGCGCGATCTACTGGCGTCGATGCGGGATGCTGGGTGTTTGAAGATCGTCTTTGGACTGGAATCCTTCAACCAGCGCGTCATGGATTTCATGAAGAAGGGGATCAAACAAGAATCGGTCCAACGCATCACGAACGACTGTGTCGAGCTCGACATTGCCGTGCATTGCTACATCATCGTGGGGTTCCCCACGGAAAAAGAAGAAGAGGCTCTCGATACGATGAACTTTATTGTGGACAACAAGAAGCTCCACGATTCATTCGGGTTCTCCTGTCAGCCCTGTCTGTTCGACCTTGAGAAGGAAGCCCCGATCATGAGCGATCCGGCTGGGTACGGGATCAGGCGCATTATGCGTCCGTCGGCAGAGGACCTCAGCCTTGGATTCTTCTATGAAGTTCAAGAAGGCATGACGCCGGACCAAGCCGAAAAACTCTATCAGCACGTCTATGAACGGGTCAGCGAAGTGGTCTGTGAGCTACCCTTCAACTATTCAATGGCTGATGGGTTGTTGTACATCGCTAAGGCGAAAGAAGAGGACCGACAGGCGCCTCAACCGATTGGCTCATAGCGCGCGTGCTGATCAGGTGTCCCTGGCTGGACAGCATTGACCCTGTTTTTTCCTGACAGATATAATGCCTGCTGCACGGAGGGGTAGTTCGTGAGCAAGGCAGCGACTATGGGCGAGCGACTTACGGGAAAGATCGGAGACTTTGGCCCCCTTTTCGAGTACACCATCAAGCTCCTCCTGTTGACCTCCTTCCTTGAGCTGGTCCTGTATCGTCTGGTCTCCCGCCTCGGGATGCATTTGAGCAAGATGGCTGTGGCGCACCCGTGGATTACGCCCACGTTCACCGCCTTGACCGAGGTGGGGACATGGCTGCTCAACATTGTGGCCATTCTGTTGTTCTTGGGCCTCACCGTAACGATGGTTAATCGAGGCGTGGGGCATGAGACAAGCTGGCTAATCAAACTGGCGATGGCGGGCACATCGCTGTTACTGCTGTTGACAGTCGGATTCTTGGTCGTACAACCGGGGATGATGGGCACTATCATCTATAACGGCTTGGCGTTGGTTACGCTTACGTTGTTTGTGCTGGAGTATCTGACCACCCATCACGAGTGGGCACTACGCATTCTCGGGGTGACGTACTATCTTGGGATCTCAGGGTGGTTGTATTATCAGATCATCTCGACGATCTACAGTTTGGCCGAAACACTGGTGGTGCCGCCCCTCGTCTACGAATCCCATCGGATCGGCGAAGCGCTGATGGTCTTGGCGAGTGTTCTCGTATTTGTGGCATATGGGCAGGGGTTGTCCTTGTGGGCGAAGAATCGGCGCCGGCGGAATCGTGCGATTTGGTTTTGGGCAACCACGGGCACGATCTTCACAACGCTAATCTTTACCGACTACCTGTTGGACTTGTATGATCCGACCGTGGCCTCGACAGTCCGGCAGGCCTCGCAAGGGATCGGTTGGATTTTTCAGTTCGGCATGGGCTATACGTTCTATCTCCCGTTCGCGATTTACATGGGGGGCTTGCTCTGTTGGTCGTACACCGTCATCAAGCTGCTCATGATGGGGCGGTTAGCTGGCTACGGCCTCGGCCTCATGTTCCTAGCCGGGTATGCGTTGGTGTTTTCCAATCTTACCTTGATGGTGATTCTCGGGGTGATGTTGCTCACGCTCGATCGAGTCAAGCTGACCATCGCGGAGCCCGCTTCAGCAACCAGGAGCCCATTGAAGGGATCATCCGACGGACTCATCACCGAGCACGCTTAAGCGAGGACCGAATACACGACTCATAATTGTACGGATACACCAACACCGATGTCAGAACCAACTCAGATGGACACCGCGGTCGATCCGGGCGATCAGCCCTTGTCGGCAGACGAAGAAATCGCCGAAATTGAAAAGTTACTTGCGACCGAGCCGGACGATTTCCAGGCGCGCTGCCGCCTAGGCGAACTCTACTTCAGTAAGGGGCGGCTCGATGATGCCCTTGCGGAAGTGAAGAAGTCGATTGAGATGGCCGAAGGCTTGCACGTGGAGATGAATCGCTCGCTGGCCATGTATTACTCAAACCTCGGAACTATCTATGCGACGAAGAACATGACCGATGAGGCTGAGGCCGAGTTTCGACATGCGTTGGAAGTCTTCCCGCACGATGTGCTGGCGCTGTTCAATCTCGGTCGGGTCAATGCGGACAAAAAGAAATACATGGAAGCGAAGGACTACTACGAGCGCCTCGCTGAAATTACCCCGGATGATCCGATCACGTGGTACAACCTGGCCGGGGTATATATCGAGTTGGACAATCCGCAAGTGTCCGACTACAATACGATCGACATGGGGATTCAGTGCTATCTCCGAACGTTGGAACTGGACCCGACGCATTTGGAGTCGAGTTTCAAGCTGATGGAAATCGCTCTCATGCACGAGAAAACCGACTTGGCGATCACCGTCATGGAGAGTGCCGTCGTGCACAACCCGGATGAGCCATTGGCGTACTATAATCTCATCAGCGTCTATGACAAGTGCAAGATGTTCGAGCAGGCCGAGGAGGCCCGCAAGCGTTTGAAAGAGCGGTTCGCGAAGAAAGCGAAAGACAGTTCCCGGGCTTGATTTACCCTTTACGAAGGAGTGCATTATGTTTGGGTCACTTGGGTTTACAGAGCTGATCCTGATTCTGGTCATCGTGCTGATTATTTTCGGCGCGGGGAAGTTGCCGCAGTTGGGTGAGGGATTGGGCAAGGCGATTAAAGGATTCAAGAAGTCCGTGCATGAGGCGAACGCGATTGAGGCCGAAGCTCAGGCGACGGCGCAGCAGCAGATGGCGGCCACCCCCCAGGCCATTCCCGAGGCGCCGGCTCAGGTTGTCACTGTGGACCAGCCTGCTGCCATCGTGCAGCTGACCAGGCACGAGTAATCGAATCATCCGGTGTGAGCTTAGGAGGCGCAAGTCACGTCTATGGATACAGAACTGCAGCTGGCCGGTGGCTATATCGAAACCTTTGCGGGGAACGGTAAGGCTCGCAGTACGGGCGATGGCAAACGTGCGGTGAAGGCGGGGATTCCGCTCCCACATCACGCTGCGCTTGACAAGGAAGAGAAGTGGCTTTACTTCGCCGAATCCGGGTCCGATCGCGTCCGGCGCATCAATCTTCAAGAGGGTACCCTCCACAATTTTGCCGGGATCGGGGAAACCTACTACAGCGGCGACGATGGCCTCTGTTGTGAAGCCGGGCTCTACCTGCCGCTAGACGTGGTGTTTGATTCTCAGAACAACTTGTACATCTGTGATTCGGGGAGCAACCGGATTCGCAAGGTTGATCGCGAGACGGGCATCATTACGACAGTGATCGGCACGGACCGGTATGGTTTTAACGGGGATGGTCCGGCGCTGGAGATGAATCTCACATGGCCGGCCGCGATCGCGTTCGATCAGGATGATGTGCTGTATATCGCTGATACCCAGGCGCACAAGGTTCGCCGGTACGATGCGAAGACCGGGATGGTGACGACGATTGCCGGAACATGGACCGCGGAGGATGATGCGCGCGAACAGCCGTTGGTCGCCCGGAATCTCGTGGTGCTCTCAGGCGATGCGATCGGAATCGATTTCAGCGATGATAACGGATGGCTCATGCCGGTCTGCTCAGATGGGCTGGATATGTCGATGTATCTGGATGATGGAAAGCCCGCGATGGAAGCGCGCCTCTATGATGTCGTTGGCATTGCGGTGGACAGCAAGGGCGACGTGCATATCGTCGATAAGGGTAGCAACCGTGTACGAAAGATCGATTCGCAAACGGGAATTATTTCGACCGTCGCAGGGGTCTGCCGGTATGGATATGATGGTGACGGCAAGCTGGCCATCAGGGCCATGTTACATGCACCGGAAGCCGTGATGTTCGATCGTGAGAACAACCTCTACGTCTCCGATACGATGAATCACCGGGTTCGTAAAGTGGATGCCGTTACGGGTTTCATCTCGACGGTGGCGGGCAATGGTGAAAGCGGGTATGAAGACAAGAATATGGGCGGCTGCGGAGCTGCGCGGTTCGTTGCCAAGGAATCCGCCGGGATGCTCAAGCATGGGGATGGCCTCCTCGGGATCGAGGCGGTGGTGAACTCACCGGTTGGCTTGACGCTGGATTCGCAAGGACATTTGTATATCTGCGAACGTGGAGAAAACAAAATCCGTCGGGTAAAACTCGCGTAATTATCGACCGCATCGTCCTCTCGTTTGTCTCGCTCAGATTTTATGGTATTCTGAGTTCACCGTGACGGATTCCTTCGGTTCTCGGAAGTACTGCATGGTGCAATTGACGAACCTCTCCCGCTCCCGTCCCATCCTGTTCGTGTTCCTGTCGAGTCTTCTCATCGTGACTAGTATCCTCGGTGGATCCGGGATTCCTCTCGTCAGTTCTGAAGGGATGATCATCCGATCTCATTTGGTCGAGGGCGATCTGCCGAATGCTCCCGAAGATGATACTTGGCGCAAGGTCTCGCCGATGACCCTCCCACTCAGCGGGCAAGTGATTACGCGGCCAGTTTGGCCGGAACCAACCGTACGGGCCTTGGTGGTGCGTTCGGTGCACAACGGGGCCGACATCGCGTTTCTCCTTGAGTGGCACGACAACACCAAGAACGATCGTGTGACGCCGGGCACGTTCCGGGACGGAGTGGCGATCGGTCTTCCCCTCGGAGACGCGCCGGCCTTTTTCTGCATGGGACAACTCGATCACTACATCAATATCTGGCATTGGAAAGCAGATTGGCAAAGCGACATCGATCGACGAGCGGCTCGGACGTCCGAGAAAATAAAGGGCGGTGTGCGGACGTTTGAGGTCATCCCGCGCCGGATCTCATCGGTAGAAGATTTGATCGGCGGCGGATTCAGCACTTTGACGACGAAAGGAAAACAGGGTCGCGTGCAAGGCAAGGCGCTGTGGAAGGACGGCGTCTGGCATATCGTGATGCGCCGCTCTCTCGTGAGCGAAGGACAAGAGAACGAAGCGAAGCTCATCCCTGGCCGCGTGCAGACCGTCTCGTTCGCCGTCTGGAACGGGGAGAACAAAGAGCGCAATGGCCAGAAGGCCGTGGCTCCGTGGTTTCAGCTGGCCATTGATCCGGTTGCCAAGCTCTAGGTTTCCTGGTGTGATGAATCATGGCTTACGCCTGTCCAACCCGTCTGGTGACAGGATCGTGAGAGGGGGACTCCATTCGATCTCAATCGCGCGCAAGCAAAGCTCTCCCCTGCAGGTCGGCTTTTTTTCTGTTGAGTAGCCTTCTCTGCACAGGCATGGGAGTAGCGCAGGGTTCGACTGAGCCCAGTACGATGACGGAGGAGGAGGCGACGCGGCTTGGGGAGGAGTTTGGCATCGTCGTTGGGGCGGTGGATGAAGGCGTTCAGCGAGAGTTGAAGTTACAGCAAGCGCAAGGTGTCGCAGTGTTTGAAGTGATCGGCAATTCACGAGCGGACTATGCGGGAATCAAAGTCCGATCGATCATTAAAGAAATCGACAAGCATGAAATCAGAAACATGGCTGATTTCGGACACGCGATTAAGAAGGCGATGAAGGAATGCAACTTTACCATCGGGACATACAAGCCAGCCGATCCCGCCGATCCGGTCGGGTGGGGCGTAAATTTCCATTTTGTCGGCTGTAAGCGGAATTAGCGCGGGTAAGCATGAACATGACGAAGCTACGAACCGTTGGGGCGATTGGGTTGGTGCTGATGATCGTGGGTATCAACGCGCTCTATCACGAGCGAGCAATCGCGCAAAATTCGGATGGCCAGGTTCCGGCTGATTGGGTGACTGAAATTGAAAAAGTGTTCATCCGGTCGGAAGCTTGCAAGCAGTGCCATGACCGCCACTATGAAGAGTGGAAGGGCGTCAGGGAGCAGACGCCGGACTTGAAAACGTTTGGCCGGATCGATGCAGCCCTCTTGCACGGTACCTCCCTGGAGTCGCCGGTCTTTCGAACCGTGTTGGGTCTCTGGATGCAAACGAATCCGTCGCCGGATGCTCGACGCCGATGCCTTTCATGTCATGTGCCCTCCACGACAGTATTCCCGCAGCATGCTGAGAAAATTGCGGCACAAGTCTTAGCCGGCACACCCCAGGTCGAAGGAATCGGCTGTGCGTCCTGCCATTTAATTAATGCGGTGGAGAAAACGCCGAACCCGCCGCCGACCTTCAAGGTGCAACCGGGGGCCGTGTTCTATGGGCCCTACGCCGATCCGGAAGAGAACCTGGTTCATTCGGCTGAGCAGTCGAACCTGTTCCGTGAGGCAAACTTTTGTGCCTCGTGCCATTTCGATAAAGTGAAAGATGTGACACAGAAGGACCTGCCGGGAGACATTCTCCAAGGCACAACCTGTCAGGATTGCCATATGGAACCCTCGACCGGCAGTTCGACATCAAGACATGGGGCCATGACCAGAGCCATCGGCCGGCATTGGTTTCGCGGCGTGGTGAACCCTGGCACCCTGTTGAAGAATCGTAACCTCCAGGCTGAGTGGATGCCGCGCATCGATATCGATGTGACAAGGACCGGCGCCACCCTGGAGGGGGTCGCTCTCGTGAAGATCGGAAACCTCCCGCACAGCTTTCCCGGCGGCGATCCGGTGCTGAAACAGTTCTTCCTGACAGTCACGACGAAGGATGCAAAGGGCCAGGTACTCGTCGAGGAGACAAAACAATTTGGTTTACCCTTTGACAAGATTTTGCGCGGCCCCATTCCTGATCCCTTTATTAAGGGCGAGCATACGAGGAAGGTTCCGTTCTCGCAGACAATGCCGGACGGAGCAATCCCTGTGGCTGTCGAGGTGGTCCTCAACTATGCACTCATTCCGACCCCCGAACCTGCCTTGAGGGAGAAGTATCTTGCCACGTTGAGCAGCGACAAAGACCGGGACGAGGCGAATAAAATCATTCATGAGTATATGCAACCGCGCATTCTGACCTATCGCGTCAAATCGTTGTAAGGAAGGAACGGATATCTTGGGGCAAGCCAAGTACATGAAGGTGGTAGGATTTGTTGCAAAAGCTTTGGCATGTAGTTTTATTTTTCTTACCGACGGGAATCCCCCCACACTGGCACAAGATGCCAAGTCTCAATCACTCATCGAGAAAGCCTTTCCCCATTCCACTAAATGCAAACGTTGCCACGAGCGGGTCTATGAAGAATGGGAAACCTCACCGCTCTCGCGGTCGATTCACTCACCGGCCTTCCGTGCCACGCTCGATGCCTACAGGAATTCCGCAGCAGGGAAAGACAAGGCTTTGTGCTTCCGTTGCCATGCCCCGCACGTGCGTGAGTTTTCGGATCAGGCACAGCTGTTTGTCGATGAAGCGAAGTCAGGCGACCCGTCCCTGGACGGTGTGGCCTGCGCGCAATGTCATATGATCAAACAGGTCGATCGCACCAAGCAGCCGTCGGAGCCGAAATACGAACTCGGCAGCAAGACGTTCTATGGACCCTATAAAGATTTTGTGCAGAATCTCGCCCACCAATCGAAAGAATTGGAGTTGTTCAGAAAGTCCGATTTGTGTCTAAACTGCCATGAATCCGTTCCCTCGGCGGCAAACTTAGGCAAGGCAAACGACCTTCTCGGTAACTGGGATCAAAGTCAGGCGGTCAAATCCGGCAAAGAGTGTCAGAGCTGCCACATGCCCAAACAGGTCGGGGAGTCGGCGAACGGGGAGAAAAAACGGAAGACGGCGAACCATACGTTCCCCGGTCGTATCGGCAAACTTCGCCAAGAAGCCGTGAAGCTGCATGTTCACACCAAGATCGATGGAGACAGGACCACCATCACCGTGAAGGTCCAAAGCCTCGTGCCGCACAATTTACCCACGACCCACCCGGCTTGGGCTGCGGTGGTTTTGGATCTCGATGTGAAAGGAAAGAATCTCAATATTGTCTTTGCCGACAAGCGGGTCTATGGCCGGACCTATGCGGATGTCAAGGGCCAGATGACCATTTTTGATTTCGAAGCGGCGAAGGTCCTCGAAGACACCGTTCTGAAGCCGGAAGAAACGCGCGTCGAAATTTTTACATTCCCAACGCCGAAGGACACGAAGACATTCGACGTCGACGTCACTCTCAACTACGGGCCCATCACAGGCCCCGCGTCATTTCTCCAGCGGGTCGAAGCCGAATCCTCCAAAGGCTCGCAGGATCCCGTCTTCCAACCGATTAAAATCGTCAAGCGGACTGAGAATATCCCTGTCACTAAATAACGTCGTTCGTCGCTCGTATTTCGTTGTTCACAAAATACGCTTCACGAGATACGGTTCTGGAGAGATACGCTTCACTCGAAGATAATGCGCGAGCCAGGCGATTTCATCTTGAAGATCTGCAAGGCATTGTAGATGCCCTTGGCGGGGTGGTTGAGAATGAGGCGTGAATTGGTGATGTGCGTATCGAGGAGTTCGTACTGCCCGCCGCTGTAGAACAGGTCGCAGTCGTCGATCTGGCAGTTCTTATAGACGTGATTGTCAAGAGCCAGCTTTGCCTTGCTGAAGTTCTGCCCATCGATGATGATATAATTCGGTTCAAGTCCCATCGACCGTCACTCCGCCACGCACTATAGCAAGTCTGTGCTCGGTCTGCAAAGAAGGCGTCATGGCACAATTTCTGCCTCAAGTCATCGACCGTTGTGAAGCCATTGGTATTGATGAGGCTCAAGGAACGATCCAGAGATTTTGTCCGATGTGTTTGTGTTTCCGAGGTCTCATCCGTAGGTGGGTAACTGGAACCAGGTGTCGACCCCCTGCTAGGCGACGCGACGGATGCGGACTCCATCCCTATCCACGCCCTCCAGTTTCCTCGAGCCGCCGGTGGGTCTAAGCCTCGTATTGCAGGTGCCACTGAGCTGTGAGCCGCACACCCGCGAGATTGGCGATACCGGGGCGGCATTGCCCACGAGCCCAGGAATGCCAACTCGACGTCGCCCCAGGACGAGCCCGTGCAGATCCCGTTGGGGGAAGCGGGCGCCCACTTGCTTGGTCCGCCGCGGGACCTGCGGCACCACGCAGCGCACGAACCGCGCCGTCAATCCTCGGACCCCTGGCCGCCGCACGGTGCTCGTGCCGATGGTCATCGCGCGCTTCCGAGGCTGGCTATACCCGTTCCGCTAGCCCTCCGGCGCATCAATCGGGTCCCGCCGGGCCTGCTTCGCCCGGCCGAACAACTCCGTGACTTCTTCTTCCACCACGGCCTGGATCCCGCGCCGGATCTGCTCGCGCACGAAGTCCTCCAGCCGTTCCCCGAGCGGCGTGACGCAACGGCCGGGGCCGTGCCCAGCTGCGTCACGGCGATGCCTCCTTGCCGGGCCGGGCGTCAGCCCTATAGCTTTGCTCACCCAGAACGGTTGTCACCGCCGATTCCCTCATGCCACACCGTTTGCCTGTACCTCGTATATCCCCTTGATCCTCACGTCTCATTTGTATAGAATGGCCCATCTTTTCGACTAGTTAGCTGCAAGTTTGACTCTGCGCAACCCTGTGGACTTCTCCTCAGATTTGTACTTTTGATGGGTTGAAGCCACGGGCACCGTATGACATAAGAAGATTGTTCAACCACTAGGGGGGAATCCCGTGCGTGACTCATCGATTATTACCTTTGCGTTGATTGCGGCGGTGGCCGGCATTGCCTATGGCCTCTATCTGGCCATGTGGGTGTTCAAACTGAATCCTGGCAATGCCAAGATGCAAGAGATTGCTAAAGCCATTCAAGAAGGTGCGAGTGCCTATATGAATCGGCAGTACCGGACCGTCGGTGTCGTGGCGGCTGTGCTGTTTGTTGTTCTGGCGGCGGCGGGGATCGTGTCAGAGAAGTTCGGGATTTTGACGGCGATCGGCTTCTCGATCGGTGCTGGTGCGTCGGCGCTGGCCGGGTACGTCGGCATGCTCATCGCGGTCCGTGCGAACGTGCGGACGGCGCAGGCGGCGCACAATGGCATGAATGCCGCGCTGACCGTCGCCTTCCGTGGCGGGGCGGTGACGGGGCTCTTGGTGATCGGGCTGGGGCTGTTGGCGATCACTGGTTTCTATACGATTGCTCTGTCGATTGCCGGACAGGAGAAGGCGATCCATGCGTTGCTGAGCCTTGCTTTCGGTGGAAGCTTGATCTCAGTGTTCGCCCGTGTGGGTGGTGGGATCTATACCAAAGCTGCGGATGTGGGTGCCGATCTCGTGGGTAAAGTCGAAGCGGGAATTCCGGAAGACGATCCGCGCAATCCGGCAGTCATTGCGGACAATGTTGGGGACAACGTCGGCGATTGCGCCGGCATGGCGGCGGACCTGTTTGAAACCTATGCGGTCACGACGGTGGCGGCGATGGTATTGGCGTTTTCACTGTTTAAGGGCACCAGTGCCCCGATCCTCTATCCACTCGCGCTGGGCGGTGTGACCATCTTTGCGACGATTATCGGTATTCTGTTCGTGAAGGTGAGTCCGGGCGGTGAAATCATGTCGGCTCTCTACAAAGGCCTCTTTGTGGCTGGAGGGATTGCCGGAGTCGCGTTCTACCCGATGACCTCGATGATCATGCAGGGCGTGGGCGGCGTGAGCGGGCTGAGTTACTACATCGCTGCCCTGATCGGGTTGGCAGTAACGTTATCGTTGGTGTTCATCACCGACTACTACACGTCCAAGAGCTACGTGCCGGTGAAGGATATTGCGAAGGCCAGCGAAACGGGCCATGCAACGAACATTATTGCGGGTTTGGCGGTGGGCATGCAGTCCACGGCCGCTCCGGTGGTAGTGATTGCCGCGGCCATCCTCGGGAGCTTCTGGATTTGCGGAGGAGCGGCTTCCGGCGGCCTGTATGGCGTGGCTGTGGCTGCGGTCTCCATGCTGTCGATGGCGGGGATTGTCGTCGCCATTGATGCGTTCGGCCCGATTACGGACAATGCAGGCGGCATCGCCGAGATGGCGCATTTGGGCAAAGATGTGCGGAATATTACGGACCCACTCGACGCCGTGGGGAATACCACAAAGGCGGTGACAAAAGGCTACGCAATCGGCTCGGCCGGATTGGCGGCCGTGGTCTTGTTTGCCGAGTTTTCACGAGAAGTCGCGAAGGGGAGTACGGTGGGTACCGCAAGTGCCTTTGACCTTTCCAATCCGTTTGTGTTGGTAGGGCTGTTTCTCGGCGGAATGCTGCCGTTTATCTTCAGCGCGCTCTGCATGAAGGCCGTCGGCCAGGCGGCCGGTCTTGTTGTAGAAGAGGTGCGACGCCAGTTCCGGACGATTAAAGGCATTATGGAAGGAACCGGGAAGCCTGAATACGACACCTGCGTGGACATCGTTACGCAGGCGGCGATTCGAAAGATGATGGTTCCCGGCTTGATTCCTGTCGTGTCTCCGATCCTCGTTGGCGTGATCCTGGGGCCGCAGGCGCTCGGCGGCGTCCTCGTCGGCAGCATCGTGACCGGTCTTTTTGTCGCCATTTCGATGACGAGCGGCGGTGGTGCATGGGACAATGCCAAGAAATTCATTGAAGAGCAGGGGCTGAAAGGCACTGATACGCACAAAGCGGCGGTCACGGGCGACACGGTCGGCGATCCGTACAAGGACACGGCTGGCCCAGCGGTGAATCCTATGATTAAGGTCATCAATATCGTGGCGCTCTTGATCGTCTCACTGATCGTGTGATGGCGAGAATTGTAGCGCGTATCTCGTGAAGCGCAAATATGAAAGCGTTCAGCATTCAGCTCTCAGCTCCGTGCTGATTGCTGAACGCTGACGGCTAATAGCTAAAGACGAGCGACGCTTCACGGGTTCCGCCTTGGCTTGACGGCTGAAATGACTCTAGGGTAAGGTGATCGTAAGGGGTCACGCGTAGCGTTGATACACGAGAGTTGCCCCGAGTCAGGGGAGGTGCTCGAATGGAAAAACAGGAGCGCAAGCAAGAGCCGAAACGCGAGCCCCAGGACAAGGACGAGGTTAATGCGAATCCCAAGGTCGTCGAAACCGGGAAAAAGCTGAAGGAAGATATTGATAAGGTCGTCGATGAAATCGACGGCGTACTTGAAAAGAACGCTGAAGAATTCGTCAAGAACTACGTCCAAAAGGGAGGGGAATAGCGAATGATCTGTTCGCGTTCTCCTTGCTGATTTTTTACCCTCCTCCGCATTCCCCCTGCAGCGCCAGCGTTCGCAGATTTCCCCTTATGCGGCAATAGTTTCGTCTTGGTGTGACCAGTTTGACAATGTGGAGGGGAGCCATTACCATCCCCGTTAATCCCGACGAGTTAGCTCCCAACAAGGCGTAGGCCCACGATGAGACAAGGATGAAGTCTAGGCGCTGGGTTTTTCGCAATATCGATCCCACACAACGGGCGGCCTTGGCCAAGGCGCTGTCGATTTCATCGGCCACGGCCTCGCTGTGGCTCGCTCGTGGCGTGACCACCCTCGATCAAGCGACCGCGTGGATGTCCCCCATCCGCTCGCACGACCCCTTTTTGATTCCAGATGTGGAACGGGCGGTGGATCGTCTTCATCAGGCAATGAGCCGGCGGGAACGCGTCTGTTTCTATGGCGACTACGATGTCGACGGCATGTCGGCGACCAGTATCTACCTCTCGTTTTTCCGTGGGCTCGGCGCGAATGTGTGCGCCTATGTGCCGCATCGACTCCGTGAGGGGTACGGAATCAATGAGCACGCGATCCGAAAGCTAGCAGTCGAGGGGGTAACGTTGCTCGTGACGTCGGATTGCGGTACTACGTCGCATCGTGAGATTGTGCTGGCCAATCAACTTGGGCTTGATGTCATCGTGACCGACCATCACCAGACTGATGAGCAGATGCCTCCGGCTCTGGCCGTGATGAATCCCCATCGGCGCGACGCGCAGTATCCGTTCCGCGGGTTGTGCTCGGGTGGCCTGGCGTACAAGGTGGCCAGTGCGTACCAGGCGAAGTATGGGCTAGGGGCGGTGCCCTTGGATTCACTGTTGGACTTGGTAGCACTCTCGACCATTGCCGACGTGGTGCCGTTGCAGGATGAGAATCGCACGTTTGTGCGTGAAGGTTTGACACAACTCTCACGCGGGGCGCGGTGCGGCATCAGAGCGTTGAAGCAGGTGTCTGGGGTGACCAGGGCCTGCACGGCGGAGACGATCGCATTTAAGCTCGCCCCCAGGTTGAACGCGGCAGGGCGTCTGGATGATGCGATCAAAGGGGTCCAGTTGCTCACGACGGAATCTGAATCGGAAGCGAAGCATCTTGCCGAACAGCTTGAACAATTGAATCGAGCTCGTCAGCAGCTTGAGTCTGAGATCATGCAGGAGGCTCTTGTCCAGGTAGAAGCACGTGAAGTGCCCAGTGCCATCGTGCTGGCATCTCGGCAATGGCATCTTGGGGTGGTTGGGATTGTGGCGGCGCGTCTCATGGAGCGCTTTCATCGGCCAACTATTGTGATTGCCATTAATGAGCAGGGGATCGGCAAGGGGTCTGCCCGCACCGTTCCAGGATTTGATCTCTATGAGGGCTTGGCGTCATGTCGCGATTTGCTCGTGGCCTTCGGTGGGCATTCCAGCGCGGCTGGGGTGACCATTCATGAAGATCGACTTTCGGAATTTTCCGAGCGGTTTGCCGCGGTGGTGGGTGCATGGGACCAGGCCACTCAAAATGTTCCCACGCTTCACGTCGATTCTGAAGTGAGGTTGGATGAAGTAACGCTTCGCCTCCTTCTGGAGATCGACGCGTTGCAGCCCTTCGGGGCTGGCAATCCGGAGCCCATGTTCGCGGGGAAACGACTTGAGATTATGAATGCCCGCGTCGTGGGCAAGAAGCATCTCAAGTTGATGCTCCGGCAGGGGCGGTCACTCCCCTTCGACAGTATCGGGTTTGGCATGAAATCCCTAGAAGAGCAGGGCCTCTCGCTCAGGACTCCCGTGGATGTGGCGTTTACTCCTGAGTTGAACCATTGGAACGGGCTTGATCGAATTCAGTTGCGTATCCGCGACATGCGTCCCACGGCTAGTGAGTAGCGGACCTATGGTGTACGAAACAGTCACCGACATCGATAAGTTGCTGGGCCGAATTCGGAGTTACCAGCCGGATGCTGATCTCGGTATCGTCCGCAAGGCCTACGAGTTCTCCGCCAAGGCCCATGAGGGCCAGACGCGGCGTTCAGGAGAGCCCTATGTGCAACATCCGGTCGCGGTGGCTGGCGTGTTGACTCTGCTCAAAACCGATGTGGTGGCGGTGGTGGCCGGGCTGCTCCACGATACGCTGGAAGACACGGTGGCGACGGCTGATGAACTCGAACGGGAATTCGGCAAAGAGGTGGTCCATCTCGTCGACGGCGTCACTAAGATCGGGAAAATCACCTTCAAGAGCTCCGAAGAGAAACAAGCCGAAAACTTCCGCAAGATGGTGCTCTCGATGGCGGACGACATTCGCGTCGTCATCATCAAGCTCGCCGATCGACTGCACAACATGCGTACGCTTGAGCATCTCAGTGAGAGCAAGCGCCACGAAATCGCCCAGGAGTCGTTGGAGATCTATGTTCCCTTAGCTAATCGCATCGGGATCGATTGGGTCAAAAACGAACTCGAAGACCTGTGCTTGAAGCACCTTAAGCCGGATGTCTATGAGACGTTGCGTGTGCGCGTCGCGAAACGGGACGAGGATCGGCAACAGTATATTCAGGAAGTGAGCGCGCTCGTTCAGAAGGCTCTGGCGGAAAACGGGCTGGTCGGGGCGGTCTACGGCCGGCCCAAGCATCTCTATGGCATTTACCAGAAGATGAACAAACAGTCGATCTCGTTTGAAGAGGTCTACGATCTCACTGCGTTGCGGATCATCACCGATAGCAAGATGAATTGTTACGCGCTCTTGGGCGTGATCCATTCCCTGTGGCGTCCGGTCCCGGGTCGGTTTAAGGATTATATTGCCATTCCCAAGTCCAATTTATATCAGTCGCTGCACACCACGGTTGTGGGCCCAAAAGGCGAGCATGTCGAGTTCCAGATTCGGACTGAAGAGATGCACTGGATCGCCGAGTATGGGATCGCCGCCCATTGGAAATACAAGGAACAAGGGCACGTCGATAACAAAGACAGCAAGGCCTTTGGCTGGCTGAGGCAGTTCATCGAATGGCAAACGGATTTGCCGGACAACCGGCAGTTCATGGACTCAGTCAAACTCGAACTATTCCATGACGTTGTGTATGTATTCACGCCTAAGGGCATGGTGAAAGAGTTGCCGAAGGGAGCAACGCCGGTCGATTTTGCCTACGCCATTCATACCGAGGTGGGTGACCACTGCGTGGGCGCCAAGGTCAATGGAAAGATTGTGCCGCTGAAGCATCAGATGGCAAGTGGAGACACAGTCGAAATTCTGACGTTGCCCAACCAGACTCCCCACAAGGACTGGCTCAAATTCGTTCGCACGTCTCGTGCAAAGACCAAGATCAAGCATTGGATCAAATCTGAAGAGCAGAAGCGGAGCCTCGAAATTGGCCGTCGTTTGATGGAATCGGAGTTGCGGCGCCATGGATTGGCGCCGGCACAAGTGTTCAAGTCTGATCAACTACTTGAGATAGCCCGACAAGAGGGGTATGAGACTGCCGAGGATTTGGCTGCAGCAGTCGGATTTGGGCATGTGGCGACGGCCCAGATTGTCGGGAGGCTGGTCGCTCCCGTGTCCGGTGGCGTGATGGCCCCGTCAAAGCCAGTCAGTCCTGCCAAAGCCCCCACCGGCAAAGGCGGGGAGAAGGGCGTCCAGGTGAAGGGGGCGCGGGATTTGTTGATGCAGCTGTCCCGCTGCTGCAATCCGGTGCCTGGTGACAGGATTTTGGGGTATATCACCCGTGGGCGAGGGCTGATGATCCATGCAGTCGATTGTCCCAACTTGGAAGCGCTGGACTATGATCGAGAGCGGTTGGTGGAAGTGGAGTGGGATATCGCTACACCCAGTCAGCATGCCGTAAAAATTGCCGTGGTTGCCGAGGATAAGACCGGGGTGTTGGCGAATGTCTCCTCGGCCATTGCCGAATGTCATGCGAATATCAGTCAAGCTGAGATCATCACGCGTGAAGACCGCAAGGCGGAGCTCGATTTTGTCGTGGAGATTGCCGACACGGTTCATCTAAACCGTGTGCTGAAAGCTATTGAACGGGTGGACGGAGTCATCATCACGCGTCGCGTTCGCTCTTGGCAGGAAAAATCATGATACCGAGCGACTGACGGAGGAACGCATTACGGCTGGGCGAACTGCAGCTTTGATCCCATCTCGATCTTGTATCCATCCGCCGTTCCGCCGGCGATTTCTAACACGAACATCGCGTCATCACCATTCGACCGATATTGTCGGCAGGAGTCATCGGTTCTGGTGCATATCGGGACATATCGCTCCATGTGAATGACCCGTTTCTTGCCGTCCATCCAGATGAGGTCGAGGGCGATCTTCGTGTTCTTCATCCAAAACGTCCAGGCTTGCGGTTCGCTGAAGAAGAACAACATCCCATGGTCCTTCTTCAGGTGATCTCGGAACATGAGGCCGATGGCGCGTTTTTGAGGTGTGTCGGCAATCTCAGCCTGGATGATGATGCTTGAGGGGGTGTGGATCGGAATCAGTCTGGCATCCGAGGCCAGGCTCACAGACGTCGTTTCTCCCAGGGTCAATCCGACAATCGAAATAGATACGAGACCAACCAGGAGGTTTCCGAGGCGCATGAACACATCGTAACGGTCAGGTTATGCTGAGTCAAGAAAGTGCTCCAGGAGTAGTGGGACTGGGCGGTTTTCCTCCTCGTAAACCTTGCAATCCCGACAGACGATGTGCCATCCTCGATGTGGCTTTTTGGAAGAGGACGAGGATGTTATGCAGGAAAAGCGCAGGGTGCTCTATAAGAAGGGGGTCTTCGTGTGCCCCAAGTGCCGTCAGTCCTATGTTCAAGAAAAATGGATAGAAGAGTGGCGGATCCGCTGCCATCGCTGTGACCACCACGGGACATTGACGGAGGTGTCGGTTGAAGAGCACATGGAAGAAGAGGCGATTCGGCGCTAGGTAGTATTGCCCTCCCTGGTGATTCCTTTCTTCCACTGTACCATGTGGGTGAGTACTGAAGTTGTGAAGATCAACGGATCTGTCCCCCGTAGCGCCCTGCCATGAACATCACAAGAGTTGTCCGCACTGCCGCACTTGTCTTTGCGATCCTCTGTAACGATTATTCCGCCTGGTCCTGGGCGGAAGAGAATTCGCTACCGGTCAAGATCCTGGTGACGTATCATTCTCGTTCCGGAAATACGGAGCGGATGGCAGAGGCGGTGGCTGATGGTGCCAAGTCAGTCCCAGGGACTGAGGTGTTACTCAAGCGAGTCGGACAGGTTACAGCAGAGGATCTTTTCTCCACCGACGCCGTGGTCGTCGGCTCGCCGGTCTACTGGTCCAACATGTCGGGAGAGGTCAAGACCTTCTTCGACAACTGGCAGTTCAAGTTCGGGGTCTTTCCCGAGTTCAGGATGAAAAACAAAGTCGGGGCAGCCTTCGCCACCGGGGGACAGGTCTCCAGCGGCAAGGAAATCACAATGTTGACCATTCTTGCCGCGATGCTGGGCAATCAGATGATCGTGGTCAGCGGGGGTGGGGCATTCGGAGCCTCTGCTACCACAGAAGGTGACAGTCCGGGGATCGATAACAAGGAACTGGTTGATGCCAAGGCCTTAGGCCAACGCGTAGCCGACATCGCTAAGCTCATTAGGGCAGCGTCCTCCCATAACTCCGTACCGTAAAGGCACAGCGCACCGACAGCGCGTCAGTGTCGATTGTCGACCAGCGTTTTCCCTCTGAATCCATAGAGCTTTGGCGTGGATTCGAACGGATTCGTGTTGCAAATGGCTGAAGGGTTACCGGTTTGCAGTGATGGGACAAGAAACCACTGCTCCCTGAACGGCAATTTCGACAATTTCGCGGAGGTTCTTGGCGCAGCGGCCGCAACAGCCGTTCTGCTTGAACCCGAACCCGAACTTGGACTTGAGCTGACAGGGAATCACGAGGCCTGCTCGTCCGGCCTCACGGATATCCGACTCCTTAATCCCTTTGCACAAGCAAACGTACATAGCAATCTCTTTAAACGATTATGAGAACCATTATCAGTATACCAATATAGCGAGAATGTTGTCAAGCCTCTTTTGGAAGGCCCGGGGAATAGCCATTCGTCCGTGATGTGCTCGGCTTCGCCAGCCGATGGCTGGATGAAGTATACAATGAGATCAGCAAGCGACAGCCGGAAGTCTTAGGTCAGTCATGGAATGACGACGTGGGTACTGAGCCGGTCTAGAAATCGTTATGTGTGAGGCGGCGTTCATCTCTCATGGACAATTGACGAGTGCTCCATTTCATTATTGAGGCAATGGTCCGATGAATCAATGAACAAATTGTGAGAGCAAGAAATGTCGCGGTGGCGGTCACGGCGAACGGTGAAGCTCCACTCCCACCTCCGGGAAAGCCATGGTGCGCCTGTCGTGCCCTGGCAGCGAGAGTCGGAGCAAGGCCGCGCTCACATTCTCGAAGACCAATGGAACATGCTCCATCGGCATTGTGCCGATCAGTCGAGTCACCTTCGGCTGGGACGACTCCTCCATCGCCTCACCCTTTATGATCCTGGCGTTCGGGAATCTGCACTGACGGAATTGGAGCTGGCGACGCAACTGATCCGTGTCAGCGCCCGAGTCACATTTCTACCGGAGTCACAAGCCCGCACCCCAGATCTTGAATGTCACCTGGGACGCGAGCGGTTTTTTGTTGAGGTGACGACGATGGTTGGGTCGGCGGAACGGCGGCGGCTCCCTCTCCGTGGGATCGTGCTTGATGAGGAGCAGGGGGCAGAAGAGGATCGCGGCGTTATCTTGATTCACCGGATACTAGCGCGAATCCAACAGAAGGCTAAACAGCTCGTCGACTATCGCGATCCCTTGATCTTGAGTATCTCGATCCCGCGGGCTGATTTGCAGGGAACGAGAACGAACAGGCGGGAACAGATTTGGCTGGATCTGAAAGCCTTGGCTGGATCAGCGACGGTGTTACTGACGAAACTGCGACATCTTAGTGCCGTGCTGATCTCACTCTGGGACGTCGAACCGCTTCCATCGAAGGCGGCGATCAGGCTAGCGAACGTCGAAGTGATCGAGCGGAGCAAACACCAACAAACTCAACCACGAGTGCGTGTGCTCGTTCAGAATCCCACTGCATCGGCGCTACTAAGCGAGCGACAGCAGGATATGTTTCGGCAGATTATGTAGCAGGCACTGGGATGAAAAAACATCATTCGGTTGTGCACTGTTCGATCTTCGGGCAAAGGGACGCTACCACCCGCGGTCATATTCCTTCCAGAAACATCTTCCCGACCCCACGACCCAGTGATCTAGTTACTGTTCCTGCCGGTTAAGAATGCAATAGGGGAGTTTCCAGCCACGATGAAAAATTTCATGCGTACCTACTAAGCCTCCATGTGGGTTTTGGTAGAGCTGATGCTTCAAGGCTGTGGTCTCAACATGCGATAGAAACATTTCGTCACAAAAATAGACTCAGAAATAGACTCAGACAGGAAATTCTTAGGAAATCCCAGCGGGTCGACTTAGTAACTAAAGCTGAATAGGTATCGGTGAAGGACACCGTTTGCTTTGGGATAGTGCAGCTCACGACACAACTATGGCGAGAACCATTCGAGGGCTTTGCTTTCATCATTTCGGAAATATTTTGGGGAAGAGTGTCAAGGTTCGAGTTCACTGGTTTCGAGAACTCACCCGAGAACTCACCAAGGTAATGATGGAGATGTCATCGGGGTGGAATATGAACTCGATGAGAGGTAACATTTTTGTCTATAGGTTTGTCAGAGCCGTTGATCAACCACTTGCATTTGTCTGGCTGCACCAATTTTACGACCGGCACTGGGCGGATGGGCACACAACTTCTCAGATAGTTTAGGAAGGAAGCGATCCCTTCAGCAATTCAAAATTCTTCGTGACCATCGCGTCGCCGTTCTTCGTGGAGACGTCGATGCCGGTTTCACAGACGGTGCGGCATTCGTCGATCCGGTCAAGTTTCAGGAGTGACTGGGCCAGGGCCAAGTACGCGGCTGAATAGGTGGGCTTCACGGTTATGCATTGCCGCAAGACCTTGGCGGCTTCATCAAAATTCCCATCGTCCATATAGGCTTTCCCGAGACCGAACCAGGCCACCTCGTCGTTTGGGTCTATGGCTAGGACATTCTTGAGTGGCTCAATGCGTGGATTCGGCATGTTTGCTTCCTGGTTGAATGAGTGCGTACACGACCGTAGCACGTGTTTCCTCGGATTGTCTATGCTCTTTCCTGCATGCTACGATTCGGCAGGACGCTGAACAAGTCTGCCAGTTTTGTTCTCGCGTCGCGCAACGCCCCAATGTACTGAGAAGTACGCCTCGGCATCTCGCTCGCTATGGCTTCGCTGAGTAGCCATTTTGAGTGTCCTGCTGGGCAAGTGAGATGGAGTATCTTATGGGTAGGACGGGCCTTGTGTACCATCCAGCCTATCTGGATCATGACATGGGAGCTGGGCATCCTGAGTCGCCGAACAGGTTGCGCGCCATCATACAACGGTTGGAGCAGAGCGGGACGGCGGCTCGCTTGACTATGATCGAACCACGGAAAGCCGAAGATGAGTGGATCACACAGGTTCACACGCCCGGCTATGTTGCGGCCCTCAGTCAAAATGTGCCAACGAATGGTCGAGTGTCGCTCGATCCAGACACCTCGATGTCGGCTGGTTCATTGACCGCCGCATACTTGGCGGCAGGTGGGGTGTTGGCCGCTGTTGATGCGATCATGACCAAACAAGTTGAGCATGTTTTCTGTGCGGTCCGGCCTCCGGGTCATCATGCCGAAGCTGGTCGGGCGATGGGCTTCTGCCTGTTCAATAATGTGGCGATCGCCGCACGATATGTGCAGAAGATACATGGCCTCTCGCGTGTTCTTATTGTGGATTGGGATGTTCACCACGGCAACGGCACGCAGCATAGTTTTGAGGAGGATCCCTCCGTATTCTTTTTCAGTACACACCAGTACCCGCAATATCCGGGAACCGGTCGGGCTACGGAGCGAGGGAAGGGCGCCGGGGAAAGGTTTACGATTAATGTGCCGATGGAAGCCGGCGAGGGGGACGACGAGTATCGCGCGATCTTCCAAAAGATATTGGTGCCGGCAGCCGATGACTTCTTGCCGGAGTTCGTCATCGTCTCAGCCGGGTTCGATGCGCACAAAGACGATCCGCTGGCCAGCATGGGGCTGACTGAAGCAGGGTATGCGGAATTAACTGGAATTGTTGCCGGAATTGCCAAACGCCATGCGAAGGGTCGCATTCTTTCGTCGCTCGAAGGCGGCTACAATCTGACGGCGTTGTCCGCTTCAGTTGATCGTCACATTCAAGCTCTGTTGGATTCATGAAGCTCGGGGTCAAACTCGCAATTGCCGCTGTCGTGCTGCTTGGCACGACATATCTATACTACACCGAGATTAAGCCAGTGGTGATCTTCGGTCTGCGATCGGACTACGCCCACGCAATTCCGTTTCAAAAAGTCCCGGAGGGGCTCACCAGCTTGAAGGCCGAGTCCTGCGGACAATGCCATCGAGCAATCTACGACGAATGGAAGAGCAGCATCCATGCCCATGCCTATGATGATCCGTTCTTTCAAGCCTATTGGAAGAAAGACAAGAACATCTGGGTCTGTCTCAATTGCCACACGCCACTGGAGAATCAGCAGCCGACCCTAATCAAGGACATTCCGCGCGGGCGAGTGGAAAAAGCATTGCAGGAGCCGAATCCATACTACGATGCCGAGTACCAGAAGGAATCGGTTACGTGCGCCGCCTGTCATGTGCGGGATGGGGTTATCCTTGGGCCGTTCGAAGATTCAGCCGCTCCGCACCCCACGAAGTTCGACCCCAATTTCCGCACCTCCCAGGTGTGCTATCGCTGTCATAGCGTCGTGTCCGGCCCGGCCCAATTCTACAATGTGGGTCCTTGCGGGACGTATGCGGAGTATGAAGGAAAGTTCTTCATGCAGGAGCGTGGTTTCATTTGCCAGAGTTGCCATATGCCGGCAATCGACCGGCCGGTGGCGATCAACAGCCCGATCCGTCGGGGCCGGAAACATCTGTGGCGGGGCGGGCACGATCCCGACATGATCAAGCGGGCCGTAGCAGTTCAGGTGAAGGCCGATACTCCCTCGCCCAAGCCAGGTGATCGAGTGGAGTTCACGCTCACGTTGATCAATGCGGGAGCCGGTCACAAGATTCCCACCGGCGATCCCGATCGGCACTTCACGATCGAGTTTTCCGTCGAGAATAAGCAGGGGCGTGTGCTCGATCACCAGACCTCCACGATGGGGCGCTGGATTCTCTGGCAACCGGTGATTGTGGAACTGTATGATAATCGGCTGTTGCCCTTGGCGAGCCGTGAATACCAATTTGTCTATCGAATCCCGGAGAAGGCCGAGGATTTGATTCTGAAGACACGGGTGCAGTACCACATTCTGACCGATGGGCAGCACGAGATGCTGCAAGCGAATTATGGGCTGACAGGAACCGATCCGTACCGATTTGTGGTTTACGAGCGAGAGTTTCCGCTGTCCGGTGCGCTTGCGGCGGCGCTGAGTGAGAGCGATCAGGCGTCAGCCATCAGCCGTCAGCCAGATGGGTTAAGTTGTAAGGCCGGAGCTGAGGGCTGATAGTTGATCGCGGACTGCTCAAACCAGAAAAGAACGGCATGAAACACCCGTTGCTTATTGATACTGCAACTCTCCAGCAGAGCTTGGGGCAATCCGGCCTGGTCATCATCGACGTACGTGGCAAGGCGGCGTATGAATTCGGCGGGCATATCCCCGGCGCCGTGCATTCCACCTGGCATGAGTTCAGCGATCCGAATGCCGTGCCGAAGGGGCTTCTCAATCCGGATCACGGCCAGATCGAGCAGATTCTTCGGCGGCTTGGGATCAACCAAGACTGCGATGTGGTCATCTATTCCAATCCGTTCGATAACTGGGGCGACGAAGGACGGATGTTTTGGATGCTGGACTACCTGGGGCACAAGAAGCTCCGCGTGCTTGACGGTGGGTGGGTGAGGTGGACAGCGGAGAAACGGCCGTTCGAGCATGGGAGTGTGACTCCCGTCGCAGGGACCTTCAAGGCGCAACCGGTAAAGAGTCTGGCAATGACAAAAGACGACCTGAAAGAAATCGTCCGGCGTCCGCATCAACACACCGCCATTCTAGATGCACGGAGTCTTGAAGAGTATCTGGGGAAAGAGGTCTCCGGTATTCCACGGTCGGGACACATTCCGTCAGCGATGCACGTGGCCTGGAATGGGTTTTTAAACAAAGATGCGACGATCAAGGACCTGGATACGATCAAAGGAATGTTGGAAGACAAAGGAATCCAGAGCAGTCAGGAACTGGTTTGCTACTGTACCGGTGGGGTTCGATCGGCATGGCTCTATTTCATACTCAAGCTCGTGGGCTATCAGAAGATCAGAAACTACCCAGGGTCATGGTGGGAATGGAGTCGGGACTTCGCCTGCCCGGTCGAGAAAGATTTTCAAGGGCTCCAACAGATTCTCGGTTTCGACCAGACCGCTAGGCACTGGTATGATTTGAAATAGTCGATGGATGACAAGGAAAGTGGGCTTCTGTATGATGGGGCATGCTGAAGAAACTAAAGAAGAACCCCAACGATCCCAACTTGCTTGCCCGTTCCGTGGTCGAAGCTGCTATTGGAGAACCCCTAACCCCTAGCAAACATCGAGGTAGAAAAAGAAAGAAGCGTTCGCTAGGGAGTAAAAAGAAAGGCAAATCATCGTGATCCAGATTGAGTTGGAGCGGAATTAGAATCTTTATCCGCATCCCTCTCCTCAAGAAATTCGCGTACACGCTTTTCCGAGTGCTCGATTCTCTCCTTTAGGTTCTTTTTCTCCACGTGTGTGGCGGGTGCCAAGCCCTCTCGCCGGTTTGATTCTTTCATAATCTTATACCTTTCTATTCTGAATTACGTCACCAACCCTATAACGCATTTCATCTTGTCCAAGCGTGGACATAAATCGGCGAAAAGTACGTCCACGGTCGGTTCCGGCTCTTGCACATCGAATCCCAGGTCCTTCGCTTCCTCGCAGTCAATGACAAACTCGTGCGCAGGATAATATTTAACAAGGGCCTTCACGTTTACTCCTCGCTGGGTTCTTTTGCGAGTATCTCGCGGGTTGCTGACCCGCTTGCAGTACTCCAAGGCCACCTTGTTATCCAATGAAAAAATCCCCAGATCGTAAGGATTGATTTGTTCAAGGATCGGATTAATAAGACTCACAGCTAAATTGGTTGCTATTTCTATAGCGGTCCGTGGGGCAATCTTTTTCTCGCTGAGAAAATCCATAAAAAGATCCAATGATTCGAGGGCATATTCCCTCAAATGCCGCGTAGCTTGAAAGGCTTCCAAGGGGGATTGTCTTTCGTATTCAAAGAATTTCTCCAACCGCTTGCTGATTACCTGCGGGTCCAAGGGACTTCCCTGTACGATGTCAGACATGACAACAGAAGACGACCCCAGACAAATTAATGTCGCCCCGCTTGCTGCTACCTGTGGTACACGCGCCACCCACTCATCGACCCATCGTGAAAGGAGTCTACCAATAACATAACATTGGCTAAGGTTTCCACCAGGCGAGTCTATCAGAATGTCCAGGCCCTCCTTGGGCGGCTTCTCTGATCTCTTTTTTCCAAGTGTAGAGCTGATCCGTAGTCCCGTACCCAATTCGGTTAGACCCTAGAACAAAAAGGTTTCGTTGTCTCTCCTTTTTGATTTTTCTGAGAAGATCCACTAGCTGGGGATAGTCACCCGGTGGATCAAAGTGGATCGACCTCGGCGTTCCCGGTGTCTCCGACGATTCCATTTTCCTCTTCCTTTCTCCATCTGGCAATAGCGGCTTTTCGAGCGCTGTCCTGGCGTGCCTCAGGAGTCATTTTGGCAGCCCTCGCCATCCCGCCTTTAAGTCCCCCTTTTCTTCCAAGAGCAACTGCATGGGGATTTTTATCTTTCATATGCGTGACTATGCCTGAGCGCTCACGGATTGTCAACCAACCACCCCCAAACAAACTCGTTTCTTTAGCCCCTTGACAATGCGAGAGCGCTCACGCATAATGTACCCGCTAGAGCAAAAGAAGTCAAGGGGGTAGAGACATGAATAAAGTTTCGATTAATCGACGTGTTCAGATCGTTTCTGCTCTTGTCGAAGGGGCTAGTATCAATAGCGTCGTTCGCATGACAGGAGTTACGAAGCAAACGATCCTGAGGTTCCTCGGCGATCTTGGAACCGCCTGTGGTCGTTACCAAGATGAGAAGCTCCGCGCTCTTCCGTGTAAACGTGTCCAGGCTGATGAGGTATGGTCGTTCTGTTATGCCAAGGACAAGAACCTACCGGAAGAATTCAAGGGTAAATTTGGCTATGGAAGTGTGTGGACGTGGACCGCACTTTGCCCCGATACCAAATTGATGATTTCCTGGCTGGTCGGGGAACGCTCTGCGCACTATGCCAACAAATTCATGCAGGACGTGGCTTCGCGCTTGGCTCATCGGGTGCAACTGACGACCGACGGCCACAAGCCTTACCTACAGGCCGTAGAGAGTCCCTTCGGATCTGAGATCGATTATGCGATGCTTGAAAAGCTGTACACCACGCTGCCACAAGAGGGCGCGACGACACGTTATAGTCCCGCTCAGTGCTGTGGCACTCGGACCCATCGCGTGATGGGAAACCCTGATGGTGCTCATGTCTCTACAAGCTATGCAGAACGGATGAACCTGACCATTCGCATGATGAACCGACGTTTTACTCGTTTAACCAATGCTCACTCAAAGAAAGTTGCCAATCACATTCACTTCTTAAATCTGACTTTCATGTGGTACAACTTTGCGCGGATCAATCAGGCACTCAGGGTTACGCCAGCTATAGCGGCTGGGGTTTCGGACCATGTGTGGTCTGTAGAAGAAATTATGGAGCTGCTGGATTGAAATCATACCAGTGCCGACCGCTAGGCCTTCTTGACAGGCTGCGGAACGCTGTGTTAGGTGCATTCACGAGTGATCGCGCTCTAGTCGAGCAGCGAATTCTAACCACGGAGGAGGTAAAGATGACCATCAATATCCGTCGCAGTGCGTTCGTTGTGATTGCGATTGGGGCGCTCGTTAGTGTGCCCATGCTGAGCGCCCAACCGTCCTACGAAATACACGTCAAAAAAGCCATCGCGCACGCGAACGAAGCGGTGGACCACGGCAAGCAGGGTCATGCCGATGTACTCGTGACACATGCGCAAGTCTCGCTGAACCATGCTAAGTTGGGAGGCGACAACCCGCATTTGGTCGAAGCGATTAAGCATCTGAAAGAGGCGATTGAGCATGGCAAGGCTGGTCATGCTGACGTGGCCACCCAGCATGCTGAAAGCGCGATCACGCACCTGTCTGAAGCCCCACACGAGTAAACAATTGACAGCTCTAAGCTGATGGTCATTCGCTCAGAAACGGGCAGGGAAGAGTCCCTGCCCGTGTTGTTCTGGGACATGAGGAAGATGCGAGTTGGATTCTATCAATATGATCCACAGTTTGGCGAAGTCGCCAAGAATCTCGACGCCGTGACGGCCAAGCTGGAACAGGCAGAGGCCGATCTCATCGTGCTGCCTGAACTCTTTGCCTCAGGGTACCAGTTCGTCTCGCAGGAAGAGGTGCAGCACCTCGCCGAACCAGTGCCTGATGGCCAGACCACACGCCGCTTGGTAGAGATCGCCAAACGACGCCGAATGCACATTGTGGCCGGCCTCCCAGAGAAAGCTGCAAACGGCTGTTACAATTCTGCCGTCGTCGTGGGGCCAACCGGGTTCCTCGGCTGCTATCGCAAGACACATCTCTATTATGAAGAGACGTTGTTCTTCACGTCGGGCGATTCCGGATTCCAGGTATGGGATATTGGGTTGGCGAAGATCGGTGTGATGATTTGTTTCGATTGGTACTATCCGGAAGCCGCCCGCTCGTTGGCCGTGCAAGGGGCTGACATTATCTGCCATCCATCGAATCTCGTTCTGCCGAATTGCCCCGACTCCATGCCGGTCCGATGCCTAGAGAATCGTGTCTTTGCCGTCACATGCAATCGTATCGGCAGCGAAGCTCGCGGGGGGAAAGACCAGCTGACCTACATCGGCTATAGCGAAGTCGTCACTCCCAAGGGTGACATTCAGTATCGGGCTCCTCATAACAGGGACGATCTCGTGATCGTCGGCATTGATCCGGCCGAAGCACGAAACAAGAGTCTAAATCGCTACAACGATCTGCTGCGAGACCGCCGCTCCGCTCTCTACAAAGCATGATACCCTGTCGGTTATTCCATGGTAGTTTGATCGCAGTGCTTGCGTGAGCCCTGCAGGCACGGTAGGATTCGGGTATGGATATTCAACTCAGCAAAGGCATCTTTCTCATCGCGGCCCCGAGTCTGCGCGATCCGAACTTCCGCCAGACTGTTGTGCTACTGTGCGAACATGGGCCAGAGGGCGCATTAGGCGTCGTGGTCAACCGGCCGACAGCCATGTCTATTTCCGAGGCCTTGCCGCAGGTGCCCATCATTGAAGGGGTCGGCCATGTGCTCTATGCTGGTGGTCCCGTGCAGACAAACTATGTCATGTTGCTCTACCGGGGCGACGAGTTTCCGGAAAACGCGCACCACGTATTCAATGGAGTTTGCCTGGGTGGCGACATAGGCGTGGTCGAACGTATTCTCACCGGTGTCGGCACCAAAGAATCCTTCCGCGCCTATCTGGGGTATACGGGTTGGGGACCGGGCCAACTGGAAAGCGAAATGAAAACTGGCTCGTGGATCAAGCTGCCAGCTGACTCCAAGCTGGTGTTCGAGAAAGAGCCTGCACGAGTCTGGGGAGATATTCTGCTCACGCTCGGCGACGCCTATCAGCACTACGCAGATATGCCGTTCGACCCGTCCTGCAATTGACCCCGGTGTTTTTTTTGTGCTGACTTGTCGACATCTCCATTGAAGCCTCCCGCGCAGGGTGTTACGCTCACTGCATGCGATCCTTTGCAGGTGGTCTGCCGCGCCCTCGCCCCGTGCTCGGACTGGCTTTCACACTTATGGTCTCGGCGTTGTTTTCCGGCTGTGGCGTGGGCTACACGATCATTAAATCGGAGGCCAAGCTGGATCGACTTGCCGTTCCCATGACCAAAGCGCAGATCCTTGACGCAATCGGGTACCCCGATCGAGTGCTTCGCGATGATGGACGAATGCTGGTCTGGGAGTATTCGTTCACAGCCAGAAAACAATGGCTGTATGAGCTGGGCTACTGCCCGATCTCGGTGTGGATCGGGGGTTGCATCATCTATCCGTTCACGAACATCGTATCCGATCAGCGCGAATATCCGCAGCATGTGGTCCTCATTAATGATGAACTCTGCGCTTGGGGTCCACCGGTCGCAATCTTACAGAGACGGCGCGCCTGTGCAACCGTCGGGGTACCTTCGATGCAAAATGGAAGGGCGGCCAGACCTGAACCCATCGTGTCGGGAGATGGGCCCATCAGCCGAAAAACGTTCGACAGGTATCGGACCATGGCGGTCATGCTCTTCGAAGATGCGTCTGGTGTTCGGGGAACCGGATCACGCGTGGCGGGCATCGTCACGACGCTCATGCTGGATTTGGATGTCCACATGGTGGAGCGAGCCAAGCTGGATGAAGTGTTGAAGGAGCAAGTGATTCAACTGACACATGGCGACGATACGAATGTCCTGAAGGTCGGTAAATTGCTCGGTGCGCAAGCCATCATCGTGGGAGAGGTGCAGCAATGGGAACGGCGCGAACAGGAGCGCACGCATAGCGTCTCGTTGGCCTTGCGGATGATCGACGTCGAGACGGGTGTGCTCTTATTCAGCGGCGAAGGGCATCTCACCGATCTGACGACCGAGGATCCGGAAAGCTCCGCGCGCCTGATCATCCACCGGATTCTTGCCCGCTTTGGGTCCCAGACGGGCCTGCTGGGGTCGGGGCGCATTGGCGCGAATTGGGAGTTGCAGGAGGAGGAAGCGGCGCGCTTCTACCTGGTGCGTGAGTTACGAAGCGGTCTGGCAGCTGAAAAGACCGGACTCAAAGTCGGTGATCATGTCGTAGGGTGTAACGGCTCGGCGTTGTCCGGTGCCAAAACCGAGCGCGATATCAAGCGCCTCTGCCAAGTGGATGCAGGACAAACGTTGCAGCTTGACGTGCGGCGCGCGGATCAATCCATCAAGGTGGTAGTCACAGCCGAAAAGCGACCAGGGTTGTAGCGAGGAATGTTCGTAAAGGATTAAGGGGGAAGCATGGATCAGTCAGAAGCGCCGCAGTCCGGAGCCGACGCGTTGTTGAGAAAGTTGCATGAGCGGCCCCAAGTTCCGCTGACCGAATGGCTGCGGGCGCCCGCGCATGTCCACTATAACGCGTACCGCATGGCGGATCCGCCGACGCAACGCCCCGCGAGTCGATTGGAATTTCAGTCGATGTTGGGCGCCTTCAAGATTCCCGCAGAAACGATCGTGCTTCGGGAGACATTTGGCTATGGAGTCCGAAAGGCGGACGATGGCGATCAGCTGATCGTCGTCTGGCAGGCCCACACCGAGTACTACAACTACCAACTCTGGCATCTGCCCTCACCTGGAAAGAGCGAGGTCACGTTCGGCACGCTCGCATTTCCAATGTACCAATTTCCGGCGACCTCATTGGGGACGGAATTCTGTTGCTTGGACGTTCTGTTTACGACGGAGGCGCCTCCGTCGCGTGAACGGATGCGGTCGCTGCTCCCAGGTCCCGAGCTCTACGGGAGCAAAATACTTGACGAACAGACGAGCTTGATTACGGCTTTTACGCCGGACGAGCAGGGGCGGGAGCGCTATTGGGTGAGCGTCGGACTGTCACGGTCCAATCCCTCGCACCTCAAAGATATCGTTGATGCCATCGTCCGGATCGAGACCTACTACCACCTGCTCCTAATGCAAAAGCCGCTGTTCTCCACCGCCATCGATCAGGTCTATAAGTTTGAACAGGTACATCTAAAGCAACGCGAAATCATCTCCGAGCATATCAGCCACGCCGATTCGCAGACATTACAGCGATGGCTCAACAGTCTCACGCAGGATTTGCTGAAGACCAACCGCATTGCGGGCAAGTTGCACTTCGAGCTGTCCGCCTCGTCGCCCTATGACAAGATTGTCCATGCGACTCTCGGATCGCTGGTAGAGAAGACCTTGGAGTCCTACCGCCCGTTCTCAGACTATGTCCTCAGCGGCATCACCGGAGTGGCGGAAGGCTATCAGCAATTACTGAAGCGAATTGAGACGTTACAAGGTGGATTTGAAGGGATCATTTCGATCATCCGGGCCCGTGTCGATCTGATCTTAGAAGCCCAGAACCTCACACTTTTACAAAGCATGGACAAGACGACGAAGAGCCAGGTTATCCTCCAACATACGGTTGAAGGGCTGTCAATCATCGTGATTGCCTATTATCTAGCGGGATTGGCTGGCTACATCTTCAAGGGATTGCAAGAGGTCGGTTGGTTGCACAACGCCAATATTGCCGCAGCCCTGTTCGTCCCGGTCGCGATCGGCCTCGCTTTTGCCATCACTTCCGCGAGCAAGAAGTATCTGCACAAGAAGTGGTCCGGCGAGCAGCCCGCCCGGGAAACGAGTAAGCCGCAGGCGTGATGACCTGCAAGTGCGGCGAGCCAACCAGCCGATAGAAGTATAGGTCACACCGGAAAGAAGTCAGGAGTCGAAGAGTTTCTGCCACGGTATGCAAAGCTCCAGTTGCTCAGCCTTCAATTTCTATTGAATAGAATGTGGTGGTCCTAAAAGCTGTTCGAAAGAATAATAGCAACCATAACGGATGTCAGAAGCGATGTCTGTGTCGACATCGTTGACGGGCTGGCTATCCTCTTCTTTTTTCTGCTTCCCCTTTGCGTACTGTACCTTCTCAATTAGAAGTTTGGCTAGATTGGAATACATTGCCTGAGGCCTTTTCCCATCGCCGCTTATTCGTACTGATTGTGGTACTCGTGCCGGCGCTATTGGTAATTGTCGATTCTCAGAGAGGCTAGTCAAAGGCAAGCGCCCGCGACAAGAATCGACCGGTGTGAGATTTCGCCACCGTCGCCACATGTTCCGGTCTGCCTTCCGCCACGATCTGTCCTCCCGCTGCGCCGCCTTCAGGACCTAAGTCGATAATCCAATCCACAGACTTGATCACGTCGAGGTTATGCTCAACGACCACGAGAGTGTTGCCTACGTTGACGAGCTTATGCAGGATGGCGAGGAGTTTCTTCACGTCGTCAAAGTGAAGGCCGGTGGTCGGTTCGTCCATGATATAGAGCATGTCTTTGGCCGTGGAGTCTTTGAGTTCGGCAGCCACTTTCAACCGCTGGGCTTCGCCGCCTGAGAGTGTCGTCGCTGATTGGCCGAGGCGCAGGTAGCCGAGGCCGATGGATGAGAGAAGATGGAGTCGGTCTTGGAGTTTTGGTGTGCCGGTAAAGAACACCACTGCCTCGTCGACGGTCATGGCGAGCACGTCCGAAATTGTTTTCCCTCGATAGCGAATGGCCAAGACTTCCGGCTTGAAGCGCTTTCCCTCGCAGTTCTCGCAGGGCGCGTAGATATCCTCGAAGAAGTACATCTCCAGCTTTTCGACGCCGCTTCCTCCGCAGCGTTCGCATCGGCCACCGGGTGCATTGAATGAAAAGTGACCAGGCGTGAATCCCTGCCGCAGCGCATCACGTTCCGAGGCAAAGAGCTGTCGGATTTCATCGAATGCTTTTAAATAGGTAATCGGGTTCGATCTGGGTGTGCGTCCGATCGGTTGTTGGTCGATAAGTCGGATGCCTTTGAGATGTTCCAGCCCCTTGATAGCCTTGAATCGACCCATCGGGAGCGATTCGACGCGGAACGCGCGTGAGATGGCGCGATAAAGGGTGTTTTCAACCAAAGTACTCTTGCCCGAACCGGAGACCCCGGTGATGCAGATCAACATGCCGAGTGGGATGCGGACGAGCAGATCTTTCAGGTTGTGTTCCGCCGCGCCGGCGATGACCAAGAATTTGCCCGACCCGGCCCTGCGGGTTTTCGGCAGTGGAATTGAGTTTTCTCCTCGAAGATAGCGAGCGGTGATAGTGTTAGCATCACGCAGGAATGACGTGGTGGGAGCTGCGCAGACGACGTGGCCTCCATACTCTCCCGATCGTGGACCCATTTCGACGATGTGATCAGCTGACTCGATAATGTGACGGTCATGCTCGACGACCACCACGGTGTTGCCGATTGCTGCGAGGTCTTTGATGATCTCTGCGAGCACGTCTGTATCTCTCGCGTGGAGCCCGATCGTGGGCTCGTCAAGCACGTAGAGCGTACCGACGAGCCTGGCGCCGAGTTGATTGGCAAGCGAGACGCGTTGTGCTTCACCCCCCGAGAGCGTCTTGGTTTGCCGAGCGAGTGTCAGGTAGCCGAGGCCGACACGCAGGAGGAAGCCGAGCTTGGCCTTCAATTGTCGCAGTATGTCAACCGCTACCTCTTGCTCAAAGGGCCGCAAGATCAACGACTCAAGCCAGGAGATGAGGGCTTCGATCGTCAGTTCCGTGATCGTGTGAATGTCCTTGCCAGCGACCTTCACGAACCGGGCCTCCGGTTTCAGGCGGCTCCCGTGACAACCAGGACAATTGAACGGCGTCCGGTAACGGCTGAGGAACACGCGCACATGCAGCTTGTATCGCTTTCCTTCCATGTGCTCGAAGAAGTCATTAATGCCTTCGAACGACTTGTCACCGTCCCAGAGCAGTTTCTGTGTTGCTTTGGATAGGCTCTTGAACGGCACCGTGATGTCAGCACCCTGGCACTTCATGGCGAGCAACATCTGTTTCTGCCACCAATCAGCGCTGGGTTTGCTCCAGGGTTCGATGGTCCCCTGGGCGAGGGACTTGGCGTGATCGGGTATCACCAGCTCCGGGTCGTAACGCAGCACGTTGCCGAAGCCTTTGCATTCCTGGCAGGCCCCGAGTGGATGGTTGAATGAAAACAGGATGGGGCGAAGGGGTTCAAATGTTCGACCGCAACGCTGGCAGCGAAAACTGTTGCTGTATGATTGAACTCCGTAACCGATGACGTCAACGGCGCAGTGGCCCTCACCTTCTCGGAAGGCGGTTTCAATGGCTTCGACGAGGCGCGCTCGGTTGTCCTCTCTCATGACGAGACGGTCTAGTACGACATGAAGAGATGGGTATTTGTGCAGCCGGGGCGGCTTGGCCTCATGCAGATCGAGGATGTCGTCGGCTGTTTTTAGTCTGGTGAACCCACGTGTCAGCAGTGATTGAATCAAGACCTGTTCTTGTTTGAGTGATGGGGTCGCAATGGGAAACAGAACCATCGCTCGTGCGTCGAGAAATCGTTTCAGGAGATCGTCCGTCACAGTGTCTGGATGAAATGAACGCGCTTCCTGATGACAACTGGGACAGATGGATTTGCCGATCTTGGCGAAGAGCAGGCGCAGCAGGTCGGATATTTCTGTCGTCGTACCCACGGTCGAGCGAGCAGTGCGCACCTGACTTTTTTGTTCGATAGCGATGGCTGGGCGCACGTTGAGAATACGATCAACATCCGGTCTTGCCACCTTCTCCAAGAACATGCGAGCGTAGGTGGAGAGGGATTCGACGTAGCGCCATTGACCTTCGGCAAAGAGCGTGTCGAACGCGAGTGACGACTTGCCCGATCCGGACACCCCGGTGATGGCCGTGACCTGGTTGTGCGGAATACGGAGCGAGATATTCTTGAGATTATTCTGACGCGCGCCCTCGACGATGAGGACTGCAAACTGGCTCTGAGGCAGAGGGGTGGGTTCCACGACGCGCGCTCCAAGCGAGACAAAGTCATGATCGTAACCCGTACCATTCATGAATATCTACACCGGCGTCCGATCCTTTTCCCTGCCAAGTGGGCGTCGTTCACCTTTCTTGAGATCGGACGATTCGGCGAAAGGCTTGGCGATTCCTTCTGTTGGATCAGTAGCAAGTCGGCAGAGTGGTAACCTGAATATCATCCAAGCCCGGTAGCCAATGCGGAAGATCCGTCAGCCGGCCATTGCTGATGTGAGACCGAGCATCTGAAACTACTATGGGACTCGTTCCACAGAGCCATTAACGCAAGACTATCTTCAACAGTCCAACACAGCCTATATACAAGAGGAGCGACCCGACCATCGCCGGCCAGAAGCCGATGCGCGGGACGCCGGCGATCATGGAAATGACATAGACCATCCAGGGCGGGATAAACCATAACAAGTTCCTTGCGTAGCTGACTATCACGTCGCTGCCCCCGTTCAGGTAGATCAGAATGAAGGTGGCGCCGGTAATGGCAGGAAAGGTGCTGGCAAAGGCGGCGAGAAACGATCGCCCTTGAGACCCGAGGTAGGTTGAGACGCTCACGATGGTCCCGCCAAGCAAGAAGTACACGGCATACTTCACGAAGTCGTTCATGTTACGTCCTCCTCAAGTTCCTTGAAATGCTTCCATCGCCTCATGCTCCAAAGCCTCGCCCTGACCTGTATACCGTAACTTCGATGGTTAGCGGGTAGCCATCGACGAGATTCCAAGTATTGCCGAGGAACTTCCCGTCCACGTTGTCGATCAACCCGTGAGGACCGAACAGTCTGAGCGTGGTGCCCCATCCTAAGGCAACGTCAAGAACGGCGTCGAACCCAATGAAGAAGAGTGGTCTATATGTGTAGGGGATACAAAGACTTCGTTGGCCCTCAACAAACTGGTCGGCCCAAGGCCGTTGTTGTGCCCGAGGTCAAAGTGTAAGGCGCGTTTGGGCCAGCGGACTTCCACATAGACGCTGTGGCCACCGAAAATGTCGTTGACGAGATAGCTGGAGATAGAAGAACTCATCGGACTTGAACCATCGTGTCATTGAATCATTGAGTCAATGAGTCAATTCAATGATTCAATCATCAACGGAAAACTGCCAGTTGTTATTCAAGGAACGTTCTCACGGCGCTATATATCACGATTACTTCGATTGCATGGGCGACGATCGTGATGTAAAGATTACGTGTGCGTAGCCATATGGCTCCCCAGATCAGCCCGTCCCACAGAGCGATCCAATGGAGGTGTTGAAAAGTATTCACCATGAACGGGTCAAAGGCAAATATCAGCGCGCTGGTCATAAGGGCAAGGGGCGAGAGGCGCTGGGCCAAGCCGGATCTCCAGAGCCTCGATTCAAGCGCGGCAAGCCTTCCTAAGAGGAAGCCACGAAAATTTAGTTCCACAAAGACGGCGATGCCGGCAATAAACCAAGGAACCATGACCAAGACATGAAGCTGCGCATGCGACGTTGTCTTGAGGAAGCTGATGTCATAGCCCCGATATGGATAGGCCGAGAGAATCACGAACGTATTCAAGCAACCAAGAAGTAGGCCTGTCAGGAATCCCCAGCACAGGCCATCCCGCACATTCCCTTTCTCCAACCCCAGCCGAGACGCGAGGTCACGGTTGTGCGTGGCCCAAAGACCTATGGCGAGATAGGCGAAGATTTGCGGAGAGAATTGCACCAGGGTCTGCTCTTGGAGTGAGGCAGGGAGGAGGTAGTAGCCGAGCGTTGCAGCGATGGGGAGCAGCGCTAAGGCTGCTCCCTGTTCTGTGGCCTGATTCTGGATAGGACTATCTGGCTCATGCGCCATCGTGGGCAGGTACTACAGTTCAAGTTGGTAGCGGTCCAACGTGGTTGCTTTGTGTCGAGCGAGGTTTGAGAGCGACTTATTGTAATCGACGGTGGCACGCAACTCATTGCCTTGTGCCGTGGCGAGATCGCGTTGGAAATCGAGCACGAAGCGAGTGGTGCTGAGTCCGACCTTCAATCGTGCCTGCTCGGCCTGAAGCTGCTTCTCCGCCATGATCCGTGCCGACCGAGTGGTTTCGATGCGCCTGAAATCGGTTTGGACACGACGCACGGCCTCCCGGACGCCGACGATGATCTGCTGCCGCACGCTCACCAAGGAGGCTTCCGCATTCATAGCTTCCAATCGTCGCTTGTTGTAGGTGCTGATGGCGGACCGGTTGCCAAGAGGATAGCTCAGCACGAGGCCGGCTCCGTAGTTATAAAAATCACCGCTGAAGTTATTGCTCACGGAATCGCCATAGTCCTTCCCGAGTCCAGCTAGGCCCATCGTCCCTTGGAACGAGAGGGTCGGGAGTAACTGGTTGCGGGCAAACTGCTTATTGAGGTGACCTGACTCGATGTTTTTCTTCGCTTGGACGATTTCCGGACGATGTTCAATGGCCGTGTCGATCGCCTCCTGTAGGCTGAGGGGTGCGAGCACCGTCACTGGTTGATCAGTCGGGGTGAGGTGAACGTCCTGGCGCAATTCCTCTTCGCCCGGGTTAAGCAGGCGACGAAGCTGGTCTTCCTGATCTCGGATCGCTTTTTCTGTCACCAGCACTTGCTCCACGCGTGACGCCACAGCGGCTTGAGCCTGCAAGACGTCGACGATGGACATGATACCCGCCTTCGCTTTTGCACGGTTGGTCGCCAGCAATTCTTCAGCGGCTGTGTGGGCGGCTTGCGCGACCTTCAAATTCTCGTTCGCAAAAACGAGCTCCCAATAGGTCTGTTCCACGGTGGCGAGCACAGTGAGCACTCGATCGCGAAATACGTGTTGCTCCACGTCGGCGTTGTTCTGGGCCACTTTGATGAAGGTCTTCGTCACCTCGATACCAGCATTCCGGAGCAACGGTTGGGTGAAAGTCATCGCCAATCCGCCGGTATAGGACGGGTTGAACAAGAACCCGGTGGCGAGATTTTGATTCACGCTCGATCGCGCAGGGCTATAATTCAAGTCGACATTGCCACCTGTGATGAGATTTTGTGTGGCATCGAACGTGAAGGAGTGGTTAATTTGGTCAAAGGTTTCGATGCTGCTCAATGTGCGACCGGTGCCGCCGAACACGGGACGATTGAGTGGGTTGATGGTCCGTCTGTACTGCCCGTTCACGCTCAACGTCGGGTCAAACTTGGCTTGCTCGACAATGATGTCGGCCAGCCGGATCTCTTTGGTTTGGCGGCTGATGCTGATATCGAGGTTGCCCTGCAGTGCGCGAACCGCCGCATCTGCCAGCGAGATAGTCTCACGTCGCTCGGCGGCGAGCGGGTTGGTGACATCCAGGCTCCAACCGTTGGTCGGTGCCAGGATGCTCCAGAGGCTGACGATCACGATTGCGGCAAGCCGATGATTTTGCGTGGACTTTCTTAGAACCATGAAGGCCTCCTTTGATCGACAATCAGAAAGAGCGCATACTATAATTGGTCTCGTATTGGCGGTCATGAATATTATAATGCCCTGTCGTACTAAGGTCCCGATGACGCGTTATCAACCACGACACCTGGTTCGATGGGTACTCTGTGCGGTTGTGCTCGCGGCACTGTCGGTTGCCTCGTCTGCCTGGGCGCAGAGTGTAAGGAGCGTTCGGTCGTTCGATGGCGGTGTGGCGCCGCTGTTCCGCTTGACCGGGCCGGGACATTTGTATATCGACAGCCAGGGGACGCAAGGCTACCTGTATACGCCCGGACAAAACTTTGAGTCGTTTAGCTTTCGCAATCCGACCACGGGCCAAGCTTGGAGCGGGGCTGTTACTACGTTAGGTCCACAGCTTTCCATCGGGCTGATTCAAGGCGTGAATCAACGGAGAAATCCCATTGTGTTGCCTGGTCCTCCACGTCAGACGACTCTGTTGCCATCAATCCAGTCGATGCTTCTCGACGACATCCCCTAGTGTAGGCTTGAGGCGAGGGGCTCGTGGTAAAAAGCCAATGCCATGGAGTCTCACGACCTATTGTCTTCCTCTAGCCTCGTCCTTTAGCCCCACGCTGGTATCAAGGCGTATTTGCGAGTTGCCAGGTCAATGCCAGAACATACCGAGCGATGCTTTGCAGAATTACAGGATTGATCGTGTCGGCGGTATCGGTGGACTGGTGAAAATGCGGGTGGACGCCGCTGCTGACGACCGTGATGGTCGGCACGCCAGCCTCTTTGAAGGGCACGTGGTCACTACCGGGAAAAAATCCGAACACATCGAGCTTTTCGGTGAACCCTGCTGTCTGTCCCGCCTCCAGCGCGACGCTCTTATCCAATCCTGTTACGCCTACCGTGAGCCGTCCGTTTCCAACGCCGGCGTGATCGATGTTGATCATTGCCTTGGTTGAGCTGAGAGGGACGATTGGGCGCGACGTATAGAGGCGCGATCCCAGCAGGTCTTTTTCCTCTCCACTAAAGGATACAAACAGAATCGTGCGTTGCGGTTGTACCCCTGTTTTCACAAGGGCGCGGGCCACCTCCAGCATTACCGCAGTTCCGGAGGCATTATCGTCCGCCCCAGGGAAGAGCAATCCTGCTGGACGGCCAAAGTGATCACGATGGGCGCCGATGACGATGGTGTCCGGTCCTGTTCCAGGGAGCACCCCCACCACGTTCGTCAGCACTCCGTCTTGTGTCGTGGTCTTCCAGTGGAGAGACACATACCGGTTGGTTCGGATCGATCGCGCCAATGGGGTCTTATTGAGTTGCGCTTGGAGGTTACGAAGGCCGTCAGCGGTGGACCCCTCACTGTGTTCAGCGAGGAGACTCTCGGCGAGGAGCGTGTTGATCCAGGCGCCAGGAATGGCCTGGTCCAGGGGAAGTTGTCCATAGAAGGCGCTGGGCTCTCCGGTTACGCCGTGACGGGCTTCATAGGGATGAAGAATTGGTCCTGTCGCAGTCAGATAGGCCAGGGCTCCATGGTTCCGCGCGAATCGAACTTTGTCAGCATGGCTGACGGGGTGCGGGTAGTGGTCCGGCTTGCCACGCAGGAAAAACACGATGCTGTTATTCACATCGACGCCGGCGTAGTCGTCGATGCCCTGGGCGGGATCGACAATGCCATAGCCGACGAAGACGAGGGGGCCTTGGATATCAGCGGTTGGCGAATCAAAGATAGGGAGGTAGTCCGTGCTCAACTGTGCGATGACGAAATGATCCACTGTACCTGTGCGGAACACCGGGTTCGGTCCTATGACGGAGGTGGAAATGATCGAGGCGAGGATGCCTACTGGGGGGCTTTTCCCTGTGCCGGGCAAGGGGTATGTCAGAGAGCCGTTGTAGATGAGCGGTAGCTGTAACCCTGCCAAGGTCAATTCCTGTGAGAGCCATTGTGCAGATCGCAGATCGTCATCTGTGCCGGCTTCCCGTCCGTTGAAGAACGGGCCACTTAACGTTCGTACGTCGGCGAGCATCCGTTCCGTAGAAATAGCACCGAGGGTATTAAGGATTGAATGATCGGCTTGTTGAGCCTCAGTCGATACCGTCGACACGATAATCATCGTGCAGATGAGAGCGGTTATTTGAAGTGACACGATTGATGGCTTGAATGAACGCATACGTTCTTCTGGCGTCTGAGTTCCAGTCGTAAGGAGTCGTGAAACTATAGCACAGGGCGCGCGCGACCCGTAGCACCGTCTCTGCGAGGTACGGTACTATGGCGGACCCGCGCGGATTATGGGGTGAAAGTGGAGTCCAAGAGTTTCGACAGCTTCACGATTCGTCTGATCACGGAGTCGAGCCCCTACCTTCGACCGCATGCCCTGAACCCCGTAGAGTGGTATGCCTGGGGGCCTGGTATTTTGACCAAACTCGCGTAGTGATGGACCGTTTGCTCAGCCAGTTTTGGGATGAGGCCCTAGGGGAAGCTTCTTCACCGGCATGCACCATGAAGGGCCCATTCATCGGATGAAGTCCACAGTCAATAACGCGGTTTCCTCGGGCAACTCGGTGGCGGTCCAGGTACTTCTCAGGCTCTTTTCGTTGACGGGAGCGCGATTGTATAATGAGCGGGCGAAGCAGACTCTGTCGGTATGCCAGGACGCGATGGAGCAGAATGCGTACGGAACCTCCGCGATGCTCTGCACGCTCGATCTGTATTTCTCCAAGCCGAAAAAGGTAGTGATTCTGGGGATCCGCAGAAATCCCGTCACGGAGTCATTCACTGCCGCGGTGAATCGGCAGTATGTGACGAACAAAATTCTATTTCTGCTCGACGAATCTCGTCGTAGCCAAGAACGCGCGCTCCGTTGGCGGCAGGCAAGGTGAGTGTGAACGGGCAGCCAACGGCCCAGGTCTGTCAGCAATTCAGTTGTTCCCAACCGGTGACAGAGCAGACGCAGTTGGAGCTGTTGTTGTAGCATTGCAGGAAGGAGTGTCTGTGGCTGCTGATGGATCAGGAAATGGGCTCTACGATCACCTATACAAGCGATTTTTCGAACAACGTGATCGCCATCAGGGCTATGCGTTTCAGCACGCTCCCGGGGGCAGTGCGCCGCATTCGACGGTGACGTTCAGGCAGAAACTTCGTTGGTGGACGTGGGATCGATGGCAGCGGCGGAAAAAGATTCTTGCCGAGCGAGACCGGTTGCAACAGGAGATCATCCAGATCAAAAAAACAGGGAGCTCCACGTAGGGTATGCCAGCCCCCACGATGCCAGAACCGGACAAGATGGGTGTAAGGCATGGAGAGATGAGGAATTGGTCATGACTGTATCAGCACTTAGAACTCGTTCCACCGCGCGAATCAAGACGATGCTGTGTTTCCTCATCATGGCAGGCGGGGGTGTCGTAGCGATGGGCGAGGACGCGCAGGCCGTTCAGCGGGAAAGCCAAGCAGAAAAAGAAACCAATTTAATGAAGCAAGCGACGGGCGGACTCTTTCAGAAGTGGACGTTCGATCAGGATCGGCCGAACGTAGTGCCGCCTGGTTTTGTGGGGATCACTTTTGGTGATGGGAAGCCTGCCAGTTGGGTCGTCCAGAGGAACGCGACGGCACCCTCACTCCCCAACGTTGTAGCGGTCTCGTCTCGGTGCCCGGCGCCGCCGTGCTACCAGCTGCTCTTGGCTAGGGCGCTTGATTACGAGTATCCAGATCTCACGGTGCGCTTCAGTGCATCGGAAGGGACTGCGGGGATCGGAGGGATGGTGTTTGGTGCAAAGGATGCCGCGAATTTTTATGGGGCGGTGGTCGATCTCGTTGGCCTCACGGTGCAAGTGGTTCGCATGGTGGCGGGACATGAGACGATACTTGATCAGGTCCCCGTGAAGCTGAAGCAAGTGGAGTGGCACTCGCTCAGGGTGCAGCGCAATACGATCATCAGCAAGGACTACATCGAGACATTTGTGGATGGGGTTCTCGTGCTTTCAGTCGAAGACCAGGTTCTGGGCTTGGGGCAAGTCGGGTTGCTGACCAGTGGCGAATCTTCCTTATTTTTCGATACATTCCACGCTGTTCCGCTCTTTTCGAATCGGCCTCTTTCAACCCCGGCGGCCTACTAGTGTCTCGAGAGCCTGCCAGCGTGCTGTCTTGAACTTGCCTTTTTTCTTCTGTCCGGAGTAGCATGCATCCGCTTGCTTGCGAAAGGCCTGGCAAACAAGCGCTGAGAGTCACAAGGCCTGCACCGATGTTGTTTTGGTCCTTCCCGGGAATCTGATCGGAAGCCAGAGCTAAGCTGTCGCAGTGTTGATGATGTCTTCGCCTCATTCCTTCCTCGTTTCTTTCTCGCGTCCAAGACAACACCATTTTTTTCAAAGGAGGAGCCCTATGGGTTCGAAGATTTACGTTGGTGGATTACCTTATTCAACGACCGAGCAGCAACTGAGTGATCTGTTTGCTGCGCATGGGATGGTAACCTCATCCAGAGTAATCGCGGACAAATTTACGGGGCATTCCCGTGGATTTGGTTTCGTGGAAATGTCGTCAGACGCTGAGGCACAAGCGGCGATTACCGCATTGAACGGCACGCAACTCGATGGCCGTACGCTGACTGTCAATGAAGCGCGTCCTCAGGAGCCCCGCTCCGGTGGTGGCGGAGGTCGCTGAGGGTTTGGAGGCGGTCGGAACTAATCCGCCCACGCTCTGCTGAATCGAGGGCTGCCGTGAATTCCGGCGGCCCTTTTTTTATCCCATGCCTTGAGGAGTCCCTGGTAATGTGGGGCCGACGTGTTTGATAAGATGTTCCCCGGAGATTGTCATGCCACCATTCAAACTTGACGCTCCCTTCAAACCTTGTGGGCACCAGCCGGAGGCGATCGCCAAGCTGATGGCGGGGGTGGAGTCCGGTAAACGGCATCAGGTGTTGCTCGGGGTTACCGGGTCCGGCAAGACCTTTACCATGGCCAATCTAATCGAACTGGTCCAGAAGCCTACGCTCGTGCTCGTCCATAACAAGACTCTGGCTGGGCAGCTCTATCAAGAGTTCAAACAGTTTTTTTCGCGCAACGCCGTCGAGTATTTCGTGAGTTACTACGACTATTACCAGCCAGAAGCCTACATTCCGCAGAGCGACACCTATATCGCGAAGGATGCATCGATTAACGACGTAATCGACCAAATGCGGCACTCGGCCACGACTTCATTGCTCCAGCGCGACGATGTGCTGATTGTGTCCTCGGTGTCATGTATTTACGGGCTCGGGTCCCCGGAGGTTTACCACGACATGCTGGTCTATTTGGAGGAAGGGATGGAGACCAGGCGAGAAAAAATCTTAACCAAGCTCGTGGAGATCCAGTATGAACGCAATGATACGGATTTTCATCGCGGCACCTTTCGCGCGCGTGGGGATGTGATCGAAATTTTCCCGGCCTCCTCGGAGGCCAAGTCCGTACGGATCGAGCTCTTCGGTGATGTTGTTGATGCTATTCATGAAATCAATCCGCTCACAGGGCAATCGTTGGGCAAGTTACCTAAGATCGCGATCTATCCAAATACGCACTATCTCATCGCTCCAGATCGCTATGAACGAGCGATTACCGGGATTGAAAAGGAACTTAATGAACGCTTGGCCCATTTCAGGAAAATGGACCAGCTCATGGAGGCACAACGGATTGAACAACGTACAAAGTTCGATCTGGAATTGATTCGAGCGATGGGCTATTGTCATGGGATCGAGAACTACTCGCGTCACCTGAGTGGGCGGGCACCGGGCGAGCCGCCGCCGACGTTGCTCGATTATTTTCCGAAAGATTTCCTGCTCATCATCGATGAGTCTCACGCCACAGTTCCGCAAGTCGGGGGGATGTACGAGGGGGATTACTCACGAAAACGAACGCTGGTCGACTACGGATTTCGCTTGCCGTCGGCCATCGACAATCGCCCGCTGAGATTTTCAGAGTTTGAGGGTTGTCTTAATCAGGTGGTCTATGTGTCGGCAACGCCGGGGTCCTACGAGTTGGAGCGTGCAGGAGGAGATGTCGTTGAACAGATCATACGACCGACCGGCCTCATGGACCCTCAGATCGAAGTCGTGCCGGCCAAAGGGCAGGTGGATCACTTGCTTGGGCAGGTTCGTGCTGAAGTGGTAAAAGGCGGCCGGGTTCTGATCTCGACGTTGACCAAGCGGATGGCGGAAGATCTGACCGAGTATTACCATGACCTCAGGGTGAAAGTGCGCTACCTGCATTCCGACATCAAGACGCTCGAACGGGCTGAGATTGTGCGAGATCTCCGACGCGGCGTGTTTGACGTGCTGGTCGGAATCAATTTGTTGCGGGAAGGTCTCGATCTTCCGGAGGTGAGTCTTGTAGCGATTTTCGATGCCGACAAAGAAGGCTATCTCCGCTCGTATCGTTCACTCATTCAGACGTCCGGTCGCGCAGCGCGCAACCTGGATGGGCGGGTGATTTTTTATGGGGATTTCGTGACGGATTCTATGAAGATGGCGATAAGTGAAACAATCCGGCGCCGCGCGATTCAGGCTGAGTATAATCGGGCCCAAGGGATTACCCCAGCGAGCGTCAAAAAAGGAATCCCTGCTCTTGAGTATGCCGTGGCCGACATGGATTACGTCCAGTTAGATTTGGCAGCTGAATCGGTCGAGGAGTATGGAAAAGGGGAATCAACGGATCAGCTCATCAGCCTGTTGGAGTCGGAGATGAAAGCGGCAGCCAAGGAACTTGCGTTTGAGCGGGCTGCAGAGATACGCAATCGAATTCGAGCGCTGAGGCTCAGGGATTTGGAAGTAAAATTCTAGACGTGTTTGTAGATGTAGATCCCAATGAACATGCCGAGGACGCTGAGGATATTGATCTTAATGCTGAAGCCCAAAGTGAGTTTTATCAGAACTAGATCGATGGTGAGGGGAGGGCTGATACCGGGAGTAAAGTGTGTCGAGAAGATGCTCTGAATTGTGCCTCGGGGAGCCATGACTTGGAGAATTTCTCCAAGAATTCCGCCAAGTAACCCTCCGATGAGCACATAGATGAGAAGGAACCAGGGTGATCTTCTCACTCGACTGCCGTTCCCCCTTTATGCATCGTGACACGTGGATATGTACGGGCACCATATCGGAAGGTTTCTGGCATGTCAACATATCTGCCGGCTCGATGCCTTCTTGACTTGCCTCCCTTGGTTCTATACACTTAAATCCAACTATTTCTAGATATTTCGAGGCGATCGGAGAACTGGCGCAAGGCTTCGATGGCCTCTTTCTTTGTGGTCCTATGCTTGATGCAGTGAGCGGCAAGTTTGAGAAAATCTTGAAGAAACTCCGGGGGCAGGCTGTGCTCACGGAACAGAATATTACTGAGGCGTTAAAGGAAGTGCGGTTAACGCTTCTTGAAGCCGACGTTAATTTCAAGATTGTGAAAGATTTCACCGAGCGAGTTCGTCAGAAGGCTGTTGGTCAGGAAGTGCTGCAGAGCCTGACTCCCGGACATCAAGTCGTTAAGGTCGTATGGGATGAATTAAGCGAGATGATGGGTCGTGAGTGTTCGGGGCTCTCACTCAACTCCAAGCCGCCCACAGTGGTGATGATGGTCGGATTACAAGGGGCCGGCAAGACGACAACCTGTGGCAAGCTGGCGCGCCTGTTTAAGAATCAAGGCAAGCGAGTACTCCTGGTTTCAGCCGATCCGCGTCGGCCTGCGGCAGGCGAGCAACTCAGCGCGTTGGGGCTGGATCTCGGAATTCACGTTCATCGGGTTGATCAGGCTCAAGCCTCTCAAGCAGATGTCGTGCGTATTTGCCAAGCCGGGGTAGTGCGGGGGAGAGAGCAGGGCTTCGATCTTGTCGTCCTGGATACTGGGGGACGGCTACACATCGATGATGAGTTGATGGGAGAACTCGTAGCAGTGAAGGCAACGGTGGCTCCTCATGAGGTGCTTCTAGTTGCCGATGCGATGACCGGTCAGGATGCGGTGACGATGGCGAGTCAGTTTGATCAGATGATTGGCGTGACCGGCATCATACTGACAAAGGTGGAAGGTGATGCGCGCGGCGGCGCAGTTTTGTCCATTCGGGCCGTGACCGGCAAGCCCATTAAGTTTCTTGGTGTTGGAGAAAAGCTGGACGCTCTCGAGGCGTTCCATCCAGATCGGATGGCCTCACGCATCCTCGGGATGGGTGATGTAATGTCGCTCATCGAAAAAGCACAGGAGAGTATCACCCGGGAACAGGCCGAAGAAACGCAGAAACGGCTCACGAGCAATACGTTCACGCTGGAGGATTTTCGCGCCCAGCTGGGACAGATGAATCGTCTTGGCTCGTTGGATCAGATTTTAGGCATGCTCCCTGGCGGACAAAAGCTGAAGAGTGTGATCGAGAGCGAGAAACCGGAACGAGAAATGGGCCGGGTGGCCGCCATGATAGATTCCATGACTATACGCGAACGCCGTGATCATACGATCATCAACGGAAGCCGTAAGAAGCGTATCGCGCGTGGGAGCGGCGCCAGCGTTCAAGATGTCAATCGACTGATCAAGAAATTTTTGTCGGCTAAGAAGCTGGCAAAAGCAATGATAGGAACAGGGGGGCGTCGACAACTCGCCCAACTCATGCGTTCGATGTAAGATGGATTTTTAGCGCACTCGCGATTAGTGCAGAGGAGGGTAGTCGTGGCAGTTCGTTTGAGACTTACTCGGACAGGAAGACACAAGCGACCCATGTATCGGTTGGTGGCAGCCGATTCGCGCAATGCGCGTGATGGTCGCTTTCTTGAAATTCTTGGGACCTTTGATCCGTTAAAGGATGCTGGTGTGCCGGAGATTAAGCAGGAGCGTGTGCTGACCTGGTTGCGTCAGGGAGCTCAGCCCTCGGTGACCGTACGGACGTTGCTTCGCCGGGCCGGTCTCTGGAAGCAGTTCGAGGCTGAAAAAGCGTCGCAGAAAAAGCCAGCTACGAAGTAAGTTATGGTGAGTCAGCTCGATACGGTGACGGTGGGACAGATCGAACGGCCCTTTGGTGTCAAAGGAGAAGTCAAAGTTCGTTCACTGAGTGATGTCCCTGGCCGATTTGAAGCGCTGACGCATGTGAGTGTCGTGGCGAAGAGCGGAAAGACGATGGAGACTAGCGTGACCCATGTTAGGCGCACTGGGACGGGATTCATTGTTGGGCTGGCAGGCCTGACTACACCGGAAGACGCAGGATTGTGGCGTGGTGGGTTGATTCAGGTGCCACGCGGTACCGTGCCCGTACTTCCGGATGGGCAGTACTATGAGTGTGACTTGGTGGGCCTTGCGGTGCAGACTGAACAGGGACAGCCGATCGGCGTGCTGGAGCAGATTTTGGAATTACCGGGAAATCATGTGTTCGTCGTTCGCCAAGGCGCCAATGAGATCTTGATTCCGGCGGTAAAGGAGTTGGTGTCAGCCGTTGATCTTGAACGCCGGGTTATGACCGTTCACATGATCGATGGATTAGGTGAGTAAGATGCTCCGTTTCGACGTGCTCACGCTGTTCCCGGCCATGGTAGCCCCCGTCTTGGGCCACAGCATACTCAAGCGCGCTCAGGAGAAGGGTCTTCTGAATGTGCAGGTTTACAATTTACGTGACTTCACCACGGATCGCCATAAAGTGACCGATGACATTCCCTACGGCGGCGGTGCGGGCATGGTCATGAAGGCCGAGCCGATTTTGAGGGCAGTCGATGCGCTTCGAAAAGAGGCTCAGTCGAGCGGGGAGGAGATTCGTCTGTTGTTTCCGTCTCCCCATGGCCGCCCCTTCACGCAAGATTATGCACAGCATCTTGCGCGCGAGCAGTGCCGAATGGTGATTCTTTGCGGACATTACGAAGGAGTGGATGAGCGTGTGCGGATGGTGCTGTCGCCGGAAGAGGTTTCCGTCGGTGACTATGTGTTGACCGGAGGCGAATTGCCAGCGCTCGTGTTGATCGATGCTGCGACACGGTTGATTCCCGGTGTATTAGGCGATCCTGAGTCCGTGATTGAGGAGTCGTTCTCAGATTCTCTGTTGGAGTATCCGCACTACACCAGACCGGCAGAGGTTCGAGGCCTGGGTGTGCCAGAGGTGTTGCTGTCGGGGCATCATGAGGCGATTCGTCTGTGGCGTCGGAAGCAGGCCTTACTCAGCACGTATCTCAGCCGGCCCGATCTCCTGAAGGATCGGGTGCTCACGAGCGAAGATCAACGGTTATTGAACGAACTTATTAGCAAAGGTGTCCCGACGGTGCTGATACGATGTGGGGAGGAGGTGTGAGCACATGAATCAGTTAGAACGAATTCAGCGATCCTTTATGAAGAAATCAGCTCCGAGCTTTGAAATAGGGGATACCGTCAGGGTGCATGTCAAAGTCGTCGAAGGTGAAAAGGAACGCATCCAGGTGTACGAAGGAACCGTGATCGCCCGCAAAGGCACCTTGAATACGGAGACCTTTACGGTCCGCAAGGTGTCCTATGGTGTCGGGGTCGAGCGGATATTCCCGGTGCATTCGCCGATCGTGTCGAAGGTCGATGTCGTCCGACAAGGACGCGTTCGACGGGCCAAACTTTACTATTTGCGTGGGAAGAAGGGGAAGTTTGCCAAGGTGGAAGAACGCGAGTTTGTCAGAGAGAGCAAGGCGTCCACGCAACCGGCTGCTGCTGAAGAAGAACCAGTCAAGGCGTAATCGCTCCTCAGAGTTGGCCCTTTCACGGAGGGGCGATCGGGTGCCTCTGGCAGAGCACCTGATCGAGGGGAACACCTGATGGGACTCACCGAGGAGTTTGAGCAAGAGGCCAGGCGATGTGGATATTGTCACATCGCCGGTATCGACGAAGCGGGGCGTGGTCCTTTGGCTGGCCCAGTCGTTGCTGCAGCTGTGATAATACCGGTTCATTGTCGGCTTGCAGGCGTCGATGATTCGAAGAAGCTTTCTGAAGCTGAGCGGGAACAACTGTATACCGTGATTCTTGGGAAAGCCGTGGGTGTGGGGATCGGGTCGACCGATGCCAGCGAGATCGATTCCCTCAACATTCTGGAAGCCACCCGTCTGTCGATGCGTCGAGCCATCAATAACTTGGCTCCACCCCCTGATTACCTGTTAATTGATGCCGTCACCCTCCCAGCGGTCATGCTTCCAGTACGACCTATCATTAAAGGTGACACGCTCTCCATATCGATTGCCGCTGCGTCGATCATCGCCAAAGTAACGCGAGATCACCTCATGGCGGCATACCATGAAACGTTCCCGCAGTATAATTTCATCTCGCACAAAGGGTATAGTACGGCAGTACACCTGCAGCGACTGGCGCGCTATGGGCCCTGCGCCATTCACCGCCGGACATTTGCTCCGGTGCGAGAGGCGATCATCTCCACGAAGACAGTAGGGCTCGGTGTGATGGGTCAACCCATTGGGCAAGGGCGAGCTCCATGACCACCTCGGACCCTTGCCATCTGTTCGGTCAAGCCAGCGAAGTGTGGGCGAAACAGTTCTTGCGGGGCAAGGGCTATCGGACCTTAGAGCGTAATCTACGGACAACGCTAGGTGAGCTGGATCTGGTTGCTGAGGAGGCGGAGGTGGTGGTGTGTGTCGAGGTGAAAGGCAGAACAACGGAGGGCTTTGGTGGGATGCTGCTGGCTGTGGATCGTCGCAAGCAGGCCAAGCATGTGAGATTGGCCTTGCAGCATTTGACGGAGCGACATTTGTCGGACATGCCCTGTCGGTTCGATGTGGTGCTGGTGCAGGGGCAGCCGTCGGCACAGGGATAGATTGAACATCTACAGAAGGTGTTTGAGGTCGCAGAGCATGGGCGGTCGTAGGTATGTCTCGAAGGTGTCGCCTGTAGGAATGCGATGATCCAGCTGATCCATGTGTCCAAGTACTATGACCGTCGGGCTGCCTTGTCTGATGTCACACTGGAGATTGAGAAGGGGGAGTTTGTGTTTCTCATGGGGCCAAGTGGGGCGGGGAAGTCCACGTTGCTGCGCATGCTGATCGGAGAGGAGCAACCGGATGAGGGACAAATCTTCGTTCAGGGAAGGAATGTCACAAAACTGAAACAGTCAGAGGTGCCGTATCTTCGCAGGAAGGTCGGGTCGGTCTTCCAAGACTTTCGTCTCCTACCCAAGAAATCCGTTTTAGAAAACGTGGCTCTGCCGTTGATCGTTCAGGGGTCGTCCACAGTGGATATTCGCCGCAAAGTCATGGAGGCATTGCGGGCGGTCGGAGTGGATCATAAAAAAGACCAGTCACCCAATAATCTCTCAGCCGGAGAGCAGCAACGCGTCTGCATTGCCCGAGCGATCGTCAACGGGCCGATCGTCCTCTTGGCGGACGAACCGACGGGCAATCTTGATCCGGAACGGACCGCAGAGATCATCGAATTGTTCAAGCTGATCAACGCTCGGGGAACAACCGTGATGGTCGCGACGCACGATCCCCATGTGATGACGCAGGTCAACCGGCGGGTCATTACGTTGATGCAGGGGGCTATGGTGCCGGAGCAACGGGTAGGAGTATGAGGCGGCTGTTCTATCTCTTTCGTGAAGCCTGGACGAATATGCGGACCAACCGCACGACCACGGTTGTGGCCATTCTGACCACCGCCTTTACGCTGGCCTGCGTCGGCATCTTTCTGCTGCTGTACGTAAATCTCCGCAGTGCGGCAGGCTGGTTACAGGAAGATATTAAGATCATGGTCTACCTGGAGGATCGGATCACGCTCGAGGGTATGCAGAAGCTTGAGGGCAAGCTCAAGGCCGATCGAATGGTGGCCAGCGCTCTCTTTATTTCGAAAGAACAGGCGCTGGGAGAATTTCGAGCACAGTTCCCGTCCGATTCCCACTTGCTTGAGGGGCTCGGCGAGAATCCTCTTCCCGCGTCGTTTGTTGTGACTCTAGCGCGGAACTTTCGATCCTCGGACGCGGTGATTCGCTGGGTTAAACGGGTCCAAACAATGACCGGGGTTGCGAAGGTCGACTATAATCAAGAATGGGTTGATGCGTTGGCCGGGATCATTCGGTATATTGAACTGGCGGCCATCGGAGTGGGCGTGATTCTTTCTGCCGCCGCGGTGACGATTATCGGGAATACGATCAGGCTCGCGCTCTTCGCGAGGCGGGAAGAGATCGAGATCCTTCGTCTCATTGGGGCGACTCGCGCTTTTATCCAGATTCCTTATTTCCTCGAAGGGGCCGTGTTAGGGATCTGTGGCAGTGCGCTGTCTTTGGGAATTCTCAAATTCTGGTTTGATCTGTTGCGGCAGCAGATTCGCTCGGTGGGCCCCTTCAGTGGGATCGAAAACATGATTTCATTTTTCCCGCTCACCATCTGTCTGGCGTTCGTCGTCGTGGGAATGGGGCTAGGGTTTGCCGGTAGCTTTGTCTCCCTACGTCGATTTGGGGAGGGGCGAGCGTGAGGAGTCCTTTAGCGGTCATGGTCTGGTGCGTCGCGGTGTGGTGTGGGTTGGAATCTGTCGTTGCCGCAGCGAATGATCCTATCACCGAGAAAATTAAGCAGGAGAGAAAGACGCTTGAGCAGCTGAAAGATAAAATTGAAGAGAAGCGGAAAAGGGCTGATGAAGCCGAAAAAAAACGGGAGTCGGTCCTTCAAGGCATCCAATCTCTGGATAAGCGTTTGATCCGTCAGCGGCAAGATCACCGTAACATCAACAAGAAATTGCACAAGAAGGACCGGGAGATTGATGACATTACGGAACAACTGGGCACGATACGGTTCAGTATTCAGGAGCGGCGTGGCGCCATCCTTGCACGACTGCGTGTACAGTATATGGAAGGGCGGTTCGGGTATGTGAAGGCGCTCTTAGCGGCCGACTCCTATGGAGATCTCCAACGACGCCGGCAATACCTCACTGCCGTGTCTCAGAAAGACTACGAATTGCTGGGTGCGTTTCAGGCCGATATGGCCCGCATGGAGCAAGCTGAACGCCAGCGTGCGGAGGCACGGGCCGTGATGGTTATCTTTAAGAAAAGTATCGAGAAGAAGCTTGCGGCCTTTCGATCACTACAGAAAGAAAAGAAGGTCTATCTCAGGAAGATCATTCAGAAAAAGGATTCCTACAATCGGACGGTCGAAGAACTCGAGAGGTCGGCCTCGCGGGTCGATAGTTTGTTGCGCCAATTGGAAAACAGTCACCGGTCTCTTGCGATCCGCCCACCGACGGCTCCGGCCCTCCCTCGTGGGGCGAAAGGCGCGTTACCCTGGCCAGCTGATGGGAAGGTTATTTCCTTCTTTGGACGCCAGAAGCACCCGACTTTTAACACCTATGTGCAGCGCAAAGGGATTGAGATCAGGACCACAGAGGGGAGCTTCATCTATGCCGTCATGCCCGGTACCATCGCGTATGCGGATTGGTTGAAAGGCTACGGACTCGTTATAATCCTGGATCATGCCAATGGATTCTTCTCGTTGTATGCACATGCCTCGAAGATTCTGGCCAAAGTCGGCGAACAAGTTGCCGGGGGGCACCCGATCGGTAAAACCGGAGATACGGGCATGATCGGAGAAAATACTTTATACTTTGAGTTGCGCGAAGGGGCTGAACCGGTGAATCCACTCCACTGGTTGGCGAAGCGATAATACAGGGCTGTCAGCGCGATCAACTTTTTGAAAGAAGGGATGTGACGATTATGGAACAGCAGCCGCGACGAAAGTCTTGGGTGGTCGGGCCGATGATCGCACTCGCACTACTCTGCGGGGTCTTCATCGGCAAGGGCTGGGAGCGGACCGGTCATGCCAGTGAAACCTACGAGGAGCTCAAGACCTTTTCCGAAGTTCTGAATCAAGTCCAGAAACATTATGTGGACGAAACGAAGCCGAAGGATCTCATCCAAGGCGCCATTCGCGGCATGCTGTCGACGCTCGACCCGCACTCCGCCTATATGACCCCCGAGATGTATAAGGAGATGCAAGTTGAGACCAAGGGGGAGTTCGGCGGTGTCGGCATCCAGATCGGAGTGAAGGACTCTCGCCTGGCCGTGATCGCACCGATTGAAGGCACACCGGCACATCGGGCAGGGATCATGGCTGGTGATTTCATTGTCAAGGTTAATGATGACACCACTAAGGATCTCACCTTGATGGACGCTGTTCAGAAGATGCGCGGGCCCAAAGGTAGCAAGGTGAATTTGACGATTCAACGGGACGGCACGCCGGATTCGATAGTGTTCACATTAGTTCGGGATACCATCAAGATTGAAAGCGTAAAATCAAAGGTGATCGAGAACCTCGGGTATTTACGAGTGACCCAGTTCCAAGAGGCGACAGGAAGAGATCTCACCAAAGCGATCAAGCAGTTCAAAGAGCAAAAGGTGCAGGGCACCATTCTCGACTTGCGTAATAATCCTGGCGGGCTACTCACTTCGGCGGTCGATGTGTCCGAGCAATTTCTCCCAAGCGGGAAGCTCATCGTCTATACCAAGAGCCGGGAAGGCAAGAAGGATGAATGGTTCGCCAAGTCAAAGGATCAGATGGAAGACCTTCCAGTAATCATCCTGGTCAATAAGGGATCGGCGAGCGCGTCAGAGATCGTCGCCGGGGCCCTTCAAGATTGGGGACGGGCGGTCATTGTCGGGGCCACCTCATTTGGGAAGGGATCAGTGCAGACGATTCTTCCGCTTGGCGATGGCTCAGGGCTTCGTCTCACTACGGCGAAATACTACACGCCGAAGGGTCGGTCGATTCAGTCGACGGGTATTACCCCTGACATTGTGGTGAAGCTTTCAGCACCGGTGACCGCCAAGGCGACCGAAGGCAAGGCGGGTGAGAAAAAAGCTGACCCGAAGGTCGTAAAGCCTTCAACTGGAAAGGACGCCACCCCGCACAATGGGAAGTCTCCAGATACGCCAGGTGATTCCTCGCTTGAGCAGGATGTTCAATTACAGAAGGCAGTGGAGTTGCTCAAGAGCTGGAAGATCTTCAAGGAGCTGAAGGTCACTTAACCCTAGTAGTCTCGTGTCTGTTGTTGGATAGCCTGAAGCAAGAGCTTCTCGGATCCCGAGAATCCAGACATGGTTAGAAGGAGATGGGACCGTACGAGTTGTTCCAAGTCGGTCAGTGTCCGTATGCCGAGTCGAAAGTACAGGTAGGTCACGAGTGAATCGGAGAGTCCTGGAAGCTTCGCCCAGCTCTTGACCTCCGGCGGCAGTGGTGTTTTAAGTTCTTCATAGGCGCGTATGATTCCTGTCTCAAGAAACTCCCTGATTTTTTCCGCCAGATCCTTTCCGATTCCCTCAATATTCTTCAGGCCATGGCGCTGAGCGATGGCTGCGACATCTTCCTCGGTAGCCAGCAATGCATCCGCGGCGCGCCGATAAGCCCGGACCCGATAGGGGTTTGCGCGTTGGGCCGAGAGGAGATCGGCCATCGACCGGAAGAGTGTAGCCAGCTGTTGATTGTTCTCGTGCATGATCGTGTCCTACGTTGGTCTATTGTGCGATTCTCTAGGCCTCCCAGGCAAGGGGCGCCTTTGTTGACAAGCCGAATTCTGGTCCCATAGGATACAGGGCGATGCAGAACACGATTCAGATCCAAGTGAACGGTGAAGCACGGGCCTGGTGCAGTGGCACAACAGTTGCCGATCTGTTGCAAGATCTGCAAATCAAAACCGAGCGTGTGGTGGTTGAGTTGAATCTCGAGATTCTCGATCGTGCGGCGTGTGTCCAACGCCCACTCAAAGATGGGGATCGGGTCGAAATTCTGAGTTTTATCGGCGGCGGCTCGGAAGAATTGTGTCATTGACGAGTGATTATTGTTTCATTGGGCTAGGCGCATGCATTGAACCAATCGTCAATGAATCGATGGATAAATTCTAAGAGGATACCATGGCGGACGACCGACTGATTATCGCGGGACGTGAGTTCAAATCCAGACTCTGGGTAGGGACGGGCAAGTACAAGGACTTTGTTGAAACGAAAAAAGCTATTGAAGCATCGGGCGCCGATGTAGTGACCGTGGCGGTGCGCCGCGTGAATATCACCGATCGCTCAAAGGAGAATTTGCTCGACTACATCGATCCCAAGAAATATACGATCCTTCCCAACACGGCCGGCTGCTACACGGTGGAGGATGCGGTTCGGTACTCGCGCTTGGCTCGCGCGTCCGGTGTTTCCGATCTGGTGAAGCTTGAAGTGCTCGGCGATGAGAAAACCTTGTTTCCCGACACGGCGGGATTGATCGAGGCGGCGAGGATTCTCATTAAAGAAGGTTTTATTGTCCTGCCCTATACGAACGATGACCCGATTGTTGCGAAGAAGCTGGTGGATATTGGCTGCCCAGTGGTCATGCCGTTGGCAGCGCCGATTGGGTCAGGTCTGGGCATCCGCAATCCGTACAATCTAAAAATCATCATGGAGACTGTTAAGGTGCCTATCATTGTCGATGCCGGTGTGGGGACTGCCTCAGACGCGGCGTTGGCGATGGAATATGGGGCCGACGCGGTGCTTATGAATACGGCCATCGCCGGCGCGCGGGATCCCATTTCCATGGCGGAAGCGATGAAGTACGCGGTATATGCCGGTCGCTTGGCATACAAGGCTGGTCGTATTCCCAGGAAGCTCTATGCGACAGCCAGCAGTCCGATCGAAGGAATGCTCTAGGCACGGCTGAGACGGAAGGCGAAAAAGTCTTTTATGATCATCCATACGTCTCGTTTCATTCCCATTCCACTCATCAAGAATGCCTTCCGTTAAATTTCGTCTCCTCCTTGTCAGTGACCGGCATCAGACTGGGAATCGTTCTCTCTCATCGGTGCTAAAGCAGTCTGTCGAAGCGGGGGTTCCTGCCATTCAATTGCGGGAGCGTGATCTGCCCACGACCGAGTTGCAGTCACTAGCGCAAGAGATCCAGGCGATCGTAGCACCGCGCGCTGTTCCGTTAATCATGAATGATCGTGTCGATCTGGTTTTGGCGTTGGACTTGGCCGGCGTTCACCTTCGTGCGAACAGTCTTCCTGTGTCGGTCGCTCGTCGGTTGGTCGGGGCGCATCGTCTCGTCGGAATTTCGACCCATTCCGTTGATGAAGTTCGACAGGCGAATCAGGATGGAGCAGACTACGTGGTGTTCGGCCCGATCTTTGACACTCCGTCGAAGCGACCATTCGGACCTCCGGCTGGATTGGACGCACTCGCTGACGTCTGTCGTCAGTCGACCATCCCTGTCCTTGCCACCGGCGGCATTACGAATGCCCGGGTGCGCGACGTTCGTCAAGCCGGTGCGCGTGGAGTCGCGGTCATCGGAGCGATACTTTCTCATGATAATGTTGCCTCAGCCACGATCGACTTATTGGCTTCGCTGGAGCCGTGAGATTCTGTCATGCATGTGAAAAACTTTACGCGCGCGATCGCGATCATGCGGTCTAGTTGACCACCCCTAGGTCGGGTGTTAGAATCCCGACACAGGCTTGAAGATGTGCTCTCATCTGACGTTACGGCGATTCGCTGAGTGCAGACATGGGAGACAGTAAGGGTCAGTCAGACCGGCTCCGGTCCCTCCGAGATTCCGTGAAGAAGATCACGAACCGGTTGTCTGAGGGTGATGGGGACGTGATATACAAGAACGATGAGCATACTCGCGAAGTCGACAAGCTTCGCGTTCAGATTCAGTCGATGGAAGAAGAAATCCATCGGCTGTATCAATCCCGCTACCAACTCGACCAAGCCACTAAGCAAAACGAAAAGCTCGTCTCGACGCTGCAAGAAGCCAAGGGGCAGATTGAAGCCTTGCGCGCTGAGGTGGAAAAGCTGACGGCGCCGCCGTCGACGTACGCTATTTTTTCCAGCATGAACGCAGACGGCACGGGCAACGTCTATGTGTCCGGGCGGAAAATGAAAGTCAGTCTCCATCCTTCCATCAAGGTCTTCGGATTGCGGAAGGGCCAAGAAGTCATCCTAAATGAGGCCCTTAACGTCATCGATGTCAAAGGCTTCGATGGTCAGGGTGAGGTGGTTCGATTGAAGGATGTGCTGGAAGGGGGCCGAGCTTTGGTCACGCTCCATTTTGATGAAGAGAAAGTTGCAGAGTTAGGCGACCCGTTGCTTGTCGAGCGGCTGAGTGTTGGCGATCATCTCTTGTACGATCCTCGTTCCGGTTGTGTAATTGAGAAGCTGCCCAAGTCCGAAGCGGAAGAACTCGTGCTCGAAGAGGTGCCCGACGTCGACTATGAGCACATCGGCGGTCTCCAGAAGGAATTGGAGCAGGTGCGCGATGCAGTAGAACTGCCCTTCCTTTATCCAGACATCTTTTCTGAATACAAACTGAGTGCGCCCAAAGGCGTGTTGCTCTATGGTCCGCCTGGGTGTGGGAAGACGCTCATTGCCAAAGCTGTTGCCAACTCGATCGCCAAGAAGTTGGGGCATCTCGCAGGCAAAGAGATGCGAAGCTATTTCCTCCATGTGAAGGGCCCCGAATTACTCAATAAGTACGTCGGCGAGTCGGAGAGGCAGGTACGTGAAGTCTTCAAAAAGGCAAAGGAGCGTGCGAAAGACGGCCATCCTGTGATCGTATTTTTCGACGAGATGGATGCCCTCTTCCGTGCGCGGGGCACCGGGATTTCTTCCGATATCGAATCGACCATCGTTCCGCAGTTCCTTTCGGAGATCGATGGTGTCGAGCGTCTGTGCAATGTGATTGTGATTGGGGCCAGCAATCGGCAAGATTTGATCGATCCCGCGGTGCTTCGTGCCGGTCGGCTGGATGTGAAGGTGAAAGTAGGACGACCGGATGCTGTGGCCGCGCGGGACATCTTCTCGAAGTATGTGTCCACGGATCTCCCCTTTGCTACGGACGAATTGGAACGGCATGGAGGTGATCGACAGGCACTAGTGGAGCGGTTGATGACGTTAACTGTCGAAACTATGTATGCTGCGACCGAGGAAAATAAGTTTATCGAAGTGACCTACGCCAATGGAGAAAAGGAAGTGCTGTACTTCAAAGACTTTGCCAGCGGAGCGTTGATTGAAGGCATCGTCTCGCGTGCGAAAAAGTTTGCCGTAAAGCGGGTTATCGCGCAGGAAGACTGCGGTCTCCGATCAGAGGATCTGGTAAGCGCCATTCGCGAAGAATTCAAAGAGCACGAAGACCTTCCCAATACGACCAACCCGGACGATTGGGCGAAAGTCGCCGGGAAGAAGGGCGAGAAGATTATTCACATTCGGACGATCAGCGGTGGGCCGGCCGAGTCTCGCCAGATCGAAACCATCACCACCGGCCACTATCTCTAACCATCTCTATGCAGGAACAGATACCGACGAGTCGCTCGCGAGTGCTTGGTACGGAGACCGAGTTTGGCATTGCGGCGAAGGACGCTTCTGCCGCCGATCCCGTGTCCGGTTCCATCGCCGTAATTGGGCACTACACGGGGCTGCCCGCTCCAAGCGCTATCTGGGATTACGAAAACGAAAACCCACTCTTGGATGCTCGTGGTTTTGAGATCGACGGCGAACGGGACCGTCCGAATCCAGATTACAATCGGCAGCTTAATAAAGTCTTGGCGAACGGCGGGCGTCTGTACGTCGACGGAGCCCATCCAGAGTACTCCACTCCAGAATGTTCCAATCCTCGGGAAGTGGTGGCATTCGAACGAGTCGGGGAGCGTATTCTGGCGCAGTGCCTCCAGGAAATGGCTAGAGTACGGGGGTGTGAGCAGCACGTGCTCTACAAGAATAATTCTGATGGCAAGGGCAATAGCTACGGGTACCATGAGAACTATCTGGTGTTACGGGCTGTTCCGTTCGACAAGATTGTCCGAGCCCTGACACCCTTTATCGTGACAAGGCCAATCTTTGCCGGAGCCGGCAAAGTCGGCGCGGAAAATCAGACAAGCCCCGCGGAGTATCAAATCTCTCAGCGTGCTGACTTTTTTGAATGTCTCGTTGACCTCAATACGATGGTCAAGCGGCCGATTATTAACTCGCGTGATGAGCCGCATGCCGATCAGGCGAGATTTCGACGTCTCCATGTCATTGTGGGCGATGCCAACATGGCGGAGCTGTCTACCTATTTGAAGGTGGGGACCTTGAACATCGTGCTGGAGCTGCTCGAGGCAGAGGCCGATCTGCCCCAGTTGGAACTCGACGAGCCGGTCCGGGTGTTCAAACAGGTGTCACGTGACCTGGATATGAAGGAGACACTCAAACTAGTCGGTGGCCGGCCCACTACCGCTCTTGCAATTCAACGGGCTTACCTCGAGGCTGCGACCACCTTCTATACCTCGCAAGACGTCAATCAGGTGACCAAAGATGTGCTCATCCGCTGGGATGACGTCTTGAACAAGCTGGAACAAGATCAACGCTTATTGGTGAAGGAGTTGGATTGGATGGCCAAGCGTCACATGATCGAGTCCTACATGGATCGCAAGGGCTGTGGGTGGGATGATCCGCGTATGAAGCTGATGGATCTCCAATACCATGATGTCCGTCCTGAGAGAGGGCTTTTCTATACGTTGGAGCGCGGCAATCTTATCGAGCGGATTGTGCAAGAGCATGAAATCAAAAGGGCGGAATTCACCCCGCCGCCTGGAACCAGAGCCTATTTTCGTGGGCGTTGCGTTAGCAAGTTCGCCAAGTCGCTCTATGGCGCGAGTTGGACGTCCGTGCTTTTTGATGTTGGTAATACCACGATCAAGAAAGTGCCTCTGATGGATCCGCATCGTGGCACTCAAGCATTGACCGGAGAGCTGCTCGATACAGTCGATTCAGTTGATGACCTGCTCGAGAAAATTAAGGCCTGACACGCCGAATCCTTGAGACCATAATGAAACTGCCCTATCTTCCCAATCACGATGAGTCCAGTTTTTTTGACTTTGTCTCGAAGCACCATCCTGGTTTGACACTGGGGAGTCATGGATCCACATCAGCGAGTCAGCTTGTGTCGGAACAGGCTCGTGCGACTGGGCCGATGACCGTGCCTCATGCGACGACCGTGTTGGCCATTAAGTACCAACAGGGAGTGGTGATTGCAGGCGACCGCCGAGCGATGGAAGGATTCCAGATTTCCGATCGGCGAATCGAGAAAGTGTTCAAGATTGATGAATTGTCAGCCATGGCGATTGCGGGGGCAGCCGGTCCTTGCATCGAAATGGCCAAGCTGTTTCAAACGGAGCTGGAACATTACGAGAAACTGGAAGGGATACCGCTTTCCTGTGAGGGGAAGGCCAACAAGCTCGGTCAGATGGTGAAAGCCAATCTGCCGATGGTGCTTCAAGGACTCGTGGTGTTGCCGCTGTACGTGGGTTATGACGTGAAGCGTGCCGAGGGGCGTATCTTCAAGTACGACATCACCGGCGGGCGTTATGAGGAGTCCGATTACCATGCGATCGGTTCCGGGGGGAAAGATGCACGGAATACCATGCGCGAGTATTTTCAAAAAAATCTTTCTGAGCCGGACGCGCTTAAGCTGGCATTGACGTCGCTGTACAATGCTGCAGACGACGATGTGGGAACAGGGGGGCCGGATCTGGTGAGGGGAATCTATCCCACGGCCAAGTTCGTCATCGCACAGGGTATCACCGATGTGTCCGATGACAAGATTCGAGCCGTGTACGACAGTTTGATCGCCACGCGTCGCTCACGGGAGACGTAATCATGCCGATGCCGTATTACGTGTCCCCCGAGCAGATGATGCAGGACAAGGCGGAGTATGCCAAGAAGGGCATTGCCAAAGGCCGATCGATCATTGCGATGGAGTACGCCGACGGCATCTTATTGACAGCGGATAATCCGAGTGCATCACTGCACAAGGTCTCGGAGATCTACGATAGTATCGCGTTTGCCGGAGCCGGCAAGTACAGCGAATTTGAGAACCTTCGGAAAGCGGGCATCCGTCATGCCGATCTAAAAGGATTCATGTATAGCCGTGAGGACGTGACCGGCCGTTCCCTGGCGAATGGGTATTCCCAAAGTCTCGGAACCGTGTTCAGCCAGGAAATGAAGCCGCTAGAAGTGGAGATTCTTGTTGTGCAAGTTGGGATCAACAGCCATCCAAACGAGATCTACCGGATTTCGTTTGATGGAAGCATTATTGATGAGAAGAACTTCGCAGTGATTGGGGGAAAGTCAGAATCCGTACAGACTTTATTGAAGGAAAAAAGCTCCAGCCAGGCCCCTTCCCTGGGGGCCGCGTTAAATCTCTGTATCTCAGTGCTCGAACAGACTGCGAACCAAAAGCTACCGCCCGAAGGGCTCGAAGCGTCAGTATTGGATCGGAACCGCACGGGTCGGAAGTTCTGCCGATTGTCTGTGGGTGACATTCGACAACTCCTCTCTGCCTAAATTCTCGTTTCTTCGTTCTGTTCCATCTGTTGAAGATCGGAGATAGGGCGTGTATTCTGTTTCTACACCTCCATGATGTCTCCTGGTCTTATGAAGCAACGAATCCTCGGCCTTGAGAATGAGTACGGCCTGATTTTTTCACCGAACGGTCGCATCTACCTTCCCATGGAAAAAGTCCTCGGGTATATCTTCGAGGGCCTTATTCCCAACAGCTGGCCATCCAATGCGTTTCTGGTGAATGGTGCGAGGTTCTATCAGGACACCGGCTGTCATCCTGAATACTCCACGCCCGAGTGCGACAACGTTCTTGACTTGGTGATCCACGACAAAGCCGGCGAGCGGCTGCTGGAAGCTTGTTTGCCAGCAGCCGAAGAACGGCTTCGAGAGGAAGGACTTTCAGGAGAGATCTATATTTTTAAAAATAATACCGATTCCCTGGGTAATACCTATGGATGCCACGAGAATTTTCTGATGCGTCGCGATGTCGATTTCTGGAAGGTTACGGAGCAGCTGATCCCATTTTTTGTGACGCGGCAAGTATTTGGTGGGGCAGGGAAGGTTTTGAAGGTGTCGGGGAGGCCACAGTATTTCATCTCCCAGCGGGCGCAACACATTCATGAAAAGACATCCTCTTCGACGACCTCCTCACGCAGCATCATTAACACTCGAGACGAGCCGCATGCCGACGCAGAACGCTATCGCCGCCTCCACATTATAGTCGGGGATTCCAACATGTCGGAGTTTGCCACGTACCTGAAGGTGGGGACGGCGGCACTTGTCTTGTCGATGATCGAAGAAGACTATGCGGTGCATGGGATGGAGCTTGAGGATCCTGTCAAGGCGATTCGCGAGATCTCGCGGGATCACACGCTCAAGAAGAAAGTGAAGCTGGACGATGGTCGGCAGATGACCGCGATCGAGATCCAGCGGGTGTACTTGAAGCGTGCCAAAGAGTATCTGGATCAGCAGGCACACGAGCCACTCCTTGATGATGTTTACACTAAGTGGTCGACGATCCTCGATCATTTGGAAGAAGATCCCATGCAGCTCATCCATCAGATCGATTGGGTGACGAAGAAACACATGATACAATCCTACGTGGACAAGAAGGATTGTGGATGGGACGACCCTCGGGTGTTCCTGCTGGATCTGCAATTTCATGATGTGAAACGAACGCGGGGGCTTTATTATATAATGGAATCTCGCGGACTCATCGAACGAGCTGTGAAGGAAGAAGCCGTTCAGCGAGCCATGTCAACGCCTCCGCAGACGACGAGAGCCAAGGTCCGTGGCGATTTTATCCGTTTTGCCAGGGCGAAGAATCGGTCGTACACGGTGGATTGGACCTATTTGAAACTGAACGGGTATTGGGAAGAAACGATCCTCTGCATGGATCCCTTTAGCGCCGTCAATCGACGCGTCGAAGAATTAGTTTCTCAAGTGTCAGGAGGGCGTTTTTACCAATGAGGCTGTCAGCAGTCACGCGGTTTCATCAACGGATTGCCGTACGAGACCGAACGGTTCTTGCAGCCGTGGTCCTACTGGCCTGCATCTTTCCAGTCGACTTGTTTCCTGGTTCTCCACCGGCCCCAAAAGCCTTCGATGGACAATATAGCGGCAAGCAAGGACAGATTATTGTGGTCAAGGTGCCTACGGATGATGCTGTCACGCATATGCAGGGAAGTTTTCTTGGGCGGACGATCAGTTTTTTCACAGACTCGCGACCAGAAGAATCGAAGGGGTTTGTGGGATTACTAGGGGTGGATATGCGAGATGAGCCAGGAACTCACGAACTGGCCATTGAGATCAAGAATGGAGAGCTGAGCCGACGCCTCAGTTACAATATTCTGGTGGTCAAGGAAAAGTTTCGTGTCGAGCGTCTCAAGTTGCCCAAAGACAAGGTCGACCTCGACGAGAAGAGCATGGCTCGATGGAAAGCCGAGCAGGAGCAAGTCAAAGAGGCACTTGCGACCAATTCTCAGATGAAGCTGTGGCAGCCGAGTTTCGTGGAGCCGGTGAATGGCAAACGAACCGGTATTTTCGGCAGCGTCAGAATCATGAACGGCCAGGCCAGGAATCCTCACAACGGGGAAGATATTGGCGCACCGCTGGGCACGGATGTTGCCGCGACGAATAATGGAGTCGTGCGACTCACCGTCGATCATATCTTCTCCGGAAGAGGCGTCTTCCTGGACCATGGTCTTGGCTTATTTTCGATGTATTTCCATCTTTCTGAAGTTTTGGTCAAAGAGGGAGATCTCGTGAGGGCCGGACAGATTGTTGGGAAGGTGGGCGCAACTGGTCGTGCGACGGGCCCTCATCTCCATTGGGGTGTGAAGCTCAATGGTGCGCGCGTGAACCCCTATGCACTGCTTTACCTGCCGTTTTCTCGAAATGGAGCCTTCTCTCTAGAGAAGGATCTTCAAGAATCTATTTCGACCACGCCGGTTAATGGTCAAACACTTCCCTAGCAGCCGAGAATCAACAGGTTGTGAACGATACGATCGGTTGCCAGAGAAAGCGGGTGTGATTTCTGGTACCACGCTTGTGTCCACTGGGCGGGCATGTTGTCGCCTATCACTGTGTAGGGCCGATGTTCGTAAAAATACCGTTCGAATCCATAGCGGGCTGCATCCACTACCGCTGTGGAGTCAAAGAGCCAGCGAGAGACCGTTTCGGCTTTGATCGTCACGCCCGTACGTGTGACCAAACTGTTGGTCCAGCGGGGATATGCCTTGTGAGACGGTGCCGGATTCGGCCATGCGGTTGGCTCGGGCGAGGCTGCAGGCTGCGGAGCCGATGGAGTTGCAACCGGTCCAAATCCAGCCACCTTTCCTTCCGTAGCCAGCCCAGCACCGGTGGCGCTTCCTGGGGCAAGGCCTTCTGCGACCGGCGTGGGCGCTGGAGTGCTCGGTGGAAACGCGCCGCCAGGCCACACGTCGCGACGGTGGCGACACTGACGCCCAGCGCCTTGGCTTGTACGCGAGAGGGGGACAACTGGGGCGAATCCGCGTGCGCTGATGGTCGGTCTTTCACGCGTTGTCGTGCTCGGTCATGGAGCCTTCCTTCTCGGTGAGTGCTGCGCCCAGCTTATCGGATCGACGTTTCATGGTCATTATCCGTCTTCACAATGTCATGAAACTAGACATCTAGCTCTTTTCTGTTCGAGAGGCGAACAGGTTTCTCCTACTGCTCTGAGATGCCAAGCCCTTCGAGAAATGGGATCGAACTTTCCTCGCCAGATCCCTTGCCATGCTTCAACGCGTCGCTGATCTCCACTAGTAGCTGACCTGCCTTTGGGCTCAAGAGTTTAAGCCTTTCTCCAAGACGCCCAGACATCATACCCTGTTGGACCTCTGCGTCAGTAAGTTTGCCGTCCTTGATCCCCTGTTGAAGAATCTGTGCCAAGGCCTGCACTTTTGTAAGGAGATCCGGAGGCATGTTGTTCAGGATCTTAGCGGCGTCTTGTGGCCTCGATCCGATTTGGGAGAAGGACGGAACTGCCAACCAGCTAGATAACCCCAGGATGATAATACTCAGTTTCCATGTGAGCGCCATGCTATGCCTCCTCTTGGATTTCAGCCGATGATGCTGTCTGTGGGCAACCAGTGCATTATCCCTGCCATCTCAGCCCTGAAAGAGAAAAAAACGATATCCCATCATGCATGCCAGGGTGGGGAGGGGTTCCCCCTGGATTCAGAGGAGATAAGGAGTTGTACCCATTTGAGAAAACAGAGAATTCTTTACGCGATCCAAAGGAGGTAGCCATGTTTGGAGAACTTCAGTTTCCGGATATCATGATGTACTTGGTGACCATTCTTGGCCTCTTGGTGCTGTAGCAGTACTATCAAATGCAAATCATGGCCGGCCGGATTCTCGCCGTTGATATTTTCGATCGCTCAGGTATTCGCATGTATATCTATGTGACTCCAAACGGCGATCACATTTGTGAGGTCTATTCCGAGTCACATGGAAGGGTATTTTCACCGTCACAGGTTGCGAAAAAATGGTTTCCCCCTCTTGATAGGAAATGTAAAAGGTCGGCCACATGTCCCGGCGTACTGGTTGGTTTGTATGGTGACTGGTTGGAAGCGAGGGGGGTCCTGGAACGACTACGGGCAAACCTCAAGAAGGTTGGAATTCAGCTGTCCGCTGAGGAATTGCGGGCAATGGTGAATGGACAGTGGGAACGCAGTATAAGTGCCGAAACGGATCGTCTTGGGATTCATATGATCGAGGCTCTCTGCTATGAAACGATCAATCACGGCGTTTCTATGTATGGATATCGGTACGTGGTTCAAGAGGCAAGGGAAGTCCGGCATCTCATGCTCCTCGTTCCCGCCTACTTTCGACTCGTGCAACTTTTGGTTCGAACTGGAGAGGGTGTAAAAGCCCTTGAGCTCATTGAGCGTTTTGAGAACCGATTCCCAGCGACGAGGCGCGAACCACATGTCCCATCAGACGAGCAGCGAGATGTCATGAAGACTAGGAAACCCCATTTGATCAAAGGTCTGCCGATGAAAATACCTGCCTAGTCCAGAAACGTATTAACCCAGGAACCCCATCTGCGTGGTTAGGCCATGTCACCTATGCAGGACGAACCCGCGTCAGCGTCAGTCGTCTAGCAAGATGCTGAAAAATGTCCGCCAGCTTCGCCTCGGTTCGCTCAGAGGCTCAACGTACCGAAGCGTACACCTCGGGCCTATTCTCTCACTACGACCTCGCTAGTCAGCCTTTTAGAACATCCTGCGCGGCTTTCTCCTGCTATCGCAGACATACGGACCTGTGAAGTTCTGGAGTACCCATAGAGTTTTTCCACAGCCGCTAGTAGTTGGATTCGAGGCTGGAGGGTGTCTTGTTGAGAACTGTCGCGGCGGCTCGGGAGAGGATGGCGTCATGGGTATGGTCGAGTGAATAGATTCGAAATTGGACGAGCCTTGTGGGTAGGAGATCCAAGAATTCTTCTAAGGGCTCGGTCGAAACCTGCCCCGTTCCTGGATCATAGACGTATAAAGGATTGCCGCGTTGATCTTTTGGATCCGGCCGTGGGTCCAATGGGGCCATGTCCACACAAAATTTCAGGCCCTTCAGCTCTTTCGGTAACTCTTTCAAGATCTGTTGCTCGAATCGTTCATGGCTGGGGAAGGCCATCCCGCGCTCCTGCCCCTTTTCCTTTAAGGCGGTGCTGTAGGCCATCTTCCACTTCACGTCGCGATCCAGAATCCGTCCCCATTCATATCCCAGGCGGCGGTTTGCTTTCTGGCGAGCCTGCTTCCAGCCTCGAACTTCTTCCAGGAGTGACCAATCCGTGAGGGTAAGATAGTCGTCCATGTTCTTGCGAGGGTCACGGGGAAAGAGCAGTTTCATGGTCTCGCCGAAAATGTCGCGCAGATGGATGTCGATGGCTCTGGTGGTGCGATGGAAGTACACATTGGAGTAGAGGTACATCCTGGTGTTGAGGAACATCTGAAGGGCTGGGAGCCCGGTCTTGTGAATCGTGAAGCCCTTTTCGGTCACGATGGTGTAGTGAATCAGTCTCGTCAGATCGACAGGACCCACAGCCACGCCGCACATGTACGAATCTCGCAAGACATAATCCAGATTATCCCCGGTATAGCTGCCGGAGATGACCGGCTGGAGCATGTTTAGCCAACGGGGAAGGCAAGAATTATCTTTCCATTTTTCCTTCAGGATTAGATGAGCGACCTGGTCTGGATTCAGCTCTTCTCCCCTTGCAAAGGGCCCCGACGGGCTTCGGCGAATTTTCCTGATCATGGTCCCCAGATGCTCCTGAATGATTATCTGTCCAAGCTTTTCATGCGTGAGGTGAAACGCATGGAGGTAATTTTCATCGAAGAAGTGGCAAAACGGACCGTGCCCAATATCGTGGACGAGGGCGGTCACGCGCAGGAGTTCTTCTACATAGTTGGCCGAGGGCACGTCTTTAACGGCCTTCTTGAGGAACGGGTAGAGATGCCGGGCAAATTGTCCAGCCACGTGCATCGTGCCCAACGAATGGACGAAGCGGGTATGTTCTGCCGAGGGATAAACCCAGCGGGCGCTTTGCAGTTGGTAGATGTATCGAAGCCGCTGGACCCAGGGCGAGTCGATCAGGTCCTTCTCGGTGCGCTCGTGGGGGTCTGGATTGGCATAGGGAACGGTGAAGGTGACGTATTTGTGAATGGGATCTGCTATCAGTGCCGATCCGTCATAGGGCGCATTTGGTCGTTCCAACTGATCCATGACAGGTGAGCATTTTAGCCCACCTGATCAGGAGGCGGCAATGGCTGGGCCGCAGGTGCGTCGGGAGCAGGACGATATCTCAAGACCAGCAGATACGCGGCCGGGTATGACAACAGTGCCCCGATCACACCGATGACTAGTCCACCAAGTGCGAATGGAACTGCATGGGGGAGGATTTGTTGGTAGACACCGGCGAAACTGAGGTCATGCCAATTGAAGGTCGGCGTATCTGTGTGTCCCAACAGCAGTGCGCCGGTCCAATAGGTCGCCCCTAAAATAGGAATGATGGTCCATGGATTATTGACAAGGGCGCCGGCCAACAACGCCACAAAATTTAGACCGAAGAGCCAGGTGCAGAGCACCACCAGAACTGTGTGAAAGCCATAGGTAGGCGAGAAAGCGATGAACACGCCCAGTGCAAAAGCCAGCGCCGTCCTTTGCGGGGGCTCTTGCAGATGAAGCACTTGGCGCAGCAGCGCTCGGAATGATTGATTGCGTGCGGCGGGGGTCTGTTTGTTCTGAATGGACATCAGCGGAAATGTTCGTAGCTGGTCATGGGAATTGGCCGAATCGTGCCATCGCTGGACGTCATCTGAATCCCGAACTGGTATGGGCGAATCGTGCCGATGTAGGTGACGCGATAGCCGTAAACGCGCGCTTGCCGCTCAATGGTCGATTGCTTTATTGATGGGGTGGTGAACAAGAGTTCATAGTCCTCGCCCCCTGTGAGTGCCAACTGAACCGGTTGAAGACGATGTCCCTCGGCATACGCACGGCAAGCTGTCGAAATTGGGATCTTGCCGAGATCAAGCTCCGCGCCCACTTGACTCTCCTCACAGATGTGCCGAAGGTCTCCGGAGAGGCCGTCGGAAAGATCGATCGCAGCGGTCGCAAGTCGCGCGCTATTCAGCCACTGCCCTTCTGCAAGACGAGCCGTAGGATGGAGGTGACGGTTCACGAGGAAGTGTCGATGGGATTGGCGAAATTGGGCAAGTTTTCTCCGTGTGGAGCGAGGTGTCTTGCCACGCGTCAGGAGTTGCAGTCCCGCAAGGGAGTCTCCCAGGGTTCCCGTCACATAGATACGATCCCCGACATGGGCGCCGTGACGAAAAAGTGCCTGGCGCGCCGCTGTGGTTCCAATGAGTGTAATGCTCAGGAAAAGTCCTGCCTTGGATGCTGATGTATCGCCCCCAATAAGTCTCACGTCGTGGAGTCGACAGGCCTTCATGAGGCCCTCATAGAGTTCGTAGATGTATGCCGACTTGATCGTTTTCGGAATGGCGAGACACATGAGCAGGTAGCGAGGGATAGCTCCCATGGCTGCAATATCGCTGAGATTGGCCATGGCGGCCCGGTATCCCACCGACTCGGGTGATGCGGTGCTCAAATCAAAGTGAACGCCTTCTACAAAAAGATCCGTCGTGAAGTGCCACCACATTGATGGTGAGCCTGCAATTACTGCCGCGTCATCGCCGATGCCTCGGATGAACCGCGATGCTCCACGGGCGAATCGGCGCTCGATGGTCCGGATGAGCGCAAATTCCTGAATGGTGTGCTTGGCCTTCCGAAGGGCCACGGGCGTCACCCTAGTGGAAGAGCGTGGATAGGGCTGTCATCATGGTAGCCTGGATTTCGCGTGAATGGCCCGCCCGTCTGCCCTTGTCGGCACGAGTCGATTTGACACGTACCGGTGCAGAGGATGGCGACGGCTTCTTTGACCTTGACGGGGTCTTGGCTTTTCGCTGGAGGGCGATTTTCATTACTGCGTCCATCGTGTCGACAAACGACAGCTGGATGCCTTTCAGGAGATGTTTCGGGATTTCTTCAAGATCTTTCTTGTTGCGGCGCGGCAGAATAACCGCCGTCAGCTTAGCCCGCTTGGCAGCTAGAATCTTTTCCTTGAGTCCTCCGATTGGAAGGACGCGCCCGCGCAATGTGATTTCTCCCGTCATGGCGAGATCCCGTCTGATCGGAATCCCCGAGAGAGATGAGGCGATGGCGGTAGCCATTGTGATCCCGGCCGAGGGGCCATCCTTCGGGATGGCACCGGCCGGGACATGGATATGCAGATCTTGCTTGCTGAACATGTCGGGGTTGATGTTCAACGTTCTTTCTCGGGAGCGTACATAGCTGAGCGCCGCTTGGGCCGATTCTTTCATGACATCACCTAAGTGGCCGGTAAGAGTCAGTTGTCCTTTCCCTTTCATGGCCGTCGCTTCGATGTACAGGACATCGCCACCTGCTTCGGTCCAAGCCAGGCCAGTAGCCACGCCGACTTCGTCCTTCTCCAGCTCAGCTTCCGGCACGTATTTCGGGACGCCAAGGTATTTATGGAGATTGGTTGGATTGACTGGGAACCCCTGGCCTTTGCCTTCGGCCACCTTCTTGGCGACCTTCCGCATGACATTGGCAATCTCGCGCTCGAGATTCCGCACGCCGGCTTCCCGCGTGTAGTTCATAATAATTTGCCTGATCGTTGGTTCGGTAATCCGGACATGTTTGTTCGTGATTCCATGCTCATCAAGTTGACGCGGGATCAAGTATTTCTGGGCAATGCCGAGCTTCTCTTCTTCGGTGTACCCGGGGATCTCGATAATCTCCATGCGATCACGCAGGGCGGGGAGGATCGGATCGATCAAATTGGCGGTGGTGATGAACATCACTTCGGACAAGTCGAAAGGGACTCCCAAGTAATGGTCGGTGAAGCCACTGTTCTGCTCAGGGTCGAGCACTTCGAGCAGAGCAGCGGAGGGGTCGCCTCGGAAATCCATGCCAACTTTATCTACCTCATCTTGCATGAAGACTGGGTTGCTGGTTCCAGCTTGTTTCATTCCCTGGATGATACGGCCGGGCAACGAGCCTACGTAGGTGCGGCGATGTCCGCGGATTTCCGCCTCATCCCGGACGCCGCCCAAGCTGATGCGCACGAATTCGCGCCCTAATGCGCGCGCAATCGATTTTCCCAGCGATGTTTTGCCGACTCCCGGCGGGCCGACAAAACACAGGATAGGACCCTTCATCTTCTCTTTGAGTTTACGGACGGCCAGGTACTCCAGAATTCGTTCCTTGACCTTATCGAGGTCGTAGTGGTCGTCATTCAGTACTTTGGCCGCGGCTTTCAGATCGAGATTGTCCTTCGATCTCTTGGACCAGGGTAGCTCCACCATCCATTCAAGGTAGGTTCGGACCGTAGCGGACTCGGCGGTATCCGGGTGCATTTTTTCCAGACGCTTGAGCTGCTTCTCGGCTTCCTTCAGCACTTTGTCCGACATCTTGGCGTCTTTGATGCGCTTGCGGAATTCAATGATTTCTTCCGTCCGTTCGTCCAGTTCGCCCAATTCTTTTTGAATGGCTTTCAGCTGTTCGCGCAAGAAATACTCGCGCTGGGTCTTATCCATTTCACCTTTGGCTTGGGCTTGGATCTTGTGCTGCATCGATAGGACTTCTATCTCTTTGCTGAGGATGTCGATCACCTGACGCAGACGTTGGATCGGGTCCAAAATTTCGAGCACGGCTTGGGTGGCATCGACTTTGAGCCCCAGATTCGACGCCACCATGTCGGCCAACCGCCCTGGCTCTTCCAGATTTTCGATCACGACCATGACATCGGGGGTCAGTATCTTGCCTAAATTGACGATGCGTTCAATCTGCTCCTTGACCGTGCGCATGACAGCCTCGGCCTCGAGCGTCGTTGCTGCGGGTTTTGCGTCGGGGAGCTTGTCGATCCGAACGGAGTAATAAGGGTCGGTCTGAATGTATTTGGTGATCTTGGCCTTCGCGATGCCTTGCACAAGAATCTTGATTCGTTCGTCCGGAAGCTTCAACATCCGCATGATGATGCCGACGGTGCCGATCGCGCGGATGTCTTCGGGCGCTGGATTCTCGACATCGAGGGCTTTTTGTGTGGCCAGGAAGATCATCCGATTTCCTGCGAGGGCTGCCTCGATCGCTTTGATTGACATGTCGCGTCCGACAAAGAGCGGGAGCACCATATAGGGAAAGACTACGATGTCACGGACAGGCAACAGTGGAAGCTGGCTCGGGACTTCGACGTTCTGTGGAGGTTGGATTTCTTGTTCGTTCGAGTCGGTCATGTATCTTTCTATCCTTCGAAGTCCATAGGTGGTTAGATGATTCGACTAGCCCGCATTATTCACGAGCCTCGGGTATTCATGAATCCTACGCCGACAGGTCGGCTCCTCTGCACCTGTCGGGTTCGATAACTGTACGGCCTGCTTAAGGCTAGCTCTAAGCGAAGCCCCGCTCCTGCGGGGCGAAGTCGACGCCCACTGAGTGGACTATTCACGTTTCGTGAATAGTCCAAGCTGGGAGATTACTGGTGCTGCGGAGCTGCAGCCCTACCGACCGATAGGCTTAACCCAGGCGATTACTTGATGCCGTACGCATTCTGGTCGAAAGGTACTCGCTGAATTCCGGTCCCAATGTCGGATTCTTTAGGGCGAATTCGACCGTCGCAATTAAGAAGCCCAGCTTGTCTCCAGCATCATGGCGCTGTCCCTCGACTTCACAGGCGAACATCGGCACTTTTTTTGCCAGTTCCTTGAGAGCGTCGGTCAGCTGAATTTCTCCGTTCTTTCCAGGCACCGTTTTTCTCAAGATTGTGAAAATTTCCGGCGGAAGAATATAGCGACCGATGGCGGCTAGGGTTGACGGTGCGTCGGCAGGAGTCGGCTTTTCCACCAGATCTTTAACGCGGTGGAGGCCATGGGCAAGGCGCTTGGGTGTCACAATCCCGTACCGGCTGACGTCTTGCTTGGGAACCTCTTGTACACCGAGGACCGCACCATGGTATTTTTTATAGACATGGATCAGTTGGGCGAGCGCTGGAACCGTGGCATCGATGATCTCGTCACCGAGAATGACGGCGAATGGTTCGTCGCCTATCAAATGCTGTGCGCATAACACTGCGTCTCCTAAGCCCAGGGCTTCCGATTGGCGTACATAGCAGAAGTTCGCGAGGTTTGAAATCTGGCGGATCTGATTGAGTATCTGGTTCTTGCCGGCGTTTTTCAAATTTTCTTCGAGCTCCACGGAGCGATCGAAGTGGTCTTCAATGGCCCGCTTCCCCCGGCCTGTGATCACGATAATGTCTTCGATGCCCGCGGCCACCGCCTCTTCGACCGTATATTGAATGAGCGGCTTGTCCACCAACGGCAGCATCTCTTTCGGCGAAGCTTTCGTGGCGGGAAGAAAGCGCGTACCGAGGCCTGCTGCGGGGAGCACGGCTTTTCTGACGGTGCGTCGTGACACGAATCGGATACTATGTGATGGGTGGGGTGTTGTCAAGAAACGGACGAACTCATCGCGTTCTCCGTATGAGCATTTCGTACGAGTCCCTAGTCCTACACTGTTTCTGTACCAATCCGGCAGTTCAGCGTTGCCTATGGGCAGGCATCCACTCACACAACTGACACTTGCGGGTGAGTGGTTGGAGCAAAGACACAGTCACACGAAGATTGCGGCTCCTCTGGGCGACACCGGGAGCCCATTGGGCGGTGGTTGAAGGGCATGGCGGCATAGGAGTTCTCAGGCTATCTGAAGCGTCACACGCAGGCCAAGCATGGCTCCCAACGAGCCCACCAAGCCCCGCCCACGTTCAGGCGCCTGAGGGGGAAGTTGCGTACACGCGCGTATGAACTGCTGTGGGAAGAAGCTCGCGTATTGCCTGTAGCAGAAATATCATACCCGGCTTTCGGGGCCCAAGTGCTATGCGATTCTGGCGGAGCACTACGTGATCTGCTCCAATGGGCGCAAGAACCAAAAACGGGGCGCTGTCCCGACGGCGTCCTACGCCCGGGGGTCATCCCAATGGATACCTTGGCGTTTCGGCACATCTTTGCCTTCACCCGGATCGAGATAGGTCCACCAAGGAGGCCGCTGTCGTGCTTTGGCCAGCGCTGACCAGTGAGGATGGCGGTGCTTTACGGGACGGGGCGAGGTCCTCCAACCCGATGGCGGCCCAGAATGGAAAGGGGCGTTTGCCAAGTAGGCCCGCGACTCTTGCGACGGCAGCGCAGTGCCCGCCCGTACACGACGAACGCGCACACCTATTATTTTGAGAACGCGTCACCGACTCGTGCCGCAAGGCATTTGTGGGCTAGGGAAGTAGCAGGCCGACGACCTCGTGCGCGTGATCCCCGCTGGCAAAACCTTCCGCGCCCAGTAGCCTTACCACCAGCCGCACGTGGGATTTGTGCCGATGCGACCGCCGTTCCGGCCACCAATGCCCCAGGAGGAAGGATGGTCGGATCGTTATGGAGAAGAGTACGAGTCCTTTACAATATGGGAAGGCCTCAATATAATTCGAGCGATTCGAACGCGTGGGCTTGTGACTGATTCGCCTGTGCTGAGCAGCGTAGGCAGGGCGAATCGTTACGTTCGCGACAGCGTCTTTTAACGTGTCTGCCGATCACGACAGACCGAGTGGCAGAGGTGTGGCTCATGTTTTTTGGATATCTGGGGAACTACGTGGCGATGCCGTCTGAATTGTCATTCTGGTACGGGAATTCCCATCGGTGACTACGACGTTTCTCCGCAGGCCTCGCTGGCTCGTCGTCCTGATTGTGGCGACTTATGTGTTGTCGGGTGTTTGCGACGTGGTCGCTCAGACGACTGGGTCAAAGGTCAAATCGATTGGGATCCGTGGAAATAAGCGGATTGAACTACAGGCCATCGTTGGGCGTCTCATGCTTAAGGTGGACGATCCCTATGCGCCCGAGGTTGTGCGCGGGCAGGTGAGGATTCTGTACGACACGGGTTTCTTCGAGGATGTGCAGGTTGAAACAGAGTCGGTACCAGGTGGAACAGCCGTGGTGTTTGTTGTTCGGGAGAAACCGTATATCACGGAGATCGTGTATGATGGGAACGAAAATCTGGACGATGACAAGCTGAAGAAAAAAACGACCATCAAGAACCAAACGTTCCTAGACCCGCAACAGGTAAAGGAAAGTGCTGAGCAGATCCGTCTCGCATACCATGAGGATGGGTACTATAGCTGCCAAGTCATTCCGGTGGTCCAAACGTTGGATGAAGATCGTATACGTCTGACCTTCTTTGTGAAAGAAGGGGACAAGGCGCGGCTGAAGGCTGTGATATTCGAGGGGCTGCACGCGATAACCAAAGACGAAATGTTCAAGGTGGTCTCGACACGCGAGTGGGTACCCTGGTATAGGTTTTTCACGCAGTTGAAACTGCCATCAGTCTTCTCTGACGCCGGCATCTTGCAACGTGAAGAGTTGCCGAATGATGTGAAGCGGATAAAGGAAGTCCTTCTTAATAAGGGCTACATGAACGTCCAAGTAAGCCATCCCTCGGTCGAGCTGACCGAGGATAAGAAATCGTTCATTGTAACCTTCAATGTGTCTGAAGGAGAGCCATTCACTGTGGCGGAGGTTGGGTTTCGAGGGTACACGGTGTTTGAAGAAACCGAGCTTCGAGAAGGGTTGAAGATTAAGGATGGGGAGATCTTTCAGCGGGCTAAAATACAAGATGAGGTCAGGCGCTTGACGGACATGTATGGAAACAGGGGCTACTCGTTTACCGGTGTCGTGCCTAAAATCGATACAAATGATGAAGAACGGACGGCCAGCATCATCTTCACTATTGATGAAGGGGAGATGATGCGTATCCGACAGATCAACATCTACGGAAACGATAAGACGCGAGATAATGTCATCCGTCGTGAAATTCGGGTGGACGAACAGGATGTGATCAACACGGCTTCTCTGAAGCGAAGTTTTCAACGGTTGAACAATCTAAACTTCTTCGAGACCGTCGAAATCCTGCCGACGCAAGTCGCGCCCGACAAAGTCGACTTGACTGTTCGCGTGAAAGAAAAGGCGACGGGCCAGTTCAGCGTCGGCGGCGGTTTCAGCACGTTGGATAGGTTCATGGTCATCGCCAACGTTACGCAAGGAAATATTGGCGGGTATGGCTGGCTCGGCCGAGTCCGCGGGCAGCTCGGTCAGCGACGGAGCCTCGGAGCGATCACGTTCCGTAATCCCTACCTGAACGATTCGCTGACGTCGATGAACTTGAGTCTCTTTCGAAGCATAACGAACTTTATTACCTACTTTCAAGAAAGAACCGGCGCTAGCGTCGGATTTGGTCGGTGGTTATCTGAATATGTGACGGGGCGTATCTCCCTGTTCGCGGAACAGCTGACCTTCAAAGATCCGCAGCCCGGACTCTGTCCGGATCTTGTTCCGATCGTCTGTCGTCAGCTCGGGACTCAGTCGACGACGGGGTTCCGGACTTTTCTCTGGAGGGATACGCGAGATAACCGTCTCGATCCCAGATCCGGCTGGCGGGTCGGCGGTGGGGTCGACGTCGGGACGCCCTACTTGGGTGGGACCAATAACTTTGTCAAGTTCTACTCGGACGTGACCAAGGTAACCCCTTTCCCCTACGATATGAGAGTTTCGATCCGTGCGCGCTATGGGGCGGTTGAGTCGTTTAGTGGGAAAGATGTTCCTTTAAACGAGCGATTCTTTGTCGGTGGGATTAGAACCCTGCGTGGGTTCGTCTTTGGCCGGGCCGGCCCGGTGACCCCGTTCAACAGCCCATATGGCGGTGCTAAGCAGATGATCTTTAACGCGGACTTTATCTTCACGGTCTCGACCGAGGCGAAGTTGAACGGCGTAGTCTTTTTCGACTACGGGAAAGGGTTTGATGACAACGAGTCGCTGTCGTTCAACCTGAGGAAAGCGGCTGGGCTGGAAGGGCGCTGGATATCTCCGTTCGGTCCCTTGCGCGTCGCCTATGGGATCAACCTTGAGCCACGACCGGGTGAACGAAAAGGCGTCTTCGAGTTTACGGTCGGATCAAGGTTCTAGTGGGAGCCTGGCACGATGGATCGGCACGGGAGGATTTAGGGGTAACGTATGCGAAGGATTGAGTGGATGGTGCTGTCGGTCATTGCGGTGACGGCGTTGGCCCTCGGAGGGTGCGTAGGATCTGGGCCCAAGATCGACGGGAAGATTGGGGTGATCGACCCGCAACGCATCCTCAACGATACGAACGCGGGCAAGAAGGTGAAAGACAATCTGGCCGACTTTTCGAAAAATCGCCAGGCGCTCATGGACTTGGACTCAAAAGAATTACGCCGTCTAGAAGAAGACTTCGTCAAGCAAGCCAGCGTGCTGAGTCCTACGGCAAAGCGAGAGCGGGAAGAGCAGTTTCGCCGGCGTGTGCAGGAGTATCAGCAGAAAGTCGCCGAGCTGAATCAGGAAGTCCAAGAAAAGCAGAATGATGTGCTGGAGGGGTTTCGCGACAAAGTTGAAGTCGTCGTCGCCAAAGTTGCCAAGCGACTCGGATTGCAGATCGTTGTCGACAAGGGCAAGGGCGGTCCAACCATCTACCATGAGGACAACCTCGACATTTCCGGCCAGGTCATCGAACAGTTCAACCTAGAGTATCCCTAGCGTCAGCGGAGGCTTGATATGCCAAGTGCGGGCATGATCAGAATGCTGAGTGTCGTCTTATTGTTGGGGCTGTGGGGGCAGTCGGTGTACGCCGCGGATGCGGTGAAGATTGGCGTCATGGCGCAGCAGATCGTGATGGAGCGATCCAAAGCGGGCAAGCGGGCGCTGTTCGACATGAAGAGTTATTCGATGACGAGGCAGAAAATCCTCAATGTCGATAATCAGGAGATCAAAGATCTCGAGCAATCACTACAAGATTCGAACGACACGCTCAGCGAGGCAGCCAAGCAGGTTAAACAAGAGCAGTTTCGGAATAAGCTGGAGGCCTATCAGCGTCGCCTCCAAAATTACACTCGTGAGATCCAGCAGAAACAACGCGAGATGGTGGCTGAGTTCTCACCAAAGATCGCGTATGCTGCGCGAGCGGTGGCTCAGAAGGAAGGGTATCTGGCCATTCTCGACAAGGGGAATAAGGAGCTCATCCGCGTCGTGATCTATCATCAGCCTGCACTGGATGTGACGGACCTGGTCGTCAAAGAATTTGATCGGCAAAACGATTAACGTGGTGGATTAATTGCAAAGACAGGAGGCAGCGCTGATGGCTAAGATGGAACAGGCAGCAATTCAAGCACTACTTCCACATCGGTATCCATTTTTGTTGGTGGATCGGATCAAGGAGTTGGAGCGGGGTAGCCGGATCGTCGGGATCAAGAATGTCTCGGTTAATGAGCCGTTCTTTCAGGGGCATTTCCCTGGGCGGCCGATTATGCCTGGGGTCTTGATTATCGAAGCGATGGCGCAAGTGGGCGGTGTGCTGGTCTGCAAGTCGGGAGGGCCCATCAGAAAACCCATCGTGTATTTGACGGGCATCGACGGGGCGAAATTTCGGAGGCCGGTGGTGCCCGGTGATCAACTGTGCTTCGAAGTGAAGGTGCTCAAAAAGCGTCCGCCGTTCTGGAAGATGCAAGGGAAGACGTTTGTCGACAACGAATTGGTGTGCGAGGCTGAAGTGACCGCCATGGTGACCGACGAAAAGGCGGTGATGAGTGGTGCGTAATATGCGACGAGTGTTGACGGGGAAGCGGTCAACCGCAACCGATCACCCCTCAGTGATCACTTATCACCGGAGGTTAAGAGTGAAGATTCATTCAACTGCGATTGTCCATCCCAAGGCGAGTCTTGCCGATGACGTGGAGGTCGGGCCGTTCTGCCTGATCGGTGAGCATGTCACAATCGGCAAAGGAACCAGATTGTTATCGCATGTGACGGTCGACGGATGGACGGAAATTGGCGAGCTGAACGAGGTGCATCCCTTTGCCTCGATCGGCGGACCACCTCAGCATCTCGGCTACAAAGGTGAACCGACCAAGGTCATCATCGGGCATGACAATATTATTCGTGAGTATGTTACGGTCAACCGCGCAACAGTGCAAGGCGGAGGGGTTACGTCGCTCGGGTCAAAGAATATTCTGATGGCCTATGTCCATGTGGCGCACGATTGCAGGCTCGGAAGTCACCTCATCATGGCCAATGCGGCCAGTTTGGCTGGACACATCACGATCGGCGACCATGCGATTATCGGGGGCCTTACGGGCATCCATCAGTATGTTCGTGTCGGGAATTTCGCGATGGTTGGAGGTTGTTGTGCCATTGGGCGGGATGTCCCACCGTTTATTCGGGCGGCCGGCGGCTACCGGGCCCATCTGTATGGGCTCAATTCTCTTGGCCTTCAGCGGCACGGATTTTCCAGAGATCGTATCGCCGTTCTCAAGAAGGCGTATGACCTTTTGTTTCGCTCAGGCCATCGGATGGCTGAAGCCATCAGGTTGGCCAAGAAGGAGTTCAAAGGCCAGGAGGACGTAGCCCAAATTCTCACGTTTATGGAGGCAACCAAGCGAGGCGTGTCTCGCGCGGTGAGTGTAGAGCAGGAGGATGAGGAATAACCGGCATGACCACATTGATACCCATGCGGGGCGAGCGAATCGGTCTCATCGCCGGGAACGGCAGGTTCCCGATCATTTTTGCGGATAACGCACGCAAACTGGGCCATCACGTCTCTGCGGTGGCGTTCGAGGGGGAAACGGAACCGGAACTCGAGCGCCATGTCGATCGGATTCACTGGGTCAAGATCGGGCAGCTCAACAAGCTGATCAAAGCCTTCAAGGCCGATGGCGTTCGGCAAGCGGTGATGTTGGGCGGCATCAAGAAGACCTACGTGTTCAGTACAGTGCGTCCGGACTTCCGCGCGCTGGCCCTTGCGACACGCTTGGCCTTGTGGAAGGACGATGACATCCTTCGCGAGATTGCGGCTGAACTCGAGCGCGAGGGTATCACGATTTGCGAGTCGACGTTCGGCCTCGAAGGGATTCTGGTCGAAGAGGGCCCACTGACGTCTCGTCAACCGACCAAGACGGAGTGGAGCGACATCCGCTATGGTTGGGATGTGGCGCATGAGATTGGACGCCTCGACATCGGCCAATGTGTGGTGATCAAAGACCGGGTGGTTGTGGCTGTGGAAGCGGTCGAAGGAACCGATGGAGCGATCAAGCGTGGTGGGGAATTGGCCAAAGAGGGAGCGGTGGTGGTGAAACGATGTAAGCCGCAGCAGGACCTCCGGTTTGATTTGCCTGCCATCGGACCTCGAACGATTGAGGTGATGGCGTCAGTCAAGGCCGCAGTGCTTGCGGTTGAAGCTGGTCGAACGGTGATGTTGGATCGAGAACTGCTCTTGAGCAAAGCGGAGGATGCTGGGATTGTCGTGATGGGGAGCAAGAGCGATGGGTCATCCGCTGCGCGATAGGCGAGACTTGGGACTTGGACAAGTTCCGGGATGCTCGCGTGTCTCTTTTTCCCCGTACATTATCCGGTACGCGGTACGCATCATCCGGTACGCGGTACGCATCGCGAATTTATGACGTCGCTACGAGTCGGGGTCATCGGTGTCGGGCATTTAGGGCAGCACCATGCGCGGCACTTTGCCGCACTGCCGGACTCGACGCTGATCGGCGTAAGGGATCTGGATCTGGAACGGGCTCGGATTATTGCTGATCGGCACGGAGTGCAGACGTTCAAAAGCCTTTCGGATCTCTTGAAACAGGTCGATGTGGTCAGTATAGCTGTACCCACGTCGGCTCATTATGCTGTTACCAAAGCATGTCTTGAAGCTGGGAAACACGTCTTGGTTGAGAAGCCGATTGCCGTGATGTCCTCCGAGGCGCAGGAACTTGTGGAACTTGCAAAGGCCAAGGGGTGCCGGCTTCAGGTCGGCCACAGTGAACGGTTCAATCCCATTATGCAGATGATGCGGTCGCACATTCAGCGGCCGGTATTTATTGAATGCCACCGGCTCGGAACCTTCAGTGAACGTGGAACCGACGTGGATGTTGTGCTGGACTTGATGATTCACGATCTCGATCTGGTGCTGTCCTTCAATCCCGGGCCGGTCGAAGAGGTGTGGGCTGCCGGGGTGCCGGTGCTCTCATCGACGATCGATATCGCCAATGCGCGCATCCAATTTCAGAGTGGGTGTGTCGCCAACCTGACCGTGAGCCGGGTCTCTCTCAACAAGCAGCGCCGCTTGCGTCTGTTCCAGCGTGACAGCTATGTGTCGATTGATTTCCAAACCCGCCAGGGGATGATCGGTCGTCGGTCGGCGGATCAGAGCCAGAGACCGAAGATTGCGATTGAAGAGTTCAAGGGAAGTGATGGCGAGCCGCTGAAATTGCAGCTTGAATCGTTCCTGCAGTCCATCCGAGCGGGATCGTGTCCCGTGGTGTCGGGGGAAGACGGAACGGCCGCGCTGGAGATCGCACATCATGTGCTGGCCGCGATCGATTCTTTTGTGCAGCGCAACGCATAGAAAGAGGATTGCGGTTGGATCCAGGTCACGCCGGCTGGTCTCGCTGAGCCTTAACCACAGCCTGAGCCTTCGAACACCACCATGGCACGCATTCTGATCATCACCGGCGAAGCCTCTGGCGATCTTCACGGGGCCAATCTTGTCAAAGCGCTGAAAGCACTTGACCCACAGGTCTCGCTGACAGGGATTGGAGGTGCGGCGATGCAAGCGACCGGTGTGCAATTAGTGCGAGTGAAGGGGCGGTTCGATGTCATCGGCATGGTCGGTCCTTTGGTAATTGCGGCAGTGATTCAACGGTTTCTGGCCATGCGACGACTATTCAGATCCACGCCCTGGGACGCGGTAGTTTTTATCGACAACCCAGGATTGAATCTACGCTACGCCTACTTCGCGAAGAGAGCTGGGCTGCGCGTGTTCTACTATATCGCGCCACAGATCTGGGCCTGGAGGCCTGGGCGGATTCACTGGATCAAGCAGCGAGTCGATCACGTCCTGGTGATTCTTCCCTTTGAAAAAGCCATCTACGACAAAGCGGGTATCCCCTGTACATTCGTCGGCCATCCGTTACTGGATGCGATCGCGGCTCAGCATGATCCCAAGAGTCTCCGCGCGAGGTTTGCTCTCGCTTCTGAAGGGCGTGTGATCGCGTTGCTGCCAGGGAGTCGGACACGAGAAGTGCAATCTCTGCTTCCGATCCTCCTCGACGCAGCGAAGAAATTGGTGCGCCGAGAGCCCAAAACACAGTTTATCCTCGCACAGGCCTCCACAATTCAGGATAATCTGTTGCAGCCCCTCTTGCGGCAGAGCCCAGTACCTGTCACGGTGGTGAAAGAACAGGCCAGTGAAGTGATGGCGGTATCAGATCTTGTGCTGGTCGCGTCGGGGACGGCCACGTTGCAAGCGGCTGTCGTCGGAGCCCCCATGGTCTTGCTTTATCGGACAAGGTCTACGCTGGCCTATTCGCTCGCGCGGCTGCTGATTCGAGTCAAATGGATTGGACTTGTGAATCTGGTGGCGAGCCGATCGGTTGTTCCTGAGTTGATTCAATCCGAGGCGACCGGGAAACGACTGTATGAAGAGGCGCTGCGGATCTTGGAAGATCGAGCGACGTATGCTGCAATGAAACAGAGTTTGGAAAAGGTGCGAGCAGATTTGGGCGAACCCGGTGCCTCTACCAGGGCAGCGAAGGTGGTCTTAGCAGCATGTCAGGCCTAGATCGATTCATGCGACTCATGCTGTATGTCCGCCCGTACCGGGTCAGATTTATGGTGGCCTTTGTCTGCTCTGGTCTAGTTGCGGCGGCGACAGGGGCCTACGCCTGGCTCGTTCGGCCGGTCTTGGACGGAATTTTTATAGAGAAAAACGAGAGTTTATTGTTGGCACTGCCGCTCGCGCTGTTGGGGGTGGCAGTCTTGAAGGCCGTGGCTAGCTATGGGCAGACGTATTTGATGAGCTACGTCGGCAATCGGGTCATCGCCGACATTCGGCAGGAGTTGATTCAGCATCTCATGCGGCTACCGGTTGGCTTTCACGATGCGAACACGTCGGGGCGCTTGGTCTCGCGCGTGGTCAACGATGTCGGGATAATGGCGAGCGCAGCATCGAGTGTCGTGAAGGACATTTTTCAAAATGGTCTCACGTTTCTCGCCATGATGGGCGTGATCATCTATCAAAATTGGAAACTGGCGGGTCTTTCGATCATTGTCATTCCGCTTTCAGCGTTCACGATGGTGCGAATGGGGCAGCGATTGCGGAGATTGGCTACGAGGGGGCAGGAGCGGATGGGCGACATGGCCTCGACTCTTCAAGAGACACTCGCCGGGATCCGAATGGTGAAGGCGTTCGGACGAGAAGAGGCCGAGGCTGAACAGTTCAACAATAATAACCGCGCGTTCTTGTCGACCACCCTGAAAGCAAATCAAGTCTGGTCAATTGGGTCCTCGCACATGGAGGTCATCGGGGTGATCGGCGTGGCCGCGATTATCTGGTACGGTGGCTATTTGGTCATCCATGACACCATGACGCCCGGCGCGTTTTTCTCCTTCTTGGCAGCCATGTTCATGGCCTATACCCCGATTCGTAAGTTGGCGGGATCGAACAACCTGATTCAGCAAGCGCTGGCTGCAGCTGAGAGGGTCTATGATGTGTTGGACCTCAAAACGGAGCAGTCTCAGGATCACGGTACCGTACCATTGACGGGGATCAGCCACACGATCGAATTCCAGGGCGTCTCGTTGCGGTATGAAAATCACGCGGTCCCGGCGCTGACTGGTATCGACCTCTCAATTCAGTCTGGTGAGGTCGTGGCACTTGTGGGAAGCAGTGGGAGCGGGAAAACCACGCTGGTCAGTTTGCTGCCGCGTTTCTATGAACCCACGGCAGGACGGATTCTCCTGGATGGCATGCCATTGACGTCGTACACCCTCTCGTCGCTGAGGGCCCACATCGGGATTGTATCGCAGGACATTGTGCTGTTTGACGATACGATTAGAAGCAACATTGCGTTTGGACGAACTGGAGCGGGCCACGCCGATGTCGAACAGGCCGCAAAGTTAGCCTATGCCTACGATTTTATCTTCCGGCTCCCTGAGGGGTATGACACGGTGATCGGCGAGCGCGGGGTGAAACTGTCGGGGGGAGAGCGACAACGCCTGGCTATCGCCCGCGCCATCCTTCGCGATCCACCCCTGTTGATTCTGGATGAGGCGACGTCGGCGTTGGACACCGAGTCCGAACGTATCGTGCAGTTGGCCTTAACCAATCTGATGAAGAACCGGACGACCATGGTGATTGCGCACCGGCTCTCCACCATTCAAAATGCGGATCGGATCGTCGTGTTGGATCGTGGAACCATTGCAGAAGTGGGGTCGCATGAGAACCTGCTCCGGCAGGGAGGGTTGTATCGCCGGCTGCATGCCATGCAATTTCAGGATATGACCAGTGTTTAATCTGATGCGGGCGTGTGAAAACTGGCTCAAGTTCTCCGTGCTGCCGCCTGTAGGGGCTGCTGTTATTCGTGGCATCGCATGGTCGATGCGATGTGAGACTCGTGGGCACGAAGCGGTCGATGCACTGTATCGGGACGGACGCCAAATCATTCTGGCGTTTTGGCATTCCCAGCAGCTCATGATTCCGATCGGCTATCGGGGAATGGGCTCGCATGTCTTGATCAGCCAACATGGCGATGGAGAAATCATTGCGCGCATCATCGTCCGGTTCGGTCACGAGGCCGTGCGCGGGTCAAGCACGCGTGGCGGGTCTGGTGCGCTGCGTGCGTTGATCAAGTTGGGTCGTTCCGGGCGGGATGTAGTCGTGACGCCCGATGGTCCCAACGGGCCACGTCAGGTCGCGAAGCTCGGGATGGTGCAACTCGCTAAGGCGACGGGGCTTCCGATTGTGCCGCTCGTTTTCGCCTGCTCAAAAAAAAACTCTTCGCGAGCTGGGATCGCTTCATGGTCCCGTATCCGTTTACCAGAGGCCTGTTTCTCTACGGGGACCCTCGCTGGGTCTCGCGTGAGGCCGACGATGCCTCACTCGAAGCGACCCGCCTGGAGATCGAGACCGTCCTGAATCGACTAACGGATCAGGCCAACGACGCCGTGCGCTCGCAGCAATTCCATGTGGCGATTCCTCTATAATAGCCTGCTTATCTTCGCTGCTCCGGTCGTCGTGTGTATCCTGCTGGCTAAACCACGCTGTCGACGAGGCTTTCTCCAGCGGATGGGGTGGCAGGTGCACCCTTCTGACCATGTCAGAGATTCCCGGCCGCTGATTTGGGTTCATGCCGTTTCGCTCGGCGAAGTGGTGGCGGCAGCTCCGCTTGTGAAGGCGTTGCACGGAAGCCATCCTGAGTACCGCTATATTGTCACGACCGTGACCGAGACTGGCCGCGAAGCGGTTAACCAACGGTTGGCGGGGGTTGCCGAACATCGGTATGCCCCGCTTGATTTTCCCTGGGTAGTGTCGGGCATGGTCGAACGGTTGCGCCCTTCGCTGTATGTGTTTGTTGAGACCGAGTTGTGGCCGAATCTGTTGTGGACGTTGCAGGGACGTCAGGTGCCGACTGTCCTCGTGAACGGGCGGCTGTCCTCGCGCTCGTTTCGCCGTCAAGACGTCGGTCTAATCCGTTCGTTCTACCGATCGGTTCTCCAATCATTGACGCTGTGTTTGATGCAGTCTGACCGTGACCGGCAACGTATCGTGGCATTGGGGGCTGAGCCCGCGCACGTTCATACCACAGGCAACATCAAGTTCGACCAACCACTGCCTGGGGCCCAAGTTGATGTCTCACTACGACAGAGTCTGGGAGTAGGTGCACAGGAGCAGTTGTTCTTGGCCGGCAGTACACATTCCGGTGAAGAAGAGTTATTAGTATTGGCTTATGTGCAGATTGTGAGGGCTCACCCCTCGGCGGTGCTCATGTTGGCGCCTCGGCATATTGAACGGGTTGATCGTGTCGAAGCAACGGTGCGGGAGGCTGGGATTGTCGTGCAACGGAAGAGTCAGATTCGCAAAGTGGCGGAAGGCCCGCGCGTCATCATCTTGGATACGAGAGGAGAGTTGGCCTGCGCCTATCGGGAAGCGACGGTTGCTTTTGTGGGCGGCACGCTGGTTCCGGTGGGTGGCCACAATTTGCTGGAGCCTGCGGTTTGGGGAAAGCCCGTCATGTTTGGATTCTATACGGACCATTGCGCTGAAGTCGCTATGTTGTTGCATGAGGCAGGGGGAGGACGTCGAGTCGCTGGAGTCGAGGACATGGTCCGCTACCTGAGTGAATGGATGGCCAATCAGGAGGCTTGCGAGACGGTAGGTCAGGCCGCGAGGCGCGTGGTGTTGGACAACCAAGGCGCGCTGAAACGAAGCCTGGAGTTGATTGAATCCTGTCTGGCCTCGGCTCCATCGTGCTCCAATCGGTCCGTTGAGGCAGCGGCAGGACCAGTGATGGCAAGGCCGTAACATGGCGCTCTTACACCCGGGACAGCAGGTTCGAACGGGGCTCCACGGAGTCGCGGTGTTGTATGGCCTCATCGTCCGATTTCGGCTGTGGTGTTATCGCTGCGGCTGGCTCACGTCCTCACGGTTGCCCTGTCGTGTGCTAAGCGTGGGAAATCTCACCATGGGGGGAACCGGCAAGACGCCGATGGTGATTCTCTTGATGGAATGGTTACAGGCCAAGGGGCAGCGGGTGGCCGTCTTAAGTCGGGGATATAAGCGGACGAGCACGGCCCCGAAGCTTCTCGTGTCGAATGGGACGCGGCTCCTAGTCGGTCCATTCGAAGCAGGAGACGAACCGTTCCTGATTGCTCGACGCTGCCCGCAGGCGATTGTGGCAGTGGGAGCTGATCGGGCGGCGCTTGGTCGGTGGGTGCTAGAGCAGCGCCCTGTCGGGTGCATGATTTTAGACGACGGGTTTCAGCATCATGCGCTCCGTCGTGATGTCGATCTAGTGTTGCTCGATGCCACCGATGCAACAGGGCTCGATGCGATGCTTCCCGCAGGCCGGTTGCGAGAACCTCTCAGAGGCCTTGAGCGTGCGACTACGGTGGTGATCACGCGGGCCGATTCCAAGAAGGATGTGGAAGCCATTCGCAGCCGGTTACGAGCGATTCATCTTCCATTCGAAGATTTGATCGAAGTGGTGTTCAAGCCGGAGTCCGTTGTGTCCGTGCAGACGGAAGCCCTGCAGCCACTGGGGTGGTGCCGTGGGAAAAAGGCCTGGCTGGTGAGTGGAATCGGGAACAGCGACTCGTTCCGTCGATCCGCTACATCACTAGGGATCGAGGTACTGGGTGAAACGGTCTTTCAAGATCATCATCACTACAGTGCTGGCGATGTCGTTCAGATTCTTACCAGTGCCCAGGCTGAGGGTGCACATATGGTTCTGACAACCGAGAAGGATGCTGGCAAGCTGCCGCCATTCCTTGCGCCGGATGACCCGTGGTGGGCGCTACGTCTGCGGGCTGAGGTGGTGCGTGGGGAAGAGCGGTTGCGCAGGTTGGTGGAAGGTGAGGGCTAGGGGTAGCGGGGCAGCGTAGGTGAGTTGAATATCCCTGTATCTTGTTGTCACGGTCTTGGGTGCTGAGTGATGGGCAAGGAGCTGGAAGTGGAGTATCAGAAGTCCGAACCAACACAGCACACGTCACGCGTCACGGTTCGACAGGCTCATCGTCCCGAGTCCACTCGAGGGACGCATCACACGGCAGTCCGCCGACTCCTGGTGCGGGCGCCGAATTGGATCGGCGATGCGGTGATGTGCGAACCGGCGCTCAGCGGGCTTCGGTCCCTGTTTCCTCAGGCAGAGCTGACGCTGCTCGCCAAGTCCTCCATTGCGGAATTGTTCTTCGCCTATCCCGGGCTGGATCATGTGTTAGTGTATGATGACAAGGGAAGCCACGCGGGGCTTCCAGGGAAGTGGACACTCGCGGGCACCTTGCGCCGACATGGTTTCGATCTTGCGGTGCTGTTTCAGAATGCGTTCGAGGCAGCGTTTCTCACCTGGCTTGCGGGAATCCCGCGTCGGTATGGGTATGCCACCGATGGGCGCACGTTGTTTCTCACCGATTCCATTGCCGTGCCTGAGCGTAGTGTACTGACGCATCAAGTCGGCTATTATTGGAAATTGCTCAAACAGCTGGGGTTGGCTGGTGCGCCGTCCGCTCCTACGCTGGTCGTTTCGGTCGATGAGGAGCGCGTACTTGAAACGAGACTAACATCAGCCGGCATTGGGTCCTCGGACATCGTGATCGGGATCAACCCAGGATCGATGTACGGCAGCGCTAAGCGTTGGCTGCCCGAGCGATTTGCAGAGGTCGCACAACGACTTGCTGGGCGATTGCGACAGGATGAGGACAAGCAAGTGGCTGTGATGATTCTTGGGGCCACAGGAGAAGAATCGCTGGGGAAGGACATCGCGGCCCGTGTTAAGGCTCGGTCAGTGGTATTGTCCGGGGCGACGACCATTCGCGAACTGATGGCTGCGACGAAACGTTGTCGCCTCCTGCTCACTAACGATACCGGTCCGATGCACATTGCTGCAGCGTGTGGTGTGCCGGTCGTAGCGATCTTTGGTCCGACGGACTGGCGAACAACCGCGCCCTATGGGCAAGAGCAGGGCATTGTGCACGAGCCGGTCGACTGTGCGCCGTGTTTCCTCAGAGAATGCCCGATTGACCACCGCTGTATGACACGGGTGTCTGTGGAGCAGGTCTATGAAGCAGGCCTGTCCGGCCTGTCTCGTCTATCTGGTCCGAAAGGCCTATCTCGTGCAAACCGGGTAAAGCAAACAGACCAATCAAACATCCTGTCGGGTGTCACCGTCTTTCTCGATCGCGACGGGACCTTAAATCCGGATACTGGATACATCCAGTCGTCCAACCAGTATGAATTATTCCCCAAGGTTCCGCAGGCCCTGGCGAGGCTGAAGCAGGCCGGCGCTCGGTTAATCGTGGTGACGAATCAATCCGGGGTTGCAAGAGGATTGTTCTCGATCGGCGATCTTGACGCCATGCACCTGAAACTCAGACGCCTTCTCGATGACGCCGGCGCATCACTCGATGCGATTTACTTCTGTCCCCACCATCTAGACGATCGGTGCAATTGTCGGAAGCCGAAAACCGGCATGATCGATCAGGCAGTGCGTGAACGGCAGGTCGATCTCTCCCGGTCCTATCTGATTGGTGATCATGTACGTGATATGATACTCGCAAATCGAATTGGATCTCGGAGTATCCTGGTGACGACGGGATCGGTCCCTCCGCAGCATGTTCAGGAGCTGAAGACGACGGGGCTAATCCCTCATTGGGTCGCGTCTTCGCTTGTTGAGGCTACGGACTGGATTCTGTCTGATGCAGGGGACCGCCATGCTCCTGTAGATAAACGCCAGGTCATGCATCCGTGAGGTAAGGTTGGAGACAGGAGGAGGCTGGGTGAGGCTCGCGGGCTTGCAGTGGCCAGAGTGCATACATATATTGTGCCCACCGATAAGCTGCGAGTGAAAGAAACCACTGTTTTACGCAGTGGGCGATGGGATAAACCGATGAGACAACAAACAGAATTGTGTTCTATCCCTTGTAACCTTTGTGGGGGAAAGGATGTCTCGGTCCTCTCGAGGATAAGCAGAAGCGGGAAGCCCTTGAGAACCATTATTTGTAAATCGTGTGGCCTGGTATGGTCTGATCCACGCCCTCATAATACCAGGCAGTTCTACGAAGAAGAGTATCGCGTCTCATACAAAAACTCGTATACACCTAAGCCCAAGCGTGTACTACGTGCTGGCAAGGACGCGTTATCGCGCCTTGGTAAGATCAACCAGTTGCTCTTGAGTCGTAAAGCCATTCTTGATGTAGGGACCGGAGGGGGGGAGTTCGCATATTTGCTTCAATCGCTTGGGCATAAGGTGAGCGGGGTAGAGCCGAACAGAGGGTACGCGGACTACTCTATAAAAGAATATGGATTGACGGTCCAGGTTGGATTTATACAGGACAGTACGTTTACGACCGAAGCATTCGATGTCATTACGATTTGGCATGTGCTCGAACACACTGAAAATCCAGGTGCCGTATTGGCTCAGCTGCGATTCTGGTTGAAATCTGACGGCATTCTTGTTCTAGAAGTTCCAAGCGTGGAGGCGACGTGCCAATACCCCAAGAACACGTTCCATGAGGCACATCTGTACAACTTTAACGTTGTTACTTTGCGGAGACTAGCCAAGAAACACGGGTTGCATGAAGCCTGGCACTTTATTTCACGCGATGGTGGGAATATTACAATGTTTCTGAAACGTAATGATTCGCCGATTGCAGATCCACGCGTAACATCCATTCCCGGCAATTACGAGTGGGTTTCCAAGATTGTATGTGGACATACCAACTTACGGCATCAGATGACATCTCTGCCTTATGTGCGGGCCTGGCAACGCCTTTGCCGTTCGATCGTGGAGAGGCGCGAAACAGCAGGCTTCACAAGGGGTAAGGATCTGCTTAACCGTCTTTATTCCTCGGAGATCCATGCCCATTGCGTGATGGACCAGTCCGTGAAGAACCGGTAATCAGATTCAGGTTGTTTAAATATGATCAACCAGTGATCTTCGTGCGAGTGTACTGCATGCGATATGCTGCTTCGTTGGGAAAGGTGTACGGTCTTAATTGTGGATTCTCCCAAGGGGTGCTTCTCATCACCTGCGCTGAATAATGGACGTATCCTGCTGATCAAGCCCAGTTCTCTCGGGGATATTGTTCACGCGCTCCCAGTAGTGGCCGCGCTTAAGGAGCACTGGCCGGCAGCGCATATGACGTGGTTGGTGAAGCGCCAGTGGGCAGATCTCGTTGAGCGAGCTGAGGGCGTTGATCGCATCTGGCCGGTGGATGGTACGGTGAGGAACTGGTTTGGGCAAGTGCGTGCGCTACGAGCCGAACGGTTTGACCTCGCCGTTGATTTACAAGGGCTGTTTCGCAGTGGGGCGTTTGCGTGGCTGAGTGGGGCACCCATGCGAATTGGATTAGCCGACGGAAGGGAAGGAAGTCCCTGGTTCTATACGCAGCGCGTGCCGGTCCTGAGTGTAGAGATGCATGCGGTTGATCGCTATCTTCTCGTTGCAGCAGCGTTGGGCGCACGCCCACAAGGAACGCCGCAATTCAGATTTAAGATGCTGGACGCAGACATGGCGGTGGTTCGGGATGTTTTCCAACGCAAGGGAGTTTCAGTGGATAGGCCTTGGGTGGCGATGCATGTGTCGGCGCGTTGGACTACGAAACGGTGGCTCCTCCGTTCGTTCGCGACTGTCCTTGAGCGATTGCACAAAGACGGTCTTGGTCCGGTTGTCGTGATTGGAAGTTCCGATGATCAGCATGACGCGAATCAGCTAAAGGATCTGACGAAGAGTCCCTTCATCGATCTGATTGGTGCGGTCCCACTCGGATGTTTGCCGGCACTTCTTTCGAAGGCCGCTGCGATGATTGCAAACGATTCCGGCCCGATGCACGTCGCAGCTGCGTTTGGGATACCGGTGGTGGCCATGTTTGGACCGACCAGTGCGGTTCGGACGGGCCCTTATGGGGCTGGTCAGCACGTGCTGACGGGGCAGGTGTCCTGTAGCCCCTGTTTCAGTCAAGTCTGCCGACACACTCCCGAGATGGAGTGCCTCCATCTCATCAAACCGAACGATGTGGTCGAGGCCGCGCGGCGCGTGTTGACCGCTCAAACGATATCGCGATGAATGTCCTGATAGTTCGGCCTGACGGCATCGGTGATGTGGTCCTTTCTCTCCCGGTTGCATCACAGCTGAGACAACTGGTTCCTGGTGTGAAGATCGGATTTCTCACGAGTCCCTTCGTGGCACCCATCCTCGATCATCACCCCGATGTGGATTACATACGAACGATTCGCTGGACAGATCCTTTTGGAGATCTTCGGACCGCCTTTACTGATGGTGTGGATGTGGCGATCTTTCTCAAGCCGTTTTGTCGTCTCATGTGGGCAGCATTTCTTGCTCGCGTTCCGATTCGAGTGGCAACAGGATTTCGCTGGTATAGCCTACTGGCCAATCGACGCATTAATGAGCATCGCAGCGATTTCTCGAAACATGAATCGGAATACAACGTTGGGATGTTGAAGGGGCTTGGGTTGAACCCGCTGGCTGTGAGTTGTCCTATGCTGATTATGAGTGATGCTGAGCGTGGTGTCGGAGAACGTCGATGGACGAGCTTGCCAAGCCTGCGTGTAGTGATACACCCCGGTGGGTTCACTGCGCGCCGCTGGCGATCAGAGCACTACCGTGATCTTGCCATCGTACTTGCGCGCGCGGGTTTCGGAGTGGCACTCACAGGCAGCGACGGTGAGCGAGTCGAGTTTGAGCGCGAAATGCGCTCGGTTGAGCCTCTCCCACGTGGGGTCGGCAATCTCATGGGTCGGCTCTCAGTTCGGGAATTGATGGCCGTGATCGCCAATGCCCATGTTGTTGTCTCCGGGGCAACCGGACCGGCCCATCTCGCGGCTGCGCTAAGAGTTCCCAATGTCAGTTTGTTCGATCCCCGTCGGAATGCTTTGCCGGCAAGATGGAAGCCGCTGGGAACGGGTCTCCTGCTGCGTCCCGATGTCCCAACCTGTGAAAAATGCATTGGGGAAGTTTGTCCCTATTGGGATTGCCTTGATCGATTCACCGTCACCGAAGTGGCTTCTCGGGTAGCTCAGGTTGCGAAGGCCCCATCAGCAGTAACCATTCTCCATATATAGATATTGAGTCTCCAGTTCGATACCGACACCGAGACTATCGAGCGTGAACTGTACGAATCGGAGGAATATCAAGAAGTTTGGGAGCCGGAGAACTGATGTGGAATCTCGATAGTCTCCATCCCCACTCGAAAGTTCTTCCACAGAAGAGCCACAGTGTCGTAACATATCCCATACCGCTCCCTCCCTTTACATTCTGCCCGAGTTTGAGGTCGCCTCATTAATTACGTTGTCGATCTCTTCTCACTTACTCTTGATGCTAGCGAGCCGGTAGCGGGAGAACCGGGATCATTTCCGTCGCCCCTGTGGTCTGGCATCGATACAAGTTGGCGATGGGGGCTCGTTTCACAAAATCGAGTTTCGATTGGCCTTGGCCGGACCGCTCGAATGATAGGGGGGTTCGGCACCACCCCCCACCCGTCATGGGCATGGGACTCTTTTAAGGAATGCACCCCGTAGGTAAAAAGGGGCTGTGTCGGCAGGCGAGGGTGAAAAACGAAACCCGACCTGTACGGCGACAGAGACAACCAGACATTCATCTACAGCGCAATGTTGTAGGCAAGAAAGTGGTAGAACTTACTGCCGACACAGGCGGTACCAGTTCTCGTCAGGCCTCAAAATCATTTCTAGAATCTTGAGCAATTGAAAATGTGAGGCTCCAATGTGCGTAATTGCCATCCCGGAAATGTGTCAGTCTGGTGGTGGTCGGAATGTCGACTAGTATTTCCATGTCTTTATAAGCTTCCTGGTCTATTGGTGACTCTTCATTCACGTAATCGTCTCTCTAACACGAACATCTTATGATGCGTTTCCCGAAAGCTTCTCATAAGCGTATTCAGAATAAGGCCAACGGACACCGCAAGGAACCCGGCCAGTACCATTCCTGTTGCGAGAATTGCTGTTGGAAACCGATGTACCAGACCTGTTTCAAAAAATTCCAAGGTCACGGAAATGCCGAGCATGGATCCCACACCTATCATGATGAGACCGACTCTGCCAAAGACCGTCAAAGGTCTGTAGGTTCGGTATAAATCGAAGATCATCCACACTATCTTGAAGCCGTCCGATAGGACACGGATTTTTGATTGGCTGCCTGGCAGTCGCTCGGTCAGGCTTACCGGTACTCGATAATTCGCATCTTGTGATATAAAGCCTGAATGGTCATTTCGGTTTCTATCTGAAAGCCATCAGAAAGGACGCAGATGCAGCGGACAAACTCACGGGTCATGACGCGATAGCCAGACAAAATATCCGTAAGATGGCAACCAAACACTCGATTAAGGCGCATTCGAAACAGCCAGTTTCCCAATCGGTTCGGTGCTTTCATGATTGTAGGCTCCGATATCAAGCGCGACCCAACTACCATATCGACTTGGTCTCGTAATACAGGAGCCACGAGGTCATGCACTTTATCCGCAGGATAGGTCCCATCCCCGTCCACCGATATAGAAATCGGCATCAACCTTCCTAAACATGGGTTTGACCACATTCCCCTTTCCTTGTCGTGGCTCACGCGTAATAAGAGCTCCGGTTTCCAGCGCCACTTTGACCGTATTATCCGTGGAATTATTGTCGAACACATGGATGTCAGCATCTGGTAACTCATGCCGAAACTTAGTGATGACCTCTCCGATAGCCGCGTCTTCGTTATATCAAGGGATAATGACTGCGATCTTGGGCTGAGAATGTTCACCCGAACCGGTGACCACGACTGAACTCGGTTCTTGGCTGCATGTAGCTGAGGCTTCAAACGGTAGCATCTCCATACCTCCAATCCACTGCTCTGCAGGAGGGCTTCGCACAGGCATAACGCTCCCCTGAAATCAAGCCATCCTGGATGATCGAGCAGCAACCTCTGCCGGCACGGCCTCGTGTGGACGATGTGCAAGAACTAGAATATTTTTTCCTGCCACATGGCCCATCACATGGTCTAAGATAAGGCTCAGCGGGAATACCCACTTATCAAAAATTTTCAATGCCACAGGGCTGATTCGTCCCTCTTTGTTGCCAATGACCTTGAATAGTAACGCGATCCAAAAACCTAAGCTATCAACATATCTTGCTCGGTCCACTTTAAAACCTGCCCTCTCCACACGCCGCACCAGTATCGCTTTGGAATATCGCCTCTTATGGCCAACCTGTTTGTCTAGAGAAGAGTACAAAATTTCAAGTGCCGGCACATAGATCAGGAGCGTGCCGCCAGGCATTAACCGGTGAAACAATTCGCCTAGAGTGTTTAAGTCATCTTCAATGTGCTCCAGCACATTGAGGGAATAGATATAAGGAACGGATTTCGCTGGAATAGCATCCAAAGAGTCATGGACCTCAAATTCCATTTCCTGCAATTTCCGACGCAATGAACAATCCGGCTCAATGCAAATCACATGAGCGCCATACTTGCGCACTTCGTTTGCGAAGGTCCCTATTCCTGCGCCAAAGTCCAACGCGACTGGAGCACCACCACTTTTTGAAGTCACGAGATTTACCAGATAACCATTATAGTTATGTGCCTCCCGCATGACTTCCAGGTTTTCAATACCCGAATAAGATTTGCACATTCTTGGGCTCCAAGAAACTGCGTGAATTCCAAGAGTGACGAGTGGATACGACTACCTAAATAGCGCATCAACCGAGATGGTTTTTTTCTCCAGGCGACTCATGTGGACGATAAATATGGGCTCGTTTGAAACAGCTGGCGACACGAACCATGCCGACGCCTCCCAGCAAGGGAACACTGAGTTCCAGCGGAGCTCAATATCGTGACCCTGCACCGAATGCAACCCCTGGAGCCACGGTAAGCAACAGACAAATGCTTAGCAGTGCTAGCAACCACTTTCGCTTTATTAAGCCATCGTCCAGCTCCTCATCCATGGCGCAGCATTTCCCTAGCCAGGCAAAGATCAACAAGGCTGACCAAATTCCCCCAAGCACCCACAAATCGGCATAAAAGTTCAATCCAGCCGGTGTCAAGATCTCTGGATTTGGATGCATGATGGCCTCGCCCACGTTTGATGCGAAGTGATCTGCCCCCAGGTGTTAGGCCACCATGCCAGTTCACTCACGCCGACAAGCTGATCGGCGTGCGTGATGGTGCGGGTCTCTGGGGCCGATGGTCCAACCCCAGTGCACTACACTATGTGGATGGTGCGCGTTATAGCTGTGCCACCAGTGTTCCACAAGCACCTGTGCGAGATCGTTAATCCGGAAATTTTCCGGCCAAAAGTACTGGGTAACGATGAGAATTCTCAATTTATAATAACCAAAGATTACCTGACTCTACGAACTGCAAGACGGTTATTCTCATTTACTATCCGCACCTGTGATAAGCACTGTAGATGGGGATTACATATTTACTGTTGCTGTTTGTCACCGATATAGGTGCCGCGGCTGACGCCTAGCATGCTCAAGAAGAATGAGGCAAAAACGGTCTCTATGCCGACTAAGAACAGCAGCGACCAAAACAGCAGCCAGCGCAGCTGCTCCAGTTCACCGAAGCCGCTGCGCATCCACTGCCAAAAGATACTCGTGTCGCCGAGAAATCCGACCAGCGCGAGCACGCCGCCCGCAATGAGCCCGTTTTCCAGTGACAGACGCTTCAGCCAGCGGCTTAGGCCCAGGTTCCCATGGTCAAAACGCTCGGTATATGAAAAAACCTTCGCAAAAATGCCCATCGAGATGATCTGGACGCCGAGCAAGGTGAAGAGCATTCCAAAGAAGAGTGTGTGGATGTCGAAGCCTACCTGGCCAATGAACCGTGGGCCAGGCAGGAGCCATATGACGAGCGCGAGGCCGAAAATGACGAAAAACGTCCCGGGGACGAGAAACAGCCAGCTTGGTGCGTATAGCAGCATGAACCGCAGGTGGCGATAGCCATCGCGGAAACTGCGTAGGTGCGGAGGGTGACCGCGCTTGTCGGGCCAGAGCGTGATTGCAATTTCGGTTATCTTCGCGTTGAGTTTCGTGGCCTTGATGACGAACTCACTGGCGAATTCCATTCCCGTGGTGCGGAGATCCATGCGCTCGTAGACATCCTTTGTGAACCCTCGCATGCCGCAATGCGAATCGCCGATGTTAGCGTGGAAACAAATCCGCAGGATGCCTGACAAGATTGGATTGCCAATATATTTATGGTGCCATGGCATTGTCCAGGCTTTCACCTCCCCCTTAAAGCGGTTGCCCATCACGACCTCGTAACCTTCACGCAATTTCTCGACGAAACGCGGCACATCAGTGAAATCATAGCTGTCATCCGCGTCGCCCATGATGATGAACTGCCCGCGCGCAAGGCGTGGCCGTAACCCTTGAGCGTAGCGTGAGCAACGCGCACACCGTGCTGGCGCGCGATCTCAACGGAACCGTCGGACGAGCCGTTGTCGGCTACCACGACCTCGCCGCGGATGCCCGAGCGCTCGAACGCCTTCAACGCCTTCTGAATGCAAAAGGCAATTGACTTCGCCTCGTTCAGACAAGGAATGACGACGGAGACATCGATGGGTTCAGAGCTCGCAGATGGGTTGTTCATGAGTGCGCGCTGCCAGGTTGAGTGACGATCTGTGATCTATCGAGTCGATGGACACCAAGCTGCAGGTGTCCAAGCCCCCCACGCCCTGTAGAGGTAAATTCCCACGCTTTTACAGGCGTGGCCACAAACTGATTACGATCTTTGATTGTCCTGCTTCGCAGGACCTTGCTCTCATCCCCCCGCCCACGTTTGATGCGAAGTGATCTGCCCCCAGGTGTTAGGCCACCATGCCAGTTCACTCACGCCGACAAGCTGATCGGCGTGCGTGATGGTGCGGGTCTCTGGGGCCGATGGTCCAACCCCCAGTGCACTATGTGGACGGTGCGCGTTATAGCTGTGCCACCAGTGTTCCACAAGCACCTATTCGAAATCGATAATCCGGAAATTTTCCGGACAAAAGTACTGGGTAACGATGAGAATTCTCAATTTATAATAACCGCAGATTACCTGACTCTACGAACTGCAAGACGGTTATTCTCATTTACTATCCTAAACAAGCTGCCACTTGAAACAGACTCAAAACCGGTTATAGGCAACAATATGGCTTCAAGCTTCGGATCGGCATGCCCGACGAATAGAAAGTCATAGTCGCTCAGCGTTTTTTCAAGATCGATGGGACTCATTCTGCAAGTCCAAATATCCCCATCATCATAGGGTTCACCAAGAGACCAGCAATCAACATTGAATGTTCTGGGTATGGCCCAATAGGACAACATTTGCAATTCCATGCCCACACTGTGTTGCCAAAAAAAGTAAATCCGAGATCTCGGTGGCGTGTATCTTTCTATCATCTCCCGATATCGAGAAATATTGTCAACAGCTCCTGGCTTCTGCGTTCCCAACTCAGCCCTAATTACACGGGTGGCATCCAGTATCACCCTCCCCAGGCTTGGGATAACGGCAAGCAGACTTATAATGACAAACGAAAAAGTCACCGCTTTGCTTCGTGCGCCACTCAGATAACGGGATAAGGACATCCCAAAAAGAACCAGGAGAAGACCCATAAGATAGGTATTCGCATATCGATCGAATGATGCCAATCTAGTCCCTTCATATGCCGAGAATGAAAACAGGTACAAGACGAGTAGAATGGCCAGGTAAAGAAAAAACCCGGCAAATAATACGGCTATCGGAGCAAACTTTTTCAATGAAGGCGGTTGATCGGCTGCAGTTACACGCCGCAGAAACAACATAAATGCCCCGGATAGCAGCAGAAGGTATTGCTGCATGTTGAGTTTTCTGAACCCATTTAGAAACGGCGTTGTCAACCGGTGCGTGAAATTTGCGACAGTCACTTTCTGTCTTTCTGTGGCTGAATCGGAAAAGACGGCCTGAGCCACCTCACTGACCGTAAAGTGTGTTGGAAACGTAGGACCGACCCCCATGTTCTTGACATGCTGATTCCATCCTACATAGCTGAACATACAGGAGAACCCCAGCAACGCTGCCATACCCAGAAACTGTATTTTCTTTACCCGATCTAATTCCGCGAGTGCTACGTCGAATACCACCACGGCAACTATGACCAGCGATAAGAAAACTCCAATCTGCTTTATCAGAGGTAGGACTATCACAACTGGGATTAGTCGAATAATGGCTGCCGTCATTCTGCACTGTCTGTCTATGAAGTAACCAAACAGACTCATGCCAAATATCACCCCAAGAGCAAGATCCGCCGCTAAGGTGTGCAGTCCCAATCCATGGACATACAGTAATGTACAAATAAAACAGTAATGTACAAATAAAACCGCTCACGCCTATAAATACATATCGACTGGTGGGCCGAGGAACGACCACAAACAAGTGCGAAAGGGCTGCGAGAACAAACACACCCTGCGAGAACATTGCAAGGCGCTCGCTATATGCCTCGACTTGAAAGAGCAGGTAATTAAACAGTGCCAGCCCAGGAGGGTAGTCTTTCAACAACCCTGGATCACTCGAATTTATTAACCGATCGTTGGCAACGATGATTTTCGAAAATTTCCCCCAATGAGAAAAATCATCTACCGATACAAAACTCGAATAGTAGGCTGAGCCTGTCAGTATCCAAATACCGATTATCGAGACCAAAAAGAAGGCCACTCCCGGAGAAATATGATCGCGAATGAAGCCGCGTCGCCATTGGGAGAGAATGAGCGCCAAGAACAGCACAACACCGGTCCATAACAAGACTTGCGCAACCGGCTTCAAGCTTCCTAGCAGTCCGGAAAAAAACAGCGCACAAATGATGCCTGTATTGACAAACAGGAGCGAGGACTCAAGCGGCCATTTTGCCATCCGCTTGATGAAGAGCGCGTACCCTAGTATGGCCGTTACGAGGACTACCGCCCCTAACATACCCCTCTCCCCTGCAGTGCCGCGACCTTCCAGCCAATCCTGTCTGCATTGGTCATGATGGTCAATGTGTGCGACTTTTCCGACAGAATCGGCAAACAGGCGCCATTGCCTCCACCACTACAGTTGACCACGCTCACCCCCGTGAGGAGGCGGTCGAAGGTCCCCGTTGCGGTAAAGCGATAACCTGCCCTCCCGCATTCCGTAATAGGCTCACATACGATGTGCATATTTCGGAGCTTCCTGAGCATCAGGCGGGCCTGCAACGCTGCAAGCAGTTATGAGAATCAGGACCGAGATCCACTTTAGACCATCCTAGGACAAGTTAAACGTGGTACGATTTCATGAAAATACGACGGGAGGGTCGAAGTATGAAGAACATGGGAGCCTCGCAGGGAGGCGTATTCTAAGAAGGGGCGAAGGAGGACGCAAGGGTTGGATCGGGGAATAGTGGCATTCAGAATGCATCGGCCTCGTACTGAGACATTCCAGGCCGTCCGTGGAGGGGTGTCAAGGAACGTGGCAGCGTGAAAGGAAGGTATTTCTGGATGAGGGATTGTAGAGAAACCACTGGGCAATCTCTACCGTCGTCAATCGACTGGGTTGTGGGCTAGTTCGATTCTCCAAGATTTTGAATATAGTGGTAGCTCTTCCCCCTACAACCGCCACCGCAAATTGGATTTCGTTGCATGGATGTTTCTGCTGCTTCCCGTGTGAACCACAAACTAAATGCGGGATCTCTACAGGGAGTGTAATAAAGGCAAATTGCCCCTCGCCACTAATGTGGATTGCGTTTCTTCCTAGGATTCGCTTTGCTTTTGTTAACCAGCATCAAAAGCCGAGTTCAGCCACAGAACTGCTTTACCTTCGTTTTTACCTTCGTTCATGCCGAAGCCTTAAGTCTTCGATAGGCCTACCTATTGGGGGCTTTGTGTTTGACTTACTCATCTAATTGTGTTCATATTCTGAACGCGCTCATTATTGACCATTCTATCTGCATGAATCTTCAAGGTCAACGAGAACTCCGTCTGCTGACGGAGTTGGAACGAGACGGCACTATCACGCAGCGGTCCCTCGCCACGAAACTTGGCGTCGCCCTTGGTCTTACGAATCTCTATCTGAAGAGGCTAGCGAGGAAAGGGTACATCAAGATCACCACGATTCCTTTCCACATCACCACGATTCCTTTCCACCGCATTCGGTATTTGTTGACCCCGCAAGGGTTTATCGAGAAGTCACGTCTCACCTAATCTTTATATGCAGTATTCGCTGTCTCATTACCGGGACATGCGCGCTCGACTTAGAGAAACTTTGTTGCGCGCGACCGAGAATGGTGTGAAACGAGTGGTCATCTACGGGACCGGTGAACTAGCAGAAATGGCGTATTTGTCGCTGCGCGAAGTTGATCTGGCCTTGGTCGGGTTTATAGACGATGGGCAACGAGATTTCTTCCTGTCCTATCCCGTCTGGCGGCCGGAAGCCTTGGCGGGGTGGGAGTTCGATGCGGTGTTGCTGGCGGATATTGAACAGGCGACCCGGCATATAGAGAAGCTGGGGAAATATCACGTTCCAGATGGGAAGGTCTTAGCGCTCGGACCGTCAGTCTGAACGGTTTGGAGCCGGGCAGTTTTCGTGTTCACTGTAAGTGAGAAAGCGAAGCTGTGTCATCAAGAAGTACCCCGATGTGTTTTATTTCACATTCAAAGAGGTGCGTGTTGGACCTGAGCACGGAGAACTTGGAGCATGACCACGTTGGTTTGGACGACTACCTGGGGCGTGACCAATGCCCATACTAATCACGGGCGGAGCAGGGTTTCTTGGCAGTCATCTCTGTGAATCCATGGTGTCGGCAGGGCATACGGTGATCGCAATGGACAATCTTCTTACGGGCCGTGTGGAGAACGTCTCCAATTCTAATGGGAAATGATCGATTCCGTTTTGTCCAATATAACGTCTACGATTATCTTCACATTGATGGCCAGCTTTATGCCGTATTGCATTTTGCCTCTCCTGCCAGTCCTCACGACTACCTGGAATATCCGATTGAAACGTTGAAGGTGGGGGCGTTGGGCACCCACAAAGCGTTAGGCTTGACAAAATCAAAGAAAGCCAGCTTTCTTCTGGCGAGCACATCCGAGGTTTACGGAGACCCGCTTATTAAGCCCCAACCAGAATCGTATTGGGGGAATGTCAATCCAATAAGCCCTCGAGGGGTCTATGACGAAGCAAAGCGGTTCGGTGAAGCGATCACCATGGCCTACCATCGGTACCATAGGCTCGACACACGCATTGTTAGGATTTTCAACACGTATGGCCTCCGCATGAGACCAAACGACGGGCGCGTCCTGTCCAATTTTGTCATACAGGCGCTACAGGGAAATCCGCTAACGGTTTATGGCGATGGTCTACAAACCAGAAGCTTTTGCTACGCAGATGATCTTATCAAGGGGATCACCGCATTGCTTTTCACCGAATCTAGAAGCACCGCTGCTGAGTGGACTGATCGATCCAAGCTCCTTTCGACGAGTGGTGCGAAGGTGATCGATGATGTTCATGATCCCGTCAATTTTTGAAATCCTCGCGAGTTGACTGTTATGGAGATTGCCAAACTGACGCTCAAACTCACAGGTTCATTGAGCTCCGTTGAGCATCGACCACTTCCTGCCGATGATCCAAAAGTCCGTCGCCCGGATATCGCGAAAGCGAGCGCGCGACTTGACTGGGAACCGAAAGTGTCGTTGGAAGATGGACTGCGGAAAACAATTGAGTACTTCAGGTCTCAGATATAGTTGATCGCAACGCTTCCTTGATAGCAGGGCATGGACATGTCGTAGATCCGCCGACTCAAGCGAGCAAGGCTCATGAAGGAAACGGCCAAAGCACATAGATGGTACGCTCTTCGGACAAAATCACGCCATGAAAAGCTGGTGCGGGATCAGTTGGAAAAACTAGGCATTGAGCCGCTTCTCCCAATCGTGAAACGTCTGAGTCAGTGGAAGGACCGGAGGAAGGAAATCGAAGTCCCGCTTTTTTCCGGATACTGTTTTGTGCGGTTCACGCAAGAAGAAAAGCTCCCGGTTAAAAATGTGTCGGGAGTGGTTGAAATTGTAGGAAGTGGGCATCAACCTGAACCCATCCCCGATGAGGAAATTGAGGCGTTGAAAACGCTGATGACGAGTGTGTTGCCCTATGACCCGCACCCGTATCTGCATGAGGGCATGGCGGTAGAGGTGGCGCGCGGGCCGTTGCAAGGAGTGCACGGGATTCTCCTGCGGAAAGAAAAGCGACACCGGCTAGTACTCGGCGTTCGCCTGATTCAGCAGGCGGCGGTGGTGGAAATCGATGTGAACGACGTTATGGCGATTTAGTCTTTGGATAAGGTGAAGGGGAGTAGGGAGTGGCCAAGAAAGCGTTGATCACGGGTATCACAGGCCAGGATGGGTCCTATCTCGCCGAGCTTCTTCTCGAGAAGGGCTACGACGTCCACGGCATTATTCGGCGCTCCAGTTCTTTTAACACGGCCCGGATCGACCCTCTCTATCAAGACCCACATGTACCTAATATTCGTTTATACCTTATCTATGGGGATTTGAATGATGCCAGTTCTCTCAACAACATTCTCCGAACAATACAGCCCGACGAGATCTACAACCTGGGTGCACAGAGCCATGTGCGAGTCAGTTTTGATGTCCCTGAGTACACAGCGGAGGTGACAGGCGTCGGTACAGTCCGTCTGCTCGAGGCCATCCGAGAGTCAGGACATATGCCGAAATTCTACCAGGCTTCCTCGAGCGAAATGTTCGGTAAAGTTCGGGAGATTCCCCAGCGAGAGACAACGCCCTTCTATCCGAGAAGTCCCTATGGAGTAGCCAAGTTATATGCTCATTGGATTACGGTGAACTACCGGGAGGCCTATAATCTTTTCGCGTGCAGCGGCATATTGTTCAACCATGAATCACCCAGACGCGGAGAAACCTTTGTGACCAGGAAGATTACAAAAGCTGCGGCTCGCATCAAACTCGGCTTGCAGCAGGATCTGTATCTTGGCAACCTGGATGCCAAGCGCGATTGGGGATATGCGGGCGATTATGTACAGGCGATGTGGCTGATGCTGCAACAAGATCAGCCCGACGACTATGTGATCGCAACAGGAGAGACCCATACGGTCAGAGAATTCTTGGGTGTCGTATTCGACCATCTCAATCTTGACTGGAAGCGACACGTAATGATCGATCCGAAGTATTTTCGCCCCACCGAAGTCGATGCGCTGATCGGCGATGCCGGCAAAGCGAAGAGGCAGATAAATTGGGAGCCGAAAGTGCGGTTTAAGGAGCTGGCGACGATGATGATAGATGCCGATCTCCGCATGGAGAAGGAACGGCTCGAAGGCACGAGGAACTATCCCAAGCCCGACCAAGGTTAGACGATGGAGATGGACGCGCGCATCTATGTGGCTGGTCACCAGGGGATGGTGGGCTCAGCTCTCATGCGCCTGCTCCGTTCGAGAGGATATGGACAGATTCTCTGCAAAACCAGCAAGGAACTCGATCTGAGGAATGGCGAGGCGGTTGCCAATTTTCTGGTGAACGCCAAACCGTACTACGTGATCATCGCAGCTGCAAAAGTGGGTGGGATTCTTGCCAACAGTTCGTTCCCTGCGAAATTTCTCTACGATAATTTGGCGATTCAGACGAACCTAATTCATCAGGCGTATCTTACCGGGGTGAAAAAGCTGCTGTTGCTGGGGTCGTCATGCATCTACCCCCGTGACTGCCCGCAGCCGATTCATGAAGAGTACCTACTCGCTGGCCCGCTCGAAAAAACCAACGAATGGTACGCAGTGGCCAAGATAGCTGGCATCAAGATGTGCCAGGCGTATAGGCGTCAATACGGTTGCGACTTCATCGCGGCCATGCCGACGAATCTCTACGGCCAGAACGACGATTTCGATCTGCAGAGCGCCCACGTGCTGCCTGCCCTCATCCGGCGATTTCACGAAGCGAAAAAGAGTGGTGACGCGCCGATCCTCTGGGGAACCGGCAGCCCGCGTCGGGAGTTCCTGCACGTAGACGACTGCGCCGATGCTTGCCTGGTCCTGATGGAAATCCATTCAGACGAGGATATTGTCAACGTGGGAGCGGAAAAAGACATCTCGATCGCTGAACTGGCGATCCTAGTGGCCGAGGTGGTGGGCTACAAAGGGAAGATTCTCTGGGACCAAACCAAGCCGGACGGTACACCCCGCAAATTGCTCGACTGTGGCCGCATGACCGCCTTGGGGTGGACACCGCGCATCTCGCTTCGCGAGGGCATACGACTCACGTATGATTGGTATCAAACCCACGAACACGGAAATGCCGCGCATTGACTGTTTTTTGGAATGTACCGACCAGTGCGTTTCTGCATAGTTTGCATCCTACTCAATCCTGTCGATAAGAATCTTTCATAAATGGCGTGTTGTGCAAGAAGAGCTCTGGGCCACGGATGTACGGTACAGGCCGCTTTGTCTTTGGTAACTGAGAGATTACCGGGGCACATGTGTTCACGCGTTCCTGAGGAGGGTGGATGCGCGGTCTCGTGAATTTCCTGTGATACTGTTCAGCTATGTTTCGACCTAAGTCTGCGCGCTAACGACGTATCCGTTGTGGTGCATCAGAGGGTGCATGGGATTTTATTGCGGGAAAAGCAGTGTCACCGGCTGGTGCTAAGCATTCGCTTGATTCAGCAGACGGCGCTAGGAATTGATTTGCAAGTCGTCGTCTTTTTAAACTCTTATCAGGTCCAAAAGTGGCTAACGAATTCCGGTTCATTGTCGTGTTGCGCGTCGCATGAGGCTTCATCTCCTACCTTAAGACTTTCTGGAACGCGCTAGGATGTGAAAATGGCGTAGTGCCTCGATGCACAGCATCAGAGCCGAGTTGAATTTTTGTATGCGCAAGCCCTCCGACGAATCCCTGTTGACAACACACACTGTTTGTAACCATGGGCGGTGTTATTGAAAGCACCTTCCTTATCGAGGAGTCGTCCAACTCATCGTCTCCTATGAACTCCGAGGATTGCAATCGATCTACTGTGAATCTTGCTCCTTCTCTCAGCACATCGCGCTTCCTCCGATTAACCAAAGAGTCATTTTTGATAGCGGGGGGTTACGGTATTGCTGTTATCGGTGCATTATTTGGGATTCGTATTCTCAGCGAGATGATGACACCTTCAGAGTATGGGCTGCTGGCTCTGGGTGGGACACTGGCAACATTTTTCGGTCAAACGCTGTATGGGCCTTTATGTGCCGGGGCGGGGCGATTTTATGCTTCTGCGCAGGAAGCAGGGGAATTGAAGCTGTATCTGAAAGAAGTTCGCAGGTTTGTATCGTTCGTAAGCGGAGTCATTTTGCTGATGGCTGTTGGAATCACAGTCGTTGCCGGATTGGTTGGAATGGCGTACTGGTTACCGCTGATTATCGCATCACTTATTTTCTCTATCGTCGCTGGCTTCAACAGTGTCGCGAGTGGGATCCAAAATGCAGCCAGGCAGCGTGCTATCGTGGCACTCCATGCTGGCATAGCATCCTGGGGGAAATTCATAGTTGCCGCCGGACTCATGCTCGCGTTGGGCGTCTCTAGTTCAGTGGCCATGTGGGGATATGTTATTGCGATGGCTATTGTTCTTGGCTCGCAGTATCTGTTTTTTCGGCCAATCTTTCGGTCTGCCCGATTTGAGATAAAAGCGGTCCAGAACATGAGTGATCTATGGCAGGCGAAAATCCTCAGGTATTCTTGGCCATTTGCCACATGGGGAGTTTTTTCTTGGTTCCAAGTCGTCTCGGATCGCTGGGCCCTCGCAATGTTCACTTCTGCTGCAGATGTAGGGTTATTCGCGGTCCTGTACCAGCTTGGTTATTACCCGGTAGCGCTATTGGCGGAGATGTTATTTACGTTGGTAACCCCGATCATGTTTCAGCGCGCTGGCGATGGGATGTCCAAGGAGCGCCTTGCTAACGCCAGTGCCCTAACGAGATGGATAATGAGCGGTGTGTTGTTCGTAGCAGTAACGACCTTTCTTGTCACGTTGGCCATGCATGATTTGATTTTTCGTGTATTTGTCGCGAAGCAGTATGCAACCGTGTCCTATCTCTTGCCATGGCTGATCCTCAGCGGTGGGATATTTGCGGCTGGGCAAGTGCTGTCGATCGATCGTATGAGTGCGCTTGATTCAAAGGGGTTGATTGCGCCAAAGGTGGGCACTGCAATTCTGGGGGGACTGCTCAATATTCTCGGGGCATACCTGTACGGCCTTGAGGGCGTTATTGCTGCAAGTCTCTTGTTCTCAGTGATCTACTTTGGGTGGTTGTTCCTTCAATATCAGAATCTCGTTATCCAGCCGATCGGGCGCATGAGCGCATGAAGGATACGATTAGGAGAATATTCCGCAGGATAGGCGTTTATTACTCGCTTTATTATTTGCGGCAGAGTCCAACGATCATCCGATGGATGCGAGAAGGATGTTCTGTGCCTGCTCCTCATGCGATTAAGATGAGAGTGGTGCGATCCTACCTCAGGGCCTACAAGCTGGAGCAGTTTGTCGAAACAGGAACATACTTGGGCGATACGCTCGAATATATAGCTCGCGAGGGTGTCGGCTGTATGAGCATCGAATTGTCAGAGCAATTATATGCCGCGGCGATGCGGCGATTTGCAGGCTTTGAGAATGTGAAACTAATTCTTGGAGATAGCGCACAGGAAATGCCCAAGCTCCTTACCCATCTTGGAAAACCAGCACTGTTTTGGCTTGATGGCCATTACAGTGGTGGATTAACTGCGAGGGGTGGAAAAGACTCGCCCATCATTGCTGAACTGGAGGCAATCTCCAATCATCCCATCGCGGGTCATGTGATTTTGATTGATGATGCCCGCTGTTTTAATGAGAGTAATGATAATCCCCGCCTCGATGACCTGCTCAGGAAAATTAAGGAGGAAGGTCGTTACCACAGTGAAATCTCTATGGATATTATTCGCCTTGTTCCACGATCGGTACCATAGGTTATCTCCGTGTGTGCCGGTACGGTTCTATTGTTGGAATTCACCAGTGCCGCTGTCCTGAAGATGGGATATAGCGCAGTGCACGGTGCACATTGTCTCTAAAGAAATTGTTTGCCTCCCATGAGCACTGACAATGTGTTTAAACAGTTGGCTATCTTGACGCCCAGCCGCATTACGACTGTACAGAGGTACAGGTTTGCAAGAACCTCCATGGATTCTCTGCTGAGGTGTCTAGGCGGTGCACCTGTTTCCGTCGTTGTTGCTGGCATATTCACTGAAGCAGGGGAGGAAAGGCATGAAACGACAAGGTTTCACAATCTGGTTGACAGGCCTTCCTAGTTCGGGGAAATCCACCTTGGCAAACCTTGTGCACAAGGAATTGGACGAGCTGGGTTTGCCGGCCGAGATTCTAGACGGGGACGAAGTCCGACAGAGGCTTACCAAGGGACTAGGGTATACAAGGGAAGACCGAGATGAGAACGTCCGTCGGATCGCTTACGTCGCAAAGTTGCTCACAAAGGTAGGGGGTGTCGCTATAGTTGCTTTAATTTCCCCTTATCGAGAATCCAGGGAGCGGGCTAAGACAGAAATTCAGAGTTGTCTGGAGGTCTATGTGCAATGTCCTATGCCAGTCTGTGCTCAGCGCGACGTCAAGGGTCTCTATGCCAAGGCGACTAGTGGACTGATTCCAAATTTCACTGGAGTCTCTGATCCCTATGAGCCTCCCACCAACCCGGACGTTGTGGTTCGAACGGACCGAGAGTCTCCAGAGGAGAGTCTCCAGACTATTTTGCTCAAACTTGCGGCCCTCAATCTAATTCCCAATCACAAGATTGGCAAGCGTCCTGGGAGCGAGCCTGGAGACGATTCGGGATGGCAGGCCAACTGTAGAAAGGGGCCACAGTGGTCCATTTAGAGGATGTGTTCGTGAAATTTCTTGGGGTGCTGGGTACTTTGCGACATCGTCTGCGAACGACAAACTGGTCGGATTCAAGAGAGCAGATCACTTCGCTACAGGGATATTGAAAACACGTGCCGCGTTCTTCCAAGACCAACCGCACTTCCGCCCTCATATTTTGGCTGGCGACAATTTATCTATTTGCTTTGATTTTCGCCGCTTGGGGATTTGCCGTTGGCCGTTACGAAGTATTTCCGTTCTCGCTGTTAAAGGCGCCTTACTATGAACTCCATAGGTTCGTCAAGGGTACAGTCGATGACGACGAGAAATCATTGGCCCACAAACTGATGTATCACCGCCAGGAAAAGAAAAATGCCCATCCTGATCCAAGAGAGTTTATCGTTCACGATGTTGGATTTTCCGACGACGGGTATCTGCTTGCCTCAAGATACAGTAATCAGCATGGACAGGTAATCGTCGAGCTCATCCGCCTACGGGATTTCGACGTACTACACACCTGGGTGCCGCCGATCCAAAAGATCCTTGACCGTAGCGTTACCGATCAAAACACGAATATCCTTTCTGGCTATCGAGCACAACATCCGTTGCTGTTCGAAAATGGCAGTGTAGTGTTTCATTCCGGCGAAGGCGCGCTCGTCAAGATAGACAAGTGCGGACGCATCGTTTGGTTGATCAACCGGCATTTCCACCATTCGATTGAGCGAATGCCAAACGGAAATCTTCTCGTTCCAATAATCACTGTCCCTCAGATTCAAAAGGTTCCCGCCGACTTTAGGGACGACGGGTATGCCGTGGTCGCACCGGGCGGACGGATCCTAGAGGTCTATTCGATCGCAAAGATCCTCATGGACAACGGTTATCGTGGCCTTTTTCTCGGTGTAGGCAAGTTCGAAGAGGATCGTATACACCTGAACGACGCTGAACCGATAACGCGGGATAGGGGCCGGGCTCGGGCTGGAGACGTTGCTCTGAGCATCAGACACCTATCCACGGTGCTTCTCTACCGCCCCGACACGAACAAGGTCATTTGGCTCAAAACTGGGCCATGGCTACAGCAACACGATATCAATATACTGCCGAACGGAGATTTTTCAATCTTTGGAAACGATTCGTTCCGAAACATGGCATCTAATAAGCGATTGCCAGGGAGTGTCAGCGAGGTTTATTTCTATCATGTTGAGAGCGGAGAAACTACGATACCCTACAGTAAGGCGCTGCGCCGCCACGCGGTGGTTACCGATACGGGCGGCCGCGCGATGGTCCTTGAAAATGGTGACGTATTTGTGGAAGATTCCCAAGCCAATAGGGTAATGAGGTTGTCAGTAAGCGGCGCCCGATGGGAATACGTGAACTTAATAAAGAAGAAAACAACCGGAGCATTCCACTGGGTAAGGTATATGTCAGATGCTGAGATACCCTCGCTGCAATGGATAGAAACCTCAACGAGAGGGCAGATATGCGATTAACAATCTTCTCACTTGTTTCGGCTTTTGTCGTTGCTGTGCCCGAACCAGCGTTAGCCTATATCGGCCCAGGCATCAGTGCCGGTACTGTCGCCGTGATCATCGGCCTGATCTGCTCGGTTTTGTTGGCGCTATTTGCCGTCGTTTGGTATCCGCTCAAGCGCCTTCTCCGGCAGATGAGGGCAGAACCAAAGGCGCCAGACGATCAATGACTTACCTGGTCACAGGCGTGGCGGCTCTGCTGGCCGCTGAGTTGATGTGTCGCCTGCCCGTGACAAGGACTGCGGAAACTGTCCTGCGTATGGCGAAACAGTCTCTCTCCGTTATTTCGTCCTCATCTATTTCCGATCATTTCAAGGAACGAGCCATCCTTGGATACGCGCTGATCATTCTGAAAAACACACTACTGCTCGGTGGATATTTCGTCGTGGTGCTGGTTCCAATTGCGGCGGTAACCTTCATTCCGGGACGATTCTTTGTGGCGGTGGTGCCTTTCATGTTCAGCCCCGAGGGCTTGCTCTACATGACCGTTGTGGCAACCGTTTACTTCATTGTGAGGAGGCGTATTGTCTGAGCAGCACTACGGGCCGCTCTCAAAGTTGTTGCACCGCCTTGCCCTCGGTAACTCGCTGGTGGCAAAGGCGTCATTTGATCTGGAACAGACAAGCCGAAAATTCGACGGAGAAACCGTTAAGGCAGGGCGGCACGTATTCATTGCCGGGCTTGCGCGCGCTGGGACCACGATTCTTATGCGTCTTTTTTACTCCACGGGGGTATATCGCTCGCTGATATATCGAGACATGCCTTTTGTGTTGATGCCCTATCTCTGGAATCGGGTTAGGTCGCTTTCCACCAGAGACACTGAGAAGCGAGAACGCGCACATGGAGACGGGATTGCGGTAGATTTCGATAGTCCGGAGGCTCTTGAGGAAGCGTTTTGGCGCGTGTTTTGTGGCGACCGTTACATCGGCCCGGACCATCTCCGTGTGATGACGGCGGACTATGACCTGTTACGGGATTTTCGGCGCTATGTGGCCGCTGTCCTCGCCAGCGGAGAAATCTCGGGCCAGGATCGCTATCTATCGAAAAACAACAACAACGTACTACGGCTGGCAAGTATCCGGCGTGCTTTTCCGAACGCCACCGTTATTATCCCATTCAGAGACCCGCTGCAGCAGGCTTTTTCATTGCTTGGTCAACACCGGCGGTTCGTCGATAAACATGCGAACGATGAATTTGTCCGGCGGTATATGACATGGTTGGGCCATCACGAGTTCGGAGCCGACCACAAGCCGTTCCATTTCGGTTCGGGCCGAATGGCGTATGGTGATCCAGATAACCTGAACTACTGGCTTGAACTGTGGTTGAACACTTACTCGTGGCTGGTGACCAATGCACCGCAAGAAGTCCTATTTGTGTGCTATGAATCTCTGTGCGAGGAATTCGAACGCGTATGGGGCGCACTCAGGTCCGCTGCGGAAATTCCGCGACGGTCACATGAAAACGAGGTTCTCACTCTGAGGACGGCAAGTGTTGACGAAGAAGCGGACCTGGCTGTGTTCGCAGAGGCTAACGCTCTCTATCGTGACCTGAAAGCCAGAGCGGTATAACGGCGTTGTGTTCTCATGGACGGAAAAGTATTGTTAACTGGATTTCAAAAGGCAAAGACCACGAAATCGTCGATGTTGGAGGTAATAATTATGTCGGATCATGGATATCGGAAGATGGTTCCAAAGAGTGAGCACAACCGAGTCCCGTTCCTTTTCAAGCGAGCGGGTCAAGCGATGGCCGAGATATTTATTTACCAGTGAGAACAGAGGTGCTACTAAGGGAGCTTCTTATGAACCCAGAGCAGGTGCGAGCGATGTCGTGAATAATGGTGGCAACTCATGAGTGTATGTGAGGTGCCTGATCATCTATGCCCCATCGGGTGTTGCAGATGATCTGCTGCACGGTATTGCCGTGGGAGTGGAGGAAGTCACGAGTTCTGCCCGTTGCTAAAGTGCGTCTATTTTCTCGGCCATCGCCCTTGCGCCTCCCTTCGCCACCCTCCTCCAATACGCGTCCCTTCGAGGCTCCCATGCCCTTCACGATGTGGCCCTCCCGTCGCTTATCCGTGCAATGGGCTGTTTCATCCAACTTGGCCACGCTATATCCAGGTCGGGCCCATCAGGCTCTATGGTTTCGTCCACCCGCTCCTGACGCGATCTAGCTGGCGAGCTGATTGCTAACATGGTAGGTGGTACAAAAACTCGCGGTCGGTCATGTCTAAGGAGCGCCTTGCTAACGCCAGTGCCCTAACGAGATGGATAATGAGCGGTGTGTTGTTCGTAGCAGTAACGACCTTTCTTGTCACGTTAGCCAGGCATGATTTGATTCTTCGTGTATTTGTCGCGAAGCAGTATGCAACCGTGTCCTATCTCTTGCCATAGCTGATCCTCAGCGGTGGGATATTTGCGGCTGGGCAAGTGCTGTCGATCGATCGTATGAGTGCGCTTGATTCAAAGGGGTTGATTGCGCCAAAGGTGGGCACTGCAATTCTGGGGGGACTGCTCAATATTCTCGGGGCATACCTGTACGGCCTTGAGGGCGTTATTGCTGCAAGTTTCTTGTTCTCAGTGATCTACTTTGGGTGGTTGTTCCTTCAATATCAGAATCTCGTTATCCAGCCGATCGGGCGCATGAGCGCATGAAGGATACGATTAGGAGAATATTCCGCAGGATAGGCGTTTATTACTCGCTTTATTATTTGCGGCAGAGTCCAACGATCATCCGATGGATGCGAGAAGGATGTTCTGTGCCTGCTCCTCATGCGATTAAGATGAGAGTGGTGCGATCCTACCTCAGGGCCTACAAGCTGGAGCAGTTTGTCGAAACAGGAACATACTTGGGCGATACGCTCGAATATATAGCTCGCGAGGGTGTCGGCTGTATGAGCATCGAATTGTCAGAGCAATTATATGCCGCGGCGATGCGGCGATTTGCAGGCTTTGAGAATGTGAAACTAATTCTTGGAGATAGCGCACAGGAAATGCCCAAGCTCCTTACCCATCTTGGAAAACCAGCACTGTTTTGGCTTGATGGCCATTACAGTGGTGGATTAACTGCGAGGGGTGGAAAAGACTCGCCCATCATTGCTGAACTGGAGGCAATCTCCAATCATCCCATCGCGGGTCATGTGATTTTGATTGATGATGCCCGCTGTTTTAATGAGAGTAATGATAATCCCCGCCTCGATGACCTGCTCAGGAAAATTAAGGAGGAAGGTCGTTACCACAGTGAAATCTCTATGGATATTATTCGCCTTGTTCCACGATCGGTACCATAGGTTATCTCCGTGTGTGCCGGTACGGTTCTATTGTTGGAATTCACCAGTGCCGCTGTCCTGAAGATGGGATATAGCGCAGTGCACGGTGCACATTGTCTCTAAAGAAATTGTTTGCCTCCCATGAGCACTGACAATGTGTTTAAACAGTTGGCTATCTTGACGCCCAGCCGCATTACGACTGTACAGAGGTACAGGTTTGCAAGAACCTCCATGGATTCTCTGCTGAGGTGTCTAGGCGGTGCACCTGTTTCCGTCGTTGTCGTGCACGACAGCCCGGGATGGAAGTACATAATACCCAAGCCGTTGCGATGTCTGAGTGAACAGCTTCGATGGGATCAGCGCGCAAAGGAAATCTACGCGGGGTCTGCTGTCACTTGGGTAACTGGAGAGGGTCTCGGAAGCGCTGCGGCATTGCTGTCGGCGGTGAAGGTAGCGCTTGCGGATAGTAAGACGTATGGGTTCATTCACCTTGATGATCATGTGTATGGTGATCGATTTAGGAACCTCCTCACGAATGGCTTACGTGCAATGGAGGATCGACCGAATCTCTTGTGGACCAGATTCAGCGGATACCCGGTGATGTATGAGGGACGAGTTTCGCTCGTACCCAATGACAATAATCAGATTGTTTTCGACGGGGTAACGCTTTCGTCTTGGAGACATGATGATTTCACCGTGTGGTCATCTTTTCTGACGAAGGAGCTCAATAGCGGTCGTTATTGGCCGATTGCTATGTGGTTCTGTATTTATCGGCTGACTTTTTTGAATATGCTTCTTGAATGGGCTATTGCTGAGGGCATGAAGCATCTGGCCCATGTCGAACTCTACTTTAAGAATGGAGTGGGATTTAAGCGGATGCTCGATGCCGTTCCGGACGGATCCTTTGGCTATATCAATATGCAATTTGGAGGTATTGAAATGCATCGCAATCAGAACTGGGAAATGCTGCTTTCCATGCCGAATGATCCAATTCGATGAAAGCTCTAATTAAGAAGGCAATTCCGACAGAGATCTGGAATAAGCTGAATATGATTTGGCATGGATTGAAGCGAGCCAACATCACGCACTCAACTGGGACTCTCGATCCTCTCAAGGGGGAAAAAACATTTGTCATGGTTGTCGGTGCAACCTTCGATCAGCAGTACCCCAATGCAATGATGACTTGTCGAATGGGATATTGCCATGGATTCGAAGGGATAGGAATTCCTTATAAAATCGTAGATGTCCGCGATGTCGCTGCGATACTGCCAGATTTGCCAAACCCGATCTGTATGCTGTACGCAGCAGACCTCATAGGCGTGAGCACTTCGGCAATTCGTGCCATCCGCAACTATCCCACTGGAATTTGGGTACAACCATGGTTTCATGGGAGTCGCGGTTTTTATGCTCAACACGGGATGGACTATCGAATTTGGACATTTAACGATGCGCTCACCGAGCGCATTTTGGAATTAGAAGCTAACTTTGGGTTTACGGCTACAGTGGTCTCGGGGATGCACTATTTTGATGAGTGGGTGCGACATGGTTTAAAGATGATATCACTGCCCCTGGCGTGCGATACGAAAGTGTATTGCGAAAGCCATGTCGCAGGAGATGAATTTGCCGATATTGAGTTGGCGTTCGTAGGGGGCTACTGGGCGTCGAAGGGACGCCAAATTGACCACTATCTGCGACCTTGGGAAAATAGGCTGACCATATTCGGATATAGTCAATGGCCGTATTCAGGCTACCGAGGGTTACTGTCTACCGACCATGAGCCACTCCTCTATCGGCAAGCCAGAGTTTGCCCCGTGATCAATGAACCCACTGTTGCATTGATGAAGGGGCAGATTAATGAACGAGTTTTTAAAGTGCTGGGAGCAGATGGTTGTCCTGTGGTGGATGCAGTCCCAGCGTATCGGGAATTGTATGCAAAAGACGAATTGTTGGTGGCTGAAACTCCAGAGCATTTTCATAAACTAGTTCACGCACTCTTGTTCGATAAAGATATGAACGAGCGGTATAGGCTGAGAGGGAGAAAGGCCACGCTGGAACGCCATACGTATACTCACAGGGCGAGAGAGTTTCTGAAGGCTTGTGGAGTCGAGGTTCCAAGAACTGTTTTGGTTGGGTAAATATTTTTGAATAAACAATCTCAAAGAAGATGATCGGCTTGTGGCTGAGAGAAGTTTTTTCCGTCGTCGGCCAGTTCGGCCTGGATGTACACCGCCTATCTAGGAGCGTGAAAGGCCTTCCATGGTTTCTACGCGATCTGAGCCTTTTCCGAGAACAATTGCGCCAGGGGCAGGCAGATTTTGTTATTACGCGCTATTATCCCTGCCTTGCCGAGAAGTAATCAGAAAGCGGATCTACTAAAGAGCATTATTTTCAGCAAGACCTTTTGGTAGCAAGAAAAGTCTATGCTGCCAATCCACCCGTACACTTAGATGTTGGGTCCAGAATGGACGGATTTGTCTCGCACCTCGCAGTATTTTGCCATGTTGTCGTTGGAGACATTCGTCCAATGACCAGTAACATTCCAAATGTCAGTTTCGTTCAGTTAGATCTGATGGCGGATGTTGGCGCTAACATGATTGGCCGCTGGCCATCAATATCATGTTTGTATGCGCTGGAACACTTCGGCTTGGGTCGGTATGGAGACACGATACGAGCAGATGGCTATTTACTGGGATTGCGCAACTTGGCCAAGATGCTTGAAGGGAAAGGGCGCCTTTATTTGTCTGCTCCCATTGGGAGACAGCGAGTTGAATTTAATGCCCACAGAGTCTTTGCGGTCGGCTATTTGCTGAAACTCTTTGAAAGCTATGGATTGAAAGTGGAAGAATTTTCATACATCGACGTTGAAGGTAATCTGCAGGAGTCAGCCGATGATGTGAATGTTCCGGACAACCTGAATTTTGGTTACGGAAATTTTGAGTTAACCAAGATTAATTAGACTTAGATGAATGAAGCTTTCCAAGCTAACCGAGTAAAGCTGACGGTCAGTTGTCGCGTTTGCGATTCCCTACCCAAAGTTGATGGAGCTGGTGAGTGCTTCGGTGATAAGCAGCAGTTTCAGCGGATGCGCAACGGCATTGTGGTGCATCGTGGTTCCTATCACGGGGAATGGATGATGGAAATTATCTTAAAGCTTCGTGGGCACCATGAACCTCAGGAGGAAAGGGCGTTCGCGGAAATCTTGCCCTGTCTTCCAACTGGTGCCTGTATGCTCGAATTAGGAAGCTCTTGGGCCTACTACTCCATGTGGTTTCATCAACAGGTTGCGCAACCACGCTGTTTTCTTGTGGGGCCGGTTCCAGAGAAACTGGCTGTCGGGGAAGAACACTTTCGTCTTAATAAGATGAAGGGCACGTTTCTCCATGGCTTTATTGGAAGGAAGTCAAATCCGCGCGCGCAGTTTGTGGATTGGGATGGCGAAAAGTCTGATATTCAGATGATCTCTGTTGATGGCCTTATGAAACAGTTTGAGCTTGGGAAGATCGATCTATTGCATGCCGATGTGCAGGGAGCAGAATTTGGCATGTTTATCGGGGCGGACCGCTCGTTGCACAGCCATCGACTTGGGTATGTGTTCATCTCGACGCACGGGTATGAACACGAACGGTGTGTCAGCCACCTGACAACATGCGGATATCGAATCATAGCGGTCCATTCAGTGCTCGAAAGCTTTTCAGGGAATGGTCTCATAGTTGCGCGTGCGCCTGAGTATCCCGGTCCTGATCGGGTAGAGATTTCGTTGAGGAAGGTTTGCTTCACTGAACAGGTACGATACAAATTCGCTCGAATGCGTCGGAGTATTATCCGATGTGTTGGCAAAAAACAGATGGCGCTGTAATGAATAGATTCTCGTACGCACGGTTCTTGGAAAACATTCCTGGTGTTCGTGGCTGGGTTATCCGATGTAGAGGACGATTTAGTAAACGTCGGCTAGCTGAGGCGTATCGATGCTTTTCTGAGTTGGTTGGTTTAGCGGGAATATCAAGCATTCAGTTTGATCGATCTGGCTGTGTCTTCACCTTGAGGGATGCAAGGCAATTTCGATTGGATTTGTCGAAGGCTGCTGGCTGGCTGTATTCCGTTCCTTTCACGGGCACCTTTGAGAGAAAAGAGACTGACTACGTGAGAAAGATCGTTCGGCCAGGGTGGGTCTGTGTGGATGTCGGGGCTTGTTTTGGCTGGTACTCGGTTCTTTTGAGCCGCGCCGTGGGCGCAAATGGCCAAGTGCATGCCTTCGAGCCAGTTAGATCGAATTTCGAATGTCTTACCGACAACGTTGCACTTAATGGAGCCACGAATATACGTCTGAATAATGTGGCGCTAGGTGACCAGACTGGCAGGCTGCATCTGTTTTTGCCGCTTGAAGGAGTGTCAGCCTCATTTCAGCCACACTCCTCGATATCAAAGTGTACAATTTTAAAGGCAGACGTTACGACGCTCGACAGCTATGCCGAACAAACTGGATTCGTCCGGCTTGATTTTCTGAAGGCCGACATTGAGGGCGCGGAGCTATTGTTACTCAAAGGAGGGCGGCAGACCTTACAACGTTTCAAGCCTACGCTCCTACTTGAAATTCAGGCGCATAGCACGCGGTTATTTGGCCATGAGCCGGCAGCAATGTTCAGTTTCCTCGAAGACCTTGGTTACAGTGCGAAGTATCTCGCGCAGGATGGGACGTTGGTTCCGGTTGATATGAATCGGTTTGATTCTTTACCGGACTACAATTTCGTATTTGTGCATCCGGGACCGGTCGCATGAGCGAACGTCGATACAACATCCATGGACTGGCTGAAGTGGTGATTGCACCAGACGTACGACCGGAAATCATACGGGAAATAGAATTTCAAATCGGCCCAATGCGCGTCCAATCTCAAGATTGCGTCCGAAGCTGCCCATCTATCCATATCCGACCGTATGAAGAATTGTGTAGTAGTCTTGCGACCGAAGCAGCATTTTATCAGTGCCGCGGTGCGGTTGGATCTCATTTATCCGATGATACTGCTCGACTTTCGGTGCATCGCGGTCCTGAGGGGATTACGATTTTCGCGGACTACGCCAACATTCTCATCAATCTCTATCTACAATTACTCCTTGTGCCACAGGGCTACTGTATGGTGCATGCAGCCGCGTATAAGGACAGTATGGGGAAAGTAACTCTGTTGGCCGGCGCAGGAGGAATTGGCAAGACAGCAGTGCTTGGCCATGTGGTGCGTGTGAAGGGGTTACAGCATCTTGGGGATGATGTCGTTATTTTGGGAACCAAGGGCGATTGTTTGGCCTTCCCGCGCGCATTCGTCCTCAAGTCGTATCACCGTGAGGGCTATACGGAAATCTTTCAGCGATTGAAGCTTCGGCGCTGGGACTTGTACGTCTTTAAACGATTTGTAATTGCTAATGCACCTTTTGTTGGACTTTTCAAGGATCTGCTCAGGAAAGTCGGGTTGTACTATAAGGTTGCCGATATTGTGCGACCACAGCCCTTCCTGGCCACTGTCTCATCTGATGAACTCTTCGGTCAGGGGTCTATGTCAAGTTCAGGTGAGATTGGCCGTATCGCGTATCTCGACCGAGTACATAGTTCACAATTCGACATAACCACACTCAATATCGAAACCTGTGTGAATCGGCTCTTTGCGGTTATCCACCATGAATGGAAGGATTTTCTTGTCCACCTCATTAGCCTTGGCGCGCTCGATGTGGTTAATCTGCCATCTTATTGTGAAAACGTTGTGGATGTACTGCGATCGTCTGTTGCGGGGAAAGAACTCGTCTATGTACAAGTTCCGGTTGATGCCTCTGCAGAACAGCTTGTCAGATTTTTAGAGCAGAACCGTTTCTTTTAAACCACTGCCCCAATGTGTTTACTCCTGCTCTGTAGCTAGAATTGTAGCTTCTCAGCCTATGCCTGAAGTCACTGTACTGCTTTGCGTGTTTAACGGAGCTGATCATCTGAATAAGTCGATTGATAGCGTTCTGCATCAGTCCTTCAAAGATTTCGAGCTGCTCATCATCGACGATGGTTCGACGGATGGGACTCCAGGCATCATTAAGAATATCTGCGATCAGCGGGTCCGGTCCATAAGGCACGATACCAATCGTGGCCTCATCAGCTGTCTCAACGAAGGACTTGAAGAAGCGGCTGGGCGTTATTTGGCACGAATGGATGCGGATGACATATGTCATCTGGACCGTCTATGTCGGCAATATCAGTTTCTTGAGGCTCACCCTGAGGTTGGGGTAGTAGGGACAGCAGTTCGGATTATCAATGCTGAAGGTCGAGGTCGAATCGTCTACCAATTTCCCGAAGACCACGAGGTGATTGACTGGGTTTTGCCTCTTGTATGCCCGCTTGCCCATCCCTCCATCATGATGCGACGAGATCTTGTCCAATCAGTTGGCGGGTATGCTGTCGGTGCTGTGCATGCAGAGGACTATGACTTGTGGGAGCGGCTGTTGCCACTTACCCGTTTTGCAAACCTACAGCAACCATTGTTGAGCTTACGGAAGCACAATGCCAGTGTGACGGTCCGCAATGCGATCATCCACCACGAAACAACCCTGGCGGTGTCCTCGAAAGGATTTGCCCGACGCCTTGGCCGCCCTCTTAACATAGCGGTTGTGGCTTGTCTACGGAGAGAGCATCCTTGTCGTAGCTCGGTAGTGTCCGAGGCAGCCGCTGTCCTGCTCGAGTTGTATCGGTCCGCTCCCACAAGTTCCAGCGCAGCACATGCCGTTATTCGACGGGAAACCGCGATCGCTTTAGCTCTCCTAGCCCCGAAGTTTTCTCAGGTGAGAATATGGCTGGGTCTTTTCTATCAAGCGTTTCGTATTGATTCTGGTGTTCTGGGAGGGTTATGTAACAGAGTCTTTGGACGACTAACTGGATGGGGCGTACGGCGGCTCGTCGGGTAGTTCTAGAATGCTGTCTTCGAACTATAAGCAAGCAACTGCTCAGGGCTTTGCAATGGCTTGAAGGAAAGTTGATGGCGAGATGCGATGAGTACCGTGGGACTGCGTTGTCCTGTGCTGGGTCTGGCATAAAGATGAAGGGAGGGCCAGGGAATATCGGCACCGGGTGTAAGTCGGCTCAGCAATGCGAAATAGTCATGCTTGGACCAATGCTCCATCAAGACGATTTGGTGGTTTGCGAGATGGAAGAGGTTTTTAATCCCGCGGTCCCAGCGGCCATTGTTTATTCCAATATGCATAAGAACGGCTTGTGTAAAGACGAGGTCTGCAGGAGCAATATGGGAAACGGCCTGTGTGATGTCGCAGCGCTCCACCATCTCGGCGAAACGAGGATGGCGTTGCGTGAGTAGATTCAATTGTTCGGGAGAAATGTCGACGCCGCGGAGATGAAGAGATGGTTGAAGCATGAAGAGGTTAAGCAAGTTGTCGCCGCCACCACATCCCACTTCAAGAACGGATCTCGGCTGCAGCTGGAGAATGGTTTCATAGATAGTGTGAACATTCGGGTGCAGTGGCAGCTGAGATGACGTGTGAACAAGACAACCATCCCTGAAGAGGTAGTCTTCTGGTCCAATTGTGAGGCTCCTTGTCCGCGAACCAAGCTCCAATTCCCCTTGGTAATGAATCGAATAGCGCGACCAATTGAAATCGTCATTCCCGTCATTACGCGAGTGTCTACGAAATTGTTCGCCGAGATGGTATCGAAGCATCTTGCGATTGATTGCCCCGGCCTTTACCTGCTGAACAAAATTCCAGAAGCGATGCATCACAGACATAGAAGAGTCCTTTTTCGGCATGTGAAACGATGGTGTGGGGGCATCATGCTCGGTTGACAATAGTGAAGGCAGGATGCTTTTTCAATACTGACGAGAGCGGATACAACTATTCATTAGCATAGCACTAATGATAGTGGGCTGACAATGAACGAGGTTGGTGTATCTGTCTCGCAATTCAATGACCGGAAATATTTTACCGGTAATGCCTGACCATGGGGTTTCAGTGCGTGATCTCCTAGGATGAAACCACTTTAGATGCATGGTTTACCGGAATGCGTATTGAAGAGAGAGATGGCTAATGGAGGAGTTACGAGCAAGGCATACCCGATTCCTTGTGTTGGCGTGATGCGGTTGTTGGACGGAGTAACATTGATCGTAGTAGCATCGGTGCGATGCGGCTTATGAATCTAATTGTTCACACACCAAGTGTTCATCAAGGAGGAGGTGCTGTGCTCTTGAACTCGCTGCTGGAAACCGCGGCTATGCGATTTCCGGGCTTCCGGACAATCGTGGACGCTAGGCTTTCCTTTCCACCCTCTGTCCTCGATGGAAGGTGGAAGAGATGAAAATTGCAAAGTACATTCTTGCGGAGGTTTACATTGTTGCGATCTGGATCGACAACGCCCATGCGTATATAGACCCAGGCGCTGGAAGCATGATCGTGCAGGTTCTGCTAGCGTCGATTATTGGGATTAGCATATTTGTTAAGCAATGTAGGGTAGCAATAGTTTCATTCGTTAGGCGTATCAAGCACAAGATCGCTGGAAAAAGTGGAGGTCAATGACTTGAAGCAAACAGCAATTGAAAGAGTGCACGGCTCTTTCCGTGACCCCTCCGGTTACTTGTTCGTCAAGGGCGGAGTGCTTTATCGACGGATTCTTTCGTCGTATAAGACCCATTATGACCATTTGCGGGGTTCTGGATTGTACGAAAGGCTTACTGATAGAAAATGGCTAACATGGCACGAAGAGGTCGAGCAGTGGGTTCCGGGAGATAGGGGCGTTTACTTGGACATCAAGCCAGAATGTATTCGATTTATATCGTATCCGTACGAATGGTCGTTCTCGCAGTTGAAAGATGCCGCACTGCTAACCCTCGACATAATGAAGGAATCACTTTCGTATGGGATGATTCTGAAGGATGCATCTGCCTACAACGTGCAATTTCATCGAGGCAAGCCAATTTTGATCGATACCCTGTCATTTGAAAAATATGTGGCAGGACGACCGTGAGTGGCGTATAGGCAGTTTTGCGAGCATTTTTTGGCTCCATTAGCTCTAATGGCGCTTCGAGACATTAGATTAAACCAGTTGCTGAAATCATACCTCGATGGCATTCCACTCGACTTGGCAAGCTCACTACTACCCAGGAGAACATATCGAAGGTTCGGTTTGCTCACTCATATCCATCTCCATGCCTTGAGCACGCGGCACTTTTCAGAAAAAGTCAATTCCTCAACACCACGTAGAAAAGTTACTCTTGAGGCTCTGCTTGCAATCGTAGTCAGCCTTGAAAAGGCGATCAAGAGTTTATGTTGGGAGCCACCGAGGTCGCAGTGGGTTCGGTATTATTCGAGCGAACATAGCTACTCACTCGAGGCAATGGAGGAAAAGAAGCAGTTCGTTAAGGAGTGCTTAGTTGCGATTCAACCAAGTTCAGTCTTAGACCTTGGCGCGAACACGGGAACATTCAGTTGTATCGCTGCGCAACTTGGCATAGAGACGGTATCGTGCGACAGCGATCCGGGTTGCGTCGAGATTAGTTATCGTTCTGTTCGCGACCGACATGAGGGAAAGCTGCTTCCTTTGCAGACAGATTTGACGAATCCTACTCCAGCTCTAGGATGGGATAATCGAGAGCGCCGACCCCTCAGCGAGCGAGTGTGGGGCGAAGTCGTGCTTGCGTTGGCGTTAGTGCATCACTTAGCGATTTCAAACAACGTCTCGCTTGGAGAGGTTGCTACCTACTTCGCGAAGTTTGGTCAGCATCTCATCGTCGAATTTATTCCCAAAAGCGATGACATGGTGCGAAAAATGCTTTGCGGGCGGGACGACATCTTTTCAGAGTATTCGAAGGAAGGATTTGAGGATGCGTTCGGAGAGCATTTTAAGATCGTTCGAACCCAAGATTTGAAAAACTCATCACGAACTATTTACCTGATGGAAAGACATGCCACAAGTTAAGAATCTCCTCCTGTTTTGGTGGATAGGACTGTCGCTCGCGACGCTGTTTTTTTATCCATTGATTTCAGCGCTGTCGGCTCAGCCTTTCTATATGCATTGGGGACATGAAAACACACTGGAGCTTTTCTTGGCCATAGTGGCAACCGGCACCTTAATGGGGGGACTTCTGTACTTGATGGAAGAATATATGAAGTCAGGCCACGGAAAGGCGATCATGACGATCGTAGTGGTTGCAGTTCCATTTTTGTCATTCTCAACGTATATCATTGCTAGGCAACTAGAAATTACGGACACCCTCCGGGCAATTAGCTTAGGAATGGCATCGCCTGTCAGATATTCCTTGGTAACTCTTTTTGTCGCAGCTCTTGGATACGTTTCATGGAAATACCATGAGAGAGTCCGGCGAACCGCTATTATGGTGACTCTTGTGATGTCCCCGTTCATCGTTTTTGCGACAGTGACAGTTCTGCGTGCAGGACATTTGGAACCGACACTTTCGATTCATGCTAAAGCGAAAAGTGATGAGGAAGCGAGTGGTCTTGCGAAAAGAAGTGTCTTTGTTTTGCTCTTTGACGAGTTGGACCCTGACTTACTGTACAAGGATGGCGAAGTAAAAGAAGGGTTTCCAAACATTAAGGCATTTGCTGCCGTAGCTGATAACTACCATAAAGCTGTTTCGCCGGGATCCAAAACGCTCACTGCTATACCCGGGATACTTATCAGCCGGAAGGTGAAGGTGAACGATCGACATGGGCTGAACCTATACGAAGTGTCCGACACGGGAACGATGGCCCCGCTGGATATTGCCGACACCAGTATCTTCTCGTTGGCCCGTGACCGTGGATTCAGGGGAGTCATATATGGATGGATGTTTCCGTATTGTGAAATGTTGAAACCAAAGGTAGATGAATGCGAAGCGTTTAGCATTTACAACTATGCAACGATTAATGATGCGTTTTCCATTGTGAACCCCATATTCACCAATATTATTCTTTCTCCGCGTCAGATCCCTGTTTTAGGGTTTTTAAAAACGCTAATCTATAGCCAGTTCCATCACCGGGTTGCGTCGAGGATTTATGACTTGGCAGTGTCGAGCCTGAACACGGAGGGTCCGGTGTTTGAATTCATCCATTTCAATCTCCCACACTCCCCCTTCGTCTATAACGGAATACGGTATGAACCAGCCAGTGACCCTTGGCTGCAAAATGAAACAAACTATGTCAAACAGCTCAAGCACGTCGACTACTTGGTTGGCGGGTTTCTTGCGGAATTGGGAAAGCATGCGAGATTTTCAACATCGGACGTCGTAATTACGTCCGATCATGGATATCGAGTAATGGCCCCCAAGGGCGAGGCGCAGCATGTTCCGCTGCTGATCAAGCACGCCGGCCAAGCTATGCGGCGAGATAATTATTTGCCAGTGAGAATAGAGGTGATATTACGGGGTCTTCTCTTAGGTACAGATTCCACCGGGATCGATGACGGGGGTTACGCTCGTCACTCTTAAGGACTTATCATGAGTCTGATTGTCCATGCCCCCAATGTGTATCAAGGTGGCGGTAAAACCCTGCTGCTTCCCATCCTGGAAGCTGCAGGAAAGGAGCACTCAAGCGTGGCGCTGCTTGACCAGCGTTTAGAAATTCCTAAGAAACTGAGGGATGCTTTGTCGATCACCTGGGTTGCTCCTACAATATCGGGACGTCTCGCGGGAGAGCGGGCGTTGCGCAAGCTGGCACGTGACTCTGATAAAGTTTTGTGTTTCGGAAATCTTCCGCCGTTGTTCAGAATCAGGGGGCGCGTCGTCGTTTTCTTGCAGAATCAATATCTCGTGGACCAGAGCAGACTAGTGGGCTTTGCCCCTAGAGTGAAGTTACGCTTGATGGCGGAACGCCAGTGGTTGAGATACTGCCATACCCATGCCAACTCCTTCATTGTGCAGACTAGGTCGATGCAACAGTTTGTGACAGGTGTCCTGGGGCGAGCCGTCGAAGTCATGGCATTATTCCCTGAGTTCTCTGGTTACCAGAGACGAAAGCATACACAGGATTGTACAAGAATTAAGGCCTATGACTTCTTATATGCGGCTACAGGTGAGCCCCATAAGAATCATGCGAATCTCCTCGAAGCATGGAAACTCCTTGCAGCAGACGGTCTATATCCTTCCCTCTGTCTTACGATTGCAGAATCCGACAATCCCCATCTTTTTCTGTTGATTGAGAAGGCCATGAGCAACCATAAATTGAACATCTTCAACGTGCCAGCCAACTCGCAGGCTGAGATGCTACACCTCTACAGCCAAGCGCAGGCGATGGTCTATCCATCAATCATGGAATCCTTCGGTCTTCCTCTGATCGAAGCGACGCAAGCCGGGTTGCCGGTTATTGCTTCAGAATTGGACTATGTTCGCGATCTCATTGATCCTGACGAATCATTTGATCCGCGATCGCCCCACTCGATTGCTCGTGCTATCAAACGGTTTCTTCAGATTCCTGAGATGCCGCCAACGATTCTCTCGAGCGACGAATTTGTGAGCCGTCTCCTCGCGATGTAACGATTCCATGCACGTACTGATCGTCACCCAATACTTTTGGCCAGAAAACTTCCGTATCAATGACCTAGCGCAGGGTCTTGTCAAGGTCGGACATCACGTGACGGTTCTGACCGGAAAGCCAAATTATCCTTCCGGCCAATTCTTCGATGGCTACTCCCTTTGGGGAAGAAGCCGTGAAATGTTCGCAGGAATCGACGTGATCCGTGTTCCACTCGTGCCACGCGGCGACGGGAGCGGTTTCCGTCTGGTTTTGAATTACCTGTCGTTCGCGCTGTTCGCAAGCCTGCTCGCCCCCTTCCGCGTGCGCGGCCAATTCGACGTGATCCTCGTTTATGAACCCTCGCCGGTCACGGTCGGACTGCCGGCGCTGGTCCTGAAGCGTTTGAAGCAAACGCCTATCCTGTTTTGGGTGCAGGATCTCTGGCCGGAGAGCTTATCTGCTACCGGAGCCGTGCGATCGAAATGGGTGCTCGATCGAGTTGCTTCTCTGGTTTTGTTCATCTACAAAAGCTGCGATCTGGTGCTCGTGCAGTCCCGTGCGTTTGTCAATCACGTCAGTGCCCTTGGGGCAGAACCAGAAAAAATTCGCTATTTCCCCAACAGTGCGGAAGTGCTGTATCGTCCGGTTTCTCGGGAAACGATTTCACGATCGGGGACGCTTCCTGACGGATTCCGTGTCATGTTTGCCGGTAACGTTGGGGCGGCGCAATCCTTCGAGACTATCCTGGCGGCCGCGGAGACATTACGAGATCGTCACATGATCCACTGGATTATTCTCGGAGAAGGAAGGCAGTCCGCCTGGGTACAAGAAGAGGTAGCCAAGCGCGGTCTCGATCACTGCGTGCATTTACTTGGACAGTTTCCTGTGGAGTCGATGCCTGATTGGTTTGCACAAGCCGACGTGCTGCTTGTCACTCTTAGAAAAGATCCCGTCTTTGCATTGACAATTCCCTCAAAGATTCAATCGTATATGGCCTGCGGCCGTCCGATTCTGGCAGCACTGGAAGGCGAAGGGGCTCGTGTTGTGAAAGAGGCTTGCGCTGGCATCGTGGTGCCGGCGGAAGATGCCACGGGTCTGGCCGAAGCGGTGATTCACATGTCAAGTATGCCGTCAACGGAACGAGAAAGGATGGGTCAGAATGGCAGACGATATTTTCTTCAAGAGTTTGATCGAGACACGTTGCTCCTTCGTCTTGACTCTTGGATGAAAGAGGTGGGGAGGGAAGGATCCGCATGCGTATCCTGATTCTCGGCGGAGACGGCATGCTGGGCCATCAACTGTATTGTCATTTCAAAGACCGGTACGATGTCCGTGTCACTCTGCGGCTTGGCCGCGAGACCTACGAAGCGCATCGTCTGTTCGACGAGGGCACGGCCTACTACGGAATTGATGTGAGGCAGATGCATCGCATTTTACAGGTCGCTACGGATTTCCGTCCTGAGGCCGTAGTGAATGCCGTTGGAATCGTCAAACAACGATCGGAAGGGAAGGAGGTAATTCCAAGTCTTGAAATCAATTCATTGGTGCCGCACCGGCTTGCGCTTGTCTGCCGGGCGGTTGGTGCCAGGTTGGTTCATCTGAGCACCGATTGTGTATTCTCTGGTCGGAAAGGCAACTATCGCGAAACGGATCAAGCGGATGCGGAGGACCTCTATGGCCGGACGAAGTTCCTGGGGGAAGTTTCGGAAACTCACTGCATCACGTTACGTACCTCTATGATCGGTCCGGAGCTCTCGAGAAAGACCGGGCTGTTGGAATGGTTTCTTGCAAATAGGGAACAGACTGTGAAGGGATATACCAGGGCGATCTTCTCCGGGTTCCCGACTTTCGAGCTTGTGCGCATTGTTGAACGGGTCTTGGTGGATGTTCCGACGGTGCATGGTGTCTACCATGTGGCTGCACGGCCGATCAGCAAATACAATCTCTTAACTCTCATTCGGGATCGGCTTTGTTTGCCGATCACGATCGAACGGGATTCAGTGTTCGAGTGCGATCGGAATCTCGATGCTTCCCGCTTTCAGCGAGATACAGGGTACTCGCCTCCCACGTGGGAGGCGATGATTGATGACATGGTTTATCACATGACAGAAAGGGCCCCATGATTTTCAAGGATAAGACCATTCTCGTCACGGGCGGCACAGGATCGATGGGCAAGAAGCTGGTTCATCGACTGGTGGTGGGAGAGCTGGGGAGGCCTAAAAAGGTGATCGTGTTGTCCCGCGACGAAGCCAAGCAGCACGAGATGAGAATGTCCTATCTCAATCGGCGCGTAACGACGGATGAGGTGATCTTCAATAATTTTCTCAACGTTCTGGAGTTTCGAATCGGTGATGTGCGGAGTTACGAGGATGTCTGTTCGGCCATCAAGGGAGCCGAGATTGTCGTCAATGCGGCCGCGCTCAAGCAGGTTCCGACCTGCGAATACTTCCCCGTACAGGCCGTCCTGACCAACTGCATGGGTGCCTACAATATTGTCCGTGCCATTGAAGAGCAGGGGTATCCGGTTGATACCGTCGTGGGCATCAGCACCGACAAAGCATGCAAGCCTGTGAATGTCATGGGCATGACCAAAGCGGTGCAGGAACGAGTCTTCGTGGCGGCGAATATTTTGAATCCTAAAACACGCTTCGTCTGTGTCCGCTATGGCAATGTCCTTGCTTCTCGGGGGTCGGTCATTCCTCTTTTCCATGATCAGATCAGGAACGGAGGGCCGGTGACGATTACGGTGCCGGAGATGACGCGTTTTCTCCTCGGTCTGGACGACGCGGTGGATACGGTTTTTGCCGCGGTGAAGGAAGCAAGACGTGGAGAAACCTATATCCCGCGGGCCCCGTCCGCAACAGTCATCAACCTTGGGCGGGCGTTAATCGGGTCTCGGGATATCTCCATCAAAACGGTCGGGATCCGGCCGGGTGAGAAGATGCATGAGATTTTGATCTCCGAGGAAGAGATGCATCACTGTGTCAGTCGGGGGGGGTATTACGCGATCCAGCCCATGCTTCCGGAGCTGAGGCAGGGTGTGGCGCCGGAACCGAATGTGATAGAGAAGGAGTACAGTTCCGGCGATGACGTTCTCGATTTGGCCGGCACGGCCGCACTTCTCAAGGAACACCGTCTCATGGTCGACGAGGCTGATCTGGTGGAGCGACCTGAGCTCTTGCGATAGCAGGATTGGCAGAATCATGAAGGAAGGAGCCGAAATATGACTCCTATGAAGGTCATGACTATCGTCGGGACTCGTCCCGAGGTGATCAAGTTGTGTCGGGTCATCCGAACGCTTGATGTATATGTGCGGCACGTCTTGGTCCATACCGGGCAGAATCATGACTATGAATTAAATCAGGTCTTTTTTGAACAGCTCGAGATCAGAAAACCTGATCATTTTCTTAACGTCGTAGCCACCAATCTGGGCGAGACGTTGGGCCATATCCTTGCTCGGGCTTACGACGTCATGATTCTGGAACGTCCGGATGCGCTCCTTCTATTGGGAGATACGAACAGTTGCCTGGCTGCGATTGTCGCAAAACGTTTGAAGATTCCGATATTCCACATGGAGGCAGGGAATCGCTGTTTCGATCAACGAGTTCCTGAAGAAATCAATCGGAAGATCGTTGATCATATCAGCGACATCAACTTGACTTACAGTAACCACGCGCGGGACTATTTGGTGCGTGAGGGTTTAGCACCTGATCGCGTGATCAAGACCGGCAGTCCAATGTATGAGGTGCTCTTTCACTACCAATCGAAGATTCAGCAGTCTAGACTTCTGACTACGCTTCAGCTGAAGCCGGGAGAGTATTTTGTGGTCAGTGCCCATCGAGAGGAAAATGTGGATTCCGAAAGTCATTTCCGTAGACTTCTCGATCTCCTCATGAGTGTCGCGGACACGTATGGTCAACGAATCGTTTTCTCTGTTCATCCACGCACGAGGGTGCGGATCGACTCTGCCAAGATCACCCTGCCTTCGTTGGTTGAGTTGCACAAGCCATTCGGCTTCTTTGACTATGTGAATTTGCAGCGTCAGGCGAGGGCTGTGATATCCGATAGCGGAACGATTACAGAAGAATCTTCTATCCTCAACTTCCCAGCTGTGAATATCCGAGAGGCGCATGAGAGGCCGGAGGGTATGGAAGAAGGAGCGGTGATGATGACGGGACTTGATCGAGAGCGGGTCCTGCAAGCGTTGTCGATCTTGGAGAAACAACCTCGTGGCGAACAGCGTGCGTTGCGGATTGTGCAGGATTACGATGTGCCCAACGTGTCCGAGAAAGTTGTCCGCATTATTCTGAGCTATACGGATTACGTAAATCGACTCGTTTGGCACAAGTGAGCTGGGTTTCGACGAACTGTGATGGATCGAGTTTGGTAACGGGAGCCAACGCGTTTCATGTGAGATCGATCACAGTGAACGGGGAACACCGCGTCGTATTGTCGCCGAACAGGATTTCTGCAAAGGGAGTTAGGGATTTCGTCGAAGCGATCAGACGGCTCGAAGTGCGCGGTTCGATTTCACGGACGTGCTGATTGGGATGGTGGATGAGGACAATTTGGTCTACATCTCTCAAGAACGACTAGCCTCTTGGCAGGCCAACGAAGTGATCGAATGGAGGGGGTAAAAGGACGACATGGTATGGGTGTTGGCATTGGCTCGTATCGGTGAGCTGCAGTCCTATTGGGAGGAGTGCCGAACTTTCTGCTGGAGGCAGCCGCCTGTGTGGGGCCGATTGTGGCAACGGACGTGTCTGGCTGTCGCGAGATCCGTTAGGGATGGCAGGAACGGCCTGCTGGCGCTGCCCCGCGATGCCAGGGTGCTGGCCGAGGCGATCGGGCACTGGTTCGGGACTAGGCAATGTGAATCTGTATAGGAGCCAGTGGCCGCGAAATCGTCGTCAGTGAGGTTTCATCGGCGCAGGCGGCATGGGAAACGCTGGAAGTGTATCGGACGCTTCTGAGCGGGTGATGGTCCACCCCAGTCGAAACGGTTCCGTCGTGAGATCTGTCCTCGTTACTGGCGCATCCGGTTTTATCGGTTCCCATCTTGTGGCCATACTCGTACAGGCCGACCATGCGGTGCGCGCTGTCCTGCACGAGCATTCCAACACTACCGATTGGCCGAAAAATGTCGAAGTGGTGCGCGGAGATGTGCGCGATGCTGATACCATGAAAGCGGCAGCGGTGGGCGTAGATACCGTGTTTCATCTTGCAGGCAAGACGCACGCTCTTTCGGAGATCGAGGGGGATGAAGCCGGGTATCGATCCCTGAACGTTGAAGGCACGCGCCATGTTCTGGATGCGGCGGTGGCCGGAGGCGCACGGCGATTCATATTTTTCAGCAGCGTTAAAGCGATAGGTGAGGAGGCTTCGGAGTGCCGCGACGAATCTTGGGCGGCAGCTCCCCTCACGGCGTACGGCCGATCGAAGCTGGCAGCGGAAGCATTAGTTTTCGAGTACGGGCAACAAGGCCATTTGGGCGTAACATGCCTAAGGCTTCCGTTGGTCTATGGCCGGGGGAACAGGGGCAATCTATTTCGCATGATGGTTGCTATCGATCATGGGATGTTCCCTCCGATCCCTCCGCTTGAAAACCGGCGAAGTATGGTGCATGTCTCCAACGTTGTGGCTGCGGCGATGCTGGCGACCTACCATCCGGCGGCGTGCGACCGATGCTACATCGTGACTGACGCGCGGGCCTATTCGACGCGTGAACTGTATGAAGCGATCCGCCGAGGGCTTGGCAAGGAGGTGCCGCGCTGGTCGGTTCCTGTGGGTGTGCTGGCGATGTTGGGGTGCATAGGAGATTGTCTCGGCCGCATGCGTGGCCGACGCATGGGTTTCGATTCCGAGGCGCTTGCAAAGCTGACGGGATCCGCCTGGTACAGCTCCACACGTATTTCCCGCGAGCTAGGGTATCGTCCCCTGGTATCGTTTGAAACGGCTCTCCCGGACATGATCGCGTGGTATCGAGAGACGCTCGCATGAACGCCGATAGTTTTATCCTGGCCCTTCTTGCGGCGGTTCTGTCTTCCATAGCCACCTGGTGTCTCTGTTCACCGCTGTCCTCTCTGGCGAATTTGGATCATCCTAACGACCGTTCGCTGCACACGGCCCCTATGCCACGCGCTGGTGGCCTGGCGATCATAGGAGGTCTCTATGCGGCAATCTTACTGGGGATGACGGTAGTATGGTCTGGGGCCTTGGTCGTTGAAGTTAAGGTACCGTATGTCTCGGTGGGGTTCTGGATCCTGGGGATGACGCTCCTGATCATGGCGATCTCATGGTGGGACGACTACCATGTCATCCAGCCAGGAGTTCGGCTAGCCATCCACGTGGTTGCTGCCGCAGGGTTTGTCAGGGGTGTGGGAGGCTCGTCGGAGTCGATCCCGATCCCTCTCATGGGGGATATAATGCTGGGCTGGTTGGCGGTCCCGCTCTGGTTTCTGCTGATTATGTGGATCAGGCAGCTGTTCGTTTCCACCATGGGCCTTGCCGAAGGGGCTCTCGTACTGGGGGTGGGCTTCGTGGTCTACGTCATCGTAACGGGGGGGGAGATCATTAGCCTGGTCTTGTCCATGGGGATAATGATCCTTTGCCTGGTGTGGGTGACCAACCTCTACAATTTTATGGACGGTATGGATGGGTTTGCTGGAGGTATGACGGTCATTGGGCATGGGTTTCTGAGTTATCTGGCTTGGCAGGGCGGACATCATCTGATTTTTGTGCTGTCGCTGATGGTCGCTGCGGCGGCATGCGGCTTTCTCATTTGGAACTTTCCACCGGCCAAGATATTTATGGGGGATGTGGGGAGCATGCCGCTTGGATTTCTGACCGGCACGCTGGCTATCTTGGGAATTCATGACAGGCTGTTCGATGCGTGGGTGCCCGTGCTGATCTTTTCACCTTTTGTGGTCGACGCCACTGTGACGCTAATTCGGCGGATACTGAGCGGAGAAAAGGTCTGGCAAGCACATCGTAGTCATTACTATCAGCGTCTGGTGTTGGCTGGTTGGGGGCACCGACGCACGGTGCTCGCCGAGTACGGGCTGATGCTCTGGTGTGGCGGTGTCGCCGTCTTCTATCAACATGCAACCGACGCATGGCGCCTGGCATTGTTGGGGGCTTGGTGTCTTGTGTTCGTTCTGGCCGGCGTCGGTATCACGGTAGTTGAGCGGCGAAAGGTTCACCAACAGCCGGCGATCTAATGCCGACCTGGGACAGTGGTCGGAGTAGTGGCGAATGAGTCTTTTGGGAGACACGAAACGAGACTTATTGCGCACCGCCGTACAACTACGCAACGAAGGCAAGTTGTTCGGTCGGAACAATCCGGAACTGGAGGATGTGTTCAAAGGGAGTATCGATCGATTCTGCGACATCGCGGTTGCGTTGCAGGATGCCCATCGGGTGCTGGATGTGGGTGCAGGACATGGTCTGCTTCTGTCTCTTCTGACTGAGTTCGGGCATGAATGTCACGCATTGGATGTCCAGGATCAGCCGGCAGCACATCCGGATATTTATGGCACCAAGGCCATTACATTCCACCTGTGTAACGTCGAGGCTGACCCCATTCCATATCAGGATGAAGCGTTCGATGCTGTTGTCTGCTGTCAGGTATTGGAGCATTTCAGTCATTCGCATCTCCCGGCGATGAAGGAAATCTGGCGGGTTTTACGGCCCGGCGGCATTGTCGAAGTCGACGTGCCGAATGCTGTGAGTTTCAGGAATCGCAGCCGGATAGCGCGCGGGAAGCACATTACCTACGACTATGAAGAGCATTACTTGTATGCGACGCCGATTCTCTATAAGGGGATGTCGTTCTTCCCGCGGAGACACAACCGGGAGTTCACGCGATCGGATCTCGACATCTTGCTACATGCCTCTGGGTTTCGTGAGATTGACGTGCGTTTCTTAAAGTCTCGTCGGTGCCGGGATGGGATGGGGCGGGTGAAATCCATCGGGACCGCGATGAAGGATCTCGTGCCGTCCTTGCGAAAATCACTCATCGCGTTTGCGGTGAAGTGATTGTGGTGACGCGACAAGCCATTCAGACTCAGGCCACGTCGGTCGCAGGCTGGGCTGCCGCAGCATTAGGGTGCAGCCTTCCGATATCCACCAGCGTCGACGGGATTCTGCTGGTCGTCACTGTCGTTGCCTGGACGATCAGTGAGCGATTCACTGAGCTTCCTCGGATTGTTCGTCAAAACCGGCTCGTGCTTCTTCTCCCCGGGTTTTTCTTCCTGGTCGCATTAGGGATGGCTCACGGACTCGCCCCGTTCAGCGAACGAGCGACACGTCTCTGGAAATACGATGATTTACTGCTCCCCCTTGTCTTTATTCCGCTGTTTGTCGATCCAGATGTGCGTGAGCGTTGTCTGTGGGGATTCGGCAGTAGTATGATTCTGACCCTCATCGTATCACTTCTTTTGGCTGCAGGCTGGACTCCCTCGGTATCCTGGTTCCGTGGCAATCTGGAAAATGCGACGGTGTTCAAACACGGAATTACGCACAGTGTGTTTATGGCTTTCGCTGCGCTCCTATTCGCAGCGCTTGCTGTGAGGCAGCAAGTATCATGGCGACGGTATGGGTTGGGCCTGTTGGCGTTGTGCGCGGTGGTCGATGTCTTCATGTTTGTGGAGGGACGGACTGGGCAAGTTGTTCTGAGCGCGTTGATTCTTTTGTGGTGCGAACGTCGGTTCGGGGTTCGCGGCCTGTTTGTGGGCGTGGTGGCGGTTGTCATACTGGTGGCCATTTCGTATGCGGTGTCACCTGTGTTCCACGGGCGTGTGGAAAAAACCTTGACGGAAATGGAACGGGCGAAGGTTGAAACTGTGGTTCCAGTAACCTCCTCCGTGGGGATGCGAGTAGAGTGGTACAAGAATACGCTGAATCTGATCGCTGCTCACCCGATGGTGGGGGTGGGAACCGGCAGCTTTGCACGCGCCTATGTCGAGTTGGTCACGGAGTCTGCTGCGACCAAACCCCCTCATCATCCGCATAATCAATATCTCCTGACAGCCTCGGAATTAGGGGTTGCTGGAGTAGGGTTATTGCTGACTTTGTTTGGAATGCTCTGGTGGAAGTTGCGGCGGGCAGGTGGAAATCTTTATGGAGAGCTGGGACAAGGGGTCGTGATAGTGATGGCGATCGGCTGCGCATTCAACTCATGGCTTGTTGATCATGCAGAGGGGCTCTTTTTTGCTTGGATGATCAGCGCGGCATTGGCTGCCGAGGACCGTGAGGTGATAAGGGAATTATGTTGAAACTCTCCGCTTACATCATCGCCTACAACGAGGCTGAGAAAATCTCCGACGCGGTCAATAGTGTCTTGTGGGCGGATGAGATTATCGTGGCTGACTCTGCCAGTATCGACGGCACCGATCGTATTGCGCAGGAGCTGGGAGCCACAGTGGTCCAGATCCCATTCCACGGGTTCGGTCATTTGCGCAATCGAGCAATCGAAGCCTGCACGCACGAGTGGATTCTGAGTATCGATACCGACGAGCTGTGTACTCTAGAAGTTCGCGACGAAGTGCTTCAGCTGCTGGCCGCAACGCCCACTCATGACGTCTACCTGGTACCGAGGCGAAATTACTTCATGGGGCGTTGGGTCAAGCATTCTGGCTGGTATCCGAACTTCAGGCAGCCCCAACTGTTTCGCAAGGGAGCTATGAAGTATGTGGAGTCTCCGGTTCATGAAGGGTACGAGTTGCTGACACCCAAGCCGGTCGGACGGTTAGATCATGCGATTTGGCAGATTCCGTTCAGGAACTTTGAAGAAGTCGTGAAAAAGGCGAATCGGTATTCCACGCTTGGGGCGCAGAAGCTTGCGGACAAGCGGGTGTCGATGGGCACGGCCCTGTTTCATGGGCTCTGGTCTTTTCTCAAACATTATGTGGCGAAGCGTGGTTTTCTAGACGGCTGGGCCGGGTTTGTCATTGCCTTTGGAAACTTTGAGGGAACGTTTTACCGGTATGCGAAGCGATATGAAGTGCAGCAAGCCTGGCCTCTTCCGAAACAGGCGGCCCTTCGCCGACCTGGAGGTTCATCGTTGGGATGAAAACCGCGGTGATCGTGACAACATACAATCGACCGGATGCGCTGGGGGCAGTGCTCGAAGGGTATTGTGGCCAGAGCGATCGCGATTATGAGCTCGTGGTTGCAGATGACGGGTCGACGGGAGAGACGGCAGAGGTCGTGAAAGAGTTCGAACAGCGCAGGGTTTTCCCACTTACGCATGTGTGGCAAGAGGATCGGGGGTTTCGAGCTGCCGCGATTCGTAATCGGGCAATTGCATCGACGAGCGCCGACTATATTATCTTCACCGATGGCGACTGTGTCCCTTCCTGTCATTTCGTGAATGCCCACAAACAGCTTGCAGAGCCAGGCTTCTTCCTTGGTTCCAACCGTGTGTTACTGGACGCAGGATTCACAAGGAGAGCATTGAGCGAGCAGATTCCGATTCATACCTGGAGTTGGATAAATTGGGGACAATCCTGGTTTCGCCGCGAGGTTAATCGCCTTCTGCCACTTATAGTGTTACCCGATGGATCGGTTCGCAAGTGGGCGCCGGACCGTTGGAAGGGAATCAAAACCTGCAATCTCTCGGTGTGGCGAATGGACTTAATCCGTGTGAATGGGCTTGACGAGTCATATGAAGGATGGGGACTAGAAGATTCCGATCTGGTCCTCCGCCTCCTTCATTCCGGAATCAAGCACAAAAGCGCCAGGTTTTCAGCCCCAGTGTTCCATCTGTGGCATCAGGAGCAGAATCGTCAGCGTCTTCCAGAAAATCAGCATCGCCTGGATAATCTGTTGCAGTCAACAAAAGTCAGGGCTGGTGTCGGGCTCGATCAGTATGGCACAACGTAATAATAGTAGAAGTGCCTCAGCAGAGGCATCCGAGAAGTGAACATGACTGATCGGCTGATCACCAGTTGTCCGGTCGGGTGTGAGAAGGAACTCGTTGAAACGGATGTGGCACTGTCGGAAGGTAATCTCCTCGGCTGTGTGGCCTGCGGACAACTGGTCAGTCAGATCTGCGAATCCGCCTATATCGCTTCGATGGCGGAGTTTGATACCTCAACGGGAACATTGCCCAGTCCGACATCGCAACGACGGCACGATCATCGGGCTGCTCGGATGTTTCGGACGCTCCGTCGCCTCATGCAGATTCAAGACGAAGAGCATATGCGGCTGCTCGATATCGGGTGTTCGACCGGTGCATTGATCTTGAGCGCCCAACGCTGTGGAATTGACGCTGAGGGAGTGGAGCCGGCACGCCGTGCTGCCAGGCCACCCAAGCGGCTGGGCTCAGGGTATTTCCTGGTACGCTGGCAGACGCGGGATTTCCTTCGGGGAGTTTTCAGGCTGCAACATTGATCGAAGTCATCGAGCATCTCCACGAGCCCGGTGATGTATTGCGAGAGGTGTGGCGACTACTGGAAGCGCACGGAGTACTCATCGTGGGAACCGGCAATGCCGCCAGTTGGACCGTGGGGTTTATGAAAGGCGGATGGGACTATTTTCAAGTCGATCGGCATGGAGGGCACATCAGTTTCTTTACCCCGCATTCGCTCGAGTGCCTCGCTGTACACTGCGGATTTCGGATCGACCGGATCGAGACCAGGCACGTCCGGTTTGTCGAATCCTATCAGGCGTCGCCAGTGGTCTATCGTGGATTGAAAGTGCTCGGAGAGGTCCTCAACGTTCCAGCGAGGCTTCTGAACAGAGGCCATGACATGCTCGCGTTTTTGAGAAAGGTGTAAGTGAAGCGGGAGATTCGCAGCGCATTGGTAGTGTGTACGCGACGTATTGGCGATGTGCTGTTGGCTACCCCTGTGGTGTGTTCGCTCAAGGCTGCGTATGCCAATGTTGCGGTAGATATGCTGGTCTTTGAGGGGACGCAAGACGTGGTCTCGTCGTGGCCCGAGATCCGTCAGATATGGACGATTCCAGAGTGCCCCGGAGTCCGACAGCATCTCGCTCTCCTCTGGTCGCTTTGGAGGAAATATGATCTCTCGTTGTCGTTGTTGGCTGGCGATCGTCCGACCTTCCATGCCTGGGTTGCGGGGCGCCATCGCGTGGGGACTCTGTTGACGGAGAAGAAATCGAGATGGAAACGGATCTTGCTCAATGAGTGGGTTCCGTTTGATAATTTGCATACCCACACGGTCTCCATGAATCTCCGCCTCCTTGAACCTTTGGAGGTAAAGCCTCTTCCGACTCCTGTCGTCAGTTGGAAACGTGAGGATGAAGAATCGGTCCGTCGGGTGTTTCCAGGCCTGGATGGCCTTCAGCAATATGCGGTCCTGCACGTTTCGCCGAAGTTTTCCTATAAGACTTGGACTGTGGATGGCTGGGTTGCGCTTGGACAGTGGCTAATTGACCATGGGCTGACCGTGGTTGTGACAGGAGGCGCCGCGTCGGATGAACAAGCTTATTGTAAGAATGTGATCCAAAGATTGCCGGATGCATCGGTGAATCTTGCGGGGCAAGTCAGGTTGCCGGCCCTTGGCTATCTCTTGAGTCGTGCTACACTCTATGTCGGGACGGATACGGCTGTGAGTCATATGGCAGCGGCCGTCGGCGTAGCGACTATTGTATTGTTTGGGCCATCGAATCCGGTCAAGTGGGGGCCGTGGCCAAAGGACTTTCCTGCGACTGCTCCAAGCCCATGGAAAACGCGTGGGTCTCAACTACAAGGGAATGTCTTTCTCATTCAGGGTGAAGGGGATTGTGTGCCCTGTTTGCACGAAGGGTGTGATCGTCACATCAACAGTTTGAGCGACTGCCTTCAGAAGTTGCCTGGGAGTCATGTGATCCAGGCTGCCGAAGTGATGCTTGCAGGGCAGAAGGATCGGGTAACATAATGGGACGCTCTCTGTGATACAGCGACGACAGATTCCACTATTATCCAGTGCTCAAGGACACGCATGAGACAAATTACAGCGAAGCTCTTCCACTCCTTTGCAGGACGATACGGGAGACTGGTGCTTGCCCATCGTTTACTGCTCGTCGTTGGCACGCAACTTAGTCTCATTCTGGCGGCCAACCTCACGGCCTTTGCGTTGCGCTTTGATGCGGATATTCCGCCTCCGTACGACCAAACCATGTGGGAGAACCTGCCGGCTGTCTTGCTGGTATTTGGTTCGGGCTTATGGGTTTTTGGAATTCAGCGTAGATTGTGTAGGTACGTTGGTCTCCACGATTTGGGGAGGCTCTTGTGGGCGTCTCTTGCCAGCGCCACGGTATTTTACGGAGTTATCCACCTTCTCCTCGGGCGCACCGAATATCCTCGGTCTATCATCATCCTCACCGGTCTCCTGAGCGTGTTGTATTTGGCAGGAATCCGATTAGCGGTGCGATGGTTTCGAGAATGGCTTCAGATTATCGGACCTACGGCGAGGCGGGTCTTGATTGTTGGCGCGGGTAACGCAGGAGAGCTGCTCGTGAGGGACATGCTCGCTGACGCAACCTATAACAGTCTTCCGGTCGCATTCGTAGACGACGATCCAGTCAAACGGAAGATGAAAATTCATGGAATTCCCGTGAAGGGCACGACGGTCGACATCAAGACGGTGGCGGATCTTGTAGGGGCGCATGAAATTATCGTAGCAATTCCGTCGGCCTCTACGACGGTGAAGCAACGCATCCTTGCAGGTTCAGAAGGATGCACGGCCCCCATCAAAATTCTTCCCAACGTCAAGCGTCTGTTGGGCAATCCTGTCTCATTGCAACAAGTACGGCCGATGAGTCTGGAAGACTTGCTTCAGCGTGAGCCGATTCAGACGGACCGCCAGAAACTCCATCCGCTTCTTGAGGAGAAAACGGTCTTGGTCACCGGCGCAGGAGGTTCGATCGGATCCGAGCTGTGCCGGCAGATCGCGCGGTACAGACCGGAGTCTTTGGTCTTGTTCGAACGATACGAAAATACCCTGCATGCGCTCTTGCTGGAGTTGAGAGCGGCATATCCGCAGGTTGGTATTCTCCCCATTGTTGGAGATGTCACGATGCCTGATCGTGTAGCGGAAGTCTTCCGGCAGACCGGTCCGGACATCGTGTTTCACGCGGCGGCGCACAAACATGTTCCGCTCATGGAGCTGAATCCCAAAGAAGCGGTGAGAAACAATATATGGGGCACGCATGTGGTGGCGGAAGCCGCGTTGGCCGCTGGGGTAGATCGATTTGTGCTGATCTCCACCGACAAGGCCGTCAACCCGTCGAGTGTCATGGGGGCCACAAAGCGGATCGCCGAGCATTTAATTCAGGGGCTCAGCCAGCGAGGGGGGACGAAGTTTACGGTGGTTCGCTTCGGAAATGTGTTGGGGAGTAATGGCAGTGTCGTGCCACTATTTGCAGAACAGATCAGAAAAGGCGGGCCGGTGACGGTGACCGACCCGGAGATCAAGCGGTATTTCATGACAATTTCTGAGGCAGTCCAGCTCGTCCTTCAGGCGAGTGTCATGGGGCATGGAGGGGAAGTATTTGTGCTCGATATGGGGGAGCAGATCAAAATCGCCGATCTTGCGCGGAACATGATTGTGTTGTCCGGTCTTGTGTCGGGGAAAGATATCGAGATTGCCTTTACAGGTTTACGACCAGGTGAGAAGCTCTACGAGGAGCTTTTCGAGGGAATCGAAGAAGTGGAAGCAACGGCTCACGCCAAGATCAATCGAGCAGTTGGGGCTCCTCTTCCAGTAGGTGATCTCGAGCGATGGGTGAAGAATTTGCAGATGAGGCTTTTGCAGAACGACGAAGATGATCTGCTCCAGGACCTCAAGCGACTCGTGCCAAGTTTCCGCCCAGTGTTGTCCCAACGAGTGTCGTAGTCTTCCCACCCTGTCGAACTTTGTTTCTTGCCCATACCTTATCCATACTCTTATGGCAGAGAAAACACTTCTCCTACGGTTTCAACCAACAATAACCGACAAGAATGACGAGCAACCGACGGGAGTAGGAAGATAGTGCTATGAAAGGCATTGTGCTGGCGGGTGGATTAGGAACCAGATTGTTTCCGCTGACGACGGTGACGAACAAGCATCTGCTTCCGATCTACGACCGGCCGATGATCTATCATCCGATTTGCACACTGGTGAATGCCGGGGTGACGGAAATCATGTTGGTCACGGGTGGGAACAACGCCGGGGACTTTCTCAAGCTGCTCGGAAACGGCAAGGAGTTCGGACTTAAGCATCTCAACTATACCTATCAGGAAGGGGAAGGCGGGATTGCTGATGCGCTTCGGCTGGCAGAACACTTTGCCGATGGGGAATCAATCTGTGTCGTCTTGGGCGACAACATCATTCAAGGGAACGTCGCGAAGATAGCTGATCAGTTTCGCCGGCAGGGGAAAGGTGCGAAGATTCTGCTGAAGGAAGTCAAAGATCCGCAACGATTCGGCGTGCCGGTTCTGGAAGGCTCTCGGGTCGCGAAGATTGAGGAGAAGCCGGCACATCCGCAATCGGCCTACGCCGTGACGGGAATCTATTTTTACGATGTGCAGGTATTTGAGTTCATTCGAATGCTTAAGCCCTCCGCCCGCGGGGAATTTGAAATTACCGACGTCAACAACGCCTATATTAAGGCTGGGACTCTGACCTGGGATGTGCTTGATGGCTGGTGGACAGATGCGGGAACCATCGAATCTCTGTATTTGGCGAATCAGCTGGTCAGCCAAACCGGGGCGAACAATCTCGAGCTATAAATGCGAATACTGGTTACCGGAGGGGCAGGGTTCATCGGATCACATCTTGTCCGTCGCCTTCTTATATCTTCTCAGCACACGGTCGTCAATTTTGATGCCCTGCGGTATGCGGGTAACTTAGCCAATCTTGTGACGCTTAACGGGCATCAACAGTATGTATTTGTCCAGGGTGATATTTGTGATCAGCAGGGCGTCTCGTCGGTTCTACGCGCGCATCAGATTGAAGGTATCATTAATTGCGCGGCGGAGACACATGTTGATCGCTCGATTCTCGACCCAGGCGGCTTTGCGCGCACCGATGTAGTCGGGACAGGTGTGCTCCTCGAAGAGGCCCGTCGTGCCGGTGTCCAACGATTTCTTCAAGTCAGCACCGACGAGGTCTATGGAAGCGTCGAATCTGGCTTGTCGACTGAGGAGGATCGATTGGCGCCCCGCAGTCCCTATTCGGCCAGCAAAGCGGGTGGGGACTTGCTCGCTCTGAGTTACTGGACGACCTATCGATCTCCTGTAGTAGTGACGAGGGGAAGCAATACCTATGGTCCCAACCAATATCCAGAGAAGTTCATTCCCCTCTTTGTCACGAATGCGATCGACAATGAGCTCTTGCCACTCTACGGACATGGCCGCAACTGTCGCGATTGGCTCGCGGTTGAGGATCACTGCGCCGGGATTGAACATGCGTTTTGGCATGGAGAGCCGGGGATGGTGTACAACGTTGGCGGGGGGAACGAACGAGAGAACGTTGTTGTAGCAGAACACATTTTGTCGTACTTAAGAAAGCCGAAGAGCTTGATTCGTTTTGTCACCGACCGTCGGGGCCACGATCGACGTTATGCCGTTGATTGCGGAAAACTCCGGCGTCTTGGCTGGCGCCCCACCGTTCCTTTTGAAGAGGGGTTGCGAGCGACGGTTCGGTGGTATCAAGAGCATGAGTCATGATGGCTGCCGATCAAGTCAGGAGAATTTCGGAAGTACTATGAGGATCAGTACCGTCGCCGGTTAGATGAGGGGGCGACGTGCGGATCCTAATCACCGGATCCGCCGGACAACTGGGAAGGGAACTCTGTCGGGTGCTGGCGCACGAAACCGTCATTCCAAAGGATTTGCCGAACTTTGATTTCACTTGGTCTGGAATTGAAGAGCAAATTAGTGAAGCGTGCCCGGACGTGATCATTCATGCCGGGGCCTACACTGATGTGAACGGAGCAGAGCGCGAGACGGACTTGGCCATGGCGGTAAATGTTAGAGGGACGGAGCAGGTCGCGAAAGCTGCAGCCCGAGTCGGCGCCCGCATATTCTATATATCCACCGACTATGTGTTTGATGGCACAAAAAATGTGCCTTACCGCGAGCGGGACAAGCCCCATCCCATCAATCAGTATGGACTGTCGAAATGGAAGGGTGAGCAAGCCGTTCTAGCGTCAGGAGCCAAGTCGCTCATCGTCAGGACGGCATGGCTCTATGGGTATGTCGGCAAGAATTTTGTGAAGTCGATTGTGCGCGCAGCTCAAAGCGAGCCAGTCTTGAAAGTGGTGAATGATCAACGGGGCTGTCCCACCCATGCCGGAGACCTCGCCTCAGCCGTCGCGTTCCTTCTGTCGCGGGACGTCGAAGGAGTTATGCACGTCACAAATCAAGGACAGTGCACATGGTATGAATTTGCCGTAGCGATTGTGCGCGAGATGGGACTCAATATTCCCGTTGTTCCGATTAGCACGGAGCAGGCCGGACGCCTTGCCAAGCGACCTCATGATTCGGTGCTGAGTCAGGGCCAACTGATCTCGTTGGGGCTCGTGCTGCCACAATGGGGCCAGGCGCTGGCGCAACTTGTCAAGGTTACCCACCTACCTCTGGCCACTCACACCTAAGCATTTCGCAGGTCCGTAGTCATCTCGGATTCAATTTTCATTTGAAAAGGTCCGGAGACTCGTTAAGATAGCTTACAATCCTTCGTACACCGTAATCTATTCTAGAGGACAGAACGTGAGATCAAAGACTCAGCCATTCGTCACTCATCGGAGGCCTACACTGAATTTGTTGCGAAATATTCGATTATTTGCAACAGATGTGGATGGCGTACTCACCGATGCTGGTATGTACTATTCCGAATCGGGGGATGAATGGAAGAAGTTTAATACTCGGGATGGGATGGGAATCAAGCTGCTCCAGAGAGCAGGTCTAACCACGGCGATCGTCACTCAGGAACGAACCAGATTGGTAGCCCGCCGGGCGAAAAGACTCTCGATGCCAGAATTACATCAAGGCATCATGGATAAATTGTCAGTCATACGTGACATGGCGACGCGGCACGGCGTCTCCCTCCGCCAGGTGGCCTACATTGGCGATGATGTCAATGATCTTGAGGCATTGAAGGCAGTGGGATTATCTGCAGCGCCCGCAGATGGTCTCCCCCAAGTTCTTCAGACAGTCGACTACGTTTGTGAAAAGAGGGGTGGGGAGGGGGCTGTCAGGGAGATTGCAGAGCTGATACTCCAGTCCCGGAGTGGCACGAAGGCGAAGAAGCGAACCAAGCGTTGAGGGGGCGTATGGGGGCAGGTAAGCGCGCATTATATCCGGTCATCTTGGCGGGTGGGAGTGGTGCGAGGTTTTGGCCATTGAGCCGGCATCTGTTTCCAAAACAGCTGCTGCGGATTGGCGGTGAGCATACGCTGATCCAACAGACGATGCAGCGTGTTCTCGGCTGCGCGCCTGCCGCCAATGTGTTGATCTCCACAAACGTGGCGCAAGCCGACCTGATTCGTGCGCAACTGACTGAGTGGAAAGATGATATCAAGAATGGATTTGTCCTTGAACCTGAGGGGCGTAATACGGCTCCTGCCATTGCGCTGGCCGCCATCGAAATTCTCAAGCGCAATCCGGATGCCCTCATGTTGGTCGTGCCGGCTGACCATGTGGTGACTGGCCAGCCTGATTTTGAGGCTGCGGTTGGGTTCGCTTCACAGCTGGCGATGGATGGGTATCTTGTCACCTTCGGTATTAAGCCGATCCGACCAGAAAATGGCTATGGATATATCAAACCGAATGGCAAGGTCTTGCTGGGCAAACAAGGCAAGCTTCGTGGATATCGAGTCCAAAAGTTCGTGGAAAAGCCCAATGCCGCCATGGCGGCCCAGTACTTTAAGGCAGGGCACTATTTTTGGAATAGCGGCATGTTTGTCTGGCGCGCAGCGACGATACTTGAGGAAATCGGTCTGCATCAGGCCGGGCTGGCTAAGGCCATGGATCAGATTGGGGAACTGAGAAACGCCGGTGCATCGAAACAGATGATAGATGATGCCTATTGCCGCATCACGTCAGTTTCGATCGACAATGGCGTGATGGAAAAGTCAATGAAAGCGGCAGTGGTGCCGGTGACATTCAAATGGTCTGATGTGGGGAGTTGGGGAAGTCTGGACGAAGTGGCGATGAAGAACAAGGCCGGCAATGTGATAAGAGGGCGAGTGGTCGATATCGAGAGCACCCGCTCGATTGTCTATGCCAATCGACGAGTGGTGGCCACGATCGGCTTACATGACATGGTTGTGGTGGATACGCCTGATGCCACGTTGGTCTGTCCAAAGTCGCGTGCGCAGGATGTCAAGAAGATCGTCGACATTCTCAAACAGAAGCAGTTGCCTGAACAGCTGGAGCATCTCACGGTTCAGCGGTCGTGGGGATCGTATACCGTGTTGGAAGAAGGGCCTGGATTCAAAGTGAAACGAGTGACGGTCAATCCAGGCGGACGTCTCTCGCTTCAGTTACATCACAAACGCAGTGAGCATTGGGTGGTGATTGCCGGTACGGCGCGTGTAACCAGAGGCGATGTCGTGTTTGATTTGCAGATTGGGCAAAGCACGGCCATTCCGGTTGAAACCAAACATCGCTTGGAGAACCCCGGCCAAGATGATATGGTGCACATTATTGAGGTTCAGAACGGGCCCTATCTTGGCGAGGACGATATTGTTAGGTTCAAGGATGATTACGGTCGAAACGTGAATGTGTGAGGCGTGCAGAGGAGGTTCTTACTCATTCGTTCACGAGCGACAAACTACGAGTTACGAGGCTTCAAATGGGATTGTTTCGAGAATATGACCTCCGTGGAATCGTAGGGGACGATCTCACGGAAGAGATTGCCGAACGGGTCGGGCGTGCCTACTGTGCCCACGTCCGGAATCGTGGTGCAAAGACCATTAGTGTTGGGCGAGACGGCCGACTCAGTTCTCCTCTGCTTCACAAGGCGCTGATTCGTGGACTGCTGACTGGTGGTCTGAACGTCATCGACATCGGCATCTGTTCCTCGCCGCTGGTATACTTTTCTTTGTTCACACTTCCGGTAGACGGGGGGATCATGATTACCGGAAGCCACAATGCTGCCGAGTATAACGGGTTCAAGATCTGTGTTGGGAAAGAATCGATTTATGGTGAGGAAATTCAAGAACTCCGGCGGGTGATGGAGAAAAGTACGTTTGTGTCAGGAGCGGGTCATCTTTCCGAGTACCCGATTATTCCGGACTATCTCGCTTATATTAAGAAGAGTTTTTCCGCCGTTAAGGCGCATCGGCTACATGTCGTTATTGATTGCGGAAATGGCACTGCTTCGATTGTAGCCAAGCAAGCCCTCGAGTTGCTGGGGTGTAAGGTCACGGGGTTGTATTGTGATCTCGATGGGCGGTTTCCAAACCATCACCCGGATCCAACGGTTCTCGATAACTTATCCGAACTGATGCAGGCGGTGAAAGATCACAAAGCCGATGTTGGGATCGGGTACGACGGTGACGCAGATCGGATTGGGGTGGTGGATGAGCAGGGTGACGTGCTGTGGGGAGACCGACTAATGGTCGTCTACTCGCGGGATGTTCTTGCCAGGAAGCCAGGTAGCACGATCATTTCTGAAGTGAAAGCCTCGCAGAGCCTTTACGACGATATTGCAAAACGTGGTGGGCGTCCGATCATGTGGAAGACGGGTCATTCACTGATCAAGGCGAAGATGAAGGAAGAGTCTGCCGTGCTCGCCGGTGAAATGTCCGGGCATATGTTTTTCGCCGATCGATATTTTGGGTATGACGATGCCGTCTATGCGTCCTGTCGGCTCGTTGAAATATTGGCAAAGGGAACGCAGCCGCTCTCGGCGTTGGTTTCTGACTTGCCGAAGACGGTGGTCACCCCAGAGATTCGTGTGGACCTGCCTGATACTATAAAATTTGATGTGGTCCAACGGATTCAGGCCAGGTTCGAGGGCTACCTCAAGACGAAGCAGGGTCTCGGGCCTGCGAACCTGCTACTCAGTGATCTCATAACGATCGACGGCGCACGCGTGATATTTGATGATGGGTGGGGTCTTATAAGGGCTTCTAACACCCAGCCTGCTCTAGTTTTGCGATTTGAAGCGATATCGTTCGAGCGAATGCACATCATTCGTGCCATTATTGAGAGTGAATTAGCTGATGCAAGACGAGCTTTCGGTCAGTAGAGCGTTTTCGGCACATATTCCCTGCCCGGCCTTCTCGAATTACCCGCCTGCGTGTTCAAGTCACCATAGCATTCAGTATTCTAGCTCTGTTCCTGTCTATGCCTGCCAAGGCTAGCGAGGGGATTGCTGTCTCGAAGCATCCTTTCCAGGTCGGCGAGTGGCTTACTTATGAGATACCTTGGTTGAATATCACCGCTGGCACCATCATGGCTGTGATGGAGGTTGCTGGTATGGGGAACGAGAAGGACCGATCGCTCACCAAGCTGGTGACGACTGCGCATTCCAGATCTGCCATTACGAAGTTCTTTCCAGTCGACAATCAGGTGGAGTCAGAACTGGATCTCACCTCACTTGTTCCGGAGCATATGCCCTTCCGGCGACGCGAAGGCCAGAAGAAAGAAGACGTGGAATATGTGTTTCACCATAAGGAGGAGACGGTCAGGGCCATCAGAGATGGAATCTCGGACTCATTGCCGATCCCGGCTGGGACTCAGGATATTATCTCGTGCCTATAGTTCGCCTACAGCGCGTTGTCGATGGAGATTGGCGCGTTGCTGACCATGAATGCGAATCACGATAAGAAAAATAGAAACGTAGAGGTGCATGTTGATGGCGTGAAGACCCTGGGAGGTCCTAGGGGGAAAATGGATACGGTGTGGGTGCTGGTCATCATGTCGCTTCAAGGACTTTTCATGAATCAGGGGAATATCCGCGTCTGGTTCACCACGGATGACCGACGGACTCTTGTGCGGATGCAGGCGCAGGTTGTGATTGGATCGATTGCCGCCGGTCTTGTTGATGGCTTGTCTGGGAACAACACCGACAAGCAAAAGTTCTGATCATTGATTGCTCGCGCATTCTAAACCCGCTATACTCATCCTCATTATGGGGCAATTTCCACTTACTTTAAGCAGATTCATCCTCCAGAATCAGGCCTCGCATCACGGTGAAACGGAGGAATTTGCCATCCTCCTGACACAGATCGGTCTAGTTGGCAAACTCATCGCCCAAGATCTCAGGCGTGCTGGGCTGATCAACATTCTCGGAATGACAGGCGACACGAATGTGCAGGGGGAAACAGTCAAGAAACTGGATGCAATTGCGAACGACACCTTTGTCAAAGTCTTTCAGCACAGCGGATTCGTCTGCGCCTTGGCCTCGGAAGAAATGGAAAAACCGATCTCGCTGCCTGGGAATTGGCCGCACGGCAAGTACATGCTGCTTTTCGATCCGCTCGATGGCTCCTCAAATACAGACTGCAATATGCCACTCGGCGCCATTTTTTCTATCCTCAAGTACAACCGGACCGATCGCTTGCCGTCCGAAGAGGAGCTGATGTGCAAAGGAACTGAGCAGGTCGCAGCTGGGTATCTGCTTTACGGCTCGAGCACCATGTTGGTCTACTCAGTAGGACTAGGGCAGGGCGTGTATGGCTTTACGCTCGAACCTGGCATCGGTGAGTACCTGCTTTCACATGAGCAGATTAGGATTCCAGAGAGGGGCAAGGTCTACGCCGCCAACGAGGGCAACTATCACAAATGGCCGGCCAGGACAAAGAAATATGTCGATTCTCTCAAGTCCAGCTATAATACGACAGGCCGTCCCTACAGCGGTCGGTATTCAGGCTGTTTGGTGGCCGACGTTCATCGCATTCTGCTCGGAGGCGGGATCTATCTCTATCCGGGTGAAGTCGACAAGCCTGAAGGGAAGCTTCGACTGCTGTACGAAGCGAATCCCCTGGCGCTCGTCGTCGAGCGTGCCGGTGGGAAAGCGACGACGGGGATGTCAAGAATACTGGAAGTGGAACCAAAGAAATTGCACCAACGTGTGCCGTTGATCATTGGAAGCCGACTCGATGTTGAGGCGGCTGAAGCGTTCATTCAGGGAAGCGCGTAGTCGCACTTATCCACGTTATTTTTTTGGGGAGGGAGTCGTGGGAGACCGGGTGCAAGAGATTCTGAGCTGGTACAGCAGTGATAATGTGGGTGCCAAGACAAATCTGGCCAGGATGCTACGCTCAGGGAAGTTGGCGGGTACCGGAAAGCTCGTCATCCTTCCAGTCGATCAGGGCTTTGAGCACGGACCGGCGAGAAGTTTCGCGCCCAACCCGGGCGGGTACAATCCGCACTATCACTTCCAACTCGCAATTGATGCGGGATGCAATGCCTACGCCGCACCACTGGGATTTCTTGAGTCTGGTGCGAGCCAGTTTGCCGGGCAGGTTCCGCTTATCCTCAAGCTGAATAATCATGACGTGCTGTACGATGAGAAAGATCCCATGCCCTCAGTCACAGGAAGTGTCAAGCAGGCGCTTCGTTTGGGTTGTTCCGCAGTTGGGTTCACAATCTATCCCGGTTCAACCCATTGTAACGCCATGTATGAGCAATTAAGCGCGATCGCTGAAGAGGCCAAGGAGAACGGATTGGCCGTGGTGGTCTGGTCCTATCCCCGCGGGTCGGCTATCAGCAAGGAAGGTGAAACGGCGTTGGATGTTGTGGCCTATGCCTCGCAGATTGCTGCTCAGCTCGGCGCCCATATTATTAAGGTTAAGCTTCCGACGGCGCACTTGGAGCAGGCAGCGGCGAAGAAAGTCTATGAGGCGACTCAGATCCCCCTCAAGACTCTGGCGGAACGGGTCAGGCATGTCGTGCAAAGTTCGTTTGATGGTCGTCGCATCGTGATCTTTTCCGGAGGAACGAAGAGTGAAGGTCAGAATGTGTTCGAGGAAGCACGGGCTATTCGGGATGGCGGCGGATTCGGCAGCATCATCGGACGGAATTCATTCCAACGTCCAAGGGCGGAGGCGATCAAGTTCCTCCAAACGATCATGGACATCTACGTCGGCGAAATTCAGTAGGCGTGAGCAGGCGTTAGAGGAAGGGACTACAACGCCATGAACTCGTTGGACATCGAGAAGAAGCCCACTTACGGGAGAGGAAGTTGGATCGTGGCCGCGACGTTGTTGACGGCTGGGATGATTATTGGATTTGTCGTCGCGTCCGACCTCGGTTGGTTGCCATCCGGTCATGCCGTTCCTGATACTTCCTCCGCTACGATCGCAAGACCGGTTGCCACGGCCCCTCAACCTTTACTGTCCGGTGGAGGTGGGCAGACATTCGTGGAAATTGCCAAGGCGGTGAGGCCAGCCGTGGTGAACATCTATGCCACGAAGAGTGGACGAATCGAGGGATCTCATACCACACCGTTCGACGACCCGTTCTTCAGAAAGTTTTTCGGTGACGAGTTCTTTAAGCGGTTCGGTAAGCAGCCAAAGGAACGGAAAGAACGAGGGCTGGGGTCAGGCGTCATCGTTGCATCGGACGGGCTGATCATCACCAATAATCACGTGGTCGGCAAAGCGGATGAAATTCGTGTCACGCTGTCGGACAAGCAGGAATTCAAAGCGAAGCTCATCGGCACTGATCCGAAAACGGATATTGCCGTGATCCAGATCGACGCCACGGGGCTGCCGGCAGTGGCCTGGGCTGATTCAGACAAATTGGAAGTAGGAGAATTTGTCCTCGCCGTCGGGAGCCCGTTTGGATTGACACAGACGGTGACATTGGGAATAGTCAGCGCGCTGGGGCGAGCCGCGGGAATTGCCGAGTACGAAGACTTCATCCAGACCGATGCGGCTATCAATCCTGGAAATTCTGGGGGCGCGTTGGTCAATGTGCGGGGTGAACTGGTGGGCATCAATACGGCCATCTTTAGTCAGAGCGGTGGCAACATGGGTATCGGCTTTGCCGTACCGAGCAATATGGCCCAATCGATCATGGGGCAGCTTGTGCAGACGGGGAAGGTCGTCCGAGGCTGGCTTGGCGTGTCGATTCAAGAGCTCACGCCTGAATTGGCATCCCAGTTCGGTATCGGCGACACGAAGGGTGTGCTGGTCAGTGACGTCTTGGACGGCAGTCCGGCCAAGAAGGCTGGATTCGAGCGGGCTGACGTGATTGTCGCTTATGACGGTAAGTTGATGGATTCGCCGACCCATCTTCGTAACGAAGTGGCGCAGACGCCGGTTGGGAAGAAGGTAGCGGTCAAGATCATTCGTGGCAAAAAGCCAAAAACGATAGAGCTCACCATCGGCGAACAACCCAAGTCGATGACGCAATCTAGTGAAGAGGATACGCGTGAATCGGCAACACCGACCGGGGTTCTGTCCAATCTCGCGGTGCGAGAGCTGAATGAAGAACTAGCGAGTCGTTATGGTCTGAAATCCAGCGAGCGTGGTGTGATCGTCGTCCGGGTCAAACCCGGAAGCGCTGCCGAGGAGCTGGGAATCCGCGAAGGGGATATTGTGGTGGAAGTGAACCGTCAGGCCGTGACCTCGGTCAAGGCCTATGAACGGATTGCCGGCAAGTTGTCGAAGGATCAGGCCGTCTTGCTCTTGCTGAAGCGACAGGGACGAACGATTTATCTCACGCTTCGTCCATGATGTGTGAGTCGGAGTGCCCTGAACGCGCACTGTAACGGAGAGGAGGTCCGATATGGTCCCTCGTGCCATATTCATCCTTCTCAGTGCATTGGCAGGCATGGCCCTCTTTATTCGGGCCGAGATCGCCGACGATTTATTTGGGCTCTACGGGTTCGGAATCGGTGCTGCCACAGGCGCGCTAATTGTTGCCAGTGAGTATGCCCTCCGGACTCTTTCATTCGGTATTATCGTTGGAGGAACGGCTGGTTTGTCGGGTGGACTTTTATTGATGGGAGTTGTCGAATGGGTAGGGAGAGAAATCTTCGATGTCCAAACGTTTCTCTTTCACATCGGAGGGCTCGTATTCTTGCTGGGCCTGCCGTACCTCGGCTTGGTCATAGGGGCCCGGTTTGGCCAAGAGCGGTTTTTAGATGTAGTGTATCGAGTCCATGCCATGTCAGGCTCTGGCAGCAGTCTCAAGGTACTGGACACCAGTGTCATTATCGATGGCCGTGTAGCCGATCTCTGTGAGACGGGATTCCTTGAGGGTCCTTTTCTCGTACCGCAATTTATTTTGAAGGAATTACAGCATATCGCTGATTCATCCGATTCACTGAAACGGGCGTGTGGACGACGGGGGCTCGATATCCTAAACAAGATCCAAAAAATGGTCGGCCTCGACGTACGCGTCATCGAAGAGGACTTTCCCAAAGTGAAAGAAGTCGATGCCAAGCTGGTTGTCCTGGCAAAGAAAGTCGGCGGGAAAATCATTACGAACGATCTCAATTTGAACAAGGTGGCTGCGCTGCAAGGGGTGTGTGTGCTCAATCTCAATGAGCTCTGCAATGCGTTACGTTCGGTGGTGCTCCCTGGTGAGTTAATTCGTGTCTTCTTGTTGAAGGAAGGGAAAGAAGCGGGGCAAGGTGTCGCCTATCTGGACGATGGCACCATGATCGTGGTGGACAACGCCCGGCGCCACATCGGTCGCAATGTGGATGTCATCGTGACCAGCGTGTTGCAAACCCCTGCAGGGCGCATGATCTTTACCCGTTTGAAAGAAGAAACCGAGCGTGAGGAGCTGCAAGTCGCTCGTGGCTAGCCGAACGGCCGCCCTTGTCCCTGCTGCCGGACGCGGGTTTCGGATAGGCGGCACGGTCCCCAAACAATACCTCGCGCTTGGCGGACAGCCGATCATCCTTCATGCCCTCCGCATTCTTCAGGTCTCTCCTGTCATCGACGAAATTATTCTAGCCGTTCCCCAGTGCGACACGGAGTACTGCCTCACCCAGATCGTGACCCCACACCACTTCACCAAGGTGACAAAAATCGTTCCCGGAGGACAGGAACGGCAAGATTCTGTCCGTCATGCGCTTGAAGTGGTTCACGAAGACGTAGATGTGGTTCTCGTGCACGATGCGGTGCGGCCATTTCTGACCGAACAAATGGTGGAGGAGGTGGTGAGCAGGGCGCGGGTAAAAGGCGCGGCGATTATTGCCTTGCCGATGAAGGATACGGTCAAACAGGTGGGGGCCGATCATGTAATCGAACGCACGGTCGATCGGCGACCGTTGTGGCTCGCGCAGACTCCGCAAGCATTTCGCCGCGACTGGTTGCTGGTGGCCCATCGGAAAGCTCATGGGGAAGGGGTTCGTGCAACAGATGATGCCTATTTGGTCGAATGGTGCGGGCATCCCGTGTCCGTGGTTGAAGGGAGCGGGGACAATATTAAAGTAACAAGACCTGAAGACATGATCATTGGGGAAGCGATCTTCGCATCGCGGCATAGGAAACAATAAAGGGAGATCTATGGCAAAGAGGCCACGAATTGGATACGGGTACGATGTCCACCCGCTTGGCCCGGGCCGAAAGCTGATCCTGGGTGGGATTAAAATCCCTTATAGTAAAGGGCTCTTAGGCCATTCAGATTCTGACGTGTTGGTGCATGCCGTGTGCGATGCACTGCTTGGCGCGATGGGGGAGGGCGATTTAGGCCGCCACTATCCCAGTTCCGATCAGCGATACAAGGATATCTCCAGCCTCAAATTGCTCGAAGACGTAGCCTTTAAGCTGAAAAAAAGAGGTTATCGAGTCGGCAATGTGGATACGGTCATCGTGGCGCAAGCTCCACGGCTTGGCCAGCATCTCGCTGCCATGGGAAAGAAGCTGGCGAATTCTCTAAATATATCGGTTGATCTCGTGAACGTCAAGGTGAAGAGCGGGGAAGGGTTGGATGCGGTGGGGAGAGAAGAAGGCATGATCGCCTATGCAGTCTGTTTGATTGAATCACAGAGTAGCTGACAAGACTTAGGTGTTCAAGCTGATAGGCTGGGACAATGGCAAGTGCGCATGGGTTTCAGGAACTGAAAATCTGGCGGCGTGCCAGGGAACTCGTGCGGGTGACGTATCATATAACGGGCAATGGGGTGTTTGGTAAGGACCATGCTCTTCGCGACCAATTGCGTGCGACGGGCCGCAGTGTTCAGTATGGCTAATATTGCAGGAGGGTTTGAATGTGGGTCGAAGCGAGACTTCGTCCTGTTTCTCTACATGGCGGGAGGCTCCGTTGGTAAGGTCAGGAGCCATTTGTATGTCGCCTAAGATTTGTATTACATTACAGGGACAGAATTCGAACAGATGGGGAGTCAAGCGGGTGACCATTTAAAAGCCTCTACCGATTCATTCAACACCTTGAATCTTCAAAGGCTAGTGTCGAGTAGACGACAATGTGCCGGCATGTCAACCTTCTTGCCTGTCAGCCATGCTTAGCGTGATCAAACAAGATCTCCAAGCGGTATTCGATCGGGACCCAGCGGCGACCAGTTGGCTGGAGGTTTTCTTCACCTATGCCGGGTTTCATGCCCTGATGGCCTATCGCCTCTCGCATTGGCTGAAAACTCATAATGTGCCACTCATCCCGCGGGCAATTTCGCAACTCGCACGTTGGCTCACAGGAATCGAAATTCATCCTGCTGCCATGATCGGATCTGGATTTTTCATCGACCATGGGATGGGTGTTGTCATCGGCGAGACTGCAGAGGTGGGTAACTATGTCACGTTATTTCAAGGAGTGACGCTGGGGGGAACAGGGAAAGACCGTGGGAAGAGGCATCCCACACTCGGTAATCACGTGGTAGTTGGGGCTGGGGCTAAAATCCTGGGAGGCATCAAGATCGGTGATAACGTGAAGATTGGAGCCAATTCAGCCGTGTTGAAGAACGTCCCGGCCAACTCGACGGTCATTGGCGTCCCAGCTCGAATCATCAAAACCCAGAGCGAACGCCTGCCTGACGCTACTATGGATCACGCTAATCTGCCCGACCCAATCAGTGATCGGTTCGTCGCCCTTGAGCAGGAATTGATAGAACTCCGCAAAAAACTCGAAAACCACGACTCCCAACTACCCTTCTAGTCTATCCGCTATTTCAAGAGACGTGCCTTTCTCTCCTTAAGCCTGCTCAGGCCAGTCTTATTCTTCCTAAACTCCCTCGTTCAAGGTCGTCGGGAATCTTCTGATGGTGCAATAGATGTGTGTTGGCAAGGTGCCGTCTCTTAGGAGACTTTGAGAAAATTGAAAAATGAAAAACATCGTGGAGTGTACCGCACCGGACAGGACATCGTCTTAGTTGGATAGACAGGTACTCAGAAATTTCTTCCGCTCGTCACTCTTTAAACTTCTCCCGCTCGCCTCTTTGTTGCACACCTTTATCTTTTCCTGTTGAGCCGTTTTCCGCTCTTCATCGACGTCACGGAAAAACATTCCTTCACAAACGCTTTCCGTTCATCACCCTTCCCTTCGCCGAACCCTTTGCAATCGCCTGTTCGTTGCAGGCCTTTATCTTGTTCTGTTGCTCGGCGGCCTCACTGGCCATGGGGGCCAGGACGACCACGGCGATAAAGAGTGACAGGACCTCACGCTGGCAATCTTCATCGTCAATCTCCTTTCGAGAGTGAAAGAGGCAAGTGTGGGGACTAGAGCAGAATGGCTAGGGGTTGTCGCTAGGTAATGGGCTGGGCGTTTCGTAGTCGACATGCACAAGAAAAAGCCCTTGTGGTGGAGCGGTCTTACCGGCGGCTGAACGGTCGCGGGCGTTGAGTATCGTTTTGAGGCTGTCTGGTTGTCGCTTTCCCAAGCCGACCTCCACGAGAGTCCCGACGATCGAGCGTACCATCTGTTTCAAAAACCGGTCGGCATAAGCCTCGACGCGTAGGTGCTCGCCTTGGCGAAAGACAGTCAATCGTAGGATGTGGCAGATGGGATCATCGTTCTCAGTGGGTTGCGTCTCAAACGACGAGAAATCATGCGAGCCAATCAGGGCCATTGCTGCTTGATTCATAGCGGCATCATTTAGTGGTTTATAGACATGCCAACAATAGTGCCGATCAACAGCTGGACGGTCCGGCCGATTGAGAATGCGATACTCATAGAGCTTACTCTTGGCAGAGTGCCGGGCGTGGAAGGAGTCCGGCATGATCGCGGCTGATCGGGCGGCAATGGTCTCCGGTAGGTGTGCGTTGAGCGCTCTCGTCCATTCGCGCGGCGTCATGTCACGGTCAATCTGCAAACTCGCGACTTGGCCGATGGCGTGAACTCCCGCATCGGTTCGCCCCGCACCTGCCACCGACACCTTTGTTTGAGTGACGCCTTCGATCGCGGTTTCGACCGTTTCCTGGATCGTGGGCTGTTTAAGCTGACGCTGCCATCCTGCGTAGGCGGTGCCGTCGTATTCGAGTATAAGCTTAATGGTAGGCATGGGCGTTGTTGCCCACTGTTCCTAGCGAACGGTCATCGGATAGCAGACTTGTTGCTAGTGAGGAACGATTTGACACCTTGGTAAAGAGATTGAGCGACGGCCCCGACGAACGCAGGCTTCCGGAGCAGATTTTCTTCGACGGGGTTAGAAATGTAGGCAACCTCCGCGAGAATACTCGGCATGCTTGTAAATCTCAGGACGTAGAATGGAGCGGTCTTCACGCCATGATCGTTGACCGCATAGTGGCCGTTCATGTGGGTGACCATCGCCTCTTTCGCGGTCCAGGCCAGTTCGAGCGACGCCTCAATTTTCTTTGTTGTCAGCAGGTCGGCCACGAGGTATTCCCATCCGATACCGGTGCTACTGAGCGGCGTACCGTTTTCACGGGCGGCCACTTCAAGTGCACGCTGATCCTTGGCTTCACCGAAATGATATATCTCGATGCCTTTTACCGAGCGGGAACGGTGAGAGTTCACGTGGATCGAGACGAACAAGTCGGCTTCGTTACTGTTGGCAAACTTGGCGCGTTCTTCCAATCCAACAAAGACATCGCGGTTTCTCGTCATGAGCACGCGCACCCCGGGCTGTTTACTCAGGAGCTCACGGAGTTTGAGCCCAACCTTGAGCGTGACGTCTTTCTCTTTAGTACGGCGAAGGCCCCGCGCCCCGGGATCTTTTCCCCCATGGCCGGGATCGATGACGATGGTTTTGTATCCCTTGGCCGGCGGTCTGGCTGGTTGAATCGCAGAGGAGCTCGGGACGGGGAGTGGCTCCTGTGCTTCGGGCATCGTAGTCAGGCCCTGTCCAACCGGAGGTGTGATATCGATGACCAGCCGTGGAGGACCTGAGAGCGTAAACTGTTTAAGGGTTCGAAAAGCCATGGTTGGAATTGAGACTGCTACGGTTGGGGTTATGCTTTGCGTAACAACAAATGGAGAGGGCACTGTACCGTTTGTCGCCTTAGCTAGTGCGGATTGACTCATGGCGGCGTTCGGCAGCGCGATGACTACACGGTTAGGATTCTTCGCTCGGCGTACGATGACCTTCGCATGTCGGCCCAAATCCAAGACCAATCTGGTTTTCTCTGGACTGATCGTGAAGCGGAAGTTCTGGACGGTGACAGGAGCCAGGGAGGTGGTTGTGCCCTTCGCACGAGGCTTCTTTGAGTGTGTCGATGCGCGAGGATGATCATCGCGATCGACGGCTGTTGCAGCCCAGACGGTCTGAATAGGCGTCGCACTCGTTAAGGCCAGGAAGATGGCACAGTAGAACAGGAGGGCTAATGAGAAGAAGGGAGTCCGTTGTCGGGTACGTATTAGCATAGGTATTATGCGTGGAAGGGATTTCTAACTATTCTCAGATACTCGATGTCTTGTCAAGGGTTTGCGTGATATTAGTCTGGCTATCATACTGTGTTGACAAGCCATTCTCGTCTACGGTAGCGTGATTGACGTTGCCGACTCATCTTATCATCGACGGTTATAATCTGTTAGGTCGCACCGGGAATCTCTCTGACCACATCGAGTCGGCACGCGAAGCCCTGCTTCAGGCCTTAGCCGCATATCGTAATAGAAAGAATCATCCTATCACGATCGTCTTCGATGGATGGCAACAGGGCCAACCGATGGAACGGCACGAGCATCGGGCTGGTGTGCAAGTCATCTATTCGAAAAGAGGCGAGCAAGCGGATCAGGTGATTCAACGGTTGGCGCGAGAGTATGGGGCTGACTGTGCCGTGGTAAGTTCCGATCAGGAAGTGGCACGATCAGCGAAGGTGTCGGGCGCGTTTGTGTTGGGCGCAAATGAATTTGCCATGAAGCTCCGGGTTTCTCCCAGCGGCGGCGGGATGGTGTATAAAGAACTGGATAGGCAAGAGGAAGAATCTCCACCCCGCGACTCGAAGAAGAAGGGCAATCCTCGAAAACTCCCCAAAGCCCGTCGCCAACGATCAAGGCAGCTTAAGCGATTCTGAACAGCCGCTTCGCGTTTTTCGTGGTGAGCCTGCCGATCATTTCAACCGACATTTGTGGCTCGCCGGCTCGAATTGTCGCGAGTTGTTGTGCGACGAAGGAAACGAAGGCCGGCTCGTTTCTCTTTCCGCGATAAGGGATGGGTGTGAGGTAGGGACAGTCGGTTTCAATCAGCAGCCGATCGAGCGGAACCGTCTTGGCGATGTCGCGCAGCATCGTGGCATTCTGGAAGGTCAAGATCCCTGAGAACGACAGGTAGAATCCTAAGTCCAACGCATCCTTCGCCAGCCAGGCATCTCCGGAAAAGCAGTGGAACACCCCACCGATCTCTGATGCCTTCTCCTCCTTCAAGATCGCAATCGTATCTTCCTGGGCCTCCCGCGTGTGGATGATCACTGGTAGCCGGAGTTCATGTGCGAGTTGAATCTGTTCACGGAATCGTGCGCGTTGCACTGTTGGTGACGAATGGTTGTAGTGGTAGTCTAATCCGACTTCTCCGTAGGCCACGACTTTCTTGTTCTTGGCCAAGCGACGGAACTCGTCATACCAATCGTCGCGGATGTGCTTCACCTCGTGGGGGTGCACCCCAATGGAGGCATACACAAATGGATGTAGCTCGGACAGCAACGTGGCTGATTGGCTGGTCAAGAGGTCACATCCGATCGTGACGAATGCGTCGACTCCGGCTTCGCGCGCGCGTGTGATCATTGCCTCGCGGTCGTCGTTGTAGCGGGCGTCGTCAAGGTGTGTGTGGGTGTCGAAAAGCATTTGGGTCTCTTGGTCGGGGAGCGATCGCGCTGAAAACCGAGGTCATTCTAGGCAGGCTTGGTCACGATCATATTGGCTAATTCGCCGAGCAGGGCCTCTGTGCCGTCCCAGCCGAGGCAGGCGTCGGTGATCGAGACGCCGTGGGCTAGGGAGACGCCCTGTTGCCAGGTTTGCTTGCCGGGGTTGAGATTGCTTTCGAGCATCAGACCCATAATGGATTGGCGTCCGTCGCGGAATTGTTTGAGGACTTCGTGGGCGACGAGGCTCTGACGGAGGTGGTCTTTGCAGGAGTTGTCGTGCGAGCAGTCAATCATGATCGGGCGCGCAATGCCTTCGTCGGCCACAGCCGCTTCGGCCTTCGCGACATGATCGGCGTCGTAGTTAGTTTTCCCGCCACCGCCCCGCAAGACGATGTGTCGATCCGGGTTCCCCATGGTTTTGATGATCGATGTTTGTCCATCGGCATTGATGCCAATAAAATGGTGGGGAGATCGTGCGGCGGTCATGGCGTTGACAGCAACTTGTAGGCTGCCCTCTGTCCCGTTCTTGAAGCCGACCGACATCGAGACACCGCTGGCCATCTCCCGATGTGTCTGGCTTTCTGTGGTGCGGGCTCCGATGGCCATCCAGCTGATCAGGTCTGCGACGTATTGTGGGATGATGGGGTCGAGCAATTCGGTCGCGCAGGGCATGCCAGACTGATTGATCTTCAGCAGTATGGTCCTCGCGAGCTCCATCCCGGTTGCAATGTCGCACGTGCCGTCCAGGTTGGGGTCATTAATGAGCCCCTTCCAGCCGACCGTTGTCCGGGGTTTCTCGAAATAGGTGCGCATGACAATCAGCAATCGATCGCGCAGGGCGTCAGCCATGGGTTTCAGCTTGGTGGCGTATTCGTATGCAGCTTCAGGGTCATGGATAGAACAGGGGCCGACAATGACCAGCAGCCGCTCACGGTCCTGCCCATGCAGAATCCTGCGGATCGCTTCCCGCGTTTCAACCACCAGGGCCGCCGCCTGATCGGTAATCGGGAGCTTGGTCTTGATGGCGTGCGGTGAGGGCAGTGCCTTGATGTCGCTAATGTGTTGGTTGTCTATCGGTCTATTCATGGTATATCCAACGCCCTGCATGTAGGCCGGGCAAATGCTGTTTAGCCAGTAAATAACTTAATAACCTAACGAATTGCTAGTAGAAAGTCCATACTCGTTGACAAGGCCGCCCAGATTAGCATACCTTCTTCGTGGATTCAGTACCGCATGCAAAGTCAGACACGTGTTCGCATTCTGACATCATGATGCCGCAGCCGATACAACCAAGTGTCTCTTGGGTTTGCTCCGTACGGGAGTGACATTGGGGATGATCTGTATCCTCTTTGGGCTTGCGCCATTCGCCGCGGCGCAGGATGTACATCACGAGTTGGCTGCTGCCGACACCAATGGGCATGAGCACTTCGACACCAGACCGCTGCCAATGGGTGCAGCACCATACGGGCGGGTCACTTGATCTTGATGTCCCGAGATTAGCAGTCTGCGAGCTTGTCCGTCATCATGAACCTCCGTCTGAGTCCTTTCTGCTTTCTGTCGATCTCTCGTTCTTCGGTCCCTCGCGCGCGTTTCCCCTGCCTGTTGACGAATGATGCATGACGCTTTATCGTCACCCTCATGAATTGGGACGAATCCATCTTCATTGCCATCAATGGGCTGGCCGGCCACTCAACGGTCGTCGATCAGTTCTTCCTCCTTCTCGGAAACCGTAGCACTTTCTACATTCCAGCGGCGTTCGCCATCGGCTATTGGATTTGGGCTAATCGGTGGGAAGCGATGCTGGGTGGTCCGGTACTGGCTGGCGTGGTTGGTCTCTCGGATTTTTTTGGGGGACAGCTTAAATGGCTTGTTGAGCGTGTGAGACCCTGCCGCGCGCTGAGCGAAACGGTGAAGATCGAACCGGGCGGCTGTGGTGGTCTGTATAGTTTTCCATCAAACCATGCTGTGAATACTGCGGCAGCAGCCGCCTTTCTCCAAGTACTGTATCCAAGGTCCGGTTGGGTCAGCTGGCCGATCGTGGGACTAGTTGGGTCCGCTCGCGTGTACGTGGGCGCGCATTACGTAACTGATGTACTCGGGGGGTGGGTTTTAGGAGGACTCATCGGCGGCGGGATAGCCTGGGCGCTTCTGATATGGCCGAGGTTCCGATCAAACGAAAAATGGAAAATACGAGATGGAGAAGGAGAGATTACCTTCAAGTCTGGTTAGCGATTCCTATCGGGACGGGCATTGCGTCCAACCATTTCTTCGCTGCCATTTTTCCTATAGTGCAGCGATTTCAGGGACTTGGTGAGCGGCGTTTTGACGTCATGTTATTAGTGTGTTAAGGCGGGTCATCGCATCGTCCAATTTCTCCGCATGATCGTGCGGTAGCGAAGGAACATTTCCACCGAGGAATGGCCGACGATCTTCATAATCGTTTCGGTATCCACCCCCGCATCCGCTAGATTCGTCACCACACAGTTCCGGAGATCGTGGAACCAAACTTGTCGAATGCCGGCCTTGTCCAAGCACCGATAGAAACTTCGGCGGAGATTACTTTCATCCCAGCGCAGCCCTCCTGGTAAGAAGAAGACCCACAGAGACTGTTCCTCGCCGATATTCATGGTCTGAAGCTGGCGAATTTCTTTTTCCGGTTGCAACATGGCAAGCACCTGAGGGCTGAGATCCACACGACGGATCTTCTTACTCTTGGTGGTCGTGACTTCTCCGAGCACCACGCCGCGTCGCACGTCCATGAACTGTACATGGAAATCAATGTCCCCCATTGCAGCCCAATCTATTCGCCTTGCCGTAAGCCGGTCCTGACGGCACACAGCAGTACGGGCAGTACGGGATAGAGCGCAGGGTACTGCGCCTCTGCCACGTCTAGGAGTGTCTGCACTTTCTGGGAGGTCAAACGCCACAACTCCTCTTTCCGATCTTTGGTCCGATGTAAGAGTTTGCCGAGCCGCTCCTCCGGATTCATCACCACGAGGGCACCTTCCTTGACCTGGTTGTACGCCGCTTTAAGAGGAATCAGGTAGTTTTGGATCGTTCCCCGCGTCTTCGTCTCCTCAATCTGTTTCGCAATCACACGTTTAATGTCCTCCCGCTTCAGTAGATGCAGTGGGCGATCCCCAAACGCCGGAATGAGGCGTTGCTCAATGGCTTGTTTGCAGCCGCGATACGTCGACGGCTTGCAATGCGGCTCGGCATCACGGTGAGCCACTCCGTCAAATAGGTCGCCCCTGTGGGGGTGGTGCCGTCCTTGGTGCCAAGGGTTATCGCTTCACCGCTCTGCTCAGCCCACTTCAGCTTGGCGATGAACTTGTCTGCGAACGCCTTCGCCAAGGCTTTGCGCTTGCCAAAGCATTTCGCCTTCCGCTTGTTCTGCCAGTTGCTTAACACATACCAACCCTTGCCCAGTCTTTCCCTTACTTTCACACCCATGACTTACCGTCCTTTCCGTCTAGTGACAGGGGCGAGCTTGAATCGCGTTTCCACATCTTTCTTGTTCGAGGACATGTCATTGGCTGTCCTAGGACTGCCCGCACATTGCCGCGCTTTGAGAGTCCCTTCGTTGACCATGCCATCATTCACCGTCCTTTCTGCTTTGTGGGGCATGGGTGAGTTCGCGTTCCACTACACTACGAATGAACCCGCTGATGCTGGTGCCATGCCGGCGTAGTCCGTCCAACTTGATCTTGATCCCCTTGGGGAGTTGAACCATCACGCACACGCCATTTTCACGGCCGTCACCCCCTTTTACTTCACTGACTGCAACTGCAAACATATTATCACAATATAGCGGCTATGTCAAGCTTGTTTGACAGGCTTGTTCTGCTTGCGTATGCTAACCACATGCCGAAGCCACCTCGATCCGACGACGAGGCCGCGGTCCTCTTTGTTCGGGGGATGTCTAGAGATCTCTTAGCGAAGCTGAAGGCGGTTGCCGCTCTCCAACAAAAGACGCTGGGCGAGTACATCCAGGAAATGTGCGAGGCCCACGTGCAGGAGCTAGAGCGAAAGGGGATTCTGCCAAAGGGGAAGTGAGGTGGGTGTCTTCGGGCTTCGCGGTACCGCGTCTCTGGTAGTGTGGGTTATGATATTTGATGTACTCCGCGCTGGCATATGAGAAATCAATTTAATAATCAGCCCAATGGAACGAAGCCGAAATATTTACTGAAGCAAGTTCGGCAATGGGCCAAAACTCGCATTAACAGCGGCCAGGAACAACCATGGGCATGGTATCAGTACATGAAATTGATTGAAGCGACCGATGCTATTCTAAATGGTATGGCTACCACTAAGACCAAGGAGAATTTACGGTTAGTGGCAACGCATCGGGGAACCGATCTCCAACAAGAGGGACCCACGTCTGAGTCAGATGAGCTTCCACGGCATCACGCTGATGGGCCGGTAAGGCTGTGACCTGCTCCCTATAAACCAGGCCGGATGTAGCGTTAGGATTCCGGTCGACGGAAGGAGGGGGCATGGCACGCAAACGGTATCCGGCCGAGGAGATCATCGGGCATCTGCGGACGATCGAAAGTGAGATGGGCAGAGGCCTTGGACTGGTGGAGGCTTGTTGCAAGTTGGGGATCACGGAACAGACCTACTATCGGTGGAAGAAAGAGTACGGTGGTTTGCGCGTGGATCAGGCCAAACGGTTAAAGGGCCTGGAACAAGAGAATGCCCGACTCAAGCGACTCGTGGCGGACCTCTTCCTGGACAACAGCATTTTGAAGGAGGTGGCAGCGGGAAACTTCTAAGCCCGGCCCGATGCCGAGAAACGGTCTGCCATGTGCCGGCCATGTTTTCGGTCTCTGAACGCCGGGTCTGTCGAGTCGTGGGGCAATGCCGGGGCACGCAACAGTATGTGCCCATCAAGGCGGACGACGAGGAGTCTCTGCGGACGCGGATCGTCGCGCTCACCCGTGAGTATGGGCGCTATGGGTCTCGTCGGATCACCGCGCTGTTGCATCAAGAAGGCTGGCGGGTGAACCACAAACGCGTGGAGCGGCTGGGGCGACAGGAGGGGCTCAAGGTGCCGCAGAAGCAGCCGAAGCGAGGCCGACTCTGGCTGACTAACGGTTCCTGCGTACGGCGGCGACCGGAATATCCGAACCATGTGTGGGCGTATGATTTTGTCATGGAACGCACTCGGGATGGGCGGCCCTTGAAAATGCTCACCGTGGTGGACGAATACACGCGGGAGTGTCTGGCCCTTGCGGTGCGCCGCCGTATGAGGGCAAGCGATGTCCAGGAGGTACTGGGGGAGCTGTTCCTGACGCATGGCTGTCCGACACACATTCGCGCTCGGACAATGGACCGGAGTTTATCGCCACGGCTCTGCGGGCCTGGTATCGCTTGCTGACCGTCGTGCCCTTGTTCATCGAGCCGGGCAGTCCCTGGGAGAATGGCTATAGCGAGAGCTTCAATGGCAAGTTCCGGGACGAATTGCTAAACGGGGAACTCTTCTATACGCTGCGGGAAGCGCAGGTCATCATTGAACGCTGGCGGCGGACCTATAATCACGTCCGGCCCCACAGCGCCTTGGGCTATCGGCCACCGGCTCCTGAAGCATGCGTACTAACAGAACAGGTGGCCTAATCACTGGGGGCAGGTCAGCTGCCCATGTAACATACAATGTCCCTTTGTTTTTGTGGGCAAGGATCGCAGGATCATCTCGATGGTCAGCTAATCTCTCCGCGATGATTCCTTGTCCAACCCGAACTATATGACTAGGATTGCCTCCATGCCAGATAATATAAACACCCTCTGCGGTTACCTTCTCAAGATTCACTGTTAATAATGGACACCAACCTTCTCCTGTGCATTTAACCCATGAAAGATTTATCATGATGTCCTCCATTGGTTTACGCTACTAATTCTCTTAGATCCCATACCCTATTTGCAATCCCTGCCTCCATTGGACACGCGGCTCACGGAATTGGTCGCCGTGCGTGAGATGGTAACGCTACGAGCGACCGGCTTTCTGGCAGACAAGGCGGCCACAAGCCGTTGATACAGACAAGACAAAGCGGCCCGTGACATCGAAGGGGTTATCTGGCACGTAGGTCTATGTGGGATTCAGCGGGTTATCCGAATTGAACGGGGCCTCCCTCCAACCTTTCCTCACCGTTAGTTAGCCACTTTCAACAGCCATCCGTCGTTGAGTTCGCATCGATTGGGGCCTTTGGCCGTAATGTTAATTCTTGCGAAGGTTCCTTTGAGGGTGCCGGGGAGCATGCCAGTTACCTGAAATCCATTATTTTTAGGTGTCACGGTGAGCGGTACGGATTGGCTTTTTATCATCACCGTAATACTTGTCGGCTTGGTTCCCGCGGACGCAAAAAATGAAAACGCCGATTTCGGTGCCACCTCTGTCTTATTACTCGTCGTGAATGCACTCGGCGTGAATGCCATAAGCCTCACTTTGCTACAAACGCCGGGTCTGTCACTGCCGCCTTTGGGAGCACCATAAGCCCAGACATCGCCGACGTTGCCATAAACAACCAGTGCCATAACTATCCACAAGGTATTTCGTAATCTCATGGTTAAGCCTCTCTAGTGTTGATAGTGAGTCATCGGACCAGTGTGGTGCAAATCAATGGACAATTCCCATTGTCGGCTCCTGATAGATAAAAAACAACCCCCACGCGATTCGCATGTGCTCTGACAAAGACTCTCCGTACCTTTTCTGCCTCATAACAGCGAATAGCCAGCGTCTTAAAAGTACTCCCCCTTCTCAACCGAAGAGCAGACAGCCTACTTTCGATGTTTGGCAACTTGAAGGAGGAAGGGCAACACCCTGATCCAACCACCATTTGTCGAGAAGGGAATCTGGTGACGCTGTGGCAATTAATTGACTTTCAGTGGATGCAAGGAGGTCCGAAAGCAACCCCTCGATTTTTGTCGACGACGACCCACAAGCAATTCGACTGCGCGGCAAAGCGTGTTCGGTTGCTGGCGTTCACGGAGTTCTCATGCCGTATGGGAATCGGTAGCGAGAGAGATCGATACGTCGACCAAGGCACCTGGCTCCCAGTTGAACCAGAGAGTCTGAATCACGCGCTGTGGGAAGCGGCCTGCAACACGCCGTGATCGCCCACCTACTACGGCGTGGTGGAGGCGAGGGGACTTAGCCATCGTTGATTCCCCTCCTTCGCTTTACAATTCAAGGCGCTGCCCTCGTCGCGTAGCGTTCGCAAACCGATCTCACCCTCTTGGCGAGCCTAGCCTTCTCAAATCAAACGTGAGGTCAGCACTTGACCTGGAGAGAGGATTGGTGCCATGCCTCAACGACGCATGACTATGTGTATCAAGAAAAATACTGTGCGGAGTGCCGCGTCCGAAAGAAAGCCAAGCGGCTGCTCGAAAAAACTATTAGGGTGGTGAAAGTATGACCCCCAACGAGCCGCGCCAGTGGGAACGTGAATCGTCAACCCCGTGGTGCATTTCAAAAGGATCTGCCGTCTGTGTCCTGGTCCTATCGTTGTGCGTGCTCGCGTTAAGTGGGTGGAGTTATCTTTCCTACCAGCGTATGAATGAGTTGGACGCTCGTATGGTCGAACTCGGCTTATCGAAGCGGGTCAATGTTGAGCAGAAAACAACCCCGCCGATCTTGCACCGAGAAAATGAGGTCATGATCTATTCTGCTGAAATCATAGAAGAGGAGCCGCCTCCTCCAACTGAGAAGCGGCGGGAAGCCCCACATGTAGCCGTACCAGACAAGAAGCAGCCTGTTGCGCCTGTAGTGGAGAAGCGGCGGGAGGTCCCACTTGTAGCGGATTCAGACAAGAAGCAGCCTATTGTGTCTGTAGTAAAGAAGCGGCGGGAGACCCCACTTGTAGCGGTATCAGACAAGAAGCAGCCTGTTGTGTCTGTAGTAGAAAAGTCCTTTTCCCAGCCAGCATTCAAACAGTTCAAAAGACAATGCCTACTGCAAGGTGGCGGGACTGCGGAAGTCGCCGAAGGCGTTGAGTGGGTTTGCCCAGAAAAGTGGGAGCCATGAAAAACTCAACCTTGAATAACAATCGGCACGAACGGTACCCTAAGCGTCGCCCTCTATCTCCTTACGTTCACGTTGAGCGTGCCGGCGTTCGCGTAGTGGGGAATGCTGTTCGATCCAGCCGCGAATAATTTTGATCCGAAGCTCGATACGGAAATCATGAAACCGCTGTCCGACCTACTCCCCGACTCGTATTATCAGCCGAGTTGGAATTTCCGCTGGAGCGATGGTGACTTCTGGAGATGCTGTAATTTCGATAATGCCAACCACTCCGAGTCCCTCTAGAGTCGAAGGAGCCCGGATAGGCTCGGGCGCAGTCGTACGGCTAAATAGAAGGAAAGGATGCAGAACGAAAGGAAGTGGCTTCGTAATCATGCCGGTTGTTCAGGGTTCTCTATGCACAGCAATAGATTCTTTCTGAGCTGATCAACATCATAACCCCGTCCGATCAGGACAATGGCAGGATCGGGCTCATCTAGCAGCATGACGGGCGCAATTGCGGCTTGTCCAGGCGGGGCATACTGGAACTCTTGAAGCTCCGGCTCTCCTTTAAACCGGAAGTAGCCCTTCGCCCGTTCGAGTTCCTTGGGGAGGGTCTTGATCCAGGCAAGGAATCGTTGGCGATTGAGTGGACTGGGCAAACAAATGGTGGTGGTGATTGGATGGTAGAGTAGTCGGTGACGATTCCCGGGTGTGGGGGATTTGCTAAATACCACATTGGTCGGCGCTGCTGGCCTGGGAGTGGTGTGTGGGGCCAAGAGGGCTGCTGGATCGACGCGTGCATGGGAGGTTTCCCACATACGCGCATAGGGATTCTGTCCAATAATCGTGTCTCTGAATCCTTCCCAATGGCCCGGTACATAGAGGTCTTGTTTGTTCAGGATCAATTCGTCCGCACAGCGGATGGCCTGGGTTGTCACATATGCGCTGGAATGGCTCTCTTCATTCGATATCGGGTGGAGGAGCGCAATCACTCGCTCGAGCGTGGCCAGTCTCGCGGTGTAGAGATCGGTCACGGCATCGATGACTTCGACCGGATCGGCCAGGCCTGAGCATTCCAGAATCAAGACATCCGATTCATAATCTCGCACAAGCTGTGCGATTCCCCAGGAGAGGTCTTCCTTCGTATCGCAACAGATGCAGCCGCCGGCGAGGTTCATGACCTGCTCGGCGATGGTGCCAACACGAGGCCCGTCGATGCTGATTTCGCCGGCCTCATTCATGAGTACGCCGACCCGCTGCCCTTCCGTCTTCCAGTGTTTAAGCAAACGCATCAGCAGCGTCGTTTTGCCCGCGCCAAGAGACCCGCAAAGCATGTAGAAGGGGATCGTCATCTTAGGCGCTCCACCGCACGTGCCGTTGCTTCAGTCGTATGAAGCCGCGGGGGCGTTGTTCAGTGATGATGGGTGTGTGTGTCGGGCTCACGATGCTGTGTGGCTAGTTTGCCAAGGTCACAATGCACGTCGTCTGGTTCACAACACTCGGTTTCCATCTGGATCGTCATATGCTTGACGCCGAAGTCCGAGGCGATGCGCGTCTGGATCACCTGCAGCAAGTCATTTGTGTAGCTTATGTCAGTCAGGACGTGGCAGGTGAGCATAATGAGACGTGGCTCCACCGCCCAGATATGAAGATCATGAACGTTCTTGACGCCCGCGATAGATTTAATGGTCATGGCGACGTGGGATGCACTGATCGATGGGGGTGTCGATTCGAGTAAGATGTCGAGAGATTCCTTGAATATTGGCCAGGCTCCATGAAGAATGACGCCGACCACTAGGAGGCTGATGAGCGGATCGAACACCGCCCAGCCTGTCAGCAGAATCGCTCCGCCGCTCAATACCACACCGAGCGAGACCCAGGCGTCTCCCAGCATGTGCCAAAAGGCGCTGCGGATGTTCAGGTCACCTTCTGCGCCGCGCTGCAGCAGAAAGGCGATGCTGAGATTGGCCACAAAGCTCGCGGCCGCGATGCCCATCACCCATCCACCATCGATCGGGATTGGTTGCAGCAGCCGTTCCACGCTGAGCACAGCAATGCCAAGTGCGGTCAGCAGTAAGATGAACGAGTTAAGAAACGCCGCGAGGACACCGGCGCGGTGGTAGCCGAACGTCCTGGTTTCGTTCGACGGTTTCCTGGTGATGATGTGCGCATACAGCGCAAGAAATAGCGAACCCTGATCGATGAAATTGTGCCCTGCGTCGCTCATCAATCCGACACTGTTGAGGAGCAGGCCGCCGATAAATTCGGCGATGATGATCAGCGCGTTCAGTGCCAGCGCGACGTAGAGGCGTGAGCGCAGATGTTCGAAGGAGACGGGGGAACTCATGGCTTAGTGTCGCATGGTCCTCGAGTCACGGCAAGTGTCCAAGCGAGTCAGCGCAGGTGTGATCGGCTCGTTTTTATTGCGCGGGAGTGAATTCGAGAAAGTACTGTTTCGGCAGGAAGCTGTGTTCGCGATCAAGCTTGTATCCTGCGTCGGTCAGTTCCTTGATGACAGTGTCTCGAGAGATGAAGTGATGTTTGGGGAATCTGAGTTCGCCGGATCGTTCATCGGGGTAGAAATCAATGATGCTGATGTGACCCCCTGGCTTTAACGACGGTGTGAGGTCGCGGAAATACTTGGAGCGCTCTTTAAGATGATGGAAAGTGTTGCAGACGAAGAGGAGATCAATGGATGCGAATGGCAACTTCGGAGTGTCCGGCCGAGCCAGGGTAAACTCGGCTGTATACGGCACATACATGTGGTCAATGCTCTCTTTCACGTAGGCGAGCATCTCCGATTCTATGTCGACGGCGTAGACCATGCCAGTTTTGGTGACGGCTTTGACAAAGCGGCGTGTGAAGTAACCCGATCCTGATCCGAGATCGGCCACGGCCATGCCGGGTATCAACTTGAGCGCTGCCATGACTTGAATGGGCTTTTAATAATGGTCCCGCTCCGTGCTATCAAGGTGCTCCAGGTACTGTTTGATATCGTCGGGACGCCGATGCTGGTGCTGTTCCTGGACAAGCACAGGGCTGGCGAGGACCGAGCAGCAGGCCAGTAGGAGGAACATGTTCTTGTTCATAATTAGCGTCTCCAAGGTGTCAATCGTTCGATCAGCACGGGGAACCTCGCTTGGCTGACCCCGAAATTTCCTCTCGCGGGATCTGCCGCCGCGACGCGGAGTTTGATACCGTCCGGGACATCTTGGAGAGCGGTACGAAGAATGGGGCTTCGCAGTTGGCGTGCTCTCCGCTGTAGAACATCTGCAGGCGTTCGAGCATACGGTCGCCGATTAGTAGCTCGCCATAGATGTGTACCTTTCTGGAGCCCCAGTCGCCATGGGGTCGCACCAATCCAATGGACAGGGTCCGAATCGATGCGCGCAGCATCACGTCGTTCTTTGCAATAAGCTCTTCGCCCGGTTTGGGGTGCTTGATCTCCACAATGTATCCATACAGCTCGAGCACGATCCCATCGTTAATCAAGTCATGGCTGGGGATACGCCACATCCACTTGCTGACATGTTGGCCTAACGGTGGATAGGGCAACCGATCTTCAGCGACAATGTCCACGAAAGTGGGATGGGCCAATTCCAGGGTAGTCGTGAACGATGCGGAGGCGCGCAAGCTGTATAGTGCCTTTTCTATCATATGCAGTGTGCACATGATCTGATTTTGATCGTCCGGTTCTCCTTGTTGTAAACCAGTTGTGAGAATCTGATCGCTGCGACGTCTGTAATCGTGATGCGAGCCTCTCCGACTTCTCTTCCTAGCGCCAGCGAGCCGTGCGCCACCACGCACACTAGCATCATCGTGGACTTCGGCTCGTTCAGGTGCAGGTCTTAGGGAAGTTCTTCTTCAGCTGGAATGGCGTGGCAGGGCAGAGGAGTGAATATAAGACCAAGCAGCAGGAGAAATCTGAGCGCAGTCCCTGCCAGAGTCATTTTACTTTGGTGCCGGGGTCGACTTCTTCCAGGATGGTGGCCAGGCCGCGTACTTCGCTATCGCCTGCGGCCAAGACCATGCCCTGCGATTCAATGCCCATGAGCTTAGCCGGCTCCAAATTGGCCACGATGACGATAGTTTTTCCAACCAGCGCCTCCGGCACGTACTTCATGCCTATCCCGGCTACGATCTGACGCTGCTCATTGCCGAGCGAGACTTGGAGTTTCAGAAGCTTTTCCGATTTCGGGACACGCTCCGCGGTCAAGACCTTCGCGGTCTTGAGCTGTATCTTCCTGAACTCGCCAATAGTGATTTGCACAGGCGCCGCAGTGGCCGGAGTTGCCACGGATGGGGGTAGTGCCTGAGGCGCGGTAGTTGTTGGTACGGGTGGCGTTGTCGTTGGTTGCGGAGGGGGCGTTGAGTCACTCACGGTCTTGGCTCCTTGTGGCGTTGATTCGATACGAGAGAAAAGCGATGTTCCTTTATGGATTGCAATGCCCGCTTCAAGGCCGCCCCACTCAATTTTACTTTTCACCAGGGGGCTTGTGAAATCGGTCGAGATGCCAAGTTGAGCTCTGATCAACTGTGAGCTCTTTGGAATAAAAGGATACGTTGCTAGACTTAGGCAGCGTAGCGTTTCCGCCATGTAGTACAGGACTGTTCTGAGTTGGTCTGTATCGCTCTCGTTCTTGGCCAGCGCCCAGGGCGCAGTTTTGTCAACATATTGGTTGGCAATCTGAACAACTTGCCAGATAGCTTCAAGTGCTCGGTTGAATTCTAGTTGTTCAAGATGGCGTGGTAACACGTCGTTGAGGAGTGCGACTGTCGCTTGCTGCAGGTCTCGTTCTGCCGCCCTAATTTTCCCTGGAGCAGGCACCCGTCCTGCTTGAGTACGTTCGATGAGAGTAAGCGTACGACTTAAGAGATTTCCCAGTCCGTTGGCTAGGTCACTATTGATACGCGTGATCATCGCCTCCAAGGTAAAATCACCATCCTGCCCAAACGGAACTTCCCGTAGAAGGAAGTAACGAAACGCATCGGCGCCGAATTCGTCGACCATCATAACCGGATCGACCACGTTGCCACGGCTCTTCGACATTTTTTCACCATCGACGGTCCACCACCCATGGGCAAAGATCGTTTCCGGCATGGGGAGATTCAGCGCCATCAACATCGTGGACCAGTAAACGGCGTGGGTAGTGAGGATGTCTTTCCCGACTAGATGGACCGAGGCGGGCCAGTATCGATCTCGCGAAGGTATCGGTCTGAGGTACTCCAGCGCGGAGACATAGTTCATCAGTGCGTCGAACCAGACATAGGTGACGTATTGGTGGTCGAAGGGAAGTTCGATGCCCCAAGAGAGGCGGGACTTTGGCCGGGAGATCGACAGGTCGCCGAGCTTCTGCGTTTGTAGGAAGCCGAGGACTTCGTTGCGGCGGGACTCGGGACGGATGAAGGATTCGTGCTTCTTGATGTGGTCAATCAGTCGCTTCTGATACTGACCCATCTTGAAAAAGTAATTGTGCTCACTGAGCTTCTCGACGGGACGTTTACAGTCTGGACACAGACCGTCAGCGACATCTTTTTCAGTCCAGAATCGCTCGTCGAACGAGCAGTACCATCCTATATAGTCAGCCTTGTAAATCAGTTTGTTGTCAACAAGTTGTTTAAGATATAGTTGAACTATTAATTTGTGCCCACTGTCTGTGGTTCTGATGAAGGCATCATTCGAAATGTTTAGGCGTTTCCAGAGTGTCTGGAACTGGGGAGCCAGCTTGTTGCAGTGCGCTTGCGGATCGGTCCCGGCCTTGGCCGCAGCCTGTTGAACTTTCTGACCATGTTCATCGAGGCCAGTCAGAAAGAACACATCGCGCCCGCGCAACCTCCAATAGCGGGCGAGCACGTCAGCCACCACGGTGGTGTAAGCGTGGCCGATGTGCGGCACGTCGTTCACGTAGTAAATCGGAGTGGTGATGTAGAACGTATGTTTGTCGTGCATGACGATCTGGAAGATACCAGGTTAGCGACTCTGAATTCTAGACAGAGGCTTCGGCTGGAGCGACCCCGAGGGCATCGCGGAGTCGAAGGAGGCAAGTTTCCAGTGCCATGTGCAGATTCAAGTGGCGCGTAGGCTGTTGTTCGATGCGCTCGATTTCCTGAAGCAGGTCGAGCAGCATGCCCACATCAGCCTGTTGGGCGTAGTGGTGAAGCTGGTCGAGTTGGTCGAGATGGAGCAGGTAGTCCTGATCGCTTCCTACGTGGACGAGGACGAGATCACGAATCCACCTGCTAAGCCAGCTGAGAATTTCCACGCTGCGATCGACTTTCGCCAAACTTTCTGCTGCTGAAAGAATAGCTGTGGTCGATTTTAAAGTTTCAGGCGTCATGAGATCGAGGCACTCGCGCTGTCGTGTACGCTGGTCCACCAGATCTATCATGAGGGCTGCTCCGATGCGTCCTTCAGTGAAGAGGGCGAGGAAGCGCGCATCGGTCGGGGAGATTTCTCGTTTTAAAATCAGGGTCGCTTCCACCTGCGTTTTCGCGGGTGGTGTAAATCTTAGCGCCTGGCAGCGTGAGCGAATGGTGACCGGCAATGCCTGTGGTCGACTGGAAATCAGGATGAACAGGCTGTGCCCTGGGGGTTCTTCCAGCGTCTTTAGGAGCGCATTGGCCGCACCGATCGTTAGACGGTCTGCATCATCGATCAAACAAATCTTCCGTTCCCCCATGAGGGGCCGGTAGATGAATTGATGTTCGATGTCTCGAACTTGCTCAATTTTAATCTGCGGCGTCGCCAATTCTCGGTCAGGCTCGATGACGACATGGTCAGGATGCGTCCGCGCTGCGATCTGCAGGCAGGAACGACACAGGCCACAGCTGTCCTGGTCATCAGCCGGTGAGGGGTACTCGCAATTCAATGCCTGAGCCAGCCGTGTGGCGGTCAGAGACTTCCCGATGCGTGCTTCGCCATGAAAGAGGTAGGCATGGGCCAGGCGCTCATGGCTCAGAGCCGACTTGAGTAGTGCGATCGGTCGTTCGTGACCTGTGATATCCCGAAAAGGCATGCGTCAGCGTCGTCCTCGACCTCTTGCGCGCGGTGTTTGTAGCCAATCCAGTACGAGTGTTTCCACTATGGCTGCCACTGAGTCTGGAGGTTGCCGAGCATCGACGATTTTGATCCGTCGAGGTTCTCGCCGTGCCAATTGTAAAAAACCAGCACGAGCTTTCTTGTGAAATCGTTCGGCCTCTCGATCGAGTCGATTCTGAGTCGTAGCTTGGCTCTGCCGTCGCCGGAGTCCGATTGCGATTGGGAGGTCGAAGAGCAAGGTGAGATGCGGTGTGAGTTTGCCTGTCGCCCACTCGTTCATCAGGCGCAGTATTTTAAGGCCGAGTCCGCGTGCGTATCCCTGATAGGCTATCGTGGAGTCTATGAACCGGTCGCATACCACAATCATGCCGCGTTTGAGTGCAGGCTTGATGACATGGTCGACATGTTGACGACGGGCTGCAAGAATGATCAAGGCTTCTGTTTCCGGAGCAATGACTTCAGCCGAACCGCCGAGCAAGACGTTGCGCAACCGCTCCGCGACAGGGGTACCTCCTGGTTCTCTCGTGTGAAGGACTTCGTAGCCTTGTGTAGTAAGTAATCGGCAAAGACGAGGGGCTTGCGTCGTTTTCCCGCTTCCTTCACCGCCCTCGAGTGTAATGAAGATGCCCGCAATCTTATTTTGTGGTGTTGCCAACGATGGATCCTGAACTAGGCAGGATGCTGGAAAAGTCTGCCAGCTTTGTTCTCGCCGCGCTTAGGGGCTCAACGTATCGAAAAGTACGTCTCGCCCCTTCGCTCACTGCGGCCTTACTGGACGGCCTTTTTGAGCATCCCGCGTAGCCTTCTCCTTTTAGTCCAGACGTGCGGGCTAGCCTAGGTTCTTGCGGGCCCACATAGTTTTTCAGAAGCCTGCTAGGCAGCGTTTCAGGGGCGATGCTATGCTAGGCTCAGGCTAATAGCAAGGCAGGTCATTTTCCTACGAGAGCTTCAAAAGTGCATGGATTGTAGCGATTCCCAATGGTGAACGTTCATGTAGAAGGTGGCCTACGGCCTTTCTTTTGTGACAAAGGATGGATAGAGACTCGGGAGGTTCGACGATAAGCTCCTACTCAGATGAATCGCAATTAAGCGCAGAACGGAATTGCTGAAATCAACCTGGCTGAATACTTGACGAAAGGAATCATTCTTATCGCAACATTGTTGCTGTCTGGCTGTACCTGGAACGACTAACTTTCCCCGGCAGGAAAGTCCGTTGCGGATGACAAGCGGGATTTGTGGGAATGTGAGCGTGAGGCGGGGATGGCCGCCAGCCAGGTGTTCTTTGTTTATCTGCAGGAACTCCAAGACCACTGCATGGAAGTACGCGGCTACGAAGCAGTAACAAACTAAGGAAGAAGTCAACAGTCTCGAAAAGGCCACGGAGTCTCCGTGGCCTTTCTTTTTCTAGCTAGATTGGACAAGGGCTAGTACAGGCCCTAAGACGGTTGGGAAGAGTACCAGCCAATCCGAGCAGCGTTTTCCGCATAACCCATTGAAAATAGCAAGAAAAGGCTTGCGGCGCCTGGGGAAAATTCTGTAATATGAGCCACCACATTATAGGGTTTGGTTCAATAGGGTCTGGTTCACGATAGGGTCTGGTTCACGGCCAAAATCTATGCTCAAGAACGCCTTGAAACGCTACTTTCTTACGGGGCTTCTTGCCGTCATACCGATCTGGGGCACGGTCCTCATCTTGAAGACCCTCTTTGTTACTGTGGACGGCATTCTGGGCGATGTCCTAGCGCAGCTAGTTCCTGATCATTATGTCCCGGGGCTGGGGATTGTCGCGCTGATTCTCTTGATCTTCTTGGTTGGATTGTTTGCCGCCAATTTTATTGGCCGACAGATTTTGAAGCTCTGGGAGGATTGGCTGAACCGGTTGCCTCTTGTGCGGGGGATTTATTCCACCCTGAAATCGATGATGGACATCCTCTCTTTCTCCGATCGCGGGTCCTATCATCGTGTGGTACTGATCCAATTTCCCAAGAACGGCCACTACTGCTTTGCGTTTGTGACAGGCGTGACGAAGGCGGAGACAATGACATTGAGTCAAGATCCGTTGATTCATGTCTATGTCCCAACCTCACCGAATCCCACGTCCGGGTATTTTCTCCTGGTGCCGGAACGAGAAGTTTCGTCAGTCGATATCAGTGTTGACGAAGCTATGAAACTCATTGTCTCGGGAGGATTCTACACACCGTCCACCTCAATGACGTCAGTCTTGAATGCGGATGCGAAATGGGGCCAGGCCAAACAGCCCGATATTAGCGTGCCGACCGGATGACGGCCATGACTCGAGCTTTCGCATGCTGATTTGTTTTACTGGAGTTGCGTGATGGTGTCATCTGCAGGTCGCACAAATGCTCCGTCGTCTATTCCCGGCTTAGGTATCATCATTATGGCAGCGGGGATGGGCAAGCGGATGCAGTCCAAGTTGACGAAGGTTCTCCATACGGTTGCGGGGAAGCCGATGGTGCTCTACGTCCTCGATGTTGCCTGCCGATTGGCTGATCGGGGGATCGCCGTTATCGTTGGGCACCAGGGCATCGATGTTCGAAAGGTTGTCGAAGGCGCAGATAGTCGTGTGGCCGTAGCGGAGCAAGCGCATCAACTCGGCACTGGGCATGCGGTGCTTCAAGCGCGGGCTACGTTTACTACCGATCCTCGCCGAAGGCCGTCACGATATGTGATTTTGAACGGTGACATGACGCTGCTCACCGAAGCGACAGTGCGGGATCTCCTGGCGATGCACGACGAACAGAAAGCGACCGTGACGGTGCTGACGGCGGTGCTCGACGATGCAGCGGGCTACGGACGCGTCATTCGCCGTCGTCGAGACGAGTGGTTGCATGGCGCTGCTGACAATACCGTGCAGAAGATTGTTGAAGATAAAGACGCATCCCGGGACGAGCGCGTGGTACGGGAGATTAATGTCGGAACCTATGTGGTCGACGGTGAGTTTCTCTTCCCGGCGCTGGACAAGCTTGAGCCTCAGAATGCGCAGGGCGAGTACTACCTCACGGATATTATACAGATTGCAGTCGAGCAAGGGCGCACTGTGGCTGCGCTGCGTCTGCGGACGATCGATGAAGGGTTAGGGATCAACAGTCGAGTTCAACTGGCGGAAGCTGAGCAGGTGATTCGCCAACGCATTCGGACTCAGTGGCTCGAAGCCGGAGTGACGATGCAGGATCCCTCCTCTACCTGGATCGATGCCGGAGTCGTCATCGGCCGGGACACAGTGCTCTATCCGAACATAACGCTTGAGGGTCGAACCGTGATCGGCGAGGGAACGACGGTCCATTCCGGTGTGCGTATCACTGATTGCGTGATCGGTAACCACGTAGAGATTTTGGATCACTGTGTTCTGCGTGAGTCGCAGATCGATGACGATGCGCATCTCGGCCCCTTCGTACATCTGCGCCCTGGTGTGTTGGTGCGGCGGAAGGCCAAGGTTGGAAACTTTGTGGAGATGAAAAAAACCGAACTGGGTGAAGGATCGAAGGCCAATCACCTGAGCTATCTTGGCGATGCCACCATCGGGAAAGGGGTGAATATAGGTGCGGGAACAATTACCTGCAATTACGATGGAGCACACAAGTATCAAACCGTGATTGGAGAGAACGTCTTTCTCGGAAGTGACACGCAGCTGATTGCCCCAGTTACCATCGGAGCCGGATCGGTCATTGCGGCGGGGACCACCGTGACTCAGGATGTGCCGGCTGATTCGTTGGCAATCGCCCGTGTGACGCAGGTGAATCGGGCAGGCTGGGCGGCCAAACGGCGAGCCTTGCAAGCTGGCCAATCGGTTGCCAGTGAAGCATCAGCTAACGAACGGAAGTCTGTGAAGCCCAGCGCGCGGTCCAAGAAGAAGATGAGAAGGAGGTAGGAGCGGGTATGTGTGGAATCGTCGGATACGTTGGCAATCAGGACGCGGTTCCGATCCTTCTTGGTGGATTAGCCAAGCTGGAGTATCGGGGCTACGACTCGTCAGGGGTTGCTGTGATGCAGGGAGAGAAGATCACCGTCAGGCGGAGCGTGGGCAAGTTGGTCAATCTTCAACGGTCACTGCAGGAATTAGAGCTGAAGGGGACGATTGGGATCGGTCATACCCGGTGGGCCACGCATGGGAAGCCCTCTGAGCAAAATGCCCATCCGCATCGGTCGAAAGGCTGCGTGCTGGTGCACAACGGCATTATCGAGAACTATCAGCCGCTGAAACAGCAGCTGGAAAAAGATGGCTACAAGTTCGAATCGGAAACCGACACAGAAGTTATTGCGCACCTGATCGAAAGGTATCTTCAGAAAGGACAAAAGTTGGTGGATGCGGTGCGCTATGCCACGAAAGATGTGCGAGGCAGTTATGCATTGGTCGTCATTTCGGAGCGTGAGCCCGGGACATTGATTGCCGCCCGATCGGGATGTACATTGATCGTGGGGCGAACGCCGCACGCGTCCTATGTTGCATCGGATGTCATCGCGATGATGGCCCCCACGCGAGATGTGACCTATCTCGATGAAGGGGATGTAGCCGTTATCACTCAAAACGGCATACATATTACGGATTCGAAAGGTGATGTCGTGTCGCGCGAGCCATCAACAATTACCTGGGATGCGTCGGAGGCGGAGAAGAACGGCTACCCCTATTTCATGCTGAAGGAGATTCACGAACAGCCTCAGACGATTCTCGATACGATGCGAGGGCGATACTCTTACGAAACCGGGGAAGCGGATTTACCGGATATCGGACTGACGCCGGCAGAATTTGCCGCTGTCGAGCGGATCTGGATCGTGGCCTGCGGCACGTCGTTGCATGCGGGGCAGGTCGGGAAATATTTGATTGAAGAAATGGTTCGTACCCCGGTTCAAGTGGATATCGGGAGCGAGTTCCGCTATCGCGATCCGCTGATCGGGAAGGGCGACTTATTCATTACCATTTCCCAATCTGGAGAGACTGCCGATACGCTTGCCGCCACGAGGGAAGCTAAGGAGAAAGGCGCTAGTGTCATCTCAATTGTGAATGTGGTAGGCAGCACCTTGACCCGTGAATCGGACGGCGTGCTCTACACCCATTGTGGGCCGGAAATTGGCGTAGCTTCGACGAAAGCGTTCACCGCGCAGTTGACCGCGCTCTATCTCCTGGCATTGCATCTGGCGCGAGTTCGTAATGTGATGAAGGTGGCGGACGGGAAAGCCTGGCTTGACCGGCTCGTCCGGCTTCCCGCGCTTGTCGAACGGGTGCTTGGACGCGAAGCTGAAATTGTGGTCATTGCCAAGCGGTACTACAAGAAACGCAATTTCTTGTTCCTGGGCCGCGGCATTAATTATCCCATTGCGCTTGAAGGCGCACTAAAGCTGAAAGAGATTTCCTATATCCATGCCGAGGGTTATGCGGCGGGCGAGATGAAACATGGTCCTATCGCGCTCATCGACAAGGATATTCCGGTGGTGATCTTGGCGCCGCGCGATCGGCTGTATGAAAAGACGGTGAGCAATCTGATGGAAGTCAAGGCGCGGCGTGCCCCGGTAATCGCGTTGGTGGCGGAAGGGGAACGGGAGCTTGGCAAGATTGTCGATGCGGTGATTACCATTCCTGACACCCATCCGTTGATCTCGCCGATTCTCTTTACGATCCCACTTCAGTTGATGGCGTATCACATTGCCGTGTTGCGTGGAACAGATGTGGATCAGCCGCGAAACCTTGCAAAAAGCGTGACGGTGGAATAGCAGGATGTTGAAACAGGCCCCCAACTGCTTTCTCGAATCGAAAAGTCCTCAACGTACCCCAAAGGGAGTACGCTTGTGGTTTTGCCTTTGCCTGCGACCTTGTTGGATGGCCAATTTGAACATCCTTCGGAGCATAGGGAGTTACTATAGGCATGCAGATCAGTAAAAAGGACGTCGAAAAAGTTGCGAAGTTGGCCAGGCTGGCAGTGACTGCGGCTGAGAAGGATGTGTTTGCCAAGCAACTGAGTCAGATTCTCACCCATGTCGGAAAGCTGAATCAGTACGACACGAAGGGGATCGAGCCGACCGCAACTGTCATGGGACAGGTGAATGTGTTTCGGGAAGATGTCGTGCGTCCATCGTTGCCGACCGACAAGGTCTTGGCTAACGCGCCGGCACGTGAGACGGAGGGGTTTTTTGTAGTACCCAAGATTATTGAAGAACGTTAAGCGTGATGCGTGGAGAGAAATAAGTTGTCCTCAACTCATCGCGGATCATGTATTACAAATCACAAGGTAAAGAATGTTTCGACAAATGCTCCGTGCGAAAATTCATCGCGCCACGGTGACCGGCGCGCATCTTGAGTATGAAGGCAGTCTGACCATCGATCAAGACTTGTTGGAGGCGGCCGGCATTCTTCCGTACGAAGCCATTGTCTGCTCCAACTTGAATAATGGCGAGCGGTTTATGACGTACGCGATCAATGGCCAGCGGGGTAGCGGGAAGATCATTTTGAACGGACCCACGGCTCGGAAAGCGGCGGTCGGGGATCACATCATCATCTTTTGTTATGAGTACTACGGCGAAGAAGAGATTAAGCGGCATGTACCAAAGATTATCACAGTCGACGGGAATAACCGGATTGTGCATAAGAACTGATAAGCTGACATGAAGACAGACTTGCAAGGATGAGCTCCCGATGTCGCTGTATAAACTGACGCTCTGCGACCTTCAGAAGAAATTCACCGCAGGTGAAGTCACCGCGACGGAAATCGTGTGTGCGTATTTCTTGCGGATCTGCCAAGTTGAGGCGAAGGTCAAAGCCTTTGTCACGCAGACGAAAGAATCGGCGTCGGCGCAGGCGGAAGCCTTGGACCAGAAGCTCAAAGGTTGGCGGAAGACAAAACCGCTGACGGGGATGCCCCTCGCAATCAAAGACAACTTGTGTACGGAGGGGGTGCCGACGACGTGCAGTTCGCGTATGTTGCAGAACTTTGTGCCACCATACGATGCGACAGTGGTCGCCAAGCTGCGCGAACAAGAGTACATTCTGATAGGCAAAACGAATCTAGATGAGTTTGCGATGGGGTCATCGACCGAGAATTCCACCTTTGGCCCCAGCCGGAATCCCTGGAATCTCCAATGCGTGCCTGGTGGATCAAGCGGTGGGTCTGCGGCTGCGGTGGCGGCAGATGAATGTGTAGCTGCACTCGGGTCCGATACGGGCGGGTCGATTCGGCAACCAGCGGCGTTCTGTGGCGTCGTTGGGCTGAAGCCGACCTATGGGCGGGTGTCGCGGTACGGTCTCGTCGCGTTTGCCTCATCCCTCGATCAAATTGGTCCCATTACGAAGGACGTCCCGGACGCCGCGTTTCTGCTTGGCACGATTGCCGGTCACGATCCGATAGATTCCACGTCAGCGAATCTCCCTGTTCCCAACTATATGAATGCACTTAAGAAGAAGGACCTCAAGAAATTGAAGGTCGGTGTGCCAATGGAATTCTTTGCCGAAGGGCTCGACCAGGAAGTGGAGCAGGCCGTCAGAGCCGCCGTCGAGGAATTAAAGAACCTTGGCGGTGAGATCATGGAAATCAAGCTACCCAGGACCGATGCAGCCGTGGCGGTGTACTACGTGGTCGCGACGGCCGAAGCCAGTTCCAATCTTGCCCGCTTCGACGGTGTGAAATTCGGTTTGCGCGCGAAAGAGACAAAGAATCTCCTGGATCTGTACATGAAGACGCGGCAGGAAGGGTTCGGGCCGGAAGTGAAGCGCCGGATCATGCTGGGCACCTATGCGCTCAGCGCGGGGTACTATGATGCGTACTATGGGAAAGCCCAGGCTGTGCGGACGTTAATCTGCCAGGATTTCGAGGCGGCATTCAAGGATGTCGATTTGATTGTGACGCCGGTGACACCGACTCCTGCCTTCAAGCTCGGTGAGAAGAACGAAGACCCGTTGCAGATGTACTTGTCTGACATCTTTACGATCTCGGTGAATCTGGCCGGGCTGCCAGCAATTGCGTTGCCCTGTGGATTCAGCAAGGCGGGGCTTCCGATTGGATTGCAGCTGATCGGACGAGCCTTCGAAGAAGAGACGATGATACGGGCTGCTCATGCCTACGAGCAATCGACGCAGTGGCATCTCAAACGCGCGATGGTACGGTAATGGTTGTGGAACGTGAAATGTTAGAACGTGACACGGAAGCTGGTCTGGTTTCTCCACGTTTTACATTTCACTCCTCACGTGCTACGGAGGTCCTATGACAATCGTTGAAATCGCTGCCATCCTCGTGGCCGTGGCCTTTGCCATGTTGGTTGGGTACTTGGTGCCGGTGCTGATTCAGGTCCGCAAGACCGTCGCCGAATCGGAACAACTGCTTTCAAAGATAAATACCGAGGTACCGGCGCTTGTGGTGGAACTCCGGGCCACGAGCCAACACTTGAATAACCTCACGGAGCAGGCACGCGGGGGGGTGGAGCATGCGGCGGTGATACTGCATGCAGTGGGCGAGGTCGGTGAATCTGTGCAGCAAGTCCATAACGTCGTTCGTGGATCGGGTGGTACGCTCCTGACGAATGTCATGAGCATGGTGGTGGGCTTCAAGGCGGCCACACAAGTGGTTCGTGAACGCATGAAACATGAAGGAGAACCACACAATGGCGGATGAACGCGGATCATCAGCAGTTCTCTTGGCATTTCTGAGCGGTGCGGCGCTGGGTGCCGTGGCGGCGCTTTTGTTAGCGCCGCAAACAGGGCGCGAATCGCGCGATCAATTGCGCGGGTGTGCGCGCCGGGCGGAAGACAATTTTCGCGACCTCGCTGGTCGAGCCGGGGAAGTGTTTGAAGAGGTGGTAGATCAGGGCAAAGAGTTTGTTGACACGAAGAAATCGGTCCTGCGGGAGGCGTTCGATGCCGGGCGCGAAGCGATGAAGCGTGAGCGGGATCGCATGCGTGGCGAGGAACAAAGCTGAGGATGATCTACGAAGTGGTCATCGGCGTGGAAGTGCACGCTCAACTGCAAACCAGGTCGAAAATGTTCTGCGACTGCAGGACGACGTTCGGCTTGTCTGCTAATAGCCAAACCTGTCCGGTCTGTTTGGGGTTGCCCGGGACGCTGCCAGTGATCAACAAGGCGGCTGTTGAAATGGCGGTCCGCGCGGGGCTGGCGTTGAACTCGACAATTGGTGCAAACAATCGATTTGCGCGTAAGAACTATTTCTATCCAGATTTACCGAAAGGCTTTCAGATCTCCCAGTACGAGTCACCGATCTGTGAGCATGGCTGGATCGAAATCGCCGTCGGCGACGGCAAGAAACGGGTTAGTATCCGGCGCGCGCATCTCGAAGAAGATGCCGGAAAGAACGTGCATGAAACCGGTACGAGCGGGAGCTATGTAGATCTGAATCGCGCCGGTACGCCGCTGCTCGAAATCGTCACTGAGCCGAACATGCGGTCGGCCGCTGAAGTGGTGGCCTATCTGAAAGGCCTTCGTGACATTCTGATGTATCTCGAAGTCTGTGACGGTAACATGGACGAGGGCAGTTTCCGTTGCGAGCCCAACCTATCGCTCCGTCCTCTGGGGCAAAAGGAATTCGGCACCAAGGTCGAACTCAAGAACATCAACTCGTTCAAGTCCGTCAAGGACGCGATCGAGTACGAAATTAAGCGGCAGACGAAGGTTTTGAATGAAGGCTGCAAAATTCAGCAGGAAACACGGCTGTGGAATCTCGATCGTGGTGAAACGGTCGTCATGCGTTCTAAAGAAGACGCGCATGACTATCGCTATTTCCCAGATCCGGATCTCGTCCCGCTCAAGTTGGACAAGGAATGGATCGAGGGATTTCGCAGCACGATGCCGGAATTGCCTGCCGCGAGAACCGCGCGGTTCGCCAGCGAATATGGATTGCCCGAGTATGATGCAGGCGTGCTCACGGCTTCTAAAGGGATTGCGGATTACTTCGAATCCTGCGTGAAGCTCTTCAATCTGCCTAAGACTGTCAGTAACTGGGTGATGGGGGAAATCACCAGAGAGTTGAACAGTTCAGGGACCGACGTGAGGGTATCGCCCGTTTCCCCGGAGCGGCTCGTCAGACTACTTCAGATGGTAGACAAAGGCACGGTCAGTTTGAAAGTGGCTCGTGAGATTTTCTCGGATGTCTATAGCAGTGGGAAGTCTCCGGCGCAGATTATCAGAGAGAAGGGCCTCACGCAAGTCTCGGATGAAGGGACGCTGGAGAAAATCATCGAAGAAGTGCTGACCAAGAATCCGGCGCAGGTCGTGCAGTTCAAGGAAGGGAAACAGCAGGTGCTTGGATTTTTGGTCGGCCAGGCTATGAAAGCATCAGGTGGAAAGGCGAATCCGGGGAAAGTGAATGAGTTGCTGAAGAAGAAATTAGGTGAGTGAGGCTGGGTACCTTCCTTGCTCGCGCAACGCGCGGTCTGAGAAGACCCTCGTTGGACGCGCGCAGTGGGAAACATCTTCATCTCACCTGAGATAAGCAGATCACAACGGGGAGCGGAAAGGTATGAGCGCAATTCGAGAGATCAAAGGCAGGCAGATTGTCGATTCACGAGGGAATCCCACGGTTGAGGCAGAGGTGACGCTCGAAAGCGGGGCGACGGGACGGGCGGCGGTGCCGTCCGGGGCGTCGACCGGCGAGAAGGAAGCGATCGAACTGCGCGACGGTGACAAGAATCGTTGGATGGGCAAAGGCGTTTCCAAAGCTGTTGCCAACATCAGCAAGGTGATTGCGCTGGAGTTGATGGGGAAAGACGCCTTCGATCAGGCAGGCATCGACCACGCCATGATCGCGCTGGATGGGACCAAGACCAAAGGCAATCTGGGTGCGAATGCGATTCTTGGCGTGTCGTTGGCAGTGGCAAAGGCGGCGGCAAATGAAACGGGCCAGCGGCTCTATCGCTATTTGGGCGGAACGAATGCACGGGTGCTGCCGGTGCCGCTGATGAATATCATCAACGGCGGGGTTCATGCCGATAATCGGCTCGATCTCCAAGAGTTCATGATCATGCCGGTCGGGGCGAGTCAGTTCAGTGAAGCGGTACGGATGGCGACGGAAGTCTTTCATTCATTAAAGGCGCTCTTGAAGAAAAACAAACTGAGCACTGCCGTTGGTGATGAAGGTGGGTTTGCACCGGATCTGCAATCGAATGAAGAAGCCTTGAGTTTGATCATACAGGCGATTGAAGAGGCCGGCTATAAAATCGGCCAGGACATCGCGCTGGCCTTGGATTGCGCGGCAAGCGAGCTGTATAAAAAAGGGCACTATGTGCTCGAAGCAGAGAAGAATTCAGAGCGCTCGTCGGAAGAGATGATTAGCTATTACGGAAAGCTTCTGGACCGCTACCCGATTCTCTCGATCGAAGACGGCTTGAGTGAGTTGGATTGGAAGGGCTGGAAGATGCTCACGGAGAAGCTGGGCAAGCGTGTGCAACTCGTTGGTGACGACATCTTTGTCACGAACGTTGGAATTTTCTCGAAGGGCATCAAGGAGGGGATCGGTAATTCAATCTTGATTAAGCTCAACCAGATTGGGACGTTGACAGAAACGCTGGACGCGATCGAGCTGGCCAAGCGGTCGGGCTATACGGCGATTATCTCTCACCGATCCGGTGAAACTGAGGACACGACGATCGCAGATGTAGCGGTGGCGACGAACAGTGGCTTGATCAAGGCCGGTTCATTGTCTCGGACGGATCGAGTGGCGAAATACAATCAGCTGCTTAGGATCGAAGAAGATTTGGGCTCGGCGGCGGTCTATCGTGGCTGTGAGGCGGTATCTGGTCGGTCGTAGGGATTGGTAATAAGCGCATGATCATTAAACGAAATCGTGGGCGGCAGTGGCTGGACTGGCAGCGGCGCATGGTTACTGGGGCTCAAGTGCTCGGAGCAGGTGCCTGTGCCTGGTTACTTGTTGCGCTGTTCTTCGGCGAAATGGGGCTGCCTCGTTACCTCTCGATGCGTAACCATGCCAGTCACTTGGAAAGTGAGCTCACGGCCTTGCGCGGAGAGAATGCCTCGTTGTGGAGTGACATTGCTCGGCTGCAGTACGATCTGGCGAAGATCGAGCAGTTGGCAAGAGAGCAGTTGGGCTATGTGCGTAAGGGAGAGACGGTGTACCAGCTTTCGCCCGGTCCCGCAAAAAAACAGGAGCATCCTGCGAAGCTATGAAGTTCGGAACGGTCGCGATTATCGGGAGGTCCAATGTGGGCAAGTCGACACTTCTCAATCGCCTGTTGGGTGAAAAGATCGCGATTGTATCGGATAAGCCTCAGACCACGCGGACTCGGATTTTAGGAGTCGCACATATGCCGGGGGCGCAAATTGTGTGTCTCGATACACCTGGTCTGCATAAACCTGAACACTTGCTGAATCGGAGAATGCTCCGCACCACGGTCGAGACGTTGGAGGAAGCGGATTTGCTGTATATGCTCATGGACGCCACGAGCTTGCCGGGCCCCGGCGATTTAGCAGCGATCAAGCATATGAAGGAGGCGCTTGCCAAACGGTCGCGTCCGGTAATTCTTGTCGTCACCAAGGTCGATTTGGTGAATAAGCAGAAGCTGCTTCCGGTGCTGGAGAGTTATGCCAAGTTGTTTGCCTGGACCGAAGTGGTGCCGGTCTCTGCACAGGTCGATGACAATATCGATCGGTTGCTGGCTGTGACGGTTCCTTATCTTGAGGAAGGGGATGGGGCCTATGGTGACGATGTGGCGACGGATCAGACTATGCGGACGCTAGCGGCTGAAATGATTCGCGAAAAAGTCCTGCAAGCGACCGAACAAGAAGTGCCCTATTCTGTCGCAGTTGGAATCGAGGAATTCGTTGAGGAAGGCAAGTTAACACGGATTCGTGCGACGATTTTTGTGGAGCGGGAAACTCAGAAAGGCATTTTGATCGGGAAACAAGGCGAGCGCTTGAAGTCGATCAGCACGCAGGCCCGGCAGGCTATGGAACGGCTGTTCGGCATGAAGGTGTTTCTCGAAGTCTGGGTGAAGGTGAAAGAAGCATGGCGCGAAGACGAACAGGCGCTAGTGGAATTGGGGTACTAACGAGACGCTGATGCAGCCGACTGAACGACCAGTAGAACCGCGGTCACCAGACCCACGCCCTCGTGTGTCGGAAAAAGATCTGCTGCGTGAAACGCTGCGCGATCAAGCCGAGCGCGGACAGACGAAGTCCGACATCGTTCTCCAGTCCGTCCAGAAGTTGTTGCGACGTGGAGCGATCACGAATCTTTCTAAGATGCTGGGGCGGATGCATCCAGCCGACGTCGCCAAAGTAGTGACCCACCTGTCCTCCCCAAAGGAAAAACGAGAAATCTTCGAGCTGGTCCGTGGGGAAAGTAAGCGCGGGCAGGTCTTGAGCGAGCTCGACGGTGACAGCATTCAGCAAGTCCTCGCGGATCTGCTGGACTCCGACGTCGCCTGGCTCTTGAAAGACCTCGGTCCCGACGACGTGGCGTACATTCTCGGGGTCCTCCCTGAAGAGCGCGGCAAAGGAATTCTTGCCTTGATGAAGACCGAGGACTCGACCGAGGTCGCTGATATTCTCAAGTATCCCAAAGATACGGCCGGCGGGATCATGACGACCGAATTCTTTTCCCTGCCGGAGGATGCGACGGCGCAGGAAGCGATCCGTCGGCTACAGCAAGCCACCGATGCGGAGATGGTGTTCTATATTTATGTGACGGACAAGGACGAGCATCTGGTCGGGGTTCTCTCGCTCCGTCAACTCTTGACGGTTCCCCCGGTGACGCCGCTGAGGAACATCATGGTGCGGGAGGTGATGAGTGTCACGATTGACATGGACCAGGAAGAAGTGGCGCGGCAGGTGGCCAGTTATAACTTGTTGGCCATCCCTGTGGTGGGAAAGGATGGCACGCTGGTGGGTATCATCACGGTCGACGACGTGGTGGACGTCATTCGGGAAGAAGCAACTGAGGACATGCTCAAGATGGCTGGTGCCATCGAAGAGGATACGGGCTCGAAGTCTTCGAGCTTCGGCGCGGCACGTTTGCGATTGCCTTGGCTCTTCACCAATTTGGTCGGTAGTCTGTTGTCTGGCGCGATCCTTTGGTATTTCCGCTATACGATTCAAGAAGTCGTGGCGATCGTCAGCTTTATTCCGGTCATTGCGGCAATGGGTGGCAACGTAGGATTGCAGTCCTCGACGCTGATTATTCGAGGATTGGCGACCGGGCTTGTTGAACTCACCGATGTCTGGCCGGTCTATTTTCGTGAAGTGAAGATTGGCTTGGTCATGGGACTGGCATGTGGCATGACGCTGACGGTGGTGGGGTGGGCATGGCACCAAGGATTCTTGGGTATGGTCGTCGGAGTTTCTCTGATCATTGCGTTCCTGATGTCGACCAGTATGGCGACAATTATGCCGATTGTCCTCAAGCGCATGGGTGTCGACCCGGCCATCGCGGCTGGTCCTTTTGTCACGACGGCCAACGACATCACGGGCATCACCATTTATCTAACCTTGGCCACACTCTTCTTGGAACATCTCCGGTGACGCACGCCGATATGAGATCATCACTCCGCCGAACACCGTGAAAGGGGCTTTTGCCATGCCGCTTGTAAAGACGACGGCGATCATCTTACGAAGTCGCAAATGGGGCGATGCCGACCGAATTGTGACGTTCTATGCCAAAAGTTTCGGCAAGATTCGCGGGGTTGCTCGCGGAGCCCGTCGTCAGAAAAGTCGCTTTGGCGCTGCGCTTGAACCCTTCACGCTATGTCATCTCAATCTGTTTGAGAAGGCAGGCGACTCGCTGTTTCGGATTTCCCATATCGATCTGGTGACGTCGTTCCACTTGTTGCGCGAGGATCTCGACTTGATGGTCTCGGCGGCACGAATGGTCAATCTGGTGACTGCGGTAACCCCCGATGGAGATCCGGATCCGCTCTTGTTCGACACGCTTGAGCAGGGCCTGGCTTCGCTCCACCAGAGCAGTGACCCAGCGTTTACGGCCTTGCTATTTCAGATCAGACTGTTGGGGCTGACTGGGTTTCGGCCGCAGACTGATCATTGCGCCGCGTGCGGGAAAACGCACCTGGTCGGAGACTCGCAATTTTCGCCGATGGCGGGGGGACTCGTGTGCCTGACATGCGCCGCGCGTCAACGAGTCCGTTGTGTAGCCCTCTCGCGAGGCAGCCTCTCGTTTCTCCAACAAGCCATTCGGTTGGCCCCTGCTCTCGTCACTCGACTCAGAGCTACCGGTCAGGTGCGAAGTGAAGTTGAGGAAGCGATTGAAGAATATGTGACGATCGTCGCAGGTAAGCGGTTGCCGCCGCTTGATTTCTTGTCGCCCGCACTGGTGGTATGATCTGGACGAATGGGTATGAGAGGTGACGCCATGACAGCCGTTGTGCTTGAGCCGCGAGATGTGGAGTGGCTCGACAAAGGGGTGTTGAGTATTCAATGGAATGACGGCCACAAGGGCGTCTATCCGGTTCGGTATCTACGGCAGCACTGTCCTTGCGCGGCCTGTGTGGATGAGTGGACGGGAGAGCGTCGTCTTAAAGCCGAAGATGTGCCGCTTCTGATCATGTTGCAGGATATCGAACCGGTCGGTCGCTACGCGTTTCAGTTTAAGTGGAGTGACGGCCATGACACCGGCATTTATGCCTATTCGTTACTCAGAAAATTGTGCCAGTGTGATGTGTGTCAGCCGGTGAAACTGGTCGAACCAAAGTCCAGGCGCCTCGTGTGAAGCTGAAAAGACGTAGCATGAGATGTTCTTTGTTGGCGCTCATCCATGTCAGGCGGCTGCACGGACGTTCATAGCGCTGGGTAGTTTGGTGGTACTCGTTGTGGTGGGTGGCTGCACGGGGTTGCCAACGCTGGAGCAGCAGGAGCAGTTGGTGCGTGCGAATAATCTCATGCTGGAGCATGTCACCACGCGGGCGGTGGTGAATGTTTGGGGAGAGCCGCCCTATCACCGTAGCGAATTTACCCACTTTTATGTAATGCCAGATCGAAGTATGATTCCCCCTTCTCGTGCGGTAACAGGGGAGCCCCCGAAGGGGTGGAGCGCGGGGGTGCATGCAGGAGAAGGCGTCTTTTTTGCGTATCCCGATCGTGGATGGTTGCTTGTTTTTCTCGATGAGCAACTCATCTACAAGGAAGAACTCAAGGCCGAACAGCTGCAAGCCCTTGTTGAGGCCTGGGCCTATGAAGATCGATTCAGGACCAGGCTCGATGGAGTTCCCGTGCCCTAGCCAGCCTACGAAGATCGTTCCATGCCCCCAACTCCCTCAGCAGATTGCTTGAATATTGTGATGGCGGCCTCCGAGGCTGTTCCTTATGCCAAGACGGGTGGATTGGCTGATGTCGTCGGCGCGTTGCCGCTGGAGTTGGCAAAGCTTAGGCATCGAGTGACGTTGGTATTGCCGGGATATCGGAATTTCGTAGCCGGGCGTCAGTCTCGTCAGCCGGCAGTACGACTCCGCATTCCCACCGTGGGAATATCGGTAGAAGTGACGCTGGAAGAAGAAATTGTGCCAGTCACCGCAGGACTTCACCCGCTCAGGGTGCTGGCAGTTCGATACGACCCCTCCTTTGATCGTCCAGGGCTCTACCAAGATCAACGTGGTGACTACCCAGACAACCTTGTTCGATTCACCTTATTTTGCCGTGCGGTTCTTAAAGCGGTGCGCTTTCTAGCCGGCGTGCGCAGGGAGGCGGTGGATATTCTCCATTTGCATGATTGGCAAACGGCGCTGTGCGCGGTCTACCTGAAAACTCTTGCCTCAGAGCGCAAGGGACTTGGGCCTCTCAAGACGCTGTTGACGTTGCATAATGTCAGTTACCAGGGGGTGTTCCCTGGTGCGCAGTTTGCCAAAACGGGACTTCCTCCGGCCTTATATTCGCCGAGCGGCCTCGAATACTACGGATCGGTCAATTGCTTGAAAGGGGGAATCATTTTTTCAGATGCCGTCTCGACGGTTAGTCCAACCTATGCGAAGGAAATCATGACCCGGGATTTCGGGTGTGGGCTTGAGGGGGTGCTTGCGGGTCGGGTCAACGGAGTGCAAAGTATCACTAATGGCATCGATGTCACTGTTTGGAATCCGGAAACCGATCCGTACTTGCCGGCGCACTACACCGTGGCTGATTTGTCAGGCAAACAGGCGTGCAAGCGAGCGTTGCAAAGAGAACTTGGATTGCCAGATCGGGATGTGCCGCTCTTGGCTATGATTGGTCGTCTCACTCCGCAAAAGGGTTTCGATCTGTTGAGGGAGATCATTCCTGAGCTGATGGTCTTGGATGTTCAGATCGCACTGTTGGGGACTGGTGATCGTCACATGGAACAACAGTTTCTTGTTGCGAGGGCCAAGCATCCTGATCGTATCGGCTTATTCATCGGCTTTGACGAAGGACTTGCTCATCGTATTGAAGCGGGTGCGGATATGTTGGTGATGCCTTCTCGCTATGAGCCCTGCGGGCTGAGCCAGCTTTACAGCCTCAGATACGGCACAGTTCCGATTGTGCGGCGTACTGGAGGATTGGCAGATACCGTCATCCCATTCAAACCATCTACAGCACAGGCCAAGGTCGCAACGGGATTTCATTTTATTGATGCCTCGACCGATGCCCTACTCTCAGCGATCTTGCTGTCATTGCAAGTCTATAGGGAGCAAGATACATGGCATTCGCTTATACAGGCGGGGATGAAAACGGATGTCTCTTGGACGCAGGCGGCAAAGCAGTATGTGCAGTTATACCGTTCGATAGCTGGTGGAGATGAGAATAGACTTAAGGGGTTTTGAGAGAGACGTCGATCCCGCGCTCAAGTTCGGTCAGGAAGGTCTTCGCTTGCAGGACGTAATACGAAGATTCTTCTCGGTGCAGGGTGACTACGGAAGCAAACACCCCACGCGCTAAATCAATACGACCCTGTTCAAGTGCGAGTTGTCCTGTATGGAGCGAGCAAGCCGCGGCCATGGCTTGGACATCAACGGCAAACCTGTTCGTTGGGTTGGTTACCAAGCGTTGGAGTTTGGTCGGCAACGGAAGAACAAATCCCTCATTCTTAACTTGAAGCTGAGTGGCTGCTGTAAGTCTCTTCATGCCCAAACTCGCCTGACTCAAGTCAGAGGCTGCTTTACAAGCGGTGTAGGTTTCCCACAGTGACATGAATCCGGTATTGTCCAGCGCTACTACCGGCTTTGGTGAAGGGTTGGTTTGGCAACCAGGGGCTACGAGCATAATCCCAAGCAATCCGAACGCTAGTCTCCATCTCGACGCTGCTCGCTTCACTGTTCCGTCTCCCTTTTTCCTTGGTGTCGAACTTTACTAATGCTTAGATATAGTGCAATCGCTGGGCCGCATGAAGCATCTCGTAAGTAATTGATTAATTGTATTAAAGAATATGCTCAAGGTATGAATTTTGTGTGAATGACTACTCACTGTGGTGTCTTTGACACAGTTGGAGAGAAAGGAGGTTGGGTACGAGAGGTACAAGCAAGTGGTGTAGCAAGAGGGAACTGGTGGGGACAACCGTTTGGGTGACCAAGCCCCCCGGGCTGACTCCCGGCCCCGCTAAGGAGGCATCGCCGTGATGTAGCCGGGCACGGCCCCGACCGTTGCGTCACGCCGCTCGGGGAACGGCTGGAGAACTTCGTGCGCGAGCAGATCCGGCGCGGGATCCAGGCCGTGGTGGAAGAAGACGTCACGGAGTTGTTCGGCCGGGCGAAGCAGGCCCGGCGGGACCCGATTGATGCGCCGGAAGGCTAGTGGAACGGGTATAACCAGCCTCGGAAGCGCGCGATGACCATCGGCACGAGCACCGTGCGGCGGACCAAGCAAGTGGGCGCCCGCTTTCCCCAACGGGATCGGCACGGGCTCGTCCTGGGGCGATGTCGAGGTGGCATTCCGGGGGCTTGTGGGCAATGCCGCCCCGGTATCGCCAATCTCGCGGGTGTGCGGCTCACGGCCCAGTGGCACCTGCAATACGAGGCCTGGACCCACCAGCGGCTCGAGGAAACTGGAGGGCGTGGATGGCTGGCCAGGAAGACAGCATCGCCGCGCGCCTGGTCAGCGGGAATCAACGGAATCGTGGGGCGCGGTGCTCCGGGATCTGTGCGACCGGGGTCTGAAGCCCTCTATGGATGGGACCTCGGTTAAGAATTAAAGATAGTGACTAGAATTCCAGTTCGAGTTGTGGCGTTCGTTTTTCGCATGATGTGTTTGATGTGCTCTTTCACTGTTTGTTCGGTGATTTGGAGCGCGTTAGCAATTTCTTTATTAGTCCAGCCTTTTGCCAGGTGTTCAACAACTTCCTGTTCCCGGTGGGTTAGCTGGAATTGTTCTCGGGCATGCTCCGTATTCAAATTCTGCTTCCGACCCAATTCCTCCATCGTAACCACGAGCCGGGCATGCTGAACACCGCCTCGGTCAGGAAGGCCAAAACCTCTAAGGAGGATTGGTTGGTTGGGGTCTCCTGCCACACGTTTGAGCTCGAACTGTTCCCAATCTTTTGCTTCAGTGTGGTTGTGCAATGCCTTGATGATCTCTCCACAAAGCTCAGTCACAGCTTTAGGCAGGACCCCATGGGCTGATTTTGCGGCATTGTCCCCATTCTCAATAGCATTGATTTTCCTGGCCAGCTCTGAGGCCTGCCGGTTCATATGGAGGAGCTGCATGGATGTCGAAAGCACCACAATTCCAGATCCTGCTCTCTGATCGGCAAGGGCGTCTGTTTGGTCGAGGTTACTAGTAGGTTCGGCCATTATTAAATCCGCCTATCTCTTGGAATAGTTGGTAATTCGGTAATGTGGGCAACACAACTGTTTCTGCTAGCATTAAACTCGATTTTGGTTGGAGCAAAATACTACTTAACCCTTTGGGGGGAGTCAACATATACCTTCGAGAAATCATCCTACCTCATCGGTATTGTTGTTGTCTGAGGGTGCTACGTATATTCGCCATTGACGGTGTAGGTGAGAATTTCTCAGAGCGAGCAGCTGCAAAAGCAGACGGGCTGAGCAGGATTAGCAATGAAGCTGAGTTCGAGGTGGGGGCGATCTCATTCTCATTGAAACGCACAAAAGCATAGAACATGCTTTCTTACCGAGGAGGGAGCGACGTGACACAGATGGAATGGGAGTGGCCAATGAATGACAGCCAACAAAATCACAGCGAGCGCGCGGCGCTGCTCAGAGCAATCCCCTATGAAATGACATCGCCAGAAAGTGGGCAAAATATTTCAGCACGGAGAGGCAAAGCACTGTCGCTAAATATCAGTAGCGGGGGAATGTTGATATTGATGGATCAGGCTCCTGATGTTGAGCAGGTATTGAGAGTGAATGTGCCAACTCCTATCACCGTCGCTGAAACTCCAACCCTTGCCGAAGTGCGCTGGACCAGAAAGCTGCCATTCGGGAAGCAAAATGTGAATGAGGCCTACTTCGTTGGACTCAAGTTCATGTTCTGAGTTTGTAAACCTGCCGCAGATCAACCGGATGAGATTTCATGAATTATGTGCGTGGTGATAGAGGAGCTGCGAGTATGAAACCAGGAGTTTGGATGCTGATAAAGTGAAAAGTTTCGAACTCCTAGGCGTAATCGAGTTGTGTGCTACAGTAAGTGGATCGAAGTTTCTTGTGATAAGAAATCGTTGTCTTTTCGTGACGGCGGGTTTCTCACATTAAGGTGATGCGTGGGGGAAGGTAATGTAGGGGCAACTCCGGTGTGCACCGGATAGGCGGTAGCTTGTTTGCCGAGTGAAAATAGAAGAATGAAATGAATAGATGAGCATACATTCCGTGCAACTAAATTGAAGTCAATCAGTGATGCATTGGTACACAGTTAGTGACCTGCTCCCTATAAACCAGGCCGGATGTAGCGTTAGGATTTCGGCCGACGGAAGGAGGGGGCATGGCACGCAAACGGTATCTGGCCGAGGAGATCATCGGGCATCTGCGGACGATCGAAAGTGAGATGGGCAGAGGCCTTGGACTGGTGGAGGCTTGTTGCAAGTTGGGGATCACGGAACAGACCTACTATCGGTGGAAGAAAGAGTACGGTGGTTTGCGCGTGGATCAGGCCAAACGGTTAAAGGGCCTGGAACAAGAGAATGCCCGACTCAAGCGACTCGTGGCGGACCTCTTCCTGGACAACAGCATTTTGAAGGAGGTGGCAGCGGGAAACTTCTAAGCCCGGCCCGATGCCGAGAAACGGTCTGCCATGTGCCGGCCATGTTTTCGGTTTCTGAACGCCGGGTCTGTCGAGTCGTGGGGCAATGCCGGGGCACGCAACAGTATGTGCCCATCAAGGCGGACGACGAGGAGTCTCTGCGGACGCGGATCGTCGCGCTCACCCGTGAGTATGGGCGCTATGGGTCTCGTCGGATCACCGCGCTGTTGCATCAAGAAGGCTGGCGGGTGAACCACAAACGCGTGGAGCGGCTGGGGCGACAGGAGGGGCTCAAGGTGCCGCAGAAGCAGCCGAAGCGAGGCCGACTCTGGCTGACTAACGGTTCCTGCGTACGGCGGCGACCGGAATATCCGAACCATGTGTGGGCGTATGATTTTGTCATGGAACGCACTCGGGATGGGCGGCCCTTGAAAATGCTCACCGTGGTGGACGAATACACGCGGGAGTGTCTGGCCCTTGCGGTGCGCCGCCGTATGAGGGCAAGCGATGTCCAGGAGGTACTGGGGGAGCTGTTCCTGACGCATGGCTGTCCGACACACATTCGCGCTCGGACAATGGACCGGAGTTTATCGCCACGGCTCTGCGGGCCTGGTATCGCTTGCTGACCGTCGTGCCCTTGTTCATCGAGCCGGGCAGTCCCTGGGAGAATGGCTATAGCGAGAGCTTCAATGGCAAGTTCCGGGACGAATTGCTAAACAGGGAACTCTTCTATACGCTGCGGGAAGCGCAGGTCATCATTGAACGCTGGCGGCGAACCTATAATCACGTCCGGCCCCACAGCGCCTTGGGCTATCGGCCACCGGCTCCTGAAGCATGCGTACTAACAGAACAGGTGGCCTAATCACTGGGGGCAGGTCAGGTTCGCCGAGACCTTCGACACCATGTATGACCAGAAGAGCAATTTCTTCATGCGCTAGGTGGACTGCACGTTTCGGAGCGATATGTTCATCCGATATGCTCGCACGTTCGACGCGCTCGGGAAGCTGCAAGGGAGTACGGTACTAGATATCGGATGCGGCTCGGGCCCATACGTCGTCGAGGCGTTCAAGCACGGAGCCGGTCGAGTCACAGCCATCGATCCGGCTCCCAACATGCTTGTCGTTGTACGCCAACGTCTTGATCAAATTGGGGTAAATGGCAATCGATGCGAGTTGGTCGAGGGGATGTTTCCGGGGGTGCTCGTGGAGCCACATGACTTCGCCATTGTAACGGCGGTCATGGATTATGTCGAGGATGCTCGAACCTTCTTAAGCGCCCTGCGGTCGCTGGTCAAACGTCTGGCCCTCGTTTCTTTTCTCAGCGAACATTGGTTCAGGAGTCCATTCCGGAAACTACGATATCGATTGCGACGATGTCCCGTCTACTTCTACGACGATGCCGGCATCCGCAAGCTCTGCATGGAGGCTGGTTTTACGGACATCCGAACCCAGAAAATCCCTGGTGCCGGAATGGACTTTCATGTATGTCTACGACCATGAACTGTGGTCCTCCGGTCATCTCCATCGACGTTGAAGACTGACCTCAGTCGTCCTGGGACCGGACTCTTCCGATCACGTATCGAGCGGTTGAGAATACGCGTCGTGTGCTTCGTCTTCTACGCGAGACCGAAGTGCGGGTTACGATGTTCGTGCTCGGCAAGCTTGCCGAACGCTTTCCACAGATTGTGAAGGAGATCCACGCGGATGGTCATGAGGTGGCGTGCCACGGCCATGAACATCTGGAAATTTTCAGGCAGTCGCCGAGCGAATTTGCGACCGACGTCCGCAAGTCCAAAGATCTCTTGGAACAAATCACCGGCGAGCAGGTGAATGGATATCGGGCGCCCGATTTTTCGATTGTGCGGAGTACCCTCTGGGCGCTGGATGTACTGGCGAAAGCCAATTTTAAGTACGACTCCAGCGTCGTACCGGCCCGGCTTCCCCGGTATGGCATTCCTGACTGGCCCGTCGTTCCAGTGCGGGTTAAACTTGGTGGAGGCGGAAGCATTCTGGAGGCACCCTTGGCCACGTTTCGCGCACTCGGAACAAATTGGCCGGTAGGTGGAGGCGGATACCATCGTTTGTTGCCGGGATTTGTGTGTCGATATTTTGCCAGGCGCGTGATGAGCGCCGCGCCCTTCGTGTTCTACTGCCATCCCTATGAGTTCGACGTCCATGAGATGCACGAGATCTCGCTCCGTATTCCACTGACCGTTCGATTGCACCAAGGTGCTGGACGAAGGTGGTTCGAGCAGCGGTTCCGGTCTTTTGTGCGAAGTTTTGGCGGACAACCGATGCGCGAGATGCTTTCCTCCCAGCAATGGTCGGAGTTTCCTCTCCGCATCTTAAATTCGGACACGTCCACAGGGAGTTAGCGCAATGAATCAACGGCACGCAACGAAGGATTTGCGGCAGTTCGGTCTCATGGTCGGAGGCGCGTTTTCGGTAATCGGATTGTGACGTGTCGTCTTTCGAAATGATTCGCCTCGTCTTTGGGCCAGGATCGTCGGCGGTCTGTTCGTCGTTCTTGGAGTGGTTGTTCCGCAGAGTCTGAAACAGATTTACGCTAGGTGGATGAAGCTCGGGCACATTCTAGGCTGGATCACCACAAGGATTATCTTAGGGGTCATCTATTATGGCCTCGTCACCCCAATGGGTCTTGTGATGCGTCTGATGGAAAAGGATTCCGTGAATCGCGCATTCAGACGGGACAGCGCCACCTATCGCGTCTCGCGTCGTGCGAACCTCCCGGCCTCGGCATCATATGCGAAACCAATTTAAGGATGAGAGAGGGAGGAGCTATAGGCCAAATAATCATGGAACTCTTGGTCTTTATGAAAGAACGGCGGAAGTTCTGGCTGCTTCCAGTGCTCGTTGTGTTGCTGTTGTTTAGGGCGTTCATCGTCCTTACTCAAGGGTCCGTGGTATCTCCATTTATCTACACGTGATTCTGAGGCTTTCAGAGAATGACTGTGCGCAACGTCCTGTAATTATCGGTTGGAATTCTTTAACTGGTCCTACGACAAGTGCAGTGTCGATGTGTCAGACAATCGCTTAGCGGATTATCGATGAGCCAATCCATAGGAGGGAGAACATCATGGTTGATACACGTGGCCATCACGAACAGGCCAACGTCCGGGTTGCGGTCATCGGGGGGGATACTGGGGCAAGAACCTCGTACGGAACTTTGCCAACCTTGGAGGGTTATCAGCCGTGTGTGATAGCAACCTCGACACGCTTCGTGCGCTTGGCGAACAGTATTCCGAATGCCAGACGTTCATGTCCTATGTCGAGGTCTTGCGTGATGAATCGATCCACGCGGTGGCGATCGCCACACCGGCCGAGTTGCATGCCCAGGCGGTGCGCGAGGCCTTGCTGGCCGGCAAGGATGTGTTTGTGGAAAAGCCACTCTGCCTGTCGGTTGAGGAGGGCGGAGAACTGGTAGCGCTGGCGCAGCAGCAGGACCGCATCCTCCAGGACCGCATCCTCATGGTGGGCCACCTCCTCTGGTACCACCCGGCCGTGCTGAAGCTCAAAGACCTGATCCGGGCGGGCGAACTGGGCCGGATCCAGTACATCTATTCGAACCGCTTGAATCTGGGGAAGATCCGGCGGGAAGAAAACATTCTCTGGTCGTTCGCGCCGCATGATATTTCGGTGATTTTAGGGCTGCTGAATGAAGTGCCTGATGCTATCCAGGCGCACGGAGGGAACTATCTCCACCAGCTCATCACCGACGTGACGATCAGCCTCCTATCGTTCCCGAGTGGCGTGAAGGCCCACATCTTCGTCTCCTGGCTGCACCCCTTCAAAGAGCAGAAGTTGATCGTGGTGGGCGATCGCAAGATGGCTGTGTTCGATGATCTGGAAAAGAAGGACAAGCTGCTCCTGTATCCCCATTCCATTGACTGGAAAGGCAACATGCCAATTGCCAACAAAGCTGAGGCCCAGCCGGTCGAACTGGACCAGGGGGAGCCCCTGCGGGCCGAATGCCAGCACTTCCTGGACTGTGTAGCGACGAGAAGGACGCCGCGAACCGATGGAGCGGAAGGGCTGCGTGTGTTGTCCGTGCTGCAAAGGTGCCAAGCAGCGCTGGACCAGGCGGAGCCGCGCCACAAGCTGCCGGCCCACAAGCGGGAACGACCCTATTTCGTCCATGAGTCGGCCTTCGTGGATGACGGGGTAGAAATCGGCGAGGGCACGAGCATCTGGCATACGTCCCATATGCTCAAAGGCTCGCGCATCGAAAAACGCTGCAAGATCGGCCAGAATGTCGTGGTCGGCCCGCGTGCCACCGTGGGGAACGGCGTCAAGATCCAGAGCAACGTCTCCGTGTACGAAGGCGTGACGCTCGAAGACTACGTGTTCTGCGGCCCCTCGATGGTCTTCACGAACGTCATCAATCCCCGGAGCGAAATTCCGTGAATGGAGGAACTCCGGCCGACACTTGTGAAGCGGGGGGCCACCCTGGGGGCAATTCCACTATTCTCTGCGGCATTACCATCGGTCGATATGCCTTCATCGGGGCGGGGGCGGTCGTCACGAAAGAGGTGCCTGATCATGCGCTCGTCGTCGGCAATCCGGGCCGGGTCAAGGGCTGGATGTGTCGCTGTGGCGTGAAATTACGCGTCAAGCGTAAACAGGCTTCCTGTCCGACGTGTGGACAGCAATACCGGCCCGAGCAATCAGGCATGATGGCCGTCTAGAGAAAGGAGATTTTCATGGGCGTGCCCTTACTCGATTTGAATGCGCATCACAAGCCGCTGCACAACGAGATCATGGCGGTGCTGGAACAGACGTTCAAGAGCCAGGCGTTTATCCTGGGCCAGGAGGTGGGCAAGTTGGAGGAGCGGGTGGCCACCTACTGCCAAGCCAAGTACGGCATCGGTGTGACCTCAGGGACGGACGCGTTGCTGCTCTCCCTCATGGCCCTCGGGGTTGGCCCCGGAGACGAGGTGATTACTACCCCGTATTCATTTTTTGCCACTGCGGGAGCGGTCCCCCGGCTGGGAGCTAAGCCGGTATTCGTTGATATCGATCCCACGACCTACAACCTCGATCCGGCTAGAATCGCCATGGCGGTGACGGCCAAGACTAAAGCCATCATTCCGGTCCATCTGTACGGCCAATGTGCCGATATGGGGCCGATTGTAGAACTCGCCAGGCGGCATCAGCTGAGTATCATCGAGGATGCGGCGCAAGCCATTGGGGCGGAGTATCGCGATGGGCAGCGAGCCTGCAGCATGGGCACCGTCGGCTGTCTGTCGTTTTTCCCAAGCAAGAACCTGGGGGGCTTAGGCGACGGGGGCATGGCGGTGACCAATGAGCCTGAGCTGGCGGACCGGATGCGTGTCCTGCGCGTGCACGGGAGCAAGCCCAAGTATTACCACAAGCTGATTGGCGGCAACTTCCGGCTCGATACGATTCAGGCCGCGGTGCTCAACGTGAAGCTCAATTATCTGGACCAATGGACTAAGCGGCGGCAGGAGAATGCCGCCCGGTATGAAACCCTGTTCAAGCAGAGCGACCTAGTGCAGCAAGGCCACATTCGCCTTCCCGAAGCCGTCTATCGCACCTCCGGGACCAAGCACTACCACATCTATAACCAGTTCGTGATGCGGGTGGAGCGGCGAGACGACCTCCTGGCTCATCTTAAACAAAAGGGAATTGGTGCGGAGATCTACTATCCGATCCCGTTCCACTTGCAGGAATGCTTCCGGTATTTGGGCCATCAAGAGGGGGACTTTCCGGAGTCGGAGCGGGCTGCCAAGGCGACCATCGCGATTCCGATCTATGCGGAGTTGACGGAAGCACAGCAGACCGAAGTGGTCGAGGCCATCAGGGCTTGCTACCACTAACTACGAGGGGTATCCCCGAAGGTCAGGTCTTCCGTGGGATGGTCTGTGCGTACAACCGCCTGCATCGAGGCGGCATGCGCGCAGTGAACGGCTGAAACGGTGAACCAATGAGCCCAAAAATCAAGTGGCCAGGTGGAAAAGATTTCGCCTTCACGATCTTCGATGATCCTGATTTTGATACGGTAGAGAACGTCGCGGCAATTTATTCATTCCTTGATGATCTCGGCCTACGAACAACGAAAGCGGTCTGGCCAGTCACTGGACAGGGCACGCCGAAAGTAGGCGGGGCCACCTGCGAGGACGAGCGATACCTCAAATGGATACTCAGTCTTAAAGATAAGGGGGTCGAGATCGCGCTCCATAATGTTACGTACCATAGGTCGACACGGGAACAGACAGCATACGGGCTGGACAGATTCCGGCAACATTTCTGGCACGATCCCTATTCGATGGCAAATCATACAGGTTGCAATGAGAGTATCTACTGGGGGAGTGCACGGCTTTCAGGAATACGCCGGTTCACTTATAACTTACTTAAACTTTATAGGACTAACGGGACATTCCAGGGGCGCATTGAGTCTAGCCCCTATTCTGGGGCGACCTCTGTAGAGAGAAGATCAAGTGCGTCAGAAACTTCACTGGCGGAGACGTTAATACCATGAAGGTCTGCTCCGTCATGCCATACCATGATCCCGCCCGCACCCTATGTCAAATATTGGTTTGCCGGGTCGGAAGGGCCGAATGTGGGATCATTTAATGCGATGTTACGAGAGGGCAATCAGGAAAGATTGATGAAAGAAGGCGGTGCTTGCATTATGTATACGCATCTCGCCGCAGGATTTCTTGAAAATGGAAGAATTAATGGGCGTTTCAAGGCACTGATGGAACGATTGAGCAAGCTGAACGGTTGGTTTGTCCCGGTTCATACTCTGCTTGATTTCATTCTGCAGGCCAGGGGTAATCATTGCATTACTCAAGCTGAAAGAAATGATCTTGAAAGAAGATGGCTGTGGCATAAGGTGTTCAACACCCGTGGCACAAGCTAGTTTAGGGCTGTTCATTGCGGGACAGAAGTGTATTTATTGATCTAACCGGTTAAGTATTGATGCATCTAGAGACCTCATTAGGGCAGAATGGCAGAGCATTTCAGTGCCGCCCGGTCGCTCCAACCGATCTCCATAGCCTCTGTCGCTTAATGGATGACGTTGGAGTCTCCTTTGCCGACCGACATCACGCTCCATGTGCTTTGCCATAGGTTCAGATGCAGTAGTGGCTAATAGGGTAACCATGGCGGCAGCCGATCTCGATGGGGAGCTCATTGGTTTCATCGCTGCCGTGGTGGATCCAGTAGCCTATTGGAAAGTTTTCCCCTGGCGTCATCCTATCATTTGGGCGACCGCCGTAATTCATAAGCTTTTGAGAGGGGGAAGAAGAACGGGAATTGATCATTGGAATCACTCGTCCCCTAGCATTGCGAGAATCCTTTATGTCGGTGTCGCCGAACGTTTCAGAAGACACGGAATTGGCGTCCAACTTTATCGGACTGTCATTCACATGTTATCTAAGTCCGGTGTGCAACGTGTCGAGACCCACATCGATCCCGCAATATCGCGGGTATGCGGCTATACGCTCGGTTAGGTGGCCGGAGCCGGATGGTCACGGGAAGTACAGCGTTGTTGTCGACCTTCGATCTTAGCTTTACTCGAGGGGAGAAAGATGCTCCATGATCTACTCCTTTGAACGTGTTGACGCCCGAATCGATAACCCGACATTGAAACTTGACATCAATCAACTGAGGACGATCTATCAGACGACTGCTTGGCTAGCGTTTCTCTCGGACACCCAAAACGGTGAACTTGTTTTTGCAACATTGAAAGACGGAGAGATACCTCTGGGAGTATTTACAGGACTTATTGTGCGCAAATTCGGCTTGCGTATTCTCGGAAGCCCATTTCCAGGATGGAGTGCCGATTATATGGGGTTTGCCCTTTCTCCGGGGGCAGAGCCACGCCGAGCCGTCCAGGCCTTGATCGATTTTGTCTTTCAGGACTTAGGATGTGCTCATTTGGAGATGATGGATCGGAACCTGACTGTGAACGATCTCGGCGGGCTTGACCTTCAGTATCGGGTGTATCGCGGATTCGAAATTGATCTAACTCGTGACGAGGATAAGCTTTTCTCCAATATGACAAGTGCCTGCCGCCGCTGTGTCCGAAAGGCTGAGAAAGAAGGAGTCTTCATCGAGGAAGCGCACGATCTGGGATTTGCTGATGAGTACTACGCTCAGCTCAAGGATGTCGTTGCGAAACAAAGCCTGGTGCCCACATATGGCATTGAACGTGTACGGCAGCTCATCACACATGTGCATCCCACGGGGCATCTTCTGTTACTTCGGGCCCTCGATCCAGGTGGTCGGTGTATCGCCACGGGGATTTTCCCACATATGAACGGGGTGATGAATTTCTGGGGAGGGGCAAGCTGGCGGCAGCATCAATTATTGCACCCAAACGAGGCGATGCATTGGTACGCGATGAAGATTGGCAAGTAAAAGGGTCTTCGGACCTATGATATGGGTGGTAGCGGTGAATACAAGAGAAAGTACGGTGGAAGTGAAATAGAGGTGCCATGGTTTAGAAAATCCAAATACCCCTGGATTCGCTACCTGCGAGACATAGCGCAGCAGAGCCACATGTTGAGACAACAATGCTTGGGTCGGTTCAACCGCTCGCACGCACGCAATGGATCTCGATAACGCAGGGACACGACCGAAATTGGAACACGTGGATTGTTTTAATAAGGAGTTCAGCCATGAATGTTCCGCTGTTAGACTGACCTGCCCGGGCCAATCTGGTCCAGGATGAATGTTAGGCTGGACCGCAACGAGGCAGGTCACGGTCATGCCCAGGAAACGGTACACACCCGAAGAGGTCATCCAACATCTGCGGACGGTTGAGCTCGACACCGGCAAAGGCCTGGCGGTGCTCGACGCCTGTCGAAAGCTCGGGATCACCGAGCAAACGTACTATCGCTGGAAGAAAGAATATGGCGGGCTGCGCGTCGATCAAGCCAAGCGCCTGAAAGCTTTGGATCAGGAGAATCTGCGACTCAAGCGAATCGTCGCCAATCAGGCCCATGATCTGTCGATCTTAAAGGAAGTCGCCTCGGGAAACTTCTAAGCCTGGTCCGCCGACGGAAGGCTGTGGGGTACGCGGTGACTGTGCTTCAGGTTTACGAGCGCCGGGCGTGTCGGGCGATCGGCCAAGTCCGGTCCTGCTATCGATACCGGCCACGGCCGGACTCGAGTCAGGAGCAGTTGCGCGAGCGAATCATTGCGCCCGCCAAGGAGTACGGGCGGTATGGGTATCGCACGGTCACGGACCTTGTGAGACAGGAGGGGTGGAACGTGGGGAAAGATCGAGTGTACACCATTTGGCGGCAAGAAGGTCTCAAAGTGCCTATGAAGCAGCCCAAGCGAGCCCGACTTTGGGGCGCCGATGGGTCGTGTCTCCGACTGCGGCCGCATACCGCAATCACGTCTGGTCGTATGACTTCGTGGCGGATCGGACGCAGGACGGTCGGCCGTTTCGCATCTTGAATATTCTCGACGAGTATACGCGCGAATGTCTGGCCTCGGTGGTGGCCCGACGGATCCGCTCGCACGACGTGCTGTTGATCCTGGCTGGTCTGTTCCCGAGTCGTGGGATCCCGACGCATATTCAGTCGGATAACGAGCCGGAGTTCATCGCGAGCACGCTCAGACAATGGCTGAAGGCGCTTCAGGTGGCGCCTCTCTATATCGAACCAGGATACCCTGGGAAAACGGCTATATCGAATCGTTCAATGGAAAAATGCGGGCGCAGTTTTTGAACGGCGAGCTGTTCTACACACTCAAAGAAGCGCAGATTCTGACGGAACGCTGGAGGCGCCACTACAACACGGTCCGTCCACACCGCAGTCTCGGGGGCCAGCCACCCGTTCCCGAAACCATCCAGCTTGCGAGCTGAGGACTACCATGGTAGGTGGTACAAAAACTCCCGGTGGGTCAGTCTTGTTCCTCATCGGTAACTATTTCCCATACTTGTCCAACTGGAGCTTGTCAGTTTCGTGCGGGTTCAAAAGAATCTGCTAAATATTTTGGGGGATAACGAAATTCATGTATGATGCATAAGGTTAAACATTGATAACGATTTTCGGAAAACTATGAGATATTTGAAATCAATAGCAAAGAGAATTCTCCCCTGGGAAACGTACAAAAAAATAAAATGCAAAATTAAGTTCATCTATCGTTTCTATTATTTTGGTACTAAATTTAGATGTCCTATTTGCGGATGCAGATTCAGAAAAATGCTGTCTTTTGGGACTAATCTTCGCCCGAACGCAAAGTGCCCATCCTGTTTTTCTCTGGAGCGGCACCGCTTATTATGGTTATTCCTTAAGGAGAAGACAAACTTCTTTTCTGATCAATTGAAAATTCTGCATTTTGCTCCTGAACTTGTCTTCGATAATATTTTTAAGTCAATGCCAAATCTCGACTACATTACCGCTGATATATCCTCAGAAATTGCCATGGTGAAAATGGACATTACACGCATACCTCAACAAAAGAACACGTATGATGTTATTTTATGCTTCCACGTCTTAGAGCATATAGTCGATGACCGAAAAGCAATAAGAGAATTGTGTCGGGTGTTAAAACCTGGTGGTTGGGCTATTCTGCAAGTTCCCATAATAGGCGATAAAACATTTGAAGATAGGAGTGTGGTTTTGCCTAAGAAAGGAAACGTCTTTTTGGTGAACATAACCATGTACGACAATATGGAAAAGATTACAAAAATCGCTTGGAAGAAGTTGGGTTTATGGTAAAAGTTGATGATTACGTGAAAAGTTTAGGTAATAACATTAATAAATATTGCCTTATGTCCAGCGAAGACATTTATTTTTGTACCAAATAAATTGCTTTTTTACTGCAAAAATCGTGGGGAATTTGTATAAAAACGAGCACGAAAGTCCTCTAATCAGGGGAGCCGGTCATGCTTATTTTGTTCTCAACGTCACTTCTCTTGACCTCCCCCCACTTGTTAGGCCACCTTCCAAGTTAGTCATGCACACACCAGTTGGGGTGTGACGGTGTCAGGGGCCGGTGGCCGATACCCCGTGAGCTGTGTGGCCGCTTTGTGTTGTAGTGGCGGCGCCAGCGCTCGATCAACCCCTGCGCTTCCAGCAGTGTATAGAAGAGTTCCCCGTTGAGATAGTCGTACCGGAATTTGCCGTTGAACGATTCCACATATCCATCTTTCCCACGGGCTGCCTGGTTCGATGAACAAGAGTGACACGTCGAGCTGAGCAACCCACCGTCGCAGCAACTGGGCGATGAATTCAGGCCCATTGTCCCGATCGCATGTGGGTCGGACAGCCGCGAGTGAGGAACAGTTCGCCCAAGACCTCCTCTACAGCGGTTGTCCTCATGCGGCGTCGGACCGCAATGGCCACACACTCACGGGTGTATTCGTCCATCACGGTGAGCATCTTCATGACCTGCCCCCAGTGATTAGGCCACCTGTTCTGTTAGTACGCATGCTTCAGGAGCCGGTGGCCGATAGCCCAAGGCGCTGTGGGGCCGGACGTGATTATAGGTCCGCCGCCAGCGTTCAATGGATTGACCTGCCCCCTATAAACCAGGCCGGATGTAGCGTTAGGATTCCGGCCGACGGAAGGAGGGGGCATGGCACGCAAATGGTATCCGGTCGAGGAGATCATCGGGCATCTGCGGACGATCGAAAGTGAGATGGGCAGAGGCCTTGGACTGGTGGAGGCTTGTTGCAAGTTGGGGATCACGGAACAGACCTACTATCGGTGGAAGAAAGAGTACGGTGGTTTGCGCGTGGATCAGGCCAAACGGTTAAAGGGCCTGGAACAAGAGAATGCCCGACTCAAGCGACTCGTGGCGGACCTCTTCCCGGGCAACAGCATTTTGAAGGAGGTGGCAGCGGGAAACTTCTAAGCCCGGCCCGATGCCGAGAAACGGTCTGCCATGTGCCGGCCATGTTTTCGGTCTCTGAACGCCGGGCCTGTCGAGTCGTGGGGCAATGCCGGGGCACGCAACAGTATGTGCCCATCAAGGCGGACGACGAGGAGTCTCTGCGGACGCGGATCGTCGCGCTCACCCGTGAGTATGGGCGCTATGGGTCTCGTCGGATCACCGCGCTGTTGCATCAAGAAGGCTGGCGGGTGAACCACAAACGCGTGGAGCGGCTGGGGCGACAGGAGGGGCTCAAGGTGCCGCAGAAGCAGCCGAAGCGAGGCCGACTCTGGCTGACTAACGGTTCCTGCGTACGGCGGCGACCGGAATATCCGAACCATGTGTGGGCGTATGATTTTGTCATGGAACGCACTCGGGATGGGCGGCCCTTGAAAATGCTCACCGTGGTGGACGAATACACGCGGGAGTGTCTGGCCCTTGCGGTGCGCCGCCGTATGAGGGCAAGCGATGTCCAGGAGGTACTGGGGGAGCTGTTCCTGACGCATGGCTGTCCGACACACATTCGCTCGGACAATGGGCCGGAGTTTATCGCCACGGCTCTGCGGGCCTGGTATCGCTTGCTGACCGGCGTGCCCTTGTTCATCAAGCCGGGCAGTCCCTGGGAGAATGGCTATAGCGAGAGCTTCAATGGCAAGTTCCGGGACGAATTGCTAAACAGGGAACTCTTCTATACGCTGCGGGAAGCGCAGGTCATCATTGAACGCTGGCGGCGGACCTATAATCACGTCCGGCCCCACAGCGCCTTGGGCTATCGGCCACCGGCTCCTGAAGCATGCGTACTAACAGAACAGGTGGCCTAATTACTGGGGGCAGGTCACCCCACCAGCTCTCATCAAGCTCTACGAACGACGTTCCGAAGTCACTGGACAATTCGTCGTTCTCGCCACCCGATCACTCCTTGGGAAATTACTCGATGACAGAAGGATGGAGAGGTCTTGGAACACAATTCGGAAGTACATCAAGAGCGATGCGGGCCATGAAAAATTGTGGAGGAACATCATCTATGCTCTGGCAGATGCCAGAAAAGATCTCCTCGTGCCACAGACAAGAGGAAACTAGGGGACATCGCAAAAGCCAAAAGAAAGGTATTTGGAGACATCGCCAAAACGGCTCACGAACTCTCAGCAATGATTACCGAACCACAAATCTTGCCACCTGATGGGACCACTCCAGTCTACAGAGGTGAATTGGACTGGCTAGCATATGAGTTCTTTCCGACAGATGTCACGAGCAAGCTGGGAGCACCATCATGGGCGACGATGAAGAGCGACGAGCGGTGTGACTGGGCGCATTCTTTTCTGCCTGAGTGGCCTACGATGGTAGAACTGCTTGACCAACTCGCAATAAGGGCGACGCAACTGGAGAGCAACAGAGCCTCGGTGGCTAAGCGAGATCGAGGGAATGCTTATTGGGTGATCTTTGTACGAAAGCTGTACGAGTACTTCATTGCTGCAAATCCAAAGTTCCGTTCCGTAGGATTCGCCCCAATAAAAGACATTACGAATGTCGCAATGATTGTTAGGTTTGAACGTCAGAGAAAAGTCGATACCTCCATGGACATCAAACCTAAGCTGTTCACGAACAAAAAGGCGAGGACCATCATATTAGGGGCGACGGGGGAAAACCTACCCATTAAGAGGCGCAAATAAACATCTGCTAATTGGCCATATTTATTAGTATATTCAATAACTTACATTGACTTCGCTTCACGACCAATTATACATTGCTCCTACAACTCGGTGACGAACCGAGTTCGATCGATACCAGATCAAGGAGCGAATCATGGAACTACATTCCTCAGTTGAGCTGCTAGGCAATTCAAATACCACTGACCGGAAACCAGAAGACTACCTCAGCTTTCGACAAATCGAAGAACAGTACCCATGTACCATACGAGCGGCAACACTCTCTGTCTGGGTCTGCAATCACCGTTACGGCTTTTACCGTCTCATCACAAAAATCGGTCGCACCTCCCGCATCCGGCGTGATCGATGGGAGCAATTTCTCGATTCAAGAACGATTGGTGCTGAGGTGGGGAAGTTATGAAGCAGACGGCCGAAACGGATAGGCAACCCGAACAGGAAGGCGTGTGGCCTCTCGCTCCCCCATCGCAATCGGACTTGCCGGATGGCGAATATATCGCTGCGTTCCGTGACGCTCAGCGCGCCCAATGGTTTTGTCAGGAGAAGATTCGTCTCCGTTTCGAGATTATTGAGCCCGCTATATATGCTGGCATCCAGGTTTATCTCTTTTCAACTCTGCCGAAGCATCTTTCCCATCGCTGCAAATATTATGCTCTCTGGGTGAAGGCCAACGGTGGCCTGCCACATCGTAATGATCGAATGTCGCCTCGCGTGTTCCATGGGTATTGGAAAATCCGGGTGGCTTGGAGCGTGCCCCAAAATGATGGATACCCTATGCCTCAGGTCGTCGAATTGATCGAACGAGTTGCTGGAGCGCGAGCTAGATGAGTCCACGAAGACAACAAAGGGTGTTTTGTTTTGCCAAGCCGTCGAGCCGATCGAATGTGAACCATCACAACATCCGCCACGTTATCCCGGGTCATCTCCTACCGGAGCTTAGGCGAGAGTGGGTTAGGAAAGGCTTAGGAAGGGAAGGGAAAGGAAAGAGTTTGCAGGTGAATTGAAATCAATTTGGCAACGGAGCGATCTGAGTGTTCACGGATGTATAAGCTATCCGTGACGGCCCCCGTGTGGGGCATTAACACACACCCAAGCCGCCCCAGGCGGCTCACCCGGCGTCTGGGGCTACTCCGGTGCCAATCAACTCTAGGAGAAGCGTGGTGTCTGACCGCGAAGTGATGACGTTGGCTGAAGCGGCAGACTTTCTCCGCTTCTCACGCTCGACGATCTACCAACGCCATGATCTTCCTCGCCATCGATTGCCGGGATCACGACAGATACGATTCCTTCGGTCAGAGTTATTGGCTTGGATGAAGGGAGACCCCATAGGGAAGTCTGTCATGGAAAAAACTGAGAGAGTATCGGTCTCAGAACCACAAGAGGCTCAGGTAGTAGACATCGCCAGGGAACACATTTACCATCGCAACACTCGCTATCGGTGAAGCTCGCATGAAAATTCACATCAAAACACGTCGAGCTAAACGACACGGACTCGCGTTCGATCTCGACTACCGATGGAACGGGAAACGCTATCGCCCCCTTCTCGGCTACGATCTCTCTTCTGCGGAAGCCCAGCAACGTGCCATCGCTATGATTCAGACGATCCACGCGAACGCCTATCCGCAGGCCCACGCCGCACAACACCCACTCACCATGAAAGATCTGCTCCCGCTGTTTTGGAATAGCTTCACGATTAAAAACCGGGTGGATCGGGAACGCCCGGCAGGTATTATCGAGAACTATCTGTTGCCATTCTTCGGCGGTCGGTCGCTCCACTCGGTCACACAAGCGATCGGCGAGCAGTACATCCTGGATCGTAAACAGGACATCGTTGACGCTGACAGCAAAAAGCTAATCAAGAAAGGGGCAACCGCGGGCACTATCCGCCGTGAGTGGCAGGTGCTGATGCGGATTCTCACCTTGGGGGTCCGTCATGAAAAGCTCGATCGGAACCGGCTCACGTATGTTGATCTGCCCGCGGCGAACAAACGAACGCGAGTGGCCGAGGCTGAGGAATTGGAGGCGCTTCGCACGATCAAGGAGAAGGACCTGTCGAGACGTGAGTGCCGACACGAACTCTGGCGTATTATTCAGGTCGCGCTGAATGTGGGACTACGAGAGGGGAAGATCCTTACCATTGAACGATCGTGGATCAAGAAACGCGAGGACGGCTATTGGCTTTGTCTGCCCCCTGCGGTCAGTCAGAGCAAAGGGAACCCCAAGGAAATCCCGCTCAACCGGATCGCCCTGAGTGCACTGGCTGAGGATCTTCCCTCACCGGCTGATGGCCGGGTCTTTCGCCACTGGACCAGCGCCGTGGCGTTCAAGAAGTATTGGCTTGAAACAGTTCGGCGGGTAAGGCTCCAGAACCTTCGGTTCCATGACCTCCGGCACACCTTCACGACCCGCCTGCAGCGGCTTGGCGTCGATTATGAACTCCGTCAGGCGTTGCTTGGTCACCGGATGCCTGGCATGACGGCCAACTATTCCCACGGGGGTCCTGAGTGGGATGCGCGCCTGCGGGATGCCGTCACGCGACTCGAACAAGGCTACAGTTTGGTCTATGGTTTGGTCTATGAACGATCAGCGACCAAGGTGGTTGGCGCTAAGTATGTGAAAACTGGGGAGACGGCTGGGACTCAACCCCAGGTATCCCGCTACTCTAGGGCAGCCGACAACTCCCGGAGGGTCGATGAGCCCGTCCAGTTCTTTGTCATCGGCGGATGCTGCACTACCAGCAACTTCTCTCCTGTGGCTACGCCGTAGGTATGACGTCACCTTGACCCCTTTGAGAGAGGCGAGGTATGCTTTGTGTGCACACCATCAAGCAAGCAGAAAACCGAAGGATTGTTGCCAGAAGGTTACACTGTGGAAATAGAACTACAGAAGCCAGATAAGCACGTTAAACCAGAGCCGAAGCTGAAACCGATTCCGGTGTACGTGGAAGAGCTCTTCACCAAGGCTAAACGTGCATCGGGTAAGCTGGCTGCCTTGTCAACGGGAGTGAAAAATCAGGCTCTTCTTGCGATGGCCAAGGCACTCGAGGCAAAGACGGAAGAGCTTCTTGCGGCGAATGAAAAAGATCTCGAATCGTTTGGGGACCTACCGGAGAAAATGACGATGGCGGATCGCCTGCACCTCACGGAGAAACGGATCGCTGAAATGGCCGCCGGTATCCGTGAAGTGGCGATGTTGCCTGATCCCTTGGGGATGACGCCTTCCATGTGGACGAGACCGAACGGGATGCAAGTTGGACGTATACGTGTGCCCATCGGCGTGATCGGGATTATTTATGAGTCGCGTCCCAATGTGACTGCAGATTCGGCGGCGCTCTGTCTCAAATCCGGCAACGTCTGTGTGTTGCGTGGCGGCAGCGAAGCGATTTATTCCAACACAGCGATCGCTGCCATCCTGTCCGAGGCGGCTGAAAAGGCCGGTGTTCCTGGAGGTGCCATTACATTTGTCGGGCGACCCGAGCGTGAATTGGTGCCGGTATTGCTCAAGCAAGACCGGTTCATCGACTTGATCATTCCCCGTGGCGGTGAATCGCTCATGAAGATTATTGCCGAGCACTCGACCATTCCCGTGGTGAAGCACGATGCAGGGGTGTGCCACGTGTACGTGGATTCTACAGCGGATCCCGTGATGGTTGAATCGATTTGCATTAATGCTAAGGCTCAGCGGCCCTCGACCTGCAATGCTATGGAAACGTTGCTCATCCATCACTCGATTGCGCGGACGCTGCTGCCGAAGCTGGCCGCGAGTCTCGTGGCAGCGAAGGTTGAAATTCGAGGGTGTCCTAAGACCTGCCAGTTGTTTCCCGAAGCGAAGTTGGCAATCGAGCAGGACTACGGGAAAGAGTTTCTCAACCTGATTCTTGCGGTGAAAATCGTTAAGAATATGGACGAGGCGATGGAGCACATCGCTCAGTACGGGTCGCGGCATACGGAAGCCATCATCACGTCAGACTATGGTCGTTCGATGCGGTTCCTCAAAGAAGTCGATGCGAGTGCCGTCCTCGTGAATGCCTCCACTCGACTCAATGACGGCTATCAGTTCGGTCTCGGAGCTGAAATCGGCATTAGTACCTCGCGGATTCATGCGCGAGGGCCCATGGGGCTTGAGGAACTGACGTGCTTCAAGTTTATCGTACTGGGGAGCGGCCAGATCCGCGAGTAAATGCCCTCCGATTCAGTTACGTTCGCCCTGAGTACCCCTGGTCATCTTTGGTTCTCTTCTACGCGCGCGCTCGCCAGGAATTTTGAACAGGCCGGGGGACGTGTGGAATCCCTCTCGACTGGTCATCTGGTGTACTATCGCCCGGATGGACGGCGATTTTTTGCAACAGATCCGACAGGCCATCCCTTACATGAGTGTGAGTGGGAGGTGAATGCGAGTGGGAGTATCTCGCTAGCGAGAGCTCGGTTTCGCCTTGATTGGGGCCAGTGGGTTGGGTTAAAGCCGAGTGGCTTTGTGAATGAAACCATGTTGAATCTGGCCACGAAGCCGGGCTGGCAGAGAATGACGCCGGACGATCTTCGAACCATGGCCGCTCAGACCTTACGAATCTCTATCGAAGAGGTGCGGTGGTTCTATAAGGATGAGGATCTCAGTATCGATGAGAAAGGAATAGCGAAAATTCGTCATCGGAAAGATGTGTTTTACGCGCTGGAAGACGGGGGTTTTGAGCATGCTCGTTTCATGTCCTGCATAGGAGCCATGCATTGGGACCACATCGATTTTCTCCCCGTGGTCGAACTGTTCAAGTCGTTGCTGCCTGGAACCGGCTCCGCGGCGTTCGAACTGATTCGCGGGCTCTACGACGACCAAAACAAGTCACAGTCCGCCCCGCGGGCCCTACGTTATCGTGGTATTCCCACTTATCCATCTGAAGCGGTATTCAAGCTGTTCAGCAGTTTCTTCACCCCTCACGCCCCGGATGGTGGAAGTATTTTGACGCTCTTCATGGATCCGACGAAATCGCATCTCGTGACTTGGCTTCCCGCCGCTCATCCTCCGGTCCGGTATTTTGATGATACGCAAGGGCTTTGTTTGACCGTGCAGGGTGGGGTTGTGCAAAAGGCCACGCTTGCGGGGGACTCCGCAGGCCTCTCTTACGTGAATCCTACAGGTCGTCGCGTGGTGCCGCTGGATCGCAGTCTCCGAGCGAGCGGCGAGCATGTGGTCTTGCGAGACCGAGCAGAGGACAAGGTTTTGAATACGATGGATCGGCCGGTCACGGGGCCTGCGCTTTCCGCTACGACTCCCGTCAGTCCTCTCGATTGGCGAACTGTGTTTGTGAGAGGCCTTCCCTTAGTTCCTCCCATTGAGGCGTATGGAGCGGTGCTGTTCTATCCGGAAGATGATCGGGAGATCAGCGAGCTTTCGGCGCAACCGTTCGTTGCGGACTATCTGCAAGATTTAGGGGAGCAGGACCGGGAGATTGGGATGATCTTCTCGCGGGCAGAACGGGTACTCATCGATAACGGGGACGCGGTAATCGCAACCTGTACATCCTTTGAACGACCGCGTGACCACACAGCTAGCATCCGCCATCTCCCCTATGCGCAGCGCCAGGCGCAGCAGCTCTGGATCCAATGTGCCGAAATACAGCGGTGGGAGTGGCTGCAGCGAATCCGCTTTGTGCCGGCTGCAGTGTGGGAGGAGACCATAGCGAGTCAACAGCCCTACGATCTCGTCTATCAGTGGCAGCCCTATGACTCGTTCAGTTCCCCAGCCGCGTTGACGGCAATCATCACCAGATTGCGGCAGGTTTTGCAACCAGGCGGGAACGCGTTTATCGTTGGACCCGTCGGGCTTCGGGAGTCACTCGTGCAGCAGAGGCTGCGGATCTGTTGGGAAGAATTGGTCGAAACGCTGCCGACATTTCGCATGCACAAGACGATCTTGCCGAAGGCCAGAGTGAAAGCGGGGCTCACGCTGTTCCATGTCAGGCAGTCCTAGCCCACATTGTTCATGAAGCTACTGCTACAAGCGCGGATACGCGGCTATGACGGGCAGTCTCGCGGTTCAGCCCTTCGACATACTGCACGAGTATGCTTCAAGGCTTCACGTCTGCGAGTACGCGTTTCGCTTCGCGTCTGCACGCTTTCGGGACGAACCTTCGTGAATAATGCGGGTTAGCCCGGTTGCGCCGAGAGTTAGAATTTGGTTGGGTCACAATATGAACGACTTCCAGCAGAAAACGGATCCGGGAGACGAGTCCGGCGACAACTTCGTCATTTACTGGGAGCGTGAGTACTCAACGGCCTTCGCACCAGAGCGGTTGAAGCTCGACTTTCACCAGCATCGGCCCCTCTTGTCCGGCATGACGTTGGATGAGCAACGCAATCTGGTCGTCGGCGGCTACAAGGTGATTCCCGACGATTGCGGCCCTGTGCGAATGGTGGGCCAGTATGGCTGGCTGATTCGGTCGCCCGCGGATTGTAAAATTCGTCGAACTGCCGAGGGTGTAAAATGGCAGGCCCCGCCGATCTTGCCGGAGGAGCGTCTGCTTGGCTATAAGTCCTTCTCTGGAACGTACATCGATCTCATTCTGAACAGCGGGTTCCCGAAATTGTGCTGCGGGATCCGGTTCTACTATCCCAAGCATGTTGGATTGATGATGAAGGACATTCCCAATCGCTTCTATCACTATCCAGAGCGCACCTATCACGTGTGGGAGGGGATCAAGACGCAGGAATACAAGCGGACCCCGAACGTCTATGACTGGCTACAAGGATATGATGCCTTTACCGCAAACTTTCTCCTTCAGCTTGATAAGCCCACGACCATCAAGCGTGGCGATCCAATTGGCCTAGTTCTACCTGTTCTGCTCCCCAAGCAGTTTACCCTCGAAGAAATCACATTCCCATGAGGACCCTCTCCTCATCCTGTTTCAACTGGCAGGGGATTAAGTCTGACCCCTTGGTCTCCGATACAGAATGTGAAGAGTCTTGCTTTTTCCCCTGGGGGGCGTGCGAAAAGTATTATTGGTCGACAGCGTACCTGAAGGGCTCATTATCCTTAAATGCACGTTGGCCCCGATGAAGGTCGAGTTGGAGATGGCCTTTGTGGGGAGCATCTCGAACGCCATGGTGACCCTCGAGAAGTCTTCGTCCAAGGTCTTTGCCACAGGCATGGTGTTGTAAACAAGGTTTCGTGTGCTGAGCTCTTTGATTCAGTGTCTTGACAGGGAGGAGTGGCCCCATTAAAATGAGGATACCTTTAACGCTCATCCAGTGAGGTGAGCAAGGAGCCGACGATGACGTGCTACGAACTGTGCACCTGTGAAACGAGCTACCTTCTTATCCACCGGGGGTAAGGAGGATTTTTTATGCCTAAAAACAGACGATGACCGAAGCGACGAAAGAGCGAGGGCCTGAACGGCTCATCATGGACGCCGGCGACATCGCCCGCGCGATGACCCGTATTGCCCATGAAATTTTGGAGCGCAACAAGGGTGTGAAAGACTTGGCGTTGGTCGGGATTCGAACGGGTGGCGTTCATCTCGCCCATCGACTCGTGAAGCGAATCCAAAATATTGAAGGCGTGCAGGTCCCCATCGGGGAATTGGATATTACACTCTATCGCGATGACCTCGCTCTTCGTAAGGATCAGCCGGTGTTGAGAAAAACGTCTGTGCCTTTCGATATGACGGACAAGGTTGTGGTGCTGGTTGATGATGTGTTATTCACCGGAAGAACGATTCGCGCGGCGATGGATGGTTTGATGGATCTCGGGCGGCCGGAGGAAATTCATTTGGCGGTCCTGGTCGATCGCGGCCATCGCCAGTTACCGATTAAAGCTAATTACATCGGTAAGAATCTTCCTACCTCGCGCGAAGAAGAGGCCCAGGTTCTACTTGAAGAGAGCGGGGAAGATGACCGGGTGGTCATCTTGAAGACGTGAAGCAGAGGATGCCGTGAGCCTCAAGCGCAAAGATTTGCTGAGTCTGGTCCCCCTGTCGGTGAATGAGGTCAAGCTCATCCTTGAGACGGCGGATTCATTCAAGGAAGTCACGGGTCGCGAGATCAAGAAAGTGCCGGCGTTGCGCGGGCGGACGGTGGTGAACCTGTTCTTTGAGCCAAGTACCAGAACGCGGACGTCGTTCGAGCTGGCCGCCAAGCGGTTAAGCGCAGATGTGATCAACTTCTCCCCGTCCTCGAGCAGCGTGATCAAGGGAGAGACTCTCCTCGATACCGCCCGCAATATTGAGGCCATGCAGGCGGACATCATTGTCCTGCGCCATTCCTCGGCCGGAGCCGCGGAAACTCTAGCGCGTGGGGTGAAATCCTCAGTAATCAATGCCGGTGATGGATGGCACGAACATCCCACGCAGGCGTTGCTCGATCTCTATACCATTCGCCAACGGGGGATGGGCTTTGAGGGACTACGGGTGGCGATCGTCGGAGATGTCTCGCACAGCCGCGTGGCTCGTTCAAACATTTATGCGCTCACCAAACTCGGAGCGGAGGTGCGTGTGGTGGGGCCGCCTACGATGATGCCCTGTGGTGTCGAGAAACTTGAGGCGAAGGTCCATTACAACATGGATGAGGGCTTACGCGGGGTGAACGTGATCATGATGCTCCGCCTGCAACTGGAGCGGCAGGGGCGAGCGCTCTTTCCAACTATCCGTGAGTACGCGCGACTCTATGGATTGACAGCTGAACGCGTCCGGTTGGCTGACCCTGGCGCGATTGTCATGCATCCGGGACCGATCAATCGCGGGGTAGAGATTGCGCCGGATGTCGCGGACAGTCTTTCATCCGTGATCCTTGACCAAGTGGCGAACGGCGTGGCTGTGCGCATGGGCATTCTTTATCTTATGTCAGGAGCAAACTAAATCGTGAGCATTCTGATTAAAGGCGGGTACGTGGTTGACCCAGGCCGGTTTGTCGGGATGGGTGATGTGTTGATTGAGCAGGGCAAGATTGCAGCGGTAGGACCTAATTTGTCGGCTCGTTCCGGAGGCACAACCATTCAGGCGAACGGGCAACTCGTGCTTCCTGGGTTGGTGGATCTTCACGTCCATTTCCGAGAACCTGGATTTGAGTACAAGGAAACGATTCAGAGCGGTAGCGCGGCAGCGGTGGTGGGCGGGTTTACGACGGTCTGTTGTATGCCCAATACCAATCCGGTGAATGATAATCAAGCAGTGACGGAGTTTATGCTGGAGCGAGCTCGGCTGGCGGACCTCGCGAACGTGTTTCCTGTCGGAGCCATTACGAAAGGCTCGGAGGGAAAAGAGCTGGCGGAAATCGGCGATCTGCGACAGTCCGGCTGCGTAGCGATTTCCGATGATGGGAAACCGGTGATGAATAGCCTGGTGATGCGCCGGGCGATGGAATATGCGCTGGCGTTCGATCTCACGGTTGTGGATCATTGCGAGGATCTACTCCTAGCTGAAGGTGGTTGCATGAACGAAGGTCTGGTCTCCACCGAGCTTGGACTGCCCGGTATTCCGGCTGCGGCAGAGGATGTGATGGTCGCGCGTAATCTGTCTCTGTCGGAGTTGACCGGGGCACGGCTCCATCTCGCGCATATTAGCACTGCCGGATCTGTTCGGATGGTGCGGGAGGCGAAGGCCCGAGCGATCAAAGTCACGGCGGAAGCCTGCCCCCATCACTTTATGCTCACGGAAGAACTGGTTCGCGGATACAACACCCATGCGAAGATGAATCCTCCACTGCGTACATGGGACGACGTCCATGCGATCAAGGAAGGATTACGTGACGGCACGATCGATGTGATCGCAACTGACCATGCTCCGCATGCTGCACAGGAGAAGCAGCAAGATTTTACGGAAGCCCCATTTGGGATTGTTGGGCTTGAGACAGCGTTCTCCTTGACGTTGGGGTTGGTGGATGAAGGGGTGCTGTCGTTGGAGCAAGCGGTTGAGAAGCTCACCTCTGCTCCGGCGGTCGCTTTTGGTCTCAAAAAGGGGACGCTCGCCGTTGGTGCGGATGCCGATGTGGTGATTGTCGATCAGCACGAACAATGGGAGGTTGACCCGAGCAAGTTCCGTTCGTTGAGTCGAAACACGCCCTTTGTTGGATGGAAGGTCAAGGGGCGGGTGAAAAAGACGATTGTGGGTGGGCGCATGGTGTACGAGTCTAGCAGAACTGAACGGTAGCCCTTAGGGCGAGGAGTGTGTGTGATGGGGGTTCGTGATCGGTCTTTTCGGTGAGTGAGTGGCGCTGGCCATTTAGATTGGAGGGTTGATCGTGTTGGTGGCGTCGGTCCTTCCTGCCGTGTTGAATACCTTCTGCGGACAGGAATCCTGAGGTTTGTTCTTCATGCGTGCGTTTGAACTCTACAATCGATTAGTTCTTGGATCGATTGTTGTGTTGGTTGGCAGGGTAGCCTGGTGCAGGTGGTATGTACCATCGGGCTACGCGGTGACGAGTGCTGAGGGACCAATCTTTGGGATGCATGGTGTGCGTTGCGGGAATCAGCATCTTCGATCTGCATCCGTTGGTAGCCTATACCGAACTAAGGAGTTTGCGTTGAAGGCAGGGGAGGGCAGGAAAGGGGCGTTTGTACTTTTTATTTTATGCTCCTAGAGTCCCAACTCCAAGTGCAACACTTCAAGCCCTGATCGACTAAGGTGTTGCCATACCAAAGCAATGCTACACGCACATGAGTGTCAAAGAACGTGGGAGTCTGAGCCTGGGACTGGTCCACGGCCATTCGCTGAGGACGATGGCGATAGTGTTGGGGCGTATGTCCAGCACCGTGAGCCGCGAGTTTGCCTGCAAAGCGATGCGCGGCCCTTTTCGTGCCAGCCCAGCGCAGACGCGGGTGGAGGCTCGGGTGCGTCAGCCGCGGCAGCCGCGCACACTCTTGGACCCCTGTCGGTGGCGCTATGTTTGGACAGGTCTGGCCCGGGGCTTCTTGCCCGAGCAGCTTGCCGGACGTATCCGACACGAGTACCCCAGCGACATGCGGAAACATCTCTTGGCAGAGACCGTCTGTGTGGCGCTGTCTGTGTGGCGCTGAATGTACTGCCACGTGGAGCCCTGCGCCAGGTGCGCAAGGCGCTCTGGCCTCGTGTGCCATGGTACAAGATCGACGCGGTCACATCCCCCACAGGACGCCACATGCCGACCATCCGGTGGAGGTCGCGACCTACACCACGCCTGGCCACTGGGAAGGCAACCATATCAAGGGGACACGGAATGGCTCGTCCGTCGGCAGCCTCCTGGAGCGGACGTCGCGCATGGTCCTCCTTGCACGGCTCGATGGGACGGATGCGAGGAGTGCCTACTCCGGCATTACGAAGAAGCTCCAGCACGTTCTTGCCCCGCTGCTCAACCCGCTGACCTATGATCGAGGTAAAGAGTCGGCTGAGCACGAGTGCCTGACGCGCCGGCTCGCAGTCCGGATCTTCTTTACCGTTCCGCATAGCCCGTGGGAACGTGGTACCAACGAGAACTCCAATCGGCGTGCTACGCCAGTATCTGACCAAGGGCACCAACTGGTCGGGCTACACCCGGCGCGAGTCGAGCACCATCGCCCATTGCCTCAATATCCGCCCGAGACACTGTCTCAATTGGGCCATACCACTGGAGCTCTTTGTGCGGCTGCATCATCTTCACTCGTTGTACGTGGAACTTGAAACCGCCCTTCGTATGCCGGTTTGCACACTCGACATGGTAAATTTATGCCTAGCCCGCATTATTCATGACGGTTCGCCACTAAGTTGCGGAGTCGCGACGCGCGACGGATGCGCGGAGCCATGGGGAAGGGAGGCATCCTTGACCAAGATGTCGACTGACCGGGCGGAGAGCCCACACGGTGCCGAGCTTGTCGCAGCCGCGAATTCGTGATTGCAGCAGCGTTCGCGAATAATGCAGGCTAGGGTTCACATCGATGGGAGTACGGGTACGGACGTGGATCAGTCGGATGGAGCGACCAGTATGAAACCAGCATTGATTGCCCTTGCAGATGGGACAGTGTTCCGAGGGCGTGCCCTCGGCTATGAGGGTGAAACCGTCGGCGAAGTGGTGTTCAATACCGCCATGACCGGCTATCAGGAGGTGCTGACTGATCCGTCCTACAAAGGACAGATTATTACGATGACGTGTCCCCATATTGGAAATTATGGTGTGACACCCGAGGACATCGAATCTCGCCGGCTTTGGGCAGAGGGGTTTGTGGTGATGGAAGCTAGCCGTCTTGCCAGCAACTGGCGGAGTCGGCAGACGATTCACGAGTATCTTACGCAAGCGAAAGTCGTGGCCATTGAGGGGCTCGATACCAGAGCCTTGACTAGACATTTGCGGGAACATGGATCGCAGCAAGGAGTCATTACGCACAGTCATCTTGACCATGCCCGTGCGGTACTGAAAGCGAAGGATGCTCCTAGCATCATCGGGCGAGATTTGGCAGCCGAAGTCACGTGTCAATGCTCCTATGAATGGCAGGCAGGATCTGGCGACTGGGTTCCGGATTCCCACGAGGCCAGCTTGAGATTACACGCACGCAGGTCTTGGCGAGTAGTTGCGTATGATTTTGGCATCAAGGAGAATATCCTGAGACGTTTAGTCGATGTTGGTTGTCAAGTCATGGTGGTTCCGGCATCGACATCAGCGGCTGAGGTCGAGGCGCTCAAGCCCGATGGAATTTTCCTCTCCAATGGGCCTGGCGATCCGGAAGGCGTCCCCTATGCGATGGAGACTGTACGGATGTTGATTGGCCGCTATCCGATCTTCGGCATTTGTTTGGGCCACCAGATTCTTGGCCTCGCGTTCGGCCTCAAGACCGATAAGCTCAAATTCGGTCACCACGGAGTGAATCATCCTGTGATTGACCTTCGGACGAGAAAGGTGGAGATTACCTCGCAGAACCATAACTTTGCGGTCCAGATGCCCAAGTCGTTCAGCGAGGTGCCGAAGAGCCCCCCGGTGGTCGAGAGCAAATATGGGAAGCTGTCGATCACTCATCTCAGCTTGAACGATCACTCAATTGAAGGCATGGTGTGCACGGATCGCCAGGTGTTTTCGGTCCAGTACCACCCGGAGGCAGCCCCTGGGCCTCATGATTCCGCCTATCTGTTCGAGGAATTCGTCCATCTTATGGAGAGACATCATGCGTAGTCGATTCGCGGTTGTATTGCTCGTCGGACTGTTGATGCAGGGCTGTACCTTCAACTTTCCGCTTTTCCCCGGCCCAGGGCCTCTCCAAGAAACACAGGTCAGCGGCGTGGGGAAGGCGAAAGTGCTGCTTATTGAGATTTCCGGTGTGATTAGTTCCGAGGACAGGAACGGATTCGTGCCTACCCCCAATCTCATCGCGAGCGTAAAAGAGCAGCTGACCAAGGCCGCGCAGGATGAGAGGGTGAAGGCCGTCGTGCTCCGTATCAACACGCCGGGCGGTACGGTGACGGCGTCAGATATCATTCACCACGAACTCAAGACGTTCAAAGCTTCTCGGAAGATTCCCATCGTCGCGTCGATCATGGACGTCGGTGCATCGGGGGGCTATTATATTGCTACCGCGGCAGACACGGTGTTGGCGCATCCCTCCTCAGTCACGGGTAGCATCGGCGTGATCATGCTTACGATCAATGCGCGCGGCCTGTTGGAGAAAGTGGGGCTTGAAGCCACCGCGATCACGTCGGGGCCGCGCAAGGATATGGGCTCACCGTTCCGGACCATGACCACGGAAGAACGAGCCATCTTCCAGGGACTAATCGACTCATTCTATCAACGCTTCTTGAGCGTCGTGCAGGAAGGGCGGCCTCATCTGCAGATAGATCAGATCAAGAAACTGGCTGATGGACGAATCTATACCGGGGATCAAGCAAAGGCGTTGGGTTTGATTGATGAGATTGGCTATTTGGAAGATGCCGTTGAACTGGCGAAGAAGAATGCGGATCTGACGGAAGCCCGGGTGATCACGTACAAACGTCCCGGTGAGTACTCGAACAATGTGTATTCCAAGCTGGTGGCGCCTAGTTCGCTGACAAGTCTCGGTAATCTTGATCTGATGTCGTTTGTCCGAGGGGGAACGCCACAGTTCATGTACCTGTGGATGCCGTAACGTTGAATTTATTGATCTGACGATCTGGTGATCTCTGGAGCTGCTCCAATGACACAGTCAACGGATCACGAGAGCAACAGATTTTTCTCGACGCTAGTCGACCGCCGTGCTTTCCTGTCCCTCGGCGCGCGAGGCGTGGTGGGTCTGCACGCTGTATTTGGTATGGGAGTGGCAGCCGGCCTCGTCTCGACGCTGGGGGGGTGTTATCGCGCGCCGGGAACTGCGCGTGATCAGCTGATCTTCTTCTCGGAGGAAACGGAACTGCAGTTTGGACTACAGGCGTACCGTGAGGTGCTGCGTCAAGCCCGCCTCAGCGAGAATGTGGAAATCAATGAAATGGTACAACGTGTCGGGCAGCGGATTGCGAAGGCAGCCAATAAGCCGGAGTATCAGTGGGAGTTTGCCGTCATCGAGGATGACAAGATGATCAACGCCTTCGCGTTGCCCGGCGGAAAGGTGGCGATCTTCACCGGTCTTCTCAAGGTGACGAAAAGTGAGGCGGGTTTAGCCACGGTAATGGGGCACGAAGTGGCGCACGCGCTTCAGCGCCACGGGGTTGAACGGATGAGCCGAAGCATTATCGACCAAATCGCCCAGTTGGGAGCCATTGGCGCCGCAGCGTCGGGTCAGGCGGGAGGAAGCGCGATCCAAGGATTGTTGAGCGCCTACGGAGTAAACGTGACATTGCCGTTCAATCGGAAGCAGGAGTCCGAAGCGGATTACATCGGACTCCGACTGATGGCCGAGGCGGGCTATGATCCTCGTGAGTCGGTACCGTTCTGGGAGCGGATGAGCGGGTGTCCCAGGCAGATGATCGGCAAGGTCTGTTTCCGATCGCAGCAAGCCATTCCAGAGTTTCTGTCTACTCACCCATCCGATTTGACGCGCATCAATCAGATAGAAGCCTGGCTGCTTGATGCGATGCAGCACTACCGAGGTCCTGGAGGAGGCGGTCAGCCCACACTAGTCCCCTTCCGGCCTCTTATCGGACCCATGCCGCAGTCCAGCTAACCAAGCCATAGGGGCTTCATGCCGAAACGTACAGATATTGGGTCCATTCTAATGATCGGTTCCGGCCCTATCGTCATCGGCCAAGCCTGTGAATTCGACTATTCGGGAACACAGGCGTGTAAGGCTCTCAAGGAGGAAGGCTATAAAGTCATCCTGATCAACAGCAACCCAGCCACGATCATGACGGATCCGGAGCTGGCTGATCGGACGTACGTGGAGCCGATTACGTTAGATGTGGTGGAGAAAGTGATCGAGCGTGAACGGCCCGACGCGTTGCTCCCCACCATGGGAGGACAGACGGCGCTCAACACGACGGTGGGATTGGTCAAACGCGGAGTCCTTGAAAAGTATGGCGTCGAGCTCATCGGTGCGTCGGCAGAAGCTATTCATAAAGCAGAAGATCGGGAAGCCTTCAAGCTGGCGATGCAGCGGATCGGACTACGCGTACCCACGAGCGGCACGGCGCATAATCGCAATGAAGCGGTCGCGATCCTAAAAACGGTAGGATTCCCTGTCATTATTCGTCCCTTCTTCACGATGGGAGGAACCGGCGGGAACATCGCCTACGGTCGAGAAGAGCTTGAGGAGCTGATTGATTGGGCGTTGGCCATGAGTCCGGTCAGCCAAGTTCTGATCGAGGAATCGGTTATTGGGTGGAAAGAGTATGAGTTGGAGGTCATGCGCGATCGCAAGGACAACGTCGTGATTGTGTGTCCCATCGAAAATCTCGATCCGATGGGCGTGCATACCGGCGACAGCATTACGGTCGCACCGGCCATGACGTTGACCGATAAAGAGTACCAGCGGATGCGGAATGCGGCGCTCAGTATTATCAGAGAAATCGGGGTCGATACGGGTGGATCGAATATCCAGTTTGGGATCAATCCGGCGGATGGGGAGATGGTCATCATCGAAATGAATCCCCGGGTCTCGAGGAGTTCGGCGCTGGCGTCGAAAGCGACGGGGTTCCCAATTGCGAAAATCGCTGCGAAGCTGGCGGTCGGCTACGCCTTGGATGAAATCACCAACGACATCACTGGCGTGACGAAAGCCTCATTTGAACCAACAATCGACTATGTGGTGGTGAAGATCCCACGGTTTGCGTTCCAGAAATTCAAGGGCGCCGATCCGACATTGGCGACGCAAATGAAGTCAGTCGGTGAAGTGATGGCGATAGGGCGGACGTTTAAGGAAGCTTTGCAGAAAGCCATTCGTTCGCTGGAACTGGATCTCAATGGATTGGCCTCGCGGGTAGGAATTGATCGGGAGATTCCTTCGGAGTTCAATCAGCAAGAGGCGCTGGAGAAAATCCGTCGGCTGCTTCGTACACCGCTGCCGGAACGACTATGGTATCTCGCCGATGGGATTCGGTTGGGAATCACCAACGAAGAGCTCTTTGCGACTACGAAGATTGACCCTTGGTTTTTGGAGCAGATCAGAGACCTCATCGAGTTTGAGAGAAAGCTTGTGGGCCAGGCCAACAGGGCACCTGCAGCGATGGCCGACGGGTTACTCTGGGAGGCGAAAGAACTTGGATTCTCGGATGATCGGATCGGGCAATTATTTGGAATGGAGCCGGCGAATGTCCGTAAAACACGCATGGAAGGCGGACGAGGGGAGAAAATCGCGAGGGCGGTGACGTATAAACGCGTGGATACCTGTGCGGCAGAGTTTGAAGCCCATACGCCGTATCTCTATTCCACCTATGGAAGCGAATGTGAGGCCCGGCCATCGGATCGGAAAAAGGTCGTGATTCTTGGCGGGGGGCCCAATCGCATCGGGCAAGGGATCGAATTCGACTATTGCTGTGTGCATGCGGCGATGGCTCTTCGGGAAGAAGCGGTCGAAACGATTATGGTGAATTGCAATCCGGAAACCGTAAGTACGGACTATGACACGTCGGATCGGCTCTACTTTGAACCGCTCACGGAAGAGGATGTCTTAAATATCGTGCATCGGGAGAAGCCGATGGGAGTGGTGTTGCAGTTTGGCGGGCAGACTCCCCTGAAGCTGGCCCTCCCGCTGTCCAAAGCCGGCGTCAAAATTCTTGGCACCAGTCCTGACGCGATTGATTTGGCGGAAAACAGAGAGCGCTTCCGTTATCTCTTGACCAAGCTCGGTCTGCGGCAAGCGGAGAGTGAGATGGCCCGATCCGTCGACGAAGCTACATGCATTGCCGGCAAGATCAGCTATCCGGTCATAGTCCGTCCCTCCTATGTGCTGGGCGGGCGGTCGATGCAGATCGTATTTGATGAGACCTGTCTTTTAGAGTACATGAGTTCAGCAGTAAAGGCCTCGCCCAAACATCCCGTCCTCATCGATAAGTACCTGGTTGATGCCATTGAAGTCGATGCGGACGCCATATCAGACGGAAAGTCGGTTGTGGTGGCGGGGATCATGGAGCATATCGAAGAAGCCGGAGTTCACTCGGGCGATTCAGCCTGCTCGCTGCCTCCGTATACGTTGGAGAAGGCAATTGTGCGTGACATTGAGCGTCACATGCAAGTGCTGGCGTTGGAGCTCGGTGTGATCGGACTCATGAACGCGCAGTTTGCCGTGAAAGACAAGACGGTCTATGTCCTAGAGGTGAATCCACGCGGATCTCGAACTGTGCCGTTCGTCAGCAAAGCGATCGGGGTACCACTGGCCATGTTGGCGATGAAGGTGATGATCGGGAGAACCCTCAAGGACCTCGGGTTTACGAAGGCTCCTCAGCCGGTGCATCTTTCGGTCAAGGAAGCGGTCTTCCCATTCAACAAGTTTCCTGGTGTGGATGTTCTGTTAGGCCCAGAGATGAAATCGACCGGAGAGGTGATGGGCATCGATAGTGATTTCGGTTGGGCATTTGCCAAGTCGCAGGCCGGGGCCGGCGCTGTTCTGCCAAAGTCAGGAACTGTCTTTATCAGCGTGAAAGAGTCTGATCGTCCTGTCGTATTGAATGTGGCCAGGCGATTGCGGAAACTTTGGTTTCAAATCCAAGCAACCAGCGGAACGGCCGCTTATCTCAGGGAGCAAGGGGTCGATGCGGAGACGGTCAATAAGGTCAATGAAGGCCGGCCCCACATCGTCGACCATATCAGGGACGGATCGGTGGCCCTGGTGGTGAACACCGTAGGGACCGCATCGGCTCATATGGATTCGCGGTCGATTCGGCGGGAAGCCCTCCATTGCGGCGTACCCTATTTCACTACGATGAGAGGAGCGCGAGCAGCAGCCATGGGGATCGAGGCGATTCTCAGAAAAGAGTTATCCATTCGGTCATTGCAAGAGTATCATCGGGTTTAGATTTCCCAGGATCTAGCCAGGCATGCCGACACCGATTACGAAAAAGGGGTATGACGCACTGAAAGCCGAATTGGATCGTTTGCGGAAGGTCGAGCGGCCAAAAGTCATCGAAGCAATCTCGGAAGCCCGTACGCATGGCGATTTAAGCGAGAACGCCGAATACGACGCGGCCAAGAATCGTCAGGGATTCGTTGAGTCGCGGATCGCTGAGATCGAAAGCAAAATCGCCGACACCCGCGTGGTGGAAATTACGGGACGGACCACCAACACCGTGGTTTTTGGCGCGACCGTGTCAGTGATCGAGCAGGAGTCTCAGTCGAAGAAGCAATATACGCTCGTTGGTCAAGACGAAGCCGACATGAAATTCAACAAGATCTCTGTGCAGTCGCCGGTCGGGCGCGCGCTCATCGGTAAGCGAGTCGGGGACCTTGTCGAAGTGAAGACCCCGGTGAGGGTGGTCGAGTACAAAGTTGTAGAGATTCGCTTTGATGAGCTGTGAAGCCATCATGCACGATGTGCAACGAGAGGCGATCAAGAAAGGCGCAGCCAATTCTGTTCGGCTGATGTTCACTCGTCACCCATCACCCATCACCCATCAATGTTCCTAGAAGATGCCGACGGCACGTCCCCTCATCACCCTGCTGACCGACTTCGGTGACCGTGACTATTTTGTCGCCAGCATGAAAGGGGTGATTTTGTCGATTCACCCCGATGTTCATATCGTCGATCTCTCCCACCAGATCGCTTCCTACCAGATCGAAGAAGCCGGGTACATGCTCTATTCCTGTTATCGTTCGTTCCCTGATGGGACGATTCATGTGTGCGTCGTCGATCCTGGCGTCGGAAGCACCAGACGGCCGATCCTGATAGCGACTTCGCGGTATTACTTTCTTGCACCCGATAACGGACTGTTAAGTCGTGTGCTGCGAGAGGAGCGTGACCTGGAGATCAGGCAGATCGAGGCTGCACAATACCGCCTTCAATTGGAAGGGGCCACGTTCGATGGGCGGGATCTTTTTGCGCCGGCTGCAGCCTGGCTCGCCAAGGGGGAGGCTGTTTCGTCATTCGGACGAGTAATCGATGATCCCGTCATGCGTTCGATCGCTGATCCGATCCGACAGGGTAAAGCGTTGCTCGGACAGATCGAGTATGTCGATCGATTTGGCAATCTCATTTCGAATATTACGGAGAAGCATATACAGGAATTTCTGAGGGCGGCGGGACGACGGCACCTGACGATTCATGCCGGGCCGTGTGCCATTATCGGGTTGGTGGCCAGCTACAGTGAAGGGAGATGCGACACTCCATCCGCGCTCATCAACAGTTGCGGTAAACTGGAAATCTTTCTGGATAGAAATAGCGCATCCCAACGCCTGCAAATTGCTGTGGGTGGGGAGATTCGTCTGTGCTAATCCAGGCGAGTTTTATCCGAGCGCGGTGCCGATGCGATCGCACACATAGCTCGCGAACAGAAGACAACAGGTGAAGGCGGGGGAGATGGTGTACAGCACATGCATGGAGCGGTCGTCGCCTTCCAGCACAAAATCCATTTCAAGTTTTCTCTTGGTGATATCTAGAAGTTGGGCTCTGATTCAGGATCGGTCCAATTTTTGATAATTTATCTCGTCCACGCCTCCGGCGTGCACTGAGACTAGTGAGGCCATCTTGCTCCAGGAATATTTAAAAATCTCTTCCATGGCGAGGCGTCGGTAGTCGAACTGTGCTCCCGTGAGCAGGCCTAACCCACGACCGGCGACTTCGATCAGTTGGCCCATCCAGAAATTGCTGAACCTCTCGTAATTCTCGCGCCAGAAGGCAGGAATAGCCGTTGGACCGATCTTGGCTTCCCTTTCTGCCATCATGGTGAAGTGAACACTCAGGAACGATTCCTGAGGTTCGGAACAGGATAAATATTGGTGTTGATCGAACCAAGCAGCTCATTTGAATAGAGGTAGAGACCTTTGAAGGGAAGTACGCGATATTTTTCCGAGAACCCTTAGTCCATGGCAATCTTGTCGGCGTACAAGCCTGTCTCATTGACGATATCCCGCCTCGATACGGTCCTGGTTGGTACGAACTCGCCGATTGTCCTGTCCAACATAGGCCGTGCCGAAGTGAGTCTGGATACCCTCACAGAGAGTATTTTCTTGAATCGCACCCACCACGTGCCGTGGATTTACCGTGATGTACGGGGCGAAAAGAGGGCCCGTTGGTACGTCTTGAAGCGAGACTCAATCGTTTTGGCTTCTGTCTCCTTCAAATCTTGTAGTGCAATTCCGTTGGCCTGGCCTCGGCGAAACAATTCGTCAAGCGATTTCAAATCGCCGGCATCTTAGGCCACAACGAACTCGCCGCACTTATTGAGCGGGATTCGGTTTTCCTCGCACAAGCGGTCAGTTGCTCATTGCCGAGGCGGGTAACTTTGCTTTCAGGCTATCAGGTGAATAGTAGAATCCTGCGAGGAGAACTCCGCTATCGCGCCCACTGGCGTGCGCGCCGCAAGAGGACTCTGTTTCGATAAGAATAATGCCGGCATTCGGCCGACGTCTTCTGAGTTCGCGGGCGATGCGCAGGTTGATCACTCCACCGCCGATGAGGAGGCAATCACACGTGGTCATTTCGTCTCTCTTTGGACTCTTCTACGCCCTGAAACATCGCGATGAAACGATTCTCGGCCTAGGTCAAAGTTTTTATGGAATCCTTCAAGAGCTCCACCATTCTTTTTAATTCCTCTTTGGACGTCGACAGTGGCGGCATCAGCACGAGAACATTCCCGATCGGTCTGATCATCAGCCCTCGTGTTCGTGCTGCCGCTGCGACGCGGTAACCGACCCTGGCGCCAGGGGGGTAGGGCTCTCCGGTCTTCTTATCTAGCACTAGCTCAATTCCTACCATCAATCCCCGCCGGCGGATGTCTCCGACATGGGACATTTCTGTGAATGTCTTTAGCCACTGTGCCATCGCCCTGATCTTTCGTGGCAACCGCACGAGGGTTTTTCCTTGGCGAAAGACTTCGAGATTAGCTAGAGCCACGGCACAGCCGAGCGGATTGCCGGTATAGCTGTGGCCGTGGAAGAAGGTTTTGAACTCTTCGTATGTGCCGAAAAAGGCTCGGTAGATTTCGTCGGTCGTCAACGTTGCAGCAAGTGGCATGTAACCGCCGGTTAGGCCTTTGCTGATCGCCATCAAGTCCGGCGTGACCCACTCATGCTGGCAGGCGAACATCTTGCCCGTTCGGCCGAATCCGGTGGCAACTTCATCGGCTATCAACAGGACATTGTATTTTGTGCAGAGCTCACGGATTCGTTTTAGATAGCCGGCTGGTTGGGTAATCATGCCGGCGGCTGCTTGAATCAGTGGTTCGATGATGAAGCCGGCCAGCTCACGATGACGAGTTCTGAGAATCTGTTCAATTGGATCGATGCAGGCCATTTGACAAGAGGGGTAGGTGAGCTTGAGGGGGCAGCGATAGCAGTAGGGCGGCTCTGCCTCAAGAGTTGGAAAAAGAAGTGGTTTGAACTGCGAGTGGAATAGCTCGATGTTGCCCACGCTGACGGCGCCGATTGTGTCGCCGTGATAGGCCAGCTTCAGATGAAGAAACGTGTTTTTTGGGCCGGCCTCCGGATATCGCTGCTGCCAGTATTGAACGGCCATTTTCAGCGCCACCTCAACGGCCGTTGAGCCGTTGTCTGAATAGAACACGCGCGCGAGACCCTTGGGTGCGATCCGAGTCAATGCACGTGCCAGTTCAATCGCCGGTGGGTTGGAGAGGCCGAGCAGGGTGGAATGCGCGATCTTGTCGAGTTGTTTCTTCAAGGCGCGGTCAAGGGTGTGATGTCGATGGCCGTGGAGGTTGACCCAAATGGAAGATGTGCCATCGAGATATTTCATTCCCTCCGTATCGATGAGGTAGGAGCCACTTCCGCGCTCGATGATTAGTGGTTCTTCACGCTCCCATTCCTGCATTTGGGTGAACGGATGCCACAGGTACCGGTGATCCCAATCAATCAGTTGTCGAGCAGAAGGTTTTCTCGACACGGTGGAGGAGCCGCAGAAGTAAAGATGGCTAATAGCTTATAGCCTATAGCACGAAACAACAAGCCTAGGCTTCTGCCATAAGCCATCGGCTATTCGCTCCTTGCTTCTTGCCATTCGCTATAAGCTATCATCCATACGCTCGAATCAGATGTTGTTGGCTCGGTATGGATTATCCGTGGGGGCGATTTCTTTGACAACCTTGGAGACAGTTACTATAATTAGCTGATTTTTTCAGAAATGAGTAGGATTTGCAAAGCCTTATACGCAATTTTTCTATTATCGCCCATATTGATCACGGCAAATCAACACTCGCTGACCGGTTCCTAGAAGCTACTGGCGCAGTCACCGATCGAGAGGCCAAAGATCAGATCCTCGATGCCATGGACCTCGAGCGGGAACGTGGTATTACGATCAAGGCCCATGCTGTAGCTATCCGGTATAAGGCCAAGGATGGGAAAACGTACTCTATGCATTTGATCGATACGCCGGGGCACGTCGACTTCACCTATGAAGTCTCTCGGAGCCTCGCAGCCTGTGAAGGAGCGCTCTTGTTGGTCGATGCCACGCAGGGAGTTCAGGCGCAGACCATTGCTAACGTGAATCTGGCGATGGCCAATAATCTCACTATTGTTCCCGTTATCAATAAGATTGATTTGGCGAGTGCGGATGTCGAGGGAACGAAGCACTCCATCGCGGAAGTCCTACAACTCGATGCCGGCGATCCGATACCCATCAGTGCGAAAGAGGGGAAAGGTGTGCCGGAGGTGCTTGAAGCTATCATCGATTGTGTGCCACCCCCGTCGGGAGATCCCGATGCGCCGTTGAAGGCGCTCATATTTGATTCCTGGTATGATAACTATCAAGGGGTGATCGTGCTCATCCGAGTGATTGACGGTTCGGTCCGGCCCGGGATGAAGTTTACAGTTATGTCTAACGGCAGGATATTCGGAGTGATGGAAGTCGGCCAGTTTACGCCAAAGCGGACGAAAACTTCGCAATTGCTGACCGGTGAGGTCGGCTATCTCTGTGCGAACATGCGGGAAGTGGCGGACGTCAAGATCGGCGACACGCTGACCGATACCGTCCAACCCACAAATATGCCGTTCCCAGGATACAAGGAAGTAAAGCCGCTGGTGTTCTGCGGGCTCTATTCGACCGACACAGCGAAGTATGAGGATCTGCGGGATGCGCTCGTCAAGCTTCGATTAAACGACTCCTCGTTTGTCTATGAACCTGAGACCTCGCTCGCGCTAGGCTTTGGGTTTCGTTGCGGTTTCTTGGGACTGCTGCATATGGAAATCATCCAGGAGCGATTGGAGCGGGAATATGGTCTGACGTTGATCACCACAGCGCCCACAGTCGTGTATCACGTGACGACCACAAAGGGCGACATCCTGGAGATCGACAACCCAGCGGAGTTGCCTCCGCCCAGCAGCATCGCCTCATTCGAGGAGCCGTTTATTCTGGCAACGGTGATTACGCCGGAGTCGTACATGGGGTCCATCCTGCAGCTCTGTCAGGAGCGGCGTGGCATTCAACGGAGCATGCAATTTCTCGATCCCACGCGCGTCATAATCAGTTACGAACTTCCTCTGAACGAAGTCATCATGGATTTTTACGACAAGCTTAAGTCGCGGACGCAGGGCTATGCGTCGCTGGATTACGAGTTGCTCGGATATTGGGAATCCGACCTGGCGAAGATCGACATTCTTCTCAACGGCGAAGCTGTGGATGCCTTGTCGTTCATTACTCACAAAGAGCGGTCGTACCATCGTGGGCGGCAAATGGCGGGAAAGATGAAAGAACTGATTCCCCGTCAGATGTTTGAAATCGCTATCCAAGCGGTGATTGGGAATAAGGTGATCGCACGCGAGACCATCGGAGCGATGAAAAAGAACGTTACGGCGAAGTGCTACGGTGGCGACATCACGCGCAAACGGAAGTTGCTCGAAAAACAGAAGGAAGGCAAGAAACGCATGAAAACCGTCGGAAGTGTCAAGGTGCCGCAGGAAGCCTTCCTGGCGATCTTGAAAGTTGGTGAGGAATGAGTCTCGATCCGAATCAGACGAATCTCGATAAGGTATCCGGTCCCTCTGCGACAGGGGAGCAGACTTCGGTGTCCGAAGCCAAGCTCGCAGGCCACAGCGCGGGCCGGGCCGGACGCAAGTCGGTTGTTCGGGAATATACGGAAGCGATCATTGTGGCCATGTTGCTGGCGTTTGCGATTCGGGTACTCGTGGTGCAGGCTTTCAAGATTCCGTCCGGATCGATGATTCCGACCTTGTTGATTGGCGATCATATTTTAGTGAGTAAGTTGTCGTATGGGTTTCAGTGGCCGACGGACTGCAAGCTCCAATGGAATTTCCCGCCAGTCAATTGCTTCGCGTCCAAGACGGTGGTGGCCTTCGGAAAACCACAACGCGGCGATATCATCGTCTTTCGGTTTCCGGAAGATGAAGGGAAAGATTTTATCAAGCGCATCGTCGGCGTGCCCGGCGATACCGTGCAGTTGCGCAATAAAGTGGTGCTCGTGAACAGGGAGCCGCTTGACGACAAAGCCTTTACACAACGCATCGATCCCGGCATCATCGACAGTACGATCAACACCCGCGATAATTTCGGACCCGTCACGGTTCCCGAAGGATCATTTTTCGTGATGGGCGATAATCGCGATCAGAGTCTTGACAGCCGGTTCTGGGGGTATGTGCGTGAAGAAAAAATCCGCGGCAAAGCCTTTCGGATTTATTGGTCCTGGAATGGGCAGGGGAATTGGACGGAGTGGATCAGATGGGAACGATTTGGCAAGGCGATTCAGTAAAAAATGGTACGAGCGCTCCTATGGCAAAGGGTGAATCGAACGGGTGGAACCTGTCGCCATCGCCCAAGGCGCTCCGGCAGTATATACAGCGGTTCCCGCAGGCTTCTGTGTTGGTGGTGGGGGATTTGATTCTCGATCACTATGTAATGGGGCGGGTCAGCCGAATTTCTCCTGAAGCGCCGGTGCCGGTGGTGCATGTCGAATCCGAGTTCCTGCGGCTGGGCGGCGCAGCCAACGTATTCAATAATATTTTGGCGTTGGGCGGGAAGGCCGATCTCTGCGGCGTCATCGGCGCAGATGAGAGTGGGCGGCTCCTGATGAAGGAACTTGGCAGTAAGAAGTCCAGTCGCGGGGGGGTAGTGATCGACCATGACCGTCCGACGACTAGAAAAAGCCGGGTGATCGCGCATAACCAGCAGATCGTCCGCTACGACGTCGAGGGTCGAAGCGAATTGAAAGAATCCCTCCAGCGCAGAATTCTCCAGTACGTTGAATCGCGACTGCAAGAGTTGTCCTGTGTGGTGGTGTCCGACTATGCCAAGGGTGTCGTGACGCCGACGTTAATGTCTGAAATCACCCGACTGGCCGCATTGAGGAAGATTCCCGTCATTGTCGACCCAAAGGTTGAACATTTTGGTTTCTACAAGGGCGCCACGGTGATTACGCCGAACCATCTTGAGGCGACTCAGGCCGCTGGGGTGCACGGCGACGATAATCAGACAATCAATGAAGCTGGGGCGATGATTCGCCAGCGGCTAGGCTGTCAGTCGGTCCTTATTACGCGCGGTGAAAAGGGTATAAGTTTGTATGAAGGCGACGGGGCTTCCTGCCATCTGCCGACCCAAGCGCGGCAAGTCTATGATATCACCGGGGCTGGAGATACCATCATCGGGACGCTGGCGCTGGCCTTAGCGACCGGCGCAAGCGTCAAGACCGGGGCCATTTTGGCAAATTATGCAGCCGGCATCGTTGTAGGGATGGTGGGTACCGCGACGGTCACACCCAAACAGTTGTCGGAGGCGCTGGGGAATGAGTAAACCCTCGCGTTCAGTCATGGTCGTAATTCCAGCGCGATACGACTCGTCCCGTTTCCCCGGGAAGTCGCTGGTCAAGCTCAACGGCAAGCTGATGATTCAGCATGTGTATGAACGAGCCGTGGCGTGCCGTGTCGTGTCGGATGTATTGGTGGTGACCGATGACGATCGCATCAAACAGGCTGTCGAGCAGTTTGGCGGGCGTGTCGTAATGGTGAACGGAGACTATCGTACGGGAACCGACCGGGTGGCCGCGGTGGCGTGCATGTTTGCGGGCGAGTTTTTTATGAATCTGCAGGGTGATGAAATTCCGTTGGACGCGGAGTTGCTGACCGATCTCATCGAGCCATTCATCCAGAGCGGCGCTGAAATGGGGACGTTGAAACGAGTGATGGATTCAACGAAGGATCTGCACAACCCGGCCGTGGTCAAAGTGGTGACTGATGCCCGAGGCTATGCCTTATATTTTTCCAGGGCTCCGATTCCGCTAGTCCGCGATGATCCAGACCGCCGGGTCGTCAGTGGCCTACACTACATCCACCTGGGTGTGTACATGTACACGAAAGAGACCCTCCTGCGATTTACGGCCTTGCCGACCAGTCCCTTGGATGATGCCGAGAAGCTCGAACAGCTCCGTGGATTGGACAACGGCATTCGCATCCGAGTCTGGGAAACCAAACACGCATCCTTACGGGTCGACCAACCGGAGGATGTGCCAGAAGTTGCTGAAAAACTGCAGCAGTACGACGTCTTCAAGCGCGAGCTAGAGCTCAAAGGGGTGACGGCAGGTCGATGAGAATGCCTTGCGGATCAGAGTGGTCCGAACGCCGAAGGGGGCGATAACCATGAGCAAATTCATCTTTGTGACTGGTGGGGTCGTCTCCTCGCTCGGGAAGGGATTGGCATCCGCTTCCATCGGGAACCTTCTCGAAAGTCGAGGTTTGAAGGTCACCTTTCTGAAGCTTGATCCGTATATAAATGTGGATCCTGGCACGATGAACCCCTATCAACACGGGGAGGTCTATGTCACGGATGATGGAGCCGAGACCGATCTCGACCTCGGTCATTACGAACGATTCACGTCGCTGTCGTTGACGAAGGAAAGCAATTATACCACCGGTCGGATCTACCATTCCGTCATTACGAAAGAGCGGCGTGGGGACTATCTCGGCGGGACGGTGCAAGTGGTGCCCCACGTGACGGACGAGATTAAGCAGGCCATCATGCGCATCTCCAAGTGCATGGATATCACGATCGTCGAGATCGGTGGCACGGTAGGCGACATTGAAAGCTTGCCATTTCTCGAAGCCATTCGGCAGATGCCCTACGACGTCGGGCGCGACAATGTGTTGTACGTCCATCTCACGTTGGTGCCCTACATCGGCGCAGCCGGTGAATTGAAGACCAAGCCGACGCAACATTCGGTCAATAAGCTTCGCGAGATCGGTATCCAGCCGAATATTCTCTTGTGCCGCACGGACCGCTATCTTCCCCCGGAACTCAAGGGTAAGATTGCCATGTTCTGCAACCTAGAGAAGGATGCCGTCATTACCGCCAAAGATGTGGATACGATCTACGAAGTACCTATTGTGTTTCGAAAAGAGGGGTTGGACGAACTGATCGTCCGGCAGCTTCACTTAGAGGCTGGTCTACCGAATCTTCGCGAGTGGGACGCGATGGTGCAGAAGATTAAGCACCCCAAGCACGAAATTACGGTGGCGCTGGTCGGGAAGTATGTCGGGCTCAAAGAGTGTTACAAGAGTCTCGCAGAAGCCCTGGTTCATGGGGGAATCGATCACGAAACCAAGGTCAATATTAACTGGATTGAATCCGAACATATCGAGCAGCAGGGCGCCGAGCGGATTCTGTGCGAGGCCGACGGAATTCTGATTCCAGGTGGATTTGGTGCGCGAGGGATTGAGGGTAAAATTGCGACGATCAAGTACGCGCGGGAGCATCAGGTGCCGTTCCTTGGACTCTGTTTGGGCATGCAGTGTGCGATGATCGAGATCGCGCACAACGTAGCAGGATTGGCTGGCGCCAACAGCGTGGAGTTCGATGAGTGTTCGCCCCATCCGGTGATTCATTTGATGCCCGATCAGCATTCTGTGAGCGACAAAGGCGGGACGATGCGCCTCGGGTCCTATCTCTGCAAGCTGGGTGAGGGTACGCTCGCTCAGAAGATGTATGGGGTGAGTGAAGTTCGTGAACGCCACCGGCATCGGCATGAATTCAACAACGCGTACCGCGAGCAGCTGACGGCCAAAGGGCTGGTGTTGAGCGGGCTGTCGCCGGATGGCCGATTGGTAGAAATCGTTGAGTTGAAGAATCATCCGTGGTTCTTAGCCACCCAATTCCATCCGGAATATAGTTCCCGCCCGCACCGTCCGCATCCTCTCTTCAGTGGATTTGTGGGAGCAGCGTTGCGCCGAAAGTGTGGGTATTAGCTTGAGATGCTGAAACGAGCTTCCAACTTCGTTATCAGCTCATAGAATCCTCAACGGGGATCCTGCCGCCTCACCAACTTGGCGGCGCCCACAAATTTGGTGCTCCTTATTCGTTGCACCGTGCGCCTAAGAGGGTACGCCTCCAGTTTCGATTCGCGTGCGGCCTTGCCCGGGGAGGGCGCGCACTGGCGAGCTGGGGTTGGGAGGGTGAGAAAGATCAGCCGGTTTGAGCATCTCAAGTGAAAAGTATTAAGAAATCCATGACACACGAAGTCCAAATTGGTTCTTTCAAGGCAGGGGCGGGCAACCTACCGTTTCTGATCGCCGGTCCCTGCGTGATTGAGAGCGAGCAACTGGTGATGGATACGGCGGGCCGTATTGCCGAGATCACCAAGTCGCTGGGGATGCCCTACATCTTCAAATCGTCGTTTGATAAAGCCAACCGGACTTCCATCAAATCTTTCCGTGGCCCTGGCATCGAGAAAGGCTTGGCGGTGCTGGCGAAGGTGAGGGACCAACTTGGTCTTCCGGTGTTGACCGATGTGCATACGGAAGGACAGGCGACGGAAGCAGGGAAGATCGTCGATGTGCTCCAGATTCCCGCGTTTCTGTGTCGGCAGACGGACTTGCTCATTGCAGCGGCAAAAACAGGGAAGGTTGTCAATGTGAAGAAGGGCCAGTTTCTTTCGCCGATTGAGATAGGTAACGCGGTGGAGAAGGTGGAGGAGTGCGGCACTCGGCGTATCATCCTCACCGAGCGTGGCTCATCGTTTGGATACAGCAATCTTGTCGTGGATATGCGATCCTTTCCCATTATGCGGAGCTTCGGCTATCCCGTCGTGTTCGATGCGACGCATAGTGTACAGTTGCCTGGAGGTGGGGGTACCAAGTCCAGTGGGCAACGTGAGTTTGTGGAACCGTTGGCCTGTGCGGCAGCTGGAGTCGGTGTTGACGGGTTCTTCATGGAAGTGCATCCGAAACCGGACGAGGCCCTGTCCGACGGGCCGAACATGGTGCCGTTGCTTCAATTAAAATCCCTGCTCGAACGGGTCCTGCGCATATGCAACGCAGTAAAACCGCGAAACTAAATCTAACCGCTCCACTGCTCCCCAAGATCGTCAAGAGCCTCGGGAGTCTTGGCGACGGAAAGCGTGTGCTTGAAATCGAAGCCCGTGCCGTTCAGGCACTGATTGACCGGTTGGATAGCAAGTTCGCCAATGCGGTGAATCTGCTGGCTCAGTGCAAAGGCAAGGTCGTCGTGTCGGGCATGGGCAAATCAGGCCTGATCGGCCAGAAGATTGCAGCGACGCTCGCCAGTACCGGTACCTCTTCATTTTTCCTTCATCCCGCCGAAGGCGTGCATGGAGATCTCGGCATGTTGGCCCGCCGCGATGTGCTGATCGCAATGTCCAACAGTGGCGAGACCCAGGAGTTACTCCAATTGCTTCCGTACGTAGAGCGCATGGGTATTCCGGTGATCGGGCTCACGGGACGGATGAACTCCACCTTGGCAAAGAACTGCGATGTGACGTTGGATGTGTCGGTGTCGGAAGAGGCCTGTCCGATGGGGTTGGCGCCGACCGCCAGCACGACAGCCACGCTTGCCCTGGGCGATGCCCTCGCTATCGCCTTGTTGCAGAAGCGCGGTTTCAAGGAAGAGGACTTTGCCCAGTTCCATCCAGGTGGCACGCTGGGGCGCCGGTTGCTGGTTAAAGTGAAAGACCTCATGCATACCGGAGCGGATCTTCCGAAGATCGAAGAATCGGTCTCCGGCACAGCGGCCATCATGGAAATGACGGCTAAGAAGCTCGGGATGACGACGGTGGTCGATCAGGCGGGCACGCTCGCGGGCATCATTACGGACGGTGACTTGCGACGGTTTATCCAACGAAGCGTGAATTTTACTAAAACGACGGCGAGCGAGCTGGCCACTCGGAATCCCAAAACCATTGGGCCGGACGACCTGGCGGCCAAAGCAGTGGAAATGATAGAGCGGTTTTCGATCACTACGCTCGTGGTGACCGAAGGCGATCGCAAGATTCGCGGCGTCATCCATCTACACGATCTCTTGAAGAGCGGCATCGTCTGATGGACTGGGGGAAAACCATCCGTTCACCCTTCGAGAGCCTCAGGGCAAACGGAGGCCGTGTTGAAAATCAAGGAGTTTCTCCGATCGTGGTGTGCCTGTCGCATCAAAATTTGAGTTTTTCCGCAACCTGCTAGAAGATACTAAGCAGACTATGAATCGCGTCTTAGAAATGTGGCGAGAAATCGGGCAGGAGTCGATCAATCTGCCCAACCTGCTCACGCTCGGCCGCATTCTCTTGATTCCAGTCTTCGTTATTCTCTTTACCACGCCGACGCCGGATCGGTCGTTAATCGCCGCCGTGATTTTCACCGTGGCGGCGTTGACGGATCTGTTGGATGGCTATATCGCCAGGCGAACCGGCCAAGTTACGAAACTCGGCAAGTTGCTCGATCCGATCGCCGATAAGTTGCTGGTGCTCTCGGCGTTGATTCTCTTGGTCAACATTGATCGTGTCAGCGCCCTCGTGGCGATTTTCGTGATCGCGCGTGAAGTAGCCGTCACGGGCATCCGTGCCATTGCCGCCGGTGAAGGACTGATCATCGTGGCGGAGATGGCGGGTAAGTACAAAATGGCGTTGCAAGTCGTCGCGATTGTTCTGCTCATTCTGGAAGGGACGGGGCTCGCTGATCTCGGCAATATGCATTTAGCCGGCACCGTGACACTCTATCTGTCATTGGTATTAGGCTATATCTCCGGTGGTCAGTATGTGTGGCGGTTCTGGAAGCAGGTCGTAGCCAAGGAGCTGTAGCAGGATGCTGAAAAAGTTTTCCGACGAGGAATGTTTGTATCCGTTCGCCAAGAACGGCTGTAATGGCGAACGGGTCACACGAAGTGCCGTATGTACCTCCTCGGCCTTTCATTCGCTGCGGCCTTGCTGGATGTCTAGTTTGAACATCCTGTAGCGTATTGGGTTTGGCTCCTCAGGCAATTCTGCTGGTCCTCGACTATATCGATGATTCGTTTGCGCAGCATGTCGACCGAAGTTTGGATCATCAAGGATACTGGGAGCGAAGACAATCTCGATGACCTTACTCTTGTACGAGTTCCACCGAAGGTTTATTCACAGGGCCATTCATTTTCAATATAACTTCGATCGACCGGGGAAATAAGTCATTTTGGCAACGGCGAGGGATGAGCAGGAGGATGTTTCACGCTTCCCGTTCTCGGTAGGAACTACCAAATCCGCGTTATAGCGAGTTCTTTTTATTTTGCGTATTATCACGGCTGGTGTGAGATTGTACATGTGTTCAGGACACAAGAAAAAAATGCAATCGCAAACCCCTGCATGATTCTGACCTTCTGCGCGAAGAAAGCCGTCGCCTGAGCGTACCTGGCATGGGCTTGAAAAGGCGGGTTGTGTGCGCAGTAAAAACTTTTACAAACCCGTTCGCTTTTATCTGCATTAATCTTGTATTAACTACGTGTAGCGACAGCGGAACGCCGCCGAAGATAGAGGCGTACACGTATTCGAGTACTCAAGCGTCGGTGGATTGCGAACCCGGGGCGCGTGTAGACCATGCAGGTACAATTGACGGCGAGCTCTCCACTGACGGTATCTGCTATAACGTGCGCACACCGACCAATTACGACGCCACCGTGGCTCATCACTTGCGTATGGTTTACTCGACGGGCGGCCAGAGCCGTTGGGTGTCTGAGTAGCTTACCGGACTCATCTCGTCAGCAACCGGCGTTGGCTTCGTGGTGGTCTATTTGAATCACTGACCACTCGGTATTCTCGCCATCGAGCAGCATAGTACGATTCCAGGTCTGGTCGCAAAGAAGTGGTGCATCGACGAGAAAAGAGTGTATGTAACCGTTCATACCGATGGCGGTACCGTGTCGATGATGCTCGCCGTGCTCAATCAAACAAAGAGCCAGCTGTCTGCAATTGCGCCGAGTGCCGCCGGGTTTACCGGAAAGGATCTGGAGGCATTTCAATGTCGGCCACCCATCCCAGTAATGGTTATGCATGGTGCGAACGACAGTTTATTTCGCGGTTTGGGCACAAAGACAGGAGCATGGTGGGCTATGTGCAACAAGTGCGATATCGCAACGACAAAAGATAGATGGCGGGTGTATCGCCTGCCAAAAATGCGTCTCGGGCAGCGCTACGCTGTACTGTGAGGGACCGGTAGTCATCGCGAATGGCCCGATCCGAATCAATTAATGCTCGATTGCTTTGCTCATCCCGTAAATTTCAGTAACGTTCACGAGTTGCGTTCGCCCCAATGGTAGCAATATTTTAGAAGGAACCAGAAAGCTCAGTTTGGGGCTGTCCTTAAAAGTAAAAGTCGCGGTCACTTTCCCCGGCCAGAAACTTCAACCGGCGAAGTTCGTACCGTTGCGTAAGTAAGTGGCAGCAGTAAGCTCGGTAGATGGTATGGATAATCAATGGCTCGTCGTAGGTCTAGTGGTCCTCGGCTATCTGCTGGGCGCGGTGCCTTTCGGCGTCGTGGCGTCAAAGGCGATGGGGTTGCCCGATCCGCGCACGGTAGGGAGCAAGAATGTTGGCTTCAGCAACGTTTTGCGTGTGTCGGGCAAAAAGGCCGGCATCCTCACATTGATCGGCGACATGGGCAAAGGGTGGGTGATAGGATTTGCGGCGACTCAATTGCTTCAAGACGAATGGGTTATATTACTCGTCACCCTCGCGCCGTTTCTTGGTCATCTCTTTTCACCATTCCTGGGATTCAAAGGTGGCAAAGGTGTGGCGACCGCGCTTGGCTCAGTCCTTGGCGTTGCGCCACTCATCGGCCTCATTCTCCTCCTCACGTGGCTCGGTGCCATCGTTTTGTGGCGCTACTCCTCCGGCGGAGCACTCACCGCCTTCGGGCTCTTTCCGCTCATCGCCGCGCTCGTGCATCCCACCGTGGGTTTCGTCCTGTTTTCCGTCCTCGTGAGCGGCCTCATTGTGGTGAAGCACAAGGGGAACATTGAGCGGCTCTGGAATGGAACGGAGAGTCGGATCGGAGAACGCGGCTGACCCGCTGTGCTCGCACACCGCGCACATGACTGATCGATGCTCGGTGGACTCGAGCACGCAAGGATCAAGCCGTGCTGCCCTTAGGGGAAAGGGATGGGAGAAGAAGTCTGCCAATGATATAGCGAATGAGAGCCTGAATTTAGCTGGGGATAAAAATGTGATGTGCAGTAGAGGTCTACCCATGCACCTGCTAAAAATGATGATCTCAAGAATTCAGAGCGTTCCCATTCATTGGTCTTTCAAGGTGGGCAGAAATATTCCTGTTTTTCCAAAAATGAAGAACCTCTCATTCAATTCTCTGCATGCTTCATCTAGCCCTGAGAAGAGAGAACCTACTGTAATACCTATGTAGCTAAGCTCCTGCATCGCAATCTTTCTTTCCCTTACGGGAAGATCAATTACGCCTACGCCGCATTCACCGCATACTTCCGACAGATTTCCTCCAAGGGCACGCCGGTCTGTCTCTCCGGCAGCACTGTCAATTTTTGATCGGCGCTCCACCGGCGTCGTCGGCCATTACCCGTTTGAACAGGTTTCACTGCTATGTCCATTTATCCTTCCTCGCTTATACAACCTGTCCACAATTTAAGTGGAAAACAACACAAAATTATCAATATCAACTACAATCAGACCGTTGTTAGATCCCGCATATTCTCCAACCCATTGTCTGTCCATTGATGCTCCCCTGTCGTTCTATAGCGTATAAGAAGTAATCGCGACATCCTACTTTTTCACACTAACAACCAGAATTCATGCCACTGGCCTCTCCTAGGTATCGGGGGCTTTTGTTGAATTGACTCTCCTCCGACCCCTTCATATAATATCTGCCCACAATTGATTTCGGCCGTCTTTCCAAACACTTATGGCTTCTTTCACCAAGGCATCTCTCGCTGCGACTTGGGGCAAGGTCCATGCTGGATTTGCCCATGCCTTTTCGATCAAGGCAGAAGCCGAGGCATTCATTCTCGAAGACCTTGAATTGCTGGAGCGGATAGCTGATGCAGTCGTCAAGCGAGGCATGGCCGCGCCTGCGACGGTGTTTCTGGAATCTCTTGGCCCAATGAACTTTCTTGGGAGCCAGGCGCTGCATTTCCTGACCCCTATTCTTGAGTTTGCGTTCAACGTCAAGGAGCTCGAGCAAGTGGCTCGGTTGCTTGAGCGACGCGTGACGATTTCTCGTCTCATCGCTCTCATCGAATCCAAGTCTGCTCCCTGCGCTCCACAAGGAGCGTCCGCTCAATGACCGCTGCTTCCCACGCTTCCAAGAAGTCAAAGATCGACCATCCACTCAACGTCATTGTTGCCACTGACTGCGGCAGTACCACGACCAAAGCCATCCTCATCGAGAAAATCGGCAACGAGTATCGCCAAACGTTTCGCGGTGAGGCGCCGACAACGGTCGAGGCACCGTTCGAGGACGTGACGCGGGGTGTGCTGAATGCGATTGCCGAAATTGAAGAACTCTCCGGTCGCAAGATTCTCGATGGGGACAAGATTCTCACGCCTAATCGCGCAGCTCAAGGTGATCCTAAGACGGGTGTCGATATCTACATCTCTACCAGCAGCGCGGGTGGCGGGTTGCAGATGTTGGTGGCGGGTGTTGTCCAGAATATGACCGGAGAGAGCGCGCAGCGCGCGGCACTGGGTGCAGGCGCCATTGTGATTGATGTATTGGCCTCCAACGATGGTCGTTTGCCTCATGAAAAGGTCGAGCGCATCCGGACGATGCGACCGGACATGATCTTGATGTCCGGCGGCACGGACGGCGGGGCGGTGACCCACGTAGTTGAAATGGCCGAGTACATTGCGGCAGCGGAACCGCGCCCGCGGTTTGGGGCAACCTACAAGCTCCCGTTGATATACGCCGGCAACAAGGAAGCGCAGGACCCCGTCAAGAAAATTCTTGGTGAGAAGGCGGCGCTGGAAATGACGGACAACATTCGTCCGGTTCTGGAGAGGGAAAATCTGACTCCAGCGCGCAATAAGATCCATGACCTGTTCCTCGAACACGTGATGCAGCAAGCCCCCGGCTATAAGAAATTGATCGACATGGCCGGCGCACCGATTATGCCAACACCGGCGGCCGTTGGCATGATTATGGAATCGATCGCCAAGCGCGAACACTTGAATCTCATAGGCGTGGATATCGGCGGGGCGACGACGGACGTATTCTCGGTCTTCGAGGGTGTCTTCAATCGAACGGTCAGCGCCAACCTCGGGATGTCCTACAGTATCTCCAACGTTCTCGTCGAAGCGGGATTGGAGAAAATCATGCGCTGGGTGCCGTTTGCGATCGATGAACAAACCCTTCGCAACCGGATCAAGAATAAGATGGTCCGGCCGACGACCATCCCACAAACCCTCGACGAGTTGCAGATTGAACAGGCCATCTCGCGCGAAGCTCTGCGCCTGGCCTTGATCCATCACAAGTCACTCGCCACGGGATTGAAAGGTGTGCAGCAGGAACGGACGATTTCCGACGTGTTCGAGCAGCAGACCTCAGGCAAGACGCTGATCGACATGCTGAAACTGGATCTGATCGTCGGCAGCGGAGGGATTCTCGCTCACTCGCCGCGCCGCATCCAATCCATGTTGATGATGGTGGATGCCTACGAGCCGTTGGGCGTGACCCGGCTGTCGGTGGATAGCATATTCATGATGCCGCACCTAGGCGTGCTTTCGACGATTGATGAGAAGGCTGCGACGGATGTGTTCGCCCTCGATTGTATGGTCTATCTTGGTACCTGCATCGCGCCGATCGGGCAGGGGAAAGACGGCGAGCGTTGTGCGGATTACGAGATCACGTTTCCAGATAGCAAGGTCGTCAAGGGTCAATTCACGTTCGGCGAGTTGAGGCTGCTCCCGCTCGCACTGAACCAGAAGGCGACGATTACCATGCAGCCGGCAAAGCAGATCAGCCTTGGAGCGGGGCCTGGGATGCCTGTGACACGAGAAGTTCAGGGGGGCGTGGTTGGATTGATGCTCGATGGACGGGGTCGTCCGCTGCAACTCCCGACGGATCAGCAGGCGCGCGTCGCGGCGCTGACGAAGTGGTTTCACGCTGTCGAGCTGTATCCCTCACTCTAACCCTCTCCCCATTGGGGGAGGGTACGCAGTGGGCTTCCACTCGAAACAACGTCATACGTGATGTGTGATGCGATGGATATAGGCAGGTATCGCTCCGGACCGTTACGCTTTACGCATGACGCTTCACGCGTCACGTTCTAATAGCCATGGCCCATTCCTACACCCCAGGTCTCACCGTCACCGACTGTACCGTTATTCGGCGGTGTCGTCAGTTGCCACTGCCGGGAACGGTGCTAGTGAAGACCGGCGATCGTGTCCACTCGAATCAGCCGGTGGCTCAGGCCGAGTTGCCGGGCAAGGTCTATCCGCTCAATCTAGCAAATCAGCTGGGTGTCGCTCCCGATGAGATCAAGGAATACATGATTAAGAAGGAAGGCGATGCCGTTCAGAAGGACGAGATTCTTGCGGAGAACAAACCTCTGATCAGGTGGTTCAAGACCGAAATTCATTCGCCCATGACCGGCAAGGTTGAATCGATCTCGACGGTGACGGGGCAGGTGTTGTTGCGGGAATCGCCTCGCGTGCTCGAACTCCTTGGTTACGTGGATGGGACGATTGTGGAGATCCATCCCAATCAGGGTGTCACGGTCGAAACGACCTGTAGCCTTGTCCAAGGCATCTTTGGCGTCGGCGGAGAAACCTATGGCGAATTGGTTATGGCCGTCACCTCTCCGGATGAGGCACTGATGCCGACTCATTTGAAGCCTGACATGAAGAGCAAGATCGTCGTCGTCGGATCGTTTTTGTCGGGTGAGACGATGGTGAAAGCGAAAGAACTCGGCGTGGCGGGTCTCGTTGTCGGTGGCATTCATGACAAAGACTTGCTGACGCTATTAGGCTATGATCTCGGCGTCGCGATCACTGGTACGGAACAGGTCGGCCTCACATTGATCCTCACGGAAGGGTTTGGGTCGATCCCGATGGCCCAGAAGACGTTCGCGCTGCTCTCCGCCCATACCGGTGAAAAGGCCTCGATCTCAGGCGCCACGCAGATCAGAGCCGGTGTCATTCGTCCAGAGATCATCATTCCACAGAAGACCGGAAGTGTCATGGGAACTTCCAAGGCGCTTCCTGAGCGGGGCGGTATCCAAATCAGCGATCCGGTGCGCATCATTCGAGATCCGCTGTTCGGGAAGATTGGGCAGGTGTCGGCGCTGCCGTCAGACTTGCAAAAGATTCCGACTGAAAGCGAAGTACGCGTGCTTGAAGTGAAATTTGCCGATGGATCGCGCGCGGTCATTCCCCGGACGAACATTGAAGTCATCGAAGGATCTTAATGCTGTGAAGCGTGAAGCGTCAGGCGTGAAACGTCAATACGGTTGGCCGGTGTTGGTGAATCTTCTGCTAGCCTGGTGCGTGTTGATCGGCTCATTGTCGTTCACGTTGGCTCAGGAGCCGCTCTCGCCACCTCACGACTTTCATGTATTCGATACACCCAGCGACGGAGGAGGCAGTCTCACGATTATTTGGCCTCCCTCTCCCTACGACTCGAAGGATGTCCGCTACCAAGTTCTCTTAAGTGACGGAAAGAATATCTCCGATCCTTCCACCTTCAAGGTTGTCGCCGAATTTCCTGCGAACACACGTTACATCAGAGAATCCAAGTGGCCCTGGTGGACGAGACCCGCCGCACGGGACCAGCATCAATTCACGCTCAAGCATGGGAAGGACGTGGAATTGAATGATGGCACTACATACCACGTGGCCATGGCTGCGGTGTCGGGTGACCAGCGTACGTTCACGAGCGTGATCCAGGCTACGTCTGAGCCGAATTGGTTGAACTGGAACCAAATCAACAACCTATTGTTGGCGCTGCTGTTTGGCGCGATCGTGTTTTACGCCATCAGCGTTGCCAAGAGGCGAGAGATTTTTCTGCGGCGCATCCCCGGCCTCGATGCCGTGGATGAAGCGATCGGCCGGTCCACTGAGTTGGGCAAGCCGATCCTGTATCTCACCGGCGCTCACGACCTGAGCGAGCCCTCCACGATTGCGGCAGCGGTGATTCTCGGGCGTGTAGCGAAGCGCGCCGCCGTTTACGAAACGGACCTGCTTGTGCCCCATCGAGATCCGATTACGATGGCGGTCTGTCAGGAGATTTCCAAACAGGCCTATCTCGAAGCGGGGAAGCCCGACCTGTTCAAAGAGGACTCTAACTTTTTCATCACGACGGATCAGTTCAGCTACACGGCGGCGGTCGATGGCATCATGCTGCGGAAGCAGCCAGCCGCTAACTTTTTCATGGGTGCCTACTTTGCCGAGTCGTTGCTGCTCACCGAAACCGGTGCGAGCACAGGTGCTATCCAGATCGCCGGGACGGACTCCGATCACCAGCTTCCATTCTTCGTCACGACCTGCGATTACACCTTGATTGGGGAAGAACTCTATGCCGCGAGCGCCTATCTCTCGCGAGAGCCGATTCAAGTCGGCACCTTGCGAGGGCAAGATATCGGCAAGGCCTTGATCCTCGGCGTGCTAGCCGTGGGAACCCTTCTTGCGACGGCGGGTGCGGCGTTCGATGCCCAGTGGCCTCAACTGTTTCTGGATATCTTTAAGGATTCGAAATGATCTTTCTCCGCCGTCAAATGCCGCTGTTGATCACGCTTATCAGCGGACTGGTGTTCGCCGCGCAGTACTACGTTCCGCACCCGGCCTCGGAACAGCTGTTGACGTCGGTGACGAAGTGGCTCCAGATCATTGCGGGCTTCGCGCTGATCTTAGGCGTGAGCAGCCTGTTCCATGTGCATGCCGTCAAGATTAGGCGTAAGGAAGCAGGATGGGGCTATAGCTTCGTGCTCTATGCCGGCATGCTGGGCACTATTGCGATCGGCCTCTGGGCCAACGGGAAAGAGGCAGTCGATGGCACGATGACGGCCTTCGGTTGGATCTACAGCTACATGATGGTGCCGCTGCAGGGCACCATGTTCGCCATCCTCGCGTTTTTTATTGCCTCGGCCGCCTATCGCTCGTTCCGCGCAAGGAGTCGGGAAGCTGCTGTGCTTCTGGTGGCGGCGATCATTGTGATGATGGGGCGGGTGCCACTGGGCGAGTACATCCTGCCGCTGAGCGGTGACGTGTCTCAATGGATCTTGAACGTGTTGAATGCCTCCGTGCGACGGGCCATTCTGATCGGCGTCAGTCTTGGCGCCGTGGCGCTCTCCTTCAAGATTATCTTCGGTGTCGAGCGATCGTATCTGGGGGGGGGCAAAGAGTAAGTCAAAAGACAAATGTTTTATGAATCAGACTAACCGACAGAATATAATTTTACCATTTACCTTTCGCCCTTCACCTTGCGAGGTCGCCCAGTGACCTTTGCCGAGCGCATGCTCAAGATCGACAGGCGAATCATCTTTCTGGTGATCGGGCTGTGCACATTACTACCGTTGCTCTATCCCGTCGGTCTGCCGATTAAGATTTCGCCAGAAGTGCGTGGCGTCTTCGGCTACATCGAGTCCTTGCCGGAAGGTTCCGTGTTTCTACTGTCGTTCGACTTCGATCCGGCCTCCAAGCCGGAATTGCATCCCCAGTCTATTGCCCTCCTCCGCCATGCATTCCGAAAAAACCTGCGCGTGATTGCGATGACGTTATGGGTCAGCGGCACCGGCTTGGCGGATCAGATCATCACACAGGTGGCCAAGGAGATGGACAAGGAGAGCGGGAAGGATTATGTGTTTCTCGGGTGGAGCCCGGGAGGCTCAGCGGTCATCATCAATATGGGGCAGGATCTCTATGGCGCGTTTCCATCCGACTACAACGGGAATCCGACCAAGGGACTGCCAGTGCTCCAAGGCATCACCAATCTGCGCGACGTAAACTATGCCATCAGCCTGGCCGCGGGAAATCCCGGTGTCGAAACCTGGTATGTCTTCGGCAAGGACAAATACAAGTTCGAACTCGGCGGTGGTTGCACCGGTGTCATGGCGCCGGGACTGTATCCGTTGTTGCGGAGCGGGCAGATCAACGGCCTGATCGGCGGCCTGCGGGGCGCGGCGGAATACGAAGGCCTCATTGGTCAGAAGGGCACGGCCGTTGCCGGGATGGATGCGCAGTCGGCCACTCATCTTGCGATCATCATGCTCGTCATCATCTGTAACGTGTTCTATCTGTCATTGCGTAACACAGCCCGTCGGCAGGGCCAGTCGGGGGTGTAGAGAATGATGCCGATTGAGACGGTCATCGGGGCATGGGTGGCGACGGGCCTCACTCTGTTCATCTTCTCGTTCCTCTACAAAGACAACCCGCTCTTCAAGCTGGCGGAGAATCTCTACGTCGGCGTGTCGGTTGGGTACACGATCGTCAAGACCTACGACTCAGTGATCGTGCATCTCATCTGGAAGCCGATTATCGAGAACAAGGAGTGGACGCTCTTGATTCCAGTGGCCATTGGTCTGCTCATGCTGACTCGCTATGTGCCGAAATCCGCCTGGCTGTCGCGTTATGCCTTCGCCTTCATCGTGGGGGTGGGATCGGGGCTGGCCATACCGCGGACGATCTCATCCTATATCTTAAAACAGATTGAGGATACGGTCCGTCCGTTGGTGATGCTAGTACCGGGAGAAGGCGTGTCGTTCACCTGGAATCTGCTCAATCCTGCCAGCAGCTTGAACACCATCATCATTCTGGTTGGCGTCAGCTCCGTGCTGTTCTACTTCTTTTTCTCCATTGAGCATACAGGGCTGGGAAAAGCGGTGGCTCGCACGGGCATCCTCTTCCTCATGATCGCCTTTGGTGCCGCGTTCGGCTATACCGTGATGGCTCGTATGTCGCTACTGATCGGCCGGCTGACGGACCTGAACGAGTTCTCCGATGCGTCCTATGGCCGTCCCACCCTCTGGTTGCTGATTCTGACGGTCGGGGCCTTGGTGATCATGAGCCGATGGCCCAGAAGCAACTCGCCAGAAGAAGAGTAGGCTTTTCTTGTTTGTTTGGTTGAACTAGACCAACCTGATGAAGCAGATCAGCTATTGCAGCCTCTTCTGTCTCTCAATTACAATCTTTTCTGTCATGCCGACCAGCTCCGCCAAAGATCCCAAGCTGTATCCGGTCCTGCGGAACCTCCAGTTCTCTCCCATTAAGAAAGGGGAGGAGCAGTACATTGTGCTCTGGGATCCAACCGGATTGGGGAAAGAGAAGCTGGTTCTGCCACCGAACTACTTTTTCATCGTCCAGCATTTCGACGGCGAGCACTCCCTACAAGATATTGGCGCTCTATACCTCAATCGGTTCGGCGAGTTTCTGATGCTAAATAAGGTCGAGCAGCTTGTGGTGGAGCTCGACCGAAAACTCTTTCTAGAAGGCAATCGGACCGAAGCAGCGCGGCAGCAAGCTCTGACCGAATATCGCCAAAACCCACTTCGGAAGGCCGCATTTGCCGGACACAGCTACGAAGCCGATGGAGCCCAGCTCACCAAACAAATCGATGGATTCTTTACGTCAAAAGAGGGGCCAGATTTCAAGCCGTCTGAGAATCAGGGCAAGAAGATCAAAGGGCTGGTCGTGCCCACCTACGACCTCAAGCACGCTGGGACGATCTATGCGTGGGGGTATAAAGAGCTGCAAGAAGCCGTGCAACCGGATCTGTACGTGGTGTTGGGAACGGCCTATGCGGGGCTGGAATCCTTCTTTGCGATCACGGACAAAGATTTCGAAACGCCCTTGGGTGTTGTTGCCACCGACCAGTTGATTATCGGAGCCCTGAAAGCCCAGATGCCGCAGTTCTTTGTGGAGGATGTTTGTCATCAATCCGAGCATGCGATTGAATTTCAACTGCCGTTTCTCCAACATCTGGTGGGCTCGAAGAAGCGGATTACGATTGTGCCGATTCTGACGTCTTTCTCCGCATCGAGTCTGCGAGATGCGGCCGTGCGTCAGTCCGTGGATCAGTTTCTGATAGATCTGCGGAACGAGTTGATCGCGTCGGGCCGGGATTATTGCGTGATTGCAGGAGCCGAACTTGCGCACCTCGGCATGCGGTATGGCGACTCAGCGCCGCCGACCGACTTTTCGTTTCACCGGTCCATGCAATTCGATCTGGAAATGCTCAAGCCCGTCGAAGAACTCAACCCAGAAGAGTTTGCGGCCTATATTCAGAAAGAGAACGACCTGCGTCGGATCTCCGGGTTCTCGCCCATCTATTCACTGCTGCGGTTGATTCAAGCGGAAAAGGGACAGGTGTTGCGCTATGACCGCGGGATCACCGACCAGTACAACTCGACGGCCACCTACGCCAGCATGGCGTTCTTCTAGTCAGGCTGCTGAAACAGGCCCTCATCATCATTCTCAGTTCGACAGAATCCTCAATGTACCCCAGAGGGTACGCTTTCGGTCCTGTCTCGCTGGAGGCCTTGGTGGCTGGCCTGTTTGAGCTGCCTGCGATAGTCTAATGGACTGGTATTGCAACGCATCCAGTACCAACTCATGGCAAATCAATAATAGGGATGTATTTTGGGCAGTTGGATTAACTGCTCGAGAGCGAAATGAAAACGAAATAAACTGCACGGTTGTTCGCTCGTCAATTTGGAAGTAAGTACTCAATGGGCCATTTTCAAAATCATATCTGAAATGGACCATCTTGGGAAGTCTTGTCCACAGGTGGGGCACTGGAATCAGGCGGCGACCCCCTGGTGGGCGACGCGACCACGTTGGTCGTGCGCAGATGCTGTCCATGTTGGTGCGGAAACTGAGAGCCGGGGACCTGCTGGTCCCACTCGGGCCCATACGCGCGACGACCTTCGGTGCGAGCGCAAGGTGTCGGCGACTGATCGGTGCTCGTACCCGTTCACACTCGGTCCGGCTCTCCGCATACGGCAGCGCACGCAGCAGCGTTGAGGCCTCGGGGGATACTGCTTCGGCATGGCATCCAGCCCGTTCAGAATCCGGTGGGTCTAGCACCGCTGCGCTGACGCGGTGGGCTGCGGCTCTCCTAAGGCCGTCCCGATGCCCAAGCGCCCATCCGCGACGGTCCAGTGCCAGGGCTTCAGACCCCTCGGTCGCACAGATCCCGGAGCCCCGCGCCCCCGATTTCGTTGATTTCTGCTGTCTACGCGTGACGGCCACGACCACCGTAGCGGCCGTCCTGCAGGGCCCCAATTCTGACCAGGGCGCGGCGGTGCTGTCTTCCCGGCCAGCCTGGCACGGATCGCCCATAGGCCCAGCCATCCACGCCCTCCAGTTTTCTCGAGCCGCCGGTGGGTCCAGGCCTCGTATTGCAGGTGCCACTGGGCCGTGAGCCGCACATCCGCGAGATTGGCGATACCGGGGCGGCATTGCCCACGAGCCCAGGAATGCCAACTCGACATCGCCCCAGGACGAGCCCATGCCGATCCCGTTGGGAGAAGCGGGCGCGCCCACTTGCTTGGTCCGCCGCGGGACCTGCGGCACCACGCAGCGCACGAACCGCGCCGTCAATCCTCGGACCCCTGGCCGCCGCACGGTGCTCGTGCCGATGGTCATCGCGCGCTTCCGAGGCTGGCTATACCCGTTCCGCTAGCCCTCCGGCGCATCAATCGGGTCCCGCCGGGCCTGCTTCGCCCGACCGAACAACTCCGTGACTTCTTCTTCCACCACGGCCTGGATCCCGCGCCGGATCTGCTCGCGCACGAAGTCCTCCAGCCGTTCCCCGAGCGGCGTGACGCAACGGCCGGGGCCGTGCCCAGCTACGTCACGGCGATGCCTCCTTAGCGGGGCCGGGAATCAGCCCGGGGGGCTTGGTCACTCAAACGGTTGTCCACGCCGATTCCCCTCTTGCCCACACCGTTTGCTCGTACCTCGGTGCATGTAATAAAGAACGCTATTGTTCTTAAATTCAAATTGGAGGAGGTAGGCTTACATACTGAGTTGCTGCACTACATGGCTGAGTTCCGGAATAATCAGTTTCTCCATCGCCAGTTGGACGGCGGTCTCGGAACCGGGGATTGAGAAGAGGACACGGCCCTTGAAGATGCCGGCGGTAGCTCGGCTCAGGATGGCCGGTGAGCCGATCTCTAGATAGGTCAGATAGCGAAAGACCTCGCCGAATCCAACCAGTCGTTTCTCCAACATTGCATCCACCGCCTCAAAGGTCGAATCCCGCCGCGAGATGCCGGTCCCGCCGTTGATGATAATGGCCTGGGCCCTCTTGGTTTTGACAGCATTCTTGACGGCCGCCTTGATCTTTTTCGGCTCGTCTTTCACGAGGTGATACGCGACTACGGTATGGCCAGCATCTTTGAGCATGTTCATGATGCGATAACCACTCGTGTCGGTCTCAGGCGTGCGGGTATCGCTGCAGGTAATGACCACGCACCCGATGGAGTTGGGTGCGTGGGATTTGTGCACATGATGCGTGGCGGTATTACTCATGACGCTAGCCAGAAAAGCGCTCAGTGGTCAGCTGTCAGTTCTTGCTCGGAGCTGATTGCTGAATGCTACTATTTCCACACCGTATCGGGGTTCAGCTTTGTGACCGGCTTTCCCTTGGCAACATGTTCGTCGAGGATCGTTGCAACATCCGCTTCAGTGACCTTGGAGTACCAGGTGCTGTCAGGATAGATGACGACGGTCGGTCCCTGCTCGCAGGGGCCGAGACAGCCTGTGGCGCTGACCAGGACTTCACCGGGCGGCACTGCGCGTTGCATCAGTCCCATGTTGAAAGCCATAAGCAACTGGGCGGCGCCGGCTGTTCCGCAGGAGGGATTTGGATGGCCCGGGGGACGTGAGTTGGTGCAGACAAGAATATGATATTTTGGTTTTGGCATCGAGCTCCTCGTTGTTAGGTGAACAGGGTTAGGTGAACAGGGATGGACCGGCTAGCGCGGCCGATACGCTTCCCATTGTTGGATGGCCTCTTCGGGAAGTTTCCACTGCTTGAGTCCTTTGATGACCCAGTCGAGATAGTGATCCTTCGGTTTGAATTTGCCGATCGGCGCGGCGGCGTATGTAGTTACGAGTTCCTTCTCGCCGGCTTCCGTGACGACGGTCATTTGGAGGTGCCGGTATGCTCCTTTTGGCACATCCTCTTCAAACTGATCTAGTATTTTCAGGTCCTCATCAGTGAGTTCGAAGACCACGCCCCAGACTTTTTCCCCGGGGGAGGGGGCGATGCTGGCGAGGCCGCAGCGCCATTGGGACGACCATCGGCAAAACTTGACCGTATGGTCAGCCAGGTTGGCCAGGGAGAGAAACTTGTGTTCCGGTGCTCGCCGCTTGAGTTGGGTCAGGTTCAGGTTGTCACCATAGAGAAAAAACTTCATAAGAAGCGTTCAAGATCACTGTAAAAAGATATTATGACCGCGATACTTGTAGCACAACACCTTTTCATCAGACAAGCGGCAACATGCATTGATTTGCCAGAGCGGCCGGGTCCATTGACAATGTACGGAGGCCTTCCTAACATGCGCTTAGACCTTGCTCGCGGCATGACGTTCTCGCACAGCTAGGGTTCCTACACACGATTTATGGCTCAGGATATTACCGACGCTAATTCTTCTCCCTTGTCTACTCCGACCATCAGACTGATCCACTACGCGGTGGTTGCTGTGCTGGTGATGGGGGGGCTCTTTTATTTCTGGAGCCAGCCAACTTCGCCCAATCCCATGACTGACAAGCGCGCGGCTGAAGCGCTGGCTCTCGTGCAGACCCACCGCGCGCTTGGGTTTCCCACTATCTTGCAGGCGATGAGCGAGCATGTCCTGTCGATGAAGGAGCGCGGGCAGGGGGTTCGGCTCGGGGAGTGGCGAGTGAGCCAAGTCGAGGGAGATGTCTATGAAATTCGCGTACGGCTGCGTGATCAAAGTGTAAGCGGCCAGTGGTTCGAGCGCGAATTCATCTGGCACGCGCATCTCAGTCTCAAGAAAATCAACGCAGCCTCGTTGCCCGCGGATGGAGTGACTCCCAAAGCGCCGGATCCGACCGATCAGCCGACAATGCCGCTTCCTTCATTGGCTCCGACATCAAGCTAGGCGGCAGGGCGATCTGAATCTGGTCGCCCTGGATTCGAACCAGACAACAGGCGAGGGTGAATATGTTGTTTTTAACTCGTTCTCCGGTGCGGATGTTGAACCGCCGGTCGTGCCAGGGACATTCGACGATGCATTCGGCCAATTTCCCTTTGCCCAGCGGTCCGCCTGCATGAGGGCAGGTATTGTCGACCGCATAAAAAAGTCCCGTCTACATGATAGAGCGCACTCCAGATTCCCTTGACATCCACCGTGCGTCCAATGCCGGGATGGATGTCTGCCGCTCTTGCGACGCTAACAAACTCGCTCATCTTGACCTGTTCCTGTTCTTTGTGGGTGATCGTGAGGTGGCTCCAGGGGGGGTTGCTTGATTTCATGCTAGGATTATGGCATAGAATCAGCGAAGCGAGAGGGTGCCCCTGACCGGTGGAATACTTATCACAGAGGAGCCTCGGTTGGGAATGAGGTTGTTGAATGGAAATGACACTCCTGCTCAACTCGACCTACGAACCACTGCGCGTCGTGCATTGGCAGAAGGCTATTTCTCTGCTGTGGCAGGGGAAGGTCGAGGTGCTCGAAGTCTACGACCGGGAGATCCACAGCATCTCGATCTCCATCAAGCTGCCGGCAGTGATGCGCCTCCTGAAGCTTGTGCGGCTCAAGCACAGCCACCGGGCCGTCAAGTTTTCACGCATCAACATCTTCACGCGCGACGGGTACACCTGCCAGTATTGCAATCATAAGCACCGGACCGAAGAGTTGACGTTCGACCACATCGTGCCCATCGCGAAGGGCGGCAGAAAGACGTGGGAGAATATTGTGACGGCTTGCTGGCGGTGCAACAACCGCAAGAGTGGGCGGACGCCGAACGAGGCTAATATGAAGCTGGTCAAGAGGCCTGTCAAACCGAGGTGGAGTTCCGTCATCACGATTACAATCGGCATCCGCAATACGCCGGAAAGTTGGCGGGACTATCTCTATTGGAATATAGAGTTGGAAGCTGACCCACCAGAAACCTAGTTGCTAATGTTTAATAGTGAATGTTAAATTTTCGATCAGATTCCCGGCGCTTCTTCACAGCACATCCCTTTTCTGCATAAACATTCAACATTGATCATTCAACATCAGCTCCTGTTCAGTGACCTTATTTAATATCATCTCAAAGCCTCGCCCGTCGGTAAGCGTCGGGGGTTTACCTATCACCTTTCAACAGTGCCAGGCTGTGCCAGGTCGGTTTGTCCTCACGATCTAATCTTGCGATCATGTTCACCGTGCCCTGGAGCATCGATCCTTGTACCATCATATCAACATTGGTGATTTCGAACGGAATGGGAAATATTGGGTTCTCGATCCGTTAGGCTGCCACTGAACTGGGTGCGTTTCACGGTCGTTTCATAATGACAAAGAGGATATCGGATGGGCAGATCAGGCCAACCTACTCAGGGCGATCGTGACTCCCCCGGCCATCACTAGTTTCTCTGTCTGGGGGTCGCTGCTATGGGTAAGGCCGAGCCATGCAGCAATGGCGGCAATCCGATAGTCCCACCGGCCATGCCGAGGGCACGTCCTGAAAATCCTGCCATTCCATGTCCTCCTTATGTGAGCGGGCAGCATTATAGCGATAGCCAAAGAAAAGGGGGATAGGATAGTATGGTTTACGGTCTACCCCCCCCCATTGTATGATACGGCCCATTCGTGGATGCTGAAAAAGTCCGTCGGCGTTGTGCTCGCGACGCGTAGAGGCTTGATGATGAGATCTCGCCTCTGGGAACCAGGACGTGACGGAGAATAGTATCCGTTCGCTAAGACGAATTGAGACGAACGGATCACACAAAGTGTGGGATGGAGGAACACGTTATGGCCGCGAATCCTGGTTTCCCTTTAGTCCTGGATGTGAAAGGCTGGTCGGTGCTGGTGATCGGCGGCGATGAGGAGGCTGCCGAGAAGACCCAGCGCCTTCTCGAATCCGGCGCACGTGTGACAGTGATCTGTCCGACACTCAATGAGGAGCTGAGACAGCTCGCGGCGTCGGCGAGAGTGATTCATCGCGGACGTCACTTCCGCGAGACGGATCTTGAACAGACCATTCTCGTGCTGAACACGATCCGTGGCGATCGAGACTTTGCCAAGATGCTGCTGGCGAGGGCGCGGGGAAAAGGGGTTCTTCTGTGGTCGGTGGACTATCCGGAGGCCTGCATTGTCACGATGCCTGCGGTGGTGGCATCGGGTCATGCGCGGGTGGCGATCAGTACGAGCGGGGTCGCGCCGGCCCTATCCGGCTTCATGAAGGAAGATCTGGAACGAATTCTGGATGCTGAGTTTGCCTCCTATGTCGAGTGGTTGGGAAAATTACGAGAGCAGGCGAAGGCGAATGAATCGGATGCTGAGAGGCGCCGGGCCCTTCTGCGTGAAGCGTTGGACGGGTTTCGACTCTTGGGCAAGGTTCAGTATCCAAAAGTCTGGCTGGATGAACGGGCCAAGCGGAAGGTGCCCTCAGGGGCGAAAAACGAGGGGCAAACAATCACGACCCCTCAGAGCTGATGCCGGAATGCTGATGGGAAGCATATAGCGAAGGAGAGATACGACGACATGGTCTTATTGGAATTCAGCATGTCGCCATTAGGCAAGGGAGAGAGTGTCGGGAAGTATGTATCGCGCTCTCTGGACATCATCCATAAGAGCGGTGTTCCCTATCGATTGAATCCTATGGGGACGGTTTTGGAAGGGGAATGGGAACAGGCGTTTGGGGTGGTGCAGAAGTGTTACGAGCGGATGAAAAAAGACTGCAATCGTATTTCCTGTACGATTAAAGTCGATTACCGAAAAGGCCATTCCGGGCGTTTGCAGAGCAAGGTGGCCAGCGTGGAGAAAAAACTCAAGCGGTCGATTAAACAATAGCGCACTTCAAGGGGACGAGGTACAATCATCCTACTCGATGGGTCTAACCATCTTCGATTTCGAGCGCGATGAGCTGTTCTGGATCGTTCCACGTTCCAGGGTAGACCTTCAGCTCTAAGGCAGTTCTCATTCATACTTCCCACGATCACACAACATTCTTAACAAGCCTGCCTAGAAGTCCATTCGCGCGTCCTCACCTTAACGGTGATCGGTTCGGACCAACGAAGCAGGCCGTTTAAGGTCAGGAGTCACGGCGATATATTCCTAGTACAAATAACTAGGTGTATTAGCTATGCTTACGCTCTCATAGATTGATGCTTGTTGAGGTGGAGGTGTCTCATGTGAACGCATCTCGCACAGTTGGCAGGATCACTCATGGTGCACAGACCGTCGAACATCTGGTGCACCGTATGTGAGTCTGCGATCGCCTGATGCAGAGAGCTGGGATGCATCGCCATTCGCAGTGTTGTCAACAATACGAGTGATGCCATGACAACAGTATTTTGGAAAGAGGCGAGTTGAAAACACCATCGTGTCTTGGGCTGTTGCCGAAGGACCGCACGATTCTTGAGCGGGAGGTGATGGAGGTTCGCCCCTATGACTTGGACGAGCAGGGACACACGATCAGAGATTTGATCGGGATGCGCATCAAGGCCGTCGTCGTCTACCTCGATAAATCGCTGTCTCGCGAGCGAGAAGTTTCAGCTGGCAGCCGTCGGTCAGGATGGCATGGCAAAGTCGACGAATCGCGGGCTTCGTAGAGATCTATCTAGGAGAATTGATAATGGCGTGGCACACGGGGACCAATCGCACAGAGGACTTCATAGGGGATCGTTCCATTCCATTTGGCAATATCGTTGGCCGTGATCTGATCTTCTCCCTGGCGTCCGATCAACACGGCCTCATCGCAGACAGCGGCGCCTGAGATATGAGTGACGTCTACCATTACCATATCCATGCAGACCAGGCCGGCGATGGGGGCGCGCTGCCCACGAATGAGCACATGGCCTCGATTCGAGAGGCGCCGATTCAATCCATCAGCATAGCCAATGGGCAGGGTCGCGATGCGAGTCGGTCGTGTGGCAGTGAAGGTGCCGTTGTAGCTGACCCGGCGTCCAGGTTGAATGGTTCGGAGTTGAGCGATGCATGTCCGGAGGGAGAGGACCGGTTTCAGATCCGGGGCAACGACCGAACTGGGCAGGGTGTGGTACCCATAGAGCATGATGCCGGGGCGGACGAGGGAGAAATGAGTTTGAGGGAACCGGACTGCCCCGCCACTATTGGCGGCATGGATCAGGGGAATTCTAAACCCGCCCGCCGTAACGGTCTTGATTGCCTCGTTGAATTGCACGAGCTGCTGCTGCGTCGAGCCCGTGATCTGCCCATCGGTGTCTGCCAGATGAGTCATGAGTCCTTCCAGCTGCAGAGATGTCGGGAATCTGTGTGAGTCAATGACGTTCGTGAGTTCGCCCTCTGTAAGTCCCAACCGTCCCATGCCGGTATCGATTTTGAGGTGGATTGGATAGGGAGTTGGAAGCGCCGCCGCGGTTTGTGCTAGGGCCGGAAGTACGGAGGAGTCACTGACAACGGGGATCAGTTGGTTCGCAATGAGGTCGGCAACCTGCTTGTGAAATAGTGGGCCAAGGACAACAATCGTGGCATTGACGCCGGCTTGTCGGAGCACGATTCCTTCCTCAATCGAGACGACCGCGACGCGCGAAACACCCTGGCGAATCAGCGCTTTCGTGGTTTCTACGGCCCCGTGGCCATAAGCGTTTGCCTTGACGACGGCCATGATGTCGCATCCAGGAGAGAGGATTCGGCGAAATTGGGCCAGATTATAAGCGAGGGCTTTAAGATCGATAGAGGCGCAGGTTGGTGAGAAGGTCGAAGTGGTTGGCACGCAATGAGAACGGGTCTGGAAGTTTTGCTCAGACTTCCATGATCTCCTGTTCCTTTTTCTTGATCACGTCTTCGATTTTTTGTCCGTATTGCTCGGTGAGCATTTGGGTTTCTTGCTCGGCCTTCCGCAGCTCGTCTTCGGTGAGCTTCGCATCCTTTTGAAGTTTCTTCAACTCTTCGTTTGCATCGCGGCGGATGCCTCGAATCTGTACTTTCGTGTCTTCGCCGTGTTTTTTGCAGATCTTGGTCAGTTCTTTTCGACGTTCCTCGGTGAGCAGCGGAAGGGGGACGCGAATCATTTTGCCGTCATTCGAGGGGTTCAGGCTCAATCCCGAGTTGGCCAAGGCCTTTTCAATTTCTTTGATCTGGTTGGGTTCCCAAGGCTGAATGGTGATCAGCCGCGTTTCGGGTGTGGAAATGTTGGCGATATTCTTCAGCGGCGTCATGGTGTCGTAGTAGTTGACCCGAATCCCATCGAGGAGGGCGACAGAGGCTCGGCTCGAGCGTAGGCCAGCCAGGTCTCGTTTCAAATGTTCCACGGCTTGGTTCATTTGTACGGTGAGTTTTTGCCGAACTGGCGCTGCGTTGGGCATGACGACACTCCGTGTATGGGTCAGTGATTGCCGAGCGTGACCAAGGTCCCGATCGGCTCACCTAGAGCCACCCGTTTGAAATTGCCCTTCACTTTGAGATTGAACACGATGAGGGGCAGATTGTTATCCATGCAGAGACTGATCGCTGTGGAATCCATCACTTTGAGATTCCTGTTCAAGATCGACATGAAGGGGATCTCTGCGTACTTCTTCGCCGCTAAATTTTCGATGGGGTCGGCATCGTAAATACCATCCACCTTGGTGCCCTTCATGATCACTTGGGCGCCAATTTCCATCGCGCGGAGCGCGGCGGCTGTATCGGTTGAAAAGTAGGGGTTGCCCGTGCCGCCGGCGAAGATCACCACCCGTTTCTTTTCCAGATGACGAATGGCCCTTCGGCGGATGTATCCTTCCGCCAGTTGACTCATTTCGATGGCGGACTGCACGCGCGTCATGACGCCGACGCGCTCCAACGCATTCTGCAAGGCTAGGGCATTGAGCACAGTGGCGAGCATGCCCATGTAGTCGGCTGAAGCGCGCTCCATGCCAGAAGCGCTGGCAGCGATGCCTCGAAAGATGTTGCCACCGCCGATGACGACGGCGATTTGGATATCGAGCGCGATGACCGAGGCGATTTCCTCTGCGAGGTCTTCGAGGATGGAGGGTTGGATGCCGTAGCCTTGCTCGCCGGCCAACATCTCCCCGCTGACTTTCAGAAGGAGCCGCCGGTATTTGGCAGAGCTCATGCTTCGCCTAGCTGGTAGCGGGTGAACCGGCGGATGTTTATGTTCTCGCCGATCTTGGAAATCTTTTGGGCGACAAGCTCCTTGATGGTAACGGCCGGATCCTTGATGAACGATTGTTCCATCAGGCAGCTCTCCTGAAAGAACTTTTCCAGTTTTCCTTCGACAATCTTTGGCCAGGCCGCGGGCGGCTTACCCAGTTCTTTGGCTTGCCCTTCGTAGATTGTTTTCTCCTTTTCGACAACGTCGGTGGGGATATCCTCCCGCCTCACGAAGGAGGGTTTTGCAGCGGCGACTTGAAGTGCCAGATCGTTGACGAAGGCCTTGAACTCTTCATTGCGTGCGACAAAGTCGGTTTCGCAGTTTATCTCGATCAGGACACCGATTTTTCCACCCATGTGGATGTAGGCGTGGACAAGGCCCTGGTTGGTCTCTCGCCCGGCCTTTTTGGTGGCCGCTGCGAGGCCTTTCTGCCGCAGATAGTCGATGGACTTATCGATGTCCTGTCCGTTTTCGGTGAGCGCTTTATGGCAGTCCAGAATACCTGCGCCTGTTTTTTCACGAAGTTCTTTGACTAGCTGACTTGATCCTGCCATGGTCCGAAATCCTTCACCGTCTGAATAGGGAGGTGTCGAAAGTAAAATCGACTGTGTAAACTTATGACGCTGGGATGCCTTCAAGGTGCATGGCTGACTTCTGATCGCCTGCGGCGGGAGCAGTCTGAAACTCTGTTTCTTCACGCTGGTCCTTGAGACATGCGCCTTCGATGCAAGCATCTGCGATCTTGGATGTAATGAGCTTGATCGAACGAATCGCGTCGTCATTTCCAGGGATCGGGTAGGTAATGTGATCGGGATCACAATTGCTGTCCAGGATGGCGATGACGGGAATATCCAGCCGGGTGGCCTCTTGAACGGCAATCTTTTCGATTCTGGTATCGAGGATGAATACGGCGCCTGGAAGGTTTTGCATGTTCTTAATGCCGGTGAGGTACTTTTGCAGCTTGACAATATCCTTCTGCATGAGAAGGATTTCTTTCTTCTTTAGGCCGTGCACGCTAGGATTCAGCAAGGTCGCTTCCATCTTCTTCATCTTGTCGACGCTGCGACGAATGGTTTGGAAGTTGGTTAGCATGCCGCCTAGCCAGCGTTGATTGACAAAGAACATGTTTGCCCGCTTGGCTTCTTCTTCGAGAATTTCCGCTGCCTGCCGCTTGGTGCCGATAAAGAGGATGGATTCTCCGGCTGCGACGGTATCCCGGGTGAAGGCATAGGTCTGTTCCATGCGCGTTAGGGTCTGCTGCAGATCAATGATGTAGATGCCATTCCGTTCACCGAAAAGAAACTTTTTCATCTTAGGATTCCAGCGGTTTGTCTGGTGTCCAAAGTGAACGCCAGCTTCCAATAGTTCCTTGATCTCCACTACTCCCATGTCTTCACCTCCCTTCAAGGCCTGCAGTGCACCACAATGTGGGTGAGGGGAACTAATCCCCTTATTCTCAAACCATGCAGCGTGTTGTACGCTGATGTATATTTTTCAGCAATGATCCGGCCTCACGTATCGGTTGTGAACCGGCTGTTTTGTGCCCCTGGAGCGTCGGTACGCTATCACAGTCCTCATAAGTTTTCAAGCCGTTGAGCGAGGTTCTCAACTAAGATCAATAGCTTGCGTTAATGCGGACGTAGTCGTAAGACAGGTCGGTCGTCCACAGGTGGGCCTGAGCCCGGCCCTGCCCAAGATTCACGGAGATCGCAAACTCGCTTTGTTTGAAGACCCGCGCGATCTTCCGTTCCGCCACGAGCCCCACCCCCATTCCTCGTTTGACCATGACGACATTGTCGAAGCGCACGGTCAGCTTATGTGGGTCTACAGGAACGCCGGACCGACCGATCGCCCCCATGATTCTGCCCCAGTTTGCATCTTCTCCAAACAGTGCCGTCTTGACGAGATTGGATGTGGCAATAGTGGTGGCTACACGCTTGGCTGCCGCTGTCGTAGTTGCTCCATCCACCATGATCTTCACAACTTTGGTGACGCCTTCACCATCTCGGCAAATCGCTAAGGCGAGTGCCTGTGAGGCTTCGGTCAATAGTTGCTCGAATTGACGCTGGTGGCGAGTCCCTTGTTGGATCGGAGGATTTTGGGCCATCCCGTTGGCAAGACAGAGAACCGTATCGTTGGTGCTAGTGTCGCCATCCACGGTGATGCTGTTGAACGATTGATCAACGGTGGACTTCAGCGCTTGCTGAAGCGCCGAGGGCGCAATGGCGGCATCTGTGGTGAGGTAGGCTAGCATGGTGGCCATGTTGGGATGGATCATGCCCGAGCCCTTGGCCATGCCACCGATCGTGACGACACGGCCGCCAATTTTGGTTCGAACTGCGATGGTTTTTATCCGCAGGTCTGTGGTGAGAATTGCTTGGGCAGCTCGGCGACCCCCTCGAACGCTGAGGCATGAAATTAAGCTCGGGATTCCTGCCTTGATGCGATCGATGGGTAGCACACGACCGATGACGCCGGTTGATCCTACGAATACCTGATGTACTGGAATGGAGAGACCCTGCGCGACGGCAGAGGCCATGGCTTTTGCTGCCACGAGTCCTTGAGCGCCTGTACAGGCGTTGGCGTTTCCGCTATTGACGATGATGGCGCGACCATGGTGTTGCCGGAGGTGACGACGATCAAGAATCACCGGAGCGGCGATGACTCGATTCTTTGTAAAGACGCCGGCGATCGGCCCACTGACTGTCGACACAAGAAGTGCCAGATCAAGGATCCCTGGTTTCTTGATTCCGCAATGCATGCCGGCTGCTTCAAACCCCCGCGGCGTAGTCACGTCCAATGTCTCTCTCTTCATCACGGATGATCTCTGTGGATGGGATTAGGGTAAAAGAATTGTTTGTAGATGGCTCGTGATCAAGGATAGGTGGCTGGCGCTGTGAGTCCGGTGTCCTCGGGAATGCCCATCATCAGATTCATGGCCTGGATGGCCTGACCTGCGGCGCCTTTCACGAGATTGTCGATAGCGGCAACCGTCACTACCCACCCGGTGCGCGGATCCGTGTACACTCCGACGTCGCAATAGTTGGAGCCCTTAACGTAACGGGGATTGGGGACGAGGTCCTCATAGAGACGGACGAACCATTCGCCTTTATAAAAATCCCGGTACAACGCCCGGACGTCGGTGAGCTTGATCGCTTGGTACAATTTGCAATAGGCCGTACTCAAGATCCCCCGATTCATCGGTACCAGGTGGGGGGTGAACGTAACAGTGACGGCTCCGGTCTTGCCCATCATTCCGGACAGCTCCTGCTCGATCTCGGGAATATGCCGATGATGGCCGATCTTGTAGGGCTCGATGGATTCGTGGGCTTCCGGAAAGTGATAAGGCAAGGCCAGGCTCCGTCCTGCGCCAGAGATCCCAGACTTGGCATCGATCACGATGGTGTCGAGTTGCACCAGCCCTTTGGCGAAGAGAGGCGCCAACTGCAAGATGGCGGCTGTTGGGTAGCACCCTGGTGAAGCGACCAGCTTCGCCTTGGCGATAGCGGTTCTATGGAGTTCCGGTAAGCCATACACGGCTTCGTGTAGAAGCTGAGGATACGCGTGGGGCGTCTGGTACCATTTTTCGTAGGTGGCGACATCCTTGAGTCGGTAGTCTGCGCTCAGATCCACGACCAGTTTGCCTGCCTTCATGCACAAGGCAACTGGGTCCTGCGACTTGGTGTGGGGAAGTGCAAGGAAGACGGCGTCGGCCCGTTCAGCCAGCGCTTCCGGAGCCAGTCTTTCAAAGCTGTGCTGGACGATCCCGGTAAGGCTAGGAAAAACGGACGATACCAATTGGCCGGCTGATTTCTCCGAGGTGACCGTGGTGAGTTCATAATAGGGGTGTGCGGCGGCGAGACGAACGAGTTCTGCGCCGGCGTATCCACTGGCTCCTGCGATTGCGACTCGAAACTTCTCGGCCATGGCACGTGACCCGATGAGACTGGATAATGGATACCTGTCGTGGGTACAAAAAAGGGAAGGCGAGGAGCCTTCCCTTTCTCGATTTTTGGCTCCTGCTGTCTAGCGCTTGGAGTATTGGAAGCGCTTACGAGCACCCTTCATTCCGTATTTCTTTCGTTCCTTCACACGAGAGTCGCGCGTGAGGAGGCCCTCTTTCTTGAAGGGAGGACGTACTGAGGGGTTCATCGCGACGAGCGCACGGGCGATGGCGTGACGGAGTGCGCCGGCCTGACCGGTTGGTCCCCCACCATAGACAGTGGCGCTAATCGAAAACTTGCCCATGAGTCCGACTATTTCAAGGGGAAGCTGGATGATTTGTCTGAGCGTGAGGCGAGGAAAGGCCTTTTCCAAAGGCTTTTCATTCACTGTAATCTCACCTGCAGTCTCCGTAACCCAGGCTCTGGCTACTGCACATTTTCTGCGACCCGTTGCGTACTGTGTCCCCGCCGTCATGCGACTCGCCTCCTTCTATGCTACATACAAAGATGTCCTAGAGAGAAATCGGTTCCGGTCGTTGAGCCTGATGCGGATGGTTGGGGCCAACGTAGACACGAAGTTTCTTTGCCATACCATTGCCAAGTGGATTCTTGGGGAGCATACCCTCAATCGCCTTCGTCAGTAGTTGCGTTGGATCTTTCCGGAACAGATGTTTGGCCGTAGTCGTCTTTAACCCTCCGGGATAGCCGGAGTGATGACGGTAGAGCTTTGTTTCCATCTTGTTGCCGGTCAACCGGATTTTCTCGGCGTTCACGATAACCACATGATCGCCCATATCGACGTTCGGTGTAAACGTGGGGCGGTGTTTCCCTCTTAGGACAAACGCGACCCGCGCAGCTAAGCGTCCCAGGATTCTCCCCTCGGCGTTCACAAGATGCCAGGCTTCTTTCACATTGGCTAGTTTTTCTAGATACGTCTTCATTGTTCTTCTTCACTCCTCGCACTAATTGATCTTCTCGTTGGATCGCTATACTTCTTGGATGCCAATATTCTTTGTCTCGAGTTTGGTCAGCCAGGCATCCAGATTTTGACCACTGCGCCGTCTCCAGACATCCTGGGTGACATAGACGGGTGCATGGCAGCGAAGCGCCAATGCGATCGCATCGCTGGGCCTGGCATCGATGGTCCGTACGACGCCTTTATTTTCAAGGTATACGGTGGCGTAATAGGTACTACTCTTGACCTCTTCCAACACCACTCGTTCCATCTTGATTCCGAAGTGCTCTCCGAAGCTTTTGACCAGATCGTGACTCATGGGGCGCGGTGTAACAGCAGTATCCAATGCTCGCCGGATTGACTCACCCTCCGGTGCTCCTACCCACACCATGAAAGTTTCTGCAGCTCCACCGGTTCGCGTTAGCACAATAATTCTCGTGTCCGTGGTCGAGTCGTCTACAACTCGATTAACGGTGAGCTCGATCAGGGGTTCTGCTAAATGAGGTGTCTGCTCTCCCATAGAAAATAATGCCCTATTATGAGTCCAATTTCCCAAAGTCTTCCGGTTTCAAATTTTCCAACCACTGATCGAGTTCTTCGGAGCTTTGCTTCCGGATGGCCGACTCACTTGCAAAAATCGGAGCTTTTGATCGAAGCGCAAGTGCGATCGCATCGCTCGGCCTGGAGTCGACGGTGTATTCCGAGTCTTCGTACGTCAAATGCACCTTGGCAAAATACGTGTTCTCGTTCAAGTCAGTGATGACCACGCTGATGACTTTGGCGTTGAACGCATCGAGATACGATTTCATGAAATCGTGTGTCATCGGACGGGGCGGGGCCACATCCTCGACAGCCAGGCTAATCGAGCTTGCTTCTGATTTGCCGACCCAGATAGGCAGCAGCTCCGCTTGATCCTCGTCTCGAAGGATCACAATATAAGCGTTGTTATAAGGGTCGAACATCATCCCCTTGACCTGCATTTGCGTAATCATACCTATTCTCCCCCGGCCCTCTCTCTTTTGCTGCACATCTATACGAAAGGGCGGTGCGCACTTACTAAACTCTAGCACTCCTGAATTCGTGATGTCAACGAAGCTGGCGACAACACAGGGAAATCTATGCGGCCCGTCGATGTCATATCGTAAACAAGTGTCGCCGGACACTTACTGGGCTAACTGCTGGGCGGACGATAGTTCTCGGCAATCTTCGACGAGTCGGCTTGCTCACCCAATTTCAGGAACGCTTTCATCTGTTTGCGAACCAGGTCGCGCCCACTTTCATCGCCAAGGTTGACCTGGTATTCATTGATGACCATGACCCGCATCCCTTCCCACTTCTTCCAGCAGCCCGTGCAGACCTTTGTTTTGACCTCAGCTTCGAGCTTGCCTAGAAATAGAGGAGTGGTAATCGCTTCTCCAGTTTGTCCGCAGGTAACACACGCAACCTCTTCCATATCCAAGACACTCCTTTGCCGATGCCGGTTAGAGCTGAACAATCTGGGGCGGTCTGGAATGCTTTGCTCCCGTGTCCGCGACCGTATTCTATCAGACATATTCCTATGAAGAAAGGGGGCGATGCCTATTGACCCTCTGAAGGCGTCATGTTAGAAAACACCATGCTGTAAAACAATCTGGAGGGTGTACCCGGATGGCGGAACTGGCAGACGCGCCAGACGCAAAATGAAAACCGAGGGGGTTGCTCAAGTCCTTGATGATTGAGCCATTCCCTTCTCTGTCTGCACCAGTAGAGGAGTTGGCGAGTCAGTTCTCTATTGTACTCGTCAGTCCATTTCGGCTCAATGTGCCGTTCTTCTTAACACTTGAATACATCCCCCACCACACTGGACACACTATTCGATTTGTACCCCTGGCACAAAGAGGGGCTGTGTGAGCAGGCGAGAGGGGCGCTGGTGGAGGGATGATTGGGCCGAAGCCGAGTCGTTCGGACATACATCGATGCCCTAGTGGTGCGGTACACCATAAGGGCGTTATCAGGTATTGCCAAGTTAAGCAGTGCACTTTTTTGAGGGAGGTGAAGGCGATGAACCGAGTTCTCGGCGTCTTGGCCGGACTCACGGTCCTCTGGCCTACGTTCGCATTGGCGTATGAGGTTGGTGCATCATATCGGGGGATCGGGTCAATCTACTACACGTTCATCGGCGCAATCCTGATCTACGGTGTCTATGACACCTTGGGGAAACGGGCCATGTATATCCTGAGCCCCCTCATTGTGATCGGGTTGTACTTGATGCTCCCTGACAGCTGACAGAGGGAGAACTGAGAAGAGCTGATGCGAAAGAGAGAGGTGCCCCGCGCCTCTTCTCATCATTGATGGCGAAGCCGTGCGACAGAGTTCCATACCCCGTGACTGTCGACACTCCCACGGCGGCACCAGGGCCAGCGACTCTGTGGCCGCCTTCATTTGCTCAGCAGTTTTCTCGGCGGCATCCTCCAGTGTCTTGCCCACCCCTTTCGCCTTGTCGATGGCACCCTGAGTGTACTCAGTGATCACTATACCAGTCTTTTCCACGGAATTTTCTTGCCGACAGCCAACCATAGCCAAGATCATGATAGAGGCAACTAGACTCCCTACATCATATACACACCATCTCACTCATGGGGTTCTCCTTTATGCACGATGGGCAGTCATCGGCTATAGAATGCACCACAATACTACAACCTACCGATACCGCTTCCTCGCTGACCTGTACGCACGAGGAAGCACAGAGTTTGGATCAACCCACAGCCCCCCCTTCGTAGATCTTGCTTTCCGCTCAGCCTGTGCAAGCTGCGTGTTACTCGGTGCATACTTGCGATTCCACCAGCACCAGCCGTCTTTGACGAGTGTGTGGTTGACGTTGGTGCCATCCACTTCCTCTTCAGCAACGGCCCTTTGCGCTCAAGCCCTCCCCAGCGTGGCGATCTCCCACAGGGTTACGGTGGCGAGACCGTTGATGGTCACGAGGTCGGTGGGTGCAAGAGGTTCCGCCCCTGTGCTCTGCTGATCCTTTTTTCGCAACATCGGAGCCCTCACATTCCCCCTCGGTCAGCTCTGGGGATGGTGAGTTTCGTCTCGATATACTCTCGATGTGTCAGCTTGAGGCTCTTCGCGATGAATAGAATCATCTTAATTTCCTCAGAGGACGTTTTCTGCGCCGCGTTCGCCACCTGAAATAAGACGCGCACGAAGTCATTCCGTTCTTGTTGCGTGGTCCGATCGAATAAATTCCGGGTCAGTCGAACCACATCCAATCCTTTTACTGCTTGCGAACACCCGATCTCGGTCACCAGGTGGGCCTCTATATCCGCGAGTCCCCAGCGTTCTTTCAGGGCCTGGGTCATCGAGCGTTTCTCTTCCAGCGAGACCTCGCAATCCACCCACGCCACATGCGCCATCAACCCGGCGGCTAAGCACAGCTTGCGGATCTGAGCATCGGGCAGATTGACCCGCTGCCCACGCCTTTCCAACTCGGTGACGAGATGGTAATAGACGCGGTTCTTAATGAAGTCATCCAAACGGTCTTCTCTGCTGGGCCCAGCGCCGACTCTGCTGCGCCGTTTCCCCATCATGCTGTGAACAGTCTGGCTGAGATGCGCAAGTAGCCCGGTTGAAGCCCCCTCCACATCTTGTTTGATCTGAGCGAGTGCCGTGGCTTCTGCTGGTGTCAAGTCACCATCCGCCTCTACCAGCCTCGTGACGGTGTCGATGACCAACTGCTTCTCTTCTGTCCAGCGAAGCGTGCTGACAACCCGTTTCACCAGTACCTCCCGCTCCGCTGGAGAGACAGGCGAATCCATGTATACCTCAAGTTGCTGCCAATCTTCTCCAGTCAGGTCAGGAATCCCGAAGAGCAGATCTTTGACGGCATTGATTTCCTCTGTGACGAGCTGTCCATCTGCCCAGGCGACAGCGATGACCAGTTTCGCGAGATCTAAAACAAATTGCTTCTCCGCCATGCTGCCCTCGGTTGTTTTGGGAGGTCCTTAGCGACAAATAGTGACTGGAACAAAGGCTAGGCTGCTTGTGAGAAGGTGTCAAGGGTGGTCTCTATTTTCATCGAGCAGTATCGCATTAATGAAACTGAGGTTGACCTGCTCCCTATAAACCAGGCCGGATGTAGCGTTAGGATTCCGGTCGACGGAAGGAGGGGGCATGGCACGCAAACGGTATCCGACCGAGGAGATCATCGAGCATCTGCGGACGATCGAAAGTGAGATGGGCAGAGGCCTTGGATTGGTGGAGGCTTGTTGCAAGTTGGGGATCACGGAACAGACCTACTATCGGTGGAAGAAAGAGTACGGTGGTTTGCGCGTGGATCAGGCCAAACGGTTAAAGGGCCTGGAACAAGAGAATGCCCGACTCAAGCGACTCGTGGCGGACCTCTTCCTGGACAACAGCATTTTGAAGGAGGTGGCAGCGGGAAACTTCTAAGCCCGGCCCGATGCTGAGAAACGGTCTGCCATGTGCCGGCCATGTTTTCGGTCTCTGAACGCCGGGCCTGTCGAGTCGTGGGGCAATGCCGGGGCACGCAACAGTATGTGCCCATCAAGGCGGGCGACGAGGAGTCTCTGCGGACGCGGATCGTCGCGCTCACCCGTGAGTATGGGCGCTATGGGTCTCGTCGGATCACCGCGCTGTTGCATCAAGAAGGCTGGCGGGTGAACCACAAACGCGTGGAGCGGCTGGGGCGACAGGAGGGGCTCAAGGTGCCGCAGAAGCAGCCGAAGCGAGGCCGACTCTGGCTGACTAACGGTTCCTGCGTACGGCGGCGACCGGAATATCCGAACCATGTGTGGGCGTATGATTTTGTCATGGAACGCACTCGGGATGGGCGGCCCTTGAAAATGCTCACCGTGGTGGACGAATACACGCGGGAGTGTCTGGCCCTTGCGGTGCGCCGCCGTATGAGGGCAAGCGATGTCCAGGAGGTACTGGGGGAGCTGTTCCTGACGCATGGCTGTCCGACACACATTCGCGCTCGGACAATGGACCGGAGTTTATCGCCACGGCTCTGCGGGCCTGGTATCGCTTGCTGACCGTCGTGCCCTTGTTCATCGAGCCGGGCAGTCCCTGGGAGAATGGCTATAGCGAGAGCTTCAATGGCAAGTTCCGGGACGAATTGCTAAACGGGGAACTCTTCTATACGCTGCGGGAAGCGCAGGCCATCATTGAACGCTGGCGGCGGACCTATAATCACGTCCGGCCCCACAGCGCCTTGGGCTATCGGCCACCGGCTCCTGAAGCATGCGTACTAACAGAACAGGTGGCCTAATCACTGGGGGCAGGTCAGTACCACCTTGGCCAACGCTACAGCGAAATCGTCAAATTGACGTGAGGTCGGGTCGATCTGAGGCGAAGGATGATCACGCTTTGAGCGATTGATGCCAAAACCAAGCAGCCTTGGCAGGTTCCGATCACCCCAGAATTGACACAGGTCTTCCGTGACTTGTATAAGGTTCGAGATCTTGGCCAGGATCATGTCCTCCTTCGCGATGGTGAGTCAATCAGGAGTGTGAGAACGGCTTTTGAGCAAGCCCGGAAGCGAGCCGCGATCAAAAACTTCCATTTCCATGATTTCAGAGACTGCGTGGCCCCGAATCTAAGACGGGCAGGGGTGGACACGACGACAGCGATGGCGATTGTCGTTCACAAATCTGAGAAGATGAAGATGTGGAGGCGCGACAACACGATTGACGAGGCCGATCTGAAGCACGCCGCCCGCAGGGTTGAACACGTATTTAACATGGACCCACCAAGAGGCTGACCTGCACACTTCTAACGCCGCGATTTCCTAGGTACGCCCGGATGGCGGAACTGGCAGACGCGCCGGACTCAAAATCCGGTTCTCGTAAGAGAGTGGGAGTTCGATTCTCCCTCCGGGCACCACGCAATTCAACGTGTTACTCATTGTGCTGTCTTGTCGTCGCAAGTGGCAATGGGATCACTGTCCCGCAAGTGTCCCGTACACTGGAAATCTGGGGATTGCCCGCAGTCCCCAAAAGTCAGCCATGCTCTGCTCTCCATTTATCCAGGAAAGTCTCGATGCGCCGCGGTGTATGCCCATCAATGAGTGTAACCTGGTTCATTTGGGCTAACTTCTTAGCTGAAGGAGAGAACGTTGAATTAGTGATGACCCATGCCTCATTCGCATTGTAGTAGTGCCGTGCTCCTATAACCTCTTGCACTGCTTTGTTTGCAACTCCCACTTGGTGTCGTTTGGCCTGGATAACTATAGTGTGACCATTCATCTTCGCAATTAAATCCGCACCGTGATCCCCAGTACCTGGAGTACCTCTTACGTCGAGAAATCCGCGCTCCTTTAACATGTTTGCGATTCGAGTCTCAAATTCGACCCTTGAAAGATCGGCAAAATTGGTGCTAATTATAGATTTTGCTTTCTGCTCTTGGTGGCACTCTCGGAAAAGTTGGTCTAACCGTTCCCCTATCCATTGGTACTCCTTCGGTACACGCCAGGACAAATAATAGGATTGCCCCTCTTGAGCTAATTTTTGCGCCTCGCGCCAATCAATTTGTTGGCCTTCCCTCTGTGCAATCTTTTTCAGACACCCCACAATTTCAACTGGCAAGACCTCCCAATTCTCATCGTCGTAGTGACCTGCCCCCAGTGATTAGGCCACCTGTTCTGTTAGTACGCATGCTTCAGGAGCCGGTGGCCGATAGCCCAAGGCGCTGTGGGGCCGGACGTGATTATAGGTTCGCCGCCAGCGTTCAATGATGACCTGCGCTTCCCGCAGCGTATAGAAGAGTTCCCTGTTTAGCAATTCGTCCCGGAACTTGCCATTGAAGCTCTCGCTATAGCCATTCTCCCAGGGACTGCCCGGCTTGATGAACAAGGGCACGACGGTCAGCAAGCGATACCAGGCCCGCAGAGCCGTGGCGATAAACTCCGGTCCATTGTCCGAGCGAATGTGTGTCGGACAGCCATGCGTCAGGAACAGCTCCCCCAGTACCTCCTGGACATCGCTTGCCCTCATACGGCGGCGCACCGCAAGGGCCAGACACTCCCGCGTGTATTCGTCCACCACGGTGAGCATTTTCAAGGGCCGCCCATCCCGAGTGCGTTCCATGACAAAATCATACGCCCACACATGGTTCGGATATTCCGGTCGCCGCCGTACGCAGGAACCGTTAGTCAGCCAGAGTCGGCCTCGCTTCGGCTGCTTCTGCGGCACCTTGAGCCCCTCCTGTCGCCCCAGCCGCTCCACGCGTTTGTGGTTCACCCGCCAGCCTTCTTGATGCAACAGCGCGGTGATCCGACGAGACCCATAGCGCCCATACTCACGGGTGAGCGCGACGATCCGCGTCCGCAGAGACTCCTCGTCGTCCGCCTTGATGGGCACATACTGTTGCGTGCCCCGGCATTGCCCCACGACTCGACAGGCCCGGCGTTCAGAGACCGAAAACATGGCCGGCACATGGCAGACCGTTTCTCGGCATCGGGCCGGGCTTAGAAGTTTCCCGCTGCCACCTCCTTCAAAATGCTGTTGTCCGGGAAGAGGTCCGCCACGAGTCGCTTGAGTCGGGCATTCTCTTGTTCCAGGCCCTTTAACCGTTTGGCCTGATCCACGCGCAAACCACCGTACTCTTTCTTCCACCGATAGTAGGTCTGTTCCGTGATCCCCAACTTGCAACAAGCCTCCACCAGTCCAAGGCCTCTGCCCATCTCACTTTCGATCGTCCGCAGATGCCCGATGATCTCCTCGGCCGGATACCGTTTGCGTGCCATGCCCCCTCCTTCCGTCGGCCGAAATCCTAACGCTACATCCGGCCTGGTTTATAGGGAGCAGGTCAGTAGTCATCGAGCGAGGAAACCTTACGGTCAGCAATGGTTAGAAATGTATTGATTAATTCGCTTTTTTGTCGAATAACTCCTTGCGCAGAACCTCTTCGCGTACCCTTTCCTGCCGGGCTCTCTCCGTTTCTGAAGTCTTAAACTGCTGCGAAACTGCTTTTATTTTGTCGCCATATTATTCGCCATATTATAATGGGTTCAAGTAATACCAAAGGCGACGATAGACACGTGGTGTGCCTTTCTGATCCTCCCAATCAATCTTATTGCTGGGTAGGTATTCTCTATACCCTTCTTGTTCCCCTGTTGCGTCAATGCAGGATAAGACTTCCCCGGTTAAACCAGAGAAGGGCTGAATCTCTTCTAGTCGCTTGGTTATAAGGGGTTGGTATCGCTCAATGAAGTAGTCCTTCGCAGGCTGACCAGTCTGATATGCCCACTTGTACTGCCGAAAAATTAAACGAAGATAGCTAACTGCCCAGTGACGTCCAGGCCAGAGTACGTGACGTACGAACAATGCGAGAGACACAAGGGCTAGGAGGACAAAAAAGCAAGAATTAATCCTAGCGTGCTAAATACTGCCATCTTTAACCCATAGTAAGACTATGAGGCGGACGGTACGCGGTTTTAAATCTCTTGGCAACGCTAGGAAATCACGGAGAGCCTCAGGCGCACGTGACCCCGTCGCAGTTTTACTTACCTCCTCCCTGAGCGGCGGAGATGCAAGCGGGGATCCCGAACTGTGGTCACGTAGGGTAATCCTCTTAGAGGTACACGCGCCGTCATTTACCGTTGCTTTCCTACCTTTTCTTTGGCCTCTGCTTTTGCAATCAGGTTTGGCGATATCACATGCCCTTTGCGATTTCCCAGACCGTGACCATGTTCTCGCTCATGTAGTAGGTGTTCCTGGTATGACCAGGGTCTCGCCTGAGGAACGCCGGAAGCCCACCCCGTTTGATGAGGTACGGCAAGCGGGTGGCGTCACAGAGCCCAATGCGTTCCACGATTGCCTTAGCACCCCCGTAATGCGTCATCGCAAGTACTTCCTGGCCCAGTGCGGAAGCAGGGACGGCTCGTCTCCTGTAGAAGGGTGGGCGGTGGCTCCGTTGCCGTGAGGACCACCGGGACGCCCTCCCAGGTCCCGCTGCGTTGATAGCGGCGCACGGATCGCTCTAGGATCGTGAGGGCTACGACGAGAGTCATCACTGCGATGCTCAGCGAGTCATGGGTCGAATCTGGTCACTCACCTGCGCAACCACGGGCCCACAGGTCCGCAGGTAGTCGAGGAGCAGATTGACTAGGATCGTTCGTGTTTTCATCATCCCTCCGTGGTCGGAGGCTGGTCTGGGCACAGACTGACCAGGTGTTGCTCGATGAGATCCAGAAAACTCGAAATGCCAAGTGCTCCCATAGGACAGTTGCCGGACAACCAGTTGAAAGTGTTTGGTCATTCGTATGGTTAGAGTGACGCCGTGAATTGAAAATCCGGTGCGTGCTTGTGATCCTAAGAACCCTTATTCATCGTGCCACATCCTCCAGCAACTTTCACACGATTTGTACCGTAACTATCTGGTACCATGTGTCTCCATCGTCCAGCGACCTGCCCGGTGGATGAGTTAGCAGATTGATTCATAACGATGAGAGCCGATAGTATCGCTAGGGTAGGGGGTATATCTCGGGCTCAAAGTCAGGTTCTCGCAAGAGAGAGTGTGGGAGTTCGACTCTCCCTTCGGGCACCACGCGGTAGAAGGCACATGCGATGGCAAGTGTGAGCCTCCTTGCATCCCAATTGGGTGTATAATCCTCTTGACAGGTTCTTGTCGTTGCCCTAAGGTTTCGAGGTCCTTAGATATAACTTATGTACGTGGTCACTCACGGAATCTTGCTGGTCGTTATCTCCACACAACATCTCCACATAACCTCTGCACAGTATCATCTTTTAACTCACAAGGAGGCAGCACATGCGTAAGGTGTTGGCACTAGGAGCCACAATTCTTTTGGTCGGCTCTGTGAGTGTTGCAGTGGCTCAAGAGCGTCTACAGCAGGGTGCATCTGGTTCATCGCTCGGCGTCGGAACTGGCGTGGGAGACATTTCAGGGAGCCCTGGACGGACTCAGGCATTCAATCGGACTGCGTTCCTGGATCGGCTGTCACTCCCGGAAACAATCTATGGTCGTGTGTTGGCCATCGATTACCCTGCAGGTAAGATGCATCTGGAGACGGGCGGAAGCTCGCACGACGAAGGCCGCGCTGGTAGTGGTGCGATGAACTCCATGACTGTGTATTTCGATGAAAGGACCAACATGGATCAGCTAAAGACGGTGAACCATGGTGATGATATTTCGTTGCAAGTCTACGAAGCGACGACTGCTAACCAGCAGTATGGGACAGGCCGGAAGATCGTCCGTGAAATCTACTTGCTTCGCGGTAATCAGCAGCTCGCTGGATTTGGCGGGCTGGGACAGCGCCCGAATCCAATGACCGAGCGGGCGATCGAAACGTATAGCGGTAGCACAACTGGTGGCATTGTCGGATCCGTTACCCCAGGCAAGGTTGGGGGAATCGTGGACACAAACATCGGTGAGTTTACCGGTGCCGCGCCCTGTTGGAATTGTGAGCCACAACCAGGATGGGGATACCAGAAACAGAACAAGTCTGACTATGGGACTGACGCCGCGAACCCAAACCTCGTGAAGGGTCTGCAGTAAGCTAATCGCGAGGAAGTTTTTTGAAAGAGGCAGCGTCGGCTGCCCTTATTTTTCCGAATACGAATACGACTTCAGGTGCTCGCCGGGTTCTGCGTTCCTTGATTGGGTGAGCCTGTTCAACGTGGCACTACGGGAGCGAATCGGATTGAGGTTTGGATATGAACGAGAACCGCGTGCAGCCGACGTTTCCAGCGTCTGATGTGGAGCTTGATCTTCGCGGGGTAATCTGCCCCTACAACTTCGTTAAGACGAAGCTCGAGCTCGAGACGATGAAGCAGGGACAGGTTCTTTCGGTCTTGCTGGACGATGGAGATCCTATCCGAAATGTTCCTCGCAGTGTGGAGAACGAAGGCCACACGGTATTGGCACTAGAACGGGTCGATCAGGCCTACCGAGTGCTGATTCGCCGAGCGGATAGCGACTAACTCGGCCCTCTTTTATTTCTTCCCAGCTCGTCCGCCCCAAGTCCTCTTCCCTCCCGTGAGTATAAGAGTGATGTCCTGCGTTGTCCTGACATTATCCAATCTCTGTTGTACCTGGCGTGCGGTTCCCCGAATGATCAGTTCATTTGGTTTTGTGATGTCGCAAGCGAGACCGATGAAACGTCGAGGGACGATCTCTCCAATCGTTCTCAAGGCAAGTGCGAGCGATGTTGGCGTGCAGAATGCAACGGTTGGGGTCTTGCTCTTTAGCCGTTTGATAAGGCAACGTCTCATTCTGAACTTCGTTTCCGGCAGTTGTCCTATATAGAAAAACGAGTTGCAGGAGAGTCCTGTGGCAGCCACAGCTGCTGTAAGCGCCGACGGGCCTGGGACCGAAATCACCTGAATTCCATGAGAGTGGGCGGAAGCCACGAGGAGATAGCCGGGATCTGCGATCACCGGAGAGCCGCAATTCGACACCAAAGCAATGTGTGTACCGCGCTGCAATCGATCAATGAGGACGGCCACTTTTTCCTTGAGGTTTGCGGGCCCATAGCTTGTCAACGTCGTTTCCATGCCATGATGTGAGAGGAGTCGTTGAGTAGCTGGGGGGTCTTCTGAGGCGATGAGGTCGGCTTCGCCAAGGATCCGGAGGGCGCGCAGGGTCATATCATCGAGGTGTCCAATGGGCACACCGACGACATAGAGGATGCCAGTCTTGGTTGGCCGATTGTTGGAAGTCATTCTAGCACCAGCGTTTTGTTGACTCCGTTCTCTCTGCATCGATATACTTTCAATATTATCTCTTGTCGGAATCGGTTCTCTAACCACGCACAGTAGGGGCATTCCCTATGGCAGCAGTCTGGTTCATGGTTACCATGGTTCTGTATTTTGTGGCTACCGCGTCATTTCTAACCTATTTACTGCGGCGTTCTGAGGCGCTGTCAAAAGTGTCGCTGTGGATTACGGTCGTCGGATTCGTGTCTCACACCATCGCGCTGATGACCAGGATGGTAGCCACGTCATCATCATCGTCTCCCAGTTTCCATGAGGCGCTATCCTTTTTCTCATGGATGTTGATCCTCGTTTTTCTGGCCGTCGAGTTTCGCCATCGGATTCATGTACTCGGATCTTTCATGGTTCCCTTGGCCCTGGTCTCATTGGTATCGGCGGCGGCCCTTCCGGAGACAGTACCCACGCTCGAGCCCGTGTTCAAAACCCTATGGTTCCATGTCACACTCAGCATGTTGGGCACAGTGGGCTTCGCGGTCGCCTTCGTTGCAGGTGTGATGTATCTGATTCAGGATCGCCTTCTCAAGTCGAAACGGTTCAACGTGCTCTACAGCAAGCTGCCCGCGCTCGACTTTCTCGACCACCTCAACCAGCAATCCATCGTTGTGGGATTTCCGTTGCTGACCTTGGGGATTGTGACCGGAGCGATCTCGGCCGAATTTACACGTGGATCGTATGTGAGTTGGAATCCCGAACAGACATGGGCTCTCGTGACCTGGCTCTTCTATTTTGTCGTACTGCTCGGACGGTTGACGGTAGGATGGCGAGCCAAGCGGGCGGCCTATTTGACGGTGTTTGGATTTGCCTGCGTGATTCTCACGTTGGTGGGGGTGGTACTCAAAGGCCACGGAGCCCTGTCCTAATATGCATCTGATCGTCGTTGGGTTAAGCCACAAGACGGCACCGGTCGAGATTCGTGAGAAGCTGGCGGTTCCTGACAGCCGTTTGGGCGAGGCTCTGAACCGACTCTGTTCCTATCCCGGCGTGAAGGAAGGCGTTCTCCTGTCGACCTGCAATCGAGTCGAAGTCTATTCGGTTGTTGACGAAATCGAGGCCGGATATGGACGCATTCAGGAGTTTCTTGCCGATACCCATCTGGCTCTGTCTTCCGAGCAACTGACGCCGCATCTCTACTGGCACTCCGGGGAGCGGGCGATTGCCCATCTGTTCCGCGTGGCGGCGAGTCTCGACTCGATGATCATCGGCGAGTCCCAGATCCTGGGACAACTCAAGGATGCGTTTGAAATTGCGCTAGCGCATAAGACGACCGGCGTGATTATGAACAAGGTTATGAAGAAAGCCATCTCGGTGGCCAAGCGTGTGCGAACCGAGACGAAAATTTCTGAAATGGCGGTGTCGGTCAGCTATGCAGCGGTAGAACTGGCCAAGAAAATCTTCTCGAATCTTGAGGAGAAGATCGTGTTGCTGATCGGCACTGGTGAAATGGCCAAATTGGCGGCGCGGCATATGATTGCTCAGGGTGTGCGTCACGTTCGCATCACGACGAGGACACCGCAACATGCGATTAATCTCGCTGCTAAGTTTGGTGGGACACCGGTCCCGTTTGATCAGTTCAAGGAGGAGATGGTCTCAGCGGACATCGTCCTAGTATCCACCGGCGCGGCGCACCATCTCGTCGACGCCGAGGCTGTGCGCCGAGCGGTGAAAGAGCGCATGAATCGGCCCATGTTCTTGATCGACATCTCTGTTCCACGGAACGTCGATCCGGCCGTTCGGCATGTCGACAATGCCTTTCTGTTCGACATCGACGATCTGAAACATCGGGTCGAGCAGAACCTCGCGGAGCGGGTGCAGGAAGCAGAGATGGCCGAGCTCATAGTGGTGGAAGAAGTGACGGTCATGCTTGAGTGGATGAAGTCGCTGGAGGTGACCCCTACCATTGTGGCGCTACGGAGTCGTGTTGATGAAATCAAGCTGGTAGAAGTAGAGAAAGTTCTCGGACGCTTAGCCCATCTCTCCCCGCAGGACCGCGAACTGGTCGAAGGCATGGCTTCCTCCATCGTGAATAAATTGATCCATCGCACGATGGTAACACTCAAGACCGAAGTAAATTCTTCGAACGGGCCTGCTTTTGTCGAAGCGGCTCGTCGATTTTTTCATCTCGATCAGCCCTCGTCACCGGACCAACAGGTCGAAGGCTACGCAGAGCGGTCGCGGTGTCTTCCGCATGACTCCGACGAATCAGAGCAGGAGGAGCCCGTGCCGGAGACGTCAATTCGCAAACGGGCCCAATAATTCGATGCTGAAAAAAGAGTAGGAAGGACGTGCTCGTGTCTACACCGACAGGTCAACGCCCAACCCTGGTTCTCGGAACGAGGAGAAGCAAGCTGGCGTTGCAGCAAAGCGAATGGTTCCAATCTAGAATTCATGATGTGGCGCCTGAAGCCCGAGTCACGCTGCGAAAGATTCAGACTCCCGGCGACAAAATCGTCGATGTACCGTTGGCAGAGATCGGCGGTAAAGGTCTCTTCGTCAAAGAAATCGAGGAAGCCTTGCTTGCCGGTGAGATCGATTTGGCTGTCCACAGCATGAAGGATGTACCGGCGCAATTGCCCGAGGGGCTTGAGATTCTCTGCGTGCCGTCACGCGAAGATGCGCGTGATGCCCTGATTAGCCGCGCCGGGTGCTCATTCAAAGATCTCCCACAAGGGGCGCGGATCGGCACGGCGAGCCTTCGTCGACAGGCACAACTGCTGAATGCTAGGCCCGACCTCCGGATCGAAATGTTGCGGGGCAATCTTGATACGCGACTCAGGAAACTCAAAGACGGGCTGTTTGATGCCATCGTGTTAGCCGCGGCGGGAATGCACCGTTTGGCTTGGGCTCAGGAAATCACAGAATATCTTGACACGACCATCAGTTTACCTGCGATCGGACAAGGGGCCTTGGCCATTGAAGGTCGCAGCAACGATCAGTGCGTGCGGTCCATCTTGGATCGCCTCCACGATCAGGCCACCCATACGACTGTGACGGCGGAGCGGGCCTTCTTGCGCCGCCTAGAGGGTGGGTGCCAGGTGCCGATCGCCGCTTATGCTACGTTGTCTGTGGGGCAGTTGTTGTTGGAAGGGCTTGTGGCCAGTGTTGATGGCAAGACAGTCATTCGCGACCGTGTTCAGGGGAAGAGTCAGGAGGCTAACGCGCTTGGAGTACAGCTGGCCGAACGGCTGCTGGCGCGAGGTGGCGACAAGATTCTTCGCGAGATTTACGGAACAACCTGATGATGGTTCGGCGATCAAATGGCAAGGTCTATTTAGTTGGAGCTGGTCCTGGTGATCCCAAGCTCTTGACTCTTCGGGGGAAGGAATGTCTTGAGCAGGCCGATGTGGTTCTGTACGATTATCTCGCCAATCCCGCGGTTCTTTCGCATGCACCAGATCAGGCGGAGCGCATGTACGTCGGGCGGCGTGGCAAGGGGAAGTATCCGGCGCAAGACGAGATCAATCGTGTGTTGATCGAACGGGCGCGAGAAGGGAAAGTGGTCGTGCGACTGAAAAGCGGCGACCCGTTCGTGTTTGGGCGAGGAGGGGAAGAAGCGGAAGTACTGGCGTCAGCAGGCATCGAGTTCGAAGTGGTTCCAGGCGTGACGTCTGCAGTTGCGGTGCCTGCCTATGCCGGTATTCCAGTGACCCATCGGACCTTGGCATCCACGATGACGATCGTGACCGGGCACGAAGATCCTGTCAAGCCTACGACGGGGTTGGAATGGCCGAAGCTCGCCACCCGTCATGGCACGCTCGTGTTTCTCATGGGCATGAAAAATCTTCCGGCGATCGTGACCAACTTGATGGCCGAAGGACGAGCGTCGACCACGCCGGTGGCGATCATTCGCTGGGGGACACGGGCTTCGCAGCAGACGGTCGTTGGTACGCTAACCGATATCGTGGGGAAAGCCGAAGCGGCGAAGATGGAGCCGCCGACGGTGATTGTCGTGGGCGAGGTTGTCCGGCTCAGACCACAACTGAATTGGTTCGAGCAGCGTCCGCTGTTTGGCAAGCGTGTGTTTATGACGCGGGCCAAGGAACAGGCTGTGGAACTGGCTGCGATGCTGGCCGCCTATGGAGCTGAGACGGTTGAGGCCCCGACCATCCGGATTGTCCCGCCGGCTGATTGGGCTCCCGTCGATAAGGCAATCGGCGCCATTGGCTCCTATGATTGGGTGATCTTCACCAGCATGAACGGCGTGGCCCGGTTCATGACCAGGCTGTGTGCAAGGGGGTTGGATGCGCGCTGCCTGGCTGGACGGCGGCTCTGTTGTATTGGACCCCGAACGGCAAAGGAGCTTGAAAAGTTCGGTGTCAAGGCTGATGTCATCCCTGTGGACTATCAGGCTGAAGGGATCCTGGTGACGCTGGAGAGGCAGGATCTGAAGAAGGCACGGGTACTAATTCCTCGTGCGGAAGTGGCGCGCGAATTGCTGCCGGACAAACTCCGCGCGCGTGGCGCCCATGTCGAGGTGGTCCCTGTCTATCGGACGCTCGTTCCCAGCGAGGACGGCGAGGGATGGCGCCGGCAACTCGTGGATCACCAGATCCATGTCGTAACCTTTACGAGCTCATCGACAGTTCGCAATTTTGTCGAGATGCTCGATGGCGTGGACGCGGTGAAAGCGCTCTTGAAATCTGTCGTGATTGCCTGCATCGGGCCGATCACGGCAAAGACTGTTGAAGAATATGGTTTGACGGTGTCGATCGTGCCGGGGGAGAATACGATTCCGGCCCTGGCTGATGCGATCGCTCAATACTATGGGAGTCAGGAGCAGGTCGTGGCGGGAACCCGGTAGAGAAGACGGTAAGCTGACACGTAAGGGGGGGATAATGGCATGGTTCCGGTGAAGTCATTCATGATTCCACGAGAGAAGTTTGTGACGGTGCTGCGGGATACCGATGTGCAGACCGCCGCCCGTATCATGCGCGATCGCGGGATCGGCAGTTTATTTGTGACGAATGATCGGGAGATTATAGGGATCTTGACGGATACGGACATGATGCGCCGGGTGGTCGCGGCTGGAGCTGATTCGACCAAGACCACGGTCGAGCAGATCATGTCGGCTCCCATCCTGACCATTGAAGAGAACAAGACGCTGTTGGACGCCAACGACCTGATGGCCCAATCTCATCTCCGGCATCTCGGGGTGACGCGTGAGGGCAAGCTGGTCGGGGTTGTCTCCGTTCGCGACCTCGTCGTGTTCTTGACGAATCTTCCCAGGAAGTAGGGCAACATGGCGTTTCCGATTCAGCGATTACGGCGGTTGCGCCAACATGAATCGCTCCGGCGGATGGTGCGGGAGACGGCATTGTCTCCTGCCGATTTTATTTATCCGTTGTTTGTGGTCGAAGAACGGGGCCGAAGAGAAGAAATTGCCTCAATGCCGGGTCAGTTTCGGTTATCGATAGATCTGTTAATCAAGGAAGCCGGAGAAATCAAGGACTTGGGCATCCCGGCGATTATCTTATTCGGCATTCCGGCACAGAAGGACGAACAGGGAAGCTCCGGCTTGGATCCGAACGGCATCGTACAGCGGGCAATCAAAGCAGTGAAGGAGCATGTGCCGGGTCTGATGGTCATTACCGATGTCTGTATCGATGAGTACACCAGTCACGGCCACTGTGGCATCGTCAAGGATGGAAAAATTCTCAATGATGAAACGCTTGAGTGTCTCAAGACTATGGCCCGTACCCATGCCGCCGCCGGGGCCGACATGGTTGCTCCTTCCGATATGATGGATGGCCGTGTGGCCGCGATCCGAAACGAATTAGATCAGGCCGGCTTTCCCGATGTGCCGATCATGGCCTACGCCGCAAAATTTTCCTCTTGTTTCTACGCTCCGTTTCGTGACGCGGCCTTCTCTAGTCCCCAGTTTGGCGACCGACAAGCTTATCAGATGGACCCAGCCAATGCGCGCGAGGCGCTTCGTGAGATCGACCTCGATATCGAAGAGGGGGCCGATATCGTGATGATAAAGCCGGCTTTGCCCTATCTTGACATTATTGCGACTGCCCGCAGCCGAACGCTCCTCCCCATTGCCGCTTACCAAGTGAGTGGTGAATACAGCATGATCAAGGCTACTGCGAAGGCCGGCTGGCTCGATGAATCGCGCGCGATGATGGAGTCGCTGCTGGCAATCAAGCGGGCGGGAGCCGACGTAATACTCTCCTATTTTGCCAAAGACGCCGTCCGGCTGCTTCATTGATCGCGCCCATGAAGGTCACCTGCGGATATTTGACCAAGATCGTGCGGCCCTATCCCGTGGCGACCATCGGTAATTTCGACGGGCATCATGTCGGTCATCACGCGCTGTTGCGGGCAGTCGTGCAAACGGCGCGCAAGGCTCACGGTACGGCTGTGGTGCTGACGTTCGACCCACACCCGGTGAAAATACTGGCGCCTCACGTTGAGCTACGGTTTTTGACCAGTTCGGAGGAAAAGCTTGCGCGATTCAAAGAAGCGGGGATTGATGAAGTGGTCTTACTGGAGTTCAGCGAGGCCTTTGCCATGTTGTCGCCGGAAGCCTTTGCTGAGCAAGTCCTGTTTCGTGGGCTCCAACTCAAAGAGATTTTTGTCGGGCAACATTTTGCATTTGGATACAAGCGCGCAGGGAAGATTGCAGATCTGGCTGCATTGGGCAGCCGATTTGGGTTTGTCGTGCATACGGTATCCCCGGTCAAGGTCGATGGCGGAGTAGTCAGCTCTACGAGCATCCGGCAACTCATTCAGGCCGGGAACGTCAGTCAAGCGGCTATCCTGCTTGGTCGGCAGTATGCGATGACGGGTGTGGTATCCCCGGGTGCACAGCGAGGGCAGGTGTTGGGATGGCCGACGGCTAATCTTCGGTTGCCGCCCGATCGCGTGGTCCCTCCTGATGGAGTCTATGCGACCGAGATGGTAATGAACCAGCAGCGGTATGATTCGGCCTCGTATATTGGGACAAGACCCACGTTTGATGCAGGGGAGCGGTTACTGGAAGCGTATTTATTAGTAGACGGAGCCCATGAGCTCTATGGACAACTGATTGAGGTCGAGTTCGTTGAGTACGTGCGAGGCGACATGCAGTTTGCCGGAGGAGATGCCCTGAGTCGCCAGATTGCGCTCGATGTGGAGTTGGCCAGAACAATATTGCGCCGGCATCACGAGACAATTGGAGAGCGATGACCATTGTGGCATCAGCGTTGGCGAGAAAAGTCAGTCGACGGGTGTGGCCTGCCTTGCTCCATCAAGTCGTGAAAACGATTCGATCGAAAGGGCTTGTTGATCGAGGGCAGCATCTTTTGGTCGCGGTTTCCGGTGGGCCTGATTCGGTGGCTCTGTTGTCGCTCTTGCATCGGCTGCGGGTATTCTTGTCTCTTACAGTGGAGGCCGTCCATTTTAACTATGGACTGCGTGGGGCTGAATCCGACAGTGATCAAGAGTTTGTGGAGGCCTTCTGCCAATTGCTGGAGATTCCTCTCTCTACCAGACGACTTGATGTTCGGGGTCGTGTGCGTCGGACATCTTTGCAAGCATCAGCCCGTGACCTCCGCTATCGCGCGATGCTGGACATGGCCGAGGAGTGCGAGGCAGATCGCATTGCCGTTGGGCATACGGCGGACGATCAGGCCGAGACGGTCTTGTTATGGATGCTTCGTGGCGCAGGACTGACAGGTCTCTCCGGGATGCCGGCATGTCGCGACGGCAAAATCATTCGGCCACTAATTGACACAACGCGGCAGGATATTCTTGCGTATCTGACGCACGCGGGGCTGTCGTTTCGGCAGGACTCCAGCAATGGCAAACCGCTCTATCTGCGGAATCGGATCAGGCAGGAGGTCATGCCGATTTTGACACGGCTGGTGCCATCGAGTGTGCACGCGCTATGCCGACTGGCGGATGTTTGCCGCGAAGATGACCGCTATCTTGATCAGCAGGTTGCCGCACTGTGCGTCTCAAGGATCAGACATGAGCGTGATGGGGGATGGGCGATCGACCGATCCTTCTTGCAGCAGCTTCCGCGCGCTGTTCAACGGCGTGTAGCCCGGGACTTGTTGCGGGGATGCGATTCTCTACATCGCGCGCCAAGTATTTGTACGGTTGAGCGCTTTCTCCAGGCTGTGACGAAGAGGGGAAGTGTTTCGCACATTACCGTTAAATCGACTCGATTGGTGGTTGGGAAAGATCTCGTACAATTCATTCCGTCGGGGCTGCGGGAGCTGTCTCATAACCAGCGCCATCAGGTAGTTCCAACGATCTTGACGATTCCGGCGCAAGTCACGTGGGTTGAAACGGGTCAGACAATTCGGGCACAACAGCTGGCGCGGAGTCACGTTCCTGCTACGGCACAGGGGAGGAACTGCATTGTGGTGGATGCCGATCGCGTATCTGGGCCGCTGGTGGTGCGAGCCTGGCAACCTGGCGATCGCTTTCACCCCCTCGGCATGAAGGGGCGCTCGAAGAAACTACAAGACTTTTTTACGGATCTCAAAGTGCCCATCGCCGCTCGAAGACACATTCCGGTGGTGGTCGCTCCTGAAGGAATTGTGTGGATCGTGGGTTATCGACAAGATGAACGATGGGCTCTCACGGCTGCAACCGAGCGCTGCCTTGTGATGACGGCAAATGAGGAGTTGACAGGGAAAGGAATCTAGTGGGATGGAACGTATGTTCGGACGTCCGATCGTCACGCAGGAGCAGATGCGGGCTCGCATTCGCGAGCTGGGGAGACAAATCAGCGCTGATTATGCGGGCAAGGATCTGGTGCTCATCGGCGTGCTGAAGGGGGCCTATGCCTTTTACGCCGATTTGGCGCGAGCGATCCGGATTCCGGTACGGGTCGACTTCATTGTAGTGACGAGCTATGGTTCGCGGGCCAAGACCTCCGGGAAGGTCAAGCTGGTCACTGAGTTGACCGAAGAGATCAATGGCAAGGATGTCTTGCTGGTGGAGGACATCGTGGATTCAGGATTGACGGTTCAGCATTTGATAAAGTCGCTCGCCAAGAAGAAACCTCGGAGCATCAAGGTCTGTACGCTCTTGAGCAAGCCGGATCGTCGTGTCGTCAATGTGCACGTCGAGTATGTAGGGTTCAAGATTCCTGATCAGTACGTCGTGGGCTACGGGCTCGATTATCAGCAGAAGTATCGTAACCTCCCGTACCTTGCGGTCCTCGATCAGATGGATCACCAGGAGGAATAGGACTTTGGGGCTACTGTTGTCAACTTAATCGCGGCTATGTTAACATCACGGAGATATTTGAAGGGGTTGTGTTTGGGCATAACGCAATCAAGAAGGAGATCTTGATGAATTCCAGGGTCAAGAACTTGCTCTTTTGGGTCGTGGTCGGCTTGTTCATGATTCTGCTCTTTAATCTGTTTAGCGTGCCAACTCATGCGCCAGAAGAAGAAGTCATCTTCAGCGATTTCATGGCGAAGCTCGATAAGGGCAAGTTCGAGAAAGTCATCATTAAAGGCAATCATATCAGTGGGATTCTGAAGGATCAGACCCGCATCCGCACCTACTCGGTAGACTACCCTGATCTCGTGAACGTACTTCGTTCGAAGGCCGTCCAAATCGAAGTCAAGCCGCCGGATGAAAACCCTTGGTATATTACGTTTCTCGTCACGTGGGGACCGTTCATTCTCTTCCTCGGTCTCTGGTTTTTCCTCATGCGTCAAATGCAGGTCGGCGGGAACAAGGCCTTGTCCTTCGGGAAGAGCCGTGCCCGCATGCTGACCGAGGAGCGGAAGAAGATTACGTTTTCCGATGTGGCCGGCATTGATGAGGCGAAAGAAGAAGTACTCGAGATCATTGAGTTCCTGAGAGATCCCCGGAAGTTCCAGAAGCTTGGCGGACGCATTCCTAAGGGGGTGCTGATCGTGGGTCCTCCGGGAACCGGGAAAACTCTGTTGGCGAAAGCGGTTGCTGGAGAAGCCGGGGTTCCGTTCTTCAGCATCAGCGGCTCGGATTTCGTGGAAATGTTTGTCGGCGTTGGGGCGTCGCGGGTGCGCGACTTGTTCGAGCAGGGTAAGAAGCACGCCCCGTGCATCATCTTTATCGACGAGATCGATGCGGTTGGTCGTTTGCGAGGCGCAGGACTTGGTGGTGGGCATGATGAACGTGAGCAGACGCTCAATCAGTTGCTGGTTGAAATGGATGGGTTTGATACGACCGAGGGCGTGATCCTGGTCGCGGCGACGAATCGACCGGATGTCCTCGATCCGGCGTTGCTGCGACCGGGCCGCTTTGATCGGCAGGTTGTGGTGAATCGACCTGATCTCCATGGACGGTCGGAGATTCTCAAAGTCCATACGAAGAAGGTGCCGGTCGCGGCCAATGTGGAGGTGGAAACGATTGCGCGCGGGACGCCTGGTTTTTCAGGCGCCGACCTGGAAAACCTTGTAAACGAGGCGGCGCTTTGGGCGGCTCGTCAGAACAAGAAAGAAGTAGAAGTTGTGGATTTCGAGATGGCGAAAGACAAGGTCCTCATGGGTGCCGAGCGTAAGAGTATGATTCTGAGCGATGAGGAAAAGCGGGTCACAGCGTACCACGAGGCAGGCCACGCGTTGATGGCAAAATTGTTGCCGGGAACAGACCCTGTTCATAAAGTCACGATCATCCCCAGAGGTCGGGCGCTGGGCGTCACGATGCAGTTGCCGACCGACGACCGACACAACTTCACAAGAGAGTTTTTGTACAACACGCTGGCGATTCTCATGGGGGGCCGGGTTGCAGAAGAACTCGTGTTCAAGAACATCACGACCGGCGCGGGCAACGATTTGGAACGCGCGACGGATCTCGCACGAAAGATGGTCTGTGAATGGGGCATGAGTGATAAGCTGGGTCCCCTGACGTTTGGACATAAAGAGGACGCAGTTTTCCTGGGCCGAGACTTTACATCCAAGCGGGATTTCAGCGATCAAGTGTCGCTGGAGATTGATCTTGAGATCAGGCGCTTTGTCACAGAGAACTACGAACGGACCAAGCGCGTGCTGACCGAACAGATGACCAGCTTGAAGGCATTGGCCGAGGCGCTGTTGGAAAAAGAAGTGCTGGATGCGCTGGAGATCGACCAAATTCTTTTGCAGTCCTCCTCTCAAACGGTTCCTGCCTAGACAGATCGCGATACACAATGGCCCCCTTTCTTGCCATGGGGGCCGTTGTCACCGTGCGTACTATGTTGTAACAAGGGTTGAGCAGGCGGGTCGGTGTTGCCATACACTCGGTCTGTTGAGCTCTATTTGGAATATCTTCGTATGACTCGGCAGGGTGTGATCGGCATGGATCCGTCTTCATTGCAAGCATTGCCTCCACAGGACTGGTTTCTGGCCAGAGGGCGAGAAGTCTGGTGCAATGAGCGCCCACTGATCATGGGCATTGTGAACGTTACGGCCGATTCATTCTACGATGGGGGGCGGTACGCCAAGCCTGAGCAGGCTGTCGCTCATGCGCTCGAATTGGTTAAACAAGGGGCGGACATCCTTGATCTCGGCGCTGAATCGACCAGGCCTGGAGCCCACCCTGTGAGTGAACAGGATGAACTTACACGGATGATTCCAGTGGTTGCTGAGCTGTCTCGTCGCGTCACAGTTCCGATTTCGGTGGATACCACCAAGTCAAGAGTGGCCCAGTTCGCTTTGGATGCAGGCGCATCCATCATCAATGATGTGAGCGCACTGCGGGGTGATGCAGAGATGGCGACGGTGATTGCGCGGTCCGGCGCCGGCATCGTCCTGATGCACATGCAAGGGACTCCGCAGACGATGCAGAAAGCGCCGCAGTACGAAAATGTGGTGGCGGAGGTCGTGCACTTTCTCGATGAGCGCATGAAAGTGGCCAGGGAGGCGGGCATTGCCAAAACAAACATCGTTCTTGATCCAGGCATCGGTTTTGGTAAGCTGCTTGTACATAACCTCAACCTATTGGATCAGCTTTCATCCTTCACGATGTTAAACCGCCCACTGCTTGTCGGCCTTTCACGAAAAGCCTTCATAAGTCAAATTGTCGATCGGTCTGTCAATCATCGGGAGTGGGGAACGGCCGCGGCCATCGCACTTGCGGTTGATCGAGGCGCACAGATCCTGCGCGTCCATGATGTGGCGATGATGGTGGATGTCGTTAAAGTGGCGTCGGCTGTAAGATCGTATGTGTCATTAGCCAGACAGGAGCATTATGCGTAAGTTGTTTGGAACCGACGGTGTCCGGGGCGTGGCCAATCTCGAGCCCATGACCAGCGAAATAGCGATGCAGTTGGGTCGGGCGGCTGCGTATATCTTCATGCGGCGAGCCGGTCGTCATCAAATCATCATCGGCAAGGACACCCGTATTTCTGGTTACATGCTGGAGTCTGCCTTGACGGCGGGGATCTGTTCCATGGGCGTCGATGTTCTGTTAGTTGGACCACTGCCGACGCCGGCCATCGCTTTCTTAACTCGCAGTCTGCGGGCAGATGCCGGAGTGGTGATCTCGGCTTCACACAATCCCTATCAGGACAATGGGATCAAGTTCTTTTCGAGCGACGGTTTTAAACTACCTGATGAGGTGGAGGCCAGGATCGAACAGTTGATCGTGACGGATGAGATCAGTCACCTCCGACCGACTGCTGATCTTATTGGGAAGGCGCATCGTTTAGACGATGCTGAAGGACGGTATATCGAATGTGTCAAGCGGTCCTTACCTAAGGACTTGGATTTTCAAGGACACAAACTCGTCGTCGATTGCGCGAACGGTGCGGCATACAAGGTGGCGCCGATGGTCCTCAGGGAACTTGGCGCCAAGGTCGAGGTGATCGGAAACAAGCCGGACGGCATGAACATCAATGCCGGTTGCGGGGCCATTCATCCTGAGCAGCTCCAAGAAGCGGTGCTTCACCAGAAAGCCGATATTGGGATCGCCTTGGACGGCGATGCGGACCGGGCGATCTTCATATCCGAGCAGGGGGCGATCGTTGATGGCGATCATGTTATGGCGGCATTAGGGCTTGATCTCCACCACAATGGGCTGTTAGTCAAGCACACGCTGGTCGGGACCGTGATGAGCAACTTCGGGATGGAGCTATCGATGGCGAAGGCCGGAATAAAACTGGTTCGAACTCCAGTCGGTGATCGCTACCTAATGGAGCGCATGTTAGCCGATGGCTACAACTTTGGTGGGGAACAATCGGGACACCTTATCTTTCTCGACCACAATACGACCGGGGATGGACTCATTTCTGCTCTGCAAATGCTGTCTCTTATCAAGCGGACGAAAAAGCCTTTGTCGGAATTGGCCAAATCGATGGCTGCGGTGCCGCAAGTATTGCTGAATGTGAAGGTCAAGAAGAAGCCGGTTTTGGAATCGATACCCGATATCGATCGAGCGATACGAGAGAGCGAACGTCGCCTCAACAGCAGCGGACGCGTAATTGTTCGGTATTCGGGGACGGAGCCGCTGTTGCGGATCATGGTGGAAGGCGAGATAGACACCGTGATCAACGAAGTGGCCGAGGATCTCGCTCGCGTCGTACGGGCGCATATTGGGTAAGTTGCTCTTCTCTGCATGAGGGAGCCGCCTGCGGCCATCTCTCACAGCCGTGTTTCTCCTCGGTTTCCTGTGTGGTTCACAGATCCCCTTCTTCCCGGTACCCTCTTTCAGCTTTTTGGTGGAAGTTGCCATTGAGTTGAGTCTCCTCGAACGCGCGGGGCTTCTCGAATTTCGACACACACTGCCCTGTGAGTGTCCCTCCTATTCTGGAGTTCTGTATTGGAGTGCCATCACTCGGCTTCCACATTATCTTCATCAGCCTCCGCCGAATCCCCGTGACATCCTCCAGCCCAGGATATTCGGTCACATTGTAACTCCGGTTCAGCATGGTCCTGGACGCCAGAACGTCCTGGTCGAAGCCGATGCCGATCAGAATGTGGCGGTCTCTCGCACGGATCTTGATGGGGCCATCTGGGTCACGGGGCGGCTCTCAACTTCAGACATAGTGCTGACCCGCATGCGCGATCTGATTCCATGGCTGGTGGAACCCTCGCAGTGTCTCTGGCGTTGTGAGCATGATGATTGGCGTCGTCTTTGGCTCCAGGTCGTTGAACGCGGCGGGCTTCCCTTCTTTCGCTCTTAGGCGGCCTCAACCATCTCCCGCTAAACCCGGCTGTAGCTCGTACAAAGACGGTCTAGAATGACAGTTTTTATCCTTCTCTGGCAGAAATGCTGAGAGATCATAGCGCAAGTAGTCGAAATTCAGCACTCTTAGCAAGATGCTAGCAAGGCATAGCATGTGCACGGACTTGCCCTGTCTGTAGGCGCCAGTGTGTCCGAAGGGAGTCATCATGTCCAAGCACGTTCGCATTGTTATTCAGCTCCCGGTTGAGTTGAAAGAGCAGCTCGATATGCTCAAGCTGCAGGGGTACACCACGAGTGGCTTCATCCGAGCCGTGCTGGAGAGGGAACTTAGCAAACTGGAACCTCGTCCACAGCCCACCATGCGGAAGGTTGTGAACAAGTAGGTCTGTTGTGCAGTAGGGTGTTGGGCCCATGCAGGCAGGGATCGGAGCAAACAGTGGTGCGATTTTCTGACGCGATTCGAGAGCAGTCGTTTGGGCTGCGGGGCGGCGGTGAAGCAGAGTCACGGAGCAGCGCAGCTGAGGGTGTAGCCGAGCGTGAGTCAGCGCAGCGTTGGTATGCCGTATCGAGGCAAGAGGTGCGTCGAGTTGGAGAGGCGGTTCGTTCGAACGCGAGCCCACGGCTCGAAGCCTTTGCCGATCTGGCGAAGCAGTTAGTTCAGGAGCTTCATCAGAACGACGAGTATGTGCGATGGATGTTAAAGGGCCAAACCGACGATTACCTTGTTGACAACGCTCTGCATGTCGCGGTCTTGAGTGTCAAAGTCGGGATTGGCTTGCACTATTCCGATGAGGATCTTGAGCGATTGGCAATCGCAGGTTTGCTTCATGACATTGGGATGTGGACGCTTCCAGCCGCGCTGATTGAGAAAGCAGGCGCACTGACGGAGGAAGAGCAAGTTGCTCTTCGCGCTCATCCCAGTCGAGGCTATCGGATCCTTGCCGATCTCGGGAGTTCGTACAAATGGTTCTCCGCGATTAGTGCGCAAGTACACGAACGGTGGGATGGCAGTGGATATCCCCGTCGGTTGAAAGGAACGCAGATCGCCGAGCAGTCACAAATCATCGGGGTAGCGGATGTGTTCGACACCCTGATTACGCCGAGACCGTATCGCAAGAACATTGCACCTCATCAGGCGTTTCGCGAACTGCTCGTTCAGGCGAAAGCGACCTTCTCCCATCGCGTTCTGAAGGCCTTGGGAGATCAGATCACACTGTATCCAGTTGGAATAGCTGTGCGTTTGAATACAGGCGAGATTGGGGCAGTGTCGCGGATCAATCCACGGTATCCGCTCCGCCCCATTCTGGTGATTCCTGTGGATGGGAAATCTAGGGTTAGTGGAGAAGCGAGCGAACTGGATTTAACCCAGGCTACGTCCAGGCACATTGTGGAGGTCCTGCAAGCCGTGAATGTGTCATAGGGGATATGGAAGCATGCGACGGATGACGAGAGAACAACTGACGGTAGGTCTGCTGTTGGTAGGAGTCGGATTCATCTTCCTGGTGGGTTGTCGAAACCCGGGGCAGTCCACCCTGCCGCAGTCTGCGGTGAGTTTCGCACCGCAGGCCATTCCACCCTTGCCGAAGAGAGATGTCTACGCGGACGAAACGGTCCCATCGGCTGAGACGCCGATTGCGACAGGAGATACCCTCGAAGTGGTCATTCGGAGAGGGGCTGGGGATGAAAAGTTCTCTAGTCTTGTGCGTGAGAATGGAAAGGTGTTTGTTGGGTTCATGGAAGTTGATGTGGGCGGTGTCACTGTTGCGGAGGCGGAACGGCGTGTGCAGGAGGCGACCGAACCCTACATGCATGAACCACGTGTGCAGGTGACGCTGAAGAAGAAACTGCTCAAGGTCAAACGCATCTTCGTGTTTGGGGACGTCAAGAAGCCCGGGATGATTCCCATGGCGAGGAATATGACGGTCCTGCACGCATTGGCGGCAGCGGAGGCCTATCAGGAAACGGCGCTATTGGAAGAGATTCGTGTGGTGCGTGAAGGAGATCTTTCTAAGCCGAACATGCTCATGGCGGATTTAGCGCGGGCGTTCACCTATGGGGATCTTTCGCGGAACGTGCCGCTGGAAGAGAACGATGTAGTATTCGTGCCACGCAAACATTTGGGCGATGCGAAAGAGGCGGCGAAGAAGATCATGCCGATCATTCAAGCTGCAATTATGCCGCTTTACCCGGCGTATCTGATACCGGCCTTTTCGCGCTAGATCAACAACACGAGCGAGCGACGCCGAATGGCACAATACGAACTCAACGTCCTCGACTACTGGCTGATTCTCAAGAAGAGAAAATACCTCATTGTGCTGTCGACCGCGATGGTCGTCCTGTTTACATTTCTATTTTCGGTATTCCTGGAACCTGCGCCGATCTATGAAGCCATGGCTCGGGTGAAGTTCGAGCGCAGTACGACCGTGGCGCAACAACTGCTAGAGTCATTGTCCTATTCCAATGTCGACGATCTGGTGACGCAGACGGAGTTTATCCGCAGTTTCCCCGTCATGGAACGAGTGGCCGTTGATCTTGGGCGGGTAGCACCAAATGCACCGGAAGAAGAAAAGCGATCTGCGGCCTATCTGAATATTGTGTACAACCTGGGGCAGGAGATCAACGCCAAACGCAAGGATGACACTAACATTATTCATATTTCAGCCGTGTCCGGTCAGCCGGAGCAGGCACAGCGGATGGCCAATTCGACGGCGACAGCCTGCCGAGTCGAAAACATTGCCACACGCAATCGATTGGTGATGGAATCGCGGCGGTTCGTTGAGGAGCAGTTGGCAAATCTTGAGATGCAGCTCAACGAGACGGAGGAAGCTCTGCGCGCATTCAAGGAACGAGAAGGCCAAGTGTTTCTCTCTGATGAGGCGCGTGCGCGCTGCAGATGTTCACTAAGCTCGAAGAACAATACAATGAGGTGATGCGGAAACGGGTCGAGGGCGAGCGACAGATCGCGGTGCTGAAGCAATCCGACACCGGCATTGGCAATCAAACCGAGCGCATTTTTACGGAGGAACAGAATGCGCTGCTCACGCTTTTGAATCAGCGGCTGCTGGATTTGATCCAGGAGCGCGATACGTTTCTCATCAACTACACGATTGATCACCCGCAAGTTATTGAACAGCAAACAAAAATAGACAATGTAAAATCGGCTATTGCTCAGGAGCTGAAGTCGAAAGTCGCCACGCTGCGCCATCGAGAGGATGCGCTTCAGAGTCAGCGCGATCATTATCGATAGCGCTATTTAGGCTATCCCGGAGCCTCGATCCAGATGGGTCGCCTGGAGCGCGATGTAAAGGTGAACACAGATTTGCTCGCGACATTGAAAGCCAAGCATCAGGAATTGTTGATCAAGGGTGCGGAGCGGATCGAAGAGGTGACGGTTATTGCCCCGGCCATGACGCCGATGGAGCCGATCAACGCATCGAATGTCATGTTGAATCTCATGATTGGATCTTTGATGGGATGCTTCCTGGGCATCGTGCTGGCCTTAGCACGCGAAGCGTTCGATACGTCGATTGGGACGATCGAGGGCGTGGAGGAGTTTCTCAAAGTTCCCGTACTGGGGATTATTCCGCAATTTAATCACAAAGAACTCAAGGACATGGCCAAGGCTGCCTTGCCTTCACATACCGCGCCCTCCGTGGCGGAGAGCTTGTCGAAGCTTATTTGCCTCATCGACCCCAAGTCCGTGTTGTCTGAAAGCCTGCGCTCGCTTCGCACGAACATTCAATTTGCGAGCATGGATCACAAGGTCAAATCGATCATCTTCACTAGCGCGGGGTTGGGCGAAGGAAAGAGCACCTGCGTGATCAATCTGGCCATTACCATGGCACAGGAAGGCATGAAGGTTCTGCTGGTGGATGCTGATCTCCGCAAGCCGATCGTGCACGAACGTTTGGGCTTGGAGCGTGAGCCGGGGCTGGCCAATGCGCTATTGGGCACCACCACTTCTTGGCGATCTTACGTGCGCTCAGCGATGGATCTGATGTTGGGCACCGTGGGGGTGGATCGGGTCATGGACACGCCAGGATTGGACAATCTCCATATCTTGACCAGTGGATCGGAATCGGAAAATCCGAACAAGTTTCTAAATCTGAATAAGATCAACTCCCTGATGTCGGAAATGCAGGAGGATTACGACATTGTCTTGATCGACACACCGCCGATTCTGCCGGTGACGGATGCCGTGGCGTTCAGTTCGCGTGTCGATGGGACCATTTTAGTGTATCAAGTCGGGCGGATCGGTCGGAATGCGCTCAAGCGTGCGAAGTTCCTTCTCGACCATGCCAAGGCAAACGTCTTGGGGGTGGTGCTGACCAATGTGAAGTCGGAAGTGACGCCGGAGTATGGAATCTACCGGTACGAATACCGTTAATTCGATGGCAGGAGCTCCCGTCTCATGCAGCAAGCGACCATTAGCCCACCAGACTTTCTGGTTGTCTCGGCACTCGCCGTCGCAGTCGCGTTAGGCCTCACCCTCACGACCCCCACAGCCGGGATTCAAGTCGTTTTCGGATTCTTCGTTGTCTTCATCGCCTTCACCTCCGTATCTGCCGCTCTGTATCTCCTGATCGCCTCCATGCTCTTGTCTCCTGAAATCGCGATTGGACGGATCGAGGGTCGTGGAGTCGGCGGAAGGGAATTGTCGGTCCGAATGGATGACATCTTTTTACTTATAATCGGGTTCAGCTGGTTGGTCAAGAATATCCTCTACCGCGAAGTGGCGTTGTTCCGAGAGACACCATTGAATCGGCCGATTGCCGTCTACATGGTGGTTTGTGTCGTTGCGACATTGATCGGGATATTGAACGGCCACGTGAGGCCGACAACCGGCTTCTTTTTTGTCATGAAGTATTTCGAGTACTTTTTCGTGTTCTTCATGGTCATCAATCATGTCAAATCTCAGCAGCAAGTGGTAGGCCTTGTAGTCGCGCTGCTTGCCGTCGGGCTGATCATCAGCTTGTATGCGATCTACCAAGTTCCCAGTGGGCAGCGCGCCACGGCTCCATTTGAGGGCGAAATCGGAGAACCGAATACGTTGGGCGGGTACTTAGTCTTCTTGCTGGCGATCATGACCGGCCTCTTGCTTCATATCAAAACTGGTCCGATTCGTCTCGCGTTGTTGGCGATGGGCGGGTTCGGAGTCTTGGCTTTAATGGCCACTTTGTCTCGGGCTTCATATTTGGCCGGCGCCGTATTGCTGCTGGCGGTTGGCCTTACGCAGTGGCGACGACCGCGCATACTCACGCTCCTGCTTCTCATGGTCGCAATGATTCCTTTGCTTGCACCCGAGAATGTGAAACAGCGAGTCAACGAAACCTTCTTTGGCCGCCAATACGGTGGAGAAATCAAAGTGGGCAGCGTAAAACTGGACTTGTCCACAACCGAACGACTCAAGTCATGGGTCCACGTTCTCAGGGATTGGGTCCATGATCCAATCCTGGGGCGTGGGGTCACCGGGTACGCCTGGGCCGACGCGCAGTACGTTAAGATTCTTGGAGAGACGGGTCTCGCTGGATTGGTCGCATTTGGGTTCATTATCTACCGCCTCTGGCGTTGCGCCCGAGAGTCTTTCTTGTCTCAAACCGATCCCTTCGCCAAAGGACTCGCCCACGGGTTTCTGTTGGGTCTGGTCGCCATGCTGGCCCACGGCATTGGGGCGAACACCTTCATCATTATTCGCATTATGGAGCCGTTCTGGCTGTACGCCGGCTTGGTGATGTTGCTGCCAATATTGTCGGCTGAGCCTGACCTTGCAAGCCGTCAGCAGAGGGTGGCGTGAACTGGTTTGTCTTCTGCTATTGGTTTGAGCCTGATGCCCCGCGCGATCCGGTCGGGCTGGTCCGCATCTGGACATTAGCAGATGCCCTGACCAGAGTGGGGGATAGCGTGACGCTGTTCCCCCCGCGCTATCGGTCGGCACTCTTACCGCGAACATGCACCGTCATTCCCATTCGCCTGCTCCATTGGCCACTGGTACGCCCACTGTCGTACTCGCTGCTTTCGTTCGTGCAGGGCCTAGTGCGTGCCGTGAGAACGAGGCCAGACATTGTGTACTACCGATGGATGGCTAGTCCGCATGCTCTGATCGTGGCGCGGCTTCTTGGAGCACGCTGTGTCTGCGAAATCAATGGCGAGCCTGCTCCTGATTGGTCAGAGCAACACGGGGGTTTGGGGCTGACCTGCCCCCAGTGATTAGGCCACCTGTTCTGTTAGTACGCATGCTTCATGAGCCGGTGGCCGATAGCCCAAGGCGCTGTGGGGCTGGACGTGATTATAGGTCCGCCGCCAGCGTTCAATGATGACCTGCGCTTCCCGCAGCGTATAGAAGAGTTCCCCGTTTAGCAATTCGTCCCGGAACTTGCCATTGAAGCTCTCGCTATAGCCATTCTCCCAGGGACTGCCCGGCTTGATGAACAAGGGCACGCCGGTCAGCAAGCGATACCAGGCCCGCAGAGCCGTGGCGATAAACTCCGGCCCATTGTCCGAGCGAATGTGTGTCGGACAGCCATGCGTCAGGAACAGCTCCCCCAGTACCTCCTGGACATCGCTTGCCCTCATACGGCGGCGCACCGCAAGGGCCAGACACTCCCGCGTGTATTCGTCCACCATGGTGAGCATTTTCAAGGGCCGCCCATCCCGAGTGCGTTCCATGACAAAATCATACGCCCACACATGGTTCGGATATTCCGGTCGCCGCCGTACGCAGGAACCGTTAGTCAGCCAGAGTTGGCCTCGCTTCGGCTGCTTCTGCGGCACCTTGAGCCCCTCCTGTCGCCCCAGCCGCTCCACGCGTTTGTGGTTCACCCGCCAGCCTTCTTGATGCAACAGCGCGGTGATCCGACGAGACCCATAGCGCCCATACTCACGGGTGAGCGCGACGATCCGCGTCCGCAGAGACTCCTCGTCGTCCGCCTTGATGGGCACATACTGTTGCGTGCCCCGGCATTGCCCCACGACTCGACAGACCCGGCGTTCAGAGACCGAAAACATGGCCGGCACATGGCAGACCGTTTCTCAGCATCGGGCCGGGCTTAGAAGTTTCCCGCTGCCACCTCCTTCAAAATGCTGTTGTCCGGGAAGAGGTCCGCCACGAGTCGCTTGAGTCGGGCATTCTCTTGTTCCAGGCCCTTTAACCGTTTGGCCTGATCCACGCGCAAACCACCGTACTCTTTCTTCCACCGATAGTAGGTCTGTTCCGTGATCCCCAACTTGCGACAAGCCTCCACCAGTCCAAGGCCTCTGCCCATCTCCCTTTCGATCGTCCGCAGATGCCCGATGATCTCCTCGACCGGATACCGTTTGCGTGCCATGCCCCCTCCTTCCGTCGGCCGGAATCCTAACGCTACATCCGGCCTGGTTTATAGGGAGCAGGTCAAATACACGCGGGAGTGTCTGGCCCTTGCGGTGCGCCGCCGTATGAGGGCAAGCGATGTCCAGGAGGTACTGGGGAGCTGTTCCTGACGCATGGCTGTCCGACACACATTCGCTCGGACAATGGACCGGAGTTTATCGCCACGGCTCTGCGGGCCTGGTATCGCTTGCTGACCGTCGTGCCCTTGTTCATCAAGCCGGGCAGTCCCTGGGAGAATGGCTATAGCGAGAGCTTCAATGGCAAGTTCCGGGACGAATTGCTAAACAGGGAACTCTTCTATACGCTGCGGGAAGCGCAGGTCATCATTGAACGCTGGCGGCGAACCTATAATCACGTCCGGCCCCACAGCGCCTTGGGCTATCGGCCACCGGCTCCTGAAGCATGCGTACTAACAGAACAGGTGGCCTAATCACTGGAGGCAGGTCAGTGTTTCAACTCGAAGGCTTGCGGTGGCTGCATATCTTGCTGTTTGCATTTCTCGGTACGGGAGCAGTGATCCCCCTTATGGTCCAGATGGGGCATCACTGGAATATCGTCGATACCCCTACTGATCGAAAAATACATGTGCGGCCGACGCCGCGCTTGGGTGGCCTGGCTCTGTATGCCGGTTTTATTGGGTCTGTGATGCTTAATTCGATTCTGCCCCATTGGATGATGGCCATCCTGGCTGCCGGGACTCTTCTCTTGGTCGTTGGCGTTCTCGACGATATTCGAGAACGCCCTGCCTACGTAAAGCTGGTGGCGCAGTTGATTGCTGGGGGGGTTGTCATTATCTCAGGCAATGTGCTGACTCTCTTCCCGGCAGGACCACTGGGCGATGCGGCAAATATGATGCTAACGTTGCTCTGGATCGTAGGGATTACAAATGCGTTCAACTTCTTCGATGGGATGGATGGCCTGGCCACTGGGCTCGCCATTCTTTTGGCCGGGTTCATGGGCATGGTCGCTTTCAAGACCAATCAGGAAGGGCTAGGCTGGTTGGCGATTGCCATGATCGGAGCGGGCCTTGGCTTTCTGCCGTACAATTTTCGAGGGACGCGACCGGCGGTCATTTTCCTCGGTGACGGGGGGTCCACATTCATGGGATTCACGCTCGCCTGCCTGGCCGTCAAAGGGAACTGGGCCGATTCCAGCCCTATCGTTTCATTCAGCAATCCGTTGCTTATCTTTGGCGTATTGATCTATGACATGGTGCATATCACCGTGGAGCGGATTGTCACCGGCAGGGTGCGATCCGTGAAGGAATGGCTTGACTACGTGGGCAAGGACCATCTCCATCATCGACTAGAGCGAGCCCTAGGTTCTCGTCACGCCAGTGTCGTCATGATTTTCCTGCTCACGATCTGTCTGGGATTGGCGGCGCTGGTCCTCCGCCATGCTGGGACGATGGAAGCGGTATTGCTACTTGCTCAGGCCGGGTTGATTGTTGTCATGATTACGCTGCTGGAGATCGGTGGTCGTCGCCAACCGTAAGGGCTTGCACTCTCCCTCGGTTCCCGCTAGAAGATCCCCCCATGGTTTCCACCGTTGAATGGAAGGACGGAGCCATCCGTCTGTTGGATCAAAGTCGGCTTCCAGGGGCTGTCGAATTTTTCACTTGTCACGACTACCAGACGGTCGCCGACGCGATTCGTGAACTGAAAGTCCGAGGCGGGCCGGCCATCGGGGTGACGGCAGCTTTGGGCGTGGCCCTGGGCGCACAGTCGGTCAACGCAACGTACTACCCAGCCTTCTCGCAGGCGGTCCTGACTATCTGCGATAGTTTCGCGTCAACCAGGCCAACCGCCGTCAATCTATTTTGGGCGATCGATAGGATGAAGCGGAAACTCGACTCGCTGCAGAACCAGCCACTCCCGTCGATTAAACAGGCCCTCATTACGGAAGCCCAAGCTATTCTCGGTGAAGACATTGAACTTTGTAAGGCCATGGGGCGGTATGGAGCAGAGCTTATCAAGGATGGGCAGACGGTCTTGACCCACTGTAATGCGGGCGCGCTGGCGACGGCCGGGTACGGCACGGCGCTGGGCGTGATCCGGGCCGCCTGGGCGCAGGGGAAAAAGATCCGGGTCATTGTGGATGAAACCAGACCTGTCTTGCAGGGAGCGAGACTCACCGCGTGGGAACTGATGCAGGACGAGATTCCAGTGACGCTTATCACGGATAGTATGGCCGGCACCCTCATGCGGCAGGGGGAAATTCATCTCTGCGTGGTCGGTGCCGATCGGATTGCGGCGAACGGGGATGTAGCCAACAAGATCGGCACTTATTCTGTTGCGGTGTTGGCAAAGGCCCATGGGATTCCGTTCTTCATTGCGGCACCCTATTCGACTGTCGATTTAAAGACGAAGTCGGGGGCGGACATTCCGATCGAGCAGCGAAATCCATTAGAGGTAACCAGCATTCACGGCAGTCATCCTGTCGCGCCCGAGGGTGTAACCGTCTACAATCCGGCGTTTGACGTGACGCCTGCCGAACTCATTAGTGGCATTGTCACCGAACGGGGCGTCTTCAAGCCCAATGAGCTTGCCAAACACTTTTCCCCCTGAACTGAGGAAGCGGCTATGGAAGAGCCGCGAACTGATTTCCTCCTCAGGGAACTCGAGGGGATCAAGTGGCTGCTGGTGCTTATCGCGCTCGGACTGATCGCGGTGCATTTTTCTTAACGCACTTCGGCTGGGAGGTGGGCTCGACGCTGTGCAGGAGAAGATGGTTGAATATAAGGAGAACAGTTTTGAGACGGTCGCTGAAAATCTTTTGCAAATGGGGCTGTTTGTTGATCTGGGGAAATTGATCGATAGCTGGGAGAAAGATTATCCGAATGATGCGAATGCCTTCTGGTATCGAGGCCGCTGGCGATAGCGCGTGAGAACTGGGAACTGGCCTCCCTGAACTTGAAAAAGCCGAACAACTCGCGCCGAACTGGAAATAGGAATAAACGGGACCGATCCTGGAGAAGGTCCGTGCCAGGTTTGGCCGACCGTAGCGACGAGTCCCGATCGCTGAATTCACACGCAAGACGTGCCAATTTTACGCCCTGGTAGTACGGTATGTCCCAAGGTACGTGCTTGGGCATCAACGGTGAAGCATTCTCTACTGTAATCGTCTCGCCAGCAGTTTGACTCCAACCAAGCCATTTCAACGATTCTGTTTGAGCGGAAAACAGTTCAGTTCCACGCTCGCTATCCACAATTGGCTGTCCGACAAGTCAGGCGCATAGCCTTCTTCGCCTATCCCTTGAGCGGAGGATTCGGCTACCCGGCGTTCCTGCCAACATGGATAGTCGTCCTATGCAAAGGGTGGAGCAGAACTTGGAACGGTGGGGCAGCTATTGCTGCTGGTGCATCGCATCCTCGTCGTATTGGAGCGCCACCCGTAAAAGACAAGTCCGTTCAAGCGATATTGCTTTGTGAGCTAGGTTGCCACCTTGCAAGCAACAGGGTGCCCACTTATAATGCCGCACTGGTCTTCATTTAATCCTTTAACTGTGTGGAGGATCCATAGCGACAATGAGCGAGCGAACGCTGGTGATCATTAAGCCGGATGCTGTGAAAAAGAATGTAATAGGCGATATCCTCTGCCACTATGAAAAAGCGGGATTGAAGCCGGTGGCTGTGAAACTGATGCAGATGTCGAAGCCGACGGCGGAAGGTTTTTATGCCGTCCACAAAGCTCGGGCGTTTTTCGATAGTCTTTGCACGTTTATGTGTTCAGGTCCGTCTCTTGTCCTTGTGCTTTGGGGCGATAATGCCATCAAGAAAAATCGCGAGTTGATGGGCACAACGGATCCGGCGAAGGCGGAGGCTGGTACGATTCGAAAGGCCCACGGGACTAATATCGAGTTCAATGCGGTTCATGGGTCCGACTCGCCTGAAACCGCCAAATTTGAGATCAGTTATTTTTTCCCGGGCATGGAAATCTTCGGCTAGGCTCACACCTCGGAGGGCGGTAACTCTGTTGCCCTTCACAATCTGCAAGCTTCGGGTCGCGGGGAAGGCATTAATGCTTTCCCTCTGTCTCCTATCCTCTTGTGCTCCTCATGTGAGTCAACTTCCAGCCCCCCCGCTACCTAGTGACGCGACGCGCGCCGATCCTGCTCACGAGGCACACTCACGTATGCTCAAGGAGGCCTATCGCGCATTCGTTCAAGAGCGTTATCTAACCGCGGTGCTTTTCTTCCGACGATTTGTCGATGATGCGCCGAATTCTCCACGCCTGGCCGAAGCGCTCTGGTGGTTGGGGCGTGCTCATGAACAGCTCGGAGACTACGGCGCGGCGATGGTGCAATATCGTGTGGTGGCAACGGGTCAGCTGCTTCGTCAAATGAACGGGACGCTCTACGAAGGCCACGCGCTTCGCCGGTTGGATGAGCTGCGTCAGCTGCATGCCGATCAAATCAATGAACAAGCCAGGCAGCTGGCGCTTCGCGTTACCGTGGAACAGCTTCCTCCAACGTCGACCCGTGCGCCGTGGTTTCAGGAACTGGTTCAAGGAGGCGTAACGGCGTTGGTGGTTGAGCAGGCTCAGCCGACGACGTCTGGCCGCGCGGCGCTGAACATCGAGACTGTGAAGAGGATTGTGAATGATGCCCACCGTTTCGGTCTCCTTGTGTGGGTGGCGCTGGATCTTCATCAGGGACACGGAATGGACCTCAGGCCGGAATGGGTGTCTGTAACAAGCAATGGCCGTGTACGTGAGAGAACATCGACGTCAAGACCCGATATCGCGAATCCTGCATACCAGTCGTATCTTGAGGAGTTCATCCGAGTTCTCTCTCGCACAGGATGCGATGGGTTGTTTCTGGTGGCTAGACCTATGCCCGGGTTCGCGGGAGAGTTTTCAGACGATTCGTTTCGAGTTTTTGCCTCATTATTCGGGCTAAGTCACACTCCAGAGGAGGTATTCGCGGCAAGTCAAGCGTCTGATGTACAGACTCAAGATCGATCGGCGACCTATTGGCGGTGGATTGGTTGGAAGGCGCTCAGCTACGCGAAGTTGTTGGTGCGATTGCGTAAGGTGCTGCGAGAATCGAATCCGACTGCGACGATGTTGGTCGAAGTGCATCAAATTACGTTGAACGCTCCCCTTCAGAGTCTCGAACAATATGGGGAGGATCTTGCCGAGCTCGCGCAACGAACTGGCGGTTCGGTGGTGGTGCGGCGAGAGGGGGCCGGCGGAGAGGCGCTGCTTGAAAAGTTAGGTCAGCAGTTAGGGACTATGGATCGTGTGTGGGTTGGAGTTTCGACGAAGATGGTTACCATTCCTTCGTTTATGTGGGAGCTCAAGCGATCGCTTTTGGACGTAGCCGAATCTGATCGTTGGAACACAGTAATCTTGATCGAGTCGGCTCTGGCAGATTCTTGACAAAACCTTGCAGGGCCCACTACGATCCGTCCGAATTAACGGTGTTGGACGTAATCGCAAACTAATGAGGAGTCTATGATTCCATCCGATTTGCGGTATCACAAAGACCATGAGTGGGTTCGTCTCAGTGGGAAGCACGCCACCGTGGGGATCAGTCATTTTGCCCAGGAAGCGTTGGGTGACATTGTGTTTTTGGATCTTCCGAAAGTGGGTGCCGTGGTGAAGGCTGGGCAACAGGTCGGTGAGGTGGAATCGACGAAAACGACTTCCACAATCTATACCCCGGTGAGCGGCACAGTGGCAAAGATCAATACTGATCTCAAGGACCATCCTGAAGTGGTGAATTCGAATCCGTACGGCAAGGGATGGATCGCGGTCATCGATCTAGCCAATCCTGAGGAAGTCGACCAATTAATGACGGCGGCACAGTACGAAACCTTTCTCGGCTCTCAAAAACATTGAACCCTTGACGATTGAATCATTGGGCCATTGGTTCACGGCAAGGCAATTCAGCGCCCAATGAATCAATGAGTCAATGATTTATTCCACGCATGCCTAGCTGCAAACACATCGCCATTCTTGGCGCCGGACCTGGCGGATATGTGGCGGCGATCCGCGCGGCCCAACTCGGCGCGCGCGTGACGGTCGTTGAGCGGCAGGCGCTCGGCGGCGTCTGTCTGAATTGGGGCTGCATTTCTAGCAAAGCGCTCCTTTCCGTCATCGAACTCGGTGACAAGTTGAAAAAAGCAGGCGATCTTGGCCTGATGCTGCCCGGGCCCGTGCGGTACGATTTGGCTCGTATGGTGGCGCGCAAGAACAAGGTGGTGACCACCCTGATCAAGGGCATCGCCACGTTATTCAACGCGTGGGATATCGAGGTGGTCGAAGGTCAAGGTGAGTTGCTGGATACACGGACGCTCGGTGTTACTGGCCCAGATGGGGTACAGAGGAAAATTCATGCGGGTGCCATCATTATTGCGACCGGATCTTCCTGGCCGCAGTTATCTCAATTTCCTATCGATGGCAAGCAGATTATCACCAGCAAACAGGCGTTGGATCTGGAGGTCATTCCAAAGAGGATGGTCATTCTCGGGGCAGGCGTCGAAGGATGCGAGTGCGCGTCGCTTTTCAGCGGATTAGGAACAAAAGTCACCCTGGTAGAATTGCTGCCGAGCGTGCTCCCTCTGGAGGACGAAGAAGTTTCGACCATGCTGGAGCGAGAACTGAAGAAGCGTGGCGTCGAGGTGAAGACCTGGACGACCATCAAAGCGGTTGATCGCAGAGCCGACGCCCTTGTTGTGTCGGTTGCTGATGAAACGGTGATCGAAACCGACGTACTCCTCATTTCCATCGGACGTGGTTTTCATTCGCACGGAATAGGACTTGATCGCGTCAGAGTGATGCTCGGGAATCGTGGGGAAGTGCTTGTCGATGAGCGAATGGAGACCAACGTTTCTGGCGTCTATGCTATCGGCGATGTGGTCGGCAAGGCGATGCTTGCGCACGTGGCGTCGGCTCAGGGAAAGGTTGCGGTGGCGAACATTCTCGGACATCCGTCGAGTATCAATTATGACGCAATTCCCACCGGCATTTTCACGCTGCCCGAAGTTGGTCGAGTCGGTTTGACCGAAAAGCAGGCGCGGGAGCGTGCCCATGCGGCTGGACAGGATCCTGATAGTGCGGTGCGTGTCGGGAGGTTTCGCCATGCGGCGTTGGGCAAGGCACAGGCGACCGGCGATATTACCGGGTTGTTTAAGGTCGTTGCGGACTTTGAGAGCCGGAAGATCGTAGGCGCCCACATTGTGGGGGCTCATGCTGCCGATCTGGTACATGAGGTGGCGCTCGCGATGGAATGTGGGATAACGGTGGCACAGATGGCTAAGATGATCCATGCCCATCCCACACTCGCTGAAGGGATGATGGAAGCGCTTGAAGATATCGAGGGCGCTGCGATTCACCAAATACGGAAGCGAGGAGCGTAATTGCTTGATTGGCTTATTTTATCATTGCTACATTGCGTACGGGTTTTTGTCTATTGAATTAAAAGCGCCATTATCAAATGGTTCAAGGTTTCAAATGATGCAATCCCTTCGCATCAAACTTGGTATGCTGGACATGGCGATGGGAGTGGTGTTCTGGATTGGGTGGAAGGCTCCTCAGGCCTCGGTGGAGCCTGCGTTATCAGCGGCCAGTTCTGAGGTCGCACCTGTTCCGTCTCCGGTCACGTTAGAACCTGAAACGAACATACATAGTCAATACAGCGACGGGCCGGCATCAGCGAGAACGCGAGTGTTGGGAAATACTGTGCGGGTGACGGGGCGGCGCATCGAGGATGGTTGGACCTCAATTCTGACACTGCAGAAGATCTTGAATCACTGCCGGGCAGTGGACACGTTCTCGGCCAGCGGGTGATTGCCTTTCTGAAATCTGTGGGGAGATTCTATGTGGTTGAAGAATTGCTCGAGGTAAAGGGTGTCAGTTTGAAAAATTTGAACGCATCAAACCGTTGGTGATGGTGGCTGCACCGGACTCGAAGGGAAAGGTGGAGAATCTATCATTATGAACGACGTGAAGCAGCAGCTGGAACTGATCCTGCGCGGTACCGTTGAAGTGATTCATCTGGGGGAGCTTGAAATGAAGCTGACGCGGTCCCTGAAGGACCAGCGTCCCTTGCGAATCAAGGCTGGATTCGATCCGACTGCCCCTGATCTTCATCTTGGGCATACCGTGCTGCTTCATAAGCTGAAGCATTTTCAAGATCTTGGCCACCTTGTGATCTTCCTAATTGGTGATTTCACAGGGATGATCGGCGATCCAACCGGCGTGTCAGAAACGCGCACAGCGCTCACGAAAGAACAGGTGCAGGAGAACACCAAGACCTACCAGCGGCAGATCTTCAAAATTCTCGATCCGGCCAAAACCGTTATTGAGTACAACAGCCGCTGGATGGGGACGATGACGGCGGAAGGGCTGATTCAGCTTGCCGCGCACTATCGGGTGGCACGGATGATGGAGCGCGATGACTTTCATAAACGCTACCACGACCAGAAACCGATTAGCGTCCATGAGTTTCTGTACCCGCTGGTGCAAGGTTACGATTCAGTCGCCCTAATGGCGGACGTGGAACTGGGCGGGACCGATCAGAAGTTCAACGTGTTGGTGGGACGCGAACTGCAGCGAGACTTTGGCCAGGAATCTCAGGTCGTTATCACGATGCCGTTGCTTGAAGGAACGGACGGCGTAAAGAAGATGAGTAAGATCGCGGGAAACTACATCGCACTGGAAGACAAACCTGGTGAGATGTTTGGCAAAATCATGTCGATTAGCGATGCTCTGATGCACCGCTACTACCAGCTGCTCACGACGGAGGATCTCGGTCGAGTGAAAGCACTCCATCCGATGGAAGCCAAACTTTCATTCGCTGAGTTAATCGTGTCGCGCTACCACGGAAACGAGGTCAGCCAGCAGTCGAGAGCCGAGTTCCAACAGAAGTTTCAGGCACATGAATTCCCGGATGAACCAGATAGGCACATTTTGTTAAAGCCTGGCGACATGCTAGAAAAAGATTTCGATGGATGCAGTAGTATAAAGCTTGCGAAGCTAATTGCAAACACTGGCTTAATTTCTAGTAAAACTGAAACAAGACGATTGATCATCCAAGGAGGGGTCGAAGTCGATGGCATAAAGGAATCCGATCCCAATAAGCTGATTACGTTTGATCTCAATCAGCTGCGCCGCCTCAAGATCGGTAAGAGAAAGTTTGCGATTGTTGAATTTGAGCCTGGTGGAAAGCGCTAATGGCTTTCTCGGCTTGGAATTGTATGCCAATGTAGGAGTTGACTCAGCGAGCGGGCGTAGCTCAGTGGTCGAGTCCTTGCTTCCCAAGCAAGATAAAGGGGGTTGCTCAAGTCCTTGATGATTGGGCAATCCCTTCTCATTCCTTGAGAATGTCACCGTTTCCTATCATTTCACTTTGTTCCAATTCTTCTCTTTTTAGTCCACTTTGTCGCTTTTCTTAACACTGTAATAACACCACCCCCAATCGGCACACACCCCCACCCGTAGGGCATGGGACTCTTTTAAGGAATGCACCCCGTAGACTAAAGGGGTTGTGTCGGCAGGTGGGGGCCTGTTTAGTGCACCCAACGCCTAGCTGTGCATACACCTCATGGGGGTCCTGTGCAGAGCGACCTAGCAGACGGCCCTCCGTTCGGCCCAACCCTCACAGAGGATCTGAACGGGTTTAAGGGGGCTAGGTCAGCATGAAACCCTACCTTTGCGGCCCTAATTTCCCCTCTTATGAGGAATAGTGGAACCCCTCCGTTCCGCTCTAAGGTTCAATGGAAGGCGATTGCGGTAACAGAAGAGACACCGACCAGAGACCTCTTCAACACTCATCAACACTTATCACACGGGAAGTGCACCATGTCGGAGCAAGGGAAACAAGTTGCCAAGGTTGCGTCGATAATTACCGGTGGGGTGGTCATTACCTGCCCCATCTGCAGAACGACAAAAACACGGTTGGCCGCCCGGAAAACATTTTCTGACGTTCTTCTGAGTACGCTCACCATTTATCCATTTCGCTGTCAGCTCTGTGCCAAACGGTTTAGGGCGTTCCTCGGCCGCCGTACACGCAATCCCCGTCGAAGCTTTGAGCGCGTGGATGTGTCCTTCCCGGTCTGGTTTAAACCGCGCCTTTCATCAATCCACGACAGGGGACAAGAAGGCGTCATCAACAACCTCTCGCTTCGCGGGTGCCTTATCCGTTGCACGACTCCTGTCACTGCAGGCTCGAGGCTGGAACTGGAATTCCAGCATTCCAACTGTTCGTTTCCCATTACGATCGACGAAGCCGTGGTGCGGTCCTCTGTGGACAACACGATCGGACTGCGTTTTGTCCAGCTCCAGCGGAGCGATGAGCTGCGCATCAGGCAGATCGTGGATCGCTGGCTACCCACACGATACGCCGACCCTGCAAACCTGACAATCCCCTCGGTGGGAGATGTGAGGGGCTAGGCCGTCCGTGGGGAGGTGGCAAGGAGGTGGCAGCGTGAAGTGTAGGTACTTCTGGATGAGAAAGTTTACAGAAACGGCTGGGCGCACACCCCCACCACTGGGCACCCTGGTACCATATTCAATTTTCACCACGGGGAGAAAAGGGGGTTGTGTCGGCAGGCGGAGGGCCCATTGAGGGAACACGATGTCTGGCTATTCATGTAGGAGGCAAACTGGCTCAGGCGACGTGGACTGGTCATTGTTGAGAGTGCCCAAATCCAGTAGATTCTCTCGTATACTGAAGACATGGTTCTCGGGTGTTTCCAGAAAGAGTGCGCTCGGGTCCGCCTCTCCTCTGAGATCTGAACAGAAAAGAAGACCTAGTTCGCGTGGACCGGTGTCTTGAGGATTCGCTTCAAGGCGTTCCCGAGCAAATCCAAGGAGAACCATTTTTGAAGAACATCGGTGACCCCAAGCGCACGAGCCTGCTTCTCATCAGCGACCGTTGCGACCCCACTTAATATTATGACAGGGGCCTGCGGGGAGAGGGCACGAATCCCCTGAAGCACGCTAAACCCATTTATATCTGGCATCTTGAGATCTAAGATTGTCACCGACGGCCGTTCCCGTCGAAACACTTCAATTGCTTTTTGTCCACCGGAGACGAGCACCACGTCGTGTCCTTTTCGATGCAACACGGCATCGAGGAGAGTGCGGATCGATTCTTCGTCATCGACCACCATAATCTTGGCCATGCGGTGCCTCTTTTCTGGTCTCCGTACCGAGTGATGGGTATTCCATCCTCTACATCGCATGAAATTTTTCGCTTGTCTACGAATTCTCTCATACACGCAGGCTTAGTCGAACGCGCCTGGTGCTCCGTGTTCAAACACTCTCACGCATGGTCGTGGACGGAAAAGCAGTACATCGGCAATGGTGCGCCCACGTGAGGCGTTCGCTCGTCTTAGTAACTTATTTCTCCCATCATGCAAGCATCTCGTCCTTCTTCCCCTTCATTTCACCCTTCATCTCATCGTGTTTGGCTTTAGCTTGCACTCCATCGCACCATTCTTTCATTTCATCGCATCCATCTTGCCCATCATCTCGCCTTTCATCGTGTCTTTGTGGCCCTTCATTTCCCCCTTCATCATCTTACCCTTCATTTTCCCTATCTCGTCGGCAAAGGGATGGAAGCTGAAACTTGCTAGGCACATGACTGCAATGAGTGACAGCATGATCTTTTTCATTGAGGACCTCCTGGTGATCGTGAGCACAAAGGCGAACCTTAGGCCAACGGCAGGTTGCGGAATGGACCTGCGTTGTGCCTGACGGCGCATGGCACAGGAAAACGCGGGAGGGGCGAAGGGTGAAAGGCATGAGCGCCTCGCAGGAAGACTCATTTTCGGAGGGTTGCGATTGAGGGGGCACGGGCGGGATGGCTCATGGTGGTATTCAGAATGCACCGGCCTCTGGTTGAGACATTACAGGCCATCCGTGGCTTTGTATTAATGCAAGCAAGTCAATGCTATTAGTGGCCTCACCTAGCGTAATGGTTTAAAGGGCGTGTCGGGATTGTAGCTATTGGTAGGGTTCAACGGATTCTGCGGGTTGTGCTGTATTGATTAGCGGGATTGAACGGGTTGTTGGGGCTGTAGCGATTCCCTGGGTTAACCGGATTACCGGGATCGGATCATAGCGATTTCCAGGGTTGGATACCCTCTGCGCAACGGCACATACTGAGAACTACTTCAGACGAATAGACCGCCCGTCGATTCGCACATCGTTCATGAACTCCTGAAAATTGCTTTCCAGCAGGTCGGTCATTAGCGCTTGGGCATCTTCCGGATCAAACCAAAAGACTTGGTCGGTGCCGGATCCCGAAACGCGCCCACGCACGGTGCTGCCATCGTTGTGGTTGATGATCTGGAACGCGAAGGTGTTCTTGGCCGAGAGATCGGTGTGCATGAAACCACTTTTCGCATCGATGGACAGATCCGAGAGGTTTCCCAGAATGGTCACATCAGCACCATCACCGCCTTGTGTCTCCGCCAATGAGGCTCGCCATCCGTGATGATTGAGATAGTCGACCAGCGCTTGCGCGCTCGCCTGCGACACAGTTCCGGTATGCCACCAAGGAACGAAATAAGTGTAGCCGCCCCCCAAATGGCTGCGCTGGCCGAGATGCTCCTGATTTGCGCGCGTATCCTCGAACGGAAGCACGGCAATGCGTGGGCCGGTGGAGGAGGAGGCTGCGGCTCCGGTAAATTTCCCAGGAATGGCCACGTCGATTCGCCCCCCTTTTCCCGCACAGCCGACCAGGCTCACAAGAACGACACAGCCCAGAGCCAGTGAGGATTTCATTCCAACCTCCTTGCGCCAACGGTTCATGTACGGCACTCAGTACTAAATGGCGAAATGCACCCGCCGATTTTTCATTTAGATTTAGGCTCCAACTCCCTCGCCAGCGGCTGCGCGCGAATGTTAGGTCGTCAGTGGAGGGATGTCAAGCACGGTGTGTGACTCACATTGGGCTGGTACAACCACAGGGGGCAGGTCACTTTTGCGTCTCATGTGGTTATGGCCGGGGTAGACATTCGAAAGGTGCTAGAACTCCTGGGTCATTCCACGATTACCATGACCGTCCGGTATGCCCACCTGAGTCCGACCCACTTACAAGTGGCTGTGAGTAGAGCTAGCCTCGGACCTCACCTTGACCCGTGCAGCATTGTTTGCGCGATCACTGCTGCTGCAGATAACTTTCCACAGAGGCATACCAATACTACCTGGTGGAACTGGTCGCCACTTGCCTTCGTCTGAGCTGGAATAAACCAGGTCCCCTCCGCCCATATTGCCAGAGAAGACCCTCACCGCAAGCTGCCGTATAAGATCTTCAGCGCAGTCATATTCAAATTGTTGCATTACTGACAAATGCGGGATCCCCGCCAAAGTTTGTACAGTCTTGAAATCAAACAAATGCCACATCTTCGTTTGATCCCCTTTGTGGCGAATGGTGTCTGGATCGACAAATACATTTATTTTGTCGGTACTGCCAAACGACACCCATTCCGCATACACATGTTCACGACTCAGCACCAAGATTGTGATCAGTAATCAGAAACCTAACAAGTAGACCAGCGGCAGCTTGAGGAACGGACTAGCGTGGTACGTCACTTTGCATTGCACAGGAAAGCGACGATAGGGACGAAGTGAGAAGGACATCAATGCCTCACAGGGAGGCCCATTCTAGGAGGGTGGCGAAATACGGTGCAAGGGTTGGATCGTGAAATAGTGGTATTCAGAATGCACCGGCCTCGTGCTGAGACATTCAAGGCCATCAGTTGTGATGTGTTAATGCAATAAAGACGATGTATTAAATTGGTTAACTTAATGTAATGATTTAAAGTTATGATCTGGATTGTAGCGATTGGCAGGGATCAACAGATTCTGTGGGCTGTATTGATTAGCGGGAGCGAACGGGTTGCTGGATGAGGAAGTTATGGGGCTAGCCAGCGGAGGTAGTTGACCCGCTCAGACGAGCAGAGACGTGGATGTTTACCGGATGTCCCCAGCCCTAATCGGTACAAACCCCCATCCGTCATGGGCATGGGACTCTTTTAAGGATTGCACCTTGTGTGAAAGTGTAGAGATTCTTCCTCATGAAAAAAGAAACTTGCCCAAACTCCAGACAGTAAGGAGTGTTTCCTTACTGCCTGGAAAACCTCATTCGTAGTTCTTCATTCGAAAGAAGTGGGGATTAGCCTTTGGAATCTCCGCGCATCCTACTCAGCCAAAACTCCATATGTTTCCCAGCGGCCTCTCGACCTCCTAAGCCAAATGAGAGGGCCACGGCAACTGCAATTGCTCCAAGTGTCAGTCCAAAGGCAAGGTTCACAATATCATCAGCTAATCCCATGGCACGTAGACCCATGGCGAGGACTAATCCTAAGATGGCGAATCGGGCAACGTTTGCTATGGTGGTCGAATTAGCTCCGTGGAGTCGCAAGATTGCCCCATAGGCAAGGTTGGAAAGCCAGAACCCCACCGCAATGATTCCCCCTCCCAGTAGCACTTGACTGCCAAACTTAATAAACATGGACACAAGGCTGGAGACTTGAGAAAACCCAAGTCTCTGTGCTGCCTCCACGGAAGCGAAAAGCATAACGAAAAAAACAATCACTTGTCCCACTAGGAGTGATGGTGTTGGTTCACCCTGGAACACATGAGTGAATCCTAGTTTTGATGGTAAACCGTCGAATCCCATCCCACCCAAAAGAGTGCTGATGAGACTCGAAACAAGTTGTGCCACAAAATAAGCAATCGCAAGGATCAGACCTGCGGCGAAAATGTTCGGAATGATATTCATGACTGCGTTGAGCATCTGAGTCGCAGGTACCGTAATGGCTTCAATTTGGAGAGTCTGGAGCGCGGCAATAACTGCGGGTAACAGGATGAGGATATATGCCACAAGGGCGATCAGTCGAGATAACCCGATAGTTCCACGAAGACCAACCTTTTCTCCAAGCTGATCTGCCCCGGCTGCTGCCAGTAAGTTACTCACCAAGTCGCGTACAATCTTGGCTACAAACCAACCTACGGCACCGATGATTACTGCAGCCAGAACATTTGGGAGCATGGCCAAGATCTTGTCCACCATGCCCTGAACCGGATCGAGTAAACCGGTAAGCTCGAGTGCGCCAAGAATGGCAGGAAGGAAAAATAAAAAGATCAGCCAGTAGAGTACATTGCCAAGACTCTCGCTGATTGGTCGCATGCCAGCTCCAGCGCTCAACTTTTCGTCCAACGAGGTAGCACTAAGGGCCTTTGTAATGATCGTTCGTACAATAGACGCCAGGATCCATGCGATTAGAAGGAGTACACCTCCACCGATAAGTTTTGGAATAAACGCGAATACTTGTTCGGCCAATACCGTGAGAGGTCCGGAGACCAACTCCAGTTTCAGCATATTAAAGAAGGCAATGATAACCAGCAGCAAAATGAAATAATATACTCCTGTTGCAATTCCGGTCTCCACCTCCATTTCAGTTCCAGTGCTTGATCGGAGACGTTGGTTGAGCTTGAGTATCCCCAGGCCTTTTCTTACTCCAGCACGGAAAATAATGGCAATGAACCATCCAATAACCAGGATAGCCAAAGCACCCAAGAGACTAGGGAGCGTTTCACCTATCGTTCCTTGTAGGGACTCGAAGAGCTTGGTCATGTCCATGACATTCACCTCTCTTTCGAATAAAATTGGCCTAATAGTTTAGTCGTATTATTAACGCATAAGTATAAACACACAAGTACAATCCAAAATTGGATGGATTTGAGGTCAGTATGAATAGGGCTGCCGAGCGAGTCTGATAGAGAAGGACGTGGCGTCGGGCCCCAGGCAATAGAGGCAAAGGAATCGCTTATTGCGATTCCTTTTCGGCGCTGGAGCTGTTTTCGAGCCAACTCATTGCTATACCCCTCGGCCACCATTGCCCCCCTCACTTGTTAAGCCATTGTTGTAAGTGATGGCGCACTGCACAGGGAAGCGACGGTAGGGTCGAATCATGAACAGCATGGAAGCCTCGTAGGGAGGCTTAGTGTAGAAGGGGAAGGAACAAACCGCAAGGCAGGACGTAATTGTAGTCGGCACACACCCACCACCCACTATGAGCATGGTACTGACCTGCCCCCAGTGATTAGGCCACCTGTTCTGTTAGTACGCATGCTTCAGGAGCCGGTGGCCGATAGCCCAAGGCGCTGTGGGGCCGGACGTGATTATAGGTTCGCCGCCAGCGTTCAATGATGACCTGCGCTTCCCGCAGCGTATAGAAGAGTTCCATGTTTAGCAATTCGTCCCGGAACTTGCCATTGAAGCTCTCGCTATAGCCATTCTCCCAGGGACTGCCCGGCTCGATGAACAAGGGCACGACGGTCAGCAAGCGATACCAGGCCCGCAGAGCCGTGGCGATAAACTCCGGTCCATTGTCCGAGCGAATGTGTGTCGGACAGCCATGCGTCAGGAACAGCTCCCCCAGTACCTCCTGGACATCGCTTGCCCTCATACTGACCTGCCCCCTATAAACCAGGCCGGATGTAGCGTTAGGATTTCGGCCGACGGAAGGAGGGGGCATGGCACGCAAACGGTATCCGGCCGAGGAGATCATCGGGCATCTGCGGACGATCGAAAGTGAGATGGGCAGAGGCCTTGGACTGGTGGAGGCTTGTCGCAAGTTGGGGATCACGGAACAGACCTACTATCGGTGGAAGAAAGAGTACGGTGGTTTGCGCGTGGATCAGGCCAAACGGTTAAAGGGCCTGGAACAAGAGAATGCCCGACTCAAGCGACTCGTGGCGGACCTCTTCCTGGACAACAGCATTTTGAAGGAGGTGGCAGCGGGAAACTTCTAAGCCCGGCCCGATGCTGAGAAACGGTCTGCCATGTGCCGGCCATGTTTTCGGTCTCTGAACGCCGGGCCTGTCGAGTCGTGGGGCAATGCCGGGGCACGCAACAGTATGTGCCCATCAAGGCGGACGACGAGGAGTCTCTGCGGACGCGGATCGTCGCGCTCACCCGTGAGTATGGGCGCTATGGGTCTCGTCGGATCACCGCGCTGTTGCATCAAGAAGGCTGGCGGGTGAACCACAAACGCGTGGAGCGGCTGGGGGCGACAGGAGGGGCTCAAGGTGCCGCAGAAGCAGCCGAAGCGAGGCCGACTCTGGCTGACTAACGGTTCCTGCGTACGGCGGCGACCGGAATATCCGAACCATGTGCGGGCGTATGATTTTGTCATGGAACGCACTCGGGATGGGCGGCCCTTGAAAATGCTCACCGTGGTGGACGAATACACGCGGGAGTGTCTGGCCCTTGCGGTGCGCCGCCGTATGAGGGCAAGCGATGTCCAGGAGGTACTGGGGGAGCTGTTCCTGACGCATGGCTGTCCGACACACATTCGCTCGGACAATGGACCGGAGTTTATCGCCACGGCTCTGTGGGCCTGGTATCGCTTGCTGACCGTCGTGCCCTTGTTCATCAAGCCGGGCAGTCCCTGGGAGAATGGCTATAGCGAGAGCTTCAATGGCAAGTTCCGGGACGAATTGCTAAACAGGGAACTCTTCTATACGCTGCGGGAAGCGCAGGTCATCATTGAACGCTGGCGGCGAACCTATAATCACGTCCGGCCCCACAGCGCCTTGGGCTATCGGCCACCGGCTCCTGAAGCATGCGTACTAACAGAACAGGTGGCCTAATCACTGGGGGCAGGTCACTGAAGCTTCGCTTTTGCTATGACATACTGTTTTTCACCTCTATGGAATATCTCGGCTGTAATCCTAGGCTCTAGGCGCTGATGATAAATTCTCCCCTTGAAAAAGTTATAGTAAGTCCATACCGCACCAATTACGATTGCGAAGATAGTGAAAACGCTCTGAATGTTCTCTATGCTCAATGCTCTCTATGCTCCCTATGACGACAGGCCAAGATGAGGCGTTGGGTGGATCCGGCTCAACCGCAATTCTCTCGGTAAGTGCTGTGAGGGACTGGGAGCCTCGCAGGGAGGCTCATTCTAGGAGGGGGCGAAGGGAGGCGCAAGGGCGATGAGTAGAGAAAGGTGTTCAGGGAGTGTACCCCAGAACGCGAGCGGCCAGTGGTTGGGGGTGCTGCGGTTGGTCGTGGTGTCTCAGGCTAAGTTCGTTAATCTTTTGGACCAACTGATTGCATCTGTACGAGTCTGAGCCATGATCTGTTTGGTGACTTGACGCCAAACACCATGTGATGGAAATACCGCCCCGCGCAAGAGAGCAAGCACACGTGCAAAAAACTCTGGCCCATGTTCAAGAGACGGCCAGCGTAAGTGACAAATTTCATGAGCGATGGTGCCTTCAATCGTAGTAGGGTGCGGGTAACCCCGTATCGTTGCCGTATTAGCATGGAGCGAGATTTGCAAACACCGGTACGGGAGAACTCCTTCCAGCAACTCGGCCCTCGAAGGTTCACTGTTACCTGTACATCCTTCTATTTTACCTAGATCATCCCATGACTCATCCCAGCGAGTCCCTTGGAGTGTGATCGGGGGAATCCCGCGGAGGCTTGCACGATTCGCATACAAACGTATGAAGGCCACGATCTGCTCAGCGACACCATTGCCAAGTCGAGGAACCACATGATTAAGGGCTCGCCCTTCGTATGTTGTAACCACGGGTCCCGTCTTCATACCAAGCCCACTTTGACCGTCTTCCGCGAGTCAGTGATCGCTATCAGCCACCGGCAAGGCTAGGCGGTCCGTGGGAAGGTGTCAAGGCTTCCAGGAGCGTTGAAGACGGTGAGGGTGAACAGGTCCGCCTCGTTTCTCGAAACGATTAGGGTGATTATCCGATAGGTCTCGTCCTTGATCGTGGTCTAAGAGGATGTGTGAAATCTTCTTCTTACGGTACGTGTCCTATACACGCTGGTAGGTGTGGGAAGACGTTCCAGATACAAGCTCCCATCCCCGTTGCTTTAAAGCCGGTTCAAGCTGCTTGCAAAACCGCCTCCGCCGACCGGCGACAGTCTGTTGCGCCGCGCTATCCGGTATGATTTTCTCAATCAGCACCCGTACAAGCGAGTCGCTCGGCCATCGTAGTTGTTCATCATCCGTTCGGTCTTCTATCAGGTGAACGATTTCCGCTACCAGTGGCTTAACTTTCAACCTTGTTTGTAGCTCGCGGGCTAGCCGTTTTCTGCTGCCCTCATATGACGCGGTTCGTTGATCCAAGTCAATGATCCATGTCTGAACCTCAGCGTCGACCGACCCTTTGACCGTACCACCATGGCGTTCAATTTCGAAGGAGAGCCGTGGCGAGCTCCACCACACCTGTTCGATCCTATAAAGCTTGTCAGACCTCATCCCATGTGTATCTGTGATGGTCAGCGCATCCCAACATCTAGCAAGACGGCCAGGTATCTCTTCTATCGAAGAAACGGCTCCTGGGGGAATCTGTGTGAGATATTCGCGCAAGGCTTTCAATTCTGAATTGCTCATAGGGATACCCTCCTGGTGAGTAGCAAGTATGTAGCGTGTGACCAAGCAACGCAAGAACAACCTACAGCGTGCCCAGCACCTGACCCGTTTTCGTGAAGAGTTGTTTCAAGAGATCTACATCATCACCCAAAGACATAAAGAGGTGACAGCGCATTGCACAGGGAACGACGGGGAGGGGCGAAGTGTGAACGGCAGGGGAGCCTCGCAGGGCGGCGTATTGTAGGAGGGGGCTATCTAAGTGTACAAGAGCGGGTATGGATCATGCTCCTGACTCAGATTGTAGCTGATATAACCACAAGGGCAGGTCAGTAGGCGTACCTCACCGATTACTTTTTGAGTAAGCAGTTCTCGGACTTTGGCCATTAGAGGGATGAACCGCGTCCACATAGCCTCCATTAAAAATAATTTCTGTTCCCGGGCAACAGCAATCATTTCTATAGCTTCTTTCGCATTTATAGCGAGTGGCTTCTCGCAAACTACAGCTTTACCTGCCTTAAGGCATAATAAGGTATTCGGTTTGTGGTATATGTGTGGTGTTGCGATGTACACCACATCTACGTCGGTACTACTGGCTAATTCCTCATAACTAGCGTACGCGTGGGGCACTTGATAGTTATTTGCAAACTCCCGCGCTGTTTCCTCGCGCCGAGAACCAATTGCTAGCAACTGAGAATCAGGAAGGGAAGATAACCCTTTGGCGAACTGTTGGGCGATGTTTCCAGTACCTACTATTCCCCAGCGAATTACATCCGTTGTACCCTTTGTATCCCTCTTGGACATTTCAATACCTTTACGGGCACTTTGACTAGAGCAGAGGAGGCGTTACGTCTTTCATGGCGTAGCCCTTTTCATTTTATGCTTTTCGCTCCACCCAGGTACCTCCAGTCCCCAAGTGGCACACACCCACCCCCTTGATGGGCATGGGACTCTTTTAAGGAATGCACCCCGCAGACAAAAGGGCTGTGTTGGCAGGCGGGAACAGAGTCATCCTGCAAGTCCTTCGCGTCGGAGGTTGCATAAGAAACGGTTCGCGAGTTTTAGGACGCTGAGGCCTGATCTCTCGAATAAAGTTTATTCAACCATTGCTTCAACGCCACATTTACACATAGCGGTCCACGGCTTGAGCAAGTTCTTGTAGGGGCGAAGAGATCCGAACCTCATAGGCTGGAGCATCCTCAAGGACTCGGAGCGGGGCAGGGAGCTGCCCTAGTTGTGTTGCCACCCGTTGGCGCACCTCGGACAATATCGGTGAAGGTGCGAGTCGTCGGCCTTCTTTCATCACTGGTTCGAGCAGTGGGGAGCCTCCAACCTTGTCATCCATCGTGGTGATGAGATCGTATCCACATCTTCCATCGTGATGGTAATAGCGGTAGACCTGCTTGCGGCCAGGCCAGGTGGCCTTGCCCTCAGATCGTTTGCGACAGGGGTGGCCTGCAAATTCTTGGAGCTTGTAGGCACAGTCTAACGAGGGCGCATCGGCGGATGTCGTCATCGCCGCTCCGACGGCAAAGCTGTCGATCGGCGCGCGGCTTTCGATCAACTCTTTCAGACGATATTCGTCGAGGTTGCCGCTGGCGAGGATTTGTGCATGGGACAATCTTCCCTCATCCAGAATACGGCGGACCTTCCTGGCATGGTCGGCCAGATCCCCGCTGTCTAGCCGCACACCTTTCACAGTGATCCCCTTGGCTTTGAGTGCCGGGGCCAACGAGACGACTTTTCGCGCGGCTGCTTCCGTATCGTAGGTATCGATCAGGAGGACGACATTGTTCGGTTGGGCCTGTGCAAAGTGCTCGAAGGCAATCGCTTCATCCTTGTGAGCCTGAACAAACGAATGGGCCATGGTGCCGTAGAGGGGAATCCCATAGGCCATGCCTGCCAGCACGGTGGCGGTGCCGGCGAAGCCGGACAGATAGCTTGCCCGTGCCGCGAGGAAACCGGCTTCGGCGCCGTGCGCACGGCGCAGTCCAAAATCAATGAGCGGTTTCCCTCCTGCAATCAGCACCGACCGTGCGGCTTTCGATGCGATCATGGTTTGGAAGTTCAGCAGGTTCATAACGCGGGTTTCGACGAGCTGAGCCTGCGGGAGCGGCGCGACAATCCGGAGAATCGGTTCATGGGGGAAGAAAATCGTTCCTTCGGGCATGGCATCAACGTCGCCGGTGAATCGCAGCATCTCCAAATAGCGGAGGAGTGCCGGTGTAAAACGGCCTGTGCGATCCAGCCAGGTGAGTTCTTCGTGCGTGATATGCAGTCCTAAGAGAGCGTCCAAGACTTGCTCAAGACCGGCAGCCACCAGGAAGTTTCGATGGGGCGGCAGTTTGCGGACAAAGAACTCGAACGCCGCCAGCTCCTTCATCCCCTGTTGCTGGTACGCCTGAGCCATGGTGAGCTGATACAGATCGGTCAGCAGGGCGCTGGTTGAGGGGTTCACGTGGCAAGCGTCTCCAGACGAAGAGATACAGCTCCGAGGCGGATCATCTCCTGTTCGGCGTGACGACCATCTTCAGGCTGGAGGTTCACCGCCTTGATGCCGTCCATCAGCAGGCACACGTTATACCCCAATGCTCGGGCATCCTTGACCGTGTTCAACACGCAATAGTCGGTCGCCAATCCGCCGATGAACAATCGCCGCACGCTGATTGCCCGCAGATGGCGATCCAACGCAGTGTTCTGGAAGGCCGAGTAGGCTTCTTGGTCGGGGTCGATTGCCTTATAGATGATGACAGTCGATGCAGGCGATTTGAATGCTGGCGGTGGTAAAGAGCCGGGCAAACCGGCGACACAGTGCACGGGCCACGGCCCGCCCTGTTTACGAAAAGAACAATGGTTGGGAGGATGCCAATCGCGTGTGAGAAAAATTGGGAGACCTTGGGCGAGGAATCGGTTGAGATAGCCTAGGAGGATCGGAATGATCTCACGGCTACCGCTGATGCCGAGCGCTCCACCGGGGAGGAAATCGTTTTGGATGTCGGCAATGAGCAACCCATCGTTGGCTGTTAGGGACTCCATAAGAGATGCGTTCTCCCGACGAGAAAAAACCAGTACCGTCACTGCCCCTGTTGCGACAGAAAACGACTGTAGGGCACCATGTCTTGCACCAGACGCTACTTCTGCTTCGCCACAATCTGGTCTTTGACCTTGTCAGATCCCTAGAGCCGAAAGCACAATCCAATAGGGGTTACTCAAGTCAAGGCACTACCCCTTAGACTGCTAAAAGCCTAGCGGAACTGTCACCATCACTGCACCCATCACGTCATTCTGCTTGAAGTCCTGTTTCGGACTGTCCGGGTGTGTGTTATGGCAGCCGATGCAGGCCTGCGAAACAGCCCTGTCGGCATAAATGGCTTGGAGATACGAACGGTCTTCGAGAAACGAATCCCCCCCCCTCTTGATCACTTCGGTATAAGGACGATCCGGATTCTGCAGGGTTTCCACCAGCCCTTTATTCTCGTATTCGTTTTGGGGCCCATTCTGTTTGTTGATAGGCCAGAGGCCGATGAGCTTGTATCCAATCTTGGCTTCCGTGTTCACTGCCAAACGGGCTGACTCTTTCAAGAATTGGGCGGGGAGGGGAAGGGTCTTTTCGGTCTTCCAATTTTCCGAAGCGACGCCGCCGCCCTTCGCCTGCATCCGTTCCACGACATGGACGGTGTAAAAGGTACGGTTTGACTCGATCACGGCCTGCACCATGTCTGCCACTTTTTCTGCAGGAATTCCGCCACAGTCCTTTGCACCAAACGATGTTCCCCAATACACGAACACGACGATAAGTATTGATACGGTTCCCACCACGAGACCTTTCCTGCTCATAACGCATTCGCCTTATCTAGCTCATGGACTACTCGAACCATAGTGGACTTTGGATGCCACAATCCAGGCCCCGCTGACCCACGGTCGTCTCAGACCCTGACCCCAGTGGTACGTCACAGCGCATGGCGCAGGAAAGTGGCGGGAGGGGCGAAGCGTGAAGGGCATGGGTATCTCGTAGGATGGCGTATTTTAGGAGAGTAGCGAAGGGAGGCGCAAGAGCGATGAGCAGAGAACTCGGTTCACAAATTCGTTTTTAGTTGAGCCTCGGCCGGTAAACTATTGCGGTCGTTGAACGCGAGATATGGCGCATTCAGCTAGAGGTAACCTGCTTAACAAAGTTCTGAAGGCAGCAGTAGTAAATGTACAAAGCGATGGCCACACATCTTACCGTTTCTACATCCTTACCAACTTCTTCCGCTACGTGCTTCCAGTAGGCTCTGACTTGTTTCACTGGTCCCCCTTCGGGTTGGTTCGGCGCTTCCCATCCGTTCGCCTCTAGCTCAATGATAATTTGTGTATGTCTCCCGGCGGGCTGAAAGAGACGGCTGAGGTAAACAATCTGTTTCTGCTTCAGGAAGCCGTTGGCCCATTGCAGGTCATCGTCAAGTGGGCGCAGAGGCCAGGGGGTGCCTGCCTCGCAAAACCGCGCAGCTTCACAGAGGTCAAGCTCAGTTGCGTGGGTGAGAAACCAGACTGTCCCTGCCTCGGTCAGCAGAGCGTCGGCCTCTTCTTGAGTCATCAAGGAGTGTTTCGGTGTCAATGCTTCGATGGCGTTGAACTGGTTGTCGGCAAAAACGAGTATGCCCCGCGGTGCGCCGCGAGCAGCCCAGTTGTCGATATGTTTCTTGATGAAGTAGTGCTTAGGCTCATGGGTAACCCTTCGGAATGTGTCGGGCTGTCGTAATGGGCTGTCGAGGGCAAGGTGGTAGTCAAGAAGCATAGCCGTTGATCAGCAAATAGCTCGATAACGGTATGCCTCTCAGCGTCACCTTTCAAGGGCCTGTCCACGTCTCGCTTGGCAATATACCCACGGTGACTGGATGCTGGATCTTCTTGGACTTGGTCGGCAGGCGGGGCCTGAGTAGGGCACCCACGCCGAGCTGTGCAGAAGGTGGACGATCTGACCGAGTTCTTTCGGGTAGACAAAATGTCCGCTTGGTCGAATGCACTGCTGAACTACTCGCTACACAACACGGTGTTATTGCGTGGGGTCCCGCGTATGGTCGGCTAGAAAAAGAGGGCTCGTGAAAAGACGATGCGGGTTTGAGGGCAAACCCCCAAGCTGTAGCTGAAAGGATGGGGGGTCGCGCCCCCCCCGCCCTGGTCGGTTTTCTCGAATACTCCAGAGGCCAACGCGATAGAATCAGTCACTTCCCTGTTCAGCGTTCTGCGTCCACTCCCGCACCAGTTCTTGTGCCTCGGCGATCTGGGCAGGAATCATCTCTGTGGCGATCGCATCACGAATCGTGGCTGCGTCTTTGTGTCCGTTCGCTGCCGCGAGGCTGTGCCACATAAGGGCCTGGACATAGTCCTGCGGCACGCCATGGCCTTCGGCATACAGTCCCCCGAGGTTGTATTGCGCCAGCGCCAAGTCCTGAGTAGCTGCTTGCTCGTACCACTGCCGCGCTTGGACATAGTCCTTGGGGACGCCCTGGCCGTTGGCATACAGCACCCCGAGGTTGTATTGCGAAGTTGCATCGCCCTGTTCGGCCAGCGGTCTCAACTCACGCAAAGCTGATGCGTACATGTCCACCTGATCATCGGCGCATGCGGCCACGGCAAGACAGATGGTCGAGAGCACGAGGGCGATGGGGAATCGGAGAGAGATAGGCATGGGAGCCTCGCAGGGAGGCATATTGTAGGAGGGTGGTAAAGGGGGCGCAAGTGGGCCGACTGGAGAATGAAGGTATTCGTCGTCTGAATCAGTTTCGGAGGGAGATCTTGTCGGCACCTCCGTTATCATGAGCCCAGACCGTGACCAGATACACATGGAAACAGAGGATCTTGCGTAACCTGCAAGAAACTAAAGGGAAGAACTCTGTCCTAAAGACCATGGCCCGCAGAGTCGGACACCGTTTGCAACTCCTCACTCTAGCCTATTCAGGCTCACGCCACAGCACTCAGTCCTATTTATGCAGCATCCGCAGAATAAAGCGGACCGTAAATGGCTAGGACTTGGCATGTAATAATTCAAAGCAAATTTTCGTACTGGACTGAAGAAACGTGTGAACCTGCCGGGCCTGGCTGGTGGCTGAATCCGCTTGTCGGAGGGATGAGATGAGAAGTACGGCTCCGGTCCACCCTGTGGTGTGCTACCGACCGCCACTTTCCAAGCCAGGCAACGCGGTCTTTTCAGGGTAGGGCCAAGGGTTAACATAAAAATAGGGCTCTTCATAACTACTGTCTCCGTGGCTCATCCCACAACCAACCGATCTTGCCTCCTCCCCTCCTTTGCTTGGATCCAAAGCGATAAGCAGCCCGATGTCGAAATGATGAGGCCAACAGCGGACGGTCGAGGTGTTTGGGTGATTCAGGGCAAGCTCTTGAAGTACAACGTTCGCATTTGCGTAGCAGCGAGCCAATTCTTCGTATGGCTCTTGGGGATCCAATGAAAACGGTGCCCCCTGGCCCGCGGGATGCGCTGGCATCTTATATTCGCGTAACCCGAAAGGCTGAACAGCTTTGCCGCCAATCGCAGTGGAGGTAGAGGTCAGCCAATCAAATCCCTGTGCCAGCGTCTGCCCGTGCAGTCGTAGTTTCGAGGCACTGTTCTGGCTCTCCCTCAGCAACAAGAGTGTGAGATCCGCAATTCTCAGACCAGCGCAGAGGCCAGCAGGGGTTGAGTGCCCGAGGAAAGCCCCTCGTTGATCGTCCCACCCCATGTTGGATTGGCTGTCATCACTGCGACGCTCGATTAAGGCATTTCCCACCGAGGCTACCAGTTGCGCCGTCCAATGCAGTTGAAGTCGTACGTCTGTTAAGGCTTTGGGATTGCTCACTCCTAGTTGTTGCCACTGTTGAGTCCAGGAATCACGAGCCATACGTTCCTCCGTTTATCATTCGCAATCGTATCTATGACAGATGTGACCGCGGAAATGTATTGAGAACAAGATGCGAGGTGCATGTTCCCTCTTATACTCTTTCCTGCTCCGACTCTTCTCAACAGTGGGGTCTGGACCTCCTCAGAGTGCACCAGCGATTGCTCATCCTTTGAGCGGCAATCGAACTGGCATTTCGCTCACTGGCACAAGCTCAGGACATTCGGGTTGCTCCGTGCGGATCGTGTCAGCGTGTTCGGCGTACCAGCCTGCCCCAGGCCACGCCGACAGGCCATGGGCGAATACGCTCAAAAGGACTGTGATGATCACAATCGTAAAAATCTCTTGCCGGCCGTGAAGCTGCACTTGTTCCAGGACGAGCAGTACATAGAGAATTGACGCAAGACCTCGCGGCCCGAACCAGCCCAGAAACAGGTGGGTGGCAGGCCGGACTCCGCTTCCCAGCAGACTGATCGACACAGGGAGCATGCGAATCACAGTTAGGCTGAGAACGCCATACGCCACAACCGCCACGTCAAGCTGCTGCGCAGCAGGCCAAATATCTGCTTCGCCATAGACCATGAACGCCAGCAGGGTGAGCAACTGACCCTCCTCTTCTGCAAATTCGTAGAGACACCCGCATACTTTGCGCGTCGTGTTCCCCAGCGTCAGTCCAGCCGTGAATGCCGCAATGAAGCCATTCCCCCCTATCAATTCAGCGCCCGCGAAGGCCATGAGAGACAATGACAACGCGGCCAGTTGCTGGAAGGTATGAGTCATCCAGTTCGATGCAGTACCCCAACTGATTATCTTCCCACCTAGGTAGCCCACCGCAATGCCGACAATGGGTCCGAGAAGAACCTGCGCGAGAGCAAATTGCAACCAGTATGAGACCGGCTGGGCTTTCTCAGCTGCGCCCGCGAATGACAGCAGAATTAAAACAAACGGGAGGGCGATCCCATCGTTCAGACCACTCTCAACATTGAGGGCTTGTCGAATACGTACCGGCACCCGTGGGCTGGTGACAACCGCCTGACCCAAAGCGGCATCGGTTGGAGCTAGAATGGCCGCCACGACTGCGGCTTCCCACACACTCAGCTGCTCGAACATGACGGCGGCGATGAGGGTACCGAACGCAATGGTGAGCGGAAGTCCCAGCCCTAGCAGCCGCACGGGCAACTGATAGTCTCGCCGCAACACTTTTACATCGATTCGGGATGCATCTGTGAACAACACCAAGACCAGGGTGGCCTCGGCAAGGATGTGGATGACACTGGACTCAACATCCAGTTGAATGATGTTCAGCCCAACTGGGCCGATGAGTAACCCGAAGGTGACCATCACCAGCGGCAGCGTGACGACAGTCCGTTCCAGGCGGCCCGAGAAGAGCCCGACGAGTAAGATAAAAAGCGCGATCAGGAGAACCGGGGCGGGATCCATAACCTCCTAGCCAAGGGTGTCACTCTAACGGTTTGGGGGTGGTCTCTTAAGTATGAACCGCCGTCAAATCGTCAGAAACTCTTGGAGATAGAGGGACACACTGGTTCTGAAGAAATGGCGGCCTTGGATTTCCTCTTGTATGCCCCCCATCAAGGAGACACTTCTATAGGAGAACTTCTGGCTTCAAGTTGGGCTCTATAGGCGGCAGGCCTGCCAACGACTCATGGGGCTGTTCTTCCTTGTCACTCAGCAACTATTCTGAGCTGATCTCGAGGTTCCGTCAATTGGTGTGTAAGCGGCATCAGGCGGTCTCATGATCGCTGGTGTTGACCTTCTCAACGACGCGAATTCCATTCTGGTACTTCACTCCCTCGGCGACTTTGGCCAGGAGACGGTAGCATCGGGCTCCCTGCCCACATCTTCACTCAGCGAACGACGATCAGGTAGACTGCTCGACCAACCGGATATTATCGGCCTGCACGCGTCGGCATCGGACTCTCCCACCGCCTGCGCACTCCCCGTGCCGCTTGACAGACTCTCCGAGCTATGAAACATCAGGGCTACCAACTAAAAGGAGGCTCTCCGATGCCGGACACACAATGGACCGACCTGGGCTCAGTGGACGAACTGAAGAGTCGACCGCTCCAGCAACTGACCTGCGGTAAGACCAAGATCGCACTCATCCATATAGATGGTGAGTTCACCGCGATCTCCGGCATCTGTAACCATGTGGGTGGGCCGTTGGGCGAAGGCACGCTTGCAGGCGGGCGACTATGTCGTCTGCCCCTGGCACTACTGGACATTTCACCGACGGACCGGTCGTGGCGAGACCGGTTCCGAACAGGATTGCGTGCCGGTCTATGCTGTCAAGGTCGAGCGCAGCCATGTTTACATCGATCTCTCCTCCGCCACGAAACGAAAGAAACAGCCGCACGCGCCGCATCCCTTGGCCCGCCCCCCGGTTCGGCAAGCGGGACCGATCCGCGTGGTCGGCATCTCCACCACCGTGATGACGAACGAGCATCCTCGTTACAGCACCTCGGACGCTTTGCTGGAAGTCGCCTTGGACCATGCGCGCGGGGCCCTCAAGCTCGAGACCCAGTACATCAAGCTGCGCGATCTGAACTTTCGCCCCTGCGAAGGGTACTACTCAAAATCGGCGCAGGCCTGCACCTGGCCCTGTTCAATCACCCAAATGGACCCGACTGACCAGCTCGATCGCGTGTACGAAGCCATCGTCCATTGGGCCGACGTGATGCTCATTGCCACCCCGATTCGGTGGGGTAATGCGAGTAGTCTCTATTACAAGATGATCGAGCGGATGAACTGCATCCAGAACCAGGAAACCATCGCCAATAAGCACCTGCTTAAGAACAAGGTGGCCGCCTTCATCATCACCGGCGGCCAAGACAACGTGCAGGCCGTGGCAGGGCAGATGCTTGGATTTTTCTCTGAAGTGGGCTGTCAGTTCCCGCAGTTCCCCTTCATCGCCCACTCGCGCGGGTGGAGTGCCGAAGATATGGAACGGAACACCCGCTACGTGCAGCACAGCAGGGACTTACGGGAGGGCGCGCAAAGTCTCGTGCACCGCGCGGTGGATATGGCGAAGCTCATGGTCGCGGGCGGAGTGCCGGCGCATCCGCTCCAGCGTGGCGGACGAAAAGGCCATCAGCTCGACGTCAAAGCGCAAATCTGACGATACGTCACGCGCTGCAAACGGGGGCCCTAGACTCGCCCTATCTTGCTGGACCATCCGCCCCTAGTTGTTAGGCCACCGTTCAAGTTCCTTCACGCCAACATGACCCAAAACCAGAACAGGAGGCCAACGGCAGTTTGAGGGGCAGACCCGCGTTGTAGGTCACAGCGAACTGCACAGGGAAGGGATGGAAGGGCCGAAGCGTGAAGGGCATCGGATCCTCGCAGGGAGGCGTATTCTAGGAGTGATGCGTGGGATGAGCAAGGGCCGTCCATGTAGGGGTGTCAAGGATGGCATTCTAAAATACTAGTTTTTAGTGTTAAATACGCTCACACCGATCAATGTACCGCTCACACTCGGTACGATGGGTTTATAATACTGGTCGAAAAGGGTGATTCAGAACCGTAATGAAGACTCCGCTCAGCAAGAAGATCAGGCGTATGGCCATCACGCCTCAGCCATATCCTTACATAATTCCCGATATACAATGTCCAGCCTCTGAAACCGTCACGCAGCTTGACCCGTGGTATGTGCTTGAGTTTTTTCGGATAGAAGCCTTATTGCGATCTAAGACAGTGATGGATCTCTATCAGAAAACCTTTAAGTCATGGAATAGGCTGGACCATAACACGGACACCTTTATGGCCACCTACAAGGTTGTTGGGGGGTGGAAGGTTTTTGAGGGAGTTCACGGCAGGTTTTTTCTGTAGCAGGATCACCCGGAATTGTTAGAAATGAGATCTGAAGCGGAAGGAGAAGTCGATTTTGACCCAAAGGAAAGATCGCCAGCTCCGGGCATCGTGAACCTTGTGGACTATATCAAGTATGAATACGATCACTTTCAAGAAAATATCCTCGGGGAATTCAAATATCCAGAAAAGCATGGGTTAACTCGAAAACCTCGTGCACTCTTACTTGCACTTGATCCTGCTAAATCACCAGCAGTATTGATTAGTGGCCTGAGGCCGATCCTTAAGAAGGAGCATCACCGTTACAAGACTATATCGGGGAGAATTGAAGACCCACTACTCGAAGCGCCATGGCCTTGGCCAACAGAATGGGAACCTTATCGAGATCCCCGCAAGCACCCACCGATATATGGTTTCAAAGGAATCGAGACCTGGCACAACTATTTGCAGTGCACTATTTGCAGTGCTATGACCTTCGCTACTGTAAGGTATGGAGTTAATGAATCTGGAATGGTCAGACGTGGACCTGCAACGGAAGGAGTTCACGTTGCGGCGGACGAAAAATGGCGAGGTTCGCGTAGTTCCAATGACTCCTTCGGTCTACCACGTTTTCTTGGAACTACAGCAGGAGCAGCGGCTAGACACGAATCGGGTGTTCCTGTATAAAGATAAAGCGATCCAGCGGATAGGGACTGGATTCAAGGTCGCATGTCGTCGTGCGGGGATTGAGAACCTGCGAGTTCATGATTTCCGCCATACGGCAAGTACGAATCTCAGGCGGGCAGGGGTGGATACTGTGACCGCGATGAAAATCGTCGGTCATAAGTCAGACCGGATCCACGGCGGTATAATACATATAATACAATTGAGCCGGAAGATCCATAGGGCGGCAGCAAAGCTCCACGTATACAGGTCTAACACCGTAATAACACCTGATGTCTTAGTCGCTGGGGTTAAAATATAACTGTTTGAAAACAAATTGTGAGCGGGCGTAGCTCAGTGGTAGAGTCCTTGTTTCCCAAGCAAGTTGTCGTGGGTTCAAATCCCATCGCCCGCTCCAACCTTTTCAACAGATTCCAGAACCTGCTGTGCCGAGCCCTTCTCAGTCTCTCAGGTTTCTGTCACGGTTCCATTGGGCATTGACCCTAGTTTCGGGGTGGGTTTGCCGTAGGCAGCTACGATTTTCACCGCGGCCTGTAGGTGCGAGGGAGCCATGTGAGCGTATCGCCGCACCAGGGCATTCGTGCTGTATCGGAACAAGGTGGCGATGGCGCCTCTGTCTGTTCACTCATGGCGAGCCGTGAGGCGAACATATAGCGGAACGTATGCCAGACCAAGCCGTTCAGGTTCGCCTTCACCAGGGCCGGGTGAAAGATCCGGGCATAGAAGTTCCGTAGGTCAAGCGAGGTGGCGAGGGTTTCGGAAGGATATACCCACGGACTCCCCGCGTGTCGGTCCATCTACTGAATATGTCGGGGGCGAAGAATCTCTCTGACCTCGTCATTCAACCGAACATAAAGCGACCTATGGCAAGATCAAGGATCAGATGGTGGTGAAGCAGAAATGAGCGAGGAACGTCCCAAGCGCGAGAGGATGAACATTGAAGAAGCGACGATCTCCAACATGTGGGCGATGGCGGCTCTCTTAGTGAGACAGTCAGTCGTACACACCGGCGAAGTTCTCTGGAGCTGCCGATGAGCAATACCGAAAGCATTCCTGTGATCCGCCAGTGCCTACAACAGCAATTTCCCAAGCACTTCATCGTCGATTTCCTTGAAGGTGCCAGTCGTGCCCTCCATTACGCTATCCTGGAGTTCGACTTTTTGCTCGATCATACTGGCGACTGTCTTCAACAGGTTCTCGTGTCGTCCGGTCTGGAGGACAACCTAAGGGAAGCGGGAGCAGCACCGGTGACATTCTCGAAGACGGGGTTTCGTACCGAAAGCAGGGAAGCCATCGCGGGACTCATGGCTGAGAGACTCGACCCCAACGAGACGTGATGCCGATCCAAGAAAAGATAGTCTTGCCCTGATCTGTCGCTCATCTTGGAATACCATCATTTCCCTGCACAGCCCTCTCCTCTTGTCTTGCGGCTTCGAGCACGCCCTCCTACAATACGCCTCCCTGCGAGGCTCCCATGCCTATCTCTCTCCTATTCCCTATCGCCATCGTGCTGTCGATCGTCTGTCTCGCCGTACCCGCATGGGTCGATTATCAAGCTGGCGTGGACGCCTATCTCCGTGGAGACTACGCGACAGCCTTGCACGAGTGGCGACCGCTGGCCAAGCAGGGGAATTCTCACGCTCAGTACTACCTCGGTGTGCTGTATGACAGCGGCCATGGCGTGCCGCAGGACTATGGGCAAGCCCGGCAGTGGTGGGAGCAAGCCGCAACCCAGGGGAACTTAGACGCGCAGTACAACCTCGGTGTGCTGCATTCCAACGGCCACGGCCATGGTGTGCTGCAGGACTATGGGCAAGCCCGGCAGTGGTGGAAGCAAGCCGCGGCCCAGGGAAACGTAGACGCGCAGTACAACCTCGGTGTCTCGTATGCCATAGGAGAGGGCGTCCCTCCGGACTACGGCCAAGCGCGGCAGTGGTTCGAGAGAGCTGCTACCCAGGGGAACACACACGCCGAAACGTATCTAGGCGATTTCTATCTGAATGGACAAGAGGTGCCGCAAGATTACCAGATGGCCTTGGTCTTGTTTCGTCTAGCCGCAAGTCGAGGAGATGCTCTAGCTCAAGCGAAACTTGGTCTCATGTATCAGCATGGGAACGGCGTGCCCAAGGACTTTGTCCAGGCCCATAAGTGGTACAACCTTGCGGCAGCGAACGAATACAACGACACAGCTACGCTTCGCGATGCGCTCGCTAAACAAACGACCCCTGCCCAGATTACCGAGGCGCAAAAGCTGGCGCGGGAGTGGAAGTCGAAAAAGAAATGAGTGCCATGACTTACGGAGGGACACGAATGAAACAACTGCTCCTCATCACACTCCTGTTGCTGAGTCATGGATCAGTGTATGCGGAATGGGTGTCGGTTGAAAAAGACTATCTAGTACCAGTGACCTGCCCCCTATAAACCAGGCCGGATGTAGCGTTAGGATTTCGGCCGACGGAAGGAGGGGGCATGGCACGCAAACGGTATCCGGCCGAGGAGATCATCGGGCATCTGCGGACGATCGAAAGTGAGATGGGCAGAGGCCTTGGACTGGTGGAGGCTTGTTGCAAGTTGGGGATCACGGAACAGACCTACTATCGGTGGAAGAAAGAGTACGGTGGTTTGCGCGTGGATCAGGCCAAACGGTTAAAGGGCCTGGAACAAGAGAATGCCCGACTCAAGCGACTCGTGGCGGACCTCTTCCTGGACAACAGCATTTTGAAGGAGGTGGCAGCGGGAAACTTCTAAGCCCGGCCCGATGCCGAGAAACGGTCTGCCATGTGCCGGCCATGTTTTCGGTCTCTGAACGCCGGGCCTGTCGAGTCGTGGGGCAATGCCGGGGCACGCAACAGTATGTGCCCATCAAGGCGGACGACGAGGAGTCTCTGCGGACGCGGATCGTCGCGCTCACCCGTGAGTATGGGCGCTATGGGTCTCGTCGGATCACCGCGCTGTTGCATCAAGAAGGCTGGCGGGTGAACCACAAACGCGTGGAGCGGCTGGGGGGCGACAGGAGGGGCTCAAGGTGCCGCAGAAGCAGCCGAAGCGAGGCCGACTCTGGCTGACTAACGGTTCCTGCGTACGGCGGCGACCGGAATATCCGAACCATGTGTGGGCGTATGATTTTGTCATGGAACGCACTCGGGATGGGCGGCCCTTGAAAATGCTCACCGTGGTGGACGAATACACGCGGGAGTGTCTGGCCCTTGCGGTGCGCCGCCGTATGAGGGCAAGCGATGTCCAGGAGGTACTGGGGGAGCTGTTCCTGACGCATGGCTGTCCGACACACATTCGCTCGGACAATGGACCGGAGTTTATCGCCACGGCTCTGCGGGCCTGGTATCGCTTGCTGACCGTCGTGCCCTTGTTCATCGAGCCGGGCAGTCCCTGGGAGAATGGCTATAGCGAGAGCTTCAATGGCAAGTTCCGGGACGAATTGCTAAACAGGGAACTCTTCTATACGCTGCGGGAAGCGCAGGTCATCATTGAACGCTGACGGCGAACCTATAATCACGTCCGGCCCCACAGCGCCTTGGGCTATCGGCCACCGGCTCCTGAAGCATGCGTACTAACAGAACAGGTGGCCTAATCACTGGGGGCAGGTCAGATGCAGCCACCATTCGCCGAGAAGGGAATCTGGTGACGCTGTGGCAATTAACTTACTTTACCTGTTCCCGATGATCGGTCGGCGATCAAATTGGTGGATCGGGGGAGCTGTGTTCTGTGGGGAGAGCCACAAGTTTCTGTGAGAGAACGGAGGGGTGCTAGACTGCCTTCTTGACCAACCCTGAGCGTAAGCAACGGGTGCATACGCGTATGCGCTTGTGGACACCATCCACAATTGCGCGAACGGATTGGATATTGGGATTAAACACCCGTTTGGTCTTGTTGTTCGCATGACTGACGTTGTTCCCGGATACAGGTTTCTTTTGACAGAGATCACACATAAACGCCACGGTAACACTCCTTCCGAGTAAATCGGTTCATGCCCAAGCAGATTAACGCTACCATAGCCTGGCTAACGCTGACAAGCGTCATGCCGGGCTCTACAATAGAGGCAGGTTTCAGAGCGGCTGAGACGAGAAAGTTGATGGATCTGGTGACGGAAATCGGGTTTACGACCGGGGCGCTAACTACTATCACGTTTGACCTCAATTCTAGTGGACATGAACCACCAAATCTGCCGATGATGTGTCGCTGTCGATGCTGCTGACGTTCACGACCGGGTTCTTTCTCTGGTTTGTGTATGGTGTCCTGCTGAAGTCCTGGCTCATCATCGTGACGAATGTTGTGACTTTCCTCCTCACTGCGGCGATGCTTGCCCTTAAGCTTCGCTTGAGGCGATAGTGCAGCTGGTTTCTCCTCCATTTTTCGAATCCAAAGACCGTGGCCTGGTTAGAGAAGCGGTAGATAGCAGAGTGCTGCTGACGGACGCTCACCACGGTATTAGCGTCGAGAGGAGCGTGGTCCAGTTGATGTTGATGATTCCATTACCAGGCCATGGCGATTGGCACGCTGATATCAAAGGTGGGATCGCCTCTGCCATCCAACCCCTCTTTCCCGACGCTATAGAGCTTTTTCCGAGTTGACTGCGTACGAAATCGGATGCTTTGCGTACGAAATCGGATGCTTTGATAGTGGCATCGTAGAATGTGGCCTAGGTATCCAGGCCTGTGATTTGGGAAGGGGTGACCAGAATCTGACAATACTGAACTTGACAAGTTTTGTCTCTCTCTCATATTGTGCCGGGACGTTGTGACTCCTGGATAAGGGAAGAGGGTGCAATTCCCTCGCGGTTCCGCCGCTGTAAATGGGGACGAAACCCGTAAATGCCACTGTCTGGTGGCGTGGGTTGTGAAGCGTGTATCGTGCAGCGCAAGGATTCTTCTTGCATGCGTTGCACGAGCGACGGTTCACGTTTCACGCGAAAGAAAGATGGGAAGGCGCGGGGAGTAGGGTGAACCATGAGCCAGAAGACCATCCCGGAGAGTTGACCTTCGTTCCCTCGAGGGCTGGGGAACAGGTGAGGATGAAGAAGCGGGTGCAATCCTCAGGGTCTTTCTCAGGCCCTGGGGATTTTTTATTTGGACCAGAGTAGACAATATATTGCCGCCCTCGTGGTATGGCTGCTGGTCACGGTGCTGGTTTCTGCATCGGCGGTTGTCGCGTGTGTCGGAGGAAACTGTTCTGAAATGAAGCGACGGCAACAAGGGATTCTGACCGGCATGCCCTTTATGGCGCATGTTTCGTCACGGTCTTTCGTGGATGATGCCGGTCGGAAGATCTATTTGGCCAAGACGCCCACGCGCATCGTCTCCTTAGCCCCCAGTGTGACGGAAATGGTGTTTGCGATTGGCGCCGGGGGCCAGCTCGTTGGTGTCACTGAGTTTTGTGATTTTCCACCGGAGGCATTAAAAAAACAGAAGGTTGGCTACTCCAATCCGAACCTCGAATCGTTGATAGCCATCCAGCCGGATTTGGTGTTAGCGTCGAAGGAGTTTCTCAGGCCGGATTTGATCATGAAACTCGCGCGACTGAAGGTGCCGGTCTTCGTCATGGCCGTGACCACGGTCGAGGATATTTTCGGGCATCTCCATACGTTGGGGCGGATGCTTGATCGTTCGGTGGCGGCAAATGACTTGACCATAACATTGCGCCAGCGACTTGCTGAGATGAAGTTGCGGATGCAGGGAGTGCCTCCAGTACGTGTGCTCTATGTGCTTAACAGCCAGCCGCTCATTACGGTTGGACCCGGGAGCTTCATTGACCAACTGATTGGGATGGCCGGAGGGACCAACGTCGCCTCACAGAGCGCTACGCCCTATCCACGACTCAGCATGGAGGTCGTATTGCAACAGGATCCGGAGGTGCTGGTCTTTCCAGTTGGGAAGGCCGAAGGCATTTCGGTCAGCGAGCAGCAGGCCTGGCGGCAGTGGACCATGATGACGGCGGTCAAGCAGGGACGCCTGCACCAGATTCCTGCCGATCTTTTGAATCGGCCTGGACCGCGCATCGTACAAGCACTCGGGATGTTAGCGGATATCCTTCATCCTGGATCGACCATGTCACGACCGACGAATCGGTAGCGAAGATCTTATGGCATCGCCATCTCCCCATCTCGCGCCGCCCGGCTCTTCATCGCTCACACCCTCTACGCTCGTGGAGAGCAGTGTTGGTCAGTGGGCACAATGGAAACACAGGGGCGCGATCCTGACGTTCCAGCGGTGGCTCGCGATCATCGGTGGTCTCGCCGTGGCCAGCCTGGCGGTGTGCGTACTCTGTCTCCAGTTCGGCGCGACACGGATTGAGATGGGAACCGTCACCTTGGCGCTAAGACAGTTGCTGACGGCAGGGGAACTCGATGTCGCTGGGTTGAGCACGTCTGCCGCCATCATGTTGCATATTCGTCTTCCGCGCGTCCTGGTTGGATTTCTCGTTGGCGGCAGCCTTGCGTCAGTCGGTGTTACGTTGCAGGCGCTGTTGAGAAATCCACTAGCGGATCCCTACGTGCTCGGTGTCTCAAGCGGAGCGGCCTTGGGGGTTTCGCTGGCAATGTTGTTTGGCATCGGGACGACGCTGGCGCTCTTGTCGGCCCTGCCGTTGTTTGGATTTGTCGGTGGATTGCTGTCGCTGGTGGTGATCTATCGGTTGGCGCAGTCGCAGGGACGGCTGCCGATCCAGAGCTTGTTGCTAGCCGGAGTCATTCTCAATTCCATTCTGACGGCGTTCATCATGTTCATCACATCGATTATGGAGCCCAATCGGTTAGCCGGGCTCATGGCGTGGTTGATGGGCTCTCTGACGGCACCGGGCTATGCGGCGCTGGCGGTGTTTGCCATATATGCGGTGGGAGGGGTGGCGATTCTTCTGCAGAAGGCACAGACGCTAAATGTCCTTACGCTGGGCGAAGAGACGGCGCGTTCATTGGGGATCAAGACCGAGCGAGTGAAGAAGCAACTCTTTGGGCTGACCGCGTTGTTGACCGGGGCGGTGGTGTCCGTGAGTGGCATGATCGGTTTTGTCGGGATGGTCGTGCCGCATGCAGTGCGCATGCTGGTCGGATCGGATCACCGCTTGCTCTTGCCGTCCTCGGCGCTGGTAGGCGGGATGTTTCTCGTCGTGTCCGACACCATCGCGCGGACCATTCTGGCTCCGACCGAAGTTCCTGTGGGAATCGTCACGGCGCTCGCCGGCGGGCCGTTTTTCCTCTATCTCCTTCTGTGGCGAAAAGACAGGATGTGATTGAGATGACCAGCGAGACAAGTGAACATAAGAGCACATGGTTGCCTATGGGGAATCCTTCGATCGAGGTCGACCAACTCACGTTTCGCTACCGCACGGCGGACAAAAATGGGAGAGCTTGGACGCTGGAGTGTCTCTCATTTCACGTCTGGGCCGGCGAGATTTTTGGCATCGTGGGACCGAATGGATCGGGGAAGACATCCCTCTTGAAAGTCCTGGCTGGGCTGATAACACCGAGTGGAGGACATATTCTGCTTGGTGGTCAGCCCATTGCCCAACTCAGTCAGCAGGACATTGCACGTGTGGTCGCGGTGGTTCCGCAAGAGTATGTCCAAGTGTTTCCCTTTACCGTGGCCGAGACCGTATTGATGGGTCGATTTCCCCATCGACCGTCGCGACTGTGGAGTCTGGGAGTGGGAGAGGAAACAGCGAAAGATTTAGCTTGTGCCCATCAAGCCATGAGTGACACAGATGTGTGGTCTTTGGCCGATCGGCTGGTCTCAGATCTTTCCGGTGGAGAGCGACAACGAGTGGTGATCGCCAGGGCGTTGGCACAAGAGCCCGCAATTCTGTTATTGGACGAACCAACCGCTTTTCTCGATATCAATCATCAAATCGAGATTTGTGGGCTCATCAGCCGACTCCGATGTGAGCGGCATTTGACGGTTGTGCTGGTAACTCACGATCTGAATGTGGCGAGTCAGTACTGCGATCGTGTGCTGATGCTGAAGGAGGGCCGGCTCAGTCGTATAGGGTCCCCCGATGACACGATCAGACCCGATGTGCTGCGGATGGTCTATGGGTGCGATGTGGTCGTCGATGCCCACCCACAAACAGGCAGGCCTCGCGTGACCATGCCGATGGGAATCAGTCGAGCCTAGAAAGGCCGCTTGGGTCCTGCCCCGGTCCGATGGACGTGCGGATGGGGGCAGTCACATTTTACTACAGGAGGTTTTGGAGAAACGACTTCGGGAACGGGGAAGATGGTGCAAATCCATCACGGTGCCGCCACTGTAAGCGGGGAGTGACTCTGCATAACGCCACTGTGTGCCTGGCACATGGGAAGGCGCAGAGACGCAGCGATCCGCAAGTCAGGAGACCCATCCGGCAGTCAATTCGACTCAACCCTTCGAGCACGAGGGAGGTCTATTATGTGTCAATGTCTAGCTATATTCTGCCTGTGTGTTCTTCTCAGTGGGCTGTTTGCCGTCGTTCCCATTCCTCTATTGGCTCAGTCAGAAGATCCGCTTGAAGTGAAGGAAGTCGTTGTAAGCAGTACCCGTCTGCCCGATACGCCCGTCGATGCCAGGACCCTTCCGGCGAAAGTGACGATCATTACCGCCGAGGATATTAGAAAGTCCGGCGCCAAGACGGTTCAAGAAGCCATCCAATGGGCGACTGGAATCGTGATGTACGATTCGATCGGCAATGCCTTTCAGCAGACGATCGATCTGAGAGGATTTAACGGTCAACCGGTGCCGGCTACGACTGTGCTCGTGGATGGGGTTCGGGTCAACGAACCGGATTTCAACACGGTGAATTTCGACCTAGTCTCCTACGATACGATCGAACGGATTGAAATCATCCCAGGTGCCGCGGCTATCTACGGCAAGAACGCTATGGGCGGTGTCATCAATATCACTACGAAACAGGGAGGGGAGCAACATCAAGTGACGGGTGACACGCTGAGGGGGAGTTTTCATCGCCAGCGCTATACCATCAATGTCAGCGGTCCAGTTGGAAAATTTAATTACTATGCGAATTTCGGACGAGAAATGGATGATGGATTTCGCGATGACTCAGGAGCGCGGATCTCCCGCTTTACCGGTCGAATAAGTTACCGACCGACCGATCAGACGGATCTCTCCGTGTCCTACAACTACGTGAATGATCGACTTCAACAAGCCGGGCAACTGCCGCTCGCACTGGCGGAGACTCGGCCAGAACGTAACTTTACTCCGGGGGATTTCGACCAAAAGGAACTTAACTTTGTGCGCGTCACCGTCCGTCAGGCGCTGCCCCTAGGATTTTCATTCAACGGCAACGCTTTCTATCGACAGCTGAATCAAGAAATCTTTGGCGTCGGGCAACCGTTTCTGGTTGGAGGTATCCTTTCGACAGGAACCACGATGACGAAGACCGAGCAACATGGAGGCACAGCCCAGTTTGCCCACGAAGCGTGGCTTCTTGGGCACAAGAATAAACTTGTCGGCGGCGGCGAGCTTATCCGGAACAACTTTTCAAACTCACTATCGGCGTTCTCAGATTTTGGACCGTTCTCAAACCGCACCATATCGGAAGAAAATATTTTCGCTGGCTATATGCAGGATTCGTTTCGCCTGCTACCCAACCTGATCGTCACTGGCGGCGTACGCTATGATCGGACGAGGATCGCTGCTGACTCACTCGATTCGTTTGCCACGATGACGAAGGGGACCTTGAGTTACCATCGCACGACATCACGGGCTGGGGTGACCTATCTCGTTACGGACAACGTTAGTGCCTACTACAACTATTCGGAAGGATTTCGGGTACCGACCACGCTGGAAATGTTTACTCTGACTGGCCAGCCTAATGTGGGATTGAAGCCGATTCGATCCAGGAATCATGAAATTGGTTTCAAGGGTCGTTTCGGGCCTGCCGCGGAGGGTTCGATTGCGTTCTACCAAAGCAACAGTAACGATATTTTCTTTACCTGCAATGTTTGCGACCCGTTCAACCAGGCCTTCGATGGACAGAACCGGAACGCTGATGAAGTGAGGCGGCGAGGAATTGAAACGACCCTGAAGGCCAGATGGAGGGAGTATCTGGATGGCATCATCAATTACAGTTACACTCAAGCCGAGTTCCATTCCGCATTTAACCTGTCCCAAACAAAGCTTGTGCAAAAGGGTGATGAGTTTCCGCTCGTACCTAGGCATCGGTTGGGCGTCATCTTGAATGCCCATCCGACCAAAGAGTGGACGGTCTCCCTGACCGGCTTGTATGTTGGTTCACAGGTGTACCTCAACGATGAAAACAATACACAGCCCCGTCTACCAAACTATTTCGTCATGAATATGCGGGTTACCTATGAACAACTGGTTCCAGGCGGACGGATGACCGCCTTTATACTCTTGAACAATCTGACGAATAATCAGTACTTCACGTTCGGTTCTATCGCGAGCAATACGCTCACCGGAGGCGGCGGACTGGAACGGTTTGTGGTCCCTGCTCCCAGCATCGCCGTGTACGGAGGGTTGACCTATCAGTTTACAGGGGTGTAATGCCTTATCTGGCGAGAGGATATTGATGCGAATTTCCAAAGTCTATACCAAAACTGGCGATAAGGGGAAAACGCGGTTGGCTGGCGGTCAGCAGGTCTGGAAAGACTGCCTCCGGGTCGAGGCCTACGGGGCGGTGGATGAGTTGAATGCGATTGTCGGCATGGTCCGCGCTTGGCAGGCAGAAACGCACTCTGTGTCAGAGACACAAGCACGGCTTGAGAAAGAACTGCAGTGGGTCCAGAACAAACTCTTTGATATCGGAGGGCTCCTGTCCACGGCACCGGGACAAACATTCAAGAACATGCCCTGCGTGAGGACGCAGGATGTGACAAAGCTCGAATGGTTGATGGATATCTGCCAGAAAGATCTCACGCCCCTGAAAGAGTTTATCCTACCGGGCGGGGGAATGCTCTCAAGTTTGTTGCATCACGCGCGGACCGTCTGTCGGCGGGCTGAGCGGGAGTGCATCCGATTGGCTCGCGCCGAGCCGGTTGACAAGATACTGATCATCTATCTCAATCGCCTGAGCGACACGTTGTTTATCTTGGCACGTTGGGTAGCCAAGATTCAGGGAAAGCCGGAATTTCTCTGGCAACGGTCCTGAAATGTGAGCAGCCACCCGCGTAGATTGTGAAGCGAGCCTGCCTTCCTGTGTCTTCTAGGACAGCGTCTTCCGCCATGGATCATGGGCGGAATCTGAATTTTCATGGACCGTGTAACTCTATTGAAAATTTGTAGGATTTCGTACTGGCTGGCGGAGAGCGCAAGGCGCTTTTTGACGATGCCACGAGCACGTAGACGAACACCGCGATCCAAATGTGTGTTTTGACCGCGTTCTTTGAGATGCCGAAGAACGCCTTGAGAAGATACTGTTTGATCCATTTGAAGAACTACTGGATCTGCCAGCCCAGTCTGTAGAACTTCGTGATCGGGAGTACCGTCAGCACGAAGTTGTTGGTCAGACAGACCAGCTTTTTGCCAGACTCATGGTCTTTGAAGCGGATTTCGTTGCAAAGGCGCGTCGAAGCCCTTGTGCGAATCATAGCCAGTGAATACAACCGTTTGGTCGCAGATCAGGCTCGTACGTTTGTCGATGGCCTTGGTGTATCGGCCCAGGCGCTCGAAGTCGAGATAGCGAAGGCACAGGCTTGGGGGACAGCTGATCCAGCACGTTGACCTCGTTCAGTTTTCCGTCGCTGATGAAATTGAACGGCGTAATGTTGCCGCGCAGAACCAAGAAGGCGTACAGTTTGATTTCCGCAATGGTCGTGCGAATTGGCGCCCAGGGAAATACCGACAGATACAGGTCGATCGTGGTGGCATCGGGGGCGTAGACCGTCTCCTTCAGATCGAGCCCAAATGGTTCGATGGAGTAGAGCTGACGCGCTGTCGCGATCAAGCTCTGCGTCTGATACAGCACAGGGCTGCGGATTTTATAAGCTCGCAGTAGATGCGCCAGTCGCGCGTTGCATTGGCATTGGCGAAGGTGTTGCGCGACTTGGATGACTGTGCGCGCAGACGCGCTTCGATGTCGCGCAAGCTCTCGTGGAACGTGAGTTTCGCGAAGACCAATTTGCGGATGTGCATCTTGCGCCCTCAGGAGTGACTTGACCGCAGGGTCGCAGGATTGCGAAATTCGATTCAAATCGGCACAAGGCCAAATCAACATGGATGTGCCATATTTCAATGACTTGATGAACATTGATCGATCAACGTTGGAAAGGCACTGATTGCACAACTGTGCATAAAGGCAAGCAGATTGTTCCAGTCGATGGGATCTGTGGGCGGGCAGGCCAAGTGGTGGGTGTGACAGCATTTTGAGGCATTCTTGGGTGAATAAAAAATATTTTGTCATGACTCTCATTTATGTCGACATAAGAGTTCACGTGCTTTCTTTCGACATTTTTCATTGTTTTTGATTCTGCTACCCATTCCTGAAACCTTGGTTGGATGCGAGGGCGTTAGATGTTGCCGATATCTACCGTTTTCTTGCTAACCACCAACAAGTCGCTACACTTGCGTGAGAGCACGCATTAGTTGGTCGTGTTAAGGAGGAGGAGTGCTATAAAGGTGCAGATGCCACCACTGATCCTGGGATCCGGCCTATGTGCTGTGCATGGTTGCGGGAATGCCTTCTCATGCCAGGGCGGGTGCTGAAGCAGAGACTAAGGGCATTTGTAATTATGCCCGAATGTGAGGAAGGAACTCATGAGCAAGATTGTGGTTGTCGATGATTCGTATGCAACCCTGCAGCTGATCGAGTCATATCTCAAGGCTGCCAACCATGGCGGTGGTGTCCCTCCTGAACACGGACAAGCTGGAAGACAAGATTGCCAACGAGAAGCCGGACCTTATCGTTATGGATGTTGTGATGCCTGGCCGGAATGGATTCCAGGCATGCCGAGACTTGAAGAACAATGACCAGTTCAAGGATATTCCAATCGTGCTGTGCACATGCAGGGGGCATGAGAGTGACGTATTCTGGGGCCAGCAACAGGGCGCCAATGGGCATCTGGCGAAGCCCTTTAACTCAGAAGATCTCCTGGCGGCGGTGGGGCGCGCGCTGGTGTAAGAGAAGCGGTGATTCATGGCCTGTCACCCATTGGGAGATGATGAACCCAGCCCTTGAACAGCCACAATCCAGCGCGCACTCAGGACCTGATCACGTCAACTCAGCCGTTCCTTCGCAGATCTGTCTTATTACGTTAGGGGGAGAGCTCTTCGCCATTGATCTCCGCCACATGCGTGAGGTGTTCGAACTCGGATCGATCACGCCGGTGCCTGGGATTCCTGCATCGTTGGTGGGTGTCGCTAATCTCCGTGGGACCGTGGTCCCACTCGTGGATGTGCGGCCAGCGTTGGGAGTGTCGGACTCTGCCACGTCGAAGTATGCCGTGGTAGTGCACTATGGGACTCAACAGGTCGGCATCCTGATCGACGATGTCCCGGAGATTCTGACCATCCATCCCGACGACATGTTGGCTGCGTTGACTCGCGGTGTGACCGATAGCCGCCCCTTTCTCTCAGGTCGCTTAAAGATTGTGAACCGGATGAGCGGGATGGTGGAGGTCTCCAAACTCTTGGCCTCCGTAGAGGGAATGATCAATTAGCAAAGCAGCGAGAATTAGCGCTCATGGAATATGTGAGGCGTAAAAGAGTCATGATTGTAGTGCGAAAATCCATTATCCCAGGCGGTGAGGAAGGGGGAAGTCATGGCGAGGCATAGCAAGTCAACGACGTGGTCAGTCCCATCGTGGTTCCAAAACCTGAATACCCTGCCCAAGCTGATCGTCGGGTTTTCCGCCGTTGGCGCCATTATGATCATGCTTGGCCTAGTCGGTCTGATCGGTTTGAATAAGTTGAAGGGTGAGTTACAGTCCTTTTACGACCGGTCGACTGTGGCGCTATCAAACACCGGAATCAGCAGTACCAACCTCGGGCTCTATCACAACGCGCTTCTGAGTATAGGACGTCAAACACGAAAGAGTGGCTTCGACGATGCTGTCGTTTCGCTCGCCAAATTGAAGAAGCAGACCCTTGTATCCCTTGAGGCGTATCACGCGTCTGAACTGCACGAGTCCTTGACCAGCCGCAATGAGGGCAAAGACTTAGCGGCTCTCCGCCCAGCGTTGAGGGAATACTTCTTGGCGTCGAAGGCGCGGTCGGGGCATTTGCCGATAGCTTTGGCTCCTCACTCTCGGATGATCAGAAATGGGCGATGAAAGATCTCGGTAACTTTGCGTTGTCCGGCGAAGTGGCCAACACGTACAGCAAGGCGACATTGCGAGCTCGAGAGTTAATGACCACGATTCGTGAGGTCGCTAAGGAATTGAATGACAACGGACAAGCGGAGGCCGCATACCGTACTAACGTTGTGTTGATCGGAGGATTCTTGGCCCTTGTCCTCGGAGGGGCTATCGGATATTTCCTTGCTCGATACATTGCGCGGAACATCGTCTATGTGGCCGGCGTTGCCGAACAGGCCGCTGCAGGAAATCTGCTAGCCCGAGCCAAACTGGAAAGCGACGATGAGGTCGGCCACATAGCCGAAGCGTTCAACACCATATTGGACCGAATCGCGGGTCTCACGTCTACGGAAGAAGAACGAGATATGATGCAAAGACGCCTCATGCAATTCCTCGTGTTGGTGTCGGACGTCGGTAAAGGAGATCTGACGAAGCGCGGCGAAGTGACGGACGACATGTTCGGAAACTTGGCCGACGGGTTCAACCTCATGATCCAGCGATTTGCCCAGTTGATGAAGCAAGTCCGAGAGTCAGCCGAACGCGTCAATAAATCGGCCGGAGCATTGCGGGATAACGCCGGGCAAATGACCGGAACCGCCAAGCACCAAGCGGATGAATCTGTGAAGACACTCGGCGCGGTTGAACAGCTGGCGGCTTCGATGCGTCAGGTGGCCGTAACTGCGGAAGCGTCATCTGAATCGGCCCGCCAAGTGCTTCAAGGCACTGAGCATGGTCGTGTTGCGGTGCAGGAAACCGTGCAGGACATGCAGAGCATTCGGTCTGCGGTGCAACGTATGTCGAAGCAGGTCAAAGGGCTCGGTGATCGTTCATTGGAAATCTCGCAAATCGTGTCGACCATTCGTGAAATCGCCAACCAGACCAACCTGCTAGCGCTGAATGCCGCCATCGAAGCGGTCGGTGCCGGTGAAGCTGGAGTGCGATTCGCTGTCGTCGCCGACCAGGTGCGGAAACTTGCCGAAAGCTCCACGCAAGCGACGCGCGAAATTGCCGACCTGGTGAAAGTCATTCAGAACGATACGCAAAATGCCGTCGTCGCGATGGAACATGAAACTCAGGCGGTGGAAGCTGGATCGGCTTCCGCGCATCGTACAGGCGACGTGTTTAACGAAATTTCAACGATTGCACAGCGATCTGCTCTGGCCAAGACCATCGCATCGTCCGCGGCCGATCAGACGGCTTCAACCGATCAGGTCGGATGGTCAATTAAGAACTTCACCGGCGGTGCCGTGGCCACACAGAAAGCGACCGACTCGGTTCGTGCGACCGTCAAAGACATGGTGAAGCTAGCCGAAAGTCTGACGGCGTCAGTGTCGCAATTCAAGTTGGCTTGAGGACATCGATGACCCGGAGAGCGATCGCGATTCTCCGGGCATAAACGGGTACGGATGGGATCGGAATTTGACCAGGATAATCTCGTCGGTAGTTTTGTCGCGGAAGCGTCAGATGGGATGACCGCTTTGACCAAGGCCCTGCGGCCCACTGACACAAGTGTCCCCACGCCACAGCATGTTCAGGAACAGTACATTGTCGCCCACCGCATCCATGGGGCCGCCGCCTTATACGGGTATAGTGGAGTCGCTCAATTATCTGAACGGCTGGAGACACTGCTTGAACAGGCACTGAATATTCCCGATGCTGAGTGGAAAATCGTGCAAGGGATCCAATCGCTCGTTCAATCCATCGGCCACGGTGGGGCTGAGGATGGAGGCGTTGTGGAGCGGTGTCTGGCACCCTCGGAGGGACTGCTACCCGGAACGTCGAGTGCGGCGTCTCCCGAGCCGTTAGCGTATTCGGTGAGTCAGGCTTATGTCATCCCTGTCGAGGTGTTGTCATATTTTGTTCCGGAAGCGGAAGAGTATCTCAATACGATTGATGGTTTGATTCAGGCTCTGCGTGCCAATGTGAACGATGAAGACGCAAACAATCGGCTATTTCGAACGGCGCATACACTCAAGGGGTCGGCCTATACCGTGGGGTTCCAGGTTATCGGAGATATTGCCCATCCGATGGAAGGCTGCATAGTTGCAGTCCTGGAAAAACGTGTTCAGCTGAGCGGTAATCTTCTCGAAGTGATCGCGTAAGCTGCGGGCATTATCCGCCTCATTCTTCGACGTGACCCCGCCTCTATCAACCGACTTCAGGATGATGTGTCCACTGTTATTCGCTTTCTTAGTCAGTTACGCGACGGGGAGGCGGTCATGTTTCCGTCTATACCGGTTGCGACGGTAGCCCAGAGCCCAGAGGGGGCCGCTGTCTCGCCCCCTGCACAGAAGGAGGCGGTTGCCGTTGAGGAAGGAGATCAGCCAGCAAACCTGTCGGACGACTACTTGGTCCCACTCCTGGACCCAGAAGTCTTGTCGTATTTTGAGCCGGAGGCCCAAGAGTATCTCGAAACTTTCGAAGCCAATCTCCTTCGTTTGGATAAGGATCCGCAGAACAAAAAACTGATCGATCAACTCTTTAGAACAGCCCATACCTTGAAAGGCTCAGCCTATACAGTAGGCTTTCAATCGATTGGCGATCTTGTTCACCACGTCGAAGATTTTATGGGTGCCGTGCGTGACAGTCGCTTCAGAGTTTTGCCGGGGCATATGGATCTGATGCTTCGTTCGGTGGATGTTGTCCGTGTCCTCATGCGGAGAGATCCAAGCATGGTGGCTGGCACGAGGCATCAATTTGAGGTGCTACTGTCAGAGCTGAAGCAACTGGAACAGGGCATTGTCATCGAAGCGACGGCGGCATATCAAACCGTTGGCACCTCGCTCTCAAATGGGGATCAGAACGCAGGACCCGGAGAGGATCAGGTACAGGGCAAAGCGACCGATGGCAAATCGGTAGAGGATCGTGAGGTCATTCGTGTCAGCTACGCTCGATTAGAGCGGCTGCTGAACCTCGTCGGCGAGCTTGTGATTGGACGCGGTCGTCTTGAACAGCGACTGCGAGTATTGGAACAGTTATCGAAGCAAGTGTTGACGTGCAAGACCCGATTGGTTAACTCCGTCCAATCCTTTGAGAAAAAGCACACCTTCACGTATCAAGCAGCACCGAGCAGTTCGGCTGAGCCGGCTACTCAAGGGTTTCCTGGAATGAGCGATTTCGGAAGTCTTGAACTTGATAAGTATGATGATTTTAATATCTTAGCCCGTCGTATCCGTGAGGTGACCGCCGACATTAGTGAGTCGATGTCGCAACTGACCGGGTCCATCCGGCGATCTCACGATGACATGAGTCAGCTGCAGCAGTTGACGTTGGGTATTCGAGACGAGATTGCTCGGGCGCGCATGGTCCCTGTCGGAACCCCATTTACTCGATTCCGTCGCGCAATTCGTGAAATCGCTCGTGCGTCGAATAAGGAAGTGTCGTTGGTCACGTCGGGTGAGCACACGGAAGTCGATACGGGAGTCATTGAACGATTGGTTGATCCGTTGGTTCATTTGGTCCGCAATGCGGTCTATCACGGCATTGAGTCTTCAGCCGATCGGGTCGCCAAGGGCAAACCGGCAGTTGGCACGATCTATCTGCATGCGGCGCATCGTGGAAATTCCATCATCATTGAAGTCGAGGATGACGGTGCAGGGCTCGACTTGGAGAAAATCCGTGCGAAAGCTGTAAAGATTAGGTCGATGCGGCCCGACCAAAACCAGGCGATGTCCGATGCGGAGGCGCTACAGTGTATTTTTGCGCCAGGCTTCTCGACAGTTGATAAGATAGACGATCAGGCTGGTCGTGGGGTCGGGCTCGACGTTGCCAAGCGGGTCATCGAGGGAATGAGCGGCCATATCGATGTGGAGTCCCTACTTGGCGTCGGCACGAAGTTCACCTTGGTCCTCCCTCTGACGCTGCTCATCGCGACGGCTCTGTTGGTGCGTGCCGGGGAAGAGCACTACGCAATCCCCTTGCCGAGTATCCGAGAAGTCACGATGCCGACGGTATCCTCGCTGCAACAAATGGGGGATCGAGCGTTACTGCATCTGGATGAGGAAGCTATCGACGTACACTCGCTTCGACATGTGCTGTGTCGGGAACTGGGTGGTGTGGATAGGGCGATGCCAATTGTGATTGTGCGGGCGGCTTCGGGGCCGATGGGGTTGGCGGTCGATCAGCTCTTGGGTCGGCAGGAAATCGTCATTAAGACGCTTGGATCGCTGAAGCTCTTGGAACGCTCGTTTTTCGGAGGGGCGACCATTGATCCTGAAGGCCGTATCATTCTTGTCGTCGATCCGAGCCGCCTGGTGGCTCGTGAATCGAGTGAATCGGCCGCGCTTGCCGCGTCTTCCGAGGCGGCGCTCTTGACGGTCAGGTCGATCACCCAGGAACCGGAACAAGACGAGCAAGTAGGGGCGTCTATTCTATTGGCCGACGACTCGATAAGCGTCCGGAAGTTTGTCGGAAGAATGTTGGAGTCGGCTGGGTACCAGGTCGATACGGCGGTTGACGGAGAGGATGGGCTCAGAAAAGCATCCGCTGCGAGCTACCGATTGATCATCACCGACGTTGAGATGCCGAAACTGAATGGATATGAGGTTATTCAAGCTCTCCGAAGCCGTCAGAAGACGCAACAGACACCGGTTGTCGTCATGACGACCAGAGCCGGGGATAAACATCGCCAGATGGCGACCAACATTGGCGCCAATTCCTATATCGCCAAGCCGGTGGAAGAGCGGGCATTGCTCCAAGAAGTTGAACGGTGGGTCGTGCGGGCTCCGGCTGTCCGAAAGTAACCATGCGAAAAAATTCGTATTGATTGACGAAGCGGGGTCTGTTGCAGAGAATGGCTGATGAGGCGCTTGCATGAGTTTGCGTGGGCAGAGAGCCGGATCGCTATCGCTCGCTCCCACGTCCTGTTTCCTCGTGGTCACCATGTGGGCCACGCTCTGGCGTTCTATGCCGATACGGTGCAGGGACTCCGGACACGTGAGGAGGCGGGGACAACGGGATCGGTGACCGTGCAAGGCGCTGCCTACGAGACCGTTGATCTCGCTGCTCGTCTGGCTTTATCGTCTGACAAAGATGGTCCGGACACGCGCGTATCGTGCTGTTCTCTCATGGAGGGCTTCAGGGGAGCATCTGGGCCCCTCAGGTGCATGGGCTGATGGAACTCGAACAATCTCTGATATTGGGGCATGATCTTGTTTGACGAAGGCGTTGTGCTAGTTCTCAATACGGCCTAGGTTCTTCAAGGCGCTAGAGCTGGTCAAGGCGGAGTCTGTCGGGAATGGCAAGGAAGGGCCCCTCGTCTTCTCGCCGTGCGTCCGGAACTCGTGATAGGTAAGGTGCAGGAATGTTGAGGACGGGGAGTGGAAATCAGCAGAAGTCTGCGTCTCGGCCTTGGAGTCTTCTGGTGTTTTCCGTGGGTGGCCGTGACCTGCCCCCAGTGATTAGGCCACCTGTTCTGTTAGTACGCATGCTTCAGGAGCCGGTGGCCGATAGCCCAAGGCGCTGTGGGGCCGGACGTGATTATAGGTCCGCCGCCAGCGTTCAATGATGACCTGCGCTTCCCGCAGCGTATAGAAGAGTTCCCTGTTTAGCAATTCGTCCCGGAACTTGCCATTGAAGCTCTCGCTATAGCCATTCTCCCAGGGACTGCCCGGCTCGATGAACAAGGGCACGACGGTCAGCAAGCGATACCAGGCCCGCAGAGCCGTGGCGATAAACTCCGGTCCATTGTCCGAGCGAATGTGTGTCGGACAGCCATGCGTCAGGAACAGCTCCCCCAGTACCTCCTGGACATCGCTTGCCCTCATACGGCGGCGCACCGCAAGGGCCAGACACTCCCGCGTGTATTCGTCCACCACGGTGAGCATTTTCAAGGGCCGCCCATCCCGAGTGCGTTCCATGACAAAATCATACGCCCACACATGGTTCGGATATTCCGGTCGCCGCCGTACGCAGGAACCGTTAGTCAGCCAGAGTCGGCCTCGCTTCGGCTGCTTCTGCGGCACCTTGAGCCCCTCCTGTCGCCCCAGCCGCTCCACGCGTTTGTGGTTCACCCGCCAGCCTTCTTGATGCAACAGCGCGGTGATCCGACGAGACCCATAGCGCCCATACTCACGGGTGAGCGCGACGATCCGCGTCCGCAGAGACTCCTCGTCGTCCGCCTTGATGGGCACATACTGTTGCGTGCCCCGGCATTGCCCCACGACTCGACAGACCCGGCGTTCAGAGACCGAAAACATGGCCGGCACATGGCAGACCGTTTCTCGGCATCGGGCCGGGCTTAGAAGTTTCCCGCTGCCACCTCCTTCAAAATGCTGTTGTCCAGGAAGAGGTCCGCCACGAGTCGCTTGAGTCGGGCATTCTCTTGTTCCAGGCCCTTTAACCGTTTGGCCTGATCCACGCGCAAACCACCGTACTCTTTCTTCCACCGATAGTAGGTCTGTTCCGTGATCCCCAACTTGCAACAAGCCTCCACCAGTCCAAGGCCTCTGCCCATCTCACTTTCGATCGTCCGCAGATGCCCGATGATCTCCTCGGCCGGATACCGTTTGCGTGCCATGCCCCCTCCTTCCGTCGGCCGGAATCCTAACGCTACATCCGGCCTGGTTTATAGGGAGCAGGTCAGCCGGAGACTTGCCGCGAAGATTGACGAAGTGGCTGGTATTTCGGAGTGGACTGAAAGCATTCCTGTTCCCAGTCGAACGCCGTTCATCTCGGCGTTGGTTCGCCAAGATCAGGCTGTGTTGCCGATCTTCGACCTCGCTGAACTACTCCACGTCTCGGTCCAGGGGGACTACCGCTTATGTCTGAAGGCCAAACATCCATGCGGGACCATGGCGATTTGCATCGACGAGGAGATGCCCATCCTCCATACCCTCGATCTTGCCGCTATCCCGCCATACCAAGGGGGAGAATTTCGTTCCCTTGGGAGTTTTTCAAGCGGGCTCGATGAAATACCCATTATCTCTTTATCGGAACTAGGATCGGTTTAATAAATATGATCGCATCAGGCATGGGGACGGGTAGAAAGGGTGTAGGTATGCCAATGATTTTGGTTGTGGACGATAGTATTGCAGTTCGGAAGGTCGCGGAACGGCTACTGACCGAGGCCGGTCTGGGTGTGACACTCGCGGCCAATGGGGAGGAGGCGCTGGCGTATCTGGCGAAAGAACGGCCAGACGTGGTTGTGTCCGATGTGATCATGCCCGATAAGAGCGGTTATGAAGTCTGCACCTTCGTTCGTGGCAACGCGATGTTGGCGGCGACCCCTGTGCTCTTGATTTCTGGCATTGTGAACGATGAGGTGATGAAACAAGCTGAATCCTGTCGTGCCGATGGGATCCTCAAGAAGCCCTTCCAAGACACCTCGTTGAAAGACCGGGTGTTGGAGTTGCTTATAAAGCGGCAGGAACAGGCTCCGGCCCCTGCGCCAGAATCGGCTCCAGCTTACGCAGCAGATGCCACAGGTGCCGACGATAAAGGTCCACGGATGCTGGACAATCAGAGTGAAACAGATCGTCAGGCGTCGATCAAACTCAAAGAAGTCGAGGACCAACTGCAGGCGGAACGAGCTCTGGCAGAAGACTTAGCCAGGTGTGTAGCTGACCTCAAAGGGCAAGTCGAACGTGCCAAGGAAAACGAGGCTTTGTTGGCTACCGAACGCCAGCGTGTAGCTGATCTGGAAGCCAACGTTGAAAAATTCGAGCGGCAGGCAGCAAAAGTTCCTCAACTAGAAGCGGCGCTGAAGGCGGAACAGGACGCAGCGGTCAAAATCAGGCAGGACGCGGTTGGTTGGCAAAAGGCCTCCGGTCAAGTCGCTGACTTGGAAGCGGAGTTGAATGCCGAGCGAGTGACTGCGGCGCAGTTGGTGCAGCAAATGACCGACCTGGGAAAAGAGGCTACGTGCGCGAAGGATGTTGAAACTAGACTGGCCCATGAAGAACATCGGGCATCCGAATTTCAACAGAAGGCGAAGGATGTTGAAATCAGACTGGCCCATGAAGAACATCAGGCGTCAGAATTCCAACAGAAGGCAAGATGTAGAAACGGCCTTGGCCGTCGAACGGGCGAAGGTGGGCGAATTGAGCAACAAAGTCGCGGCCGCAGAACGCACGACCCAACGGGTGGGGGAACTCGAAGGCATGCTGGCGGCGGAGCAGCAGAAAGGGGCGGAGTTCACGCGGCATCTCCATGAATTGGAAAAGGCCGCGATTAAAGTGCAGGAAATGGAAGCGCTCCTGACGACGGAACGAGATCGAAATGGATTACTCATCCGTCGAGTGTCGGAAACCGAACAGGCTGCCGAGAGTGCCACGAAACGTTTTGAAGCCATGGCCCGCAAGCTCGGTGAAATTGCTAGATTGGCATCGCAACTGGGGAATGGGAAGGGACAGTCCTGAATCAGCTGACCGGGGTCTCCGCATGGTCATTTCCTCTCTGAAGGGCCAAGGCCGATGTCTGTCGAAACGGAAGGTAAATTTCAGAAAGAACTGATCGAGGTCTTCGTTCAAGAGGCGCAGGAGTGGCTCCAACAAATTCATGTTGCGCTGGATGAACTACAGCAGGGGCTTGCTCCCAATCATCATCTGAAGCTCGCCCAAATAATCAAAGCCGGCATCACCAATTTGGGTGGGAATGCGGCCACGCTCAACCTGAGTGATGTTGAGCGAGCAAGTTTTTCCACACTTCCCTATGTGGAAGTCGTTCAAGATCCTGCCGCGAAGATCTCCGCCAACGATTTCATCAAACTCTGTAAGCAACTTGGGCACATTCATACCGCCCTCACTCGGACAACCGGTGTATCGTTCGATTCCGAGCGCGCTCCCGCCTCTGCCGGAAGTCTTCCCGTCACTATCTTGGCGAGCGATTTGCTCGCCTCGCTTCATGGGTTCCAAGAGGGCCCGGCCAAGTCGGGATCTTTCCACCGTAACCTTGTTAAGACAGTGATTGCCCAGGTGGAGGGGTTGATGAATAACGGAATCAGGCAATGCAACCTCACCTCCATGCGCGAGTTTTTTGATCGGTTGGCCGCAGAGGAGGAAGGGTTTCTTCAGATTGTGCAGCAACAGCTTCCTAGTCTGACCGATGAAATTGTGCGACTCAAGTATGCAGTGGAGGTGCCAGGGAGGTCTCCCGCACGACTGCCGTCTATGGTGGAACAAGTGGCTCAATTAAAGTCGGCCGCCCAACAGGTTAACGCGTCACCGGCAGTGACGTTTTTTATGGGGTTGCATAGTTTTCTTACAGTGGTGATGCAACAGCGGGTTGTTGTGGCGGCAAAGAAATACGAGGCGGTGGAGTCGGGCCTGTTCGAGTGCATGAAGACCATTCAAGGTTGGGTAGAGACCGGACGAGCAGAACGTACGGCCATCAGCAGTGTATTGCCCAATTGAGCCGATTCGACTCCAGCGCGTCTGATGGGCGGTCGTCTTGTACGTATGAATTGACAAGGGATATGACCATACCGCTTGTTGATACCGTGCAGCATCTTGACCTGTCGCCGGAATGTTCCTATAACCGGCACTGGGGCCTTGACCTCCGCCCGTTTGAAAATGTGCCCGATCCGAGGTTCTATATTCCATCGGCTCAGCATGAGACGGCGAAGCGCCAAATTTTGTATAGGATTCACACCCGCAAAGGGATCGTGATGCTCACCGGAGAAATCGGTTGCGGAAAAACTTTGATGAACCGATCCCTGATTCTCAACCTTCCGCGTTCCCGATATGAGGTTGGTTTGGTGTCGAATCCGTCTATGCGAGGGAATGAGTTTTTCGGTGAGATAATGTTTCAACTAGGGTTGGAACCCACTGGGACCAAAGCCGAGCAGCTTCGTCGATTGAACGACCAGCTTCTAGCTAATTATCATCGCGGGGTGGATACGATTGTCGTGGTAGACGAAGCACAGGCTATCGAGCATGACCATTTATTTGAAGAGCTTCGCCTGCTCAGCAACGTTCAATTAAACGATCGGTCCCTCCTAACACTGGTGCTATTGGGGCAACCAGAGCTTCGTGAACGTGTTGCACGCATTCCTCAGCTCGCTCAACGAGTGGCCATTCAGTATCACATCGAGTGTTTTAATCGAACAGAAACGAAAGCCTATATCCTTGGTCGCTTGGCCGTCGCCGGGTGTACTCGACGTGTTTTCTCTTCGAGCGCGATCACGCTGATTTACAATCAAACGGGCGGGGTGTGCCGACTGATCAACTCGCTGTGGGATTTGTGTCTATATTTCGGGAGTATTGCGGGGGTTCATCGTGTTGAACGGTCCCTTGCCCAGCGGGTTGGTAGTGAGTGGTAGCGTCCGCGAGACGACATAAGAGAAGGGGTGTCTTGCCTGATGAATTGGTATCGTGATGCAGAACGAGAAATGGCCGAGGTGGCGGCAGCCGTTCAGAGCCAATGTCCCCTTCGCATGGAGCGACTTGAGGCACTGGCAACAAGCCTTGTCTCGTCGCTGAAACAGAGCGATGAGCCAGTCGTTGAAGCGCTATCCGGGCCAGCCGGTTTGTCCCTCATCACGAACCTGATCAACGTTGGGATTCTTGGAACCAAGGTCGGGATTGGTCTGGGATACTATGGGAAGGAATTGGAACGGTTAGCATTTGCCGGGCTGGTCCATGACATCGGATTGTTTGTTGTGCCGGAGTCTCTGGTCACAAAGGCTGCCCGTCTGACTCACGATGAACGGATGTTGATCGAGCAACATCCTGAATTAGGGTATCAAGTTATCCAGTGAACAGGGACAGAGTATCACTGGCTCGCGCAATTAACTCGTCAGACCCACGAACGCTTTAACGGGCAGGGCTATCCCAATCGGCTCAAGGCGCGACAGATCAGCGAAATGGCGCAGATTCTTGGTGTGGTTGACGTATTTGACGCGTTGGTGAGTGAGCGCCCATATCGTCGCCGTTTGCTTCCGCATGAAGCTGTCAAAGAACTGCTGATGGCGGAGCGGACGAAGTTTCCACGTGAGATTCTGAAGGCTCTTGTCGAGCAGCTTTCGGTCTATCCTCTGGGGACTACCGTTCGATTGACGACTGGAGAGATGGGAATAGCGGTCAGAGTGAATAGTCGGTACCCACTTCGTCCGGTGGTGCAGGTCACTGAAGAGAACGGTAGTGAGGAACTCGGATCACGCCAGGTTGATTTGAGCCTGACTCCATTGGTCTCAGTTCATGAGACGCTTGATCATCCGGTTGTGGGACGAGTAACGTTTTCAGACGTGCCGCTCAAAGTCGAAGTGTCTCCTTCACCGGGTACCGCCTCCAATCACTTTACTTCGTTGCTCGAGAGTCTTGATGCCATCGCTGCGGCGATTCAGGGAATCGTTGAAACCCGCATTGTCACACCTCAGGAAGCTGAGGCCTCAGGAGTCGAGTCAGTGGTTGGGTCACAAGCATTAGGGCGGGCTCAGGAGCTGGGCGATTTTACTTTTCGGAAAGAGATCGTTGGACTGTTTGCTCTTGAAGCCCGTGAATGGCTGGCCCAAATCCAATCGGCCCTCAAGAAGTTAGGGGTCAGTGCTGCGGGACCGGTGCGCTCGAAGCTCTATGGGTTCATCCTGAGCGGGATTACGAATCTGGCCAGATCTGCATCTACTGTTCAGCTCTCTGACATCGAAGCGATGGCGTCCAATCTCCTGCCGATTCTACGAGATGTTGGTGCGGTTGGAATGGAGTCGAGATCAGAGGCACTTCGTTCGCTTCACGTGGGGCTCGATCGCATTGCCACGGCTGTGCATCGTCTGGCTGGAGATCATCCTGAAGCCGACAGGCCGATGGACAAGCCTGAGTGGCTCGAACCGATCTCCGACGAGCAGCGCTCCAGTTCAGAAGCAGAAAATTATGCTCTGGTGCCTCCTCCGCGGATGCCGGAACGGGTCACCTCGTCCATTCCATTGCTCAGGGCATTGCGGGAGCTTCAACAAGCTCGCGCTCGCTCGGTTCAGCCTGCAAGAGATGTGTTAGATGCGGTGATTTATCGTGCCGAGCAGGAAGTCGGAGAGCAACAGGACCAGATTGCTGTCGAGACCATCGAGCGTATACTTCGCGATCTCGACCGGTTGGACGAAGAGTTTTTACGGGAAGTGCACGAACGGGTACCCGCGATGACAGGGGTGCTTATGCGCTTGCGTGAACAGGGCACTCCTGATTTTGTGACGGCTTCTCAGCTGGACCCAATTCTTGTACACGTCGAGGCGCTGCATGATTTTGCAAAAACGATTCATGCCGCGACCATAATGATGTTTCTACAAGGGCTGACGTCTTTCCTTACCGTTGCGGCCTATCGGAAACTTGCGACCATGCCGCAGCGATTACAGTCCGTTGAAGAGCGGATTCTGGCGTTGGTTCCCATGGCAGAGCAGTGGGTTACACTTGGCCGTCTCGAACGGGCTTCTATCGAAGAAATCCTTCCCGTATAAACACAGCCATACTTTGGCTCGTACTTAGGTCAATAGTTGGCTTCTAACTGCGTGAATTCACAGGAGCTGCGCTATAGGTTGTGGGTCCTGCTGTCTCTCCCGTCTATCGGATCTAAACTCACAAAAACGTTCGTGAAAGTCTGCCTAATAAATGGGCAGTGTGGTTAAAATCGCCCTATGACAGGACACCCGTAGTCAATCCACGTGGATATCCACAAGTCACACACAGATTTTGTGGACACGATGGAAGTGCTTCTTTGCAGACAACAACAAATGTGCTGAATTGAGAAGGATAGACATCGCCAAGAATGAGCTTTTAATCTTCTGGAGCAGTTATGAATCAGCGTTGCTGAATTTTCGCACGAGTGTGAAGAAGAAATTCGTGTAGAGAACGAAAGTCCCGCACCCCGGCAAGTCCTTAGTAATTGCGAAACCGAAACGGTGCGTCTTCTCGGCGAAATAACACCACGATACGAGACTTGGAGTTGTACGCCGTACTTCAATCAAGTCCTGTCCATTGTTGTACACTTTGAAGTCTTGAGGCGGATCGTTATAATGCCGTATAGGGAGAAAATATTTTTCTTCAATTGAGAGAAGCGTCAGTGCCCAGACTCATAACAGTTCATCGCCCCGAACAAATCATGCAGCAAGCGCATGAGTATGTGAAGTCATACATTCTGTTTCCATCGGGTCTTGTTGGTCTGATCTGTCTCATTGGCGGGGTCGGAGGGCTAGGGTACCAGCTGATTACTGCGGATAGCTATACCGGGAACACCTTTTATCAAAGCTCAGGCCTCATCGTCTTGGGGGTGGTCATGGGCGTGGCACAAACTCGGTATCATCAGTATCTGCTGAGACGGTTTCCGGAGGTTCTAGCGGCCCGCATGAGAAAGTCATCGACTAAGCAGAGAGCGAAGGCAAAGAAGGAATCTCAGCCTGGGACCATCAACCATCCTGGACGCCCGTTTATTCCACTGGCGTACGTGGCTGGTGTGACAATCCTTGTGGGAAGTGCCATGGCAGCGTTCATGGATGGGCAAGTGGCCATAGTTCCTGCTTTGCTGATGCCATGGGCAGGGTTCTATTGGGCGCGGTTGTTTTTCTGGCGGAGCATCATCAAGTAGAGTAATGAGCCTCTTATTTCGTCCTAGGACATGTTTTCTTGGTTCTAGCCGGACGTGCAGGCGCGTTATTCAGCTGCTCTTCAAGTGTCGCCACACGCTGTTCCAGGTTTCGCACGAGTTGTCTCAGCTCAGGCAGGCGGGGAATGACGGCTTGAACCTTCATCGAGATTTCGTGCGGCAGCACCGGGGTTCCTGAGAAGATCCGGTTCGACTTAAGGCTCCGAGTCACTCCTGCTTTGGCGGCAATCATGACTTGGTCACCAATGTGGATATGGTCGGCAAGACCGGCCTGCCCACCGATCATCACATGATGGCCGATCGTGGTACTGCCGGCGATGCCCACCTGAGCAACGACGATTGAATGTTCCCCGATAGAGACGTTGTGGGCAATTTGGACTAGGTTGTCGACCTTGGTGCCTTGCTTGATAAGGGTGCAGCCGAATGTGGCACGGTCGATGGTGACGTTGGCGCCCAATTCGACGTCATCTTCAATGACCACGCCGCCGAGTTGCGGAATTTTGTGATGACGGTCTTGATGCTGCACGTAACCAAAGCCGTCGGATCCAATCACGGTTCCGCTATGCACGATCACTCGTACGCCAAGTGAACAGCCTTCCCGAACGACGACGTTAGGATACAAGACGGAATCGTCTCCGATCTTCGAATCCGATCCCACGAAGACTCCGGGATACAGTGTGACGCGTGCCCCGATCCTGACGCGGTCGCCAAGAGTCACGAGGGGCCAGATCGAGGGATCGGCTCCGATTCGGACATCAGCTCCTTGGGTTAGGTTCTTATCAATGCCACGAGAAGCAGCGGGGCGGACAACGAATCTCTGCGAGACGTGGGCAAAAGCCAATAGGGGATTGCTCACCACGATTTGAGGGATTGCGAGATCCGGCAGGTGGCGGTGGACGAGCAAGGCTCCCGCACGGAGGTCCCCCATAGCGTTAAGCACTTTGTCGTTTGCGATGAAGGACAAGGCCTTGGGATTGGCCTCATTCAGACTGGCCAGTTCGGACACCTTCGTTTGATCATTTCCATGAATCATGCCCCCGACGACCTGATGAATCTGAGCCAGAGTAATGGGACTGGGTAACTGGGGTATGGCCATTGGTCTATTTCCTCTTCTTTTTCTTGGAGGTGGGAGCAGGTTTCTTGGGTGTACGAGTCGGAGTAGGCGTGGTTGGGGCGAGCCGCTGCTGAACGTATGCAGCCACCGACCCTACGGTGCTCAGTTGCGCAAGGTCTTGATCGGGAATTTCAATTTTGAATGTTTCCTCGATATCATAGAGCAACTCGATGACGGCCATCGAGTCGAGTCCGAGGTCGTCTCGCAGATTATGAGCTTTCGTGATTGAGGTGGCATCTTGATTCAGATATTTGGCTAGGGCTTGAATGATTTTTGAGGCAACCGCGCGATCGGTCATTATGGGTGCTCCTTCATGCATGGGGATGAAACTCTTCGCAGCAAGCTGCGGGGTCTCCTGCGAAATTCTTTGACCCGCGGCTTGAGGCTTTGGGTGTCGCGCCAAAGCCGTTCCCATCCTTCGCCTTATCCTTCGTCCAGACTTCGGTGAGCCGCCGAAGCATCAGCGAAGGCGGCAAGGCTACGGAGGGTTTTCCTCGTCTTCATTCCCACAGCAAGCTACATGGTACACGGCGAAGGTACACGGCGAAGGAAAATGAATGTCGTTGAATCGTCGCTCAAGCCATAAACTTTTTGAGTACAACCGTCGCATTGTTGCTTCCAAACGCAAAGGCGTTCAAGAGGGCAGCGCGAATCGTGCGTTCTTGGACAGAGCGGCAGATACCTCCCAAGAGGCAGGCTGGATCCGGATCATCATAGTTTGCCGTGGGATGAATCTGCCCGGTGTGAATCGCAAGAGACGAGGCCACAGCGCCAAGGGCCCCCGCTGCGCCTAAGGTATGGCCGACAAGCGACTTAGTTGCATTGACGGCGATCTTGTCCGCACGGTTCTTGAAGAGGAGCCTGATCGCTTTAACCTCTACGGCATCGCCGATCGTGGTGGAGGTGGCATGGGCATTGATATAGTCCACCTGCGTCGGGGCGACGTCCGCCCCTTTGAGGGCAAGCTTCATGGAGGTGGCGACTTCTTCTCCATCCTCTCGGGGAATGACCATGTGATAGGCTTCGCTTGTGGGTGCGTATCCGGCGAGCTCGGCATAAATTCTCGCTTTTCGTTTCTTGGCGTGCGCTAATGATTCCACTATTAAGGCGCCGGCTCCTTCGCCCATGACGAATCCGTCGCGGCTTCGGTCGAAGGGACGTGACGCTCGCTCCGGAGCATCGTTGAACTCGCTGGAGAGCGCACGCAAGGAGCAGAAGCCGGCAAAGACCAGCGGGGTAATGCTCGCGTCGGCTCCAACGGTAATCATGACATCAGCCTGACCGCTGCGAATACACTGAAGAGCTTGACCCAGCGCATGGGCGCTGGAAGAGCAGGCCGTCGAGATCGTGAGATTCGGCCCTTTTGCTCCGTGCGCCATGGCCACGATGCCGGAGGCGGAATTGAGCGTGATGGCAGGAATAAAATTGGGATGTACGCGATGCGGTTTTTTGGTTTGGTAGAGCTGGGTGATTTCCCGCTCTCCCATCACCATCCCTCCCATACCGGCTCCAACGATTACGCCGACGCGATGGGGAGATTCCTTCGCCATGAGGAGGTCCGCATCGGTGAGCGCTTCCTTAGTTGCGACCAGGGCAAATTGAGCATAGCGATCCACGCGGGCTCCCTGGCTCGCAGGCAGATACTGTTCAGGTGAAAAATTGTGGATCTGCCCTGCGACTTTCGAACGGTAGCCGGCCATGGGAAATGGATCAAACGACTGTATGGTGGTGATGCCCGAGCGACCCGCGAGGGCCGCCTTCCAGAATTCGCTGACGCCGATCCCAATAGGAGTCACCACCCCTAGACCGGTAATGACCACGCGCGAGGTCATGGCACTCTCTCCTTCGTGCAACCCAGGAACATTCTTTACTTACCGGAAGTCATGAGAGCAGTCAACTAGGGATCGGTCTGTTTCAATAGCGAACTTTGAGCAGGAGATAGAGACCGAAGCTGAGAAACAGCACATTAGCCATCCAGCCAGCTAGCATGGGAGCTAATACCCCTCCTCGTCCCAGCGCGATAGCGATGGAGTGGGTCGTCCAGTAGCAAAACCCGACGATGAGCGCTTGCCCAATGCCCATGGCCATGCTTCCTCCACGGACCCCGCTTCGTTGCAAGCTCAGCGCGATCCCCACAAGCACCATAATAACCGTGACCAAAGGAAATGCGAGACGGCCATAATAATCCGTAAGCAACCGGGTGAATGAAATACCTTCATGCCGAAAGCGGCCCACGTAGTTACGGATCTCCTGAAACGTCATTGTTTCAGAGTTGCCCGCGAGCGACGTGGAGAAATCGCTCGGGATCAAGGGAATAGCCACAAGCTGTTCAGTGAAGAGGTGCAGTTCCACAGTGTTGTCCGGTTGAAACCGACGTTGATTCCCGTTCAAGAGAACCCAGCCTTCAGGGGTATAGTGCGCTTCCGCGGCTTCGGTGATCAAATCAAGACGGAACGCGCGATCGAAATGAAAGAGGTGTATGTCTCGGAGGGTCTCTCCCTCGACGTCGATCTTGTTGACGTGCATGATGGCATCGGCGCTGATACGGGCCCAGGGATGGGTGGCTTTGACAGTCAAGGGTACCGGCTTCTTTTCGATCTGGATCAGGCGGACTTCTTCCGCCTTTTCCAAAGCGAGTGGAATGATAGTTGAGCTGAAGGCTAGGAGGATCAAGGCGACGCCAGTGGCAAAGAGGAGAAAAGGCGATGTGATCCAAAGGAGGCTGATCCCGCAGCTGCGCATTGCGGTGATCTCATTGTTGCGTGAGAGTAATCCAAGTGTGAGGAGTGTGGCCATCAAGATTGCAAAGGGAGCAATTTGAAACGAGATCGCGGGAATCTTGAGCGCGAAGTACGTGAGCATCGAGATGATGTCAGAATCGTAGCGAAGAAACCGGCGGATCTTTTCAAAAAAGTCGATGACCAGATAGATTGTCATCAAGCCGGCGAAACACATGAAAAAGATCTTGACGTATTCGCGTAGGATGTAGCGAAAGAGAATCGTCATCGTCGTTAGTGGTGGCTCATCTTGAGAAAGAAGAAGATGGTGATGAGGAAGAAGATGCAGTTGGGCAGCCATGCGCCAGCGAAGGGCGGGAGGACCAACGTCGTCACCAGAAAATCACTGGCGACATTCAACACATAGAATGCTACGATGATGAGCAGGCCTAGGGCAAACCCACCGATTCGCCCAGAGCGTTTTGAGACGATCCCGATCGGCACACCCAAGAGACAAAAAACGAGCGAGGCAGTCGGGAAAGCCATGTCTTTGTAGTATTCAATCAGGCGGCGGAGGGCGAGCGGATCCTTTCCGTCAGACTGTGCGAGTTGCGCCATGATCTTCTCGTAGGAGTGGCGTTCTTCGTTGGAGGTATAGCCGCTTTGACTCAGGTTTAGCTTAAGGTCGTAGCTAGTGAAGGAAATATGTCGGTATTGATCAATTTGGTCTGGCCGGCTGTGGATGACCCCGGTATCCAGTCGTAGCACTACTCGGTCGTTTACCGAATCTATGAGAACTTGGTATTGCTCCGCCACAATGACTCTGGGTGCCTCGGCAGTACGTTCATCCCAGACGAAGATCCCTTTCGTGGGCCGTCCATTCTCGCTGTCCGGGACATAGATCATCACGCGCGGAATAGGTTCATTAAACGTTCCCCGTTCCAAGGCAAGGACGAGCTGATCTTTCAGAAGGTTGAGCGCTGCTTTCTTGAGATTGACCGAACTCCACGGCTGCCCCCACTGGGAGAGGACCAGCGTGAGCGCGAACACCGATACAGCAAAGAGGAGCACCGGCTGTGACAAACGGAAGAGGCTCAGCCCTGCGGCTCGCATGGCCACGAGTTCCCTATCAAAGGATAATCGGCCAAAGGCAGTGATAGATGCGATGAGACCGGCAATCGGAAGTGTCAGCACCAAGCCAGAGGGCAAAAGGATTGCAACGACTTTTACGACCGACCACAGTCCAACTCCCTTTGAGACCAGTAGCTCGACAAGACGCAAGAGTTCTCGTGTCAACATGATGAAGCAGAGTGCACCGAGGCTGATGCCAAACGGAGTGAGTAGTTCGGTAAAAATATAGCGATCAAGCAGGGTTCGTAGGATCACGGGGCTCTTGGATTGGAGATCTATTGGACACTATAGGGGAGTCCTCCCCCCTTGTAAACCAGTGGAAGAATCCTGCGCGCCAAAGAATCACTTGACAGGGCACAAACCCTATGTTAAATGCAGCGCGATTTTTCTTTCAAAGAAAAGATTGGTTCCGTGATCGATTCAACACTCCTGCAGGTGCCCGTCGGTTACACCCGCCCGGTTCGTGTCTCATCCTCAATTCATTGTTCCGATATACGGCTTAGTGGGCTGGCTAGGTAACTACGCGTGGTCGTTGAGGAAAGGAGGGGTTTCGTGAAGACAAAGGGGGCTGTCAAGTGGTTCAATGATCGGAAAGGGTTTGGATTCATCCGGCTCGATAGTGGGGAAGACGTCTTCGTTCACTATTCAGCGTTGCAAGGGGAAGGGTTTAAGACCCTCAAGGAAGGTGAGAACGTCGAGTTCGACATCGTGCAGGGAGCAAAGGGATCTCAAGCGGCCAATGTTCTGAAATCGGTCGTGGCTGCATCCTAAAAAGAATCACTTTTCGTCTCTATGGCGTGTGGGCCTGTCTTCCGAATTGGAGGACAGGCCCACATTGGTTTCGGTAGGCCATTGTCTGATTCTGCCATTACCTAGACAAAGCCCAATGATACTGTTAGCGTTTGGTTATTCTTAATTTGAGAGGTGTGTGTTGGCCGCGGATCGCAGCAAAGTTCTTCAGCAAGCACAGCTTCTCGTATCGCGCGGGCAGTATGACGCCGCAATTGCCGAATGGAAAAAGCTGGCGATGGATGCTCCCAACGACGGCAGCATCCACAATTCCATCGGTGATCTGCATCTGAAACGAAACGCCACGTCGGAAGCGATCTCCGCATTCCTTCAGGCGGCATCGGCATTCCGGTCAGAAGGGGCCCCGCTCAAAGCGATCGCTGCGTATAAGAAAGTACTCAAGAGTGATCCGACTCAGTACGAGGTCTATCGCCACCTGGGCGACCTCAACGTGGAGCGTGGACTGTTGAGTAGTGCGGTTCAGGATTACCTCTCCCTGGGCAAGCACTACCTCAAGGAGCGTAAGGGGAAAGAAGCGCTCGAGATTTACAAAAAGGTTGTCAGCCAAGATCCGTCCAACCTCAGTGCCCAGCAACGCGTCGCCGAACTCTGTGTCCAGGAGAATCTGCAAGATGAAGCGACGAATGTGTATCTCCATCTGGGTCGTGAACGCTCGGCGCAGGGGCGGTATGACGAAGCGAAAGATGCGTATGTCGCTGCTCTCAAGGTCGATCCCAAGAACAGCGAGGCGGCGCAGTTTGTGGAGAGTGTGCAAAAAGGTGGAACCGGTTCGATCAAGGCGGTGGAGTCAGGGATTTCTGCTCCCGCACAAAAACTCTCTGAACCGCTCAATCTACTAGCCGAAGCGACCAGGAGAATCGAGGAGAAGCAGTATGCGGGGGCGGAAGCGATCCTAAACCAAATGCTCACGAGGGAGCCAGGAAACCCGCAAGTGTGCCAACTACTCGCACGACTCCATCTGCAACGCGGGGATGTCCAAGTGGCGCTGGGTGAATACCGCTTCCTTGCAGGCGCGGCCCTGCGCGCACAGGATTTTATTCTTGCCGAATCTTTGATTGGGGAGTTTCTGTTGGCGGATCCCGACTCCGTACCGTTGTTAGAGCTGTATGGAGAGCTGTACGAAGAAAAAGGAGACAGTGCAGCAGCGGCGCAGCAGTATGCCAAAGCTGTCGAGCTGTTGTTGGAGCATCCCGAGTCTGGAATGGAAAACCTCCATGAAGAACTCTTCGAAAAAGTAAGGTCGCTTTCGACGGATGCCGTGTTTGTCAATCGTCTTGCTGCGAAGCTGAGAGGAGAGTCGCTGGCAGAAATGAGCAACTCTCCTGCAGCCAACGCCGCACCAGTTACCGTTGGAGAAGAGCCACCGGTGACGATACCTCCCCCGACCACCGCTCGCGGGTTTTCAGTCGCCGGGGCTGAGCCTGACGATGCCCGGATGACAACATCGGAAATCCGTATCGAACAGGACCGCCACTTTTCTTTAGAAGGTGCCACACCAGATGGGCATGATCTGAGCAAAAAAGTAGGCTTCCCACAAGTGGCGGGGTTCTCTGTTGAGAATGCTGCACCGGGCGGAGATGGAATTCACGCGCGCATCACAGGTAAGCCGGCAGCGAGGCCGGCTCCAAACGAAGGGGTAGCTGATCTCCGCGAGTCAGTGGAGTCGGCGGCCTCGACCGATCCGGTTCGCGAGGTCGCGTCCTCGCAGCCCCACGATCAAACGGTTGTCAGTGAAGAACTTGTTGCGGTATCGGTCGTGCCTGATGAGGCAGCGGTGGTTGCTCCAGATCATGAAGCGCATTTCACGCTGGGCGTCGCCTATAAGAACATGGGGCTCTATACGGAGGCGAAGGACGAATTTGAAGTCTCGAGAACGGGGGACGCCTTCTATCTCGATTCCGGCCTCATGACGGCCTTATGCCACAAAGAAGAGCGCCAATTGGCACAGGCGATTCGTGGGCTTGAGGTTGTACTGTCGGATCCTCGCTGTCAGGGCGCTAAAGGCCTAGCCATTCGCTATGAACTTGGCTTACTGTATGAGGCTGAGGCGCAGTGGGAAAAAGCCGTTACAACTTTCCAATCCATTCCTTCATTCCATGATGTGGCGCAACGGTTAGAATCTCTGAAGGGTCGTCACCATTCGTCTCAAACAGCATTCCGCCGCGCCAGCTAGGCCAACCGAGTTAGGTCACGCAATTCGGAGCCGCCTGTCCTTTTAAAACTGCGGCAATATTCTTAAGACAGATCATCCCCATACGAACGCGGGTATCCAGGGTTGCCGATCCAAGATGCGGAAGCAGCACGACATTTGGCAGCGCCGTGAGTCCCGCGTGAATGGTAGGTTCTTGCTCGTAGACATCCAGCCCAGCTCCAGCAATCCGCCCAGTCTGAAGCGCCGACACAAGCGCCGCTTCGTCGATCACCGCACCACGAGAGGTGTTGATGAGGAACGAGGTGGCCTTCATCATGGCCAGCTCGTACGGTCCGATAAGATGGCGCGTCGCATCTGCCAACGGAACATGCAAAGAAACGAAATCTGAGTTCTTGAGAACGTCATGGAGTGACCGGTGTGTCCATGTGAGTGCTCCGGGTGGCGAGGGGCAGGGACGGCGGCTGGCATAGAGCACCGGCATGCGAAACCCCTGAGCGCGCTGCGCGACGGTTTGTCCAATTCGTCCCATGCCGACGATGCCCAGAGTTTTCCCCGTCACCTCCGCCCCCAGCATTTGAGTCGGCGCCCACCCGGACCACGTCCCGCTTCGCAGCCGGCTATCTCCCTCCAATACCCGCCGGGCCCCGGCGAGGAGCAGTGCCCATGTCAGGTCAGCGGTAGCGTCGGAGAGCACGTCGGGTGTATTGGTCACGACGATGCCGCGTGCACGCGCTGCAACGACATCGATATTGTTGTAACCCGCCGCATAGTTGGCGACAATCTTAAGGCGCGAAGCTTCTGCGAGCAGGGCCGCGTCGATGCGATCCGGGAGGGTGCAGATCGCGGCGTCGGCCTGTGCAAAACATTGTCTCTGCTCGTCCGGCATTGGCAGCAGATCTGTGGGTTCCGCGATCAGCCGATACTGCTGCCGAATTGCAGCCATGACAGGGCCAGGAAGCACTTGAGTGACGTACAGCGCGGGACGCGTCATGAACACCTCATGGGTGAGATGGCATTGTAGAAGATTTGCCGCGAGCCAACAACCTCACTCTTGTTCTTTTCATGGAGGGCCGTTTAGAATGCGCCACGCCTGAACTATGACTGCGCCAACGATTATTCTTCCAGCGCGATCGCACGCGATCGCGTCAGACCTCAGGGCCCAACTCGGCTCGGAGAAAGTCAAAGACGATTTCCCCACCCTCACGGCCTATGCCGTTGATGCCAGCATCTATCGTATGGTGCCCAAGGCCGTCGTTCTCGTGGAGTCCGAGGACGACATTGTGAAAACAATTGGCTATGCGGTGACGCACGGGATTTCATTGACGCCACGGGCAGCCGGCACCAAATCTTACGGGTTCCGCGATCGGGTCCGGCATCATACTCGATGTCTCCCGGCTCAATCGGATTCTGGAAGTGAACCGGGAGGAGAAATGGGTGCGTGTCCAGCCGGGGATGGTTCTTGCCGAATTGAACAAGTACCTTGCGTGCCACGGTCTCTTGTTTGGACCAGATCCCTCTAGTGGAGACATGTGCAAGCTTGGCGGGATGCTGGCAAACAATTCGTCTGGTCCCCACACGCTGCGTTACGGCGCCGTAAAAGATAATGTGCATCGTCTTCGGATATGCCTGACATCGGCGGCCTGGCTGGACGCCAAGGCCTATGGACTGGAGGATCCGACACTCGAACGATTGTTTTCGACGATTCCCGCTGTTCGTGACACCTTTGCCCTCGTGCAGGCACAGATGGACTTAATTCACTCCAAGAAGCCGATCGTCAGCAAGAATAGTTGCGGCTACAACCTCTTTGGCCTTGCCGATGGTCTTGCTGGCGGAGTATTTGATCTGCCGAAACTTTTTGTCGGCAGCGAGGGGACGCTGGGCGTCCTCAGCGAAGCTACATTAAAGCTTGTCGATAAGCCGAAGTCGACGCTGACCGCGCTCATTCATTTCCGCCATCTTAAGGAAGTCGGCGATGCCGTACCGCACCTGCTGGATCTGGAACCAAGCGCGCTGGAAGTGATGGATGCCAACACGCTCGATCTGATCGGACGGGCCAAGCATGGTGTCCCTGCCGATGCAGCGGCGACATTGCTGGTCGAACTGGACGCCGACTCATTCGAGGTGGATCTTCATGAGCGGGCTGAGCAGATGGCGACTGTTTGCCGTCCATACAAACTGGCGTCGGCGCTCACCCTGGCCTTCGATCCGGAACGTCGGGAGCAACTGTGGAAAGCGCGGAAGGCCCTCTATCCCATTCTGTATCGATTTGATCCACAGAAGAAGCCGATCAATTTCGTGGACGACGTGGTTGTCAGTGCCGAACGCATCAGCGAACTGATCGGCTACCTGGAACACTACTTCGAAGGACAGCGCGTGCCCGTGGCGATCTTTGTTCACATCGGGAACTGAAATGCTCATATTGTTCCGTTTATTAATGTGAATATTAGCAATGAATTCAGAAATATTGTTAAAGCATATCATGAGATTCATTCGGTTGTTTTGGGTCGGTTCGGAGGGTCCATTTGTGGTGAGCACGGCGATGGCCGGGTCCGAGCGGAGTACGTGAGAAGAATGTTCGGTGAGGATCTCTACGACCTCTTTGTACAGGTGAAGAAAGCCTTCTATCCTGGGAACGTCCTCAATCCAGGGATCAAGATTAGCGACCGCCCCTTCACCGAACACATCGACTTTGATCGACTCTCCAAGTCCTGTGCGACTTGTGCGAAGTGCAATTCCGTCTGCCCCGTGTACGATGTCTTTCAATCCGAGGACATGCGTTCGCGGGGTTGGTTTGAGATTGTGACAGCGAAGGATTATAGCTACCTCAATTCAAAACGGGTGGTGGAAGCCTGTCTGAATTGCAAATCCTGCCGCACCATTTGTCCGGCCGGAGTGGATGTGTCCGACCTCATTATGCAAAAGCGAGCCGAACATCCCAACCGACTTGCCGGATGGATCTTTCGGTTTCAGGCTGGTGGAGCACATTTTGAATCGTTCTTGCGATTCCTTGGGAAGACCCAGCACATCCGGGATCGACCATACTTGCGGCGGCTGCTTGACTGGGTCACCAGACCGGTGATGAAGACGCTGGCGGCTACCGCGCGATTGCCGCACGATCTCGCCCTGCCCAAACTAGCTGCGACACAGTTGCGCGAACGCCAGACAGGGTTGATTCCAATAAACCCGAGCCAATCACGGTTGGGAGGCGTGGCATACTTCCACGGCTGTGCGGCGAATTACTTCGACGACGGAGTCGGCGACGCGGTCATCAGCGTGCTGCGGAAACACGGGGTTGAACCGGCGCTGCCACCTCCAACGCTGCTCCGGGATACCGATTCAGACCTATGGGCACCAGGACCTCGCGCGTGAAGGCGCGCGGTTCAATCTCCAGTCGTTTGCGCTGTACGAGACGATCGTGACCGGCTGTGCCTCCTGCACTCTGAGGCTCAAGGACTATCCCACGCTCTTTCCTAATGAGGAAGAGCGTCGCCAAGTGGAACAGCTAGCCAAGAAAGTCGTACATATTGCCGAGTTCGTCGCGCGGTCACCTCACCATCCACCGACCACCGATGGCGCAGGCCGCCACGAGAACGAAGTGCGTGACGTACCACTCTTTCTGCCACCTGCGAGCTGCCGGTGTGACGGAGGAGCCACGCAAGATCTTGTCTTCCTTGCCCAGGGTCAACTTCACCGAGATGCCCGATGCTGACCGGTGCGCTGGCGGAGCAGGTACGTATCTCGTGAAGGATTACGACACGTCGCAGAAGATTTTTGAGCGGAAGGTCCGTGCAGTCGAGCAAGTCGGTGCGGACGTGGTGGCCACAAGTTGCCCGGCCTGCATGATTCAGCTCAAAAATGGGTTGCGGGAAGGGGTTGAAGTCAAACATGTCGCGCAGATGCTTCAGGAAGCCTATGAGGCTGCGGAGCCCAACCGAGGAGTCTCAGCCCAATGACGTTGTGGAAAGTCGACTGGCTCTTTGTACTGTTTTCCGTGGCGGTAGTGGTTGATGTGACGCTGCTGCCTACGCCGAAAGATCTGAATCCCATGACCCCCGTGACCTCTGACCATCGATCGATCACGAATGAGAAATTCTGTGCACAGTATCACCTGGCGGACGGGGTGAAGCCGGTGCCGGCCCACCATCCGACGTGGTAGAATTGTTTTCACTGACACCCAGGCAGTAGATGGTCGGTTGGTCTGTCTTGTCTATCTGGTTTATTTGGTGTTCTGCTCTAAACCAAGAAACTAGACAGACCATATAGCCCAGACAGACTCGATAGCTCAACTAACGAGGACCCATGGTGACTGTGCAGGTGCTAGGCAACACATTACGCGACGCAGTCGGAGAGAGTGAAATCAAAGTGGGGTTGACCGACGTCACCACCGTGAAGAAACTGGTTGAATTGAATCAGGAGCATCTCGGCGGGTTGCTCCGATTCATAGCGAGTCGTGAAGCGCTCATAACGGTGAACAAGAAAATCGGAGCAGAGGATTCGCTCGTCAAAGACGGCGACATGGTGAAGTTTTCTTTCCAGCCTCACTCGTCATACGATGGGACGCGCGATATTCCGACGTGATGTCGGTGTGCTCCAGTGTTACGTCGGGTGTCTTGTTTAGAGCTGCTTATACTCGATCAACGATCGGCTTTGATGGTTGCCGGACAGTTCGATCAAGATGGAGTCTTCAGGCGTCTCCCACTTCGCCGTATTGTGTAAGTGGCCGGTTTGCACGGCGATGCCCCAGTAGTCGGGCAGGGATTAATAGAGGTAGTTGGCCCACACAAACTGGTCCTGTGCTGGTGTCCCATACGATACGATGCGATCAAGGAGTGCTCCACGGCGACCTGGCAGTCTATGAATTCATTCAGTCCGTTCACGGGCCGTTGTAGACAACGCTACTGGCCGTGTTCCAGTCTCCCATCGCGAAAGCGGGTACCGTGTTCATTACGGTCAATTGGGTCGGCAATCGATTGGCGTAGGGTCTCCTGGCACTGGCCCCACCGAGTCTGTGCACGGACTGCAAGAAGGCCAGGACCTGCCGTCCATTTCAGCTTATATCACACCCGGATCGTCGTCATCGAACGGGGTCTCAAGAATCGGCAGCAGGCAAGTCGAGGTTTGAGTCCGTCCACGATTTAATCGGCAAGCCGACAAGAACCGAACCGAGGGCGAGGGTGAAAATGATGCGCCTGGGAAGCCACCATAAAAAGAAGGCGGGTCGCTGGTCTACCCTACGAAGGACGGGATTAACGGCAGTGATCGTTATGAGTGTGCTGGGTGGCAAGGGAAACCAGGTCTCCGGTTCAACGCTCCCGTCGTTTGGTTTTCGCCGTCGGCGTGGCTGTGAGAGGATCCTCCGGCCAGTGGTGATTGGGGTAGCGGCCACGAAGCTCTTTGCGGACTTCTTGATAAGCCTTGGTCCAGAAGCTGCCTAGATCTTGAGTGACCTGGATTGGTCGTTTGGCTGGAGAGAGCAAATGCAGCATGACGGGAACCTTCCCGTCCAAGAGGCGCGGCGTATCTTTACAGCCGAACATCTCTTGCAGTCGAACGGCTAAGATCGGGAGATCGTGTGTCTCATACTCCACGCGAATGTTTGATCCGCTCGGTACGGTCAGATAGGTTGGAGCCAGCCGTTCCAATCGGCGTTGATGGTCCCAGCTCAGCAACGCGTGGAGCGGGGTGGAGAGATCGAGCCGTTTGACGCGATCAAGCGTGGTGATTCCATCCAGATAGGGGCCGAGCCATTCGTCGAACGTCCGGTGCAACGTCTCATCCGACAGATCGGGCCATGGTGAATCGGCTCCTTCAACCCGTCTGAGAAACTGCACCCGTGCCCGCCACTGCCGTAGCTCGGGCGTCCAGGCGAGTGCATCCAGTCCGGCTTGGCGAACGCCTTGCACCAACGCGGAAGCGATCAGCGAAGGATCCGGTTTGGATAGGGTTTGCTCAGACAGGACCACGGTACCCAATCGCCGCTGCCGTGCGGCTCGGGCTGCCTGCGCCTTCTCATCCCAGGAAACCGTCTCCGTCTGACTAACCTCGCCGGCATAGAGTGTTTCAATCTCCGTGAGTGTGATCGGCGCGGCGAGATCGATTCTGGCCCACTGTGTCCTGCCGTCGAGGTCGGCAATCACAAGATAAGGTTCCGAGGCCAGCGGGTCTGGGTTTGTGAAGAGTGCGCCGCGGCCGTTCGTCAGTACGTAGCGAGGATCGTTGCCTCGTTGACGTTGTGCAATGCGGTCCGGATAGGCGAGAGCGAGGAGGGCACCAACTTGATCGAACTCAGTGACGGTGGTGGCTCGACTACGTAGTTGTTGCCGAGAGAAGGATCTGAACCACAGATCCGCCTGGTGTTTCACCCGTTGGCATGCGCCACGATCGACTGTCGCGTCTGCGGCATGGTCGTGCTGTCCGTGCAAGATATCGAGCCTGAGTCGAAGATCGGCATTCTGGCGGCCGGATGATCCACGGAGAATGTCACGCTCACTCAGCAAAGCCGCCACCTCACAGGCCAGAGACGTCAGGTGCAGTGGCCCGGCCTTGAGTATCATGTGAGCGAGACGGGGATGCATTGGCAGCTGGGCCATCCGCGTTCCGTGAGGCGTACAGTATCCGGCGGTATCAAGTGCTCCTACGCGCATCAGTAAATCTTTCGCCTGTGCGATAGTCCCAGTTGGTGGGGGCGTCAACCAGGAGAGTTCATTAGAATTCGTAGCGCCCCATAAGGCCAGTTCCAGGACGAGAGGAGTCAAGTCGGCGTCGAGCATTTCCGGTGGACGACGTGCGGTGAGCGAGTGGTGTTCCCCCGCCGTCCATAGTCGGTAACAGATGCCTGGCTCCAAACGGCCGGCACGCCCACGGCGCTGCTCGGCGGAATCTTGCGTGACGCGAATCGTTTCCAAACGAGTCAGACCTGAGCGGGGATCGAAACGCGGGATGCGCATATGCCCGGCATCGATCACGACGCGTACGCCGTCGATTGTCAAACTGGTTTCGGCAATGGAGGTGGCGAGTACGACTTTTCGTGTGCCTACCGCTGTCGGCTCAATGGCCAGATCCTGAGCGGCTTGCGGGAGAACACCGTGCAGGGGTGCAATGTGGACAGAGGGGCCCAGATTGGCGGCGTGCAGTTTCCGTTCGACTTGGCGTATTTCGGCCATGCCTGGCAGGAAGACCAACAGGCTGCCTTGATCCTGCGCTAAAGAGCGCCGGATGAGCTGCGCCACGACAACGTCGAGATGTCCTGAGAGCGGCTGATCGAGATAACGGGTCTCTACCGGAAACATTCGGCTTTCGCAGATAATGACCGGGGCTTGGCCCAAGAGATCGCTGATTGGTCCGCAATCCAATGTGGCCGACATCACCAGCAGACGAAGGTCTGGGCGAAAGAGGCGTTGTGTTTCGAGGCAGAGAGCCAAGGCCGTATCGGATTGTAGATTCCGCTCGTGAAATTCATCGAAGAGGACGAGATTATAGGTGCTGAGTGACGGATCCTGTTGGAGGAGGCGTATGAGTATGCCTTCAGTCACCACCTCGATGCGCGTCTTCGTCCCGACCTTGGTATCCAGCCGCATCCGATAGCCGACCGTCTCGCCGACTTGTTCACGGAGGGTCGCCGCCATGCGATGAGCGGCCGCCCGCGCCGCGAGTCGTCGCGGTTCCAGCATGAGCAGTTTCTTGCCCTGGATCCAGGCGACATCCAGGAGTGCCAGGGGGACGCGAGTGGTTTTTCCGGCTCCCGGCGGCGCGGTTATGAGTGCATTAGGTCTGTTTGCGAGGTGTCGTTGTATTTTCGGCAGAACGTCTTCTATTGGTAGGCGGGACATGGTAGGGTTCACCCTCACTGCGCGCGCAGACTTTATCAGACTTCGCGTATATAACGCATCTCAAAGGAGAAGATTTCGAGGCATGGCGGAATATCGATGGATTGAGCGAAAACTCACCGCGCCAGGATGGTACTGGTTTCGCGGGCAGGCCGCACGAGGCCGATCCCTTCATCGTTCAGATCGATACGGTGGGGCAGTTTCAATTGCCAGATGGAGGGCATGAGGAAGTGCAGCTGACCAAAAGGGAGTGGTCTGGGCCGATCGATGCACCAAAAGAATAGCAATGGGTCCTGTCCCCATCCAGCCCAGCTTGCCGCGTGCATTCGATAAGGCGTAAGATCGGCTATCCTGGTTCACCGACATGATGTATAGGAGGCGCGATGGCCGTCCCTACCACTCCCTCAAAACCACGAGTTTCTCTCGACCAAAGCATCGAACGGATGCGAAAACAGCTTGCCGAATTCGCTCCCTTCCTGGGTAGGGGCATGCCAACGCGCAGTCTGGAAGAATTCGATCTGGAAACCGAACGGTTGATTGGAGATCTACTCGGACAGGCCTCCGACTTGCTGCACGCCTATGAATATGCTGAGCTGGGTGAGGCGGCTGGATTGGTCAACATGACGGATGAGGCGCCGGAAGGCACCGGGATGGATAGCCAGCGGCAAAGTTTATTGCAGCGTAGTCGAGTGTTGGAGAGCTGTGTGTCGGAATTGGAAGCGCGCCGGTCTGCCGAACCGAAGAAAACCAAGATCGGACAGGCGCTTATCGGCCCGCAGATCGAGGCGCACATGTCCACCGAGGTCCGGAGCGTGTCGCAGGACGCCAGTTTGCGAGAAGCCGGGCAGCTGATGCTGCAATGGAAGTTGGGGTCCCTGCTTGTGACGGACAACCAATCCTACGTCGGCATCTTGACTGATTCGGACCTGGCGCGCGAGGTCGTGGTCAACGGATTCGATTCCAGCACCACCTCCGTGAAGACCTGTATGCGCACGCCGGTTGTCGCTATCCATGGGGATCGTACGATCATCGATGCCGTGCGCATGATGAAGGAACAGGCCACCCGTCACCTGGCGGTGACGCAAGATGGACAGATCATCGGGGTGATTTCAGTCTCAAATATTCTGCGTTACTACTCCGGCGTGGTGTAGCAATGCGTCGTGTGTCTTTCAGGGAGCTCGACGTGCACCCGATCGAGCGGGATACGAGATCTGCTTCACGAGTGATGCGTCACAATTCAGCAGGCGAACGACGTTCACTGTTAAGTGCAGCAGGGAGGTGAGGGATGGGCCCGACGAAAGCGATCGTGAACGGAAATACCCTGTGCGAGGTGGTAGGGGGAAAGCTTATCAAGGACGGATTCGCCAACCGGCGGGAAATAGAAGACTACGTCAAGCATCACTATCTCGCGCTGCCAGTGGCTGACAACGCCGGCCATCCCTGGCTGCTGGACGGCAAACCCGTATATTGTTTTCGTGGGGCGCAGTACGAAACCATCGACGATCAGCGGGTCCACCTCACGCGCTGTTCCAATTGTGGCGGCATGGGCATTCGAGCCGATGAAATGACGGTCGAGTCGGACTGCATCCGCTGCACCGCCTGCGGACATGAATTCGACGCCAGGCTCGAGATGATGGAAACGTAGCCGAACCGTTTGGACCAGATATTGTGAAAAGGCCCGCAGGATGTGTGTCCTGCGGGCCGCTTTTTCTAGGGTCTATGGCAGCATTGGGCCTGTTTCTCGCGCGAGCAGCACCGGATGCCCTTTCTGGAGTCGCATGCACGGTGATAATGGGACCGGCATCGTGCTGATTTGGTCCATGTGCTGGCGAATGCAGAACGTCACGATCCGAGACCAGCGACCTTGTTCTGGGGACTGCGCAACCAGCGGGAACTGTATTATAAGGAGGAACTGGCTGAATTGAGCTGGTGGACGCCGACTTTCACGGTCATCACCACGCGGTCCCGTCCAGAGCTACGCTGGGCCGGCGAATCCGACCTGGTGTTAAGGTTGATCGAGGAGTGGATCGCCTCGGTCAAAAATCTCGCCGTCTACCTCTGTGGGAACGGCGCAATGATTGCTGGCGTCACAGTGTTGTTCCAGAAGAAAGGCTTGTGCCCCATGCATCGCGAAAAATATTACGACGTCAGCGGATTGGCGGAGGACTAAGAGGACCGCATGCCCCGATTAAACGATCAAGTGGCAATTGTGACGGGCAGCAGCAGCGGCATTGGCAAGGCAATTGCGCTAAGGTTCGGAGCTGAAGGGGCAACAGTCGTCGTCACGGCTAGGCGTATTGGTCTTTGCGAACAGACCGTCGTGCAGATACCGTCGCGCAGATCACGAAGAACGGCAGCGAGGCCTGGGCCATACAAACCGATGTGACTGATGAGCGTCAGGTGGAACGACTGCTCGAGGAGACGGTTAAGCAGTATGGCCGGCTGGATATTCTCGTAAACAATGCGGGGATTGGCGCGGGCGGGCGTCTCGCCGAGACGACGACGAAGGCTTTCGACGAGGTGATGAACGTGAATTTGCGCGGCACGTTTTTCTGTTGCCGGGCCGGATTCAGGCAGATGAAGATACAAGGTGGGGGAATAATCATCAATATGATGTCAAGCGTCGCCGGCGTGCAGGCCTGGGCGGGAAGGGGCATCTACAGCGCGTCGAAGCACGGTATCATGGCATTGACGAAGTCGTTGGCCGACGAAGGTCGCCCGTATCACGTTAAAGTGAGCGTCATCTGTCCAGGCGGCGTAGCTGACGATCTCGTGGATGCGTCGCCGGAGGAGCTTCTCCGCAGCGAGAAGATCGATCCGTTTGACGTGGACGATACGGCGCTCTATCTGGCAACACTGGGCAAGCATTCCGTAGTGCATCAGATCGTGATTGATCGGTTAGGAGCGGACTGGTGACGGGGGGCGCACATCCGCACACGCTTGTCGAGTATATGATCCACTGTCATGCTCAGTCATGGAATCCATCTTGCGGTGGCTAGGGGCTAAAGACCCTTGTCTCTTATGCGCGCAGATTTATGCAATACATCTCCATGTCAGGCCAGCGGTGGTTCAACAAGAGCGGCACCTATCTGCTGTTCGCCGTAGTCTACGGATCCTTCCTCCTGCGTCCGAGCCTCGACGAATGACGGTATAGCTCGCAGAGGGTAGACAACAAACCGAGAAGTTGGACTTTACTGAACGGCTCGCTTGCGCGCTGCGATCCCACTCTCATGAGGTCGTACGGGTCTTTATATGTTTGCACCCTAGGTGTCAATCCTGCCTTTCGACCTCAGCTGTCAGCCTTCAGCCGCGATATGGTATGCTTCGCACCCGTTATGGGGACTGACATTTCCTTATTGGGCGAGCTCGCTGCCGCGACAATGCGAAGACGGACTTTTGCCATCATCAGTCACCCGGATGCGGGCAAGACCACTCTGACGGAAAAACTACTGTTGTACTCCGGGCTGATCCGGACGGCCGGGATGGTGCGTGGCCGCAAAGGCGGCAAGGTCACGACGTCGGATTGGATGGGCATGGAACAGGAGCGCGGCATTTCGATTACTGCCTCGGCCATGCAGTTCCCATATAAAGACGCGGTTATTAACCTGCTCGATACGCCTGGCCACCAGGACTTTTCCGAAGATACCTACCGAACGCTTACGGCCGCAGACAGCGCCATCATGGTCATTGATGCGGCGAAGGGGGTGGAGGCGCAGACACGCAAGCTGTTTGCCGTGTGTCGCCTGCGGCACATTCCGGTGCTGACGTTGATCAACAAGATGGATTTGCCTGGACGCCCGCCGCTCGATCTGATGACCGAAGTGGAACAGGCGTTGAATATTCATGCTAGCGCGATTAGTTGGCCGGTGGGGTCGGGGAGCGAGTTCGCTGGAATCGTGAACCGCGCCGATGGTTCCGTGCAGTTGTTCAGCAAGGCTGCGCCAGGAGGAACCACGAAGGTGAATGTCGAAGACCTCGTGCTGGCCGATCTTGTGAGGAGCGAATGCGTGTCTCAGGACGTCATGGCGCAAGTGCAGCACGATTTGGAATTGCTCGAGGTCGCTGGCAACCCTTTCACAAGGGAACAGTTTCTTCTGGGCGAGGTGATGCCGGTGTTCTTCGCGTCGGCGCTCACCAACTTCGGAATCGAGAGTTTCTTGGATGCCTTCGTGCAGCTCGCGCCGAGCCCGAGCGCGCGACTGGCCGACCGTGATGATGGGACTGAGTTGTCTGTGGACCCAATGAAGACACCCTTCAGCGCCTATGTGTTCAAGCTGCAAGCCAATATGAATCCCAAGCACCGCGACAGCACGGCCTTTCTTCGGGTGTGCTCCGGCTGGTTTGAACGTGACATGGTTGTGAAACACCATCGACTGGACCGTGAGGTCCGGCTCTCCCGGCCCCACAGTCTTGTGGCCCAAGAACGAAGCACGGTGGAAGGGGCCTATCCTGGCGATATCATCGGTATTATCAACCCTGGGCTGTTCGCCATCGGTGATACCATCTCATTGTCCGGCGGCTTCAACTTCAAGCCCTTGCCACAATTTCAGCCAGAGATCTTTGCGCGCATCCATCCGAGTGATGTCGGCAAGCGCAAAGCTTTCGACAAAGGGGTGTGGCAGATGGCCCAAGAGGGGACGATGCAGATCATGAGAAGCCTCAACAACCAGGAGTCGTTGGTCGCGGCAGTGGGACGGCTCCAGTTTGATGTGTTGCAGTACCGGATGCGTCACGAATATCGAGTGGAGACCATACTCGATTCCTTGCCCTATACATGTAGCGCCTGGTTAGACGGGGACCCCAACACCTTCAAGCCGCCTTCAGCTTCCATGATCGTCAAGGACCAGCGCGATCGGATCGTCGTATTGTTCGGGGATCAACTGATGAAAACTATCGCGCGCGATCGGAATCCCGACCACACGCTGCGGGATATGGGCTAACACAACATGGTCGTCGTTCGTATCTCGCTAAGAGTCTGAAGCACTTCACAGGATACGTTTCACGATTCCCGACAAGCGAATCATCTAGCACCACATCATGGATTCGGTGTCTTCCATTGAAAAAGAGCTCGGCGATGTCGAGACGGCATTGAAGAATGCCAACGGCGGCAATGCGCGTGTATGTACGCGACCGGCTGTGGCCCTTACTGATGATGCATGGCTGACATGCTGCGCCGGTATTGCCTGGCGAGGGGATGCGATGGCCCATCTCCGGTGGATTCAGCAGTAGAAGTCCTTGCCGTTTCTTGTCCGGCAAGCCGGTGATCCTACTGTATCCGAGAAAGCTGGGTGCCAGAGGCCACGAAAAGTGCGGGTGGTGTCAGCTCGGCGCAGTCGATTTCATCAGGCTGTTGGCTTGAGGCGGCAGGAATCCTTGGTAGCCACAGTGTCGTTCAGCCAACTCCAATACTGAGAAGGGTTGGCCATCAACAATTTCAGGAGCAGAAAAAATCTGCCTGAGGTTTCCGCCAGGGGTTCCGACGATCTTTCCGGCAAACACCACGCCGTTGTGCTTGAGTTGTTCTACCGCCTTCTCGATGTCCTCCACCCGCACGGCGACGTGGTGAAACACCTGGTCGCCGAATTCCCTGACCCAGCCAGGAATGATGCTGGCTTTGCCGCGGTCATCCGGATAGGCTTGATCCACGAAGAGGGCGGGGTAGCCAGCCTTACGATAGACTTTGGCATACCACTCGTCGTACATGAGTGTTTCGTCATAGGTATAGCCCAGTGCGACGAACGGTTCCGCCCCCTGATCGATGTCGAGGGTTCGGATGGTCACGTGGTCGGCGACCGGCGAGAAACCGACACCGGAGTTGTCGAGCATGACCTTGAGTACACTTGCTGCTCGGTTGTGAGCGACATAGTCCGTTACCATTTTCTCCATGAGATCATCAAGTTCATGAGCGCGATCCATGATTCTACCTCTTCCGGTCTAGTTCCTTCCCGTTAAGATCCAAACTTGATGCCCTGAGCGAGAGGTAATTCCGTTCCCCAGTTGACCGTGTTGGTTTGACGACGCATGTAGGTCTTCCAGGCATCCGATCCTGCTTCTCGCCCGCCGCCTGTTTCTTTCTCTCCACCGAAAGCCCCGCCGATTTCTGCCCCAGACGTGCCGATGTTGATGTTGGCGATCCCGCAGTCGCTGCCTGCGTCTGAAAGAAACCGCTCGCTGTTTCGTACATCGTTCGTAAACATGGCTGAGGACAAACCCTGTGGTACTCCGTTCTGTAATGCGATCGCCTCGTCCACGGTATGAAATGTTATGACATACAGAATCGGCGCAAAGGTCTCGCGTTGCACGATAGGCCAATGGTTCTGCGCGCGCACAACCGTCGGTTCGACGAAATGACCGAGACGATTCAGCACTTGACCGCCACAGAGAATCTGGCCCCCTTCTCTTTTGATCTCATCGATCGCGGCTCGGTAGCCCTCCACGGCCGCCTGATCGATTAGGGGCCCCATGAGTACGTCCTGCTCAAGCGGATTCCCGATGTGGATTTGGGCATAGGCCTTCACCAACTTGCCGACCAACTCGTCGTAACGCGACTCATGTACGAGAAGGCGTCTGGTGCTCGTGCAGCGCTGACCGGCGGTTCCGACGTTACCGAACAAGGTGGCACGTATGGCCATATCCAGGTCGGCGGTTTCATCGACGATGACGGCATTGTTGCCGCTGAGTTCAAGAAGGATCCATCCCAGGCGCTGGCCCACGGTGGAAGCCACGCGGCGACCGATCGGAACCGATCCAGTGAACGAAATGAGCGGGAGCCGCTGGTCCTGCACCATCGTATCGGCGAGACTCGCCTGATCGGTGATGAAGAGGGCAAAAATTCCTGAGTATCCCTGCTGCTGCATCACGCGATTACAAATCTGTTGTATGGCGTTGGCGCAAAGCGGCACCTTTGGTGAGGGTTTCCAAATCACCGTATCACCGGCGATCGCAGCCAAGAATGCATTCCAAGCCCAGACGGCGACGGGAAAGTTAAAGGCGGTGATCACGCCGACTGGCCCCAACGGATGCCACTGTTCAGTCATGCGGTGTGCCGACCGCTCAGACTGCATCGTCGCACCGTACAGCATCCGAGATTGTCCAACTGCGAAGTCGGCCATGTCGATCATCTCTTGGACTTCGCCGTCTCCCTCGGCCTTGATCTTGCCGGCTTCTAGTGAGACCAGCGTGCCCAGCTGATCTTTCTTTTCCCTCAGCGCCTGGCCGATGAGCCGGACCATTTCACCGCGCTTCGGTGCAGGAACCAGACGCCATGCACGAAAGACCTCAACTGATTCTTTCACAATGCGCTGATAATCTTCATGTGAGCAAGGGTAGATGCCGGCAATCATCTCACCGCTCGCGGGATTGAGCGATTGGAGCAGTGGACCGTCAGTTTGGCCGGACCACCAGTTGCTCCCGGTGCTGCCGCCGGGATTGACTGCTTGGATACCGAGATCCTTGAGTACCGCGTGAGTTGTACTCATCGGAAACAGCTTCCAAATTCGTTGGCCAGGAAGGCCTTCAGCAGCATCGATTCTTGCGTGATAAATTCTCGGTAGTGCGAAGGATTGTTCAAAACAAGATCCGTGACAGCGCAGATGCTGGATGCGGTTGTGATTTGAATCGCTGACCAGAGCTTCCCTTTGATGCATTGGGGATAGATCTTCTTGACGTAATTCTCTTCGAAGAATCCACCATCTTTGGTCCCGGTCACTGATGCGTAGATCAGCACTACATCTTGCATGGTTTGCGGTATGGCCTGTTCGAGCACGCGTTTGAGGGTCCTGCGATCCTCATTTAGCTTCAGATCTTTCATCAAAAGATGCACTTTTTCGCAGTGGCCTGGGTATCTCAGCGTTTTGTAGTTCAGCGTCTGAACTTGGCCGACATAGGTATCCGCCAATGTGCCCAACCCTCCTGAGGTATTGAAGGCCTCGTAGAGCAGCCCATCGAGCTCGATGGTTTCGTACCCTTCCAACGGTTGGAGCGAAACTTTCTCACCTTTTTCGATGCCGTAGCAGAGGTTCCCGTATTCGTTGATGAGTCCATCGGTCGACCATGTGAGCGAATACTTGAGCGCATTACTGGGATGAACCGGCAGAGCACCTACTCGCATCTTTACCGTATTCAACGTTTCAAAATGCGTCATCAAGTCGTGGGCAACGATGCTGATGAAGCCCGGCGCCAGACCACACTGCGGCATGAAGGCATGCGAGGCTCCTGCACTCAAGACCTTGATCTGGTTCGTCACTTCGATGTCTTCCGTGAGGTCGAAGTAATGCAGACCGTGGGTCAACGCTAGACCAGCTACGGTGGGATTACAGAAATAGGGGAGACTCGAAACAATTGCATCGATCGGATAGGTCGAGAGATAGGTGCTGACCGTGTCAGGATGTCGGACGTCAAGAATGCAGGGAGTGACTCGCTCTAACCCGAGATCCTCGACGAGGTGCTTTGGTGCATCCAGGGTAATGTCGCCAAGATGCACTTCGTAGTTGCCACGTTCGGCAAAGAGGCAGGCGACCAATGATCAAATTTTCCCCGCGCCAAGCACAAGCACTCGATACATGATGAGCCTCGCTTATATTTATTATACTCCAAGGATGGATTCTGATCACTATGACTTTCGTGTTTGGAATTCACGGTCTGTCCATTCTATTCCATCGTCATCGCTGGGGCACTGTACTAATTCCTCCGTTGAGACTACCACACAGAACTATGTATGGTATCCAAGTTTATTGGGGGGCTCTCTGATGACATTGATTGCATACAATCAGGTTCCCATTCCTTCCTTCATGTACGGCACTGCGTGGAAAAAAGAAGCTACAACGGCGTTGGTGCTACAAGCTGTTGAGGCTGGATTTACGGCGATCGATACGGCCAATCAATTGATCCATTACGCCGAAGCGCGAGTGGGGGAGGCGCTGCTGACGCTCGCCAAGCAGGACATTGCGCGTGACAAGCTCTTTCTCCAAACCAAGTTTACGTCAGTGAGCGGTCAGGACCATCGCACGCCATATGACACGGCAGCCGATCTGGCGACCCAAGTCAAACAATCGTTTGAGAGTTCCTTGGCTCACCTCCACACGGACTATCTTGATTCGTATGTCCTTCACGGACCTTATTTTCGCCGGGGCCTCGCGGCAGAAGATTGGGAGGTGTGGGCGGCAATCGAACAGCTATATGAATCCAAACGAACGAAGATGATCGGGGTCAGCAACGTCACAGCTGAACAACTTGCGTTGTTGTGCGCCAAGGCAAAGCACAGACCGATGGTGGTGCAGAACCGCTGCTATGCCGCTCTTGGGTGGGATAAAGATGTGCGAGAAATTTGCCGCGCGCACGATATCATTTATCAGGGCTTCTCGCTGTTGACGGCCAATCGTGAATTGTTCATCGATCCCAATGTCCGTGCCATGACGGCTCGTTATGGTATGGGGTTCGCCCAACTCGTCTTTCGGTTCGCAATGCAAATCGGGATGCTCCCGCTGACGGGCACGACGAACCCACGACATATGAAAGAAGATCTGGAGGCAGATCAGTTCACGCTAGGCCCTGAAGATCTCCAGCGAATCGAGAACATTGGGTTGTAACTATTTGTTATCATGGGCGATATCTGTAGTGTCATGCGGTTTGCGTCATTTTCGAGTTACTCCATCGATAGATATATAGATATAAGTGAGGGCGGATTCCCTGCAGCTTCGATAGAAAAGGAGGTTCCCCATGCGTCCTGAGTAGGAGAAGGCCTTTCCAAGATCGTAGAGTGAGGGAGTTGCCCGTCTAGTTAAAGATCCAATTCCACAAGCTGGACACCCAGTTCTTGATCCAATCAGCCCAGGATTCATCTGCTTCTGCCGGCGCGCTTTTCGGTGAGCGAGCAGGTGTACTCTGCTTCAGAGGGGTGAGCGGTTTGACTTGCGCGATCTGTTGCGGTGACTTGTCCGGACTAGGTGGCGCGACCGAAGGGACAACCGGAGTCAGTGTTGGTTTGGCCGATGCCGGCGTGTTCGCCGCCGAGGCAAGTTGTGTGGAAAGCGAACGTGACTCCTCTATGTCCTGCTTGTACTGAGTCACCATGGCTTGCAATGAGGCGTCCTCTTGTTTCGCGTCCGCCATCTCTCGTGCCAGCAGACGGCTTTGGTTTACAAGATGTGCCACCTGTGTCTGCAGGGCAACCAGTTTGTCATCAGCGCGCTGTCTCAGAATCGACAACATGTCGTGTTCTCGTTGAATAACTGCGTTCAGCTCGGTAGTGGCGGCATCTTCTTGTCGATTTGCGGCATGCAACGCCGCGATGTGCTGATCTAACTCTTTGACGTCGGTGCGTGTCGTATCCAGGGTGCGGGTGAGCTCACTCACCTCGGCCCGGGTCTTGTCATAGGTTTGTTGGCTGACACAGCCGACTCCTGTGAGCAAGGCGCCGGTGAGGAGGCAGAGGCAGATCTGTTGAATGCCGATATAAGGTGCTACGGCAGCGGGGCTCTTCATGGAGTTCTGTCCTCGTTGGTGGATCGACTTGAAACTCTCGTGCGTGGTCATGCAGGGACGGAGAGTGCTCTTACGCTTGCGCTGAAGAGGACCTGCTTACGGCGCCCATCTTGCGGTATTTATGATCGCGCTGGGCAAGGATCTGTTCAGCAGAAAGGTCGGCCAGGTCGAAGAGTTGGTTGGTGAGGGCTTTACTGACACGGTCGCAGATGGTTTTCGGTTCACGCTGGGCGCCGCCCAGCGGTTCAGGGATGATGTCGTCGATTACGCCGAGTTCAAGGAGATCCTTCGCCGTCATTTTCAGCGAGGAGGCGGCATCCGGGATCTTTGCGGGATTGTCCCAGAGGATGGCGGCGCAGCCTTCCGGTGAAATGACCGAATAGATCGAATGTTCCAGCATTAGGACACGGTCTGACACGCCGAGGGCCAAGGCGCCACCGCTCCCGCCTTCGCCGATTACCACGGACATAATCGGCACGGTCAATCGAGACATGACGAAGAGATTTCGCGCGATAGCTTCAGCCTGCCCGCGCTCTTCGGCTCCGATGCCGGGGTAGGCACCAGGTGTGTCGATGAAGGTGATGATCGGTCGATTAAATTTCTCCGCCATCTTCATCAGACGCAGCGCTTTCCGGTAGCCTTCTGGGTTGGGCATGCCGAAATTTCGGTGCATCCGTTCCTTGAGAGTCTTTCCTTTTTGATGCCCGATAATCATCACGGTTCGATCGTTGAATCGGGCGAATCCACCCACGATGGCTCGATCGTCACCAAACGTGCGGTCTCCATGAAATTCAAGGAAGTCACGGCTCAGTTCATTGATATAGTCAAGCGTGCCTGGGCGTTGGGGGTGGCGCGCCAGCTGAGTTCTCTGCCAGGGAGTCAAGTTCAGGTAGAGCTTGTGTTCAACTTGAGCTAACTTTGTGCGAAGCTTGCGAATGTCGCCTTGGGAGGACGATTTTCCGCTGGTGGCCGCTGCGGAAAGCTTCTCGATTTTCTCTTCAATCTCACGAATCGGCTTTTCAAATTCAAGGTAATCGCGCATAGACCTCTGGTGAGTTCAGGTGGATTGTTAGGGCAAGAAAAACACCTACCGTTCCCAATCCCGATATACATACCTAAGATAGCAAAGACAATGCCCCTTTGCCTAGCACTTCTTCTATATCCACCACAAAGTATTCGCTGGGTGTCACGGTCAGATTCGGGAGCGGAACGGTGTCGGCTTCCAGCGTCGCATCCATGTGGAATGTTAGAGAGATTGTCGTGCCGCCTGGGTGGCGCTTGAAGATATCACGCAGTCTTGGCAATTGGTCCCGTGCATCCGGCTGGTCGGTCAGGCGAATGTGGACCCGCTTGATCGACTGTGTCTGGACTTCGTCTAGCGGCTCGATCTTGCTGCCTCGAATTTTGGTGCCTTTATCTCCTCGATCAATCATGCCTTTGACGCGCACGAGTCGCTCCGGCGCTATCAACTCTCCCGCGGTTTTGAACAAATCGGGAAACACGATGACTTCGGCTGTGCCCTGTAGGTCTTCCACGGTAAGGGAGGCCATTCGATCACCCTTCTTGGTGCGCATCGATTTGACCGTGGCGATGATTCCACAAATCTTCACTTCGTTGCCGTCGGGGAGTTCGGTCAAGCCGACTGTGGTGGTGGTGGAGAGGGCGTTGAGCGTCGCCTCATAGCGGGTAAGCGGATGGGCGGTGATGTAGAAACCGGTCAACTCGCGCTCGTATTTCAACCGTTGAGCCTGATCCCATTCCGGGATCGACGGCAGCGGTGGTGTGGTCATGGTTGCTGACGTATCGTGTTCTTTGAGTTCCTCGCCAAAGACGATACTGGTTTGTCCGAGGTCACGTTCTCGCTGTGCGGCTGCGCCGTCTTCGACGGCTTGATCGAGCACCGCCATGAGTTGTGACCGTTTTGCGCAGGTCGAATCGAATGCGCCAGCTTTGATCAGACCCTCCAACATGCGTTTGTTTACTTTGTGGAGATCGACTCGACGACAGAAATCAAAGAACGATTTGAAGGGGCCAGTTTCGGCGCGAATGGCTAACACTGATTCCACTGCGCCTTCGCCCACGTTCTTGATCGCGGCTAAGCCGAATCGGATCGCGCCGTCTGTCACGGCGAAGTTTTTCTGGCTCGCATTCACGTCCGGTCCCAACACCTTGATCCCGAGATCGCGGCATTCCGTGAAGTAGCTGACGACCTTGTCCTGGTTACCCATGTCGGTCGTCATGAGCGCGGCCATGAATTCAGTCGGGTAGTGGGCCTTCAAATAACCGGTATGGTAGCAGACCACCGCATAGGCGGCGGCGTGCGATTTGTTGAAGCCATATCCGGCGAACTTTTGAATCAACTCATAGAGCCCCTCGGCTTTCTTCTCCGGGATCTTGTTTTGTTTTGCGCCGTCGAGGAACTTGACGCGCAGCTTTTCCATCTCCGCCGGTTTCTTTTTCCCCATCGCGCGGCGGAGAATATCTGCTTGACCCAGCGAGAAGCCAGCCATCTTGTTGGTGATTGCCATGACCTGTTCCTGATAGACGATGACCCCATAGGTGTCTTTCAGGATAGGCTCCAATTCAGGCACTACGTAGGTGATCGGAATCGTGCCTTGCTTTCGCTTGATGAAGTCTGGAATCAGGTCCATCGGTCCTGGCCGGTAGAGAGCGATGATGGCGATGATATCTTCGAACCTGTCGGGTTTGAGACCAGTGAGGAGATCCCGCATGCCGGAGCTCTCTAGTTGGAACAGACCGGTGGTCTTTCCAGAAGAGAGGAGGGCAAACGTGACCGAATCGTCAAAGGGTACTTGATCGACGACGAGCGGGGGGTCATTGGGATGAGTTTCATTGATGAGCGTCTCCGCGCGCCGGATCATCGTGAGCGTTTTGAGGCCAAGGAAGTCAAATTTCACCAGGCCGATTTTCTCGACATCCCCCATCGAGTACTGGGTGACGATTTCATCGTTGGCTCCCTTGTAGAGGGGCACATGGTTGGTGAGCGGCTCTTCGGAGATGACCACGCCGGCGGCGTGAGTCGAGGCGTGACGGGCCAGGCCTTCAAGCGATTGCGCATTTGTCATCAGCTCTTTGACTTTTGGGTTCGTCTCGACCAGTTCGCGCAACCGAGGTTCTGTGTCCAGGGCCTGCTGCAGGGTAATGTTTAATTGATTGGGCACGAGCTTGGCGACTTTGTCGGCATCCGCGTACGGCATCTCCAGTACGCGGCCGACATCGCGAATCGCAGCTTTGGCGCCGAGCGTGCCGAATGTGATGATCTGCGCAACGTGGTCAGAGCCATACCGGTCCACGACGTAGTTAATCACTTCGCCTCGTCGATCCATGCAAAAGTCCATGTCGATATCGGGGAGGGACACTCGTTCAGAATTGAGAAAGCGCTCGAAGAGCAAGGTATAGACCAACGGGTCGAGGTCCGTGATACGGAGCGCGTAGGCGACCAGACTGCCGGCGGCAGAGCCGCGGCCTGGCCCCACAGGAATCCCGCGCGAGCGGGCGAAGCGGATGATGTCCCAGACGATGAGAAAGTAACCAGCAAAGCCCATCGAACAAATGACCATCAACTCTTCGCGCAGCCGCTGTTCATAGACAGCAGAGAGCACCTTGCTGGGCCGTTCTTTTAAGCGAGCCGTCAATCCATCGAGTGCCAGATATTCAACGTATGATTCGCGTGTGTATTCTTCCGGGGCTTTGTACTGAGGAAGGTGCGTTTTATTGAGGGCTAACTCGAGATTGCAGTTGTCCGCAATCCGGCAGGTGTTGGCAACTGCGCCAGGGAACTCTGCAAAGGCCGGCGTGATCTCTTCCGTTGATTTCACATAGAGCTGATCGGTGTCGAACTTCATCCGGTTCGGATCGCTCATGGTTTTGCCTGTCTGGATGCAGAGCATGAGCTCGTGTGGGCGTGAATCTTCCTTCTTGAGATAGTGGCAATCATTGGTGCCGGCGAGTGGGATGCCAAGTTTCTTGTGAATATCAATCAGGCCGGCGTTCGCGATACGCTGATGGTCGAGCCCGTTGGCTTGGACTTCGAGGAAGAAATGTTCCTTGCCGAAAATCTCCTGAAATTCACCTGCCACTGCCAGCGCTCCATCCATATCATTCTGTCTGATGAGGTAGGGAATTTCGCCGCTCAGGCAGCCTGAAAGTGCAATCAGTCCATCATGATGCTCATTAATAATATCCTTATCCATCCGCGGCCTATAATAGAATCCTTCAAGATAGGCCTTACTGACGAGTTTGATGAGATTTTGATAACCGGTCCGATTTCTCGCAAGGAGAATCAGGTGGTAGTAGTCGTTGTGTGAGAGGCCGCTGTTTTTCTTTGCTAACCGACTGCCTAATGCCATATAGGCTTCGCAACCGATGATGGGCTTTACCCCGGCATCTTTGGCTTTTCGATAAAACTCGATCGCGCCGAACATGTTGCCGTGGTCAGTCATAGCTACGGCCGGCTGATTGAACGATTTGATTTGGTGGACCAGTGGCTCGATCTGATTCGCGCCGTCGAGGAGGCTGAACTGGGTGTGAAGATGGAGGTGAACGAAGGATGAAGCCATGACGGGATTCTAGGAGGGCGGGGAAGGCGAAGTCAATTAAGGGGGAAAGGCGATGCGAGCGTGTTCGTCAAAAGTCGCCAAATACCGGTTGCCTCAAGTTGATATTGATGCGTCCTCATTGTTAGGCACAACATACATATGAAAGTACCTGGAGCCGAGAGTGCGACCCCACATGAGGTAACTCAATAGCTATTCTTTTACCGCCACCGTCATCGTGATTGGTTCTTGCGGATTGTCCGCTGCGTCGCGGGCGGAGACGACGATTTTGTCGATAACTTCGATCCCTTGAAACACCTCGCCGAACACGGTGTAGCGCCTATCAAGGCCACTGTTATCACCCACGCAGATAAAGAACTGTGAGCCGTTGTCGTTGAAGTCGCGGGTGCTATTGCTCTCGCGCGGCATCTTGGCCATCGATACGGCGCCGCGTTTGTGTGGACGGTCGTTTGGTTCGGGCGGGAGGAAATAGCCCGGTCCTCCGGTGCCATGGAGCGTACGGTCTGGGTTCTGGCTGAGTGGGTCACCGCCTTGGATGAGGAAGCCCGGCACGACGCGATGGAAGGTCGTGCCGTCAAAGAATCCCATCTTGGCGAGATTCACGAAATTATCCACGTGCCTCGGCGCATCGTCTGGATAGAACCGGATTTTTATTTCCCCGAATTTAGTTACGATCGTTGCGCGTGGATCTTTTTTCTGGAACTGCATTGTCATGGCGTGGTGAATGTAACAGGGGTATATTCTGAGAGGCAAGGAGCCATGAAGCAATTTTGAATTTTGAACGTAAAATCTGAGGGGAAATAGAATGGTTCCGATCATTCAACAATTAACATCTATCATTGGCAAGCCCGTCTCCGGGCGTAATGCGTATCCACATAATTCCCCCGACCAGTGCAATTAAAGCTGCGGTTCCGAGTGAGGTGGGCCAGCCCCACTGATGCGCGATCTATGGTGTGATAGTCGGAGAGATTGCACCGGCGATATTCGCACCCGTGTTCATGAGGCCGGAGAGGCTGCCGGCATGTGCCGTGGACAGATCGCTCGTCAAGGACCAGTAGGCATCGACCGTGAAATAGAGCCAGCCGGCTCCCAATGATAGGCTGGCGATGGCAAGATAGGGTGACTCCACCACCGCGCCGAGAGCGATCGAGCTGGCCGCCAGCATCATACCGGTCATGCCGACGAACTTTCGTCCTTGAGTGATTCCGCAGCGCAATGCCAGGCGGTCGGTGGTCCATCCACCGAAAGGGCACGATACAAGAATGGTGAGGAATGGGGCGGCGGCGAAGAATCCGCCACGCAAGATGTCAAAGCCGCGCACATTCACGAGGTACAGATAGAACCAGGACATATAGACGTAGGCGACATAGCCAAGGCAGCTGTAGCTGAACACAAGCCACCAGACAGTTGGAGTTTTTCTCAATGCTGCCCAAGGGATTGCAGGTAACTCGGTGGATGTGACTCTTGCAGAATCGACTCCGCTGCGCTTATGGACCCAGGGATGGTCGGTTGGGCGATCGCGCGCCATGAGCCACCAGATTGCCGCTAACCCGATCCCAAGTCCTGTCGAAAGATAGAACGCCGTCTGCCAGCCATAGTTCACCATGATCCAGGCCGTCATGGGTGGGGTCACCGCCGCGCCGACGCCCATCCCGCCGATGGCGATGCCAATGTCAAGGCCTCGTTCGTGAGCGGGGAGCCAGTCGGTGACGGTGCGATTAAAGTTGGGTAACGCCACCGCTTCGCCGACGCCGAGGAGAAATCGAACAAGGGCGAGCGCACCGATGATCCCCAACGGACCTGCCAGGGAAGAAGTGGAAGCCATGGCCGTCAGCGCGGTAAAGCAGGACTACCAGAGAAGAGCGGTTGTGAGGACGATACGCGTGCCCCATCGGTCGCCGAGCCACCCGCCAGGAATTTGAAAAAGCGCATAGCCGATGACGAATGCGGAAAAAACGAATCCCATCTGCTGATCGGTGAGGCCGAGAGCAGGCATCATCTGGCGCGCCGTCACCGAGATATTCACGCGGTCAATGAAGGTGACGACGCTGATCGTAAAGAGGAGCCCGAGGATCAGCCAGCGCACGCGAGTGGGAGCCAACGCAGGTTGACGAACTGGGGATTTTGTCTCGCTCATGATCCCTCCACCTGAAGGTGCATTATTGCCGGTCGTCCTCGCGGTTTCTAGCGAGAAGTGTGACTGAATACCCTTGACCGCATCAGTGCGCTGAGCTATGCGGTCCACGGCGTCCGGCGTTTAGAAGGCCATCTAACAGAGAGGTTTGGTGGCCAACAGTGGTTCCTGCCGCCATCGTCTTTCTCCTTGCTGCCATCTTGAGGTACTAGGATTGCCGATTGGATGGTTCGGGTGCTCATCAGAAATATCCAGCTCTTTCGGTGGCTTCCGCAGGGTCCAGGTGACAGGCGCGATTTCGCAGGACGCCATGTCGTGTGATGGCACGCAGCCGTCGCGTTCGCGTCCACCCAAAATCGAAATTGGTGAAGGCCAGTGAGCGAAGCAAGGGCCAAGAGGACAGCAAAAGACCTGGACCCGAGTATACCGTTCACGCGCTTTTACATGATACAGGGCCTGCTATACTGCTCGTAATCTCAAGTAAGAGGTTGCGGTGGTGCCAAGGGAAAAGCCAAAAGCCCTCATCAAGCTAGAAGGCATGGACTTGCTGGGCCTTGGTTCCGTGGCGCTCAACGTGCTTCTCACCTTAATCCAGCAGATTCTTCAATGAACCTGTTGTGGATGAAGATTATTATATGGGTTGTCATTGCAGGGCTGTGTTTCTACATTGTATGGCATTATCACTGGACAAAATACTTTCGCCAGAAGTCAAAGTTAATACCTTATGCTTTGATATGTGCCGTCATTGTAGTGCTCGCTTGTTTTTCACTTGATAGACGGCAGCTCAACCCCAAAATATTCATAGTTGGAGCTTTGCCTCTTCAATTGTGGGAGAAAGTGCCTGGACCTGAATCTGTTGTATTCGGTCGTCATCGTCTCGGTTTCATTGTTAAATTACGTAACAAATCGAATTCTGCGGCGATTATTAATCTTGCGGTTCTTGAAGGATGCGTGAGGATAGATCCACTTGCTGCCGAAGGCATGCTGATCGAAGGCGAGCAGATTCCTAGGCCCATGAAGTTGGGTAATAGGTATGCCGCGCTTCAGCAATCTGCAGTGCAGGCTATCCGAGTACCTGGAGCAATCCGGGAAAACTCACGAGAAGTGCGAGCCTATAGTGCCGCATACATTGGTATTCTATTCCCCCTTCCCTCTGGGCGTAATGGGGCAATTCACGGTGTTCTAAGGAGTGCGTCAATTAAAGGAGACTGCAAGTCAATCAAAAATCAGAGTTCACAGCCGTCAGCCGGACAACTTTTCGAAATTGGCTCCATCCACAAGAACTTTCCGCTGGACCTTGCACCTCAGTTTCGTGACGGGCGCCTTAAACTCCAGCTACATGTTGGAGATGAGACATTGGAACTAGATCCCAGCGAAATTGGAAAGATGGCATCCATCCGGTGGAAAAACTGGTCATCGTTAGACCTTGCCCGGATGTATGAAGTCCCCGATAGCGATTACCCGCCCATTTTGGAGTGATATGACAGTACATTTTAAAATTAAGTGTCACTGTTTGACTCTGAAGCAACCAAATCCTGTTATTCCAAATTCATCGACAGCAAAAGTTTCATGAACTTATTCCGAAACAAAGTGGTGAGTGGGAAAACAAAAGGCTGGCCACGGCGTGCCTGCCGTGGCACAACCGGAGAATCGACCCTGGTGATCTGGGCGATTCGTGCCGTCGAAGATCAGCAATCAATCGCCGTTGATCGTAGGTAGCGGTGAAAAGTAAAAAGGCCATCCGTCGGTTTCCCGAACAGGATGACCTCGCGGGCAGGCGTTGCTGCTCTAAATAATGTTTACGTTCTAGAGTTCCTAGCTCCGGCTAGGTTAACCGTTGCTATGTTGCAGAGCGAGAAGCGCTTAGAGTATGCGGTATTTCACTGCTGCTTAGCTCGCTACACTTCTTTGAGGATAAAGTCAAGTCAGAGCCACACCCTCATTAAAAAATATAAAATTCTCGAAACCGCTGAGTGGAACGTGTTATGTAGGAACCATGCGACGCACTAACAGCCTTTGAAATGGCATCTCTGCTTTACGGGATATATTCACGCTCACGATCGCCGCAGGCCCCCTGGCGGCTCGATTTTGAAACTTCAAAAGGAAGACCCATGACCAACCCAAGTGGGACACATCACTGTCAAGTCATTGTCAAGTGGCTGCGCTGTCCTACTGTGTCTTTTAGTTGTTTTCGGTGTCGTCCCGATAGCGAATGGCCATAGAAAATGCAACGGCAGGATACAGAGAGACATGCTAAGTATAACACTGCACTAGCGAAACATACTAACCGGCAAATACGGGGACTATACCATCGCGTTGTTCCGGCTCTTTTCGTGTTGGTATTTTTGAGCGCGACATGCGTAATCAGAGACGTTGCCACGGCGGAATCCTCCCTCGACGCCCGCGACAAGATGACGAAGGGCACCATCGAAGTTGGCATCGCGACGGGATATTGGCAAGGCATTACGGAGATCGGGAATGGGCATTCTGCGAATCGAAGCGCGGTGTTCGTGCTGCCGCGCATCGGGTTGGTACTGACTGATCCACTGGGGAACAGTTGGTGGCAAGGAAATCTTGAGCTGTTATTGGAACCGGTGTTCGCTCGATTTACCCAACCGTTTGCGGCTGAGGCCGCGGGGGGATCGTTCTTCCTGAAATACAATTTTCTCTCGTTCGGACGCTGGATGCCCTTCTGGGATGCCGGGGCCGGGATGATCTGGACTAATTTGGCACCACGGATTTCGGAACAGAGCACGCCGTTCGAATTCATGTTGGAAACAGGTCCCGGCTTACAATACTTTGTGACGGACCGGCTCACGTGGACCATGGGCGTTCGCTTGCACCATATATCGAATGGCGGTCTCGGCGACCGGAATGCCGGGCTCAACGCGGTGCTGCCCTATGTTGGGTTGTCCTTCTTCATGCCCTGAAGATCTTCATGCCCTGAAGATTCTGATGCCAACGAAGGCACCACGGTGAAGATGAGTGCGGCCAGTCTCACCCCACGCTTTCTGTGAAGCTTCACCTGCACAAGCTCGGAGCCCTGCTTGCCTTGGTGGTGGGTGTGTACGCCGCCGTGCATTGGCTCGACGTCGGGGAATTGCTGCATCCGGACCGGGTTGTCGACTGGTTGCGCGCGGCTGGCCCCTTCGGGCCGATCCTGTTCATAGCGCTGATGGCTACGAGCGTCGTGATCAGTCCGATCCCGAGTCTGCCACTCGACATTGCCGCTGGCGCCACATTCGGAACGATGCTGGGAACCGCCTATGCCGTGATCGGCGCAGAGATTGGCGCGATAGCGAGTTTTCTCATTGGACGGGCGTTGGGGCGCGAAGTCCTCACCAGAATTCTGCGCACTAAGGTCACTTTCTGTGAGCGATGCTCGAACCACCATCTGGCGATCTTCGTGTTCCTGGCCCGGCTAGTCCCGCTCTTTTCATTCGATGTGATCAGCTATGGCGCCGGCCTCACAAATATGTCTCTCCGGACATTCGCCGTGGTCACGTTTGTGGGGATGATTCCGCCGACTTTCGCGCTGACCTATGCAGGTAGTCAAGTGGTCTCGGGCACGTGGCTAATGATCGTCTTGGGATTTGCCATGGTAGCCGTAATGATGCTCATCCCGAAGCTAGTTCTCTGCTACCCAACCGTACGTTGGGTTCGTCTTCTGCGTGGTGAAATGCCGATGGCGGCTCACGTCGATGTCCTGCCCACTCAACCGACGGTTCCTGCCTCAGACGACACTCTACGATGCGACTTCTGCGGCGGGCCGTTGAACTAAGGCTGACATCACTCTCCACTGCCGGTTCCCCGGTCAGCGAATGGTCTATCTTTTGACAGGACAGTGCCTTGTTGGTCATCGCGTGCGTTGCAGGCGATTCAGTCGGGCCAGGCCAAGTTCCTCAACGAGCGGCTCGCCATTGAGCAGCAACTCTCCTTGATCAAGACGCGACTCCGGCATTTGGTAAAAGCGATCGCCATGGGCAAGGCGACGGAGGTCGTGTTCACTGAGTTGCAGAAGGAAGAGGCGGCCAAGAAAGTATTCGGTGCAAGACTGAGCGGCCTCGACCACCTCGCGTCCCTGTCCGCCCTGGACGTCAAGCGCTTCGAGCGCGCCCTGGTCGAACGGGTGGCCGATGCGAATGGCGTGCTGGAACGGCATATCCAGCAAACGCGGCAAATCATGCGCAAACTCATTCCTGAGCGAATCGTCTGCACGCCGTTCGACGATGCACGGGCGGTAAGGGTACACCCTCGCGGCTACGGGCACCTATGCGGGTTTATTCGGTGAGAAACTAGCGGTTATGCATGGTGCGGATAGGAATGTTTAGTACCGTCGTTAAGCAAGGCCCTCCGCTTTGAAATACGCAGGGTTGCCCTAGCGGCCTTGAGGCGAGGGCAATCCACTGCAACAATTCTGAGCATATACGTTGCCCATCAGGCCCCCCTCAGGGAGAAATCTGGGGGGCTTGTTCGGCAGGCGGGAGGCTCGGTTAGGGCACCATACGCCTAGCCATGCATACCTCGTGTGAGGTCCTGTGCAGAACGACCTAGCAGACAACCCACCTTGCGCGCATTCCTCACAGAGGATCTGGACAGGTTTAAAAGGGGCAGGTCACGGTCTTGTGGTGCGCACCAATCGGCGTTTTCCCTCCGCTGTTGGCAACTCCCTTTCCACAAGCAGCGAGTTGAGACGAACGTCAACACTCCTAATAGCTTGAACTAAGTATCTTCCCTTTGTACTTGCTGACGTCTGACAAACTGTGGATGGCATGCATATCGGCATCTTTCGAAATTAGAACAGGGATGTGCCAGATTTTGCCTTCCCCTTCTCTCAATTTATGCGCCGCTTCAGCCATCTGTTGGCTATACGGCATGGAGATAATAATACGATCGAAACGTTCGACGGTACGGGGTGAACTTATCGAAATCCGTGTGTCGGTAAATCTGTCTGACCTCGGATCAACGATGCCGCAAATTAGGGCGATCTGATAGTCTTTGCGGAAGCTAGATAAGCGTGATGTATCCAGTGTGGCACTGCATTCTCCAGGCGCACTGCTGCCCCAAGCCATTAGAACCTTGGGGCAGTACCCGTTGCATACGCTGTAACGAGAACACCCCATACAAAAGCTAGAATTCCAGTAACAGCTACCATTGCAGGCCAGAAGTTACCTTTCACTGGATATTTCCATGCGACTATACCCCATACAATTCCACCGCCGAAGAATAGCCAGATGCCATAATCAATGAAAACTTGAAACATCATAAGAAATGTCTCACTTCGTATCGAAATGAGGAAATCCATATTAGTAAGCCACTCGAATATCTTCGCAACGAAAGCCCCAAACGTTAGAATAGCTGGTGGAATCTTAGAATTCGGCTTAGAGCGGTTTGACTCGTTTGACTCGCTAACCATCGCGCACCCCCATTATTCGTATTGCCGCTCCACCACCACCCGCGCGACTCCGTCACTCACCGGTGGCGACTTCCCTGGCGCCAGCGCCGGTGCCTGTACCGCTGCCCGTCGATTGTAATACGGGGTAGGTGAGCCCTGGTCGATTCAAGCCGCTGCCACCGCGTCCGGAACTGAGAAGCCGGGAGTTTTTGTCCTCCCTCTCATATTAGTACTCGCAAGCTGGATTGTTTCAGGAGCGGGTGGCGGCAACCCCAGAGCTTGATGGGGCCGCACCTGGTTGGAGTGTCGCAGCCCGCGTTGTGCGAGACAGCGCATTGCACAGGGAAGCGAAGGTAAAGACGAAGCGTAAACGGCATGGGAGCCTTGCAGGGAGCCAATTCTAGGAGGGTGCATGATAAAACCGCAAGGCGGGGGCGTGGGGAAATACTTGAATTGATTGGCGGGCGTGTGTCGGAGCCACGTGCCTCGATCAGGTGCTTACGGCGTCTTGGGTTTCCACTCCCGTGCCAACTTTTGCGCCTCATCAATCTGGGCATGGGTCATCTGTATGGCGAGCGCATCACGACGCGTGGCTGCTTCTTTGTCTCCGCTCGCTCCCCCGAGATTATACCACATGTGGGCCTGGGCTAAGTCCTGCGGCACGCCATCACCGCTGTCATACAACACACTGAGGTTGTATTGGACTTTTGCCTCTCCCTGTGTCGCGGCTTTCTCCCACCAGTGCCGGGATTGCCCATAGTCCTGCGGCACACCATCGCCGTTGTCATACAGCACACCGAGACTGTACTGCGCTTCTGCGACCCCCTGCTCGGCTAGTGGTCTAAACTCACGCAAAGCTGTTGCGTAATCGCCGTCCGTATAGGCATCCAGGCCAGCTTGAAAATCGACCCATGAGGGCATGGCGAGACAGACGATCGATAGCACGAGGGCGAAGGGGAATCGGAAAGAAATGGGCATGGGAACCTCGCAGGGAGGTTCATTTTATGAGGGTTGCGAACGAGGGAGCAAGTGCTGGATTGGGAAAGGGATATTCAGAACACATCGGCCTCTTGTCGAGACATTCCAGGCCATCAACATCGATATATAACAACAATAATATCAAATATTTATATATACTTACTTATCGTAATAGTTTAATTCGCATGTCGGGATTGTAGCGATTAATCTAATTGAGTAGATTGTTGGGATCTATTGCGTTGATGGGATTGAAGGGATTGATCGGGTTGCTGTGATTGATGGGTACTCGTGGTGCCGTCTTGCCACGTGCCGAGTGCTCCCCATTGATGGAAGAAGTAGCGCACCAGATGAAATTGCTCGTGCAAATGAATCTCCTCGAAGCGCCTTCGCCAGAACTGTGCATCACGATTCATTTGCCGGAACCGGTCGAGATGCATCGCATGCTACGGTTTCCTGCGCCGGATCGCGGACGATCTCGCATCGAACAGACAACCCTGCGTCACTAGCGAGTCGAGATGACGAAAGCGTCCGGCGCGTCCCGGATTTTCATACCACTGAAAACGAAGTGGGGCTATCCACGCCGCATGGTCGGGGGCAGCCCCGCCCCTCAAGTCCTCCGTTCGCGCCCGAGTTACTGCGGATACGCCAGCGGCGCCGTCGCCTGTTGCCAGCCTTCGCCGTTGAGCGACTTGAGCAAGGCCACGACATCCTGCTTCTCCTGCTCGGTCAGTTCAAGCGGGAGGACCAGGTTGTCCAGGTGCGGATTCTTGATGCCGCCCTGGTTGTAAAAATCCAGCACCTCCTCCAGCGTCTTGAAACGCCCGTCGTGCATATAGGGGGCGGTGCGAGCGATCTCCCGTAACGTCGGCGTCTTGAAGGCGCCGATGTCTTCCGCATTCTTCGTCACCATGTACCGGCCGAGATCCACCGTATTGGTGTCCCACCCGATCCCGGCATTGTGAAACTTCTCATCGGTCAGGTTGAAACCTGAATGGCAGCGCGCGCAACGCGCCTTTTTCCCGAAGAGCTCCAGACCGCGTTGGGCGGATTTGCTCAACGCCGTCTCGTCGCCACCAGTGTCAAACTTATCCATCGCACTGTTGCCGGACAAGATGGTCCGCTGGAAACTCGCAATCGCCTTGCCCACATCCTCGATCACGATCTCGCGGCCAAACACTTCCTGAAAGAGCTTCCGGTATCCCTGAATCTGTCTCATCTTGGTGACCATTTCGTCATGGTTGTTGAACCCATGTTCGACTGGGCTGACGAACGGCCCGATGGACTGATCTTCGAGCGTCTCGGCACGGCCATCCCAAAACTGCGCCGTGCTGTAGACGCGGTTGATATTCGCGGGCGCGCTGCGTCCGCCTTTGAGGTTGTTGATCCCTGTCGCGACAGGCATTCCGTCCGTAAAGCCTTTCTCCATCAAATGGCAGTTCGCGCAGGCGATCGTGTTGTTCTTCGACAGCCGCTTATCAAAAAACAGTAGCCGCCCAAGCTCGACTTTCTGCGCGGTCAGTGGATTATCGGCAGGGACAAACGTGTTCGGATCTTCCAGTCCCTCGAGCTCAGGCAATTGATAACCCGCGCCCATTGTCGCTGCCGTACCGCCTTCGCCAAATACCGATAGAAGAGGCAGTGCGACGGCTGCTCCTAGTACGAGAACCCCTGTCAGCACGATGCTCTCTGATTTCCTAAATAGGGTCATACGCATCGCTCCTCTCCCACGGTGACAACAGGCTGCTCGGTAAGCACATTCCGTAGACACGGCAGATGTGCAAAAATTCATCGACGGACGCGTAATCTGTACGCCGTTCGCCGACGAGCGAGCTGGGGCTACGCGGTGGCCGCCACCGGCTCCTACGCGGGGTTATTCCGGGTTCCTGTCACGGTTAACGACGGTGGCGGAGAGGGAGGGATTTGAACCCTCGGTAGAGATTTTCTCTCTACGACGGTTTAGCAAACCGTTGCCTTCAGCCTCTCGGCCACCTCTCCACATCCACTATTTCAAACAGTTATGGTTTTCGTGCTGTTCGTTTCGGCGTTATGTGTTGATCTTTGTGCTAATTCTTCTGGCACAGTATACACATAGGCCGGCATCGGCGTCAACCCATCGAGCACATCCACGGCCCCGCGCAGGTGGGTTTGTGAGAGGTGCGCGTAGCGCAGCGTCATGCGGAAGTCGCTGTGTCCGAGGATTTCCTTCACGTCCTGCAGCGAGCGCCCGCGCATGACCATATGACTCGCCGCCGTATGCCTGAGATCGTGAAACCGGCAGTGGGCAATGCCAGCACGCTCGACCACAGACTCGAAGGCCGTGCGCATCGTTCCACAGTCCTCGCCGTTCGTGCGTGTGAAGACACGGCCCGTCCGCTTCTCCGGGTCAGATTCAATGGCGGTCAACGCCTGGACCGCGGCAGCATTGAGCAGCACGCCGCGCGGCTCTCCGCTCTTTGTTTCGTAGAGCGTCAACTTCGCACTAAACCCGAGATCGGCCTGGAGGTCAATGCGCTCCCAGGTCAACCCGAGGATCTCGCCCTTGCGCATGCCCGTGTTCAATGCGAGTACAACGGTAGCGAGTAGGAAACGATTCTGTGAGCCTTGGCACGCCTTGAGCAGCCGACTAATTTCCTCTTCGCTCAAGAATCGTGTCCGACCCTTCGGCTTTTTCGGCATTTCAATCTCGGGCACGCGATCAAGCAAGCCCCACTTTTTGGCGAGCCGAAGCATGTGCCGCAGGATGGTCAATTCATTGCAGACGGTATACCCGCTGACTTTGCCCACGCGCTGCTCCTCATACTGCGCGATGCACGCCTCGGTCAGGAGTCTGATAGGCAAGCCCGGGCCAAAGTCGGGGAGTAGGCGATTCGTCAAAATACGCCGATCATCTTTGAGCGATCGTTTGCCCGTGTTGCCCTTATAGGTGAGGTAGCGATCGGCCAGTGCCGCCAGCGTCACATCCTGTGTGGCGGTCTGAGGCGTGCAGTGCCCATCCTTCACCTGTTGTAAGCGTGCCGCGAGGGCCTTCACTGCATCCGCTTCACACGTCCAAGCCGAGGAGACGATGCGCTCCTGCTTCCCATTGACCTGGAGCGTATAGCCGAAGGCCGTATGTCGCACCCGTTCCCCCAGCATCCCTTTGCTTTTCCATTCACGTCGAACGATCTTTGCCATGTGTGCGTCCCTCCTTCGGTGTTATGCCTGTCTGCTTCGTCGATTTTCTCGCATAGGTCGCGGCGATCATCATCAAGCCCTCCTTGGTCGTTGGTTCATACTCAATGATTCCTCGCTACGCTATAGGAGAAAGAGCGATGTCCGAACTATTCGCTTCCAAACACGAAGGCCGTTGAGAGCTTGACGAGACCTGTTTGTATGATGGCAGCTAGGGCCAGGATGAACGTAAGAATTACAAGACAGGCCTGAAGGCGGAACGCCTCACGATGGCGACGGTCTTGTTCGTCTACCTGGTCAAGAATGACCAAAGATTTCGGTGTGGCTTCATAGCTGGATCCGCTCTTTTTTAGCTCTCCGGAGTCAAGAAATGATTCGAGCTGAAACTCAACCTCAGAGCTGCGAGTTTCACTGGCCGGGTGTTTAAACCAACGCATCGAATAAAGTTCGGTCATGACGTCCCAGCTGGTCAACCCTTCTGTATTTCCCGACAAGCGACTGGAGACTAATAAGCGGAGGATTTTTAGCCGTCGTTGTGAGGGGAGGCTCCTAGTGTTAAACAAGAATTGGGAGGAAGCCTGCCAAGCTTGACGCGCGCCAATCCGGATATAGTCGAAGGCCGTATAGCGATGCCAGAAAAAGTTCCACGCCCCCCTGAACTCGATCGTGTCCAGTCCGTAATAATGGAAAATGCTAAGTTCTGAATCGACTAGGTTGTGCACACGTTCTTCCGTCGCTTCGGAGAACGCGTGGCTGTCCCATCGGTGACATTTGATGAGATCACCGTCCAGGGAATCGAGCAGAAGGTATGGCTTGCCATCATCGGTGTTCACAAACGCGGCAAAACAGTTCCTACTTTTGGCTTTATCGTCTATCCCTGGAATAACATTCGGACAAGGTTTCATGAAGACTCGGCGCAGAGCGCTTTGGAATAAGCACTTTTTGAGATTAGCTATTCTGCGAGGAGTCATGGCGTACTCCATCCAGCTATTTCACCAACTCCGCCACCGTCACCTTCAACGCCTTCGCCAACAAGGATACTCCCTTACATATAGGAGAGGAATGCCCGCCTCCTTATCCAGGCCATTCCTCAAGGTTGCGTTCCGAGGCGGAGAAACGTTCCGACTGACCCGCCCCCATCATTCGGGTGACATTGCGTTCCAGCGCCGCCCGCTGCGCCGTGGTATTCATCCGTGCATAGATTGCCGTGTGCTGTAAGGACGTGTGACCGAGTATGTGCTGAATGGTGGGGAGATTCTCGCCGTGGATGGCGAGATACGAGGCACAGGTGCGCCGCATGTCGTAGCTCCACACATCGGGCAAGTTGGCCCGGTCTCTGATCCGATACCAACGCTTCCGGATCGCCGCAGCCGTGATCGGCTGATCTGTCTTGCCCTTGCAGGTGCAGGACCCTGGAAAGAAATAGCGCGACTTTGTTGTTGGTACCTGCTCCAGAACATGAACCACCTCGGGGAGAAGCGGAGTCCATCGCGGCTGGCCTGTTTTGGTCGTCGGCTTGAACCATTGCCCTATCGTGAGATCCACAGAGGCACGGTCCATTCGGCGCACATCAGTCGGACGTGATGCCGTGAACAAGAGCACAAGAAAAAAGGCCCGCGAGATGGGATCTGAGTGGTGCAAGACATGGAGGAGTCGTGGCATTTCAGTTTCCACCACAAAGCGATGTCGGCTGGTGGTCGGAAAGCGCGTCACATCCGCCGTGGGGTCAGGTCCAGCATAGAAGTCCATCCGTTTGGCATAGCGAATCGCCGCCCGCAGCGTTTGCAGGGCTTTGTTCGCCGCACCTGGGGTCGAGACCAGCCGGCGTTGCCAGCGGACTATCCCAGGGCGCGTAATCTTCTCAACGGGCACCGTCTGCCAGGAGCCGAACTGCTGGCGGATGAGCCGCTTGGCCGTAGGATAGGAGGGCAGACGGCTGAGGTGATTCTCCAGATAGAACCCTAGGAGTTGGCCCACTGTGAGCGGGCCAGCGGCCATGTGCGCCGTGGTGCAAAGGTCCGTTGTGGTCTCCTGATCTGCCGGCAGGATCTCTGGCGTCACCGTCTCGTGTGTCATCGCTCCTCGCTCCTCTTACCTTTCGGTTTGATCGTGGCAGACAATTCATCTTCGATGATGGGGTAATGTCCGGTTCGAGACGTGAACTGAAGCGGCGTAATCTGATAGTCGTCGATAAAATTCGCCGCCTCAACCAGCTCCCCGTTCACTTGGCCCAGCACCTGCACCTGGACCCGCTCGCGTTCCTTCGTTGGCTTGGCAGCCGCTAATTTGTCCGCATCAATGAGATGAGTGGTGTCCATGGCTCACCGTCCTTTCCGCCCCTTCACAGGAGGCTGCGTGAGTTCACGCTCCAACACATGCCGAATAAATCCCGCCGCCGTGGTGCCGTGTGCGCGGAGGGCATCGAGTTTGGCCTTGAGTGGTTGTGGTAGTTGAATTGTTACCCTTACCATGTGCATAGGTTCTCCCTTGTCTGTATGATGGCATATATCAGTATATGCCGTCAACTGACATTTACCTGGCAGAACGGTTCATGCTACTTTCCTCGCATGTCGAAAGCGAAACCTCTGGATACTGGCGGCGGGTCGTGGGTCGTTCGTGACATTCCGCGTGACTTGATGCACAGGGTCAAAATTGCCGCTGCGGTCGAGCACAAGTCCGTCAAGCAGTGGTTGATGGATCTCTCAAGAGCCCATCTCGAAGAAATGGAAAAGAAGGGCCTCCTGCCGAAGGGGAAGTGAAGAGAAGAAACGTATTTTAGAAGGATAACCGTCTTTCGCGACCTCCTTGCCGTTTCCTGTGGAATCAATGCGCGACTCTCAGCGGACACGATTATTGAGGATTCCAAAGTATCATCCTCGCTTGACCAGGCTCTAATAATTCAACCAGGTGAAGCAATGACGTCTATTTGTCGCTTTCGTCGTATCATCAGGCTTCCTGGTAAGACTCTCATATGGGCAGATATAGTAATGCATGTATCCTATCGTCCGAGTTACCTATGGTGGCAGCAAGAACGCCCCTTTCGTTTCGTGACACAGAAATCTTCAGATCAACTTCTCCATTGGTTCCCGAAACCAATCGGGTCATAGTAGGTTTCTTTCCGGACGCCATCCAAAAGTTAGATATTGGTCGCACGCTTTCGTTTCAGCCCGCCCTACAACGTGAAGTCCGACTGCACTCGTGGAGTGAGGTCAGGCTGCTTGGCCGGTACCTCCACCGTAGGTGGGCGTTCCCTGGCCGGCCGAGGCTAGCGAAACGCCGTGCGTGATGGTGGGGAGTTTTGGCATCGTGTTACCCCTTTCCAGGCCAGCCGCTCTCTTGAAGATAGGTTTCCAGTTGCCCTTTGAGCATGTCGAGGTGGGCTCTCCGGGACTCTCCGCCCCCTGCGGGTTGTCTGTCGTCGGGTAGGCTTTCCGATACAAGCCACCAATGTGCGCGTTCACCGTGGGGTCGTTCCGCATCAAGCCTTCGTGCATCGGATGAGTTTTATCGCTCAAAATCTTCGCGTACTCGGTTCTGGCGGCGGCGCCGGCCGGATTGCTTGGCGTGGTGGTCTCTTCCATCGGAGCCTCCTACGTTAGTGTATCGTCGGTCAATTCAACCCAGGCCCCATTATCGGGGGATGCGGGGCTCATAAATCGCTGGACACGCATCGCGATTGTTCCGTTGAAAGTCCGGGCCGAGTGGGCGTTGACCCAGGTGCCGTCTTTGACTTTAGCAACAGCTCTAGCTTCGGCAGCGGCCAGGGAAGCGAAGGCGGCCATAGGAGACTCCTTTCAGTAAGGTGACTTTGTGTCGGTTAGGTCAGTCTGTTTTTTAACTCAGTGATCTTCATGCATGTGTCGGTCAACTTCCGCTCTTCGCCTTCACGGGCTTGCCTGGTCTCATTCAGGGTGTTTTCTTCGACCTGTCGTTTTTCCGCGAGGCCGGCCGCGAAAGTCTTAAGCTGCCGCTTGACCTCATCCACCTCACATTGCAGTTCGGTGCGTTGCGCCTCCAACTGCACAAGACGGGTACAGGATTTTACCTTGGCATCGGCGGTCAACGCCGCCTCCAGCACCTCGGTCAGTTTGCTTCGGGCACTCCTCCAATTTTTCTCTTCTTCCGCATCTTTTCTGAGGACAGCTAAGGCAGCGGTCATGGTTTGGTCTCCTTTCGAGTGCATGGTGATGACATTCTCTGTTCCTTGCGCCAGCGCGTGGCTTCAGAGGCTAGGTAATTCGATAAGTCGTCGACGTCCGCAAGCGAGACAGGTTGCTCAATGCCATAGGGCCGGCCCACAATCACAAGCGTACGCTGATCTCCAGTGCGTTTAATTTCAATCTGTAGGGTTCCAATCACCATAGACGAGCCCCCATCGTGGCCGGGTGCGGATCTAAGGAAAACTCGGTTTCCACTTTCACCGGGCCGGTGTCGAGAATCGGGGCCATAAAGAGGCCACCGACCATGTAACATAGTGAATCCATTAAATCGCTCCACGGATGGTTTTTGACCGGCAATTCTCGGCTTACGTGGCCGTTGACCGTAGGATAGTAACAGCGGCCATTGCACGCCTGAATCAACTGACGGCACCCCTCGGCATCGAGTTGGAGCCGCGCACGGCCGGTCATGGGATTCAGCCGAGCCAACAGACTCAAGAGCGGATCGCGGCGGCCCGGCCACGAGATCGCACCGGGATAGCTCGAGCCGCCCAACACCTCGCGGAGCACGCGGATGGGAGAACTTTCGAGATTCGATTCGTCCGGCGTATCCATCGAGACATCATAGTAGTGAATCAAGGCCGAGGAAGAGTACATCGCCCACGGGGCATGGACCGCCAGCCATGGCAACACCAAATTTTCCAGATGTTGTCGGGTGCCGGCACGTTCACTCACTAACGCGGCATAGACGCGAATCTCGCCTTGCACTTCTTGGCCGAGAATCGTCACGGGGGTTAGCCCCGCGTCATGCCCCGCCACAAACGGCAGGTTTGGCACGGGGCGCAACGGCATGGGCGAGACATGCAGCTCTGATCGGAACCCCACGGCCACTTGTTCCCCCTGCACCAACACGCACGATTCTTCATCAATCAGACGTTTTTGCAAATCGGGCGACGCACACAAAGAGGCCCGCAGATTTGCAATTTCCTCTGCCGTCACGCGCTCCTTTATGGGCACCTTGCAGGCCACACACCAAGGTTTTCCGCCGCCTTCTAGGAAACGTTGCGAGAACCAATCATCGTCATATCCATGGTTTGTGGTGCTGAATGCCACATGGCGACGGGTGGGGAGGCGCATCGAGGTCAAACCAAGTTCGTACTTGCGTTGCTCAATGCCGCTGGACTCATTCAGGCTCGGCGCCAACTCTTCCGCCGCCAGCACATGACATTCGGCTCGCAACCGTTCGGCGCTCGTCTCATCTTTCGTGCCCACGGCATCTGCGACCACTAGCTCTTGCCCCGCGAGCGTGAGCACCGCTTGCCGGCGATCATCGCGCACGCTCCAACAGCCCTGCCACATTTCATTTTCAACCGACCGGCCGGTTTTCATCCCCCAATTCGTCAACGTGTCTTGCATCCACAACATGCGTAGCGGGCACGAAAACCCCTCACGGACATGCAACTCTGCCAAGATAGCGCCGGCGGCCGGCACGGTTTGGGTTTTCCCGCTGCCACGTCCTCCTATCGCGGCCACTTCTCGAGATTGCCCGCTCACTACTTCAACAATAAATTCTGACGCCTTCGGCTTGTAGGCGACGGCCACCACGCCCACGGGCACGTCTCCGGCTCGCAAAGCGGCTAACACTGCACGAATCACTGCCTGCGCGGGGTCACTGGCCCCAAAATTATGCAAGCCCACTAAACACACCGCCCGACCGTCGGCATCCACCCCGGAACACCACGCCGGGGGGATTGACAGTTCGAGCAGAATCGCCAGTAGCACAACACCGCCTGCGCCGAGGCGCTGCAAGAGCAGTCGTCGTGCTCGCTCCAAACTCATGCCGTAGAGTCCTCCGGTAGTGCTGCCATCCGTCCGGGAAGCGGACGGCGAGACCCGGTTGCTAATGATGTCTGCATGCGCTCCATGAGAATCACGGCGGCTTGTCCATGTTCCAGTTTCAGCAACGCCTCCACCATCTTCTCTTGTGTCGCCATCCCAAACGCCGTCAACGCCACACTCGCCGCTTTCAGGGCGGTGTCAATGCGGCGCAAGTCGACGTCCTCGACCAATGCCCGCTGCGCCAGGTCCTCGACAAACCGCGTCACTGCTTCACGGTCCACAAACGTCACGGCATAGTCATGCGGCAACGCCGCCCGCATCTTCGATTTCAACCCGCCCCGCATCGCCAACGTGGTCCGCTCTTCCGGCGTGCGTGAATGCCAGATACAGGCCGGAGTATCCGGACCAATGATCTGCCCACAGGGGGTGCCGGCCACTGTCTTATGTCCTCTATCCCCGCATTTCACAAAACCCTCCAAGCCACTTGCTCAAGCCCCCAAAGTCGTGCGAGAATGGGAGACCGTTTACCTTATTGTAGGCACCCCCCCTCAAGCCCCCCCACGTACCCCTTATCGTTTGGCCCGGAATGAGTGTGCCAATTTTTCTTTTTTCTTTCCTCTAGAGTGTATTGGCTATGACAATTCATGCTCGCCCGCTTCCCCTGCCGCACCTTCACGGAGGCACAAGCACGATGGTTTCAGCACATAGGGCATCACATACTCACGGCGCAGCGTTAGATTGCTTCACCTTTTCAATACATTAACTCACATGCGTCAACAGCTTACTAGACCGTTTCGCTCGACCACGGCCCTGCTCTCGGGAGCGCAACCATGCCATGAGGCGCTCACGATGAAACAACACCGTCCCAGCCTTCCCGCCGATTTTCAGTGCGGGCAGTGTCGGATCTTTTTTTCTCCAACGGTCCAAACTACGCACCTCCACCCGCAGTAAGCTGGCGACTTCTTCTCGGGTCCAGTAGACCTGTTCCTGTGTTGTATGGTCCGGTTCAGCCATTTTTGAGCCAAGACGCCTTGATGGATCTATGGACCTTGCCGCGGCACCTATCGTACCCCCTTATGCGTGCGACTCAGGCTCCGGTCTGTTTCTTCATTCCGGTGCATCGTTGCAGCGTCCCCCTATAGGGGGGGGGACTGCAATCAACGATATGAGTTGCAGAGCAACGTTGCATGCAACCATCTTTATAATCATATAGTTACGCATGCCTGCAACAGTCCTGCAACGGTTCTGCAACGATCAGGCTGCAACGGTTGTCTGCAACAGTCATTTTGCCACCAAGACGGTCCACTTAGGGATCCGATGGTCGTCCCCTTGTATCTTCATCCATTTCCTGCGTTTGGCCCCCCTGGATAGTTCTGACTTGGCCGTGGAGAGTTTGAGGTCAAGATCCTCGCTAACCTCTTTCGTCGTTCGTTCGTGACCATCTTCGAGCAGGGTGCGAATTCTGGCCCAAGCCGGAAGACCCTGCGCGAGTTCTGGCGTCTTGCTCAAGTCCGACTGTTCATAGCCGATCTTGGTGCTCTCAGCGTTATAGGTCACTCGTAGACCAAAAGACGTATGTTGACGGACGAGGTTTGATTTCCAGTTGTAGAGTCCGAGTTCGACTACCTCCTCCCCGACATCCTGTTGCTTTCTCAGTTCCCATGTTCCGCGAGGGAAGTTTTGATTAAAGACTGAGCCATAGACGGTCGGATGCTCTTGCCCGTCGCTCGGTGTTTTCGACACATGGGCGAGAATGAACGTGCCGACATTCAAGGTGCGGATGGCGCGAAATATTTTGCTGGCGGCTTCCGGCCCCGCATCCCCGCCCGTAGCCGCGGCAAGACTATCTAATACGAGAAACGTAATCTCTTCGCTTTGAATCCGGCGCAGTAAGGTATGGGTGAGAGTCGGGAGCGGCTCGTTGCAAAATTGATAGCGCACCTCGGCCCGGGCGAGGCAGGGGTGGCACGCTGCGATCGCTTGCATGCGCCGCACATGCACGTCGTAGCTGTCCTCATAATCGAGATAGAGGGTGTTTCCCTTTAGGGCTCGAATCCCCGCGACGGTCTCCCCCATCGAGCAGAGCATGGCACAAAGCAGCGCGAGCGAGGATTTCCCAAGCCCGCCGTCGCCGTAGAGCACCGTGGGCTTATTCTGAAACACAAACGGGTTGATTTGGTAAGTAAGGGAAGGGATGGGAGTCTCCACTGTCAGCCGGCGTAACGGGTCCCCTTCACGATGCCTCACCAGCACCATCGAACAGGCTTTAGGGAATAGGACTTTCCACGGGATTTTTCCTGTGATTTTTTCGAGTCCGTTTGCAATTTCAGTTTGCCCCTTGTTGTTCTTGAGGCCAATATCCTTGAGAGACAGCACCTCGGTCCCGCCTACGGTGATGGTGAGTTCCGCCATGATCGAGTTGCGTTGAGTATGGAGCTGATCGAACAGGAACCGGACACTATGCGTGGCAGAGGTGACGGTATGGAGGCCCGCTACCTCAGTGTGCTCAAGCTGCTCGGCTTGCCGTTCCCGGAGAGCAGTCTGTGTCGTCTGCTTCTCTTTCCATCCTTGCCACCAGGCCGTGAGTGAGGCGAAGTCCGAATCATCGAGGCGTCGGCGTTCTAACTTCGGCCAGCTATATTCTGCGTCATTGCCGGCAATGAGCAGCCAATCATCGAGCCCACACTTGTGGCCGGAAGCATCAGGCAGGACGACAAACTCAACCGATGCGCCCCGAGACTCCAATTCTTTTGCAAGAGCGAAAAACCCGGCGAGGATCTTGAATTCTTTCCCCTTGTGCCACGCATCGCTATCCGGGGAGATTAGGACAGGCCGGGTCGTCCACTGAAACGCATCGAACGCCGGGAGCACTAAGCGTTCGCCGTTGGCAATGGTCGTTCTCCAGCTCCACACCCCGCCAACACCGACCGTAAATAAACCAGCTTGACACCCAGCCGCGGCTTTCTTCTCACCCTCAGCAATCACGATCTCCGAGCCAGCCGTCCGCGCAACGGTCTGCCAGTTAAAGAAGGTCGGGGAAAAATACAAACCAGGTTGAGTTCCCGCGGGCTGCCAATACTTTTGGGTATGTCCCTTGTGATCGACGACCGACGGAACCAACTTGACGCGGGCAAAACAATTCTGGCTCCCATCGAGATCATGGTAGGGCAATCGGTAAGCGGACTCAGCTTGATGCACTGGAATGTCGGCAGGGCGGAGACTCTCTATGTGCAACGCGGCGATGGTCTCGTCCGTGAGGCCACTAGCACGCAGATCAGCGAGATGTGCTGGGGCTAGACTCATTGGCCCGCATCCTCAAGATCGAGCACGCCTGCCAGGGCATGATGGGCCACACGGAGCAAACTTTCCCGTGGGCTGTCCACCGGCCCCGGCTTCTCCTCTGTGACCAGCCTTCTCCATTCGGTTTCAATTTCGGTTAAAATGTGCGGGAGTCTCTCGGTAAACGGATCGAGGAGTGATGTTTTGTAAGATGGGGAGAGTTCACGTAGGTTTTCCATTCACATCTCAACAGCGATCCGATATATTAATCATCGTCAGTATGGGTTAATCATATCGATTCAAAAACTACCGTCTAGTCTTTCAACACATCCCGGATTAGGAGCCCTATGGGATAGGCAATGCCGACCCAATACTTTTTCAGTGATGGATTCTGTAAGGCACCGCTTTGCAGTTGCGCCAGGAGGATCACGAATACTCGGCGGAGGTGTTCAGCCTGCGCTCGTTGGGGAGTGATCGATCGAAGGATGTGTACCAGTGGCCTGGCCCAGTCGAGCACGGCAAAAATATTGACTTCGGCCTTCATCGCCCGCGTATGGTGCCGGCCAAACTCATCGAGGAGATAGCGGGTCAGCCCCGCCGCGTAAAATTTGGCATCGTCAAACCCAGCGAGGCGGTGAGTCTGTGCGGAATCCGCATTAACCCCTGGCTCACACTTGACCGGTAACGTCGGATCGAGAAACAGTTCCATCGACGCAGAAACCGCCTTTATAAAAGGCCCTTGCGTAAATTCGAGTATCAGGCCGAGGCTCGTTTTCAGAAATATCTCTTCCGTCCGCCATATCCGCAGAACCCCATACGACACGCCCACTTCCTTTGCGACCTGATGCAGACCGACGGAGGTGAGACTCAGTAACGCAGCATGAAACTTTCTCTTCGACAAGCCGATGGGCTCGCCTTTAGGTGTGCCCGCGCGCTCTGGTTCGACGTACTCGCGAAGTTTTTGGGTGATGAACCCGCCGAGCACCCCGAGGGGTGTAGCGGGTATCACTCGACCAAGTTGCAGATAGAGCTTAGGGCCGAGTCGGTGTTGGTTTTTGACGCGCCTGGGTTTGGTTTTGGCTTTCACAATCCTAACATTACTATTTGATGTCAACCTTGTCAAGAAAAACTTTCGCTGCCCCAAAACCAGGCGGTCCCGCGTCTTTTCTTAGGATGGGGTAGGTTCTGATTCTTGAATGGAATCACGAACAACCATGAGCGTTTCTCCGCCTTTAATACGGTCAATTTCTTGCTGACGCAATTTATAGAATATAGGGGCATTGACGTTATCAGCAACGAAATGTGACCGCGCTATGCGGCTCTCGTTTAGATACACATCAAGCACATAGATTCCTTGTCTCGGAAAAGAAAGAACGATGTCACCTTGTGATTGGACTTCTCGAAATTGATGGAGTGCTTCTATGACTGTCGTGAAGACTGGCATCACCACGCGCGTGGCTGATTCAATGAGTTCCGCTCGTAATCGGTAAGTTCCTGGCTTCACGCGAAATCCAATAACGAGGTTATGACGCATTTTTGCTGGGAATTTGGGTGGGAAAACAACCGATCCAATGCCATCAAACAAAATCTCTATCTCTCTGATTTCAGCCCTACCACACGGAACCATAAAGCTGAGAATTGTCTCACCAGAGGCTAGTTCAGGGTCGGCGCGAGTCATCTGATGCTCCATGAGAGCGGCCTTCTGCTTGCGAATAATCTCTTGATCAGGTGCCACACTGGCTTTCATTTCTGGTATTACGTCGGCAACGACAAAAGGCTTGCGTGCTAATCGATATGCGTCTAACCAGAGTTCCAAAAAATAGTCTCCTGCGCAAGGAACGTAAAGCGATACTTGCGGGTTATATCGCATTTCTTGTAAGGGGTAGTCGGTCTCAATATTGTCTTCATACACGGGTTGCATATGGTCCTGATCAGAACCATATCGTATGGTAACTTGGTGTTTCCCTGGTTCAGGATGTATTGCGAAACAGGCTAGCAGATTAATATTTGCAGGGAAGTTTCCAGTAGCAAAGCAATTGCCTACACCTAGAAAAGTGGCCCGTCCAGGTCCCTGATCTATGCCAACGCACGGTACGAAATATGTCAGGAACCCTTCCGGGTAATGCTTTTTCGTTTTAACTTCACCGGGGAAACTTTTTACTTTAATCGATGTGGAAGGCGGCACTGGAGAGCCTGCGCACAAGGCAACCGGCTCGAATCCCGGTTGGGGAATACACCGCGTACATTGTGCCCACTGAGCGGGGGTTCGCCGAGAGGTATCGGTGCAAGGAAATCCAGACGATGGTTACGCTGGCGCTGCTGGAATTATTGAAACGCGTTCCAGATAATGATTTTTATGTCTGCAATGATCCTAAATGCGGAAGAGTCTTTGTACCTCTCCGACGTCCTCATAAGGGCGATCGAACATTTTGTTGCAAACAGCATGAAAACCGCGTCCACCAACGCGAGCGACGGCGCCGGAATTATGACCGATTCAAGGAAGAGGAAACTAAGCGGAGCCGACGCAGGTATGTACGAAAAATGACGGCGGGCAGATCAAAGATAAAAGTCGGCCAGCACACATAACGGGCTAAAGTGAGCACGCGATCAAGTACGCCGACGCAATCAAAATTGAGGCGCTCAGACGACTAGGGGAATTACTGCGGGAACCAGGCAAACGAGCGACACGAGGCGGGCTAAGAGGGGCTGGAAGCAATGCCGAGCGTGACGACATTGGTATTCCCAGCCTAAATAAAAAATGCAACTTTAGCAGGGGTTCGGCGTAAGAAAATCAGCCGGAGGTTGCTGACGCGAGACATAGCCGTCGTCGACAATCTGACCGTCCTTGGACAGGTAATAGTTGCCGCTGGGCATGATCTCGATGCGGGTGCCTTCACTACCCCAGAGTATCGTGGACTCGCGGCCCGTTTCGATAAAGGTCTCGGCCACAGCCTGGCTCCCGATCGCCACTAGAAGCCCTAAGATGAAGCCTAGTAAGATTTTCATGCTTCCCTCCTTAGCCAGCCGTATCATTTTCATGTGCTGATTTATGCGCTGAGGCTCTAGCGAAATGATAGACTTCTGAAACTACTTCTGTCTACTACTGACAGCTATAGACCGCGTAACACGGTGCCAGATAAGAAGTTGCGCTCTAACTCATTGAAAGTGTGGACTGCTAAAACTGGTTAGCAAACCGTTGCCTTCAGCCTCTCGGCCACCTCTCCATCCATGTCTTCTCCATCACTTAGTGTGTTGCTGCCGCTCCATTCACCAGTTGAGGTTGCTCACCAGTTGAGGTTGCGGCTGGGTTTTAAATTCTAGCACAAATGGAGGCTGAAGCGAATGGTTTTCTTGTGGGTCATCGAGCCGAGTGACCATGTGCTGATGATCTCCTGCAAACAGATGCCCGTAGATGTCCATGGTGACCTGGATGCTCCCATGGCCCAGCTGTTCTTGGATATACTTCGAATTCGCGCCCTGCTGAATCAGGAGCGAGGCAAACGTGTGTCGGAGGTCATGAAGCCGGACCCGCCACAGGTCTGCGAGCTCCAGGCACCGATAGAAGGCTCGTCGCAAGGTTTGATCGGCCCACCGATCCCCGTGAGGAGAAATGAAGACCCACGCGGCCATTTCCTGCCCAGTCGCCATCGCATCGAGTTGTCGGAGTTCCTTGAGATGTCTGAGACAGTCCCGAAGTTGTGGGCTCATGTCCACGCGGCGGATCTTGTGTGATTTGGGACTGGTGACCGCTCGACGGGTGACACTCCGCCGTACCTCAATGAACCCGCCCCGAAAGTCCACGTCCTCCCAGCACAGCCCGATCAATTCACCCTTCCGCATTCCGGTTCGGACCGCACACAGGAGTAGGGGAGCCAGCACCGGCAATGTCTCCTGAGCCGTCTGGAGCACCGTGCGGACTTCCTCTGCCGTCAACGGAATGATGTGCGCCCGCCGATCATCCTGGCTGCGCGTCAAGCGTCCGGTCCGAACCACGGGGTTGCTGCTGATGAGCCCATCATCCATCGCGTGATGATACGCTTCTTTGAGTGGCGTGAGAATATTGTGAATGGTCTGCCGTTTGAGTCCTTGCGCCATGAGGGTGGCAATCAGCCGTTTCACGTCAGCCCGCGTCACGTTCGAGAGCCGACGATCCCCGAAGGTCGGGAGCAGGTGCCGGTGAATCACGTGACGGTAATCCGTTGCCGTAGACGGCTTACAATGGACTGCCACATAGGTTGTGAGCCAGTCTTCAAGATACGCTTGAACGGTAGGCATCGCGAGATCGGGTTGAGAGAGGAACAGTGGCTCGCCATTCTGCTCAGCCCACTTCAGCTTGGCGATGAACTTGTCTGCGAACGCCTTCGCCACGGCTTTGTGTTTTCCAAAGAACTTGGCCTTCCGCTTGTTCTGCCAGTTGATAAGCACATACCAGCCCTTGCCTGGCCGTTCCCGTACGTTCACACCCATGACTCACCGTCCTTTCCGCCCCTTTATGGTGGGATGTGAGAGTTCCCGCTCCAACACATGCCGAATAAATCCCTCCGCGGTGTAGCCCTGATGCCGCAAGGCGTCGAGTTTAGCTTTGAGAGAAACTGGAACTTGGACCAGAATCCGTACCATCTTCTTCATGTGAGATTCTCCTCATGTCTCTGGTGATACAGATAGTATCAATAGTATCTATCGATGTCAATTGATGACTTTCTCCATATTTGCTAGGATGTCAACGGCATGGGAAAGAGAAACGATCAGGCGAAACTGGTTGGCTACTTACTACGCGATATTCCAAGAGCGGTCATGGATAAAATCCGGGCGGCGGCGGCCATCCACAAAAAGTCCGCCAAGACATATATCCGTGAACTTTTTGTGGCTCATATCAAGGAACTTGAGAGAAAGGGATTGATCCTCTCTGTACCAAAAAGCGAGGAGCGAAAAAGGACAAGGGATTAGCCGTTGCAATCAGGAGTTGGAGCGGAAGGGGCTGCTGCCGAAGGGGAAATAGCATTGTCCAAGAAGATGAAATTCTGTAGTTCTATCCCCCTTTCGTTCCCTGCAAACGATCCTATAGCGATCGACTTGCTACGGCTAATGGCTGCATACAACGATCTAAAAGCATTGGCTGTGTGGGCATCGGAGGACAAGTGTTTGATGGACGAGGAAGCAGACAAGATCATTCAGATAGATCGACGATTTGTAAAGCTACGGGTGATCGCTTCCTTTTTCTGCGAAGCCATGACGGCGCTACAGGAACTTGAGCGCGAACCAGACTTCCATGCACGGCTAGTAAAGAGACTAAGTAAGGAGGGATTGGAAGCACTGAAGCGTTTGCGCACTGTACGATGCGGTACAGATCCCTCCATACGCGACTTGCTTTACAGAACGCGCAACTTAGCGACCTTCCATTATTTGAAAGATTCCTACGAGAACGCGTTATCTCGCATAAGCCCTTCTCATACCCGATTTCCCGTCGTCATTCGAGATGAAGATGGGGATGGACCATGTTGGTACCCACTGGCCGAGCGTCTGAAATTGGAGACAGCTTTCGCCATAGGCACACAGGATCGTGATGCTCTCCTTAACACTCTCGATACAATTACCCAGCGACTGGATAACCTAGCGTTAGTCCTCAACGAGTCATATGAGTCTTACAAAGAACACCGTAATCTTGGAACTTTCCCTGGCAAGTGATCCAAGAATTAGTAGGGTACTCCGTGCCAGGCATCTACACCGCTAGAGACGAATACAAATATTTCCCCACGCACCGCCTTGCGGTTTGATCCTTCCCCTCCTAGAATCACCCTCCCTGCGAGGCTCCCATGCCTATCTCTCTCCGATTCTCCATCGCCCTTGTGCTGTCGATCGTCTGTCTCGCCGTGCCCGCATGGGCCGATTTTCAAGCAGGGATGGATGCCTATAACCGTAAAGACTACGCAACAGCCTTGCGTGAGTGGAGACCACTGGCCGAGCAGGGAGACGCAGACGCCCAGTACAACCTTGCCCTGATGTATGACAGGGGCTATGGTGTCCCCCAGGACTATGTTCAAGCTCGGCAGTGGTATGAAAAGGCCGCGGCACAAGGAGACGCAAGGCCCAGTACAACCTCGGTGTGCGGTATGCCAGAAGCCACGGCGTGCCGCAGTGACCTGCCCCCAGTGATTAGGCCACCTGTTCTGTTAGTACGCATGCTTCAGGAGCCGGTGGCCGATAGCCCAAGGCGCTGTGGGGCCGGACGTGATTATAGGTTCGCCGCCAGCGTTCAATGATGGCCTGCGCTTCCCGCAGCGTATAGAAGAGTTCCCCGTTTAGCAATTCGTCCCGGAACTTGCCATTGAAGCTCTCGCTATAGCCATTCTCCCAGGGACTGCCCGGCTTGATGAACAAGGGCACGACGGTCAGCAAGTGATACCAGGCCCGCAGAGCCGTGGCGATAAACTCCGGTCCATTGTCCGAGCGAATGTGTGTCGGACAGCCATGCGTCAGGAACAGCTCCCCCAGTACCTCCTGGACATCGCTTGCCCTCATACGGCGGCGCACCGCAAGGGCCAGACACTCCCGCGTGCATTCGTCCACCACGGTGAGCATTTTCAAGGGCCGCCCATCCCGAGTGCGTTCCATGACAAAATCATACGCCCACACATGGTTCGGATATTCCGGTCGCCGCCGTACGCAGGAACCGTTAGTCAGCCAGAGTCGGCCTCGCTTCGGCTGCTTCTGCGGCACCTTGAGCCCCTCCTGTCGCCCCAGCCGCTCCACGCGTTTGTGGTTCACCCGCCAGCCTTCTTGATGCAACAGCGCGGTGATTCGACGAGACCCATAGCACCCATACTCACGGGTGAGCGCGACGATCCGCGTCCGCAGAGACTCCTCGTCGTCCGCCTTGATGGGCACATACTGTTGCGTGCCCCGGCATTGCCCCACGACTCGACAGGCCCGGCGTTCAGAGACCGAAAACATGGCCGGCACATAGCAGACCGTTTCTCGGCATCGGGCCGGGCTTAGAAGTTTCCCGCTGCCACCTCCTTCAAAATGCTGTTGTCCAGGAAGAGGTCCGCCACGAGTCGCTTGAGTCGGGCATTCTCTTGTTCCAGGCCCTTTAACCGTTTGGCCTGATCCACGCGCAAACCACCGTACTCTTTCTTCCACCGATAGTAGGTCTGTTCCGTGATCCCCAACTTGCGACAAGCCTCCACCAGTCCAAGGCCTCTGCCCATCTCACTTTCGATCGTCCGCAGATGCCCGATGATCTCCTCGGTCGGATACCGTTTGCGTGCCATGCCCCCTCCTTCCGTCGGTCGGAATCCTAACGCTACATCCGGCCTGGTTTATTTATAGGGGGCAGGTCAAGGGGAGAGAGCGATCCTGCTCCACTCGAAATTGAGACCACCGCTGCGACATGGTCCTGCGTGGGCCGGGGAAGGGGACATGGCAACCGAATCAACGCAGCCGATTGAGCGGTGGACGGCCAAGGGCGTGCGGCGCTGGTAGTCAGCATCTTAAAGGGCGAAACCACGGGGGTCGAAGCGGCTCGGACGCACGGCTTGACCGTAGCCTAGATTGAAGACTGGCGGGAGAAGATTCGGTTCGGGGCGGAGAACGTCTTGCGGAGCCGCCCAAAGGACGAGGAGGCCCTCAAGGACGAGCAGATCAAGAAGCTCAAGAAGATCGGTGATCTTGTCCTTGAAAATGACATCTTATTTATGGGAGGCCTTGATACCGTGTCCTTTAGACCGGAAAACATTCGATGCGTGAGGGCCACGCTGTGGGGTGTCTCGGAAAGGCGCAGTTGTCGGGTATTGGGAATGTGGGACGAGCGGGCTTGCATCGTCCGGTGAAGACCGGACGACGACGATCGGCAGCAGAACTGCCCTGGATCGAACCGCTGCGGCGGTTGATTCAGCTGTATCCGACCTTCGGATATCAGCACCTCTGGGCGTTGCTCCGGGGCAAGAAGGGATCGTGGTGAATCGAAAAGCGGTGTAGCAGGTACACAAACAGAAACGGTGATTGGTCCATCAGCTATCCTGTACGCCACGCCCCCGCGTACTCGGCTGGGTGAGTCCGGCCAGTCGGGCAATGAACGGTGGGCGATGGAAGTGACGCATAATCCCCTGTGGCCAGGGCGGCTGGGCGCATCGTGCTCTGGCGATTCTCGATCATGCCAGCCGTGCCCGTCTCGGTTGAAACGACTGTCGGATAAATCCCCGGTTACGCTACTGCGCGAACTCAACGAAGCCGTGAGACGGTCCGGATGGCTGCAGTTCGTGCGGACGGACAATGAAGTGGCGTTGGTCTTCCGCGTATTCAGACTCGGCCTCTAGCTGCTGGGCATTCGACAGCAGCGCATCGAGCCAGGCTGTCCATAGCAGAATGGGCGTGTCGAACGATTCAACGGTGCCGTGATGCAAACCTTGGAGCAGCGGTCACTGACACGCGAGTAGAATGTAGATGAGCAGCTGACAAGGATTCGCCAGCGGTACAACCACGAGCGCTCGCACGATCACCTTCAAGGCCGAACCCAGGCGAAAGTGTTGGTAGGGGTGGATGTATTCGCGGCGCAAGCAGAATGAGCAGGACACAAACTAAAGACAACGACGGTCATAGCGACGCAGTCTGCTTTAGTACGCCCACAATTGTCTGAAACGAAGCGTTCGGGGAGAAACGAGGTCCGATTACAAGAAGTATCCTAAGTCGAGAGTGAAATAAGTAACTTTGCCGACGAGAAATTGACTTGTTTTAAGGGGGAAAACCGGCAAGTCGATACGAAATTCTTCAACGGACATCCGGACGGGACAAAGTGTGATGGCCGCTTCAATGAGTGAAAATCTTCTTGTTGGGGATTCCCTTGTACGATGCAGTGTTGGTGGATTTCACTTCATTGATCCGGTAAAATATTACGCGAACGTTGCCTATTCTTGAGGAGGTGGAGTGTCCCGTCTTCGGCTTGGGCTCGTGATCATTTTCGCCTTGGTGGTGCTCGCCCTCGTCTTCCTGTCGTTTTCCAGGGAGCTGACCGGCCAAGACTATCTCAAGGATTTTGTTTTGCAGCAACTTGAGGAGAGCCTTGGGAGAAAAATCGAGGTCCATCGGGTAAAGGTCGTGCTCTTTCCGCGCATTCGCGTGGAGCTATCCCAAGTCTCTATTCATGACCCCAGTTCAGATCGGGTTGTGTTGACAGCCAAGCGAGTAGATCTGGTCTTGCGCCTGGTTCCGCTCCTCCGCAAGCAAGTCGTGGGCAAGCGGTTGCTGATCGAGCAACCGATGCTCACGCTCCGACGTAGCGAAACCGGGCACTGGAATGTGCTGGAGGGTCTGAACGATCAGGCAACCACGGGCCAGCGCACGATAGAAATGATGGCTCGGACGTTCAGGATCCAACAGGCCACACTCGTCAACGGCACAATCACGGTGATCGATGCCACCAAGCCTGATGGAGTCCGCTCCATCAAATTGGAGCGTGTAGAGGCTGGGCTCCTGATTCGGGCCAGTCGTGGTCTCGCAGAGCTTCACGTGTCGGCGGCTCATCTGGGTGAACAGGGAGTGTCTGCCGTGTCTCTCGATGGAGTGATCCGACGATCAGATAAACCGGTGTTATTATCCAGTGAAGACCCAGCCGAACCAGGGGCTGTGTTCCAGTTTGACGGTCACATTGACGCCGCAGATCTCAAAATTCACGAAGTTGCGAACTTCCTTGGGTCTCGGCCGGCTTCTGAGCATCTTCATGGGGTACTGAATCTCCAAAGTTCCGTGCGGGTTATGCCTGGGGTGGCGGGGTATGACATGGTGCTTTCGGACATGACGGCGCATTTTAACAAAATGACGCTGACGGGGAAAGCCAATCTTGCCGGCCTACTGACCCCACAGCCGACTTTTGCGGTCACCTTCAGCAGTTCTCTGTTCGCACTGCCGGAACTGCTGGAAGCCATTCCCACAGAGTGGATAAACCCGCAGTTCCGCGCACTGTTGGCCGATCACCAGATCGACGGCAAAGTGCAAGTGATGAACGCGACTTTGACAGGGTCAGCCACGGCCAGGCCCCAACTTTCGACGACTGGGGAGTTTCACGTGCAGGGAGGACAGGGATTGATCGGCCAAGACCGTGTTGCGGCGAAAAACCTGGCTGCGGTGGTGTTCGTGGAGGCCGGGCGCGTTCGCGTCGCCAGTGTGACAGGGATCTATGGAGCGATTCAGATTACGGATGGGAAGGCGATGGTGTCGTTTCTTGAGGCGGGTCCGTGGCTCGAACTTGAGATCACGGGCAATATGGTAGCGTCCCATTTGTTGCAATCCCTCGCGAAGACCGTGAAGGCCAAACGATTGACGCGATTGTTTGCCGGCATTCGGAATGTGGAAGGCAAGGCTCAGGCAACATTTCGTCTCGTGGGCCCGCTGAACCAGCCCGACGGTGTCACCTTTGCCGGTGGAGAGATTACAACTCGCTACATGAGCCTCAACCACGTCGCGTTGCCGGTACGTCTCACGGGAATGCGTGGGCGAATCATCTTGGCCGATGGGTCCGCACAGCTTGATCAAGTCACCGGTCATCTCGGTGACACGGTCGTACAAGTCCAAGGGACCATGACCGGCGGGACCACGAGTCGGTTTCAAGATTTTGTGGTGTGCGCGCGCGGCGATGCGGCGCACATTGTGCAACTTGCCCCTCTCACCGCGATCACGTCGCAGGGTACGTTCGAGGGAATTCTCAGTACGACCGTCGTGCTGTCCGGTTCTACGGCAACGCCGCATGTCCGTGGCGCCGTGGTGCTCGATGAATCGAAGGTCTTCTTGCCGGGCTTGGTTGAAAAACCTATCGGAGCGCCGGCCACCGTGGAGTTTGAGGGCGACGTGGGCAGGGCTAACACCGTGACCATGAATCGCGTGGAATTGATCCTGCCGTCGATGCGGATTCCTGCCAAGGGGGTCATACAGCTCGGTGATCGCTACAAAATCGATGCGGCGGTGTCGACAGGGACGCTTTCATTGTCGAGTCTGCCCGAATGGGTTTCCAAAGGCATGTTTGAGGCGGGCAACCTCGAAATCTCCCTTGATATAAAGGGGAAGGGAACGGATTGGACGGCGTGGCAGATCACCGGGTGGGCGGCGCTGACGAACGGATTGATGCGGGCCAAAGGAATCGAGGGCCACATTCAGGATCTCTATGCCAGAGTGAAGCTGGTGCGCAATGGCGCCGAAGTCAAGCGGCTGTCGTTCAAGATTCAAGACAGCGACGTCGCCTTGGAGACCACCATCAGAAACTGGACAGCCAAGCCCATGATCACCGGCAAAATCGAATCGAACTATCTTGATCTGGATCTCCTGATTCCCAAAGGCGAACGCACGCCCATGCGTGAATTTCTCGAAACCTTGGCAGCCACCAGTCAAGTGACGGTGTCAGTTTCGGTCGCGCGCGGACATTATAAACACATGAAGTTCGGCGGGCTGTCGGCACGGTTGAACATCCAGGACGGGGTGTTCGATGTCGATCGTATTTCCATCGAATCAACACATGGACAGGTGGCCGGGCGCATGGTGATGCAACTTCCGCAGAAGTCGCCAGCGGATATCGACCTCACTTTCCGAGCCACCCGGATGCAAGTGGATGACCTGTTGAAGTTGACGAATACCCAGATTCATGGCGTGTCCGGGCGGATGCGGTTGCGCGGCTCCATTCGCGGACATGGACGCAATCCCCATGGAGTTTATCCATCACTCAATGGGAAGGCGGAGGTGTTGCTGAAAAACGGGCGCATTCTCAAATCAAAAGAGCGGGCGGTGTGGAAGATCATCAGCCTATTAAATCTCCCGGCTGTGTTGCAAGGGAAAGTTGATCTCGAAAAGGAAGGGCTGCCCTACAATAAGATTGCCGGGACGATCGTGATCCAGAATGGCTTGTTTCAAACGGAAAACATGATCATCAATAGTCCGATTCTCAAGATCACGGGGGCGGGGAACTATGATTTGCCGACTGACCAGCTGGATTTTGTGGTGGCTGTGAGCCCGTTTGGGTCATATTCACAATTCCTCAAGACGATCCCGCTATTCGGGCGAATCTTTGCGGGTAACCGTAAGGGATTGGCGACCGCGATCTTCACCATCAAGGGAGCCGTGGAAGATCCCGAAGTGACCTATCTGCCGATGAAGTCCTTTGCGACGGGTCTTACAGGGTTGGCCCAACTTGCGGTCGATGTCTTAACGAATACGTTGACGCTTCCGTTCGATCTCATAACGCCTGATGAGGAGAATAAAGCGGGGCCAGAAGCTATGCTGGTACCTGAACCCGTTCTTGCAACTCCTTGACCGACCATAAACCCCATGCTAGCATCCGACCCACATGTTGAAAATGTCCGCCAGCTTCGTTCTCGCGTCGCGCAGAGGATCCACGGACTGCAACCAGTATGCGTCGCCTCAGCCTCTCCATCCATCGTCGTCATCTCGCTAATTGATTCATGAAACGCACCATGGCTTCCCAACCAGAAGTGGCCACGCTGTTTATCGCCGCCAGTGAGGGCGATTCGAATCTCTACTACACGACACGATTCATCGCACCGGACTCGTTTATCTATCTCGAAATCAAAGGTGAGCGATTGATGGTCATGAGCGATCTGGAGATGGATCGCGCCATGGCCCAAGCCTCGGTAGACCGGGTATTGTCCTATTCCGAGATCGAACAGAAGGCGAAAGGGCAGGGGATTAAGTATCCGACGACTGTCGATATCGCGCATGTTGTCTTGAATGCGTCCAAGATCCGTCAGCTCTTGGTGCCAGCTAATTTTCCCTTTATCTATGCCACACGATTACAGGAGTTGGGGTACAGCCTCAAGCCCAAGCGGGATCCGTTCTACGAACAACGCGTGGTGAAAACCGCTGAAGAGGTCCGGCATATCGAGGCGGCGCAACGTGCCACGGAAGAAGCCGTAGCGACGGCGCATGCGGTCTTGCGTCAGGCCACGATCAAGAATGGTCAGTTATGGGCCGACGGAAACGCACTGACGTCCGAGCGAATCAAGAAGCTAATCAACGTGAGGCTGATGGAGCGGGATTGCGTGGCACAACACACGATTGTGGCCGGCGGGGAACAGGCGTGTGATCCGCACCATGAAGGCAGCGGGCCGTTGTCGGCAGACCGCAGCATTATTTTCGACGTGTTTCCTCGATCGGTCTCGAGCCGCTATTTTGCCGACATGTCACGCACGGTCCTTCGAGGAACGGCCAGTTCGGAGCTCAAGCGGCTGTATGAAACCGTGAAAGATGCCCAAGAAGAGGCCATTGACAAGATCAAGGATGGCGCCGATGGGATGAAGATCCATCAAGGCATCTGCGTGCGTTTCGACAAGGCAGGATACAAGACCGGATTGATGAACGGGCGCATGCAAGGCTATTTCCACGGCACTGGTCATGGGGTGGGATTGGATATCCATGAAGCGCCTCGCATCAGTCGAACCGGCTCCCTTCTGCAAGAAGGCCATGTCGTCACGGTCGAACCAGGACTCTACTATCCTGGATTAGGGGCCGTTCGGATCGAGGACATGGTCCTTGTCACGAAGGATGGCTGCCGCAATCTCACCGACTTTCCGAAGACCTTCGAGCTGGATTAGCAGGATACTGAAAAAGTTCGCCAGCGGCGTTCTCGCTTCGCGCAGAGGCTTCCCGTACCGAAAAGAGTACGCCGCGGTTCCTCGCTTGCTGCGTTCTTGCTGGGCGTCCTTTTTGAGCATCCTGCGGGGATGTTCCGCCCATGTCAAAGACGTGCAGGTCATCGAAGCTCGGCTGTGCCGAAATGGGTGTTTCGCAGGCTGCTGAACTGGCTTCTATGCCTCAAGGCCTTCTAGCTAGAGCAGTTCTCTCGCCAGTCAATCAATTTTTTCTTGGTGTACTGATGCCCCATACGTTTCAGTTCTTGGACGATATCGCCATCGCGGATCTCGCATTCGATGCCTGCGGCGATTCGCTCCAAGACGTTTTCCAGGGGGCGACAAACGCCGTGATTGAGGCGTTGGCCAATCCGGAGACCATTGGGTCCACGTGGCAGCAGGCGATTGACCGGGAAGACGAAGATCCTGATGCGCTCTTGTTTGATTGGCTGTCTGATCTGGTTTATTGGAAAGATGCAGCCTGCGTGGTGTTCAGCAAGTCAGATGTCAGGCTCACCCAACAAGAAGATGGTTTGTGGAAACTGAATGCACTGCTCTATGGAGAGACGGTCAATGTTTCGACGCAGGAGCTTCGGGCTGATGTGAAGGGAGTCACCAAGCATCTCTATCGGCTCGTGGGTGAGGGAGGGCGATGGACGGTCAGGGTGGTACTGGATGTGTAATAAGGACGTGATGCGTGATGAGCGGCGGTCCGCTCTAAATGACCTATGACCGATGACCGTTGACTGGAGTCCCGATGAAACTCAACACACAAATGCGGGTGATGCGTATCACCAATGAAGTCTGGGAGATTGCCCCATCCGAAAAGGCTGGGATGCTCGTTCCTGCGCGGATCTATGCCACGCCGGCTATTTTGGAATCCATGGATTCTGGGGTCTTCGAACAGGTCACAAATGTGGCGTGCCTCCCCGGAATCAGACGCTACGCGCTCTGCATGCCGGATGGGCATTGGGGCTACGGTTTTCCTATCGGAGGTGTGGCCGCGTTCGACGTCCGCTCTGGGATCATTTCGCCTGGTGGCGTTGGCTATGACGTGAACTGCGGGATGCGGCTCATCAGGACCGATCTCACACATGAGGACGTTCAGCCACATCTCGAACGATTGATGACGGAACTGTTTCGACGAGTCCCGGCTGGCGTTGGGAAAAGCGGATTTGTGCGCTTGAACCGATCTTCGTTCGAGCAGGTCATGATCAATGGTGCCCGCTGGTGCATTGAGCAAGGATTCGGTTGGCATCGAGATCTGGACTGCATTGAAGAGGGAGGGTGCATTGCGGAGACCGATCCGTCGAAAGTCAGTGACCATGCGGTCAGCCGTGGCATCAACCAACTGGGGACACTTGGATCAGGCAATCACTATCTTGAGATGCAGGTGGTCGCGAGTGATCGGGTGTTTGATAAGGATACCGCCGCTGCCTGGGGAATTACCGGTCACGATCAGATCGTGGTTATGGTCCATTGTGGCTCACGAGGATTTGGGCATCAGGTCGCGAGCGACTATCTCAAGGTATTCGAAAAAGCGATGCGGCGATATGGGATCTCGGTAAAAGACCAACAATTGGCCTGCGCGCCATTCGAATCAGTCGAGGGACAAGATTACTTTGCGGCAATGAATTGCGCGGCGAACACGGCCTTTGCCAACCGCCAGGTAATTACCCACCAGATCCGCGAAGCCTTTGCCGCAATCTTTGGCAAATCAGCGGAGGAGTTGGGGATGGAGTTGGTCTATGACGTGGCGCACAATATAGCCAAGGTTGAACGGTATTCGGAAGGGGAACTGGTCGTGCACCGCAAAGGATCGACGAGAGCATTGGGGCCGGGCAGTGCCGATCTGCCGCCGCGGTTTCGCACGACGGGTCAGCCGGTCATCTGCGGTGGTTCAATGGAGACCGGATCGTATCTTCTGGTCGGATCGGAAGGAGCGATGCGTGACACGTTTAGCTCAACGATGCATGGGGCCGGACGTACGATGTCACGGGCGCAGGCGAAGAAGGCCATCCGCGGCGAGCAGGTTCAGCAGCAAATGAAGCGGCATGGGATCCTGGTGAAAGCGGTATCCATGTCGGGGCTCGCTGAAGAAGCCGGGTTCGCCTATAAAAACATTTCTGAAGTAGTTGAATCAGTTGATCGTGCAGGAATTACAAAATCAGTGGCGGAATTACGACCAATTGGCAATATAAAAGGTTAGCAGTGTACTGAGTGATGGGTCTAGATGCATGGAGAATCGGAAGCATCCTCGGTTTCCCGTACAGTTTCGCAGTTCCTTCAGCGCCACCAATATCGTCTCTGGCGAAGGTACTCTTGGTGATCTCTCCATTCGTGGCTGCCGCATCTATAGCCTTATCGAAGTCAAGTCTGGAACGGCGCTCCAGCTTCGCATTAAAGTGTCGGACGACGAGCCGCCAATTCAGATCAACCAAGCCATTGTCCGCTGGTATCGCGACAACAGCTTTGGGTTAGAGTTCGTCGGCCTGACGCCCGATAAATGGGCCAGACTTCATCACGTGGTAAAAGAGTTGGAGATGGAGCCTTACTAACGAGACAGTCGGGATGACGAAGCTGAATAGTGTTACGGCTTCTCTCGGAGAGGAATAAAATCAGGGATGATGCTGATAGCTGGAGAGCAGCGTAACGTTGATGTGCCAGCTGAAGTAGCCGTCTTTGAAAGTGATGTCGTCGGTTTCGCGGAAAAGATCGGAGTTAAAAACCACCGTGTGATTGGCTCGATAGGGAATGCGAATTGTCCGGGCTCCTGACTGGTTCAGCCACTCGAGTATCTTCGGTTTGTTCTACTCGCTGTTGCGCACCCCAAAGTTCCAGTCTGCCGGGGCTTCCTTATCATAGGCCACCAAACCACCGTTCCCAGGATCAGAATTGGCCTTGTCTGACGTAATCCTGAAATTCACGTTCAGAGCCGCGGCATCAGCATGGGTGTTGGGCCCTCACCGTGCATTGTCCTGCTTGTAAGCCCAGGTCTGGGTTCGACAAGGCGCTTTGAAGATCGCAGAGAAATCGCAGGCGAAGCTCTTCGGAGATCTGGAGCCGTAAAGGGGTGGCACATCCGTCCCTCTAAAAGACTCCGAGATACCCGGTCTTGTAGTCCATTTCCCAAATCGTCGATTCCCAGCAAAACTGTCAATGTGACGAACGCGCGGGTTCGTTGCGCAGCTGATCGATGTAGGTCATCTTTGGCAACTTTACGAGGTAACGAGCCTCCACACGGTCCACACTTAGTTGGCTGTGAAGGGGCACCGGCTGGGAGTCTGTCGCATGGCGTGCGAGAGTGAAATCGGTTGAAGGACGGTCATCTGCCCCCTGTAGTTGTCCCAGCCGCCATACTCGTTGCACCATCGGCAATAGGGTTGTTCCGTGATGCCCCAGATCCAGCAGGCTTGGGCCACGGGCAGTCCCTGACTCAAGGCGACCTCGGTTTCACGCCGCGTCACGAGGATCTGGTCGGCGGTGTGATGCCGACGTGGCATACGACCCTCCGTTCGGCCCAACCCTAACAGAGGATCAGGAAAGACAGTTGTGCAACATCGGCGGCTGGGCCCGAAGTCAGGGGCATCACTTGGCTGATTACGTGGGACAGTAACGAAAGCTTGACTTCGCCCTTCTCAAGTTTCTAAATCAGGGCTTGTTCAAGTTTCTCAAGTAGAGCTGCTACCGACTGGGTCTCAGGGGGCATGAGGGCGCGCTCCTCGTTGGTTCTTCTCAAGTACTTTCAGCTTCCTTCCTTTGTCGGCTGGTTTCTGTTGAAAGTCTAGCGAGGGAAGCTCATGGGGTGGCTGGAGCCATCGTGACTTTGTGAATCCGGCAGACTATACTTCTGCCCCAGGTCGGCAAGCCCGGGAAGTGTAGGTGGAATTATGAATAGAGGTAATCCATTGTTGGACCTCGTCTGGATCGGGATTATTGGGGTGGTTCCGTTGCAGGGGATGGCGGCTGAGCCTCCTGTCGATACTGAAAAGATCGCCAAGGAGGCGCGAGAAACGATTGAAGCGACAAAGCAGTATGCGGTTCAACAAAAGGAAGCCTTCCAACGGAAGGCACATGAGGAGTTGGTTGCCATACAGAAGCAGATCATTGCCTTGCGGGGGAAGGCGAGCGAAACGACGGCGGTTACCCGGACGGAGCTTCAGAAATCCATGAACGAGTTGGAGAAGAAGTGGGGCAGCGCCAAGAATAAGCTGGATGAAATGAGGGCTGCGACCGATGCGAAGTGGACCGATCTGAAGGCGGTGATGAACTCCGCGCTCGACGAACTCAAGAATGCGTACCTGAAAGCGCTGTCTCATCTGCCATAGAAGCGCATAATATCCTGCTCATTCTTGATAAGGAGCCTAGCACATGAAGGTCATCAGTCTGTATGATTATCAACAGTTTAGTTGTGAGAAGATGAAGAAGAACAATATCTTTCAGACGGATCGGTTCTTCTGCGATGTCTATTGCTTTGAACCGGGCCAGGAACAAAAGGGCCACATTCACGGCGAGCAGGATAAAGTTTATCTGGTCTTTGAGGGACAGGGGATATTCCAGGTTGGGGACGAGAAGCAGGTATTAGAAGTAGGGCAGGGGACCATGGCACCGGCAGGCGAACAACATGGTGTGAAGAATCATACGAGCCGGCGACTCATGGTCTTAGTGTTCGTGGCGCCGAATCCCGCCTGAAAAAGAAAAGTCACAGGTTAATGGTTAATAGTCCAGGGTGGGGAATAATAGTCCACGGGCGAGCTTTTCTCTCTCACGAAAACGAAAAAGCCCGCTGGTCTTTCAATCAGCGGGCTTCGGGAGTCCCCATCAGGCCCGTTGAAGTCCTGGCGATGGGAGCCCAAATGGTATCCGGAATTGCTGTGGGCCGTACTCCACACCCGACCGACTAGGTTGCGTGTGGCGCAAGTCCGACTCCGGCTCTTCGGAAACCTCTGCGCGCGCATGCCACAGCCCATGCGCAGACACTCACGCCGAATTCAGGATGATCTCTTCTACCCATCGTGTGACAGGGACGGAGGGGTAAGCCGCTCCCTCCCTGCCAATCGCGTTACGTTGGCCTGACTCACAAGACCGTGACGCCCTGGCCGCTACTGGCCTTAGGGCCGCTGTGTTGTGAAATCATCCTTTGCAACCTGCCTGCGAATTACTTCAGGCCTTTGTAGATGGCCGGATTCTTGGGACCCTCTACCTTCAAATATCCAACGGCGCCTTTCATGATGCGGAAGATCGAGTGGTCAACCGAAAGGTAGGTTCCAGGCATCTCGACCTTAAATTCTACGACGGAAGAGCCAGCCGCTGGCACGAGGGTGGTTTGGACGTTCTCCAATGGAGGCGTTGTCAAGGAACCCTCTTTATACACCCTGTCGAAGATCTCGCCGATGATGTGCCACGAAGCGACAAGGTTAGGCCCAGCGTTGGCAAAGAAAATTCGAATGTTGTCTCCTACCTTGGCTTTAAGAGGATTTTTGACAAGCGAGCCCGCCATGCCGTTGTACACCACGTGGGAGGGGTGCTCCGCTAAGCCATGTTTGTCCGAATACACCACGGTATTGCCCGTCCCCTTTGTAGTGTAAAACTCGCTTTGCATGATAAAAAATTCACGGTCTACCTTTTTAAGCCCACCTTTTGGCTCGACTAAGATAGCGCCATACATTCCATTCGCAATGTGTTCAGGAATGGATGGAGATGCGGTGGCGCAGTGATAGACAAAGAAGCCAGGATTGATGGCCTTAAACGATAACCGCCTTTCCTCCCCGGGCTCGGTATTGAGCATCGCGGCCCCACCACCTGGTCCAGTGACCGCATGAAAGTCAATATTGTGACTTTCCTTGCTGTCCTTCCTGTTCTTCAAATGGATTTCAACCGTATCCCCCTCCCTCACTCGGATCATGGGCGCTGGTACGGAGTCATTAAACCCCCAGAACCTATACTTGGTATCTTCGGCAAGCGTACCGACGAACTCGGTAGCTTCAAGTTTTACCACGACGGTGGCAGGGGCGGTTCGTGTGATGGGAGGAGGAACATTGGGTGCGATCGCCAGTTGGGCTTTAATGGTCGCCGCCGACACCACTCCTGGAGTGATGACAAGACACAGCGCAAAGACAGATGCGGTGAGTAATCCGAGATTACGCACGGTACGCCAAACGCTAATGGACATAACAGCCTCCTTTGATTTTGTATTGCTTTGACTCTGACTTGTAGCATTTCCTTAGTGCCTATCGCAATAGGAGCCGAATGGCTCTGATAGGGCTACAATCATTGGGGGTTGTAATCTGTGGGTTTGGCTGGTTTACCCCCGTACGAGAACTGCTGCTCCTACGCGATAGTCTGCCAAATCTGCTCCTCCGACAGGAACTTCTTCCAAACCTTCATCGTGGTTTTCGAGACCCCTTCCGACACTCGCCCGAACCAAAGCTGTCCTAGAAACGAGAGACGTTTTTCGGGTCACGCAGATCCCGCGCCCCCCTTTTCTTCGGTTTACCGTCCTTGCCGTGACAGCTGGTGCTGCTGACTGTCAGGATGGCGAGGCCGGTGTAGAACCTTTTCCCCTCGCGATGATTTTGGGATCCGTCCGCCAGCCATCGGGCATATGTTTGTCGGCATAGTCAGCTGGAACCAGGGGGTACGGGCGGAGCATGGAATGCCCTTTCTGGTGACAAAATCAAGGCACACTCTCTTCGATCAGTGCGCATGATTTGGATCGTTTCTTTTTGAGGCGAAAGATCTAACGTCGCCCATCGGTTGCAGGCTGCCCGGGTGGTAGGTATCGTTGAATGCTGCGGCATCACAACAAAAGAGGTCGCCCAACAACAACATTTTCAGCGCGCACGCTTTGCCTCCCGGCGTGGAGGTGATGCACGTCACCATCCCTTCCTTGACGATGTGGAAACACTCGGTGGGTTCGTCTTCGTGGAAGATGAACTCGTTCTTGCTGTAGTGGAATGGGGTGAGATCGTGGAGGATCCGCTCGGATCCTTCCCGCTCAAGATATTGAAAAGGGGAATGTAGTCGAGCTGGCTGCCGACTGGCGCGCGGGCCTGTTTACTTGGTGATCTGCTTGGCCGCTTCGACAATGGATCGCGCTCCGATGCCAAAGTGGTCCACGAGTTCGTCCGGTTTCCCGCTGTGTGGGATCGCACGAACCGCGAGCTTCTGGACCTTGATGCCTTCAGTGCCGACGGCGCTGAGGACGGCATCGCCGAGTCCGCCGTGGGCATAGTGATCTTCAACGGTGAGGATGCGGCCTTGTGTGGCTCTGGCGCTGTCCAGCAAGGTAGCCCGATCGATGGGGACAATGCTATAGAGATCGACGATTCGCACAGAGACGCCAACCGCTTTCAATTTGTCATAGGCCTTCAGGGCTTCGAAGAGCGTGACGCCTGCTGCGACGATCGTGAGAACATCCAACGTGCTTTGGCGAATGACCTTCGATCCGCCGATGTGGAACGTTTCATCGGGTCCGTACAGAACCGGACACTTTGGGCGACCGGCCCGAATGTAGACCATCCCTTTGTGTGTAGCAGCCGTTTCGACGAGCTGATACATACAGGTCGCATCGGACGGATACAATACGGTCACGCCCGGTTGCGCAGCCATCATCGCGATATCTTCCAAGCCCATTTGCGAAGGACCGTCTTCTCCGATGCTCACGCCAACATGCGTCCCAACCAGTTTGATATTCGATTGGCTGATGGCCGCCATACGGATGAAGTCGTATGCCCTAGCGAGGAAACAGGCAAATGTCGCCGCGAACGGGATTTTGCCGCAAGCTGCGAGGCCGGCTGCTGCGCCAACCATGCTTTGCTCGGCGATGAAGCTCTCAAAAAATCGGTTGGGAAATTTCTTGCCGAACTTATCGGTATAGGTCGAATTTTTTACGTCGGCATCTAGTCCTACGACCAGCGGGTTGACCGCGCCCAGTGCCGCAAGTGCGACACCGAACGCTTCGCGCGTGGCGACAGAGTCGCCTATTTTGTATGAAGAAGGTGGGAGGGGACTGAGAGACGAGGGCCGCTGAACCGGCGTCGATGGTTTTGCGATCGAAACCGAAGCCCAGCTTGGCTTGAGTTGTTTGGTCAATTCGTCAATCGCCTTCTGAGTTTCCTCGCCTTTGGCAACCGGCTTCCCATGCCAGTTCGGATGGTTCTCCATGAAGGAGATGCCCTTGCCCTTATACGTTTGGGCGAGGAGAACCGTCGGTTTGCCTTTGGTGCTGGCTGCGACATCGAATGCCGCGAGCAGAGCTGAAAGATCGTGCCCGTCAACCACCAGAGCCTGCCAGCCAAAGCCGGCCCAGCGGGAGCGATAACCCTCCATGTCATGTTGCAGCATCGTGGGATCGCTTTGACCAAGCCGATTGATATCCACGATGGCACACAGATTATCTAAACCGTGATGGCGCGCGAGCTCGGCAGCCTCCCACACGGATCCCTCGACCGATTCCCCATCGCCCATCAACACGTAGGTTCTGTGATCGAGTTTGTCGACAAACTTCGCATTGAGGGCAATGCCGATGCCGACGGGGAGTCCCTGTCCGAGCGAGCCGGTTGCCATGTCGACGAAGGATAAGCGAGGAGTCGGGTGACCTTCGAGGTCGGAGGTTAAGGTACGGAGCTTGAGCAGCTCGCACTTGGCAAACAAGCCGGCCTCCGCCCAGGCTGCGTAGAGCAGGGGAGCGGCATGGCCTTTCGAGAGCACAAAACGGTCGTTGTTGGGAGCCTTGGGATTTTTCAGATCGTATCGCATGATGCAAAAAAACAGGGCGGCGACGATCTCCGCAGCAGAACAGCAACTGGATGGATGGCCGCTGCCTGCCTCGCTTGTCGCCCTGACACTCTCGATTCTGAGCTGGGTGGCCTTATTGTGTACTTCGGTAAGCATTTCGGGCGATGGGGATGCGCTGGCCATCGGAACTCCTTTCAGGATAAGTACGAAGGACGCTGCAGACTGTCCTTATCTTCTCTGTCGGCAGCAACGCAGCAGGACTGGAAGCTAACAAAACATATAGAGGGAGTCAATGAAGAGTCTGATTGCTGGATACATGGCCTGACAGAGTCTAGGCGAGGTGGTTGGAGATAGGACCTTCCGGCTAGGAGGAAGGAGTGGTAACCGTTGACACTTCATTCGAGCAGGGTCCACTCAATCCGTTATATATAGGCGCTGACTGCAAAATAGTACTGCGTATTGGGGTCCAGTCCGTCAATGGTCGTAGCTGGTACGTTGACGAACTGGGCATCCTGGTACGAGCACAGGCCTGGTTGTCCAGCTGACCGCGTTCCATAGTACGCGGAGTATCCGATGACTGTGGGATCCTGGACCGGATCCCACACCAAGCGTACCGAGGTTGCCCATGGGGGTTACGGCTGTCGAAAACGCTGCCCCACCTCCTTCCTTGCCACCAGGTCCACAGCCGGGTAATGGGAATAGCATGATTCCCACGACGACCGAATAAACCGGGGAAATGGTGGACTTCCAAAAAGGCACGTGGTTCGGGACCACCGTGAGATCGGTCATGAAAGGACCTGATGTAAGGGTTTGGCGTGAGGTACTGCAAAGATGCTCATGGCTACGGCATGTGTGATCAAAGTGATGAAAAGGCTCATTTATGTTCCTTTTCGATAATGAATTTTCGATAACGAAAAAGAACTTTTGCAAGGGTGGTGCCGACAAAAATGAAATAGCAATGTCTTATTAATTAAGTAGTTAGATATGTACAGTGAAGTTTGGGGGAGATAGACGTGAAGGGTGCAGCCTTCAGCACTGCACGCGAAACAAGAAAACCTTGAGCAACTTGAGCAAATGGAGTGGTGGCCACTGTAGGTTTCTTCCTGTAAGTACTGCAAGAGCCGGTGACCTGCCCCCTATAAACCAGGCCGGATGTAGCGTTAGGATTTCGGCCGACGGAAGGAGGGGGCATGGCACGCAAACGGTATCCGGTCGAGGAGATCATCGGGCATCTGCGGACGATCGAAAGGGAGATGGGCAGAGGCCTTGGACTGGTGGAGGCTTGTTGCAAGTTGGGGATCACGGAACAGACCTACTATCGGTGGAAGAAAGAGTACGGTGGTTTGCGCGTGGATCAGGCCAAACGGTTAAAGGGCCTGGAACAAGAGAATGCCCGACTCAAGCGACTCGTGGCGGACCTCTTCCTGGACAACAGCATTTTGAAGGAGGTGGCAGCGGGAAACTTCTAAGCCCGGCCCGATGCCGAGAAACGGTCTGCCATGTGCCGGCCATGTTTTCGGTCTCTGAACGCCGGGTCTGTCGAGTCGTGGGGCAATGCCGGGGCACGCAACAGTATGTGCCCATCAAGGCGGACGACGAGGAGTCTCTGCGGACGCGGATCGTCGCGCTCACCCGTGAGTATGGGTGCTATGGGTCTCGTCGGATCACCGCGCTGTTGCATCAAGAAGGCTGGCGGGTGAACCACAAACGCGTGGAGCGGCTGGGGCGACAGGAGGGGCTCAAGGTGCCGCAGAAGCAGCCGAAGCGAGGCCGACTCTGGCTGACTAACGGTTCCTGCGTACGGCGGCGACCGGAATATCCGAACCATGTGTGGGCGTATGATTTTGTCATGGAACACACTCGGGATGGGCGGCCCTTGAAAATGCTCACCGTGGTGGACGAATACACGCGGGAGTGTCTGGCCCTTGCGGTGCGCCGCCGTATGAGGGCAAGCGATGTCCAGGAGGTACTGGGGGAGCTGTTCCTGACGCATGGCTGTCCGACACACATTCGCTCGGACAATGGACCGGAGTTTATCGCCACGGCTCTGCGGGCCTGGTATCGCTTGCTGACCGTCGTGCCCTTGTTCATCAAGCCGGGCAGTCCCTGGGAGAATGGCTATAGCGAGAGCTTCAATGGCAAGTTCCGGGACGAATTGCTAAACAGGGAACTCTTCTATACGCTGCGGGAAGCGCAGGTCATCATTGAACGCTGGCGGCGAACCTATAATCACGTCCGGCCCCACAGCGCCTTGGGCTATCGGCCACCGGCTCCTGAAGCATGCGTACTAACAGAACAGGTGGCCTAATCACTGGGGGCAGGTCACCGGTGATAGCTAGAATTACCTAGAAATTATGAATGGCAGGAGAAGTATCCGATCTGGAGGTGAGATGCTAGCTGGCGAATACAGCGGTGCATTACGGATCAGCGCGCCCTCGAAAAAATCGGAAGAGCAGTAAAACATTAATTAGCATAACGATCGACAGGATACTGTAGGTCGCAGACGAGGAAGCAAGATTTAGCTCAATCAGTACTATGGACAAGCCGAGTCCCACCACCAAGGCGTCGAAAGCCATGCAGATGCGTCTGAAGGTTTCCGGGTCCATCCATCGGATCAGAAACGTTCCGAGCGGAATGCCTAATAAGACGCTTGGGACAATGGAGGGAATGATCTCCATGCTGCCGGAGCTATAGAATCCGATAACACCATAGGCGATAGCCGTGAGGGTGGATTCTGCTAAGCGAATGACTCCCAAAGCAGCTCGGAAGTCCTGTTTGGCATAGCCTTGATTATTGAAAAGGAGGGCCAGCGGTGGGCCAGAAATCGTCGTAACGGAGTAGAGCGTGCCGATGCCAATTCCAAACGGTATGGCGATGGCCTTTTCAGCTTGGATGGGTTTTCGGATACCGGCTGCCTGGAGGAGAATCAACGGCAACAGAAAAAAATAGGTGACGAACTTGATCCAGGCCGGCTGAACCCGAAAGAGAATATAGCTGCCGATGCCGATGCCGATGACCAAACCGATTAGAATAGGGGCGACGCGCCACAAAATGTTCGGGATGCTCTTCCGATTGATGAAGAGCACGTATCCGTTGATGACCAATTCGACGATTACCAAGGCCGGATTCAAGATTCGATTGGTGTAAAACAACAGGGCAACGGGGACGGTGATGGAGGAAAACCCATATCCGAGGGCGCCATTGACCGTCGCGGCGATAAACGTGATCAGTACAAGAACAAGCTGGTCCACAATTAGCCTGTACGATGGCCGAAAGCGAAATCGGCGAGCGTGTAGTTATCCAGTATCCCAGTAATCGCATCACGCACGGTACCCATCACATGCTGCAGGGGGCACTGCGCCCTATTCGCGTAGGGACAATCGGTGCATTTTTGGTAGGCTGTTTTGCTGACGCAGCCAATTGGAGCGAGAGGGCCGTCAAGAATGCGTATGACTTGACCGAGCGTGATGTCCCTTGGTGGCTTAATAAGGGTGTACCCCCCCTTCACCCCTCGTCGGCTGGAGAGAAGTCCGGCTCGCTTGAGGGCGAGAAGAATCTGCTCCAAGAATTCAACAGGGATGTGTTGGCGAGCCGCAATGTCGTGACGCTGTAACGTCATCATGCCGTGCATGAGGGAGAGTTCAAGCAGTGCACGAAGTCCGTACTCACTTTTTTTTGAGAGTTTCATGGTCAGGTCGTTCTAAATATGAGTGAGTTAATCAAGAATTGTAACAATAGAGTACTGCGCCTGGTCCCGTCAAGAGCCAAGCTGAAAACTTTGGTGGAATAATTCAGTTGCGATACTTCAAAAAATCCACGCAACTATGGGGAAAACATGTTGCAACTCCTTGATCCTAGAGGGGTTATACCTTGACAGCCTCTGCGCATTTCTGGTAGCTTCTCCCATCATTTCGACGCGAATAGCGCTAGAATTACGACTTCCGTAACAACGACAGGACTGCTCGTGACCTTCCAGAATCTCATCCTTACGTTGCATCGATTCTGGGACAATCAAGGCTGCGTTATTCACCAGCCCTACGACCTTGAGATGGGTGCTGGTACCTTTCACCCTGCGACATTCCTGCGGTCACTTGGGCCTGAACCTTGGCGCGCCGCTTATGCGCAGCCCTGCCGCCGTCCGACCGACGGTCGCTATGGTGAAAATCCCAACCGTATGCAGCACTATTATCAGTACCAAGTGGTGCTGAAGCCCACTCCCGACAACATTCAAGAGTTGTATTTGAAAAGTCTCGCTCAGCTAGGGATCAACCCCAATCAGCACGACATTCGATTCATTCAAGACGATTGGGAGTCGCCGACGTTGGGAGCATGGGGACTCGGCTGGGAAGTGAGACTCGATGGGATGGAGATTACCCAGTTCACCTACTTTCAGGAAATTGGTGGCATCGAGTTGAGTCTGATCACGGGTGAGATCACGTATGGTACGGAGCGCATTGCCATGTATCTGCAGCAGGTGAACAACGTGTTCGATCTCGCCTGGACCGATACGATCAATTACGGCGATATCCACCATGAAACCGAAGTGCAGTTCTCTCGTTATAACTTTGAAGAAGGCGACGTGAACATGCTCATGAACGTCTTCCAATCGTACGAAGCCGAGTGCAAGCGATTGCTCGCGCAAACCGACAAGCGCCTGACGCTACCGGCCTACGACTATTGCATCAAGTCTTCCCACGTATTCAACCTGCTTGATGCCCGCGGGGCGATCAGCGTGGTCGAGCGGACCGGCTACATCAGCCGTGTACGCGCGCTGGCCCGGCAATGTGCTGAGCGCTACATCGAAGAGCGAGCGGCGATGGGGCATCCGCTGATCGAGCGCAGTAAGTCCACATCCGGATCTCGGGCGAAGGCCGGTTCAGACCGCGGGTAATCCATCGTATATGAAGAAATTATTGGCCAAGACGCCACAGCTACAGACTGCTCGCTCTGCAGGGAGTGCCGAGTTGTTACTGGAGATCGGAACCGAAGAACTGCCGTTTGAGTTTATCGGTTCAGGGTTGACGTCTCTCAAAGACCATGCCGAACGTCTCTTGAGTGAGGCACGACTCTCGTCTGGTTCCATCAAGACGTACGGGACGCCTCGGCGGCTGGTCTTGGTGGTTGATAGACTGGCCACGCATCAGGCTGCCGTCGTGAAAGAGGCGATGGGACCGTCGAAAGCGACAGCATTTGACCAAGCAGGTCAGCCGACCAAGGCTGCAATTGGATTCGCGATGGGCCAAGGTTTCCCCGTCGATAGTCTGCAAGTACGCCAAACCCCAAAGGGTGACTATCTCTTTGCGGTGAAGCAAGACGCTGGACGACCCACCAAGACGGTCTTGCTCGAATTGCTGCCTCAGCTTGTCGGCAAGTTGTCCTTTCCCAAAACGATGAAATGGAATGAGGCGGGCATGCGCTTCGCGAGGCCGGTTCGGTGGCTGGTCGCGCTGTTTGCGGGAAGCATGGTACCTATGGACGCGGCAGGGATTAAGGCCAGCGATCGGACGTATGGCCATCGCGTTATGGGCAGCGGAAAGCCCATCGTGGTGCGTGACTTTAAGACCTACGCCCAGGGGCTTGAGCAGCATGGAGTGATGGTAGATCCCGAACGTCGTCGAAGCGCGATTCAGGACCAGCTCAATCGTCTCTGTGCGAAGGCCGGCGTTGCACTGAACGCCGATGCATCCTTGCTGGATCAAGCGGTATACACCACCGAATGGCCGTGCGCCATTATCGGTAACTTCAAGCCGGAGTATTTGGCCGTCCCGCCGGAAATCCTCATGACATCGATGAAGGAACATCAAGGGTTCTTTTCAGTGTTGGACAAGAAGTCCGGCAAGCTGGCGGCGCACTTCATTGCCATAGCCAACAACCAACTCAAAGATATGTCGCTCATTCAGGCAGGCAACGAACTGGTATTGGCGGCCCGCCTAGCTGATGCCAAATTCTTCTTCGATGAAGACCGCAAGATTAAGTTAGAGGAACTGGTCAAGAAGCTTAGCGGCGTGACCTTCAATCAGAAGCTGGGCACGATGGCGCAGAAGCAGGAACGCATCAGAAAGCTTGCCGGGTTGATCGTATCCCAATTAGATCCCAATAATGACGAATTGAAACGTGTCTGTGAAAGAGCCGCGCAGTTGTGTAAGGCCGATCTGGTGAGCGGCATTGTGGGCGAATTCCCAGAGCTTCAAGGAGTCATGGGAGCCGTGTACGCGAAACATGATGGAGAATCTGAAACTGTCAGTCTGGCCATCCGGGAGCAATATCTTCCTCGATCAATCGAAGGTGAGTTGCCAAAAACGAAAGCTGGTCAAGTACTCTCTCTCGCAGATCGTCTCGACTCAGTCGCGGCATTTTTCTTTGTGGGAATGGTACCTACTGGTTCTGAAGATCCCTTTGCGCTCCGCAGGCATGCTACCGCTATTGTCCGCCTCCTTCTTGAAGGAAATCTCCGACCCGAAGGGAATCGCCAGCTTAATCTTGGCAGGCTGATCGACAACGCAAAGAATATTGTTGGTGAGAATGACTGCAAGGGTGTTTCGGACTTCGAGCAGAACGGTCGACGGCGTATTGTGGAGTTTATCTTCGAGCGAGTCCGACATTACGGACGCACGCTTTGTGGTCTGCGAGATGACCTAATGGAGGCCGTTCTCAAGCCAGCTCCTGAGAGTGCGTTCGACCTGATGGATCTTCTACTGAGAATGAAAGCCCTTCAAGCTGTCACCGTAAAACCTGATTTTGATCTTTTAATCGTCGGCTTCAAGCGGGCGCATCGCCTCGTGGGGAAAGAGCAATGGGATCGTCAGCCAGTTGAGGAGACGAGGCTTCAACATCCAACGGAGCGATTGCTTCATAAGACAGTATCTGAAGAACGAGACAAGATGGGCTCCGCGATGAACGCTGGTGACTATGGCAAGGCGCTGGATTTGCTGGTAGAGCTCAAGCCGGCCATCGATGCTTTCTTTGAGGCGGTGATGGTGAATGCAGAGGACCCAGCGGTTCGAAGCAACCGATTGTCATTGCTCAGGCAAGTGGATGATTGCTTCATGTCATTCGCCGACTTCTCACAGGTTGTGATACAAGGGAGTTAACCAGGTCGGAGTCCTATGCCATCGTACTCCCCTAGTGGATGCCCCGACTGCGGCCATGGGTGATGAAGCGTCACGGAATGCCCGGGTTCGACGATTCAGCTCGGGAGTAACGTGGGTGTTGATAGTCCTGTGTAATGTCACGTTCGTAGTCGGGATCTGGGTGAGCAGGGTGAATCTCGACGAGCTTCTGAAGACGCCTGATTTTTTTAATCCCACCTCGGATATCTGTCTCCGGTTGACCTGGCAACGTATGACTGGAGCGCCCGATCCTGTCCGGCTCTGTTCCGAGTGGATCAATCTCTCCGATCCAACAGGGACGTCCCATCTGTTGGACAAAGAGACGAAGCTGCGGCAGGGGGGTGACGGCCGGTATTATTTTGACCGCGACATTCAGGCGGACTATCGACTCATGGCATTTATAGGATTTATTGCTGCGGTCATTATGTCCGGTCTCTTGATTCGGCTGTATCTCGTCAGTCGGTATCGGCTGCAACTAGAGCTGGCGTCGAACCGCACTCGACCGTATTGTCCTGAGTAGATCGCAAAGGAGAAACAGGCGTGGCGAAAAAATACGTGTACTTCTTCGGAGACGGCAAGGCCGAGGGCACTTCGAACATGAAGGAACTGCTCGGCGGCAAGGGCGCGGGGTTGGCGGAGATGATCAATTTGGGTATCTCGGTTCCGCCCGGCTTCACCATCTCGACGGAGGCCTGTGTCGAATACTATAAGCAGGGCAAGAGATATCCTCAGGGGATGTGGGATGCCGCCTTGCAGGCGCTCAAGCGTGTGGAGCGATCAATGGGGATGGGATTCGGGGATCCCGAACGCCCACTGCTGGTGTCTGTCCGATCAGGCGCCCGCGCGTCGATGCCCGGCATGATGGATACAGTGCTGAACGTCGGCCTCACGACCAAAACCGTGGAAGGATTGTCGGCCAAAACGCGAAACGATCGTTTTGCGCAGGATAGCTACCGACGATTTGTTTCGATGTTCGGCAGTGTCGTGATGGGTGTCCAGCGCGAGCATTTCGAAGCCATCTTCAAACACAAGAAGATCGAAGTCGGTGTTGCCCACGAGACGCATCTGGATGCCAGACATCTTCGTGAACTGGTTGCGAGATTCAAGGCGCTCATCAAGGAAGAAACAAAGATAGATTTTCCGAACGAGCCGCTCGATCAATTACGCATGGCGATCAACGCCGTCTTCTCATCCTGGTTCGGTGCCCGCGCGATTACCTATCGGAGGCTCTACAGGATTCCGGATTCTTGGGGCACAGCTGTCAACGTTGTGGCCATGGTCTTCGGCAACATGGGCGAGACCAGCGGGACTGGCGTGGCCTTTACCCGAAACCCAAGTTCAGGGGACAAGGCGTTCTTTGGGGAATATCTCATGAATGCCCAAGGCGAAGACGTCGTTGCCGGTATCAGAACGCCGCTGCCCGTGAGCGCGCTCGCGAAGAACGTCCCGGAGGCCTACAAGGACCTCGAACACACTTATCAGAAACTTGAAAAACATTACCGCGACATGCTCGACCTGGAATTTACCATCCAGGAAGGCAAGCTCTACATGCTGCAGACGCGCGTAGGAAAACGAACCGGAATCGCTGCCGTCAGGATTGCCGTTGACATGGTGAAAGAAGGTCAGATTTCTAAGCAGGAGGCGGTCCGTCGGATCGGGCCGGATCAGCTGACGCAATATCTCTATCCCATCTTCGATACGAAAGAAGAATCGAGAGTCACCCCGCTCGGCAAGGGGTTGCCGGCTGGCCCAGGAGCAGCGGCCGGAAAAATCGCGCTGACCCCGAATCGTGCGGTGGCTATGAAGGCGGCAGGGCAGCGCGTGGTGCTCGTCCGACAGGAAACGAGCCCTGACGACATCCATGGCATGAACGCGGCGGCGGGATTTCTTACGGCACGCGGAGGTATGACGTCCCACGCGGCAGTGGTAGCCCGTCAGATGGGAAAAGTCTGTGTCGCCGGCTGCGAAGCCGTGGAAGTACTCGACGGTCAGACCGTCAGATTCGGCGCCAAGACATTCCGCGAGGGCGACTATCTGTCGGTCAATGGTTCGACCGGCAATGTGTACGAAGGGGATATTCTGGTGGTCGAATCCGAAATCATTCAGGTGATTCAGGGCAAGCTCGATCAGAAGAAGTCGGACAAGTATCAGCGTTTCGCCACGATCCTCTCCTGGGCCGACAGCATGCGCAGGCTGCGCGTACGTGCGAACGCCGATGTGCCGGAGCAGGCGCATATCGCTCGTGGGTTCGGTGCGGAAGGCATCGGCCTCTGCCGCACCGAGCACATGTTCTTTGCCGAAGATCGCATTCTGGTCATGCAGAAGATGATTCTGGCCCGGACGAAAGAAGAGCGTGAAAAATATCTCGATCAGCTCTTGCCACTTCAGAAGCAGGATTTCATGGGACTCTATCGAGAAATGCAGGGTTATCCGGTAACCATTCGATTGCTCGATCCACCGCTCCATGAGTTTTTGCCCAAACGCGAAGAATTAATGGTCGAAATCGCCAAGCTTGAATTGACAGGCCGTGACAGCGCCAAGCTTGAAGAACAGCGTCGGTTACTGGCTCGGGTGGAAGAGCTATACGAGTTCAATCCGATGCTAGGCCTCCGTGGCTGCCGTTTGGGTATCACAATGCCGGAGATCACGCGCATGCAGGCGCGGGCGATCATGGAGGCCGCCTGCGAGTTGGCGAAGGAAGGCAAGAAGATCGTGCCGGAGATCATGATTCCACTCGTCGGCCTGGTCTCGGAAATGCAGTCGCAAAAAGACCTGGTCCGCGAAGTGGCGCAGGAAACGATGAAGCGCTACAACGTGAAACTCTCCTATCTCGTCGGAACCATGATTGAGTTGCCGCGGGCTGCGGTGACTGCTGATCGGATTGCGACAGAGGCGGAATTCTTCTCGTTCGGCACCAACGACCTGACACAGACAACGTTCGGATTCTCCCGCGACGACGCGTCAAAGTTCATCGACCATTATAAGGCCGTGAATATCATGGAGTCGGATCCCTTTACTGTCCTCGATCGGGAAGGCGTCGGATCGCTGATGAAGCAAGCCATTGTCGGAGGACGTAAGACGAGACCCGGCATCAAGTTGGGTATTTGCGGCGAACATGGGGGTGATCCGAGCTCTGTGGAGTTCTGCCACCAACTTGGTCTGGATTACGTCAGTTGTTCGCCCTATCGAGTGGCGATCGCGAGGCTGGCTGCCGCTCATGCCGCCTTGGCAGAAACCGACGTCAAGAAAGTCGCTAAGCCTTCTTCCCCGTCAAGAGCGAAGTTGAGGAAGTCGGCGCGGACAGGCCGCAGCCGATCCCGCGTCGCTAGCAAGAAACGGTGACCAGCCGCGCGCAGGATTTTCGCTACATGACCCTGGCTCTTCGCCTGGCGGCGAAGGGCCTGGGGACGACAAGTCCGAATCCGATGGTCGGGGCCGTGGTGGTATATCATGGCCGGATCGTCGGGCAGGGCTTTCATCGCCGCCCCGATAATCCCCACGCAGAAATTCTCGCGCTATGGCGTGCAGGAACACGTGCCCGTGGTGCTACGCTCTACGTGACGCTCGAACCCTGCTGCCATTCGAAGAAACGCACACCGCCTTGTGCGCCGGTCGTGGTCCAATCCGGCGTCCGCCGTGTCGTCATTGCGATGCGCGATCCCAATCCATTGGTGAAGGGAAGGGGAGCCGTGGTACTTCGACGGGCGGGACTATCGGTCACGATCGGTTTGGCTCGCCAGGAGGCAGAGGAATTGAACAAGGCCTACTGCCATTGGATCGAGACGAAGTGTCCTTACGTGACGCTCAAAGCGGGGATGACCCTTGATGGGCAGATCGCAACAGCTTCAGGTGAGTCGCAGTGGATTACCAGCAAGTCAACTCGTCAGGAAGTGCACCAACTTCGTGGGCAGGTGGACGCCGTGCTGGTCGGGGTGGGTACGGTCCTGTCCGACGATCCATCGCTGACGGCCAGAACCGGCGTGCAATTAAACAAATTGGCGTCGCGGCAGCCCCTCCGTATCGTTGTCGATAGCCAACTGCGTATTCCTCTCAACGCACAGATACTCTCGCGGCAGAACGAAGCCAGGACGATCGTTGCCACAACCAGCTCAGCTACGGCGGCTCGACGGTCGGCGCTTCAGAAGAAAGGCATCGAGACAATCACGCTTCCTGCCGTTCATGGCCGTGTCTCGTTGCTCGCTCTGCTCAAAACGCTCGGTCGACGCGGTATCATCTCTCTTCTGGTGGAAGGTGGCAGCGAAATGAACGCGGCTATGTTGAAGGCCAAGCTGGTTCATCATGTCCGTCTGTACATGGCGCCGGTGCTGCTGGGCGGGGACGATGCGAAGGGCTTCATTGGCGGGAAGAGCCCCACGCGACTCGTGCAGGCCATGAAGCTGCGCAATATCCAAACCCGATCGGTTGGAAGCGATGTCGTTGTGGAAGGTGACGTGTGAGCAACTGGGTCCATGGTCTCATGCTCCTCATGCTACTCGTCTTTGGTCCCGGCTTCAGTTTCGCTAAGTCGCCGGCGCCGACCCTCGATAGGCATAGGTCCCTCATCTTTCAATATCTCGATACAGCCGACAGCGATGAAGCCAATCGACTGTTGCAGACCATTCTTTCCCATGCGGATGCCTCGATCGAAACGGTTTCTCGCATCACTCAGACCGAGCGGGCTTATCAGAGCCAGCCGATCGGGACGCTTCTCGATGAACGGATCCAGATCCAGGGCCGTGATTATCCACTCTCTCTTTCCATCCCGCTGACCTACCAGCCATCACAACGCTATGGGTTGGTGGTATGCCTGCATGGAGCAGGCTTTACCGGAGATGTGTATCTTAAACGGTGGCAGACTCGGTTAGGTGATATCTATCTGCTGGCCTGTCCAACCTATCCATCCGGCGCATGGTTCACGAGTCGCGCAGAAGGACTTGTGCTGGCGACGATCCAGCATGCGCGTCGTCGCTATCATGTCGATCCCGACCGCATTTTTCTGACGGGCATGTCGAACGGGGGCATCGGCGCTTGGCTGATCGGCATGCACCATGCGCCGCTGTTCGCCGGCATCGCACCAATGGCATGTGGACTGGACGATGTACTACTGCCATTCTTGACGAATCTCCGCCACACCCCGATCTACATCATTCATGGCACGAAGGATCAGGTCATGCCAGTAGAGCTCAGCCGAACTATCTCACGCGAGCTGACGACGCTGGGTTACCCTCATATTTATCGAGAGCATCAGCGCGAACATCCCATGGCCGGAGGCCATTACTTTCCAATGGAAGAATTGCCGGACCTCGTAGCCTGGTTCAATGGGCAGCGTCGCGAGCCGTTACCGGCGAGGCTTACGGTGGTGCGGGAGGCCAGTCACTATCAGCCGTTCAATTGGCTGCGGCTCGATTCCACCGATCCTATCGCCGTGTTTTCCGATGATCTGGTCGACACGCGCGATGAGCGGATCCAGCGCCGGGAATATGCCAAGCTCGATGCGGCGATTGTGGCGATGAACTGCATCGTGGTGAAGGCCGAGCACGTACAACGCTATAGCCTATTCCTGAACGACAAACTCATCGACCTGTCAAAGCCGCTTATGGTTGTGACCAATGGACAGGTGTCATTCGAAGGTCTTGTCACTTTGTCTCTCGAGACGTTGCTCCGGCAGGCGCGAATGCGGCATGACCCTCGCCAACTCTTTCCAATCCATCTGACGATTATGGTGCAGAAACAAATGTCGTGAATGCAGGGTGGCGGCTCCAGCGGGGAACAGCTTCGGGGGTGTTCGCCGCCGTGATTGGGCTGGGCGCGATCCTGCACGCTAGTCTGGGGCAATCAGAAACCAATGTTTTGTCACCTCATCAGGCCGGGGTGATGTTTCCCGCCGAAAAGGTTGGCCCCGACTGGGCTTGCCGACTCCAGCCCATCATCGCCAACTATGCACCGGCGAACAAAGTCGGCCCGGTCCGCACCCCATTGCCGGAGGTGCGGTATCACGCATTGCTCGATCGTCCGCCGATTGTCGTGGCTCTGGTCAATCATTTTGGATTGGCGCCATATCACGTTGTCTTGAGAGGCACCAACCAATTTTGAGGCAGTGATGGCGAGGGGACGGAAGTTCTGTTAACTCACCTATCAAGATCGCACGACAAGGATCTACTATATGGCAGGATCTCATGTCAGCACGTTTCTCCCGCGCATTTCCGGCAAGGCCATGATCTTGGTCAGAATGAATCCGATCAGGGAGTCCAATGGAATGGATGCCGTCGATACGACATTGGCATCCTACATCCGACTGGACGTTCGTTTCTTGTCAGGGCTTCTGTCCCTTGTCCGCCCGCTCGTCGGAGGGAGGGTAACTCGTAAGCTGATACGGGCTATGAAAGTCGCAAATCGCCTGGGTCAAGAAATGAGACAACATCCTGATCGTGTGTTGCAGGAGGCCGTAGCCGTTCCTTCACTGCCGGATGATGAGGTAGCTTTCTTGAAGGAGGTGCTCCGAAGCCTGCAGAATCCCGGCAAGGGAAGCCACCCAAAGACGACCACACTATGACCACCTCGCGCAGCTTCACATTGCTCTGTACCATCGGCATCTTCTGTTTTATCAGCTACAACATGGTGCGGATACCGGTCTTGGCACTATTTGCAGAATCGCTGGGTGCTGGGCCGGAACGAATTGGCCTGATTGTGTCAGCCTCGACTCTCACGGGCGTGTTTCTAAAGCTACCGTCCGGCGCATTGTCAGATATCTACGGCCGTCGGATGCTACTGCGGGTTGGCGTCGTAGCGTTTGGACTGCCGCCTTTTATCTATCCCTTTGTGTCGGACTTGAATCTGCTCACGGCCTTGCGCATGTTTCACGGTCTGGCCACGGCCATCTTTGCCCCGAGTGCTTTGGCGACGGTGGCAGAGCTGTATCGAAAGCGGCGCGGCGCGGCGCTAGGCACCTATACGGCTTGTACACAATCCGGTGCGCTCCTCGGTCCATTCATCGGCGGCTATCTCGCCTACGCTGCGGGTTTCTCATCCACCTTTGTCACTGCCGGCGTATTCGGCTGCATTGCCATCGCCATTTTTTATAGCCTCCATTTGACGCCACCCTCCCCACTGGTCCAGGGAAAAGGGCTGGTTCTCGTACTCGCGGAAATGTGGAAGGGCGTTGTCATTGTCGCGCGCAACCGCAAAGTCTTGATCACGAGTTGCACAGATGCCGCAAAGATGATTGCAAACGGCGCATTGATGGCCTTTCTGCCGCTGTATGGCTTGTCGGTGGGATTGAATCCAGGCGAAGTGGGGCTCTTGTTCACCGTCCAAGCCGGCACGTCGTTCTTCTCCAAGCCGATTATGGGCCGGGTGTCTGATCGAGTCGGTCGGCAGCCGCTGATCATAATCGGCCTGCTGATCTGTGCAGCCACGTTCGTCTGCATACCGCATGCGTCGCGATTTATGATCTTGCTCGTCCTCTCCGCTGGGTTTGGATTTGGCGAGGCCGTCGTGTCTTCGTCGTCCTCGGCGTTCGTCGCAGATAGCTCGGAGTTCAAGGCACTTGGAGCGGGCATGGGCATGCAGGGCACAATCGGGGACATCGGCCATGCCACCGGGCCGCTGCTGGCGGGGTTGCTGATCGCAAATATGAGCTATGCCGGTGCCTTCATCATCATTGCGGGCATTCAAGTCGCAGTGGCAGGGGTGTTCTGGCTGACGATGAGGAATAAATAAGCCGGTGCTATAATGTCGGCACAATGATTGAGATGACGACTGAAAATGTGGTGATTGCCGTGCTGGCCACGATTGGTGTGGTTGTGCTGCTGGTCATTTTCGTGTACGTGGCTCGCCAGCTTCTAAAGAAAGAACCATAGCTGATAGCTGTTCGCTTAACGCTTTATTATGTTCACCGGAATTGTCGAAGAAATGGGCGCGGTCACTTCAATGGAGAAGACCCTCGCAGGTACGAGGATGACGATTCTTGCCTCGACCGTCATGGGTGACCTCAAGATCGGGGACAGTGTCATCGTGAATGGCATTTGTCTGACAGTGGTATCCAAGCGCGAACGCGACTTTTCTGTTGAAGTCTCACCTGAGACCCTCTCGGTCACGACGCTGGGTCGCTTGACTGCGGGAACACCAGTGAATCTTGAGCGGGCGATGAAGCTGAACCAACGCATTGGGGGGCATCTCATCGCTGGTCATGTTGATGCCATGGGCACAATCCGCAGCCGCCATCACGAGGTGAATGCGATCTTCTTCACCATCGAAACACCGCAGGAGATCTTGCGCTATTGCGTTGTGAAGGGATCGATCGCTGTCGATGGAATCAGCCTGACAATCAACGACGTGACCCATCACGGCTTCTCCGTCGCCGTCATTCCGCACACGGCCAATGTGACGACGTTGGGCCGCAAGCAGGCAAACGATACCGTCAATCTGGAATCCGACCTCATCGGGAAATACGTCGAGTGCCTGCTCCAAGAACGCAGCCAGTTACCGAAGACTACCCCCACCATCGATAAGGACTATCTCCAAAAGCGAGGATTAATCTAACGAGAGTTTTCCGCTAGGGAGGGGTCTTGGGTTATACGCAACAACGTCCGAGTCAGAATCAAGGAGCATAATGCCTTCATTTCTGCCTAGTTATGTTCGCTCTGCCACCAAGGTCATGTTTTTGTCGATCGAGAAAACATGGCTATTCGGTGCGGTATAGAACTGGGTGGCAATACACCAATGTCATACGTTGTTGACCTGCCCCCTATAAACCAGACCGGATGTAGCGTTAGGATTCCGGCCGACGGAAGGAGGGGGCATGGCACGCAAACGGTATCCGGTCGAGGAGATCATCGGGCATCTGCGGACGATCGAAAGTGAGATGGGCAGAGGCCTTGGACTGGTGGAGGCTTGTTGCAAGTTGGGGATCACGGAACAGACCTACTATCGGTGGAAGAAAGAGTACGGTGGTTTGCGCGTGGATCAGGCCAAACGGTTAAAGGGCCTGGAACAAGAGAATGCCCGACTCAAGCGACTCGTGGCGGACCTCTTCCCGGACAACAGCATTTTGAAGGAGGTGGCAGCGGGAAACTTCTAAGCCCGGCCCGATGCTGAGAAACGGTCTGCCATGTGCCGGCCATGTTTTCGGTCTCTGAACGCCGGGCCTGTCGAGTCGTGGGGCAATGCCGGGGCACGCAACAGTATGTGCCCATCAAGGCGGACGACGAGGAGTCTCTGCGGACGCGGATCGTCGCGCTCACCCGTGAGTATGGGCGCTATGGGTCTCGTCGGATCACCGCGCTGTTGCATCAAGAAGGCTGGCGGGTGAACCACAAACGCGTGGAGCGGCTGGGGCGACAGGAGGGGCTCAAGGTGCCGCAGAAGCAGCCGAAGCGAGGCCGACTCTGGCTGACTAACGGTTCCTGCGTACGGCGGCGACCGGAATATCCGAACCATGTGTGGGCGTATGATTTTGTCATGGAACGCACTCGGGATGGGCGGCCCTTGAAAATGCTCACCATGGTGGACGAATACACGCGGGAGTGTCTGGCCATTGCGGTGCGCCGCCGTATGAGGGCAAGCGATGTCCAGGAGGTACTGGGGGAGCTGTTCCTGACGCATGGCTGTCCGACACACATTCGCTCGGACAATGGGCCGGAGTTTATCGCCACGGCTCTGCGGGCCTGGTATCGCTTGCTGACCGTCGTGCCCTTGTTCATCGAGCCGGGCAGTCCCTGGGAGAATGGCTATAGCGAGAGCTTCAATGGCAAGTTCCGGGACGAATTGCTAAACGGGGAACTCTTCTATACGCTGCGGGAAGCGCAGGTCATCATTGAACGCTGGCGGCGAACCTATAATCACGTCCGGCCCCACAGCGCCTTGGGCTATCGGCCACCGGCTCCTGAAGCATGCGTACTAACAGAACAGGTGGCCTAATCACTGGGGGCAGGTCACCTGTCATTGTTGCTCTTTTCGGATAGTTTCGGCAGAGGCAATAAGAATCTTTGCCGTTATGGGTGGTTCTGGGCAGACGAGCGGTAGGTGAGGTAGAGTACAAGGCCGGCGAGGATCGAGACGATGACCCCGATCACCATCTGCACGCCAAAACTAATGGGCCCGATGTAGATTTTATAGAGTTGCAGCAAGCCCAGAGGAAGGCCTACTGCCAGAGCAAGACTCACAATGTGCCGTCTTAGATAAATCGGCTCGCCCGGTTTTCGCATTCCTTGTTGCACAACTGCCTTCAGCACGATAGTCGCTAGGGGCTGTTCTTTCAACCCGACAGTTACATAACCAGAAACGGCTTCGAGCCCGCTCCCGAGGCAAGGGTAACGGGTATGAGCGCCAACCCTTAGCGTTCCCCGCTGGGCATGGTAGCGGTGATTTTAGTCGCGCTGTCCATCTGGAACTTGCCTTCGTGACACGGTCCGAATGAGAGGGTACGTAGACATTCGGTGGCGCTGAAGTTGGTCCCGGTCATGGTCACCTTGTCGCCGGCGTTGCCTTCATCAGGACTTACTTTCTCAAACTTCGGCGCGGTGCCAGAGCACATCTTGGCCTTCCCCCCTGTTTCGGATGTTTAGAACTTTGGCTTGGCGGGGATTGATGGGGGCGCCTTGGCATCGGCTTTGACTTTCGGTTTCTTGGTCGGCTGAGTTTGCTTCGTCACTACGGTGGTCGAGTTACTGAAGGTCCCTATTCCGAAGATGGCCGCACACAACATCGCCATCGAGATCAGGAGGGATCTTTGCATGACCACCCTCCGCTTCCCAACGCTAGGATGGAAGGGTCAGGAGCGATCACCGGCAAGCGATCAGTTGAATCAATCCTCGATGGTCGAAATATCGCCCGGGTCTTGTCCGAGCTCTTTCGCTTTGAGGACACGTCGCATGATTTTCCCTGACCGGGTTTTAGGGAGTGAGAAGACGATATCAATTTCAGACGGTACGCCGATCTTGCCCAACTCCTTCAGCACCTGATCCTTGATCGAGTGGATCAGCACCGAGCTTTCTGTCTCTCCCTGTTTCAAAATGATAAAGGCCTTGATCGACTCGCCGACGATCTTGTGCGGTTTGCCGATGACGGCGGCCTCCGCGACGGCATGGTGGCTGACCAGCGCGCTTTCTACTTCGGCGGTGCCGAGCCGGTTACCGGCCACTTTGATCACGTCATCGGCACGGCCCATGAACCACATGTAGCCGTCTTCATCTTTGTGGCAGATGTCGCCGGTGGTGTAGCAGTTCGGGATTGTGTTCCAATAGATTTTGTAGCGTTCCGGGTCCTTATAGATGGTGCGCATCATGGCGGGCCACGGTTTTTTGATGATGGCAAAGCCTCCGACGTTTGCAGCTAAGCTGATGCCCTCGCGGTCGACCACATCGGCTTCGATACCCAGGAACGGCCGCGTGGCCGAGCTGGGTTTTAGCGGCACGGTTGGAAGCGGTGTGATGAGAATCGAACCGGTTTCCGTTTGCCACCAGGTGTCCATGATGGGTTTGTCACCACCTGTCACACGGTGGAACCATTCCCAGGCTTCGGGGTTGATCGGTTCACCGACGCTTCCAAGAATGCGCAAGGAAGAGAGATCGAACTTCTTCGGCCAGTCCTCACCATAGCGCATGAGAAGGCGAATGGCGGTAGGTGTGGTATAGAAAATTGAGACGCCGTAGCGGGCAATCAAATCCCACCAGCGGCTTGGATTGGGATAGTCGGGTTTTCCCTCCGCGGTGAGAACGGTCGCGCCGTTCAGCAACGGACCATAGACAATATAGCTATGGCCGGTGACCCAGCCGGGATCGGCCACGCAGAAGTAGACATCGTCGTCCTTCATGTCGAAGACGTACTTTGTGGTGGTGTAGGTGCCGACCATATAGCCGCCGTGCACATGCACGACGCCCTTGGGTTTGCCGGTCGTCCCTGAGGTATAGAGGATATAGAGCGGCGTTTCCGAGTCCAACTGCTCCGCTTCGCAGACGGCCTTCTCACCTTTCACCCACTCGTTCCAATCGATTTCTTTTGGCGCGGATAGCGCCGGGCCTGGATTCTGGCGGTGCACTACAATCACGTGGTCGACGGTGGCGCAAGTCTTGAGCGCCTCATCCACAACCTGCTTCAAGTTGATAACCTTGCCGCGATCGAACCCGACATCGGCGGTGATCACCGCCTTGGCCTCAGCGTCGTTGACGCGGCTGGCGAGAGCCGGCGCGCTAAAGCCGGAATAGACCACGCTGTGGATGACACCAATTCTGGCGCAGGCCAGCATGACGACAACTTGCTCTGGAATTTTCGGGAGATAGATGGTCACGCGATCGCCCTTCTTGAGGCCGAGCTTTTTGAGGGCGTTGGCGCAACGATTCACTTGCCGGTGCAGTTCGCCGTAGGTGAAGACGCGCTCCTGATCGTCCTCGCCCACCCAAATCAGCGCAACTTTATTCTTGCGCCAGGTTTTGACGTGGCGGTCCAGACAGTTGTAGGCAATGTTGCAGGTAGCGCCGACAAACCATTTTGCCCAGGGGTAGTCCCACTCGAGAACCTTGTTCCAGGGGGAGAACCACTCGAGCTCTTTGGCGGCGCCACTCCAAAAGGCTTCAGGATCGGCGATGGATTTCTTGTACTCGGTCTCATAGTCCTTAATGTAGGCTGCAGCTTTTGTCTTGGCGGTTGGTTGGTAGGTCCGACCTTCCTTCAAAAGGTTTTCGATCTTTTCACCCATGGTAAAACACCTCCTTAATCCACGGAGCCCGTTGGCAGGAGCGGTAATTATGGAGAAAGGTGGCCACATCTGCAACCATATATTTGTACGGGGCACAGAATCCCTGTGCGTTTTTTCGCGTTGTTCAGGGAAACTCACTGGGCTCCAACCTCAAAGCACACATTCCTGATTCTGAATGCGCCGGTTATGCGGATGTGAGATAACAGCGCCGCAGCCGTTGTCTCTTGAAGGTCGGCGTGCATCGGAAGCCGATACGGAACGACGTGTGGTTCAGGTGCCAGTGGGGCTGACAAGGGGGAGTTGTCGTTTCGTTAGGGCGGGAAGAGTCTCTTTGTGCAGGCGCTGCTGACCGGGTTCGCGGGCGCAGCCGATCTAAATAAGACGGATTGGCTCATGGCCTCCGTACTAGGGGCGTATCTTGCCCAGCAGATGGACGCTGTTTCCAAGGGTACACAGCATCTAACGAGTCTGCAAATCGATGGTGATAGGGGCACAGTGTTGGTCGAAGGGAGGAAGGCCGCGTTCGTGCTTGGCGCTGGTCCACAGGCTCCTGCGGAATGGCGATAGATCGCCAAGGTTCCGTATGAACAGGCCTTTGCGTTGCTGCAGGAGGGGAAGTCGGCGGACGAGACCTTAGATCGCTTCAATCGCTCGATTGAGTACGATCCGAACTATGGCGATGCCTGCCTCCTGAAAAGTTATCTTCCTTTGGAAGTCGTTGCGAATCTGGACAAGGCATTGATCTTTGGCCAGCTTGCCCTGAAGGACGCACCGGACAACCCCGATTCCTTTTACGCACTGGGACTCACCTAATGAGAGGCACCGCAACTTTGCTGAGACTGAGGAGGCTCTGTTCCAGACATTGAAAGTGAACGCGGGCTATCAGGATATGTACTTCTCATTAGGGACGCTCTACGCAGATCATTTCATCAATCCGCCCAAGTCCGTCGCAGCATTCCGTCGTTATCGCGAACTGGGCGGCGCGCATGCCCACGCCAGAGCTGCCGTCACGCAATCCGATCACGCCATGAAGCCTAGGCCTTAGTCCTTCTCGCCTCCCTTGAGATAGCCAAGGCCGATTTTGACCGCTCGCCGGGTGATTTCCGCCCAACGCACTTGCGGATAAGCGGCTAAGACGGCAGCAGCTTTGGGGTCCTGGATGTCGAGGGTTGCAATTTTGATGATACCGTCATCAATCTGAATGTCGGCCACGGGAATTCCTCCCTCTTCCTGTTCTAGAAGTTAGCTCAATGAGATGTCAGTACATGAAAATTGTCTCATGGTCGTCAACCGCTTCGAGTGTGTTGCGTTGACTGATCTAGGGACGCATGCTAGCATGAATTAACAAAGTTCTCGAATCGCTTCCATACGCAGTGGCACAACTTTTTCATCGCGAAGGAGGATCGTGTGGTGAGGTCACAAGCGATAATTACAAGATTGGGCGGCACCGGCCTTGTAGTCCTTCTTTTGATGAGCTTCGCGGCTTGTGCTGGTCCTCCGAAGTGGGTGGAGAAGGGGTCTGGGGCGTTTAACGACAAAGACTCCAAGGCATTCTATGGTGTGGGGTCGGTGGTCGGGATGCGTAATGAACCGCTCGCCTGGGATACTGCGGAGAATCGTGGGCGGGCCGAGATAGCCAAGTCGTTTGAAACCTATACCGGTTATTTGATGAGAGACTATGCGGCCTCGACGACGGCGGGAGACTTTACGCGAAACACAGAAGAACAGAGCATCGAGCGCGCCATTAAGACCGTGACGACCGCAACGCTCAGCGGGGTCCGTCCTATCGATCGCTACAAAGATACCAAGACGAATACCTACTATGTCCTGACCAAGCTGAGTTTAGAAGACATGAAGAACAACTTGGAGCAGGCCAAAAAACTCAACGCCCAAGTCCGGGATTTCGTGCGGAAGAATGCTGATCGCATGTTCGATCGTTTGGAGAAAGAAGAGGACAAGCGGGCAACCCCCTAAGCGCGTAATCGGTGCGTGACGGATTGGCCGTCATCCCTTCACGGAGGTCAGCGTGATTCATAAGAATCGTCGTTCCATTGCGGTTGCTGCATGTGTCGTGCTCACTCTTGCTGGATGCGGACAGTCGACCAAAGTGACTCGTGTCGAGGCCGGGCTCGTCACCGATCTGAGCGGCCGATGGAACGATACCGATTCGCGGATTGTCGCTGAGTCGATGGTTAAGGAAGCATTACAGAATCCCTGGCTCGATAATTTCTCCCAGGCGAAGCAACACCAACCAGTTGTCGTGATCGGAACCGTACTCAATACCACCCATGAACATATCAACGTGCAAACCTTTATCACGGATTTAGAGCGGGAGCTCACGATCTCACAGAAAATCACATTCGTAGCTGGAAAAGGCGAGCGCGACGAGATTCGCACTGAACGAAAAGAACAGGCGATATATGCGCATGAGGATACTCAGAAGGCTCCAGGGAAAGAGACGGGGGCCGATTACATGATGAAAGGCGTCATCGCCACGATCCTTGACGAAGCCGATGGAACCAAGGTGGTGTATTACCAAGTTGACCTTCAAATGATCGACCTGGAAACTAATGCCAAGGTCTGGTTTGGACAGAAAAAAATTAAGAAGGTTGTCGAAAAGAAACGGACTGTCTTTTAGGTTTTTCGGACGCTGTTGAGCCTTTTCCTCTCACGCTTTGCCCACGGTGGTTGTGTGCGGTGGGGCGTTGCCACCCCAATCTCCTTCGTATTGTTCCTTACCGGTCTGACCCTCCTGACCAGCTGCGGTCCTTCGGTCAATCGTTATCTACTCATCGAGCAAAGCCTGCTGGCTGGAAATCCCAAGCAGGCGGATGCCATCGTAGAACAAGCTGAAAAAGAATACGGCAGCAAAAGCCGGGTGTTGTACGGAATGGATCGCGGCATGACCCTCCAACTCGCCGGACACTATCAGCAAAGCAACGCGGTATTGGAGCAGGCAGAAGAGGAAGTCGAGCGGCTCTATACCCGAACCATCCGTTCGGAAACCGTCGCGTTTCTGACCAACGATAATGCATTGCCCTATGAGGGGGACGCGTACGAACACGTCATGATCAATGTGGTGAAGGCGTTGAACTATGCGGTGCAGGGACAACTGCAGGAAGCGCTCGTAGAGGCGCGACGTATCGACCATCGTCTGAATGTGCTCAGTGATAAGGTGAAAGAGACGAGCGGCTATCGCAATGACGGATTTGCTCGGTATCTGAGCGGGATTTTATACGAGGCGACCGGCGATCTCAACAATGCCTTTATCGCCTATCGCAACGCGTTTAAGGCCTATGAGGCGATGCGTGGATGGTTGCGGACACCGTATCCTGCGTCATTGCGTTCCGATCTGCTGCGTACCGCCGAGGCGCTTCATCTCACACTGGAATTTGAGGGGTATCGGCAGGCATTTCCCGATGCCACCTGGGAACCCATCTCGGCAAAACAGCAACTCGCCCAAGTCGTTATGATCAGCTATAATGGACGCGCGCCACGAAAAGAGGATCGTTATCTTGATCTCCCGATCAGTTTGGATGCGCTGCAGCTAGTATTGCTTAATCGTGGATTCTCCCAATCATTCTATCAGCGGAATAGAGCAGTGGATAGCGTGCTCTATGGTCTCAACGGACGCGTGGTGCGGGTTGCGCTCCCACTTCTGGTTCCACAAAAAACACAGGTTCTGTTCGAGAACCTGACGCTCACGGATGCAGCAGGCCACCCTGTCACGGTTCGATCGGAACTGGCGCATAATGTAACGGCGCTGGCTGAAAAGAGCCTCTCTGACCGTTTGCCGGCGATCATTACGAAAGCACTGGCGCGGGCAGCCACAAAGTTTGCTCTGGCCGAAGCGGCAACCAGGGGAGCTCAACAAGCTGCTGGGAAAGATGCCGCTCCGTGGGTCGGACTTTTCGTGGGACTGTTAACCAAGGGGATAGCCGTGGCGTCGGAAGAAGCGGACAAACGAAGCTGGCAGACATTGCCGGATGAAATCCATGTGGCACGGGCCTGGATGCCTGCCGGCCAATATCAGTTGTCTATTCAACCGTCCGGCCAAGGGATGGTAGCGGGGAAAGAAGGAGAGTCTCTGAATCTTGTGCCCGGTCAGACGATCTTTATCATGCAGCGGGTGATGCAATGACGTGTGATTGTCGATTCGCTCTCTGGCAAATTGCTGTGGCATTGTGTTGCCTTTGGTTGATTGGAGCGTTATCGGTTGGTTGTGTATGGTTCGGCGAAAAGGCCAAGCCGGGATGGGTTGATGGAGCAAGTTCGGAATATCCTTCGGCACAATACCTGATCGGAGTGGGGGAAGCAGACAATCGGTACAACGCATCGGACCGGGCCTATGCGGCGATGGCGCGGATTTTCAAAGCGGAAGTAGCCGCAGTAGCTAAAGATTGGGAGTCCTATAGGCTGGTCGAGAACCGAGGTTTTTCGAATACCGAGCGGAGACTCACGCTGGACACGATGATAATTGTATCCACTGACAAGGCGCTTGAGAACGTCAGCATCATGGATACGTGGTATGACTCGAACAAAGGCTTGCACTATGCGTTGGCGGTTATGAGTCGCTCCCACGCGGAAGCGGCGTTGATAGAACGGATGGCAACGCTGGACCGGGCGATAAAGTCGGATGTGACTGAGTCGCGGCAGACCGCTGACAAGCTCGCCAAGATTCGTAATCTTCGACGGGCCGTCAGGAACTTGGTTTTGCGCGAAGTCTATAACACCGATTTGCGCGTAATTCGTCACAGCGGACAGGGAACAGCGCCTGCCTATCGTGTGAACGAATTGTCCAAGGAGCTGGAACAGTTTCTTGCGACGAATCTTGTGCTTGCGGTACAAATATCCGGCGATCATGCGGCGCCCATTCAGCGTGCGCTGACGGAAGGGCTCATTCGCGAAGGGCTCCAAGTGACGACCAAAACAGCGAGCGGAGAGGGACTGTCGCCAGAATTGCTTGTTCGAGGTACGGCTCGTCTCTTCCCCATCGAATTTCATGACCCGCAATTCAAATATGTTCGATGGTGTAGCGATTTTGATGTTGTAGAGGTGGCCACGCAACGTGTCGTTGGTGCAATCGCGCGCGGCGGGAAGGAAGGACATCTGACAGAGCGTGAAGCTACGGCAAAGACGTTGCGTGTCATTCAGCAGATATTTTTATCGGATGTGGCGAAGGCGATCGCCGCGCACATCTTTGGGGAAGCCGCGTTACCGGCCTGGGCGGCGATGCCGGCGGGATGTCCACGAGAAGAATCATCGGTGAGACCGATGCGGTAAACGATCAATTTATCTTTAACGAGGAGGAACGATGACTGTAAAAAAGACAGCAGGTAAATCTACGGGCCGTACTCCACGCAGCAGGGGACACGGACTGACGAAATCCGGGCAAAAGGTCTCGAGCCGTCTGGCGAAACGGCGGTTGACTGACCGCCTGAAGGACGATACGGCATCCTTCCATTGCGGCAACCTCGTCGACACCTTGCGGAAAGAAGGCTATGAAGAGTTGCCACTCGATGAACTCCAAGACCGGCTCTCCAAGCTCCAAGGACCGCTGGCTGAAATTATTCTGAAGGGGAGGATGTAACGGGATGCCGTACTACTATTTCGACTCATCTGCTCTCGTCAAACGGTACAGCATGGAACGAGGCACGCGTATTGTGAATAAGTTGATGGTGAAGCGTGGAAAGATCGCGATCCTGCCAACGTGGTCAGTGACGGATTTCTATGTCGTCTTGTCGACACGCGCCCAAGAGGGGAAAATTACGCGAGATGATTGCTATTCTGTACTCTACAAGTTCGAAATCGAAGCGAAACAGGGGCTCTATCAATTTATTGCACCGACAATGGGGACCTAGTTGGCGACGAAGGAACTGGTCTTGGAGTATCCATTTCTCCGATCGCCTCAAGTGATGCATCTGGCGCTGGCGTTGGAACTGAAGCCGCTAAGATTGACTGTCGTGAGCGCTGATAGGCAGTTGTTGGCGGCATCCAAAACAGCAGGACTGCACATTATCAATCCAGAAGAAGACTAGCGTAAAACCGAAACGGACATAGGTTTGGAGAAACTTCACCGGGAGCTAATTGTCTTCGCTATGTTGACGACTGATGCTCCATCGTCCGGTCTACCTGTTCGCACTATCGATCTGAAGGAACTCTCTCGCGACGTTGTTGTCAGCAGCGAGACCCTCCGGTCAGGGCTCAAGAAAGCCCAATGGGGAATTCTGCACGCCGTACTAGAGGTATTCGAGCACGTCGCCAAAGGGGAACAATTTTCGGTACCGCAGCAACCGCAAGTGGGCATGTTGGATTCCAAAAAGAATCGATATGTACCCGTCGTCGATCCTGGGAAAGATTCATTTCGGAACGCCGTCCTCCGCGGCGTGGCTCGTTGTATGTTCGAGGCGGGTCATCTAGTGAAGGAATGCCAGGCACCGGCTAAAATGAAACCGGGAAGGAAGGGAAAGGGTGAGCGCAAATCCGAGGGAACACTCTGCGGGAAGCTTTTTGTGGCGAGGAAGCAGACTCAGCTCTATTGTTCAGGAACCTGCATGAGTCGAACCTTGACCAGAAAGAAGCGGGCAAGGAAGAATAGCAGAAAACGTGAGAGGACGGGGCGCGCCAAGGGAGTCAGACGGAGAGGGTGATAGTGGGCAGAGGAGCTAAAGACTTCGTTGACTGGTGCAGCGAGCAGCCGTGCTTGTTTGGCGTCGGCTTGACCATGCCCAGGGCAGTCGATGTTTAGAAGGCGGATGCGCCCAGCGTGGTATGTGGCAGTGTATTGCACTGGAAATCGTCGGCAGGGACGAAGCGTGACCGGCATGGGAGGCTCGCCGGGAGGCCAATCGTAGTAGGGCGGTGAAGGAAGGCGCAGGGGCGATGAGCAGAGAAAATGGACGTATATCTGGATGAGGGAGTATGCAGGAATCGCAAATGCACCACAGGGACAAAAATGGGCTTTGTCGGCAGGCGGGGGGCCTGTGGGCCTCCAGAGCTCGCAACATCGTTTGCGGTTTGCGGAGATGGCTGAAGCAGGGCGGGCAGCGGGTGACTTGAATGTCTCCGGTCTTTTTGGACTTGCGAATGGCACAGGTTATGCTGGTGTCTGTCGGAAAAAAGTAGGGATGTCGCCTGTTGACACAGTCTGTGTAGAAGCGTAAGGATGCAACCGGTCGCACACTGGTTCACGTAAAGTGGGATGACAGCGTGTGCGACGGTCCACATAATCCTTCGGGTCACTCCGAACCAAGGAGGAGGTGGCAATGCAAGACCTTAGTCCACCTGGCCACAACGGCCCGTCGAGTCATGAGCGGGCTCCTCGTCAGTCACACTAGCCGGTTCTCCAGCGGCTGCCGCCTTCCCGCGTAAGGGAACCACACATCCCGATGAGCCTTTGTGGAGCGCCCGGGTTGGTGTGAGGAACACAAGCGCCTGGGATCGAGTCGTTTCTCCCCTGACGAGTCGCCAGTGAACCCATTCCTCGCACGGGTCTTCAGGATCATCAGACACGAGAGCCATTCGGCGTCCTAAGCGCCACAGACGGGCGACTTTTCACTTTGGTGCAGGGTCGCCCGTACTGTTTCCTTCTTGAACGAGCCGAGCGATCTTCAAAGCTGGCGACTGGCCCCGTCGTGGTGGGGTCGGGGGATCGTGACGCAGGAGAGGTGAGAGCGAGACTGCTCATGCCATTGAGAGTGAGAGAAGGAGGCGGCCATGCGTGTTCATGAAGTCATGTCAACCGTCCGCGTGACGGCCAAGAAGACGGATACGGTTCGGTCGGCCATTGTGAAAATGATGAACCGCCACTGTGGTGCCATTCCCGTGGTTGAAGAAGAGGCTCGGCTCGTTGGGATGGTGGCGTTGCGCGATGTCCTACTGCCGCTGTACCCCAACTGGGGCGACTACATTCACGACAACGTGCACAGCCGCGATTTTGTCGAGATGGAAAAGGGGTACGCTGAGATGCTCGGCGGGGCAGTCGAAGGGATTATGAGTCCGAATCCCATCACGGTGGCACCCTGCGATCCCATTTTGGAAGCGGCCTCCTACATGGGTCGAAGGAACTTCCGCTGCATCCCTGTCGTCGACAAGGGCATGTTGGTCGGGATGCTCAGCATCGGTGACATCAATCGTGGCTTGTTCTCGCAGGTTGTTCTTCAAGAAAGGGATGCGAGGCTGAGCGCAGCCTTCGGCTGACGCACTGTAGGTCAAGCCGACACACCGGGGACCACGTAGCGCTTGGCGGTAGGGAGTCCTTTCACTGCGTCAAGCCTGCGCTTCGGCGGCGGCCCGGGCACGGTCTACGGCGACACCGGCTGCGGATCGGCCCACAGCCCGTGCTTCGCTCTCCTGGCTTCGCGTTCAAGCTGCTCTAGCGTCTCATCGTCAGGCGCATACAGCCGGTACCACCACGCGAATCCCGCCCTGACCAGCTCGTGATTCCTAATCCGCCTATCCGGCAGCAACACTTCCCCCCACGGTACGCCCGCAGCGATCCTGATCCAAAGTCTCCTTAAAAATTGACCCGAAGGGATTGAACTCAACCCCAGAATTTTAATTAGCCTAAAAAAGCTTTCCTAGGTCCACATAGGGTAGCCTAAACGATGTTCCTCTGCAATTTAGGGTTACCGAACGAGGTTAATTAACCCGGTTCTCAGGGGGTTTTAACCTAGTTGTGGAGGGTCTCAGGTATAAATAAGTCGGTTCATGAGTGTGGGGGAAGTACAAATCACACACGTTCGTTGTTATTCCTGATGGGTCAAAATCCTTCAACGAACTCGAACAATCAACAGGTTGATTTTTCAATGGTTCCGGCGTACTTCTTTTGAGGATCAAAAACAAATGTTTTTGGAGCAAGCGGACACACAGCCGATGAGATCAATTACATCCTCATCCGACTTGAGGACGGTTGGCAACTTGATTCAGACTCACCCACAGGTGACCTGCCCCCAGTGATTAGGCCACCTGTTCTGTTAGTACGCATGCTTCAGGAGCCGGTGGTCGATAGCCCAAGGCGCTGTGGGGCCGGACGTGATTATAGGTTCGCCGCCAGCGTTCAATGATGACCTGCGCTTCCCGCAGCGTATAGAAGAGTTCCCCGTTTAGCAATTCGTCCCGGAACTTGCCATTGAAGCTCTCGCTATAGCCATTCTCCCAGGGACTGCCCGGCTCGATGAACAAGGGCACGACGGTCAGCAAGCGATACCAGGCCCGCAGAGCCGTGGCGATAAACTCCGGCCCATTGTCCGAGCGAATGTGTGTCGGACAGCCATGCGTCAGGAACAGCTCCCCCAGTACCTCCTGGACATCGCTTGCCCTCATACGGCGGCGCACCGCAAGGGCCAGACACTCCCGCGTGTATTCGTCCACCACGGTGAGCATTTTCAAGGGCCGCCCATCCCGAGTGCGTTCCATGACAAAATCATACGCCCACACATGGTTCGGATATTCCGGTCGCCGCCGTACGCAGGAACCGTTAGTCAGCCAGAGTCGGCCTCGCTTCGGCTGCTTCTGCGGCACCTTGAGCCCCTCCTGTCGCCCCAGCCGCTCCACGCGTTTGTGGTTCACCCGCCAGCCTTCTTGATGCAACAGCGCGGTGATCCGACGAGACCCATAGCGCCCATACTCACGGGTGAGCGCGACGATCCGCGTCCGCAGAGACTCCTCGTCGTCCGCCTTGATGGGCACATACTGTTGCGTGCCCCGGCATTGCCCCACGACTCGACAGGCCCGGCGTTCAGAGACCGAAAACATGGCCGGCACATGGCAGACCGTTTCTCAGCATCGGGCCGGGCTTAGAAGTTTCCCGCTGCCACCTCCTTCAAAATGCTGTTGTCCGGGAAGAGGTCCGCCACGAGTCGCTTGAGTCGGGCATTCTCTTGTTCCAGGCCCTTTAACCGTTTGGCCTGATCCACGCGCAAACCACCGTACTCTTTCTTCCACCGATAGTAGGTCTGTTCCGTGATCCCCAACTTGCGACAAGCCTCCACCAGTCCAAGGCCTCTGCCCATCTCCCTTTCGATCGTCCGCAGATGCCCGATGATCTCCTCGACCGGATACCGTTTGCGTGCCATGCCCCCTCCTTCCGTCGGCCGGAATCCTAACGCTACATCCGGCCTGGTTTATAGGGGGCAGGTTAGGAGGTTACTATGCCCTCGAAAAAGAAAGCCACGCGCACGCAAGGTAAGAGACGGCGGCAGGCTGGAAGAGAACAGCGTTTGTCTTCATCTCGCCTGAACAAGGAGGCTACTAGTAACCTGGACACAATGGCCGAAACCCTGGACATCATGATACCGGAACTAACTGCCCGGCTCGCAGCAGTGGAGCATCTGCTTATCGAAAAGCAGATCTGCTCTCATGAGGATTTTGTCCGATCACGCAAGTTCGTAGACATCAGGCAGGAGCTACCATAGGGCTCGCTTAACAGCCCAGGTCTCAAAAAGAGTTCATTTTGAACCGTTCTGCACACAACCGAGAAGTCCCATTAAATCAACCTTCCGTATGTCCATAGCTGAAGAGTGATTTTGACGCTCTTTCCATTTAAGAGCGATTCCATTTTTTTGTGGTGATGACTTACCCCCCGTAAGCCAGTCCAGATCTGCTGTGAGAGTCGGGCCGAACGGAGGGCCGTCGGCCACGTCGTTCTGCACAGGACCTCCACGAGGCGTATGCACGGCTCGGCGTGGGGTGCCCTTTGTAGGCCGCTCGCTTGCCGACAAGTACCATAGTTTCGCCGCTTCCCCCTCTTGCCTCTCCTCTCTACCCCTCCTACAATACTACTCCCCGCGAGGCTCCCATGCCCTTCGTCCCTACCATCGCCTCCCTGTGCAATTCATCGTCCCGTACAGCGCAGGCCTGTTCTTCAAGCGGCCGCTGGCCTGCTTTTTTGGTTTCGGGTCATGCCCTGCCATTTCTCTCTTCGCTGCGCAATGGCCATTCTAGCGCGCGTCGTAATGTGCCTGTATCGTTGAACTGTCCAGGCCCGCATGATATTGCTTGACTCCTGTACTCATTGCGCACAGGGTGATGGTGATAGGTGTGTAGCTCCGCTGACTGTCCTAACTCTTGCGTTTCCTAGTACTTCCTACGCGTGACTGATTCCCCAGTCTCAGCCGTTTTTACGCCAGAGTCTCCGTAGCTGAGCTCTCTACCGGGAAACGCCGGGGTTCGTTGTGTCGTCTAGAGGGGCGGGAGGCTCCCACATTCTCACCAAGGAGTCCATGATGAATCAGGAGCAGTTCGGAGTTTTCTGGGAACAACTAAAAGCGCCGCTCAAGGCGAAGTGGGAGAAAATCACGGAGGAGGATCTCGTCGAGATTCAAGGCGATCTGGGCAAGTTCGACACAGTCCTGCAGAAGCGGTATGGAGAACTCCAGCATGAGGAAGTGACCACCTGGGCCAACCGTCGGTACTCCCATTGGTCGGGGAACTATAAGGGATACAAGGATGTCAAACCAGCATCGTAGCTGAACCGTCATGCCGGTGGCCGGTCAGAACCTATGAAGTGAGTAGTGCGCCCGACAGGCGGCGAATCGAACCAAGGGAGAGACGGACATGAGAAAAATTATCATCAACAAGAGCTGCGATGAATTTAGCGTGAGTCATAAGGCGTTTGTCCAATTGCGTGAATTGGGGCAGCAGGAGGCCCTGCAGGAAACCGATCGGAGTGCGTACTGGCCTGAGGCAGCCACGCCGCGGGAACCGAGCCTGAAGCAGTGCGGGAAACTCATTCCGCGAGACGATGAGAAACTGGTTCGTGTGGTTGAAGAGCTTCGGGAAGCAGCCAATGGGTATGCCGCCACACTCAAGATCGTCTCAATCCCTGACGACGTGAAGTGGGTGATTACTAAGACAGACGGCGGCGAGCATGTGAGCGACGTGCACCGCACATGGGGGTGAAAGAGACGGTGACGTTCGAAGCGAAGCAGGATCGCGAGGACGGGCTCGTTTGAGATGGTGAGACGACTTATGCTCATTTGTATCTTCCCATAAGGGTCTTGGCTCGAGCGAAAGGCGTAGCCATGGTTGCCACCTTCTTAACGTTCGCGTTCGTGGTAATCATGCTTCTGGTCGTTGGTTACTTCGTTTACAAGAAGGGCAAGTAAACTGCGCACAGTGGACCGGTAGATTCCCGTTTCGTGACTTGGCCCCGTATCTCGTGAAGTATCTAAATCTGCAGACGAGATGCGCTTCCTGATTCCTCCCTGCGCGTCTAATTTCCCGGTCTTCGCTGCTGTTTCGCAGCCACGTGTCTGACTTGTTCGCGACGCGTCTTGATCCTCCCTGAACGTTCACTGGAAGGAGGCCTGGCATGACCAGACCGTGGACTGGCATCGCAGAGGCGTGGTGGCATTGCTATCATCGAAGTTCCTCCGATTCCATCTATACGTGCCTCATATGGACGGAGACCTTGAGAAGGGTGTTGTAGAGCGAGACCTTAGGAGGACGCAATGCACTGTCTGCGCTGTAAAGGCCTCATGATTGCGACCCATATGAGAGATCTGTCGAGTCAGGACATTGTGTCTGGGTGGAGGTGTTTGCTTTGTGGCGAGACGACGGACCCTGGCATTGAGGCCAATCGAGTGAGTCACTGTCATCCCGTCCGGAGCGGGGCTCGTGTTCCCGGAACTCCTAGGGCCACGTCTGGGAAGAGAAGAGTCTAGCAGGATGATGAAAAAATCAGCCAGCGGAGTGTAAATTTAAACATGAGTCCAAGGGCCCTGACAAGTGGGGTTCTGGAGTCAATGCCGGACAGGCTCCTAGCCATACAGAGCTCACCCAAACAACAGCAGCCGACATGAGTCGCTATTTTTCTCCTGACCTGGTAGGGTGCTACTGGTTCAACGTGGCAGGCCTCGCGTGGAACAAGAGATCGAATGGCCCATCACCGATGTTGTTGTTACCGAGAATCTGATCGGAAGCCTGACCTAAGCCGTCTCCCTGAACACGTCTTCGGCCTTCTCCTTCCCATCGTGAAGTGCTTCTCGCGTCTCAGACAATATCATTTCTAGAGGGAGGAACCCCCATGGGTTCAACACTCTATGTCGGCGGGTTGCCGTATGCGGTAACCGAATCTCAACTTAACACCCTCTTTGCCGCACACGGCACCGTCAAATCGGCTAACGTGATCACAGACAAATTTACAGGGCAATCGCGTGGATTCGGCTTCGTCGAAATGTCGACGACCGAGGAAGCCAAGGCTGCCAGCACGGCCTTGAACGGGTCACAGATGGACGAGCGGACCTTGACCGTGAACGAGGCCAAGCCGCGGGAGCCTCGGTCCGGTGGTGGAGGAGGGCGTTTCAGCGGAGGCGGTGGCGGCGGACGTGGCAACGATTTCGGTAGTCGCAGTCGCTTCTAAATCCAGACAAGTTGACAACAGGTGGGAAGATCCGCTGTCGGTATTGAAACAGGGCCTCTGGTCTCTTCACAAGGTATCACCCTGACTGGAGCCTTATGCCTTCTCAGAAGAAGTTCTCTATGAAACCCTCTTCATTTTGGAAAAATAGCAGAGCAAGAAAGAAGAAGCCCGTCCATAAGAAGCCGAAAATCCGCTGGCAGTTGCTGGGGCTGACTGCCCCCAATTCGGTCAACGCCACGTCTTCAATCGAAACCATCAGGCAAGAAGTCTCTTCGCTGGCGAGATACAGATTTGGACCGAGTACACCCGCTCCCGCTCCGCCGCCCAGGAGAGCAAATCTCTAGGCAGAAACTATACGTTCGGCGCAAACAGAACCAGGTGCCGTGGAGATATAATGTCACCACTACGTACTCTCGACACAGTCACGGCACCGCGTAATGGTCGGGTCAGTGCCAAGGCGCCGAAGGTCGATATCCTCGCCACACTGAAAACAGGGGCCGAATCGACCGGATTCGATCCGACGCAATGCGCCCTCAATCTTCAGCAGGAGTTGTTCGCGCCGGCGCGCGGTTTCCTTCGACATCTGCTGAAGCTGCATCGCGTCCATGCGGGAAATCCGCCCGACGCTGGTTTGATCGAGTTCAACCGGTTTCACGTCCTCGGTCGCAGACTCACTGATTGCGCGTAGTTCACCCTGCATCGCGGTCAGCTTCTCGCGAAACTGCTCTAGTTCCTGGTCATTCATCGTCCGTTAACAAGGGAGAAGTTGAATCAGAGGGAGCCTACCCGGAACGGAGAACTTCTACAAGGCGATCTTAGGAGCAGGCCCGCTACGCGCCGCTCACCTGCTCCTCTTCCACCACTCCCACGGCGGCACAGGATACCGATCAGTCCACACACCTTAAATTCCCGTTATTCCTTCGCCCCGACCTCCTGTAGGATTCGGACGACCTCTCCGGGAGAGGTCTTTTTGGCGTACATCAACGCTGTATTACCCTCCTTGCTCTTCGCATTCACATCAGCCCCCTTCTCCAATAAGGCAAGTACTGTATCGGCATGGCCTTGTCCGGCCGCAGTCATCAGGGCTGTACGTCCACGATCGTTGCTGGCATTCACAGCAGCTCCGTTTGCCAGAAGAATCCGTACACTGTCCGTCTGTCCATGAAATGCTGCAGACTCAAGTGACGGCTGCCCCTCATTGTCCTTCGCATTCACATCAGCACCGCTTTCGATCAAGACTTTCACAATGTCGGTGTGCCCTTTCATCGAAGCAACCATAAGGGCTGTTTTGCCCTTGCGGTCCTTCGCATTTACGTCAGCGCCTCCTGCCAGCAGGGCCTTCACGGTGTCGGTTTTGCCAGCCCAGGCTGCAAGTCTCAACTGGCTTTGGTTGCTGTCACAGCCAGCGGCAAGGATACAGAGTATTACAACCAGGAAGAACTGACGAAGCTTACATTTCATTGATACTTCCTTTCCCTTACGTCGATGGGCCGGTCGGATTAGGTGCTCGATTTTCTAACGTCGTGGCCTGGGGATAGTTCCGCCGCAGGTCCGTGATCGTGTCGAGAAGTGCTGTTTCATAACGCGCCCTTTCTCGTGGAGCCGTTCAATCAACGCTGCATTCTGCCACATGTTGGAGTTGGTCGCTTCTTCGATGGACTTGGTCTCGCGTTTAGGGCGTTGGTCACTCATCAAACACTCTCCGGCGGATTCTGCACCAACCTCTTCACATACTGCTGAAGCCAGGCTTGGGTGTGCCGTTCAATTGCCATATTCTCCACGCAAACTCCTGCCCCCTCGACCACCAGACCACGGCTTCAGGGATCTTGATGTGTTGCGCATTCGACAAGGTGATCGTCAGCAAGTGACCTGCCCCCAGTGATTAGGCCACCTGTTCTGTTAGTACGCATGCTTCAGGAGCCGGTGGCCGATAGCCCAAGGCGCTGTGGGGCTGGACGTGATTATAGGTCCGCCGCCAGCGTTCAATGATGACCTGCGCTTCCCGCAGCGTATAGAAGAGTTCCCTGTTTAGCAATTCGTCCCGGAACTTGCCATTGAAGCTCTCGCTATAGCCATTCTCCCAGGGACTGCCCGGCTCGATGAACAAGGGCACGCCGGTCAGCAAGCGATACCAGGCCCGCAGAGCCGTGGCGATAAACTCCGGTCCATTGTCCGAGCGCGAATGTGTGTCGGACAGCCATGCGTCAGGAACAGCTCCCCCAGTACCTCCTGGACATCGCTTGCCCTCATACGGCGGCGCACCGCAAGGGCCAGACACTCCCGCGTGTATTCGTCCACCACGGTGAGCATTTTCAAGGGCCGCCCATCCCGAGTGCGTTCCATGACAAAATCATACGCCCACACATGGTTCGGATATTCCGGTCGCCGCCGTACGCAGGAACCGTTAGTCAGCCAGAGTCGGCCTCGCTTCGGCTGCTTCTGCGGCACCTTGAGCCCCTCCTGTCGCCCCAGCCGCTCCACGCGTTTGTGGTTCACCCGCCAGCCTTCTTGATGCAACAGCGCGGTGATCCGACGAGACCCATAGCGCCCATACTCACGGGTGAGCGCGACGATCCGCGTCCGCAGAGACTCCTCGTCGCCCGCCTTGATGGGCACATACTGTTGCGTGCCCCGGCATTGCCTCACGACTCGACAGACCCGGCGTTCAGAGACCGAAAACATGGCCGGCACATGGCAGACCGTTTCTCGGCATCGGGCCGGGCTTAGAAGTTTCCCGCTGCTACCTCCTTCAAAATGGGACTTATATACAATCCTAGACAGAGAAAAAATAAGCAAGTAGGATTGCCAGTATGTGGACGACGGACAAACCACACCTTATCCATACCACTTTATTCTCTGGCTGTATTGGTGCCAGCCTGTCCGCTGTGCTTTGGCTGGGAAGGATTCACCAAATGCTAGAGACCTTTCCACTTTTCAAGGTACTCTCGATTCCCGTTATTGCCGGTTGTGTCACTGCATCGGCTGTTTATGGTGTGTTTGTCATCCATTCTTGGCTTCCTCGTGTGCGGTGGGGACGGGCCTATGCTGATCGGTGTGTCAACGCGGCGAAGAGTCTTGTGACAACGGGCAGCTATAATAAGAGGGGACTCCGCAACGCAATGCTTGAAGTGGAACATCTTCAATTAGAACTGGGCAAGTATAAGATTTCTTGTCCACCTGTTCTTGTCGATGACTCCACGTCAAGGCGGTTGTGGATAGATTTCCTGATCATTGTGGGGACACGTGCCAAACAGTACGATCTACGTCGTGCTCGAAAGGCGATTGAAGATATGAATCCTGATGCGAGGCAAGAGTGGATAGACCTTGGACAGTCCCTAGAAGAGCGATATTCCTGATGTCAGACGCCTTATCTTAAACAAAACTCTTGACATCAACTCCTATTTTTGGTAGATTATTAGACACTCGATAAACGACCAAAAAAGGAGCGGAAAACATGCCAAAGAAAGCCCCTGGAAAACATTACCGAAACGGAATCAGCCTTGTTGAACTCATTGACCGTTTCCCCGATGAGGCCTCAGCGCGAGCTTGGTTTGAATCCATCCGATGGGCGAAAGGCCGGACGTGTCCCTACTGCGCATCTGAACACACCAAGCCCGTCCCGAACGACAATCCGATGCCGTATCATTGCACGACATGCCGGAAGTATTTCAGCGTGAAAACAGGAACGGTGATGCAATCCAGTAACCTTCCCTTAAGGAAGTGGGTGCTTGGCTTCTATCTGATGTCCACAAATCTCAAAGGCGTGTCCAGCATGAAACTCCATCGTGATTTGAAGGTGACGCAAAAGACGGCATGGATGATGGCGCAGAAGATTCGGCAAGCATGGGACACGGACAAGACCTCATTGACTGGACCGGTCGAAGTGGATGAGACGTATATCGGTGGGAAAGAGAAGAATAAACATGCCAGCCACAAACCGGCACGCTTGAGAGGCACGACTGGGAAACAAGCTGTGATTGGGCTGCGCTCTCGTGAAGGACAGATCACGGCCAAGCCGATTCCTGGCACTGACCGTCAGACGCTGTGGAATGAAATTGCACAGCATGTTGAAAAAGGAAGCACCCTCTACACGGACGATCACGGAGCCTATCGTGGGCTGGACATGTCAGACTACGACCATCATGTGGTCAATCATTCGGCGAAACAGTACGTTGACGGGATGGCACATACGAATGGTATTGAATCGTTTTGGGCGATGTTGAAGCGGGGCTATCATGGCACGTTTCACCAAGTCGCACGAAACACCTGCATCGCTACGTGAATGAATTTTCAGGACGGCATAACATTCGTGAGCAGGATACGATTCAACAAATGACGTTCTTGGCGCAAGGAGTCGTGGGAAAACGGTTACGCTATCAGGATTTGGTGTCATAGTCATGGGTCCGAAAAACGTCAAATCTAGCTACATAGTCTACAACGACAAGGTGAACAAGAGAACAAAAGTGAATCTCTTAGATCAGACATATCCACCACTTCCGAACAAACAATTTTCCATTGTCTATGCCGACCCACCATGGCACTACAACGGGAAATTGCAGTTTGATCGCTCTGGCACATTGGCAGAGAATCATGGATGGCAGAGAGATGTGTTTGTCAGTGCCGCGTCATTCAAATATCCAACCCTGAAAATATCAGAATTGAAAAAGCTGGATGTCAGATCAATCACGGAAGACAATAGCTTGTTGTTTTTATGGGCCACGAACCCGCATTTGGAGCAGGCGATTGAGCTTGGCACGGCGTGGGGCTTTGAGTACAAGACCGTTGCATTCGTCTGGAATAAAATGGTCCACAATCCAGGGCAGTATACTTTATCATATTGTGAATTATGTCTGCTCTTCAAGAAAGGCCGTATACCTCAACCTCGTGGGGCTAGAAACATCAAACAACTGCTGAATATCCCTCGAAACGGGCATAGCGAAAAACCCCATCAGGTGGCGAAATGCATAGAAAAAATGTTTCCGACTCAGAAGAAGATTGAATTGTTTGCTAGAGGGAGAAGAACAGGATGGGAAGTGTGGGGTCTTGAGACGATCTATAACAATACGTGTGCCAGTAAAGAAGATGTTTTAGCTTCTGATCAAAGTGATCTATTAGTTGGCGTAGATTTGTAGTATCACGCCAAAAAAAACAGTGGTCCTTGTATTGATGAAACCAACAAGTAATCTCTCGAACACGGCAAGGGTCCCTAGTAATGTCTCCCTGGAAGACGACCCAAAACGGCAAGGCGTTATCGGGGATTTTTCCTTTTTCTCTCAGGATGTTGAGCAATCCAGGAGTAAAGTATTTGCAAGATCGTTCGTGGGCATTACCTCTTCCGGCACTTCTTGGCTTTCCTTCCACCCACCCATCTTGTCGTTTAACTTCGACATACAGAGTTTTGCCAGTTTCACGATGTTCAATGGCATAATCTGGAGTGACGCCATGTTTAGTGATGGGGTTTGTTGGAGAGTAGATTTCAGAGAGCGTTTGATCTGACAGAGGATAGTCTACATAAATGGTTCCGAAATCCTGTACTTTGTCCCGAATTTTGAAATTGGTCTCACAGAAGACCTGTTGGAACACATTGAAAAAGTTGTATTCAGCAGCAGAGGCTTTGGCTCCGCTCACGTCTTGCCAAATGTCCCTGTTTCGTAATTCGTTGGTTCCCATGAACCAGGGAGCTTAGCCAAAACACTAGGCGATGACAATGATTTTTATCTGATGAGTGGGCATGGTGGGGAATTGTTTACCCTATAAGGAACTGGTGGGGTAATCAATCATGCAAACACTTGGATATTGGATCAGAGGGCTTTGCCCATTCGGGGTGTTCGGGTTCGCGTTCTATGGGGCGTACATGCTAGGACCGCTGGCTGTGCTTGCGTTGATTGTCATGGCAATTTTGGGAACCTGACACTGACCTATGAGGCAAGCTTGGTAATCGGCGAGGGTAGGATGAATTTTTGAAGCAGAGACTAACGAGGGCATGAAACCAAAATCCTCTCAAAAGCCCCCCAACCCCAAGCGTCCCCGTGGCCGTCCCGTCATACGGATCATCGAGAAGATTGACGCACCGCCCGAAGCGATTGTCAAAGCCATCTTTCGGGTGGCTGATCAAGTAAGGGATGAACGGGTGAAGAAGAATCGGTAAGGGGGGGGGGCTAGGAATGTGTATAAGTCCCTTCAAAATGCTGTTGTCCGGGAAGAGGTCCGCCACGAGTCGCTTGAGTCGGGCATTCTCTTGTTCCAGGCCCTTTAACCGTTTGGCCTGATCCACGCGCAAACCACCGTACTCTTTCTTCCACCAATAGTAGGTCTGTTCCGTGATCCCCAACTTGCGACAAGCCTCCACCAGTCCAAGGCCTCTGCCCATCTCACTTTCGATCGTCCGCAGATGCCCGATGATCTCCTCGGCCGGATACCGTTTGCGTGCCATGCCCCCTCCTTCCGTCGGCCGGAATCCTAACGCTACATCCGGCCTGGTTTATAGGGGGCAGGTCATTGGCGCACCTCGGACAATATCGGTGAAGGTGCGAGTCGTCGGCCTTCTTTCATCACTGGTTCGAGCAGTGGGGAGCCTCCAACCTTGTCATCCATCGTGGTGATGAGATCGTATCCACATCTTCCATCGTGATGGTAATAGCGGTAGACCTGCTTGCGGCCAGGCCAGGTGGCCTTGCCCTCAGATCGTTTGCGACAGGGGTGGCCTGCAAATTCTTGGAGCTTGTAGGCACAGTCTAACGAGGGCGCATCGGCGGATGTCGTCATCGCCGCTCCGACGGCAAAGCTGTCGATCGGCGCGCGGCTTTCAATCAACTCTTTCAGACGATATTCGTCGAGGTTGCCGCTGGCGAGGATTTGTGCATGGGACAATCTTCCCTCATCCAGAATACGGCGGACCTTCCTGGCATGGTCGGCCAGATCCCCGCTGTCTAGCCGCACACCTTTCACAGTGATCCCCTTGGCTTTGAGTGCCGGGGCCAACGAGACGACTTTTCGCGCGGCTGCTTCCGTATCGTAGGTATCGATCAGGAGGACGACATTGTTCGGTTGGGCCTGTGCAAAGTGCTCGAAGGCAATCGCTTCATCCTTGTGAGCCTGAACAAACGAATGGGCCATGGTGCCGTAGAGGGGAATCCCATAGGCCATGCCTGCCAGCACGGTGGCGGTGCCGGCGAAGCCGGACAGATAGCTTGCCCGTGCCGCGAGGAAACCGGCTTCGGCGCCGTGCGCACGGCGCAGTCCAAAATCAATGAGCGGTTTCCCTCCTGCAATCAGCACCGACCGTGCGGCTTTCGATGCGATCATGGTTTGGAAGTTCAGCAGGTTCATAACGCGGGTTTCGACGAGCTGAGCCTGCGGGAGCGGCGCGACAATCCGGAGAATCGGTTCATGGGGGAAGAAAATCGTTCCTTCGGGCATGGCATCAACGTCGCCGGTGAATCGCAGCATCTCCAAATAGCGGAGGAGTGCCGGTGTAAAACGGCCTGTGCGATCCAGCCAGGTGAGTTCTTCGTGCGTGATATGCAGTCCTAAGAGAGCGTCCAAGACTTGCTCAAGACCGGCAGCCACCAGGAAGTTTCGATGGGGCGGCAGTTTGCGGACAAAGAACTCGAACGCCGCCAGCTCCTTCATCCCCTGTTGCTGGTACGCCTGAGCCATGGTGAGCTGATACAGATCGGTCAGCAGGGCGCTGGTTGAGGGGTTCACGTGGCAAGCGTCTCCAGACGAAGAGATACAGCTCCGAGGCGGATCATCTCCTGTTCGGCGTGACGACCATCTTCAGGCTGGAGGTTCACCGCCTTGATGCCGTCCATCAGCAGGCACACGTTATACCCCAATGCTCGGGCATCCTTGACCGTGTTCAACACGCAATAGTCGGTCGCCAATCCGCCGATGAACAATCGCCGCACGCTGATTGCCCGCAGATGGCGATCCAACGCAGTGTTCTGGAAGGCCGAGTAGGCTTCTTGGTCGGGGTCGATTGCCTTATAGATGATGACAGTCGATGCAGGCGATTTGAATGCTGGCGGTGGTAAAGAGCCGGGCAAACCGGCGACACAGTGCACGGGCCACGGCCCGCCCTGTTTACGAAAAGAACAATGGTTGGGAGGATGCCAATCGCGTGTGAGAAAAATTGGGAGACCTTGGGCGAGGAATCGGTTGAGATAGCCTAGGAGGATCGGAATGATCTCACGGCTACCGCTGATGCCGAGCGCTCCACCGGGGAGGAAATCGTTTTGGATGTCGGCAATGAGCAACCCATCGTTGGCTGTTAGGGACTCCATAAGAGATGCGTTCTCCCGACGAGAAAAAACCAGTACCGTCACTGCCCCTGTTGCGACAGAAAACGACTGTAGGGCACCATGTCTTGCACCAGACGCTACTTCTGCTTCGCCACAATCTGGTCTTTGACCTTGTCAGATCCCTAGAGCCGAAAGCACAATCCAATAGGGGTTACTCAAGTCAAGGCACTACCCCTTAGACTGCTAAAAGCCTAGCGGAACTGTCACCATCACTGCACCCATCACGTCATTCTGCTTGAAGTCCTGTTTCGGACTGTCCGGGTGTGTGTTATGGCAGCCGATGCAGGCCTGCGAAACAGCCCTGTCGGCATAAATGGCTTGGAGATACGAACGGTCTTCGAGAAACGAATCCCCCCCCCTCTTGATCACTTCGGTATAAGGACGATCCGGATTCTGCAGGGTTTCCACCAGCCCTTTATTCTCGTATTCGTTTTGGGGCCCATTCTGTTTGTTGATAGGCCAGAGGCCGATGAGCTTGTATCCAATCTTGGCTTCCGTGTTCACTGCCAAACGGGCTGACTCTTTCAAGAATTGGGCGGGGAGGGGAAGGGTCTTTTCGGTCTTCCAATTTTCCGAAGCGACGCCGCCGCCCTTCGCCTGCATCCGTTCCACGACATGGACGGTGTAAAAGGTACGGTTTGACTCGATCACGGCCTGCACCATGTCTGCCACTTTTTCTGCAGGAATTCCGCCACAGTCCTTTGCACCAAACGATGTTCCCCAATACACGAACACGACGATAAGTATTGATACGGTTCCCACCACGAGACCTTTCCTGCTCATAACGCATTCGCCTTATCTAGCTCATGGACTACTCGAACCATAGTGGACTTTGGATGCCACAATCCAGGCCCCGCTGACCCACGGTCGTCTCAGACCCTGACCCCAGTGGTACGTCACAGCGCATGGCACAGGAAAGTGGCGGGAGGGGCGAAGCGTGAAGGGCATAGGTACCTCGCAGGGAGGCTCATTCTAGGAGGGGGCGAAGGGAGGCGTAAGGGCGATGAGTAGAGAAAGGTGTTCAGGGAGTGTACCCCAGAACGCGAGCGGCCAGTGGTTGGGGGTGCTGCGGTTGGTCGTGGTGTCTCAGGCTAAGTTCGTTGATCTTTTGGACCAACTGATTGCATCTGTACGAGTCTGAGCCATGATCTGTTTGGTGACTTGACGCCAAACACCATGTGATGGAAATACCGCCCCGCGCAAGAGAGCAAGCACACGTGCAAAAAACTCTGGCCCATGTTCAAGAGACGGCCAGCGTAAGTGACAAATTTCATGAGCGATGGTGCCTTCAATCGTAGTAGGGTGCGGGTAACCCCGTATCGTTGCCGTATTAGCATGGAGCGAGATTTGCAAACACCGGTACGGGAGAACTCCTTCCAGCAACTCGGCCCTCGAAGGTTCACTGTTACCTGTACATCCTTCTATTTTACCTAGATCATCCCATGACTCATCCCAGCGAGTCCCTTGGAGTGTGATCGGGGGAATCCCGCGGAGGCTTGCACGATTCGCATACAAACGTATGAAGGCCACGATCTGCTCAGCGACACCATTGCCAAGTCGAGGAACCACATGATTAAGGGCTCGCCCTTCGTATGTTGTAACCACGGGTCCCGTCTTCATACCAAGCCCACTTTGACCGTCTTCCGCGAGTCAGTGATCGCTATCAGCCACCGGCAAGGCTAGGCGGTCCGTGGGAAGGTGTCAAGGCTTCCAGGAGCGTTGAAGACGGTGAGGGTGAACAGGTCCGCCTCGTTTCTCGAAACGATTAGGGTGATTATCCGATAGGTCTCGTCCTTGATCGTGGTCTAAGAGGATGTGTGAAATCTTCTTCTTACGGTACGTGTCCTATACACGCTGGTAGGTGTGGGAAGACGTTCCAGATACAAGCTCCCATCCCCGTTGCTTTAAAGCCGGTTCAAGCTGCTTGCAAAACCGCCTCCGCCGACCGGCGACAGTCTGTTGCGCCGCGCTATCCGGTATGATTTTCTCAATCAGCACCCGTACAAGCGAGTCGCTCGGCCATCGTAGTTGTTCATCATCCGTTCGGTCTTCTATCAGGTGAACGATTTCCGCTACCAGTGGCTTAACTTTCAACCTTGTTTGTAGCTCGCGGGCTAGCCGTTTTCTGCTGCCCTCGTATGACGCGGTTCGTTGATCCAAGTCAATGATCCATGTCTGAACCTCAGCGTCGACCGACCCTTTGACCGTACCACCATGGCGTTTAATTTTGAAGGAGAGCCGTGGCGAGCTCCACCACACCTGTTCGATCCTATAAAGCTTGTCAGACCTCATCCCATGTGTATCTGTGATGGTCAGCGCATCCCAACATCTAGCAAGACGGCCAGGTATCTCTTCTATCGAAGAAACGGCTCCTGGGGGAATCTGTGTGAGATATTCGCGCAAGGCTTTCAATTCTGAATTGCTCATAGGGATACCCTCCTGGTGAGTAGCAAGTATGTAGCGTGTGACCAAGCAACGCAAGAACAACCTACAGCGTGCCCAGCACCTGACCCGTTTTCGTGAAGAGTTGTTTCAAGAGATCTACATCATCACCCAAAGACATAAAGAGGTGACAGCGCATTGCACAGGGAACGACGGGGAGGGGCGAAGTGTGAACGGCAGGGGAGCCTCGCAGGGCGGCGTATTGTAGGCCGCTGTTGGAAGAGACACAAGAGTTGAGTAGTCAACGTGAAAGGAAACAGGGCACGTCGTTCGAGTTCGCATGATGGATCTCAGACCAGGCTAGCGTGTTGCGCCAGCCGCTTTGAGTAGTTGAGTGATACGGTTGGTTTTTGCCACGCGGAGTACCGTTAGGCCGTTGTTCGCTTGCACGTTCACATCCGCCTGGCTGGCGAGCAAACTCTGCACCATCTCCGTATAGCCCTTCTGCGCAGCGATGATCAAAGGCGTGTAGCCGTCGTTCGCTTGCACGTTCACATCCGCCTGGCTGGCGAGCAAGCCCTGCACCACCTCCGGATGGCCCTGCTGTGCAGCGATGATCAAAGGCGTGTAGCCGTTGTTCATTTGCACGTTCACATCCGCCTGGCTGGCGAGTAAGCCCTGCACCACCTCCGTATGGCCCTGCTGTGCAGCCATGAACAGGGCTGTCACGCCGTCGTTCCTTTGCACGTTCACATCCGCCTTGTTGGTGAGCAAGCTCTGCACCACCTCCGGATGGCCCTGCTGTGCAGCCAGGAACAGGGCTGTCGCGCCATCGTTCGTTTGTCGGTTCACATTGAAGCCCTCGGTCATCAGCGCGTTTACCGTTGTGGTGTCTCCCTGATAGGCCGCGGTCATTAGCGCATTACGATCAGTTGTACATCCGGGTTGAATCGCAACCATGGTCAGACCAGCCACGATGAGCATGCCGAGCCAGTGCACCGCCTGGTGGTCATTCTGGTGTTGGCTCTGCCCACCGGTTCGGTAGCGACGCGAAAATCCATCGTGCAATGTCGTGTGGTGACCGGTGGGCATGACACTGCCTCCTGCATGACGTGAGGGGGCCACACTGACCAGCCCCCAGTTGTTAGGCCACCATTGTGCCCCTCAGCGCATTGCACAGGAAGTGGTGGTAGGGCCGAATCGAGGTAGGCATGGGAGCCTCGCAGGGAGGCGTATTCTAGGAGGGAATGCTAATTTGGAGCAAGGGACGACTGTGCCCGTTTCTGTGCCCGTGAAGGGCTATATATCTCCTACCGCCACCCCACGTCACACAACGAGGCAATGAAAAACCCCTTGCAACCGTTGGCGATTACAAGGAGTTTGGAGCGTGAATCCTGTTGTTCACTCATTTTCTCCCATAAAAAGGATCCCACAGAGTTCTTGGGCAAAGCCAAATAGCTGTACTACGTGTTGATTTGGCTTGAGACAAGGAAGAGAGGACGGTACGCATGCGCGACTTGATGAGGCGTCACCGATTGCCTGCAAAACCCATTTATTTGAAATGAGGAAATGACAATGAGCAAGTATGACGATATAGCCACGCAACTTCAAAACATGAACAGGGAAAGCGAAGGTAAGCACGACGGGGTGGTCGAAGAAGATGTGGTTAAGCGTGCCATTGTTTACACACGGGAGGATATGACGATGGTTGTCTCGTACCTCTCCTCGCTCAATGGACAAATGCATTCGCTACGACGAACACATTGGATAATGGTTGTCCTGTTGGCTCTCCTGATTTCGCAGAGAATATAGCCCTGGAAGCCTCGCAGGGAGGCGTGTTCTAGGAGATATACGAAAGATAGGATAGGGGGCGATTGTGCCCGGCAGTGTGCCCGCGAGGGGCTATACACCACCCTTCGCCACCCCACGTCACACAACAAGATAGAAGAAAGCCCCTTGTAACCATTGACGATTACAAGGGGTTCCTCGTCGCGGTCAGGTTTGGAGAACCTATGGCTTATCCGTCGCGAGTTTATTCCCGAGACGGCGTGCTAAACGGATCATACCGGGGGATCGGTCTGCGGGATTGAGCAGCACATTAAGAATGTGAAGTTGGCTTTGGTCTGCGAAGGCAATGGCAAGGTGGTGTTCAAACTCTCTCTGGGTGCTGACGCGTGATCCCATACCTCCGCCGATCAGGTCGCAAATTTTCTCATACTGCCACTCGTGCACATCGTTGTACGGACCCTCCAGTATTTCCCGCTCCGTGGAATAACCACGGTTATTGAGAAGGATGATGATGGGCGATTGCCCATATCGAACGCAGCTGGCCAGCTCGGTCCCGGTCATTTGAAAGGCTCCGTCTCCGACCAACACGATCGGCCGAAGGCTTGGATCCGCGAATGACGCACCAAGGGCGGCAGGTACGGCAAATCCCATCGAAGTGTAGTAGGCCGGCGAAAGAAACTCGAAACGATGGTGCACATGTAGATCGGCGGCCGCAAACAGCGATTCGCCGACGTCAGCAATCACCACGGTCTTTTCAGTCAACACGGTGTCGAGATACAGGAAGAGCCCCTCTAATGTCACGGGTGCGTCGGGTCGTGGTTTCTGGGGCACGATGACCGTTCGAGCCGGCAGTGACCGCAGTGGGAAGGCGGGGAGCGGGACGTGCGCCAGTCCCTGGACGAAGTCCTGGAATCGGATGGATTCATAACGGTGATGTTTGATGGCGACTCGGTCAGCTGTGGCGTGAACCGTTCGGCCTTCGGAGAACAATGGGGAGCGGGCATCCAAATCTTCCACATCGGACAAGATGGAACCGAGGATCAAGAGGCAGTCGGACGCATTGATGAATTGTTGAACCTCTTCGCGTCCGATGAGTCCGCCATATACGATACGCCGACGTAGAGAGGATGATCCTCTCGAATGATGGACTTTCCCAGCAAAGTCGAGACGATAGGAATATTCAGCCGTTCCACCAGGCGCGCTAATTCGTCCTGGAGGCCGAATCGCCCAACTTCTGCTCCGACCAGCATGGCCGGTCGTTTTGCGGACCCCAGCATGGTTCGTACTTCGCCGATCGCTTCATCCAATGCGGCTGGATCACTTGGTTCGTCCGCGATGCAGATCGGGTTCATGGAGCCGGCCAGAGGCGTGTGAACCATGGTCGCGCGGGATCTCCAAATAGATGGGGCGTCGATAGCGCAAGAGGGCGGCAAAGGCTTGATCCATCTCTCGTTCTGCGGTCAGGGGATCATCGAGAGTCACCGCGGCTACAGTCATTCGCTCAAAGACCTCTCGTTGGGTTGAGAAATCTCTGACCATGTGATGCAAGTACGGCGTGTGCGTTCGCTCCGAGAGACCTGGAGAGCCAGTCAATAAGACCACCGGCGACCGTTCAGCATAGGCGCAGGCGATCGCGTTAACGGTATTCAATCCCCCGACGCAATAGGTGACGCACACGGCGCCGATTCCATTAATGCGGGCATAGGCGTCCGCAGCAAAGCCGGCACAATCTTCTCGGGTTGTACCGACATGTGTGATGGGGGACGATTCGATCAGTTGAAAGAGCGAAAGCACATAGTCGCCGGGAATACCAAAAATGTGGCGCACGCCGTGGCGGTGCAGACGATCCAGCAGCGTGGATCCAATGGTTGCTTTGTTGCCCATCTTCTAATTCTCCGGGCTTCGGATTGAAGGTACATTCACGACGAACCCTACATTTTCAGGAAAACACACTGACCGCAGTCCGTCAAGCAGGTTCTTGCATACTTTCTTTTGTTGCTGTCGACATCACAGCACTTGACGTTTACCTCTTCGCAATCGGATAAGAGACAGATGCGCGCACCTACAGAGACTCCGACAGCTCATGTCCGGTTGAACAGACATTGGATTCCCGAAGGACCAGGGCATCTGTGGATTTATGCCGGTCATCTTAGCCAGGTGATCGGTCAACCGGCGGCCGGCGACCTGATCGACGTTTTGACTCCAAACGGTCGATTCTATGGACGTGGCTTCTTCAGCCCCTCCTCGAAAATCAGAGTGCGCCTCTTGACGATTGAGGACGAGCCGATTCATGGGGCGTTTTGGACACGCAGAATTCAGCAGGCGATTCGACTGCGACAACGAGTGGTCACTCAGACGAATGCCTATCGGCTTATCTATGGAGAAGGAGATCGAATGCCTGGGTTGATTGTGGATCGATATGATCAGACGCTCGTGATGCAAACTTTATCCTATGGCATGGGTTGTCGAAAGGAACTGTTGGCTGATCTCTTAGTGAAGGAGTTGCATGTCAACCGCGTGTATCTCAGGAACGATGCCAAGAGTCTACAACTCGAAGGACTTCCCCTTGAGCGTAGGTTTCTCCGTGGCAGTGGCCCAACTCAGGTGGCGATCCAAGAAGGAGTCGCGCAGTTTGTGGTTGATATTGAGCGCGGTCAAAAAACTGGCTGGTTCTGCGACCAGCGAGAGAATCGTGTGGCTGTTGCGAAGCTGGCAGCAGGAGCTGAGGTGCTGGATGTTTTTTGTCATACCGGGGCCTTTGGGATTCACGCGGCACTTGCCGGGGCGACGTCGGTTGAGGGAATTGATGTCAGTGAAGAGACGCTCGCGCTCGCGCGCGAGCATACCCATCGAAACCATGTCAACGCGATGTGCACCTACCGAACGGCAGATGCATTCGACGAGATGCGGAATTTAGTGAAGGCAGGGCGGCGCTATGACCTTGTCATGCTCGATCCGCCAGCGTTTGCTCGGAGCAAACAAGCCTTGTCCGGAGCGCTAGCCGGATACAAAGATGTAAATCGCTTGGGGCTAAGGGTAATGAAACCTGAAGGGTTTATGGTAACGAGTTCCTGTTCACATCCTGTGTCAGAGGAAGCTCTCTGGACGGCGATCCGCCACGCCGCACGCGATGCCAAGCGAGAAATACGACTTATCGAGCAACGGGGCCAAAGCGCAGACCATCCCATTTTGGCAAGTATGCCGGAAACGCGTTATCTGAAGTGTTTCATCTTGCAGGTATTCTAGATTGCTACAGGTAGGCCGGACCGGTGTGTTTTCGTGCTGGTACCCTCGATCAGCATATACTAGCGTGACCGTACTGCATTATGAATGCCTAGTCGCTAGGAGGCTCGAAGTTTCCCTGCCGGTGTTGTTGTCAGCGGACTGTGGCTTGGCGAGATTGATTTACCAGGCTACACAGGTTCATCTCGGCGGCCCACATGAGTTTCGGATCACCGACTTGCATGAGCACGGTGAGGAGAACATAAAGCGATCGATCCGTCCGAGATCCAGCCAAGATGCGATCCGTGACTGGAACCACCTGGGAGGGAGCTGGCTCATCTTGCTCATCGGAGTCCTTGAACAGGCAGTTGAAGGAATGGGGAATGTCTAACCGCCAGGCGGGTGGGATGCGAAGGGCTGTGGCTAGAGCTTGAATTGTGGCAGTGGATAGATCTGCCTGTGACGCCTCAATCTGCTCAAGGAGAACTGCAGAAATTCTCGCTGTGCCTGATAATGACTCGAGTGCTTGTTTCCTTGAGGGTCTCCACGCCTGGATAAGCGGGGCAATAAACATGGCGCGATGATACAGAAACAGGTGTAGTGCTTCAGCGAGCAAGCTAGTGATGTTCAAATTACTTCATTGAATTCAACATCTTATGGTCTATTCAGGTGGGTGGAAGAACGGGGACGGAATCGGGTAGAATGCCACCATCATTGCGGATGTGTAGAAGGAGGTAATGGGACCATGATGGGAACCGATATCCGTGGAATCATGGCGGAAGAGGAAGAAGTCCAGCGCCGGCGACAGGCCCTGAAGTCTCTTGTGACGATGCGGGCAAGACAACTTCGAGAGTCATTGGGTGAACGGATCAAGCGCGCCCGAAACCGCGGGGACTGGCCGCTGCTTTCCAGGGCGGAATGCGCAGACCTTCACAAACAAGAGAAAGCTCACCTCAAGTCCCAGCTTGAGCAGTTGAACTTCGAGCAAGACCGGACGCGTGGAAAACTGACTGCGCTGAGGCAGGCAAAAGCCAGGGCTAAGCGTATCCGTGCGGCGGAGGCAGTATCTGAGCGAAAGCGACGATAGTCCTCTACATCACTCCTGCCTGGTCTTTCTCCAGGCAATGTCGGAGTAAAGGTGGAAGCGGCCCCCCCTATCCAAGCCCTGACGCGTGCCCAGGGTACGCTGATACGAAATCTGCTGCATGACAAGAAAACACGGACACGCGAAGGTGCCTTCGTCATCGAAGGCACCAAATCCTGCCACGATCTGATTCATCAGCACCCACATTCAATTCTCAGCCTAACGTTGTCTTCTCGTTATCTCCAGGTTGAGAATAGGGCAGAACGAGGAATCCGTTCCAGGCTGGCTACTCGCCAATTTGCGTGCTCAGATGCTGCCTTTGAGAAACTTTCGGACGTCGAAACTCCCCAAGGGGTGCTGGCCGTCGTCCGACAACCCCAATGGGATGAAACGCAAGTATTGAGGCAACCGCGGGTGCTCGGGATCTATGGGGATCAGCTACGGGATCCTGCGAATGTGGGAACGATCATCAGGACGTCCGCTGCCCTGAATTTCACGGGAGTCTGGTTGAGCTCTGATTCCGCAGACTACTTCAACTCCAAAGTCGTTCGCGCCACAGCCGGTGCGGTCTTGACCCTTCCTATTTTCCGTACACAGGACATTCGAACATTTCCTAAGCATAAATGTTCGATCTATTCTGCTCTTGTGCCTTCGCCAGGAGCGATTCCTCTCAGGAGCATTCGAAAGATTCCCCGCCGTCTCATCATTGCGGTTGGCAATGAGGGGCAAGGGTTGACGCCGGACCTCGTGAAGATATCTGACGTCAGGTTTTCCATCCCGCTTGCCAGTGAGGTCGAGTCACTGAATGTCGCTGCGACAGTGTCGATCTTGGCGTTCTATTTCAGTGACCTACCGACCGAACCCTGAAGTCTTTACGAGTGCTCCCACTTCTCTCGTGGGAGGTGTGCTACCAGTCTGATGAACAATAACCGCTTGGATGATGGATGCTAATGGTGCCGGGGGACAGAATCGAACTGTCGTCACCAGCCTTTCTAGGGCTCACACTAGCGCAGATGGCCCACACCTCATAACAGTAAAACAATAATATTTATATGGTGATTGACTCGTTATCAACAATTGGTGTACGGTTAACTAAAGTCGTATAAGGGACTTTTAGAGGGACATTTTTGAAAAGGGGGTCATGAATACTGCGACCACGAACCTTAAAAATGTGACCGCCCGTAAGAGACTCAAAAAGCAAAAGAAACCGCACTACGTCTCCATCGAAGATCGGTTGTGCTTGGGATATCTGGCGCGCTGGCCGAAGGTCGGCCTCTGGTACGGTCGGCGAAAACGCCTGACGGAGGCGGGCACCTACCACGATACGATCTGGCGGATTGGTATCGCCGACGATGTAAGCCCCGCAAACGGGATGGATGTGCTGAGCTACGCCGAGGCGTTTGCTAAAGTCGCGGACAGAGATCCGCACACTGGGAAAGGGATCCGCTATACCGTAAAACAGGCGGTGGTCGACTATCTGCAACACGTGAAGGCGGAGACCGGTGAAGAGGCCATGCGTGATGCGGAGGGGAAACTCGATAGGTGGGTGCTGAAGTATCCGATCGCAAACGGCGCGGTAACGGCGGTTACATTTGAACAGATGGAAGCGTGGCGCAATGGCATGATCCGCTACACCGAGGGTGGCGAGCCAGATCCCGATGAAGAACGGCGCAGTAAAGAATCGGCGAACCGGGTGTTGAACAGCCTGAAGGCCACCCTGAATTATGCGCTCCACCGGAGAGCCGACACCGGCGTGATGAGTGATGCCGAATGGAAAGGGTTGAAGCGCTTCAAAGACGTGAACGCGCGCCGGGGATATCACTTCTCGATTCCGCAAGTGCATGCACTGATTGACTCCGCCGAACGCGCGTTTGCTACGCTGTTGAAAGCGACGTTTTTCACCGGCGCGCGCTATGGGGAATTAAAGGCGCTCAACGTGGGCGACTTTAACCCAAGAGCCGGTCAACTGTCTGTGCGAGGGGTGCAGGGTGGACGCAAGACGGGCAAGCGCGAGATCACCTTGACCGCCGAAGCGATCGCCTTTTTCAGAGTTCTCGTGAAGGGTCGGAAAGCGAATGAACCGCTACTCCTTGCGCCAGGGGCGTTGCGATGGGAAGATGGCAAGCAAACGAAGCCCATGCGTACCGCGCTGGTGAAAGCAGGCATTGTGTTGTCCGATGATGTGCTCGACGCTATGCCGAGAACCGAGCGACCGTGTCTCTACTCACTGCGACACAGTTTTATTTCCCGGGCCCTCGAAAATGGCATGCCACTGTTCTTGGTGGCCGAGAATGTCGGCACCAGTGTGGCGATGATCGAAAAGAATTATGGCAAATTCCTGCACGTGACCAAGCGCAAGCTGATGGAACGGCATGCGCCGAAGCTCCACACGGAAGGGGTGGCGCATGCAAGCGCGTAAGAAGCCGAAGGTTCGGCACGCTGCACGACCGCGGGTTTGTACGCAGAGGTCGCACGTCAGCAGCTCGCCTATTCTCAGATCCCAGATCCCACCGGACATGTGTGTGACGGCTGACGCCAATATTTCCCGTCTACCAGCGTGCCTGGGGCACACCAAGCGATCTGCAATCCAATGGTTGTGCGCTCTGTTCGTTGCGATGGACATGCTGGTAGCAGGAACAATCGGGCATGCCAAGACACGGGATGACGTGACCTTCTATCACTTGGAGGATGTGATTGCCTTGGCGATAGAGCGGCATCCGTCGGTGTTGGACGCGGGAGGAGTCCTGACGCAACGCAAAGGAGAACGAGTCAAGGCGGGGGCCTATCCGAACCCGTCCATCAGGGGTGCCTCCGGCTCCGGGAGCCTCCGAGATCCGAGTAGCAATATCTCTCGGACGGAGTATCAGCTGACGCTTAGTCAGAAATTGGAATGGCTCGGGACCAGGCTTGCGCGACAAGACGCGGCGGAAGCCGCGCTGGCCGGCGCATCCATCGGGCAAGAGGAAGTGAGACTGAACGTGCGGGCTGAGGTCATAGTGGCGTTCTATGAATTGCTCTCGGCGCAGCAGGTGGTCGGGATCGTGATGAAGAATCGAAACACCGTCGGAGAGGTTGCGCGGGCCGTCAGGGCGCGGGTCGAATCCGGCGAAGGGGCTCGATTCGAATCCGTCAAGGCCGCAGTCGAGGTGATGAAAGCTGATCAAGAAGTAACGCGGGCCGAAAATGACATCCAGGTGAAGAGCGCCGCGCTCAATGCGTTGACCGCTGGCGCCTTGGGACGGCACTTCGCTATTTCCGGGAGCTTCCGCCTACCTATCCACGATCTCGTATTGGACGATCTGCAGATGCGCGCGTTGTTGCAGCATCCCACCATACGACGGATTCAGAAAGCGGTCGAACGGGCCGACCATACGATCGACAAGGAACGGCAGAGCCGTATTCCTAACGTGACCCTCTTTGGGAGCTATGCGCGCGAGATCGGGCGAGAGGGAGTGATCGCGGGCCTCGGCATACCCACCCCCCTCTGGTATCGCCGGGAGGGAGAAATTACGGCAGCGCTTGGCACGAAACGGCGGGAGGAAGCTGATCTGATTCGCGCCCAGAGCGAATTGGCGAAGGTGATCACGCAGCATCTCCAGGATGCCGAAACGACGTCCCGGCAAATCGACGTGTTCGAAAAGGGCTTACTCAAGAAGGCGCAAGAAGCTCTGCGGGTAGCGCAATTGAGTTTTCGTTTCGGCTCAGCCGGACTGCTGGAAGTGTTGGATGCGCAGCGGGTGTCCCGCCAAGTTCAGTTTGAATATGTTCAGACTCAGCGGGACCTCTCGCTGGCGCTGAGCCGCTTAGAACGGGCTGTTGGAGAGCAGTTATGAGGCACACCACGCACTCGTTCGCGAAACGACGACAAGGGGCAGCGCGCGGTTAGCATTCTGTGGGGGATAACGCTGATCTGCGTGGGCTGGTCGGGCTGCAATCAAGGCTCTACCGAACCCACCAATGATGCGACGGCCACGACGATTCAAAGTGCCTCGACCGTCAAGTTTTCGGCGGCTCTTCTGGAGCGAGCCGGTATTCGCACTGAACCGGTCGTACGGGGTGCGTTCAGCACTTTCCGTGACTTTCCTGGTGCGGTAAAGGCGAACGAGACCACACTCGCGGAGATCACGACAATCGTCAGGGGACGCGTGGTCGAGGTCTACAAAAGTCTGGGGCAGGACGTTCAGGCCGGAGAGATTCTCGCACTCCTCTACAGCCGGGAATTAGGCCAGGCGCAATGGGGCTACCTCAAAGCGGTCGCGATGCTGCGCGTCGCCGACCAAGCCTTTAAGCGGGCCACGTATCTCCTGGACGAGAAAGTCATCGGAAAAGGTGAGTTTCAGCGTCGCGAGGGACAGCTCACTAGCGCCCAGGCCGAAGCGAACGAAGCGAAGAATCAGCTGGTCCTACTCGGCATGACGGCTCCGGATATCGCCAAGCTCAAACGGGAACAGGCGATCAGATCCCATGTGCCAATCGTCACCCCGCTGTCCGGTCGGATCATCGGGAGAGACGTCACCAAGGGAGAAGTGGTCGAAACGGCACGCCATCTCTTTACGGTTGCCGATCTCGCCAGCATCTGGGTGGTGGCCAACGTGCCGGAGCAGGACTTATCGTTTATCCACTATGCGGTTCGCCAATCCACGACGGCCGAGGTGCTGCTCTCGGCGTATCCCAACGAACCGATCACAGGCCAGGTGACGTATGACGTATGTGGGAGACGTGCTGGACCCGGACACGCGGACCATGGCGCTGAGGGTCGAGGTGCCGAACCCCGACGGCCGGTTAAAGCCGGAAATGTTTGCAACGGTGCGGATCTGGACACCTGCCGTCCCCGATGTCCTTACCATTGCCTCGACAGCGATCCAGCGCGATCGAGGGCAAACAGTGGTTTTCGTGCAACTCCACGACGGAGAGTTTTCCAGGCGGACCGTTGAACTGGGAGAGCACAACGACCAGCAGGTGAAGATTGTGGACGGCCTACAAGAAGGTGAGCGCGTCGTGGTGGCGGGAGCCTTCGTCGTGAAGTCCGAGTTCACCACTCAACATCGCGGCGGGCTGACCGAGTGATCGACGCGATTCTCAGCTTCGCCATCCGCCAACGGATAGTCGTGCTCGTCTTGGCGGGATGCCTGTTGATCGGCGGACTCCATGCCCTCACGACCATCACCATCGATGCCTTCCCGGACGTGACAAACATTCAGGTGCAAATCCTGACGGAGCAGCGAGGCCTATCGCCGGAAGAAGTCGAACGGTTTGTCACGTTCCCCATCGAACTGCAGATGACGGGCTTGCCGGGGCTGAAAGAAATTCGTTCCCTGTCGAAAGATGGCCTGTCACAAATCACCGTCGTGTTTTCCGACGACACCGACATCTATTTTGCCAGACAACTCGTCCTGGAACGATTGATCACGGCGAAGGAACAGCTGCCTAAGGGCGCTGATCCTACGATGGCTCCGATTTCAACCGGGCTCGGAGAAGTTTATCAGTACTATCTACTTGGTCCTTTGGACGAAGGCGAAGTCGAGCTCGCCACTCGCCGGGAACTCTTGATGGAGCAACGAACGATCCAGGATTGGGTCATTCGCCCCCTGTTGAAAGGGCTACCTGACGTGATCGACGTCAACTCGCTGGGCGGGTTTGTCAAACAATATCAGGTGATCGTCGATCCGGCCATGCTGCGGAAATTTGACCTCACAGTGGGCGACGTCTTCAGGGCAGTAGAACAGAATAACGCCAACGCTGGCGGGAATGTGCTCGACCATGTCGACGAACGGATAAATATACGGGGCATCGGCTTGATCAACACGGTCGGAGATATCCAGAATATTGTGGTCAAGGAGGAAGAGGGCACGCCGGTCTTTGTGGACAATGTGGCCGAAGTCCGCATCGGCCATGCCATCCGGCACGGAGCGGCGGTGTTCAACGGCGAGCGCGAGGTCGTGACCGGTACCGTGATGATGTTGCGTGGGGGCAACGCCCGGGAGGTCGTCGATGCGGTGAAAGCGCGCGTGGCCGAGATCGACAGCCTGCGCCTGCTGCCGAACGGGATTCGAATCGTCCCCTTCTACGACCGCAGCGAGTTGGTGTCCGGCGCGCTTCGGACGGTGAGCATCGCATTGCTCGAAGGGATCGCCTTCGTCGTCCTAGTGCTGTTCATTTTTCTCGGCAATGTTCGCAGCGCCCTGATCGTCACAGCCACGCTGGTCGTGACCCCGCTGGCCACGTTAATCATCATGAAGCAGCTCGGCTTGTCCGCCAACTTGATGTCGCTAGGGGGCATGGCCATCGCTGTCGGCATGATGGTCGACGGGTCAGTGGTCGTGGTCGAGAACATCTATCGCCTGCTCGTGGAACGCCGCCATCGACCGGAAGACCGCGCGTGGACGGTGCGCGTGGCGGTGATTGTATTGGAAGCCGCGAGAGAAGTCGGTCGGCCGGTCGTCTTCGGCATCATCATCATTATCATCGTCTTCATCCCGCTCATCACGCTGCAGGGCATGGAAGGCAAACTGTTTGCGCCGCTGGCCTACACCATTATGATCGCCCTCATGGTCTCGCTGGTGCTGTCGCTCACGCTGTCGCCGGTTCTTTGTCTGGCAGGGCTCCGCACGGAGGGAAAAACTGACACCTGGACGGTACGTGGCGCAAAAAGACTCTATCAGCCGGCCCTGCGTTGGGCGCTCTCTCATCGCCTGGCGGTGTTTACCGGCGCGGGAGGGCTCTTACTCGGCAGCCTCGTTCTCGTCCCCTTCCTCGGAGGAGAGTTCATTCCGATTCTGGACGAGGGGGCGTTGACACCTCAAGTGTTGCGTCTTCCGGATGTGTCGTTGTCGCGGTCGATTGAAATGGAGAAGGACGCGCAACGCGCGTTGCTGGAGTTTCCGGAGGTCACATTGATCGTGAGCAAGATCGGTCGATCGGAAATCGCCGTCGAACCGATGGATCCCAACGAGAGCGACGGATTCGTCACTCTGAGCCCTCGGGACACCTGGCAGAGCGCGACGACGAAGATAGCCCTAGTGGAGGCGATGCGGCGGAAACTCGCTCGCATTCCGGGCATTGCCGTGCTGATGAGCCAGCCGATTCAGGAACGAGTGGACGAGCTGATCTCCGGGGTGAAGACCGAGGTGGCGGTGAAGCTGTTCGGAGACGACCTCATCGTTTTGAAGGACACGGCGGAACAAATCGCATCGGTCTTGCAGCAGGTCGAGGGGGTGCGCGATCTCAAAGTGGAACAGCAGTGGGGACAAGGTTACCTCACGATTACGATCGACCGGCAACGGATCGCGCGGCACGGCCTGAACGTCCGCACGATTCAGGACGTGATCGAAATGGCGGTCGGAGGAAAGGCTGCGACCCTGGTCCTTGAAGGCGAGCGGCGCTTCGCCGTGACCGTGCGGTTTCCGGAATCCTATCGGAACAACTCTGATGCCATCAGCCGTCTCTTGATCGAAACGCCCGATCATTCCTTCATTCCCTTGGGGCAGCTGGCTTTGATCGAACTGCGCGACGGGCCGGCCCACATCAGCCGTGAGATGGTGAAGCGACGGATCTCGGTAGGGTTCAACGTGGTTGGGCGTGACATCAAGAGCGTCGTAGATGACAGCCAACGGCTGCTGGCCGAGCAGGTCGCGCTGCCCGTCGGCTACCGGCTCAAGTGGGGTGGCGCGTTCGAGCACATGGAACGCGCGATGGCTCGCTTGAGCCTCATCGTGCCGGTGACCATTGCGCTGATTTTCTTTCTTCTGTTTACCTCGTTCAATTCCATTCGGGATGCCGTGCTGATCCTGCTGAACCTCCCGCTGGCACTGATCGGCGGGATCGTGGCGCTGTGGATAACCGGGCAGTATCTCAGTGTACCAGCCTCGGTTGGTTTCATCGCCCTGTTCGGCGTGGCGGTCCTCAACGGCGTTGTACTGGTTTCGTACTTCAATAAACTGGTGCGCAAAGGCATGCCGCTTCACGAAGCGGTGTTGACCGGCTGCCAGTTACGATTGCGCCCGGTCTTGATGACGGCACTCGTGGCGTTGCTCGGCTTGTTGCCGCTGGCGGTCTCGCAAGGGATCGGATCGGAAGTACAGCGTCCCCTGGCGACGGTGGTGATCGGGGGGCTGCTGAGTTCGACGCTGCTAACGCTGGTCGTGCTGCCAGTCCTCTATGAGTGGATGGGAAGCCGCTGGCCGCATCGCGAACGAGAAGTGGAAACTCTATAGCATGATCCGATGCGGTTGGGTCCGACTATGCCCGCTTTATTGTCGAAGCGATCGACTTTTTCAGAGTTCTCATGAAGAGCCGGAACGCGAATGAACCGCTACTCCTTGCGCCAGGGACGAGGCGATGGGAAGATGGCGAGCAAACGAAACCCCTGCGTGCCGTGCTGGTGAAGGTGGGAGATTGTGTCGTCCGATGAGGCGCTCGACGCGATGCCGCGAACCGAGCGGCTCTGCTTCTGCTCACTGCGGCACAGTCTTATTTTACAGACCCTCGAAAATGGAATGCCACTCATCATAACCCTGTTTAATGACCAGGAAGAGAAGAGTTGGTTACTGTTGGTTACTATTGTGGGGTTTCCGAAGAGTTGGTAGTCTGGGATAGATAGGAGAAAAGGGGGATAATGCAGGGAACCAGGTGCCCCAACTACAATCATAGCCGTAGTAATGTGCCGGTGCGTTTCTGCCTCATGTGTGGTGTGGTGGTGAATGCAGATATCCTCATTAGAAAGTGTAAGGAAGAGGAACATGCCATAAGGCGACGTGAAAGAAGCAAGTATTGTTGGAAATGTGGCATACAGCTTATACAAGGAAGATGACAATAGTGCGGCCTATAGCCGTTGTGCGAGAATGGAGAAATATTTGGAGGACACCTGGCAAAAGTTTGAGACTTGGATCACAACACAATCGGCTTGGACTTTCGCCAGCGTATACATCCGTAAACTATTCGCTTGGACCGAAAAATGATGCGAAACCTTATCCTGAACGAGATCAGACGGCGAGTCTATATAGCAGCGTCCCGGATTACCACCTGCCCACGAGTCGGCGGGTACATGATCTTAGAGGACTGTATTGATTATGGTAGAACCTAGCAGCCATCAGGGGCTGTTGCATGGCGCTGCATAGACTGCGGAAATAGGGTTGCTGATCGAATTCTCCAGCACCGACACTCCCGTCCTGGCCGTCCTGTCAGGGATCGCTTAAAGTAGGGGATGTCTAACCTGTTCCTTCCGTTCTTGCCTACGGGCAACAGGCCCCGCCGCCTCGGCTTCCTCCTGTGCTCTCTGCTCTCAGGAATGATCTTGGTCCTGCGTTTCGTCCAGTGCAACACAGACCTCCCCACCGAATATCACAACATGTCTGAGGATTTTCCCATTCCTTCGTGAGTTCTAAAGCCCTTTCCAGTTTGGTTCTTCTATGGAAGTACGTGGCACGGTTTCTGATTTGGAACTTACGTTGCTGAAAACCAGAATCAGAACAAGACGTATGTCGCCATTTCTTCTGATGCCACGCTCATTGGTATTTACCAAGGACGCGGTGCCCTCAGATTCTGTAATCAATCTTATAATTTGCCTCGATTCCTTAAAGGTCACTGGCAATGGATTATTTGTTGGCCATACAGAGCGCCCATTTTAAGTCACCTTGTTCACAAAACCGAATTTTCATTTCCCAACGATTTATGAGATAGTCGAAATCATGCTCATTATATTCCAGAAAAAATCGCTCACGGTTGTGGTACAAGTTCTCTTGTTCTTCCCGGAGAAAGTCCTTAAATGCTTGTGTATTATCTTCGATCCGAATGTCATGAAATCCAGCAACTTCCAGTGCGATACGGTAACTATCCAGATCCTGGAGGTAGTACTGGCAGCGGGTTAAGTAGGAAAGAAAGCCTTCAGATAAGGACCCTTCACTCTTACAGAAATCCGTGATAAACAGCTGGCAGCCCGGTTTCATGGATGCATACACATTCTTCCAAACAAGATTCTTTTCGGCAATATATAAAATACAGTCACGTGTCCAGACTAAATCAAAAGCGTTTTGTTCAAGCTGGGTGGTTCGGATATCTCCTTGTCGAAAGGAAATGTGCGCAAGTTCAGAGGGTTGTATTCGTTCAGCACTGATGTCGACCATCTCTTTCGAGACATCAAGGCCTGTGACAATTGCACCGTATTTTCGTGCAAAATAAAAGGATGTCCCACCAAGACCGCTTCCTATCTCGAGGATATGCATCCTTTTCCACATGTGTAGCTTTTGGCAAAAGGCTTCAACGGCATCGAAACCGCCGGGACTTTGAAAGCCATCACCATACATTTTTTCCGAACGCAAGATGCTCCGACGTGAGTAGCGATCCGCTTCTTTTTCTGGGTGAAGTTGTGTTTGAGCGGGACTATTTATTTGTGTGGTCATTGGCACAGTCTCCTCATGAGTGCGTTAAGGTTTTCTGACAAAGATGAAGGTTGTTTGACCGACCCGTTTGCGCTTGTGCTCCCTTCGGTCAAGATAATCTTTCATGCGACCATCCTCATTGATCGTTCGAATATGTTCTAGCGCCTGGCTTAATTCTTCATCGGATAATAGGGACCAGGTTGAATCCCCCGCCCGGAAGGATTTGTTTAATGGTGCCTTCGGATCGAAATAGGCAGGGCCCTGAAGAACTTCGTGCAAGGGCACGATGACGCCCCCCAATTGAAACCCTACGTCTTCCAGCATCTGCACCGTTCGCTCTATCGACGGAATGCGTGTCGACATGTGATCGACAGCCTTTGAAATCAATTCCGCCCACCAGTACCCATCCAGAAGCTGTTGGCGGCTACATGTATTTATTATTACAACCCCGCCGACACGAAGTACACGGTATAAGGCTGTGAACATGGTTTGTATATTGGGAAAATCCTCTGTAGCCTGAGCCTCAAGGTGGTGTATGACTTGATTACACATGATCCCATCGAAGAAATCGTCGTCATAGGGAAGGCTCAGAAGGCTTCCGCGATCCAGATGGACATTGGAGGTTGTGGAAAACCTCGCTTGGGATTGGCCGAACATGTCCTGGTTGATTTCGATTCCATAACAAGATCCAACCTTTTCATGGATGACTTGAAGATAATTTCCCGTGCCAGACCCGGCGTCGAGAATCGCTTGCGCGTGTAACGGTTGTGTGCCTGTCGCGGCAAAGCATCCCAAAATGATCTCCACGCCGATAGGAATCCTCGTCTCATCATAAGTTTTTGCAACCTGTGAATAATTTTCATAATCGGCTGCGGCGCCTTGGCTTCCTTGATTGATTGAAGTCCCCATCGGGGCACTACTCCTTGTCGAATGTAGGGTGGTCATTTTACTTCAATGTATCTGCTGCCCCTACGGATCTTTCCGGCTCCCACTCACGCAAAGTACAGAGAAGTTCTCAAAAGCCAACCCGGCTAACGGACCTCGTGTCAGAGGACTGGTGGGGGGGAAGTCTTACCGGCTAGACTGAATACCTGGAACCCTCTTCAGGTCGGCTTCTCGGTCGTTCCAGTTGTCTTTTGCCTAGAGAGAAACCCGGCCAATTATTCCAATCAACGGAGGCATGGTACGTGTTTTTTTCAACTCAGGTCAATTGAAGTCCCCAAAGTCTTTATAATTCTTTATTTTACACATACTTGGCATATGTTGGAATACCAATGGATGTGAAATAATTGGTGTCAATTCGTTCGTGACGGCCAACGTGAATCCCCGGAATCAATCCGGTTCGATAGGAAGCAGTACCCAGCATAACAAGGGAAGGTACAAACGGTACTCCCTGCCGAAACGCCTAACTTTGGGAATCTCCTAGGTCCCCTTCAGCCAGTCGTGAACGATACCGGAATGGTCCTCCACCCACCTTTTCGCCACGTCGGAAGGTTGGTTCTTTTCAACGACTATTTTGGAGATCCAATGCCCTACCATGTCAGCGGTGAGAGTGACCTGACTTAAGAACTGAGCTACCTTGGGCGCTCGCTTAGTCAAGGAGGCAGAATACGCAATATACACACGGGCATCGGGCCAAGCGCATGTAATCCTGCTCTTTTCATACCAGTCGACATCATCCGTTGGCTTATACATCTTCCAACAGCCGTTTGGGTTATAGCGCGAATCATCCTTTTTGCTTTCCATGGCGAAACCATCAAACGGTGGTTCTTCAAGCTTCACCAGGTCGTACACTGCGTGAACCCACTCGGGCCTCCAATAATAGAAGAGGATTGGTTTCTTTCGTCTATAGTCCCTTTTCAGTTTTGCTTGAAATATAGCCACCGAGACCTCTAATGGCTCAAAGTACGATCCATAGCCATAGCTCTTCGCCTTCACGTTTTCGATATTGGTGGAAGCCCAACCTAGGGCACCAGCCCAATATTCGCCCTTGTCGTTACCATCGCTGTCGAATAGTTTCGCGATCTTAGGGTCCGAGAGGTCTTTGACGGACTTCACGCCGTACCGTTCCTGGACATACCTGGGAACGTACAACCCTTGGAGGGCGTAATATGGCTTATTGACAACGACAGTTCCTCGCGAGCCCTTGCCGATGAATTTGTTCCAGAATCCAGCTTGGTTGGGCATCCAGAAATCCGGATGGACATCGATGCTGCCGTCACCTTTGTCCATGGCAGCAAGGATTACGGGTTGATTGGCTAGGATGAGGTCCACCTTGCCATTCAATTTGTTCTCAATAATGGTTTTGAGTACGTAAGCAATCGCGAGCCCCCCATCCCAGGAAAGTTCACCGATGACCACTTTTTCCTTTGCAGCGGGCATGCCTATCGTACTGAAGGCTAAGACAAGGACTAAGACTAGAAATTGATGGAGTTTCTTCAGAATACCTCTCTGTTCTTTTCCATTTCTCCAGCGTGGGGGTACTACAAAGGCCTTCGCGACACTTGTACTGACCCACCCGGGGCGTGTTTACTCATAAGTAGAAGCGTGGCCAGGTGTTTCGAAGGGGATCCTCATACGTTGTACGTTTGACCGACCTCTTTGCTACTGTCCACTCTGAATGGGTTCACGAGACCTTGAATGACCCGGTCAAGAACCATGGCAAGCACCGCTATAGCCGCGCCGGCAAGGACTCCATTCCCGATTTCCACATGCTGGAGGGCAAACAAAACATCGTAACCCAGCCCCCCTGCACCGATTAAGGCTGCTACCACGACCATGGACAAGCTCATCATCGTCGATTGATTGATGCCGGTCATGATAGACGGAATGGCGAGAGGAAGCTCCACCTTGAATAGAAGCTGACGAGGGTTAGCTCCGAACGCCACTGCAGCCTCCCGAACTGAGTTCGGGACCTGCATGATCCCCAGCGCGGTCAGCCGGATCAGGGGAGGCATTGCGAACACCAGGGTCGCAAGAATTCCTGGCGGCTTACCAACAGAAAAAAAGGCCACTGCCGGAATCAAATAGACAAAACTGGGTACGGTCTGCATCACGTCAAGGATGGGTCTGATGAGAGTGTACAGCCGCTTACTCTTGGCACAACAGATGCCCAAGGGCATCCCCAGGAATATACAGATAAACACGGCCGCTCCTACAAGTGAAAAGGTACTCATGGCTTTTTCCCAGAAGCCAAACAGCCCCACATAGAGCAAAGATATGCCACTAAATAGCGCGACCTTGGGGCCTGAAGCGCGCCAAGCTAGAAAGATGATAACGAGAAACATGACGGGCCATGGCGTGGCAACGAAGATGAGTTCGAGACCATTGAGAACGATGCGTATTCCCATCGTGATCGAGTCAAAGAAAGTCTCCAGGTGAATGATCATCCAATCAACGATATGGTCCATCATCCGTGCGGTATCAAGCTTGAGGGCCCGCCTAGTCGGAAACTTCTCCATCAATTGAGGCAGTTCGGGTGCGCTGAAGCTGAACACGGTTAGCGGATAGAATGCAATCATGAGAAGCAGCCCTATCAGTCCTCCCTTCTGACTGATGCCTGTCGGCAGGCTGCGTTTGCTTCGCCAGCGCGCAAAGCTCTGCTGGTAGGCCCAGTTGGCGGCAAGGCCCGTCACCGCACGAAATGCCACCAGAAGGACGAGCCCGGATATGCCCACCGCAATACCATCCAGGCCGTCCGTGGATTCTCCCTTGTGGGCATGGCCCCAGAGGCCGCGACCAAGCACTATCAGGCCCACCATGTCGGCGATGGCGACATACCAACACAGTCCCCAGAGGTGACGGGATGCCGCCCAGACAGGGCCCCCGAATACCGCAGCCCAGTTGAGGGTAAGTCTGGCGAAACCCCGCTGCGAAATCCACTCGAACTGGCGCACGTAGTAGCCAGCATTTGAGCCTGCATAGACCCCGATTAGCTCCCTTATGTTGATTTTGCGAGAGGCGTCTTTGGACGGAGCATCAGCACACCTGTCAATCCGAACTTCGCTAGCCATTGTCTTTTTCCCCCTGAATACCACGCAGTAAATTGTGCTTCGTCACCACGCCGACTGGCATACCGTCCTTCACGATAAGGATCGGCTTATCGGTTTCCACCGAGAGGTCGATCAGCTGCCTGAGGTCGGCCTTCAGTGTGGCGGTGGCGCAGCCGGTAAGGTCCTCACCGCCGCAGGCTCGGTACACCTCAATGGGCTGCATCACGGTATGCGCGAACACAAGCTTGATTCGCGAGATACCCTTTACAAACTCGGCGACATAGTCGTCGGCTGGCTGTGTGATGATTTTCTCCGGCGTGCCGATTTGGACCAGCACTCCGTCCTTCATGATCGCGATCCGGTTACCAAGCCGTATGGCCTCGTCGAGATCATGGGTGATGAATATGGTGGTCTTTTTCATGACTTCTGAAATCTCGAGAAACTGATTCTGCAACTGCCGGCGTGTGAGGGGATCGAGGGCGCTGAAGGGCTCGTCCATGAGCAAGATGTCGGGGTCCGCCGCCAGTGCCCTGGCCAGGCCGACCCGCTGCTGCATGCCGCCTGACAGCTCGTGGGGCTTCCTGTCCTCCCAGCCGCTCAGGCTCACCAGTTCGAGCATCCTCTCGGCGACTTCGTCCCTCTTTTCCTTGTGGACGTGACGCAGCTCGAGAGGGAAGGCCACGTTGTCTCGGACCGTCCGGTGCGGCAGGAGGGCCATGTTCTGGAACACCATGCCGATCTTCTCAGCTCGCAGCTTGCGCAGATTCTTCGCATTTAGATCGCCGATGTCCTCCCCATTGATCAGAATGCGGCCGGACGTTGGCTCAATCAGACGGTTGATGAGGCGGACGAGCGTGGATTTACCGCATCCTGAGAGGCCCATGATGCAGAAGCGTTCGCCCAGCGACACTTCAAAGGAGGCGTTAGCAACACCGACAATGCTCCGGAACCGCTCACGGACCTCCGCTTTACCGAGCCCTTTCTCGCGGATAGCGGCCAAGGCCCTGTTGGCCTGATCTCCAAAGATCTTCCAAAGGTTCTTGCACTCAACCACAACGTCGTTTGTCTCACTTTCCCCAGACATTTCATAGGTTGTGCATAAGATTCCTCTAGCGCAACCTGAGCCCACGCTGAATTTGGTCCAGATGACAGGATAAAGATATGATGAAGCTGCTAATTGTGGGGGCAATATTAACTGCCCACATAGAGCCCTGGCTAGTCTATTTTTCGTCTTTCACGCAAAAAGTGTGGCGTACTGTAACAATGGTGTTGAAGACGAGATTGTATTAGAGGGGAATGCTCAAGTTCTTGATGATTGGGCAATCCCTTCTCCTTCCTTGAGAAGGTCGCCGCTTCGGATTATTCCACTTTGTTTCGATTCATCTTGCTTCAGTCTACCTTAGTGCTCCTGTTAAAACCGCAATAACACCATCCCCCACTGGGCTCAGACCCCACCCGTCATGGACATGGGACTCTTTTAAGGAATGCACCCCGGAGACAAAATGGGATTGTGTCGGAAGCGGAGGGCCTGTGTAGGGCAAATCGACGCCCATGCACACACCTTGTGGGAGTTCGGCGGAGGACGACGGTGCAGCCGGTCCTCCGTTCAGCTCGCCCCTCACCGAGAATCTGGACCGGTTTAAGAGGTGCAGGTCAATGGTGACCAGCTCCAGTTATTAGACCACCTTTAAATCTCTCAGCGCGTTGCTCAGGAAAGCGGCAATACGGGCGGATCGTGCAAGACATGGGAGCCTCGCAGGGAGGCGTATTCTTAGGAGGGATGCTTGGAGTGAACAAGACCGAACAACGTGTCCGCCTCTACCGTCCTCAACGGAGCCGCTTAGTCTCGCTCATCTGGTCGCGTCAGCGGTGCCGGATGAATTGATAGGTCTTGAAACCGCCGCCGTAATCAAAGATCGTGCCGATATTTCCCGTGGAATCCCGATGGGTCGTCATCCCTCTGATCAAAAAGAAACTCCCAGAAATTCCCCTTTGGCTGTCCTTGAACGTGCGGAGGTTCCAACTCAGCTAATAATACGAGTCCGGGAGGATGTCGGACAGTGGTTTCGAGACTTCCGTATCGAGGTTCGGATCGAAATTATTCGCAGCGGGGATCAAACAGCAGCCCCCGCTGAGCCAACGCTGGACCGTTGAGGGCGATGAAGAAGCCCATCACAAACCACAATAGTTGTTTCATGGGGCACCTCCATTTCAGGTGTCCATCCTTGTACCATTTTGATCGAAAATGACGCAACTCCTGGCTACTGGCAACCCAGCGTCGCCATGACGAAACCGAGCGCAAAACCAAGCACCGATACGATGATCATTTGCATCTCACCCTCCTGTGATCGTCTCTCCGGGTCAGATGATAATCTCACGTTTGATTTGAGAAGGCTAGGCTCGCCAAGAGGGTGAGATCGGTTTGCGAACGCTACGCGACGAGGGCAGCGCCTTGAATTGTAAAGCAGAGTGACCTGCTCCCTATAAACCAGGCCGGATGTAGCGTTAGGATTTCGGCCGACGGAAGGAGGGGGCATGGCACGCAAACGGTATCCGGCCGAGGAGATCATCGGGCATCTGCGGACGATCGAAAGGGAGATGGGCAGAGGCCTTGGACTGGTGGAGGCTTGTCGCAAGTTGGGGATCACGGAACAGACCTACTATCGGTGGAAGAAAGAGTACGGTGGTTTGCGCGTGGATCAGGCCAAACGGTTAAAGGGCCTGGAACAAGAGAATGCCCGACTCAAGCGACTCGTGGCGGACCTCTTCCTGGACAACAGCATTTTGAAGGAGGTGGCAGCGGGAAACTTCTAAGCCCGGCCCGATGCCGAGAAACGGTCTGCTATGTGCCGGCCATGTTTTCGGTCTCTGAACGCCGGGTCTGTCGAGTCGTGGGGCAATGCCGGGGCACGCAACAGTATGTGCCCATCAAGGCGGACGACGAGGAGTCTCTGCGGACGCGGATCGTCGCGCTCACCCGTGAGTATGGGCGCTATGGGTCTCGTCGGATCACCGCGCTGTTGCATCAAGAAGGCTGGCGGGTGAACCACAAACGCGTGGAGCGGCTGGGGGGCGACAGGAGGGGCTCAAGGTGCCGCAGAAGCAGCCGAAGCGAGGCCGACTCTGGCTGACTAACGGTTCCTGCGTACGGCGGCGACCGGAATATCCGAACCATGTGTGGGCGTATGATTTTGTCATGGAACGCACTCGGGATGGGCGGCCCTTGAAAATGCTCACCGTGGTGGACGAATACACGCGGGAGTGTCTGGCCCTTGCGGTGCGCCGCCGTATGAGGGCAAGCGATGTCCAGGAGGTACTGGGGGAGCTGTTCCTGACGCATGGCTGTCCGACACACATTCGCTCGGACAATGGGCCGGAGTTTATCGCCACGGCTCTGCGGGCCTGGTATCGCTTGCTGACCGTCGTGCCCTTGTTCATCGAGCCGGGCAGTCCCTGGGAGAATGGCTATAGCGAGAGCTTCAATGGCAAGTTCCGGGACGAATTGCTAAACATGGAACTCTTCTATACGCTGCGGGAAGCGCAGGTCATCATTGAACGCTGGCGGCGAACCTATAATCACATCCGGCCCCACAGCGCCTTGGGCTATCGGCCACCGGCTCCTGAAGCATGCGTACTAACAGAACAGGTGGCCTGATCACTGGGGGCAGGTCAGTAATACTTATCAACGGCTTGCTTTCCGACGTCGACAAACAGATCGATCGAACTTTTCAGCTCCTCGAAGAACTCCTTGTCCGCGAGTTTGTTCTGGACACAACCGGCGATAATGAGCTTAGAACCGGTCGTTTTGGCCAGTTCTATGGCCTTGTCCTGTCCTTTGGCCTGAGTTATCCTGCCGATACTGAACAAATAGCTTCCCTTGTCCGGCTCCTCCTTGGATGGAAACTCTTTCACATCGATCCCATGTTGAATGGTCTTGTATATGTTCGCCAGCCCATGATACTGCCGCCTTTGGAACTCGCTTATCGCGACAAAATGCACGCGGGGGATCGGAGCAGCACTGTACCCACCCTGGTAGAATTCTTTCATCCCGCTGTCTTTGGCATGAACGTGAAGGGTCATCACGATCGGCGCGTACGGGTGGAATGCGCCATTGAAGATGTAATCCAGCCATTCGTGCATTTGGATGACGGCGATGTCGCCCCATTGCACCCTTTCCAGGGCCCTTGAAAGATGTGTCTCGATGAGATTCCGTTGGTCGGTCGTGTCTCCCCGCCAATAGTCGCCGAGGCTTCGAGGGACTGTTGCGTAGTGCTCCCCTGCGACTCTTGAATCAGCGGAGCACGCGACAATCGAGCGGTGGCCCAAAGAATGGACTCCTCTATCGATACCACGAATGATGGCTTCTAAGGGGCTGTAGCCGAGGCCCTCTACGATCGGTTTGTTGATCGTAGCCACATGCAAGACTGTCGGGAATCTGTGTTGCGTTTTCATTATCATGTAAGGTACCTGCAGACCAGAAAGTCACAAAATCACGTCGCGCTCACGAATCGTCCCGCCAGGAGGCTCTCCTCTCCCGTGAATCGATCACTGTTTGCCCATTCCTTACGCGGCACGAAGCGTCGAGGATTCGGTCAGCAACAATCCCTAGCAGTGGCATGGCGATCCCTCTCTTCTAAGCATCCGAGTGTCCCCAACCAGCCCCTTGGATGAGACCATCCCTCTCTCACCCCACCCCCCTGTACGGGAAAGGATGGGCAAGAGGAAGGCCCTTCCCTCTGGCGCGAACAGGGCACTACTGCTTGGGCATGCGAGTGGCCTCAGTGACCGGCGGATCAATCTTGATTTGAGGCCCTTGAACCATCGGCAGTTGACCGGCTCCCTGCGATTTCAGCAGCCTAGCATTATTGGGATCGACCAGCTTCTGGCCCGTGTGCGCATCCTCTGACGCAGCGGCATTGTTGAGGGAGTGCTCAACGGTTAGATTTTTTTGCCCGGTATCGTTGGCATACTCTCCGCGCGACGGATACCCGGGATGCTTGGGCAGCATCGACGGATTCGCGGTGGCAAGAGAAGCACTCCCTACCAAGACGAGCCCTGTCATTACGATTGTGTGGAACTTCATGGCCTGCACTCCTTTCGTTAAGAACACCACACCCTGCTTGACCAGGGATGATCCTGAGACCGAACCGGAACGTCTTCCCTGTCAGAGTTGTGACTCGCTAACGCTAGAGCCGACAGTCGTGATGTGAGACATCTACGAATACCGCGCTTCACTATGAGACTGGCGTAGGAGCTGCGGTGACCGTGGGATCCATTGCGCAGGGGAGAATTTAGCGCGCGTAGGAGAGAACAGTCGACATGACTAGTACGTCAGATTCTTATGCTACGCGTGAAGGAACGGTGGGTCAAGGGGAGAGTAATTGAATCGAGGATAGCTCAACGATTCTGGTACGTTGAATGACGTCCTCGGTTTCACCCGACACGGCGCAAGAGTTCTGAATGATGCATTGTCTTAATACCAAAACCACTCCCGCCACCAGTTATCAATGTTGAAAGGATGCACTGGGAGCGCCCACAGTCCTTCACCCCCGCGCAAAGGAACCTCCTTTTTAGGCAGTTAAGTACATATACACTTATAAGGAGGAATTGACCTGCCCCCTTGTGGTTGTATCAGTATCAGCGTGAGTCACACACTCTTCAAAGAAGGCTGGTGTTGGTGGTATCAGAAGTATGCACCGGGAGATACGGTGCAGGAAGGGTTGGAGAAGGAAGCGAGAGAAGCGAAGAAAGGCTTGTGGGCTGATCCGAAGCCGGTGCCCCGCCGTGGGAGTGGTGGAAGGCACGAGTTCTGCCCGTAGCTGAAATACGTCCATTTTCTCAGTTCATCGCCCTTGCGCGTCCCAAACATCCCTCCTAGAATACGCCTCCCTGCGAGGCTCCCATGTCTATCTCTCTCCAAATTGCCCATCGCCCTCGTGCTGTCGAGCGTCTGTCTCGCCGAACCCGCATGGGCCGACTATCGAGTTGGCATGGACGCCTATCTCCGTGGAGACTACGCAACAGCTTTGCGTGAGTGGATACCGCTGGCCGAGCAGGGAGACGCAGACGCCCAGTACAATCTCGGTGTGATGTATGACAAAGGCCCGGGTGTGCCCCAAGATTATGTTCAAGCGCGACAATGGTACGAGAAAGCAGCAGTCCAGGGGGATGCTAATGCTCAGTCCAACCTCGGAGTGATGTATGAAAAAGGCAGGGGTGTTCCGCAGGACTATGTCCAAGCGCGGCAGTGGTACGAAAAGGCAGCGGCACAGGGAGACGCAAATGCCCTGTACAACCTCGGGTTGCTGTATCGCTACGGCCACGGTGTGCCGCAGGACTTTATCCAGGCCCATAAATGGTACAACCTCGCGGGAGCGAACGGAAACAAAAACGCATCCACGCTTCGTGATGCGCTCGCCATACTGATGACCCCTGCCCAGATTGACGAGGCGCAAAAGCTGGTGCGGGAGTGGCAGACCAAGACGCCGTAAACACCTGATCGAGTCACGTGGCTCCGATCACACGCCCGCCAATCAATCCAAGCATTTCCCCATGCCCTTCGCCATTCCTCTCTTCCGTCACTTTCCTGTGCAAAGGATTCTGGGCTATTCTGAAGCCGGTGTCGCCCTGGAAGTGGAAGCAACGAGATGGTGGGTGGCGGAGAATTGTCAGTGACTTGGCTATATTGCAGAAGCCGAGATTTGATTTGAGGTCATTTACACATCTCAAACAGTGACACTGTGCCTGACTCACAGCACGGCTGGGACAACTACAGGGGGCAGATCAGCAGTCGCCTCGGTATCCAGGAATTCCTTGGTTTGGTAAACATGGCCTTCAGGGGCTGGTCGACTGGAGGGTCTTTGCATACTGGTGAAGTCGCTGTTGTTCCCCACTCGGCAGGCTGATGAATTCCAGACCCAACTTCGGTTTGATTGTCCAGCGGACCGCTGCTACCTCGACCATCAGTGGCGTGGTCGGGTCTTCGTGATCAGGCAGATAGAGCTGCAGCGCCACATGATCGCCTTTCCCTACGTTCGCCTGGCTCGCCACCGCACAGCCTTCCGTCGACAGGTCACAGTCGGTGCCGTCGCCAATCATGACTCCATCTTTTAAAAATGTAATCGTGAATTGAATCAAAAAACGTGGGAACTGCCGTCGTCCGTCCACCATCATGATCCTCCCTATCTGCGTCAGGACACGATCCAGCGTCGCTCCCAAGGTGTGCAATGCGAAGTCTTTTTGGAGGAATTCGGCCGCGCCCAATTCACGGGCCTGCCGCTCTCTCTTCTCTGTTCCAACCCCTGTCAGGATGATGACCACTGCGTTTGGATCGAGGGTCCGAATCTCCCTGAGAACGGTAATCTCCCCCACTTCAGGCATCATCAAATCCAAAATCGTCACATGCGGTCGCTCCTGTTGGAACAGTTGCAACCCCTTTCGGCTCGGCCACGTTCCGCCAGGACTACCTCGTGTCCCTTGTGGCATAGAACGGTGTCGAGTAGATCCAAAATGCCTGGCTCATCATCGATCACAAGAATTCTGGCCATTGCACAAATCCTTTCTCTGGGTCTCTGTTCCCAGCCCGTTCGTCAACACCCTTGAGGGTCACTGGTCACCGCGAGGGAACCACATGACAGGCAATGCTCTGTGAAGAACGGCGCCCAGGAACAACTGCGTAACCGAAATGCTTCAAAACGCAAGGGTCAAAATCATCTTGCCACAGGACTTCTGGGCTAACCTGTTTTGCGGATCTGCCGGTGACGACGCAACCTGCACCGTCCGTTCAACGCTGTAGCTCAGTATCGGTGATCGGACATTCCGCAACGGCACCGACCACGCACTTCACCGCGTTTATGAGGGCTTCTTCCTGCACAGGCTTGCGCAGAAAGAACGCGGCGCCGCCTTCTAGCCCTTTAAATTCACTTTCTAATGACTCGTCGGTCGTCAGGATGATCACCGGAATACTGTTGAGCTGGGTGATCGATTTCAGCCGTTCCATCACGCACGATGAATCCATGGCCACCCGGTAAACCAAAATCGAGGATGATGGCATCGGGCTGAGTCTGCCGAGCGATCGTGATTGCCTGCAGCGCATCGGCCGCGAAGACCGTGTCGTACTGGTGTTTCTTCAGCCTCGCACTCACGAGGGAGCGCGTATCCGCGCTGTCGTCGATAATCAGAATCTTCGTCTTCGCCATGGGAACGACTCCTTCCTATATTTATGATGCTTCCAATCCACGCAGGGACGTGACTCGTTCCTATTCGCGAAGCAAAGCCGACCTCGGATTTTGAACGCATTTCCCCACCGAAACGTCCATCGACCACCTGTCCCGGTGCGATGAACGGGTTATGCTAGTCAAGCTCCTCTCCTGACACGCCAAAGCCGTTCATCCGCAGTTACTTTCACGATCGGGATACCGATTGCACATTAACCCTAAGGCGATTAGACCCTAACGTGAAAAATCGGATTGGTCAATGAATATGGGAGAAATACTCGATGTCTTCAGAACAGGACCATATATCCCAACCTCACCGTAGTTCTTCCGATGCGCAAACTCCTCACCATCCGAATGACCACCGGTAGGTCTGCAACGGCTTTTCAGAGCCATCTTCCCTATATCCTTTTAGCAAGTGTCCAACATCCATGCGCACTCATGGTTCGCTATCGGTTTTCTGAGGCGGTGGGGATGACCTTCAGCCTTTTCATGGCTGACACGCATCGGGATGGCTATTTGGAGTTCCATTAAGGAGTTCGGCCTCAAGATCAAATATGACTCTATGGGGTTCATCGCGTCCAAGGATTTTGCGCGTGACGGCTCGATCTCGCTCTTCGATGCCCTGAAGGCCAAGCGCTAGGTATCCGAGGAGCGAGTTGCCGCCGTATCACCTAGGAGCCTTCGGCGATCACAAGTGGTTCGACGATGTGTCTTTTAGTCAACCGATCAGAAGCAAGGAGAGTCGGGGCAGCCACGGGAGAACGGCGATGCCGATGCAGACAGAGAGGGCCACAATGGCGGCGACAAGGTCTTCGTCGAAGTGCGCTTCATTGGCGAAAACCACAGCGGTGACCGCTGGCGGCAGTCTTATAACCGGATTCGCCCGCCTCACACTGCGCGTGACTCACATGGTAGTTGGTACGACCACAGGGGGCAGGTCGGTTCGGCTACGTTTCCATCATCTCGAGCCTGGCGTCGAATTCATGTCCGCAGGCGGTGCAGCGGATGCAGTCCGACTCGACCGTCATTTCATCGGCTCGAATGCCCATGCCGCCACAATTGGAACAGCGCGTGAGGTGGACCCGCTGATCGTCGATGGTTTCGTACTGCGCCCCACGAAAACAATATACGGGTTTGCCGTCCAGCAGCCAGGGATGGCCGGCGTTGTCAGCCACTGGCAGCGCGAGATAGTGATGCTTGACGTAGTCTTCTATTTCCCGCCGGTTGGCGAATCCGTCCTTGATAAGCTTTCCCCCTACCACCTCGCACAGGGTATTTCCGTTCACGATCGCTTTCGTCGGGCCCATCCCTCACCTCCCTGCTGCACTTAACAGTGAACGTCGTTCGCCTGCTGAATTGTGACGCATCACTCGTGAAGCAGATCTCGTATCCCGCTCGATCGGGTGCACGTCGAGCTCCCTGAAAGACACACGACGCATTGCTACACCACGCCGGAGTAGTAACGCAGAATATTTGAGACTGAAATCACCCCGATGATCTGTCCATCTTGCGTCACCGCCAGGTGACGGGTGGCCTGTTCCTTCATCATGCGCACGGCATCGATGATCGTACGATCCCCATGGATAGCGACAACCGGCGTGCGCATACAGGTCTTCACGGAGGTGGTGCTGGAATCGAATCCGTTGACCACGACCTCGCGCGCCAGGTCCGAATCAGTCAAGATGCCGACGTAGGATTGGTTGTCCGTCACAAGCAGGGACCCCAACTTCCATTGCAGCATCAGCTGCCCGGCTTCTCGCAAACTGGCGTCCTGCGACACGCTCCGGACCTCGGTGGACATGTGCGCCTCGATCTGCGGGCCGATAAGCGCCTGTCCGATCTTGGTTTTCTTCGGTTCGGCAGACCGGCGCGCTTCCAATTCCGACACACAGCTCTCCAACACTCGACTACGCTGCAATAAACTTTGCCGCTGGCTATCCATCCCGGTGCCTTCCGGCGCCTCATCCGTCATGTTGACCAATCCAGCCGCCTCACCCAGCTCAGCATATTCATAGGCGTGCAGCAAGTCGGAGGCCTGTCCGAGTAGATCTCCAATCAACCGTTCGGTTTCCAGATCGAATTCTTCCAGACTGCGCGTTGGCATGCCCCTACCCAGGAAGGGAGCGAATTCGGCAAGCTGTTTTCGCATCCGTTCGATGCTTTGGTCGAGAGAAACTCGTGGTTTTGAGGGAGTGGTAGGGACGGCCATCGCGCCTCCTATACATCATGTCGGTGAACCAGGATAGCCGATCTTACGCCTTATCGAATGCACGCGGCAAGGGGTTGAGGGCACAAGAGCCGCTAGCGCAGGATACAGAACAGGGACACATGTTTATGAGGATCATTGCACCGCGCCCTTCACCGAGCGGCGTTCTTGCGCCTCTGGCGAACTTTTTCAACACATTGCTAGTCGCGCAAGAAGTGCACCGGTACCTTGCGCCCTTTGATGCGGGACCGGCTCAATGACCTAGCCCCCTTAAACCGGTCCAGATCCTCTGTGAGGGTCGCGCCGAACGGAGGGCCGTCTGACACGTCGTTCTGCACCGGACCCCACACGATGTATGCGCGGCTAGGTATGGGGGTCCCTAACAAGCGCCTCGTCCTGCCGACAAAGCCCCCTTTGTCTCTGAGGTGCATTCCTTAAAGGAGTCCCATACTCAGGACGGGTGGGGGGGGGTGCCCATCGGGGAATAGTGTTATAATAGTGTTAAGACGCGCCGCAAAACGGGTCGAAATGGACTGACGAGCAACAAAGAGAACTGACTCGCCAACGGCACTGCTAGTGTGGGAGGAGAAAGGGATTGCTCAATCATCAAGGACTTAAGCAACCCCTGATTACCGATTTGTAAAACACATGATTGGGAGACGGTCTTCAGGCAGTCCTGAGCTACGCCGCACGGCTGATATGGGAGCTTGCCCCATGCGCTACGTAGATTACATTGCGCACGTTCTCCGTGGCGGGTTACAGTGACACCTGACTGAGTTGGAGACCCGTGTGATGGGACTAGGGGACGACACTATAGAAGAACGGTCGGTGCTAAGACACCCAGACGCGATCATGTTTGTCTCATGTTATGAGCTGGGTCACCAACCTCTTGGGATCGCTCAGCCAATGGGATTCCTCGAGCAAGCCGGGTTTGCGCTGGTCGGTCTCGACATCGCGGTTGAGAATATTGATGAATCGGCCCTCCGGCTTGCGCGATTTGTCGGCATCTCAGTGCCCATGCACACGGCGCTTCGGCTTGGCGTGCGGGTCGCTGAGCTAATACGGGCGATAAATCCAGCCTGCCACATCTGTTTCTATGGACTGTATGCCTCGATTAATGCTGAATATTTGCTCCAGAAGCTGGCCGATTCTGTGGTGGGGGGAGAGTATGAGATCCCACTGCGGTCACTCATCGAGGCGCTCGATCGGGGTCAGGCCATCAGCCTCCTCGAAGGGGTCAATTCTCGAAACCGAGTGGTTGGTCCTTCGTTGCTGCGTGTCTATCCATCAACGGCCGCGACGATCCCCCAACCAATCCCAAGTCGCGCCGGATTACCGATGTTGGACCAATATGCTCGGCTGGAACAGAACGGCACAGAGCGGTTGGTCGGGTATGTCGAGGCCAGTCGTGGATGCCTCCATCACTGTCTCCATTGCCCGATCGTTCCGGTCTATGACGGGCGCTTCTTCCTCGTTCCGGAAGCCGTCGTCCTTGAGGACATTCGGCACCAGGTAAATGCAGGCGCGACGCACATCACCTTTGGCGACGCGGATTTTTTGAACGGGCCGGGGCACTCCATGAGCATCGTTCACGCGATGCACAAGGAGTTTCCACACCTGACCTTTGATTTCACCGCGAAGATCGAGCACCTCTTGAAGCGCTGCGCTCTCATGCCAGACCTTGGCGCGCAGGGGTGCCTGTTCGTGATCTCCGCAGTGGAGTCGTTCAGCGACCATATCCTGGAACTGTTACACAAGGGACATACAGGAGCTGATACCGTTACGGCGCTCGGCATTCTGCGCGAGGCCGGCATCGCGCTTCGCCCATCGTTCGTCGCCTTCACTCCCTGGACCAGCCTAGACGATTACGAACGGATGTTAGACATGGTGGAAGCGCATGATCTTATCGACGCGACCGATCCAGTACAATTGTGCATTCGTCTTTTGATTCCACCTGGGTCGGCTCTCCTCTCCAAGTCTGACATTCATCGGTTTCTCGGCCCACTGGATCAGACCGATTTTCAGTATCGGTGGGCACACCCGGATGAGCGGATGGATCAGCTGCATCAGGCAGTGAGTACGATCGTGGAAGCCAGTGCCAGGGAAGAGGAAGATGCGATGGTGACCTTTGACCGTGTTCGAGCGATTGTCGATGAGGTGACCGGCCGTCGTGCTAAGTCCTCGATTCGGACAAGGGTGAGCAGGCCAGATCGTCCAAAGACGCCTCGTTTAACGGAATCATGGTTCTGCTGTGCTGAGCCGACGACCCAGCAGTTCAGACCGCTGCGGACAACGGGGGATGGGGAAATCTAGCAGGCTGAGGAAAAACTATGTTGGCACGCGAGAAGTTCGATGGTCCGTACGTGTGGCACAACAGAAGAACGCTCCCGCAGTGTGCTCAAAACGTTCATCAGCGTCCATAGACCGTGGGGCGAGAAGCGCGAGATATGAGAGAAATGCGCGACGCGCAAGACGGGCGAGAAAATCACGTCATGCATAAACCAAAGGATGAAGTATATGTTCTAAGCCACTTAAATATTTAATATTTAACAATCGTCAGTATCGCTCGTTCTGCATGCCAGCGCGGCTATCCTGCGAAGCGTGTCCTGTTCTTCCAGACGTTCGGACTAGTGAATTTCAGACGTGCCAATATAATGTTGCCGCCACCTGTTAAGAGATCACGATGCCGAGACTTCTCCTGCTCTTGCCGACCACAACCTATCGAGCAGAGGCGTTCCTCGAGGCAGCCCACTTTATGCATGTATCCGTGACCCGTGGGATGGAGCGGGTTCCCGAAGGCCTTGCTGTCTCGTCGGGCGATGTATTGTTGCTCCCTGTTCGACATCCACAAGCGGCCGCGCAGACCGTAATCGAATTCGCCCAACATCACCCGATCGATGCGGTGATCGGAGTTGACGATGTGACTGCCGTCGCTGCCGCCGCCGTGGCGGAGGCAGTGGGGTTGCCCCACAACTCTGTCGCGTCCGCCACCGCCGCCAGAAACAAGCGCCAGATGCGCGAGTTATTGTCCGGACAGGGCATTTCCGTACCTCGCCATAAGGTGTTCCCCCTCGACGGTGATCCAAGGGAGTTTGCGAAACAGGTCATCTATCCCTGCGTCTTGAAGCCGTTGATTCTTTCCGCCAGCTGTGGGGTGATTCGCGCAAATGATGAGGAGGAATTTCGGGGTGCGTTCCGTCGGGTGGGTGCGCTCCTTACGACCTTGGGTCTGGTGGCAGTGGACGAACAAGCCCGTTGGATCATCGTCGAGGATTTTGTGCCGGGGATCGAAGTCGCATTGGAGGGTTTGCTCACACAGGGAGCGCTTCACCCTCTGGCGATGTTCGACAAGCCTGATCCGCTCAACGGCCCATTTTTTGAAGAGACAATTTATATCACGCCTTCCCGTCTCTCCTCCAACCTACAACAGAAAGTTGTCGCCTGTGCGGGTCGAACGGCGCAGGCGCTCGGACTACGGGAAGGGCCAGTGCATGGGGAATTCCGCGTGAATGCGCACGGAGTATGGGTCATTGAGTTAGCGGCACGAACCATTGGTGGGCGCTGTTCCAGAATTCTGGACTTCGCCTCTGGCATGTCGCTCGAAGAACTGATCCTCCGCCACGCACTGCAGATGCCGCTACCTCCCCTCACCAGGCAAGCGCAGGCGGCTGGAGTGATGATGCTTCCTATTCCATACGGCGGCATGCTGCAGGAAGTGCGTGGACAGGCTGAAGCCAGGGTGGTACCTGGGGTTGTAGAACTGACAATAACGGCAGAACCTGGCGATGAACTTGTCCCGCTTCCAGAGGGGACGCGCTACTTAGGGTTTCTCCTGGTACGGGGAAAGACACCGGAAGATGTGGAGCGATCGCTTCGGGACGCACACTGCCGATTGACGGTTGTCATCAAGGCCTCACCGCCAACCAGAACCGGCTCATCGCCATCGTCACCGCGATCCCGAGCCATGAGCTTTTAAATGCCAGGCAGCCCCAGATCCCGGCGCCTGACGTTGGCTAATTCGGCTTCTTCTGAACCTCTGAGGCCATGCTCCTCGACCACTCGTCCAGACTCTTGCCTTGTGCCGCCACGTCCGGAAGGCCGGTCATATCGTGCACCCATGCGCCCTGGACTTGTTCACCGTCGTCTCTAATAGCCGTCTTGATGGCCTCAAACTCTTTGTCAAACCGTTCGGGGGCTTGCTCAAGGATGCGCCTGATCTTCCACTTCGTCTTTGGATTGCCATCCGCATCCAAATCACAGCCGTAGTGGACGAGATCCACCTTTCCGGTCGTGAACACCTTGGCCAACATGCGATAGGTCACGCCTGAATTGGACTGAACCAGCGCAGCTTTATAGAGACGCTCGCATTTGCCAGCATCCACCTCCAGCGCCGTGAGATCCTCGACAACCTTGGCGGCAACTTCTGGGGCTGTATCGACCTCTCCCATTGTAGTCGTCCTCCTAGTATGGGTTGAGCCTCGTGGCAATACTAGCCGAGACCCTATCAGACTATTCACGAACAGAGCAAGCCGAGCACATGCGGCTGGGAACGACCTACGAAACCACGCAATCCTTTACCTGTGGCTGGTGAGCCTTCCGAACCCCAGGCAGCACGAGCGCACGTGATGCGCTGGAGTGCCAATCCCTTAGGATGGAGGCTTGCCAGGTGGATAATCGCAGCCGTATACGGAACCTCATCATCAGGGGGATCGGACTGATACCGTTGCGTCATGAGCTGTTGTCCTAGTACCCAACAGATCCGGCTCTCCGTGATACCTCATCGCTGTTTAAGGAGCTCCTTTAGTTCAACCAGGATTGAAGCTGGCAGTTCCCGCAACGCGTGGCATTTGCGCGTCTCAAGTCCCTTGACAAGTGCTGCAGATCGCCTCCGCAGAATCGGGTCCACGCTCAGCTTGTTAAAAGGAAACACGCGCGGCAACAGCTTCTCTGAATCAGCAGGTGACCAATCATCCTGTTCCCACAACAATCCCTTTGCTATAGGTACGTCATCGCAGGCCAATGACACGAGTGCATGCGCTAGCCTGCGCTCGTACGTCCGCGGGGTGATCGGTTTGCCCCAGAGAGAGAACAAGCCGGCGGGATCAAAAATGGCGTCCCGGTGTTCGACCTTCTTTAGCGAAATTACTTTGCTCCCTTCGTCCACCCAAGATCTGATTTTCTTAAGCGTGCGCTGGTGCTTGTCCACGGCGGCTGCCCTATAAGGACGGTACTTTTCAAGTTCTCTGATCAGAGCCTCGGCAGCACCACGTGAATCGTTAAATATAATCCCACGGAGATCTGCCAGTGTTAAGTCTGCCTCGTCGAATTTTGTACCAAAAACTTCTGCATCCCGGAGATCTGCTCCATGCAGATTCGCTCGCCTGAAGTCCACCCCCTGCAGCTTTGCTCCGCGGAGATCTGCGCCTTGCAGCCTCGCAGAGCTCAGATTTGCGGCCAGCAGGTTGGCACCTCTCAAATTGGCAGCACGAAGGTCTGCACCGAAAAAGTCCGCACCGTGGGCATCGACCCCTGCCAATGCGGCTCCGCGCAGATCGACAAATCGTGCCCCGGCTCCTACGAGCTTGGCTTTCCGCAAGTCTGAACCCGGAAAGTTCGCCTTATAAAGGTCCGAGAAAACCAAGTCCGCTGCCGATAGATCACCTTCCGGGAAGCTCGCTTGTGAGAAATCTGCCCCTCGTAGTTCGGCCGGATCAAGGAAGGCAGAACCTCCACGTACCTCGCGTCGCGTGAACAAAGCACCGCGCAGATCAGCGCCAAGCAGAACGGCGCCATCGAGCCTAGAATCGCGAAGATCCGCGTTCCAAAGGCGGGAGCGCTCAAAGTCAGCAAAACGAAAGTCACGCTTAGTCAGGTCCAATCCTTGCGCATGCTGAAGCCATGCGGAATCGATGGGCTCTCCTCGTTGATGGTACGCGGCCAGCACTTCCGGTGGTGGCGCTTCCGCAACAAGCGTTTTCCGGGATACTTCTAGTGCACGAGGAACACTTCTAACGGCCCTGTTCAACCAGGGCGGAAGGTCTCCATTGATCTCGACCCACCATGATGGAATCTTCGGAGCGACCGCGATCCAGAATGAGAAAAACACAATAAAAAAAGTAGGAATCAAGCCGAAAGTCACTCTTGCAACCGCCTGCCATAGTTTGAAGGTCCATCGCAGACTCCCTGATCTATAGACACGAAGAGGTTGAACGTGCCAACTAAACAACCAGAGACACAAAAGGTCAGCACAGATAGTCCATCTGTGGATACTGGTGATTCCCGAGTGATGCGCCGGCAGAAATGTAAACTGAAACGAAAGAAGAATCGCAACAGGGAGCACGTATATCAACATGATATATGCGATTCTCACTGTAGCCCGGGATATCATACTTTCATCGTGGCCACTCAGCCATTGTGTTACCGAAAATGTCTCAAGCCGCAGCAGCTGGCGTCGTCTTTCCGGCAGATGTGTAGAACATGTCAATGTGTCATCAAAACCGTAGAGTTTTGAAGAAAGAAGCATCACATAAAGTAAAAGATTGATGTGTAAGATGAGCGAGAGCCAGGGGGTTATCGCATAGAAACTTTCGATTGGGACATCGACATTCAGCAGCGGAAGGGTAACAGCAGAACCCACAAGAAGCTGTTCATGAGTGGTGGACCAGACGGTGATGCCAGTGTAGGCTATGAACACAAGCAAGGTGATGTGAGCCTTGCTTGCGGTCCTGGAAGCAGAATTTACAGCATCCAGCTGCGTGTCGATCTGATTATCCATCCCGTTGTCGAACTATTAAGTGTACCGACCGGCGGAGTACCCTCACACAGACTGCACTATCTGCATCGAATGGAGAATCGCACCTAAGTGTAGTTTCCTGCTAAATTCGGGCCAATTCATTCGTACGCTCACAGAACAATTCTACCTATGGGAAATGTACGTATTTAATCACCTAATCAAACGAGCCCATGCTCCCTCCGTATTCGCGAATGCAGCGGATAATATGGGAGAAGGCAACCCATTGCAAGCCGACCAGTCAGCTGTATTCAGCCTGTGCATGAGTCTCTCCAAAGTGGCTCCAGAAGTCATCTCGCCGGTGTGATGCCAAAGGACTGTTGGATTTCTGAAACGACTGTGTAGTGGATTGTCCCCCAAACGAGACTCTTTATTAATCGGACTTAATCGAAGAGGGGAGAGAACGAACGTTTCGGCCATAATATTGCGCATAGCGGGCTGGCACGCTTCCTGCTGTTACAGTGAATAACAGAAGAGACACCGACCAGAGGCCTCTTCAACACTCACCAACACTTATCACACGGGAGGTGCACCATGTCGGAGCAAGGGAAACACGTTGCCAAGGTTGCGTCGATAATGACCGGTGGAGCGGTCATTGGTGCGGGGCTCGGACTTCTGTTCGCGCCACAGACCGGCTCGAAGACTCGCCATGACATCAACCGGTATGCCAGGAAGACCCAAGTGCAAGCCATTCGCTGGGGCCGCTCGGTGCAGTCCGGCGTGAAAGAAGTCATGGATTGGAGCCGTGGACTGGTGCAGCGCCGTGACACCAAGCCGGTGATCGAAGTGGCGTAAGTGCGTTGATTTGCCTGGCCCGCAGGATGGTCTAAAAAACCGTTCGGCGAGGCCGCTGCACACGAAGTGGCCAATCATACTCTGCGCTGTGGGGTGAGCCTCGGAGTGAGACGAGAAGGATGCCTGGGTCCGGCGCGCGTTGCGCGGTCGGGGTTGGGTGGGTGAGACAGGTGGGGCATTAGCAAGGACCGCCAGTTGCAAGGATACAATATGGGATGGGGATGAGCGTTAGCGTACCGCCAGTGGGTCATGTACTGCTGTGACTCAACTGTGGTTGAATAATTGAGAGGGGAGGGAGACTATTGAGAGTCGGCATCAGTTCCTCGACTCCCAAAGTTCTCGATATTCCTCCGATGCGTACAGTTCGCGCGCGATAGTCTCGGTGTCGGTATCGAACTTAAAATCCTACGGCTTCCCAAAGCCTTGCGGGTTCAAGCCCTGCCTCCAGCACCACATTCCAACAGATTGCGTTCCAAGCCTACCTTAAACAGAAGGACCGCCGCAATGATGGTCACGGCCAGCGTCGTGCGCTTCGGGCACGGGTGATAGTGGATGGTTTCATATGAGCACAGTAGCCAGACGGCAATCCACGCAGGCACACCAGCGACTAAGGTTCCAGCCAAATCGGTGATCCCAATCAGCAGACTATCTTTTATCAGCTTAGAGGTAGCGCGCAAAATCGCGACCAATTTCAATCGAAATCCCTCGCCTAGCGACAAAAACAGCTACACGATGGTGACGCCGATCGAGAAACTCCATTTGGTCATTTCTCGCGTCCGTACGCGAGTCGAAACAGAATGTGGATTGGATGGGGTGTAACGACGCGCCGGCGCGCGATGGCCTAAAGATCATGCCCGCACGATCAGAACAAATTGGAATCGAGGTTCATCTCCAAACAGTGAGGATATTTTACCGGCATATCGCCGCATGAAGCAGTCTGCTAGAATGGTGTACAGCAGATCCACTGTGCTCGACGTCAGCCGTTTTCTCGAAGCTCGACACCATGAATATAGAAGCGTCATCTCGATGGTTGGTAGTTATTGGATGTATCTGCGCCGGCCTCGGAGTGGCAGTGGGTGCGTTCGGGGCACATATGCTCAAAGACCTGCTTGATCCTCCCATGCTAACTGCCTACGATACGGCAACCCACTATCAAATGTACCATGCCTTTGGAATTGTGTTGAGTGGATTCGCAGTTCGCGTTAGCCGTGATCCGCGGGTAGCCATGGCCGGCTGGATGTTTCTTGCGGGAATACTCTTATTCTCCGGCAGTCTATATGGCGTGGCACTGCTTGGAGTGCGTTGGCTTGGCGCGATCACGCCGATCGGAGGCGTGGCATTTATTCTGGGATGGAGCGTGTTGGCCTGGCGGATGTGGCGAGACACTCAGGATCGGTCCACCAGTTAGGACTGTCTCGACATTTCGACTAATCGGTTGCGGAAATACTTTGCTGACACACGAGAACTTCGATCGTCCGCACGTGTGGCCTAACGGAGAACACTCCCGCAGGATGCTCAAACAGGCCTACCCCTTGTTCATCGTTCGCATCTCGTAGCTGGTTTGCGTCGTGCTGTTCTCACGAGAAACGCTTCACGGGTGTGAGAACGCTGTTCGTTGGAGGGCGCATCTCAGCACGCTGGAGCTGGGCGGGTGAGAAGAACGCCTTTTCCAGAATCCTGCTAAGGCTGGCAACCAGCAGTGCGCTTTCCAGTGAGCGATCCCCACCCTCCGGTGTTATTCACAAAGGATCCTTCAATCCTTGTCCCATCCTTGATGAAGAGCAGGCTGTCTTCCTGAATGCGGCCTTCTTGCTCCCACCGCAAGTAAATGCTATCGCCTAGGACTACAGTTTCAGCAGGCAGGGGAGAATTGGCCGGTGCTTGCCCAGCCGGGGGAAAGAGCATGACCGTCTTCTGCTCCCGGTGGTTCTGGTGGTTATGCATGACCCACTGCCATGTCCCGCAGAGGCGAGCCTGGCCTCTTGCTTGCCGAATGCGCTCTTTCCACTCGTGGAGTTTCCACCATGCGGCTGTTGCGCGCTGTTGCGCCTCAAACGCCACTCGACTTGCAGCAAGGAGGAATTCTGTCCGTTGCGTCTGGGGCGCTGGTTGCTCCGGATCCGAGGGTTGCTGTTCAGTCAACATTCGAAAGAAGTCGGCAAGAGCCGACACGTGGCTGCTGGCTTTCAACCACGCTTGCCGTGCCGCAGGGGAAAGATCAGCCGATGCAGTTGTAGGGGCGGGTACGCCCTCGCCTGCATGGCTTGATACATTAGCCAACTGCCATGCCGCAAGTGCTGCCATGAGCTGATGGACAGATAGGGATAATTCAGCGACGCCCAGTTCTTTCGCCAACTTGACTGGAAGTCCTTTGGCGCCCAGTGTTCCGGCCGCATCTCTCAAACCGAGAGAAGGACCCACCGTTGACGTGAACAACGCCATGGCGTTGGCATCTGAATCGATCGTGGCGAACTGGCTAGCCTGGTGGGCGACGACCTCGGACAGAAGCGCCGGCGAGATCTTTTCGGCAGGAATCGCCACCGACGGAATGACGATAATAGATGTAGCCAGGATCACGACGAAGACAACCGAAGCACCACTAAGTGCGATGTGATCATGTGTGTGCATCGTCGCAATCCACTCTTTTTAATTCAAATATAAAATAGTGTAGAGGGCGGCCTGTCTCTGCTTACGTTCCTTGGAAGCTTCTCTTAAGGAACATGGCAGTTCGTTCCCAGGCCAATGCCGCGGTCTCGGCTTTGTAGGTGTCCGGCTTCATATTATTGCAGAACGCATGGGGCATGTCTGGGTAAGTATGGATTTCGGCTTGCTTCCCATACTCTGCGGCGGCTGCGCGCAACTGTTCGGTGTCCTCGTTTGTCGCCCAGGTGTCCTTGCCGGCTTGGTGATACAACACGGGTGAAAAGAGATCTTTCATCAGTTCCCGTGGCTGGACCATTTTGCCGTAGTAGGAGACGGCCGCACGTAATCGTTTTCGGTAACAGGCAAAACGCAAGGCGTACGAGCCACCCATGCCATAGCCGACGACGCCATGGATATTCCGTTTCGAAAAGTCGCGCATATTCAAGTATTCACAGCATGAATTGATATCCGTGATCACATTCGCGTCGTTCTGTCGCTCCAGCAACGCCGCAGCAACCTCGTCATTGGCGGTTACCATTCCCCCCAACCGACCGTAGAGATTGGGAATAATGACCACACAACCTTCACAGGCTAGACGGGCGCCGAGGTCTTTCATTTGTCCGGTCAGCCCCCACCAATCATGAAGGAGCACTACGCCCGGGTAGATCCCATTTTCTTGCGGCCAGAACAGCAGACTGTCGATCTGATGTTCCTTCGGCATCCGTGTCTTGAAGTAGGGATCAACCATTTGGTCGGTATGTGTAGGGATTGGGACGCCGCTCGGAAAGCGTGCAGTTCCCATCCCAACCTGTGCCAATGTGAACGGTGCGGTCTGTGTCATGGGCATAGTACCAATGCCTTTCCCAGTCAGGCTTTGAGGCGATTCTTGTGAGTGAATACGCGGGAATTAAGCTACCCGCAGCAAGCTGCGGGGTATTCGACAAACAGGAACAACTATAGGGAGCAGTTCGCGGGAATGTCAACGGACTCCATGGATCAACCTACTGCATTGACCGACGGGCTCATCCTCTCTAGCAACGTGGTGAAAAGTCAGCCAGCGGCGTTCTTGCGCCTGTGAAACGTTTCTCGTGAGAACAGCACGACGCAGACCAGCTGCGAGATACGAACGACGTTTCACGAACGACGAACTAAGAGGAGTGCCTCCTTTTTGACCAACCTGCCTGGGCATTCTGTCACGATCCACGTTTGTTCGCAGTGGTGCCTTTCATGGATGCTTGAATGGTTTTTCAACAGCCTGCTAAAGTGAGCACATCGCGGGGGTTACATGACGAAGAAGACTCCTGTCGGTGTGGGACTTATCGGCGTTGGCCGACATGGGATTCGATATGCCCGGCACGTCCTTCAGGATCTTCCGACGGCTTCTCTCAGGGCTGTCTGCCGGCGGCATCCCGAGCAAGTCCTTGATCTCCCGGGATGTGCGTCCGTCAAAGTCTATGGGGGGGCCCAATCTCTCATTGCTGATCCTTCTGTCGACGTCGTCATCGTCGTCACTCCCCCGATTTTCTCTCGTGAAATCTGCCAACTGGCGATCCAAGCTCGGAAACCCGTCTTGATCGAGAAACCTTTGGCAACCTCGGTTACCGATGCGCGCGCCATGGTTGCAGCTGCCCACCAAGCTGGTGTTCCGTTGATGACGGGACAGACCCTGCGGTTCGATTCCACTATTCAGGAGATGAAAAAGTGGCAACACCTCATCGGACATTCGCAACAGCTTCTGTTAACCAGCCATATTGAGACAAAGGGGAGTGGACCCGATCATGCCGAAGGCTATGGCAGGCGTGGAGCCTTGCTTGAATTTGGGGTCCACATGCTCGACCTCGTTCGGTTCATGACTGGCGAAGAGGTGCAAGAAGTCTGTTGCACCATGGATCATCTTCCCCCGGCCACGCCGGAAACCGTCGTTTCAGCCCGCCTCGCGACTCAAGGAGGGACGATTTGTATCATTGACGTCGCGTGGGTGTCGGAGGGACGCGTAGGGCAGGCAGAATGGATCGGTTCGCCAGGGAGGCTACAAGCCGACTGGACTCATCGCCGACTTCGTTGGACCAGTGGCACCGACATCGAGGAATGGGTGCTTCCTCCATCCCAGACGGTCCTCGCCACACTCACCGCATTTCTGCAGGCACTAGAGCATCGCACACCCATGCCCATCACGGGGGAGGACGGGTGTCGAGCCGTGGAAATCGCGGAAGCCTGTTATCGCTCGGCCCAAGCCGGCGGCGTGCCGGTCACGCTTCCTATCTCTTAGGACTCCGCCACAATGTGGGTGTCGGTTTCCTCCACCCCGTCAATCGCATGGATTTTGGTGATGACGACATCGGAGAGCGATCGCTCGTCTTGCACGCTGATATAGACGAAAATGTCCGGACGCCCGAAGCAGGAGTGGGCCTGCTCGACTCCGGGAATACGTTTCAGCGCCGCGACGACGTCTTTGGCTTTGCCCGCTATGACCTTGATGAGAATGTAGGCTCTGGTTGCCATGCGTTCCTCCTTATAACGATTGCCGAAGACGGTATCCCTGATTTGCCGACTAACGACTGGCCACTCCTGGCATCTCCTTCCGATGAGAGTCATAGACCGCTTGAAAATTCTTCCCTCGTGAAGCGAGCGCCTGCTTGCCATCCCGCACCAGCCGCATAAACCGCTGGAAATCCTCCACCGACACGTTGAATTGTCCGAGCCCCGTCGCCAGCGATCGGAGTTCATCGACCGGCGTATGCAGATCCGCATCCGCAAGCGCCTCCAGTACCTCCGGCGTCTATCCACTTGAACGGAATTGCGCCAAGACATCGGTGGCATGCTCGCCCTGCTTGCTTGTCACGGCGCGACGCACGAAGTCCTGCACAAAGGGGTTCGTACTTTTGGCAAACACAGACTGGAATTGTATTACGGACTTGGCGACGTGATTAGCCTCTCTGGTGCCTTCAGGTGGGAGCACCTGCGCCTGCTCAAGGGTAGCAAGAATAGCCATCGCCGACCCGACTTGAGGAGATGATGCTTTCCCAGTGCGTTGCGCTGGGATTAGAGAGGCGGGACTCGCAGCCAATGAGCGGCAGGGAATGCCCACTAGCAGTGAGCCGGAAAGGAATGTACAAATGCCCAGAACGATGATCAGGCAAGACTCCCGTGTCGATCGTGGCAGGATCGAAATGAACTTCTCCCCTGGACGTGAACACCAGAGGTGCATGCAGCTGATTATACAGAGTTGGATGAGGTGCCGTCAGCGAGAAGAGTCCACCGTATCGTTCTATTGAAACCCCCACCGAAGAGTTTCTATAATCGCGCCTGTTTTCGGACTCAGAAAGGCTGCTATCTTCAGGCTCGCCAAGGTTACGAGCGCGGCACTCGTCGGTCTCGATACCTTTTTGTGGATGCCGAAGTTGATATCTCAGAAGAACTCCCGCAATTCTCGGTCGTCGGGTTGCCCGACGCCACGGTCAAGGATAGTCGCGACCGGGTCCGCTCCGTGCTGAAGTACACCGGATTTTTTTGCTGCCAAACGCGTCACCGTCGATCTTGCTCCTGTGGACGTGCCTCCGGTACCCGTTCGGGAACCACGGAGGAACTTCCTCCCACGGAAGGGTCGACGACGATCAGATCACGGGTCTTGGCGGCTCGTGACCGCTAGCGCCAGTGGTATCGGGATGATAGCCTCTATATGAACGCCCAGTTGAAGCCACGCCCGGTGAAGAGGTATTGTGGACTCGATCAGGCCGCCTAAGACTTGCTCGAACAGGCCATGACCAGGCTTCGATTGTCGACGCGCGCGCGGACATATCCTGCGTACGCACTATTGCTGATTTAGCCGAGTCTGATAAGATTGACTCCATGTATATCGTGGAGGCCATTCAGTATCGTGCGTTTGACCGCAATCCTGACGTGTGAGGCGTTTGGTGGCATCAACAATGAAAGTGTTCCTCTGGTGGTTTATCGTGGGAGCCACGATGGCCTCGGCCGTCATTATGCTGCAAGGAGGCATTCGGGAAGTCATGCAGGCCCAAGGCTCTGTATGGGAACTCAAGCTCGTGGAGCTGCTGACCACTATCATGGGCGGAGGGCTACTGGGGGGCTGTATTGCCCTGATCCTCAATCGGATCAAGAAATCATAGCCGCACTGTATCGCGCGGCGTACCACGTCATACTAGGGGATATCATGGATGTTGAAGTTGGCTCTAATCTCTATCGTAATACGGATGGAACAATTGAAATCGAAGGTGTACCGCAAATTGAAGTAACACAACATCCGTCAACCGGCGCGCTTTTGGTCAATTTTGTGGTATTCGACGCGAACGGAAGAATGTTGGCCAAAGTGGTTGACAGCACGATGATGTTTAATGAACGGCGTGCCTATGACATAACTAAAACGGCCAAGAGCGTGGCCGTAAAGGACACTGCTTCGGGGAAGATTCTGCTCCAACTCGATGTGAAAACCTCCGATGTGGTCTCCTTTTCAAAGGGAGAATTTCACACGATGAAGGGGCACGTGCTCGAAGTGTCCCCAAAGGAATGGAAGATCGATAAACTAAAGAAGAGCGGGCTGACTCAGGACGCGAAAGGCGGCGCCGTCTCTATCGGGTAGGCGATGGAGTGCGCTCACCCGTCACCGTCGGAACCACAATCACGGCTCCGTCTTTCACATCGACCGACGCAGTATCCCCATCCCGCAATTCGCCCTTGACCAGCAAGCGCGCAAGTGGCGTTTCTAATTCCTGCTGAATGAGGCGCTTGAGCGGCCTCGCTCCATAGACAGGATCATAGCCGTGCTCCCCCAAATGCCTAAGCGTGGCAGGGCTAAGCGTCAGCATAATTCGCCGTTCCTCGATCAGGCTGCGGAGCCGTTGCAACTGAATCTCCATGATCTTGATGAGATGTTCGGTGCCCAATGGATGGAAAACGACTATTTCATCGACGCGGTTCAAGAACTCGGGCCGGAAGTGCTGCTGAAGCTCTTTCATCACGACCGTTTTGATCCGTTCAAAGGAAGCCCCACTCTGCTGCGCCTCTAGAACCTGCGGACTGCCGATGTTGGAGGTTATGATCAGTACGGTGTTCTTGAAGTCGACCGTGCGGCCCTGTGAATCCGTAAGCCGGTCGTCATCTATCACCTGCAACAGGACGTTGAACACGTCGTGATGGGCTTTTTCGATTTCATCGAACAGGATGACAGAAAAGGGGCGCCGCCGGACCGCTTCGGTCAATTGTCCGCCTTCTTCGTAGCCCACATAACCCGGAGGCGCTCCGATGAGACGGGCTACCGTGTGCTTTTCCATGTACTCCGACATGTCGATTCTGATGAGGTTCCCCTCGTCATCGAACAGAACTGAGGCCAGGGCTCGTGCCAGTTCGGTTTTTCCGACTCCGGTGGGGCCGAGGAATAAGAACGAGCCGATCGGGCGGTTTGGATCCTTAATGCCAGATCGCGCGCGAAGCACAGCATCCGCTACGGCACGTACACTTTCATCCTGGCCCACCACCCGTTGGTGCAGAAGCTCCTCAAGTTTCAGTAGTTTGTCGGTTTCGCCTTCGAGCAGTCGGAAGACCGGGATGCCGGTCCATCGGCTGACCACGACCGCGATTTCATCCTCATCAACTTCTTCTTTCAACAGGCGGTTTTCATCCTGTTTCTTTCCCAATCGCTTTTGTTCAAGGACAAGCTCTCGTTCCAATCGAGGCAATTCACCATAGCGGAGTTCAGCCACGCGGTTGAGGTCGTAGGCCCGTTCCGCCTGCTCGATGTTGAGCTTCGTGTCTTCAATCGCCTCGCGTGTCTTGCGAAGGCGAGCGACTGAGGCTTTTTCTGATTCCCATTGGGTTTTTAAGGGCTGCAGGTTGCGTTGTTTTTCGTTCAACTCAGATTCAAGCGTCGTCAAGCGCGCGGCGCTCGCCGGATCTTTTTCCTTTCGCAGGGCCTCCCGTTCTATCTCCAACTGGAGGACTTTGCGCGAGACCTCATCCAACTCAGCTGGGAGGCTGTCGATCTCAGTCCGAAGACGCGCGGCAGCTTCATCGACCAAATCAATGGCTTTGTCAGGAAGGAACCGATCTGCGATATATCGATGCGAAAGCTTTGCTGCCGCCACCAATGCGCTGTCCTTGATCCGCACCCCGTGGTGTACTTCATATCGATCTTTGAGACCACGCAGGATTGAAATAGTGTTCTCGACGGACGGCTGATCGACAAAGACCGTCTGAAACCGGCGTTCGAGCGCCGCATCTTTTTCGATGTGCTTGCGATACTCATCGAGTGTGGTGGCGCCGATGAGGTGCAATTCCCCCCGAGCCAGCATTGGCTTCAACAGGTTGGCCGCGTCCATGGCACCTTCAGTGGCGCCTGCTCCCACGACCGTATGTAGCTCATCAATGAAGAGAAGGATCCGCCCTTGCGAAGATTGGATTTCCTTTAACACCGCTTTGAGGCGCTCTTCGAACTCACCGCGAAACTTTGCGCCCGCGACCAACGACCCCATATCCAAGGCAACTAATTTCTTTTGCTTGAGGCCTTCGGGGACATCACCTTTCACGATACGAATCGCCAGCCCTTCGACGATCGCCGTCTTTCCGACGCCCGGTTCACCGATGAGGACAGGATTGTTTTTTGTGCGGCGCGACAGGATCTGGATCACGCGCCGAATTTCATCATCCCGTCCGATGACGGGATCGAGCTTGCCTTGTCCAGCTAACTGAGTCAGATCAAGCCCGTATTTCTCCAACGATTGATAGGTGCTCTCCGGGTCCTGGCTCAGCACCTGCTGGTTGCCACGTACTTGGTGTAGCCCGGCCAAAAGACGGTCTCGCATGAGACCCAACTTCTTGAAAATGCCTCCTTCATAGACCATCGCCATGAGCACGTGCTCGACGCTGAGATAGTTGTCTTTGAGTGACTTTCGCTCGTCCTCCGCTCGAGTAAGGAACTGACCGAGCCGAGTGGTCACATGAAACTGCCCCGGAGCTGCCCCGTCACCCTGTACCTGCGGCAACTTCGCCAGGGCCTGGTCGACGGCCTGCCGAACAGCCGAGAGCGCTACTCCGGCTCGCTCAAGCAGAGTAGGAGTCGTTCCCCCTTCCTGGTCAAGCAGGGCGAGGAGTACATGCTCCACATCAATACTTTGATGACCTCTTCTCTGGGCGTGGGTCGAGGCCGTTTGCAATGCGTCCTGCAACTTGACCGTCATTCGATTCATATCCAGGACCATTGTCCCAAGGAGATTCACTCCGTTTCCCGTAGGCTAATTAATAATCATCGGCTAAAGTAAGTCAACCCATGAATCATTTTTGTGTCATGCTGGTGCAGGTGAGTAGTTCTTGACCTGCCTTATAATCCCGACTAGGTTACGCACTGCGAATGGTCGACCTCATCTCAGCCACCACCCATTTGTATAGGCAAGCCTTGCGCGCTACGGTGCGCTCGCTCGCCCGAAGCTGGATCACCCTCGTCGCGCTTGTCGCGTTCGCATTGTTGTTCGTTGTAGCTACAAGGATTGCGGCCCCATTGGGGGTAGCGGGAGTCTTTCTACTTGGCGCGGTCAATGCCTTGCTGGTCGGCGCGACCCTCCGCCTGATCGAGCAATCCCTGAGTGCGGCGAGAACAATCCAGTTCACTGATGTGACCGGAAGCTTCGGGCATTATTTCTTGGATGTCATTGGCGTCGGATTTGTATTGTGGCTGCCGACGATGGCCATCGAGATGGGCATGTCCGCCAATCCCTATGGCCAGTTCCTTTCTTCTGCGTTTCTACTTCTGCTATTTATCCTGCTAAATCCCGCACCGGAAGTAATCTATCAAGTCCGGCACGATTCGCCACTTGACGTCTTCAAGACCTCGTATAACTTCGTTCTGGAAAATTGGATTGAATGGTTTTTGCCGTTTGCCGTTCTGATCCTGCCCGTCGTTATGTCCCCTAGCGGCCTGCACAAGTTTTTCGACCTATCCAGTCGTGTCGGACGTGGGGCAGGCCTGGACTTTTTCCAAATTCTTATCCTGCCTTTCACCCTAGTGGGGGGGTGGTTGACCTATCTGGGAATCAATCCGGATGTTCAATGGATTCTCCTTCTACTGCTCACTCCGCTTGCGGCGATGGCGATCTTATTGTTCCGCGGCCATCTCTTTGCATTACTTCACGGCTCGTCACGGAGACAACGGCTGTTCGCCCGCCAGTTTGATACGAAACAGTAGTCAAATGCCACTCACAAAACGCCGTCCCTGACCATCTTTTGCCGCTTACTCGCGGTTGAAGATCATATCATAATTGGGATCGGTCAATAGACACGATATCATTGAGACAAAGGTCGAAATAGTGTATGGGTTTACATACACCTGTATTATTGAGCGTGTCTTCTCGCACCTGATTGAGGCTTAGACTCGTGCGAATTTCAATTTTTTGGCGCCTTGTTCTAACTTCCCTCGTAATCATCGCGGTCATGGGGGGAGACAATCTGTACGCACTATTTCAGCTCAGGCAGCTGACTGCTATGAGCACGGGAATGGCGTCCTATCACTATCCGGCAATGGAGTCCGCCAAACGGCTTCTGGGTTCACTCTATACTCAGCTCAACAACGAAAAAAGGTATATGGCAACCACGGACGGCACTTTTAAAACCATCCTTTAATGAGGAGGTGGAGCATTTCCAGAGAAGCCTCCAACACCTTCGCAGCCATGAAAGCTCTCCGCAAGGTCTGCGTCTCCTCCAGGAGACCAGTCGGCTGCTCCAGGAGCGATTGGTACTCTTTCATGATGAATTCCAGCAGGCGAACGACAAAACTCTGACAACCATTCCAGGGTACGAGAACCGCCGCGATGCCCTTATGGATCGGAGGACGTCCTCGATTCAAAGATATATTAATTTTCATGAGGCGAGGGTGAGTGTCGGAGTGAGCGAGTCTCGAGCCAGCGCTGCCCAAGCGAAAGCGGTCACAGAGCAACTTGTGCTGGTGGCATTGGTCTTCGGGTTGGGGCTCGCCGGCATTGCCAGCTACACTATCTTGCGTCCGCTTCGTCAACTGCAGGGACACATCAAACAAATCGGGCAGGGGAATTTCGGCACACCGCTTCAGATTACGGCTCCAGCCGAGTTGAAAGACTTGGTCGATAACGTGAACTGGATGGGAACGAAGCTTCAGGAGCTCGATGACATGAAGGTGGAGTTTTTAGCCCACGTGTCCCACGAATTACGCACACCCATGGCGTCAATCCAAGAAGGCACGCACTTACTTCTGGATGAGATTCCAGGCCCCCTCACGCAGGAGCAACGAACGACGCTTCAAATCATGGCCGACAGCAGTCGGCGACTGATGTATCTGATCGCGACTATTCTTGATCTTTCAAAGATGGAAGCCGGTATGATGGAGTATCGGATTGTCCCCGTGGATCTCGAGCGAATAGCCGATATTTCCATCAATAAAGTTCGCCTCCTAGCCGATGCAAAACACATCCAACTGCTGATAGAAAATGCTGGGGAACAGATTTGGGTGAAAGCCGACGTTCCTCGGATTGAACAAGTCCTCGACAATCTGCTATCGAATGCATTGAAGTTCAGTCCAGAAGGTGGTGTCGTCAAAGTTCAGATGATACCTGACCCTCAAGCCGGAGTACTCGAAGTTGCGGTCTCGGATACCGGATCGGGAATTGCCGCTGATGATCTTCTACAAATTTTTGAACGGTTTTACCAGGACCGCACGAAAGCGAAACATTCTTCTGCAGGAAGCGGATTGGGGCTCGCATTAGCGAAGAAAGTGGTCGAAGCCCACGGGGGTAGAATTTGGATTGAAAGTGAGATAAGCAAGGGAACGACTGTACGGTTTATCCTACGGTTGACAAAGCAGGGAAAGGCAAGGGGAGCATGAGACGTCTGGTTGCTCATGTGATGATTCTATCCGCAATGCTGGGAGGGTGTACAGCTTGGACCTCCCCAACTCCCATAGATCACCCATATTTTGTGCTGGAATTAGGGGAATCACCAGTATTTCACTCACATGCGAAGCAACAGGAGAGTTTGGCGTTGAAATGTATCGAAAAGAATTCCTGTGATCATGTCTACTTCACACGGGCTTTGCTCGGACTGTATGAAAGCCGGGAAGTTGCAGAAAAATATTTTGGAAAGGTCGTGGCTGTTGCTCCTAAGAGTCAACTCGCCGCATCAAGCAAAGCCTGGATTAAATTGCTGCAAGAACGTGCGGCTCCCGGACCAAAATCGTGGCCACAGGCCGTTCTTGTAGCGCCTGCTCTTGCTAATACAAACACTTCGCTGGCCCAGACTGCAGACCGCCTAGTGCGGGACTTGCTTGCTAGTGCGGGACTTGCTTGATAGAGAATTGGTCATCCAGCAACTTCGCTCCATGAAGGTTGGCGACCCTCAGACGGTTGAGGTCCTACAGAGAAAACTTACCGATCGAGATCACAAGATCAAGTTGCTGCTATCGAAGAAAGACCAAGGGAGGATTGCAACAAACCAGACCGCAATCCGTAGTCTGCAAAAACAGCTCGCAGTGCGGGACAGGAAAATCGAGGAGCTTTCCAAACAACTTGAAGCATTGAAACGAATCGATCAAGAAATGCGCGAGAGGGTTCGCCCGATCCATCCGCCATCGACAGCCACCACGATTCCCACTCCCGACACAACACCATGACAAATATCAGAAGGAACACCATGGATCAAGAGAACATGCTCGTAGTTGACGATGACGAAGGGCTGCTTCACCTGTTGAAGATGCGGCTGTGCGCCATGGGATTCTCCGTCAAATCCTGCAGCACGGGACAGGATGCGGTTGGAGAAGCCAAGAAAAAGATGTTCGACCTGGCGATAACCGACCTTCGCCTCCGTAGTGAGGATGGACTGGATGTGACCGAAGAACTGCTGCGCATCCACCCCGGTCTTCCGGTCATCATTCTCACGGCCCATGGCAGTATTCCCAATGCCGTTGAGGCCATGCAACGCGGCGCGTTTGGATACCTGACCAAACCGTTCGACGACAAGGAACTGAAAGCCACGATCGAAAAAGCGCTGTCACAGCAAAGGATGAGTCGGGAGATCCAGCGACTCAAATCATTGGTCAAAGAACTCTATGGCCTCGAAAATGTCGTCGCGCGGAGCCCTACGATGCAGCGGCTTTTCCAGCAGATTGCTCAAGTATCTGATTCAGAAGCCACCATTCTGCTCTTTGGGGAAACCGGAACCGACAAGGAAGTGATGGCCCGCGTCATCCATACAAACAGTCGGCGGACCAAAGGCCCGTTCGTCACGCTCAACTGCGCCGCCATCCCGGAAACCCTGTTCGAAAGTGAGCTTTTTGGGCACGTCAAAGGCGCGTTCACCAGCGCACACGGTGCCAAACGCGGGCTCTTCCAAATGGCCAACGGAGGCACACTCTTCCTCGATGAAATCGGCGAAACACCTCTCTCATTGCAAGGCAAACTGCTGCGCGCTGTGCAGAAGCGCGAGATACGAGAGGTGGGCTCGGAAACCTCAATGAAGGTGGATGTTCGCATTATCGCTGCGACAAACAAAGATCTTGGGGAGGCGGTCAAGAACGGAAGCTTCCGCAATGATTTGTACTACCGCATCTCGGTGGTGCCGCTGTTCATTCCGCCGTTACGTGATCGTCGCGATGACATCCCATTATTGGCACAACACTTCCTCAAACTCAGCGTGAACCACGTAAACAAAGACGTGAAAGGGTTCACGCCTACCGCACTCCATCGGCTGATGGTCAACTCGTGGCCCGGCAATGTACGGCAATTGGAAAATGTGGTTGAAAAGGCGGTGGTTATGTCACGCCATGATATGCTGACACCAGATTTGTTGCCATCGGTCAGCGTCTCGCCCGATGCGTCGCTCAAGCCGCTTACTGAAGCCAAAGAAGAATTCGAGCGAACCTACTTGAAGAATGTCCTCCAACTAACCGGTGGCAATATTTCTCGAGCCGCCCAATTTGCTGGCCGGTACCGAGCCGACTTCTATAAGATGCTCAGAAAGTATGGCCTCCACCCGTCAACGACGAAAGGAAAACCCAATGCCGACTTGGAAGAATTGGAAGAGGAGGCGAATCTGACTGATGCGGAGCGATAGAGTCCTGCGAAGTCGTAAAGACCGACCATCGGTTGATCTGAAGTATAGAGGGAGGTGCAGGCGACTCGGTCCTTATCCGTTTACTTCGAAAAGCAGGCGGGTACACTCGCGGTTACACTGACTGAGTTGCGAGGGGAGAGGGATAGTTCTGTAAGCCGCAAAGTGATTGAATCATTAGCGGAATTTGTGGAGCTGGCGAGAGGAATCGACTCTCCAACCCGCGGTTTACAAAGATTACCCCAAGCAAATTTCGCTGACGACCAAACCCTGCCAGAATCAGCGTGAAATAACGACCAGTCTGCTTCCTAACCACATGGTTATGTTGCACACTGTTGCATGGGGTGGGCGTGAGGAAGCACCAGCGAGGGTACACCTATGGGCACACTTACCCATGCTGGTTCTTGCCGCTGTCCAACCTAATCACTCTGCCAGAATCATTACAGCCTGGTAGAGGGGTAGTCGGCACACACCCCGTAAGTCAATGGGTAGGGACTCTTTTAAGGAACACAGCCTTTCATCCGAAAGAGCTTGTTGGGATGCCGCTATGGCGCGTCTCGATGCTGCAGTTAACACCCTACTAACACCCGCCGCTGTTACGACTGTCTAAGCTGCTATAGAATTGTAGAAAAGAGAAAAGTGGTGCCGAGGGACAGAATCGAACTGTCGACACCAGCCTTTTCAGGGCTGTGCTCTACCAACTGAGCTACCTCGGCACACTGATTTATTGGGGGGCTGGATGGGAAGGTCCGTCGGCTTCTCGTACTCCTATCACATTTCCCATCACGCCGGCTTGCATGGTGGCCGCGAGCCGTTCAACCGCTCTCACCATTTCCTGCCACCTCATCTCGATATCATCGATTCACCCGTGCTGTGTGGTGCCCCCAAAACTCCATCACCACTTCCTGCCTAACACCCAGCTATTGGCTCTGCGTGTTACTGCAATGGGAAACAGATGCTGGGTCACATGCTAACTGACCTTGATGATGACCGCATTCCACCCGATTGTTTTTCATATATTACCAAGGTGGATGGTCCGTGTTCCACACCTTTTACACAGACTCGTTCGTCGATCCGGTCTTGGAAACAATCAGGAGCTGCTGTCTGCTGGTAGGGAGGCCTCCGTGAGAGGACGTTCTATGTATGGAAACGGGAGGATGCGGAGTTCGATGCAGGCAAGTTGTGCAATGTGCGACAACTGGGAAAAAAACACACGAAGCCGAAAATGATAAAGCCAATGAGACATCTCAACATAGAGAAGAGGATCGGTGATGGGCTTATCAATCGTAGATAGCTTCTCGTTATTTCGATGGTGCTTGCCAACTTCATGGTGTGCAGTTGCGTCCAGGATCTTTATTCTTGTTTTCACCCCGACTGGTATTTCTTCACTTAGTTCTTGAGCAATGCACATGCCTCCGCGGAGAAGAAAATCCATATACCAAAAACTCTGCGCCGATCGTTAGACTTCCATCTTCTTCTGGAGGAGAACCATGCAGAGAAAGGGACGATGTGGTGTGTAGGCAAGGGTCTGCGAGTGTGTCCATGGTTGAGTCGCGATCAGTTGCGGGACAGTCATGCAGGGAGTGGTGGAGATTAGAAAAATCTATTCAGAAATCATGGTCTCAGGTATGCTTTGCGAGAATGCTTGTGTCTTGTGCGGCTTGGGTTTTGCAGCTGAGTGACTGGAGATCCAGTTATGCCGTTGGTTCATCTCGTACCACAAGAGGAAGCGCCGCCCACCACAGTCACGACTGCATCATGGTCATGGTTGGCATGGGGCTACTTAGTTGTGGGAGCGGTACTTATGGTTATAATTGGTACGTGATTGGTCTGGCTTTCGGCGTCAGTGTAGTGGAAGTTTCATGAAAAGGACATTCGTGTGGCCTGTCAACGCCTCATGCCGGATACGGCTAAGCGGTGCTTTGATACCGTCGTGATTCAGCAGGGAGGGGTCTGGAGGTGAGCAGAAGAGTGCACAGGTTGGGACGAGACGTTGCATTGGTAACTCTCGTGCTCGGTACTCTCACATTCTCGCCCGACGCTCTTGCCGAAGAGGCCCCATTAAGTTCGCGTGTGAAGATAAATGTTGGCATTGGAACCTGGATCAGCGTGGGTGACACTCAATGGAGCCATAATGCGTCTTCGCAATCACCGCTCGGCAATCCGACCTCAAAGTTGACCTACACCGATCATTCGACCAACACCATTGAGTTGACGGCAAAAGTCTCCGTGGGGCCACGATGGTTCGGCCGATTGAATGTGGGCGGGGCTAAGATTGGAGGTGGGCGTCTAACAGACGACGATTTTCTGTCGCCTGTCTGTCGCCTGATGGAGAAAATCCCTCCTCAAGCACCCATAGCGACATAAATGGGTCTAGCATGTGGTACGTGAATGCGGACGCCGGTGGGCGAATCGTGAACTTTCCAAACGAGCGAGGCCGTCTTGATGGTTTCGTGGGATTTCAATATTGGCGGCAGCAACACAAGGCTTTCGGGGTTCGACAGGTGGTTTGTTCGAATGCGGGGGCAACGATTGATTTGGATCCGACCATACCTGGTCTGGATCCGTTATGTACTCCAATGGCTGCACCAATTAGTAATACGGTGCTTGCGCTCACTAACACCAGCACATGGTATTCAATTCGGACCGGTATTCAAACAGAATATCGTCTATCACGATGGCTGAGTTTTCAGGGTGCGGCGGCTCTAAAGCCCCTTAGTATTTTCCAGAACGATGATACCCATCATATACGTGTTGCTAATGGCGAATTCCTCGACCCGAGTTTCACCATGTTCGGTATTGGTTTCGGAGCCGATGCTGATGTTGGTGCGAAGGTGAGAATCTTCAAAGGGCTCTCCTTTAAAGTTGGGTATCGTGTATGGTGGAACCGTATGATCGATGGGACCTGGGAAAATCATCTCGCCGATGGCCGATCATTTTCCTTCCCACTTACAGAGTTTCAATCAATCCGCCACGGTTTTACCGCAGGGATCAACTACACCTTTTAGGAATTGTCGAGATTACCGTCTCGGTCGTCCAGACGGCAGCGTCTCTTCTTCGTATTTGAAAAAGAGCCGTTTGGCTTCGGGATGAAGGTGGCCTGCATGGGCATAGGGGATGTTTGCTGTTTTGAAGAGAGGAGTTAGTTTTCCGTTCGGATGGAGATAACCGGCTCTGAGGGGCACGGTGCGTTTACTGTGGCGAACCAGCTGGCAGTCTGTGGGACGTATGGATGTGAGCCAATCGGCAATGTCCTGCGGGTTGCCGATAGAGGCCGAGAGCAAGATGAGTTTGGCTTGTGATGGGCAAAAGATTATGGTTTCCTCCCACACGACTCCGCGCTCGGGGTCAGCGATGTATTGTGATTCGTCCAGGATCACGAGCCCCAAGGTATCCAGTCGGACATCGATTTCACCGCTCGCCGCATCATAGAGCAGGTTCCGCAGAATTTCCGTCGTCATGACGAGCAGGGGGGCTTGCCGGTTTTCTTGATGATCCCCGGTGAGGATGCCCACATTGTCCGTGCCAAAGATTCGGGAGAACTCGGTGTATTTGGTGTTGGACAAGGCTTTTAACGGCGAGGTGTAGATGACCGTGCGATTGTCTTCCATCGCTCTGCGAGCTGCTTCTACGGCCACATAGGTTTTTCCGCTCCCAGTCGGGACGCTCACGACTACATCGGTGTCGCTCAGCGCGGCCAACGCTTCTTCCTGCCAAGGATCCGTCACAAACGGTTGCGGAGAAGGAACGCCGATTCCTTCCAACCATGCCGTCAATGACACGGCAGGTTCGGTGGATTCCGGTTCTCCTCCCCGCGACAGTATTCTCTTCGGAAGGGAAGCCATGGGGTAACGTGTCGTCTGGACTGGGGATTTAGGCTGTTGTGCTCGTGATTGCTGTTCTTCAATCAGCGCCTGCATATCAAATTCTAGGCCTGCGTGATTTTGGCTCGAATGCTGGAGGATTAACTCGATGAGGCGGCGCTTGCCGGCCCGGAAGTGCCGATGGACACGACCGCGCGCCAAGCGATGCAGGACCGCTACCGGTTGCTGCGCGAGGAGTTTTTCAAGTTCGTCAGTATTCATGGAGAACTTCGTCACTCGTCATTAGTCAATCGTCAATGGTGGAAGGGAAACTATGACGGGTTCTCATTGATGGCTGGCGAATGACCACTAACGCCTTCATTACGGCAGTTCCTCCAGGACGCCACGGCGGATTAGTGCGATCGCTTTCGACGCAGAATCAGCCAAACCTGGATGTGTGACTTTCAATGTATGGATTTGTGACAGATACTCCGAGGTCCGGGCGAGCAGCCGATAGATGTCGCCTTCTGCAATCGTAGTCAAGCGACAGAGTTCAATCCACGTGATGGCTGGATCGGCGATCCAGCGCTCGGCTAAGGCTGCCACATCTGCCCGTAGGAGGGGAAGGTCTTCATAGGGAGACAAGCTGTCCCCCAGTTTCCGCACCTTACCCAAGAGCGAGCTCAGACCGGTACTAATGCGTGGAAATGCGCCGGGGCGATCGTCATCATGGGCAATGCTGGCCATGATGCCTGCGAGGACATAAGGATCTGCGCCGACAAAAGTCTCCGCACGGATTAGTTCAGTGATCAGCAGGGAGTGGTCGATGCGGATAAGCCGGGCCCATTCCCCCTCTACGGTGAGTTGCGCCTGCAGCGTGAGGTAACCAAATTTCTGTAAGATTTCAACACGCTCTTGGAACCGATGCCACAAACTGGTTCGGAGCGCTTGAATGGATTTGGTATGGCGTTGTTGCTCCTGTCGGAGCCGTGAGGCGGTCACAAAGTCCTTCTGGCAGGCTGGGCGTGAAAGACAGGTCGGGCATGGAAAATCGCCCAGGGATTGCACGATCGCATCAGAGAGTGGTTCTGAGTCTTTGGACACTAAGATGGGCAGGACAGGTAACCGCGTGGGGAGTTCCGCCAACTGATGGATGAGTTCGTCGAACGTCTCAGTGGTGCACCAGGGATAGGCGGGGGCTTCCTCGCAGTCGAACACCCGATCAAAGACTTCGATTATGCTGGGGGCTGGACATTCTGTCACGGAGCCGTCAGGGCGCAGGACTGTGACCATTGGGCTTCTCTGGCCCTTGCTACGGTACTGACGGAGCACAATCCCACGTCCTCGTGTGAGTCCCACCACACGTCCCGGTGTCAAGAAATGAAAGCGGGCCGCCATTTCCGGTGATTCGTGTCGTCGAATCTGGTGGCGCGAAGGCTTTTGCCTGCGAGCTTGATCGAAGGTCTGCCACTGGGTAATCCAATCGGTACAGACGCGGGGACCAAACGGTTCCATTTGACTATGGAGCGTGTCCAGTTTCCGTTCGAGAAGCTCGGCCCGCTGGTTAAGTTGGAACTGGGCGAAGCTCTTGGCCAGGATAGCTTGAATTTGTTCGTGGGGATGGGCTTTTAAGAGGTTCAGCACCATCGGATAGCTGATCGTAAATTGGCTGTCGATGGCTTCCGGATGTCCGGTGAAACCTTTGGTGAGGACACCGAGATCGATATATGGAGACGGGGTGACCACTGCAAACCCGACTTGATCTTTGCCGCGACGGCCAGCTCGTCCTGCGATCTGCTGCACTTCACCGATGGTGAGGTTGGTGAAGTCGCGTGACTTGCGAATGCTCGATTGGGTGATCACGACCGTGCGCGCGGGAAAGTCCACGCCGGCTGCCAACGTGGTCGTGGCGAATACGGCATCGAGACAGCCCTGTTGCATCAATCCTTCGACCGCGATTTTCCAGGAGGGAAGGTGACCGGCATGATGGGCGGCGACGCCTATACGCCGCACGGTTGGGATGAGCGGATGCTCTGCGATGCTGGGATATTGCGCGATCACCCGTTCGAGCGCTGTTGTGATCGCGTCCTGTCGTACGGGGGGCAGTACAATGTTAGCATGGTCGAAGGACCCCATCGCCTCATCGCAGGCTCGGCGCGAAGTGAGGAACACGATGGCGGGCGTGAGGTGCTTTTGGCGGAGTGCGGCGATGAGATCAACCGGATGAATCGACGGCGGCATCCAGTTTCATTCCTTTTGAAATCACCACGAGGCCTGACTCGGTGATGGTGAACCGTTGGGCATCGGCTTCCCGGTTGTACCCGATTTCTGTCTGCGGGGGGATCGTCACATCCTTGTCTATGATGGCTCGCCGAAGGCGGCTATGTTCGCCGACGATGACGTTTTCCATGACAACAGATTCGCGAACGTCAGCATGATCCTGCACGCGAACGTTGGGGGACAGAACAGAGTTTTGGACCCGTCCCCCAGACACAATGCAGCCGCCGCAGACGATCGAATCGAGAGCCACGCCCATACGGCCACCTTGATAATCCTGCGCGAAGACAAACTTGGCTGGAGGAAATTGCCCTTGGTAGGTGCGGATCGGCCACTCGGGATCGTAGAGGTTGAACTGGGGATCGACGGCGACAAGATCCATGTTAGCCTCCCAATAGGCGTCGAGTGTTCCAATGTCACGCCAATACTGGACAGCTTTCTTGTTTGCATCGTGAAACTTGAAGGCGTAAACGCGCCGTTGCTCGATCATCCGTGGAATGATGTTTTTCCCAAAGTCGTGTGCGGTCTCCTCGCGGGCGTCTTCGATCAAGTGTTCACGGAGGGTTTTCGTGCGGAATAAATAGATACCCATCGATGCAAAGGCACGCGCGGGGTCGTTGGGTAGATGATTGGGCTGGGCTGGTTTTTCGTCCCAGCGGGTAATGCGATAGTCTTCATCCACCGAGATGATCCCAAAACGCGTGCCTTCCTGAATCGGGATGTCAATGGCTCCGACAACCGCATCCGCGTTCCTGGCGATCAGCCAATGGTACATCTCGGCATAGTCCATCTTATAAACGTGATCGCCAGCCAGGATAAGGAGAAACTCGGGATCTTCCCCGTCAATCAAGAACATGTTTTGGTAGACGGCGTCGGCAGTCCCGCGGTACCAATCCTCACTAATGCGCTGTTGGGGTGGAACTGAGGCAATGAACTCTCCCAGCTCGGCATTCAAAATATTCCAACCCACCCGGATGTGCCGGTCGAGCGAATGGGATTTGTATTGAATGAGGACGGCGACTTTGCGGAGTCCGGAATTCAAACAATTGCCCAAGGTAAAGTCGATGATCCGGTATTTCCCTCCGAATGGGACAGCGGGCTTGGCGCGCTGATCCGTGAGCGGATAGAGCCGTTCACCCTTGCCACCGGCGAGGACCATGGTGAAAAGATTCTGCATGGGAGCCAATTTTAGCAGTATCGGTATCAAATAGAAAGGAAGCGGAAACATTGACTTCCCATCCTGTGCGGATAATACTAGCGTTCAGAACGCCAACGTCTCTGTGTCACAGGATAGAGAAAAGGAGTGAGTATGAAGCGTGCTGTGGTTGTAGCCGCCCGCCCCCGAAGCATTAACAAAGTTGGGACGAAATTGCCTGTGAAGGACACGGAGTCGCTGAGCGAGATGGCCTGGCGCATTGACCGACTCGAAGGGCAGTTGCAGAAACTGTCCGAGCTGGTTCGGGAGCATGCCGAAGATGTGGACCGTTTGGTTCGCATTGTTGCGGAAGATCGGGATGTCATCCGTCGGCAGTTGCTCCGTAAACATCACGAGAAGGTGCGGGTCAGGAAGCATCTGCGAGAGGCACTCCAAGATTGGGTTGGATAGCTGATCGCATCGCTCACGTTTTGCTGCTCAATCCTGCCGGTCCTCACGTCTGAGTCACGCGTGAATAGGAAGGCTGCTACCCCGAACGTCATTGTATTTCCAAGTCCTTATAAAACCAGTACAATGGGTCTGTCTCGTCTGGTGTTACCTGCCGTCATTTGCAGTCCACCGCATATTATCATGAGTGGTGACGTGGGTATGGTTTCACGATTTTGTCTGGCCTGTGGCTCCCTGTGGACGCATCTCTGTGACGCAGTTCTATGTGTGTGTCGCTATGCATGTTAGAAGCCGGCCCTGTTTGACCTGCCCCTTTTAAACGGGTCCAGATCTACTGTGAGGGTCTGACCGAAAGGAGGGACGTATACCGCGCATCACGGACACCCTCGAATACATCGTTGCCAGGCTTCGTGAGGCAGAAGTCGCCCTGCGCAAGGGCCAAGCCGTTGTCCCCGTGAGTTGGAGCCTGGACATCCCCGAACAGACATACGACTGGTGGCGGAACGAGTATGGCAGACTGAAGATCGGTCAGGTGAAACGGCTTCAGGAGTTGGAGCGGGCCGTGGCCACGTTCACCCCAGCGACATCACGGCGAGTCATTGGATGAGGACGTGGTCCTGACAATCACCCTCATCCGGCTGGCTCGGGAGTATGGAAGGTATGGGTCTCGACGGATCGCAGTGGTACGACCACGGGAGGGCTGACCAGTGGATCACAAACGCGTGAAACGGATCTGACGGCGGCTATTAGCCTCTTGCCGACGGCCTTAGCCACGGGAATCGCTCCCAGGCGCAGAAGCCATTGGCCAGAGTGGTAGTCGATGGAATGTTGACAGCGGCCTTCTTGATTCTGATCATGTTGCGGTGTTGTATGAAATCGTGCACCGACGGTGCGCTGCTCACGATGAAGAACAGTAGACCTGCGGGCGGTTGATGTAAGATGTAGAGATGAAAGGAGTTCAGGTATTGTGAACAAGTATCAAACGAGTGGAATCGTGGTAGTTCTTATATTGAGCATGGTGGGAGGAGTGCACACGCTTTATGGATGGATAGACCAAGCGGCACGCGTGTGGCCGGTCCAGAGGCCCTACGAGGCTCCGCTGAAAAACCATGATGTCCCTGATGTGTTCCTTACTCCGAATGCGAATCCGAATGCGAATCCGAATACGAATCCGATGAGCCCCGAGGAACTCACGCGAGGGGAGGCCTTGTTGCCTTTGCTGGAAGGCAAGGATGAATTCTGGGCGATGGGCGAGTTTGTGCATCTGGGAGAGCCGTCTGTCCCGGTCTTGGTCAAGGCGCTGACCATGCCGAGCCCAAGAATCCATTATAACGCGATTGAAATCATTTCGATGATGAAAGGGGTCGTGGGAGTCCCTGTGCTTCTGATCACCGCCAAAGAGCTCAACGAGATTCCCCGTGTGCATGAACATGCCTTGCGAGTGGCGATTCGTTTGGATCCGGCCAAGACACCGGATGCGATTGATGTGATGGCCAATGATCTGAATCCTTCGGTCAGGAAGGCCGCGGCCTTCGAGGCTCGGCATGTGCGGCAAAAGGCGGTCATCCCCTCTTGATTCCAATGGTGACCGATGACGAACGCTTTGTGGTATTGTCTGCGATGCACTCACTGTGGATCTTGACACGCCATGAAACCGAGTTTCATGATTGGGACACTTCGACGAAGCAGGATCACGTGGCATGGTCGAGCGAATGGGACATCGGCAAAGATATCATTGAAATTCCAGAGCCGCAACGATCCAAACTACGCTCGTAGTGGCGCATTACCCCTAAGAGTTGTGGACTGAAAGACCCCTGTGCTACGAATATTAACGAGCCTCTGATTCGAAAAAGTTGCAGGTCTGTGGTTATGCTGAAAATCGCCAAGCTCGGTAATCCCATCCTTCGCAAGGTGGCTGCTCCCGTGGTTCCATGCGAGATCAAGTCTTTTGAACTGCAGCGCTTGATTGATGAGATGTTTGAAACGATGTATGGCGAACCGGGGATCGGGTTGGCTGCGCCTCAAGTCTCGCGCTCGATTCAATTGGCCGTGATGGGCTGCAAGGGGGAGGGCGGTTTCCCTGAGACCGTCCTCATCAATCCCTCGATTCTGTATTACGGTCCGCAACAGATGGAAAACTGGGAAGGGTGTCTCAGCGTCGATGGGCTGAGAGGAAAAGTCACCAGGCCATCGCTGGTAAGGGTGAAGGGGTTGGATCGAGATGGCACGCCGATCGACTTTGAAGCTACAGGGCTCTACGCCGTCTGTATTCAGCACGAGATAGATCACTTGGCGGGAAAAGTCTTTCTCGATCGTATGACAGACCTCTCCACATTGACTCAGCTCCATGAATTCTCGCAGTACTGGCAAAAAGAGCCGACAAACGTGATCTAAATCCTTTCTCGTTAGACCATTTGTGAAACCCCTTCTTCGTGTCCTGCAATATCTCCGGCCCCATCGAGGTCTCGCGCTCACCACGCTCCTATGCTCGGCTTGCGCCACGGCAATGGAACTGGTGCCACCCTGGGCGATCAAGATCATCATCGATGACGTGATTCTGGCCAAGCGAGCTACGTTGCTTCTTTGGGTCTTGGGCATGTTGGTCGGGGCTTATGTTCTAAAAAACGTCTTTGCCTCGCTCCGAATCCGGTTCAACAATCAACTTGAACAAACCGTGGTGCACGATCTGCGTCGGCATATCTTTTCCGCGCTGCAACGGCTCTCCATCAATTACTTTGAGAATCGGTCGACCGGCGAAATCATGTCGCGAGTGACGAATGATACCGAACACGTTGAGCGGATTTTCATCGACGGACTCGAAGGTGTCGTGACGGCGTCGTTGACCCTCATTGGGATCACCATCATGCTGTTTACAATCAATTGGGAATTGGCCGCGCTGTCGCTGCTGCCGATTCCTCTTCTCATGCTGTCGGCGAGCTGGTTTACATCGAGAATACACGGCTACTATCACGAGATCAGAAAGAGTTCTGCCGAACTGAGCGGCTATTTGCAGGATGCACTGTCCGGCATCAGGGAAACTATGGGCTTTACGCGGCAGGCATATGAACAGGCGCGGTTCGACCGGTTGAGCCGCGCCTATCGCGAGACGAATCTGAAGGCCATGATTCTGTGGTCACTCTACTCGCCGGGGATGATTTTTCTCGCTAGTCTCGGGACTGTACTGATTCTCTGGTATGGTGCCGGTGAGGTATTGGAGGGACGACTGACACTCGGTGAGCTTGTGTTGTTTCTGTCCTACCTGGCGCTGTTTTATGTCCCCATCAATCAGATTCACTCCGTGAATCACATGTTGCAACATGCGCTGGCGGCGAGCACCCGAGTTTTCGAAGTGCTGGATGCGGCTCCAGAGGTGGCAGACCGGTTCGGCGTGGTGACCCCGGCGCATCGAATACATGGAGAAGTTCGCTTCGAGCGGGTGCAGTTCCATTATCGTCCTGAGGTGCCGGTGCTCAAGAGTGTCTCTGTCTCTGTATCGGCGGGCGAGCGTGTGGCGCTGGTGGGACCGAGCGGGGCAGGGAAGAGCACCTTGCTCAAGTTGCTGATGCGGTTCTATGACGTCAAAGGCGGGGCCGTGTTGGTTGACGGACAAGACATTCGTGATCTGCCCGTGACATATCTTCGGCAGCAGATGGGTCTCGTGCAACAAGAACCGTTCTTATTCAATGGAACCGTCCGGGAGAATATTCTATACGGCGATCTGAGTGCGGGCCAGGATCGCCTTGAAGCGGCCGCGCGAGCCTCGCGGGCGCACGAGTTCATCGTGGTGCTTCCGGAAGGATATGACACCTGGATCGGCGAACGGGGCGTCAAGTTGTCGGTTGGCCAGAAACAACGCGTGTCGATCGCTCGAGTGTTCTTGAAAGACCCTCCGATCGTAATTTTTGACGAGGCGACTTCCAACATCGACATAGAAACCGAAGTGAAGATCCGCGAAGCTCTGACTGAACTGACTAAGGGGCGAACGACATTCATTATCGCGCATCGATTGTCTACGCTCCACGATGTCGACCGGATTCTCGTCGTCGATGGAGGTCGATTGGTGGGGGATGGCCGGCATGATGATCTACTCCGTCGGGGAGGGGTCTACGCCGGTTTGTATGAAGCGCAATTCCAGGTGTAAGAGTCGTCTTCTTGGTCGGTTGCGGATGCGGAGGGGAGATCGGTATACTTATTGCGGAAGAACAATAGGATGTGATGCATCGATGGTGTTAGTTTACGAGAGCGATCCCCTTGATGATGAGCATTCAAGGGGATGTTTTTACCATGTCTGTCGAGGGCGAATCGATCGGACACCATTGCACGTGCCGGAATCTGCTCGTCCGTATGAGTGCGAGCAGTGTGGGATCGACCTCGACGCAGAAGACTTTTTGATGGCCCTTCAAAAAGGATCGGTCTAGCTGGTATGGCCAGGAGCGTTGGGAGAAAAACGGTATCGGTCTCGCGTGGTCTCATAATGCTGTGCGAAACCTGTCATGACCACGTCGTGGCGGAGAAGTTGCCAGATGCGAAAAATTTCGTGTCAAACCACGAAGCGCTATTCGATACGATCTGCCTTGGGTGCACCGACATCAACCGTCCGCTGATTGACGACATGTTCGGTAGTTCGGAATAACCTTTCTATTTACACTTCGTTCCGTCGAAAATCAGACATTCAGAGTCTCCACCGAAAACGTGCCATTTTTTTAGCAAGGGTCGGTCGTCTCCACGCATCTCCACGACGAAGTCGGACAGCACCCCTTGTGGGAGTTTGTCGATGTGAGGCTTCGCCGCTTCGCTGATCTCGATATAGAACACCTTGCCGCTTGTGGAAATGAGAATCTGATTTCTCTCCTTGTCGATGAAGATCACCGGGCTGTAGAAGCTGCGCTCCTCGGCAAACACCGGCGTGAGCGTCAAGGCGGCCAGGAACAACGTGAAGGAAAGTATAAGTGCGGATAATCGTGTAATGAGCACGAGTAACACTCCTCAGCCAGAGTGTGCAGTGCAGATGCTATAATATTCCAACAAAAGGATGGGAACTGTACAAATATCTGTCAGCGTACGAGTACATCGGCGATTGTGACGCGGCCCGTTTTGATCCAATAGGTCTTGATGTCCGGTTCCGTGTGCATAAGGGAGACGATGAGATAAGCGGGAATCGGCAGGTTGATCTTGGGCCAGATCTCTTCGTAGTCGGTGGCGATTTTGATGTCGGTGACGGAGGGACGGGCCGGATTGTAAGGGTGGGAATGGTAGACGACTTGGAGGGCGAGGCCATTGTTGCGAATATCCTTCTTGGCTGCGGAGAAATCCTGCATGTCCATAACAAAGGCGATCTCGGCTCGGTCGGTCGGCGACAATCGTTCCAGGTGCGCGACTTTGACCGGGTCAAACGAAGACAGGTTGTGCGCTCCCTCCAGCGTCACAATGTTCTTGATGCGATAGATATGGCTCACGTCGTTGTTGGTTCCTGCGAGCAAGCCACAACATTCGTAGGGGGCTAATTCCCTCGCGTGAGCGACGAGATCATCGAGAATGTGTCGGGAAATGACGAGATCCGCCACGTTAAATCGTACAGGTAACGGTGTAGTCACTACTAAGGTCTTTGATCTTTGGGGTGGGACTGCAGAGAGGGCAAGCAAGATCCTTGGGACGTCCCACCTTGCGGAACTTCATATCGAGCGCATCGTAGATCAACAGCTTATCGGCGATCGTCTCGCCGATGCCAAGAATTTCCTTGATGGCTTCGGATGCCTGCAGAATGCCCATGGTGCCCGCCAGCACACCGAGGACACCGACTTCCTGGCAGTTCGGGACTAAGCCGGCCGGCGGCGGTTCAGGATACAGGCAGCGGTAGCAGGGGTAGCCCTCGTGGGGTTTGATCGTCGTTAGCTGACCCTCAAATCGAAACATGCTGGCGGAAACCAGCGTCTTCTTGGCAAAGAAGCAGGCGTCGTTGACCAAAAATCGGGTCGTGAAGTTATCGGAGCCGTCGAGCACGATGTCGTACTGAGAGACAAGGGACAAAATGTTAGCGGCATCGACCAGCTGATGATAGGTCTTGATCGTGATCTCTGGATTGATAGCTGACAGTGTCTTCCTGCCTGACTCAACCTTCGGCTGTCCGAGAGTAGCGGTCGAGTGCATGATCTGCCGCTGCAGATTCGACAGGTCAACGAGATCGCCATCAACTAATCCAATTGTACCGATGCCGGCGGCTGCGAGATAGAGACCAGCAGGAGAACCAAGACCGCCCGCACCGATCAACAGGACTTTCGCCTTATTTAGCTTCAGCTGACCTTTTCCCCCGACGTCTTGGAGGATGATGTGCCGGCTGTAGCGTTGAATCTGTTGGTCGGTGAGTTCCATGTGATTCGTCTCTCGTTGTTCGTGAAGCGTGTGGCATTAGACTGAATGAGAAATGCGCTTTATGTTGTGGTTATTCGACCACATTCAACTCGATCGGATCGACGTTACAGCCTTTTGTTCGCAGACCGGTGACCGCCCGTTCAATTTCAGCCGTGTCACCGGAAAGTTCCACGTCAACCCAGCCGGTCGTTTCACGAACATCGGCGCGCCGGACGTTTGTCACGATGTTGTATTCCCGTCCGATCTGGTAAATGATCGGCTCCTTGACCTTGTCTTCAGGAAAGCGGACATGAAAACGCAAGTATGCCATGGCTAGCCTCCCGCAATCGCTGGGACAATGGAGACTTCATCGCCATCCTTGAGGGAGGTCAATCTCCCTCTGAGGAAACGAATGTCTTCTTCGTTGACATAAATATTGACGAAACGGCGCAGTTCCCCCGTCTCATCACAGAGACGATCCTTGATGCCGGGATGCGCGCTATCCAAGGTTTCAATCATCTCCAGCACGCTCCTGGCCTCGGTTTCAACTTCTCCCTGGCCTTTGGTCAGGGGACGGAGGGGAGTCGGAATGCGAACTTTTATCATGCGTCACCACCACCATTCCTACCCATTTTGAAGGTTTTCTCGAAGTCCACCAGGCTGGGTAGAATGCGAACAGGACGGCCGACGGAATCGATTACGGCTTCCTGCGTTTTTAGACCGTTGCCGGTGATGTAGGCCACGGTGACTTTGTCTTTCTTGATGATACCTTGTTTGACCAACTTCTTGAGAACGCCGATCGTTACGCCTCCGGCCGTTTCCGCAAAAATTCCCTCGGTCTGCGCCAAGAGCTTGATGCCCTCCACCACTTCTTCATCCGTCACCATATCCATGGAACCTTTGCTCTCCGCAGTGGCCTTGAGCGCATAGTAGCCATCGGCTGGGTTGCCGATCGCAAGAGACTTGGCAATGGTCTTGGGCTTCACCGGCTTGAAGAAGTCTCGACCCGCCTTGAAGGCGGCGGAGATCGGCGAGCAGCCCTCGGCTTGGGCGCCGTAGATCTTGGTGCGAACGCTGTCGATAAGCCCCAAGGCTTTCATTTCATGCAGACCCTTCCAAATCTTGGTCAAGAGCGAGCCTGATGCCATCGGAATGACGACTTCATCGGGGGTTTTCCATCCCAGTTGCTCCACAGTCTCAAAGGCAAGGGTCTTGGAGCCTTCCGCATAGTAGGGGCGAATGTTAATATTCACAAACGCCCAGCCATGCTCTCCGGCAATCTCGCTGCAGAGCCGGTTTACATCGTCATAGTTACCTTCCACTTCAACGACGAGAGGCTTGTAAATAAGATTGCCGAGCACCTTCGCGGCTTCGAGATCGCCGGGGATGAACACGTAGCAATGAAGATTTGCGGCTGCGGCATGGGCCGACATCGAATTAGCCAAGTTGCCGGTTGAGGCACAGGCCACGGTTTCGAATCCCAACTCGCGGGCGCGAGTCAAGGCGACGGCAACCACGCGATCCTTAAAGGACAGGGTGGGGTGATTTACCGTATCATTCTTAATGTAGAGTTCGTTTAGACCGAGATAAGCGCCGAGGTTCTTGGTCCGCACCAACGGTGTAAATCCGGCATGAGGACCGACGAAGTTGGTCCCTTCGACTGGAAGCAGGTCGATGTATCGCCACATACTGAGCGGGCCATCCTCGATCTTCTTACGGGAAATGGTTGTCTTGATCTCTTCGTAGTTGTACTTTACTTCGAGGGGGCCGAAGCACATCTCGCAGACGTGAATCGCTTTGGTCGGATATTCTTTTCCGCACTCGCGGCAGACCAGCGCTTTCATTTTGCTCATTATAGCACCACCTTCAAGAATCTGTGACTACGGATGCACCATACAGCCGGCATAGGGTTCTCCATCGTCGAATAGCTCGGTGATCGTCGGGTGTTCGCCGCAAAGGGAACAATTTTGTTTTCGGCGGACTTTGATTTCTCTGAATTGCGTTTTGCGCGCGTCGAAGTCGAGCATGCGATTCGTCAGCGGTTGGCCGATACCCAGGACGAGCTTCAACGCTTCCGTGGCTTGAATTGTTCCGATAATGCCCGCCAGCACTCCGATGACTCCCGCTTCCTGACAGGATGCGACCAGGCCGGGCGGTGGGGGCGTCTTGAAGACACAGCGATAGCAGGCCGATTTCTTGGGGATGATCGTCATCACACGGCCATCGAAGCGCAGAATACCGCCATGCACCAGCGGCTTATCGGCAAAGAAGCAGGCGTCGTTGATCAGGAATTTTGCGGGAAAGTTGTCGACCCCATCAATCACGACATCGTAGTCGCTGAAGATCTTCAGCGCGTTGCTGGCGGTCAATCGCTCCTCATACATCGAGACATTCACGTTGGGATTTAACGCCTGAATCTTTTCTTTCCCCGACACGACCTTTGGGCGTCCGATATCAGGCGTGTGGTGGAGGATCTGGCGCTGGAGGTTGGTGAGGTCCACGACATCACCATCGATGAGCCCAATAGTACCCACCCCCGCCGCGGCCAAGTAGAGTGCAGCCGGTGAGCCCAGGCCACCTGCGCCCACCAGGAGAATCTTCGCCTTGGCAAGCTTCTTCTGTCCCTTGCCGCCGACTTCGGGGAGCAAGATATGGCGGCTATAGCGGTTTATCTGCTCTTCAGTAAATTCCATCTTTGCTAGGGATGCCGAAAATGGCTATCTTTTTGCTCGCCCAGTCCCACCGCGCCGAGACGCGACTTTCCGTCGGCTTCGTTCTCGGCTCGAAAATCCTCATTGCACCCCACTCGGGAAAGAGCTGTGTTGGAAGCTCGGGGACGGCTGGGTGGAAATTAGACGCCTCCGCTTTCTTCTCGCATGCGGCCTTGTTGAGCGACAATTTTGAGCATCCCTCCTTCAATCAATCACTCGGAAATGATCAAATGTTGAAATATTTTTCAATGCTGATATACCGTTCGCCCGTGTCGCAAAGAATCGTCACCACGTTCTTGCCTGGTCCCAGATCATCGGCAATTTTGTAGGCGGCGAACACATTGGCGCCCGCTGAAATCCCAACCAGGAGGCCTTCCTTTTTTGACAACTGCTTGGCGGTCTGATAGGCCTCATCATCGGTCACTGTAATCACGCGGTCGAGAATCTTGCGGTTGAGGACCTTGGGGATGAAGCCCGCGCCGATCCCTTGAATCTTATGCGGCCCTGGCTCGCCACCAGACAGCACCGGCGAACCTGCCGGTTCGACGGCAATCACCATCACGTTCGGGTTTTTTTCCTTGAAGACTTCGCCACATCCTGTGATCGTGCCACCGGTTCCGACAGCGGCGACAAATGCGTCGATCTTCCCTTCGAGCGTATCCCAAATTTCAGGCGCCGTAGTCATCCGGTGCACAGCCGGATTTGCCGGATTCGAAAATTGATTCGGCATGAAGTATGACGGATTCTGCTCCTGGATGCTTTCAGCTTCCTTGATCGAGCCCTTCATGCCTTCCCAGGCAGGAGTCAGCACAAGCTGCGCGCCATAGGACGACAGCAAGCTGGCCCGCTCCATGCTCATGCTTTCTGGCATGACCAGGATCAACTTATAACCTCGCACCGCAGCCACTAGCGCCAGTCCGATACCAGTGTTTCCACTGGTCGGTTCGACGATCGTCCCACCTGGCTTGAGCTTGCCTTGGCGCTCTGCTTCGTTGATCATGTTGAGGCAGATCCGATCCTTAACACTCCCAGCCGGATTGAAGAATTCGACCTTCCCATAGATCGTGGCCGAATCTGGCTTTGAGAGACGATTCAGCCGAACAAGCGGGGTCTTGCCGATCAGCTCAGTAATCTCGTTGTACAGGATCATTGTCACCGGCCCCCTCCCATGTAGAAGAGGAACTCAACCTGGTCCCCTTCATTGAGGTAGGTGATGGCAAGGTGGTCGCGCTCTAGCATTTTCTCGTTGACCTCGACGGCAACCATCTGAGGTTCAATCTTTTTCGTCATGAGCAAATCGAGGACGGTTCCGCTTTGAACCTCCTCTGATTTCCCGTTGATCTTGACCTGCATGGATTCTCCCAAGTTGGCTTAGAGATTAAGGAATTTTACCAAAGTAACAAAGGTAAGCGCTGCTTGTCAAGATTGCACCTTGCACCGTGAGGTTCATCACGTGAGGGCTGGATTCATCCTGCCTGGTGGTATTTGCCGAACTAATCACGGAGGACCGACCGACCTGGAGTGTTGCTTGACTTTGATCCGGCTCCAAAGCCAACATGCGAGATCTGTTGGAGACCCTGTTAATGTGGAAAAAGAACTTCCTCTTTCGCGCTTCGGAATCCACCCCATTGAAAGAGTCTGAGAGCGAGCTGTTTCACGATACAGAACCGGCCATGGACAGCGCCGGCCTCACCGGTGATAAATTTCTCTCCGTCTGGATGCAAGGAGATGGTGATGACGATAAGCCGTCGGTATTCACAAATGTGTATGTCAGGACAGCGACGCTGGATGTGACCCAGCAAGTCGGATTTCTCCAGCCTCTCCAAGGACGCTCCCATCAGATTAAGCAGATGCTGACACCGGCTCAGAAGCAATTTCTCCGACAATGGTTACAGGTCCATGCCCCACAGGCTTGGGAGTCATCCGAAGACCATTTCCGTGATCTCTTCGAACTGGAATGATCCGGTCTCTTTTATCCTACGCATGCGTGAGGTCCTGCCCAGGCCTTCGCTACTGGCTGGTGGCGAGTATTCTAAGTGTGCCGCGTTGGGGGGCCTCTTCCGCCGGGATGGAGGTGTGATGCTCCCCCGATGACGACGAGCCGCGCAAGCCGGTCGTGCAGATTTATGAGCACTCCACGTGATACATTTTCGTCGTGGTGTACGGGCTGACTTCACCGCTTTAGGTCAAGGCGCTGGTCGAGGCCAAGAAGGGGAGGGGATGTCCATGTCATTATCGACCGTGAACAGTTTGACGATGCCAAGCCGCAGACGCCTGTGGTGCTTCTTCGAGAAGCAGGTATTCCCATCAAGGTTAATTAGCACGACGGTCTCATGTATCTGAAGCATGTGGTAGCCGATGACGAGCCCAACACCATGTTCGATGAATCACACAACCAGCGGCAATCACTCCAAGGATGAACGGCTGAATGTCATCAGAGATAATATCACTGCTGTGATAGCCTGCAAGAAGTTTCTGTCGATGTGGAAGGGTAAGAAACGCTTTCATTTGTGGAAAGCGTAAGCGCGACGTCTATGGTCGAGTCGACAATTGAAACAGACATTGCGGTTGTCGGAGCCGGTGGGGGCGGGGCAGTCCTTGCCCTCGCGCTTGCCCAGAAGGGGATTAAAACGGTCGTGTTGGAACAAGCGTCAGGACCTCCACAAGGGGTGCGCGGTGAAATTCTTCAACCGAACGGGCAACAGGTCCTCGATCAGATCGGGTTGCTGAGCAAATTGCCGGTTGAGTCGACGCGTACGGTCCGCAAGTTTCATTTCTGCCGCGTCGGCGGCGAAAGGCTTTGCACGGTTGACTATGGCGATCTTCCCCCGCCGTATAATCGAACCGTCGTGACGCTGCCGAACGTGGCGCACCATACCATCCTTGACGCCATCCAGGCTGAACAGTCTGTGTCACTGTGGTATGGGGCACCGTTCACCGGACTACTTCGAGAGCGAGGTCAGGTCGTCGGGCTGACGGCTAAGCGAGGGGCTGACCAGGTGACTGTGAGGGCCAAAGTGGTCGTCGGCGCTGATGGGACTTTTTCAAAAGTTCGGGAGGCCTTGCAGATTCCAGCTGACCTTCACCGCTATTCGCAGGGCTATCTGATTGCCATTCTGGACGCGCCTACTCCAGTAACCGAGGCGAAATATTTTATCGGCAAACGGACGATCCTCGGGATGTTTCCTGCCGCGGGGAACAAAGTCTATCTCTTCTACATGATCGACACTGGTTCGTACGACCGCGTAAAGGCGCAGGGCATTCCTGCCTTACAACAGGCATGGACTGCGATTGATTCGTCTTGTGAGGCGCTCTTTCGAACGTTGACCGACTGGAAGCAAACCGGCTTTATGCCGACCGGGCGTGTCCGTACGCCAACGTGGGTAGATGACGGAGCGGTGCTGATCGGGGATGCGGCGCATGCGATGAATCCCCATGCTTCTCAAGGGCGCATGCAGGCGATGGTTGATGCGATGACACTGGCGAATCTCCTATCCGAGTGTCTGGCAGAGAATGATTTCTCTATTGTGAAACTCAAGAGCTATGAGGACGCACGCCGACCTCAGGTCACGATGCTGCAACGGTTGGCGGATGAGCAAGTGTTGTTTTGGAACACGGCGAATCCCGTAATCGCATTTCTCCGCGACCGTGTGTTCCGCACGCTAGATCACAACGCACGGTTGCGCTATCGCGTGCTGTCCACCACGGCAGGACTGCGCCAGACTACGCCGTTCAATATGATAGATCGCGTAGTGGCTGCCGGATTCCTGCCGGATCCTTCAGGACATGAAAAGTAACACGATGTCATCTGTGGAATGGACCATCGATGGGTTGCCGAAAGAGACGCAACAGTTGCTGCGATCATATGTGAAAGATGTAGCACAGGTGTATGGGACTCAACTCGAAGGCGTGCTCCTATACGGCAGTGCCGTTAGAGGCGAGTTCTTACCTGGGCGATCCAACCTGAATCTGCTGCTGTTCCTGTCGTCCTATGACGTCTCGGTGCTCAAGAAGTACAACGGCCCTCACAAGCGGTGGAGCAAAGAGCAAGTCGTGGTGCCGCTGTTTCTCACCAAGGCTGATCTCCTGTCGGCTGCATTCGTGTTTCCCCTGGAGTATCAGGACATCCACGAATGCCACCGCCTGTTATGGGGGCAGGATCCCTTTGTCATGTTCAAGGTCGATTCGCACCATCTGGCCAGCGAAGTATTGCAGGGCCTGCGGGGGAATCTCCTGCGCGTACGTCAGCGCCTGGTGGAAGGAGGGAGCACGGAAGAGGCCATGACAATCCTGCTGCCGCTGTCGATCACGGCATTGCTACCGGTGCTGCGAGGTGTCCAGCGGTTGCTAGGGCGACCGGTCCTATCGCATGGTGAGCCGCTCCTGAAAGAAGTTGAAGGTCAGTTTGGAATTGATCTTAGAGGCCTACACGACGTGTTTTTGCTCAAGCGCGGGAAAATTTCGCCAGGGAAAAAAGAAGTACCGAGACTTATGAATCGATACCTCGAAAGCTTCGGAAGGTTAGTCTCCAAGGTGGAGGAACAGATAGGGCTAGCGAAGGGATGATCGACACACGGGGGAAAAATATAGCTAGAGTGGCCTTGTTGAGTCTGATGTTCATGGTGTGGACCGCTACAGCCCAGGCGTCGCTTTATGAACGGCCCAAGGAGCGACCACAGCTGCCTGGTCCAATGGGCTACGTGAGCGACCATGCCCAGGTGCTCGATGCGGAGTGGAAAGAACGCATTCGTTCGGTGTGTCAGGATCTTGAACGAAAGACCGGTATCGAAATGGTCGTGGTCACGGTGCCTAGCATAAAGCCGTTCGCCTCGGCGAACGAATATGCGACGGCACTCTACGAAAAGTGGGGCATTGGTTCCGCGCAGCAGGAACATGGCGTGATGGTGTTGGTTGCCCTGCAAGAACGGCAAGCAGCGATGACGTTAGGCCGTCAGATGTTGCCGGTCATCACGCCGGGGATCATGAGCGAGGTGGGAGGATCCTATCTCCATCCATCTATCCAACTTGGACACTTTGGCGAAGGACTCTACCGGACCGTCGTGGCTTTGGCCGCACCAGCTCAAGAGGTACACGTCGGATTGCGTGCGAAGGCACATTTCAAAGGCGTCGGTTTCTGGATTACCCTCTTCACCAGCATCGGTGCCATCTCCTTCTTCTGGTGGATCAGCCGTCCCGACCTTCGGCATCCGTACAGACGGATTCAACAAGGCGAGTACTGGGGAACAGGTCAGGGTGGATTCGGCGGCAACTGGGGTGGGCTTGGGGGAGGAACGAGCGGGGAGGGGTATAAATAGACGGATGCCTTAGTCCCTAGGATCGCACGAAAATAAGCGCGAGTAACCCCCTAATCCAATTGCGAGTGAATAGTTCTCGTGCAATCTATTCGATCTTGGGAGGGATAATGGGATCGAACTTGCTTTCCATTAAAACTAACCGTCCAACAGTCATTTTGAACTCGCAATGTTTTTCTCCACTAATATAAAGGCGGCAACTAAGCAAGTCCGGTTAAGCCACGGGCTCGCGCAATGGAACCGTCCGTACTTCTTCCAAATCCTGCAAGTATGCCCATGCGCTCAGATCGGGACGGGAGGCATCGACGGCGTCGCGGAGTTTGTTGAAATATTCCTACTTCTCGGGAGTTCTTGGTCCTCGGCTGAGCATCATCTCGTCCGTTTTTCTAACTCAGCCCGCGTATGGAAATTGGCTTTCTTACGGAACCACTGCGCGACGCTTTCGTCGGTCGGAGTCGTCTTGACGGTGGCTGTAAACTGATCATCCGTTATCTCGGAAAATTCCATCAATCGAAAGTCCATCGGGCAGGGATAGATGTATTCGCCTTCGGTGCCAGCGAGGGCGGTGCGGCATTTGGCGGTCATGAGCGCGAGATGGACGTAACCTTCGATCTTCACGCGCATGCTTCGAGGAAAATTCTTTCTCAAATCCATGACTACAGCAAACGGTGACTGGTGAACGTGAGGTTCTTCACGATGACTTCGCTGTTTTCGTAGGAAATGATCCGGCGGGTGGCCGGCAGATCGGACGATCCAACGCGCACGTGTGTGTCGGTGAAACTCTCCACGTTGTTCAACTTCCCGTCTGTGGGGGAGTAGTAGTAGACGGTGCCTCGGGTCGTCAGGTTTTTCTGGTCCTGGGTGAGGGCGCTATCCTCGACATTGATTTTAAAGGCGAACGGGGTCATGCCAGGGTGCGCCATCTTCCTATTGATCTGGGTGATGCGATTGTCCTTGAGGCGGTAGAAGGAGTTCGATCCGTGGATGACGAGCTTCGTGCCGAACGGATGGCCGTCTTCTTCAATGGTCAATGTGTATTTGCCGTCCGATTCCTCGAAGCTGCGGGGGGCACGATGTACGGCGATCATGCCGAGTTGTTCTTGAGCCCATTTTTGCACGTCGGCATCGTCGAGTTGAACGGAAACATCCCGTGGGCCTTTGACCACGATGGGACCGCTGGTTTCTTTTCCGTTCACATTCACGGTGAGGTCGGCGGTGAAGCCTTTGAAGTCTTTCTGCCACCGCGCGGTTTTCTCGAACGCCTGGTGGAGGAGTTCGCGCGCTCTGGGGTCATCGGCCACCGTCGCCTATTCTTGTTTATGCTGATTCATGATCAAGTCTCCCGTAAAGTGTTGATTCCATCAAGGATTATATATGACTGCTGTGATAGTGCTCAATGGCTGGATCCCCCTCTCATGGCATGTAGAAGGTTCGAATGGGTGGTCTCGTCTCTGTTTTAAGCAGATGCGGAATCATCGAAGGAGAATATTCCAAACTTCTTTTTGGTTCTGATATACTTTTTAAATTTATCTGCGGTGATTTGCTGATTGGGACCTGCGCGATCAGCAATCGATGGGTGCTGAGAAAGGATTGGCATGGAACGACGAGCGGCTTCCCATACCGAAGAAGAGGAAATGAACCAACGTCGCCGGCTCCTGAGCGCAGCGCGAAGAGGCAATACCAAGGCAATCCACAAGCTTTTCGAGCTCTACCAAGTGCGCCTACTCAGTGGGGACCAATTGGCGAAGGTGAATCGGACTTCAACCTATATGGTTTCCGTGAAACCCACGAAGGGTGGGAAGTCTGCAGCCAAGGGATCAGCGAAAAGAGCAAAGCCGGCCTCGGCGAAACCGGCCAAGCCCGCAATGAAGATGCCAGGCAAGGCTCGCGTGAAAGCTCCGGCCAGAAAACCTGCGAAAGTCAAAAAGGCCCAAAAACGCAAGGCAAAGCATAAGTAACTGTTTGCCGCCACCGCATTCTTTGGCTACTGCACCGCGACTCTAAGGCCACCTCCTGCCAGTTTAACCGCAATATCCTCTGCTTGCTCTGTCGCGCCTGTATACACAATCGCCTCTCCCTCTTGGTCTATACGATAGGCCAGTTCGAAGGCCTTGGTCGATGTCACCCCTGGAATGAATCGACAGAAGAGGTCAATAACTTGCTGGTAGGTGTGGCATTCACAGTTGAAGACGACCACACGAGCCTCGAACCCGGTGCCTGAACCCGTTTGGATATCTTCAATGACGTCCGGGATTGTTTGAGGCATCGACGGTGTGGGCATGGCCGATAATTCTAGCAGACTTGTGCGGGAGGGTTAATACCTGCTTCTCTCGATCCAATAATTCTCGAGACTGGTGTTCGCCAGCTACCTTTTCGGTGCCCCGCTTGATTTGATCTTCGTGCCCTTTGAAGTGGCGGCGGTGACAGTCTCGGTGCTGATTCTTGGCTTCGTGACGATGGATGGGTAATCGCACTGGAGGGAGGGGTGATGCTGGTCTGGGCCTACGTGATGTTGTCGATCGTCTTCTACTCTCTGCCTGCCTGACGGGGTCCGGTTCAGATCGTGTCCATATCGATCACTTCGGTGGCATCCCACAAGTTTTTCAGCTCCGCGTCGGCTAGGTCTTTTACCCGATCGAACTCGGTCTCCTCTCCGAGCGATCGTTCTGGCGCCGCTGATGCGCTAGTCGTGTGAGCCTGCTCAGGGGTCGGCGCTGTCTCAGGTGGGTATCGCCGTCGTTTCTTCGATGGATCCATGTTCACCGGCATAACAACTCCTTGCGTGTGTGCGATAGTCTCCTACCATTTTGAGTGACTTGTCAATGTGGGGAAAAGCCTGATTGACCGGGGGCAGGACGGCTGCTAGAGTCCAGCTTATGCTTGACGCGCGAGTCTGGTGGCCACTTTTTCCGCTGCTGTTGCTGGTCGTGATTGTATGCCTGATGTGGGCGCTGGTGGTCGTGGTCCGTCAGGGAGAGCAGGGGAAATGGCGCTGGCTGCAGATCGGCGCCTTTTCCTGTTATTCCCTGGCTGCGCTGTCAGCAATCGCAAGCGAGCGGGGTTTGGTCTCGGACCATCTGCATCGGCCCTTCTCGATCCTGACTCAGCTATGCCTACTGTTTGCGCTCTTTCATTGCTGGAAAACCAACCATCGTTTGTTGCTCTGGCTGAATACCGTCGCCTGGGCGGGCATTTTGGCTGATGCGAGTTTGCATGTCCTGATGGCTCGCCACTAGCAGGATGCTGATAAAGTCGCACTTTTCACCCGCCCAGACCCGGCACGCCAAGACGCACCCTTCACCGAGCGGCGTTCCCGCACCGTTCAGACCCTCGACGCAGAGAAGAAGATTCTCGGAGATCGGAAGGGTTACAGGTGTTTCTCCGATCGACAAGACTCATTCGCCGAGCGATCCGCCCACACAAAGTTCGGTATGTACCGCCTCGGTCCTTCAATCGCTGCGGCCTTGCTGGACGGACTTTTAGCAACCTGCGTAACGTTCTTCTGTTGTCTCAGACGTGCAGACCAGCGAAGTTCTGGGGTGCTCATATAGTTTTTCCGCAGCCTGCCAGGTCGTATATACTTCAGATCGATTAGAAGAGTTCGCCGGCTACGGTATCCACGTAGCGCTGTCCCAAGTGGGTCAGCCGAACCCGATCAGTATCTGATTCGAGCAATCCCCTTGCAATGAGTTCAGTGACCCTTTGGCGTTGTTCTAAGCCTTCAAGAATTTCTAACGAAACACCACTTAGGAGCCGGAGGCCGAACACCAGGGCATCGCGCTGTTGTTCGGAAACCGAGAGCATGGTGCGCTCGGTAACTGGCAGAGTGTGTTTGCCCAGCAAGTCTACATAGGCCGTGAGGTCCGCGATATTGCCAAACCGGACGCTATCGACATACGACTGAGCGCTCGGTCCGAGTCCCAGATAGTCGTGACCAGTCCAGTACTGCAGATTATGGCGGCAAGCGGATCCCGGCTTGGCGTAATTGGAGATCTCGTATCGCATGAATCCCGCCGCGGTGAGGAGTGTTTCGGCTGCTGACTCCATGGCGATCTGGAGTGCATCATTGGGTTTCGAAACAAGATCCCGTGCTATGTCCCGCGCGAGTCTCGTACCTTCTTCAATGGTCAGGGCGTAGCTCGACACATGCGATGGATCGAGCGCGAGCAACAACTGCAGCGTCTTCCTCCAGGCCTCCAGCGTCTGGCCGGGGAGTCCGTACATGAGGTCCAGATTGATATTCGTAAAGCCAGCTGCCCGTGCAGCTACGACAGCGGTTTCCGTGTCCTGTACCCTTCCAGGACGTCCGATGGGGCCAAAATCCTCATCGCTCATGGATTCCGCGCCGAAGCTGATGCGGTTGAATCCAGCACCGGCTAAGACCCTGAGGTCTTCAGCAGTCACGGTGGATGGGTGGGCTTCCACCGTGACTTCTGCGTTTGCGCTTGAATGCCACGTGTCACGAATAAAGTTCAGCAGCTCGACCAGTTGACTGGCAGGAAGCGCCGTGGGCGTGCCGCCTCCGAAATAGATACTCTGCAGCGATCGTCCTGCGACCAGGTTCTGCGTACGATAGAGACCAATTTCGCTCGTGAGGGCGGCGCGGAATGCATCAATCCTTTCAGTTTGGCCTATCTCAAGATAAAAGGCGCAAAAATGACAGCGTTGTCGGCAGAATGGGACATGGACGTAGATGCCGATATCTCGTAACGAGGTCATAATCAAATCGAAAAGGGGAGCGATTTTGAGAAATCTCTGGCAAGAACAACTTCGATTTCATCGGTCGGCGAGGCGCCTCTGTTTCGTATGTGAGATGTCCAGCCGGGATGTTGGCGGAGCGACCCAAAAACAAGCTTAAGCATCCGTGGTTTGATATGTGCTTCCCACTCTCTGGCCCAGACTTTGTTGTCTTCCTCGCCCTCGTAGTTGTCTGGAAATGAGACTTCGAGGCTGAATCGGAGGGCAAATTTTTGTTCTTCTTGGTACATAGGACTCCTGTCGTTGCGATCTGGCCAGCGCGATCTTATAATCTAGCTCATTATAAGAGGTATTACCCATGCCTATCTTCAAATATGTCTATCGGGAATGCAATCATCGATTTGAGTTGCTGATTCAAGGTTCCGCAGAAGCCGTCTTTCATAAATGTAAAGCCACGAAGCCGGAGAAGCAGTTCTCTGCGTTTGGGGTTGGCGCTCCCGGTGGATGGGCTCCGTCCGGAGGCAAAGGGGCTTGTGGGAGTTGCGGATATCCTCGTGGGCCAGGCGTGTGCTCGATGAACTGATGTCGATGTCCGAATCCAGCGATACGGATTTATCCCAGGCGATCGCCACGATTGCACTATTCGACCCCATTATCAAGCTGCTCCAGCAGGTTACGCTCGGGCGGATGAAGCCGACGGATGCCGGCCTGCGCGCTGTCACGGAATCCTGGCTCAGGACCTATCGGAAGGTGATCGAGACGGCACCACTGAGTCGTTTGTCGATGATTCGGCTCGACCCACGGCCGCGAATTGATCTCCTGATTGATGCCGGCGTCCTTAATCCTTCCAATGAGGCAGGGCAGTCCCTGCGTACAAGCTTTGAAAAGCGATTGGCTGAAACGCCGTTTGACTGACCTGGCGACAATCTCATTGGTTATGCTAACCGCTGCTCTATCGTTTGCTTGGCTCCCAGTGCGGGGTTTCGATGTCACTTTTCCTAATGTGCCTAAGATGTGACCGTTATTGTTTCTCGAAAAGATTCCAGCATCACCTTTGCGCGGACGGCCAGGTTTGCCTCGACGAGAGCCAGGAACGAGGGGACGGGCATTCAATTGTGCGACTGGTTCACGGCTCAAAGGTTCTTGCCTCTCGTTACCGGCTTCCCCGACTGCTAGGATGAATGCCCCTTTTCCCATCTAACGCAGTTCTTTCCTTTGAACATTACCGCAGCCCTTGAATGCTCTGCCTGGTAGCCTGGTAGTGCTCGGTATAAATACCGGCAACTACCAGGGTCAGCTACCAAGCAGAAGACACATTCAGCCTGACGGTGGCGGCGCACCTACAACCAGATTCGCCCGCACAGAGAATCTGAACTCATTGAGGGGGGCTAGGCCATCGCTGTATATCGGGACGGATGCGACTCTTGAACGTTACTGAAATGGTTCGGGACGAACGAAGAAAGCAAGCATTAATCGATTGAGATTGGGCCATTCGCGATGACCGCCGGTCCCCTCACAATACAGCGTAGCTCCGCCCGGGGCACATTGTTGGTAGGCGATACACCCACCCTCGATTTTCTTCGTCGTTGCAACATCGCACTGGTTGCATGCAGCCCACCATGCTCCTGCCTGTGCGCCCCAACCGGGAAATAAGCTGTCGTTCACGCTGTGCATGATCATGACGGGGATAGGTGCTCGGCATTGAAATGCCTCCAGGTCCTTTCCAGTCCATCCGGCGGCACTTGGCGCAATTGCAGACGGGAGCTTCTTTGTCCGATCGCGGACGGCGAGCGCCATAGACATAGTACCGCCATCGGAATGACCGGTTACATAGACTCTTTGCTCATCGATGCACCACTTCTTTGCGACCAAACCTGGAATCGTACTCAGCTGGTCAATGGAGGGAATACCGAGCGGTCGGTGATCCGCGTAGACCACCACAAACCCGGCTCCGGTCGCTGAAGGGGTGAGGCCGGTAAACTGCTCTGACATCCAACGGTTCTGGCCACCAGGCGCGTAGACCATCAGCAAGGGATGAGCAACTGTGGCGTCGTAATTGGATGGTGTCCGTAGGTTAAAGCGGATGCCATCAGCGGAGGCCTCGCCGTCGGTGGCGCCTGCGCGACCTTCGCGCTCCCCTTCCTGGCAACGCCCCATCGCGGGGGTACTCGAATACGTGTACGCCTCGATCTTCGGCGATGTCGCACTGTCACTACAGGCAGCGAATACAAACTGAAGGCCGATCAAGACGATGGCATCTGTGAAGATTCTTGCTCTGTGCACAGCCCGGCGTTTCAAACCCATGTCAGGCACGCTCCGAAGGTTGCTGAAACTACTTGATAAGTTGACTCCACACTTCAGCGAGATCACGGCCATACACCCAATAGTAAAAGGTGGAACCGAGAACAGCATGGGAAAGAGCCATTGGCAGCAGCAAGCGATATTGATTGTACATATAACTCCAGAAGATGCCGCCGAATGCCGTGACCAACGTGACCCAGAGGTCGGGAAGATGAACCAAAGCGTAGGCTACTCCATTCAATGTGGCTGCTCCCATCGGATGGACTGTGGGGAATAACGCTCGAAGACGCCCAAGCAGGTAAAACTGAAAGAGGGTCTGTTGAAAAAGTGTCCATGGCAAATAAACGCAGATTGCCACCAGAAGCTTCCAGTTTAATACCCGATCAAACACCGCTTTCCATCCACCGTCACTGTACCCAAGGATACTTCCGACTACCAAACACACAACAACTGCGGCAAGCGTCACAGCTATGGTAGTCGACATGCATTGCCTGGACCCTCCACTTGAGGGTCTGGCCGGAAATCTCGCCCAGATTACCGCACGGGTATACCGCGCATTCAAGCCGAGCAGAACGAGGGCGCCGAGCGCGAGCGTCACGTCTACAACCAGCGTTCTTCTTGGAAAGATCAAGAGAAAGCTAACCGTCAGTATTGCCAGTGTAAGAAGCTCAAGTGCGACTCGGCCACGCACATTCATGCTCGACCTGAAATCAAGGATGCGCTCTGAATCATGGATTGGATGTGCAACGAAACAGGACAGCACCGATATTCAGTTGACCCGACACCTGTGCGGTGGTCTGCCCCACGGCTCGCAGGCGCCTTGAGAGCCTCGCAGGGAGTGGAATTGTAGGAGAGAGCTACCCAAGGGTGCAAGGTGTGGGTTAGGATAATGCTGCTGACTCACCTTGCGGCTGGTACAACCACAGAGGGCAGATCACGAGTACCCTGAATCCTTTTGGCCAACTCTGCCTCTTAGAATGTGGGCCCTGACAAGAAGAGCCGAGAGTTCATACTGGACCATTACCCATCGCCGCGTATTCCAGTCGGAGTGCGTGCATAGCAGAGAGGATTGAGATGTTCGGACCCATCACCCTCCCGTTCGGAGCCAAAATGCTGTTCAACACCGTCACCCTCAAGCCCGGCGTCACGTTCGAGGATGTCAAATTGGCCGTCGGAGAACTCTGCACTGTCGTCAAGGGAATCTACGGAGGGGACAAAGGCGGATTCATCGCTGGGCAAGTGTTCAAGTTCTCCGGCTTCGTGTCGAACGAGGGACCCCTCACTGAATCCAGAACCGCCGACGACCATTATGTCATCGTCACCTATTGGCGTTCGTTTGAAGAGCACGAACGATCCCATGCCGACGAAGTCTTCAAGAAGAAGTTCTCCGCACTGGCAACCATGTGTTCCGAGACCAAAGAGCTGGGGTACGACATGCTGTGGCAAGGGGCGGCAGACGGTCAATAATGACCGCTGCAGAATGCCTGTTTCCCGTAAAGAAATCACCATAACTTAAGCGGTAATTGATCTGCCCCCAGCTGTGAGGCCACCATTCAAGTTTCTTCACGTCGACATGACCCAAAACTCGAAAAGTAAGTCAGTGGTAGCGTAGGAACCATTCGGCACACACCCCCGTACGTCAATAGGCAGGGACTCTTTTAAGGAATGCACCCCGGAAACAAAGGGGGATTTTGTCGACAGGCGGGGAACTGTGTAGGGCACCCAACGACTAGCCGTGCAGACACCTCGTGGGGGTTCTGCACAGAACGACGTGGACAGACGGCTCTCCTTGCGGCCCGCCCCTCACAGAGGATCTGGACGGGTTTATGGGGGCAGGTCAGCATGAAACCCTACCTTTTGCGGTCCTAATTTCCCTCTTATGAGGCATAGCGGAACCCCTCCGTTCCGCTATGGTTAAATGGAAAGCGATTGCGATCACATAAAAACAGGCATACAGCCAGGAGAACCAGATGACGAAAATCTACAGACCGCGCAAGAAGTCACGAACTCCCGTTCATTATCTGTGCTATTACTTCTACGACGGGACGCTCGTCAAGGGGACGATCTGGGAAATCTCGGAAACAGGCTGGCGTGCTACCGGAGAGCGCCCCGTGGCGGTCGGCTTAGAATTGGCGGTGTGCCTCACCCTCCCCGGCACTGGCAAATCAAAAAACATCCTCGTCGATGCCGCCGTCGTGCGGTGGTCTGAGGAGCTGGATGCTGGATGGGAAATTACCCACATCGATGAAGAAGCATGGACTCGACTCGAATACTTCCTCGAGAATCATAACGCTCCTGACGTGGTCGCGGATACCAAGAAACGAATGCATTCGAGGTGAGCTGATACTCTCGGTAATCATTGACGCAAATGCGCAACGCCTGGGACTCCGACAACGGAATCCCCATCACGTTGACCAGCGCCCATCCTATCGCAACCTGCCAGATGCATGTGAGCAACCGCTTCGAGTTGTTAGGCCAGCGTTGTACGTCACAGCACATTGCGCACAGAAAATCGACGGTAGGGACGCAGGATGAAAGGCATGGGAGCCTCGCAGGGAGGCATATTGTAGGTTGGTACTCAGAATGGCGCAAGGGTGATGAGCGGAGAACTCGGTTTATAAAAGCCATCCGAGCCGACTTCATCAGATCCAGTAAGCCCTGAAAAGATCGACGAAACCGTTGGTGGGAGCTGGGAATAGCGTTTCTTGGTGATTCATCCAGTTGCGTTGAGTGTGAGGGAGTTACGGTGCAACGGTTACAATTAGGGTTACACATTCAAGTTACACATTCATAGGAGAGTCCACGACTATTTTCTAAGTGCGGTGAGTAGTCGCCAGGCCATGTCGAGGGTGGGTGGAGTACCCTTGTGTCAACCCCGTCAGCGCGTGGTCCATTGGGTCAGGTTAAAAGCGTGTGGATGCCACTCTCCAGCGAAGATTAATAACCTAGCCTGAGAGAAATGCCTGGAGGGAGGAAGATTCTCTCATTGGTCAGACCCTCACAGAGGGTATGGACTGGTTTATTGGGGGCAGGTCAGCGCAATGTGTCTAGACTAACAAAAGCTGTAGTACAACAACCGGGGGCAGGTCCGTTCCGGTCACGATCTGTTCTTTTCCCTTTGCTGGAGCGTGATCAGGTGAGTTGATCAAGGTGTGCCAGAATCAGCCGCGCGTCGGCTGGCAATCGGATCACGGAGTCGGAGCTGCAATCGGATTATTGGCGACGACGCCGCTCTCGTTCGATTCGTTGTTGGCAAAGTCGTACGCCGTGATCACATAGAGCCAAACGGCGGCGGGTGTCCCGATATTGAAACTGGTGACCTTTCCCAATGTCACAAGGGGCGTCGCCGTTCCAAACGCTCGCCCACAGGGTTGCTGACTACATTGGTACACACGGTAACCAGCTAGATCGGGCTCGGTGTTCGCATCCCATGTCAACGTGGTTCCCCATGCCGTACTGCCCCAAAGCATCAGCACAACGACCATGGTAATTCTCTGGATTCTCCGGAGGCTCAAACTAGACAAAACGGTTCACACCCTGGCTTCTTTTTCTTTGTACATGAGTAAGCATACCCGTCCCGAAAAATCCTTCATCTCTCATGCACAAATTCGTTTCAAGATGGTCGGCTGACGTAGCCCCTCGAGGAGAGAGTTTCGTGAAGTACATCACCACATGATGCACTGAACGCACTAGACATCGCACGTGCCCTACTCCGCGACTACGATTCGGAAGTGCATGTACGTACATTATCGTATTGGGTGAGGTCTCGTCAAATGGGTGTGACCTGCCCCCTGTGGTTGTACCAACCGCACTATGAGGTACGCACATCGCCGGCCAATGGCTTAGTTTGAAGGAATCAAGGGGCGTATACAGCTGAGCTGTTTGATCCCCTCAGACAAGCAGAGATGTGGATGCTTACCGGATGCCCCCCCAAGTGGTACTCACCCATCCCCTTGATGGGCATGGGACTCTTTTAAGGAATGCACCCTGTAGACGAAAAGGGGGTTTTGTCAGCTGGCGAGGGGCCTGTTTATGGGAGAACATCCGCATTGGTCGGTTCAAACGAAGTCGATGACACCAAGCCGAACGGCAACCACGTTGCTCGTGCCCGTGGGTGCAGGCGGCGCTGTCAGCCGCTGCCCAGTGCCCTATATAGCTGAACGAGGGCCAACAGTTCGTCGAGCTGGTTTGCACGAGGTCGAGCTCAGCATAGAACAAGTAGCCGTCGGCATCCAAGGCGTTCAACAGCGTATCGACTATGCCTACGGCCCAACTTCGTCCCTGTTACTCATGACGCTTGGTAGGCGCTCGCCAGTTCGCCCGCGAAGTCTTCGAACAGTGTGGGTGTCGTGTTCTCCGGTGTTCGGCGTGGCTTCACCTTGCCCTCGTTGAAAGCGCGCGTCATCTCGACGTACAGGCCCGCGAAGCTCTCGGACAAGCCTGCCTCCACGAGCACCTTCACCATGTCATCATAGGAGAGCTGGACGTATGTGAGTTCCGGCTTGCCGATGCGCTGACCCAGGATACGGGTGGCCTCGGTATAGGCGAGGTCGCGCTGGCCGAGCAACTCGCGCACAACGACACCTTTCCAGTTGCGGACCCTGAGCGCCTTGGCTGCCACATCGGCGATATCGCGAGTTGCCACCATGGGCAGGGCCAGGTCTGGCACGATGGAATCCCCGATAATCCCTTGTTGCTTCATGAGTCCGAGCTGGTCGTAAAAGTTCTCGAAGAAGGACACCGGACGAAGCAGGAGCACATCGGTACCCTTGATTTGCTTGAGACGTTCTTCTTGTGCGTGCAGGCCCCGAAGCAGACCGGTCCCTTCGCTTAGATCGGCGCCTATGCTGCTTAAGGCGACGACGTACGGGACCTCACTCTCGCGGATGGCTTTCACGATGGCCTCGCCCTGCCGATCCTGCTCGGCGCAGTGGTTGGGCGACTGCCGATCCGGAGGAAGCAGCGTGTAAACGGCGTCCGCGCCGCGAAAGGCCTTCGCTATGAAGGTTGCGTCGGTCGTATCGCCGGCGAGCACGTCGGCTCCGGAACTCCTGAGCTCCACAAGGTTGCTCTCGGACCGGCCCAGTGCGCGGACCTTCTTGCCAGCCTTGAGCAAAGCTTCAGTAATCTTCTTCCCCGTGTGCCCGGTGGCTCCCATTACAGTGATCATCTCGTCCTCCTTCTTTGTTGCACCAATGTGTCTTTCTTGTAGGAAGGAGCATGATAAAACCGCAAGGCGGGGCGTGGTGAAATGGTTGTATTGATCGGCGGGCGTGTGTCGGAACCACGTGGCTCGATCAGATGTTTATGGCGTCTTTGGCTTCCACACCCGCGCCAGCCGTTGCGCCTTGAAGATCTGGGCAGGGGTCATCATGAGGGCGAGGACGACGCCGAAGCCAAACCACAATAGGCGCTTCATGAGGAGGCGCTTCATGAGGCACTTCATGGGAGAGGCGCTTCATGGGACACTTCCATCATTTCATGTGCTCATCCTTGTGCCTTTTCTATCGATCAGACTGTGCCCGTGACTGTGCCCACGAGCATCCAACGTGAGCTATACCGCAACCACCAGGAGCCAACAAGCAAACAAGAATCACCGCGTAAACACTGGGTTTTTCAGTGGTGTGCTAGGAGAATTTAGGTTATCTATACCATTGCTCTTACGTTCATTCTCGACATTCCAACGGCGCGATTCGGCGAAGAACTTCTCGGTGTGAAACTACTTCTTCTCGTCCTACGCAGTGACATTCACACACAACTCCCTCTTCACTCGCATGTCCTCATCGATGTAGCAGCTATCTAACAATTTCTTCACCGGTTGGACAGTGGGCCACCCGATTGGGTGGGTGATGGTGTACGACCGTAGCCATCACGATAACGCGCATTGCACGGGGAACCGACGGAAGGGGCGAAGCGTGATAGGCATGGGAGCCTCGCAGGTAGGCGTATTGTAGGAGGGAGGCGAACGAGAGTACATGGGCTGGATGAGGAAAGATTGGATTCAGAGTGTACCGGCCTCGTGTTGAGACATTACAGACCGTCCATGGCGATGTATAGATACAGGAAAGTCAAATATTTATATTGATATACTTAGTGTGACAGTTTAATTAGTGTGCAGGGATTGATCGGGATGAAGATGAAGATGTCGTAGTTGCGCTCGTACTTCTCATCAAATCCGAATTCTGTGCGGTCGGAACGGCGACTGGCTTGGGGCAGAGAGAGAATGGTAAGGGCCAAGACTAGGCCACTACCACGGCGGTGCCAAACACGGCATCGGTTCGCCGAGAAAGGTCACTGTTTTGGTCACGGATTCCAGTCTGTCTCAATCGTCATCAGTCACCAGCGCAATGGATCTAAGTCACTAGTAATAGGCGACCTGCATCGTTGTCCTTCACTCTTGATCATCATCAGTCGTCATCCCTGGAGGAGGGACTGATGATCTCTCTACCCGGCTGTGAGGAGCCTATCCCGATTTCCCAAGCGGTATTGCGTTGGTCTAAAGGGCAGGAGTTTGGAATCGGTTTCGTTGCTCTCAATCAGGGACCAGTTGCTCAGCTCCCTGAATTCTTTAGTTCCCTCACCATGTCCCGCAGGCTAATGTCTCTGCTGCCTAAGCGGTATTAACTCTCCTAAGTATGCGGTTTCATTTACAGGGTATTCTTTGCACATCGGAATCCTGTGCCGCTGGGGTGGCTGCCCATCGTTCCCCAATCGCAATCGCTCGTCCGGAGGCTGACTGCTGGCTTCATCCACGAGCCTCCGCGCATGGCCTTGATCGCTCCTCGGGCTGGGCCCCGAGGATCGGTGAACGGCGCTCTACGGTAGTAGTTCGGTTCGAACCAATCTGCGACCCACTCTGCCACATTCCCAGCCATGTCGAGCACACCATAAGGACTTGCACCTTGTGAAAAGCTGCCGATCGGCATAGTCAAATCTTCACCTTTTATCCCTTTCTCTCGTGAAAGGCGTGCGCCTTCGCCATTTAACCAACAGGTGTCCCAGTCGGCGCCACTCTTAAAATCAATCGTGCGCTCCGCCCAGTAGTTGGCACTATTGGCCATCGTGAAGTCCCAGTTGTTCCCCACGGGTAGCGCCGGTCGGCCGTACCGCACGCAGCTTTTTCCCATTCGGCTTCGGTGGGAAGGCGTTTGCCGGCCCATCGGCAATAGGCCACAGCATCTTCCCAGCTGACGTTGACGACGGGATGGTCCTCAATGCGGGTATGGGGTGATTGTTTTCCCACAGTGTCCTAGCCGGGTTGGAATTCACAGGAGGTCGATATCCCATAGCTTGCACAAATGCGGCATAGGCCTGGTTGGTGACTTCAAGGCGATCGAGAAGAAAACTGCTGAGATACTCCCGTCGTTCTGGATGTTCATCAGGTAAGCCATCAGTCCCCTCAGTGGCTCCCATGACAAATTCTCCTGCTTGAACCAACACCAAGGCTTCTGTGAGCGTGGAGCTAAGAGCTGATGGCAGATGAATGATGGCAGGAACTAGACTTATACGGAGAAGTGCTGAGCTCAATCGACGCAAGGTGTCAAGGTTTCTTGATGCCGCAGGCCTTTGCGACGGCATTGCGGTATCGGAACCAAAATGAAAGACTTTTCTGGAGGTTAGCAAGGACAGATCGCTGGAGTTCCGGTGTCGCGTAATTGACGACCATGTCATAGGCGTCATGACGATGTCCTGCTTCGACCATCTGGTGGGCGCGAATCAAATCCATGTAATCGGGTGAGAGGCCATGGTGCTGAACGAGCAGATGGTTCTGGATAATCGCCTCAATGTCTTCTGCGCTCTTAGGCTTAGGTGGTTCACGCATTTCTTTGCGATCATTCACGCTACCTTCGACGAAAATCGTCAGTGTGGCGGCACCCATCACCCAATGGCGATGGCTCGACATCTTGTCGAGCCATGCGCGATAGGTTCGGCTGGCGGGCAAGAGACAGGCATGCTCGAAGTCCTCCGTATCGAATCCCAATCCCTCCATCATGAACCGAAAGAGTTCCGGGTGAGATTTGCCAAGGGAGAGGCCGCCCGTGTCTTCCTCGTAGATGTTCTCGGCCAACATTCGGCGGACGGAAGGAGGAGGATTCTTCCCATGGATGCGGGTGAGGAAGACGGGAAAGTCTTTGACGTACACGGCGTACTCTTGCTGGAAGTGTATCTTCAGCTGTTCTTTCGTCAGGCGGGCCGTGGTAAAGTACTCCCAGGCCCAGTGATGTATTCCGTCCATGACACGGAGAAGGGCTTCGAGAAATCGAGATTTCGTCATGCAAGTTGTCATCGCGTCTTGCCTTCTTGACTAGGGCGTCGTTACAATTTGCCGTACGGAGGAGAGAGCCGATGAATCCGATATCGGTCCAAAATCCAGAAGAAATCTTAAACCTGCTTGCCGAAGTGACCCTCAGCGGGATGGGCTTTACGACCGAATCCCTGCTCGATTATGTACTAGAAGAAGGATTTATGGAACCAATTTTTCTCAATGCCAGTGGTGAGGATCCCACGGCTTTCTACAAAGGGCAGCCGAATGCCTGGGCAATTTACCAGGTTCGTGAATGGAAACGCGTGCTCACGATTTCCGGTGGTCCTGGCCAGGAGCGGCGTACGCGAATTACGGAAACACCCTAGCTGATTCCGGAATGTAAAGGGATGGGCAGAAGAAATGTGCAATCAATGGGCAGGTTTTCAGCGCGAACGAGAGGACGATCATCGGTGAGTCTCGCATGCAAATGATTCATCTCACAAGCGCACAAGATGTAGGAGAGCTGGCCATGATCAAAAGTCTGCTCGATTGCAATCGCATCGCATATGTGATCCATGGCGAACACGTGAGCAGTCTTTATCCAGGGGTGCCATTTCTCGTAAGCCGGGTGATGGTCGACGCGTCAGATCAAGCCTACGCAGAAATTCTCCTCAGTAGACTCAGGCTCTCAATCCGGGAAGCGTCTGCCTAAATCGTCCGGCTTCGAGGTTCCGTGTTCGCGCTATGGACAGGACGCGACAGACTAAGGCTGGCGGTCGGGCTGCAGTTTTTCGGCAGGGAAGTTCGGAAAGTGGCGCGCGCTCGATCCTTCGTACCACCCGCCGATCAAGGTTCCTTCTTCGAAATAGAGATAACGGTGCCGGACGATCGCCGCGCTTTCCCAATCTTCAAAAATCCACTCTTCTCGCCGTATTCCGTCTTTGGTGAACGTTGTGTTGATCGTCTGTGGCCCATCCCATGATTTCAGGACTTGATCTTTTGTCATGCCGACCATGACACGATGTTGTTCGATGTGTTTCTGAAAGTCCGGGTCGCGGAGGTGCACGATCATGGGCCAAATTACTATCATCAGGACAAAGAGTCCGAGCCCTATATAGATGATGATCCTGACGGGGCGGCGGCGAATAAGCGATGGCCCTTCAGTTGGTGACTCGAGAGAGACGGTTTGGGGTTCAGTGGGCATGATGTGTCGCAAAAGCGGGCACAGGCTAACAGTGGGGGGTGGTGGAGTCAAGAAACGGTCTGTTTTTATGTAATAAAGTCATACTGATAGGAGATGCGGTATACTCATCGTAAGCAATGTCCTCGTAATTGAGGATGAGGGATTGTGAATAACAACAATCAGTTCCAAAGATATCGTGGTTTTGTTCTGCTATGTCTCATAGCCTGCGCTATGGTATTGGGGCAAGGCTCTTTCACAGAGGCCCGTGCAGGCACAATTTATTTGTATATTGAGGATCAAGGGGATGCTGTTTATACCGACGCACCCGAAACGATTCCTGACAAGTACCGGGCAAAGGTGAAGACGCACGAACAGCCCAATCCTGTTTCGAAAGCGCCCTCTGTGATGCAAGCAGTTCAGCAGACGGTTAGAGAGCAGGCCAAGAATATTGGATTCAAGGTATCGTCGTTTCAAATTGACATGGACGGCCTTAACCCTGCTCAGTCAAAAATTCTCACCTTTGCCGGAGCAGCAGCGGTTGTGTTGCTTCTGATGATGTATATTAGTAAAAGCCACCTGGTGAGGATTTTGGGCTTCTGTCTGCTGATCGTTGTCGGAATTGGGGTTCCTGTGCTCATGTATGTGAGCGATGGCGGTCCGATGGACGCCATGAAGAAAAAAGCCATCTCTGCAGGACAGGCCCAACAGAATCGTCTCCAGCAAATTCCTCAGTAAGTGTTCTCCCCTCCGACAGGATACTCGAAATCATCCACGCCACGTACTTAGGCACTAGTACCGTCTTGGCTGGTGGTGCTGGAGCACTGGGTTGCTGTGCAAATTCACTGGAGTAGGGATTCAGGATAGGCTCGTGGGCATATTCCTGTCGAAGTTTCACGAGCTGTAGGCTCTTCGTGCCGATCTCGCCCCGATCGATCAAGGCTTTAGTGCTGAGTTGCGCGGGGAGTCCCAGTAACAAAAACATTTGAGGTCAAGGTCCAGTCCAGCTGGTCTTTTCCCTTCTCCTTAATGATGAAACGGGCTGTTAGCGAGGGTGTACCTTTGAACAACAGCACCAAGATGCTCGATGGAAACGTGGGACTGGCTGGCTGATCGCTCGGGTCGACCGCGTAACTGAATGAATAGCGGACATCGATGCCGTCACGCTTGAACGTGTAGACCTCCTCTCCGTTTTCGGGCGCCACCAACCTTCTGAAGTACGTAGCAGTCGGTGATCGAGTAATAAGTAAAGACGCTAAGGGAAATTTTGTAATCGCGTATCGCCCGGGTCACGCCGAGCTTGTCGCGCAACTCTTGTTACGTTCGGCCCCAAAATCCGCCTTTGACATAGGGAGCAGCGCGGTGACTCAACGCAAATGTCCACGAGAAAAGTAACGAGAGGACGGTGGTGAGAATAGCTGACCTTGCAATGTGGAGGGCAACGGATTCCTCCTCACGATAGGCGGTCATGGTGTCGACGGACCCAAATCGACGTCAAGGATGTTGTTGCCGACTTGCTGGCTCATAATGCTTCCAGTATGATCGCGAGCAGGTTATGTTGATCTGAGGAGGGCATGGAGTTGATCGCACAGATAACAAAGAACCCTCAGATAGAGGCGCTGCTCAAGGAGCACATTCTTATCCTCGATGGGGCCATGGGGACTATGATACAGCAATGCTTGCTGGAGGAGGCAGCATTCCGTGGAGAGCGCTTCAAAGATTGGAAGAAAGACCTTAAAGGTCACAACGATCTTTTGAACATTACCCAGCCCGCCATCATTGAAGACATTCATCGCCAGTATCTCGATGCAGGCGCCGACTTGGTCGAAACCAACACGTTCAACTCCCAGGCCATCTCGCTGGCGGACTACCAGATGGAGTCGTTGGGCTATGAGCTCTCGAAGGCCGGGGCAGAGTGTGCTAAGCGGGCGGTTGAAAAAGTCCAAGCAGCCCAACCAGGTCGACGGTGCTTTGTAGCTGGCGCGATCGGACCGACAACAAAAACATCATCCATTTCTACCGATGTAAATAATCCGGCTGCGCGAGGGACGACCTACGACGAGTTGGTGGCTGCCTATGGCGATCAGGTGCGCGGCCTTCTCGACGGAGGGATTGATCTGCTCCTTGTTGAAACCATCTTCGACACACTCAATGCGAAGGCGGCGTTCTTTGCCATTCAACATGTATTTGCAAACGGCGGACGACATGTACCCATCATGGCGTCGGTCACGTTCATTCAAGCCGGCAGCGATCGCGGGGTGACCGGTCAGACGGTCGAGGCCTTCTGGAATTCCATTTCGCATGTGCCTCTGCTGAGTGTGGGAATGAACTGCGCGCTCGGGCCAAAGGAAATGCGTCCGTTAATCGAAGAGCTGTCGCAGCTCGCCCCGATCTACATCAGCAGTCATCCGAACGCGGGCTTGCCCAATCCGCTGCTGCCGACTGGATTTCCTGAGACGCCGGAGTCGCTCGCGCCACAACTTATGGAATGGGCGAAGAGCGGCTGGCTAAACATTGTCGGCGGCTGCTGTGGGACCACGCCGCCCCACATCAAGTTTATTGCGGAAGCGGTGCGCGGGATCACGCCGAGAGCGATTCCTTCCGTTGAACCCTACACGCGTCTGAGTGGCCTTGAAGCAGTGACGATTCGTCCTGATTCCAACTTTGTAAATATCGGCGAACGAACGAACGTGACAGGATCCCCAGCCTTCGCCAAGCTTATCCTGGTTAGCGATTATGACGCAGCGCTGTCCGTGGCGCGGCAGCAAGTGGAGGGTGGGGCGCAGATTATCGACATCAATATGGATGAGGGTATGCTGGATTCGAAGGTGGCAATGGAGAAGTTTCTCCGTCTCATCGCCTCGGAGCCGGATATTTGCAAAGTGCCCATCATGGTCGACAGTTCGAAGTGGGAGGTACTGGAAACGGGCCTCAAGAATATTCAAGGTAAGGCGATCGTCAACAGTATCAGCCTCAAAGAAGGAGAAAAGAAGTTCATCGAACAAGCGACGCTCGTTCGACGGTACGGAGCTGCTGTCGTTGTCATGGCGTTCGATGAACGGGGGCAGGCGGATACGATAGAGCGAAAGCAGGAGATCTGTGCCTGCTCGTACAAGATTCTGACGGAGCGGGTGGGTTTCTCGCCGACCGATATTATCTTCGATCCCAATATTCTGACTGTGGCGACGGGGATGGAGGAGCACAATAATTACGCCGTGAATTTCATCGAGGCCACGCGCTGGATCAAGAAGAATCTGCCAGGAGCTAAAGTCAGCGGGGGTATCAGTAACATCTCCTTCTCGTTCCGCGGGAACAACGTGGTTCGCGAAGCGATGCACGCGGCCTTTCTCTACCATGCGATCAAAGCGGGCCTCGACATGGGTATCGTCAACGCAGGCCAGTTGACGGTTTATGAAGAGATTCCTAAGGATTTGTTAGAACTCGTGGAAGACGTGGTGCTGAACCGTCACCCCGATGCCACCGAGCGTCTGGTGAGCTTTGCCGAGACCGTCAAGAAGAAGGGCAACGCGGTGGTGAAGGACGACGAGTGGCGAAGTGGCATCGTCGAAGATCGATTATCTCATGCGTTGGTGAAAGGTATCACAGAATACATCGATCTGGATATGGAAGAAGCACGCCAGAAATATCCGAAGCCACTCAGCGTAATCGAAGGCCCCTTAATGGCCGGTATGAACGTTGTGGGGGACTTGTTTGGTTCAGGTAAAATGTTTCTCCCCCAAGTCGTAAAGAGCGCGCGAGTCATGAAAAAGGCTGTGGCCTATCTGATGCCGTTCATGGAGGAAGAGAAGAAACGGCTGGGTGGGTACCAAGCGCAGGGTAAGGTGTTGCTTGCCACTGTCAAAGGCGATGTCCACGATATTGGAAAAAACATCGTCGGTGTTGTGCTGGGGTGTAACAACTACAAGGTTATCGATCTTGGCGTGATGGTTCCCTGCGACAAAATTTTGGCAACGGCGAAGGAACACAAGGTCGATATCGTCGGATTGAGCGGGTTGATCACGCCCTCGCTCGATGAGATGGTCCACGTGGCCAAAGAGCTGACTCGAGAAGGGTTTGAGGTTCCCTTGTTGATCGGTGGAGCCACGACAAGCAAAGCCCACACCGCGGTGAAGATCGCTCCATCCTACAATCCATCAGTAGTCCATGTTCTGGACGCGTCGCGGGCTGTCGGAGTGGTGGGGCGCCTGATCAGTCCGTCCCAGAAGCCAGGATTCGTACAGCAAGTACGCGATGACTATGAGCGGATGAGACAAGCGCACCAAGACCGCGGGTCAAAGCCGGTGTTGGCGATTGGCCATGCACAAGCTAATCGGTTCACGTCGGATTGGGCCACACTTGAGATTCCAGCGCCCGGGTTTCTCGGGATACGAACCATAAAGGATCAATCGCTGGTCGAGCTGATACCCTACATCGACTGGTCGCCGTTCTTTCACACGTGGGAACTGAAGGGACGCTACCCGGCCATCTTCGACAACGCGACCGTCGGCGTAAAAGCAAAGGAGTTGTACGACGATGCGCGTCGGTTACTGGATGAGATTATCCAGCAGCGGCTGCTGACAGCCAAAGGCGTCTACGGCTTCTTTGCTGCAGCGAGCGTAGGAGATGATATTGAGCTCTACAAAGACGTATCCCGCACAGCTATGTTGACGATAATCCACACGCTCAGGCAGCAATCGGAAAAACCTCAGGGCCAACCGAACCTGGCGCTCGTGGATTATGTGGCCCCCAAGGAGTCGGATCGCAAGGATCACATCGGAGCCTTTGCCGTGACAGCAGGCATCGGCCTAGATGAACTCTGTCGGCAATTCGACAAGGATCACGACGACTACAATTCCATCATGGCCAAAGCCCTGGCCGATCGCCTAGCCGAGGCCTTTGCCGAATACCTCCATAAGCAGGTGCGTGAAGCCTGGGGATATGGCAAGTGCGAGGCTCTCTCCAACGAAGACTTGATCCGAGAAAAGTATCGTGGCATTCGCCCCGCGCCTGGGTACCCAGCTTGTCCTGACCACACCGAGAAGCAGTTGCTATTTGATCTATTGCAGGTTGAACAGAACGCCAGCATCACACTGACGGAAAGCTTCGCCATGTTGCCGGCTGCGGCCGTGAGCGGATTCTATTTCGCTCATCCGGAGGCCAAGTATTTTGCCGTGGGGAAGATCGGGAAGGATCAAGTAGAAGATTATGCCCGCCGCAAGGGGATGGACCTTCGCACGATGGAGCGCTGGCTGTCGCCCAATCTGAACTACGAATCCTCGTAAGAGAAGACAGTTACCTACTCTTGCCCTGAAATATTTGTGGGAGACAGCGTCTCTGAGACTAGACCGCCGACATCCTCGTGGATGTCGATGGCGGCGCTGCGGAGTGCTTGCACGACCCATCGGTATCGCTCTTCAGCCCACGCATTGAAAGATTCGGCATCTGGGAATACGAGATTCCATGCCTTGGCAGCATCCAACAGTAAGAGTTGCTGCGCCTTGTTGTGTCTGAAAAATAACATCACGAGCACGACCGAATTGCCAGTGAGGCTGATATCGGTAAAGATATGCAGCATGGACGAGGAGGGCACGTTCACTTCCCGTGATGCGGCCTCAACGATAGGCTGGTACAGACGGTGTAGGAAATGCTTCGTCACTTCATACGGATTGGAAGGTCCCAGCAGGCGGGGATTCGGCTTTTCACCGAACAGATTTTCGGTGAGAGGTGAGATAGGTGGCGGCTTCCCAGGTCGGCATGACGTCTGAGGTGACAAGTGCTTCGCAGAGATAGGAAATCCAGTTTCTGGCAATGGATCGCTTGCGAACCGGAGTGGTTTTCTTTGCCATGTACAGCAACCCTTTCTTAAACATGCGTCGCAGTCAGTTGAGAGCCTGGTCTGTCAGCGGGGCTCTGCCGGTTGGTTGGGAAAAGTATATCTGGCAGGGGAAAGTCGGTCAACGAAATGCAGGGAAATGTACGAGCTGCTGGCGAGTGTTTTAACGCCTGTTAGGATTCGGGGATCATGTTGCGGATGGACCGGTCGGCGTACTGGTCGTGGATGCGTGTGATTTCGTCGGTGGATCTGACGAAGACATCAAGCAGCTCTGGATCGAAGTGCTCGCCACGGTGCTTGAGCATGAGTTCAATAGCGTGGCTAAGTTCGAAGGCCGGCTTGTAGACACGCTGGGTGGTCAGCGCATCGAAGGCGTCGGCGATCGAAGCTATGCGGCCTTCGATGGGGATGGCCTCGCCTTTGAGCTCACGGGGATAGCCGCTCCCGTCGAATCGCTCGTGGTGAGTGTAGGCGATCATGGCTGCGACTTTGAGCAGTTCAGCATTCGACCCGCTGAGAATGCGATAGCCGATCTCTGCATGCTGAGCGATAACTCCGAATTCTTCATGGGTGAACTTGCAGGGCTTCAGCAAAACGTGGTCTGGGGTGCCGATCTTTCCGATGTCGTGCATGGGGCTTGCTGTGCGGATGAGATCGCACCGCTCAGATGACATGCCGTATTTGCGTGCGAGTAAATCGCAGTAATGACTCATGCGTTGAATGTGTTGGGCGGTCGAACTGTCGCGAAACTCAGCGGCAATGGCCAGGCGCTGAATGGTTTCTTCGCGCGACAGACGCAATTCTTTCTCGCTGCGTTCAAGCCAATCGAGAGCTTGCTGCAAGGCCACAGTTCTGGTACGCACGATGTCCTCCAGATTTTCGCGATGGAGACGGTTCTCTATTTCGAGTCTACGGCGGCGCAGGGCATTGGCCACATCGATCAGAACTTCATTCGACTCAAACGACTTGACAATGTAACCGAACGCGCCCACGTCGAGGGCAGCGTTGGCCAGGACCGAGCTGTCGAGCCCCGTGACTATAATCGCGGCGGTGGGGGGGCGATCTGCGAGAACATTCCGCACGAGATCCATGCCAGACTCTCCGGGCATGTTCACGTCGCACAGCAGCAAGGCGAAGGGCTGCTCGTCGAGTTTTTGGCGCGCCTCGCGCGCATCGGCTGCGAGGGCGGCGGTATAGCCATGGGATTGGAGGAGATAGCCGATCAGTCGTCTGATCGGTTCTTCATCGTCCACGACTAGTATATTGTGGTTGTCGAGCAGGGCTTGATGCGCGTTCCAATCAAGGAGTGTTTGCATGTGTCAGAGAGTTTCTCTGAGTCAGAAGGTGGAGTATTCTACAGTCTCTATCGGCTGATTTGTTTTGGCATAACCCCGAAAGATTCTCTTAGTTGAATGCACCTTTTGTGCCATTCTGCCATGCCTACGGCTGACTGGTTGCTGTGTGAAGGCATCAGGTTGCTAGATAGCGATCATGGCACAATTCATCATGTTTGGCGAGGCTTTCATGAGTTTGTTCCGAGGTGATGAGTGCATGGGTTTCCGTAGCGATTGCAACCTGCGAGTCTGCGCGTTTGTACAGATTTCGTCAGAGCCACGTTCGCGTTTTGTACAAATGATGCGAATGGGGTAGGAGAGGAGGCGCCTGCCAGTTCACTTCGTGCGCTGTCCTGGTATAGGTCGCCTCGTTTGCGCTTTCTCAGGACCTCCACTATAATTCCGACCTCGCATCTCAAGAGGGGAGTTTCTGCATGAGCGGAAACATGGGATTTGTACGGTTCGATGGGCGCCGGAAGGACCAAGTTCGTCCGGTCAAAGTAACCCAGAATTTTATCAAACATGCGGAGGGTGCTGTGCTCATTGAAATGGGGGATACCAAAGTCATCTGCACCGCCTCTGTCGAAGAAAAAGTCCCTCCGTTCCTCAAAAGCAGAGGAACCGGGTGGGTGACGGCGGAATATTCGATGCTGCCGTGCGCGACTCATGAGCGATCGCCTCGAGAAGCGGTGAAGGGAAAGCAGGGTGGCAGGACCCTTGAAATCCAACGTTTGGTAGGACGTGCGCTCCGTGCGGTGACCGATATGTCCCAAATGGGCGAACGTTCCATCTTGATCGATTGCGACGTGATTCAAGCCGACGGTGGAACAAGAACAGCATCGATTACGGGCGCCTTCATTGCCCTAGCCGATGCGTTTGCCGTGTTGAAGAAGAAAAACCTGATTAAGAAGCTGCCGCTGACTGACTACCTCGCAGCCGTGAGTGTCGGCAAAGTCGGCGGTGAGGTCATGGTGGATCTGGCTTACACGGAAGATTCGATGGCCGAAGTGGATATGAGTTTGGTGATGACCGGTCGTGGTCAGTATGTCGAGGTGCAGGGGACAGCGGAATGGACTCCGTTTGAGAAGCAAGACATGGATGAGTTTCTGGCGCTGGGGTGGCAGGCGATTCAACGATTGACAACCCTTCAGAAAGATTTGATCGGCGCGCTTGATTCTCCTTCGACGATTACACCGTAGCTTGCTGCGGGGAGCTTCATTTGAGGAACCGGTAGTGAAAGAAATCGTCCTCGCGTCAAGAAATCGACACAAAGGAGAGGAACTTTTCGCCATGCTCGGAGATCTGGGGATACAGATCCGCACGCTGGCGGATTTTCCCTCGGCCCCAGAAGTCGAAGAAGATGGCACGACCTGTGAGGCCAACGCGATCAAGAAGGCTAGGGAGATCGCTCGGGCGACGGGTTTGACGGCGGTCGCCGATGATACGGGGCTGGAAGTTGATGCACTGGGTGGCCGACCTGGCGTCTTCGCAGCTCGGTATGCTGGAGAGCATGCGACCTATGAAGATAATTATCGCAAGCTCCTACAGGAGCTTGCCGGTGTTCCCAGGCCAAAGCGGACAGCAAGATTCCTAACGGTGGCTGCCATTGCACTTCCTAGTGGTGATGTCCATGTTGCACAGGGCATTCTGGAGGGACTGATTACGGAAGAAGCAATCGGAGATCGCGGTTTCGGCTACGATCCTGTTTTTCTGGTGCCTGAGCTCAGGAAGACGTTGGCCGAATTGGCAGCGGGAGAAAAGAATCGCGTCAGTCATCGCGCCAAAGCGTTTGTGCAAGCGAAAGAGATCCTGCGTGCAATACTGTCTGAGTCGATCGTTGGGGCATAGCGCAGCCCGATAGCGCGCATGCTTTGAGATCACAGATAGGGGGATGCTCAAGTCGTTGATGACATGGAAAATCCTCTTGTCATTCATGGCGATTCGCATTTTGACCGTTCAGTTCTGTTCGGTTCTATTTGCCACTGGTCCAGTCGTTTTCCCGCTCTTCTTAACACTGTAATAACACCATCCCCGACGGGCACCTTCCCATCCGTCATAGGCATGAGACTTGTATGAGGAATATACCCCGTAGAATAAAAAGGAGCTTTCTCGACAGACCAACGTACAGGGCTCTGACGAGACGATTCGCAGAATACTCGCGAACTATCCCCAAACACCGCACTCCCCATGCGTGCGTCGCCTGAGGCGCGCGGCGAATACCGCAATCGGCCGGACCGCTAGATTCCCGTTTCGTGACTCGGCCTCGTATCTCGTGAAGTATCTGGATCTGAAGACGAGATACGCTTCCTGAGCCCCACGTCATCTTCTTGTCGTGAACCCGCTATGCTAAGTGACCTGCCCCCTATAAACCAGGCCGGATGTAGCGTTAGGATTTCGGCCGACGGAAGGAGGGGGCATGGCACGCAAACGGTATCCGGCCGAGGAGATCATCGGGCATCTGCGGACGATCGAAAGTGAGATGGGCAGAGGCCTTGGACTGGTGGAGGCTTGTTGCAAGTTGGGGATCACGGAACAGACCTACTATCGGTGGAAGAAAGAGTACGGTGGTTTGCGCGTGGATCAGGCCAAACGGTTAAAGGGCCTGGAACAAGAGAATGCCCGACTCAAGCGACTCGTGGCGGACCTCTTCCCGGACAACAGCATTTTGAAGGAGGTGGCAGCGGGAAACTTCTAAGCCCGGCCCGATGCTGAGAAACGGTCTGCCATGTGCCGGCCATGTTTTCGGTCTCTGAACGCCGGGTCTGTCGAGTCGTGGGGCAATGCCGGGGCACGCAACAGTATGTGCCCATCAAGGCGGACGACGAGGAGTCTCTGCGGACGCGGATCGTCGCGCTCACCCGTGAGTATGGGCGCTATGGGTCTCGTCGGATCACCGCGCTGTTGCATCAAGAAGGCTGGCGGGTGAACCACAAACGCGTGGAGCGGCTGGGGCGACAGGAGGGGCTCAAGGTGCCGCAGAAGCAGCCGAAGCGAGGCCGACTCTGGCTGACTAACGGTTCCTGCGTACGGCGGCGACCGGAATATCCGAACCATGTGTGGGCGTATGATTTTGTCATGGAACGCACTCGGGATGGGCGGCCCTTGAAAATGCTCACCGTGGTGGACGAATACACGCGGGAGTGTCTGGCCCTTGCGGTGTGCCGCCGTATGAGGGCAAGCGATGTCCAGGAGGTACTGGGGGAGCTGTTCCTGACGCATGGCTGTCCGACACACATTCGCTCGGACAATGGACCGGAGTTTATCGCCACGGCTCTGCGGGCCTGGTATCGCTTGCTGACCGTCGTGCCCTTGTTCATCGAGCCGGGCAGTCCCTGGGAGAATGGCTATAGCGAGAGCTTCAATGGCAAGTTCCGGGACGAATTGCTAAACAGGGAACTCTTCTATACGCTGCGGGAAGCGCAGGTCATCATTGAACGCTGGCGGCAGACCTATAATCACGTCCGGCCCCACAGCGCCTTGGGCTATCGGCCACCGGCTCCTGAAGCATGCGTACTAACAGAACAGGTGGCCTAATCACTGGGGGCAGGTCAATAGCCTGCGCCACATTCAGTGGTTTAACTACCATCGCGGCGAGAAACGGCGGCACACCCTCCCAGTGTCCTGCGCGTTGATAGTTCCGCACGGATTGTTCAAGGACCGTGATGGCCGCCACGAGAGGCATCACGTGAGGGATCAACTCACGCTAGGGGCTCAAGGAACTCCTGAGTCCGGTACTGGTGCAGTTTGATGGAAGCCAAAATTCCTATCGGCCCCAGGAAAAGCCACCTTTCTCAAGTTCCCGCATTTTGTCAGCAATCTTTTCTGCTTGAAGTCTGCGTCGAATGTCTTCTGGGCTGTTGCCCTTATCGGCGAGTCTTGGCATCGCAACCGTCAGTTTGAAAACCGTATACTCTTTCTCATCGAAAACTGTAAAAATATGAAATAGCGGGGCATAAGATTCGTCGGTAATCTTAAGTCCCTTAAATTCTTTATCCAAATAAGTATGCACTGCACCAATATTTTCTTGAATGTGATCATCTTCATCCTGTGTCATTGATTTTCTCTTTCTCCGTATCAGCTTATTCTATCAACCCTACAATTCCACGTGGGGCTGTTTCTACTGTACTTCCCATATGAACACGCCCAATTGTTGGTAGTGGGGGTAGTTTCAAACTTCGTAAAAGGTAACGGCGCCTTCTCTGCCGCACTTCTCACATGCGCCCTCTTCTGATATTGGGCCTTTACCGTGCGGCTGGCTACCTTCTGCAAACAAACTCGCCTTGAAGAATCCCTTGTCACGAGGCGATTCATCCGCCGGTGATAACTTACGAGAGTGACCTGCCCCCAGTGATTAGGCCACCTGTTCTGTTAGTACGCATGCTTCAGGAGCCGGTGGCCGATAGCCCAAGGCGCTGTGGGGCCGGACGTGATTATAGGTTCGCCGCCAGCGTTCAATGATGACCTGCGCTTCCCGCAGCGTATAGAAGAGTTCCCCGTTTAGCAATTCGTCCCGGAACTTGCCATTGAAGCTCTCGCTATAGCCATTCTCCCAGGGACTGCCCGGCTCGATGAACAAGGGCACGACAGTCAGCAAGCGATACCAGGCCCGCAGAGCCGTGGCGATAAACTCCGGTCCATTGTCCGAGCGAATGTGTGTCGGACAGCCATGCGTCAGGAACAGCTCCCCCAGTACCTCCTGGACATCGCTTGCCCTCATACGGCGGCGCACCGCAAGGGCCAGACACTCCCGCGTGTATTCGTCCACCACGGTGAGCATTTTCAAGGGCCGCCCATCCCGAGTGCGTTCCATGACAAAATCATACGCCCACACATGGTTCGGATATTCCGGTCGCCGCCGTACGCAGGAACCGTTAGTCAGCCAGAGTCGGCCTCGCTTCGGCTGCTTCTGCGGCACCTTGAGCCCCTCCTGTCGCCCCAGCCGCTCCACGCGTTTGTGGTTCACCCGCCAGCCTTCTTGATGCAACAGCGCGGTGATCCGACGAGACCCATAGCGCCCATACTCACGGGTGAGCGCGACGATCCGCGTCCGCAGAGACTCCTCGTCGTCCGCCTTGATGGGCACATACTGTTGCGTGCCCCGGCATTGCCCCACGACTCGACAGACCCGGCGTTCAGAGACCGAAAACATGGCCGGCACATGGCAGACCGTTTCTCGGCATCGGGCCGGGCTTAGAAGTTTCCCGCTGCCACCTCCTTCAAAATGCTGTTGTCCGGGAAGAGGTCCGTCACGAGTCGCTTGAGTCGGGCATTCTCTTGTTCCAGGCCCTTTAACCGTTTGGCCTGATCCACGCGCAAACCACCGTACTCTTTCTTCCACCGATAGTAGGTCTGTTCCGTGATCCCCAACTTGCAACAAGCCTCCACCAGTCCAAGGCCTCTGCCCATCTCCCTTTCGATCGTCCGCAGATGCCCGATGATCTCCTCGGTCGGATACCGTTTGCGTGCCATGCCCCCTCCTTCCGTCGGTCGAAATCCTAACGCTACATCCGGCCTGGTTTATAGGGGGCACGTCAGTGAACCCTGGCGAAGGTGTAGTGCATGAAATGCAGGGTAATGGGTCAGTTTGAATCTTTATTGCTAATTTCTATCCCATCGTTGCTGATATAAATTCTCTTACCAGGATTCGCCCTCATCTTTGGAATGATAGTCGTCTCCATATAAGTTTTCAGCTGTTCCCTAGGGATATCGTCTATAAACGCCTTCTCAAATTCAAGCTGGCACCTACGGCCCCCGTCGCCATTAAAGACAACACGTCCATTTAGTTTGTCTGGTCTAACATTCTTGAATGACGCTTCAAGACAAGATTGCACAATCTGAATTTTGGTCGGATCAACTCCCATGGTGTACCTCCTAGCTTAAGAGCCCGGCCAGTTCTTCTAGCGTTCACACACGTCAGGTCTCTTTGGATGTGGCGTCACGTCGGGGATCAGCCGACGCTTAGTTCCTCATAGGCATCTGTTAGCTTATCAATCTTCCACGAGAGTTCACGGACGAAGTTAGTTAGTTCAATGATGTATGATGGGCTTTACTTTGCTCTAAACCATCCACGGCCATCAGCTTCAATTCAAATTTGTTTATCTGTTGTGATAGTTCGCTCATCATATGGACCTCCTCTTAGGCGAGAAACTCATATGGCAGGCTTCCTTTGGTGTGGCGTGGTGCGAGGCTCTGGGGGCCAGGAAGAAGAGGGTTCACGTAGCCACAGCTCACGGTTCAAAACCTTCTCCCACAGCCGCAGCAGAAACAAGGGGCGGAGTCGCCTTCTCTCCCCCCCGCTCAGTGTTATTACGGTGTTAAGAAGAGCGACAAAGTAGATTAATCCGATGAAGTGACATTCTCAAGGAAGGAGAAAGGGATAGCCCAAGCCATCAAGGACTTAAGCACCCCCTGGTTACCGATTTGTAAGCCGCGCGTCCGTGGCCTTTTACCAAAGTTCAGGTTGACCTTGCCCCGCGTTCGGCATACCCTCTATGCACTACGCTTAGAACGAGGCACCCAGCATGAAGATCTTCCTAGGTGTCCTCTCAGCACTATCCCTCTTGCTCGCAGCTGAAAGGTTCTACGCTTCCGAGAGTGCTGGCCATGACTTCGGAGCCGTATTCTTTCTCTTCGTTGGCATACAGCTTCTTATTGTGGCTGTAATGGTTCATAAAGTTCAACAAGAGCGCACCCCAAAGTCGTCAGCATTGACAGGCAGGGGCGATATTCCTGGTTTGTGTCCTGCCTGCGGATTACAGAATGTTCCTACTGCTACACGGTGTGGTTGTAGCTACCCACTATTACCTGTAAGCCGTAGGAGCGGGCGACCTAGCCCCCCTGAAACCGGTCCAGATCCTCTGTGAGGGTTTGACCGCAAGAAGGACCGTCTGCCTCACGGGGCTGCCGTGGGAGTGGTGAAAGTCACGAGTTCTGCCTGTTGCTGAAATACGTCCAGTTTCTTCGCTCATAGCCCTTGCGCCCTCTAAACACCCCCTCCTAGAATACGCCTCCCTGCGAGGCTCCCATGACTTTTACGCTTCATCCCTACCGTCGCGTCCCTGTCCAATGCTCCGTCACCTACAACAAGGAGAGCGAGCATGTCTGAGGTCAACCGCACCTGGTGGCTTCGCAAACGGCCCGTCGGCGACATTACCGACGATGTCCTACGTTTTGAAGAAGGATTTATCTCTGAACCAGGGGATGGTGAGTTCCTGTTTCGCCTGAATTACCTGTCGCTTGATCCAACCAATCGGATCTGGATGAGCGATGATATGGATCAATACATGCCGCCGGTCGACCTCGGCGCTCCGATGCGTGGTACGGTGAAGAAACTCTACACGGGAGCCAACACGGGTAAACTGATGACTCGCGTAAAGGACGTATAAAAACGTGGAGGTTTAGACGATGCCTACGCTACAGAAGTATGACGCGATCGTAATCGGGGCGAGCACGGCCGCTGTCTCCCGCCTTTGCCCCACCTTGGCTCAAGCGGGCCGGAAGATCGCCCTCATCTAGCGAGCGCAGGTGGGGGGAACCTGCGTCAATGTAGGTTGCATGCCTACCAAGACCATGGTCGCCAGCGCCCGGATGGCCTATCTAGCCCGCCGAGCGACCGAATACGGCATCCATACCGACCCGGTGAGCGTTGGCCTAGCCGGAGTTCTGCAGCGTAAGCGTAATCTTGTAAGTGGGATTCGCAGCTTCGCCGAGGGCATGATCGAAAAATCCCAAGGGCTGGACTTGTTCCGAGGCGGGGCCAACTTTACCGGTCCCAAGGCGGTGAAAGTGCACCTGGACGATGGTGGTGTTAGACAACTCACCGCCGACAACATTTTTGTAGACACTGGTGCCAGACCAAGTAAGCCCCCTCCCATACCAGGGTTGGGCAGCGTGCCCACCCTGGATTCCACCTCAATCATGGAGTTAGACACGCTTCCCGAACACCTGTTGGTGCTCGGTGGCTGCTATATCGGCGTGGAGTTCGGCCAGATGTTCCGTCGTTTTGGCAGCCGCGTGACGATTGTGCAGTTGGGCAACCAGTTGCTGGTGCGGGAAGATCCCGATGTAGCCGAGGAAGTGGCCAAAATTCTTCGGGAGGACGGCTTGGAAGTGCTGCTGGAAACCAACACACTTGAGGCGAGACAGATCGAGGATGGTCAGATTCAGTTAACCATCGGCGCACCAGCAGGTAAGCAGCGCAAGCTAACGGGCTCGCATCTTCTGGTAGCAACCGGTCGGGTGCCCAACACGGAACGGCTGAACCTGAAAGCAGCAGGGATAGAGACCGACCGTAACGGTGCTATCCAGGTCAACGAGCGGCTGGAGACCAACGTGCCGGGGGTCTATGCCCTTGGCGATGTGAAAGGGGGACCGGCCTTCACCCATGTTGCCTACAACGACTTCTACATTCTCCGTACCAATCTACTCGAGGGCGGGAACGCCACGACGACGGGGCGTCTGGTGCCTCAGACCGTCTTCATGGACCCCCAACTGGCGCGGATCGGGTTGACCGAGACTGAGGCTCGAGCACAGCGCCGAAACATTCGAGTGGCCAAACTTCCTATGTCTGCGGTCCTCCGGGCGTTGGACGTCGGTGAGACCCGAGGCTTCATGAAAGCCATCGTAGACGCTGAGAGCAATCAGATCCTTGGGGCTGTCATCCTGGGCATAGAAGCTGGTGAGATCATGACGGTCGTACAAGTGGCGATGATGGGCAACCTGCCCTACACCACGATTCGCGATGGAATCTTTTCCCATCTGACGCTCGCCGAGGGGTTGAACGTCTTGTTTGGGCCCATGGGTATGCAATAGCACCGAACGGAGGGTCGTTTGCCACGTCGTTCTGCACAGGACCTAGTCTACCAACACAAATCCTTTTTATCTCCAGGGTGCATTTCAAGTATGGGACCCATGCTCAGTGGGATGGGGGGGGGTGCCACTTGGTGGAATGATATTATTGTGGCGAGGCAACCTAACCACTAAACTACACCATTTGCCTAGTCGCCCCTTGCTCCTAAATAGCATCCCTCCTAGAATACGCCTCCCTACGAGGCTCTCATGCCCTCCGTACTACCGTCGCTTTCCCGTGTGCAATGCGCAGTCACCATAACACTGGCCTAACAACGGGGGCTGGCCAGAAGAGGAATCACAAATACTGCGGAGAGAGTCGTGAAAAAGGAGCACTCAGGTATAGTCATCGCAGCACGCATTATAGCCGGGGGTGTTGTTACCGCAGCGTTACTTGGCGGCTTTTTCACTTCTCCCTCGAAGGACGTTACTTTTGAAATCGACGTAGGCGATGTACAAGTCGTTCAGTCGATTGAAGAGCTGAATGCGATCATCACTGATCGGTGGCGCAGGATCGATGAGTTTCTTGGCGTCTTGCTTATGTCGTCAACCTTTGATGCGATTGAGAGAAACCAGATTGCCGTCTTGAGAGCACGCCTTCGCGCAAAGCATCATTTACATTCAGCTGCCCTACAAGAAGGTAACCTTGTCCTGGCTCACAAACGACTCAGGGACCTTCAATCTGATCTTACTGACATTAAGACGCATATTTCAGGCCTTCGCCCGAAACATCCCGATATTCTGGCGAGCCTCTCGGGCGAATTTCTTGAGTTCTGGCACGGCGGAAAAGATGGAATGTTAATGTGGGAGATTTCATATCAGACTAAGAACCAAGGGATTCTCGACAAACTGAAACAATGGTTCTTATAGGACTAGGTGTCGTGCGGTTCCTTGGACAAAAAACACCGTTTTAAAGGGCACTCGCAGCCGCCACGAGAAGACCGACGCCCGTATTAGTCATCGCGTCCATCGGCCTTGCTCATTCCACGCATCACTCCTAGAATATGCCTCCCTGCGAGGCTCCCATGACCTTCACGCTTCGCCCCTCTCCCGTTGCTTCCCTGTGCAATGCGCTGTGACCTACAACGCTGGGCCATTCCAAGGTAGAGTCACCGTGTGGAATCCTTCGTGTTCCGTGGGAAGAGAATGAGACGCAAGACTTGTATGGGAACTCCTTGTGCTCACGCAATGCGAACGGCAATTCTAGCACTCAATGCCTAAGCATTAAATGAACCCGTGAGGGGCATCAAAAAGGAAAAGAGAAGAGCCATGATGGAATTGATATCACACGATGAACCTTGGGCAATAAGGTTCAGGGAAGTGTATGACCGTGTGGTGGAGAAGTACCACGCAGGAGAACGTAGGCTGAGAATCTGGTGAATTCGGATGAGGCCAGGTTCCTCGCGTCACGTCAATTGGGTGCACCGCTCAAGAACTCTACGATTTCGTGGAAGATTGGGTGGAGGTCGGAGAACCGTCGTTTGACGTGGCTCTTTGCATCACCGGTGTTCGTCGGGACTATTTTCTCAAGGAACAACACGGCCAGCCAGCGGCACATCGAATCTCGATGAACGCCATGCCGCCGAAGGAGGCAACGCTCGGCGGTTTTACGTGGCTTCCGCGGATTATTGCGAAGGCTCAAGCCAAACTCCGTGGTGAGTTACCTCCTGAACTCATGTATAGCTGTGGGGGAGATCGCCGATTTTTGAAAAGCATTGGCGCGGATCCTGTGGACTTCCTTCGGGTGATATGGGAAGCCGCCAATAATGACCAGAAGGCTCTAGAGTATGTGAAAGAGAAAGCTCAAGGGAACAGCAGACGTATGTCGGGCTGCATAAGCCGATTCATGACTGGTGCAGGGAGCGTCTGTAGGAGGATGTGGTGGAGAATCCTGAAATCATTCTCAAGACTCACAAATCAATAAGTGAATACAGGAGGGTATTACGATGACAACAGCAATCCTTAAACAAACAGCCAACGCTCCAAGGGCGTGAACTACTGGCAGAGCAGTTTTCTCGCTCCCTCGAACAACCTATTTCTAGGTTCATTGTCCTTGCGCCTTCCTTTGTCACCTTCCTAGAATAGCCCTTCCTGCGAGGCTCCCATGCCTATCTTTCTCCGATTCCCCATCGCCCTCGTGCTGTTGATCGTCTGTCTTTCCACTCCAACCTGGGCCGATTTTCAAGCGGGCGATGAGGCCTATGACCGTGGCGACTACACGACAGCCTTGCGCGAGTGGCGACCGCTAGCCGAGCAGGGAGTCGTAGAAGCCCAGTACAACATCGGGGTGCTGTATTACCACGGCCAAGGCGTGCCGCAAGACTTTAGGCAAGCCCGGCACTGGTGGAAGAAAGCCGCGGCACAGGGACTCGCAAAAGCGCAACGCAACCTTGGGATGCTGTATGCGAACGACCAGGGCGTGCCGAAGGACTATGCCCAGGCCCATAAGTGGTACAACCTCGCGGAAGCGAACGGAAACGAGGACGCAGTCGGGCGTCGTGATGCGCTCGCCAAACAGATGACCCACGCCCAAATCGTCGAGGCGGAAGAACTAGCGCGGGAGTGGAAGCCGATCAAGAAATGAGTGACCATGACTTGCCGAGGGATTCACATGAAACGACTACCAACGGGTAACCTGCGGCATGAACGCAGGAGTTTATCCGGTGGAGATCACTCAACGGAGCTTGGAGGCAAGATGTAATGAAAACCTTTCAACACTACATATATTTTGGGTTCTATATTCTTCTTTGGGGCGTAGGCGTGACCGTGGGCGTGGCGATTGACTTAGAGGAGAAGACCATCCTCTGGCTAATTCTTGGAGTTGTCACTGTGATGGGTTCAGTTATCGCGAAGGGTTTTATTTTACTGGATGAGAACCTCCGGAAACTACAGAGCATTCAGGAAGATATTCGAGATCAAACACATCGACAATAGCCCGCTGCTATTCAAGATGCGATCCATCTGCTCCGCGAGCAAGAGTGCCATACTTACAACTATCCTGTACATCTGCGTACTGTATCTCCGTTGTATCGCCTATAAGTCTTGAAGGGAGGGGTGTCTCCGCCCGCGACGGCGACACCCTCGAAGTCCAGCACAAGCAGGACTCTGACGCATCCGTAGCGCGAGAGGCGCGGAAAGGCTTGTGGGCTGATTCTTAGCCAGTGCGGCCGTGGGAGTGGCACCAGCACAAGGACTTAAGGCATCGGTTGTACGCCACGCTTGACAGGCCCTGACCTAGCCCCCTTAAACGGGTCCAGATCCGCTGTGAGGATCTGACCGCACGGAGGCCCGTCTGCCACGTTGTTCTGCTCAGGATCTCACACGATGTATGCACGGCTCGCGTGGGGTTCCCTAAACAGGCCCCCGCCTCCCGAACGACCCCCCCGGTGTTCTAATTGTAATAGGTGAGTCCAGCAAACCTTCCTTGGCGCCCTGCTCAACCGAGGACTAGGCTGCAGGCCCAGCCAGGAGGTGCCGTATGAAACTCCTGCTCGCTAGTCTCCTTGTTTTCGTCCCTCTAACTATCCAGGCCGAATATCTCGGAAATCTCAGTGCCAATGAATTCGACCAGAACTCGATCGCCAACCCGCTTGGCACCATAGATAAACACCATACAATTCAATCACTTCCAAGCCATCGATCTGGGGCACGCTGGTGCGATCGCCGGGGCTGTCACAGAGTACGACCGTGACATATGGATGGACGGTTCAATTTTTTTGACTAGGGGCTTGACAACCTCCTTGAAAAGATGTATATACACGTATTATGAATATAGCAGCGCAGATCAAACAAGAGGAGTTCTCGCAGTTGCGGGAGTGTGCCTGCGCCAACGTACGGAAAGCGTCGCGGGTGGTGACCCAGCAGTACGATGAGAGTCTGCAGGCCTGTGGCCTCCGAGCCTCCCAGTTTTCGATGCTCGTCGGGATCGCCCGGATGGGCACGACGACCCGCACGTACCTGGCGGAGGAATTGGTGATGGACCGGACGACCTTGACACGGAATCTCAAGCCGCTGGAAGCGCAGGGGCTGGTGCAGAGTATGTCAGGAACGGACCGGCGCACACGCAGCGTGTCAGTAACGCCCAAAGGTCTCAAGACCGTGGCAAAGGGGCTGCCGTTATGGAGACGCGCGCAGGCCGGCACCCTGCGGGCGTTCGGCGACACCCGGTTTAACCGGCTGCTGGGCTACCTACGGTTTATTCAGCAGATGGCGGGACGCAAGAGCCAGATGGGACGGGGGCCCGCGTAAAGGAGCCCCTTTTTTAGTCAATTAGGTGCATATACACTTATAAGGAGGAACGACGATGAACACGACAATCACGAACCCAACAATCATGAACCCAACACGACTCACCACCCGTATCGGCCGGTTTTTTGATGACGTCACCACGTATCCCACGATACTCGTCACGCTCGGCCTGCTCGTGCTCGTGACCATGGGTGCGGTTGGACCGTACCTGGTGCCGGGCACGACGGCCAAGGCCTTTATCCCAGCGATTCACCCGGCCTTAGTCTATCGGGAGCACGTCAAGGACATCTTCCTCCTACAGGATCCGATCGTGGTTGCAGTGGTGAACGAGGAACCGCACGGCGTGTTTACGCCGGACAGCCTTAACCTTGTGATCTGGCTCACGGAACGGCTGGCGACGGTGAGCAATGTCGATCCCGAGCGCATCATCAGCCTCGCCAGTGAGAACAATATCATTGGCACTGTAGACGGCCTGGTAGGGGAATCGTTCATCGACTTGACGTCGCAGACGCAGGCACAGGCCGATCAAGTGCGCACCGCCGTCATGGAGGTTCCGCAGTATCGCGGTAGCGTGGTGGCGCCCGATGGCAGCGCGACGCAGATTGTCGCCGAGCTGCTGGATCCCACTCGTGCGGAAGCAGCGTACCACGATCTCCTGGCGTTACTCGAAGCCGCGCCGGTCGGGCAGGAAACCCTGCAGTTGAAGGTCCCTGGGAGTCCCTTCGTCATGACGAAGAACGACCTCCTGGTGACCGCCATGGCGCGGAGAGCCCACACCAAGGTGGCACAGTTGATGAATCAATCGGCGCACCACAACGCCGCCCATTTTTTAGTCATATAGGTGCATATACACTTATAAGGAGGAATTGACCTTCCCCCTATAAATCAGGTCGGATCTAGAGTGAGGATTCCATCCGAAGGAAGGAATGCCATCTGCCACGTCGTGCTGCACAGGATTCTCACGAGGTGTATGAACAACTAGGCGTAGGAGTCCTCGAACAGGCCCCCCCCTGCTGACAAAGTGCCCCCTTTTTCTCTCCCGGGTGCATTTCTTAAAAGAGTCCCATGCCCATGATGGGTGGGGGGGGGTGCCACTTGGGGGTGGCGAAAAAGCAGCAAGTGAAATTTTTGCTCCAAAACCAGAAAGGTAGACTACCCGCCTCGTGAGATACATGTCCGTTCCTCAAGGTATTTGTGAAGGTATTTGTGGACAAGTTGTTGGATTTTGGGTCACAAGTCACAAAGACCTGAACAAAGCAGGTCTATAAAAATCATAGATTTACCTTCCCCTCATGGAAGTTACCTTCCCCTCATGGAAGTTACCTTCTTTTGATCAGTCCATGTTCCAAGGCATCCTTTATGCTCCTTCTAGAGGAACTGCCCACCGAACCACGAAACCATGGATGGGCGGTCAAGGAGATCCTCCCATGGCAAGAGTACTCGTCATTGATGATCATGCACCAATACGCGCTCTACTCCGTAAGGCACTGGAAGGGAATGGCCACGAAGTCCTTGAAGCGTCGAATGGCCGTCTTGGCCTTGAGCTGTATCGAGAGAGCCCAGTGGACTTAATCATTACCGATGTTGTCATGCCTGAAATGAATGGCTCCGAAATGATGTTGGACCTGATCAGGGACTTTCCCAACGCCAAAGTCATCGCCATGTCTGGCTTCATAGAGAGCGAGCGTCAGCTAAACGTGGCCAAGCTGTTTGGTATTCGTCAGACGTTTCAAAAACCCTTCGATATGGGGAAATTACTCAGTGCCGTTCGATACGAATTGGCGCATTAGCTGGCAAGGATGACTTCTAGCCGACCCATACACGCCGGTCAAAGGCGGCTGGTGCTGGTGGTATGGGAAATATGCGCTAGGGGATACGACGCTAGAACAGCTTGAAGCTGAAACGTGGGGTGCGAGGCGTGGGCTTGTGGGCCGATCCGCAGCCGGTGCCGCCGTGGGGGTGTCGACGGTCAAGAGTTCTCGCCCGTTGCTGAAATCCGTCCAGTTTCTCCACTCATCGCCCTTGCGACCTTCTTCGCCTCCCTCCTACAATACGCATCCCTGCGAGGCTTCCATGACCTTCGTGCCTCGCTGAGTTGACACCCACCGGCAGCGAGTCGTAGCCTGTCGCCAAATTTCCATCAGAGCCGGTGAGAATATAGAATGTCCCCAATACTTTTCCCCATGCTACCTCCGTCTGAGGACTCGAGCGTGCCTGGTCTCACCGGTGCACGGAGAGCCATCGCAAGCTTCCTGGTCGGGGGACTCTTGACCGTCCTGCATGCGGTGCCGGCACTGGCAGGGACGGAATTCGAGCCGTCGTCGGTCACAAAGGGTGTGCTCTTAGTCGCCAGTCCAACGGTGGATGATCCGAATTTCCGCCAAGCCGTCCTGCTCGTCGTAGAGCACGGGTCTGGGGGAACACTCGGGCTCATTCTGAATCGCTCCACTAACGTCCTCTTGTCCGAGGCGTTGCCGGACCTCCCCGCGCTCAAGGGAACCACGTATCGGCTGTTCACGGGTGGGCCAGTAGAGCCACGTCGCTTCCTCCTGCTGCTCCGAGTCAAGGAGCCTCCACCAGACACACGATCGGTTTTCGACGGGGTCTATGTGGGGGGCTCACCTGGGGTCCTGGAACGCATCATTACACAGGCCAAACCGAACGAAACCTTCCGGGTATTTGCTGGATTTGCCAAGTGGATTCCAGGACAGCTGGCATATGAAATGCTCCAGGGGGCGTGGGCGACCCTTCCGCCAGAGTCGATCGGCATCTTTGACCAAGACACAGCCACACTCTGGCGGGACTGTTTCCACCGCCTCCAGGCGCCCAGGGTCATCTCCAATTAGGGATAGATAAGTCAGTAGTCATGCCTGACATCAACTGCCATCTGCCGACACGTTCATGTCTTCCGCTATGGTAGTCGCCGTGAAGGTACCGTTTACAATTGGGGCTGTCGGTCACTTCGGGCTCGCCGCCCGTGATCCGCGGCGCAGCGCGAAATGGTTCGTGCGTGTGCTGGGATTGCGCAAAGAGTTCGAGTTCGAAGAGGGCGTCGCAGTTGGCAACGACAATGTAACAATCGCGTTGTCGAAAGGTAAGCCCTCACCGAAAACGATTGGCCATATGTCGTTTCATTTGCCGAACATGAGGGTGTTGCGAAAAGCGCTTGGGCACCTGAAGAAACACAAGGTAAAGGTGGAAGATCTCGGCAACGAAATTGGCCCGGAGTCACCGGGCTCACCTCACATGAGCTTGTGGTTCTATGATCTTGACGGCTACCGTTGGGAACTTTCCGTCCAAGGCGAAAAGTAGAGGTCCGGAGGTAACGGCGCGTTCGGCGGCGAGGATCTATCACCCACCACTTAGCCCGCATGAGTCATGTATTCAGAAACTCTCTCGCTCGATTGCTGATGATAAAATCCGTGAAGCCATCGGGAGTGATACTATAGTGAGCGGGAATTTCCGCCCGCCGTATCCGGTTGGCTGCGTCCTCCGCATCGTATTCGGAGCCATTCACCACCATAATGTGCGGGTTAGCCTGCCCGAGTCCGTGCTTTAAGATTTCAAGGAACGGTTGTTCAGTGGCACGCCAGCCTATCATCAGTATTTTCCTGACTTCTGGTACGAAGGCCTTCAATGCCTCAACATGCTCAGACGGACATTCGAAGTCCAGTTTCCCCTCAACAGGAATAGCCAGTGCAGGTACAACTGGCCTCTTATTCCGAGGTGATGGCGGATATTCGCCGGCCAACACAAATTTTCTGGAAATTTTTAAGTTAGCATAATCTTCTATCAATCGCCTTGCTAAGTCTGTTCTGCCGACATTCTGATCTTCGTCAGACATCGCGGTCACGATGCGAACCCAGTTTACAGAGCCATGTAACTTAACTAGCATCAAATCTCTGGCAATGTAGTCCGATAATTCTGTGAATCGGTGGCCCCTGTCACTCAGGGCCTGATCCAACAGGGTGTCATAATTGAACGTGACGAAGCAGACTTTCTCGTCCGGCTTTTTCCACTGCTTGATGTCATCCACCAGGGTCCTGTGATTGCTAAGGTTCTTGGTTTCTTCTAACCAGCGTTCTGTGGTTACCCATAAGATTTCCTGGAGATAGTACCGAATGGCCGCAAGTTGTGGGTGACGATCAGGATTATGCGTTGCCTGCGTCTCTAGATCCTGGAGCATAGCCTCTACAGTGCTGCCAGTGGGAATGTGCCGCAATCGCGGGATGATCGGGAGGCATTGCCAATATTTGTTCATCACCTCCCCGAAGTCTTGCCGGTCACCGAACAGTTCATTGCCGAGAGGAGGACGATTCGGCATCTCACGATAGCGAGCATCCCTTGGATGCCGCGATGGGGCAGAATCGTAGGAGGCACCAGCTCCAAGAATAACTAGCAGCACAATATTCCTCGCGCAATATTCAGGGGGCTCTATACCATCCTTCCGCGTACTCTGCAACTTCCTGAACTCCTAGCAGGACTGCCGACCCTTCCGCCACTCCCATGGTGGCACTGTGTGAGGGGCTCCCAAGGAGCATCCTAAAACGGCGGCACATGCTCCGAAACCGAATCCTCAGAATGAGCGGGATCGTATTGCCAACGGTGACGAATGGAGGCGATTGCTAGGGGCAGCTGCTCCACATCTGCAACGGATTTTGATTGTGCTCTATACGCTGGGTCCTCGACGTGGGGAACCTTTGAGGTTGGAATGGCCAGATGTCGATATGCAACGCAGAGAGTTTATACTGCGACACACCAAAAACGGGGAGTCACGCACGGTGCCCATGACCCAAGAAGTGTATCGGGTATTCACTGAGCTATGGCAGGAGCGACGACTGGACACTCAGCACGTCTTCCTGTACAAAGACAAGCCAATTAGGGATGTCAAGACGGCCTTTGACAAGGCATGCCGTCGGACAGAGATTACCAACCTTCGGCTTCACGATCTTCGGCACACGGCAAGTACGAACCTCAGGCGGGCAGGGGTGGACGCGACGACAGCCATGAAGATCGTCGGGCACAAGTCTGAACGCATGCATCGGCGGTATAATACCGTCGAGCCTGAGGACCTGCGTCGGGCCGTGTCGCAGCTAACGTCCTATCAGGCTAACACCGTAATAACACCTGGCACCCTGGCATCAGGTGGTGAAACTGTAAGCCCTTGCGTTTCCTCAGCCTTCTAAGCTTTTCTAGTACTTCCTCATAACTCCTTGTCACAACAGCGGAAGACCGCGCAAGTAGCGGGTTTGCGCCGTTCTGACAGGTTCGTTCTGTTCAGGTCAATTCAGGTGAATTTGGGTGGTTTATTGTGTGGAGAGAACACGTCTGGAACATGTAGGGGTTTTACGTAGAATGGAGCTAATCGCGGGCATAACAGCGGGCACAATCGATCGATCCCTGGGATTCAGACCATACCGATCAAGAAGATGTTTTACGGACAATTCCCTTCCACTCCATACCACCTGTCCATGAAAGGGCGCAAACAATGGGCAACGCTCAGGATGGCTGTACGAGCCAACGCCAAGGCTCCGCACTCTTTCACCTTCAACTCAAACTACTCGATCTTCGCTTCGGAGCCTTCCAGCTTCAAGACTACCTTGACCAATGCTGCCCGCCTGCTATCGCTGAACTGCTCTTGAACCACGGCAGAGAAGTGCGCCCTCATCATGTGGTCTTTGACAACCAGCGTCCTCTTGATTGTCACCGGATGGTCCTTGAGATGTCTATCCTCGGTGGCGGCAGCCCGTGGTTTGGGTTTGCATTTGCTGAGGACAAGTGGTGGGTTCATAGCTGGTTGCTGCTCGATGACGGCACGATGATTGACCCGCAGGAGTGGTCAAGCAAGGCGTGTTGGTACGGGGTGCCATGGGGTCGTGAAATCTATGAGGGGTTGCATGGTGGGACGATGGATGTGATGGCCTTGCCGCCGGTGCTTGCGCGTTCTGTGTGTTCTTCAGGGAGGAAACTATGGAGTGGTAGAAGCCATTAAAGATGCCTGCACCGCCTCCTGTTGCCGAATTGCTCCTGCCTCACGGCACAGAGGTTCGCCCTCAAGGTCCTCTACAACATCAGCCCTTGGTATACCCAACTCAATTGAATCAGGAGCGCCGAACCGAGTAGTACAATGGCGAAGTAGTAAGCATACGCACAAATAATCCTTCCAGGTTTCCTACAATCATCCATCACATCCTGAAGCACGTAGAAGATAGGTCCAGCAAGTTCAGGAAGTCGCATGATATGGGTTATAGGTCCTTTCGGATACGGATGATGTGGCGAATTAATTGAAACCACGGTCGAAGCCGTCCATTTTGTTTGCACGCCTTGGCGTAAAGCAGGTTCTGTAATGGTCCGGTCAAGCGCTTGTAGACCACTTACCAGTTGTCCTATCTTTCTATCGTCGGATTGCTGCATGAACTTGAGGAAGGCATCTTCTAGTGCATTTGTGGCATTTGCCTGAGAATGACGGAACGCTTCGAACGTATCACCTGCCTTTAGGTAAAGGGGACACGCACCTTCATAAACCAGCTTTCCGATCATGGCAAACAAGGCTGGCCAGACAACGAGCTTGATCGAGAATGGGAGCTGAAAGTGAAACTTGATCAGCGGAAACAACGGTTCAAGAGTTGGGTACGACTGCCGGAGTGTGCTTTCCATTTCGTTCAGTTTGACCAACGTACGTGACAGCAGAGGGACCACAATGATGGCCGTCGCAGAGATACCCAAGATTTTTTCTTGACCGAGTTTGCCTATTGTTCGCCAGTGAGGATTGAGAAAGTAGCGGTCAAGTAGATGCATCACGGACAATTCCTCGCCACCCGCGCCCCACTGTCTTGACAAGGATGCGAGCGAGCAGCGGGGCTACAATGATGGTGGTGGCTCTGAGGTTGGGTGAACTTCATTCATTGTGTCGAGAACACCTGTTATAGCAATGACTCTTAACGTCTCAAAACAGTGTTGCGGAGTGCCTGGAATGACAGGATGACAGGGAGTTAACTCTTGGGTACGTCACGGGCTTCGATTGCATTTCGAGCACCTTCGGGCAGTTTTTCATATAGCGTCTGAATCTGTTTGGGCCGTGCTATGCGGTCCTCAACGATGAAGTTCATCATTTCGAAGAGGTTGTTCGCGATATCTGGTGTGTCGTTGATCTCAATCTCACCTGGGTGAACTGCGTTATTTCCCACCACCCGACAGAAGTCGAGTGCCTTCTGAACCGGGACAGGTAGGCCTTTGATGACCAAGCTCCCAATATCATCGTTAATGTTTTTTCCCTTCTCGCCAAGCTCAACCATGAGTTTCTGGAGTGCCAACCTAAGGAGTGCGCATGTGGCTCGCGGTGATGCGGCCACTATGGTTCGAGCTTCGGCGTAGTCGGATACGCAGGCCTGTGGCATCTCTGTATGTGGTGGAGGAACAGGCGCTTCGGAAGGAATGATCATGCGCCTCTCGTACCAGTAACTCCACCTGCCGCAGTGGTTGCACACGCAGTAGTCGAGCCCTTTGAGAATCCTGCTCGCGGAGCGCTCTTGATAATAGAGAACCCCCCAATACTGCGCAGCATAGACTCCACAGTGGATGCAATGAAAATTTCTTGCTGTGTGTTCTGGTGGATAGTGCTTCTCCATAGCTAGAGTGACCTCGCTAGACGGCCCCGTAGGTCTTCGTCTAAGAAGGCTCAGGGAGACTCATTCTAGAAGGGTTGTGAAGTATGGCGCAAGGCTAGTTCTGCTTGCCTGCCGGGCGAAGAATAACAAACGGCCCAGGAGTTTCCCCCTGGACCGCCGTTGAAACTCGTGGCGCGCCCGTAGCTCAATGGATAGTTGTTCTATAAACGTGTCACTGAGCTTTGCGCAGAGATTACTCGCGAGAGTCTGTTGCGGTCAAGTCTTCTTTTTGGTGAGCCTGGTGAGCCATGCGAGAGCAGTCAAGGCCGCCACGATTCCGTAGAAGATAACCACCATCCAAAAGTATTCGATGATGAGTTTTTGAAGGAGGTTCATACATCACGGGCGGCCCAGGGGGCGCTCAAACCCCCTGAGCCGAGTGCGCCCGTAGCTCAATGAACAGAGGAGAGTTGTACCTCCATCCACTGAAAAGCAAGTGGAGTCAAGGCGCTATAATCTGATGCCGTCAAGGAAAATTTTTCTACAAAAATCCGTGAGGGTATATCAATAAAGCATCCCCCCCGCCCTTTCCCCCCATACCATAGGTCGAAATCCAAGTGCTAGGGGAGGGATAGGGGCCAGGGCAACAAGGCAAGCAACAAAGCCCCTTATATGCAGGGAAACAGGGGGCTAGCATCGGATACTGTATCCTGCGGCTACCATCCGGTAAGGCATACCCTCCGATTCTCTGCTCCAAAAGCTTTTGCTTCCTTGCCTCTCATTCCCTGTTTTTACCTCAAACTAAACAAGGGCAACACATCGGAGAAAAACCGTGGGGAAAATATCACGCGAAGGGTTTACTCCCCCTGGTTTTTGGGCTTGCATAATGATTCCATATATGGATATTATGTAGGTGTATAACAAGCAACACAAGGGGGCCACAATGGAAAACACAACGCGGTTAGTTAAGGAAGCAATAATGGAGCCGTGGCTTGGCAAAGTTCATTGCGGCGACTGTCTGCACCTCATGAACAAAATGCCAGCGGCCTCAGTCGGTCTGATTGTCACCAGTCCACCCTATAATCTCCGCAAGAGTACAGGGAACGGCATGAAGGACGGACAAGGCTACGAGTCCCATGAGGACACGATGCCGCATAACGCATACGTCAAATGGCAGCGCGATTGCCTCACCGCCATGCTGCGGGTGCTCAGGGAGGACGGCGCAATTTTCTATAATCACAAATGGAATCACAAATGGCGCGTGCAGCGCGGGCTGTTCCAAGACCGCACTGACATTGTTCAGGACTTCCCCGTTCGTCAGATCATCATCTGGAAGCGTGCTGGCGGGATCAATTTTAATCCAGGCTACTTCCTCCCGACCTATGAAGTGATCTATTTAATCTGTAAATCAAATTTTCAGCTCGCAGCGAAAGCCAATGCGCAAGGTGATGTCTGGCACATTCCCCAGGAACGTAACAATCCTCATCCTGCTCCGTTCCCTGTCGAATTTGCACAACGGTGTATTCACTCCACCAACGCTGAGATCATCATCGATCCATTTATTGGGTCAGGCTCAACCGCGATCGCCGCAGAAGTGTGCGAGCGGAAATGGATCGGGATCGAGAGTTCAAAAGACTACTGCCAGGTAGCGCGGGAGCGCATCGCGGCCCATCAGAAGCATCAGGATCATGCGTCATCAGGTGAGCGAGTTGATCGCATGAGTGCCGGGAAAAGAATCCCGGCCGCCCTCGATCAAAGAGACCGTGACTGCGCTCAAGCAAGCCTATGGGGGTCACGATGGGGATGACAGACAAAATGGATAAGAACGACGACCAGGTGCGAGAACTGGAAGCTGAGAAGGTTATCGAGAAGATTAAGCAGGAACTTCCTAGCGTGTGGCTGGGTGGGCGTCAAAAACTGGTCCTCGTGAAGGTGATTGTCGACGCCCTGAAGGAGAAGGATGAACAGGCGTTGTGTCGAGCACAGAACCCGCTTGAACACGCTGATTATTTTACGCCTATCATTGAGGCGAGAGTGCGTGCAGCGCGGCGAGAACAAACATCAAAGGACTATACGCATTGGCTGACTGTAGACCCATCGAGCCGAAACATGGGGAAAATCCAGCAGACTCTCGATGCTGGTTCTGGTTTCACGGTCCAGCGAGTTTATACCCATCCATCGAAGGGTCACTTAGCAGTTCTGGAAATCCGTTCGGATGTTCCGTATCAAGACCTTGACCTTGACGTGGATTCTCTATCATCACCGATTAAGAGATTGCCAAACAAGCCTAGAGGGCTAACCAAGGGCCTTGATCTAGTCAAATGGGAAAATATTTACGGGCAACTCGTTGCAGACCGCACCAAGATAGATCCTAATCAACGCTCACTCGCGCCACCACGCCGGAAACGCCGTGCCGGTTCCAATGATCCAAGCCACGCTAGAAAGCCTGGTTCATGCCCTCAGACGTACCGAAGCTAAAGGGTAGCGCAGGCGGGGGTTATATGTGGAACACGAGTAACTTCCCGTCCAAATTCTCCACTCTTAGCCGATCCACCGTGGCGATTTGCGAACCGAACTGGGAAAATGGCCCCAGAACATCATCGGCTACGTCGGTACGAAACCATGAGCCTTGATGAGATTTGCGAGTTGCCCGTGCAAGAGATTGTCGACAATCCGTGTCATTTGTACTTGTGGTGCCCGAATGCTCTCTTGCCGTAGGGAACGTGGTTTGGTATTGAGAAAAGACGGCGGGTCTGATGGACGAGGGGTTGGTTTCTATTTTCGCAACGCCACCGAACTCGTATTGTTTGGGGTACGCGGAAACCTCCGAACGCTTGCCCCAGGTCGCCGACAAGTCAACATTCTTCATTCGCAAAAGCGGGAGCATTCAAGGAAACCTGACGAAATCTATAACATCATTGAATCGTGCAGTCCCGATCCCTACTTGGAACTGTTCGCCTGTGAGCGTCGGCAAGGGTGGCTACAGTGGGGGGATGAGCTTGGCAAGACGATTCCAAACTATTATCGGAACGGGAAGAAACCCGCAGAGACGTACCGAAGCTAAAGGGTAGCGCAGGCCGGAGTTACGGCCCTTGGCAGGGGCGTGTGGCGGCACCATTGACACGTATCATTGACAGTGGGTACAATGTACGCATGGAAGTGGGTGAAAGCAGATGGAGACCATCAATAGAGTTAGAGCAGTAGCACTCATAGCAGGCAGCATTTTTGCCATGTGGCTGTTGTTGCTAGGCCGCGCTCGGTTGTTTCTTGTGGTGGTTGGGCTGCTGATGCTCCCCACAAATGCACTTGCGAGTTGTACAACCTCAACTATTCTTCTTCCAGATGGAAGCTCAAAAGTCTGCACAACGTGCTGTAATTACCAAGGGCAGTGCGAAACCTATTGCACATGAGAGAGGCCGAAACCAAATGAGACATTTTTTCGGGCTTAGGATTCCATTTGTTGGTGAGTTGCAGGTGTGGGTTCAATCGTACTATGACCTTGGCTTTGTATTTTATAAGTAAAGGGAGTACGTAATATACTTCGGCCCGATAGTTGTATATGTAACAAGGGGGTGGCGGTATGTACCAGAAGGAATTAAGGATGCTGCAGTTAGTGATGAACGCTCTGAGGGTGGTTGACGACGCGATGCCGGTGCAAACCTTCTCAGTGTTTTTAGAAGTGGCGCGAAGAGACGGCATCGGCGTGTCTGAAGTGGCTGGCAAGGTCGGGGTCTCTCAGTCCTCGGCCTCGCGCAATGTCGCCGCCTTGTCAGATCGGCACTGGTTGAAGCGGCCTGGGCTTGGCCTCGTGACACTAGAGATGAACCCTGAGGATATCCGGCGCAAGATCGTCGCCTTGACTCCAAAGGGGATAAAACTGGTTAAACAGTTGTCACACATTGTGAGTGCAGAGGGGAGGGCATCATGAAACTTTCTGCTGGCATCAGACAGCGGAAGAATAGTTTTCTAGTTGATGTGACGGTCAACGGTATCCAACGCACCAAAACCTGTAGCTCGCTGGAGCAGGCGAAGCTTGCCCAGGCAGAGCTTCGAGCAGAGATGCTGAAGGACACCGGCGGGGTCAACGGAGATCCAACCTGGACGCTCCGGCAGGCACTCGACAAGACCATCGAAGTGGCGTGGCAGGACAAGCTGGACAGCGTAAACCTTGCTCGCAACGGAGAACTGATCGTGTCCATCCTGGGACCGGCCACGCCGATCTCAAAAGTTTCTGTTGAAATTATTGATGCACTCGTGGAAAAGATGCTGAAGCAGGGGAAGGCGAACGGCACCATCAACCGGAAGCTGGCGGCATTGTCAAAGATGTTGACCGTCGCAGAGCAGCGCGGGAAACTCTCGGCGCGTCCGCACATTGCTCGGCTGAGAGAATCCGAGTCACGCATTCGGTTTCTGTCCAAAAGCGAAGAGGTCACATGCCTGTCCATCCTCGACATGTGGGGGAAGGATGAGCATAGCGAGGTCTTGTGCGTCTTGATCGACACCGGGATGCGCCCTTCGGAGTTGTGGCGTGTCACGTCTCAGGACTTCGATGAAAAGGTTATCAATATCTGGAAGACGAAGAACCACAAAGCCCGATCTATTCCCATGACGGGGAGGGTAGGGGACATCCTCTTGAGACGGGCTGCACTGGTGGGCAAGAACGCGGTGCTATTCCCATACAACAACTATTGGTTTACTCACGCCTGGGATCGGATGAAGCAGCACATGGGCCTGCAGGACGACGAGCAGTTCATTCCCTATGCGCTCCGGCACACCTGTGTGTCTCGCCTCGTGCAGCGGGGTGTTTCGCTCAAGGTCGTGCAGGAGTGGGCCGGTCACACCAACATCATCACCACGATGCGGTACGCGCACCTGTGCCCAACGAATTTGTTGGACGCGGTGAAAGTCTTGGAGGCTGTATGAATATTAGTGAATTAACTGACGCCCCAGTGTCTATTGACGATGCAGATGCGGTCGTTGGCGGCTTCTTCGACATGATCGAATTGACACCTGCGACTTCAGTGGTTACTGTGCTGACCGAACCACCGGAACCCAACCCTATGGCCGAACGCAACTTCGAGAATCGCACTCTGTTTCACAGCGATAACCTCCCTATCCTCAGGGCCATGAACAGTGAATCCGTGGATTTGATAGCCACTGACCCACCATTCAACAAATCCAGAGATTTCCATGCGACCCCCGATAGCCTAGCGGCGGGTGTTTCATTCCAAGACCGATGGTCATGGGAACGTGATGTACACGAAGACTGGACCGATCAAATCACCGATGACCATCCACGCCTCATGGAAGCCATTGAAAGCGCACGTTACGCTCATTCCGATGGCATGGGTGCATTCATGTGTTTCATGGCCGTTCGGTTACTGGCAATGCACCGGGTTCTCAAACCAACTGGTTCAATCTACCTACATTGTGACCATACAGCGTCACACTACTTGAAGGCGGTTATGGACGCGGTGTTTGGGTGGCGTAATTTCAGGAATGAGATCATCCACAGACGCAATGAGTCGGGAGTGAAAGGCAGCCAACACAGCCCAAAGACATGGGGTGCCAATTCTGATTCCCTTTTGTTCTATGCGAAAGGCGAAGCGGCTACATTCGATCCTCTGGTCAATGTTGGCCTGACCGAAGCGGAGATCGTGAAGAAGTTCCCCAATGTTGACGAGAACGGAGAGCGGTACAAGACAAAACCGTCCGCTTGGCGTCAGCCTTCTATGGGGGCACGGCCTAATTTGTGCTACGCATTCCGAGGCATCAAACCGCCCTTTCCGTCAGGGTGGCGGCTTGAGGTGAGTCGCATGGAAGAGGAATACCGTAAGGGGAATATCGTTATCACGGATGGCAAGCTTGAACGTCGTTCCTACGTGAAAGACTACGTTGGGGTATCGCCGGGCAACCTGTGGACGGAGTCGGAGTTACTCTTGCCAGCACAGTCAGGCGAGCGAATGGGCTACCCCACGCAGAAACCTCTCGCTCTTTACGAGCGCATTGTAAATGCCAGTTCCAACGAAGGTGACATGGTTCTGGACCCCTTCGCCGGATGCGCTACAACCTGCATCGCTGCCGAGAAATTACGCCGTCAATGGGTTGGAATTGACATATGGGATAACGCACGTCTGGTGGTTTTGGACCGTCTTAGGTTGGAAGGTTTGATTGCCGATCCAAAGGAGAAACTACACGGACGCCTGTTCACTGAGGACGTTCACTTCACAGAAACCCCACCGACCCGCACGGACGATACCAAGACAGCCTCTCCGAACCTGCGAACGAAGGTCACGATGTTTGAGCCCAGAGGCTCGAAGATGACACGGGCCGAGATGTATAAGCACCTATTGGAGCAGCACGGATCAAAGTGTCAGGGTTGTGACCGGACCTTCGACGATCCGCGCTACCTCCAACTGGATCACAACACGCCGCGAGCCGATGGTGGTCTGAATCACATCTCGAACCGCGTTCTGTTATGCGGTCCGTGCAATCAACTCAAGAGTCATGTCTACACGCTGTCGGGCCTGCGACGGGAGAACCGTAAACGCGGTTTCATGTATGAGGAGAATCGAAGATGACATCGGAGTCAAGTACGACGAACAACAATCCGACAGTGGACGATGACTTGCCAAAGGTGGTTTCCGATTTTGAGTACAGGTATATAATCCCCCAAGGATGATGGTCGAGTGATTCTGTCTGGTAGTTACGACGAAGTGGTTGATCGAAAATAGGATGATATCCGTTGGACATTCATGTTGCGGCAAATGTTGCGGACGTGTTGCCGATGAAGCAACAAATCTGCAACGAGAGGGGTGTGCGGGTGTGGCGGAATGGCATACGCATGAGACTTAAAATCTCAAGTTCTACTAGGACATATGGGTTCAACTCCCATCACCCGCACCACTCATTCGGGAGCCTCGCTGATGGACTTAAAATCCTGCGGCTTTCCAAAGCCTTGCGGGTTCGAGTCCCGCCTCCAGCACCACATTTCAACAGGTTGCGTTCAAGGCCCGCCTTCCGGGTTTAGCACAATTCCATGAAATTGTGGCTGTTCTGTGGCTGAACTCAGCTTTTGATGCTGCGTCCGTTCAACGGAATGCAGCCGTGCAAGTTTCTTGAGTCCATCCGAAAGGTCGGCCTTGCTCACAATAGCATAGCGGTTCTAGAATCTAGACATTCATGCCAGTCGAGTATACGGTAGCCCCGGTTCGACGGAACCCGTAGTTGCACCGCCGGCGTTCAGCGGGCACAAGACAGAAAGGAGGGGATGCATGGTGGGGGAATATTATCTGGTGGGCGTCCTCATAGCGGTGCTCATCGTGGTGTTCGCCGTTTTCAGGATCGTGCCGGAGTATCAGCGCATGGTGATCCTCCGACTCGGCAAAGTCTTGCCGCAGCCGAAAGGGCCCGGCGTCATCGTCATTATTCCGTTCCTTGATCGACCCATCCGCGTCGATCTACGGGAAATCTTTCTTCAAGTACCACACCAGACCTGCATCACAAAGGACAACGCACCCATCTCCATTGACTTCCTCATCTACTCCAGGGTGGTAGACCCAACCGCTAGTGTGATCCATGTGCTGGATTTTGCTGGCGCGTCGCAGGGGATTGCCATCACGACGCTTCGAGCGGTCGTCGGCGATATTCCGCTGGACGACGTGTTGGCCAGACGGGACCAGATCAATCGGATATTACAATCCAAGCTGGATGAGGTGACCCAGCGCTGGGGCGTGAAGATTACCTCTGTAGAAATTCGGGAAATCACGCCGCCCCAAGAAGTCCAGGAGGCTATGACCCGCCAGATGTCGGCGGAGCGGAGCCGGCGTGCGACCGTCACCGAGGCGGAGGGGACCAGAGAGGCGGCCATTGCCGTCGCCGAGGGAGAGAAGCAGGCAGCCATTCTGAAAGCCGAAGGCGAACGCCAGAGCCTCATCCTGAGGGCGGAAGGATACAGTCTCTCGTTGCAGAAGATTTTCAACGTCGCCCAGCATATCGACACGAAGACCCTCAACCTGCAATACCTGGAAACGCTGAAATCGCTCGGGGCCAGCCCATCCACCAAGTTCATCTTCCCGATGGAGTTCACCTCACTGTTGGCGAAGCTCACCAGCGACAGCAAAAATGCAGTGGGGAAGGAGTAGCTAGAAGATCGGAGTTATCCACAGTCCCGCCGATTCTGGTAGTGAAGATCCACGGCTTCACACTAAAGATCAACGGTTTCACTAAACTCCCCATATACCATCACTCTCTTAGACCTTAGGCCTGGGGGACTTTTGTGAAAGGGTACAGCAGCAAGCTACGTACCGCTTGCGAGTGTGGGGCTCTTATGTTTAGGAGGTCGCCGTGGGAGTGGCGGAAGAGGAGCCGTAACTAAGACCTGTTGTTCATACCTTCAGGTCAGTTGGAGAAGGAAGAAGCAGCGAGATCAAAAACCTCTTGATCGACATCATCTCATGTGGTTGATATTCTATCGGGTATCACGACAGAAAGAGCAGGTTCAAAAACAAATCTAAGGTCAAAGGGGGTATTCTCAAGGCTGCGACCCGTTCGGCCATTATCCCAACGGTCATGCGTGAACTGGAGCACAACGCCGTGAGGGCCATACAGCATTCTTGAGGGTAGGCATTGCCAGCTTCAGCGAAAGCTGATAGGAATCTTCTGTCTCCAACGTCTGTACTCCTATTCCGTGCTTTGGCTGCGCCGACTACACGATCTATGCTGACAGGGTTTGGTTGTAACCGTCTCTAAACGAACGGGGGAATGACGATGGCAGACCGATGGATGATACGTGGTAGGGAGTACGGAAACTGCGTGTGTGCTTGGGGGTGCCCCTGCCAGTTCAACGCCCGCTCAACACACGGGTTCTGTGAGGCAGTCGTTGCTGGTCACATTGATGAAGGCTATTTCAACGACATACGTCTTGATGGACTGAACTTCGTCCTGCTTGTTCAGTGGCCCGGGGAGATTGCGGAAGGGAACGGAAAGCAGCAGGCTATTATTGATGAGCGTGCGGATGCCGCGCAGCGCGAGGCTCTCCGAAAGATTATGTATGGCAAGTCGACGACCCCGGGTGCCACACACTTCTATGTTTACAACAGCACCATGGCGCAAGTGCTGGATCCTCTCCATGCACCCATCGCGCTTGCGATTGACGTGGAGGCGCGTACGGCGAGGTTGAACGTCCCCGGATTGGTGGAGTCTGAAGGATCTCCGATCGTCAATCCTCACACGGGGGGCCACTCCAGAGCGCGCATCCACTTGCCCGACGGCTTTGAGTACACCTTCGCGGAAATGGGAACCGGAACGTCACGAGTTCAGGCCAGTATTCAGATGCAGCTGTCTGGCAGCTACGGTCAGTTCAACATCCTCCACATGAACCAAGACGGTGTGATTCGGTAGAGACGCGGTCGATGTAACTCCATCCGCAGGGTGCACTATGCCCATGACTCTGTTTCAGTCTCTCTCGCCCTCCAGTTTGCTTCCGAGACGCGACCGAATGGTGGTTCTTCTCGCGCTGGCCGGGGTGACCGCTCTTGCGTGGGTCTATCTGATCAACTTATCGGCCCACATGAAGAACATAGGTTCTGGAGAGCTGGGGACTTTTATACAGATTACTCCCTGGACCTCAACAGATTTCGTGTTCATGGGGCTCATGTGGGCCGTCATGATGGTGGGCATGATGGTCCCTTCCGCGGCTCCCATGACGCTGATTTATGCAGCCCTCACCCGTAAGGCAGCCCAGGAGTGGACGCCGCTCGTCCCCACGGTCGTATTCGTCTCAGGCTACCTGGTGATCTGGTGTCTGTTTAGCGTCGGCGCGACGCTGGCGCAGTGGGCTCTCCACCAGGCGGCCTTGTTGTCCCCTATGATGATCACGACTAGCGGTGGACTCGGGGCAGGCATCCTGATCGCGGCGGGTGTCTACCAACTGACACCATTGAAAGAAGTCTGCCTGGAGCACTGCCGGTCTCCTGTGAATTTTATCTCGCAGCATTGGCGACCAGGTGTAGTCGGTACATTTCGCATGGGACTCGAACATGGGGTGTTTTGCCTCGGATGCTGCTGGGCCCTCATGGGGTTACTCTTCTTTGGCGGCGTCATGAACTTCTTTTGGATAGCCGGGATCACCCTGTTTGTATTCATCGAAAAAGTGCTCCCCTTTGGGCCGAGGGGAGGGCGTATGGCCGGTGGAGGGATGATTCTCGCTGGAGGAGTCGTACTGGCGTCTTGGTTCTCCGTCGGTGGATAGCCGTGTGAGGCACGAGCTGAGGGAAGGCAGGGTCCACGAACCGCGGTTCGATTCCACATCCAGCAATTAATTGGGGCAGCACACGAACAATTGAAACGGTTCAGAGCAACCTGGCGGAAACATAGCAGAGCCCATGCCCTCCATCCTCTTCATTTGCACGGGGAACGTCTTTCGTAGCATGGTAGCGGAGTACGCCTTGAAGGTGTGGCTCGGGCCGGACTCAGATTACGTCGTCGGTTCGGCCGGTATTGAAGCGATTCCCCAACCGGTGCATTCGCTCGTCAGGAGCTGCTTGCTGAAGAAAGGGGCCAATCCGTCTCCCCATGTGCCACGTAAACTTACTCGGGACCTCCTTCACAGAGCTGATATACCTGTCGTGATGAGCCTGAACCATAGGGAGTTCATCCGTCAGCATTTTTACCAGGAGGTGCTTCTGTTCAACCAGATTTGTTATCAAAGGGAAGAACCCATCCTCGACCTTGGCGAGGCGATACCGGATTGGTCCGCCAACCTAGAGGCTGCCCACGAGTACGTCGTTTCCATCATCGACTACATCTGGGATGCTATGCCCGCCTTTGTGGCCAGGATTCCCCGCGTATAACCCTGCAAAGCGTATAATCGATCAACTACGAATGACCGAAAATCATGGCAGGAGGCCACCCGCCACGTGAGATCTGAGTCCATTCCTCAAGTTCTTTGTACCCCAGCGTTTGGGATTTGGTCACACAGCACCAGCATCACAAACCCACCCTGCTAATCTTTATTTTTTCCAGTGTTTTTTCCCATGCCCATGTTTCTTGGAACGACCGGGCCCTTTATACTTGACCTTGTGTTCATCGTGATAGAGATATGGCCGATCGGTCTCCAGTTCTAGGCTGACGTAGTTGCTCACGTCGAACCTCACGGTGGAGGGAAGCGTCATGGCTACTTGCCAGGTGCCCCCATTTAAGTAGAAGTAGCCTCCTGTGTTGACATTCATGTACACGCCGCTATCCGGGTAGTAATAATAGTGATGCCGGGCTTTCTTCGCTCGGTGCCCATGAGCTGGAGCCCAGGGCGGCGGACCGCCTCGCCGACCCTCGACGATGACCGGTGGCGGCGCCCCGCCCCCGATTGACACTCCGACACCGCCATGGGGACCGCGCCCGTCTGTGGTGCATCCCACAAGCATGAGGGCCCCGATTCCAGTCAGTAGTAGCTTGTTCCTCATAAAGTCCTCCTGATCCATGTGATGTGGTGAGTGGTAGTCTCACAGAGTCCTGGCGGCGTCGCTCGTTGGGAGGCACCGGTTGGAGCACCATCGGATCTGTGAGCAAGACCAATGCCTCTTTCCCCTGTCTGGAACCGCGGGAATGACCGAGAGATACCCCCTGTTTAATTAGCTGATAAGTCAGCCTGTTCCCTGTCTGAATCTGAAATTCCCTGCCGGGGGATCCTGCCCAGGTCCTCATGGTGGCTCTGCCTTTAACAATTTTGGGTCTTCTTTAAACTAATCTGAACACAGAGCCGAAGCTATCGGAGAGGGGCGTATCCATTGGTCTCGTCGTAAACCTTGTCGCCCATTGCTGGTGCTGGTGGTATCGGAAGTATGCGTCAAGAACCAGTGAGGACAGAAGCACTCAAGGCTAGGTGCCGATAGATTCATTTCTTACGCCCAAGATCATCTAATGTCCGTCGATTATTCAAAAATAAAAAGAAACAAATCATGAATGACAGGAATCCTGCGATTTCTAGCAGTATCCATCCAAGCCAATTCGGTCCGCCATGCCAACAGAAAAAATCAACTTTGCAGAACTCAAAAATAAACTTATCCCAAAGCTCGCTCATTCTTTTCTTCCCCCTCATCGCCGCTCGTCCCAAACGAGTGTAAGACCCGCCGCTTGTTTTTACAATTCTCGCAGGTGAGGCGGCGCAGTGACTATGTCGCCAAGTATTACTGGGGTAAGCACCACGGTTGATAGGACCCGATAGGAGGCCTAATCTCCAGCAACCATCAGGCAATCCACACTATGAGTCAGCACACGAAGCGGCAAGCCCGCTCCGCTGTGAGGTTCGTACTAACAGGGGTTCTCCTGTTCACTTCTCTTGCCTGGCTGCCCAAGGAAGCACGTCCCTTTTGGACTGAGAAATCATCCTTTCTTGAAGAGGAACAGACCTGTTTGTGGTGGAGGTGCCGTCAAAGGCACGGACGATCGAATAGGGGCGACGGCAGTCGTTTGAGGTAGGGAGGGTTGAGCTAATGAACTACACACAGGTATCCAGCCTTTGGTTCCGAAGCGAAAGAAGTGAAGTCTTCTATGAGCTATGACGGTTTGTTCAGGTCCATGGGGATCACCCGGGTGGCCGGTTGGGCAATCTGGTTCACCCTGGCTGCATTCTGTTCCGGCTGCAAGTTCCTCCTTGTGCTGGCGGGGGGAACAGCGGGGGCCGTGTATGTCTTGGGCAAACAGACGGAGGAGCTGAACTACGAGATGTCCACGGTTCATAAGGCCACAGTGGCGGGGATGAAAGAATTAAAGTTGAAACTCTCTGAAGACCGAGCCGATAAACTGTCTGCCCATATGGAATCAGAGTTTGCCGATCGAACATATGTCTGGATTGATCTGGAATCGATTGGAGATTCCAGGACACGGGTGGCCATTCACGTGGGTTATACTGGTGACGAGGTTCGTTCGAGGAAGATTCTGGATGCGATCAAACAGCACCTTCCTCGGGACAGTTGAGAAAGCCGAGTGGGCAAATAGAGTGTAAGGCCCAGGCTGGCGACGTAAGGATCGGCGTCGAGGCTGTAACAGAACGACTCTGTGTTCGTGGGTCAGCGGCACGCTGACCGAGATATTTCAACAAAGCCACTGCTGCACTGCGAAAGCCCGGTGAACCTTTTTCTACCTGCGCTGTCATCTGCTGGCCTTGGTCCTGACGGTTTTGTCTCCTCTAGTCGTTCCCCGCCCGTACGAAAGCGTCTTCGGACCGCTGAGCTTCGGTGCTCGGTTGAGCGCTGGGTTGCTCATTGGGGTTGGCGCACGGGTGTGCCGCTACCTTCTCTAAAGGTCCTCGGCCCGCAACGATCTGGCATTCTAGCGATCACTACCGATAGATTACTGTGACCCTGGTGAGAAAGTCTTCCAGCTCTACTGTGTGCCGCTCAATGGCCGGGTGATCGCGTCGCGATGCTGCGAGTTCCATCATGCCGCCGATTTCGGTGACCCTCTCGAAACCGTAGCCACCCCCATCACCTTTCATGCGATGGCCTAGCACACGAATAGCGTCAAAGTCATGTTCGGCCAGAGCGCTGCGGAGTGTCTGGAGATCTTTCTGTCGATTGGCCAGAAAGACCGGTACGATGTCCTGCAGATCCAGGTCGATTCGCACGGTGATTCGTTCCGTTGATCCTGTGTGGGGGGTCTGCATCATTGTGGCAGGTGAAATACGGGCCGTCTCCGTAGATTGGCCTCTAGGTGTCGTGAGAATCCTGGACCAAGGTCAGGAGGCCGGCTGGTTTTGTCCGATTGCGCCCTTCCTGTTTCGCCAGATAGAGGGCGTGATCCGCAGCCTTGATTAAATCAGTGGAGGAGGCATTTCTGTTGGGAACGATGCACGCGTAGCCGAGACTAATCGTGACGAGCTCTTCGTCTGAATGCTTGATGTTCAGGGATTCGACTCGTTGGCGAAGGCACTCCGCGACTTGCGCAGCGCCGTCGGTGCTGGTGCCAGGCAGCACGGTTACGAACTCATCTCCACCATATCGGGCGACAAGATCGCCCGGACGATTGACAGCGCTAGAAATAGCTGCGGATACCTTTTTCAGGCATTCATCACCGACCGTGTGACCCTTGGAATCGTTGTAGTTTTTGAACCGGTCGATATCGAACATGATGATGGATAGAGGGGTCGAGTCGCGCACGGCTCGCCGCCATTCCTGATCAAGAAAGCCATCGAACTGACGCCTGTTGGTAATGCCGGTCAACCCATCCAGACAGGAGAGTCGAAGCAACATCTGGTTCGCTTCCTGCAGTTGGCGCATGACTTCGAGCAGTTCTTGTTCACGCGCGCGTCGGCGGTCGATCTCATGAACGAGACGCAGGACTGAGCGCACCCTGGTCAATAGTTCGATCTTATTGACCGGCTTGGCTACGTAGTCCATGGCGCCGGCGGCAAAAGCTAATTGCAGATCGACCGGGTTGGTCTTGACGGCGACCATAATGATCGGGGTGTCGCGGAAGCGATCGATGGCCTTAATCTGGCGGCAAGCTTCGATGCCGCTCATTTCGGGCATCAGAATGTCCATGAGGATAAGGTCGACGCGTGCAGCGGTTTGTTTGCCTCCGTCGAGACCGAGATATTTAAACACGGCAGCGGCAGAGTCCGCAGAGAGAATATCCTCGTAGCCCGCGGCAGACAAGATCGACTGCAACAGCAGGCGATCATCAACAGAATCGTCAACAATGAGAATGCTCATCAGATCATGTGGTCCTGTGGAGTGGAAACTGGCGGAATCGTAACAGCTAGTCCTGGTAAACGCCAGGATAAAGCTTTTTGATACAGGGCTTGCAGAGACCGTGACTGAATTCGGCCTCAGTATGTTGACCCAAGTACTCTTCCAGTTGTTGCCAGAACCCGCCGTCGTTGCGAATCTTTTTGCACGAGGCGCAGATGGGAATCAGGCCACGGAGAACTTTGACTTCTTTCAGCGCCCGCTGGAGTTCGTCGTTGCTGCGACGCAGTTCGAATTCCCGTTCCTTGCGGCAGTCCATCTCGCACTTCAGGGTCAACGCTGAGGCTACGCGAGCGAGCAATTCGACGCCGTTCACGGGTTTGTTGATGTAATCCATGGCACCGGCTGAGAAGGCCTCTTTCAGATTGGCAAGGTCGTTCTTGGCCGTCACCATGATGACCGGAATGTCCCGAAGATGTTCCTTCTGTTTGATCTGTCTGCAGGCGTCCACGCCGTCGATTTCCGGCATGAGGATATCCATAAGAATCAAGTCGACTTTTGTTGAAGACTGCTCACCATCAATGTTCAAGGTCGCAAAAGCGGCGTGTGCCGAATCGGCCGCCACAATATCGGCATGGCCGGCTTTCGTCAGGATGGACCGGAGCAAGAGGTGCTGGTCGGGAGAGTCGTCGACAATTAAGATCGGCATATGTTTTCCTTAACGTTCATGTCGAACACATCTGGAGTGACCAAGGCACCGAACTCCACTCTCAGTATAGCAAATGACCGTAGGGCGACTACTTGAATTTGGCTTTGACCAGGTCGCTGATCTGTTTGCCATCAATGACCTGACCCGCGAGACGCGCCATGACGGCCTTCATGACCACTCCAATTTCCTTGAGAGAGTGGGCCCCTGTTTCGGAAACGACAGAATCGACCATGGATTCAAGCTCTTGCAGGGATAGGGCTTGGGGAAGGTAAGCCTCGATGATGGTAATTTCCTGGCGTTCTTTCTCTGCCAGTTCTGTCCGTTGGGCCTTTTCAAACTGCTCGACAGACTCCAGGCGTTGTTTGATGAGGGTGGTCATGACCCGGCTCATCTTGGCATCGTCCCGGTCCTTCTTGATCTCGCTCTCTTTATTCAACACCACGGCTTTGATCATCCGGATGACGTCCATCCGAAGCTGATCTCGCGATTTCATGGCGAGTTTGAGGTCTTCAGTTAGGCGATCACGCAACGACATGGGGGTCTCGTGGGGTGGATAGTGGATCTATGGCTCAGAGCATACTCTGCCGGTTTTGGTCAGTCAACGAATGGGCGCAATGGCATTCACAGCAGGAGGTGGGGAGTATGATAATCCCAAAGAAAAACATGGGCGAGAGAACCCGTCATCTCTGGACAATCAATGATGTTGCCGATGCTTCTCATTCGGGTGAGACTCATCGCTGAACAGCTGATTAGTGTAGCAGGGTATTAGGCGGCCCCCCCGTGGCCTCGTCGCCGGGTTCTTCGTTGATGCCCTCCCCCCCTTCTGATTCCACGGGATGCCCAGCGGATAGCTGTGCTGAATCCGAAGTCGGCAAGTCCCGACATGGCCGATGCATATAACCCGCTGGAGGGAGCGATCTTCCGGTTGAAGGTGCATCGACCGGACCTGAAGATTGGCGATCGGTTTTATTTGCTGGATGTCCGGGAAGAACATCGATTTCAACTCACCGGAGCGGTAGCCGACGACAGTGCGATTCGAATCGGACGTGTGTTTGGAGTGAACACCGTCTTGATCTATGGATCGACAGTCCTTCGAATCGAGATCGGATGTGGGCGTAATCACACCGGAATTTTCCTCCGGTGACGGTGATGAGCAAAGTAATTCGGGTGGAAAGTGCCGAGGTGCTGTACAATCGCATCGTGGTGGCTCGGATCGAGGATTCGTCTTCGTGAGGGTGGTCGGTGACGGAAAGTATCAATTATCAGCCTTTGAGCCAAGAAGCCATCGAGCGGGGGACCCAGACGTTATCGGAATTGGGGCGAACGCTTGAGTGACGCGAGATCAGATCATGGGTTTTTAGCTAAGGAGGGTGCGCATGGCAGGGGAAATGACGCAGCGAAATAGAAAAGATGGCGGTCTGATGGCCGGCGTGCTGGGGGTGCTAATGCTGAGTCTCGGCGGCTGCGCCAGCGAATCGCCCAAGCCGGCGCCAACGGTGACGCAGGACCAGGTCCGGATCCATGCGGATAAGGCCTTCGAGAAGTTGAAGCAAGAAGAACAGAATCACGCAGTAGACCCAGCGATGACCCCCTAGCGACTGGCGCCTGTAAGACGGCGGAGTGAGAGCTGTCGTAGTGGCTTAAGTAGCGGAAGTTCCAACCGCAATCGATGGTGGACGCAATGTTCCACCGCGCGGGGTTCGTGAAAGGTGTGGAGTAACGCCGCCGAGATGATCAGGCGGAGCACACCGGAGAGGAAGAAGAGAAACGGCAGGTTGGAGATAGGCTGCTAGTCCAAGGTTCTAAACTGCAGGGTGGGCAGTGCGGTACGGTTCCGATCAACCAACTCCCGATCAGCATTCCCATCGTCCATCCGATCGCGTTGACCGTACTCGAGACCGCAACCGCTTTGGCTCGATCCGTTGGTTGTTTAAGCCGAGCCTAAGTCCTGCCCAGACCGCGCCCCCGAAGAAAAATTGACGGTCGCGCGAAACAGCCAAGCCGTGCTGAGCAGATACAGCATTTGCAGGACGGCTACGATTAGGCCGGTGAACGTGAGCAGCGCATTGTTCCCAAAGCGATCGACGAACTTATTCCAGGCGTGGAGTGTCACAAAATGGCCGATGCTACCGGCCGCGAGCCAGGTTCCATATTCCTAATATGCGAGTTGGAGATCCTGAAATATGTAAATCACGAAGCGGTGGTCGGAGATCAGCACCGTCAGGTGTATGAGGCTGGAGAATAGGAGAAACTGACGAAAGTTCCTCGAGACGCCGGTTCGAAGAAAGACCTGAAAGCCGGTCGGGTTATCGCCTGGTTCATACTGAGGTAGGTTGGTCACCTTCATGAGGGAGAGGGCCGATGTGCTTTGGTACAGGCTGGCAGTAAAAAACATGGCGGCAAAGCCTACCCAGAGGAGTTACCGATGCTCGAAGAAGCTCAGCAGTGTTCCTCCCAGACAGAGCGCGAGGAAACTGAGCAAGGCTATCACCCGTGACCGCTTGGCGAAGTACATGCCTCGTTCATTGGACTGGAGCAGATTGGTAATCAGGCTGTTCCAAGCGGGAGAGGTAAAATGAGCGAAGGTGACATACATGGCGACGCCAATGATAATAAGGCAGGGCCTCAGCTGTGGCTACAGCAAGGGCAGCGGTAGAATAGGAATTCAGAAAACGGATTGGCCGATGATGCCCTAGAAGACCTGAGATGTGCAGCTGGGGAACCAGTGGGACACTTTGACGGACACAAGTTAAGCCCACGTTCCCAAGAGCTGGAGAATTGCGGACAGGATGCTCAAATGGAACGGCGTGGTGTGGAAGACACGGGCAAAGGTAGAGAGATCCTGCTCGTCTCCACCTTGAGTGATGGTTTGGGAATGCCCTATCGCGAATGCCGAATCGGCGTCCGAGTTCGTGCTGTCGCGAACTTGTGGGCATCGGACGTTCATCGGGCGGGATCGTTTACTTCTGGTTGGGGCAATGATGTTTGTTGTTCGATCACATCGGCGTGTTGTTATTGAGAAGGTCAAGAGCACTGTAACACAGACAGTACGGTCGATAAGGACTAATCGGTTGGTTATTGTCAATTATTGACCGGCAGCGCTGAGTCCCGATACGATGCATCTATGGCTAGGCGGAAAGATCGTGCACCAGTGAGACGTTCGGTGCGCTGGATTACCATCAGTGCTCTCTGTGTTGGAGTTTTTGTCGTTCAGACAGGGAATGCGAAAGACCTCCTCGTTCCCAAAGAGCAAGAGACCACCGAAGTTGGGGCGACGCAGAGTCCTTCGTTCGATGAGCAACAGGAAGGGGTTCCCCAGTCGCTCTTCACCTGGATCAAGATGGCCGAGGGGTATGAGGTGGAGTGGGATACCTTCGGGCGAAAAGGGTGGTACACCCAGGACCCACGACTAAAACCGATCGGACCAGGTTCGATCTTTACGCCGGAGACGCCGACGATCTACATCATTTTTGAGGTACCCCCGCTAGAAGATCCCGCGCAGTTCGGAGTGCAGTGGTTTCTGGAACAGCCTGGGGGGCAACTGACTCAAACACCGTTAGGGAAAGACGCACTCAAAGTGCCGGGCCATGAACGGTACGGTTATCTCGAGTTGAAGAAGTCGGGAGAGAAATGGGCGCTGGGAAATTATGTAGCAAAGATTTTTATCACGCCGCTGGGACAACAGCCGTTCCATGCTGTGAATCAAGTAGGAATGATGCACTACACGATCGCCGAGGCCGTGCCACCGACCCCGTCCAGCCAGCCAAAATAACCGCTGCGTCGCGTGATCACTGCAGACTCAGGAAGGCGTTTGCCGATCTACGAATATGTCGCTGAGCAGTGTTTGAAACAACTTGAGTGCGGGTGGCAAAGCCACGAATTGACCGGAGAGGTTGCGATGGGAGACCGTATCAAGATTACCGACCAAGAAAAGCTGACCTTACTCTATGAACGATTTCGGGATGTCTGCTTAATAGAAAAGGAGGTCTGGAAAGAAATCTTCATGCCGCGTGAGGTTACCACAGGCCCCGTGAGGACGAACGTTCAGGACACCTATGACGTGGAGATCGACGATCCGGTTATTGAAGACACACTCGACGCCAATATCCCGCGTGGAAGTGCGGCGTTAAGCGCAGCCATTCAAGAGTACCGCCTGCACATTTCGTTCTTTAAGAGATCATAAACAACTACTTGGCTGCCAACACCCGCTCAACCTCTTTGACGATTTCAGGCGCCAGAGGCTTTGTGCGATGATGAAAACGTCCGACGACATTCCCCGATCGATCCACTAGATACTTCTGGAAGTTCCACTCCACTTCACCGGGGAAAGGACTCTGCTCAGTCAGATACTGATAGAGGGGATGTTTGTCCGACCCCTTTACGCTGATCTTGCTGAATAACGGAAACGTCAGGCTGTACTTGGTGAAGCAGAAGCTCTTGATCTCCTGATTGGACCCTGGCTCCTGTTGGCCAAAGTTGTTGGCCGGGAATGCCAGTATCTCAAGACCCTTGTCTTTGTACTGATCGTACATGGCCTGGAGATCAGAATATTGCGGGGTGTTCCCGCAGAAACTGGCCGTATTGACCAGCAGCAGGACCTTGCCGCGGTACTGACTGAGATTCACGAGCTTTCCGTCGATATCGTTCATTGCGAAATCATAGAGGTTCGTCGTTTTTGCGGCCATGAGCAGTACTTCCTCGGCCGCTTGTGCGGGGACGCTGGTGAGACAGTCTGAAGTTCCGATGCCGGCAAGCACTCCAAGGACAGCGCCAATCTTTAGCCATCTGCTCTGCATCACCGCCTCCTGGTCAAGAGTTACAGCTGCTCCAGCGCCGCTATTCGCGCTTCAATCGGCGGATGTGTGGCCCAGAGACGCATGAATCCTGAGGAATTACCGGAGATCTTCATCGTTGCGAGCGCATCCTGCGAGGAGTACTTGACTTGCGAACGAGTGACCCCACGATCGATCGCGCGAAGGGCCGAGATCATCGAATCCTTGCCGTATACCTTGGCTGAAAAGGCATCCGCTCTATATTCACGATGGCGTGAGAACCAGCTGATTACCACAGAAGCCAGGATACTGACGACGATCTGAAGCGCGATGGACAGCCCAAATCCCAGCATGGCTTGACCCCGCTGTGCGAAAATACGACGTACCCACATGGCGATGTAGAAAACAAAGGTGTTCATCAATCCTGCCAGTACGGTCGTGGCAAACATGTCGCCGTTGTACACGTGACCCATCTCGTGAGCAAGAACCGCACGAACTTCATGCTCGCTCAAGCTATTCAGCAATCCGGTCGAGACAGCGACCATTGAATTGTTCTTGCTGGGGCCGGTCGCGAATGCATTGGGATCTGGCGAGTGGTAGACCCACACTTCGGGCATCTTGATGTGCAGGCGTTGCGCAATCTCTTGCACGGAGGCATAGATGACATGTTCAGCGTGGGAACGAGGCTGGGTAACCTGCTGGCAGTCGAGCATGGCTCGCGCCATTTTTTTGGAGAATACCAAGCTGATGAATGCGCCGCCGAACCCAAACATGGCGGCCCACACCAAGGTAGAGAGATTGACTGAGCCTCGGAGATCGATCCCGAACATCGGCAGGATCACATTGATCAGAATCGGCACGGTGAGCGAGAGCGTCACCATGATCAGAATGTTGGCACCCAACAGCATGGACATGCCCTTCATCCATTTCATCGAGATCCTCCATTGAGACAAGAGCGACGAGCGCTCGCCTTGTGTGCGTGGCGAGTGATCGAGTTGCCATGATTATACACAAACCACTTTCTTGAAATACACCCGCAGCTATGGTTCGTTGATCGTATCCTAAAGCATAAGACCTTGTTGGTAAAGGTCAAGACTCCTGAAGTCCATGAAATTGTGGGTCAAAGTTGACCCGTTCCCGATTTTCCTGGTAGAAGAACCTCATTCTGGAGACTGGCGATGCGATGTTTCTGTACGATCGGTGTGGTCGGATTGCTGATAGCGATCCATGTGTCGATGGGACACGCGGCAGATAACCCCCAGCTGGGTCCGCCCGTCGTCGTCCCCGTAGAGGCCGACGGTGTGCAACGAGCCATAATCACCCTCGATAGCTACTCCTATGCGCCAAACCATCTGGTTGTCGAAGCTGGGAAGCCGGTGGAGCTGACGCTGACGAGTGTCACCATGATTACGCCTCATAACTTCATTATCAAAGACCCGGCCGGGAGCCTCTCGGTCGAACAAAATGTGAGCCACGGACAGACCGTATCCATCAAGTTCATGCCGACTCAGCTTGGCACTTTTCCGATCTACTGCGACAAACGTCTCTGGCCGCTACCTAGCCATCGTGACAAGGGGATGGAAGGGAAGCTGGTAGTGAAGTAATAGGTCTGCCACGAGTACCGTCTCTTCCAAATCTGAGCTGCTCCGCGAACTCCTCAAGCGAGTGTCTCGTCTCTTTTACACGACGTTGGTCGTAGTCCCAGCAGATGTACGCGATCAAGTCAGTTTGGCCTATCTGTTTGCTAGGGTTGCCGATACGATTGCCGATACGGAATTGATCGATCGTCCACGCCGCCTGGATTTTCTCAGTCAATTCAAAGGGCAGTTTATCAGCGATCAGATTGCCTGGGCGCAAGTTCAGAATATTCAGAAGGCCATGGGACCGCTCCAGCAAGATCCAGCCGAGCAAGTGCTGCTCGAACGATTGGAGGATTATTTCCGTCTCTTTCTGGACTTCTCACAAGACGACCGGCGTCGGGTGCAGCGGCTCATGACGACACTCACGCAGGGGATGGAGATGGACCTTAACGTCTTCCCTGGAAAGTCCGTTGAAGATCTCGTGGCACTGAAGACGCTCGAAGATCTGGACCGCTACACGTACTACGTCGCTGGTTGTGTCGGAGAGTTCTGGACGGATCTCATGTGCGCCCATCGAAAGGCACTCACATCGTGGAAAGTACGGGAGATGTCCGAGGTCAGCGTGAGATTTGGAAAGGGGCTGCAGTTGACGAACATTGTGAAAGACATCGCGCACGATCTTCGGAAAGGGCGTTGTTACATTCCGGATACGATGCTCGCAGAAGCGGAGCTCAAGCCACGAGATCTGCTGGACCAAAAGAATCTTTCGCGCTTCAGACCGGTGTTGAGCAAGCTCGTCCGCATGGCCACCGAGCATCTCGACCAAGGTTGGCTCTACACCATGTCGATCCCAAGGTACGAGACGCGACTACGACTGTCCTGTATGTGGCCGATTCTCTCCGCCGGCGAGTCATTGAAGTTGGTGATGAATTCGCCCGATCTCTTGAACCCCGCCATGAAAGTAAAAATCCCCCGCAGCAAGGTCTACCAGATTATGGCAATGACGACAGGCACCTGCGCCTGCAGGTACGTCGGGACGGCCTATTGGGGACGATTGCGAAAGCAGATCGCATGACAGGAAAATTGGTATTAAAGGAATCTGAGCATTATCATGTCGGCCAGACAGAGCTCTGTGGGGAGGGAGGTGGCCTTGGGAGATTTAGTATGACACGATTAGTATCATCGACAGCCCCTCGCCTAAATCTGAGGCAAGGCAGGGCTTTGTGAAGATATGAAGAGGAATCTCTTCCTAAATGCTTTCTGACACGCTGTTGATCATTCTGTGATAAGGGCTGAAAGAATGCGGTAGTCAATGCCACCGTTGAAACGCTAAGTCTTGTTTTGTCGGTGTCTTTGAAGAATCCAATAGGCTCATTTCTGACAATGAGATTCCCTACCCACGGGCAAGAATTTTCGTATTATATTTCGAGCAAGTTATGAAATGGATGCAAAACGAGAACACAAGTAACTGCGTTAGGGTAGCTGATCCAACTTGATATGAGCGGCAATCGAAGAGTCTTAGTTCGTTCCGAACCCTTTAGTTTTCTCAACAGAGCTTTAGGTGTGCGTTTGGCACCACGCGAAAGTTCTGCTCGAGGTGTACCGAAGCTTATGTCAGAGCGCATCGCTTGTTTAATCAGATCGAGTCTAGGATGCGTGACAGAATCACGCACAATTGTTAGTTCGACTGGCTGCTCCTTGAGTCGCCTTTCGGTCTTTTGGATCAACAGCTCGAAGATTTTCTCTACTAGCGAATCACCGATTTTCAAATTGAAGTAGGTTGGATATGAAAGTGGTGGTTTGTGCGGAGCGATATCACGTAACCATATAAATAAGGCGGGCAAGATGGTACTCCAGCCCTGAACTGTTCCGTAGTATAGCGATGGCTGAAGAAGTAGATTCGGTGGGCGCAAATGGTGTGTCTCGTTGGGTGATGGTTTTCTTGTAGACGGGGAACGAATGAGTCTGCAGTAGGGTTAGGCCATGCTCACTATGAGGCCCATCGAAAAATTTGAAATCGACTCTTGAGACTTTCTGTGCATTGAGGATGAGGGTTCAAGAACGCTCTGAGTTTTTCCATATCCCTTCCCCTGCGAGGTGGTTTGACCAAGCTCCACTGCGCGCATTGACCAAGCACTGCTCATAATCTGAGATTTGATCGATACGTGGGTGCGCGGTTAGTAAGCGCAGGTGATTGGCAAAACGCCTCGTCTCCCTACTTCTTCTGCGGCTCCAGCAGTTTCTCGCCCTTCTTGAACACCCCAAAGATCGCCTGTGAAGGGCAGGCGTCCAAGCACAGGCGGCAGCTTTCGAGACAACGGGATTGGTCGAACTTATACGGGGGCGTGGAGAGCCAGGCGCCGGTTGGGCAGATGGGGACACAAATGGCTTGGTGGGTGCACCGGTCGGGATGGCGGACGAGGTGATCGCGAATGACCATCATAGGATTCACTCCTTCAAAGAGACCTTGCGAGAAGATCTCGAACATATTTTTATTCGGGAGGCTGCTCACTTCCACTCCTTCACAAGTTCTTTCAATCGCGTTTTGAGTTCAGGAATCTGATCCAGATTATTCTGAATCGCGCCGACGATTTTTTCGAGCCGGGCAGACTTCAGCGCGTCCTTGTCCTTCTTTGCCAACCGATCATACACCACATACGCGGCTTTATGCTGCGGCTCAAGGTGCGTACGAGCGTCGACTAGGGCCTGTCCTAGCTCCCAGGGTTCAGGAGTGAGCGGTGGAACGACTGTAAACGAACCGTCAGTGAACACGACCACTGCGGCGCCTTGCTTGCCGGTCAAGGGGGTCACAGCTTGGACGGACTTGCCTTCGCAGGTTTTCCAGTCCAGCGTCAGTCCAGGAAATTGTTTGCTGAAGGCCACCTTTTCTTGGTTGGCTTTCCATTTTTCTTCAACAGCCATAATGTCTGTATGGTGCGCTTGACCTGCCCCCAGTGATTAGGCCACTTGTTCTGTTAGTACGCATGCTTCAGGAGCCGGTGGCCGATAGCCCAAGGCGCTGTGGGGCTGGACGTGATTATAGGTTCGCCGCCAGCGTTCAATGATGACCTGCGCTTCCCGCAGCGTATAGAAGAGTTCCCCGTTTAGCAATTCGTCCCGGAACTTGCCATTGAAGCTCTCGCTATAGCCATTCTCCCAGGGACTGCCCGGCTTGATGAACAAGGGCACGCCGGTCAGCAAGCGATACCAGGCCCGCAGAGCCGTGGCGATAAACTCCGGTCCATTGTCCGAGCGAATGTGTGTCGGACAGCCATGCGTCAGGAACAGCTCCCCCAGTACCTCCTGGACATCGCTTGCCCTCATACGGCGGCGCACCGCAAGGGCCAGACACTCCCGCGTGTATTCGTCCACCATGGTGAGCATTTTCAAGGGCCGCCCATCCCGAGTGCGTTCCATGACAAAATCATACGCCCACACATGGTTCGGATATTCCGGTCGCCGCCGTACGCAGGAACCGTTAGTCAGCCAGAGTCGGCCTCGCTTCGGCTGCTTCTGCGGCACCTTGAGCCCCTCCTGTCGCCCCAGCCGCTCCACGCGTTTGTGGTTCACCCGCCAGCCTTCTTGATGCAACAGCGCGGTGATCCGACGAGACCCATAGCACCCATACTCACGGGTGAGCGCGACGATCCGCGTCCGCAGAGACTCCTCGTCGTCCGCCTTGATGGGCACATACTGTTGCGTGCCCCGGCATTGCCCCACGACTCGACAGACCCGGCGTTCAGAGACCGAAAACATGGCCGGCACATGGCAGACCGTTTCTCAGCATCGGGCCGGGCTTAGAAGTTTCCCGCTGCCACCTCCTTCAAAATGCTGTTGCCCGGGAAGAGGTCCGCCACGAGTCGCTTGAGTCGGGCATTCTCTTGTTCCAGGCCCTTTAACCGTTTGGCCTGATCCACGCGCAAACCACCGTACTCTTTCTTCCACCGATAGTAGGTCTGTTCCGTGATCCCCAACTTGCAACAAGCCTCCACCAGTCCAAGGCCTCTGCCCATCTCACTTTCGATCGTCCGCAGATGCCCGATGATCTCCTCGACCGGATACCGTTTGCGTGCCATGCCCCCTCCTTCCGTCGGCCGGAATCCTAACGCTACATCCGGCCTGGTTTATAGGAGGCAGGTCACGCTAACTGGTGAGCGGAGGAAGTTTTGCCGGAACCGGATGATCGGGCATGATCAGGCGCGTGACCACTTTGCCTTTCATGACGTGGCGCTCCATAATCTCAGTCACGTCGGCTTCTGATTTCACCTGATACCATACGCCTTCGGGATAAATCACCACGCTGGGGCCTTCCGCGCAATGATCGAGGCAGCCGGCCTTGTTGGCGCGCACGACATTTTTCAAATTGAGCCGTTTCGACTCTTGCTTAAAATGGGCGTGAAGTGCCACCGAGCCCAGCTTGGAGCAGCTGCCGCGCGGATCGTCAGGGCTCCGCTGATTCGTACAGACGAAGATATGCCGCTTGAATCCTGACACGCGTTTCGTCCTAGGCTGGCATGGTGGCCGTATTGAGTCGTTCCATTAACAGCGTGACGTTGCTGCCGGTGAGGAAGGGAGAATGGCCTTCTGCCGCATTTAGAAGCGTGGAAATTTCGCGCAGTCGCAGCGAGGCCCGTCGGAATTCATCTCCCTTCGACAGTTCAGAGCTTTGCCCCGCGGCCAGCTTGTCATATTCGGCTCGGATATCGCGAAAGTCGCGTTGAAGATTCTTCTGCCCCGAGCAGGTTTCGCAATACCATTTTGGACTTTGATCGGATAACGGAGAGAGGCGGTCATAGGGACGGCCAAAGAAGTCTCTGCCCAGGGAAAACTTCATGAGCGTGGTACTGGCGGCATCACAGGCATTGCACGATCCGCTCGATAGGTCCATGGACGCCTCCTTCCGCAAAGGTCGCAACTCAAACGCACGCATCTTACACCAGCGTTCTTTAGAGTGTCCACCGCCGCTGTCATCCGCCGCTGTCATCCGCCGCTGTCATCCTGGATTGCGGGGGGGGGCTGCATCCATTCGGGTCGCTCTATATAATGAAGGCATCTGATGCGCTCATCGAAATCGGAGGGCTGAGTATGATCATCGGTGTTCCTAAAGAAATCAAAGATCACGAATATCGCGTCAGCCTGACTCCCGACGGCGCAGGCACGTTGCGCCATGCTGGGCATGCGGTGTGGGTCGAGCCGTCGGCCGGTGAGGGGAGCGGGTTTACGGATGACGAGTATCGACGAGTCGGTGCAACGATTGCGGCGTCGAAAGAGGAAGTGTTCGCTAAGGCTGAGTTGATTGTGAAGGTGAAGGAACCGCAATTGTCAGAGTGCCCGTTGTTCCGTCCAGGGCAAGTCCTGTTCACCTATTTGCACCTGGCGTCGCTTCCGGACCTGACGAAGGCGCTCCTCGATCGTCGGAATCTGGCGATTGCCTATGAGACGACAGTAGCGAAAGATGGCAGTTTGCCGATGCTCAAGCCGATGAGTGAAATTGCTGGTCGGATGTCCGTCCAATTGGGTGCCCGTTATCTGGAAAAAACGCATGGGGGGAGGGGAGTGCTGCTCACCGGAGTTCCAGGGGTTGAACCAGGGAAGGTCGTCATACTTGGGGCGGGTGTGGTGGGGACATCCGCCACGAGAATCGCGGTTGGGTTAGGGGCACAGGTGACAGTCATCAATCTCGATGTGAATCGGCTACGGTATCTCGATGATCTGTATCGTGGCCGAATCATCACATGCGCGTCCGGTTCTGCGGCAATTGAACAGGCGGTGTGCGAGGCGGACCTAGTGATCGGAGCTGTCCTGGTGCCAGGAGCGAAGGCGCCGAAGCTTGTGTTGCGGTCGGTTGTCTCGAAAATGAAACGAGGGGCCGTCATCGTCGATGTATCGGTGGATCAAGGTGGGTGTTTCGAGACGACCAGGCCAACAACCCATTCCAATCCCGTGTATGTCGTCGATGGCGTGCTCCACTATTGCGTGGCCAATATCCCGGGGATTGTGCCCCGGACCTCGACTTTCGCTTTGACCAATGCGACCCTGCCTTATATAGTGCGCCTCGCTTCTGATGGCGTGGATCGGGCGATTCGATATGATCCTGGGTTGGCCAATGGGGTCAACCTCAAGGATGGACAGGTCACCTGCCAGGGTGTGGCACAGGCGCACGGGTTGCGTTTCACCCCCATCTTGTAAGATTATTACATCATTGTTGCTCCAGCTTGAGTTGATGTCGGGGCGTAGCGCAGCCTGGTAGCGCACTGCGTTCGGGACGCAGGGGTCGGAGGTTCAAATCCTCTCGCCCCGACCAAACCAAGCGCGCTCGTACCGCGTACTCTTTATCGTTATATCGTAGTCATCGCACGCGGATAAAACCATTCAATAGTTCTTGCTTATCTGCCAAACCTCGCTGTGTGCATGCCGCCCGCTCATTTTTGTTTTATCGAATCGAATGCGCGCGGCTTATTCCATTCAGACGGCGTCTATTCACTATCCAAACCTCGTTAAGCCGTCTTTGTTTGTCATGATGTGGTGTCGAGATCATTCAAAGGAATTCCTTCTCCCAGTTTGTTCGCGCAGAATTGTAAAACGCGTGACGCGTCTGGGGAGGTGTGAGAATATCTGTTGAACATGAATGCTCCGCGCAGGTTCTGGGCCCGTGAGAGATCGTGGCAGGGCAAATGACTGAGTCAGCAGCAGAGCCGCCAGTTCGTGCGCATGTCATGGTGAGTGGTCGTGTACAGGGCGTGGGGTTTCGAGCATTCGCGGCACGCGTGGCGGCGCAACATGGGCTCCTCGGCGGGGTACGAAATCTCGACGATGGTCAGGTCGAGCTGGATGTGGAAGGGAAGAAAGCTGTGATCGAGGCGCTGTTGCATGAATTGAAGGCGGGCCCGTCTGCAGCACACGTGACGAAGATCGAGATGGAGTGGAGTGTGGCGACCGGTCGGTTTTCAAGTTTTAGTATCTGGTATTAGGAAGACGGAAAAATGGAACTACACCGCATGAGCGGACAGCACGACGAGCAACTCGAGATGGGTGAAGCTCGGAGACAGATCGTCGATGATGTCGACGGTTCCGAAAGCGAGAATGTGCCTGATCGTGCGGAGAAGGAATCCAGCCGGTCTGAGGGTTTCGATACGCTCAAGAGCTACCTGCGAGAAGTCCGCCGTTCAACGCTGCTCACGGGCAAGCAAGAACTGCAACTCGGTAAGCTGGTGATGGCCGGTGATGAGCAGGCTCGCCAGCAGATGATCGAATCCAACTTGCGGCTCGTCATCAGCATCGGGAAGCGCTACATACATCGCGGGTTCCCGTTTCCCGACATCGTCGAAGAAGGCAACTTGGGGCTTATTAAGGCCGTCGAGAAATTCAATTATAAGCGTGGCTTTCGGTTCAGCACTTACGCCTCCTGGCGGATCAGGCAGTACATCGAACGGGCGATCATCAATCAAGGTAAGCTTGTGCGTCTGCCCGTGCACGTCGTGGAACGGGTAAATCGCTATCTCAGCAGGGTCGAGCAGTTGGTGCAGAAACTTGGGCGCGAGCCGAGGGTGCAAGAAGTCGCTGTGAAGTTGAAAACATCCGAAGAAGAAGTGCTGGATCTCAAACAGCTGGTTCGAACCACCTGTTCGCTCGATAGTCCGATCAATGACCAGACCGATACCTTCCTCCGCGACGTGATCAAAGACCCTATGTGCCTCTCCCCTGACGAGACGGCTGATGGGGTGCGGCGACGGACGGAACTGATGGCCTGGGTGAAGGAGTTGCCTGTGAAAGAGCAAACTGTTATTGTGTCGCGGTTTGGTCTCGATGGAGACAAAGCGATGACGCTGGAAGAAATCGTCCGTGAGCGTGAGATGGGGTTAACCCGTGAGCGGGTGCGGCAGATTGAGATGGCGGCGATAGTTCGGCTTCGCAACACCATCGCGCGAAAAACGATGAAACAGGCAGATCTGCTCTAACTCCGTGACCGTCAGCAACTACCAATCGCTTATACGTGAAGTGCCGGACTTTCCAAAACCCGGCATCCTCTTCTACGACATCACCACGCTGCTCAAGAATCCCACTGCGCTTCGGAGTCTGGCCGACGAATTGACGGGCCGGTACCAGGGCCAATGTGTGATAAAAGTGGTGGGTATCGAGTCTCGCGGATTCATCTTTGCGGGGATCTTGGCCGCGTGCCTGGGGGCTGGGTTCGTTCCGGTTCGCAAGCCGGGAAGACTTCCCGCCGATTGTTACGAAGTGAAGTACAGCCTTGAGTATGGGGCGAACTCCCTGGCTATCCATCGTGACGCGATTGGAATGGGGGAGCGGGTGCTCATCGTGGATGACCTCCTGGCCACAGGGGGAACGGCGGAAGCGACGATCAACCTCGTTCGCCAACTCGGTGGAGAGATCGTCGGGCTCGATTTTCTCGTTGAGATCAAGAGCCTGAACGGGCGCGAAAAACTTGCCGGGTACGAAGTCCATTCTACGATCATCTATCCGTAGGGCCTTCCGAGTATCTCGCCACAACCCCTTGTCAAGCGGCGCATGCCGTGATATAGATACATGATTTTTGGGCTCCCTGACCTTTTTTCTCCTTCGCCGAATACCTCATAGCATGCTGCGGGGAGCTTCATCAAAGGAGTGGGATCTCTATGGCAACGAAAACGCACGCCAAGAAAAAGCCTGTGGCCAAGTCAAAGCCAGCCACAGCTGCTCAGAGAAAAATCAGACCGGCGACCGTGGCCATTGCGGTAAAGCCTGCCCCTGCGGTTGTTGTGGCCGAACCTGATCGTCCAAAGGAGACGGCAAAGGAGCGAGTAGCGCGGGAGCGACGGCAGGAAGTGCTCCAGAAGATGCTCTTGGGCAAGCGGCAGGAAATTATCAAGGAGATTGAAGATAGCCTGGGCCAGTCTCTGACGGAAGATCAGCAGCGGCGTCTGGAGTCGGCGCGCGACGTCGGCGACCAGGCCTTGATGGATCTTGAGCACGAGCTTGGCATCTCCTTGATGGAGATGCGCAACCGCCGACGGCAGTCGATCGATGAAGCGCTCACGCGTCTGCACGAAGGCATGTATGGCATTTGTGCCGAATGCGGTGTGGAAATAAGTGAGAAGCGGCTACAAGCCGTATCGTTCGCCAAGCTCTGCGTCGAGTGCCAAGCACACGTGGAGTTGTTGGAGAAAATCGAGCGGGAAGAAGAGCGCGATTAACCCACGATGGTTCCGGTGGTGTTCTCGCCCTGCCAGCCCACCTCCTACCCCATGAACAGTTTCCTCTGAGTAGTTGTCCGGGACGTGACTCGTGTTTGTCTGGCTACTTCGGTAGGATACGCTGTACGGATTCTCAGCGAGGAGCATGCAGACTTCCCAACGAGCGGTCGTCCTAGCCAGTGGGGGATTGGATTCCACCGTTACAGCGGCTGTGGCGCGGCGAGACGGATGTGACCTGCATCTGCTGACCATCGCCTACCAGCAACGGCATGCGGTGGAGATTGAACGAGCCAGCCAAGTGGCGGCGGCGTTGGGTGCTCAGCAGCATCTCGTTGTGGACGTCAACTTGCGGGCGCTCGGGGGGTCGGCCCTTACCGGGGATTTTCCTGTCCCAAAGAATCGTACCGAACTCGACAGGAGCCATGGTATTCCTATCACGTATGTCCCTGGAAGAAACCTGATCATTCTGTCGCTCGCTGTCGCCCATGCGGAAGCACTGGCAGCCTCCGTGATCTATTTCGGCGCCAATGTGCTCGACTATTCAGGTTATCCGGACTGTCGTCCTGAATTTATCCAGGCCTTTGAAGCTGCCGTTCAGGCTGGGACGAAAGCAGGTGCGGAGGGAAAACGGATCGAGGTACGGACGCCGCTGCTGACACTGACCAAAGTGGAAATCATTCAGCTCGGGATGACGCTGAACGTTCCCTTTCACCTCACGCACAGTTGCTACGATCCTGACAGCACGGTCGCCTGCGGACACTGTGACAGCTGCCTCATTCGAAGACAGGGATTTGCCAAAGCGGGAGTTGTCGATCCGATCCCATATGCGTTACCCTGAGCCTCGTCTGACGTGAAATGTGAGGCGTGAAGTAAGAGGGACAGCTAGTTTCTCTTGTTGAACCAGACAAACCAGATCAACGAGATGAACCAAAATATCGGGGTACTGTACAAGACACTTCACGTAGGATACATAGTGTATGTCGCCAGAAGAATTCTTTATGTGTCTGACGATTGGATTGATCGTGATGGCGCCGGTCTGGGCGAGGATCTATCGACGGGTGACCGAACGGCGCACAGAGGCGATGCTACGCGAACAATTTGGGCGCCCGCCGGTAGGCATCGATCAGCCTCCGTCAAGAAAAATTACGTCATGAGGACTCCACGGGCGATCTGGATCGGTCTCGTCGTGTTCATACTCGGCGCCGTACCGGCTTGTAGTCAGAGCGAGACGAAGCCAAAAGGCGCGACTGCACCGGCTCCTGCCGAACTGCAGGGAGGGGAGCAGAAGTTCACAGCCAATTGTTCGGCCTGTCATGGGGGCAGAGGTGTCGGAACCAGTCAAGGCCCGCCGCTCGTGCACAAGATCTATGAACCCAATCATCATGGTGATGCCGCCTTCCAACGGGCTACGGCCAATGGGGTCAAGGCGCATCATTGGAAGTTTGGCAACATGCCGAAGATCGACAGCGTGACGCCGGAAGATGTCGATCAGATCGTGAAGTACGTACGCTGGTTGCAGAAACAAGCCGGCGTGTTTTAACAGGATGCCGAAAAAGTACGCCAGCGGCGTTCTCGATACCCGTGAAGCGTGTCCCGTGAACATGCCTCAGCCGGTTCAGTAGCGAAAGATGAACGACGCTTCACGAACAACGTACGAAGATGACGGGGTGCAGACGGGGTCTTGTGCAGAACACTCGACGACTAGCCGCGCAGACATCTCGTGGGGGTCTTGTGCAGAACGACGTGGCAGGCTGCCTTTCATTCGGCCCAATTTTCACAGAGGATCTGGACCGGTTTACGGGGGTTGGTCAACATGAAACCCTACCTTTGCGGGCCTAATTCCCCCTCTCCCTCTTATGAGGCATTGCGTAGCCTCTCCGTTTCCGTTTAGGGTTAAATGGAAGGCGATTGTGGTAACAGAAGAGACACCGACCAGAGGCCTCTTCAACACATTCAACGCTCATCACACGGGAGGTTCACCATGTCGGAGCAAGAGAAACAAGTTGCTAAGGTTGCGTCGATAATTACCTGTGGGGCGGTCATTGGAGCGGGGCTCGGACTTCTGTTCGCACCACAGACCGGCTCGAAGACTCGCCATGACATCAACCGTTATGCCAGGAAGACCCAAGTGCAAACCGTTCGTTGGGGACGCTCGGTGCAATCCGGCGTGAAAGAGGTCATGGATTGGAGCCGTGGACTGGTTCAGCGCCGGGACACCACGCCGATGATCGATGTGGTGTAAGTGCGTTGATTTGGCCTGACCTACAGGATGGTCAAAAAGACAGTTCAGCAAACTAAGACCGCCCAAGCCACGTCCAAAGAGAAGCTGGCCAAGATCGGCGAGTTGGCTAGTGAAGTAGTTCGTTACTGTGGCAAGTGAGATCCTTAGCCACGGTAGGGGCGAAACGTAAAGAACATAGGAGCCTCGCATGGAGGCGTATTCTGGGAGGGGTTTCTAATTAGGAACACGGGCCGAATGTGCCCGCGACGGGCCTATCAATTCCTCAATAATTGGAAGGCTAAGCTGGGTCTGTGTCGAGGTCGTAATCGACGGTTTAAATCTCAAGGATATGTCCATTTGGATCTTTGAAGTATACCCCTCTCCCGCCATCGTCGTGGTTGATTTTCTCGTCATAGGCGTTAGTAATCACTGAGTTTGGGTTGCTGCCAAACTTAACATTCTCCGCTTTCACACGTCCAAAGATTTCATCGAACTCTCGATCATTGACCTTGAAAGCGTAATGATGAAATGAGAACCCGTCCCCCTTAGTCATAAAGTCTAGGCTTAACGTACTATTGACTTTCACGACGGCAAAAGGCCCCCACTCTTTGACAAACTCAAAGCCAAAAATATCTGCATACCACTTGGCTGATTCAACATGATCGTGTGCTGGGACTATGGTGTGGTTGAGCGTGATTTCCATGTTTACTTCTTCCTATGTGTTGTTAGGCCACCATTCAAGTTCCTTCACGCCGACATGATCAAAAACCCAACAGCAGGCCGGCGGCAGCTTGAGGAATGTGCCAGTGTTGTACGTTACAGCGCATGGCACAGGAAAGCGATGGTAGGGCCGAATCGTGAAGGGCATGAGGGCCTCGCAGGGAGGCGTTATTGTAGGAGGGACGCGTGGAACGCGAAAGGCCGAACAACGTGTCGGCTTCTACTCGTGTCGATTGTTATTCAAGGTTGAGTTTTTCATGGCTCCCACTTTTCTGGGCAAACCCACTCAACGCCTTCGGCGACTTCCGCAGTCCCGCCACCTTGCAGTAGGCATTGTCTTTTGAACTGTTTGAATGCTGGCTGGGAAAAGGACTTTTCTACTACAGACACAACAGGCTGCTTCTTGTCTGATACCGCTACAAGTGGGGTCTCCCGCCGCTTCTTTACTACAGACACAATAGGCTGCTTCTTGTCTGAATCCGCTACAAGTGGGACCTCCCGCCGCTTCTCCACTACAGGCGCAACAGGCTGCTTCTTGTCTGGTACGGCTACATGTGGGGCTTCCCGCCGCTTCTCAGTTGGAGGAGGCGGCTCCTCTTCTATGATTTCAGCAGAATAGATCATGACCTCATTTTCTCGGTGCAAGATCGGCGGGGTTGTTTTCTGCTCAACATTGACCCGCTTCGATAAGCCGAGTTCGACCATACGAGCGTCCAACTCATTCATACGCTGGTAGGAAAGATAACTCCACCCACTTAACGCGAGCACGCACAACGATAGGACCAGGACACAGACGGCAGATCCTTTTGAAATGCACCACGGGGTTGACGATTCACGTTCCCACTGGCGCGGCTCGTTGGGGGTCATACTTTCACCACCCTAATAGTTTTTTCGAGCAGCCGCTTGGCTTTCTTTCGGACGCGGCACTCCGCACAGTATTTTTCTTGATACACATAGTCATGCGTCGTTGAGGTATGGCACCAATCCTCTCTCCAGGTCAAGTACTGCTGACCTGCCCCCTATAAACCAGGCCGGATGTAGCGTTAGGATTTCGGCCGACGGAAGGAGGGGGCATGGCACGCAAACGGTATCCGGCCGAGGAGATCATCGGGCATCTGCGGACGATCGAAAGTGAGATGGGCAGAGGCCTTGGACTGGTGGAGGCTTGTTGCAAGTTGGGGATCACGGAACAGACCTACTATCGGTGGAAGAAAGAGTACGGTGGTTTGCGCGTGGATCAGGCCAAACGGTTAAAGGGCCTGGAACAAGAGAATGCCCGACTCAAGCGACTCGTGGCGGACCTCTTCCCGGACAACAGCATTTTGAAGGAGGTGGCAGCGGGAAACTTCTAAGCCCGGCCCGATGCTGAGAAACGGTCTGCCATGTGCCGGCCATGTTTTCGGTCTCTGAACGCCGGGTCTGTCGAGTCGTGGGGCAATGCCGGGGCACGCAACAGTATGTGCCCATCAAGGCGGACGACGAGGAGTCTCTGCGGACGCGGATCGTCGCGCTCACCCGTGAGTATGGGCGCTATGGGTCTCGTCGGATCACCGCGCTGTTGCATCAAGAAGGCTGGCGGGTGAACCACAAACGCGTGGAGCGGCTGGGGCGACAGGAGGGGCTCAAGGTGCCGCAGAAGCAGCCGAAGCGAGGCCAACTCTGGCTGACTAACGGTTCCTGCGTACGGCGGCGACCGGAATATCCGAACCATGTGTGGGCGTATGATTTTGTCATGGAACGCACTCGGGATGGGCGGCCCTTGAAAATGCTCACCGTGGTGGACGAATACACGCGGGAGTGTCTGGCCCTTGCGGTGCGCCGCCGTATGAGGGCAAGCGATGTCCAGGAGGTACTGGGGGAGCTGTTCCTGACGCATGGCTGTCCGACACACATTCGCTCGGACAATGGACCGGAGTTTATCGCCACGGCTCTGCGGGCCTGGTATCGCTTGCTGACCGTCGTGCCCTTGTTCATCGAGCCGGGCAGTCCCTGGGAGAATGGCTATAGCGAGAGCTTCAATGGCAAGTTCCGGGACGAATTGCTAAACGGGGAACTCTTCTATACGCTGCGGGAAGCGCAGGTCATCATTGAACGCTGGCGGCGGACCTATAATCACGTCCGGCCCCACAGCGCCTTGGGCTATCGGCCACCGGCTCCTGAAGCATGCGTACTAACAGAACAGGTGGCCTAATCACTGGGGGCAGGTCACTGACCTCGCGTTTGATTTGAGAAGGCTAGGCTCGCCAAGAGGGTGAGATCGGTTTGCGAACGCTACGCGACGAGGGCAGCGCCTTGAATTGTAAAGCGAAGGAGGGGAATCAACGATGGCTAAGTCCCCTCGCCTCCACCACGCCGTAGTAGGTGGGCGATCACGGCGTGTTGCAGGCCGCTTCCCACAGCGCGTGATTCAGACTCTCTGGTTCAACTGGGAGCCAGGTGCCTTGGTCGATGTATCGATCTCTCTCGCTACCGATTCCCATACGGCGTGAGAACTCCGTGAACGCCAGCAACCGAACACGCTTTGCCGCGCAGTCGAATTGCTTGTGGGTCGTCGTCGACAAAAATCGAGGGGTTGCTTTCGGACCTCCTTGCATCCACTGAAAGTCAATTAATTGCCACAGCGTCACCAGATTCCCTTCTCGCGAATGGTGTCTGGATCAATGTACACAGTATGTGGTCCCAATAGTTTCTCCTTTTTCTCTACCGCCACCCATTCTGCGTACGCTGGTCCATGACTCAGCACCAGGAGTATGATGAGGAGCAGTCGTGTCATGTGAATCCCTCGGTAAGGCATGGTCACTCATTTCCATATCGGCTTCCACTCCCGCGCCTGCCGTTGCGCCTTGGCAATCTGGGTGTGAATCATTTGTTTCGCAAGTGCATCGCGAAGCGTGGGTGCGCCTTTGTCTCCGTTTGCTCCAGCGAGGCTGTACCACTTATGGGCCTGGACAAAGTCCTGCGGCACGCCATAACCCGTGCTATACAGCATCCCGAGTTTGTACTGTGCTTCCGCGACTCCCTTCTCGGCCAGCGGACGCCATTCACTCAATGCGGTTGCGTAGTCTTTACGGTTATCGGCATCCATGCCCGCTTGAAAATCAGCCCGTGCGGGTATGGCGAGACAGACAATCGACAGCACGAGGCCGATGGGGAATCGGAAAGCGATAGGCATAGGAGTTTCGCAGGGAGGCGTATTCTAGGAGGGATGCGAGCAAGGAGCAAGGTACAAGCTTTTGTTAACTCGCCGTTAACTTCAAATAAGAAAGGGGCTAAGCATGATGATCTAACCTCTTGTTATTCTTGGTGCCCGGCAGGAAATGAACCTGCGACCTACGGGTTCGAATTCACTTGCTGGACATGCGGTCCCCCATGCGGTTTTATCAGGAATGAAAGACTAAAAAGTGACTACACGCTGTCAAAATTAAGTGGGGCAGTACAATTCAATTATTGATTGAGACAACGGTTCTGAGTATTATGCATCCTCGCTGCGGCAGCGTGGGTAGCGAACGATCGTCTGCGCGCGGCATTGGGAAAAGCCACGTGATGCCTCAACGAGCATGCAGAGATCGAAACGCGCGGACCGCACGAAACTGCCACGCATAAGAGACGACATGTTACTCATCGAAAAGAGCAGACCGAAAAAACTAACCGGAGTCATGGATTCACCTCTTGAGGAATTGCTCGACGTGGGTCGTACATGTCTTCCCCTCGGCAGGAAGGTAATCCCCCACTTTATTTTTCCAGGCTGATCCAACTCCAAGACCACCACTGTGGATCACCTATATGCACTATCTGCGGGCATCGCTACTCCACGACACAACTATGCCAGCTGAAATTCCTTGCCGACGCAACCTGCACGGCTCACAACTAAGGAGGAGAAGAGATGCGCATCCTTTTGGCAGTGGATGGTTCTGATAATTCCTACGAAGCGGTCCAGGCCTTGAAGTTTTTGGGACAGACGGAGGCAATAACTCTGCTGCATGTCCTCGATGTGCCTAAACCAGTTTACCCAGGATTGACGGAACCTGGGCTTAAACACGAGTTCTACGAGATGGAACGGACTATGCGGGCAGATGCTGAACGCTTATTTGATCGTATCCTTCCCCTCCTTTCTACCGAAAAAGGCTCAGTGACAAAGCGGCTCGTAACGGGCTCACCGTGCGACGCAATTATCACCCGCTGCAACAAAGGGAAGATAGACCTGGTGGTGCTCGGAACGCGCGGGTTTGGTCCGGTCCTGGAACGACTTATTGGCAGTGTGGCCCACCGTGTGGTGACGCTGGCGAAGTGCGCAAAGTTAATCATCAATGGCCCGATGCAAAGACTGAAGAATGTCCTTGTCCCGCTCCAAGGTCCCTCTGATGCCAAAGCGCTGATCCGATTCTTGCGGCTCACGCCATTCCAGAAGCCTATGGAGATGACTGCCCTCACCGTGGTGCAGCAAGTCCAGCCCTGGTCACGGAAGAAGAGAACGGTGGAGGAACAAGCACTTCGGAGCGCCCGCAACTTCGTCGACGGCGTAAGCTCACAACTCACTGCGCTTGGGTATCAAGCCCGTGGGCTCGCTGTCCTGGGGTCGCCGGTGAAAATGATCCTTCAGGAGGCAGCGAAGCTGAACCCGGACCTCATCTTGATGGGATCACGTGGGAGACTGGGCGTGACTCGATCTGTTTTAGGCAGCGTTTCGCATTCACTGCTCCATCAACCACCATGCCCAATTCTGGTTTTCCAGTAAAACGACATCCTGCAGTGACCTCTCCCCAGTTGTTAGGCCACCGTTGTTCGTCACAGCACATTGCACGGGGAAGCGACGGTGAGGACGAATTGCGAAGGGCATGGGAGCCTCACAGGGAGGCTAATGCTAGGAAGGTGGAAAAGGAAGGCGCAAGAGTCGAGTGGGGCATATAATGGTATTTCAGTGGCTGGGTTGCCTCGCTGTCAGTCTTGCTCCTCACTAGCGTATCCACCACGATGTGGCATGTCACCATTCCGTGTTTTCATTTGTCCAAGGAACTCCTGCTCCGCCTGAAGCCAGTCATCAAGAGGACCTTGACGGATACGTCGTTCGTAGTGCTCGTAGGCTCGTGTGGCGATCCGTTCGTGGAGATTTGCCGATACGGAAGGTGTGTGAGAAGGAGATTTCCTTCGGCTGGCGGGTTTCTGACGCGTTGTCTTCGATTTGGTCGGGTGCTTCGATTTCATGGGGGTTTTCCCATGTCATCCATCACGAATCAGATCGGTGACGGATAGGCTAGGCCGTCCGTGGGGGCGTGTCAAGAATCAGCGGATACAGGATTCCAAGCCACCCCCTGCTACATTCGCTACTGGAAACGGGCACGGATGTGTCAGGAGAGATAGTTCTGGAGCGCTTTTAACAGCACCTTGTAGAGGGGATTGCACAGTTCACCGACCGCGCAATCATCTGCCGACTTGTAGGTCGACTGCCACTCGATAAACGTCGTGTGGTTCTCCGTGACGGGTAACAAGCGTACAGTCCCAATGTAGATTTTCACAGCGTCCTTGGCCACCGGGCCTGGACCGTCGTCGATCCTGTACGAGAAGACGTGGTTGTCTTCGTCCAAAGACAACAACGTCTCATGAAATGCGTCGTTGAGTATGCGCTTGGCGCCAATTTGATCCCCTTTGAGGTCCCCTACGACGTCAGTCTTTGTCACGACCCCCTTCGCCCAGGTGAGATCATGAAAGTTCCGAATTGTGCCCCACACGGCTTTGCACGGCGCATTGATTACAGCAGAATTGTAGCACCGACCCATTGACCGTCTCCCTATCAAAAGGTTTGCCAAGTCCCACGCTGATGGCTGATGAATCTGACGAGGTAATTGACCAGCTGGCGGGGGAAGCGGACAAGCGCAATCTGACGCCATTTAACTCATAAGTCGTTGAGGTTTTGCAGGATGCCATCCTTAAATCTTTTCTCTAGAGCCCAGCTCTCTTTCACCACTAATCTAATTGCAGCCCTTGACCTGCCCCCTATAAACCAGGCCGGATGTAGCGTTAGGATTCCGACCGACGGAAGGAGGGGGCATGGCACGCAAACGGTATCCGGTCGAGGAGATCATCGGGCATCTGCGGACGATCGAAAGTGAGATGGGCAGAGGCCTTGGACTGGTGGAGGCTTGTTGCAAGTTGGGGATCACGGAACAGACCTACTATCGGTGGAAGAAAGAGTACGGTGGTTTGCGCGTGGATCAGGCCAAACGGTTAAAGGGCCTGGAACAAGAGAATGCCCGACTCAAGCGACTCGTGGCGGACCTCTTCCCGGACAACAGCATTTTGAAGGAGGTGGCAGCGGGAAACTTCTAAGCCCGGCCCGATGCCGAGAAACGGTCTGCCATGTGCCGGCCATGTTTTCGGTCTCTGAACGCCGGGCCTGTCGAGTCGTGGGGCAATGCCGGGGCACGCAACAGTATGTGCCCATCAAGGCGGACGACGAGGAGTCTCTGCGGACGCGGATCGTCGCGCTCACCCGTGAGTATGGGCGCTATGGGTCTCGTCGGATCACCGCGCTGTTGCATCAAGAAGGCTGGCGGGTGAACCACAAACGCGTGGAGCGGCTGGGGCGACAGGAGGGGCTCAAGGTGCCGCAGAAGCAGCCGAAGCGAGGCCGACTCTGGCTGACTAACGGTTCCTGCGTACGGCGGCGACCGGAATATCCGAACCATGTGTGGGCGTATGATTTTGTCATGGAACGCACTCGGGATGGGCGGCCCTTGAAAATGCTCACCGTGGTGGACGAATACACGCGGGAGTGTCTGGCCCTTGCGGTGCGCCGCCGTATGAGGGCAAGCGATGTCCAGGAGGTACTGGGGGAGCTGTTCCTGACGCATGGCTGTCCGACACACATTCGCTCGGACAATGGACCGGAGTTTATCGCCACGGCTCTGCGGGCCTGGTATCGCTTGCTGACCGTCGTGCCCTTGTTCATCGAGCCGGGCAGTCCCTGGGAGAATGGCTATAGCGAGAGCTTCAATGGCAAGTTCCGGGACGAATTGCTAAACGGGGAACTCTTCTATACGCTGCGGGAAGCGCAGGTCATCATTGAACGCTGGCGGCGGACCTATAATCACGTCCGGCCCCACAGCGCCTTGGGCTATCGGCCACCGGCTCCTGAAGCATGCGTACTAACAGAACAGGTGGCCTAATCACTGGGGGCAGGTCAGTTAAGAAAACCAGATCCGGATTGACGACGAAGGAACTCGCCGACCAGGTGACGGCGGATTCGGCCTACTACACAACCCGAGACAAATGCGCCACCTTGTTTTGTTTTATTTGCGATCCGGAAGGTCGCATCGGAAGTCCGAAGCAACTGGAAACAAACTTATCTAGCGTCAGTGACCACTACACCGTCGAAGTGCTTGTCGCGCCAAAGTGAGACCATGTCAAAAACCAAATTGAAGAATGTCCCGCCCTCCACCAATCCATCACCCTCCAAACCAGAGTTGCCGTTGACAGGGGCGCAACGACTTCGCTACGGTGGATCAGAGACAGTTCCTACGACGATCCCCTATTCGATTCATGCGCCTACGTCAGGCGAGCCATTGATGTCGGACCGTGCTTACATCTTGATTAATGTCCTACCGAGGCAGACATCTTTTGTGGTCAAAGCCCTTGGGAAGATCAAGGAAATCAAAACGATCGATCCCTGTTGGGGGAAGCCTGACATCATCGTGGTGGCCGACGTGCGGGACCAGGACGCGTTGACCCGACTGGTCTTGAGCCACATCCACGGTATCGACGGGGTAACGCAGACCGACACACACCTCGTCTACCGCCTGAAAAAAACCAAAGCTAAATGATGCGGAGATTCAGCTTGTCCCTCCACTTGGCCACACCGCTCGTCGGATACAGCAGTACGCCACATCTCTATGAACCGAGTCTCATCGACGTGACCTTGTCGGCGCCAACCGATCGCATGAACAACGTCATGGTCCAGGTCTTATTGGAACCGGCCTGACTTGGTCGGTTGTAAAAGGCCCGCATAGGTCGCTACGAAACAAGCCCGCACGGTCGCCAGCATCAGCGTTCGGTTCCGAAGAATGTCCACCAGCAAGATCGGCAACACGTAGCCATAAGCGCCCACGACGTCCGTAGGCGCGAAATCTTCTCTGATGACGATGATGAGGAAGCAGGCTGTGGCAACCGCAAGGGCGAGACGTTTAGGGTGCGTCATATTCGGTCAACGACTCTGCTGTGATTTACTGCTGAGTGGGAAAAGCCCGCGGGATACGGAGGTCGACACACGCCTACCTATCGTATCACATGTTCTTACAAAAGAGGACGCACTGAACGCAACTGGGACGCGAGCTGTTTGAACCGGGCATCCCGAACCAGCTCATCCACAGTCACACTCAATTTCCGGCACCAGTTCGGATGCTGATCAAGCGTCCCCGGGAGATTTGCTTGAACACGCGTGCCGATCACATCCTCGACGTTGGTCAGCACCATCCACGCAGGCGTTCGAGCCAGATACTGATGAATCGCCTCGGCTAACTCCGTCGTCATTGCCGAGGTTTGGGCTGGATCGTCTGACATACCAGACGGCAAAAGCCCCTCGGACTTCAACGCCGCCAGCATCCAGGTCTTCTCTATTTGCCGTTCAGCCAGCATCGTGATCCGGGCTTGTTCAGAAGGAAAGAGGCCAAGTTTGGCCCGGATCTCGATATCCGTACCCTCCCAATAACCACTGAGCGTAGCAAGATCGTGTGTCGTGACGACGGCGAGGGATTGGGCCGGATAAAACAGTGGCGCTTTCCAGGCCCCTGACCCTGTCCGTTCAAAATAAAACACCCGGTACGAGAGGATGCCGGCCGCTCCAAGACGGTCACGCACCCAGTCAGGAATTGTCCCCAGATCTTCACCGATCACAAGGACGTTCGCCCGAGTACTTTCCAATGCGAGAATGGCCAGAAGATCATCCGCAGGGTAGTGCACATAGGTACCCTTCGACGCCGGGAGACCGCGCGGAATCCAAAACAGCCGGAACAACGCCATGGCATGATCCATTCGAATCGCTCCGCCATAGCGAAGATTCCTGCGAAGCAATTCGATGAAATACCCATAGCCACTCGCACGGAGGCGTATCGGATCGCTCGGTGGGAATCCCCAATTCTGCCCCTCGGGGGCAAACGTATCAGGCGGCGAGCCGCAATCAGCCTTCATGGCCAACACATCCTGGAAACGCCACCCGTCCGCGCCGTAGCGATCGCTACCTAACGCGAGGTCGTGATAGAATCCGATCGGCATCCCGGCCTCGCCCGTCTTCTTCACAAGGGCACTCAGCTGTTCCGAGGCCAGCCACTGAAGATACTGAAAGAACCGCACCTTCTTTATGTGCCGGCGCTTAAATTCGCTCACCGAGTCCGACGTTGGCCTACGGTATTGCTCCGGCCAATCCGCCCAGACGACGGAGCGTGACTGCACAAATTTTCGCTCGTCCTCCAGCGCCTGAAACAGCGCGTAGTGGACCAGTGGTTCCCCCTCCTGCTGCACAAAATGATGGAAGAACCACCCACGCGCAGTTTTCGGTTTCAGCTCCGGCTCCTTACCCACAAAGTTGTCGCGGAGGAACGCGCGGTAGCAGAGGTCCAGCACAGCCCGCTTGGCCGAAGCCACCGCGTTGTAATCCACCAAGTCGCTTTTTCTGGCAGCGTCAAGTTGCGCGCGGAACGATGGATCGGCCAGCCGTTTCTGAACCTCCGCCGCCGTCTTACACTCCGCCACCTGCTCGACATCGATGTAGAGGTCGTTGAGAAATAGTCGGCTGTTGGGCGAATACGGGCTAATGTGATAGGGCATCGAATTCTTGAGTGCGTGGAGGGGATTGAGCCCGATCACCGCGACCCCTAGCTGCTTGCCGGCCCACTCAACCACGGTGGCGAGATCCTGAAAATCTCCGATCCCCCAATTGCGGGCGCTCCGTAGGGAATAGAGTTGAAGCGCGATGCCCCAGACGCGCCCCCCCTTCTGCAGCGCGTCAGGGATGTAACAGCGATCAGGCGCAACGATCAAACGGAACTTCGCTTCCGCACTCGTACTCCCTCCCTGCGCGCACACCTTCACCTCGTAGTAGCCAAGCGGCAGGTCCCGCGGGAGTACGAGCGTCAGACGAATAGAGCGGCGACCACTGATGACACGAGTTTCCTCGACCGTGAGTCCTGGGCCTTCTTCCCGTTCATGGCGTTTCTCGCCGCTTTCTGCGTAAATGCACCAGTGTACTTTCACACGGGCATCATCGGAACTCTCGCACGGCACATGCAGCGACCAGGTACCGGGATCTTGTCCCAGCCGGACTATACGAACCGGGTCACAACCCTGCACCCAAGGCCGATTGTCCCAGGCCGTGAGTTCCTCAATGAGCCCCGTCCGGTCTGCCGCACTGAAATTCATCGTAGCCAAGATCGCGCGACGCGTATCGTCGGTCGTCACATGGCACGTACCGGAAATGTCGTCATAGGCTGCAGCAATCCCCGCTCGATCCGCCAGCAGGCGAAGAAGCTCGGTTTCAGGCTGGTTGTACATAGGCGCAAGTGTGAGTTAAGCGCTAAGTCAAGTCAAGGTATCCCCTTGTTTCTGCGATTGTTTCTGACGATTCGACATGAAAACGACGTTTCCTCTCGTGCGCGACGGAACCAGCTCCTGGGCCTATGAAGGATGGCAAGGGCTTGTCTAGCATCGGTCCTATCCGAAAAGCCGCTTCAGCCAAGACATAATCGCAGAGTACGCCGCCTACGCTGTCGACAGAAGGCGGTTATTCCCCACCGTCGGTATCGATCATAAGTTCTACTGCCCAGCCAGCCCCAAGTAATTGACCCATTACGCCAAACAGGTGTCGGAACATTTGACCCGTCCCGCGAAACCAAGCCAGTTGGAAGTGGAGGAATTGACCTGTGTGTGATCGATTTGGGCCTCCTCAGCGGCGTTGCGAACCTAGCATCGCTCACGTGAGTGTCTCCAGTCATTCGTGTGAATGGGTGGGCGTTCTGTACAGCCGCCGACCAGTTCGCTGCACAAAGGTGACTGGTGCCTGATCCTGTAGCGCACTGTGCGGTCGCGTGAGGGTATAGATCTCCTGCCAGCACCACAACCTCTCCCGCACATCCTCGAGGGTGAAGAACACCGCGACATTCAAACATTCATCCCGGAGACATCCATTGAAACTCTCAATGAAGCCATTCGAGACGGACTTACCCTGGCGAATAAAATCGAGCTGAATGCTGTGCCGGTAGGCCCAGGCAAGCCATTGATCTGCTCGGCTTCCTGACGTATCGCATGCTCAGTCTCATGTGCTATGGTTGTACCCATGTGTGGACGCATTACCCAAACCGCCACGCCAGAGATGATCGCCCAACAGTTTCATGTCGCAGAGCCTCCGCTGTTCAAACCGCGCTACAACATCGCTCCCTCTCAATCCGTGGCCGCGATACGGACCGAACCTGATACAACATTGAGGAAACTAGTGATGTTGCGCTGGGGCCTGATTCCATCCTGGGCCAAAGACCCTAAAATTGGATCGCAGTGTATCAATGCCAAAGCCGAGACCGTTGCGGAGAAACCCTCGTTTCGCGTGGCCTTCAGGAAACGACGTTGTCTGGTGATTGTGACGGGGTTCTATGAGTGGCAGGTCCAAGGACGTTCGAAGCAGCCAATGTGGATCGGATTGAAGAGTCAACGTCCATTTGCTTTTGCCGGCTTATGGGAGCATTGGCAACCGCCGGGAGGTACGGGCATCAAATCCTGTACGATCCTCACCACGGAACCGAATGAGCTGATGAGACCGATTCACAACCGGATGCCAGTTATTCTGCCCCCGGCATCCTACGACCAATGGCTTGACCCGACCGTTCAACAAACAGAACCCCTCAAGGCCTTACTGCGCGCCTATCCGAATGACGAACTCATGGCCTACCCCGTCAGTACGCTCGTGAACAACCCACGACATGACGCCCTGCAGTGTCTTGAACCAGTTCCGGTTTAGGACTACACTACGACCTGCCTATTTTCGAGGTATCCGATGATAAATGTTGATGCGGTGTACGCCCCCGATCTCTCGACGCGCTATGCGCTCCCCGTGTTTCTCAGACGACTGCCGGCAGGGTTTCCCTCTCCCGCTGACGACTATATCGAAGGCAAACTTGATCTCAATCGACATTTCATTAAACATCCGGCAGCCACCTTCTTTGTCCGGGTCTCCGGTGACTCGATGATCGAGGCGGGGATTCATACGGGCGACATTCTGGTGGTGGATCGGTCGCTTGAGGCAGTCGATGGGAATGTGATCGTGGCCGCGCTTGATGGCGAGCTCACGGTCAAGCGACTCTCCAGGCGAGGTGAAACCCTGCGCCTGCTCCCTGCGAATAAGGATTATCAGGCGATTGAGATTCGAACCCAACAGACGTTTGAGATTTGGGGTGTGGTCACGAACGTTATTCACGCGCTCTAAGTCTAGTTATGCCTCCCGTTTTCGCGCTTGTCGATTGCAATAATTTCTATACGTCCTGCGAACGGGTGTTTAACCCTATTCTAGTTCTAGAAGGGCAACCGATTGTCGTGCTGTCCAACAATGACGGCTGTGTGGTGGCGCGCTCCAATGAGGCCAAGGCTCTTGGAATCGGGATGGGAGTTCCAGAGTTTCAGATTCGGCCCTTGCTCCGTGCTCATGGGGTGCAGGTGTTCTCATCAAACTACACGCTCTACGGCGATATGTCGCAGCGTATCACGGAGACCTTGGAACAATTCACTCCTAATATTGAAGTTTATTCAATCGATGAAGCCTTCTTGAGTCTGGTAGGATTTGAACGGCGCAACCTGACTGACTATGGACGAGAGATACGCCGGACCGTGAAGCGATGGACTGGCATTCCCGTCTCAGTTGGCATTGCGGAGACCAAGACCCTCGCCAAGATCGCCAACCAGATCGCGAAATGGACTCCGGATACGGAAGGTGTGAGTGATCTGCTGACCTGGCCAGACCGAGAGATACTCCTGGGCAGGGTGACCGTTGACGACGTCTGGGGGATTGGCCAAATTACGCTCGCCTACTGAAGCAACACGGCATTACGACGGCCCTTCAGTTGATCCAAACGGACGATCAATGGATACAAAAACACATGGGCATTGTCGGAGTGCGGTTGGTCTATGAACTCAGAGGACGCTCGTGCCTAGACCTAGAGGAGTGGCCATCACCGAAGCACGGGATCACCTGCTCACGCGCGTTTGGCCGATCGGTATCAACGCTTGGAGAGATGGAAGAGGCGGTGTCGTTCTATGTCTCTCGGGCCGCGGAAAAGCTGCGCAGGGAGGGATTGGCAGCGACTGTGCTGACGGTGTCCGTCATGACGAATGAGTTCAAGGATGAACTGCAATACCGCAACTCGGTCACCTGCTCTCTTCCAGTGGGAACGGATACCACTTCGGAACTTATTCAAGCTGCATTACAAGGTCTTCGTACCATCTACCAAGACGGCTATTGGTACAAGAAAATTGGAGTGATGTTCACGGCATTAAGTCCGGCTAGCCAGGTGCAGCCGGATCTCTTCGACGATCAGAATCGTCCACGAGCGAAGCGTTTGATGGCTGCTTTGGATAAGGTCAATTACCGTTGGGGATCCGGGACACTGGAATATGCGTCGAGTGGATTGATGAAAACCTGGGAGGCGAAGTTTCACCGACGCTCACCAGCCTACACGACCGATTGGGATGAGCTTCCTGTCGCACACGCGTAGTGGGCAATTCTGTGGTTCTCTTCTGATGCATCGTCGACTCTGGCCCTGGACGCATTTTCATCTTGAAGCAAGGTCCGGACTGATCTAAGAAGCTAAGAATGTGCCCTCAGAATATTTAAGACCTTGAGACAGAAAAGGGGTCGGGAGTCTTAAGTACCCTTGAGCTCTAGCCCCGCACGGGTGTCCTGGTTCACATCACGGCTTCGTCGCAACCACATTTTCGCTGTTCCTAGTAAGGGGTTTCTCCGTTTCATCCTCTTCCGTTCCTTCTCCTAAAGTAGCCTGTTCTCCCCTCGTTTCAGACTGAATTGTCATGTAACGGTCAAGTGACTTGTCCGAATGAGGGTCTAAGACGCGGATCGCCGAAAATAGGTGTTTGGGGGCCAGGTGGGTATACCGGAGGGTCATCGTTGGGGAGGTATGCCCCAGGAAGTTGCTCACCGTGGCTTAGGATACGCGGCGCATAATGAGCCAGGAGGCAAACGTATGGCGGAGATCATGGAAGTGAAAATCGGTCAGCCCGGCACTCTCACAGGCCCGTTCAAAGGTGTACCACACGTCGTTATAACGTCGTCCTTGGGCATCATGAAACACCCAGAGGCCTTCGGTCCGAGTGCGTAACCGGCTAAACAGCGTCATCAAGGTTTCATCCAGAGGCAGGGCCCGTGCTTTGCCGTTCTTGGTCTGCTTCAAGCGGATGATGCCGTGCGTCATGGCCACGGCATCCCAAGTGAGGCCCAGCAGTTCCCCTTTCCGCATGCCCGTGTGGAGTGTGCCGTCAAAACGATGGGCCGGAACGAGTCCTCACAGGCTTGGAGCAATCGCTCAGCTTCGGATCACCTGACAGATACCGCAAACGACCGTCCGGCTCTTGATACTTGCGAATGGAAGATAATTCTTTACGTGCCGTCTTGCGTAAGAGTTTCTATTCGACGGCCTTACTCAACGCATGTTTTAGCGTGGACATTTCACGGTTGATTGTGCCAGGGCTGACGTGCTCGCCCAGCAGCAGAGTTCGTACTGATCCACGACTTCCACCGTGATGGTATGAATCGGGGGGTTGCCCCACACGCGCATGAAGTGGACGAAGTGGGTCCGCTTGGTGACTACGCCCCGTTCGTGTCCCGCAAAAGCGAGATACCGCTCCTTTAAATCCTCCAAGGCAATGGGCTTGATGGGCGGAGCCGGAACCAGACCTTCCGAGGCTTTCTTCCGTCGATCTATCAACCGCTGTTCCGCGTCCCTCTTGTTCGGGGTCTTACAGGACTCGAAGCGTTGCGTGTCGAGGGCATCGCGATAGGTCATCCACCACACATTCCCGCGTTTATAGAGTCCCTTCGTTGAACGTGCCATTGTTCACCGTCCTCTCTTTCCCGAGGGGACACGTTTGAGTTTTCTGTCCAGCATGCTACGGATTAAACCACTGCCAGTAGAGCCACGTACGCGCAAGACATCGAGTTTTGCTTTAAGTGCTAACGGGAGTTGGATGTTGAGTTTCACCATCTTCACGGTGGCGACTTTATTTTTAAGAACATACACATCATATAATGTCTAATTGTCAATGGTGTTGCTCGACTCCATGTCGTTTGCTACAGTACCGGCCATGGCAAAGCCAAAAGATAAGGACGAGACTGGGGTTTGGAACTTCCGCGAGGTGCCGCGAGACCTTATTGTGAAAGCGAAGATTGAAGCTGCGTTGGAGAATAAGTCGGTGAAAGCTCTGCTAATGGATCTGGTGGAAGCGCATTGGCAGGAGTTGGAAAAGAAGGGGCTGCTGCCGAAGGGGAAGTGAGGTGGATTTCTTCGGGCTTCCCGATACCAAACCTTGAGATATTTCTTCTTCTGTGTGGTATGCTGTTTATAATTAGGACCAGTTAAGAGGCACCTAACTCCGTGCGCATTAAATCCTACCGTCCGTTCGATCGAGAGAAAGCAATCGAGGTCATAAAGTATCTGGCTAAGTACGCCCCTAATCCTGGCATCTATTGGATTGGGAAAATCCTGTATTTTGCCGATCTGCTTCATCTCCAAAAATATGGCAGGCTCATGTGGAGATGATTATGCCGCGATCCCGTATGGAACGATTCCAAGTGCAACGCTGGATTTAATGAGGCAAGCGAGACGATTTTCGGATGTGCCGGAGTTTCATCCGGCAATAAGAGAGTTTAAAATAGAAGGCAAGAACAAAGTCGTTTATTTACGCGAACTGACCTGCCCCCAGTGATTAGGCCACCTGTTCTGTTAGTACGCATGCTTCAGGAGCCGGTGACCGATAGCCCAAGGCGCTGTGGGGCCGGACGTGATTATAGGTTCGCCGCCAGCGTTCAATGATGACCTGCGCTTCCCGCAGCGTATAGAAGAGTTCCCCGTTTAGCAATTCGTCCCGGAACTTGCCATTGAAGCTCTCGCTATAGCCATTCTCCCAGGGACTGCCCGGCTCGATGAACAAGGGCACGACGGTCAGCAAGCGATACCAGGCCCGCAGAGCCGTGGCGATAAACTCCGGTCCATTGTCCGAGCGCGAATGTGTGTCGGACAGCCATGCGTCAGGAACAGCTCCCCCAGTACCTCCTGGACATCGCTTGCCCTCATACGGCGGCGCACCGCAAGGGCCAGACACTCCCGCGTGTATTCGTCCACCACGGTGAGCATTTTCAAGGGCCGCCCATCCCGAGTGCGTTCCATGACAAAATCATACGCCCACACATGGTTCGGATATTCCGGTCGCCGCCGTACGCAGGAACCGTTAGTCAGCCAGAGTCGGCCTCGCTTCGGCTGCTTCTGCGGCACCTTGAGCCCCTCCTGTCGCCCCCCAGCCGCTCCACGCGTTTGTGGTTCACCCGCCAGCCTTCTTGATGCAACAGCGCGGTGATCCGACGAGACCCATAGCGCCCATACTCACGGGTGAGCGCGACGATCCGCGTCCGCAGAGACTCCTCGTCGTCCGCCTTGATGGGCACATACTGTTGCGTGCCCCGGCATTGCCCCACGACTCGACAGACCCGGCGTTCAGAGACCGAAAACATGGCCGGCACATGGCAGACCGTTTCTCGGCATCGGGCCGGGCTTAGAAGTTTCCCGCTGCCACCTCCTTCAAAATGCTGTTGTCCAGGAAGAGGTCCGCCACGAGTCGCTTGAGTCGGGCATTCTCTTGTTCCAAGCCCTTTAACCGTTTGGCCTGATCCACGCGCAAACCACCGTACTCTTTCTTCCACCGATAGTAGGTCTGTTCCGTGATCCCCAACTTGCGACAAGCCTCCACCAGTCCAAGGCCTCTGCCCATCTCACTTTCGATCGTCCGCAGATGCCCGATGATCTCCTCGGTCGGATACCGTTTGCGTGCCATGCCCCCTCCTTCCGTCGACCGGAATCCTAACGCTACATCCGGCCTGGTTTATAGGGAGCAGGTCACTAGAAGGGCGGCTCGTGCACGACTTCCGCCTGACTGCGGTGCGGAATATGACCAGGGCCGGGATTCCTGAGAAGGTGGCGATGGCGATCAGCGGCCACAAGACCCGGAGCGTATTCGACCGCTATAACATCGTCAATGAGACTGATCTCAAGGTGGCAGCAAAGGCCCTTGCCACCTAGGAAAAGGTTACACTTTCGGTTACACTCGCTCAGCTGGAAGGAGGGAGGGGCAGAGGCGATGATGTGCAAGTTGCTGAAGAACAAACAGAAAATTTGGTGCCCCCGACACGATTTGAACGTGCGGCCCGCGGTTTAGGAAACCGCTGCTCTATCCAACTGAGCTACGGGGGCATGGTTTAAATTTAGCGCACTTACGGGAGGATTGGAAGGGGAAGGGGAGGGCATTGTGCCTGTATTGTGCCCGTGGAGCCTTTGAGCAGGTTCTCGAAGGTCGGCATCGCTCGTGATGTTGTAGCGGTCGAATACGCTCCGTGTCTTGTGTCCGCTGATCTTCATTGCGACTGTCTCAGGTATCCCCAACCGGACCAAGTTACGGACCGCGCTTCGTCGGAAGTCATGCCGTATCATCCCCGTCAATCCAGCTTTCTTGCAGGCCGTTCGCCACGCCTTGCAGGAATCGCGTAGCCGCTGCCCCTGAAATCATCCCTTCCGAGGGTTCAGAAACAGAACCGTGATCAATCTTCCAAGTTTTCTCGATAGCATCTTCACGCGCTCGATCTGTTCACCCACGAGCAGGTACAACTCTGGTGTGAAAAAGACGGTTCGGCCTTCACGATTCTTCGTCGTTCCTGGTTCGAGCCACAACGTCCCTGCTGAAAGATCGATCTGACTTAGCTCCATCCGCAGGACTTCGGATTGCATTCGCCAGCCAAACTTGTAGGCGAGAGTGATTGCGACCTGTAAGCCTGGCCGTTTGGAGATGTGGTTGCGGACGCGCTCGAAATCACTACGTTCAAAGGATCCGGCCCGTGGCGCGGACTCCTGTAAAAAATGGATTCGTAGGACTCGCAGTAATTGCTCACACTCTTGCGTTAACCGCAGTGCCATTCCAAACAGGGACAACTCTCGGTTAATCGTGGCGTTGGAAAGGCCGCTTTTGGCGATTACTAATAGTAGGTGGTGATGCTGCCTTGATCGATCTCAATGAGGCGGTAGTGATCGAAGAAAGTCCGAACTGGCTTGAGTTTGACCTACACGTCTTTGTGTTGCCGAGTGCACGTAATCCTGTAGTGCTCCGTGAGCGCATCGGCAACATCGGCGAACCGGATGCGCTCCAGCTTCGGCAGGGCGGGCACGCCCATCACAGCTTTCACGGATTGGACGGTCGTTGAGGTAATACTTGATCCAGAATACCGCACCTCGTTTGTATAACATGCCCATAGGCACCTGCTTGGTTAATTTAATTTGGGCCTCCAGACACGCTGTTTTCCCGTTCCCAGTCTCTGACCTTCCCTTTAACGCTGGAAGGTTGAGTGGTTGTTCCTCTACATCCAGCTCTTTGACTTGCAGAAAGCCGTTGACCGGCTCGCCACATCTAAACCGCTGGCAGTTTGGTTTTATCGCCCACTGCCATCGCTTTCTCCTTTCTCCAGTGTCCTGCTGGTTATCGTGGGGTAAGATCGCCGATCCTTCCAGTGTTCGCCTATTTATCCGCCTCTTTGAAAAACACGCGGTATTCGTGTTTATTCGGAATCCGCTCATGCCGTACATATTCCAATCCATGTTTAGCTCTCAGGAGTGCCAACTTGTGCTCCCGCATTTCATCATCGTCCCAGTCAGACTGGAAGAAGGTAAGCTCCTTAAGATTCTCACTCATTCTTTGCTACTTTCTTTCCGTGCTCACTTGGTCACTCTCTCTCCCGTGGGTCGAAGGTATTGGGGAGACACATGTACTGAAGCATGTATTTTTCTGTCCCCCCTGTCGAAAAAGTGAGAAGGGTCTCGTCGAGAACCTCTTCAAATCCTTCATTGCCTAGCACTTCTCGCTCGAGGTTGGCACTCAATCGAAATTGTCTATCACGCTCCGCCATGCAGTTCTCGTGAGTAGTGTACGCACCCTTCAGATGCCAAAATGGTGTTCCTAACCGCGCAGTGAGCGCGCCAGGTTGCTCCCATTGCCGCTTCTCCCACAGCACCCACGCAAAATCCGCAGCGGCGACCGATGCCGAGCCGACCAGCAGGTTCATCACCAGCACCAGGAATATGTGTTTCATGGCTGCCTCTCTCCGGTTTCCGTTTGATCACTCCGGGGCTCGCTCATAGCCTTGCCGCTGAAAACTGGCCCCTTCATTCCACCCACTCTGCCATCGGTTTCAGCCACGCGAGCATTTGGGCGAGCGGGTTTGTCATGGGCACCTCCTCCTTTCTCCGGCATTCTGACGTTACTTGTTTTCGTCATCGGTCCGCCGATTCTTCTCCTGTTGTTCCTTCCACTTCTTGCCCACCCACTCATTAAATTCGGCGAGTGCCTCCAGGATGGTCATTCCCCACGCGAGGAACACGACCAGGCTGAGCGCGGCCAGGAGGAAGAGGACTTCTCCAACCGTGAACGGCATGCGTCACTCCAGCAAGGTCGCCATGTCCACCTTCAATACCTTGGCCAACTTTGCCAGCGTGCTGAGGGATGGGTCGTACATCCCAATTTCCAAACGCGCCAGATGGCCGTGCGACACACCCGACTATTTGGCCAACCCTTCCTGCGTTAGCCCGCGTTTTTCCCGTAGTTGTTTGAGGGCCATCACTAGCCGCTTTATAACCGGCTTAATTATTCCCTATAAGTAATACGAATGTTAACCCTACGAACTATCGAGAATTGACGGTTAGAAAGTCGTACGTAAATTCCTTGACCAGAGGTTCAACAGCTTCGGATATAACCTTTCTGAATTTGGAATGGCCAACAATTGCTATGTAACTGTTCTCCCATGTTGCCGCAGGCATCGTGTGCTGCGGTTTATGAACTAACGACACTTGTTGCCTGAGCGTAACATTTACATTTACAGCATAGGTAAACTTAGATTTGAATGTGCTGATTTTCACGTAAAGATACGATGCGGCGGGCGTCTTGAAGCTTTCTGTTCGAGTGATGACCTGTATGCCGCTGGACCGGAGGATAAGTTCGACGGCTGAACGAACATCCTCCACCGACAAACCATCCGCTTGGGCATCTGGATGTATGTCCTCGATGAGCACTTCTACCTCTTGAAGTCCCCTTAAGGATTCACGTTCATACTCTTCGGCAGCTTGAGCCGTGCTCAGTTCAAGGCAGGTCAGGACCATGATCATCGCCATCACGATGTATCGCATATGGGCCTCGGTATTGGTTGGTCGCAAGATAGGCCGAACGTGACTGCATAACATTCCCTAACAGTACAGTCTTCGTTTGGATGTCCATCTTATGCTAGAGTTGAAGCACCTTTCTATGGACGAGAAAAAGTGGCTAAACAAACTGATTGAAGAATCCTTCCGCGATCTGTTCAAGAAGCACGAGGAGAAGCACAAGGAGAAGTGACATTAAGGAATGCTCTTACTGCGACCCTCTCTGGTTCTCTCGCTTTCGTTGTTCAGCATTGCAAGTATTGTCTTGGTGTGCCTATTTGACTCGCGTATAGCGGCTGCCCCAACCACGATCATGACAAAGACGAATAGCGCAAGCCCGATGGCTTCCGAATCCCAACCCGTAGACCAGGCAGCGACGAAGTCAATAATCAAATCCGCCAAAAGTTTCGACAGTTTCATCTTCTGGATCTATGGCTTCTTTCTGGTAGGTCTTGTAATTCTGACTGCCCTGCACATTTATTCAGGCAATAAAGTCCAAGAAGCCATAAAGGCAGATGCTGATGCACGCTTAAAGTCATCAGAAGAAAAGGTCGCTGCCCTTACAGCGGAGACCGAGAAGGCCAGAGAGGAGATTGCTAAGGGGCAGGCTGACGCAGCAACGGCTAATGAACGCGCAGTGGCGTTGGAGTTGGAAAAGGATAAACAGCGCGAACGGATGACCAAAGCCGAAATGGAATTGTTTGAACTCCAGGAACGCATAAAACCCAGACGTCTGACTTCGACGCAACGGAATCGTCTAACGGACGAACTATCTAGAGCAGAGAAAAGTAAAATAGTTATCAACTTTTTATCCGGAAACACTGAATCCCAGAACTTCGCAACGGATATTGCAGAGGTATTACAATCTAGCGGCTGGATCGTACCGAAAATGGGTGCCATCATGCCTATAGGGGGGAAAGTCCCAGTTGGACTGAGCGTGATAGTGCGACCTTCACAACGACCACTAGCCCTAGCTCTGCATTACGCGCTTGAACACATCGGCATATCGGGGTCTGTCAAGATAAATCCAAAGGCAAATCCTCCATTACAGCTTCTCGTTGGCAATAAGCCCTGAAGGTGTCCACGCCCGTCTCAACTTCGCCCTACCACGAAATCCGTCTCAACTGGGATACCGCCGTCTCGGCGTGGAGGAGGCTCCACCGTCATCGTCGTTTCGAGGCCATAGGGCAGGGAGCAAGGTGAAGCGCCAGAAACCAACCCTCATGGCCTAACGTTCTACGCGTGAAGTCTGTTCCTGACCCTGACGATCAAAAGATGGCAACCTTGTTGTCTCGGCTACTGTTCGCATTGCACACATCTTTTTTAGCCGCAGCATCCACCTGTCAATACTTGTTGTTGCCGATAGGCATTCCAGCAGGTCTCGCAGAGCTCCAACGTTGAATAGGTCATGCCGTCCGCACATTCGATCCGATGCCGCACCGTCTTGCCACAATCAGAACAGGGTCCCGTGACCCGTTTCTCAGTGCCTGATAGTACCAACATGATCCACCACCTTGGTATTCAGACGAACGCGCCGATTGCAGAACGCCAACATAAATTCACTCCCCTGCAAGGGACTCATCAGATTCTTCCAGAAGCGCTCAGTCAACGAACCGGCTTTCGCCTGCTGCAATTCCCACTGCATTTTCCGCAACTGGCCGTTCAACGTATCGACCGTCCTCTCCAAATCCATCAACCGTTCTTTCGTCACAACATTTTGTTCTGTCATGATCATCGCCTTTTCCTTTCTTAGACTCCACAATGTCGAATGACCCCGACCAAAATCCCTTCGATATGAAACTCATCCGATAGCTGCACCTTGATCGGCTGCATCGCCACATTGGCCGGATGCAGTTCAATGTGCGCATCCTTTTTGAAATAGGTCTTGATCGTGGCCTCTCGATTCACCAACGCCACGACCATTTGTCCGTTCCTCGCCGTCTCCTGCTTCCGTACAACCACCAGGTCGCCGGGGAGAATCCCCTCATCCTTCATCGACTCTCCCTTCACCCGCAGCGCAAACGTCTCCCCACCACGCAACATGCTCGGCGGCACATCGACAAGTTCCGATTGCGGGACCGGATCGATCGGGGAACCAGCTGCAACCAGACCGGCCATCGGAATGTCCGTCTTAAGCAGCAATTGATCCAACACCACGCGCACCATGCCGGGAATCCGTCGTATACCCGCTTCATAGCGCGCCACCGACACGCGAGTAGTCTGTAACACAACAGCGAGTTGTTGCTGTGTGAGTCCTAACCCTTTTCGAATGAGCTTCAGATCGTGTGATTTCATATTGTAACCAATGGATACACTATAAATTTGCCTCTGTCAAGTGGGATTTTTGCTGGATTTCGGCAGAAACACGATGCCCCTGCTCATAACTCATAGGGCTAGAGCGGCAGTTCTATTTTATTTCGTTGCCCAATGCATCAAGACACCACGTTAATCCAGCACTGCAAGTTTTTATCTTCAAGTGCTGCAATTAACGCAAGATATATCAGTCCATCCTGGCTTTTCTCCAATGACCAAAAACTAGGCTAAGGGGTCAGCTAAGTGAGATTTCAGTCCCCCATGCAGCAGAAAACTACTTATTCACAAGGTTATTCACAGAAACTGTGGAGAGAGCATCCGACATCAATTAGGAAAGAAAAAAAGCTGGCTTACCGTCGAGAAATGAGGTGTACGGAACCCGCTTTGAACACGGCCCTGACTGCAGTTCCAACTGCCAATCCAAGCTCGCTCAGCGCCGACCGTGTGATGACGGCAGTCAGAGGAAACCCGCACTCGATGGTAACCCGGGCAAGCGCACCGAGCGAGGTAATCGCCTGCACCGTCCCCATCAGATGGTTTCTTGCACTTGTACCGACAGACCTAGTCAATTCCAACGTGACATCTTCGGCCCGAATACAGACAAAAATATCGGAGTCAACCCCTGGAGAGTCGATGGCTGTCAGCAAGACCGCACCCACCTGCACCGTAGCCAACCCCTCCCGTGTTTCAACGCGCTTTCCCCGTACCACCGTTTCGACCCCGACCACTCTCGCCACTTCCGCATTGACCGGCCGACTAAACACTTCTTGCGGCGTCCCGACTTGCAACACGTTCCCCTTGCTCATGACCGCCATTACATCGCCCAACGTAAGGGCCTCTGCCCAGTCGTGCGTCACTATAATGGAGGGTAGCGCGAGTTGTTTGAACAGGCTTCGGAGCTCTCCGCGAAGCTGAAGTCGAGTCGGGGCATCCAGCGCCGAGAGAGGCTCATCCAACAGCAGCAACTGTGGTCGAGGTGCGACCGCTCTCGCCAACGCCACCCGTTGCTGTTGCCCCCCGGACAGCTCTCGCGGTTTTGCACTGTCGAATCCACGCAGTTGAAACAGCTCTAAAATTTCCTCCACACGTTTCTTTCGATCATAGGCAGCCAGCTCGCCCAATCCGTAGGCGATGTTCCCGGCGACGGTATACGTGGGAAAGAGCGCGTAGTCTTGCGCCATATATCCGATATGCCGGTCTTGCGGTGCCACTCTGATGTTAGCAGCCGTATCCAGCCACGTTCTCGACTCGAACTGGATTGTTCCTTCCTCAGGCCACTCCAACCCTGCCAACGAACGAAGGATGGTTGTTTTCCCGGACCCGGAAGGGCCGAAGAGGATCAACACGGTGGAGGCCTCAACCGGATACCGGAGATACGCGCGAATGGGTGGGTGGTCAGGAAATGTTTTCGTCACATCGACGATCATTTCTGCGGCCATGCTGCCCACACCTTTCGATTCATCGCATGGACCAACAGCAAGATCCCGTACGACACGACGAGCAAGAGCAACGCCGTTTTGGCTGCTCCGGCGTAGTTCAGTGCCTGGACCTCGTCATAGATATCGATCGACACCGTGCGCGTCTCTCCTTCGATGTTGCCGCCCACCATCAGCACTATGCCAAACTCTCCCAAGGTATGGGCAAAACTCAGCACCATACCGGTGAGAATTCCGGCCTTGGAAAGAGGTAGTACGAGTTTGAAGAACGACCCTACCTGCGAGACACCCAAAGTCCAGGAGGCCTCGATCAACTTGTGATCGACTTGTTCGAACGCGGCAGCGAATGGCTGCACGGCAAAGGGTAGACTGTAGAGAATCGATGCGAGAAGCAGGCCTTCGAAGGTGAACGGAAGTGGATGCCCAACGATATCGCTGTAAAATCGTCCGACTGGGCTATGCGGACCGATGGCTACAAGGATGTAGAACCCGAGCACGGTGGGTGGCAGAACTAATGGAAGCGCGACCACTGACTCGACGATAAATTTCCACCGGCAACGGGAGAAGCTGACCCAATAGGCGATCGGCAATCCGATCAGGAGCAAGGCCGTGGCCGTCAGACTTGCTAATTTGAAGGTGACCCAGATCGCCGTCCAGTTCATCGTGACTCCGGAACGACAAATCCGTAGCGCGTCATGATAGTCCGCCCCTCACTTCCCTTGAGAAATTCCATGAAATTTTTGGCGACAGTTGGTTGTCGAGCGCCTTTCAGCTGAATCACACCCTGTTCAAGAGTCGGATGGAACTCTGCGGGAATCTCCCAATACATGCCAGCTGTCTTCATTGAAGGGGCTAAGGCCAACGATAACGCAATAATTCCGGCATCAGCAGCACCCGACTCCACAAACTGCGCCGCCTGCGAGATGTTTTCCCCGAATACAAGGCGATCCTTCACCCGTTCGTAGAGCCCAGCCTTTTCTAAAGCCGCCACCGCAGCATGCCCGTAGGGCGCATGTTTGGGGTTGGCAATGGCAATTTTCTTGATCCTATCGTCGAGGAGTGCTTCCAGTCCTTTCTGTTCGATTGGAATGGGGGATCGTGCCGGCACCCACAACACAATGCGACCGATGGCATAGGCATAGAGCGAACCGGCAACGCCTTGCCCACTCTCGATGAGCTTCTGTGGATAGCGAATGTCGGCGGAGAAGTACAAGTCGTACGGAGCACCGTTCTGGATTTGCGAAAAGAAATTGCCGGACGATCCGAGTGACAATTTCACCTGATCGCCTGTCTTCTGCTCAAACACGTTGAGCAGTTCCTTGACCGCAAAGTTCAAATCTGAGGCTGCCGCAATGATGACTTCTCCGGCTGACGCCGGGATTGCCGTCATCACCACGAAAATCATAACATATAAACTGACCCTAAAAGAAAATCTGGTACCGTAGTCTAATCGCATGCTCACGTAACGTATCTCCTGCCGCATCGAGTGGAGCGGTGCCGGATGGAAAACTGCCGTTACGGCTGGTAATGGAATACTCCGGCCAATGGCATAGTCTCCCCTCCTCATCGCGAGATTGGAATATTGCAGGTAATGGTCTGATCATAGTTCCCGTTCACATAATAGGTCAGCGCAACATTCACTTCTTTGACGAGATCGACGGCGGCATTCGTATCAGGATCCCAGTAGGCATAGCGTCCGGCCAACTCCAGTTTACGAGGAAACGTGACGCTCTATCAACAGAGCGTATTGCCCATTGACTGGCCTCCCTTAAACGGGTTCAGATCCATCGTGAGGGTCTGACCGAAAGGAGGGCCGTATGCAGCGCATCACGGACACCGTCGAACACATCGTTGCCAAGCTGCTCAAGGACCAGGCCGTCGTCCAAGTGAGTAGGAGCTTGGGTATCCCCGAACAGACGTACGACAGTGGTGGAACGAGTATGGCGGGCTGAGGATCGATCAGCTGAATCGGCTTCAGGAGTTGGAGTGGGAGACTACGCGCTTAAAACGAACCGTGACCGCGCTCGTGCTCGACACGTTGATCCTGAAAGAGACCGCCGAGGGAAACGCCTTAGCCCCGCGTGCCGACGGCAGACTGGGGAACGCTGTGGTGCCACGAGCATACTACGTTGTCTTTAAATCCCTGCCTCCGTGCCATGCACGAGCACAGCGCAGTCGAACCTAGACCTTCCTCTTTTACTACGCTACACTCCGTCGCGTTCAACAGGAAAAACCGATGCGGGACGAACGGACAACAAATTACTACACAGTGCTCGAACTTTTTCCTACTGCCACGCTTGCCGATATTAAGAAAGCCTGGCATGAACAGTTGCAGGTTTGGCATCCCGATCGCTTCAATCATTCACCGAAATTACAGCGCAAGGCGGAAACCAGAACACAACTAATCAACCAGGCTTATCAGACACTGAGCGACCCCAATTTACGTACCCGCTACGATACCGCCGCACAGGGCGCACCCACCACTACGCCACCCGCAGGGCCATCTCCTCCGCCACGTCCGCAACCAGCCACGCGATCCCGGCCAGGTCCTCGCGGGCCCCAATCCCTCATGATGCTCTCGCGGCAAGGCCAACCCAAAATCATAGCGCCGGCCATCACGATACTCGTTGACACCCATGAACACCTCCCCTACGAGTTTCGGGGTCTTGTGCGCATCGCCGGGACCATTCGACAAACATTGCCGGCGGGCGACTATGCCATCGCGGAAGCGCCGGAAATTTTTTGCGTGGAGCGCAGGCGCGTAGAAGAACTCAACACGATTTTCTCGAATCCCTTCGATAATCGCCCTCGCTTTCTGCGAGAACTCGAGCCGCTCCTCGCCTTTCCAAATCGGTTTCTGGTGATCGAGGGGACGATCCAATATAGCAAAGGCGGGGGCCGGTTAGGCCAGTATCACAAGAACGGAATGATGGATTTCCTGGATGCGCTGACGGCGAGATTTGGGATCAAGATCATTTATTCGGATAGCCGGGAAGAGGCCGAAGACCGAGTCGCCAACCTCGCAGCCATGCACTATGCCTACTACTTTGCCAAGCAACAGGGATTCGGATGCTGCCTCACGGAGGACGATTTGTAACCCGTATGGCAGATGGTTTGGAGGAAACGCCATGTCTCAAGATGAGTTCCAGTCCGACGGCGAGAGACAAACGACGAGATGCAAAACGCGAGTTCGGAGTCGGTGGGTGGACATCAAGGTTGAGCCGATATGGGTTAGTGCGAGAGCCGATGTCAATCGGCTTGTGAGCGTTCCACTGCAGGCTGACCTAAACACAGACGTTGAAGTGCACGAAGCGTCAGTAACGCCGTACCGGTTGGGAGCCATATCCACTTGGCCTCGCTTTCGAGGATTTGGAGCACATGCTCGCTAAAAAAATCCTCGACACCAATTGGCGAAACGGTGATAGGCCGAAATACAAAGAAGTACCTGCTCGTATCAAAGGGGGAAAAGAATGCCACGCCTAACCCTCCATCGGTCATGGCGTCAAGCGCTCCATGAGATGCCGTGCACAAGAAGAGATATACAAACATCCCTCCCCTCACTACGGCTGGCTTCCATCGGTACCACAGGCCTACCAGAACAGTACTCAGCAAACCGGCAAAGAATAACGAGTGCGTCAGGCCGCGATGCCCCCACACAGCACCGTACTGAACACCATAGCGAAACCCGGTTAGATCCAAATCCGGAACGATTGAACACGAGACGCCCAGTAGTAATGCACGCCAGGACATCACGTTGTTCCGAGAGATCTTGCCGAGGGCAAGAGCGACGATGGCATGTGAGAACGTAGATGCCAATCATGACCTCAATTCAACCCACACTGGTGGGACGGGATGCGTGCTTCTGCACAGACTGAACATCTTTGTCGCTGTTCCAAAATCCCACCTGGCGCCACGCTTCGTAGATCACCACCGCTACCGTATTAGAGAGGTTGAGGCTTCTGCTTTCAGGCATCATGGGTAAGCGGATCCGCTGCTCCTTAGAAAGCGCCCCCAAAACCTCAGCCGGCAACCCACGGCTTTCCGGACCAAAAAGAAACGCATCGCCTTTTGCGTACTCAATCAGGTCATAGCGGTGGGTGCCTTTGACCGAGACGGTAAACAGGCGGTGATCCTTGAAGCGCTCCACGCACTCGGACCAGCTGTCGTAGATGGTAATTGTGGCGAAGTCGTGATAGTCCAATCCAGCACGAACCAACTGCTTATCCTCCAGAGAAAAGCCCAGCGGCCTCACGAGGTGCAGCGTGGCGCCGGTATTGGCGCAGAGGCGGATGATGTTGCCGGTGTTCGGGGGAATTTCCGGTTGATAGAGAATAACATCGAACATGGGGAACAAAGTTTAGCACGGCCAAGTTGGTTTCACGATCGAGGATCGGCGAATATGGATAATATGGATGATGGCGTAAAGCGTGAGACAAGAACTCCTGACTTATAGTTGATGGCCCGATGGATGACAACTATCTCTGGTGAGGTGCTGCGGAGGGATGGATAGATCTGAATGATGAGGCAGGGGATATGGGCCAGTAGAGTTTAAAGCAAACTGCTTATGGCGTAGTGAATGGAACAACCGCCACGGTTTCTTCTTAACGAACTTCCCGTTCTCCCACACATAAAATGGGGGTGTAATACGTCCGTGCTGTCTTCCTGGCGACCTTCGCTTCTCGTCGCAACGCCTTGCCCAGTCCAAAGCGAATGATTTCCTCTTGGCTTTGCCATTTACTGCCTTCATGGACCTTCCTCCAGTAATCGTGGAGCCTCACCAGCATTATCGTAGATTGGCCACGTTTCTGCCAACTCCCGATAGATCAGCTGGAAGTTCCTCCAACTTCGGTTGAATCGGCGCACCACATCGGCACGTGGAACGCCATGCCCTCCTTGGGCGCACACGCGCCACCATACGCTGGAGTGCCAATTCTACCGAGGGCAGCGACAGGTACACCAGTTCGATACGATACCCGCTGGCTTTCCACCATTTCAGCAGCTGAAGGTATGTTTGCCTGCTCAAGGTGCTCTCAAATGCAAAATCCTTCCGGCTATCACCAACCGAATGGGTGCCGTAGTGACAAGTCTACCAGCTGTCGTGCCGCCAATTCCTGACGAAGGGGTGACAGCCCGCCGGCAATGAGGTTGGCATTCGCAAAATGAATCACACCAGCCTCTCGAGGAAGGAACTCTCTAGCAACTGTAGTTTTTCGCGCTCCATTCGATCCGGCATTGACGATACCGTAAAGGGATTGAACCGCTCGGGTTCCCACTTTAGTGGGTGTCAGCTTGCCACCGGCTGCTTGTAATCCACTTCTATCTTGAAGCCGAGGTCCTCGATCATGCCCCAGACTTCGGGCGCTGGTGCGCCTGGCGTCGTCAGATAGCCGTTCACGAAGACGGAGTCGGCTGGATAGAGAGCCAGCGGTTGTAGGCTGCGAAGATTATGTTCGCGTCCGCCGGCGATACGGATTTCCGTGCGGGGGTGAAGGAAACGGAAGAGGCAGAGCGCTTTCAAGCAGCGCTGCGGAGTCAATTGATCACAGTTCTCTAGCGGCGTACCTGCGACCGGATGCAGCGTGTTCAGAGGAATCGAATCCGGCTTCACGTCGCGCAGGGCCATCGCGAGGTCGATGAGGTCGTCGTCTTTCTCTCCCATCCCTACAATCCCACCCGAACAGATTTCCAATCCGGCCGCCCGGGAGTTTTTGATGGTCGCTAGACGATCCTGGAAGGTGTGGGTGGTGCAGATCGAGGCGTGAAAGGCCTCGCTGGTGTTCAGATTATGGTTCACCCGATCCACGCCAGCGGCTTTCAGCCGCTTGGCCTGGATTTCGTTCATCAAGCCGAGTGAACAACAGATCTGAATCGGAATCTCCTGCTTGATCGAACGCACGGCATCGGCGATCTCGTCGATTTCCCGATCCAACGGACTTCTGCCGCTGATCACGATGCAATAGCGTTGGGCCTTCGATGCGACGGCCTGGCGCGCGCCTTCGATCATCTGTTTCTGCGGCAATAAGTTGTAGCGTTCAATGGGTGCGGTCGAGATGGCTGATTGTGAACAGTAGTGGCAATCTTCCTGGCAGGCGCCGCTCTTGGCGTTCTGCAGCATCTGAAGTCGGACGATGCGCCCAAAGTATTTCGAACGGACTTGAAAGGCTGCGTACAACAGCGCGAGGAGCTCGTCATCCGGGGTATCTAGCACGGACAGCGATTCCGTTCTCGTGAGCGGTTCGTCGTTAAGGGCTTTCTGCGCTAATGCCAGGTAGTCGACCATAACTTCTGCCTTTCGATCATGAGGATGTGCTGAGATCGCGTAGAACGAGAGTCGAATGTCAGACGGTGGAAAACTACACGGTTTCAAACGGAGAAGCAATGCCCTGATAGGGGACGGTGCGAACGGACAGAGGCCCTTCGTCTGTGCTGGCTGTGACTTGGCTAGCTTCAAGCCATGGGAGGGCAGTGAGCGTGTTCCAGCGGGCACAGCGTCGGCAGCGGCCCGACCATTCGAGGGATTCCAGCTGGCACTGGGTGCAGATGTAGGGTGCGACCACGCGCTTCTTGAAACTGAGCGCTTTCTTGAGTTCGACGATGGCCTGTTCGAAGTGTTGCTTGCGCAAAAAGAGATTGGCCATGATCTTGTGGTAGTCCAGCAGATGGTCTTGCGGACCTTCGATCGTCGAGAGGACGTCGAACGATTCGTCCACCATTTCGAGCCGATAGTAGAGCTTGCCCAGATAGAATTGGAGTACAGGATTCTGCGGGTTTTGCTGCAGCGCCTCCTGATACACGCGGATGATTTCGCTGGGCTCGCCCTGGTCCAAGTATAACTCCTCTAGCCGATGGAGGATAATCACGCTCCGCGTTCTCGTATAGACCTTCTTAAGAATTTCGGCGGCATTTTTGATCTTGCCTTCATGGATAAGGATTTCGCCCAATCCAATATAAGCGGGAAGGAAGCTGCGATCTTTCTTGATGGCACCCCGGAAGTATCGCCTGGCTTTGTCCGGATGTCCGCGTTCCAAGAGTTGACGCCCCACTTCGTACATGCAGCCGAGGAGTAACGCCCCTTCGGCCCGTTTTTCAGGTTCTGGCAGGTTGGCTTTGAGCAAGCGGTGTTGGATTTCCAGTGCCTCGCTCCATTTTTCCAGGCGGGTATTGAGGTCCCGCTTGCGGATCAGAGCCGTTAAATTGTCGGGTTCGATTTTCAGAATCTTCTGGAGCGCCTGGAGAGCTTCTTCATAGCGCTTGGCCCCTTCGAGATCCTTGCCCAATTCCAGCAAGACTTCGATGCCCCGATCGTCCACCCGATGTGCATGCTGGTGGAGCCTGATCGCTTCGGCGAAATTCTGCTTGGACCGATAGACATTTCCCAGCCAGAGTAGGGAATCGACACGATTTGGGTCGATGGCAAGGGCTTTCTCAAAGAGATTGATGGCCTCCATGGTGCGCTTTGACATGAAGGCATGGGTCCCGTCGCGGTGCAGCGCGTCCACCTTTTCTTTGCGGCGCACCAACCGATTACTGCGCCAGTTGAGAATAACGTGGGCCGTCTGTTGCAGGCTGACGACGAATGTCACGATGACCGCACCGATGGCCATGGAAATTAAGACGAGGCTGACGGGGCTGATTTTAAATTCGATCGCCGAACTGGTGCGGACCATGACGGTGCCAGGATTGAGTTCGAGGAAATAGCTGTAGATGAAGACGCCGGCGCTTACGAGGAAGATCGCGATCAACAGTCTGAACATGCTCTAAACCATCTTTCGCGCGGAGACCTTCCGAACGATGATACGTTTCTTGGGAGCGACCGTCGGAGCTGACGTGGAGTCGGGGATCTTGACCAGCTTCGCGTCGCTCCAGAGTCGCTCGAGGGCATAGTGTGCTCGAGCATCCTGACGGAAAATATGGGCGACGACATCACCGAAGTCGAGCAACACCCATTGCCCCAATGTCGTGCCTTCGATACTCACCGGTCGTTCGCCTGTCCGGGAGATCATGCCATCGATATAGTCAGCAATGGCACAAGTTTGTCTATCCGATTCCGCCGACCCGATGACCAGATAATCGGCCACAGAGGTGAGCGGGGCGACGTGGAGAGCCTGGACATCGAGAGCCTTTTTGTCGAGCATTGCTCTGGCGACGGCAAGAGCGGTAGCCTTAGATGTGCGTGCGATTGCGGTCCTCCTGATACAAGCGATACTGAAGTATATAAGATTCAACAGAGGGCGGCAACACATTTGCCAGTGGTGCCTTGCGTTGGACCCGTTGTCGGATGTCGGACGCCGAGATCGAGCATGGTGGGAGTGGGAGGCAGATGATCCCCGGGCATGAACGAATAGCAATGTCCAGTCTGGTCAAGCCCCCGGCATCGAGCTGAGCAAGCGCATGGGAATCAAGCCTTTGAAGCATTGATAGCTTCGGCAGTGACTGGAACGACTGGCCTGGTCGAGAGATGACGACAAACCGACAGGCTTTCAGTAGTGCCCGAGGTTCTTTCCAGCTGGGGAAATCAAGAAACGCGTCGAGTCCGACGAGGAAATACAATTCGGTGGATGGCCCATGCTGTCGCCGAAGTTCGCGGATCGTATCGATGGAGTAGGATTTCCCTGTCCGCTGCACCTCAATTTCAGAGATGTCGAAAGATGGGTTACCGGCGATCGCGAGCCGGACCATTTCGTAGCGATCTCTTGCTGGGGCAAGCAACCCATCTCGCTTGTGGGGCGGCTCACCAGTGGGAATGAAAAGGATGCGGTCGACGTGAAGCTTTTCGCACACCTGGCTTGCAATCGCCAGGTGGCTATTGTGAATAGGGTTAAAACTGCCGCCGAGAAGTCCGAGCTTCATAGCCGATATGCAGTCGGTGGCGTGGAGGGGTTACCGGTACTCCAGAATAACGAGGTTATCACGATGGATGACTTCCTCGTATTCCTGCGGCCCGATCTTCTGTTGAATGTCCTGGGTCTTGAGGCCTTTCATGCGGCTTAGGAGGTCGGAGGAAAAATTCACGAGGCCTTTGGCGAATTCTTTCCCGTCAGCATCCAGGCAACTCACCGGATCGCCGGCTTCAAATTTCCCGGTGACATCGACGATCCCGGACGCGAGGAGACTCTTGCCGCGCTTTGTCAGAGCGTCGACTGCGCCTTGGTCGAGGCGGATATTCCCGCGTGGACGAAGAGTGAAGGCGATCCAACGCTTACGGCTTTTCAGGCGCCGCTCGCGCGCGAGAAAAAAGCTTCCACCAGGCCCGCCGGTAAACACGCTTGGAAGGAGCCCGGCCCGTTTGCTGTTCACGATGAGGGTGGGAACGCCGTACTCGCCAACTTTCTTTGCGGCGCGTACTTTTGTTGACATTCCGCCGGTGCCTTCAAATGTGCTGGACACACCGGCCCGCCGTTCGACTTCCTCAGTAATCTCTGGAATGAGAGGGATAAGCGTGGCTGACGAATTCTTCCGTGGATCTTCCGTGTAGAGTCCATCGACATCGGACAGAATCACCAGCAGGTCTGCATCTACCAGATGGGTGACTTCACTCGCAAGGGTGTCATTGTCGCCGACCCGGATTTCCTCCACGGCCACGGTATCGTTCTCGTTGATGATCGGCAGAACGCCGAATCCGATGAGTACCGTGAGCGTGTAGCGGGCATTCAAGAACCGTCGACGATCTGCTAGGTCCTGGTGCGTCAGGAGGATTTGTGCGACCTGAATGCCGAGCCGCTCAAAGGCTTTTTCATAGGCCCACATGAGCTGGCTCTGTCCCACAGCGGCCGCCGCCTGCTTGACGGGCAGACTTTTCGGGTACTCCTTAAGTTGCAGTTTCTTGATGCCGGAGACGATGGCGCCCGAGGACACGACCAGCACTTCTCGACCGCTCGCACGGAGCTCGGCGATTTCGTTAGCCAGACGTTCGATTTGCTCGGGACACAGGCCTGTCGCGCGAGAGGCAATGAGACTGCTGCCGATCTTGACGACGATTCGCTTCGCGTGCCTTAAGAGCTCGTCTCGCATGGCGTCTTCCGTAGACTCTCCACCTGCTTCCCGACGAAGGCGACCAGCTTGTCGAGTCCTTCTCTGGTGGCAGCTGAAATCGACAGACATTTGTACTTTCGGCGCCGGCAGTAGGCCTGAAGTTGTGAGAGCCGATCGCTGTTTCCGCTCACGTCGATCTTTGTCGCGACGATGGCGAATGGACGGCTGGTTAGCGCCTCGTCATAGGCGGTAAGTTCCTGCCGCATGATTTCGAAGCTGGCCACCGGCTTCTCGGGCGCCCATTCCGAGACGTCGATCAAATGGAGCAGAAACGCCGTGCGTTCAATATGGCGGAGAAACTGAAATCCCAACCCCGTCCCTTTGTGGGCCCCCTCGATCAGGCCTGGGATGTCGGCCACGACGAAGCTGCGGACTGATCCCCACCGAACGACGCCGAGATTTGGGATTAGCGTGGTGAAGGGATAGTCAGCGATCTTCGGGCGGGCTGCTGAGATGGCGGCAATGAGCGTTGATTTGCCGGCATTAGGAAATCCGACCAGCCCCACGTCGGCTAGGAGTTTAAGCTCGAGTCGCAGTGTTCGTTCTTCACCCTCACCCCCGTGCGTGAATCGCGTCGGTACTCGATTGGTGGAGGTTGCGAAGTTGCTGTTACCTCGTCCGCCCCGCCCGCCCCGTGTAATGACGACCGTTTCGCCGTCTGCGACAAGATCGGCAAGGACTTCGTCTGTCGTGTCATCGTAGACGACGGTGCCCACCGGAAGGGTGACGGTTACATCGTCCCCTGTGTATCCGGTGCAATTAGAGCCACCGCCAGCCCGTCCGTCTTCCGCCTCGTAGTGTTTCTGATATCGGAGGTCAAGGAGCGTCATGAGCCGGTGGGAGGCGGTAAATACGACGTTGCCGCCGTTTCCTCCGTCTCCTCCATCCGGACCGCCCCGAGGGACGAACATTTCCCGTCGGAAACTGCAGATGCCGTCTCCGCCGCGACCGGCTATTACTGTAATCCGTACTTCATCGACAAACATGACATGTCTCTAACGCCGACACCAACAGACTTAGCTAAGGTGAGGAGTATACCTGACCCTACCCCCGATGGGGGAGGGGGATCTCGCGTAATCTCGACCTAACGATGAGTGCGAGTGTAAGAGGAATCAGGATTTGGCTGGGGCAGGGTACACGCTGACTTTTCGTCTGGCGCTCCCACCTTCGAACTTCACCACGCCGGTTACCAGTGCGAACAAAGTGTGATCTCGACCGAGATCAACATTAAACCCAGGGAAAAACTTAGTGCCGCGCTGGCGGACGATGATGCTGCCGGCCTTGACGGTTTCCCCGCCATAGGCCTTTACACCCAAATACTGGGGGTTGCTGTCTCGACCATTACGTGACGATCCGCCGCCTTTGTTTGTTGCCATGGTAGGTCCTTCTTCTGACTGCTATGCCGTTGTAATACCTGTCACGAGAAGCTTAGTGAAGCCCTGGCGATGTCCGCGCGTCCGGCGGTAGTTCTTGCGGCGTTTCTTCTTGAAGACGGTAATTGACCGGGTGCGTCCATGCCGCACGATCTCAGCGGTGACCTTCGCCCCTTTGACGAGCGGCTGTCCGCAGACAAAGCCTGCATCACCATGAACCAGCCGAACCTGTTCCAGTTCGATCAGAGCCCCAACGTCTCCGGGCAAGGTTCCGACCTGAATTGTCGAACCAGCTTCGACCCGATACTGCTTCCCACCTGTTTCAATAATCGCGTACATGTCTCATTCTGTCCACAGCCGATCCGCACAGCTAACACAGGGGTTTATGGAGTGTCAAGAGAACCAGCAGGATTCATGTTGGATTGACTGGCCGGTTAATGGTCCATCTTGACTCACAGGCCCCCCCCTTTAGGGGGCTAGGAGTAGGGCCTCCAATTGAAGTAACATACCAGTGACGTCTTGAAAGCATGTCAGAGAGCCACTTCCCAGGCATCCGCGTGGACACAAAGAAAAGATAGGATCGACCGATGCCTCAACCAAGTAAATTTGTGATCCGCACATACCATCGAATTCCTGTTCGCTGCATATTGTATTATATGGGTGGGGAATTTCTTGGAAAGGGGAATGTGATGAATCTGTCTCGCAATGGCTTTCGAGTACTTGGCGATCACCAGGTGGTGCCAGGGATGGAACTCGTCGTGCGGCTGTCTCTTCCTGATAACGATGAGCCGGTAGAGATTCAGCGGGTCATCGTCCGTTGGGATCGGGGACTTCTGTTTGGCGCCAAAGTGGTAACGATGAATCCAGATGGCGCAGATCGGGTGGGGGCTTTTCTGAGTTCTCGCCTTCGAGCCTTTCGAGCCTATTGTGCTTCGTCGTAGCCTTTTCCCCTCTCTATAAAATATCTATATAGGATGAAGTGCGTGTGCGATGCTGCGTTGCCCCGTAGCTTGACGCACTTCTAGCCGCACGTTATAGTTCAAAAATATTGAAGATCTATTCTGTGTCAGCGTCGCACTGAGGAGTTGTTCCCCATGCTGGAACCGGTTGAGAAAATCTGGATGGACGGGAAGTTTGTCGCCTGGGGGGAAGCCAATGTTCATATCCTTACCCACTCGCTGCATTATGGTCTGGCCGCGTTTGAAGGAATTCGCTGCTACAATGGCAAGTCCGGGCCCGCAATCTTCCGTCTCCAAGAGCACGTCGATCGGCTATTTGATTCTGCGCACATCGGCTTGATGGCGATGCCCTATGAGAAGAAACAAATCGCTGAGGCGATTGTCGAAACCGTTCGTATCAATCGGCTGGACGCCTGCTATATTCGTCCGCTGGTCTACATTGGCTATGGAGCGATGGGAGTTCACCCAGGCGACAATCCAATTCGAGTGGCCATTGCAGCGTGGAAGTGGGGCGCGTATCTGGGAGATGATGCCCTGGTGAACGGGATGCGTGCTTGTGTTTCCTCGTTCACCCGGCACCACGTGAACGTTTCCATGACCAAGGGAAAAATATCAGGCTACTACGTGAACTCGATCTTGGCGAAGCGAGAAGCGAAGGCGGATGGATACGATGAGGCGATTCTGCTCGATCCCGAAGGCTATGTCTCGGAGGGAACGGGGGAAAATATCTTTATAGTTCACCGGGGGATATTAAAGACGACGCCGTTGACATCGATTCTTGAAGGGATCACCAGAAACTCCGTGATCGAACTGGCCCGGGAACGGAAGATTACTGTGGCTGAAGAACGATTCACGCGCGATGAGATGTATATTGCCAGCGAAGTGTTTGTGACAGGGACTGCTGCCGAATTGACTCCGGTTCGAGAAATCGATAATCGACGAATCGGAATCGGCAAGCCCGGACCGATTACATTAGCTCTGCAGAAAACCTTCTTTTCGATCGTGCGTGGGGAAGACCTTGCGCATGAGGCATGGCTTACCCCCGTATAATTAATAAGCGACCCTCCGGATCGGTTAAATCAGTGCACGACAAGTGGATCAGCTAAGAGTCGGCCTGGGCTAGTGGTCGGCTGGGGTTGAGTCGCCTGCTGGATGGGATTCCGTCGTAGACTGAGCTGGTGCTGCAGGAATTGCTGGTTCGCTCTTCTGCTGGAGGTCAATAACAGTCGAAGCAACGTTCCGTTGCTTGGCCAAAATTGCAAGGCTGAACGATGTCACCATGAATACCGTGGCTACGACGACTGTTAATTTGCTCAGGAAGTTAGCCGGGCCTCGACTTCCGAAGACGGTTTGGCTGGAGCCGCCGAACGCGGCACCGATCTCCGCGCCCTTTCCTGACTGGAGGAGAATCGCCCCAATCATCAGGAAGCAGACGAACACATGAAGGATAATGAATAATGTATAGAGCATCAGTAGTTAGACTCCAATTGATCCAGCAACAGAGGCGATTGTAGCAAAGGAGTCGATCTGGAGACAAGCCCCGCCAATCAGCGCGCCATCGATCTGGTCCGATTGCAATAATGATTCGATATTCTGAGGTGTCACGCTTCCTCCGTACACAATCCTCGTTGCGTTCGCGGTCGCAGGGGACCATGTGCTGGCAAGGAACTCTCGAATCGTGCGGTGGGCAGCGACGGCTTGATCAGTTGTGGCCGCTCTTCCGGTTCCGATGGCCCAAACCGGTTCATAGGCAATTGCGATGGCGGTCATGGTTCGAGGGGCAAGTCCCGCCAGACTTCCTTTCAGTTGTTGCGTGAGGGCTCCGTCAGTCTTCCCGCTTTCTCGCTGGGCTAAGGATTCCCCGACACACAGAATAGGTCTGAGCCCATGGGCGAGGGCCGCGCGGATCTTTTTGTGAATCCCGTCGTCCTGCTCACCGAAGAGGGTACGTCGTTCTGAATGGCCAAGGATGACATAGCGGCAACCGAGATCTCTGAGCATCGGCGCAGAGACTTCTCCGGTATAGGACCCGTGATTTTCCCAGAACAGATTTTGCGCGCTGAGTTGAATTGGGGAAGAGGGGCCTAGTGCGGCGCGGACCGATTCCAGTGCGGTAAACGGGGGAGCGACGACGAGTTCAACTGAAGGCGAAGCAGGGAGCCGCTTTGCGAGCTCGCTAACGAAGGTGGCTGCCTCCAACGCGGTCTTGTTCATTTTCCAGTTGCCGACGATGAGGGCTATACGCACGGCGCCTTCTGCCCGGTTTGCACTGAAGTTGATGAGGGATGGCTAGTCAGTGCGATTAGGCAACGCCACCAGGCCGGGGAGCTGCTTACCTTCAAGTAGTACCAAGGCGGCTCCACCGCCAGTGGAGATGAATGAGATACTGTCGGATTCACCGGCCCGGTGCACCGCGAGAGCAGTTTCTCCGCCGCCGACGATGGTGAGGGCGTAGGCATTGGCAATCGCATGAGCAATCGACAGGGTTCCGCGCGCGAAGGCATCAATTTCAAACATGCCCATCGGTCCGTTCCAGAGGATCGTCTTCGCATCCTGCACCACTTCGCTGAACAACTTCACAGAGGCGGGCCCGATGTCGAGGCCATACCAGCCCTTGGGCATTTCTTGTACCGGGAGAATCTTGGTCTCAGCGCCTGGTGTACGACTGGTTGCGACAACGCAATCGACGGGCAGGTAGAACTTAACCCCCCGCGCGATCGCGTGGTCTTCAATCCCTCGGGCAAAATCGAGCATGTCCTCTTCAACGAGGGAGTTGCCGATCTCCAGTCCCTTGGCCTTTAGGAAGGTGAAAGCCATGCCTCCGCCGATGATGACTTTGTCGACGCGCTTTCCGAGGTTTTCGATCACACCGATTTTCCCAGAAACTTTCTCTCCGCCAAGAATCGCCACAAAAGGCCGCACGGGATTGGCGACAGCTCCTTCGAGGTATTCAATTTCTTTTCTCAGTAACGAGCCAGCGGCAGCATCCTTGATGAATTTCGTGATACCGAGGGTCGAGGCATGGGCCCTATGCGCAGTGCCGAAGGCATCGTTGATAAAGACATCGGCAAGCGAGGCAAGGGTTTTGGCGAAGGTATCGTCGTTTTTTTCCTCGCCGGCATGAAAGCGGAGGTTTTCCAGCAGGAGCACGTCGCCGATCTTCATCGTAGCGACGAGCTTGTCGACAGTTGGGCCGATGCAATCTGGTGCAAAGATCACTTCTTTCCCCAGAAGGCGCCCAAGTCGCTTCGCAATCGGTGCGAGGCTGTACTTGGGGTCGAAGACTCCCTTCGGTCGACCTAGGTGGGAACAAAGAATGACTTTCGCGCCTTCATCCACTACACGATTGATGGTCGGTAGTGTGGAGCGGATGCGGGTATCATCGGTAATTTGAAGCGATTCGTCGAGTGGAACGTTGAAGTCGGCGCGGATGATGACCCGTTTGCCACGGAGCTGCACGTCATCGATCGTCTTCTTGTGCAAGTTCATGGACGCTCCTTCATACAGTGCGCGAGACGTAGCGCTTAGTAATAGGTGAACCTGAATCGATCACCGTGGCGTATGCGGGCTCAGTGGCCGGCTGACCTTCCAGACACAAACTTGATCAAGTCGCGGACTCGGCATGAATAGCCCCACTCATTATCATACCATGCCACGACTTTGACCAAGCGCTTGTCAACCACGTTGGTCAACGGGGCATCGACGGTGGCGGAGGAATCGTCCCCTTTCTGGTCGATCGAGACGATGGGATCTTCGGAGTATTTGAGGATGCCTTTGAGCGGGCCGTACGCAGCCTTCTTGAATGCCGCATTCACCGCCGCGACATCACAATCTTTTTCAGTTTCCACAGTGAGATCGACCAGCGACACATTCGGTGTTGGGACGCGGATGGCGAGCCCATCCAATTTACCCTTCAGTGCGGGGATAACAAGGTGTAGAGCCTTCGCCGCGCCGGTACTGGTTGGAATCATCGACATCCCGGCTGCGCGCGTGCGCCGGAGGTCCTTGTGGGGAAGATCCAACAGCTGCTGATCGTTTGTGTAGGAATGGACGGTCGTCATGACCCCGTGCTTGATACCGAAGGTTTCCAGCATTACCTTGGCGACCGGAGCCAGGCAGTTCGTCGTGCAAGACGCGTTGGAGACAATCTGATGCGATTTTGGATCAAACTTGTCTTCATTCACACCGAGCACAATCGTCACATCGGGATCTTTAGCCGGCGCCGAGATAATGACTTGCTTGGCGCCGGCTGCAAGGTGTTTACCTGCGTCTTCCCGGTCTGTAAACCGACCGGTCGATTCAATGACGACATCGACTTTCAGCGCTTTCCATGGCAATTCGTTCGGATCTTTGATCGCGAGGACTTTGATAGGCTTCCCATCGACGAGAATCTGGTCATCCTTGGCTTCGACGCTTTTCTTGAGGGTACCGTGCACGGAGTCATACTTGAGCAGGTATGCGAGGGTTGTAGCATCTGTCAAGTCATTGATGGCGACAAACTCGAGGTCTGGATCTCCCATGGAAGCGCGCAGCACATTGCGCCCGATGCGCCCAAATCCGTTGATTCCGATCCGAATGGACATAGGTATTGTCATCTACATAAAAAACAAGTCGGTTGCACTCAACCGGCAGCATAGCCCGTGATAGTATCGACGCCCTCTACCCATGTCAAGTTATCGCACTCGTCTCCGTAACGATCCGACGATGCTTCCTCCTAGGACATCGGTGTCCGGAGTGACGGTCGCATCGGCGCATATCCCACGTGCAGCCGGTGGTATGGCTACCGGGCGCGGAAAGTTTTGCCAGCGGGGATCACGCGTGCGAGATCGGCGGCCTGCTACCATTCCCAGCCTACGCATGTCTTGTCTTGCGGCACGGGTGGGTGACGCGTTCTCAATTTTCGGTGAAGAATAAAAATGGTGACGTTTCCTAGATCGTAATATGTACGGATCCTAGGGCGAGCTGCTCCTTCGGGTTGCTATGGAGTCCGCCGGGCCATCGCGATGTTACGCAGAAGCCCCGCGTGTTTGGCTCGTCGGATGGCACTGTGTTGAAATAAAGTGGTGAAGGCTGATTCCTCTATCTTAGATAGTTCATCCAAGCTTGGGGCGAGTGTCAGTGCAGTTGGTTGGAAGGCTGGTTCCTTGGTCGGTTCGGCTCGCAAATTGAATGGGCACACATCGAGACAATCATCACATCCAAAGATTTTGTTTCCCAGGCGCGACTGTAACTCGTTGGGGATGGTGGTCTGATCCCCACGCAGCTCAATGGTGAGATAGGAAATACAGCGGGAGGCATCGACGATATAGGGCTCGACGATCGCCTTGGTCGGGCAGACTTGAATACAGAGCGTGCAATTGCCACAGAGATCGGTCGCCGGTTCGTCGGGCTGCAGATCCAATGTGGTCAGAATTTCGCCCAGCAATAGCCAGGAGCCGTACTCGGCTGAGACGAGATTGGAATGTTTGCCGATCCAGCCGAGACCTGCTTGTTCTGCCCAGGCTTTCTCCATGATGGGACCGGTATCGATGTAGTAACGGGTCTCGGCTTCCGGCGCCATGCTGCGAATACGGTGATCGAGTTGCTTCAATCGATCACCAATGACCTTGTGGTAGTCTTTCCCCCAGGCGTACCGCGCGATGCGGCCATAGCCCGGCCGTTCATCGGCGCGATGCTCGGTCAGGTAATTGACCCCGACTGAGATAAGCGAGCGGCATTCTGGAAGAATTTGCCGGGGGTCAGCGCGCTTCTCCGGCGTCCGTCCCATCCACGCCATCGTGCCGTGGAACCCGCGTTTGAGCCACTGCGTTAACCGAGTGAGGAGCTTGTGTTGCTGTGGAGCGGCAGGAGCTTCGACGCGCGCGATGCCGACGGCATCGAATCCCAACGCGCGAGCTTCTTGTTTGATCGCCCCTGAAAGGGCCATAAGGAGTATGAGTTACTGCTGAGGAGCGCAATCAAAATGGACTCTAAACTGGACCGAACAATGGCCTGATTGGCAACGACCATAGGCGCCGGTGATTTTCGTTTTCCAGTCGGTTCCTTTTTCATCGAAGCGGCACACGAGCCTGTCGCCTTTGGCGAGCGTCGTCCAGGGTTTCTTCGTGCCAGGGATCTGCGCGACGAGGTACCCTTGCGGAAAGGGGACCTGGGATATTTGCCTAGCTTCACCGTTCGCCATGGGCAAAGCGAGAAGACAGTTCTGTCGTGGCGCCTGTGTCTTCCATGGGCTGTGCAGCCACTTCGGCATGGGCCACACTGAATATCGCCGTAAGGCAGAGGAAGAACGTGAATGTCAGCCATCGTACGATCATCATGGATGCATGGTAGCACAGTCTCTCTTCTTGCGGCTACCGGATGGTCTGTGTAGAATCTGCCTCAGAAGGCACCACTCAAAATCAGGGAGGCACCAGGCTCGCGATGCGGATCAAGCAACAAGGAGACACATTCTATATTATCGCCTAAGAAGGCGACCGATCTGTTGGAGAAGGTTCGGTTTACGAGACGCTACTATTTCGAAGGCGAAGAGATCGCGCAAGGCAAGATCTTCGAACACGACGAGGTGGCGCAGTGCATCGCCGGCATTGAGCGGATCGAAAAGGGATTCAAGCACGTGTTGAACAAGCAGAAGATCAAACAATCGTCACTTTTTATGAAACCGTCGCCTCGCAGTCGATGATTCTGGGCACCGTGTTGCTCCACATCGATGACACCCTGTGCTTTCACAAAGCTAGCGACTCGGACTCTATTGACCATCTGAGCGAGCTGAATGGGAAGTATCTGGTGTTCGATGGGCGCACCGGCTGGTCGGGCTCCATTGCTCAAGAGAAGCACCCCCGGATCAGATCGCATAGGTAGAAGTGCCTTGCGTGTTATTCGACGGACGGAGCCGAGACTTTGCGACGGAAAAGTTCGTCATCATCAATTCCACCCACATACGGATTAACCGGTCGCATTTGGTGGACCTCTATGAAAAGGTGCCCTGGGAGAGCACGGAAAAGAAATTCGCGGCCTAGGTGGTCAATCTGTTGTATGGCGAAGATGACTCGCCGCTGCAGTACAAAATCAATCACCTCGGTGGGCGGAGTAAACAGGAGAAGTGGCTTCTGCAGTCTGAAGTTTTTAACGAGGTGCTCAAGGTTGTGACGACACATAAGCGCTGGATGGAGTCGCATCTTGGGATGGAGGCCGACCGCTGCTGAGCTGGTGCGTGACTATCTCTCAAGGGCCTGAAGGACGTGATGGCCGAGGTCTGAGGGAATAATGAGCGCTACATGTTCACCCGAGACGCCACGCTGACAGCCTTGATCCGCGTGAGGGATGATCTGATCGTGGATCGGAAACTGATGAGCGACTGGGACGAGCACTGCTTGCACAAACCGTTTGCCGGGATCGTGAAACCCTGGACGACGCTGACCAAAGAATTTTGCGCTGACGAATTCTACGAACGGTTCTCTGCGAAAGGGCAGCTTGAACGGGTGCGGAAGATTCATCAGCGATTGCTGGATCCAATTGTTGGATAGACAGACGGGAGCGTTACCGGTCATCCTGGTCCTGCTCGCCCTCGCGGGCACTCTCTTCTCAACCCTGTGGCCGCAGGATGCCCTTAGTGCATCCGATTTAGATATCGAGGTCAAGACAGAGTCGAACGGCGGATTCCGTGCTACGGCTCATGTCCTGTTTCCAGCCAAGCCAGAAGTTATTCATGCACTGTTGACTGACTACCTGCACTGGCCGGAGCTGTTTGAAGTCCGAATGCGGCTGGCCGAGTTCAAAGTTCATGAGGATATCGCGACGACCGATCTTCGTATCGAGCATGTGCTGCTGCCTGGGGAGCGCCGACTGGTCACGGAATCACGTACATTACCGAACGGCGACTTCGTCACTGATCTGAAGGCTGGTGACTTTAAGCGCTATCACCGCGTCTGGAAGCTTCAACCAACTGGTGAGGGGAATCAGACGAGCGCCGAATTTGAACTGATCATCGAGATCGAGTCCATGCTGCCGGATTGGGTAATTGCCATTGCCATGCGACGGGAGTTGGAAGCCCATTTTCGGATTGTCAAACAAAAGGCGTTGGAGAACTCCAAAAGGTAGTTGCTAGATGTAGGGTGGAAAGTCTTAAAAAGCCATCTGTTTCCATCAATATGACGGTTTATTTCTATCATTTCAGTCTGGATTGTCACACTAAGTGGGCCCTCAGTTGCTGCAGAAGAAGATGGGTCGACCGTTCGATCCTTACTTTAATAAGCAAGAGATCTTGCAATAGCTACCAAGGAGTATTGGGCTGACGAGGTACTCGAATCAGGCAAAAGCCATCTAGAGACTCTGTGCCCCGCCACGTTCCAATCCTTCACCCATGCAAATGAAACCTACTCGTCCTACACTTTCTGGTCTGTACGTCATCCTCGATCCTTTGGTCCGTCCTGATCGTTCCCTCACCGAAGTCCTAAAGGCCTCAGCCAATGCAGGAGTCAGGATCTTTCAGTATCGGAACAAGACAGCCTCGATGAAGGACGTCTATAGTATAGGATTGTTTCTACGAAACCAGGCGCGTGAGTTGGGCGTACTTTTCATCGTAAATGACCGCTGCGATCTGGCCTTGGCCGTGGAGGCAGACGGGGTGCATCTGGGACAGAGCGATTTGCCGCTGCACTTGGCACGGAACCTCATGGGGCCAGATAAGCTAATCGGTATCTCCACGCACAATGCTGAACAGGTACGAGCTGCCAACACGGACAAGCCGGATTATCTCGGCTTTGGTCCAATCTTCAAACCCAGCTCCAAGCAGGATCACGATCCCCTGGTTGGGATCGATGGGCTACGAGCGATTCGCTCGCTCACCTCGTTACCGATTTTCGCGATTGGTGGAATTCAGGTGGCGCAGGTTGAGGAGGTTATGCGTGCGGGAGCAAATGGGGTGGCAGTCATCTCAGCAATTCTGAATGCCACGAACACCAAGCAGGCTGTCAACGATTTCTTCGCAAGGATGCCGACACCAAACTCGCCAGTGTTCTGATCTCCTTCGAACGAACGAGTCGGGCTACTCCCTCTTCCCAATTTTTCTCCAGAACCGAGAGGTAGGGGAGCGGACCAATCACCCGTACGCCGGCGCGCTGCCGAAGCAGGCGCACGGTCGAACGCTCCTGCGCTCGTGCTATCGCCGTCCGTGCAGGAAGGGTCCGATTGAGGACCAGTGCGAGGGTGGTCATTTTTCGCCGGCGAAGTGCGGTGAGGGTGAGCAACGCGTGATTGATTCCGCCGAGGCTAGCCCGTCCGACCAAGATCGTGGGCAACTTCATCCGATAGATTAGGTCTGATACGTCAAGTGACGACGTGATCGGTACATGCACGCCGCCCACGCCTTCCACCAACAGGACCTCATGGCGGGATCGGAGCGTGCGGAAGACTCGCATGATAGTCGACAGCGTGACCGTTCTTTTCTCAAGACGGGCTGCAACCAGCGGAGTCAGTGGCTGGCGAAAGACATAGGGCCTGATTTCGTCGAGCGCATCGCTGCTTCTTGCTGCTGCGCGGAGTCGTGGGGCATCGGACCCGGCGTCCGCAGATGACGACACGCCTGTTTCGATTGGTTTCATAACTCCAACAGCGTATCCATGCTTAGCTAAGGCAATCGCCAACGCTGCTGTGGCCACCGTCTTTCCCACGCCGGTGTCAGTCCCTGTTATGAAGCAGCCGTTATTCATCAAAATGAACTGATGGCAGTGGCTTATAGTTTCTGAAGAGAGAAGAACCAATCTTTAATCGGTCATTCGCTCTGATTAAAGATTCCTGCTATCGCAGTTCCACACTTGCCCTGAGACATCCTTGAGCTGTGCTAGATGCACGATCGTGCTTGCCGCTTCTTCAATCGACGGCGGACGGAGAAGCGCGTGGTCCATCCAGCTCTTAGCTTCCGGCATCGCTCCCTCAGACAAGCCCGTCTTCTGCCAACCAGGCAACACAAGATTCACCCGAACATTCTGCGGTCCCCACTCCCACGCCGTCGTTTTCACCAATCCGATCAGCCCTGCTTTGGATGCCGCATACGCAGTCTGTCCGGTACCCCCATGAAACCCCGAATGGGAACCCACCACAACGATGGAGCCGCCTTCGCGGGCGAGCAGCGCAGACGCCATGGCACGAAGACAGTGAAACGTTCCCGTCAAATTCGTCGCCATCACCTCAGCCCAGGCGTTTTCCCTTTGACGCAACAACAAACTGCTCTGTTCAATCCCCGCGCTGCAGACGAATACCGGCGGACTCGACACGCGATCGCACAATTCGTCGATCATCCGTTGGACAGCATCAGATTCTCGGATGTCCGCTTGATAGAGATTGCCTGCGCCACCAACCGCCACGACCTGTCGTAGCGTAGCTTCTGCTGCCGATTTATTCCGACCATAGTGGACACCGACATACCATCCGATCTTACCGAAAGCCTGGCTGATAGCACGACCGATGCCCCCGGAGGCGCCGGTAATCAGCACGGTCGGGCGAGCCCTCGATTTGTCATATTGGTTCTTGACTGGCGGTTTCTTTGACGGCAGACGTTTCATGCGATCATGGATTATGCGAGGAGGGACGGGTGAACGCAAGCCTGAGTGGCAGGAGAATCCTTGAAAACCGTTTGCTTGCTGCTTTTGTGATTCCTATGGTACCGTCAGTTGCACACCGGTTTGGAGAACGCACCTCATGTTCGTACATAGACTGATAACGCGACTGGTCTTAGCGGGAGGAGCTTGTATGTTGCTGGGGTTTGTCGTTTGGCCTGCACCTCTCGGCGCCGAAGAACTCATCAAGATCGCCCAATCCGCCGACTACTTTCCTGACGCGGTCGGAAACCGCTGGACCTACCGAGGCCAGATCACGGAGGGCCTACTTCAAACGATTGAACATAAGTTCTTCTCCAATGTCTCGACAGTCAAAGGAACCAAGACAATCAAGGGCGTCACCGTCACCGTCTACAATGACACAAACCCCGGCAATCATGGCCCATCGGATAGTTTCTATCGACGAGATGCCGTCGGCATCGTATATTACGGATCTGATCCCGGGACACCACTGGAAAAACAGATTACTCCCTACCAGATTTTTCGATTCCCCATGAAGGTCCCGTCGTCTTTCCAACAGTTCGATCGCACAGGTCTCGACTACGGCACAGACATAGACCGTGACGGCACCGATGAGAAAGTGGATGTGCGCGGGTGGAGCAGCCTTGTCGGCCATGAGACGATCACTGTGCCGGCCGGTACCTTTCAAGATGCCATCAAAGTCGACGCACGGATGACCATGCGTATTCATCTATCGGGTGGCCATCGCTCAGCCACCGGAACAGACGTGATGACGGCCTGGTTCGCGAAGGACGTCGGGCTGGTGAAGTATTTGGAGCGGTGGGAGTTGTCGGCCATCAAGGAAGATCGCGGCGTCATTACGGAGATCACGGAAGAACTCGAAGAATACGAGGTCAAACCCTGCAAGGACTCACTCAGTCGACTCGAATCCCCGTCGGAGGGTATTCTCGTGGATCACGCGAGTGACCATGAACTGAGTCAGGTAGTCCTCACCACCGGCTTTCGCGTCCACCCCTAAGTATCGGTGCTCGCCGAACGGTTGGTGACCGACCAGCGCGCCGATAATCGGCCAGTTCAAATAGACATTCCCCACATCGAACTGCTCGCGCGCCGTCGCGAGGTTGGCCGGACTCCTGGCATAGCCACTGTGGCTGGCTTTTCTACGACATGACGCATCGCACAGACAAATACGAAATCCGTCTGCGCTGGGACTCGGTGATACTCTGGCAGCTCGCTACTACGGGCCGATCGTCATCTCGGGGCCTGCTATTCCGTTTGCACTGGACGTTTGTCACGGCGGCGGGATGAGTGCGCTCCTCATGGGTGGGCTCTCCCGCATATTCATGGCCTTAAACTCGACTTTCATGATCAATCCCTCTGCCCATGTATGGCTCGCAGCCCCACATCACCTAGGCCAGCAGTCGCAACTGCTGACCGATCTCCTTTGTCAGCTTCGGGGAGGGCTACCACAGCTGTTACCACACCTACGGGCGCGATTACCGCAACGGCCCTAATTGGAACAACTTTGACCCCTGAAGGTGGCTCATCTACACCTTGTCGGTGATGGGATTGGCGCCAAATTTCCCTTGTCTCGATCCATCTGCCTTCTAGCTACGACCTCAGCTTTCCCCGTCGGGCCATTCGGGTGATGGCCCGACGGACCCATTTCATTTCCCTCACCGCATCGCTTATGATGGCATGCTAGTCAATTGCGTCTCGATTCTCGGCTGCGCCCTCAAAAGAGGCTGTCGAGCAAAGATCGAATGGAGGAACGATATATGGCTGACGAACATGCCCATGAGACTCAGCAGCCTCAGGCGAAAGATAACTTCATTCCCAACGTGAAACATGTCATTGCAGTCAGCAGCGGCAAAGGGGGTGTCGGCAAATCCACTGTTGCGTCGAATCTCGCCTGCGCGTTTGCGCTGACGGGCACGAAAGTTGGACTGCTGGATGCCGATCTCTATGGCCCGAATATCCCCATGATGATGGGTAGCACCACCGGCCCTGAACAGAAAGACGGCAAGATCGTACCGGTGGAGAGCTATGGCGTGAAGCTCATCTCCATGGCCTACCTGGTACCGGAGGATGCCCCGCTGGTCTGGCGTGGTCCGATGGCCCATCAGTATCTGCAAGCCTTCTTCCGCGACGTGCTCTGGGGTGAGTTGGACTATCTGCTCATCGACCTACCACCCGGCACCGGCGACATCCAACTGTCCTTATCACAAATGGTCCCGCTGGCTGGCACCATCACCGTGACCACTCCGCAGGAAGTCGCGCTCTATGACGTGCGCAAGGGCATGGCGATGTTCCAGAAGGTAAACGTTCCGCTCCTTGGTATCGTCGAAAACATGAGCCACTTCATCTGTGGACATTGCGGGGAGCGCACAGAGATTTTTTCTTACGGGGGAGGGGAGCGAGCCGCTGAGAAGCTCGGGGTCCCGTTCCTTGGCCGCATTCCAATTGACCCGGCCATTCGCAGTGGCGGGGACACCGGCCATCCCATCGTCGTGGCCAATCCGGCGTCGCCACAGGCCGCGGCGATTCGAGACATTGTGCAGAAGATCATTGCGCAAGTGGGTAGCACAGGCAAGGAAGGCGTCTCGATCGACAACCTGCTCAAGAAGATCAAGCAACCTTTTGCCAATAATTGATTGAGGACTCATCACTGCGGAGATTAGCGATGGCAGAGTTCGTACGGGTCACAGGCACAGCGGATGTGAAACCAGACTACTGTATCGAGGCGGAAGTCAATGGCAAGACTCTAGCGGTCTTCAAATGTGGAGGGGACCTTCCGTGCGATCGACAACACCTGCATCCATCGAGGCGGTCCGCTTGGAGAAGGCGATGTTAAAGGGAGCGTTGTCACCTGTCCATGACATGGATGGCAGTTCAATCTCACCACGGGCGGGTGCGTCAACAATTCTTCCGCGAAAGTGGAAGTCTATCAAGTCAAGGTCGAAAACAACGAGGTGAAGGTACTTGTCTATTTCCGTGACGAGGAAAGGAAGAGCCATGGCTACCTCCACCAAAGATCAAACCGAGATCGTCGCCGCACTCGTACGTCTCTACGTTTTCCTAGCCCAACATCTTGATCGATGTTTTGATGAAGCGGCGCGTAAGAGCTATCCCGATGCTGAGCTGGAAGCCCATCTGCGCGACACACGTAGTGAGTTGATGAGCATTCTAGCGGTGAATCCCGTCGTCCAGAACAAGCTTGCCCAGGAATGCGACCGCATTTTTGCACTTGGCGCGTCGTGCATGGAGGCGGGAGCCGCCAACGTGAAGACACGCGAAGCCATTCAAGCAGAACGAGCAATCCTCAAAACTAAGACGATCGCGTTGAGCGACCTGGTTGCGGTCTTTCGGGCGCTCGAATAACGCGCCACATGTTTGGGGTGCCGCATGGGGCAGAACGATCTCGACAGGCATCAACTCGCCGGGCTCGATCGTAGGGAACGGGGCTTCAGTCGTTCAGTCGAATTTGAGCGGGCAGGGGAGACCTATCGAGCCATCTTACGGTACGAATCCACCCGCGTAAGCACTGAGCCGCACCCGACGCTGGATGTCGCCTTACTTACCTTGATCCAGACTTTGCACGACCAGGGCTATCGGCAATTGCGGACCCAAGTCAGTTTTCGCAACGGCATCTATTTGGGCTCACAAGAGATGTGGGTTGAATATCCAGATCCTCCACAACCAGAGCCCAAACCACCCGGCCTCATGGCGAGATTCTTGAGCTGGTTTCGTCCTCGTGCAGCATACGACTAGTGAGCCATGAACTTTATCCCTACGAACCAATTGCGACCTTCTTCGACGGATTCGTCTCCGGCTATCAACGATCAGCTGGCGGTGGTCAGCCCTCCCTGGCGTCTCCCATCCTGGTTCAAAGTCGAGGCCAAGATCGGCCAAGACTACCTCGGTATCCAGCAGACAATGGACCGGCTCAAGCTTCATACGATCTGCGAAGAAGCTCGCTGCCCCAATCGATGGGAATGCTGGAATGCCCGCACCGTAACCTTTCTCATCCTCGGCGACATCTGCACCAGACGGTGCCACTATTGTTCAGTTAAAACCGGGCGTCCACTAGCAGTGGACCTCGAAGAACCGCAACGTGTCGCCGAAGCCATACAGGCGCTCGGTCTCCGCCATGCCGTTATCACGTCGGTGAATCGAGATGAGTTGAAAGACGGCGGCGCTGAGATCTTTGCCGAGACGATCCGACAGGCAAGACGGCTTAGTGCCGCGTGCACCATCGAAGTGCTGATTCCGGACTTTGAAGGAAATGAGGCGGCGTTAGCGATGATCTGTGCGGAGAAGCCTGAGATCCTGAATCACAACATTGAAACTGTCAGGAGGCTGTTTCCGGCGATCAGACCACAGGGAAAGTATCAGCGATCGATTGAGTTACTGCGCAAGGCAAAGCAGCAGAGGATGACCACGAAATCAGGCCTCATCCTTGGGATGGGCGAAACGATGGACGAAGCCCGTGGAGTCATGCGCGATCTGCGTTACGTCCAGTGCGACATCATGACCATCGGACAGTATCTCCAACCGACGAGAGAACACCTGCCTGTCGCCCGCTTCTACGAGCCAACAGAATTTGCCGCATTGAAAGAAGAGGGGATGGCTATCGGCTTCACCCACGTCGAATCCGGCCCGCTTGTACGCAGTTCCTACCACGCTGAGCAGCAGACCAAGGTTATCTAATTTGAATTAGATCGATGGGCTTCCCAATCATTTGTTTTGCAAAACGCTCGTAGAAGGATGCGAACGCCCCAAGTTTCCAACGAGCCCTTATACCTGATAACTCTAGGCCTATGAATTCTGGATCAGTATGGCTGAACTAACAAACTGATCAGCCAGCAGCCAGAACGACCCCAAAAAGCGTAGCGCACCATGGCACGTACCAGAAAACACAATTTGACAGATCTTCGAGGTTGCGCAAAGAACTGCCTTCATTTCGCATTGCATCACGACTTCTGAAGTCTACTGTCTTGAAATACTGTCCTTAAAGTCACTTTAGAATACGCTATCCATCTTCCCAATGTTGCGAATAAAATAGGACTCTGGGGTGCCATCTGAAGCAATCCCGCACAAATGAAAACCAAAGGGATTCTTCCCTAGCAGTTCCTTATTAACGCTCTTGTTGAACTCGTTCTCTATGTACTCAGCGAATTTGACCAAAGTCACGATTCCGCTTCAATGGCGAATCGTATGTGGTAACTATGATCTGGGGAAGTCAGTTGCAGCGGGTTGCGCTAAGCCAAAATAGCCGACAGAAGCTTTGAGATGTGGGATCTCAAAAACCTTCTTGCGGGTACGGTGATACTTCCCATAGACCATCGCGCTTCTGTCTGCAACCTGGACAAGAGTGCTTGCTGTAATTGATTGGCCGATGTACAACTCATTTGCTTGGATAGTCATAAGACCAACAATGGGACCCTGGGTGAACACAAATACGTAGTCCTTCTCACCCTCGTACAAAATACAGAATCGCTAAGTACCACGCCGACCCCAACCAGGACATACACGTTCGCGATGAAATAGGGGAAGTCATAGCGGGCAACTCCTACGTAGAGCGGCGTAATGGCCGGTAGCCTCTTCCCATAGATAAAGAATCCGACACCAATTGACCCGAAAATCACCCCAGACCAGAATCGCCGTGCTACCCAACTCACACATGTATTGAGCTCATACTCAACATAAACGCACACGCATTACTCTTACTCACCTAACGCTAGTGCCCTAGTGATGAGTGCCTGCGCTTCGTCCTGAATCCGCTTGAGATATTCGTTCCCACAGAAACTCTCGGCGTAGAGTTTGTACATATCTTCAGTGCCGGAAGGCCTGGCAGCGAACCAACCTTGGTCGGTAACAACTTTCAGTCCACCAATTGCGGCGCCATTGCCAGGTGCGATGGTCATCATCGCAACGATCTTGTTACCGGCCAACTCAGTCGCGTTCACTTGATCGGGAGAGAGCTTCGAGAGAATGGCTTTCTGCTTTGGCGTAGCCGGGGCGTCGATCCGCTCATAGACCGGTTCACCCAATTCTATTGTCACGTCACGATAGAGCTCAGCCGGATCGCGGCCAGTCTTGGCCGTCATCTCTGCGGCGAGAAGGTCCATGATGATGCCGTCTTTATCGGTGGACCAGACCGTGCCATTGTGGCGCAGGAATGATGCACCCGCGCTTTCTTCGCCACCGAAGCCGAGCGACCCATCGAGCAAACCATTCACGAACCACTTAAAGCCCACAGGCACTTCGACAAGCTTGCGCTTGAGTTTCACCGCCACGCGGTCTATGAGGCTGCTACTCACCAGCGTCTTACCGATCCCGGCTTCCAGCTTCCACCCTGGACGATTGGAAAAGAGGTAAAAGATGGAACTCGCGAGATAGTGATTTGGATTCATCAGGCCAGCGGAGCGTGTGACGATGCCATGTCGGTCGCTGTCCGCATCATTCCCAAACGCCACGTCGAAGCAATCCTTGAGGGCGATCAGATTCGCCATCGCATAAGGGGAAGAGCAGTCCATGCGAATCTTGCCGTCCCTATCCAGCGGCATGAACCGGAAGGTGGGGTCAACTATAGGATTGACGTTTACGATGTTTAGCCCGTAGCGCTCAGCAATTGGCTTCCAGTAGGCCACGCTGGACCCGCCAAGCGGATCGATGCCAAGCTTCAAGTTGGCTGACTTGATGGCCTCCAGGTCAATGACGTTGCAGAGGTCGCCGACAAAGGCGCCCATGTAGTCATGCGTCTTGGTGGTGGCGGCCCGGCGGGCGCGAGGATATGGAAGGCGCGCCAGCCCGTGGAGGTCTGTCTTGATCAAGGCATTGGCCCGCTCCTCGATCCATTTCGTAGCTTGCGTATCAGCCGGGCCTCCATGCGGCGGGTTATACTTGATCCCGCCATCCTCCGGAGGATTCTGCGAGGAAGTGATGACCATGCCGTCGGCCAAGGCGGAGTTACAGCCTCGGTTATAGCTGAGGATGGCGTAGGAGATGACCGGGGTTGGCGTATAGGCGCCATCCGGGGCCACCATGACCTCGACGCCATTGGCCGCAAGTACTTCAAGCGCACTGACGAAGGTCGGTTCCGAGAGCGCATGGGTATCCATGCCCAGATGAAGCGGGCCGGTTGTGCCCTGGGCTGTCCGATACTCAACGACTGCTTGCGTGACCGCCAGAACATTGGATTCGTTAAACGATCGCTTGAAGGATGACCCTCGATGTCCTGATGTACCAAACGAGACTCGTTGCTCTCGGACCGCTGGGTCAGGCTTCTCTGTCGAATAGGCAGCAAGGAGTTTGGCAACATCTACTAGACTGGAGGCCGGTGCCGGTTTTCCTGCCAGTGGATGAATTGCCATAGCAGATGTGTAGTCCCAGAGCCCAGTGACTGTCAACTTTGCCATCGTGACGCGATAGACTGAAGAAAGGAGAAATGAAGCTCCCCGCAGCAAGCTGCGGGGCATTCGGCGAAGGAGGATCCACCATCACATGGAATGCGCAACCGATCGTAAGAAGAAACGACGACACCTCAATTGCATTATTCATGACGACTTCTGCTGCTACCACCTGCCTTTATGTGCCTGCACTCAGACAGGCCGATACGCCGCTATGACGAACCAGTATGCGGAGAATATGGCGTGCAGGGGGCGAGTTCGCTCCTCACGACCTCCACGTACTGTTTCAAGTACGGCTCGGACTTTCAGTGCTCCACACGCCTGGCTCGCCTGGCATCTTGGGGGTTTCGTCACAAAATCTCATGAATAATGCAGGCTAGGCGGGTGGGATGCTCTGACAGAACAGTTCGGTCGTCTTCCGAAAGAGAAACAGCACTGTATCCTGTGGAGAAGCGGCGAGTGCAGATTCAGCAGCACGACGAATCTGATCGGCAGAAACCACGAATCGCTTTGTCACAAACGCCGTATTGCCCAGATTCAGATCAGTTCCACAACGCAGCTTCGCCATAATAAAATCGACGGGCGACAGCAGTCTCACACGCAATGTTTGGTGAGGTGCTTAACGATTCGATCATAGCCATTGTTTCCAGCACTTGCGAGGGTGAGGGGAAAATTGGGGACGGCATCGACGACATATACAACACAGCAGGATTAGCCGTTCAGCGGTACATCCACGCGCGCGTCAGCGGCAGCTCGGTCGGGCCGTCGGCTTCCTGGAGGCTAGCGAGCACCTGGTAGATATTCAACCAACCTTGTGCAAAGCCGAGCGAAGAGCCAGCCAGATATGTGCGCCAGACGCGCAGATTCCTTTCGCTGATCAGCTTGCGCGCGGGGTCTAGTTGCGCTTCGAGCCGGCGCGACCAGTGCGCTAGCGTGCGTGCGTAGTGAGGCCGCAGGCTTTCGACGTCGAAGACCTCGAAGTTCTGCGCGGCCATCGCGTGTAAGACCAGGTGCAAGTGTGGTAGCTCGCCATTCGGAAAGACGTACTTGTCCATGAACTCACTCACGCCAGAGCCGACCGTGCGATTATCGGCATCAGGTGAGGTGATGCCGTGGTTCAGGATTAGCCCACGGTCGCGCAGCAGACACCGCACGACACCGAAGTAGACTGGCAGGTTCTTCCGGCCGACGTGCTCGAACATGCCGATGCTCGAAACCTTGTCGAATGAAGCTTTCCCGAACCGCGCAGGCGCGTCGCGGTAGTCGAGCAACAGCGCCTCGACGCGCCCTTCCAGCCCGGCCGTGACGATGCGTTCTATGGTGCGTGCGAGCTGGTTTTCCGACAGCGTGATGCCGACGGCACTCACGCCGTAGTTCTCTGCGGCGTGCAGGATCAGCCCACCCCAGCCGCAGCCGATGTCGAGCAGACGTTCGCCGGGCTGCAGACGCAGCTTGCTGCAGATGTGGTCGAACTTGGCAAGCTGCGCTGCCTCGATCGTTTCTTCTCCGGTCTGAAAATAAGCGCATGAGTAGACCATGCGCTTGTCGAGCCACAGACGGTAGAACTCGTTGCCGATGTCGTAGTGATGTTTGATGTCGGAACGGTCCTGCTTCGGCGTATGGCTCGCTATTGCCGCGGGAATCCGGGATGTCACCAGCGAGCCGCTGGCCGCCGCCAGTTGCTCGGCGCTCACGATGATGGACATGATATCGTCGTCGATGTCGATGCGGCCCTCGATGAAAGCCTCGCCGAGCGACGCGAGCGTAGGCTGCGCCAGCGCAGGCAGCACGTCCGGATCACGGATAGCCATCACGGCGCATGGCTGCCTACCAAAATTCAACCGGGAGCCATCGGGCAACACAAGATCGAGTGGCTGGCCGCCGTTCGAGCGGATCGTTTCCGCCAGCTGTTCGATTCCATGGCTGACCACCTTACCGACGACCTTGCGGGTTGCCCTCGACAAAAGACCTTCGCCAGACATGACTACCTCATTTGGGCCGCGATCGGGAATTCTTGCCAAATGCGCGCGTATCGCCTAATGGGGCAACCTTCCATCGGTACGTGCATCCTTACCGTGAATTCGGTGCGAGCAGGTGCCCGCGGCGCTCGAGCACCTTCAAGAAGCCCCAACACAGGCCAGGGATTAGCTCTTTCCCCGGTCCTTGTCAAGATGCTCATGACCAAGAAGAAGAAACAGCGATAGGCTGAGCTACCTCTGTGTGCGTAGACACTTTCACAGGGGGACAATCACCTGTGCGGATTAATTCATGGCGTGGTGTTATCGAACGGGGGATTCATTCCTACCGTTCGCAGGCGGTCGCGCTGAGCTCTGACGCTGGCGGAGCGAGAAGAGATTTCACATGGCATGACGACGGTACACTCGATTCGGCAGATCGCCGCCACTTCGAGCGCGTTCCAGTCAAGGAAGCTGCAGGCCAATCGCCAACAACGCTGCATAGCCGTCAATCACTGTCGTTGGAGCCAGCATGAGTTGTTCACCACCACGCCGGAAGATGCGATCATGCCGGGTTCACGCGGTGCCTTTCCTTTCGCGGCATACGGCTGATCAGCGTGGACATGATCTCTCAACTCATCGTCGCAGTACAATTGCGACGTGAACTCGAAGCTCCGCCTGGCCACGGGCGCGGTGAGAATCTTGAAGTGAATATGCACCGTCCGGCCCACATACCAACCAGGGTATACAGTGACGAACTGGGCCTCGCCGTGCGCGTCGGTCATTTGGTAGCCACGTAAAAACTTCTGGCCGATGGTGTTGAAGCCAGGATCTCGGACGTCCGAATAGACGCCCAGCGCATCACAGTGCCAGATGTCCACCTGGGCGCTAGACAGTGGCTGACAGTCTCCGGCGCCAAGTCGGGAGACCCGTAACGTCAGAACCAGTGGCGTACCGGGCCTGACTCGCCCGCCGGTCGGATCCGAGCGAATGTCGGACCGATTCAAGCGTTCGTCGACAAAATACGGACCTTCGGTTTGCTCTGGTCGGACCACACATGAGAATTCATACTGGGCTGCAATAGCCCACCTGGGGTTCATACTGCGATCCATCAGTCAGGCCGCAACCGTGGCCCCCAGAACCGCCACAACTTCAGGACGGGAAAGGAGATGTCCCACAGGCAAGTCTTCATGCGTCATTGGCGTCCTCCTTCTTTTGAGCACGCCAGCTGGTCGAACGAGCCGGCAGTGGCTCCCTGACGCGAACATAGCAGCCATTGTACCACTCCATCAACAGCATCGATATCCTATAATACCGGAGCCGGCAGTTATAAGACGGCATCCAAAATGATGCGTTACACTAGGATTTTATACCTGTCTGCCCCAGGCTTCTGAGTCTATATTCACATCGTATTGGGATAGGGGAGGGGATCTATTCAAGAAGACGGAAGACTTGCGGATATGCGTGCTTTCTGTTGAGTTCCGTGCAATTGCGGGTACGCTTTGAAGCGTGCCTTGTGTATATTCATCATTCTGAGCGTGCGGGAGGTTGACGGTGATATCTCGATGTCTGTGGCGGGTGAGCATTGTGGTCCTGATGGGTGTCTCGGTCCTTGAAGCCGCCGATATACCCGCGGCGAAAAATGGAACAGCTGCATCGGCTGACACGATCAAAGGAAAAGATGGCGTGCCGATGATCCTTATCCCTGCAGGTCCGTTTCTGATGGGAAGCAATGACGGGTGGCCGAATGAGCGACCGGAACACACTGTCATGTTGAACGCGTATTCCATCGATCAATTTGAAGTGACGGCGGGCCGCTATCAAAAGTTCATCGAATCGAGCAAGCGCAATCTACCGCCGATGTGGGACGATGAAGTTGCTCAGGCACTGAGCGATCATCCGGCGGTGGGCATGACATGGACTGATGCGGCAGCCTATTGCAAATGGACCGACCGACGTCTCCCAACAGAAGCAGAATGGGAGAAGGCCGCACGAGGGACGGACGGCCGGCGATATCCATGGGGGCACATGCAACCCTTTGTTGACATTGCGAACTACAATCGAGGTTTCTGGGTCAGTGAAGCGATTACGTTGGTACCGGTCAACAGTGGTCTTGAAGGGATGAGCGTGCGCCATGGACTCAAGGAAGGAGGGAAGAGCTCGTATGGACTTTTTCATATGGCTGGAAATGCGGCGGAATGGGTAGCCGATTGGTATGACCGGGAGTACTACCAAAAGAGTTTCAACAAGAATCCGACCGGGCTTGCGATTGGAGAGAAGCGTGTGATTCGAGGTGGGTCATGGGCTGACTTGCCGACGGCATTGCGCGTCACCGCTCGGTTTTCTGCTGATCCTGATTTTGAAGACCGCACGATTGGATTCCGTTGCGCCATGGATTCAGGGGAATAGCCTATCGATATTCCAACACTGCCTTCGCTGAGGGTACGTCTGTCCGAACGTCTGATTGACTATGGATTTCCGCTCTTCTGAGTCGCACGAATCACGCCAACGTTCTCCGGAGTCTTCATCTCGACCACCAGAGCAAGTCGTCGCCATGGTAGTGATCGGTCTTGTGCTGTTGTATGCAACCTGGACCCTTCGCGCTCCCAGCCATCGCGGTCTCCGCAGACCGCGGGCGAGTGGTTGCAGCAGGGGTCCTGTCGCGTGAGAAAGCTCCGCTGGTGACAGGCGAGGAGCCCATTATCGACATTTTCATCCGCGCCGGGTGTCCGGTGTGTCACACGATCCCTGGTATTCCAGGCGCGAACGACCAAGTCGGACACGGTTGGTTCTTGGGACGACAAGTGAGCAGCGGCTCAGAGATCCAGGGTATGGAGGACATGCCAAGACGGTTCATGACTATCATGACGATGCGGTCGAATCAGTGCATGAGCCAGGTCGGTTCGTCGTTCCTGGTTACCCGGAGCTAACCATGCCTACCTAGGAGGGTAGAAACTGAGTGCCTTGGCACTTGAGTAGATCGCCACATATCTCGAGCAGTAGACCGTGCTTGAGTCGGTCCACTGAGCGTGACGGCCAAGTCACGTGGGGTGGTTACCGTTTGCGGATCGGGGTGACGTTCCCGGACACTCCTCCCTGAATCTTGAAGGCATCGCCGGCTGAATCGCCCATCTGCTTATCGAGCAAGGCGTTGACGGCCTCATCGCCTTTGAGGCCTTCAAGCTTGATTTTAAGGCGAAGGTTGTTCGCACTATCAGCGTTGATCAGCGCCTGTTCGAGGCTGATTTTGTTTGCCTTATACAACTGCAACAATACGTGATCGAATGTCTGACAGCCTTCGTCGACGCCCTGCTCCATCGCTTCTTTTAAGGTGTCGGCCTCCCCCTTCTTGATCAAATCCTTAATGCGCGGAGTATCGAGCATGATTTCCAGCGCGGGGACTCGTTTGCCATCGGCGGATGGGATCAGCCGTTGGGAGATGATGGCGCGCAGATTGAGTGAGAGCTGCAAGTAAATCTGTGCATGGCGCTCGACCGGGAAGAAGTTCATGATGCGCTCGATCGCCTGGTTGGCATTATTCGAGTGCAGGGTTGCGATGCAGAGGTGACCTGTTTCCGCGAACGTAATCGAGGCTTCCATGGTTTCCGTATCCCGAACTTCGCCGGTGAGAATCACGTCAGGAGCTTGCCGCAACGTATTCTTGAGGGCGCTCTGAAAATTCAAGGTGTCGAATCCGACTTCGCGCTGTGAGACGATCGATTTCTTGTTTTGATGAACAAACTCGATCGGGTCTTCAACCGTGATGATATGACCAGGGTCGATCGTGTTTCGGTGGTCGATCATGCACGCGAGCGAGGTAGACATACCCGAACCTGTGGCACCCACTACCAGCACGAGCCCGCGCTTTGTCATGGCGATGTCTTTGATAATGGGCGGGAGCTGGAGTTGCTCAACGGTCTGAATCTCCGCCTTTATGTGACGGAAGACCAACCCGACGTTACCCTTCTGCCTGAACATATTGACACGGAACCGCCCGAGCTCCTTATAGTAGAGCGCTAGGTTCATCTCCATCTTTTCATCGAATTCGCTTCGCTGCTGGGCACGCATCAACGCCAGCGCTTCCAGCTGCTCATTGTTGAAGGGAGGGGCGTCAGTTCGCTGTGTGGCGCCATGGACGCGATAAATTGGCGGAGCTTCGACGGTCAGATAGAGGTCGGACGCCTCGCGATCTACCATGACCTTCAAGAGAGTCCGAATATCCATGGCAACGCTCCGTCCTCCTTGTTCGTCTAATTAGGCTGCTCCACCGACGACTGGGCTGAAGAGATTAGGGTTCATGCTGCGCGATTGCGCTTCGGCCTTGTGTACCACGCCGCGCATGGCCAATTCCAGCAGTGCCATGTCCATCGTTTACATGCCGTCCTTCTGGCTGACCTGCATGATGCCGGGGATTTGGTGCAGCTTGGCTTCACGGATGAGATTGCGCACGGCCGTTGTCGCGATCATGATCTCCATGGCTGCGACTCGGGCTGCGACTCGCCCACCGGACTTTTTCTTGAGCATCGTTTGCGTGATTACGGCTTCTAAAGCTTCCGAGAGCTGCGTCCTGATCTGGGCTTGCTGAGCCGGTGGGAAGGCATCGATAATACGGTCGATCGTTTTTGGCGCACTCGAGGTGTGAAGAGTGGCGAAGACTAAGTGTCCAGTTTCCGCTGCAGTCAAGGCTAGCTGAATGGTATCCAAATCGCGCATTTCACCGACAAGCACGATGTCGGGGTCTTCGCGGAGTGCTGACTTCAGCGCATTGGCGAACGTCAACGTATGGACGCCCAGTTCTCGTTGGTTGACTAAGCATTTCTTGGATCTGTGCACGAACTCGATCGGATCTTCGATGGTGATGATGTGGCCTTCAAACGTGCTGTTCAGATAGTCGACCATGGCCGCGAGTGTGGTGGACTTACCGGATCCCGTCGGCCCGGTCACGAGGATCAACCCCTTTTCTCTGTCACACAGTTGCCGGAGGATCGGTGGCATGCCAAGTTTTTCTAATGGGAGAATTTCGGTTGGAATGTTCCGGAAGACAGCGCCTAACCCGCGCTGTTGTACAAACACGTTCACGCGAAAACGGGCGATATCGCCGAGTTCAAACGAGAAGTCGCATTCCCGATTTTCTTCGAAGTTCTTCCGCTGCGTGTCGTTCATCATGTCATAGATGAGCGCGTGGGTTTCTTCTGGAGTGAGCTTAGGGTGGTCGAGCTGCTTCAGATCCCCTTGCATGCGGATCATCGGCGGTTCGCCAGCACTGATGTGGCAGTCTGATGCGCCTTCTTTCACCGCGAACGTCAGCAGTTTGGAAATATCCATTGAAATAACTCCGTCATGAAATTAAGAAGGCCGCTGATTCGGTTGGATACCCTCAATGCGGGTTGGATCTCTAGATGACAATCTTTTGTGCATCATGCCATAGCAAAGCGGGAAAGCAAGAAAATAGCCGGAATATGCTGGGCGAAATGGCGCGGAGTAAAGGTGCTAGAGCAGGCCAGTCGCCCGGCCCGTCAGATTGAAGGCGCAGAGAGCTTCGTCGATCTGGTCCGGTGTGTGTTCCGACGTCACGGTGACGCGAATGCGGCTGGTTTCATCTGGGACGGTCGGTGGGCGGATTGCGGGGGCATAGACCTCGTGAGCCAACAGCTCCTCAGCGAAGGCCAGCGCTTTGGCGGCGTCACCGATGATGATGGGAAGGATGGGACTGACAGTCGGAGTCATGCGAAACCCAAGCCGCTGCAGCCCGTCGAATAGGCGATGCCGATTGGCCCAGAGGCGAGCGCGACGCTCCGGCTCGCGTTGAACAACCCCCAGGGCGGCGGCGGCGGCGGCCACCATACTCGGCGGGGGAGCCGTCGTAAAGATAAAGGGGCGGCTGGTATTTATAAGGTACTCGATCATGTCTCGTGGCCCAACCACGTACGCACCACTGCTTCCCAGTGCTTTGCCCAAAGTGCCCATATGAAATGGGATCTCCTGTTCCACCCCAAAGTGTTCAATCGTCCCTCGACCGGTCGGCCCCATGATGCCGGTTCCATGCGCGTCATCGACATACAGCATAGCGCCATATTGCTCCGTGAGTGAGGCCAACTCTGGCAGTGGGGCGAGGTCACCATCCATGCTGAATAGCCCATCAGTGACAATAAGTGTGGGCCGATTCGATTCCCTCCGCTTTAGCAGCGATTCTACATGGGTGCTGTCACGATGACGAAAAACTCTGAAATCGGCGCCGCTCAGCTGGCAGCCGTCGGTCAGGCTGGCATGGCAAAGTCGGTCTGCCAGAATGAGGCCTCCTTGCCCGATCATGCTAGGAATGGTTCCCAGGTTCGCCAAATACCCGGATCCGAACACGAGTGCCGACTCCGTCTGCTTGAAGGTTGCAAGGGAAGATTCCAGGTGTTCATGGGGAGGGAGTGTACCGCACACCAAGCGCGAGGCGCCGGCTCCCGCCCCATATTGTTCCATCGCACGGACAGCAGCCTGCACGACATCGGGATGGGTCGCGAGCCCCAGGTAATCATTGGAGGAGAGGAGCATGACCCGTCGTCCTGACAATTGAACGGTCGGTCCCGTTGCCGACCCCAGCGCTCTCAATCGGCGAGTCAATGATTGGTTTGCCAGCTGTTGAAGTCGTGCCCGAAACATGTCCAGTGAGATTCTTGAGTGCTTGACGTATCTGTCTTCCCGGGCTCTACGTCGGAACCGGATGCTTGCCGATCACATTGACAAGGCGAATCTATCCCTAGTATAAAATAAAGATTCGATTGAAGGGAATGAGTTTTCTCGCGTCACCCACCACGATGTTGCGATGACCTATCGTATAAAAGTACCGCCACGGACTCTGCCGGTTGACGAGGCTCATCTGGTGAGCAGCCTGGAACACTGGCTGATCGGCCTCAAGGAGTATCGGTGGCCGTTGCTGGTAGGATTCGCTCTTTTGGTTTTGGGGGGAGGAATTGTCTGGGGGGTCTTGTGGTATGACTCGCAAACCGCCCGTAAGGCTCAAGACCTCGAGCGGGAGGCCACCCTCCATTACCTGACGCGTCCAGCCGACGATCAGAAGAAGGCAGATACCAACCTAAAAGAGGCGATTACGCTCTACCAGAAAATCGTGGAAGAGTACCCGCGGACTCCTACGGCTCCGCTTGCGTTGTTCAGCCTTGGAAATGCCTTGCTCCAGGCCAACGAGTTGGACGCTGCGGTTGAGACCTACAAACGGTTTGTCGTTATGTATGGGTCCAATGTGTCTCTTCTCGGCCTCGTGCATCAGAAACTTGGATATGCGCATCTCTTGAAGGGAGATCGTGACCAGGCGGCTAAGGCGTATTCCACGGTTCTCGAGATTCCGGGTTCTTTGAATCGTGACCACGCACTGTTCGAACTTGCCAGGCTTGAGGAGAGCCGATCTCGACCGGAAGCGGCCTTGGCACATTATCAAGATTTGATGGACACATATAAGAACTCCCCGTTTGCGAGTGAAGCTGCGATTCGCGTGAAGACCCTTGAGGTCAAGGAATCTCCTGAGACAGCTCCAGTGACATCACCCCCGCCGACTACTTCAGCTGCACCAAAGATTCCCACTACTAAGCCATAACGGCAGGACTCCCGCTTTGATAAGCGGAGAGGAGTGTCCAAACGCCTTCCTCACTTAAGCCTTACTAGATAGAGTCAACGAGTGATGATCAGAAAATCGCCGGGCCAGATGAGGTGGCCTGAGAGTTTGTTGCGCGTCTTGAGGGTTTTTAGGGGGATGCGGAATCGCTTGGCGATTTTTCCCAAGGTGTCACCCACGCGAACACGATACCATTGGGAGGAATCTGCCTTGACATGTTTGGATTTAGCCAGCCGCCGGGAACGAAACTTGTACGTGGGGATCCGTTCGATCTGTTGCATGACCTTGGCGCTGGTTCCAACTGGAACTTTCAGGTAGTAGGTGGAGTCGTTCGGAGGCGTCATATTGCGCCGCAATTCAGGATTCAACAGCCGAAGCTCTTTATAGGGAATGCCGGTGAATTTGGCGATGGCTCTGAAGTGCAGCGGGCGGGTGACGACAACTTCTTCAAACTGGTGTGGAGTCACGGGTTCCTGACTAAACCCATATTCATCGGAGTTCCGTGCAATCACGGTGGCTGCCATGATGCGAGGAACGTATTGCTTGGTTTCTCGGCGAATCAGCCTCGTTTTTGAGATGTCGGAGAAGGTTTCTGCCTTAGCTTTGTGCAGTGCACGCATCACTCTGCCTTCACCCGCATTGTACGCTGCCATCGCCAAGGGCCAGGTCCCAAACAAATCGTATAAATCCCGGAGGTATCGGGCTGCAGCGACGGTCGATTTAATCGGGTCTCGTCGTTCGTCCACGTAGCGGTCGATGCGCAGCCCATAGTGCTTTCCGGTTCTCTTCATGAACTGCCACGGACCTGTGGCTCTTGACCGTGAGTACGCGTGGGGATTAAATCCGCTCTCGACCAGCGAGAGATGCATAAGGTCGGTTGGAAGATTAAATTCGACCAAAATGTCTTCGACGAGCGGGCGGTACCGATTGAATCGCACAAGCCATTGTTCGAACCGGCTACGAATTGACGTGTTAAAGAAATGAATGTGACGCTGCACGCTTGGATCAATCACGACCGGAATATTGTAGGTTGTCACCGTTGATGCTGTGGTTCTATCGGATGTGGTTGACTCAGGAGCTTGGGCCAAGGGGGCAGCGCTATCCGGGGCGGGTGATTGTCCCTCAGCTTCCCCATGATTATCCGACTTGTCCTTAGCTGCCACAAGCTCAGGAGGAGTTACGGTTAGATCCGGTTCCAGTGGCACAAGAATGGTGTCAATGTCCTCTGATGCTGTGGCACTATCGGATGTGGATGACCCAGGCCGGGCCAAGCTTCCTGTAGGAAGAAGAAGTAGAAGGGTAGCAACAACAAAAATGTAGACTACCATTGTTATCGTATCTGGGATTCGACGTGCCGGCTGAATCAATGAGGGGGCCTCTTGGTGATGAATTACATCGTTGGTGAGTCTAGACTATCGACCGATCGACCACTTGTCAAGGTATTGAGTAAGGAACAGGTCAGATACCCCCTTTGTGGTGTTACCAAATGGCAGATGTGCTTCAGATGGACCAAGTTTCTTGAGCTATGGTTGTTCTGGCGAGTGAGGGAAACATCCTGAATATATCACCGGTTGTGCAACTCGATTTCTTGACAGTCTCACGGTCCTAATGCTAGCGTACCGACTCTTTTCTTGTCGGTATTCATCCAGGTTTCATCGAAGGAGGCTTGGTCTATGCTGAAGCGGTATTTACTGGCTCCCGGCCCAACGCCTATACCGCCCGAGGTGCTTTTGGCGATGGCTCGGCCCATGATCCATCATCGGGCACCGGAATTCGACCCTATTTTTGCCGAAGTCCGTGAGGGGCTGAAGTGGTTGTTCCAGACCCGCAACGACGTATTGATGCTGGCTTCGTCTGGCACCGGCGGTATGGAAGGTTCGGTGTCGAATTTCTTGTCGCCCGGCGACAAAGCGTTGAGCGTCAATGGTGGAAAATTCGGTGCGCGCTGGGGCACAATCTGCAAAACTTTTGGAGTTCAGGCAACTGAAATCAATGTGGAATGGGGCCATGCGGTCAATCCCCAACAAGTTGCCGATGCGCTGAAGAAGGACCCCACCATTAAAGCGGTGTATGTGCAGGCGAGCGAAACATCGACCGGCGTCTCTCATGATGTGAAGGCTCTGGGAGAGATCCTCAAGGCCTATGAGAACACCATCCTGGTCGTCGATGCAATCACGGCCCTCGGAGTGTTTGATATCAAGACCGATGCGTGGGGGCTGGATGTGGTCATTACCGGCTCACAAAAGGCGCTGATGCTACCTCCTGGTATGGCGTTTGTGAGTGTGAGCGACAAGGCCTGGGCCTTGGCGGACAAGGCCAAGAATGCCGCCTTCTATTTCAATTTCAAGAAGGAACGTGAGACTCAGACGAAGAACCAGACCGCGTTTACGCCGACGGTATCTTTAATTATCGGTCTTCAGGAGGTCTTCAAAATCATGAAGGCAGAGGGGCTCGATAAGCTGTTCGCGCGGCATGGACGGTTGGCCCAAGCGATGCGCGAAGGGGCTAATGCTGCCGGTATGGCGTTGTTCCCCAAGGAGTCACCCAGCGATGCCCTGACCGCAGTCTGTGCACCTGATGGGATCGATGGGCAAGCCGTCTACAGGAATCTTCGTGTGCAATATGGCATTACGGCTGCCGGTGGACAGGATCATCTCAAGGGGAAAATTTTTCGTCTATCGCATATGGGCTATGCAGATACGTTTGATGTGATTGCGGCGTTAGCCGCGACCGAGATGGTCTTGAAGGGACTCGGCCATCCGGTGAAGTTGGGCAGCGGCGTTGGAAAAGCACAAGAAATTTTGATGGCCAAGTAACCACGCGAGGGATGCAATGGGCGCAGCGGGCATGAAAATTCTTGTGAGCGATACTCTGTCAGAGCAGGGGGTGGAGGCCCTTGAGAAGACTGGATTCACTGTGGTGGTGAAGACCAAGATGCCCAAAGAGGAGTTCTTCAAGGAAATTAAGGATGCCGACGGGCTCATCGTTCGATCTGGCACCAAGGTGACAGCGGAGCTTCTTGCTGCTGCCGATAAGCTCAAGGTGGTTGGTCGGGCCGGATCCGGTCTGGACAATGTCGACACCCCAGCCGCTACACGTCGTGGGATCGTTGTCATGAACACGCCGGGTGGCAACACCGTGACGACCGCTGAGCACACGCTCTCCATGATTTGCTCCATGGCCCGTCGAATTCCCCAGGCCACTGCTTCGATGAAGAACGGAAATTGGGAAAAAGAAAAGTTCATGGGCATTGAGCTCTATAACAAAGTCTTGGGCATTGTGGGTGTGGGCCAGATCGGTGGGTACCTTTCTAAGCTGGCCCAGGGGATCGGGATGAGCGTGGTGGCGTTCGATCCCTATTTGGCGCAAGAGCGTGCAGAGAAGATGGGCGTAACGATGGTCGACCTCGATGAATTGTTCCGACGGGCTGACATCATCTCTGCGCATACGCCGCTCACGCCGGAAACCAAGGACATGTTCAACGCCCAAGCGATCGCAAAGATGAAGCCGGGCGTGCTGATCGTAAATTGTGCGCGGGGCGGGATCGTCAACGAAGCGGATTTGGTCGAAGCGCTCAAGACGAAGCATGTGGCCGCTGCGGCCTTCGATGTTTTCGATGAGGAGCCTATCAAGCCTGATCATCCGCTACTGGCGCTCGACAATTTCATCTGCACCCCACATATCGGGGCCTCCACCAACGAAGCGCAAGAAAACGTCGCCGTCGGAATTGCGGAGCAAATTGTCGACTACTTTACCAAAGGCGTGGCCAAAGGCGCGGTCAATATCCCGTCGATTGCCCCAGAATTGTTGCCACGTCTGCAACCTTATCTCACGTTGGCAGAAAAGCTCGGATCGCTCCAAACTCAACTCTGTCATGGTGGGATTGAACGGGTCACGGTAGAATATAGTGGTGAAGTGGCGACCATGTCTGTTGCGCCGGTGACCATTGCCGTGCTGAAGGGACTGCTCACGCCGATCATGGAACATGCCGTGAATTACGTGAATGCTCCGATCGTAGCGAAGGAGCGAGGCATCGAAGTGAAAGAGGTCAAGAGCTCGGATGCCGGAGACTTCACGAGTCTCATCCAGGTCCGCGTTGAGGCCGGTAAAACGTCACACCAAGTCGCAGGCACGCTCTATCATAAGAAAGATGCGCGGATCATCGAGATTGATCAATTCAAAGTGGAAGTGGTGCCGGAAGGTCACATGCTGCTGATCCATAATATTGATCGTCCCGGTGTGATTGGGATGGTCGGGAATGTGCTGGGAGACAATAGTATCAACATCGTGCGTATGCAGTGTGCGTTGGAACAACGAGGGGGGGACGCCTTGTTGATTATCGGCTCTGATACGGAATTTTCATCCGCAGTGTTGGACCAAATTAAGTCTAGCTCGAACATTCTCTCGGTCAAAGTCGCAAACCTTTCTTAACGATTGTAAACGCCCTCGGTTAGTTATGGCTTCTGCTCCTCTGATGCACAGCGTTCCTTCGGGGAAGATCCACCTTTTACGAGAGCGGTCTCTGGTTCCCGTGGGAATGGCAACCATCCTGCCGCAGGCAGCTCAGCACGTCAGACGTCTCGAAGCCCAGCTGTTAGCTCAAGTTAATCGCTGGGGATACGACGAGATCATCCTTCCGACGTTTGAGTATCTAGATGTCCTCGCGCCGGGCCTCGAATCCGAGCTGATCGAGAAGTGCTACAAGTTTGCGGATCGGACTACCGGGCGCATTCTGTTGCTGCGGCCCGATGCGACTGCGCAGATTGCACGTACGGTCGCAATGGGCATGATGGGTTCTCGCCTGCCGCTGCGATTGTCATACCGCGCCACCGTCTTTCGGTATGAACCAGAACATGCTGGGCGAGATCGGGAGATTTTTCAAGTTGGAACGGAACTCATCGGGGCAGATGACTCGACTGCGGACAGTGAAATTATCACTCTTTTGATTGAGTGCTTGGAGGAAGTCGGGTTGCGCTCCTTCAAGATCTCACTCGGACACGTGGGGTTTTTCAAAGGGCTACTCGTTCGAGCGGGATTGTCGACGGAGGGGCAGAAGCGGGCTGCGCAGGCTGCGGCCCGAAAAGATTTACCGAAACTTGGTGAGATTCTCTTGCAGGAGCGAGTCACAAAAACATTTGCTCGTACAATTTTGGAAGTACCGGAGCTCTGTGGTCAGGCTGAAGTTCTCGCGAGGGGGCGAGAGCTATCCGGCAACGAGAAGCCCCTGATACAGGCACTGGATCGGTTGACGAAGGTCTATCAGCTGCTCTGCTCTGTCGGGTACCAGGACTCATTGCTCCTCGACTTGGGTGAGTTCAGAGGGTTCGACTACTATGATGGTGTCGTATTTGACGTGTTTACCGACGGAGTCGGAATCGAATTAGGCGGTGGCGGGCGCTATGATCACTTAATCGGTCGGTTTGGTCGGAACATTCCATCGACCGGGTTTGCCCTGAACGTCGATCGACTATTCCGTGGGCTTAACCTCTCTGGGAAAACGTCGGAGGTAGCTCGAGTAGATGTGCTCGTCGTGGCGCCGCGCGCATCAGCGAAACGACTCATCTATGTTGCTAGGCAACTTCGCCAATCGGTCAAGCGCGTGGTCCAGCAGATTATCGCGGCATCAGGGAAAGACTTGATCAGTGCGGCGGCAAGGGCCGGCCTCCGAGCGCAAGCGGATGCCGTGATCGTGGTTGATGCTGATGGGACAAAGAGTGAACAGGTGGTCGTGATCCAGCAGCAGGGTATTCCGGAGAGCACCGGACGTAGGAACGGACGCCCTCGCATCAATAAGAAAACGATGTCGATCACAGATCTTGTTGCGCGAATGCGTCGAACGCGTGCTGGAGCGGAGGGGGCGCAATGAAATCGCTCGCAGCCGCCGACCTCACTCAACCTAAGCTGCCCCCTCAAAACTTGGAGGCGGAGCAATCGGTGCTTGGGGCTATCCTTCTGGACAACGCCGCGATGCCTAAAGCGATGGAACTCCTGGTCGAGGAGGATTTCTATCGAACTGCACACAAGAAAGTGTTTCGAGCAATGCTCGACTTGTCTGATACCGGCGAAGTGATCGATCAAATCATATTGACCGAGCGATTGAAGGGCCAGGGAGAGTTGGAGTCGGTCGGCGGCGCAGCGTATCTCGCCGAGCTGGTTCAGATCGTTCCCAGTTCAGCCAATATCAGATACCACTGCAAGATCGTTCACGATAAAGCGGTAGCGCGACAGTTGATTAATACATCCACGGAGGTGTTGACCAGGGGCTATGAGGGGACGGCGTCGATCGACGACCTGCTCGATTTCGCGGAGCAGTCCGTCTTCAGCATTGCCCAGGGCAAGCTGGAGCGGTCCTTTAGCCCAATCAACCAGATCATCAAAGAGAGTCTTGATTTGATCGACAAGCTCTCGAAGCGGAAAGAACATCTCACGGGTGTGCCGACCGGCTTCTACGATCTTGACGAGATTACTGCAGGACTTCAGTCGTCAGACCTGGTGGTGGTTGCCGGTCGGCCGAGTATGGGCAAAACGAGTCTCGCGCTGGGGTTCGCGACACACGCGGCCATTCATGCAAACTCCGTGGTCGGCATCTTCAGCCTAGAAATGTCCAAACCTCAAATCGTGCTTCGTATGCTGAGTTCTGAAGCGCGAGTCGATTCCCATGCATTGCGGACGGGAAAACTGCAAAAAGAAGATTGGTGGCGTTTGGCCGAGACGGCCGGCCGGTTGGAGCAGGCGCCGATCTATATCGACGACGCCGGTGGGATCACGGTGCAGCAGATGCGCGGGAAAGCCCGTCGTCTCAAGGCCGAGAAGGGGCTCGATCTTTTGATTGTGGACTATCTTCAGCTGATGCAGGGGCGGAGTGATTCAGAATCTCGTCAGCAAGAAATCTCCGACATCTCCCGTTCGTTGAAAGCCTTGGCCAAGGAGCTCAATGTGCCGGTTGTGGCGCTCTCTCAATTGAGTCGTGCGGTGGAATCTCGTAAGCCCCCGATTCCGATGTTGGCCGACTTGCGCGAGAGCGGAGCGATCGAACAAGACGCGGATGTGGTCATATTCATTTACCGAGAAGATGTCTACGATCAAAATTCGGAACGGAAGGGGATCGCCGACATCATCGTCAGCAAGCATCGTAATGGGCCGATCGGGAGAAAGGAACTCTATTTCCATGATCGGTTCGCCAAGTTTGAAAGTCTCGATTTTAGAGAATCGTGAAGTGGTTTGCGCGCCGCTCCGACGCTCGGTATAATTCTCCTCCGTGCCTACCTTTAATTAAGTCCGACGAAGGATGTCGGACAGGGAAGGTGAACGTCTGTGCACTATCAACCGTCTAGCATGTGCCGGTTTTCAGAGTATCGGAACAGGTTCCTTGCGGTATTGAGCCCCCTCGTCATCATGGCCTGTACGGCTGCGCCGCATGTTCAGGAGACAGCATCCCCCGTCACTTTAATAACGAAGCAACCGGCAGCGCTCATTCCGGATTCTGCAGCCACCTATCATTTCATGATGGGGTATCAAGCTGAACTCACCCAGGATATTGAAACAGCGTTGAAGGAGTATCGAGCGGCACTGAAAGCTGACCCGGCTTCACGCGTAGTCAAAGCCAGTCTGGCGGGGCTGTATTTTGGTCTGGGCGATCTGACCAACGCGGTGCGGTATGCGGAGGAAGTCGGAGAGGGAACAGGGCAAGATGCGCAGCTGCTGGCGCAAATGGCCGGCATCCTGGCCAGCGCAGGTAAGCCAGATCACGCGCTACGGCTATTGGATTCGGCCATCGACCGAGCTCCTGAAAAAGGAGAGTCTTATTTCCATAAAGGGATGATCCTGCTGAACCAAAAACGGCTGGCCGAAGCGGAACAAGCCGTCAAGCAAGGACTAAAATACGCAGCTGACGACCCCATCGGTTACTACTACTTGGGTCGAATCTCAGTTGAAGCCGGAGATGCCGAGCAGGCCTTGGCGAGTTTCGATCGCGCTATCGCGATGAATTCATCCTTTGAGCCGGCCTATCTTGCCCAGGCCTCTTTCCATGAATCACGCCAAGAGAAGGACAAGGCCATTGCCGTCCTCCAAATGTATCTGAAGCGCGTGAATCCAAACAATAAAGACATTCGGAAGCATCTCATCCAGTTGTATGTGAAGACAAAAGACTACGCGGGAGGACTAGCCGAACTGGAAAAGATATTGGAGGAAGTTCCTGGAGATCTTGATGCGCAATTGCAGATGGCGCTGATCTACGGCGAGAAGAAAGAGTTTTCGAAGGCGATCGACCAACTCACACCTATCTTGAAGACCAGGCCGGATGAACTGAAGGTACGCGACTATCTGGGCTATCTGTATGAACAGACCAAGGAATTCCCGAAGGCTATCGAAGCCTACCAATTCAACATTCAATTGGAACCGACCTTTACTGAGAGTCACATCCATCTTGGGGTGCTCCAGTATCGTCTAAAGAAGTTTCCCGAAGCCATCACGCATCTGAGCGAGGCGGTGCGCCTCACGCCGAAGCAGCCCGAACCCCATATCGTACTTGGGCTGGCTCATCTACAGACCGATCAGTTCGAAAAGGCGTCGGAGGCCTTTAAGGAGGGGATTCGCTACAACCCGAAGAGCGCTGATCTACATTTTAATCTAGGCACGGCCTATGACAAGATGAATCGCTTTGAGGATGTTGTACGAACCATGGAAAGGGCGCTCTCCCTAGACCCGCACCATACCGACGCCCTGAACTACCTCGGCTATAGCTACGCGGAGCGAGGTATCGAGATAGACCAGGCTGTGTCCCTCACTAAGCAGGCCGTGGCGCTCAAGCCGGAGAATGGGTACTATGTCGATAGTCTCGGGTGGGCGTTCTACAAGTCGGGGTTACTGGTAGAGGCGCTCACGGAGATCAAGCGAGCAGTAGCATTGGTCGGTGACGATCCAGTGATCTACGAGCACCTGGGCGAGATTTACATGAAGCAGCAGAAGCTGACGGATGCCCGGGAAGCCTGGCTTCATTCGCTTGAACTCGACCCTTCTAACGAAAAACTGATCCAGCGATTCCGTGAGCAAGGTATGGGCGACCCTGCCCAGGAAGACCGTATCCAACAGGCCAGGCGCCGCGTTTCAGAGAAGATACGAACTCAGCAAGTTACCCCGTAGGCTCCTATTCCGGACTCATAGTCAACCACTAGAATTCTCTACGCAGACTAATCGCTTCGATCCCCATGGTATTCGGAGAGGTCTTAGCGTCCATACCCTGCACGATTTCAGTGCAGGGCATGAGATAAGGTGCCAATTCTCGGCAATCCAGAGCAGAATGCGGTAGAGGTAGGAGTGGGCTAACCCGGATGCACCCACTGCCGATTTTCATAACTCGTTGCTTTTCAAGGAGTCGATGGTAGAGTTGGCAATATCGCTGACAGGCACCGAACCTGCTAGAGAGACAGGTAGGCGGGGCAACCAGAGCTCCACAGGTTTATCAAGGCAAAAAGCATAGTAGATCGGGCGGTCAGTGCACCATCAACAAGGAGACAGTACGATGTTGAAGGCATTCCGCAAACAAGCGGGTTTCACCCTCATCGAATTGATGATCGTCGTGGCGATCATCGGGATCTTGGCGGCCATCGCGATTCCCAACTTCATGGAGTACCAGAGAAAGTCTCGGACATCTGAGGCCAAGACCAACGCCACGAGTATCAAGACGGCTCAGCTGACCTTCCAGGGTGAGCGTGGCTGCTTTGCCGACGCGGCGGTCATGCCCCAAGCCGCACCGATCGTTGGTGGTGCAGCAGTGGCGTGGCCTGCAGCTCAGTTTACTCCGGCTCTTCCGGCGGTGCAGGTTACGTACTGTGCGGTTGGTGGAACCAGCACGGTTGCAGTCTGGTCTGATATCGGATGGGTGCCGGCCGGCCCAACCCGGTTTGTCTATAGCGTGGGTGCCTCGGTGGCTCCTACCGCTCTGGGTACGCTCTTGACTGGTGCCTGTCTGGCTGTTGATATCGGCGTGGTCCCGGCAGCGGCTGTCCCCGCTACTACCGGATTCATGGCCAATGCGCGAGCGGACCAGGACGGCGATGCTCTCTTCGATGCCTACATGATTGCTGAGAACAGCAACATGGTCGATTGTAGGCCAGGCGAGTACTAAGCGGGCCAGCGAGACGGAGTTCCAGGCAGGGCTGGCGATGCTAGCCCTGCCATTTCGTTTGAGAGGACCGTTTCAGGACAACGTCATCATGATTGCGTTGGATCGCTCCGCCGAAGTCTCCGCTGATCCCTCCCCCAGTGATCACAGACCGCTTCGTTTCTGCCAGCGAATGTGGATCAGGCTGACTTTTCTTAGCCTCAGCATCGCAGCGCTCATGACGACCATTATATGTTTTCAATTCGAGCTCGACCAACGACATGATCAAAAGTTTGGGCGATTGGAAAGACTCCGGTTTCTTCCACACGGAGAAGTCCTGCGCCTTGCTTTGCTGGGGCATCATCACCTCGGAGCTGACGTAATCTGGTTGCGTATCGTGCAGGTGCTAGGGGAGGATGTCGTTGCGGAGCGGGATTATGAATGGCTGAATCACGCGCTTGATGTTGTGACGACGCTGGACCCGCAATATGTCTATGCCTATGATGCGGGGGGCATTATCCTAGCAGAATTGGCCCATCGAGTCGATTGGAGTAACCGGCTGCTCCAAAAAGGCTATGAGGCAAATCCAGCCGCTTGGCGCTTGCCGTTCATACTAGCATTCAATCACTTCTTCCATTCGCAGGAATACGTGAAAGCTGGAGAGTATATGAGCCAAGTGGCGAAGATTCCTGGTCGGCCGTACTATGTTGATATGCTAGTAGCGCGACTGTATGTCGAGGGGGGAAGTCCCGCACTGGCCCTCAGCTATTTAGATTCGATGCTGCAGCAAACGACAGATCCACAACTTCGATCTGTTTACCTGGAAAAGTACAAAGAAGTAATGGTCGCTCGAGACCTGCAGAATTTCGATCAAGCCATCGGACGGTATCGTCAGGCTCGAGGGAAACTCCCTCGGTCTCTATCTGATCTAGTATTCGAGGGGTATCTGACTACGATTCCTGAAGAACCCTTTGGTGGCGAGTATCGATTAAATACTAAAACCGGGGAAGTGATGAGTACAACGCATTCCGAGCGGCTACGCCTATATCGTCCCAACGAGGTTAAAGGCTTCAAGAAAAATATTTGAGGGGCGGAATCGGATGTCCACAGACATCATCATCCAGACAGAAGGGCTCACGAAGTCTTTAAGGTCGGTTTTGGGGACCGTCGCGTGACCGTACTTGAAGGACTGAATCTCGATGTCCGGCGGGGCGAAGTCTTTGGGTTTCTTGGGCCAAACGGGGCGGGGAAGACTACCGCCATTAAGATCTTAATGGGGCTGATCTATCCGACTGGCGGGCAGGCCACGCTATTGGGGCGTCCAATCGGCGACAGCCAGGCGAAGGCCAGACTCGGGTTCTTGCCGGAATCACCTTATTTTTATGATTATTTGACGGCAGCCGAGTTTCTTCAATTTTATGGACATCTATTCAGCCTACGTGGAGCGCTCTTGGAACGACGGGTGACGGAGTTGCTCCATCAGGTTGGGATGAGTTCTGCCAGAAACTTGCAACTACGAAAGTTTTCCAAAGGGATGTTACAACGCGTCGGGATCGCCCAGGCCTTGATCAACGACCCCGAGCTGGTTGTGCTTGATGAACCGATGTCGGGGCTGGATCCCGTTGGTCGCAAGGAAATTAGGGACCTCCTTCTTCGGCTTAAAGAGAGTGGAAAGACCATCTTTTTTAGCTCGCACATCCTCCACGACGCGGAACTGCTGTGCGACCGTGTTGCGATCATTCTCAAAGGTCGCATGGTCGCCTGTGGGCGTGTTCGCGACTTGGTTGGGCAAAGTGCGACCCAATCCGTCGAAATGGTGGTCGAAGGGCTCAGTGCGGAGGGGTTGGAACACCTCCGCCCTCTGGTTGAAAAGTTCGTGATCCAGGGGACTCAGGTACTCGTAGTTCTGAAGAATCAACAGCATGTCACCTCTGCATTAGAGATTGTCCGTGCTGCCAAAGGGGAACTCGTCTCGTTGACCCCACACAAAAGTTCCCTTGAAGAACTCTTTATTCGCGAAGTCAAAGGGCTGGTGCCAGGCCTGCGGGAGGGGTAATGAGAGTTCTATCGATAGCCCTCAATACTTTTCGCGAAAATCTTCGAGACAAGCTTCTGTATAACCTCCTCATCTTTGCCCTCTTGATGATCGGGAGTTCCGTCTTGCTGACGCGTCTCACCGTAGGGGAATGGGATCGATTAATCATCGACCTCGGTCTCTCAAGCATAAACTTATTCGGCGTCTTGATTGCGATTTTTGTTGGGATTAGCTTAGTCAGTAAAGAGATCGAAAAGAAAACGATCTTCACCATCATCTCCAAGCCCGTGCCTCGGTACGAGTTTCTGTTGGGCAAGTATCTAGGTCTAGTGGTCACGCTTCTGATTAACACCGTCGTCATGGCGACAGGGCTATTGGCCGTCATGGCCTATCTCAATGCGCCCGTCACACCGATGTTGTTCAAGGCGCTGGGGTTCATTTTTATGGAATTCCTAGTTATCACAGCTGTAGCCTTGGTGTGTTCAACGTTCACCAGCACAACGTTGAGCGCGATCTTTACGTTATCGGTTTACGTGGTGGGACATTTATCGACTGATCTGAAATTATTCGGAGACAATCTGGATGATGCTGGAAAGGCCATACTCAATGCGATCTATTACGTATTCCCGAACCTTGAGCGGTTTAATCTAAAGGGCCATGTGATCCACCATATCGACGTCCCGGCAACTGATCTTGTCCTAACGGCTGCCTATTATGGTCTCACTTATGCGGCCTTCCTCCTCTTACTTGCTGCGTCATTTTTCAACGGAGGGATTTCCAATAGAACAACAGGGATGTGCCCGTCTTATCCTCTACTTGCATTCATTTCCCAATCAATGTATGGATGGCACCATGAGCCATCCGGTTGTAACTTTTGCTCGAAGAATCCCTGCTAGCTTGTGACGGCGCCTTCCGATGCGGAGGAGACGTGTCTCGCGTATTTCGCCATCACGCCTGAAGTGTAGCGGGGCATTGGCAGTTTCACCTTTTTTAGCCGAGCGACAATTTCCTTCCGCGTTAGATTCACGTCCAACCGACGTGTGGCGATATCAAACATAATCGTATCGCCATTCTTAACCGCAGCAATCGGCCCGCCTTTGACGGCTTCCGGCGACACATGCCCGGCCATCAGTCCATGCGTCGCACCTGAAAAACGCCCGTCAGTGAGCAGGGCAACCGAATCGCCTAGTCCGGCTCCAACAATTGCCGCGGTCACGCCAAGCATCTCGCGCATGCCTGGTCCGCCTGAGGGGCCTTCATAGCGAATCACGACGACATCCCCGGCCTTGATCTGTCCCGACTTCACCGCGACGAACGCGTCTTCTTCACGCTCGTAGACCTTCGCCGATCCCTGGAACTTCATCCTGGAATGCCCAGCGACTTTGACTACGCAGCCTTCGGGCGCGAGATTGCCCTTTAAGATGACGAGTCCGCCAGTCGGCTTGATCGGATTCGACGAAGGGCGAAGAACTTGCTGGCCAGGGCTTTCCTTGGCTTCACCGGCTTCTTCACCAATGGTTCGGCCGGTGACGGTTGGCTGATCGGAATGCAGCATACCCAAATCCAACAGCCGCTTGGCGACAAGTGCGGCGCCGCCTGTGGTGAACAAGTCCACCGCGGTGAAACGGCCACCCGGCTTGAGATCGGCAAGCAACGGCACTTTACGGTTGATTTTGTCGAAATCATCGATGTTGAGTTTGAGACCCATTTCTCGGGCTACCGCGAGCAGGTGCAGCACAGCGTTCGTAGACCCACCCGTTGTCGCGACCGCTGCGATCGCATTTTCGAGCGACTTGCGGGTGATGATCTGCTTGGGCCGGAGATCCTTCCTAATCAGGTCCATGACGATCTTGCCGCACTCGAAGGCGGCATCGTCCTTGTGCTGATCCATGGCGGGGATGCCGTTGCGGCCCATGGGCGAGATGCCGAGGAACTCAAACGCAATCGCCATGGTGTTGGCAGTGAACTGTCCGCCGCAGGCGCCGGGTCCTGGGCAGGCATGATCTTCGAGGTCTTTCAGCTCGGCGTTGGTCATCTTGCCCGAGGCATGTTTACCGACCGCTTCGAAGACGTCCTGAATGGTCACGTCGAGACCATGAAAATGTCCCGGCAGGATCGAACCGCCGTAGAGCATCACCGACGGCAGATTAAGCCGGGCGAGCGCCATGACCGTTCCAGGAATCGTTTTGTCGCACCCAGAGAGCGCCACGACCGCGTCAAACAAGTGGCCACGCGCCACCAGCTCGATCGAGTCCGCAATCACTTCGCGACTGATCAACGATGCCTTCATGCCTTCGGTCCCCATCGAGATGCCGTCCGATACTGCTATCGTGTTGTACTCGATCGGAGTCCCACCTGCGGCGCGAATGCCGGCCTTCACCCGCTCCGACAGCCGTCGCAAATGGAAATTGCAAGGCATCACCTCGATCCAGGTATTGGCTACACCGACGATCGGTTTCGACAGATCTTCGTCCGTAAACCCGATCGCTCTCAGCATCGCCCTGGCCGGCGCCCGGCTCGGACCAACCAGGAGATCGTGACTCTTGAGCTTCAACTCTTTCGACATGACGTTCTTACTTGCTTTCTTTTCTTTCCCTCTTTATTCTTTTCGTCCATTTTCTCCATCGCTCCGTGTCGATCATGGCTCCGGCAGATGCATCGATGTTGACTCCTGTCACCTTGCCGTCCGCGCCGAGCATTTCCACTTCCCAGATCGTCTTGCCGTGCTTCTTTTCAAGCTCGGCTTCGATGACGGTCCCCGGGACTTTTTCAAACGTGGTCTTGATCGATAGTGACTTTTTCGTCTTTGGCCAAGGCGGCGATGTCGCCTTCCTCGTCCTTCTTTTTGTCGCTCCAAGCTGGTGTACCAAGGACCAACGTGGTTCCGATGGTGAGAGCCTGGATCAAGCTGAGGGATCACATGATAGACTTTCTGGTTATGCGGCGGCGTTATTGCACGGACATTTTGTTCGGGGGCGCGGGTATGGCGCTGCCAGAACCCTCATGGGGATTTATGGCCGTAAGGATAGGCGCCATGCGGGGCGCCATAGCCTTTCATGCCTTCTTTGTGTTGCTGCCTCATCTTCTCATGTTCAGCCTTTTCCTTCGCCCGCTGCTCCGAGGTCAGCAGGCCCAGGACTTCTCGGCGTGTCTTGATGGAGGTCATACGCAACGCGAACTGCAGATCTTTGCTCTGTTTCAGCTTGGCTTCAATCGAACCGAGGTCGGACTTCTCATCGTCGGTGAGCGCTTTCAGTTCGCGTTCGGCGATTCGGATGTCGGCCTCAGCCTTGATACGCGCCCTGTCAAGATTCAACTGAATGTCCTTCAGTTTGGCGACTTGATCGGCCGTGAGCCCGATGTCGTTCTCATGTTTGAGAAGGTGCCTGATCAGATGGCCGGCACCGCTGCGCATCATGCCTATGCCATAGCTCCACATGGCGCGGTGGCCGCCGCCGGCATGTCCGTCCTTGCCGTAGCCTGGCTGATTCGCCCAAGCGCCGGAAACTCCAAGCGCCAGCATAAATGCTGAAGTTATGCTGAGGGTGGCTATCGTACTTGCTGTTCGCTCCATGAATTCCTCCTTTGGTTGCTAAGGCCGCGCAGTAGACCGTGAGGTTAAATGATTATCGCACATACATACTCCTTTCGCCCTTCAGTCTATTGAAGAGGAATTGAATAACCAACGCGGCTAACAGGAAACCCATCCGGCGGGTAATGATTTTCCCCACCATCGAGCACATCAATTTGGGGCCGCCGGCACCGCGCGCCAGGGCCATGAGCTTGCCATACCGAACAACGCAACGCAAGCGAGCAACACCCCGTCATGGACCAAAGAAGCTGCCGGGGCTTCCAGCAGAATTACCGTTGAAAGGGCGGCCGGCCCCTCCGGCATCAAAATCGCAAAGAAGGGTGATGGCAATGTCGTCCTTGGCCAGTTAGGGCCACAAGCAGTACCACCAGCAAACCGGCGACCTGAATCACCGGCTAGGTAATGCCGCGAAGATTGAAGAGGGTCTAGCCCACCAGCGTGAATCCCGCAAGGACCCCCACCATGGGACGAAACAGGCCGTCAGGGCCATGTGAAGCCAGTGGGCGGTCGTGTCGCACACCGTCATGGCAATGAAGGCTGGGACTGAGGCAATCGGATCGGCGATGACGAAGACTGAGCTGAAGGCAAACAGGGCGTATTGGACAGCGTCATCCGGTTATCCTCGTCGCGCCATCGCCAGAAGGTCCGTGCGCGGGTCCTGAGGCCGCAGGCGTTTCAATTCCCCATATAGTTTTCGTTCATCCTCGAATAACAAAGAGGGCATCGCAATCTGGAGAATCAGGAACAGATCGCCGTGGCTGCCCGATGCAGTTGGCAGGCCCTTTCCTTTTAGGCGCAGCTTCTCGTCGGCCTGACTACCGGGAGGAATTTTGACGCGGACAGGCTCTTCGAGCGTTGGGGCCATCACCTCAGCACCCAACGCTGCTTCCCACGGCCAGACAGGCAGGATGACATGGAGATCGCCGCCATGTCGCTGAAACACACGATGCGGGGCGATCGTCACATGCAGGTAAAGATCACCGCGTTTACCGCCGTTCATACCAGGCTGGCCCTTCCCGGCAACACGCACTTTGGTTCCAATCTTCACCCCGACAGGGATTTTGACTTCGATTGTCTTCGACTCCAAGACCGAGCCGGAACCTAAACAAGCCCGGCACTGCCGCCCTCGAATTGTCCGCCTACCCTGGCAGGTGACGCAGGTGACCGGCTCCATGAGGCTGACGCGTTTCGTCACGCCAGTCTGCACTTCCCGCAGCGTGAGCTCCGCCTCCGTTTCCAGATCTTCCCCTTGGCTTGCGAATCCACGCGGCGCTCCGCCCCGCCCCCGTCCGCCGAACAAGTTCTCGAAAATATCGGAGAAGCCCTCACCCCCAAATGTTCCGCTAGCCTCTCCGCCGGCGTAGCTCCGTGCCCCTGCTTGTCGGCGAGTTTTCTCAAATGCTTCGGCCTGTTCCCACTCTGCGCCATACTGATCGTATTTCTTCCGTTTATCCGGATCGGACAGGACTTCGTGCGCTTCATTCAACTCTTTGAACTTCTTCTCCATCTCGGTTTTCTTGGTGCCGGAGTGGAGGTCGGGGTGAACTTGTCGGGCGAGACGGCGATAGCCTTTCTTAATATCGTCGGCGGACGCGATCCGGGATATACCCAGCATCTGATAGTAGTCGCGTGGTGTGGTGGCCATCGTTGAAAATAGTGTGTGATGGGTAACGAGTTATGAGAAAACGACGTACCGTCTATGAAAAGTACCCGTAGGTGCCTACAACCGACTCACTGATCACCGTTCACGGATGGCCCATCACCTTTTGTTCAGCAGCTTACGAGGTCAGAGAAGGCTTTTCAAGACAGGAGCTTATAGCTGATGACATATGGCGTATAGCGGTCAAGAAGGCCCGAAAGGAAATTTTGACAGAGTATCTTTCCATTAGCGATCGACCATTGGCGATCAGCTCTTCACTGCGCCGGCCCGTGCCATCAGTTTGCAGTAGGAGCAGACTTCAGTGGTGGTGGGCTGACCGCAGGCGGAACAGGGATGCAAGATCGCTTGGTCTTTCTCAGCCATTGTGGTGAAGGACGCCTCCGGCTTACTCTGTTTGTCGAGGAACCCCCAATAGAACGCCTGCTTGGTGCCGGGCGATTCCGTCTCGAGCCGGTTCAGCACTTCCTTGTAGAGAAGTATACGAGCCCCTTTGGCCATGGGGCATTCTTCTACGATATAATCGATCTTGTTCAGCACCGCGTAGGCGGCGAGTTCGCGCTCGGTGAGACGATAGAGTGGTTTGACCTTTTTGGCAAAACCCTCCACGGAGGCTGGTAAACTTGGGGCCTGCTTATCCAAATACTCTTCCTGCCAGCGAAGCACGTTGCCAAGCAAGCGGGCGGCTTCGTCGTCGAGATTGTGGCCTGTGGCCATCACATCGTACTTGTGTTCGATCACCGCGCGATTGAATTGATAGCGCTTGATCATGCCGCAGGTCGAGCACGTCGGCCGATGGACCAGCATCGCCAGTTCACGAATGCCGACGTCATCTTCTTCCTGCTCGACCGTATGGACATGCAGCGTTGCGCTATGCGAGGTAGCCACGGTCTCGGCGAAACGTACAACTTTTGTATGTGACAGTTCCGAATAGCCGCCGATCCCGAGGTTCACATGAAAGGCATCGGCCTTGTAGCCCAGCTTCAGCAGAATATCCCACAGCGCCAAGCTGTCCTTGCCACCCGAAACCGCCACGAGAACATGGCTGTCTTTTCCAAACATCTTTTGCAACTTGATTGCCTTGGCCACTTGGCCTTGGACGAAACCATTGAAGCAGCCTTTGCAGAAGGCGGCATTGTGGCTGGGCAACTTAATGACAGCTTTTATTTTGCACTTGGTACAGTTCATAGGCGCTTTTGATCATACGGGTAGCATCCCGATGAATGCAAATAAGAAGAGGCCTCAAGATCGAGAATGGACAGCCGTACTTGATGCGAGCTTCTTAACATTAGTTCCATCACAGAAGCTCTTTTCCAAAAAACGACGATTTTGTAAAAAGCCTTCTTAGATTTCCTGCGATTAGTTGCCTCAAGCACTTCGTCAAAAAATGCAAGGGGAGGGGCGGCTGCTATTTCCGCTGCGGCAGAGATTGTGGCGGTCAGAAAGTCGAGTGGGTGCTGGAATGAAAATCAGAAGCAGGGTGCGCCTGGCTTCACTGGTGATGGCCCACTGATTATCCATCTCTGCGAGTCGCACAAAAACACCTAGACCAATCCTTTCGCAAAATATTAGAGGGTTGTTTTACATGGTGTGTTAAGATCAAGAGAAGTTCTCGGAATATTTTGAGACTTAGCTCTGAGAGCACCCAAGACCTACGGCCAAACTAGTGCCTACCTTAAGAACCCTGGTGAAGATTTCTTGTGTAGAAGACTGTCGGTAGCGTAGGCAACTAACGAAAGTGAAAGGGAACTGCGGGAGCTCATGACAACAGTTTTACTTCGAGATAGACGGGGTGTTACTTGCCTGGACAGTATAAGGTTCAGGAGAAGGTGGCTACCCACAACTATAAGTTGACATAATCATCCTTATCAGACTATGAGCCTTGAGCTTCTAGGCCGTGTCCATAAAGAGCTGTCGATTACCGTCGGCGCGTTCTATGAGACCATCCTCGCCATTTCGGAACGCGTGAACCGGAAGGTTCAGATTATTCGCCTTCACTGGCACGCGTCGACGCTGCTCCAACAATCGGAACACCTGACCGGCGAAGTTGGTCAACAGATTGTTGACCAGGTCTCTCGCCGATTCCTGGCAAGAAACCAACCCGACTCCTCCCTCAGCACGCTCGATGCGGCGCTGATCCCCGCGACAGATCGCGTCCAGGAGTTGAAGCAGTTGCTGGTCCAGGTCGACGCGCAAATCCGTGAACTCAAACTTGAAGCGATCCAAGATGACTTGCTCCGCCTCCAACGTGAATTGAGTCTTCGGTCGGCTGGCATTGAACGGCTGACGATCACCCGTGGCGCCGCCGCGGTCGGACAGCCCATAAGCGCGATGCCTCGATCGCCCTCAGTCCACATCGCCGCCATTCTGCGTGGGCCCTTTTTGTTAACTCTTGCTCAGGATCTTGTCTTCCGATCTGACGATATCGTCGTGCTGATCGGAATCCAGTCAGATTTGGGTCAATTTGTCACATGGTTTACCAGCCAAGGCCCGCTCAAAACCCCTACAATAAAATCTGCTTAAGACAGTAGGCACATCGCTACTTATTCGATACAATAATAACAAGATCTAATGAGCCGTTACCCATGATTTGGTATCGAACAATCTCACTCTTGTCTATCATCCTTTTGGTCCTCGGTCTCCTTGTGCCGTCAAACATGATCGCAGAACAGAGCGCCGTTGCTGAGTTGACTGACTCGCCCGGCATCCGCATGCTGGAAGAAATCCAGACCGTTATTACCAATTTGGCCGAACATGCCAAATCCTCAGTGGTAAACCTTTCCCCTCTCACGAGCTCAGGCCGACTTCGCGAAGGAACAGGTGAACGCTCGCCGAATTCGTCTGGCTCCGGCTCTGGCCTTATTATCGACAGCGACGGCCACATTGTTACGAATTACCACGTGATCGGCGATGCCGTTGAGATCGAAGTGCGTCTATTCGACAAAACAAAGCTGAGTGCACAAGTGATCGGCAAAGATCCTGACACAGACCTGGCGCTGCTCAAGGTGACGGCAGACCGGCCCCTATCCAGTGCACGATTTGGTGATTCCACCACCGTCAAAGTTGGCCAATGGGTGCTCGCAGTGGGTAATCCATTTGGGTTGGACCGTACGGTGACGCTCGGCGTCGTCAGCGGCATCGGACGGGAAAACATCAATCTGTCGCGCTACGAAAACTTTATTCAAACCGATGCTTCGATCAATCCGGGCAATTCCGGCGGCCCGTTATTCAATCTCCGCGGTGAGGTGATCGGTATTAACACGGCGATCATCAACTTTTCCCAAGGCATCGGGTTTGCCATTCCGTCTAATATGGCCAAACAGGTCATTGATCAGCTGTTAGCGAAGGGCAAGGTGGTGAGAGGATGGCTTGGCGTCGGCATTCAACCGTTGACGTCTAAGTTGGCCAAGAAATTCGGCGTCACGGAAGGCGAAGGTGTGTTGGTCAATGAAGTTTTCGAGAATAATCCTGCAGCGGTAGCAGGGATTAAGCCCGGCGACATTATCGTCAGAATCGATGGCGCCGTAGTCGATTCACCGAATAAGCTGTCGCGGCTTATCGGCACGCTCGCCCCTGGCGCCACCTCGAAGATTGAAGTGGTCCGGGACCTCAAGCATCTGATATTGGATGTCCCGTTGAGTGAACGACGCGATGCCGCGGTTGTAGCGGCGATCCCTCAAGCCAGAACGGAAGTGAAACTGGGCCTCGACGTGCAAGACCTGACGAGTGGATTGGCGGATAAGTTCAAACTGCGCGAGTCGAAAGGCGTGCTCATAACCAAAGTAGAACCCAGCAGTCTTGCTCAAACCGAAGGCCTCAGGGAAGGCGACCTCATCAAGGAAGTGAACCGCGTGGAAGTCTCCTCCGTCGGGGAATTCACTTCGGCCATCTCGCTAGTCAGGCGCGGGGACACTGTGTTGCTCCGAGTGCTTCGCGAGAACCACGCGTTCTACGTCGTCCTCAAATCCACCGACTGATGCACCTCAGTACGCCGCCACGGCGTGCCGTTCTGCTTTGTGCTGCTCGATGATCTTTCCAGCAAGCTCACGAGGCACTTCGTCGTAGCGGGCGAAGTCCATTACGTAACTTCCTCGCCCCCCCGTTAGCGCATTGAGCACCGGCACATATTTAAGTAACTCCACGAGCGGCACGAGCGCCTTGATCTGCTCGGCTTGGTCATTCGCGCTCACGGACACGATACGGCCGCGTCGAGAGTTCAAGTCTCCCATCACCGCCCCTACGGTGTCGGTCGGCGCATCGATCTCGACCGTCATCATCGGCTCGAGCAGCACCGGATGCGCGTTTTCCATCGCTTTCTTGAAGGCCATAGATCCTGCGATCTTGAACGACATCTCGGACGAGTCGACCACGTGGTAGGACCCGTCGTAGACGGCCACACGCAAATCGACGACGGGAAACCCGCTCAATCCCCCTTCGCGCATCGACTCGATCACACCCTTTTCCACAGCCGGAATAAAGTTTCGAGGAATCGACCCTCCGACGACGCGATTCTCAAAGATGAACCCATCGCCACGCGGCAACGGCGTCACTTCCAGCCAACAATCGCCGTATTGCCCATGGCCGCCCGTCTGTTTTTTGTACTTCCCCTGTGCCTGCGACTTGGCTTTGAGCGTTTCACGGTAGGAAATCTTCGGCGTGTGCAGGGTGACGTCGGCCCCAAATTTGCGATGAAGTTTCTCCAACGCCAGATCGATGTGGAATTGGCCCATGCCGCTGAGCACCAACTCTTTCGTCTCCGCATTGCGCCTAAATTCCAGCGTAGGATCTTCCTCGATCAACTTATGCAGGCCGAGACTAACCTTATCGATCTCCGCTTTGGACTTGGCCTCAATCGCATACGACAAGACCGGCCGTGGAAGACCAAGCTCTGGATAGCAAATAGGCTCATTCACCTGACAGAGCGTGTCGCCGGCCTGAGTATCTTTTAATTTCCCAATCGCCACGATCTCCCCTGCCTTCGCAGACCCTAGCATGATATGGTTTTTCCCCACCACGGTATAGAAATGGCCCAGTTTCTCGCGCACATGCCTCGACGCATTCAACACCTTCGAATCCGCCTGGACGGTTCCAGACAACACGCGACAATAGGACAGCCATCCGACAAAGGGATCAATCAGCGTTTTGAAGACATAGGCTGAAAATGGTTCTTCCGCGCTTCCATTTCGCTCACGCACATGTCCCGTATCTGGATGCACACCCTGCAAGGGATGCGCCGCAAAGCGCTCTGCAGGCGACGGCAATAGTGCCACAATAGCGTTCAGCAGTGACCAAACACCCACGTTGCGTACGGCGGACCCGGCATACACCGGAAGAAATTGCCTAGTGCAGATGGCAGATCGAAGCCCTTGCACCAATTCTTCTTGGTTCAGATCTCCCTGCTCCACATACGCATCAAGAAGCTTCTCCTCACTCTCCGCCACCGTCTCAAGGAGTTGCTTGCGCGCTTCCTGCACGACCGGTTCCAGATGAGCCAAGACTGGCACCTGCTCAACCTTCGCAGAAGTAGGTCCAGACCGTATGAGTTTCTCATGTAGCAAATCGACCACGCCCTCCAAGTCGGCACCTGGATCAACTGATACCACCATGGGAACCGGCACACATTCCAACTGCTTGCGACAGACCTCCAGCGCACTATGGAAACCCGCACCTTCCTTGTCCAAGCAATTCACAAACACGAGACAAGGAAGATCGAGTTCTTTAATCCGTGCCCACAGGCGGGCTAACTCCGTCCTCACGCCAATACTTCCATGGAGGACGATGATGACAGCGTCGACGGCCCGCAATGCCGCGAGCGGTTCCCCGAGAAGGCTAAGCGCTCCTGGGGTATCGACGAGATTGACTCTGGTGTGATTCCAGACGAACTGGAGCAGGCTGGTACTAGTGGAACTGCGATGATGGAGTTCTTCCGGTTCAAAATCTGAAACGGTAGTACCCTGCGCGATGGAGCCGAGGGCTGGAATGGCCCCGCTGACATACAGGATGGCCTCACTAAGGGATGTCTTACCAGCACCGATGTTGGACACAATTGCGACATTTCTGACGGGCTCCACACAGGTCTCTTCCATGGCATGCCCTCCTCATTGAGTAGAAAAATATATAGTATGAAGCTGAAAAAGTCCGTCAGCAGCGTTCTCGTATCGTTCAGACCCACAACGTACCCCAGAGGGTACGCCTCGGCCCGTCACTCGCAGCGGCCTTGGTGGACGGAATTTTTGAGCATCCTGCGGAGTGTTCTCCTGGTTGTGCCACACGTGCGACCATCGAAGTTCTTGCGTGTCAACATAGTTTTTCGCAGCTTGTTAGACCATCAATCTCCTCGCTGCTGTTCCGTAACCATGCACATAGCCAACAGAGCACATAGCCAACAGACACTAGTCGTCACTCCCTGGCCTTTTGAGCCATCCCTCATCAGCAAAACTCGGATGACGAGAAGTTTGCCAGTGCTGCCAATCGATCTGTCAACTACCGATCTTCCAGGCTCGGAGTAGGATCTCCGCTGGGATGGTTTATGGAGAAAGATGACGCCAACCGCATACTCACGCACCGTGTACGCAAACACTTCGCGTGGATGAACGACGCTGAATGTCAAGCTCCCTTCGGAAACGGTAGCCTCTTCCACCACTGTGTTCTTGGCATCAAGAAGCGTCACCTTGAAAATCTCATGCTTCACATCGCGGAGTGTGGGATGAAAATGCTTGAAGAGATCGGCGCTCGACAACAGGCGTGGCCAGTTGAGAGACGTACCGCCATAAATTGCCTCCCCAGTTCGACAGCTGCTTTGAGTTGCGCCGCTTTCGCAGGCCCTACTCCCTGAATCACACAGACTCTTCAGCACCGCACTTCAGCAACCCACTTGCACCTCCGACTTGATTAAGTCATCCGATGGCCACTTGCACAGCAGACCAATCGCGACAACCTATTCTCAGGAGAATAGTGAGGAGATGCGCGTCTAAAAGAGCATCGGGGCCCATAGCAAGGAGCCATTCACGTGGACGTTCGGTTTCGGGCCAGTACGTAATTCCATTCCTCCGCACGTTGTCCGTCATAATTCCCTCTTCGCTGCGAAAAAAAATGACAACGCGGACGTTTTTGTACTAGCTGAACCACCGCTTTTACTCTTCGAGACAAATACGTATCTCATAACCCATTGAAATATGACAAATTGGTGTAGCTCTTGCTTGACTACGTCAACAGCTGTGAGCGTAGTCACCTGGGAGGGGTCGATGGAATGTCCGAAGTGCAAAGGACTGATGATGTTGGAACGGTTCTCGGATTTCTTTCTCATTTTTTACGCGTGGAAATGCATCAACTGCGGCGCGATTATTGACCGCACCATCGCCAACAATCGGAGAAAGAGCTTGGCAGCACGGGATCCCCAGCCTATCGCCACGCGCTAAACACGCAACTTCGGTTCACGAACCCGATCCGCAATGATTACGTTAGGGCAACATGCTTACGGATCGGGCGACCACAACCGGTCGCAATCAGTCACCGTATTATAGTCCTCCCCCTGGAAGACCGTCAAAAACAGAAGCTTTGCAGACTCGCCGGGTTTTCGGCAGTTCCAAGTCTACTATATCTTCTCCTGGTAGAGATAGATTCGACTCCGCCGACCAAACTTTTCTTGACCCCTTCAAAAACGCTATGTTAGAGTTGTACGTTCTAGAGAATAGCAGTCATCTGATATGCGCGTTATCGCAGGAACCCACCGAGGCCGGCGCCTCAGCTCGCCGCAGGGATCCGCTCTCCGCCCGACTTCAGACCGGGTTCGGGAAGCACTGTTCTCAATTCTTGGTAATCGGCTTCTGAACAGTCGCTTTTTGGATCTCTATGCAGGAACGGGGGCCGTCGGTATCGAGGCATTGAGTGGAGGTGCCACGCATGCCACATTTGTTGAATCGAGCGCGGAGGGGTTGAAACTCCTGCGTCAGAATGTATTGGGCTGTAGGATGGGCCATCAAATGACTGTTCAAGCCAAAACAGTGAAACAGTTCCTAGACCGGCCAGATCAGTGGAGGGGCCCATACGACATTGTGTTTGCCGACCCGCCTTATGCCATCGCGCAGGAGCTTGAATCGTTGTTTGACGATGCGGCGACCGACCGCCTCTTCGCCTCTGACTCTTGGCTGGTTGTCGAACATGCGGTGAAGACAATTCTCCCTACCCATCTGGGCCGAAGCGCCTTCTTACGCCAATACCACTACGGTGACACCACATTATCCCTCTTTTCGTTTTCTGGCGCGGCACAGCTATGAAAATAGGCATCTACCCCGGCACGTTCGACCCCATTACGAACGGCCACACCGACATCATCACCCGTAGCCTGCGCGTATTTGACAAGGTGGTGGTTGCCATTGCTCCCAATCCGGCAAAGCACCCACTTTTCAATTTAGGTGATCGACTTGATATGGTGAAATTGGTCTTGAAGGACCTCGACCAAGTGGAAGTGACGACATTCGATGGACTGTTGGTCGATTATGTCGAACGGTCCTGCGCTCAAGCCATTATTCGGGGTCTACGCGCAATTTCAGACTTTGAACACGAATTTCAGATGGCCCTCATAAACCGAAAATTGGCCGAGAAAGTTGAAACAGTGTTTTTGATGCCGAGCGAAGAATATTCTTACCTTTCATCCACCATTATCAAAGATGTTGCATACCACGGCGGAGCCTTAACCGAATTTCTTCACTCCGAAGTGGCGCGTCGCTTACGAGAGCGTACCTGGAGTCTCAAGTCATGAAACTTGCTGCGCGCGTAAGTCGCATCGCCCCTTCCCCCACACTGGCTATGGCCGCTACGGCCAAGGCCATGGCTGCACAAGGGCTCGATGTTGTCGATTTTTCGTCTGGAGAACCGGACTTCGACACCCCTGAACCGGTGAAGGCCGCTGCCGAAGCAGCCATCCGAGCTGGCTTTACAAAGTACACTCCGTCATCAGGGATCGACGAACTGCGCCAGGCCATTATCGAGAAGTTGCAAACCGAGCAAGGGTTGCGGTATGAAAAATCGCAAATCCTGGTATCGTGTGGCGCCAAACACTCGCTCTACAACTTGGCCGAAGCACTCTTGGAAGCGGGCGATGAGATCATTATTCCGACGCCTTACTGGGTTTCGTATTCCGACCAAACACTGCTGAACGATGCGACACCTCTATTCCTCCCAACCAGCGAAACCAACGGTTACGCGATCAATCCAGACGACTTGCAGCGATTGGTCACGCCCCGGACCAAGGCGATTATCGTCAACAGTCCCTGCAATCCAACCGGAGCCACCTATCATCGGAAAACACTCGAAGCGATCGCGAGCATCGCAGTCCGTCACAAGATTCTGATTATCTCCGACGAGATTTACGAAAAAGTGCTATACGATGGAGTGTCGCATATCAGCATTGCCACTCTGAGTCCAGAGGTGGCGGCCCAGACTGTGGTCATCAACGGCGTCTCAAAAGCCTATGCCATGACAGGCTGGCGCATCGGGTATGCTGCCGGACCCAAAGATCTCCTCACGGCCATGGCGAATATTCAGAGTCAGAGTACATCGAATCCCTGTTCGATATCCCAAAAGGCGGCCATCGCCGCCCTGAAGCTCGGCGGGCCGTTTACCGAGAAGATGGTCGTGGAGTTCGACCGCAGGAGGAAATTCATAGTCGACCGATTGAACAGTATTCCTGGTGTGACCTGTCGAATGCCGAGCGGAGCATTCTATGCATTTCCGAATATAAGCGGCGTGCTTGCCCGACAAGGGCCCACTGGTCCTATCACGTCACCACAGGAGTTGGCGAGCCACCTCCTGAAGGAAGCCCATGTGGCCGTAGTGCCTGGAGAACCGTTCGGAAGCCGGCATCATATACGACTGTCATACGCAACCAGCATAGAGACAATCCAGCGCGGGCTTGACCGCCTTGAGCGGACGTTTGGTAAACTTTCCGTGTGATTAAAACATCCCTTGACCGATGCCGTTCCCAGTATTATCTGCTAGTAAATAGCTGAGCTAGCTGCGGAGGATTGATCGTGCCGACTTACGAATACCTGTGCCAGGGCTGCTCGTACAAGTTTGAATTAAAACAGAGCATGAAGGATGATCCAGTCGCAACCTGCGCGCGATGTGGGAAGTCGGTCAATAGAATTATCTCGGCTCCTGCCATCATGTTCAAAGGCAGCGGGTGGTACATCACCGATTACTCGAATAAGATGAAACCGCCCACAGACGAGTCCTTGGATTCAACATCCAGCCCAAAGAAAGAGACGGCAGAGAGCGCCTCAACAACGCCAGCGGCGCCTGCCGCCACGCCAGCGACGACACCCTCGACGCCATCATCCGGCGGTGGGACAGACACCTCGGCGACACCAAGCAGCACACCCCCATCGGGAAAGTCATCCAGCTCGACCTGACGGATTCCGTTAACGCTTGGTCGTCGTCTTTTTTTGAACGGTTACTTGGCGGCGGGTTTCGCGAGTGATTTGGCTGGGCCTTGGAGGCCATTGCCTTCACCGCTTTCTCGCGTGCCGCATCAAGCTGGTTTTGCAGACTCGTGATCTTTCTCGTCTTTTCTCGATTCATCCGATTCAGACCATTGTTCTACGTTTGCATGCCATTTTTCGCCTTCGATAAATCGTTGACCTACGCCTGGAGTAGAGTCTTTTCCATCGTCAACGTCTTCGTCTCTGATCGCAGTTGCTCAATCTGTGCTTGCAGGGCCGGGGGCCAGTAGTCTCACCCCGTCATGCTCAGCACAAAACCGAAGCCCAACACTACGCCGAGAGACCCCATCGCCTGTTTTCTCATCACCCTATCCCCTCCCCTCCTTTCATCGAATCTGCGTCGATGCGAGCATGCATTCTTACGTAAGTTGAATTCCACGTGGCTGTAGTACGTTCTGCAGCATCTGTCGAGTGACGGCTCCCTCGCGAATCAAGCGAACAGTATCCCGCGCATCGACGACGGTTGATGGGGGTCCGCCCGGTGTAGGACCTGCATCAACAATCAGATCAATGTCCTGCCCTAACGCCTCCTGTACCTGATTCGCCTCTTGCGCTGGGCGACCGCCGGAACGGTTGGCGCTGGTACCGGTGAGGGGCCCGGTTACCGCCAACAGTTCGACCAGAGGACGACAAGAACTGAGCCGCACACCCACAGTACCGGTTCCAGCTGTCAGATTGTGCGGGAGCGATGAAAGGGCCGTAAAGAGGATTGTCAGGGGGCCGGGCCAAAAAGTGTCCATCAAGAACGTCGCAACGGGAGAAACCTTCCGGACAATCAGGGACAACTGCGCACGTTGTCCAATCAAGACAAGAATCATTTTCCCATTCGCACGTCCCTTGAGGTGAAGAAGTCGGTCAACAGCTGGCTCATTAAACGGATTTATACCGAGCCCGTAATAGGTCTCCGTCGGCACGGCCACAATGCCACCGTTGTGAACAATCTGGCTAGCAGACAGCGCGAGGCGTGGAAGATCCGATGGAGAATAGAGCTGGATGGCAGCCATGAACGATGATTAAGTGGACAGTTGGACTCAGGCTTGTGACCTAAGAGCGCGATGCGCGATATCAGTTCGGAAATGGCACCCGTCGAAGGAGATTGACCTCACCACACGGTAGGCTTCACGCTGCGCATCGGCTAACGTGTTTCCTCGCCCTAGAATGCCAAGCACACGCCCCCCGGTTGTAACGATCTCGTTTCCTCTCCAAGCCGTTCCGGCATGAAAGACCGTGGCCGAACCTGTCATGGCCGATGGCAAACCCTGGATCGGTTTCCCGGTTCGATATGACTCCGGATAGCCACCTGACGTCATCACAACGCATACCGTGGCAGCACTATGCCATTCGACGGTGAGTTGATCAAGTCGATGCTCGACTACCGCCTCAATCACCTCGAGGAAATCCGTCTTGAGCAGCGGCAGCACCACTTGGGTTTCAGGGTCGCCCATGCGGGCATTGAACTCCAAGACATACGGCGTGCCTTTCACTACCATGAGTCCCGCATAGAGCACACCCTGAAAAGGTGACCCCAGACGTACCATTGCATCCACAATCGGCTGCAGGACCTCGCGAGCGACCTGCCCACGAAGCGCATGCGTTCCGAGCGACGCAGGGCAATAGGCTCCCATTCCCCCAGTGTTTAATCCCGTGTCGCCGTCGCTGACCCGCTTGTGATCTTGCGCTGGCAACATCGGCACGACCGTCTTCCCGTCCGTAAAGGCCATAATCGTGAGTTCCTCCCCATCAAGAAACTCTTCAATCAAGACTTGTTTACCGGCTTGACCAAACACTGCCTTTTCCATCGAGTTGAGGATCGCTTGTCTCGCCTGTTCGAACGTCGTCGCGATAATGACACCCTTGCCTTGGGCCAAGCCGTCCGCCTTAATCACCACCGGCAACTCATGGCCCTCAAGATACGTCAATGCGTAGGCCGTATTGTCGAAGCTCTGGGCACGGGCTGTAGGAATTTTCGCCTGTGCTACTACATCCTTAGAGAAAATCTTGCTGGCTTCCAAGCGAGCCGCGGCTTTGGTGGGACCGAAGATCTTCAGCTTCGCTTTGCGGAATTCGTCGACGATCCCCAGCACGAGCGGCGCTTCAGGACCCACGATCGTGAGGTCGATCTGCTCTTTAACAACAAAGTCTTTTAAACCGACGATTTCATCGGTTTTAATTTCCACACAGGTGGCCATCGAATCAATCCCCGCATTACCCGGCGCGCAGTACAACTCAGGCTTGCGTGGGCTCTGTGCGAGCTTCCACACCATCGCGTGCTCGCGTCCACCACTACCGACGACAAGAATTTTCATGAGGAGACAATCCTTACAGTAGAAGTATCTTGGTGCGGGATGCTCAACCAGGTCATCCAACAAGGCCGCAGGTGAGAAAAAATGGAGGCGTAGCCTCTGGGCGACTTGAGGACTTTTTCGAGCCGAGAACGAAGTAGGGAGTGTGTTGCAGCTTCCCTCAGTGCCGGAAATGGCGCATGCCCGTCAGAATCATCGCCAGCCCATGCTCATCCGCCGCCTTGATAATTTCGGCATCACGAATTGATCCACCGGGCTGGATGACAGCTGTAATCCCTTCCTGTACCGCCTCATCGAGGCCGTCTCGGAACGGGAAGAAGGCGTCCGATGCCATCACACAGCCCTTCACTGACATCTGCGCTTTCATCGCCGCGAGCTTCACAGAATCCACACGGCTCATCTGTCCGGCCCCAATTCCGACCGTCTGACCGGGCTTTGCATAGATGATGGCATTAGACTTAACGTGTTTGCAGACCTTCCACGCAAATGCGCAGGCGGCAAACTCCTCATCGGTCGGTTTGCGCACCGTGGGAACTGGCAGCGTTCGAAGATCCGGCAGCACACCGAGATCACGATCCTGCACGATCAGCCCACCGATAAGCTTCTTGAGGTCGTAGCCTGCCTGCTTGACCTTCGCGAGCGGCCCGACATCCAGCAGCCGAAGGTCTTTCTTCCGCTTCAATTCCGCTAGGGCATCTTCGGTAAAACCAGGCGCGATCACGACTTCCACGAACGCTGAAGTAATTTCCTTGGCAGCAGCGAGATCGACCGGCCAATTGAACGCAATCACGCCGCCGAACGCCGAGACCGGATCGGTCTCCCGCGCCTTCACGTAGGCTTCAACCGGCTTTGTACCGAGCGCCACGCCACAGGGAGTATTGTGCTTGATGATTGCAACCACACACTCGTCATACTCCTTCGCCAATTCAAGCGCAGAGTTGGCATCGAGGAAGTTGTTATAGGACATCGCCTTCCCATGCAGAATCTTCCCGTGCGAGACCGACGGCTCGTTGGAATTGAGTTCACGGTAGAAAGCACCCTGCTGGTGCGGGTTCTCACCGTACCGAAGCGTTTCGGCAAGATCGAACTGCAGCGAGAGGATTTTCGGGAACATGACCTCGACACCCTGCACCTGCTTTTCCAGATAGCCAGCGATTAGACTGTCATAGCGACTTGTGTGCTGAAACACTTTCATCGCCAATTCGCGCCGCATCGCTCGCGTCGTGGTCCCCGCCCTGATCGCTTCCAGCACTCGGGGGTAATCGGCCGGGTCGACGACGACCAACACGTTCTCATGGTTCTTTGCCGCCGATCGCAGCATGGCCGGCCCACCAATATCGATGTTCTCAATAGCTTCGTCAAACGTGCAGTGCGGTTTCGCAATCGTCGCTTCGAAGGGATAGAGATTCACCACGACAACATCGATCGGCCCGATATTGTGCTGCTTCATTTGATCGACATGCGCCGGCAGCGACCGCCGACCTAGCAAACCGCCGTGAATTTTCGGATGCAACGTCTTTACACGGCCATCGAGAATCTCAGGCGAACCAGTATAGGCTGCTACATCCGTGACCTTCATCCCTGCCTCGCGAAAGACTTTAGCTGTTCCTCCAGTGGATAAAATTTCCGCATCAAGCACTTCCAGGCCCTTGGCCATCTCAAGAACTCCTGTCTTATCTGAAACGCTGATCAACGCCCGCATGATGCTGGCCATGTGCCACTCCTTGAGTAATGTCGAATCTATGTGCTTCTCGTCTCGGAAGGTGGGCGGAGAATACCAAATGGTCTGGGACAAGTTCAAGGAGAGGAAAGTGCTTGATAGGTCGATGAGAACCAATTTGACCGCGCATAGTTCTGCGGTTCAGGCGTTTTCGCCAGAAGTTCAGACGAGACATCTTCGCTGGGCATCCCACCGAACTCTACCTGTTTGCGACTTTTTCCCAGGCCTAACCATAATCGCCTTGCACGGTGAGAGAAATTGCTCCTAGCTTAAAGACATGCGCCTTGTCCATATCCTTGGGTGTAGCTGTTTCGTAGTACGCGACCGGTTGAGGTGCGATTCATTCACCACAGCCGAAAAACGTCGTGCCACTGACGGCACACAGTATCCGGTATACCCGATCGCGTTCTGCGGATAGAGACGCGTGATGTGGACATCTTATTCTGGGGGTCGGAAGAAGCGCAGGAATCTCTTAGCTTTCCATTTCATGCCTCTTAACACTTCGCTTCTTTCACCTCAAGGCTGCTCAAACCGGTCGTCTTCCTTACCCTTCCACCCTAGCACGCCAAGACGTGCCTCTTCCCAAGCGCGACCGTACCCTTCACGTCCCACGTTTCACGCACCACTAGTCTTGCACAATCTTCGGTGCAGAATACTTCTGCTCGGTGGAAATCTTCGACTGAGCATACCACTTGTCAAACAACAGCAGATCCCGCACTGAAATCACCCCGACCATCTTGCCTGCTTCCGTAACACCAAGATGACGCACTCCAAGATCACCCATCATATCCTGGGCATCATCAACCGTCAGATCTCCCTCGATCGTACAAATAGGGGTCGTCATAATCTTCTCTACGGTCAGCTTGGCGAGATTCTTATTGGTCACCACCGTGCGACGGACGATCTCCGTATCGGTGACAATCCCAACCCACTGGTTCCCCTTCTTCACAAACAGCGACCCAACGCGCGCGGCGCGCATCGTCTTGGCCGTGCTCACAACCGACATGCCCGGTCCCACGGCTTTCGGACGCTGCGCCATGCGCTGCGCGACTGTGAACATGAATTTTCCCTTTTTATTGCTGATTGGATTAATAGGAAAGAACGCCAGCCTTCGTTCCTTCAACCGTTAATACGATCTTACCAAAGAACTTTCGGCTAAGGAGGTGCTCTTGAGCCGCCCCCGCCTGTTGAAGCGGATAGGTCCGGTCGATCACGGAGATCAACCGGCTCTGGCCCATGAGTTCCGACGCTTTCACGAGTTCCGCACGTGTCCCCATGTAAGAGCCCTTGATCGTCAGCTGGCGGGAAAAGACATCGCGCAGATTGAGCTCCACGTCTCCTCCAGTCGTCGCGCCACAGGTGATCACGCGCCCGCCCTGCGCTACAGACTCCAGACAGCTGTCCCAGACCTCGGAGCCGATGTGTTCTATCACCACATCGACCCCACGCCCTTCAGTGAGCAACTTGGCCCGCTCCGCGACTTTCTCCTGTGTGTGGTTGATGACGGCATCAGCCCCAAGGATCACGGCTTTCGGAATCTTGTCGTCGGCGCCGACCGTCGTCATGACTCGCGCGCCAGCGAGTTTGGCCATCTGAACCGCCATGCTCCCGACCCCGCTTCCTGCCCCCATGACGAGGACGGTTTCACCATACTGTAGTCCTGCTAAGGCAAACAGCATGTGCGAGGCGGTCACCGATATGAGCGGAAATGCTGCCGCCTGTTCGAATGACAAATTCTCAGGTATCGACAGCACATTCCGGAACGGCACTTTCATATACTCGGCGTACCCACCGTGCATCATGGCTCCCACTAGGCCATAGGGGCGGCACATGTTGTCTCGCCCCGCCAGACACTGTTCACATTTCCAGCAACTGATCCCAGGCGAGACAAAGACCCGTTGCCCTACCGTAATGTCTTCCAACTGACCACCAACCTCATCGACCACGCCGGCGATGTCCGAACCAGACACATGCGGCAGCGGAATAGGATAGGCAGGGTTCCCTTGCCTGATACAGATATCTAGGTGGTTCAGCGCACACGCTTTGACTCGGACCAAGACCTCCTTTGCGCAGATCTGTGGCTTCGGCATGTCTTCATAGGACAGTATGTCCGGCCCGCCATGTTTACGAAAGAGTACGGCTTTCATCTTAAGCCTCAAGCAAATGTTGAAGGTTTAATTTTCAATGTTCAATTAATGTTCAATTGAAGGGCGCGAACGCTTACCCTTCATCAGTGAACATTCACAATTCTCAGAAGTTAAGCGTCCCCTCGACCACCATTACACATTGTCCCCCGACCTTCACTGATTGGATCATATCGTTCTCCGACTCGACCTGCACCACAATGCGGGAGGGTCGATCGATCTCATAGCCTTGCTCGATGATGATCTCCGTCATCGGGCCGACATCGACGCCGCCATGCTGCACGAGATAAGCCCCGAGCGCCCCCCCGGCACTGCCGGTGGCAGGATCTTCGGAAATCCCGATGGACGGCGCAAACATCCTGGCATGGACGGTGGCAAACGGCTCGACTGTGACCGTCGTGAAAACCATGATGCCGTTCGCTCCGAACCGGCGGCAGATCTCCACAATCGCAGAAGTATCCGGCACGATAGACCGTACCGCCGTCAATGTCCGTACAGGAACAATCAACACCGGCAACCCAGTCGAGACCACTTCCAACGGCCACTTTGCTCCAGCAATCACGTGTTTTGAAATTCCCATCGCGCCGGCGACCTTATACAAGTCTTCCGTGTCGTCAATCTTCTCAAGGAATTGGGGCGCCGGCTGTGTCATCACCACACAAGTAACCTGCTCATCACTTTTATACAATTCGACAGGAAAGAGCCCGATGTTGCACTCTTGCACTACCCGGGTCACGGCCTCCGGAGTCGCAATTAAACCAAGCTGCGCAAGGACATACATGGTGCCAACAACCGGATGGCCGGCAAAGGGAATCTCCTGCGTCGGCGTAAAGATTCGTAGCCGCACCACTGCGGCGGGGTCAGTCGGAGGAAGCACGAACACGGTTTCCGAGAGGTTCATCTCCCTAGCAATTTGTTGCAACTCATTGTCAGTGAGCCCCTTCGCGTCAGAAAACACGGCGATGGGATTTCCGCCGAACGGCTGGGTGGTGAATACGTCGGCCTGGTAGAACTTGAGAGTGCGGCGTTCCGTCATGATCTGTAAGCTGGCAAATAATGGAACCGTTGAAAGCTCAGCATGTCCCAAGAGGTCTTGTTGCAAGGCCGCAACGAGTGCGAGCACGAATCGTACTCTGTTCCGTACGTCAAGTGTCCGAAAGAAGCGAGAACGCAGCTACACGCCCTTTTCAACATGCATCACGCAGGGCGGGGCAGTGCTTCGTAAGACTGCGTCATCAGATTTTGGACATAGGTGTCAACATAATTTTAGAGCAAGTCGTTTCGAACGAGCTACTCGTTGGCAAAGCGCGTACCGACCTTGGGCAGCACCTTCACGTTCACGACGGTCTTCTTCATGACCTGTTCCAGCGTCACGCCGGTGATGTCGGTGTCGGTATAGTGGCTGCGGCCCGACTGCATGCTGCATATGTGAATATGAACGACTTTCTCGTTAATCAATCGCAGCGTAATATCGTCGAACGTGAGCAGGACCGTACAGACTGTAAAAAACTGGATATTCTTGTCTGTATACTTGAGGAAGTGTGTGACCCATTCCATGTACTCGATCCCATCCAACTACTAGAATTGCTTCGGAGTAGTTGGCTGTTTGCTAATGTAATCGAGGATGTATGACCAATCTCCGTCGGTCGTTTGGGGGGATGGAGTGTTTCGCGATAGGAAAGATCAAGCTCGTAGCAGAATTCGCATTTCACCGGAATATCTCCCCCGAGGCTGCGCGGGATCTTCCCCGCGTCCATCTCACGACATAGTACATCGCGATAGACTTTCTTCTGGAATATCGGAGAGGCTGAAGGATGGGAATAGACGTCGGCATGGTTTGACAGGCTTACGTCGGCTTTGTCAGACTCGTCCCGTGACCGTGATAAATCAAGGCGATCTGAATCAGGCACTGGAGACGCTCGGGCTGACGCTCCCGGTCTCCCTCGAACAACTCACCGCCAAGCGCCGGGAGCTGCTCCACACCTGGTATCCGGCCCGCTACGCCAACCTGACGAATAATCCCAAGAAATTCATGCAGATGTTCAAACAGGCTGAAGACATGACACGAAAAATTGAAGCGGCGTCAAAAGTTGTATCCGAATGGCTCGCCGAGGATAAGAGCTAATAGCTTATGGCAGAAACTTCTCATCTGACAGTGCTCTGCTCGTGCCATATTCCATCTGCCATACGCTCCCCACTCATCCTACCCCATGACTCACGACCCGACTCATCCCTTCTTTGCCGTCTTCCCCCTCGCTCATCGCCACCGGCCAGGTCACAAGACCTGACACGCCGTTGGGCGATCCGACGGCGACTTGCTGCTGCGCGTAGATCTGCGGCAGCTTGTTCGTCCCGAACTTCGAGATATAAAGGAACACATGTTCACGCGCATTCACGCGCACGGCCCAGGGGTGGAAGTCGTTCTTGTAGAATTCGTCGCAGAGTTGCATCGCATCGAGGCAGGAGATCCCACCCGGCTCGTTAAGCGTGTAGTAATAGTCCAACGGCAGGTCGTACTCCTCCTGCTTGTGGATCGTGATGCCGAACTTCTCGGGGTTGCGCACCATCGGCGTATGCCGATAAGCTACGAAGTAGAACAGCTCCACCGAGTGAATCACCGGCTGGTTGTCGATCACGAACTGCCGGGTTTCCATCGCTTCGTCGCGCGTTTCACCTGGGAATCCGTAGAACGCCATCACGTGATTCCAAATGCCTGCCTTCGCCGCCTGGTCAAGATTGTTCTGGATCACGCTCTTCATCGTGTGCTTATCCATCAGATCCAGTACGCGCTCGTTCGCCGACTCCATGCCGTAGTAGAGCGTGCAGCAGCCGGCCTTCGCCGCGAGATCCCAGACTTCCTGATCTTGAAGCGTCTCTTCAAAGCGGATTAGCGTTGTCCACTTGAGGCCTACGTTCTGGCCGACCAAGAGCTGCGATACCTTCTTAAAGAGCGCCGGCGGGTAAGATTCATCGGAAAACAGGAAATGCTTGCACTGGTACTTGTCTCTCAGCGTCTTCAGCTGCTCGACGACCAGCTGCGCCGTCATGCCACGATACTGATCAAAATAGCCCTGCCCGTGATCGCAGAACGTGCAGCGCCCCCAGTAGCAACCGCGCGTCGCCAGATAGGGAATGATCCGCTCCGGCACGAAGTAGTGATCCAACGGGAAGCCGTGGAAGTCCGGCAGCGGCAGTGCCGCCGTCTTCTCTGTATAGACTTCCTTGTTCTGCCGTACCCCATCAGCGTGTCGATACATAAGATTTGGCACCGAGTCCATCGTCCGCTGGCCGTTCATCGCCTCGATCCACCAGAGCAGCGCATGCTCGCCTTCGTACAGGATCGCCGCGTCAAACACCTCGGTGAAGAACCGCTCATGATTGGGTAGCTCTTCCTGCAGGCGCGTGATCACATTGCCCCCGACTACTACCTTGATTTGCGGGAACGTCTCTTTAATCATCTTGCAGAAGGTCAGGCCCGCCAGCAGCTGCATCTGCGTACCGATGGAAATCCCGATCACATCCGGCTTTTCTTTACTCACGGACGGCAGCACCAGCTGCGTGCAGATGTCGCGGTAGACGTTCACCTGCTTGTCATCGAGACAGGCAAACACTTCCTTCGAGACCCCAGGGCGATACCCCAGGTTGCTTTCCATCGGATAGAAAACCAGCGACGCTGGATAGTAGGCTGCCGAGATGTACTGCATCGCCTCGCGGAACACATTCAGCGCGCCCTCGAGCTTGTCGGCCTGGTAGAAGCGCTCGCCGCGTACGATCAGCTTGGCATCCTCAGCCCGCTCAGCCAGATCGGACACATCGACGGCATAGGTCTGCTCCACCAAGGCTTTCTGATCCGCTTCCTTCTCCGTCAGCTTCCCCGCCTTCTTTGTGTCCTGTAGCACCTTGAGCTGCATCCTCAACCGGGCGTTCACCCAGACCAGGAACTCCATGGTGAAGAAGTGGTCATACATTTCGATGTTCACATCGCGCTGGATCACATCATGCCCGGCTTGCCGGAGCACCGCAGTCAAGGACGGCAGTGCGAGATAGGGCGCCGTCGGCACCCATTCCGGCGGGAACAGGAGCATGACCTTCGAGGTCTTCCGCTCCTCACTCGTGAGCAGAGGCAACCCGTCGACCTGTACTAAGCCTAACGAAGAAGACATCAGCAGACTTTCTCGGCCTCTGACGGTGCGTAGCCCGGGATGCAGCCCGCGTTGAATTGCAGATCAGGCAGCTTCAGCAATCCAAACCGCGCGATGTAGAGGAAAATGTATTCGCGAATGAACAGGCGCAGGTCCCAGCCTTGATAATGGTTCCGTTCGAATTCTTCGAACACCCGCTCGGCCTCTTCGACGCTCATTCCGTTCTTCACCGTGTAGTAGTAGTCGAGGGCCAAATCCCATTCGGGATTCTTGTAGGCCGTCACCCCCCACTTCTCCGGATGCTTGGCCACCAGTGAGTGCTTGCTCAGATCGAACGTGCCGAAGCCCAGCGAATGCACATAGTCTTTGTTCTGCTCCAGGAACTGCACCGACAACCAGGCTTCCTCTTTCGTCTCGCCAGGGAATCCAAAAAATCCCATGCAGTGGTTCCAGATGCCGACGGTGGCTGACATCTGCAAGTGCTTCGTGATGCTCTCTGTCGTCGTCGCCTTGTCCATTAGCTTCAGCACCCGCTCGCTCCCCGACTCGTAACCGAGGTGAAGATAGCGGCAGCCGGACTCCTTCGCATCCTGCCAAACATCTTCATCCAGCAAGCTCTTCTCGAACCGCATGTGCGTCGTCCAGATGATGTCCATCTTGCTGTCGATCAGCCCGCGCGACAGTTTGCGGAACAGTGCCGGCGGATAGGATTCGTCGGTGAAGTGGAAATTCCTGGCACCGTACTTGTCCCGTAGATGCCGGATCTCATCCAGAATATTCTGAATCTTCTTCGTCCGGTAGCCGGCCGTATATCCCTCGCCATGGTCGCAGAACTCGCAGCGGCCCCAGTAACAGCCCCGCGTCGCCAAGTACGGCAGCACCTTCGTCGGCACGAAATACTTCTCCAGCGGCAGGCCGTCGAAATCTGGCGGCGGCAGCGCGGCCAGGTCTTCCGAATAGCTGGTTGGCGAGGTATGCACGCCAGCCTCGTCCTTGTAGATCGTATTGGGTACCTCGGCCAGACTCCGCTTCGCCCCCACCACCGACACCAGCTTCACGAACGCCGTCTCCCCTTCATAGACCACGGCACTGTTGAAGTATTGGAACAGCGGCGACTCCGGCAGCACGTCACGCAGGCGCGTCACCGTATTGCCGCCAATCGTCACGTGAATGTGCGGGAAGTGCTGTTTGATGAGCGCGCAGAACGTCATGGATGAGAACAGCTGTTGCTGCAAGGCGATCGAGATACCGACCACGTCCGGCTGCTCGTGTTCGATCGCCGGCTTCACCAGATGCTCGAACACGTCGCGATAGATATTAACTTGCTGGTCTTGCACCGCAGCCATCAATTCGGACGATACGAAAACCTTGTACGACAGATCCGTCTCCATCGGTGGCATGCAGATTCTCGCTGGGGCATAGACCATCGAAATCACGGAGGTAACCTCGCGGAACACGTTAAGTGCCCATTCCAACTGATTGATGTCATAGAAAACTTCTCCGCGGACGATCGCCTTAGCATGCTCCGCCTTCTTGATCAACTCGTCGATCCGCTGTCGGCTCAGGTCGCAGAGCGCGAGCTGCAGGTCTCTTTCATCGGCTCGCAACTCGCGCTTGTTCGACAGCTTGCGGAGCCGGTCGAGCTGCTGTGGTATCCGACGCTGGACTTTCTTCAAAAAGTCCTCACTGAAGTACCAGTCGTACATTTCGAGATTGATGTCTTTTTGAATGACCGTGTGGCCGGCCTGACGGAGGACGGCGGTGAGGGAAGGAAGGCTGAGATAGGGTTCGGAGGGGAACCAATCGGGCGGGAAGATCAGCATGACCTTCACCTTCTGGCCGCTGGTATCTTCCGAAGTCTGTCGATCGAAGAGGATCAGTTTTGTGGAGGCCCGTTCGCCCTTTGAATACTCAACGCGCATACCGGCCTACTCCTTCCCACGCGATCGGGCAGACCAACAGGAATCTGTCAGAATGCCAATGGGCTAGCCCTGAATGGAGGTATTTTACGGGGGGGAAGAAGGAGTTGCAAGAGTGGGAGGAGGCGGACTGGCCAGAGGCTTTCGCTTGAGCCAGGGAGAACGGATGCCCTCGGCTCCGCTCGTGGGACTTCTCGAAGCGATCCTTCCGGGCTTGGGGAGCTGGGTGTTGGGTTTTGTCAGCTTGCTGATGGACATCTCGTCGGAAATGATCCACCGCCTGCTGCCGTTCGGTATGGTCACGATCCTAGGAACCCGCACCATGGCGGTTGGACTCGGTGAAGGACTCACGAGTCTCTGGCGCTGGTCGGCCAGGTCTTTTTAGGGACGTTGAGCGACTCTTGGGGCAAGCGGGAGGGGCTGGCCTTGTTCGACGATACGACGATACGTTGGACGCCTTCACCAAGCCTTTCTGTGCCGGCGCCTCTGGTATTGGCCTCGTCTTGACTGCTCGTCGGCTGGACAGAGTCGGGGAAGGTGTGTAGAACGCACCACGGAACGCCTTGGTCGCTGACATCGTCCCACCGCAACTCCGAAGTGCCACCGTCGGCGTGCCGCAGTTCGTATGTCTCCTGAGGGAAGGCGCGACTTGGGCAACTGGGATGGGTCGAGTAAAGACATCCACGCGCCTTGCCTTTCCGTCAGAGGCTATGTCACCATGGCGGGTGTGAGTCGACTGAGAAGCAATTCACACGAGCGGCTGAAAGAGATGCCCGATGCCTCCCAAAGTTGAGATCGGCCTGATCGGCAAAACCACGAAGACGGATGACGAGTGGAAGAAGCTGCTGGCACCCGATGCCTACCGCGTGCTTCGGCATGCGGATACTGAGCGGCCGTTCACCAACACCATGCACGACAGCAAGAAAGCCGGTCTGTACTATTGTGCTGGCTGCGACTTGCCGCTGTTTTCGTCTGAGCACAAATTCGATAGCCGCACCGGCTGGCCCAGCTTCTGGCAACCGATCGATCCCAAAGTCGTCGGCACAACAGTCGACTTCAAACTCATCATCCCTCGCACCGAAGTCCACTGCGCCCGTTGTGGAGGCCACCAGGGGCACATCTTCAAAGACGGTCCCAAGCCCACCGGCCTGCGCTACTGCATCAATAGTGTGGCGCTGAAATTCGTCGCCTCCTCGCCCTGACGCGCCTTCGTATCCCCCATTCCACACGACTCCTGCACCAACCCATGCGAGACCCTTCGGATCGGTGTACAATCTCCATACTCTACTCTCAGAAAGCTTCTACGCGATGTTGCCAGGAGATGCATAATGCCACAGGAGGAATTTCGTATCGGATTTGTCGGTGTGGGCCGCATGGGGGCCAACATGGCGCGCCGACTCAACGAGGCGGGATTTCACCTGACGTCAGTCTATGACCTTCACCACCCTGCCGCTCTTACGCTTGCCGCAGAACTCCACCTCGACGCTGCGCAGACGCCTGCCGAGGTCGCCAAATCATCCTCCCTTGTCGTCACAGTCGTCTCGAATGACCTGGCCATGCGTTCGATCTTCGAGGAAAACAGTGGAACTAGCCTCTTGGCCTATACGCAAGACCGTCTGTTCATCAACTGCGCAACCCTTTCACCAGGTATTCATCGTGACATCGAACGACTAGTGACCGCACGCGGCGGGGCAAGTGTAGAAGCCTGCATGGCGAGCAGTATCACCCAGGCGCGCCAAGGCACGCTGTATCTGATGTGCGGCGGAAAACGTGAGGTTTTCGCCAAGGCTCAACCCGTACTGGACGCACTCAGCAAGACAGTCCGATATATCGGTCCAACGGGAGAAGCGGCAAAAGTGAAGGCCCTCGTCAATATGGTGATGAACAGCAACACTGCGGTACTAGCGGAAGGGTTGGGATTAGGCGCGGCTCTCGGGGTTGACCTGACCCTGCTCCGAGACGTCTTCAGTCAAACCGGCGCCGCCTCACGTATACTTGAGACCGACGGAGAAGATATGCAACAACGCGCACACGATTGCCATTTTTCTGCAGCCCATGCGGCGAAGGATTCCGCCATCGCGCTCGACCTGGCCACGCACGTCGATCTCTCACTCCCTGTCACTCAGGCAACACTCGGTCAGTACCGACGGTTGATCGAATTAGGAAAGGGCGATCTGGATAAATCAGCGGTGACGGAACTGACGTTCAAGGATCGACTCGGATCGGAGTCCTACGATGGCATGATGAAGAAACCGGACAGGATGAAGTAGAGGCTGCGAGCACTTCTAACACCGTTGACGCCAGCGTCGCGAGTGTCGAGGGCTTCTTCAGTAACCAGTCCCCTATCCCGCACGCCAGGGAAGTTACCGTGAGGCTCTCAAGCATGTTACAGGACAGCACCGGCGTGACCTGCAGGCGTCCATCATGAATGTCGAGGTGAGCGCGAGTCGGAATCAGGATGCCGCGAGAAAACGGTCCAGGTCAGACGCTCGAGCCAGCCCCACCAGCAGGGTTCCGTCCGTCCGTCTGAGCACCGGCACTCCGGCTTGTCCCGTGCTGCGCCAGAAGTCATCCCAGTCGTCAAGGATGTGCGCAGTGGCCTCGTCCTTCTCGAGCAGTCCTTGAGGATCAAGGCCGAGTGAAGCCAGCGCCTCACGCAAGACCCGGACATCTGAAATATCACGTCCATCACGCCAGAACCACCAGTACAAGCGACGGATGAGCGCGCTCCCCTGTCCCACATCTCTCCCCAACACCCGAGCCGCCAGTTCGATCGCCGGTCTTGTATTCGGTTTCCCTGCAGGAACCGCAATGGGAAGCCTCGGCATCAGCCGCCCGACCATCGCCACTTCATGACGAAGTTCATCCAACAGCTGGCCGTTCCAGCGTGCCATCGGGATCGGAAGATGCGGCCCATGCTGTACGCCCCGCCACTCAACCCGATCCATCACCCCACACGCATGCAACCGCTCATGCATCGCATAGCAAAAGGGACAGTTGAAATCGCTGTAAAGGAGAACGCCACTGGTCACTGCGACTTTGCCCATGCCGTTACTCTACCGAACCCATCTCCTGGAATCTACCGATAACGATAATGTGCGCGGCCTAGAGCAACCCGGCTGTGCGGAGGGGCTACGGCACACTGATCCTTCCCGCTTGGCTGCGTGCACTAGGTGCTCCAGCTTGGCGTGGAGCACACTGGCAGGGTTCCAGGCTTGGGCACCCCCTCATCCATGCCTCCTTGCCAGTACCTCCGCGCCTCCTCTGATGCGGCGTGGCCCCGTGAGTCCAAGATAGCCCAGAGACCGTAAGGCACCCTGCCTCGCCCATCGGTCGACACTGGCCCAACCAGTCACTTCTCTACGGCGCCTCTCTGGTTTGGTCTGCGTGAACGGTATCGGGGTGTACCAACTTGGACAGACGAGAAGGAAATGACAAACAGAAGGGCCGATACCCAGCAGCTGGGTATCGGCCCTTCCGGGGAGGCTCGAGGTTCTTTGGAGAACCTCCTAGTTGGTTAGTACTGCATCTGCAAGGCGACGTGGAACGAATCGACTCTGTTATTCCTTACACCCGGGGCAGGGGCGAAAAAGGTCCCGGGGGTTCCGTTGAAATCGCCGTATCGGTAGTAAGCTGAAACACGGGCGTTGTGGCCCGAAATGATGTAGTTCACCCCACCTTCCCATTCCTGACGGACGTTGGAATAGATGGGGTTCACGGAGGTAAACCGCATGTAGGGCTGGAACTTTCCGATTCCGACTGGCTCCGGAAGCAGGTAGAGCCCATACGCGCTCCAGGAATGACCGTTAAAGATGCAGAAACATCCTCCGGCAGTAAAGGCCGAAGTTCCGTAATTCGCAAAGAACCGTTTAAACTCCCCGTTGAAGGTAAACACCCCCCCGTCGTTCGGGACGAGTTTTTCAACTAACAGATCGACTGAGATGCCGGTAAAATCGGACACGGCACCGGAAACGTTTATATTCCCCGCTCCATCCTTCTGATGCTGGATATTCCCGGAGATCGCGATGATATCCCCGAGAGTTCCATAATAGGTCCCGCTGGTGTAATAGCCGGGGTTATCCTCGTCATTTAGCAGATTCCATTGCAGACGCCCGGCGTACATCAAACTGTCGTTGGTATTCGGTCCACCACGCACGCCTGTGAACACCGATCCGACGTACAGGAGGTGGGTGCCGAAGGGATGGACCTTCCCGAAGAAGACGACGCCGTTGTCACGACCATAGAGACCAGCCCTTCCACCACCACCAGTTGTTCCTACGAAAACACCTGGTCCACCAGTAACAGCTGGAAAGTTCCCACTGAAGTCCGCCGGAAAGAACGGCGTCCGGAAACCGTCGAAGGTTGCATGGTAGAACGGCCCGTTCAACTCACCGCGCTCGGCCGGCACCAGGGTTCGGCCGACCCAGAAGTTGAACCTCTCGTTGAACTCGAACTTCCCGATCGCATCAAGTAGCCCGATGTTGGAAGCCCCGCCGAATTGACCACCAGTGTTACCGACGTTACAGTTAAAACATTCGGTGTTGAACGTGAACCCGACATACTTGTGGATCTGCCCATTGATGTAGATACGAGCATTGTCCAGCTTGAAGTGATTGCTATACGCCATCCTGTTTTCGGCATCGTTTTCGATGGCGTTGAAACTCGTCCGGATCCCCATGCCAATGGAAATCCACTTGTCATCATCGGCCTTAATCATGCCGCCAGCATACGCACTACTGGGTAGCGTGGATGCCATCCCAGCCACTAGCGCCACTATGGCCCCAGCAACTAAAAACTTTTTCCACACGCTATTTTGATCTACCTTCATCGTGGCAGCCTCCCTTGTGAGTAATTATTGAGTAATATAATAAGCGATTGGCCGATCCTCTCACCCTATGTAAGTCGGCAGGAGTATGCCTAAGTCGGCAACACATAGCAAGAAAAATCTTTAGGTGCTGTTTTTTGCACCCCCCCCTCCCCCCCCAAAAAAGAGGGTGGCTCATTCACTACCCCTGCTGTCCACCTTAGCCAGCCCAAGACCACCGCAGTGGCTCACTAGGCGGCGACGGGCTGCGTAACTCCCTCGAAGGGCGAGGACTCACACGCGACGTCCTCCAGACGCCCTCCACTGGTTCGATACCATTCCGTGCCAAGGCCTCAGACCTCCTCCATGTGTTCACGGCGGCTCCTTCAAGGGCCGAATTGTTGAAGATGACCTACCGGTAGAACGGCGGTTCGTATGACTGGGTGGGCCACCCAGTCGGGGAACCTACCGGAAAAAGAACGCGCCGCATTCTGGCTGGGCGTACCAGCGATCACGCCGTCATGCTCTCCACCCAACAGGCCCAGTGGCGTGACGGTTTGAGTTGGCAAGATCCACACCTCACGACACCCCATCGCGTCCCTACCCCCTCTCCGGGACTCGAAAACCACATTGTGAGGGACCACTCGGGAGTTCGAGATCTTCCGTAGCAGGACCTCAGCTGGTTCTCCTGGTAAACGGTTCGCGTCGCCGGTCTGCTGCTCCTAATAGAACCACGGCGAATTCGCCGTCCTAGCAGGATGCTGAATCAGTCCACTCGCAGCGCGCTCAACACCCCGTGAAGCGTGAGAACCGGCTGGTTGCTCTGGTTTGTTTGATTTGTCGCGTGTCTAGTTGAACCAGGCTACCCGGATCACCCAGAGACACCAGCCAACCCGCACATCAAGAGGGCGTCCTTAGTTGAGCATCCGGCAGGGGTACGCATCTGGTGCGTCACACGGTCGGACCATCGCAGTTCTCGCGGGACATACAAGTGGGTTCCGCAGCCGGCGGGGCGACCAGAAACACCTACGCCGAATCAGCGGTTCCCCTGAGGGGATTTTGAACCGAAGGGCCGTACGATTCGTCGCGGGATACGCCACTCGGAACCAACAATGGCGGAAGAGGCTCAAGGCCACTTCCCCCGCAATGCCATGCCGGTCAAACCGTTCCCTACTTATTTGGCTGAGGGGTATAGCGTAGATAGGGCTTCACGATCTTGAAGCCCTTCGGGAACAGGGTCTTGGCGTCCTCATCTGTCACCGCCGGTGTAATGATGCAATCCTCCCCGTCTTTCCAGTTGGACGGTGTGGCGACCTTGAACTTTGCGGTCAGCTGGAGCGAATCAATGACCCTCAGAAGTTCATCAAAGTTTCGCCCACATGAAGCAGGATAGGTCAAGGTCAGCATTACCTTTTTATCAGGTCTGATGATGAAGACCGACCGCACGGTCATGTTGTCCAATGCGTTTGGGTGGATCATGTCATACAGCGTGGCTACCTTCTTCTCCGGATCGGCGATCATCGGATAGTTCATGGTGGTGTGCTGGGTTTCGTTGATGTCGTTGATCCACCCCTTGTGGGAATCCAGCGGATCAACGCTGACGGCGATGACTTTCACGCCCCGCTTCTTGAACTCTGGCGTAATAGTGGCGACGGTCCCCAACTCCGTCGTACAGACGGGGGTGAAGTCTTTGGGATGAGAAAAGAGAATGCCCCACCCCCCTCCAAGCCATTCGTGAAAGTTGATCGTTCCCTCAGTCGTTTCTGCCGTAAAATTCGGCGCGTCATCTCCCAGTCGTATTGCCATGATGCCCTCCCTTGTATTGCTATGGTATTGCTATGGAATGGACTAAAGCATCGAACGTTCCTGTTGTCAGTACGATACTGTGTCGCGCAGTGTGAGTTCAAGAGGGGCACTAGGCGCAAAATTCTTCATGCCCAATCCGAGACTGACACCAAGGTTCCATATCGGAGCCAAAGATGGACAGCACATTCCCCGCCCACTCCAAACTCCATCTCTCAAACGACCCCATGTCTCTCATGATCCGCGAAGGATGCATCAAGGAGCTCAATGTCAAGAAGGTCGCTGACGACAATTGCGAACTCCGCGGTCTCGCCCTCCGGGGACTGGATGCTGATGGCCTCGACTTCCGTAATTACTATTTCGCCAAACTGACCTTCGCGGTGTTGACTTTAGCAAGGCCGTCCTCGATGGCGCCAGTATCAATGCGTGCACAAGTTCCGGCGTGTTGTTCCCAACGGAGTTGAACGCCGCAGAGATCGAATTGTCTCTTTTGCACAGGACCAGAATGCAATCTCAGGTGAGATAGCCGATGCCCGTTCTCATGAGCCTGCTGTAATCGCACGCTGGCCTCGAATTTTGTCATACCTAGATACGGCGGGATCCACGTCAAGGAGAAACACTCGCTCCTCCGAGAGCTTCACACTTTCCAGCCGCTGGGCCCGCACCTGAGCATGTCGCCGCTTTGGATGATTCCACGTTGTTTCAATTCATCTCGCTTCAGCCTACCTTTTCTGTCGCCTTAACACTGAAATAACACCACGTCTATTTCGTTGATAGGATTCGTTGATTAGGATTAAAGGGGTTCTTCGGGTTGATGCGATTGATGGGATTTGCAGGATTGCCGGGATCGACGCTGTTGATGGGGTTGAACAGATTCTTGGGATCGACGGAGTAATGGGATTCAGTGGATTATCGGGATAGTACTGGTTGATCGGATTGAAGATGTTGTAGTCGCGCTCGTACTTCTCGTCAAACCCAAACTCGGAAACCCAAACTCGGCGCATACAGGTGAGACAACGAGAATACGGAACCAGACCATCTGCATGGCAAGCCTCCGAACAGCCGAACAACCAGTGAATTTAGCCAATTCCCCGCCCAGACATCAGCGCAAGATGATGCGCCCGGCTGGACTCGAACCAGCGACCCCCAGCTTAGAAGTCGCACCTCAAGACACAGTGAAGGATGATGAGGGAGTGTGACAGAGCGGGAGAATCTTTTGCAAGATGCACGAGTTGGGTCCCTCGGCGTGATGATGGAATGTGATTACGTCAGATTCAGAACTGTGACCAAAACCGGGGCCAGATTTTCACCCTGCTTCCTATCCCTATCCCTATGTGATTCTATGATCCCTATGTGATTCTATGACCCACTTGGCTCCGACACTTGCCCGCCAATCAAGCCAAGCATTTCCCCCATGCCCAGCCTTGCGGTTTGATCGTCCCCCTCCTGCAATACGCCTCCATGCAAGGCGCTCATGCCCTTCACGCTTTGCCCCTCCCGCCGCTTCCCCGTGCAATGTTCCGTCACGTACAACGCGGGTCCACCCCTCAAGCTGCCGCTGGCCTGCTTATTGGGTTTTGGGTCATGTCGGTGTGAAGGAACTTGAATGGTGGCCTAACAACTGGGGGCTGGTCCCCATGTGTAGCTGGGGGTCCGCTTGACGACAACAGGCTTAGGGCCGGATTGCACACCCACACAACCAGCCAGAAGCGCAACGAGTAGACCAATCGCAGTGACAAGAATTGACTGCGAGTTTCGTGAGTTCATGACTGTCGCTGATCCCTACCAGTGATGTCGACGAAAGTACTTGTAACGTGGATAGGGCATGACTTCGTATAACCGAGCTTCCATGTGGGACGGGTGCGGGAGCATTTCTACCAGAGTCGGCTTGCCGATAGAGGGATACCGTTTCGTGAGAAACTCAAGCGCCTGCTCCGTCTCGCCTTGATCAAGTATCATCGACACAACGACCATCCGTCCATAGCGCGGCGAGTTTACTCCAAAGCACCATGTGCGTGGTGCGTGCCCAGATTAGGTGACGGAACTATTCCTGACTGAAAAATCCATGGCCAGTTGCGCCATGGACATAAACGGCCCCTCACTGATTTGCACCCTATGGAGCCGGTATTCTCCAGACAGCAGCGCGACCACAAAGTATCGATCATCGGACTTCATCTCCACTTTGAAACGCTCGTGAGTCTGCAGATCTTCAAACTCGAAAAAACGTATTTCCGGTTCATACCACCGGCGCGTCTCACCAGTAAGGACCGCCAGGGCCCTCCCCACCACCACGCCTTCGGCAACTTGAGTGTCCTCTACCATTGGGGGAAGGTCCGCTGCACACCCCCACAGACTCAAGGCAAGTCCTCCGATGACACTTCCCAACCAGACATGCGTGTTACTGGCTCTCACCATGGGGAAATTATAGGGTACTGTGTTCTGGAATGCACTCGATCCATCTTTTATATCAAAGCAGGAACAGCCCCCTTGACACTAGGACCATATACAAGGATGTCTGCCACAACTCCACCGCCACTTGGTCGCCTCAACATCCAGCCAGTCGGGTTGCCGCCGACGCAGTGAACCTCGATGCGCGTGCGGGCAGTTGCTCGCCAACGTCGTTGGGGGAGGGCTTGAACTCAAGTGCACGCGCTGCAAACGCATTGTCATGATCCCCTTCTCCGCTCTTGAAGGATGGAGCCGTGTCGCATCATGAATCGACTTATGAAAGGAGGTCTCTCCCGGATCGCAACGTAGTCCTTTCATCCGAATTGCACGTGTACTACGCACAGATGAGCGTCGGGTTTCCAAATTGGTCTGGTTCAGCGCGCATATGCCCAACTCACGTTGCGGATTGCGTCCTAAGTCAGGGCGTGATTGCCGTAGCGTCCCCATTAGAAGCAGAACGGTTACAGATTGATGAAGAATTGCAGAAGGAGGACGTGATTGATTTGGTTGATGAGCCCTGACTTGGCATTGTTGAGCGCCTGCATTTGATAGCCAAGATCCACACTGACGTGTGTCGTCACCTGGTGATTCATGCCGAGAAAGAATCTGTTCTGATCAAGCCCTTCTTGAGGACCGTTCCTCGCCGTATTCAGATTCACAAAGATTTCATCATACACAACGAGCGCCCAGGCGGGAGCCTGCGGAATCGGAAAGTCGCCGCGCAGTAGCGTGCGGGCACGCACGGTGGTACCATCTGCCCGGTCGATGATGCGTTCTTCCAGCCGGGGCGGCTGAGAAGTTTGAGGAAGGAAAACTTGCGACTATAGATTACTTGCTGGAAGGAGCGGTGTTCCCCGATAAATCGTGGCCGGTAACTGCCGATCCACGCGTACCCTTGCCATATGGAAAGGTGATCTGTCAGCTTGTACCCTAGAGCCGGGCGAAAAAACAGTTGATCCAATTCCGAGACATTATCCGCGAATCGCGGGTTCACCTCCATGTACCCGATAAAAGAAGGCGAGAGGGGAACGGTCACATAGACCGGCGACCAAAGACGAAAGTCTTCCTTCACAGGCGAACTGGCCTGGGCTGTCAATGTGGCACCACTCGCCGGACTCCAGGCGACTACCCACACGCCGACCCAAGCGAGGCGTGAAAGACCTCCCCCTTTATCCATGAACTTTATTTTCTCAACCCTTCTTCGATTCTAGGATGACGCGTTCTCATTTATAGCTGAATCCGCGCAGGGCTTAAAGTAGGCAAATGAGAATAAGGAAACAGCCCTACACGGTATGGTCGCCGTCATTAAGGGCAAGCTCCAACCGTTCTGTGATATGGCTCTTGCACTTCCGAATGACACCCTCCGTGAATATGGCTCCGCGCGAGGCTCTTAATGGCCGTCACCATTCCTCCCTTCCGTCACTTTCCTGTGCAAAGAATTGTGGGCTAATCTGAAGCCGGTGCCGCCGTGGGAGTGGCGGAAGTCACGAGTTCTGCCCGTTGCTGAAACACGTCCTTTCCCTCCGCTCACCGCCCATGCGCCTCCCTAATCAGCCCTCCTATCAATACGCCTCCCTGCGAGGCTCCCATGCCCGTCACTCACCGAATCCGGCTCCATAAGGAGGAAGCGTGCGTGATGGTCGGCTACCGAACGTTGGTATCGCTCGTAATGCTCGCGGTTGTGTTGTCACTCAGTGCCTGTGTAGCAACATTTCGAGAGGGACCCTTCCAGCCCCCAGCTTCCTGGCCGATAACCACTGCGTCAGGTAAACAGTCGCTCAGTCTCCTCATAAGTGGCGAGACAATTTCGGAGGATGTACACCGCCTGATGTACTCACCCTTACTGAAGGAATACAGAGATTCCTTCCCAGCGGGGAAGCGATTGCCGACCTGAGGGTATTGGCATTACGGGTTAAACAGTATACCTAAGGCCTTCAGAGACTCAGGCCTTTTTTCAGATGTGAAGATTGGTACTTGGAATACCGATCTCAAAGCCGAGATTCACGTACTACGCCATCGTGAATTCAGTATATGGCGAAACCTCGTGTCGGTTTTCACAGCGTTTGTAGTTCCTACTTACGCCCAGGATAAATTCATTATCACGACGACGCTGAAGAATAGGGAACTGCAGAACTTGGGAACATTTGAGAAGGCAGAGACAGTAACCAACCGAACCCAGCTTTTCCTGATATTTATCGCGCCATCTTACTGGCCTGAGGCCGTTTGGAGCGAACTGGTTTACGACTTAAACCGATCCATCATCAGCCAAGCCTATGAAGAAGGCATTATCCAATAACGGTAGGTGACCCCCGCCCAGATTGACGAGGCGCAAAAGCTGGCGCGGGAGTGGAAGCCGATCAAGAAATGAGAGACCACGACTTACCGAGGGATTCACATGAAACGACTGCTCCTCAGCACGCTCCTGGTGCTGAGCCATGGACCCGTGTACGCAGAATGGGTGGCGGTTGAGAAAAAGTTTCAAACACCGGACCGCCAGACGGTGTACATCGACCCAGCCACCATTCGTCGAGACGGGAATCTGGTGACGCTGGTGATCATAATAGACTGGACGTGGATGCAAGGGAATTACGTAGGAACCCCCCGGTTTTTGTCGACGACGACCCACAGACAATTTGACTGCGCGGCAAAGCGTCTTCGGTTGCTGGCGTTCACGGAGTACTATGGCCGTATGGCGACTAGTAGTGCCGCTGCTGCCTACGTCGACCAAGACAACTGGTTATCCGTTGAACCAGAGAGTCTGAATCACGCGCTGTGGGAAATTGCCTGCGACACGCGGTGATCGCTCATCTATTGCGGCGTGGTGGAGGCGAGGGGGACTCAGCCCTCGTTGATTCCCCTCCTCCGCTTTACAATTCAAGGCGGTGCACTCGTTGCGTAGCGTCTGCAAACCGATCTCACCATTTTGGCGAGTCTAGCCTTCTCAATTCAAACGTGAGATCATCATTTGACCCGGCGAGACCATCAGAGGGTGCGCGATGAAAAAAGCGATATCCAAAAAGCACAACCTGAAACGGCTCAAGGCGATGAAACAGATTGCGAAGAATCGGGAGCAACGAGAGCAACGGCACGCGGGCGGGACATTAACCTGCTTATACTGCGGCCATCGCGGTCAGCGGGAAACTTTTCACTCGCGGTGTCCGATGTGTGGGATGAAAACGAGATATGGCAATACGGTATGTGTAGTCCTCTGTGCCCTCACTCTCGCGTTGAGTGGGCCGGCTATGGCGCAGCGCGGCTCTATCGTCGACTACGGGATAGGCCCCTATGAATCTCTCGACACAGAAGAAACGCGCGATATTTCAGAGTTGCTGCCGGATTTGCACTACCAATCGACTTGGAACTTCCGCACGTTCCAGGACAGCCAAAGAGGAATTTCCGGAGGTCTCTTTTTAATCGGCGGTGTATCGACCCATCGGGATTCTACTGGAAATATCGGCACGACCTCTGATTACGGCGACGGGGTAACGATCCATCGGGATTCCACGGGAAACATCGACACGACCTTTGATTACAGCGGATACAAAACCTATCAATTCACCCGACCGCCGCTGACGAGACCGGATGAGAGAGACTAAACGGCTCCGTTGAGGACGGTAGAGACGGACACGTCGTTCGGCCATGCGACTTCGTTCACACTCCTCCTACAATACGCCTCCCTGAGAGGCTCCCATGCCTTTCACGATCCCCCCGTATCGCCGCTTTTCTGTGCCAATGTGCTGAGGGATTCAATGGTGGCCTAACAACTGGGGGTTGGTCACTCTTACAAGCCTCCAAAAGGGCTTGCTTCGATTCCGAGTACCGGTTGACTAGTAATAGCGATCCTGGCAACGGATATGAAAGCGAAGAAGGATTCCGGTCATGGCCGAACAACTCGACCCCAACGGGTGATGCCTAACGCAGTAATCGCCCAAGGACGGCTACCACCCCGTGCCCGAGCGTTGCCGCCGCCGCATGGCTCTGCCTCGCCAATTGCACCACCAAGGGCCATGTCTTTGGGCTGGTAAGAATACGCAAGGCGATGGTTGGGATATGAATGACCTTGTACCCACCTAAGATCGTTGATAGGTCATCATCCATTCCGTCCGACACACCCTTGATCGCAAGGGACTTGATCCCGGCCTGGCGACAGAGGGTAGCAACTGTTTGGCTCTCCATATCAACAGCGATGGCTTGACATTTAGCTGCCAGCGCACGCCGCGCGTCGGGCGTGAGCACAGGTTTCGCCACGGTCATCAGCGGTCCCACATGAAACGGAATCGAGGCCTCTTTGAGTGCGAGCATCGTCATGCCGACGAGATCAGAGTCATCGGAGTGGACGACGAGATCCCCCGCGTTGAGGTGGGGGCGAAGGGCTCCGGCGAGCCCGCTACAAATCATTAGCTCAGGCCGGGTCTCACCCAAAAAGCGCTCCACACGCTCACGGGCAATGGAGGGCTGCATCCCCGAGAGGCAGAGCAGAACTTCATGGCCATTCATGGTTGCGCGGAAGATCCCATTCCTGGAGTCGATTTTGCTCATCCGGAGCTGACGAACAACCTCCTGAATCTCCCACTTCACTTCGGCCACAAGTCCAACCCTCATCGAGCACCGTCGCCACCGACATACCCATGAGTCCGAAACCAGGTCACTGCCGCTTCAGCCGATTTCCGGATGGGCGTGGGAGAGAAACCGAGCTCGCCCCGAGCCTTGCTGCAGTCATACCGTGATGGTTGTCCTGCCATTCGGACGCCGTCCAGAGTCGCTTGTGGCTTACGCTTTGTGACCTGTGCCCACGCAGACCCCACTGCCCCTGCGACATACGCCACTGGACACGGAATTCTCATGCGAGGCGGAGGTTGCCCGCTGACGTCAGCAAGGATCGCCAAGAATTCACCGAGCGAGAGGTTCGTGTGGCTGAGAATATAGCGCTCCCCAACTCGCCCCTTGGTGGCTGCAAGGCAGTGGCCGTGGGCCACATCTTCGACCGACACCCAATTTAGAATCGTATCCAGGAAGGCAGGTAAACGTCCCGAGAGATAGTCAACGATGAGGCGTCCGGTCGGGGTCGACCGACGGTCGCAGGAGCCAATCAGCGCAGAGGGATTCACGATCGTGACTGGCATACCCTGTCGGATGAACTCCCAGACCGCTTGCTCAGCGAGCACTTTGGTCCGCTGGTACATACTCCGGCAGTCGCTAAGCTTGAGGAAGTCAGCCTCTGTGCCAACGTTTTTCGAACAGTCGACGGTGACGACGCTTGAGGTGTACACGGCCCGTCTCACACCGGCCTCGGCGGCAGCCCGTAATAACTCGGTCGTGCCGGTGACGTTGGTCGCATACATCTGCTGGGGGTCAGGAACCCAGAGTCGGTAGTTGGCCGCCACATGAAACAGGAGGTCTATCCCCTTGACAGTTTTCCGCATGGAATCCGAATCCGTGAGGTTACCCTGGATCGTTTCGACGGGAAGCCCAGCCAAGGCAGCCAAGTCACTGGTTGGGCGCACAAGTGCCCGAACCTCAACGCCTTGTTGCAGCAACGCGCGGACGACGTGGCTGCCGACGAAGCCTGTACCGCCCGTCACGAGCGGCTTGCATAGGCACTGCTTCCCTATCTCGCGTGGGCCTCGTTGTTGACGAATCAGGACCGGCCTCGACCTGTGCTATAGCCGATCAGCCAGGATATCGACCAAATGGGTCGACCAATCCGTGGGGAGTCGACCAATCCGTGGGGAATAGTGCTGAGTTTGCCACGGTAGTTCCCTGCCTGATCATAGAGGCGAGGAGCATCAATCGCAAACGGATTCGTGGGGGTGTATAGACTAATGGGACTCCCGTTTATACCGATCGAGTTCCTGGGACTCGCGGGACTCAGGGGACCATAGGCCCCGATGTCATTGAAGATCGAATTTGGATTCAATTCGTTGGCACTGAGGTCGCCGAAATACTCAGCCTGGACTGTGAGTGGGAGTAACAGGAGAAGAGCGAGTAGGAGGGTTTGCATGAGCGCAACTCCGTGGCTAGGCCTTCAGCCTAGTCCTCGGTTGAGCAGGGCGTCAAGGAAGGTTTGCTGGACTCACTTATTATATATAACACCGGGGGGCTTGTTCGCCAGGCTGACCGTTGTTGGAATACGTCCAGTTTCTCCGCTCATCCCCCTTGCCACTTCCTTCGCCACCCTCTTACAATACACCTCCCTGCGAGGCTCCCATGACTATCTCTCGTCGATTCCCCAGCGCCTTCGTGCTGTCGATCGTCTGTCTCGCCACTCCGGCATGGGCGGACTTTCGTGCGGGCCAGGAGGCCTATGAACAAGGCGACTACGCAACAGCCTTGAGCGTGTGGCGGCCGCTCGCCAGTCAAGGGAGTGCCGCCGGCTAAGTTCATGCTCGGTACGATCTATTACGAAGGAAAGGGCGTCTTGCAGGACTATATTTATGCATGGGCGTTGCCCTGGAAGCGGCAAACCAGGAGAACGCAAGTGCGCAGTACTACATGGGTGTGATGTTTCAAAACGGCCATGCCGTGCCCAAGAACTTTGCTGAGGCCCATAAGTGGTATAACCTGGCGGCAGCGAACGGAGAAAAGAAGGCAGTCACGCTACGTGATAGGCTCGCCAAACAGATGACCCCTGCCCAGATTGCCAAGGCACAACGGCTGGCACGGGAGTGGAAGCCCAAGACACCGTAAACATCTGATCGCGCCACGTGGCTCCGACTCACGCACGCTCAGTTTCAGCATTCTGTGAGGCGGCTTACAGAAGAACCTAAAGGCTATCGACTAAAAGAAGTCTAGTAGAAATGAGAATGCTGAATAATTCATTCTTCTTGCGTTGGCTGTGCCTCGTCGCTGTTGTTGTAGCCCTAGCAGGTTGCGCTGGCATTCCGGCAAAACCAGGTATTCGCGCGTACGAGAACAAGAAACATATGGTCGATCTTCAGCCCGAGATGACGACCGAACAGGTCACGAACTTGATGGGACCGCCGGACAAGATAGTCATGCACCGAGGCAAGAACAACGAGGCCGTGCTTACCTATGTGTACGTCACGGAATACAAAAAAACATACACGAGCCGAGGCTGGAACAAAAACAATTACACTCCGTTCCTCTTCATCAATGACCGGCTCAGCGGGTGGAGTTGGCATCAGCTTGACACCGCCGCAAAACAATATGGGTTCGTCATCAGCATGACTGAGTTCGTAGCACCAGCCCAGTGAGTTAGAGACGGAAGCACAAGAGAGGCAGGGGGTTATGGGCTGATCCTCAGCCGGTACCGCCGTGGGAGGTTTGTGGTTAAGGAAGAAAGGTGAACGGCCATAGCGACGCCTGTGAATCTTCCCAGCCAGCAGATTGGAAATAATGCCACCATCCACCCACTGGGAGTCCACTGGGAGTTCACTGCTCCTCACAAAAGAGGCTTCATGCATCAAGCAAATCGTCGTTCGAGCGGTAACGGTACTCACTACCGTAGATGGCATCCCTTTTGGAACTTGGATGCGCTGAACAAGTTTCACATAAGCCAGTTACCTGGCCTACGCCTCTCGCGCCAATCCAAAAGGGTCGGATACCCCATTCGCGCGTTACGGTACTGGTTTATGAGTCACCTGATCTACAAGGAATTTTCCTGCCAAGGGCATCCACTGGATATCTGCGAAGTCGGGGTCGGGAATGGTTCGATGTTGGCATATTTGAAGACCGGCGAAGGACAGAACACAGGCCGATCCCTTCCCAGTCCTGCGATCCGCTGGGATGCCGTGAGCCTCAACATGGATCTCCCCCATTTGACCGCGTTAGGATATTCTCATTGTCTTGAGAAGGACATCACAGAGTCGGACTTCTTGCTAGCTCGGCAGTATGACCTTATGATTCTCTTGCATGTCCTCGAACATCTTGATAATCCAGAGGTGGCCGTAGCGAAGTTGCTGCCGTTCGTCAAGGCAGGGGGGATGATCATCGGTGGACATCCTGGGCTCCCCCATGCGCTGTGTGGGTACCAAGAACGCCGAATCAGGAGCACTGCCCAGGCGCATGGTCATGTCAGCGTTTTCTCTCCGAGACGCGTCACGAGAATGGCACACTCGAACGGATTAGCCGTCGAGATGCTCACTGGTGCCTACCTGATGCGAAAGACCGGAAGCCTTCTGGAAAATTTCTCATGGTGGTGTCGTCTGAATCTCGTATTTGGGGCCTTGTTTCCGGCTTGGGGAGGAGAGCTCTATTGGGCGATGCGGAAACCGGGCAGAGATCCTGCTGGCTTTACACCTCCGGTCCTCCCATCAACCGGGATTCCAGGGCGCGGACGTGTGTAAAAACAAGTACCCGTGGTCGCTGTCATCAACCGCTGTGAACGGTTCACTGACCTACCCCCCTTAAACCGGTCCAGATCCTCTGTTAGGGTTTGGCCGAAAGGAGGGGCGTATGCCGCGCATCACGTACACCGTCGACCACATCATTACCAAGCTGCGTGAGGCCGAAGTTGCCCTGAGCAAGGGCCAGACCGTCGTCCAAGTGAGTCGGAGCCTGGGCATCACCGAACGGACGGATGACCGGTGGCGGAATGAGTATGGCGGGCTGAAGATCGATCAGGTCACGCGGCTCAAGGAGTTGGAGCGGGAGAATACGCGCTTAAAACTGGCTGTGGCAGAGCTCACGCTCGACAAGGTGATCCTGAAAGAGGTCGCCGAGGGAAACTTCTCAGCTCAGCGCGCCGACGGCAGGCAGTGGAACACTGCTGTGCCACGCTGGGCATCCCTGAACGACGGGCCTGTCGGGTGTTGGGCCAGCCTCGCTCAACCCAGCGACATCACGGTGGGCCATCAGATGAGGACGTGGCCCTCACGGTCGCCATCATCCGGTTGGCCCAAGAGTATGGACGGTATGGGTATCGCCGGATCACGGTGTTACTGCAACGGGAGGGCTGGCGCGTCAATCACAAATGCGTGGAACGGATCTGACGGCGGGAAGGACTGAAGGTACCGCAAAAGCAACCGAAGCGCGGTCGACTGTGGCTCACCGATGGCTCCTGTGTGCGGCACCGCCCAACCCACCGCAATCCTGTCGGGGCCTACGACTTCGTTGCCGTCCGGACAAAGGACGACCGTCCGCTGAAACTGCTGACCATTGTGGATGAGTACACCCGGGAATGTCTCGCGATCGACGTGGACCGTCACTTGCGATCGGATGACGTCCTCCATCGGCTCAGCGAGCTCTTCGTGCAGCAGGGCGCCCCAAGTATATTCGGTCCGATAACGGCCCAGAGTTCGCGGCAAAGGCGGTCCGGGAGTGGCTGCGCCGTGTGGGGGTACAGACCCTGTTCATTGAACCCGGCAGCCCCTGGAACAATGGCTATGTCGAAAGTTTTAACGGCAAGCTGCGGGACGAATTGACCTGCCCCCAGTGATTAGGCCACCTGTTCTGTTAGTACGCATGCTTCAGGAGCCGGTGGCCGATAGCCCAAGGCGCTGTGGGGCCGGACGTGATTATAGGTCCGCCGCCAGCGTTCAATGATGACCTGCGCTTCCCGCAGCGTATAGAAGAGTTCCCCGTTTAGCAATTCGTCCCGGAACTTGCCATTGAAGCTCTCGCTATAGCCATTCTCCCAGGGACTGCCCGGCTCGATGAACAAGGGCACGACGGTCAGCAAGCGATACCAGGCCCGCAGAGCCGTGGCGATAAACTCCGGCCCATTGTCCGAGCGAATGTGTGTCGGACAGCCATGCGTCAGGAACAGCTCCCCCAGTACCTCCTGGACATCGCTTGCCCTCATACGGCGGCGCACCGCAAGGGCCAGACACTCCCGCGTGTATTCGTCCACCACGGTGAGCATTTTCAAGGGCCGCCCATCCCGAGTGCGTTCCATGACAAAATCATACGCCCACACATGGTTCGGATATTCCGGTCGCCGCCGTACGCAGGAACCGTTAGTCAGCCAGAGTCGGCCTCGCTTCGGCTGCTTTTGCGGCACCTTGAGCCCCTCCTGTCGCCCCCCAGCCGCTCCACGCGTTTGTGGTTCACCCGCCAGCCTTCTTGATGCAACAGCGCGGTGATCCGACGAGACCCATAGCGCCCATACTCACGGGTGAGCGCGACGATCCGCGTCCGCAGAGACTCCTCGTCGTCCGCCTTGATGGGCACATACTGTTGCGTGCCCCGGCATTGCCCCACGACTCGACAGACCCGGCGTTCAGAGACCGAAAACATGGCCGGCACATGGCAGACCGTTTCTCAGCATCGGGCCGGGCTTAGAAGTTTCCCGCTGCCACCTCCTTCAAAATGCTGTTGTCCAGGAAGAGGTCCGCCACGAGTCGCTTGAGTCGGGCATTCTCTTGTTCCAGGCCCTTTAACCGTTTGGCCTGATCCACGCGCAAACCACCGTACTCTTTCTTCCACCGATAGTAGGTCTGTTCCGTGATCCCCAACTTGCGACAAGCCTCCACCAGTCCAAGGCCTCTGCCCATCTCACTTTCGATCGTCCGCAGATGCCCGATGATCTCCTCGGTCGGATACCGTTTGCGTGCCATGCCCCCTCCTTCCGTCGGCCGGAATCCTAACGCTACATCCGGCCTGGTTTATAGGGGGCAGGTCAAGTGTCTGGCAATACGGAATACACCCATCCTCTTTCTGCGCACCCCATCTGATGACAAACGGTACCCCCCGTCCTTTCGTGGGTTGTTGGTTTCTATATTACCCACTGCTCGCGATCTACAGAACATTAAGACTGCCATAGCGCCGCATCTCAACAATCTTGCCGATGGAAAGGCCGTCTCGATCGGTCCTGTTCGGGTCATGCATACAACCAGGTTTCTAAAAACTTCTGAGGACGAACAAAGAAGAGGTTATGCTTCACACGTTATTTACCCTACTGGCTTTTTGCCAGGAAGCCGTCGCTCCTGGCCGAATGAATTTTTGCTCCGCACAACACGCTTGTTGGAAGACTTCGTGGAGGGAATTCGCCGATGTCCGCACTGCAAGAAGGTATTTCTTCAGCTTCGCCGGAATGCCACATATTGTGGGCGGGCCTGCCACTCGGTAGCGAGTATGCGACGGATTAGAGCAAAACAGGCTTTGGAGATAACTGGTAAGATTCAAGGTCGGAGGGCCACACGGAAAGGGAGATCATCTCATGGCAAGAAAAGAAGGTAAGGATCGGGGCATTGTCTATCGGCGCGGGAGTTGGTATGTGCGCTGGGTCCACAACGGGCGGGAGAGGTGGGAGAAATGAGACTCTAAGACGCAAGCAAAAATCCGGTATGGTCAACACCGGGCGAATATTCGAGAGGAAAAATTCTTTCCTGAAAAGTTTACCATGAAGAAAGACACCACCTTGCGAGCCTGGATTGCACGCTGTCTTGAAGGCTGCACGAATCGCGGCATTCAGAATGAACGACTATATGGCCGCCGCTGGTCGAGGTGGCCATTTGGAAAGCAGCTGTTGAGGGAGATTACCTCGGAAGACTTGAATCGGCTCCAAGTACAAATGCGGGCCAAGTTCAAACCGCGTCCCCCGAAGGCCCCGAAAGATGTTCAACAGAAACGGATGTGGAACGATTCGACGATCAATCGGTACTTTTTCTATCTCCGACATGTCTTCGCGCTGGCCTTGAGAGACGACAAGATTCCTCGAAACCCCGTCGTCGGGTTCAAGTTCTTCCCCGAAGTCACCACGACGCGATTTGTGTCCGAGAAGGAGTTGACCCGGCTTCGAGGTGTGATGCAGCCGAAGGACTGGAAGCTTATCGCGCTGGCGGTTGAAACGGGCTTACGGCGGGAAGAACAATTCCGTCTGCGTTGGGATCATGTGGACATCGAGCACAGTCTTCTCACACTGCCCCTGCCCAAAGGAGGCAAGACACGCTATGTGCCACTGAGCGAACAGGCCAAGGCGATTCTCCGGTCTTTTGATTCGTTTCTCCGATCGCCCTGGGTTTTCCCTGGATTACAAGGCGAATCACAGCCCGGCGAATCACAGCCCATGGATAGCCGGGCCTTCCTTCGGCGGGCGTTTGAACCTGGGTTACGCAAGGCAGGCATCACGGGCGTGTGTTGGCATACGCTCCGCCATACAGCGGCGAGTCGTCGCATCATGGCTGGCGTGGATCTCGTCTCGGTAAAAGAAATTCTCGGCCATCGGAGCATTCAGACTACGCTCCGATACAGCCACTTGGATCCAGAACATCTTCAGGATGCGGTGAATCGAGGAAGTTTCACCGGAACCGTGACCAGTCAGGAGGCGGAACAGGAAGAGGAGATGCAACCGATTGATTATATGGTGCGCCCGGCTGGACTCGAACCAGCGACCCTCAGCTTAGAAGGCTGATGCTCTATCCAACTGAGCTACGGGCGCGCCCTTATTTTTCAATTAGTTAATTTCAGAGTACTCAGGTAGAGATCCCCTAAGTGTTCCCGGCGTGTTCTGTTGAAGATATTTCTGAACCTTCTGAGCAGCTTGAGTCAAGTCCTTTTCCTCAATTGCGTTGTATCGTTTCCACATCTTCTCTGACTTGTGGCCAACAATTTTCATCGCAGTCGCAGTGTCCACCCCTGCCCTTCCTAAGGTTCGTCGAGGCGCAATGGCGAAGATCATGGAATCTGAAGTCCGTGATTCCCACCTGCGTCAAGGCGGTCTTGAATGACCGATTGATCCGCTGAAGCGGTCTGCCCTTGTAGGTAAAAACATGCCGCGTGGCTAGACTTCGTACCCTGGCAAGACGCTGAATCGTCAGCTTTACATCCGGCGTCATGGGAACCTGTCGAGCGGTCTTGGTTTTGGTGTCGTAAGAGCGGAGGGTGATGAAGCCCCTCTTCACATCGACACGATCCCAAGTGAGGCCCACAATTTCACTGAATCGCTGCCCTAACTGATAGGCCGTCAGTAAGACTGGCCGAATGTGTGTCTTCGCTACATGGTACAGCCTCCCCGTACAGCCTCCCCCACTCTTCTTCATTGAGAACCCTGTCCCTTTCGTTATGCGGGTTGGGCAAGGGAACTCTTGCTGCTGGATTGCTCTGTAACAGTCCTCTTCGGATCGCGACATTCATACAATGCTTCAGTGCAATGTGGTCATGATTGATTGTCTGAACACTTGCAGCCTCCCCGTTTGGCTTTCTCCGCTGTGCCCTGAACCCTTCCACATCCTGTGGCCTGATCTGACTCAACAGCTTCCCACCAAAGAACGGTATAAGGTGCGTCTCAACGCTGTGGCGACGGCCTACGAAGGACCGGAGTGTTTTGACCTCTTCAAGTTCCAGGTACGTCCTTGCCCACTCTTTAAACAGCACTGGCTTTGCCTGTTCGCTCGATTCTTTGCCCAAGAGGATGCGCGTCTTGATCGCTGCTTCCATCTCTCGCGCTACGGTCTTATTGAGACAACCGACCTTCCACCGCTTCTTTCTCGCTCCTGGCACACCACTCGCCAAGACCAATGATTTACCATCTGGACTGTCAATTACTCGGAATTCAACGTAGTAGCTGTCACGCCGCCTTGTCAGTCCCATGATTATCCCCCCGTGATTTTACCGTGTGTTTTTCAATCCATGCATCGAGTGCGTGTTGTTTGAACTTCACCAACCGCCCAACCTTCACATATTCAATCTTCCGCTTTGAAACCCATTCATACATGGTGAGCCGTGACAAGCCGATATAGCTTGCGGCCTCATCAAGTGTCAAAAGTTTTCTTGGTGCGACTGCCTCCATCGCTGTGAATCCTCCTTCATGCGTCCATAAATAGAAACGGCGGGATACCCCTTCCGTCGAAATGGAAGAGACACCCCGCCGTCTTGCTCTTACTTGGATCGGGTAGAGTTAGTTATTTAGTTATCGTGCTGTCTGTGTTTGTGTTGTGGGCGATTGCTTCGATGGCATTGCAGTGATGACTCCTTCGTTTAAGTTTGAGAATTGACTGCGAGATGTTTCTGTTCAGAAGAATGCTCAGGTGTTCCTTGCAGTGACTTCTGAGATGACGAACTAAGGAGATGGCTGAGGGTGGAGCCTCACAACCACCACACCCCCAGACCTCTCCTCGATTCGTCACCGTGGAACACCCCATAGGGAAACAGTCGAGACCTCTCCTGGGAGGCTCCACGATGACTAAGACTGGTTGGGTGGGGATGGTGGTGGGTTCATAATGGGTAAGCCACCTAACCACCTGCAATGCTTGATGAAATTTTACCCCTGTCTCCCTAAGGCGTCTCTTTCTTATACGGAGGCAGGGGTAATTTGCTTCACGCTGTCTCCCGGAAGACCAGGGAGCCGTGGCTGAAGTGTTGCCCGGTTCGCAGCCAAGCAAAATTGCGTTCCAGCGCCTGGGACACGACCTTGGTGAAGGTTTGGGGAATCAGTTTCTTGCACTCTGCTACCTCTCGGCGGATGCTCCGGCTGGTGGTCTCCAAGACGCCGCACTCAACCAATCGATCGAGGTATTGACTGACTGCGAGCGCAGCAACTTGGATTAATCCAGGTTCGTGGTCTGTGGAGACTTCGTGGTACTTGGTCTGCCAGATCTTCCACTCCGCCCCTTGGAGAACTGGCTTTAGTTTGTCCTCCAAGTTTTTTGAATAGTGAATAAGCCACACGTTGACCGGCAGCGCCGCCCCATCTACCACGGTTCGGCAACGAGTACGGCCAATGGCCTGAAAGCAATCATGGGCTACTTCAGACAGTTGAAGATCCATGAGTCGCTTCCGTGTCTGCTCAATGGTGATGTCGCCCATTTGCCCATTCAGGTTGCCAAACAGGTCGAGAAGGTCGCGGTGCAAGATCCCCATCAGGATCAGGTTTTGACAATGGGTGTATTGGTTTGTTCCTTTGTGCAGCCCCCAGGTCGTGATAGACACACGAGGTTTCATAATGGGCTTCCCACCATCCCCACACACCGACACTAGTTCTTTTGACTCCTGGTGCCGCATGGTCGCGACTCCCGATTCTGTGATGTCGCGCTCGATGATTTGGACGAAATTCACGGAACCGGTTTTTTCGTACACTGGTTTGAACGCGATCACCAAGGTGGTCTGATCAGCTGGAATGCACTTAAGGACTGCTACCATCTCCTTGCTGATCCGACGCTGATTGGCTTGGGCTTTTCGGAAACACTCCTTCATGGCCGTCTTTCCTCCCCTGGCTTTCATGCGGTAGATAGTTGTTCCCTCGTACTGCTTCAGACTCTCCAGGCTCACACCGAGGGCCTTCAGTCTTGGTAGGTGGTCTTCAGCATCCAGCACGGTTTTATCGAATCGAACTAGATCACGAATCGGCTGTGAGGCGTCCAGGATCACGATGTTTTCCAATTCAGCTGGGATCGACACCTGGAACGTTAAAACGCCCTTGTTCGCAAAGTTGCTCACCTTCACCGGACTTGGAACCATGTTGAGAAGGTTCTGCAGCGTGTCATTGTCCTTCATCAGGCCAGAAAAATGGTTGATTGTGTCTTGAGGCTGTTGCGGGAGCAGAATGACATTCTGGGTCGAACTGATCGAGGTCAATCGTTGCAGCTCTGTTGCCACCGCTCCTTCAACCTCCGTGAGCCACGCACTGAGTTGCCCAAACTTTGCGCGGTATGCGGACTCCCGACTGCAGCGGCCCGCCATAGCGAAAGCCAATTCTGTCAGTGCGGATGCGGCACAGGTACTGGATTGAGTCGCCACTAGACTCTCGTCATAAATCAACAGGTCTCGCATCTTACCTTGATGCACGAACTGATCGAGGAACTTTGACCGTACTCTCGCATGGCATAGGAGCAGGATAGGTTTGGTGGTCGCTTCAGGGGTAGGCTTGCGTCGAGCGCTGGTTTTGGCATGGAGCAGACCGAGTTGATCGACCGGCACACCCAACACACTTAACTTGTCCCACAACTCACACAACGCCTCCACGTCCATTGAAGCTACAGCCACAGTGATGCGCCCAGTGAGGTTCAGCCGAGCCAGCGCCGTCAACCATGCCACCGCGCAGGTAGTTTTGCCTAAACCAGTCTGCAGCCCAAACGCCCAACGGCCCTTGAGTGTGCCTCTTGCCATGTCCGTGAAGCTCTCCAAGAGGGCAAAGAGAGCGCGTTGCAGTTTGTTACTTGGCTGATTGTTGTGGTGCTGCAGCCGTTCAAGGAGGATTCTGAAGGCCAGGTTCGTCAGTTGTCTGGATTCTTCGTCTGTCAGTTTCATGTACGTGCCTTTCATTTTTGACAATGTCTGCGGTTGACGTGATCATCTCTGCGCTGAAGTATTTGGCCGTCAGTTTCCGCCACCGTGTCTTTCGAAAAGACTTCTCCCACTGCAGCGCCGTCAACGCTTGTGACTGCACCAGAAAGGCCTTGAAGCGTCGCACCCACAAAATGTCTTGGCGAAAGTCGTTGGCGAATTGCTCTTCCGACGCCCACCCCCCTCGACGCAACAGCCAGACCACTTCATCAATATCCAGAGGTAGTATCTGTTCGTATTCTTCGCGTGTGAGGGGCTGATCGCAGGCCACTACTTGAGATGTTTTTGAAGCTTCACGCAGAAGTCTTCGTTGTGCCGCCGGTGAAGTCAGGCACGATGCGAACTCTTCGAGCGTCATCGCCTTGCGTTCTTCCACGATGACCGTCATAAACCACCTTGCCCAAGCCTGTTGTCTATAATTCTGCTTCGCCATATCGGTGAGACCCTTGTAACGTCGTTCCTTCAGATTCTTGAGTACAGAGGCGATCTCCGTCTCGTTGCGCCATTTCCGGCCACAAATCCAGGGTGATGGACCACGGACAGCAGCAAGCACCGGATCATAATTTCTGGATAGATCCGCAATGCGCCCATCATCGGCACGCCCGTAAAGCATCGGGTTCTTTCCTGCGATTGTTCTCATGTCAAAACCTCGTGTCGTTGGGGTGGTTTAGCTAGGTGTGAGAGGGCGACGATGCGAAAGGTGGGAGTTGCGCCGAACTCGTTCCTTCTCTAGCGCCACTACTTGCGGCTCAGATTGGCTGATGAAGTGTCCGAAATGTTGTACGGCTCGTCGGACCACGAGGGAGGCCGATACGGTGTCACCAGGTTGGGTGCCTTCGAGCGCCTCCCTGAGGGTGTTCAAGGCCAGATTCGAATCTCTATCAAAGCGTACGACTCGAATTGAGCCTTTGTTGGTTCTAATAACGTGCCGCTGCCGCTTCCCCGCGATTTCTGGGTTAAGGGCAGGGTTGTGCATGTTCACGACCATAGAACTCCTTTGGTGAGGGTGTAGGGGGCCTGGCTGGGGTGTATACGATTCCGAAATAGAACAGGGGATGACAGCCTTAAGTGCAAATGCAAAATCGTAGCGAAAAAGGTTTGCTTACTCTACAGGTCCGACCTATTTCCCCATCTGGATCATTCACACACATATGGATGTGTTTAGGCAAAGAAATTCACCGACTGTTTAACCACCTCTAAATCCATGCGCCCCCGTCCGGGCACTGGTGGCAACTCAGCAATGGCATCGTCCGACAACCCTGCAGTGATGCTCGCCACCTTCTGCAACCAATCCATTGCGCGGCACGCGGCCACGACAACCTCACCGATGGACTTCCACAGGTGCCGCCCTAGATAGACCGCTGCTGACCAGTGATCGTCCCCCCACGGGGCCTTAGCACCCGCCTCGCAACGCTCAGTGATATAATTGGGAAGGTACTGGCGTGTCGAATATTGCGTTCCCCCATACGGAAGCACCATGACAGGATGCTTCGTAGCCTTGCGATCAAACCCGAAGTCCACCCACTGCTGCGCGAGTGCCACACCTGAAGCGGCATCGGCCTCGACTTTGACCCGAACAACATCAGCGACTCGTTGGTAAATGTCCTGGGGGGGTTTGTTTGGGACCAGATTCGTCGCAGCCCCCCCGATTTCATCGCGGAGCATAGCAGAGAAGTTTTGTAGTCCATTGCATGCCCCATCGACGCTGACCGGCAAGTGACTTACGTATGCAGGGTTGTTGTTTGCTGTCTGGATCTCAAAGCACACCGCCAAGAACTGCCAGGGCTTGTCGGCATCCGTCCATTCCTGCGAGGCTAACGGATCTTCGGCACACCGCAGAATCATGCTCATGTGTTCCTCGGCCCATAGGACACGCCCATCGAGCGAGCATTTGTCGGCCCCGTAGGTGTTGGCCGCGTGAATCTGCAGCCAGCGGTTCCCTTGCTTACCGAGTGGTTTGCCGGGAGAAAATTCGAGCAGTGACTTCGCTGCATCGTTGCCTTGCGGATTGAGGTACGATGGCACCGCGTAGAGCCTGCCACGGAAATCCAATTGGTGCGGGAAGTAGATCGTCTCAACCTCTTGGAATTTCTCAGCCAGGTACAACAGCTTCACCATCTGCAGCCGCTTGCTCCGCAGCCTGACACTGGCTCCGTAAACTTTCGATGCCGCCCGTTTCCACGCAACCCTGGCATCTTTATTCGTGGCGATATCAGCAGGCTTCGGTGGCAGAGGGATATCCCGTTGCGCCGGAACCTCACCGGCCCCGGTCCCCCTGTCCCACACCACTTGCATGACCTCAAGGATGCGCCGGTTGATTCGCCACGGTGTGTCCTGCACTGCGTTGACTGCTTCGTACACCCTGGGCATTTCCTCGGCCTTATGGGCCAACTCTTCGAGGCAGTTTTCCTGGCGCGTCTTCACCAGTTTCAACGGGCGAATCGCCTTCGAGTAGTAGCCACCATTGAATGGAGTCGTCCACGGCTTGGGCGGAATGATGGTGGGAAAGAAGAGGGGGGAAAGCAGGGCACAGCGTGCGTTCTTCCCCTTGATCCACTCCATCGTTTGGTCCGTCGCTTGCACCACCGTGTGCGAACGGTTGTGCAATCCATGCAAAGTGATCTTGCGCACCATCCCTGTCGCCTGAATCATCAGCATGAGGCAGTGATAACCAAGGTGGTAGCGATCTACTTGCCCCCACGATTTCCACGCGAGGATGTGCTTTTTCTTCGACGCCTTTTCCATGTTGTACACGAGCGCCGAACGCTTCCGCTCTTGCGAGTGGATACGTGCGTCCATATCCGTCTTCAGCCGCTTCCAGAGTGGCGCGGCCTCTTCACTAAACAGCCTGAAGCGCATTTCGTCTTCGATGGCTGACCCGATTGACACGCTGACTTTTTGAATACTCGACTTCTGACTCAAGCAATCCAGCACCGTCTTGATCGTAATGAATGCGGCAACCTTCGGCTCTAGCGACTTAAGATACTTGACCGCAATAGGCCGTGGTCCGCGCTTCCCTGTGTGACGCTCGCACAGTGCCACGATTGCACCCCCCAACTTGGGTAGATACTCTTTCATGAGTTGTGACCCATAGGGCGTGGTACTCTCCTGCTCCCCTTGGATCGCTCTAAAAATCTGGTCCCAGAATCGTTTGCCGCCAAGGCCTAACATTTCCTCTTCAAGGGCTAACTCCCGGTTCAGCATCTTCATCTGTTCATGATTCATGGACACCCCTCCCTAATGGTTTGAGCAGGCTACAGGTCCGACCTATTTGCCTTGTTGCGGCAACAAATCACGCAACTGATCTGATAAAACCCATGAGTAGATACCTGTGGACAAACGAAATCCCCCTGCAGATTCAGTAGAACAAACCAGTGGTTATGAATAGGATGCGTGTGTGGATCTGTTCTTCACAGGATGTTGAGTCCAGTGCGTTTGCCCGTTTCGCCACTCCAGCACTCGTTTTACGCATTTCAGGCAACAACCCTGTAACATTTGCAGCTACAGAATATAGAAAGAGAATTATCTCTTCAGAGGTTATTTCTCTATCATGTTTTGCAATTCTTCAATCAACTGTTTGCCCTTTGGGGCAAGGAAAACTCGCTTCCTCCTTAACTCCATAGGAGCAGTTCTTATTTCTACAAATCCCGAGCCTGACTTCATCTGTCCGAACTTTGTTTTTAGCCACTGCCGATCTGCTAGCGCAGGCACATTTCGAGAAGCGGATGACTGAACTATTCCTACCTTCTCAGCTATATCACTCACGCTTATGCCCTCGTTTGCTGCAGCCTGTAGCAGGACTGACAAAGCTTGAATTTGAATCCTCTCGTCCTCTTGTCTGATTCGAGAGAAAATTCTCGCTGCACAACGCAGTGCATCTTCTATTCATTCTTCCTAGTACAGAGACCTGAATCGTCTTCCATAGGGAGTGCACTCAATGCCCTCACACATTGTAAGTTTGGCGGAGCATTGAAGAGACATTTCAACCCTTTAGCCCACGAACCTCGTGTGTTGTGGCAACAAATTAGCAGCTTATCGAAAACCGTTGCGCAGATGGGATAAATGCACATTTCACAATGGATTTAGCCGTCGAATCTTTTTCCACAAGAACTGTACAACGTTTTCTAAGTGGAATGATTCAGCAACCGATTGGAAGCCCCTTGCGTCTTCCAATTCCGCCACTCCGGCATGATAGGCTGTTAAAAAGCCTCCCCCTTGCGTTCTCACATTGAGTCCACTTTGCGATGTACCGAAAAGAGTGCGCCTCGTTGGTCCCCCCGCTGCGGCCTTGTTGGGAGGTTTTTGGGACAGCCTGAGGTCAGACAGCAAACAAGGCGGGACTCTAGCATCGAGATTTGGAGTATTCAAGCAGTCCAAAGAAGTGATGCATGATACGTGAGTCAGTGATGAGAAATGAGCGGGAGGCGGGATAGAAAATGTTCGTGTCAAATGTTACGCGTCATGATCACAAAACACAGACAGCCAGTGCCGATTCGACAAGAGGCCGCACGCGAACTAGCAGGATATTGAAAAAGTCCACCTGTCTCACCCACCCAACCCCGACCGCGCAACGCGCGCCGGACCCAGGCATCCTTCTCGTCTCACTCCGAGGCTCACCCCACAGCGCAGAGTATGATTGGCCACTTCGTGTGCAGCGGCCTCGCCGAACGGTTTTTTAGACCATCCTGCGGGCCAGGCAAATCAACGCACTTACGCCACTTCGATCACCGGCTTGGTGTCACGGCGCTGCACCAGTCCACGGCTCCAATCCATGACTTCTTTCACGCCGGACTGCACCGAGCGGCCCCAGCGAATGGCTTGCACTTGGGTCTTCCTGGCATACCGGTTGATGTCATGGCGAGTCTTCGAGCCGGTCTGTGGCGCGAACAGAAGTCCGAGCCCCGCACCAATGACCGCTCCACCGGTCATTATCGACGCAACCTTGGCAACGTGTTTCCCTTGCTCCGACATGGTGCACCTCCCGTGTGATAAGTGTTGGTGAGTGTTGAAGAGGCCTCTGGTCGGTGTCTCTTCTGTTATTCACTGTAACAGCAGGAAGCGTGCCAGCCCGCTATGCGCAATATTATGGCCGAAACGTTCGTTCTCTCCCCTCTTCGATTAAGTCCGATTAATAAAGAGTCTCGTTTGGGGGACAATCCACTACACAGTCGTTTCAGAAATCCAACAGTCCTTTGGCATCACACCGGCGAGATGACTTCTGGAGCCACTTTGGAGAGACTCATGCACAGGCTGAATACAGCTGACTGGTCGGCTTGCAATGGGTTGCCTTCTCCCATATTATCCGCTGCATTCGCGAATACGGAGGGAGCATGGGCTCGTTTGCCGCACTTCCCTATCCCCATATCAATCCCGTCTTTCTTGAGTTTGGCCCGCTGCAGTTCCATTGGTATGGGTTGATGTACTTGATCGGGCTCACCGCCGCCTACCTGCTCATCAAGCAAAAAGTGGTGGCCAAGGACCTGCCTCTCATGCCTGATCAGATTTCCAATATGGTGGTCTTCGCGGCCTTCGGCGTCTTTATCGGCGGGCGGATCGGCTACATGCTGTTCTACAACTTCCCCTACTACGCGCAATATCCCTTGAAGATCTTTGCCGTGTGGGAAGGCGGCATGTCGTTCCACGGCGGCCTCATCGGCACGATCATCGCGCTGTTCTGGTTCAGTAGACAGCGTGGGCTTCCCGGCTATACCATCGCAGACCTGGCAGCATCCGTCACACCGATCGGACTCGGGTTCGGCAGACTGGGAAACTTTATCAACGGCGAACTCTATGGACGGGCGACGGACGTGGATTGGTGCATGGTGTTCCCTGCCGGTGGTCCCGTCTGCAGACATCCCTCCCAGCTCTACGAAGCCGGGCTTGAAGGCCTGTTGCTCTTTACGACGCTGTGGGTGATCGGAAGATGGGTGACGCCACCCGGAACAATCTTCTGGAGCTTTCTTACCGGCTACGGCATCTGTCGCTTGATCGTAGAACTATTTCGAGAGCCGGACCAGCACCTGGGGTTCGTGCTCGGCCCGATCACCATGGGGCAACTCCTGTCAGCGCCGATGGTGATACTTGGGATCTTCATGCTGGTGTGGGGCTATAAAAAGGCCGTACACGAGCCATCCCCATTTTCTCCGAAGGCTCAATAGGGCATCACATCATCGTCAAGGCCGACATGGTGCCCTAATTCATGAACCACGGTTTCGTAGACTTCCTGCACCACTTCTTCCGGACTCTCACACTGACGAAGAATCGGTCCGCGGTAGATGGAAATCCGAGCCGGCTGAGCCCCGCCCGCCTTGAAAAATGAGTTGTCAGTCAGCGACTGGCCCTGGTACAGGCCCAGGAGATCATCCTCACTATCGAGCGCAAGCTCTTCCAGAACTTCGCGTGACGGCTCGTCTTCCACCACAACGGCGATTGTGTCCATCAGCTTGGCATAGGGAGGAGGCAAGTCGACGATCGCCTGTTGCACAAGCCGAGCGAAGGCCTTAGGCGATAGCTCATACCGGCGACGCCTGGGCATAATCAAAAACACGTACCAGGTGTAGGATCCAAGTAGGATTTCTGGCGAAGATTATAATTGAGGCCGAAGTCCCTGAAGGACAGGGAAACCAAAATCACCTTGTGCTCCGGAGCTAGATTAGCTCCCGTGACGTAATGTTTCTTGGCCTCATCCCTATTGCTCATGTTGTCGAGGACCACAACCAAGTTGTAATGGGCTTCAGCCAAATCGGTTGCACCCCAATAGCAGATTGATAGGCCCGACAGGCACCGGCCCAATCCTTCGCCTGAAACAGCCGATCTCCTTCGGCCATGAAGGACACGCCTTTGGTTGAAGTTCTGGACGGGGCCACGAGGATGGTCGTCGGAGGGGCTTTGGGACTCGCGCAACCGGACAGCATCTCGGCAATCATCAACACCGCACCCATCCTTTCATGGCTCCCTCCTTCATAGCTCTACCGCCGTGGCGCATCGTAAGAATAGACAGTGGAAATGAACCTCTTCAATCCCCAGACTGCGTTTCGCGACCGCTTTATACACTTCGCTTTGTATCCCGTAAAGTTCGGCGCGAGCCGGTGCTTGATCAGGCCTGACGGCATCCGTCTTATAGTCGGCAATCCAGATCGTGTCGTCAAGACGGTACATGACATCGATGACCCCCTGCATGACCTGACTCTTCCCCCAGGACATCATGAACGGAATCTCTCGACCGAGAATCGTCGCTTTCCGAAGCCTGGCATAGATGCCAGATTTTCCGAACAACGTAAACAGTTCTCGCAGTGATTCCTTCACGGCAGCAGCCAGATCTTGCTGATTTCCCGCGAAAGACGTCTTGACCGCTGCCTCAATGTGGTCGGCAAAGCGAGCAGGATCGTTCGCGAAATTCCATCGTTCCAGAAGGCGATGGGCTAGGACGCCGACCAGACGACTGACTTCGGGATCTCTCCCGGGTAGCACAGGACGAATCAGCACTGGTTCATCCTGCTTATTCATGCCTGTGGGCGTTATCAGTCGTGGGGTGGCACGAGCCCGCATCCATGCAGAGGTTCTTCCTTGCCAGAGCTCGGCTACTGAAGCAGGATCGACCATGGATTTCGCGGACATGGCTACTGTCGAACGGTGCGGGCGTTTCCGCTCCGGCGCTTCAACCACGAGATGCGGGATCACACTGGCGCCGATGGTGATAGCCTTGGTCGTAGGCACCCCTACTTCACCTTCTCCGATATCTCGCAAGAGCTCCAAGACGGTCTCGCCGCTGGAACGAGCCGTGATGCCTCCTGAGAGCAGCAACAGTTCCTTTGCACGCGTCATGCCGACATAAAGGATACGCCGCCGCTCGGCTTCTTCGCGCATCTTCAGCTTTTCATGGATGAACACGGACCCAAACGTGTGGCGGTCGCCAAGCGAGAGGCCATAACGCCCGCTCGACCAGTCGTAGGACACCATCGGGACAGATCGTTCCCCTCCGGTTCCCTGATGGAGGCCAGGTAAAACCACGATGGAAAATTCCAACCCCTTGGCCTTGTGAATCGTTAGCACTTGGATCGCCTCCAAAGACTCTTCCACCAGCGGGCTCTCAGCTTCGTCCGGCTGTTTGTCCAACCTCGCAACCATGAGATCGACGAATCCGCTCAGCATGAGGTAAGGTCGATCCGACAGGGCCGCTGCCGTCTGAATGGTTTTGCGCAAATTGGCGACGGCCTGTTCCGCATGGAGTGACGCGGCGGCGAGTTCCAGAATGGGCAGACGGTCGAAAACCAGTTGGATCACATCAGCCAGCGGTAGAATTGCGACCTCATGATGGAGTTGGGCAAGCTGCCGGTAGAGCCGGTGAACCGCCGTTGAACAGGGATGGGACCACGATTCAAGCCGCGTGTATTGTCGATAATCGAAGGACCCGGCTTGGCGCAGATCATACAGCTCTCGATCGGTCAGTCCCCCCAACGGAGAGCGCAGGACGCCGACAAGCGCAACATGATCGTGGGGGTTGTCGAGTACGCGTAGCACATTTATGAGATCGATCACCTCCTGCCGCCGATAGAAGTGTTTCTCCCCCTCTATGGCATAGGAAATGCCATAGCGACGCAAGGCATCGAGGTAGGTGTCGGCCTGCGTTAGCTTGCGAAACAGGAGTGCCACGTGGCCCGGTTTGAGCGAGGGACGCTTCAGAATGTCTTCGTGAAGCCACCGAGCCAGGACTTCAGCTTCGGCCCTGGTCGCTCCGGCTGCATCAAAGGGTTCCTCCGAGGTTGGGGCAGTCACGAGGTGAAGTCGCACACCTGGGTCGTGGCTGACGGGGCGTCGATGAGGGCGTACCTCCAGTCGAACATTGGCCGGCTGCACATGCGGACAACGCTGGAACAACCGATCGAAGACATCGTTGACCGGCCCTAGGACCGCAGCATCGCTTCGGAAGTTCGTCGTCAAGGTCTGCACGATCCCTTGATCTGCCTCTATTTTCTGCACGACGCGGTCGAAGGCTTCGATGTCAGCACGTCGGAAAGCATAGATCGACTGTTTAGGGTCTCCCACAATAAAAAGCTTGCCCGGTTCCAGCGCCATCTCTTTCCAGTTCGTAGCCTGTTGCCCCAGACGCTCAGAGACGGCCAGGATGATCTCGTATTGAACTGGATCAGTATCTTGAAATTCATCGACAAGGACCGCCCGATACTCCTGCTTCACTCGTTCCCGCACACGTGGATGATCACGAAGCAGCGTTCGCGCCCGGGCAAGGAGTCCATCAAAAGATAGCCATCCCTTCTGGATAAATGACGTGCGAATATCTGAAACGAGGGGCGACACTAGCCTCAACACATGCTTGAAGAATAGATGATCAACTGTAAGACATCGTTGAGAGGTCACAACGATTCGTAAAGCTTCGGAGAAGTCGGATGGTTCCCATCCTCCCATAGGACTCCCAAGATCTTTTTTCAATACTTCCCTGTCGGACTCCGGAAGTTCGTGATGCCCAGCAGGGCCCTTCTCGATGAGCAGGCCCAAGAGGGTGATCGCGGCAGCAAGCATCTGTTCGACTTTTCGACGCTTCGGACGATCGTACTTTTCTAACAGAGCCTGCGCGTGGTTGCGCATCCCGGCCAGCCACGCCGTCACCATCTCGTCAGACAGTCCGGAATCCAGCTGTTCGGAAAGCTGTGACACATCGACCAACTCGCTGCATAGATCCCAGGTGAAGGCCCGCAGATCTTCCACTGTGATCGTACGCAAAAGCGTGCGCCAGAGGCGGTGGTTCGACCCGCGACGACTCAAATCGTGATCGATCCAAGCACCCCAGGAAGCGGTAAAGTGTTCTTCAAATCGAGATCCATCATCCTCCTGAAAGACGGGGTCGACCGAGCTTTCCAAGGGATACAGGTGCAGCAGATGTGCGGCAAAGCTATGCAGGGTGCCGATCTGAGCCTTCTCGATCTCATGGAGCGCCGCTCCCGCCCGCGCAACCACCTCATCCAACGTCAGACGGTACCGTGTCCGCAACTCGTTCACTGACACGGCGCCACCGTCTGACTCTCGTGCATCATCGGCATCCGCTCGCACCAAGGCCGTCAAGCGCTCACGCAACCGGACCCTCATCTCCATCGCGGCCTTGTTGGTAAAGGTCAACGCCACGATCTGCGTGATCGGAACCGGATTAGGATTCTTGATCAAGAGATGCACCAAGCGGTTGACGAGTAACGTCGTCTTACCCGTCCCAGCACCAGCGACTACCACAATGTTCCGATCAATGGTCGTTTCAGCAAACTCACGCAGCGCTTGGTCTTGAAACTGATCCTCGCTACACATCTTTGACTCGCTGGCTACGTAGGGCCCTGAGGACTTTGGGTTCGGATGCACGGTAGGCACGCCACCACGTCGGTGTATGCTCACGACGGCAGCTAACGCGAAACTCACATGTATCGCAATAGCTGTCAGGCAAGATAAAGAAGCGCCCGGACTGAATCCCCTCCACCAAGGTACTCAACGTTTCGCGAAGCCGACTGCCGACCTCCGAAGACCAAATTTTAGCGTCAAACGTCGATCGTGCGATGGACGTCGACCAATGAGGGGCAAGAAAAAACAGTTGCACCTGACTGGGCTTCGGCTGGCCTGGAATGCTCAGGCAGACATAGAGCGCCGGCTGCAACCGATACCCTCGTAACGCCGATTGCGCAAGATTTCGATCTTTCGCCTTAATGGCCGAGCCAATTTTGAACTTGTAGTCGATGATCCGCAGGCCGTCGGAATCAGGCCGCCGGTCGATCCGATCGACACGGCCGCGAATCTTCAGCGGCCCCGCCTCGCCTACCGTAAGATCAGGGACCGTGCCTTCCGCATCCACTTCAAAAGCCACCGGGATAAACGAGTCCTCCGCCTGACCTTCTTGATCCGAATCGACCGCCGACGAGACGAGCGCGATGATCATATCCTTCGCCTGTTCCCAGAGTATATAATATCCTGTTCGACCACTAGCCTCGTACTCTGCTGCCGCCTGCTCAACAGCTGAATGGATACACCAGGCAATCGTATCGTCGGTGACGGGTTCGATCGGCCATCCCGTCTGGAGCAGCTGTTCGTAGCAACGTCGCAACGCCGCGTGACAGACGGTCCCGAGAAGCTCGGCATCCAGTTCCGGCACCAGCGGAACACGGATTGGCTCGATGCGGAGCACGTCGGAGGCAAAGTATTGAAAGGGACAACGAGCATACCGTTCAAGTGATGTGGGAGCCAACCCCCGTTCAAGGATCCGCGACCAGTGAGGAACCAGCGTTCCCGTCACTCCATCATGCGGAGTGAGCGTCGGGCTGTCGTCTTCAAGACGACCCAGCGCCGCCACCCCATGGCGAAACGATTCTACATCGCGCCCCACGGACTGCAACAACGGTGCGGCGTCCTGTCCGTTCATGGCGACCCATAGGGCAAGATCTACGGGGGGAAAAAACGTACGGATAGTGGGACGTTGCGCGACACGATTCGTCAACCGCCGAGGGATGGCCTCGACCGGAACCTCCTTAAAACCGCAGAGGTGATTGGCCTCCGCGAGATACGGCGAGGGAGCCAGCGCGCGTCCCTGATCATCCGCTCGCTGATAACACAAGTACAGTCGCTGGGTTGCTGCTTGCTGGAGCAGGGTAAACAAGACCTCTTCCTCCTCGTATCCCCCCAACTTTTCGTCGATCTTGAATCCCATCGTCGCATCGAGCACACGCCGATGCCGATCCCGCAAGAAAGGATCTTCCCGAATGTATCGAGGAAAAACCTTGTCGTTCAGCCCAAGTACGATGAGCGCTTTGAATGGCATACCCCGTGCCGCCATGACATCAAGCACCGCCACCCCTTGGTGTTCAGTGTCGATGAGTGAGACCGTCGTCCGGCCCAGGGCATGGATGAATAGTGCGACGAATTCAGCCCAGGTCACCTCGCCGGAGATCGCGTCGAGTAGCGTGGTGGTGTTGAAAACACGATCGAGTGTGTCCCAGACAATGGCAAGGTGGGACTCTTGAGAGTCCAGCGGTGCTTCGTCATTCATGGATGGGCGGTGCAGATGTTGACCGATGAGCCGCTGGAACGCGTCGACGAGTTGGCCTACCGTCCCGCTTGTAGGAAGCGCAGCGCAATCACTGAGTAACTGCGACACCACGCGCCACAGCAGCTGAACGACCGGCGGAGGTACATCAAGCGGTTTCGCCACACCACCTTCTTCCTGCCCGGTTTCGATTTCAACGGCTGCATGGGCGGCAGCTTCCAATCGAGCCCATTCTTCAACTCCCCGAGTAATGTGCAGCGTGGGCACGAGGAGTCTCCAGAGATCAGGTCGAACGTGATCGGGGGACTCCTCACAGAGGCGACTCCAGTACAGCGGAGAGGTAACGACATCCAGCACTGCTGTCCTGTAGTAGTCGTTCAAAGGGAGAGACGCCAGCTGATGAATAGTCTTGCACAACGGCTCATGGATCAACGGACGCCCAATCGTAGCGGTGAACGGAATGCGATGGCGCGCGAAGATAGATTGTAGCGAGGAACAATAAGGATCCAACGCACGGACGACCACTCCGATATCCTCGAATCGATACCCGTTGATTTCCACCAGTTCGAGGATCAGGCGGCATGTCGAAGCCAGTTCTTCTTCAACCCCGACCACGCTCCGCACGGTCATTGTGGGTACCACGCAAGAAGTGGGCAACCCGTTCAGCTGGGTCTCCTTGAGACGAACAATGGCGTCGGGGGCGTGGACCAGTGGTTGGATAGACCGATCAAAGAAGCGCCGGGCAAACTGAAAGGTCGGCTGATCGTCCAACGGGAAAAAAAGAGTTGCGGGCGCCGCCTTGATCACGGCTTCAAAGAAGGACAATTGCACTTGGGTTAAATCATAGATCCCATAGTAGAACACGTGGCACAAAGTCATGATGTACGGAGACGCAGGCACGAATGGGATCAGCGACTCAGAAAGGTCGTCGGGTGTTCCCAGTTTCAAGGTCTTATTAGTTTCCTTCACGGTGGCATAGAGAGAAAATAATGCTTGGAGCCAGTCCGCATCTTCCTGTCCGAAATACCCTTCACTAAGCCCTCGCAAGGCCTCAGCTGGATCGACTCCAGCATCGTTCAGATCTCGAACCGTTGACCACAAGGCTCCCCAGGTGCCTGAGGAATGGCCGATGTGCTGGAGGGGAGCGAGGCTGGAGAACCGACTGCGCACGATATGGCGGACCAATTGCTCAAAGAACAACTCATCCACGACCTGTAACGGTGGGACTGTTCCAGCCAGCTGTCGAGCCTCGTCCGAAAGACGGAGCGCCAGTTGGTGAAAGGTAAGGATGTGGACGTTGAGTAGCGAGAGGCCCTTTTCGATAGCGAGAAACCACCGGACTCGGTCGACTAACGGCTTCGAGGGCACGAGCACGGCCAACGGCGCGAACGGATCGACCGCCTTGGCACGTTGAATGTGGTCAAAGAGGGCCGACTCAAGATGTGGATGAAAGCGACCAGTGACGACGCGAAGCATCTAGCGTGGGCTTCGTGAAGCGTGAAGCGTGAAGCGAACGTGAAGAGTTGAATAGCACATTGGGTTTGGGCTGCGCTTCACGAGAGATGAACGACAAGAGATACCACTACCCTGTTTCTGGGCCGAGCAACTCCCCATTGCAATCCACGCAGGCCCAGTCACCGTCGATGAACTTCATTGGATCGCCGCAGATCGGACAATCGGGTGGCGGACCCTTATTGATTCGTGGAAGATCTGGGAGCTCGAAATCGTCTTCGTCCATGCCCCCTATCCCTCCCTGGGCTTCATTTTGAGTTGTAGGGCCTTCTCCGCACTCTCACGGCCTGGCACGCCGACAAAGGTGAGGCGCCCGTCAATGATAGTTGCCGGGACTGCTCGAACTGAATGACAGTTGGCAAGTTCCTGACCATCCGGTGTTGTGATATCAACCTCGCGATAGGAGAAGCTGTACTTCACGCGTAACTGTTTCCAGAGACTCTTGGCCGAGGGACACGCCCCGCAACTCGGCGAGACGAGCAACGTAATGTTTGGCATGACACTCCTCCGAATACTGAGCGGATCTTAACACCTCCTGAAAAGACGACGCAAGGAGTCCGAATGTGTCCTATCTATAAAGGCTTGTACGGAATAGTTTCACCGTCCGCATCCCGCGCCCAGGCGATGTGCTGCTGGATGGAGTAATGCGTGATCGATGCTCAGTGGGCCAAGATTTTTTCGTCGGAATCCTTGAAGGGATACGCGTGGATCATCCAGCCGAAAAACTGCGGAGCCCACCGGTCCTTCATGCCCTCACATTCCCCTTCCGCGAGAATCGATCCGTTAGGGCCGAACTTCATCCAGCCCGACGTCTGGGCATTAAGCTTGGCCAGCAGGTAAATGTTCACGTGGGTGTGCCACTGGGCCACGCTGAGCGGAATCTGTTTGTGCAGATCCTTCTCGTCTGAACGCTTCTGCGCTGTGAAAATCACGCCTTCCAATTCATAACCGCCCGCGGTTTTCTTATAGAGCAACAAAGTCGGCTTGGCATTCAATCGAAAGGCTGACTTGAACGAGCGCCACGTACTGATGAAGTGATCGTTCGGCTGCTTTCAACGTTTGGAGGAAACGGCTCGTAACCCTCCTTCATCGCTCTCCGGCAGTAGCGATAGGGAACCAAAGCCTTCTGGAGTTCATGTACGATCTCGGCTGCTCCCTGTTGATCAACAGCATTGGCCGCGCTCAACGTTGTCCAGCCAAAGTGCGGTCCCAGGTGCGCATGGGTTTCTGCCATAGAAGTGACGGATTTCTATCCATGCAGCTAATGCATGGCGCTGTCGTCCTGCTTGCCATACGTCTCGCGAGGTTCCTCATCATGGGCTAGTGCATCTTGGACCGGTGCATCTTGGACAGTCGCAACATGCCCATGGCCAGGCGCATGGTCTTGTTCGGCGGAACAGACGGCATTGGGGCGAGGAAACGTCAACGTTGCGAACAGGATGAGAGTCGAGCGCATCACGTTCTTTATTGATGACAGCAACCTTACATCGTGCCGGACAGAGGATAATTAAGCTCTCCGCAGCGCGGTATGGAGTATTCGGCGAAGGAGAATCAAGACAATGACTGTGTGGCGCTACTTTGATTTCATGGGCAGGAAGGTGCAGCATGATCCATGCACGTTAGACAAAGAGGCGTGCTGTGACTTCTTGCTAGCTTCCGCAGATCCCGTCATACACCATCGTGCCAGAACAGATCCTCGCCCTCCTGGTGAGTATCACCACGAGGGCGTCGTTGTGTCGACAGCGGGAGCCAATCTCGGCAAGACCTGTCGTGCCTTACACTTATCTGGAAGGAGATCGCGATGAAACGACTGGGGATTCTCACGGCGGGACTGATTCTTGAATCCCCCCTCACTGGCCTCGGCGGTGGAACATAATGCGGTCTATCGGGGAATCGGGTAACTGTATTTTAGCCTCATAGCAGCGATTCTGATTTACGGCGTATCTGATACGTTCGGCAAGAACGAGATGTATGTCGCAGCGCCGGTCATCCTGAGCGGGCTCGACTGGATGCTGCCGACGAACTACCACGATCTGATCACAGCTCAATTGATTGGATGGGTGTTCGCTTCATCTAACAGGCGGTGATGCCGATGAAGTCAGCAGAGCCGGGACGGAAGTTCCATGTGCCGCGAACGTTCAGCGAAGAGTTAGTCCAACCAGTCTTTCTCTGTGAGCTTTCTCGGCAGATACTTCTTTGTCAGATATTGGAAGTCCTTGTTGGCCAACGCGTCAAGTTCATACTTCAAGCCACTTGCCAGCATGCGCTTGATCTCCGTCTGCCAATCCGGTTTTTGGAACCATTGGTAGTTCATCAGTTCCTTCGCGCGAGCGATATCCTTCTCGTTCAGCTTGATACCGACGTTGCGTGGCAACTCATACCGCTCTGGGTCGGCACTGGATAAACCTATGAACTTGGCCTTCGGAATTGCCATACGCTGGCTCTCGAAGGCCAGGTTGATCGAGCCTTGCTTAATGACCGAATAGATGTAGTACCCCCACGGATCGTTATCGACTAAGACATACACCGGCAGCTTGTATTCTTCATGGAGTCGGCGCGCCAGACGGCGTACACCCCGCGGCGGCTGGCCATTACCGGTCAAGAGCACGCAATTATAGCGTCGCCAGAATTTATCTTCCGACAACCGGTTCCACTGGGTGCCTTTTTCGACCAGCAGGACGAAGTCGGCGGTGCAGCGCCGGATCTCCAGATATTCTGGTTCCACGATCGAGGGCACCGAATAGCCGCCCTTGCCCAACATAGAACAATCCACCCGATCGCCGTCATCGCCGAAAACCACCGGCCCAACGATGCTCCCACTGTTTTCCGCGCGCACATGCAGTTCTTCACGCAACGCCGCGAGCGACACTTCCAGGTCTTCAATCACCGGATCGGATTCATCCTGCGTATCGAAGGTATTCTCGTGCGAGTCTATGATGGTGTGTTTTGTTCTGTAATAAATTTCGCGCAGCGAGGTTGTAAGATCCGCCCGCTGCAATTCAGATAGGGCATCCGCGACGAGCACCGTCTGCATGAACTTCTTCGCCATACCGATGTTAAAAAACGTGCGCGCCTGTTTCTTGGCCCCCATCTCAATCAGGCCCTTCCGTTCGTTAAAGGCGACGTTCGAGAGGGCGCGAATCGGAATTACAAAAGTCGGGTCCTTTGATCGTTCAGCAGCCGTGATTACGATGTCGGCCAACCCGATGAGTTTTTTTTCGACCGCGGTCGCCTTTTTCTGTTTAGTGGTCATAGGTAGTCCTATTTCTTTCCTCGAGGAGCGGTCGTCTTCCTTGGTTTCCTTGGTTTGTTCGGTTTCCCGGATGACTTCTTGCCAGCCACGGCCTTCTCCGAAAAGAGCACCATTTGTGTCACCTTGCTCTTCGGAGCCTTATCGGCTTTTAGATGATCCTTTCCCGCTCTGCTATTGGTTGCCCGTACGGGCAATTTCTCATCGCCAAGCAGATCCGCTTCAACTGGCGGAACAGTAGCCGTTGCATTGGCCGTGACCTGAGAAACCAGCTCGACTTCGCCTTCTACATCCTCCGCCGTGACAATGATCGAATGGGGTAAGCCTTCGGGTGCCACACTGGTCTTGCCCAGCGATTCATCCGTCTTCATGCCGCCGGTGCGAGAAGTAGCGATTTTCTGGAGTTGCACCTTGAGTTTCTCTTTTGACAGCTTTCCACCTTTGAGACGATTGCAGGCCTCGACGACTTCTTCGATGTAGAGTTCGAAGATATTCCGTCTCCGATACTCGCTCGCGGCCCGCTCACGACATCGCAGAAACAGCCCCAGCCGCCGGCCGCATTCGCGCAGGGCCAGCGTAATCTCTTTTTGAATCTCGTCGTAGTTGGCAATCGCTTCCTTCGATTCGCTCGTGAACGGCACCCACACCGAGGCCATGTGGACGAAGATCACCATCGGTCCCCCGGGCAGCGCCCCGCGAGATTGGCCGATGCCATAATTCTTCCAGGTCGTGTCGAGGACTGCATTAAAGGTTGAGCAAGCGGACTGTTGATAGAGCAATGGAACCCGATTGGCGTAGCGGATCACGCGGGCCAATCCCAAATCTTCCACCTCTCCTTCACCCTCAGCCTTCGCCATCGCAGGCTGTTTGGGCTTGGCTTGATCTCCCGGTCGATTCCCATAGGCCAAACCAGCTTCAATGATGAACGGATTCCCCCGATAGACGGCCGGCGGTCGGCTAACCGCCGTGTAGAACTCGCCTTTGATCTGCTTGTAGAGACCGGAGAGAATCGCCTTTTCGCCGATCGGCGAAATGCAATTCGTCGGCGGGGCCATAATCTTCGTGGCTTGAATGGTCTGGTACAGTGTCTCAGCTGCGTGTCCCTTCAGATCCCGCGGCTTCATCGTGGGCGAGACCTTTGCGGTCTTGCAGATCTCATCGGCCTGCTGTGGCGAGACCCGACAGAAATCGCTCGACAGAAAACAGGAGAGCGAGTGGCTCATCGTATCCTGCAACATCTTGAGCAGCATCCCGAACTCGATTCCGTAGGGGTGCGGCTTGATCTCGCGCGGCGCCGGCGGCAGTTCATGATACGTGCGTGGATACTCTTTCGTCTCGCCTTCCGGCGTCTGGTAGATTAGCCTTACATGCGAATTGGCGATTGAGGTCTGCTCCAGCCATTCGTCCACCGAGTTGCGACCCTTCTGATATTTCCCTTCCACTTCGAGTGTGACTTGCGTGCCTTGGTGTTGATTCCACTCGATCTGCTTATTCGCATGAACGAGCGGTTCGTTCTTCTTCGCATCGATCTGGACTTCGAAGAAATGTGCGGCGGATTTTGGACCGGTGCGCGAAATGATCTTCATAGGCTTCCCGGTCGTGAGCTGCCCATACATGCCGGCGGCGGAGATGCCGATCCCCTGCTGGCCGCGGCTCATACACAAGCGATGAAACTTGGACCCGTAGAGCAGCTTTGCGAAAATGCGGGGGATCTGCTGGCGAACGATCCCTGGTCCGTTGTCCATGACAGTGATAAGAAATCTTGTCGCCTGGCTCGCCGAGGGCGTCGTGCTCCCAGTTGGGACGACTTCAAGCTGGACCATCACATCGGGAAGAATCCCGGCTTCTTCGCAGGCATCCAGCGCGTTATCCACCGCTTCCTTGACACAAGTCAGCAGTGCCTTGCGTGGATTGTCGAAACCAAGCAGATGCCGATTCTTCGTAAAGAATTCAGAAACAGAAATTTCCCGTTGGCGAGAACCCATCTCCACCGCTGTTACCTGCTGCACCGACGTTGCGGTGGCTTTCTTGCGAGCGGCTGATTCTCGAACGGGTTTCTTGAGTGATGCGGAAGGGGCAGGTTGCGTCGATGCGTTTTTCTTATTCATTCAGCCCCTCACAATGTTGAAGGGAACCACTTGGTATCATAAATCACAGCGGCAGGCAACAAAGCGGAGTGCGATCACAGGGATTTGCCAGACTGGAAAAATCAGATGATCCGACTGGTACCTTCCGTGTGGCATCCAGTCGTCAAAAGTGTCACAGGTGCTACGCCTGCTTCCTTCAGTTTCTCGCCCAGCTCGGCTGAGACGAGCGCCTCCTACAGACCATCGGCCGTGTGAGCTTGGAGCAAGTCGATGCCCAGCACGGCGTTATGCAACAGCTGACCGCTCGGCGCATCGACACGAAACACCTGGGCGCGGCGAGTACCTTCAAGGAGATACGTGATAATGTGTTTGGTAAACTGCTCTCGCAGAAGTAGACGTATTACATCACATTGCGCGCTCGTGTTCGCGTGCAGTTCCTAAGGTCTGTGCCTGGTCATACGATGAATCGACTTGCCGGGGACCCTCATTTTACAGATGATGACGACACAGAGATCAGGGAACTTCCTGCTGTTGGTCCCTCGCTGCATTCCCGTTAGGCTAGGCGCCAAAAAGGGAAACCGTTAAGCAGGCCAAGGAGGGAGAGCAATGATTCCAATGGGAATTGGGAATGAGGATTAAGGTGGGAGGAGCACGCACCTACCGAAAGTTAGTAGGTACGGCGGAGATCTTGGGAGGATTTTAGACTTCCCAGTACAAGCTGGTCCTGCACACCGTCCTCACGCTCGACCCCCTTATGAACCATATTCCCTCGGGGCGTTTACTCCCCCCACAGGATTACGATAGGCCTCAGGGTTCAGGTGAGGCAAGAAAACTAATGTGTGCGAAGTACGCTTCTGTTGCCACTCGATCAAGTGCAGATAGATTTTGGTCATAGTACTCCTATTGAGATTGACATTCATGAGGCGCAGGCTACTAGCATCAACTCGTTTGACCGAAACCTCCGAAGGCGCTATGGCAGATGCATTGACAAATTAGGACGTCCAGAAAGACTGGGCGGCTTTGGTGCAGGATGTTCGGACTCGGTGCTGTTGACGCTGCGGAACGACCGGTCGTTTGAGTCACATGTGCCGTACGTGTTCGGCCCCGATTGGACGCGAATCCATCTGGATCTCAGTCGACTGGCGCTACATCCGCAACACCTGCTGGTTGTTCCGAATCTCTCGTTCTTCATCTCCGAGCCGGACCGGCTGAAATAGATCCTCTCTCCTTGAAGGCGATGAACCTCCAAGTGGAGACGGCCATGTTGACGTCCGGCGCGCCAGCCTATGCGGCGATCAAGAAACAGTACCTTGGCGCAGTTTCTACTCGCAGCACCGATGTTTGGCGTTGGTGATTTTGCGCTCTGGGAACTGCGGCTCCAGGACACCCATCTTGTGCTTGTGCAGGGCTTCGGCAAAACATTTGGTTCCACTGTCGCAACCCCGCTGACAAGGACACATCAGAAACAGGAGCAGAAACCTCCTACTAAACGCTGACGGCCTATCGCCGATGGCAGGAGGTCTAGTTTGTTTGGATTCGACTGAGCTGACTGACGGCACCGCCCAAGGCGAGACCGCCAAGGAAAGGTCAGTCTAAGGACTGTGCTGAGCAGGCACTTGGTCGTCCACCCTTGCCGCCGGATACGCCAGCCGGCTTGCGAGCCAACGGTCGTTTCGCCGTCGATCCACGTGCGAGGGACCACACGGTGCGGCTGAGTTTGGGTAGTCCCGAGCTTCATGCGTCTTCGCTTTCGTCGAGGATAATACATTCCTCTATTAATTGTTCTAATTCATCCAACTCCTGCTGCCGGATTTCCAGGAACCGGACACCGAACGTCTGATCGTGAATCCACTGGACCTGCGCTTGTTCGATATAGAGCGGCTCTTCAACCCCTGGAATAATGAGCTTTACTGTAATCTGGTTGCCAGGCTGGACGACCAAGGGGCTCTCAATCTTGGCGCCGCCAAGTGAGAGATTGACGGCCTCGCCTTCGACCTCGTGAGAATTTCCCCGGAGCAGACTTTTGACTTGCGCCGGAACCCGCCGGTGCTGACGCCGTTCCATGGAGTAGAATACCTCTTTCGACAGCGAAAAACACCTCACGCGCAACTCAAGTTCCTGATTGTTCAAGTGTTCCCTTGAAAGTCGTAGGGGCTTTCGCTATGGTACGAAATAATGGATCGAGTTCGTTCGCGCCAGATACTCCTTGCCTGCGCGAGCGGGTTGCTGTTGCCCCTGTGTTTCCCCAAGTTCGATCTGGGGTTGCTTGCCTGGGTCGTCCTCATTCCTCTGCATCTTGCCCTCGATCAATGCTCAAGACAACGCGCGTTTTGGCTTGGATGTCTGACCGGTCTCATTGGATTCACCGGCATCATGGCCTGGGTGGTGACGACCATGACGACCTATGGGAACGTGCCTTTCCCCATCAGCTATGCCCTTCTGTTGCTACTCGCCGCCTACCTCGGGCTATACGTTGGGCTGTACTGCCTCGCTGTCGTCTGGTTACGCAATATCATCCCAAGATATGGGATTTTCTTCGCACCCTGCTTCTGGGTCGCATTAGAGTTGCTCCGTACCTACTTCCTCTCAGGCCTTCCTTGGTGTCTCCTGGGGTATTCGCAATACCGTGAACTGGACCTGATTCAGATTGCTGACCATACGGGGGTGTATGGGGTTTCGTTCTTGATCGTACTTGTCAATCTGGCATTGGCTGAGTTGTTCTTATGGATAATGCCCTTCTTCCGTGGATTTCACCCGGTAAAGCTTCCTTGGGAATTAGTCACGACCACCGCGATGCTCATGGTGCTTTCCTGGTTCTACAGTTCGTCGGTGTTGACAGGCGAGACTCTGAAGCGGCCAAGAACCTCTCTTACCATAGGCCTGGTGCAACCCAACATCGAGCAGGCGATGAAGTGGGACGTCGCATACCGTGACGAGACGATGCAACGGTTCGACCGGCTGACCGCCCAGCTGGGAACCGGTACAGACCTGGTCGTCTGGCCGGAAGCTGCGACACCGTTCATCCTGGAGCGAGAAAAGGAATACCAGTTGCAGTTGGTCGCCTGGGCGGATCGCGCGAAGGCGCCGATTCTCCTTGGCAGCCCGGCTTTGCGGTTCTATCCAGATCGCAGGCCCTATCTCTTGAACAGCGCCTATCTGCTGGCGACCGACGGTAAGCTGCTCGGCCGTTATGACAAACACCATCTCGTGCCGTTCGGAGAATACATTCCGCTGAAATCGTCGCTGCTGTTCTTTCTCGACAAACTCGTGGAAGGGATCGGCGACTTTGAAGCAGGAGCCGGCTCGACGATTCTGTCGTTCACCCCCAAGTCACTGGGCAGCGGCAATCCGGTCGATCCACGACCCGTAAAGTTCGGCGTGACCATTTGCTACGAGGTGATCTTCCCGGATCTGGTCCGCCAATTTGCGGCAAACGGCGCGGAGTTTTTGGTCACGATCACGAATGATGGCTGGTTCGGTCCTTCATCGGCACCCGCGCAGCACTTCTCCATGGTGGTCTTTCGCTCGGTGGAAAATCATCTGGCCTTCGCGCGTGCTGCCAACACCGGGATTTCCGGTTTCATCGATCCCTTCGGGCATATCATGCAGGCCACCCCACTTTTCACAGAGCAAGTGTTAAAAGCCACAATCCCGGTTAGGCAGTCCCGCACTTTTTACAGCTACTACGGAGATGTGTTTGCCTACGCCTGTGCTATAATCTGCACACTTTTGTGCCTGTTCGGTTATTTCCGCACGAAGGAACCCGTCCACGGCACAACCGCTATCACGCACGCCCGCGTAACGGGAGAAGGGTCGTTCCATGTTGGATGAAGTACAAGTTCGCGTTCGCGCCATTGGTGAACAAGTCGCCGAGTTACGGGGGCATCTTTGACCTTGCCCGCATGACCGCTGACCTGCAAGAACTTGAAGCCCAGATGGTGCAGCCGAATTTCTGGAACGATGCCCGCACCGCTGCCGCTATTAGCCGGAAGAAAGCGACGACCAAGCGTGAACTTCAACAGTGGCATGAGATCGAAACCAAATTGGGTGATCTGGGCGCCCTGCTGGAACTGGCTCACGATAGCGGTGACGCCAGTCTCGAAAAGGAACTGACCACCGAACTGATTCAATTGGAACCTCGCCTGGCAACCCTGCGCGTGGAACTCCTCCTCTCCGGCGAGTTGGACCCGAATAACGCGATTCTCGCGATTCATCCGGGTGCCGGCGGAACGGAATCGCAGGACTGGGCGAAGATGCTTCTCCGCATGTACGTGCGGTGGGCAGAAAACAAAAAGTTCAAGGTGGAAACGATGGATCTGCTGGCCGGCGACGAAGCCGGCATCAAGAGCGCGACCGTGTCAATCACCGGCCCCTATGCCTATGGCTATTTGAACGTGGAAGCAGGGGTCCATCGCCTGGTGCGCATTTCCCCGTTCGACTCCAACAAGCGACGGCACACATCGTTCGCTTCGGTGTTCGTCTATCCGGAATTGAGCGAAGATATCGATGTGGTGATCGAAGACAAGGATCTCAGGATTGATACCTTCCGCGCCGGCGGCGCCGGCGGACAGAACGTGAACAAGGTCGAAACGGCAATCCGCATTACTCACCGACCGAGCGGGATCGTCGTACAATGCCAGAACGAACGGTCCCAACTCCAAAACAGGACCGGCGCGATGAAGATCTTGAAGTCGCGCCTGTTTGAGTTGGAACAAAAAAGGAAGGAAGCGGAGTTCAATGCGATCGTCGGCGAGAAGAAAGAGATTGCGTGGGGCAGTCAAATCCGCTCCTACGTGTTCCAGCCCTATCAGATGGTCAAGGATCACCGGACTGCCTATGAAAGCGGCAATGTTTCATCCGTCATGGACGGCGAGATCGATGGATTCATCGAAGCCTATTTGAAAAAGAAACTCGCGAAAGAAAGCAATCATCTATCGTCAGTCAGTGAACATGACGAAGATCTGTAACGCCTTCAATTCTTTACCAAAACGCAATACGCATTCTGATCTTTGTATGGATGAACTGAACGAACAGCGACAGCAACGGATCAAGAAACTGGAGCGCCTCCGCGAAGCCGGTGTGGCCCCCTACGGTACCCGCTTCGAGGTGAAGGACCGGGCCGGCCAGCTCATCATGCAGCACAGCGAAAAAACGAAAGAGGTTTTAGCGCAAGAAAAAATTTCCTGCACATTCGCGGGACGCGTTGTAGCCCTGAGGCGTTTCGGTAAGGCCGGGTTCGCCGTACTGCAAGACGGTTCCGACCGCCTCCAAGTCTATCTCAAGAAGGATCTTCTCTCGGAACAGGCCTCCAAAGTAACGGAGCAGCTCGATCTTGGGGACTGGATTGGCGTGGCCGGTGTCTTGTTCCGCACCAAAACGAATGAATTCACGGTCGAAGTCCATCAGCTCACCTTTCTGAGTAAAGCGCTCCGTCCGTTGCCAGAAAAGTGGCATGGGCTAACAGATGTGGAAACTCGCTTTCGACAGCGGTACGTCGATCTGATCGCCAACCCCGAAGTCCATCAGATCTTCTCGACGCGGAGCCGGATCATTGCCGGTATCCGGGCCTTTCTGATCGAACGGGGATTTCTTGAAGTTGAGACCCCAATGATGCATCCGATTCCAGGCGGCGCAGCAGCCAAGCCGTTTGTCACACATCACAACGCTCTCGGTGTCGATCTCTATCTGCGCATTGCGCCGGAGTTGTATTTGAAGCGCCTAATCGTCGGCGGGTTTCCTCGCGTGTTCGAGATCAATCGAAATTTCAGGAATGAAGGCATCTCGACTATTCACAATCCCGAATTCACGATGCTGGAGTTTTACGTCTCCTATGCGGATTATCATGATCTGATTGTCTTAACGGAAGAGCTCGTCTCCGGCCTTGCCCAACAAATCTTCGCCAAGACAATCATCGAATATCAAGGGAAAGAGATCACGCTCACGCCACCATGGCGGCGCTGGTCATACCACCAAGCGATTCTTGAGGCGAACAAAATCGAACCGTTCGTACTACAAAATAGGGATAAGGCACTAGCCGCAGCCAAACAGCTCAATGTGCCGGTGGACCCAAAAGCATCGCTGTTCAATATCGTGCAGGAGATTTTTGAGCAAACAGTCGAACCCAATTTACAACAACCCACGTTCATCACGGACTACCCGATCGAAATTTCGCCGCTAGCCAGGCGTAAAGACTCAAACCCCACCCTCACGGATCGGTTCGAGCTCTACATCGCCGGAAGGGAAATCGCCAATGCCTTTTCCGAGTTGAACGATCCATTGGACCAACGAGAACGCTTTGAAAGCCACGCGGCCCAGCGTGAGGCCGGCGACGAAGAAGTGCATCTCGTCGATGAGGATTTCCTCCGTGCGCTTGAGTTCGGGATGCCGCCGACGGCCGGGGAAGGAATTGGGGTCGATAGACTGATCATGCTCTTCACCAATCAAGCTTCCATCCGTGACGTAGTGCTCTTCCCACAGCTCAGACCAGAGAAATGAACACGAGGAAAACCAGAGAAATGTTACAGGATGTTCAAATACATCGCCCAGCTAGGCCGCAGCAAGCGAACAGTCGAAACGTATTCATTATGTTACGTCGAGGCTTTGAGCGAAGTGAGAATGAAGCTGACAGCGTATTTCAACTTCCCGGTATGCCGGGGCAATCATAGTGGCACTGCCCTATGAGATCTTCGTTGGGCTCCGATACCTGCGCGCCAAGCGACGCAACCGAACCATTTCGCTCAACACCTTCGTCTCGATCGTGGGCATTACGCTTGGGGTTGCTGCCTTGATCGGCACGGTCGGCATCATGACCGGTTTCAAGGAAGACATTCAGAGCAAGATTCTCGGCACCACAGCCCATATTATAGTGCAAGAGCGGATGGAAAAGAACATGACGGAGTACGATCCACTCGTTGAGAAAATTCAGACGATTCCCAATGTCGTCGCTGCGACGCCTTTTGTGCTCCGCCAAGTCCTACTGATCACACAAACCGGTGTACAAGGCATCGTCTTGCGCGGCATCGACCCACAGCGCGAGGCCCATGTCACCGAATTGGCCAAGAATATATCGACGGGGCAACTGACCGATCTTCTCACACCCGTCAAGATCACACAGGTTCCGGTTGACAATCCGCGGGGAGAGCCTCAGTTGGTCGATAAACCAGGCATCATTCTCGGCAAGGAACTGGCTCATCGGCTTGGGGTATTTGTCGGCGATACGCTCAACGTAGTGTCTCCGGTCGGGCCGATTAGCGCGATGGGCATGGTGCCGAAGATTCGAACATTTGCGGTGGTGGCGCTCTTCAATTCCGGCATGTACGAATACGATTCATCACTGGCTTATATCGAACTCGGCGAGGCGCAGAAATTCTTCAACATGGCGGCAAGCGTGTCTGGGATTGAAGTGAAGGTGAAGGACGTGTTCCATGCCGGCGAGATCGCTCGCGACATCGAACGTGAATTAGGTTTCAGCCACAGAGCTAGGGATTGGATGCAGATGAACCGCAATCTCTTCTCGGCCCTTAAGCTGGAAAAGACGATGATGTTCCTGCTGCTCGTTCTGATCACGATTGTGGCTTCGTTCAACATCGTGAGCACGCTGACGATGATCGTCTCGGAGAAGCAGAAAGAAATTGCGATCCTCAAGGCGATGGGAGCGACCAAGCGTAGTATCCGGCGGATCTTCATGTTGAACGGGTTGATCATCGGATTTTCCGGCACTGCCATCGGCATTCCGCTGGGCTATGTGTTTCTTTGGTTGATCCAAACGTTTTGGAGCTTTGATCCGACCGTGTACTACATCTCGAGGATTCCAGTCCACGTGCAGGCCGAGGACGTGCTGCTCGTGGCTGGATCGGCCCTCATGATTAGTTTCGTCGCCACAGTATATCCAGCGAACCAGGCGGCAAAGCTCGAACCGGTTGCAGCGCTGCGCTATGAATAACAAGACCGCCGTCAGCATTCGACCGTCAGCTGTCAGGTTTGAGAAACGGCTGAGTGCTGACGCCTAGGTACCATTATGATCAAAGTTACAGATCTTCATAAATCCTTTCCAATGGGGTCTTACGAGCTGCCGGTGCTCAAGGGGATTAATCTTGAGATTCAGCGCGGCGAACTGATCGCCATTATGGGGGCTTCGGGAGCCGGCAAGAGTACCTTGCTCTATATCATCGGGACCCTCGACAAACCCACCAGCGGCACGGTGACGTTCAATGGTCAAGACCTCTTTCAGATGACGGAAACTCAGCAAGCGGAGTTTCGCAATCGACGTATTGGCTTTGTGTTTCAGTTTCACCATCTGCTGCCTGAGTTCACAGCTTTGGAGAACGTCTGTATGCCGGCGCTCGTGCAACGTAGTGATCCCGCGTCTGTCGAATCCGAAGCGACGGCGCTGCTCACCGAAGTAGGACTAGACCAACGCCTTCATCATAAACCCGGAGAGTTGTCAGGCGGCGAACAGCAACGTGTCGCCATGGCTCGGGCGCTTATGCAGAAACCGGATATGGTGTTGGCTGATGAACCGACCGGCAATCTCGATACGCATACCGGGGAAGGGTTGTTCGGATTGATACGCGATTTGAACAAAGCCCGTGGAACAACCTTCGTTATCGTGACTCACAATGACAAGCTGTCTGCCCAGTCAGACCACATCGTTTACATGCAGGATGGAATGATCGTCTAACCCTTGCCGAGCCAGATCGCGATTACTAGACTGCCTTTCGTACGGAATATTGAGGACTTCTTAGGAAGTTGGGAATGAACTGCACTCTTCGAAACATTTACGTGCTGGTCTTTCTGGCAGGGATCCCCACCCAGGCAATGGCCGTAGAATTTGTCGTCGTAGGGCCTCGTGCTGCCGGCATGGGTGGCGCCGGCGTGGCAGTGACCACCGACTCGCTCGCCACCTATTGGAATCCAGCCGGATTGGCCATGACTCAGACGGTGGATTCCCGGGTACAGGCATCTGGACAAGCTATCGATCGATTGGAAGTTCGTGCCACATTAGATGCCATTGAGAACTTCACGCCTCCCAATCCTGCCGGCGCCCAAGCTCTCGCAGACCGTATCAATGGCGGAACCCTGTCGGGTCTAGCCGCTGGTGGATTGTACTTTAAGGGGCGCTTGGGGGCGCATGCCGTCGGCTTCAATGTGTCCGATGTGGCGACGTCAGGAGCCTTTGTCGATCCCAGCAATAAGTTTGTGGAAGTCGGTGGGGATTTACAAGGAGCTTTCCTTCTGAGAGGATTTGAAGCCCGGCAAGCTGCATTCTCCTATGCCTACGCATTTTGGGAGAAGACCTTGGCGATTGGCATCACGGCAAAAATAATCCAAGGTGCCGCCGCCTATACCGGGTCAGTTTCCGTGGTGGGAGGACAGGACGTCACCATGTCCGACAACTTTGGGAAAGCGAAACTCTCCACGGACTTCGGCATCGATGCCGGTGCGATCTATCGCCCTTCGTCCTGGCTTCGGGTTGGCGTCGTAGCGAAGGATATCAATCAGCCTGAATTTGATGCACCTGATGGGAGCAAATTTAAGCTCAATCCACAAGTTCGAGGCGGTGTCGCGGTCAACCCCTACTCCAGTCTAACGTTAACCGCTGACATGTATGTGACTTCGAACAAGACTTTTGTGCCTGGCGTGAAGAGCCAAGTGCTCAGCCTGGGGGCCGAGCAAACGTTTCTCTCTCAATTCCTCTCTCTTCGGGTCGGCACTTTCAAGAACGTACAAGATGCCTAGTCCCCGTGTACCCCCACTGCAGGGTTTGGTCTACGGTACTTCGCTTTTCGCTTCGATATTGGCGGTGGGTACGATTTCCGCGAACAGGGCGCGCTCGCTTCGGGCTCTGTCTCTTTGACATTTTACTAGCATGTTGACATAGATCGACGGCTTGGTTCTCACATCGCTCAGAGACTTGACGGTGCCACATGGTACCCAGAACACGGAAGGATTGAAGAAATTACTCCGATCAGCAAGCCCATTGAAAGGCCAAACGACTCACATAAAGTGAGGCAGGACCTCCTCATCTCTTTCCTTGCCGCGGCCTTTGCCGGGCAATCTCATTGAACATCTGCGATCTAATGGTATACTAAAATCTATGTCGGCCACGATTCGCAGACGATTGCTCCTGAGCGTCACACTTCTTGCCCTCACCCTGTCCGGATGCGGTGGGCTTCAAGAAATGTGGGAAGGCCCGGGAGGCAAAGCCTTCCGGCCTCAATCGATCGCCGTGCTCCCTCCGATGGCAAGCCAGTACGATAGCGCCCGTGAAGACATCCAGGAGCTGTTGGCCACGTCGATCAGCAAAACGGGACAAATTGAACGAGTCGTCCAGGCCGAACAAGTAACCGACATTTTTCAAGAATCGAAGGAAGCCTTCGACTCGTTGGTTTTCTATTTTTCTCGATTGGAAATGACCGGACGGTCGGACAAGGATTCAGCCATTAAGCTCGGCAAGGCCTTGAACGTAGAGTCCTTCCTCATTGTTCGTATCAAGGCATGGGAGTATGCGAGGAAAGACGGTGACAACGTCGGCCGTGTGGGATTGTCGCTGCGATTGATCGACGCCACCACGGGGACTACGATCTGGAAAGCGCGCCACGAAAGTTCAAGCAGCTACATGTTTTTCAGGCCGAACCTGAAAGACATCGCCAAAGAACTCACCGACGAGATGATTAAGTACATGCCTCCCCAGCCAAAGCCCTAGCCGCAGATTCTGTTCGTTCTATCCCCCTCAGAAGGAACGTGCGGCTGAACGGCTAATGAGCTGCCTCGGTCATGGCCGTTTTCAAGGACCGGACGAACCCAGCCACATCCTCGATCATGACAGGGTCCTGTTGGTGGGAAGCGATGCGTTTTACGATTGCGGTGCCGACAATCACACCGTCGGCGATCTTCGATACCTTGGCGGCATCCTCCGGTGTGGCCACTCCGAAGCCGACGGCAACAGGAACCGCAGAGACCTTTCTGATCTTCTCGACATTGTGGCCGACATCCGCCACGTTGCTGAGCTTCGCCCCTGTGATCCCCGTGAGCGACACGTAATAGACGAATCCCCGTGACTGCCGCGCCACAAATTTTCGTCGATCAGTCGTGCTGGTTGGGGCAAGCAAGAAGATGAGCGGCAGCCCAGCCGCCTCTGCCGGAGCTTTGAGCGGTTCCGCCTCGTCCGGCGGCATATCAGGCACAATCAATCCATCGACACCAGCGGCGATGGCTGCCTTGCAGAAAGCCTCATCGCCCATCACGTGGATGGAGTTGTAATAGAGCATCAGCACCATCGGGATTGCCGTACGTTGCCGAAGTGACTTGACTAATGCAAAGATCTGTCCGAGAGAGGTGCCGTTCCGCAATGCTCGTTCGGCCGCCTGCTGAATCACCGGCCCGTCTGCGATCGGGTCTGAGAAGGGCACGCCCAGTTCTATAATATCGGCGCCTGCCTGCTCCAGCGCCAACACAAGTTGTTCTGTTTCAGCAAGCCCAGGGTCTCCGGCCATGAGGTAGGCAATGAGCGCCTTCTCTCCTTGCCCACGCAGCCGCTCGAATGTGGATTCCAGCCGTCCGGTCATAGCGTGACGCCTCGCATGCGAGCGACTAGCTGAACGTCTTTGTCTCCACGACCGGAGAGATTAGCGATGATCACCTGCGACCTCTTCAGTTTCGGCGCCAGCTTGACGACATAGGCGATGGCATGAGCGCTTTCCAACGCCGGGACGATTCCCTCTTCGTGGGCGAGCAGATCAAAGGCCGACATGGCTTCATCGTCCGTCGCGCTGGTATAGTCGACACGGCCCTGATCATGGTAGAAGCTATGCTCAGGCCCCACAGCCGCATAGTCCAGGCCGGCTGACACGGAATGGGTCAAATTGATCTGCCCTTTGTCGTCCTGAAGGAGAAAGGTCATCGTGCCGTGCAAGACCCCTGGCTTACCGCCTGAGAACCGAGCCGCGTGCTTACCGCTCGCGATGCAGAGTCCCCCCGCCTCCACACCAACCATCTTGGCCTTCTTATCGCGGAGAAAGGCATGGAAGAGGCCGATGGAATTACTTCCTCCGCCGACACATGCCACCAGATAGTCCGGCAACCTGCCCTCAGCCGAAAGAATTTGTTTTCGCGCTTCCTGGCCGATGATCGCCTGAAAATCACGGATCATCATGGGATAAGGATGCGCCCCAAGAACGGAGCCGAGAATGTAGTGCGTGGTCCGAACATGTGTCGTCCAATCGCGCATAGCTTCGCTTATGGCATCTTTCAGGGTACGACTACCGGTATTCACGCCTGTCACGGTCGCACCCAGCAGTCGCATGCGGAACACATTCAAAGCTTGCCGCTGCATGTCCTCCGTGCCCATGTAGATTTCACATTGCAGTCCAAACAGCGCGGCTACCGTGGCGGTCGCGACGCCATGCTGCCCCGCTCCCGTTTCAGCAATGATCCGCGGTTTCTTCATCCGTAAGGCGAGAAGGACTTGCCCAATCGCATTGTTGATCTTGTGCGCGCCGGTATGGCAGAGGTCTTCCCGCTTGAGATAAATCTTGGCGCCGCCCAGCCGCTTGCTAAGCCGATCGGCACAAAACAAACTCGTGGGGCGCCCCACATACTGTTTTAGATAGTAGGTAAGTTCTTTCTGAAAGTGGCGGTCCTTCTTCGCTTTGGCATACTCCACTTCCAGCTCAAGCAACGCCGGCATGAGGGTTTCAGGCACATACCGGCCGCCATAGGGCCCAAATCGGCCGTGGCTGTCGGGAAGTGTGGGCATGTGCAATCAGATCCTTCTCAATTCAATCGCCAGGATTATAGTTGGGTCGATCAGATGGGCACAAGCCTCGCCGCCTCAATAAACGCTTTCACCTTGGCAGGATCTTTTTTCCCTGGACGCTCTTCTACACCGCTGCTGACATCAACCCCGTAAGGATGCACCTGCCGAATCGCTTCGGCCAGGTTCGACGGCGTGAGGCCGCCGGCCAAGAGAATCGGCGCTGACCGAGCCGCCACTGCCGCTAATGTCCAATCAACGGTCTGCCCTGTACCGCCATAGGCTTGATCCGAAAAAGCATCGATGACGAATCCGCGGATGTGCGCCCTCCCTTGGAATTCAGCCAGGGCGAGAAAAGAATCGCGATCCTTCAAGCGAAGCGCTTTGAGCGCTGAGCGCCCAAGGTTTTGACAATAAAATGCGGATTCAGCCCCGTGTAGCTGGGCCAATGCGAACCCACATTCATCCATGAGTGTGCGAACCACGCTGGCGTCTTCGTTGACGAACACTCCGATCGGCAGGACGAATGGCGGAAGTCCTGCGACAATGGATCGAGCCACCGCAGGCTCCACAAAACGAGGACTCTTCCGGTACATGATAAACCCCAATGCATCGGCACCTGCCATAACCGCGACCATCGCGTCTTCGGAATTCGTAATACCGCAAATCTTGACCTTCAGCACGGTGGTCCCCGTTAGCTTATGAACGTTGACTTAGACAGCGTCGATCACCATAGGAATCTCGATACGTCCACTGGCACGTCTGCCCTTTGGCATCAAATTGTACGATCATATTTCCCGTTGCCTCGGCCGTCCATCGGATGGGCCATTCACAGGCTTTTCCCCCACCCTTAAGGCATGGCAGCGAGTCGGGATACCGTGATCGCACACACGATCATCTTTACTGGTGCCGATCCAAGCATCCCAGGAAAGCGACGTCTTACTCATAGTAGGAAAACACACACCCAACTTAAGGACATTCATTAGCTCGATACCTCGATATAATGTGGACCTATTATCTTCGGTCCCCTCCTCAAGACAGAGGTTCGCTACGGGCGCGACCACAAAGGTCTGTTATTTTTGTCCGAATATCATCGGCACGAATGAGCGATTCCCCTATCAACATTGCGTGAATGCCTGCCTCAACAAGCTGCATCACGTCATCACGCTTATGAATGCCACTTTCGCTAACGATGAGCTTGTCGGCCGGAATTCTTTTGGCCAACCGAAAGGTCACGCCAAGGTCGGTCGTGAATGTGTTCAGATCTCGATTGTTGATACCAATCATCCTCGCAGTGGGAATCCATTCCAAGACCATGTCCAGTTCCCGCTCGTGATGAGTCTCAAAGAGGGTGTCCATCCCAAGCTCGGTGGCTAGAGCATAGAAATCCATGAGTTGCCGCCGCTCCAACGCAGCGACGATGAGCAACACGGCATCGGCACCGTTGGCCCGTGCATCATAAAACTGCACCTCCCCGACCATGAATTCCTTATTGAGTGCAGGAATCGGCAGCGCGTTCTTGATCTCTGCCAGATGCCGAAGGTCACCCTGGAAGAAATCCTTGTCCGTCAAGACGGAGACGGCCGACGCCCCATGCTCATGGTACGAGCGTGCGATAGCCAGATGGTCGAACTTCTCAGCAAATTCTGTACGTAAGAGCCCCAAACTCGGTGAGGCTTTCTTCACTTCTGCAATCAGGGCTGGACTCGTGGCGGTCTTGGTGGCCTCCAGCGTCACGGCAAAGCCCAGCGGCGGTGCCGTATCGCGAATCGCCGCCTTGAGATTTGCGAGATGGGAACGGCTCTGCTTATGCCTAATTTCCGCTTTCTTATGCTCAAGAATCTGATCGAGAATCATGGCCGGTTACACTTTTAGGGTATACGCAATGAGCCGATCCAGTTTCTCGGCGGCGGCCCCCGAATCAATCGCTTGTTGAGCAAGACGAAACCCTTCTTGCAGCGTGTTCGCTTTTCTCCCTACGACCATTGCAGGAGCGGCATTGAGACATACGATATCCCGCTTCGGACTTTTCCTGCCCTGCAAGATGTCTTTGGTGATGCGTGCATTGTCCTCAGGCGTACCTCCTGAGATTTCATTTTGCGCCACGCGCTGCAGATCGAACTCTTCCGGAGCCGTGAAATAACTCGACACCACACCGCCTTTCCCTTCAGACAACTTCGTCCGATCCGACAACGTGATTTCGTCCATTCCATCCATGCCATGGATCACAAAACAATGTTGTGAACCCAATTGCAGCAAGACTTGCCCAAGAATTTCAGTCAATTTTACATCGTAAACACCCAAAACTTGGTACGTGGCTCCAGCCGGGTTCGTCAAAGGCCCAAGCACATTCAAGAGGGTGCGGATCCCTATTTCCTGCCTTGGCCCGGCACAATGCTGCATCGCACCGTGGTAGCGCGGTGCAAACAAGAACCCGATGCCAATCTCATCAATACAGTCAGCCACACGATTGGGCGTCAGATCAATCTTGGCGCCGAGGGCGCTCAACACGTCAGCGCTGCCGGATTTGGATGAAATGGAACGATTGCCGTGCTTGGCCACGGTGATCCCAGCTCCAGCAACTACCAATGCCGCCGTGGTGGAGATATTGAACGTGTGGGCTCCGTCGCCGCCGGTTCCACATGTATCCACAACGATTTGTGCGCCGACTCTGATTCGGGTGGCTCGTGACCGCATGGCTCTCGCCGAACCGACAATTTCATCGACCGTTTCGCCTTTCTGCCTGAGCCCCATGAGGTATGCAGCAATCTGAGTTGGGGCCGCCGCTCCGTTCATGATCTCGGACATGACCTCTTCCGCCTCTTGTGCGGAAAGATTGGTTCGATCAGCCAATTTGGCAAGCGCATCTCTGATCATGATCGAAAATCAGTGTGAGTCGACTTGAGTTTCAGAAAGTTCCAGAGCAGGTCTTTCCCGACGGTCGTAAGGATCGATTCTGGGTGGAACTGGACTCCTTCGACACCCAGCGCCTTGTGACGGAGTCCCATAATCTCACCCTCAGCGGTCTCCGCCGAAATCTCAAAGCAGCCAGGAAGATTCACCCGATTCACGATCAACGAATGATAGCGCGTCGCTTCAAATGGATTGGGCAATGATCGATAGATCGTTTTTCCGTCATGCTTGATCTGTGACGTCTTCCCATGCATCAAACGCGGAGCACGGATGACTTCTCCTCCATAGGCAACGGCCAGCGACTGATGGCCCAAACAGACACCAAGAATCGGAATCTTTCCTCCAAACCTAGAGATCGTATCGACCGAAATGCCGGCTTCTTTGGGTGTACAAGGGCCAGGGGAAATCAGGATCCGGCTGGGATGCAGATCGTCAATCCGACTGAGAGCAATCTTGTCGTTGCGATAGACCTGGACATCTTCACCCAGCTCTCCAAGATACTGCACAAGGTTGTAGGTGAAGGAATCGTAGTTATCGATGACCAACAACATGGCTTTAATGGGAGTTTATGGCTGATAACTGATGGCATGAACAGAAGAAGACGAAATCCGCTCTCTTGCTATCGGTCCTATGCTATTCGCCATAGGTTCCATCCTATTCCAGCCCCTGCTCTGCCAATTCAATTGCTTTCATCATCGCGCGGGCTTTGTTGCAAGTTTCTTCATACTCATGCTCTGGATTCGAATCGGCGACGATGCCGGCTCCAGCCTGAATGAAGGCCTGATGGCGCAAAACCACCACCGTTCGAATATTGATGCACATGTCCATGTTGCCAGAAAAGCTGATGTACCCGACTGCGCCGGCATAGGGACCACGCTTGGTAGGTTCAAGCTCCTCAATGATCTCCATTGCTCTGATTTTCGGCGCGCCTGAGACGGTTCCAGCCGGAAAGCAGGCCTTCAGTACATCGTACACGGTCTTCGAGGCATCCAGTTTTCCGGTGACGTTCGATACGATGTGCATCACGTGCGAATACCGTTCCACATTCATCAGCGATTCCACCTGTACCGATCCCCGCTCGGCCACCCGCCCGACATCGTTGCGGCCTAAATCAACCAGCATGATGTGTTCGGCCCGTTCCTTGGTGTCTGCCAAAAGGCGGCGCTCAAGCTGCGCATCTTCTTCAGCCGTCGCGCCTCGGCGACGCGTGCCCGCGATCGGGCGCACTGAGACAAGGCCATCCTCGCAGCGCACAAGAATTTCCGGAGACGAGCCGACGATTTCCACTCCGACGATACGCAAGTAGTACATGTATGGGGATGGATTTACGACACGTAACGCCCGATAGAGCTGAATCGGCGGCGCCTGCAAATTGGTTTCCCATCGCTGAGACAACACACACTGAAGAATATCTCCGGCCTTGATGTATTCCTGGGTGCGGAAGACCATCTTTTCGAAATCTACCTTGCTCATGTTCGGTGTAAAGCGAATGGGCGACCACCGTCCTTTCAGCTTAGTTTGCCGAAGAGGCCGACGGAGCCGGGCGATTATCTTCTCGATCCTGGTCGTCGCTTTACGATAGGCCGAACAAACGTCACGTTCTGACGAGGACTTCACATGCGCGTTGGCCACTACTTTGATTTTTTGTGAGACGTTATCGAAAATGAGCAGCGTCTCGGTCAAAAGAAATGCAAAGTCCGGAAGACCGAGGTGATCCTTCCTCCTAGACGGAACGTCCTCGAACGTTTTCACTATGTCATACCCGAGATAGCCCACGGCTCCACCTACAAAACGAGGCAGGTCGGGAACCGTCACGGGGCGATAGGTCTCCATGAACTCCCGCAGGCGATCCAACGGGGCGCCATGACTGGGGATACGGCGGCTGCACGTTCCCTTCTTGATGCAAAGATCCCCACGGTCCTCGACCATGATGATGGGAGACCCACTCCCTAGAAAGGAGTAGCGCGCCCACTCCTCCCCTCCCTGGACACTCTCCAGCAGATAGGCCGACGGACCATGGTCGATCTTGGTAAATGCCGAGACCGGCGTGTCATGGTCCGCCAGGATTTCGCGGTACAACGGAATGAGGTTGCCCTCCTTCGCGTAGGACCGAAACTCATCCAAGTTGAGTGAATACGTCAGTGTTGCCATCTCGTTCTGTCTATTATTCCGTTCCCATGATGAGCTCTTGCCCGACTTCGATAATGTCATCCGGCAGCTTATTCATCGTCTTCAACTTCTCGATCTCAATCCCATAGCGTCGGCTGATACGGAAGAGCGTCTCCCCTGGTTTCACAACATGAATCGTCGCACCCGCGAGATCGCTAAGGAAATCAGTCGGTGGCCCGGACATCTTCGGCTTGACGGATGGAGTACTACCCTCGAGCATGTCTTCCATCGCCTTCCGTTCGAGTAACATCGATTCCTTGATGACCTCTGCCTCTTCTTGGAGACGCTCCATCTGTTCACGTACCGATTGCACTTGCGCGGACAACTCTTGATTTCGGGCCTCGAATTCAGCCAGTTCTTTCTTGGTTCGCTTCACTTCGTTGTCGAGTTCAACCGTTCGCCTTTCTTCCTGCGCCAACAAGCGCTGGAAGTTTAAACTTCGCGCTTTTTCTGCGTTGTATTTTTCTTCTAACACAACACACCCGCTTACAAGAGGGCCACAGCTGAGCATGAGCATCCCCAGCAGGATCTTCTTTGATAAGCGATCGTTTACTCCGTGCTCCTCCTTCTGCATAAGTCCCTCCTTTGGCACATTCCATCCTCTCGCAAAGTAGGCAGACAAGGCTCTCCGGCTACATCAAACTAGCACCGAAGAGTTGCTTAGAATAGTGGCCAACGTTGCGAAAGTCAAAGCGAAATGGCCTTGCTCGTGGTTTGACCGTCTCCGCAGTCCCATGCTACGGTCAGTTCCGTTGAGGTCTCTTCGTTCGTCCAGACAGGTCATGGTTGACTAAAACATCTGACAGGCTCCACTCAGACACATGTGGACATCATTCACGCTTCTTGTTTGGAGATCCTACTACTGGAGATTCCCTGACACACCACTTAGACCTATCGCTATGTCCAAATGAAACGGTCACTGAGGCTAACCCGTCACAAGATCCGCCACGATGCAGCACGATCTATTCAATAAGAACCCTGACGCCACACCGGACACCACGTATTCCGTACAAGAGCGGCTAACTCGCCTCAAGATTCAAATCAGACATCACGACTATTGCTATTATGTGAAGGACCGCCCAGAGATTTCTGATGGTGAGTACGATCGCTTGTTTCGGGAACTGGTCGAACTTGAACGGGCCCACCCTGAATTGGTGAGGTCTGACTCCCCTACCCAACGCGTCGGCGCCCCTCCTCTGGATGAACTAGGTAAGGTACAACACAAGCGACCGATGCTGAGCCTGGACTCTCTAGCCGACCAGAATGATGTCCTGGCCTTCGATCAGCGGATGAAGCGGGAACTGGAAACGGACCAGGTCGAGTACACGGTCGAACCAAAATTTGACGGCCTCTCGGTGGAGTTAGTCTATGACCAGGGGTCCTTTGTTCGGGGATCCACCAGAGGCGATGGAACCACGGGCGAGGATGTGACCATCAATCTCCGTACGATTCGATCTTTGCCGTTACAGCTACAGACGAACGCTCACCCTCCGACCCATCTGGTCGTTCGAGGGGAAGTCTATATGCGCCTCGGCGACTTTCATGCGCTCAATCGTCGAATGACGGAACGAGGAAACGATGTCTTTGCAAACCCGCGCAACGCCGCCGCGGGCTCACTTCGGCAACTCGATTCGCATATCACAGCTGATCGCCCCCTTGTGGTGACCTGCTACGAAGTAATAGCAATGGATGGACTGCCTCCTTCATCACATTGGGATGAATTGGAAGCGCTGGCCCTGTGGGGCTTTCCAGTCCCCAGTCTCCGTCGACGTTGCGAAACGATTGATGCCGTGATGGCTTTTCATCGCGAAACGGAACAGCAGCGCAACAATCTCTCTTATGAAATCGATGGGGTGGTCGTCAAAGTCAATCGACACGACTGGCAGGAGCAGCTTGGCACGAAATCCAGAAGCCCCCGTTGGACCATCGCCTACAAATTTGTCCCTCGCAAGGAAATCACCGTAGTGCAAGATATCTTGGTGTCCGTAGGTCGGACGGGGACCCTGACTCCCCTTGCACTCTTGAGGCCGGTGGAAGTCGGTGGCGTCACGATCAGCCGCGCGACTCTTCACAATGCCGATGAAGTGGCGAGAAAAGATATCCGAGTGGGCGACACCGTCAAAGTCGAGCGCGCCGGCGACGTCATTCCAGCGATCTCCGAGCGGGTGCCCGTGCCTGGAGAAACCAGGGCAACGCCCTTCGCGATGCCGAATTACTGCCCAGTGTGCAACTCAGCCGTCGCAAGGGTAGGCGCCTATTTTTACTGTACCGGACAAGCAGCCTGTCCAGCTCAGCTGAAAGGCGCCATCGAACATTTCGCCTTGAAGTCTACCCTCAATATCGAGGGACTGGGGAAAAAAACGGTTGCCCAGTTAGTCGATCAAGGATTCGTCCAGGACCTGGCAGATCTCTATCAACTCCGTCGCGAGCAACTCCTGAGACTGGAGGGCTTTGCCGAACGATCCTCTACGCTGCTCCTCGATGCTATTGCTCGAAGCAAGACGGTTTCCTTAGACCGTTTTTTGATGGGCCTAGGGATCCGCCAAGTGGGACAGCACATGGCAAAGGTGCTGGCCAGAGATTTCGGCTCTCTAGATACCATCATGTCGGCCAATCAAGATCGTTTCCAGTCGATCCGTGAAATTGGTCCGGAGATTTCTGCGAGTCTGACATCTTACTTTCAGGAAAATTCGAACAGACGCGTGATCAATCGATTGCAGAGATTGGGACTTTCAATTGCGGAAATATCTGTTGCCCAGAGTGGGGCACCCACGCCATTTGCAGGGAGGAGTTTCGTATTCACGGGAGGGCTTGCAGGATTGAGTCGCGATGAGGCCAAGACCATGGTTGAACGGTTGGGCGCCACGGTCTCATCCAGCATCAGCAAGAAGATCGCGTACGTGGTGGCAGGCGACGACCCCGGATCGAAACTCGATCAAGCTCGGAAGTTAGGGGTTAAGATCCTCCGTGAGGATGAATTCCTGGAACTTATCAAGAAGCAGGCAGGAACTTAGCTCAACGGATTCAAGCTTGCGGTTTCATCAGGAACGGCCACTTTTTCATCTTTAAAAATGTAAACGCCTTGAATCGTGCGAGAATCGGCCTCGTGGACTACCTGACGGCAATTCTTGATGTGAATTTCTTGCCCGATTTTGGGGATCCGACCAAGATTTTCCTGAATCAGCCCCCCGATCGTTAGCACCTCGTCTCCGAGCTCAACCTTGAGGAAATCATTCACTTTACGGACTTCTGTCCATCCGAGGACCAGGATCTGGCTCTTCTTGATGAGCTGGATCAGTTCTTCGGTAATGTCCATCTCATCTACAATTTCACCGACGACCTCTTCTTCGGAAGTGATCATTTTGACTTCTTCGAACTCGAGCACGCCGGTCTAACCACCTTGATCTAGCAAAATTTTTAGCTCTTCCTTAGGCACCAATTGAAGAGTCAGCCCCTTACCCCCGGTCGGTTTATGGATCAGCGGAACCATAAAAAAGAGGATAGGCTTCAGTAGCACCTAAACCCAATAGACCGGGTAGGCCATATTCAAGATCACCGGCACAGCAAACTTGGCAGCCAAGGTCTTCGGTATGACGTCCACGGACACCAAGAGAACAAACGTCAGAATACTGGCCATGACGGTTAAGGCTTCTTCGAAGGCACTCTTCCCACCATAGGCATTCAGCGTTATAAACATAAAGGTGGCGCACATGAGGATCGACCGTGCCCACCAGACGATCGCCTACGAGAATGGTCGAGAGAAGCTTCTCTGGGTCGCTCCTCAGCTGAAGAGCTTTGCCAGCTTATTTGTTCTCATTTTGAGCGAGGGCTCTCAGGCGCGTTTCGTTTACCTAGAAAAAACCAATCTCGCCAGTAGCAATAATGGCAGATAATCCGACCAATCCTAAAAGGATGTGGAGATTCATGGCAATCGTGTGTTACGGACGTTCTACTAGTGTGGCTGACCAGCCAGGAAATCTGGTGTCACCGAGGTGATACCTCCCTGCCCACCCTTCAGAGGGTTTCAAGACTCGAATGACCTGGGCACTTCTATGGTATTCACAGCGGATACATCTACTCAGGAAACAAATCCGTGCAGGCAATTCAAAAAGTTTCTGATAAATCAATTTCTTCTGAATAAATGACACAGATTCTGCGACATGCATGTTGGTACCAACCGCCTTCAGCCAAATCTATTCATCATCTCGCACGACAAGAGATTGCAAATTGAACTTACGGTCTAGACGAGCTGCTATCGGATGGGCTTCGGACTCTGTCATGAATTGACCAATTCGAACACGATAGCGGAGGCCCTCTGGCAAATTTACCTGAGTAATTCGTCCCCCCGCAATCTCGGTCTGGACTCGTTTAAAAAGTGCTCTCGCATTCTGAAGGTTCGCAAAAGCGCCGACCTGAATCCGGAGAACCCCCATTCCCTCAGGCCTAGGGGAATAGCCGACTACTCGAATTTCGACCTGATCTGTCCCCTTACCCGTCATACCAAGGGCTTGGGCTCCTGCCAACGAGAGATCCAATACCCGTCCCCCTACGAAGGGCCCTCGGTCATTGATCCTCACTGTGACCTGACGACCAGAGGTCAGGGAATGAACAACTGCGATAGAGCCGAAAGGCAGTGTCCGATGAGCCGCGGTTAGTTTGTGCATGTTATATCGCTCGCCATTGGCCGTCTTGTTACCGTGAAAGCCTGGTCCGTACCACGAAGCCACCCCGCGCTCAACGAATCCGAGAGGATATCCAGGGAAACGGTCAACGTGAGGAGGGACTGTGGTACAGTTTTGAAAGGCTATCCCAATAAACAGGCTAACCGCGACTACGAATCCATGAGCGGTCCTGGTGGGCAACTCTGACCACATTGATCAAAACTCGTCGAGCGATTGGTTGCGGAGAATTGTTAAAGCCTTTTCGGTGTTGAAGACAGTTAAGACGACGATAGCCCGTTTCCCTTCCCTTGAAGGCGTGCAGTAGCCGCATTTGATATTGATCCGGTTCTTTGTCAAGAGATCGGCAACTTCCTTCAAAGCGCCCGGTTTGTTTTCGAGACTGAGCAGGAGAGCTGTTTCCTCCACAAACTTGATCTTCGCCGCCTTAAGAGCAGCTCGAGCCCCATCCAGATCTGCAACGAGTAAACGCAGCTTGCCAGTGCCCGTCACTTCCGGAGCGAAAAATGCCTTGATATTGACTCCGGATTCTCCGAGTACCGACGCCACATCAGCGAGAACACCTGGTTTACTCTGTCCGGTAATTACAAGCTGTGTCGTTGTTGGCATGTTAGCTACTCCATGAAATGTCTAGTGCAACACCTGCCGCACAATGTGGCGGGTCACTTGCGTCACTTCAGTGGACGCATGGATATACAGTTTCATGTCTCAGTATAAGAATCTGTTCCGGTACTTTTCAGAGTACAAAAAATGGACCTAGCGCACTGCCAATTCGCCCCCCTCAACCACCGCCACAATTAGCGACCAGACTTACTCGGTTTCGAATACAATCACTTTTGAGCCTGCCTAATCGAAATTTTCTCGACGGATACCAAGATCTGCAGCGACAATTGATGGAAAAGGATGGCACATGCTTTCCCCGACGTCTGTTCCTGGCCCTTAAGCGTAAGGAGAGCGGGGCTCTGGTATACCATCGTGTCCACAGTAACCGCTGCTCCTGAGGGCAAAAAAGCGACGACTTCCACTTGTTCATCATCCTCAAGCTCCTTCTGCATCTCCGCCAAATGATTCTTCAGTCAATCCGCAAATCGTCTGGCAACAATCGGACCATCCCCCCCTTGGCCTCCATGGGGAGAATGCTGATTGGAGGAAGTAAATCCAGTAAACTCATCGAGCTACCACTAAAGACATGACCAACTTGGATAACCGTCTTCATCACCTTTGAGTGGAGAATACTCTCGCGGCCACAGAAATCACAGGATCTGGGTGACCCCGTTGGAAAAATTGTACTGATAGATGCTGGTGCACAGAACATCTGCAGCAGCAACCAGCTTCTCCGCTACAACTTTGTTTCCCCTGGGAATCAAGTGGTACCTTGGAATACCCGGTACAGCTGCGTGTTGCCATCGGGCACGAGCGGCTGGATCCGAAAGTGTGTCCTTCGTCTCGCCCTCGGCGATCCATTCCATGCGGTTGTCCTCGCGGGCTAAAGTACCAGCCTACGATGTCGGATTGCTATTTGGGATCGGTCCCTAGATTCTGCTCGAGACTGGTCTTAATGGTCACCTTTCAGTGAACGGTATTGGCCCAGCGCTGCGCCACTTCGCTCACCACTTGATCGTGAACTGTTTGAATGCCCTGTTTGCGATGAAATTGTACTCATGGCAGCCTCCGCTGAGTTCATGAGCATCCACTAGTCGCGCCACAACCGACACATTTGAGACACGTGCCATTCCGAACCATCGTGAACTGTTTGCATTCAGGACACGGATCGCCCTCGTAGCCCTTCACCTTAGCACTCTGAACTTCTGTTAAAGTGAGGGTCTCACGCATAATTTCAACTTGTCGGGCAACGCTGTGTCCATTCCCATGACCATTCCCCTTCCCGCCGTTCCGACGAATGGGAAGATGCTCTGTAATGACCGACGATTCGGCCAGTGCATCGAGATCCGCTTCCTCATCGACGCACTCAGGATCCAACGCATCTTTTTTCATTGAATCCATCCGCAGATCCTCTTCCTTGACCTGCACAAGGTCGAACCGATCAAGATACGTGACCGCCAATTCTCGGAAGATATAGTCGATGATGGAAGTCGACATCTTAATCCGGTCGTTCAACTTCACAGGCCCATTAGGCTCGAACCTGGTGAAGACAAACGCTTCAACAAACTCTTCTAGCGGCACACCGTGTTGCAGGCCAAGTGAAATGGCAATCGCGAAGCAATTCATGAGGCTTCGGAAGGCCGCTCCCTCCTTGTGCATATCCAGGAAGATCTCCCCGATCGTCCCATCCTCATATTCGCCGGTGCGAAGGTATAGCTTATGTCCACCGACAATAGCCTTCTGAGTGTACCCATTCCGTCTGCTTGGCAACGGACGCCGTTTGGCGAGATAACGAACGAGAACGCGCTCGGTGACTTTCTCCGCCATCGCCATGATGTCACTTGGGGCTTCGACCTTCTTTCCCCTATCAGTCGAGGTGCTCAATGGCTGACTGAGCTTAGACTCGTCACGGTAGAGGGCCACTGCCTTGACCATGCTCTTCCACGCAAGCAGATACGCTGATTTGACGTCTTCAAGCGTGGCATCGGCAGGCATATTGATAGTCTTGCTGATCGCGCCACTAATAAACGGCTGCGCTGCAGCCATCATGCGGATATGGGCATCAACGACGATATAGCGCTGCCCGATTCGGCCGCATCGGTTGGCACAGTCGAACACCGAAAGGTCCTCGGCCTTCAAATACGGCGCCCCTTCTACAGTCATCGTGCCGCAACAGAAGTCGTTCGCCGCAGCCACCTCTTCCTGTGTGAAGCCAAGCGCCTTTAGCATATTGAAGTTGGCTTCATTCAGTTGCGCCTCAGTGAACCCCAGCTTTTCCAGACAAAATGTTTCCCCCAGTGAAAATTTATTGAAGACGAACTGGATTTCAAACGCCTGGGCCAAGCTGCTCTCCAAACAATCTAGTATTGTATCATCGAATCCCTTTTGGCGCAAGGTTTCGTGATTGATAAACGGCGCGCCTTTGAGAGTCTGTGCGCCCACGCAGTAGCTCACAATGTCCTGCATTTGTTCGTCCGTATACTCCAGTGTGGTCAAGGCGGCCGGCAAACTCTGATTAATAATCTTAAAGTAGCCGCCACCCGCCAATTTCTTAAATTTCACGAGAGCAAAGTCCGGCTCGATCCCGGTAGTATCGCAATCCATGAGCAAGCCGATCGTACCCGTCGGTGCGATTACCGTAACTTGGGCATTGCGATACCCGTAAGCCGTCCCCAGTTCAAGCGCACGGTCCCATGCTCGCCTGGCAGCAATGAGCATATCAGACGGGCAATACTCCGGTTGAACCCCCACTGGAGCAATCGTGAGGCCTTCATATTCTTCGTGAGGAGTATTGTAAGCGGCCCGACGGTGATTTCGGATCACTCGCAACATGTGGTCGCGATTTTTCGCGTAGCCCGGGAACGGCCACAGCTCAGCAGCCATTTCAGCCGACGCACAGTACGATTCCCCGGTCATGACGGAGGTAATCGCACCGCATATCGCTAAGGCCTTGGGCGAATCATAAGGAATTCCTTGGCGCATGAGGCAAGTCCCCAGATTGGCATAACCCAATCCGAGCGTACGGAACTGATAGCTCTTTTCGGCGATGGATCGGCTTGGGAATGAGGCCATCAACACGCTGATCTCTAACGCAATCGTCCACAACCGCACGGCATGCCGGAAGTTCTCCAGCTCAAATTGGCCATCGGTGGTATAGAACGTAGCGAGATTGAGCGAGGCCAGATTGCAAGCCGTATCATCCAAAAACATGTACTCCGAGCAAGGATTCGACGCATTGATGCGACCATCGTCAGGGCAGGTGTGCCACTCATTGATGGTGGTATCATACTGCGTCCCAGGATCGGCGCAAATCCATGCCGCCCAGGCGATCCGATCCAAGAGGCCGCGAGCCTTAATGGTTTTACAGACCTTGCCATTCGTACGGCGCTTTAATTGCCAGTCGCCACCAGCCTCGATCGCAGCGAAAAACTCGTTTGGAATTCTGACGCTGTTGTTCGAATTCTGTCCTGAGACAGTTTGATAAGCCTTACTGTCCCAATTCGTGTCGTATTCATGAAACACGAAGTGCGTAAAGCCCTGCTGCGCATAGGAAAACATCCGTTGAATATAGGCTTCGGGCACCATATCGCGCCGGGCCAGCGCCAGCGCTTCGCGCAATACCGGATTCGTCTTTTGGTCGAAATCCGGCTTCAGTCGACCCTCGCTATCGACGGCATGACAGGCTTTCAGTACAGCATTCAGTCGCTGGGCGCAGATCTTTGAGCCTGTGACCATCGCCGCGACCTTCTGTTCTTCGACCACTTTCCAATCGATGAATTCTTCGATATCAGGATGGTCCAGATCCAAACAAACCATCTTGGCGGCACGACGGGTCGTCCCCCCAGATTTAATTGCCCCTGCGGCCCGATCACCGATCTTCAGGAATGACATAAGACCGGAAGACCGTCCTCCACCAGAGAGACCCTCTCCTTCACCACGCAGCTTTGAGAAGTTGGTCCCAGTCCCAGAGCCGTATTTAAACAGCCGTGCCTCCCGAACCCAGAGATCCATGATCCCATTTTCATTCACGAGATCGTCTTCAATCGATTGAATGAAGCAGGCATGGGGTTGGGGATGCTCAAAGGCATTCGTGGCCTTCACCACTTCACGGGTCTTGGGGTCAACGTAATAGTGTCCCTGTGCAGGCCCAGACAATCCGTAGGCATAATGAAGGCCTGTATTGAACCATTGCGGGGAATTCGGAGCCGCCATTTGGCGCGCGAGCATGTAGCACATTTCATCGTGAAAAGACTCGGCATCTTCCGGCGTTTTGAAATAGCCGTAGGACTTACCCCAATGTGTCCAGCATCCCGCCATTCGCTCGAAAACCTGGCGAGCGTCACGCTCCCCGCCGAGCACCGGTTTACCGTCAGGACCGACGAGGGGTTGTCCATTCTGATCAAGCTGGGGAACCCCGGCTTTCCGAAAGTACTTCTGGGCCAAAATGTCGACGGCAAGCTGGGACCATTGCTCGGGAACATCGATGTTGTCGAGCTTGAATACAGTGGATCCGTCAGGATTACGAATCTTGGACGAACGCTTGACAATCGTGAGACCTTCGTAGGGACCCTGGCCGCGACGGGTGAATTTCCGCTCAATTCTCACTGTGTTCCTCCTTCAAAAGACATGTGGACGGTCGATCTAAAGTATTGAAATCGGCTCATCGATGAATGCCATTTTTGTCATTGAAGTGATAGGTACGCATCGCGGGATCTCTACATATAGCTATCCCGTCTTTTTGTCAATACCAAATATTGTGTATTGATTGGGGAATGCGAGGAAAAGCTGTGGATAGCCACGGAGCAGATCTCTGAGCCAAATCGCGTCCTAATCGAGCAAGTTATCCACAGAAATGGCTGCTAGGATGAACCCAAAGCCTGGTATTTTCTTCTCGTCGTCATCACCTAGAAGGCCATTCGTCCAATTTTCAGTGTCGCTACCTCTACGCCTTTAATTGGGACAAACCGACCACCAATACCAAGCACGACAACCTTTGTATCGGCCACCTGCGTCTCATATCGACTCAAGACACCCCAATTGTGTCTGACCGTATGTGGTCGGACGACACTCTCGATGAGCTTCTTGATCCGAGAACGAAAGACCTGTCGAATAAACTGTTGCTCTCGAGGGGGCGTGTTCTGATCCATTCGGTCGAGCGCATTATTCAATTCTTGTTCGACAACCCATAAATAGTCATCCATCGTCGGGTTGGATAACGCCAAGCCAACCCCCCCAGCGAGTACAGCCACCACCAAGCCCAAACGTAGAAGACTCATGGCGTCCTCACTGGAACCCCTCTACCTCAAGGTAAGACTCGATGCTGAAGGAACTGCTCACCGTGATTTGACAAACTAGTATTGTCTGATTAGCCTAGCCCAAAACAAGTTCTGCTTCCACGAAATCAATCGAGCCAGGAGGACGCCATGTTTGTCTGGAGTAAAAAACTTGTCGCCGGGCTGTTGGGTTCGTTTGTCTTGCTGTTAGGGATCTTCCTCCTCCAGGGCTCTCCGGACAATACAAGCGGCACAAGCGGCTTGAAGATTTACGCCACCCGATGGATAGCCTTGAACTATGCTGGCCTTCTCGTGTGGATTTTTGTCTGGATGATCGACCAAGCGAGAGTTCGCGGGAAGAATGTCTTGTTGTGGCTACTCCCGTTCCTCTTTGCTCCACTACCCAGCCTCATGCTCTTCGTGCTCTTCCTCCAGCGACGATTATCGTCCTCGTAGCCAGTCTGAAATAGACGAGACTTCACGCCGCGTGGTACAGGGCATGAGCCCGGCCCTTCTGCTCTCGCTCTATCTGGTGCCTGAGTCTCCAGACGGCCCAGAGTCCTGGTAGAGCGACCACAACACTCAGCACAAAGAATTGCGTCCACCCTACCGCATCGACCACATCAGCCGATAGGGGGCCAACAAACACTCGCCCTAGCGCCTCCAGAGAAGACAACAGTGCGAATTGGGTGGCCGTGTAACGTGGATCACAGAGCGACATGACCAAGGCAACTAACGCGGCCGTGCCCATCCCTCCCGTCACATTCTCGATCACGACCGCTGCCATAAGCACACTCGAACTTTTTCCCACCACTGATACCACAACAAATCCTATGTTCGAGACAGCCTGTAGTACGCCAAATACCAACAACGACTGCACGAGTCTGGACCTGGCCATCATGACTCCTCCGAGCAGTGCACCAAGGAGCGTTGCAAGGATACCGACACCTTTGACTGCACCGACATCCGTGGCCGAGAACCCGATTCCGCCAATCAAGAATGCGGTTTGGAGTGAAGACGCGACAGCATCCCCAAGCTTGTACAGTACGATCACGGCTAAGAACCCCAGCGCTTGGGGCCGAGAAAAGAACTCCACAAGAGGCGCGCCCACGGCCTCGCCAAGACTTTTCGGGGGATCGGCGACGCGAGTGGGTTCAGGACTCAAAATAATTGTAACGACCCCAACCATCATAACGGCAGCCATCGCAAGATACGTCACCTGCCAGCCGACATAATCAGCCAGCACCAAGGCGCCAGCTCCGGCAACCAATAGGGCTACTCGATACCCATTCACCCACACCGCCGCGCCTAATCCACGCTCATGAGAGTAGAGCGTGTCTGTTCGATAGGCATCGAAGACAATATCCAGTGAGGCAGAGAGAAACGCGACCAAAAGCGCATAGGCTGCAAGCCATTCCGGGTGAGCGCGCGGACTGGTCATCGCCATTAGCACGAGTCCAATCGCGACACACAGTTGGGTCAGTAACATCCACCCGCGTCGCCGCCCGAACCAAGGCGGAACGAACCGATCCATGATGGGAGCCCAGAGGAATTTGAGCGTATAGGGAAGACCAACCAACGTGAAGATGCCAATCGTCTTGAGATCAAGACCTTCCACGGTGAGCCAGGCTTGCAAGGTACTCGCCGTGAGTGCAATGGGAAGGCCAGATGCGAAGCCCAGAGGCAACATCACGGCGAGGCGTCGATTCATCAATGTGGCAAGACCGGCAGAACTTTCTTTCACTTGGACGCACTCACATGAAAGTGGGATTGCTTGCTTGAGCTGGTTTGCGGCACAGCACCACGCCGACCATCAACTAGAGTGCAGAATACCATCGCTTCCTGTCACTTCCTCAGCAGAATCATAAAACGTGAGGGATAGAGCAGTCTAGCCTGCGTGTTGGCGTACGTATGATGTTAACAGGGTTGTCCGTTGAAGAGACAGGGTTTGTAGCGAGAGATGTCGAATTCCGTATTCTCTTGATAGACCTTTTCATTGCCATTCACGCCGTCCTGCTCCGGATCGTTCCACATGGTGTGGTTCCACCAATAGAACAGCGGCTGGGCCTCGGTCTGGTAGACAGGATTGCCATAGGTGTTGCGAGCATAGTCCTGTACCAGACGAGCGGTCACATAATCGACCTGGCCATTCCCATTCAGCGAGTAGAGCGTGATAAAGAGCCGAGCCTCATGGTCATACAGTTCATCGAGGCGTGTACTGAGATCGGGCTCAACAGGAAGAAGATCCTCGGTCCACCCCATCGGATAGGGACTGAACAGTACACACGCTAGAACAAGAATAGGAGAAAGCAGACGTGCCATCTTCGTACTCACTTGTGGCGGTCCGGATCCAGAAAGTGGGCGAATCCTAGCATGCGCATTTCCGACAATCAAAGAACGGCCTGGGAAGTCATCTGTACCCAAAATGCAGTCTTGCTGGAACGTGCATGATCCCCCTATAATGCCACGCTATGACAAGCACCCGTGCGTCGCTTCATACGCTGGGATGCCGATTGAATCAAGCTGAAACGGCGATTCTCGGCGAGGGACTCCGCCAGAAGGGATTTCAACTGGTCGAGTTCGGCCAACCCACGGACTTGCTTATTCTCAATACCTGTTCGGTCACAGAAGATGCCGAACGGACAGCACGATATCTGATTCGTAAGACGCTCAAACATTCTCCCCACGCCTTCGTCGCGGTCACAGGCTGCTACGCACAAACGGGAGCAGAAAAACTCAAACATCACGCAGGCATCGATCTCATTGTCGGCAATCAATTTAAGCTCGACTTGCTGGCCTACCTTCCCCCTACTCACGCGCTACAGAAACGGTCCGCTCCGGACGTCCGCCATACTAGAACGATTTCGCGCGGAGAGTTCGACCTCCCACACTTTGGAGAGCCGGACTCTACGCGAGCATTGCTGAAGATTCAGGACGGCTGCAGTGCCATGTGCAGCTTCTGCATTATTCCATTTGCACGGGGCCATGAACGCAGCCGGAAATTCGATGACGTCCTTCGCGAGGCAGAGAGCTTGGTCACTCGTGGCTACCGAGAGATCGTGTTGACGGGAGTCAATATTGGTCAGTACCTTCACAATGGCCGCAACTTCTGTGCGTTACTTCTGCAGCTTGATCAAGTAGTCAACCTCGAACGCATCCGCATCTCTTCGATTGAACCGACAACCGTCAGCGATGAGTTGATTGATCTCCTGGCCGGTTCCACGAAGCTCTGTCCCTATCTCCATATTCCCTTGCAGAGCGGAGATGACCAGGTCTTGCTGTCCATGCATCGACGTCACACTGTGAAGGCCTATGCCACTTTAATCAAGCAGGCTATCGATAAGATTCCCAACTTAGGGCTTGGGACTGATCTGATGGTGGGGTTCCCTGGCGAGACTGACACGGCGTTTTGCAACACACTTGGCGTTGCCTCCGAACTCCCCTTCTCCTATCTGCATGTGTTTCCCTATTCTCCACGACCAGGGACCGCCGCTATGCGCATGGGGCGAGCTATCCTGCCCGCAACGGTGAAGAAGCGTGCCGATCTCCTTCAGGATCTCAAGCATGCGAAGCGTCTCGCATTCCATAACAAGCAGATCGGGACAACTGTCTCCGCCCTCTTTGAAGCAGGGACGTGGGACACGTATCGCTTTGGTACGACTCCGAACTTCACAAGAGTGGCGGTTAACGCCTCCGATGACCTCCAGAATCAGATCAAGCCGATCACAATTACAGCCGCAACTGAGCGATGGGCTTTCGGCCATGTTATTCGCAATCAGCCAATAGAAACTCTCTTGACACTACTATGACGCCAAAGTCTCCCACTCCTCAGGTGCACATTGAAACTTTCGGCTGCCAGATGAACGAAGCTGACAGTGAGCTCGTTCGTTCGATACTGAAGCGTAAAGGATTTGCATTCGCGGAGGATCGTGAACGAGCCGATGTGGTTCTTGTGAATACCTGTGCCATTCGCGAGAACGCTCATAACAAGATTTACGCTCACCTCTCTGAGTTGAAGGGGCTCAAGAAACAGCGCCCCCTCGTTATCGGCGTCCTGGGTTGCATGGCTCAGAATCTGAAGAGTGAACTGGCAGAAAAAGAACCGCTCGTCGACGTTTTCGTCGGCCCGGACGCCTACCGGCAACTTCCCATGTTGCTTTCAACTGCGCTCAAAGCTCAAGAACAGGGATTCTCTCAGAAAGGGTTCGCGCTCGATCTGTCGGAATATGAAACCTATGAAGGCATCATGCCAGACCGCGGCAGTGGGGTGAACGCCTGGATCACCGTCATGCGAGGTTGCGATAATTTTTGTTCCTTCTGTGTCGTCCCCTATACCCGCGGACGCGAGCGGTCACGCGATCCTGAATCTATTCTCCTCGAAGCACGTGATGCTGCTGCCCGTGAGTTTAGGCAGATCACCTTGCTTGGACAAAATGTGAATTCCTATCGAACCGACGAGTGGGATTTTGCCAGGCTGATTTGTGCCGTTGCGGACACGCCGGGGATCGATCGCGTACGGTTTACCTCACCGCACCCCAAGGACTTTCCTCCTGCATTGATTGAATCTATTGCCACCCATCCAAAAATCTGCAAGCACATCCATCTTCCACTCCAAGCGGGGAGCGATCGAATCCTCGACCTCATGGGACGGACCTATACCGTAGTTGAATATCTTGCGCTAGTGGAGCGAATCAGGCAGACGATCCCCGACATTGTTCTCACCACCGATATCATCTGCGGATTCTGTTCAGAATCTGATGAAGATTTTCAGGATACCTATCGTATGGTCGAGCAGATACAGTTCGACTCGGCGTACATCTTTAAATATTCGGAACGGAAGAATACGATCGCCGCAAGGAAGTATCTCGACGATGTACCCAATCATGTCAAAGGCACACGTGTCTCGAAATTAGTTGAGGTCCAGCGCCGCATTACCCGGAAACGCAACCGCGAGTATATTGGCAAAGATATCGCGATTCTGGTTGAGCGTGACGCTACTCGCTCTTCAAGTCAAGGAATGGGGAAAACAGACGGCAACATCACGGTAGTGTGGGATAAGAAAATCACCCTTTTCAAACCAGGCACCCTCATTACGAAACGCATCTTCGACGCCTCCGCCGCCACGCTCTATGGGGAATAGCTTTCCGATGCGCACTGGGCAGTCTCGCTTTCTGCTGCCCGATATTCAACGTCAACCTAAACGCCAAGGACAATTCTGCACGCATAGGCATTCAGGATGAACATTTTCTGACGGTTCTCCGTCAAACCTTTCCTACCTCTCTCTCTCACTGACCTCCATAGCGTCTTTGTCCTGCTACTCATTACGCTTTCACTACCTCTTTGACGATTGGTTGAACCAATAGAGCTAACCATACGATTTTTAAATACAGTTCAGAAGTTCGCTGCGCCTATTTCGTAACACGGTTTTATGTAATGCCCGTTAGGCTTCGCCCTCGAGTCTCCCGATAAACCCCTATGCAACGTTTTGCCCATCCAAATCCAGAAGGCACGGACTTTGCTCCATCTTTTGCGTCGATCATCTACGGACGCAATCCAAAAGGGGGTTCCGTCTCATACGAAGCCTCTAGATTCTCAGTCGAATTCTAATTCTTCGGAGATTCGCATGACACTCGAAACAATTATTTCCGTTGGTCTACTCGGATGGCTTGCCATGGGCATTGTGCTCATGGGGTTGGGCATCTGGTAATTCGACGGTATACAAAATTTGAGCATCACGTCCTTCATCCCTCCAAACGTTTCTCTTTTTAGAGCGCCATAAAGGAAAACTGACATGCGTGCATCTTTATATACTCGAGTTCTTCAATACACCGGTATATTGCTCTTCCTTTTCCTCGTTGTAACCGGATATTCGATGTTTTTCGTAGGGTCAAAACTCCACAAGGGTGCCAAAGGATCAGTTCATTCCAAAGAAGTCGCCGATTGGTCTTTAGAGGCAACCATCCGTCGGTGATCGACCAGATGACTATGCTGAAAATCGTCAAAGGCGTAATTGTCGATGACGCCATGAAGGCGTAGGCATAAATGCCTGCCAGTGGCCGCAAACCGATGAGAGTGTTCAGCGATGAAGACGCCTAGTTTCTTGCTCCCCTGCTAGTGCAAAGCTTATCGCGAACGAGACCGGAGCAGATTGTCGGTTCCACGATGTTTCCATCAGCAGGGTCAGGCGCTGAACCCACGGCGGGCACCCACTATGTGCAACAAAGTTTCATCTATCTAACTATCGCCCATTCCCGAAGCAAGAAAGCCTCGTGATTCATGCCGTGCTTGGCCGCCCGTATTGAAAAGGATCTGCCCTAGCCCGTCGCAGTGGCCACGGGAGCTATGTCCATGGTGATCGATCACCAGGTCACTCGCTATGGCTCTGATCTCGGCCGCAATCCCCGATGCAATCGCACCAAGATCAATGCCGGCTTCACCAGCACCTGTCGCTCCGATTACGAAGGCCAATCCCAAACAGGAAATTTCCGCAACTGTCCAGGTCCTAGCCGTCAGTGCCACGGCGCCTAGCTATCCAGAATCTCCTGTGATGAGCAATGACGAATCGTTGAGCAAAAAGCTAGGAGAGCTTCGTCCAAGCTCGCGAGTCCAACAAAATGAAAGAGTCCGAGATCACGATACTGAAGAAGGAAATTGAGTGGATGAAGCACAAGCTCCGCGAATGCACAGCGGGGGCGAAAACCATCAAAGCCAAGAAGGCGTCGGGGCATTCGGTATCGAAGAAGAAAGCAGCCGAAGCCGACCAGACCTGCTGATTGGCTAGTCAATCAGCCGACGTCGAGTAACTCAGGCTGCAGCAAAACGACTTCGCGGGACAGGGGTTGCCGAAAATTCATACGGCAATAACAAGCATACGTGACATACGTATCTTGGAGACAATAGCGAGCAAGCTCAAGCCCCTGTCCCTTCTCCCACATCTCAGCCACCTGGTCCCCACTGCCTGATTTTGTTTCTACTTGTAAGGCCCGAGCTAGCACATCGAGTTTCACCCAGCCTCGCGTATCCCAAGTACTCCAGATCGCCATCGTGTCATAGACCGGCTCGGTGCGAAACTTCGCCAGAGTGATGTCGAGGCTAGGCTTCACTTGATTGATAATCGACCGTTTCCTGATAAATGGGAGATCAAACCCTAGGCCGTTATGCGTGATGAACAGCGTTGGCCGATCCTGGGCAAGACGGACCCAAAATAGGCGAAGCAGTTCTCGTTCGTTTGCCCCATACCATGCAATGGCACTGCGCGCTTCCATCTGATCGGAGAACTCCAGGAGGCCGATACAGACGATGCGACTATAGGTCCCATCGAACGCCGACTTTGCATACAGCTCATCTTCCGCATGCCGCTGTTCCTCAGCCGCTCCTGCCGCAAAGAGATCAAAGCCCCTTTCGGATTGAGAGCCTTCGCCACTCCTTGGCGCCTTTCCCACCAGACGAGCCCATTCCTCGCGAGGAGCCTGGATGGTTTCGATATCAAGAACGACTTTCATCATGAAGCCCCTATCGCGTCACGCTGCAACGCATCAATAATGGCGTGATCCGCCGGAGGGAACTTAAATTGCGTCAACTCTTTGGGAAGAACCCATCGGATTTCCGCACAGTCGACCGGCGTGGCTTGCCCCTGTTTGATTGCACAACGAAAGAAATGTAATTCTACGGTCTTTTCAGGATAGTCATGCCGAACTATCTGATATGGAACAGGAAGGTCGACTCGAATACTCAACTCCTCGAATAACTCCCGTTGCAAGCACTTCTCTAGGGACTCGCCCGTCTCTCGTTTCCCCCCAGGAAATTCCCAGAAACCCGCCAAGTGGACGCCTGGCCTACGACAGGCGATCAAGTAGCGACCTTCATGATGAATGAGTCCCACCGCCACTTCGATGACTTTCACGATATGTCTTCTAACTTCCACTTGTCGTCGGATCGAAGGGATAGGTTTTGCAGAACGACTTCATTGGGCAGAGGAGACAATACGGATCACGAGCCGTGCAGACCATAGCCCCGAAATCCATGATCGCCTGATTAAAGTCATGCCCTTTTCCGCGGGGGATCAAGGCCTCAGAGAATTCCCACAACGCCGCCTTCTGCGCCTTGGGATAGCCGTCAGCCACAAACACCCTATGCAACACACGGATCACGTTGGTATCCAAAATCGGGGCATCCTCATTGAAGGCAAAGGAGCGAATTGCACCGGCGGTATAACGCCCGATGCCATTAAACGACAACAACACTTCAGCATCGTTGGGCAACTTTCCCCCATACCGCTCCACCGTTTCGCACGCGATCCCGTGCAGCCGTTCGGGACGTATGTTGTACCCAAGTGGATACCAGGTCTTCTTCACATCAGCGACCGGTGCCTCAGCCAGATCTTCGAAACTCGGATAGCGCTTCAAAAATTCGTGGTACTTCGGAATGACCCGATTCACCTGCGTTTGTTGCAGCATCACCTCGGACACAAGAATGTGAAAGGGATCCGACGTCTTACGCCAAGGCAGATCACGGCCATACGCTTGATACCACTTCAGGAGACGCTGTTGAAACCGACGCTTTGCGGATGCATTGGGTGAAACTGACTTGAGAGATCTTCTCTTGGGGTGACGCGGTTTGGGAGGTGTGCGACGAGCCATACGTTCACAATCCTTGACCGTCGGCATTGTAGGAGACCACCTTTCCAAAATCAAACACACGACTCTCCTGGTGCAAGCGTCAACCACCGTCTCAGCACTGCGTTCTTCTTAATGTCCGGCGTCGACCTATAAAACGAGAACTTCTCATGGTAGCCTGTAAGTGAAGACAAGAAGGGGGGAACCTATGAATAGTCGTAGGATGGCGGTCGAAACCATCCAGCAACAACCCTCGCTGCAGGCCACACTGTTGGCAAGTGGTCTTACGTTATTCCTGCTAATCGGCATACTGCCAGCCCAAGCAGCAAACCCCCAAGTCCCCTGGGAATGTTCCAACTATGAAGGCGATCCCCAGACCCGCTGTTTGAACACCTTCATCGAATTTCAGCGAGAGAAAATTGGACAGCTTGAAGGCAAGCTCCAAGCTCAGCAGGATACCGTCAGCCAACTTAAAGACCAAGCCGATCGACAAGCCGCTGCCAAAGCCGACTTGCAACGACAGCTTTCAGACCGACCGGCAACCACCGTTGTCCCCGCCCTATATCCGTACACGTATGCCTATCCTCCGGGTCTAGGATTTAGGCTCTATCTTGGTCTTGGTCGCTCCTGGATCTACGGACCGCCCAATTACTACGTCCCGTATTGGAGTCCACGATACAATCTACATCTACACTGGGAACATCATCGGGGACATCATCGCTAAATCAACGCGTGAGTTGTCCAACTGATGGTGTCCACGTGTCTAGTCTTGTCGCAGCTGATCATACGGTTACTTAGATCAGTCTTTTCATTGACAAGACCGCCCCCGACCAATAGCCTGCTCAGAAAGGGACTGAGATCTAGCCAGGTACGTATGGAGCAACGCCAACACGACCGGTCCACAGTCGAATTCCCAATCGCATTCTCAGGCGACCATGGACCATGCAGGAACGGGGACCGTCTACAACCTTGGTGTAGGCGGTTGTAAGATCATCAGCGAGGGCGTTGCTTCGACAGGAGATATTCTGAATATCCAACTCCTCCTCCCCACGATCATACCCCCTGTTATTTATGGTCCATGCGGCGACAGTACGGTTGACGATGGAGGGCGAGTTCGGGGTGGATTTCCTGGGCATGCAGGAATTTGAACGAGATCGTCTCACACAGTTTATTGACACACTCCTTCAGGCTGCATAACAGTCTATTCAGTTCCAGGCCATTGCCAACAGACATGAGGATGCACCATGGTTGTTCGTAAGTTCCCACGGTTCCCTGTTACGATCCCGAGCACGTTGATTCAGAAAGATAAGCTACGGTACAACGCGTCGCTGAAAGACCTTTCGCGAAAGGGCTGCCGGGTTGAGAGTATCATCCGGCCCTTTACCGGCATGCAGCTTGCGTTGCTTCTACAACTGCCCAGCGAGGCCACTCCGATCACAATCAGCAATGCGACTGTTCGATGGACAGGATCTCATGGTATTGGAGTGGAATTCCTAACCGTGGCGCCTCCTCATCAAGAACGACTCAATCGCATTGTCGAAAAGCTCTCAGCAAAGGTCGGGCACGCTTAATACCGTTTCGTTACCCAACCCCCCTCTCCACCATTTCAGACAGTTGCATTTCCGACAATGAGGGATCCGGATCCTTCACGAATGGACCTTGTACAGCTGACCTTGGGTCAATTAAAGGAACTCGTTCGCGGCTTGGTCGATGACGGACTTCGTGAACTCTTGGGCGATCAAGATCTTGGTCTCCAATTAGGTGAAGCCCTACGAGCTCAACTAAAAAAAGCTCTCACGAATACTGAGCTCATCCCCGGGGACGAGGTCCCGGAGAAACTCGGGCTTTGACGGTGATAAGACATGGCGTGGTACCGACTCGCATTTCGCCCCGCGGTCGTGCAGTATCTCTCACAAGCCGGTCAGCCCATGGCCCAACGGTAGTTCGATAAGACAAAGTGGATCTCCTCCAATGTTGAAAATCATCGCCATCAAACCAAACGATTGCACAGGACCTTCCCAATCTGTGTAAGTACGCGGTAGGAGACTGGCGCATCTTCTACTCCATCGATCGGACAACGCAGATTGTAGACATTCACCACATCCTGCATCAAACAGCATTGTGACCATCAGAGTCCGCCGTGCGCACAAACTCGGAGATGGTTGAATCGCACTAGGAAGGGAGACGGTCCGGAAGGTTGTCGAGATACAGCCGAAACTGGCCGTTCGTCACATCGTCTACATAACGCCTGAGCGCCTCCCTCACAACCGGGAATGCCATCTTGTCCCACGGAATAGCGGATAGAGGAAACAGTCGAACTTCTAAGCTCTCCGATCCAGCCTCAAATGTCGGCGTGAGCATTTGGCCACGAAACACAAGATACACCTGTCCAATGTGGGGTAGACTCAGCACGGCATAGAGCGCGGTGATCGCGACATCGGCGTGAGCCTCTTCCTTCGTCTCACGAACCGCCGCTTGTTCCGTACTTTCGCCTATCTCCATGAACCCCGCCGGAAAGGTCCAGAGCCCAAAACGCGGTTCGATCGCGCGTCGGCACAAGAGGATTTGATCTTCCCACTCAGGAATACAACCTGTAACGATCTTAGGATTATGGTAATGAATAACCTCACACTGATTACACACATGCCGAGGCAGGTTGTCGCCGAAAGGAACCTTCTGAGTAACTCGGGCGCCACAGTGGCTGCAATAGTTCATCGTCATCCGTGTTCTGTGAAAGACCTCGTATGGATAGCACAAACGCGCGCTGCTTTGCACCCTGCCCTCGAGGACTCGAATACGCTCTCGAACAGGAACTGAGTCATCTAGGAATCCAGGTAAGTGGCTGCACCAAAGGAGGTGTGGCATTTTCTGGTTCACTCGAAACTCTGTATCGTGCGAATCTTGAAATCCGCATCGCCAGCCGAATCCTCCTGGAAATCGCTCATGTCCCCTATCGGAATGAACAAGACGTGTACACAGCGGCTTTTAACCTTCCCTGGCCGCATTGGTTCTCATCCTCTCGTACCATCAAAGTGAAAGTCAGTGCGCGGCAATGCCCGCTCAAAAGCCTTTACTTCATCACACTCCGCATCAAGGATGCCATCTGCGACAAATTCATGAAGGTGCAGTGCGTTCGGCCAAGCGTGAACACCCAACGGCCAGACATTCGCGTCTATGCATTTCTCGATGCGACGCACCTCACCATTTATCTCGACACTTCAGGAGAACCCCTCTTTAAGCGTGGCATTCGTCAATCAACCGTCGACGCTCCCTTGCGCGAAAACCTGGCCGCAGGAATCTTGAGTCTTGCCGGCTGGAATGGAACGACTCCTTTGCTCGATCCCCTCTGTGGAGGTGGGACTATCCCCCTCGAAGCGGCCATGGTGGCCAGACAAATCGCGCCAGGTCTCGGACGGCATTTTGCATTTGAGCACCTCTCTGATTTCGACCAAACCCTCTGGAAGACTGTCCTCAAACAAGCCGAGGCGAAGCGACTGACCGGCAGCCCTGTCCCTATCTTTGCATCTGACCGAGATCCCCGTGCCGTACAAATCGCCCGAGACCATTTTCGTCGCGCCGAAGTCGAGCAAGATATTTCACTCGCGCAAGAAGATCTCTTCGAGATCTCCCTACCCCAAGAACCAGGAACACTCATCATGAATCCCCCTTACGGGGTCCGCCTTGGAACCGAAGCAGGTCTTGATGAATTCTACCCCCGGCTGGGAACCTGGCTAAAAACATGCTGCGTGGGCTGGCGTGTCTACCTGTTCACCGGAGACCTCCGGGCTCCCAAACTGATCGGCTTGGCCCCCTCCAAACGAACACCGATCTTCAATGGCGCACTCGAGTGTCGACTCTACGAATTTCAGATCGTCCAAGGCGGCGCAAGACGACGCCTGAATCAGTCTCCCCAAACCTAACCCCCAGTTTCTCGATCGGTATTACATTTTCCCCGTAACACCTCGATCCATCGCTGTGATCAGCTACGCCTCGATGTTGGCAATCTTATTTCCTTTGGGCATGGGCATCAAAATGAAACCTGTTCATACCTCTTTAGCTTGTTCGCTCTTCTTCCTTGCCGCTCTGTCTGGCTGTCCCAGTGTCTTCAGAGTACATTCCCTGTCTCGTTCCAAGATGCCAATCCACCATAGATGAATGTGGAACTTCCGCCGGGTTCATCCAAGCAACCTATTGCCAGCCAGGCTGACGTGACGCCTCCAGCTCTAAAGAAGAATCGAGGGCTTGTGGATATCCTCCGCCAGACCGCGCACCGCGGTGTCAAGACGGTGACGGTCGTCACGGGGTTTGACGGTATCGGGCAGACCGAGAAAGAGCGCCTGGCCAATGAGATGCGGAAGGCCTGTGGGGCCGGAGGCACGGCCAAGAAAGAGCGGGTCGAAGTTCAAGACGCCCAGCGAGAGGTCGTGGCCAGCATCCTGACCAACGCCGGCTTTCATCCCGTATTTGCCGGAGGGTAATCAGAGTGGCATACGGGGTCGGGAGTATGAGCTTGCTACTGATACACTTCATCATGGCTGCCGATGTCGAGCAGAACGATCTATTTCTTCGTCACGCACAGCGCACGAGTGACGTGCGTGATAGGCAGGGTGACGCTCACGGCGTGCAACCCTTCCAATTCTCCTTGGCGGGGATACCGGAAAGTGACGTCTGGGAGGGATCGGATTCCAGGTTCCTCAGAACCTTGGCGAGATGCTTCTCCAGTTAAGGATGGTCTCGCGTGAACTTGAGCACGCGCCGGTCGAAGTAGTTAATTGTAACCAACTGGTACAGTAGGTTTCAAGGTCGAGTTGATCAATCAACATCAGCGCTGTCACTCGCCTCACCAGCCAACCCTTGAGGACCTTCAACGACCGACAGATTCGCGAGGGATAGGGCTTGCGGTATTGATCGGAAAACTCACGGAACTGGTACTCGGCCATGATGACATAGGCTGGCTCGTTATCCTTGAGGACACACACAGGGCCACGCTTCAAGGCTTTGTCGACTACTAACAGATCATGAAGTCTGATTTCGGTGGCCGAGATCGTTCTTCGTGCTGCATTGTTTGAGATTCGGTTAGACCTACTCTGTCCCAAGCAGCCAGTCACAGCAAGCACTGCGATCGATCACGTCTTGACGATTTCCCGATAGTAGGTTTCGAGCATCGCGGTTCGTGGCAGATCGACAATCACCAACTGACGCTGGTCGAACGTGTTGGCGCAGTAGAGAAAAGACAGTCCTTCGGATGTGCCGAGTTCGACATGCAATTGGCGGCCGTCTGGTTCCTGGCGGGTCGTCTCTTTCGTCACCTTGCGATCATTGAGCTGTTCCCACGCATGCTGCGCTGACGGCCAGTGGTTTTCGTACAGCGGCGCGTCGGGATCACTTGGTCGGGCTCGGATCATAGACGGATCGAACGGTGCAGGTTCGTCTGGCTCTGGCGATTCATTCCACGTCAACCAAGCCTCACTCCCCAGCTGCAACAGATAGAAGGGACCATCGTCCGCCACTTCTTCGATGAGCTGATAATGGATCGGTTCAGGTTGTTCGACTAACTGCAAACCTCTGCCTCCCAATGCACGTTGGAACGGCACGCGTCTAGCCAGTTGCCTGGTTTTCTCAAACACGATCATGCGGCCATTCTGGTCTAGAACCGTGCTGAGCCTGTCGAGACGTACACCGATCCCAGTTCGCTGCTCAAACGCCGCTTGTTGACGCACATCTTGTACGCGCTCGAAGGTCTGCCAGCTCTGACTCGGAATCCCCGAATCTTGTTCGGCCTGCACCAGCGCATGGGTGGCCATGATGAGAGCGTATGAGCCAGAAAGATGTTCAGTTTCCACATCCACACACTTAAAGCGGACATTGACCAGGCCAAGCGCATTCGCTTTCTGTTGAGCGATAGCAATCGAAGCTGGTGAGCGATCGACACCGACGAATTCTTTTGCAGGGAATTGGCGAGCATAGAACGTCGTGAGAATTCCGACGCCGCAACCGAAGTCGAGGATTTTTTTCGCGCCACCGAGGCGAGACGCTACGCGTGAACCAATCTCTACATAGTATTCGTAGCGCTGGCTGTAGAGAACGGGAAGGATCTTCGACTGGGCGGTAAGGTCGTAGAACGCGATTTCGTCGCGGCGATCGCCTTCGCGTTTCCGTTCGACATGGGCGTTGAGTTGATTCAGTTCCGTGGAAGAAAGTTGCTGACGCTGCCAGGCAATGTAGCCGGCGTCGGATGTGACTCGCTTGAGGCCCCACCAGACGAGATGTTCGTGAAGCGCCTCCTCATATCTCGTCGTTTGGGTCACGATCCACGATTGCCGCCTCACGCTTCATGCCTCACGGTCTTTTCAGCATAATGGCGTCAAAATAGGCTTCAGGTACAGGATGAGGTAACCGGAGCTGCCCCGATCCGAACGCGACATACTTCTCGCAAGTCAGTTGCTCCAGAGCGATCGGCCCTTTCGCACGCAGGCGCGAACCGCTGAGCCCGATATCGGCCCCCATGCCGTAGCTATCTCCCGCGTTGAGCCGCGACGACGCGTTGACAAACACCGCGCTGGCATCGACTTCACGCGTAAAGCGCATGGCCGATTTATAGTAGCTGGTAGCGATGACTGCGGTGAGACAGGGGCCATGCTCCACGATATGCGCCAACGCCTCGTCGATATTCTCCACGATTTTGACGGCCAAGACCGGACCCTGGAACTGCGTGCACCAATCTGTTTCCGTCGCCGGGATGATCGAGGTATATCCCGACATCGCCATTTGCCCCATGAGCGCTATCGTCTTCGGACAGCCACGGACTTCGACCTTGAAATCATCGAGCAATCGATTGATCAGCGGAGGCAAGAACTGCCGACCAATGAACTGCTGCACGAGCAAAGTATCAAGAGCATTGGCCGCACCAGCCAGCTGCACCTTGGAATTAATCACCACGTTCTGGGCCATGGGGATGTCGGTGTCCGCATCGACGTAGAGGTGCGTGAGCCCTTCGTCATAACAGAGCACCGGCATCTTCGCCTGCACGATGACGGCCTTCCGCAAGCCGGCCCCGCCGCGCAGAATGATCGCGTCGAGACTCGTTCCCGACCGAATCAGCTCAAGCGCCACCTCTTTCTCCGGACGCTCAATAAGAATCCATGCGCCAGCCGGTATCCCGCTCTGCTCCACGGCCTCACGTAAACCTGTCTCGATTGCCTTGTGGGTCAAGCTCCACTCAGGAGCGCCACGGAAGACACAGAGGTTGCCCGACTTGAGACAGAGCGCGAGCGATTCAACGGTTACGAGAGGACTCATCTCGGAAATAACCCCTATCACCCCGATCGGAACCCGAACCCGACTGACATGGAGCCCATCCGGTCGTTCCCATCGCGAGGTCACGGCGCCGACTGGATCCGGCAAGTCGGCAATGGCACGAAGCCGCTCGGCTATTTCTTTGATGTCGTCCGCCGTCATACACACACGGGCCACGGCGGCTTTCATTCGATCCTTGATGCCGTAGCTTTCGTACGACTTCCCAACCGCTTCCACATCCTTCTCATTCGCAGCCAGAATCGTCTTTTCGTCGGCGGTTACCCGATCCGCCATCGCCCGCAACGCTTTCTCTTTTGTCGGACCAGATATCAGCGCCAACGTCATGGCAATATTGTGACAATCTTTCAATAACTTATCAAGGTAAATCTTAACTGGTACTTCCGGCATTTTTACCTTGTACTCAATTCAAGTCACACAGTCATCAAATCGACAAATTCGAGCGACTATAGCACGCGACTTTTTCGGGAGTAAAGCTGACGCCGAGTTAGGGAACCATCCGTTATTGGCTTTGCAGGCTGGCTTCACAGCGCGCGAGAAACCCCCGATCCATCCCCAGAGCAGCATCGCCGGAACCAGCAACCAAAATAGCTGTGCAGTAGTGGCCCCGAGCGTTTCATACCGGATACGGCCCATCCGGTCAAGGCATCGTCGCCACGCGATACGGCTGTGTCGATAAAATTCTTGCCCTTGTATTTTTCTTCACGCCTCACCACGGTGAACAGCACTTCGCGAGCTGACTTCGAAATCGCATATTCACCCGCGCAGCATATCACCGTGAAAAAGAGGTACCCCTCGAGCACCTGAGTAATTCCAATGGCAAAATATCCAACCGCACTGACTATCGGCAGAAACAAGATGGCCGCGTCCAGCCCAAAGCGCAACACCCGTCGATTCGTCACTCAAACCTGCGTCATAAAGATTGCACATTTACGGTGAGATCGATTCCGGCAAACAATCGCGTGCATAATTCTGGCGACGTGATCTTACGGCTGAGCAGTATCGTCTGTTCGAGATACAACATTGTCGCCGGCACTGTGCCCCATGCCCTAATGGGGATACGCTTTGACCATCAGTCAAGCCGGTGGATACAGACTCCACAGTCCAACCACAGCGTGGAGATCAGCATCACCAATGGAATCGGCAACGCACACGTGACACCCGCTGTCAGCACCGGCCTGACCATCGCACCCATACTCCTACTGACGGCAAGCACACTGAAGAAACGAATCTTCTGTTCCGGGGTGAACACATCCGCCATGAAACTCCAGAACACGTAGACAACGAATAGAGGGAAGATCCTGGACTCCACTTCAATCGCCATTTCATCCCGCACTAGCCACAGCACGTAATAGCCGCAGAGCAGGCAGACGAAATAGAGAAACGACCAAACGCGGGGGAGGGTCCATTCGTCGGCTTCGGCTTTGACGCATTTTAAGAGAGTGGCTGTCCTTTGGTCCTGCCCACTCAATTGGGGATAGACAGTTCCGCACCCTTTCCCTCTCCTGCAAGAAGAAAATTTGCTAGAATGCGCCGAGCCGTATATCTTCTCGTTGTGAAAGGCAGCAGATGATCGATCTTCGCAGCGATACCGTAACCACCCCCACCGACGACATGCGGAAAGCGATGGCCCGCACCGAGGTGGGCGACGACGTGTATGGGGAAGATCCCACCGTCAATCGACTCCAAGACATGACAGCGGCGCTGCTCGGCAAACGCGCGGCTATCTTCGTCCCCTCCGGGACGATGGCCAACCAGCTCGCCATCCGGTCGCAAACCCAGCCGGGGCAGGAAATTATCGTCGAAAGTAAATGTCACATTGTTCGCTATGAACAGGGCGCCGCCGGTGCACTGGCAGGCGTGCAATTGCATTGGGTAAGCGGTGAACGCGGGATCATGACCGCCGGACAGGTGGAGTCCGCCATCAGGCCAAATGATCCGCACAGTATCCCCACGGCGCTCATCTGTCTCGAGAACACGCACAACGCCGGAGGCGGGACGATTTATCCCCTCTCCACTATCGAGAAGATTCGAACCGTCGCTGTCAAGCACGGAATCCCGATGCATCTCGATGGCGCCAGACTCTTCAACGCCGTGGCCGCCACAACGCTTCCGCCAGCCTCCTACGCCCAGTATTTCGAAACGGTCTCGATGTGTCTGTCAAAAGGTCTTGGCGCGCCGGTGGGATCCTTGCTGATCTCAAGCGATCCGCAGGTCATCGACCGGGCCCGACGCTTTCGTCGCATGTACGGAGGCGCCATGCGCCAGGCTGGCATCCTTGCTGCCGCCGGCATCTATGCGCTGGAGCACAATGTCACACGCTTGAAGGACGATCACGACCATGCCAAGAAACTGGCATGGCTGCTTCAGCAGATTCCGTCGGTCCGGATCATGCCGCAGCATGTTGAAACCAACATTGTGATCTTCGAGGTGATCGATCCGCGACGATCTCCGGCCGAACTCGTCGCCGCATTGAAAGAACAGGGCGTGCTAATCAATGCGATCGGAGGGCAGAGCTTCAGAGCCGTCACCCACCTAAACATCTCCGCGAAACAGATTGACGAAGCCGGCGCCATCTTCACCCGCGCGCTCGCTCACTGACCTTCCCACGTTGACACCACTTTCAACGACACATAGAATGCTACCACAGTTTGGATGGACAAGATCATGAGTCTTCAAGCCGTGTCGTTCCGACAGATCAGCAGAATTCTTGAAGTAACTGACACGCTCGGCCTCAATCGTGAGTGGGTGGAAGTTCCTCTCTCTCCCGAAAGCCCTGGTGTGGTCCGGCGCCTGGAAAACGGCAAACTTGAAATTATCGTGGATGCCGAGCAGCCGTTTGATCAATGGCTCACCGTGCTCCCGACCCAGATCCACCAAGCACAGCAACCTTAAATGGATTCAAACAACACCACGAGCCTTCCCACCCGCGTGGAACTCAACGCTGAACTGCTGGCCGTCCCGGATCCACCGGAGCAGCCTGAGTCACCCCACCCGCCAGGATTCGAGGACAGTCTTGAAATCGCCTTGCGGCACGTGAGAAGCCGGCGCGGTGGCGATCTCGTTGGAGTTATTCTCGTTGGATCAGGGGCGCACCGGGCTGTCACCCCCCATAGCGATATCGACCTCATCGCCCTAGTGAAGGGAGAGGCCGATAGTCATGAAATTCTTCGGGTCGGAGAGCGCCTCGCCGATATCCGCTATTTCGGACACAAGGCCGTCGAGGATGAGCTCGCCTATTCACTGAGGATTCCCCCACTGCTCAGAAAAGGGCGAACGCTATACGACCACGATGGCATCAGCGCCACGCTGATCGAGAAAGCCAATCAGCGATTCCACCACGGCCCTCCCCCGGCCACGATGAATGAACAGATTCGCATGAAAGCCGAATGCAATCATTGGCTGGGAAAGGCCCAGGACCTCGTGGATAAACCAGGAACTTCACAATATCTCCTGACCCTGTTCTACGAAGATTGCATCCTGGCGTTCTTCCGTCTGAGGGGATTTTGGCTGACCGCCCCGGTGGACATCCATCGCTACATGTTTTCGAGGGAACCGGCACTCGCGGACCTGGCCGGGCAGTTTCTAACGGCGACAACCCTCACTGACCGGCTCAACTTTGGCCGACAATTTACCGATCTACTCTTTAAGGATGTTCCGAACCCGGCTCGTATCGACTGACAGGCTCAGCAACATCTGCCCTGATTCGTCCCTGCGTAAGGGGTTTGACTTTCACGCAACGCATCGAGAGCGATGCCGGCCCATGAACCGATTTGGGCACGCATCACTCCCTCTCACCGACACACACGCCAAGTAGCTGTTATGGAGCTGGGATTTATCGGACTAGGCAAAATGGGCATGAACATGGTCACCCGCCTCCGGCGCGACCAACACCGCATGGTGGTCTTCGACCGCTCGAACGATCTGATCAAACAGGCGGAGAGTCAGGGGTGCGCTGGCTCATCATCGGTTGCCGATCTGGTGGGCAAGCTCAGCGCCCCGCGCGCCGTCTGGATTATGGTCCCCTCCGGCGCCCCGACGGAAGAAACCGTGCATGCGGTTGCCGCGCGGTTACAACCAGGGGACATCATCCTAGACGGAGGGAACACGCGCTTTCACGATGACGTGCGTCGCGCCGCCGAGCTAAAGACAAAAGGAATTCATTATGTGGATGCCGGAACCAGCGGAGGCATCTGGGGATTGAAAGTCGGCTACTGTCTGATGGTCGGAGGCGAGGACGCAGCCGTAAAACGGCTTGCACCAGCGTTTAAGACCCTGGCTCCAGAAAACGGTTGGGCCCATGTCGGAGCTGTAGGTGCCGGACACTATGTGAAGATGGTCCACAACGGCATCGAGTACAGCATGATGCAAGGCTATGCCGAAGGATTTGAATTGATGTCAAAGAGCGAGTACAAGCTGGATCTCGCACGCATCGCCGACCTCTGGATGCACGGCAGCGTGGTGCGCTCGTGGCTACTCGAACTAGCAGCGGGCGCGCTCAAAGAAGATCAAAAGCTGGAAAAGTTGAAAGGTTTCGTACAGGATTCTGGTGAAGGCCGCTGGATGATCGCCGATGCGATCGAAAAAGACGTGCCGGTTCCGACACTCACGACCGCCCTGTTTACTCGGTTTCGATCACGGCAGGAGGAATCATTTGCTGAAAAGATGCTGGCCGCCTTACGGAACGCGTTCGGCGGTCATGCCGTCCGACGTTAATCAATTATCTATCTCAGCAGAAAACCACGATGGCTCCTAATAGTCAGCGAGTTGAGATCAGCCCTTTGAAGGAAACGTTGCCGCCGGTCGAGCCTTGCACCCTGGTTATTTTCGGAGGCTCGGGAGACCTGGCCCGCCGAAGGCTGATCCCGGCTCTCTACAATCTGCTCCTCGACGGGCTCATGCCCTCGAACTACATCGTCCTGGGCTTGGGCCGCACTCCGATGAGTGACGAAGAATTTCGGGCCGCCGTGCGCAACGGCGTCGTCAAGCATTCCCGGCAGACTTTGATCGAAGATACCTGGATGACTTTTTCCAGACACTTGTTTTACCTCGCCGGCGAAAACGACGATTCTCAAACCTACGTGCGGCTCAAGGCGCGCGCGGAGGAACTTGAGCGTACGTTCCAGTTGCCTGGGAATCGCATTTTCTATCTCAGCATTCCGCCCAGTTCCTTCACTTCCGTCTGCGAAGGCTTGTCGAGTTTGGGACTTGAGGGGAATCCTGCCATGCGTTCGCCCTATGCCCGTATCATCGTCGAAAAGCCGGTCGGGCGCGATCTGGCCTCGGCGCAGGCCATCAACGCGGTGACAGGCCGCGTCTTCGACGAATCACAAATTTTCCGCATTGATCATTATCTGGGCAAGGAAACGGTCCAAAACCTCATGGTCGTACGCTTTGCCAACAGCATCTTCGAGCCGATCTGGAACCACAAATATATCGACCACGTCCAAATCACCGTCAGCGAAGCCGAAGGGGTCGGCACGAGAGCCACCTATTACGAAGAGGCCGGCGCATTGCGTGACATGGTCCAGAATCACCTACTCCAGCTACTTTGCCTCGTCGCGATGGAACCGCCTTACTCGTTGGACCCGAATGTAGTGCGGAATGCTAAGATGGAGGTGCTTCGCTGCTTAAGACCCATTACGGCCAAGAACGTGGAGCAGTTCACGGTGCGGGCGCAATACACAGAAGGCACGGTGCATGGCACGCCGGTCCCAGGTTATCGACGCGAGAAAGGGGTCAAGCCCAATTCCATCACCGAAACATACGTGGTCGTGAAGTGTTTTGTGGAGAATTGGCGCTGGTCCGGCGTGCCTTTCTACTTACGCACCGGCAAAGCCATGCCGCTTCGGGCCAGTGAGGTCGCGGTACAGTTCAAAGAAATCCCGCAGATCCTCTTCAACGCCAATGCTAAAACGCCTCAAGCGCCAAACGTCTTGACCTTGAGAATTCAGCCAGAAGAAGGACTCTCGCTTCGCATTGTCTCGCGGGTACCGGGCACCAGGGCACAGACTCATCCGGTTGAAATGAATTTTGAGTATGGAGAAGTCTTTGGCCGACCATCACCCGAGGCCTACGAACGCCTCCTACTCGACGTCATGGCGGGCGACGCCTCCCGATTTATGCGTCGCGACGCCGTGGAGACCTCCTGGGCGTGGATCACCCAGATTCTTGAATCCTGGGAACAGCTGGGGCAACGCTGGTTACCCGAATATCAAGCAGGCACGTGGGGACCGGTGGAAGCAGACCGTCTGATTCAGAATGACGACCGTGCCTGGCGTGTGCTATAGACATACCGCACGTGTGGAACGAACTACCTGCGCGACTCCAGCCCAATCTGCTTCACAATTTCGTCCCACTTCCCTAGACCTCCAATAAATCTTCTGAACTCGCTGTCCCGATAGAACGCAAACACGGGGAGGCGACGTGATCTCTAGTTCGGCAGGGATCTGATGATTCTTCTCCACATTCATCGTGAGGATGAGCAGGCTCGATCCTACATCTTCTTGCACGCGTTCGAGCTCCCCCGTTAATGCATGGTAGTCGCTGCAGCCCAGCTTCCAGAATTCTACTAGCACCGGGACGGTACTCGTCTCGACCACGTGATCAAACTGTCGCTCACTCACCGCTTGCAAAGTAGTCCTCACGGTCTCATCCCTCGCGATAACAAGGGCTTCAGGACTTGAGCTACATGCTCAGCAAATAGCCTGTACCCGGCAGTGGTGAGATGAATACCGTCATTCGAATAGATCTCAGCCAGTTGCCAGCTGTCAGGATCTACAGTGGCGACAGAGAGATCCACACAGGCAATGCTTTTTGACGCGGTATACTCCTGGATCAACTTGTTCAGCTGGCCCAGGCGTGCCAGATGATCGGCGACCCATTCCTGTCCTTCTCGGCTGCCTTGATGGTTTTCAACCCGAATCGAAGGAACTGTGACTGAAATAGGTATGCCTCCAGCCACAAGAGTCTGCTCATACATTTTGACCAGATTTCGCATGATTTCTATGGGTGCGGTATTCCACCCCAGGTCATTGGTCCCACCGAGGATCAGCACATAGCCAGGCTTGTGATCCAGCACGTCGCGCCGGAATCGCATTACCATTTCGTTGGTCAACTCGCCACAGATTCCGCTGACGCGAACCTGTGCCATCCCTCCTAGTTTGTCCTGCAAGAAATGCCCATAGGGGGTTTCTTCCCCCAGTGGATTCGCTCTGGTCGGAGGTTGAAACCCCGCCGTCAGACTATCGCCAAAACACATCACTAACGCAGATTGAGACATATCAATGTTTGTAGATCCTTGGCCTACGCATCAGGTAAGGGCAACATGCTGAATGCGGGTTGGATTCTACCGACGCCTCTGGCCCCTAGCAAGTCGCTACCATTATTGCGTGAGGACTCATGACGGGGCTTGTGGAATATGGCGAATTTCTTGACGAATCCGTGATCTCCCAGTAGATATCATACCCAATATGACCGATCTCAAGACGGGACAGGATATGATGACTGCAGCTGTGGCGGCCAGAGGGGCTGAAGACCCTGAAATTGCCTCGGTCAAACGGGTTCTCAAACTCCTAGACAAGACCGCCAAATCGAACCGGACGTACGGTTCGACGAACCCCGTCGCGCTGAAGTTTTCGCAACAGTTATTTGAAGAACTAACCTCTCATCTTTCCACCTACTCGAAGCTCACTTATTCTTGTCCAACGCTCCGAACTGCTTTGTAAAGAATCCGTTGTCTATCAAGCTGAAAGGGATGGAGGAAGCGAGAGCATTGCTTTCAAACTCTACGCTGACGGTATCCGGGAATTGGTCCTGCACCAAGGCCTCACGCAAGAAGACCTAATGTTCTTCTTGGACTCCCTATGGGGCGGACTCGACCCCAGCATAGATAACGACGACATTGTGACCCGCATCTGGTCGCGGAATCTATCGACACTCTCGATCGTCACCGCGGAAGAAATCGCTAAATCGTCGGTCGACAGTGACAGATCCATTCACCTCGATGGCGGCATACGATCATCGGATTCGACACTCCGAGAACTGTTGGACCGCGAGCGCAACCGAAAAGGACACCCGGCGCAGGGAACCGAATCCAGCGAAGGCGGCACTAGCGGTGGCTCCGCCAATCAGAGCAACCGCATTCAATCAGGGCTTCTCGGCTATGAGGTCACCGAAGAAGAACTCGCCACATTAGCGAAAGAGGTCGAGGCAGAAAGCAAACAAGATTGCATTATGTACATCTTGGACATGCTGACCGTCATCTTCGCCTCCGAGAAGTCTCCAGCGCTGCTGACGAAGCTCATCAGCCTCTGGGGTAATATCGTGGAATCTCTTCTACGCGAGGGGAAGTGGACGGTCCTAGAGAAGGTCTTGGGCCTGCTCCAAGAAACCGACACCCTTCGCCCAGATATCAGCGAGGAACACAAGCAGCAGTTAACCTCTCTCTTCGATGGGCTTGGCCGTGTCGAACGGGTGAAATCCATCGAAACTTATCTCAATCGTAGCTCCGATGCCAACACAAAAGGGCTGTCTACCATCTTACTGTTGATGAAATCGGACGCCGTGCCCGCGCTCTGTTCCCTACTCGCGAACTTGGCAGCGCCGGTGCACCAGGCCATCGTGTCTGAAACCCTCATGGTATTAGCTAAAGACCAGCATGATCCTTTGCTAAAAGGGTTGTCGGATCGCCGACCGATATATGTCCGCAACCTCCTCTCGATCCTCATCAAATGGAATAACCCTAAGTTCATCGAAGCGGTGGAGAAGCTTGTCCGGTATCCTGACGCACAGGTCCGAAAAGAAGTCGTGCGCGCTATCAGTCTCTTCCGGCCAAGCGGCAATGGCATGAAACTCGTGTCCTTTTTGGAAGACGCAGATGACAGCGTCCGCATCGTAGCCCTGAAGCTTCTCATATCCGGCCGATACACCGCTGCATTTTCCCTCTGGCCACCGATATTATCGGCAGAGGATTTCATGGACCGGCCCATGAGCGAACGCCGAGCGGTCTTCCGGGCAGTCCAGGCCACATGCGGCGACGAGGCGATGCCCTATTGGGAAAAGCTCCTTACGGATTGGGCTTGGACCAACCGGAAAAAGAAAGAAGAGCTGGCCATCCTGGCGGCAGAAACGCTGGGCAAGCTTGCAACCCCTGCAGCAATCGGCACGCTCGAACTCGGGGTAAAAAATGGAAGCGCAGCGGTTCGCCAAACCTATATTATAGCGCTATCACAAATCCAAAAGCAACAACACGGAAAGCCGTCCATCAGTGCATCACGCTAAGGAATATTCATTGTGAGCGATCCAAAGGCTGACCAGACATTTGTCAGCGACGACCAGAGTCACCCGCTCCTGACACACGAGAAGTCGCTGTCACAAAAAATCGGCCATGGCTCCGAGGCCGGCGATCTCCTGGACCAACAGCTGGTGATGTTGGGATTCCAACTCGTTACCCAGCTGAATACGCTGATCAAGACGTCGAAGATTCACGGTCGCACCAATGCGGCCCTCGACAAGCCGGTCGAGACCATGCTGACCCTCATTCAAACGCTGGCACACGACCAACCCATCACCTTGCGACTGCAAAATGATTTCCTCTTTCTGGGCGAGAGTCATCTCAAAGTAAGCGCGCAGCAAATGATCGTGGTCTCTAGCATCATCGACACCATGAATAAATGGAGGATCGGCGGCTTGACCTTTTCCTCATCGATCTCATCCACGGACCTCCGAGAGTTTGCCAATCTCTTTGTCAGTCTCGACCCCGACACAAAATCAGTCGAAGACTTCAGACAAGAATTGAAAGGTCACGATGTGACCGGCATCGAGCTTGAAGACACTCGCGATTTCGCGCCGAAGCATGATCTCACCACTTCCGGCCAAGGAGGAGTCACTGAATCCAGTCCGAGGGCGCAGCACAAAGCACAGTCGAAAGCAGCCTATGGGAAAGCAATCAACGTGGTCGGCAATTTGACGCAGTCTGCCCACGATGGCGGCACCCTGAACTTCAAGCAAGCTAAGCGCGCCATTCAAAATATCGTCGATCTCATGATGCAGGACGAGCCCACTTTGCTCGGCCTCACGACGCTCCGTTGCCACGACCAATACACCCATAACCATTCCGTCAATGTCGCGCTCTGGTCGATCGCCCTCGCCAATCGGGTCGGCTATCCGAAAGTCGAGTTGGCCGACTTAGGGTTGGCGGCGCTCTTTCATGACATGGGGAAATCGACCATCCCACTAGAAGTGCTCAACAAGCCGGGAGAGTTTACGGAAGACGAATGGGTGGCGATGCGCAATCATCCGACGGAGGGCGTATTGAGCCTCACCCAGTTACGCGGCATTACCAATCTTCCGGCGCGCATGGTTGCTGCTTCCTTCGAGCACCATATGAATCTGGACTACTCCGGTTACCCCAAGCTGAAAACCCCATGGAAGCTTTCTTTGACCGGCCGTATTCTCATGATCGCGGACTGCTACGATGCCATGACGTCGTCCCGAGTCTACCGCCGGGAACCGATGTTGCCCTCGAAAGTCTTGAACATGATGTTTAGAAAGTCTGGAAAGAGCTTCGACGCCACGCTTCTCAAGCTATTTGTCACTTGCGTGGGCATCGTCCCGATCGGAAGTCTGGTCGTCCTCAATACCGATGAACTCGCGGTCGTCCTCAAACCTGCCGTCAATAAGGCCGATGGCAAGCGCCCGGTAGTCAAAGTCATCACCGATGTTCAGGGCAATCCGATCGACAACGGGCCGGAGTTGGACCTCGTCGAGAAAGATGACATCGGCGAATACCGACATAGCATCATTCGGCTGATCGACAACACCGAAGTCAACTTCGACACGAGTCGCTACTTCGTGTGACTCTTCTTCCCCCTACTACGAGCATTTCTTGATACAGAGGTAGATCGTTCAGCAGACTCTCTGCCTGGTTGCCATGGGAGTTTTGGAATACCATCTTTCTGCTCTACCGGCTCTTCCCACAAACTCCCCCGTTCACTCTGTACCGGACTCGTGGCCCCACATAGTCCCTTGACAGGCCAACACCGCACAGTTAACCTTCAAGGATATGTTACAGGCCTCGTCATGAGTCAGCATAAGGAGCCTTACATGCGAATCGCTGCTTTGCGAACGCTGCTTTCAGCGGCGCTATTAACCCTGGCACTCTCGTCCTTTGCAACGTCTGTTCAATCCGCTGAGGCGTTCAAAATGGGCGTGGTCGACCCCCAGTCCGTCTTGGAAAAATCAAAGGCCGGCAAGAAAGCACTCGCTGGACTGAAAGAGTATGTGTCCACACGGCAGAAACTCCTCGCCAGGGATGAAGAAGATCTTCGCAATTACGAGAAGCAATTGAAAGAACAAGCGGCCAAGTTGAGTGAGAAGGAAAAGAAAGACAAGGAAACTCAATTCCGAGCCAAGATCCAGGATTACCAGAAACGCGCGCAGGAGTTTAATCAGGACCTGCAAAGGAAGCAAAAAGAACTTGTCGACGACTATATGAAGAAAATCTCTGTGGCGACACAAACCGTGGCCCAAAAGGGTAGATTCGCGCTCGTCGTTGATAAAGGAAGCGAACAGACTGTCAAAATCGTGATCTACAACAAAGACACAATCGATCTGACGGAGCAGGTCATCAAGGAGTTCGATCGAACGAATAAGTAAGACAAGTTGACATTTAGGCTGGCTATTCCATGTGATCGCCAGCCTCTCGCCAAGCCCTTATCCCGCCATCCATCGATATCACATTTACGTACCCCATCTGCTGCAAGACATCGGTGGCGAGCGCGGACCGAAACTGCCGGGCCCCCTGTGCATGATCTTCTGCAAATTCATGATCTTCACGGACATCGATAAGATGGAATTGCTCCCTTCATCGTGCCTGGCCTTCACATCTGCCACCGTACACTACTTCACACACCGCCTCGCTTGCTCAACCAGCTGCAAGAACCCTGGTCTGTGTTTCATGTCCCCTCCCGATTAAACAGTGACACTTGTTCGACTTCTGGCCGACGAAAAGGTATCGGGGATTGAGCTGGCTTCGTCCTCAGTAAGCCCCGCTCATTGCTTAACCAAACCGAATAGTTGTTCGATTATCTCCCAACAGATCCCTTTCCTAGTATGTCTTCGGGAAAACTCTCCTTCCGTCCGCGCACCGCCCCTCACCTCACGCAGTCGACTAGTGATTTTTCCGATGCGCTCGGGAAACGAATCCTTCATCCGTTCTAGGAATACCGACTCAACGCTTCCAGAGAGTCTCAGCAAGATTATGCGTTGCGGTACAGGCTCAGGCCTGATGCGCACGACCCAGCAACTCAGGAATATCATCCTCGCTCAAACCTGGACACACGGGGACGATCGAAAATCCCATTGAGATCCCTGCATCTGCTACCGTCTTCATGGCCTCGAACCGTTTAGTGATCGATGGAGCATGCGGCCCAACTTTACGAGCTATGGCGTCTGACGAAAATGGAATCTGAAGTACACACGAATCCATGCCTCCCGAAGTAACCTTGCCAGCACATCGAGATCCTTAAGAACCAGCGCACCCTTCGTGATGATGCCGACAGGAGGCCGATACTCTACGCACACATCCAGACAAGCCCGTGGCAAGCCATAGCTAGCTCTAGGGGTTGGTAGCAGTCCGTATTCTCGGAAAAGCAGATGAGCTTTCCCCGTCAAGATGGTTTCTCATATGCATACTACAAAAGCCGTGGCGCATCCTCCTTGACGATAATCTTGCTATTGCAATCCGTTCCTGCCCCAAAGCCCCAATACTCATGCGATGGCCTTGCGTAACAATAAGCGCAACCGTGAAAGCACCCCCGGTATGGATTCACAACTCATCGAAAGGACAGATGCGGTCTTTCGTTGTAACTCAGAATCTATCGAGTCTCATCCTCATCCACCAGCAACTTCCCCGCGCGCGCCGGTTCAAGGAGTTCTCGATGATACGAATCGAACGGATTAGGCAGATTCGAGATCGCACGCAGACGCATATCGTGTCCCTAAAGCGCAGTTGTCAATTCCAGCAGCAGATTCAATTACAATCAAGTTGGCAGCCCGCCGGATTCGTTGACTCTCCGAGACCCTGGTGCTAGATTCCAAACGATTTTTTGAAAGGTGAATCATGCATGACCTAAAACATCTTCGGGAGAATATGGACCTTGTCCGCACCTCATTGGGACGGCGGGGCCATGATGTCCCGTGGGAGTTCCTGCAGAAACTGAGCGAGGAACGACGGACACTGACGACACAGGTCGAGCAGCTCCGGCACGAACTCAAGAAAGGTTCCGATAAGATCGCACGGCTCCGCCGGGCCAAAGAACCAGCCGAGGAGGCCACGACGGCCATGAAGCAGCTGGGGGATTGGATAAAAGAGGTTGAGGGAGGCCTGCGAGGAGTCGAGGAGACCCTTGGCGACATCGAACTTCGAATCCCAAATCTCTCCCATCGGACAGTCCCGGTCGGAAACGATGCGTCGGATAATATTGAGATCCGTCGATGGGGCACAATACCAACTTTTTCTAGCCCTCCCAAACCTCACTGGGAGATCGGGGAAGCCCTTGGGATTTTGGACTTCGATCGCGCCGCCAAGATTGCCGGAGCTCGCTTTGCCGTCTTGACCGGAGCAGGGGCGAAGTTGGAACGTGCATTGATTAACTACATGCTCGATCTGCACACAAGTAAATATGGGTATCGGGAAGTCCTTCCGCCGTTGATAGTCAATCGCCAAACCATGATTGGGACCGGTCAACTTCCCAAGTTTAAAGAAGATCTCTTTCAATTGCGGGACGAAGACTACTTCTTGATCCCGACGGCGGAAGTGCCGGTCACCAACCTCCATCGAGAGGAGATTCTGAGCGAAGACAGCTTGCCCATCCGATATACAGCCTTCACACCCTGCTTCAGGCGGGAAGCAGGGTCATACGGAAAAGATACCTACGGCCTTATTCGCCTCCACCAATTTAGCAAGGTAGAATTGGTAGTCTTTACGACTCCTGACCGCTCCTATGAGGAACTTGAGCGATTGACCGGATATGCCGAGTCTGTTTTGCAGAGTCTTGGAATCCCCTACCGTGTCGTGGCACTTTGCACTGGCGACATGGGGTTTTCTGCCGCAAAGACCTATGACATTGAAGTCTGGTTGCCTTCCCAAAAACAATATCGAGAAATCTCGTCGTGTAGCAACTTCGAATCATTTCAAGCCAGACGAGCGAACATAAAGTATCGCCCAGTTGGCAGAAATAAAGATTTAAAGACCGACTTCGTTCATACGCTGAACGGCTCAGGTCTCGCAGTGGGACGAACTCTTGTGGCAATTCTTGAAAATTTTCAGCAGCCAGATGGCAGTGTACTTATTCCAGAGGCTCTCCGCTCTCACATGGGAGGCATCAACCGGATCCAGAACAACTAGTGTGACCATGTTACTGGCCTCACGGCGGGGTGACGGAGCGGTCGAACGTGCCGGTCTTGAAAACCACAGTGGAGAAGATTCATTCGATCTCAGTTCAGCAACAACACGCAAAATCATACAGATGCATAACTCAACTGTTTGTTGTTGCATGTTCTTGTATGTCTTTGCTGAACTCTAACCGCCCAGAATTTGTACTGCAGTTTGCAGACAGATGACCCCTGCCCAGATTGACAAGGCGCAAAAATTAGCGCGAGAATGGAAGTCGACGTGGTGATCCCCCCGGAGGCACCGTGTGAAACTCCTGCTCGCGAGTCTCCTTAGGCTTTGCCATGCTCACGTGGTCAACGGGTATAGGTAGGTTACGAACATGGAAATGCGCTGGTGGCACTGGCTGATCTTCCTGACGCTGGCCATTGGATTGGTTCGACTACGGCGGCTGGCCCTTCTCCGGAAGGTGATGTTACGGACGCACCTGATGCTAGTTCAGCGAACAGCGTTGCCACGCGATTCGCATTCGCTATTCTAGCATAGGAGGATTCAGGTATGCCACCTCGCGTGCATCTCGAACTACGCGGCAAATTTATTCCACTGCCAATCTACGCAACCGCTGGTGATGACCTTACCGATATTCTTTCTCAATTGGATGTCACCATATCTGGGAAAGAACGTTTAGAGTGGGGAATCCACAGAAACAGTCGCAGAAACGACCTTAGTATATTGGAGGCGGTACCAAGATTATCGAAAGGGCAAGATGTTGCAGAAAACCTGAGTCACAAAATCCTTCCCGCTTTTCTTAATGGCCTACGTCTGATTAATAAGAAACCCGACCTCTGCGCGGTCATAGTGGCACCCAGTAACTTCATCAATAAGAGCAATCAATCCAGTCTTGGCCTTTGGGATTCGGCGGGGGTTATATGTGGAACACGAGTAACTTCCCATCCAAATTCTCCACTATCTTAGCCGATCCACCGTGGCGATTTGCGAACCGAACTGGGAAAATGGCCCCAGAACATCATCGGCTACGTCGGTACGAAACCATGAGCCTTGATGAGATTTGCGAGGAGCCTTGATGAGATTTGCGAGTTGCCCGTGCAAGAGATTGTCGACAATCCGTGTCATTTGTACTTGTGGTGCCCGAATGCTCTCTTGCCGTACGGCCTTCAAGTACTCGAACAATGGGGATTTACCTATAAAGGGAACGTGGTTTGGTATAAGGTGAGAAAAGACGGCGGGCCTGTAGGACGACTGTTGCGCATTAAATTTCGATGGTGCTGCAATCGAGGATGGACAATGCCCTACTTTTCAGTCATCTGGGCCATGTTGGTAGGGAAGGCGTAAAGATAAATGCGAAGCGCATGCTTCACAGGTTGGTCTCAGAACTTCTGCCTCGGCTCAATTTTGTTGCATGTACCCCATTCGTTAAGGAAAGCGTCCTTCGTCACGAGTTTTATCAGATAAACACCCGTGATGCGATCGATGTTGATTTCAACGGAACTTTCATCGACCGTCTTTGACGCTATAATTCTTTCGTCCGAAAATAACTTGGTTTCGCCGTACGTTTGGTTGGATTCACGCCGAAGTTGTTTGAAATCTGGATCTATAATCCACCTGCGAGGTGGATTAGTTGATGGTTCCTCAATCGTTTTGTCCCCGATAGTGATCGTTGTCCTCGATTCCTTACATTCAATATGAATGAGATCTTTCAGTTCTTCTAAGTTGTGTTTGTGACGGTAGACGATAATAGCCCATGCTGGAACGTATTCCTCGTAAACCAGAGCTTCGACGCATTTCATCTGCATTCGGACGCTATTGAATAACCAGCCTGCCTCGAAAACCCTCATTGAGAAATCTGAGGGAGGGGTTGATCTGTCGATAAAATGTGTCGGATTTCCAAATGTTTTCTTTGTCCATTCGAAAAACTTTTGGCAGAAGTCTCCAGGTTGTTTATCAGCCCAGAAAGTAATTTCAGCCGCATCAGTTTCGTTGTAAACCAGATACTTAGCGTCAAATTCGACGCCAAGAATTTCAACAACCCCTTTTCTTTTTATTGATTTTTCTTCCCACTCTTGTTCTTCCAAGTAATTGGGCCACCCCTGCACCACTTCTTCCATTTTCTGATCTACTTTCCAGCTGAGCGAGGATAACGAGATTGGATCGAGCAACGCTTCGGGAGGAGGATTTGGGGCAGAGTAAGCCTCAATCACCTGACACTGTAACAAAATAAAAAGTATAACTGGCAACATGATGCTTGAACAAGCCATAGTGCGGCAGTAGCTCTTAGAGCAAGATAATGCAATTAGCATTGTTAGTTTCGTGTCACAAAGGCGTATGGTTCGTCAATGCGTCGTCCCCTTCGCTACCCGCATTCCTACCTTCTTAATGAGGTTCCTCATTTACAGCATCCTACTCTTCAACGATTTTCAGCTTAAAGAGATGATCAATCCTTTTCAGTTTTATGTAAGCGATGAATAGCGATTCGAGGAAATCAAATAGTTCTTTTTGAAGATCTGTCACCTTTGTCAGGAAAGTGCCAAGATTTGTTTCCACTGTTCGTGCATAAATCTTTGATTCAAACTTATAGATGATGATGTCTCGTATGTCCTCCGGCAGCAGGTAGTAGGCCCAATTATTCTTCTGTAGTATCATTTGAGATTTGGGTTTCCCATTCTCTGAGAAAACGGCTGAGAATTTACTTAGCCCAATACGGAAATCTTCTGAATCGTAGTGAAAGATGAGTTTGTTCCGTGAATTACTGAGTCGCTGGCGTAGAGGATCTGGGCCTTGCTGCGCTAGACGCAAGGAGGTCAGTGCTTGTTTGCCATCCGGATCGAGCAATTCCGAGGCTCTCTTAAATTCCTCCCTAGACTGTAGTTGATCAAATATCTGCAATGCCTCATGCATCAATGCGAATAGGATGCGGTGTTGTATGGTGGCCCGGACGCGATACTTTTGGGTGGCTATTGGTTTTTTGGGATTCGTCTGGTGCGCTCCCATCCAATCAATAATCTCTCGTATGTCGTTGTATGCGGCCTGTAGTCGAATCAAATCGATGGCAAGGAGGTTATCGGCAGGAAATACTTCCTCGACTGGGAATTCTAAAATTTCATATCTATTACGGCCCAATGCTTTTTTTCGAGTGGACATAAAAAGTTTGTGCTGGATTCAAGGTGCTACAGTCTGGCTCTGCCGTTCAGCGGATGAGCGTTGTACCTCTTTGCATTGCACGGGGAAGCCACGGTAGGACCGAATCATGAAGGCCATGAGCACCTCGCAGGGACGCGCATTCTAGGAGGATTGCGTGGATATGAGCAAGACCGATGACGCAACGACTAATACGACCGTCTTTCTGGCTGGCTCAACGGCGGTCGCTCGAACGCATAGGTTTGGTAGCCGCCCCAATCCTGGATGATGCCTTTATTCCCGGTCGAATCCTCGTAGATCGTGATCGTGTCGGTGGTGGTCAGGCTCCCGTTGATGCCGATCGCGCCTTTGCCGAGCCGTGGGCGTGACCCGATGAGAGTCTTAATGAAGCTCTAGCAAGGATCAGGCGCAAGTAAATCTGACGGAGGTTGCTGACGCGAGATATAGCCTTCGTCGACAATCTGACCGTTCTTGGACAGGTAATAGTTGCCGCTGCGCATGATGTCGATGCGGGTGCCTTCACTGCCGTAGAGCGTCGTGGACTCGCGGCCCGTTTCGATAAAGGTCTCGGCCACGGCTTGACTCCCGACCGCAAGGATGGCCCCTAACAGTACCCAAAGTAGTTGTTTCATGATCCCTACTCCTTCTCCTGCTGGCACCACTTCTCGAATTTATCTACTTCACTGCTGAACGAAACCTTTTGCAGCATGTTGACTCGTTCCATAATCATTGGCCACACCTCCCGCCGCCCAGCGTCTCTGCGCTTACTTGACGTGGGCTGTTCGAGTGGGGCCAGGCTCGCCGTCGCCGCCCGGACGGCCCGCCTAGGCACCTTCAAGGTTGAGCCATAGTTCGGGAGTCGTACTAAAGGCATTTGCAAAGCCTTGTGCCGTTTCGGGAGTAATTGCCCTCTTACCCAAAACGATCTCATTCACAAGTTGGAGCGGTCGGGCAAGAATTGACGCAAGGTCCCCTTGCGTCCAATTCCGTGCCTCCAGTTCCTCTCGAACGAAATCACCTGGCGGGAAGATTTCAGCCGACTTTCGCATACTCAATAGAGCACCTCGTTACCAGCCTCCAGCCTATTGTGGTGGAGTCAAGTATATTAGGTAGTACTCTAGTTTGAATGCGGCCCTGTTTCCTTCTCTGTTGGTGCCTATGCTATTGTTTTAGGGCTTGGATGCGGATTCCTTCTGTGGGGGCCATAGTCGCCATCGTGGAACAAATAGAGAAAACTCAGCTTACAAACTTTACCAGTACCATCCTCCGAGATCGCCTTTTTTGTCGCTGCCCTCTTGGCTGTAAGGCCGACCTACAGATAAGCGCTATTATCTTGCCCGAGGGGCCCCTTCTTCGCTGCCCTACATGCAGCCAACTCCTAAGCAGTTGCACTCACGAACAATATGAGCGAGCGATGAGTTTGTGGGATACCCATAGCGGAACTCAACCTGCTCCTCAGTCAGCCTCTCGTTCTCGCCATGTCGCTGAGCGGCGGTTGCGTTACCCCCTTAGGCTTTTGGGCCCACTAAGCTCTCCCCCGCACTTGCTCGATGTCGGCTGCTCGAGTGGGTCGCTTCTTGCCGTAGCCGCCAATGTGGGATTCTCAGTGGCCGGTGTAGAAAGATCCAGTAAAGCCGCTCAGACGGCCCAGCGCGCTGGCTTCGACGTATTTTGTGGCCTTCTCCACGAGGCCCACTATCCTGATATGGCCTTTCATGTAATTACTTTGATCGAGCTTATCGAGCACGTCAGTGACCCCGCTCGGCTAATGACCGAATGCCGCCGTATCGTGAAGCCCGATGGCGTAATCGTTATTACTACACCGAACGCCGATAGTTGGACCGCCAGGGTTATGAGGGAACGATGGGAAAATTTTAGTCTCACCGCCATGGGCGGTCACATCAGCTTTTTTTCCCCATCGTCCATGCGCTTGCTCGCTCGTACTTTGAGCCTTGATGTCGTTCGCATTGAGACGCGTGCCGTTCGATTCTATGAAAAAGGCCAATGCCATCCCGTGGGCTATCGAATAGCGAAGATCGCAACGGAATTGCTTGCGCTCCCCGCTCGACTAGCTGGACGGGGACACAGTCTGTCCGTTTTTCTGCGACCAGTGAAATAATATCCGGCCTCATTGTGCAGCAGGAACGGGATGAGGAATTGGATAAAGTAAAACAATTTAGCCGTGTGTACTTTGATGCGTGTGCGACAATTCTTGAACCATTATGGAAGGCTGGCTATGACCGTGTCGATATGGCACAGCCTGAGCATTACGCGAACCGCATACGTCAGTGACCTGCCCCCAGTGATTAGGCCACCTGTTCTGTTAGTACGCATGCTTCAGGAGCCGGTGGCCGATAGCCCAAGGCGCTGTGGGGCCGGACGTGATTATAGGTCCGCCGCCAGCAAAAATGTTGACAATGGTAGATGGTGGCGGGTACAGTCACAGATTGAAGCCACCATCGACGCTGTGATGTAGTGGTGCGCCTGACCCGATTTGAACGGGCAACCTTGGGAGTACGACACCCCTGCTCTTCCGATTGAGCTACAGGTGCATGTGGTTTCCGAACGGCGTATTGGGTGGTGCCCCTGTACGCCGTTCGTTTTAGTTACATAGATTCTCCCTTTCCTTCCACCAATGTATCCTCCCATTCCAGAAGGGCAAACGTTCCAGGGCTCGTGATTTTGGGTACTGGTATGATTTGAAATAGTCGCGTTGACCTGCCCCCTATGCCTTGCCATGAGATCGTTGAAATTTGACCAGCTAGCGGTTGAATTTCGCCAGGCCACTTCGTAGTTCCCTCCCCACGCATGACCCCCCTCCCCTGATACCGGAACATATTCCGGATAAAGACGGTACTTGTCTCCGGATCTTCAAAAGCTAACTCTAGCTTCGATAGGGTATCGAATGCGGCATCAGGCTTATCCTCCCTGTGCCGAAACTTGCTGCTCTTGGATACGTCGGTAAAACATCTGACAGTCTTCGCAATGTCGACTCCCAACATTCGCTCTATTGAGAACGGCTCCATTCGTTCCACCTTTCAACTGTAGACATCGCTCGCACGGGGGTTGTCTGATCGGGCCACAGTCAGCGATATAGCTTTCAAACTTCGTCGCATTAAAGAGCGTTTCAGGGCGGAGATACTTCTTCATTTTTGGATCATTCTTCCACTCGGCAACCTTGTAAGCCACCATGACTTTGCAGGTGTCGAGTGAAACCGCTGTTGCCATATTTTCGCCTTGGAGTCGAGCAGTAATCATCGTGAGTGTCCGTATGACTGGGCGAAATTTCTTTTCGGTTTGCTCATTGAGACACATGAGGACTTCAAGGGCCTCGGCCTTGAAGTCTCTCTTCTGGTTCTGTTGGTTAGGTTGGTTAGGTAGGTGGACTGTCTTGAGTCTTACCTTAAGACTGCCTTTAGTCTGACTATAGGTGGACTTGTGGCGTCTGTAAATACCTCGTCGTTTCGCTAAGTTTGATGTGCGGTACTTACTTTCTAGGTATCGTCCTACATAATCGAGCCAGTTATGCACAAGACGATCATCAAGCAAGTTTTTACTGGTCAATTCAGTGACGAAATGGTGTGGATCGCCTTCATATTTTGAGCCGCTAAGGCAATCATTTCATCCATAACACGGCGCTTGTGATGCCCGCGGCTGACACCCAGTAGAGGCAGCGGGGATAGTTCGTTTCATAGGCGCTCGTGAGCGCGATCAGCACATAGAACACGATCAAGGCATACATGAAGGTACTGCTCAGCATCATCGGAACCGCTCCGGATGACTCAGCCAGACGGTAAAGGTCGTGGTTAAGTTGGGATAGCGTTTCTGGTGGGATCGGCAATAGGTCCCAAACTTCTCCAACTCGGTCTTGATCGATCGGCCTAACTGCCGGGCTAAATCCTTCTGCTCTGCCGTCACGTTCACTTCCTCAAAAAACGCGCGCGCGCCATTTCCTGATTTGGCCCGGGTTCTGCTCTTAAGGTCCGGAGAAGAAAGAGAAGAATCAGAATCAGGAACAGGGGGACATCTTTTGCGAGGGTCGGATGGGGTATCGGATAGGGTATCGAATGGGGTATCGGATAGGGTATCTAGGGTATCGGAGCAGAATTGCCTAACCTGTGGGTATTCTTTAAGAAACTTGGCAATCAGAGGAGTGTGTGTGATGGAGAGAGGTCAGATGTTTCGCTGCAGCACGCTCGTTTTTCTCCCCCCTCCCCTGATACCGGAACATATTCCGGATAAAAACCGTATTTGTCTCCGGATGTTCAAAAGCTAACTCTAGCTTCGATAGGGTATCGAATAGGGTATCGAAGATTTTCTTGGTAATCCCCATTTCCTTCTGAATCACTTCCTCCGGGAGATAGTAGATCCCTGACAAGTGCGAATGCGCATTCGTGATGAGATAGAGAAACAGACACTTCCCAATCACGCACGGGCAACTGCTGAATTTTCTTATCGGTCCAGAGTCGTGTCTCAATGGTGCGATACACTCGTCGCCTCTCGTCGTGGTTTGTCCCAGTAGGGACTGCGACATTTCGGATTCGGGCAGGTGCATGGTTGGGTTGGCTTGCGAGGAGTCCACACCCACCAGGGCTCGCGTCTCACAACCGAACCTCGATACCGGATGCTAGTTCATGGAGCCGATTCGAGTCCTGTTGAATATTGACGCTCTTGGCAGCCAACGAAATCGGCGTCGGCGGCTGGTCCTCCCCTTGTGCTGGTGCCGCCACACGATTCTGATCTGGTCCAAGGCGATCACGAATATTCACGAGTCGAATTTCGAGTTCACGGAGCGCGCTATGAACTTCCGTGAGGACGTCGCCGATGCCCTCGAGTTTCCCTGTCGTTTCTCTGTCCATGGTGTGCCCTCCTGGGTGTCGGGTACTTGTCACCTCAATCCGCACCCGACACATTTGACTGTAATCGTAACCGCCCTGGAGCACGGCCGTGGTCATCCTTACAGCCTTGGGTTCGTTCATGGCTCCTCCACCTGGGTAATCGTGACGCGGACGCCGGGGGCCCCGCTGTAGTCTTTGCGTTGTTTGGAAGCAATCACTTGCGCGTCGTCGCGCCATATGACACCCGTGAGGGCGTCCTCAACGGATCTGGTCATTTTTGAAAGGTTCGGCTTTGTCGTGGGCCAGGACGGTCGACGTTTCGGTAAGGACTTTGGTTTCTTCATGTGAAAGATCAGATTCAGCCGAACCGGGCCCAGCCAGAGTGATAGTGGCCGGTGCCTCCTGGCTTGGTCGGCCACCAAAAGGGCCCATGCCTTTTCCTTCGGATTGGAATTGGTGATGAAGGATCAGCGCAGTTGTTTATTGTAGAACTTGGTGGCGCTCCCCTTCGTCTGCGGAATTCCGTAAACACGAAATTCAATCTTCGCCATGACAACATCTCACCCATTTCTTCGCGTCAGAAGGGTCTTCGCGTCAGAAGGGAACGGCAACTCCATCTGCCGCTCTGCCGAGGTCAGCGGCCTTCTTCTCAAGTTCGGCCTGTTCCGCGTTGGGTCGTACTCGACCATGCTATCGGCGTTGCCTTCGCTCTCCTTGGGATCCTCGTGTTTGTTGGTGTCGGTCATGCGTGGAGTCTCCTCTGAATGCAAACGGTGAGTTGCGAGTGGCACCTAATCCGCCACCTTCCGATCCGGCCACACCCGCATCGCCTCGGCGATCTTGGCCGCACCATCGATTTTCAGACTCCTGAACATGGGCGGTTGGATCGGGACCACATGCGTGTGCCGTACACACTCCTTCGCCTCCTCGATGGTCGCGCCATCGTTCATGGCTCGCCGAACTTCTTGCTGGACGATCAGCCAGAAGTCGATCGAAAGGTCGGCGGTCACGTCCTGGGCGCGTAAGGTGAAGGTCGGCTCGCCTGTGGCCTTCGCCTTCTCAAAACATGTGCGGTCTGGATCGGTGGACAGTTCCTGTGGCAGTTCACACGTTCGTCCTCCGTCGAAGCTTGGGTCTACCGCGTCCATGGGATCCTCCTAGCCGAGTTGAAGGGTGATGTTCTGTTTCTTGGCTTTATCGTTAAGCGTGTTGAGGAACCCAGCACGCTGCCGTACGGGCAACGTGGAAGCATTCTTTGTGTGGAAGGTCTCTTTCACGGCCTTGAGGAGCTTGGCTCGCGCAGGATCCTCGTCCATGTAGAGCACCATGTCCTTCCACTTGGATTCCTCCTCAACCCACGCCGCGCCGTTTGCCGGCTCGGCCTTCGGCTCAGTCGCCGTCTCGTGGGGCTGCTGCTTCATCTTGTCCCGTACCTCATCGAGCTGGGCCTGATTCATCTTTGCAAGCTCCTCGGCGTCGACTTCATGCACGTCTGGTGGATCGAGTTCAGGGTTCTCGTCGGCGGGGCCTTCAATGAGATACTGTGCAGGGATTGTCACGTCCGTCTCGTTCCGCAATTGCCGAACGGCTTTGTAGTCGGCGTCAAGAATCAGATTGAGCGTATGGTGCGTCTGCTTCTGGCTGTTGTGGTGCGTTTCTCGCGGCTTCCGGCGGAGTTTGAGGGGAATCAACGCAATCCGACCCGCGATCGCACGGATATAATCAAGCGCGCTGTTCAGCGTGACCGTCGAATGATAGGAGCGCGTCGTGATCTGGTAGCAGCCCCCCATCGAGACCCTCGGCAAGAGGACCATAAGGCTTGATTGCTCGTCACAATCCCCTTTCGGGTTGGCGTCCGTCTTGCGATGCTCACAGGGGCATTTGATGGGCATCCATTCGCGGGTGTGCTCGTTGAGTTCAAGCGCCTCCTCCCCGTTCCCATGACACTTCAACCCCGCGCTCGATCCATACCGCGCGAGCTTCTGGACGAACACCACTTCGGGATCGTCATGCGGAAACATGACGTCGAGTTCGATTGGCGTCGGTCCATACACGGCTTCCACTTCTGGCGGGACGACGAAATGCTCAGTTTCCTTGGGATACTGCACCGTCCCTTTCTGCCCGGTTTTCTCCACCTTGATCCCGAGGCGAATCTTCCCCTACGCGCGGCAGTTGCCGCTTCTGACTGTACCCGTCCTGAATGCGTGTGAATGGTTGTTTGAATGACTCCATGGCTGGTCTCCTTGCTGTCCGGATAGTCACGACGCGCCCACTTTCTCTAAAAACACCTCTCGCCGCACTGTGTTCAGTTCTAACCGCAACGCCTCACACGCGCCTCGTGCCTGGTGGAGTTCATCGAATTTCTTGTTCAGGGCGTTCCACGCGTGATCGTATGCCCATTGTGTCGACGGCCTACCCCGCAGGGCGTCGGCAATCGTTCTCACGACACACCCGTGCACGTGAACGCCGCGCTGTTTCTTGACACAACCACCACAGTATTCCCCTGCTCTCGCTTGCGCCTGGTCGTCGGGTGTCATCGCCCCACCCTCCACTTCAACACTTGTAGCGCATTGAGAAACGCGGCGAAATCGGCTTGGTGCTTGATCGAACTCACTTCGATGAAGTGATAGGTCCCGTTCGGCCTCACGTAGAGATCGTAGAGGCGCGTGATGTGCTCGCACCCCTCCATTTCGCGATACGCCGCAACTGGACTGCATCAGTCGGTGTGGGCGCTCCCGTTTTGAGATCGACGATCGCCGTGTAGGTCCGGCCATGCATCACGAGATCCACATCGGTATCGCGTGTGCCGGCCACGCCGAGTTTGCGATTGACCGAGGGCTCCTCAATGGTGCGCGGAATAGGTTTCCAGTCCTGCATCCATCGATCGATCGCCTCACAGTAGCCTTCCAATCCGTTCAGGTGGATTGGACTCAGGCACGCTTTGGCGCGAGCCCCCAGCATCAACATAAAATAGGTGTGCAACGTCGAGCCTCGACGTCGTGCCGCTTCAAGGACCTCGGCAGGGGTGTGGTGAAAGCCATTACACATGACGTCCCGAACCTGCGAGACGGAGAAGAACTTCTCTCCAGTCTCAGAATCTTGGTATTCATGCGGCTGACCGCGGTGGGTGATGAGAGTCATGTGACTCGTTCGACGGGGTTCGAACGCAGCCATACCCACCGCTCCTTGACCGTATTGAAACTCTCGTACCCAATATCTCCAGCCTCATCGAGGGCCTGGAGCGTCGTGGAGCCATCCACCGCTGGCGACCACATGAGTGGCACACATGTCGGGGCCGTCTCAGCCATCGCTACCTCCGTCGCGTTGTCTCTCGTTCGACTACCGTGATCCCTGGAATTGCCACGCCGTTCGTGGCTAATTTCCTCACGCGCTTCATCTCGACTTGAAAGACCGCATCGGGCCAGTCCTTCACGCGAGGATCATCCCCGTAATACTTCCCCTCCCAGGTAAGTCCGGCAGGCAACACCGGATCCTTGACCGTTTGAAACCCCATCTTCTTTCCGCCGATCACCTCCACAGTCTTAGTCTGTTGCGGAACAACCACCGGCGCCACTGAGACTGCCGCCAGTTCCGCTTCCTGGGCCTTGGCTTCCAGTTCAACGGCGTGCACGTCCGGTGCGATCGAGACGAGCCGATCGCGGAGCCGCGTTTCCGCTGCTTCAAGTGTCAGGAGCTCATCTTGTTCGTCAGTGGCTCTCGCAATGGCCTTCTGCGTTTGGAGGTTCGACAGGTCGCTCTGTAAGGCTCTCGCCGTTGTCTCAAGCTCCACGTTCTGTTCTTTCGCTTCCTCAGCCTGGCGCCTGAGTTCCGCTGCCTTCGCGTCAGCCTCGGCGTTCACACGAGCCGCGTCCTCGATGGCCTGGCGCTGGGCTTCCTGTAAAATGCGTTTTTCCTGTGCGCGGTAGTCGCCAATCCTCTGATCCATCGCCGTACATTCACGCGCGAGCTTGTCCTTGTAGGGCCGATAGTCGTCATTGATCTCCTTGACGCGGGCGTTCAAGGGCGCGACTTCTGCCGTGCGGAACTCCTCCAAGCGATCATAGAAATCCCGCATTTCTCTGATATAGAGCAGTCCCAGCCCAGCGGAATGCTCATCATGGATCACGAGTTGCGCCGCACGGTGCTGCTGACGCTCGACTTCGTTCGCTCGTTCGTCCGGTTTGTCTGATGGTAAGGCAAGATGTGTGGTGGTCATGGAGTCCTTCTTTTCGTTCGTTTGATCAAAAACATTACCAAGGCCATTTCTTGAGGTCTCGGATGAGTTTCGCATCATCTTCAACAAGCCACGAAAGGTGTGGTTTTTTCGATTCACCTAGTAATTGAATCCACCACCGAAAGCGTTTCGCAAAATGGGTGCGAAATCTCTCGCGATCATGCTCGACTTCCATAAGCAACGAATTCGTTTTGCTCAGTTCGTCGTTTGCTGTCGTCAACTGTTCACGTAATTCACGTAATTGCCGGTCTACTTTCTGCATGTCACGCTCCGTTCGATCTTGGCAACTGCACGTTTCGCTTGGTGATGCCGTGAGGCTGGATTCTTCCGGTGAGGCGGGAGTGCGACTGCGCTCGGGGTCGTCAGGTGCCGTGTACCAATCTTCATCGCATGCTCCAGATCGAGCCAGCCGCGCACAGACACGGCACGAGAGCGCCATGAAGCAGCCCGGCACGTTTGAACTCGCCTAGCACCACGCTCAGGCCCACGATGAAGACGACCCACAGGACAAGCACCATGGCCGCGCCGAGTGTGGTCATCGCATGAGGCTCCCAAGGACACCATCAAGAAACGCAAATGCCATCCAGACCCACGCACCAGTGATCAGCACGGCAACCGCTCCAACCGCGAGACGTGTGCCCCAACTCCACCCACAGTCAGATGGGCTGGGATCCTCGGAGTAGCCCTGCACGGGTCGCTCGAACACTTCAACTGGCGACTGACGATGTAGGGCTCCGCGGGGAAGCTCGATCGGATCTGACTGCGTGAGGCCATGGGGTCCTCCTTGGTGGGGGCGTAGATCGTCCAGATGGATGCGAACGACTTGCTTGCGACAGCGACGGTGCGGCAACGTCCCGTTGTGAATCATGCACGCGATGGTGTCGCGGGTGGTTCTGAGGACGAAGGCGGCTTCCTGGACGGACAGCCACTTGCCTCGTTCGGCCTCAAGGAAAGACTGGCGGCTAGGGAGGTCCGCCATTGGCTGACAACTTTTTCGTTTGTCAGACAACTTTTCCCCTCACCTGGTTGAGGTCAGACACGGAGGGCGTTCGTCTGCCACTGTCGCCTAGGCAGATGGCCGCTAACGCTCTAAGTTGCGCGTAGTAATCCAATCGGCAGGTGAGCATGCGAGCAATGTCGTTCTCGAGCGAGCACAGCACCACTTCATTGACGCTCACCTTGCGTCGATCAGCGATCGTGCCGAGATCAGTGAGCAGCTCTTCCGGAAGACGAATCGTAAATCGACTATCAAGCTTTGGTCGTGGCATGAGTCTCTTGCTCCTACTAGTTCACCACGGATGGAGAAGGGTTCCAACGAGCACTTCTGTGTGGACGTTTTCATCGCGTCCTATCGATGAATTTGCACGTGCGTCAGATAGAACCGACTTGCCTCATCGAGAATCGTGCGCATCGGAATGGAGGTTTTCTGGTTCACCCGCTTCAGATCCAGAAAGTTCTTCTCCCCGATGACGACCGTATGCAGCCCAGACTGCTGATTGGGTTGGTCGTGGCATTAGTCCACCTGTGAGGGAATTTTGTGACGAAAGGCATCGAGCAACGTGCGCCGCATCACATCGGAACGGCTATAACCGGTTCGTGCTGCCTCAGCATCAATTACCACGATCAGCTCGGGCAGCAATTTCACGCTGATAATGGTGTTCTTACTGGCGACACTTTTGGCTCGCCCATTGCGTTTCATAAACTATATAATACTAAACTCTGCTATTCTTGTCAACTAAAACATACTAAATATTATGTATTGCATCTAACTTTTGGAGTTGTATAGGGTTTATGGCATGCGAGAGGATGGTGAAGTGCGTTCAATCGAATTTCCAAAAGACTTATTTCGACAAATCAACGAGTCGCGCAAGAAAAGCAAGCGCACATTCGGAGCTGAGGTTCGCTACTTAGTGGAAGTTTCACTCAGGCAGGCACAAGACAGTAGTTTAGAATCTCGGGTAGCCGTCTTGGAGAAAGAGATGAACCTGAACAAAACCAAAATCGAGAAAAGAAAAAAAATTGGGAAGGGTGCGGCGTGACGTGAACTGTGTCCACTTGCGGAAAGATGGAATCTGGGAAATTACGTTTATGAAGAGGCCGATTCTCCTTATCTTTCTTCTATCAGTACCGTCTAGCGGCTGTATGGCAATTTGGGGAAATGTGGTCCATCAGAACGATCGACGCGATTCAAAAATCTGAGTACCACACAGAACTCTACACGGCAAAACCCGCTGATGAAGTCAGTCGCTGTATGGTGGAGACTTTATATAGCCACAAGACAGCAGAGGGGAAACGTCCTTATACTGGGGTCGCTTTTCGGGAACTTGGCACGTTATACGAGATCACATTAAGAACTTCGCAGAAACCCGCTGCCGGGATCATATGATGCTGGGGGTGAGATCCTGTTTCTGATCGAAAACGCTGTGCATGAGACTGGAGGAACTCGCTCAAGCATGTGGGTACATCAATATGTCCTCACGCCTTCACCAAAGGAATCGCTGAATACGCTGAGTAATATTCTAAAGGCGTGCGTGACAAAAGGTACCACATGAAATTTCTGTGGTTAAAATGATACCTGAGGTACCATGGCACGACAAGGACAGCGTGATCGCGGCCTCTATAGTCGCCCCAACGCGCAGGGCACCGTCCGCTGGTATGTGCGGATCGCCGTCGAGGGGCGCATGCAGACGTTCGCGCCACCCGGCGAAAGGATGGAATATGGGAAATTACCTAATAAGAGCTAAATACATTAGAACCATAACCGTAGAGTCAAATTGGTATCAAGAGCTAATTAGATGAAAATGCCAGGGCCAAATAGGGACATACGAAAGTATGGGGTGGTATGCGAACAAGTAGGAGGCAGAAGAAATTTGTACGTGGCGTTTCCTAAGCGATCGTCAGACTGGTGCCCTTATTTTGACTCGATGCCGTGAATACGAATACACTGTTGGCATGGCTTGCGTCCTTTGCCTTGTTGGCCTCTGCGGGTTGTGGAGTGTCCAGATACTATTACTCTAAGCCGGGACTGTCGCAGCAGGAATACGACCAAGATCATCTGGAATGCCTGCAAACCGCTCAGCAACCTGTCCTGATTACGCCTATCCAAGGAATGCCATTTGGGGGGATGGATACGAACAAAGAACTGTACAATGCCTGTTTCAAGGCCAGAGGGTATTCCATACATAGTGAGGAAGAACACGAACAGGCTGTAGAGGCATTATGGCAGCAGACGGAATACAACTGGTTGAAGTCAGAGAAAATTGCACTTGATGAGACGGCGGCTGAGTTGAACCGTGTCCGCACGGATACCCCTCAGCATCGGGAGGCACTTGCCGCTTACGGACGAAGACTTGTGGAGTATCAACGACGAGTCACAGCCTACGAAAAACGCCGTACTCAGCAGCCGTGACAATCGTGCCGGCACTGGGCTCAACGTCGAAGCCGACTATAACGCGCACAACTTGGTGTTAGGCGTGGGCTATCATTTCTAGACAGGGAAGGAACTTGCGCATAGCGTTGGAGGTTCATCATTTGGCTATATCAACATCACAAAGTGGGAAGCTGATATGGCAGTTCCCCGCGATCACTTGCTGAAACTCATTGATGTTCTCGGTATTCAGCCAACCGAAGCCGTACAGGCTCTCGAAAAAGACGGATATAAATGGATGCCTACGGTTAAACAATTACTAGGTATTCCTGTTCTTCCAGGTGTTCGCCTTGCCGGGCCCATGCCACTCGTCCCAGTCATGAATCATGTCGCGTGCGGGAAATGGCGAGATTTTACCGACCTTAAATTTCCGGCAGGTCATGCAGACGACCATAAACATGCGTCGACGCGTGATCCGCAAACCTTTTTTGTCATTGCTCACGGGGACTCCATGGTTGGCTCGTCGATCCATGATGGCAATTTGTTGCTGGTTGAGCCAAGCAAACCGATTCAGAACAACCACATCGTACTTACCCATATCGATGAAGGCTGTACGGTGAAGAAAGTCTTCCGTCACGGGGACATGGTGGAATTACGACCGACGAATGACTCCCACAAGAGTTTATTTGTGAAAGACGACCAGTCATTATCGTCGGGAAGATCGTCAGGAAGCAAATGGATTTTTAACCTGATGAAGAAGACTAAGGAGGCAGCGATGCCGCTCGAAAAGAAGGTCGGTCGCCCCGGGGGAAATCGCTCCAAAGGCGGACTGATCCGCGCGTCGATTCTCCCTGAACTCAAGCGTGAGGCTGACCGTGTCGCGCATGCCGATGGACGCATTGTCTCGACCAGTCGGTTGGTCGAATTCGCCGTCCGGTTCTACATGGAGCAGTATGTCGCCTCAGGGGGAAATCTGGATCAGAATGGGCTTCCAGTGAAGCATGAATCAGAGTCCGGCAAGCGACCATGACCCTCTCCGATCTCATTCAAGAGGGGCTCAAGCAGCAGGCGCTGTCGAGGGTGAATCTCGCTGACGATCTTCGCGTGTCGACCTCCAGTGTGGCGAAGTGGCTCCGCCGTGATCGGTTCACCCCTATTCCATGGCGCGGCATTGGCCGAGGATCTGTACCGTGCTGCAGATTCCCTGGGCTACGTGGGTCAGTGTAGCCCGACGAGAACTTCCGGATAGTGTCACCGTGTTCTATCGCTACATGCACCGTCCGTCGGGCAAGGAACGGTATGGCTAGGAAGTACCGAAAGGACCGCGGGATCTTTGCCTATCGGCTCACCAGCGGACGCGAACAGTACGGAGTCCGTCTGTACCATCATGGTACCGCGCACAAGTGGAGCGGGTTCACCCGGAAACAAGATGCACGCGCCTTCTACGAAGATCGACGCCGCGACATTCGGGAGGAACGCCCGTTTTCAGAGCGACACAAGAGCGACATGCCGCTCGTCGGAGAGCTGATCGATCGCTACCTCGTGCAGGCGACGAATAAGAAGAACTATGCGGCGGAAGTGGCCTATGGGACATTTTGGACGGCACAGGACGGCACAGATTGGAGCAAAAAAACAGTCCGACAATTTAGTTGACAGGATCGACGACGCCAGAACGCGCCTGCTCACGAAAGGGCATGCACGTGGGCCCCTCTCCCATGCCACCGTGAATCGGTACGTGGCATGGCTTCGTCATGTCTTTCAGCGAGCCGTCACCATGGGGCATCTCACCCACAACCCATGCCGAGGGTTGAAGTTCAAGGAACAGAACGCTCCGGAAGTGGAATTCAGTGAGGCGGAAGAGGCTGCGATCTGCCGTGCCTTGGGCGAGCAGGCCGACTACCCGACCCTTGCGATTCTCACCGGCCTGCGCCAGGACGAGCAGTTCAGCCTGCGATGGGACGACCTTGACCTTTCACAGGGCTATGGGAAACTCCATGATCCCAAAGTGGGCGAACCCCAGGTGTTTCTGATTAGTCAGCTGGCCAAGGCGATTTTCCTCCGGCTTAAGCGTAAGGCTGGGTCTTCCACATGGGTGTTCCCAGATCCTCGAGATGCCAGTACGCATCTCAATGGGAAGTCCTGGTACAGCAACGTATTCAAGCGAGCTTGCAGACAAGCGGGGATCCACTTGTCACGGAAAGGTGGGCTGACCTACCATACCCTTCGGCACACCTTCGCCAGTCGGCTGCAGAAGGCCGGGGTTGCCGTGAAGGACTTGAAAGAGCTAGGACGATGGAAGAGCTGGAAAGCGATGGATCGGTACCTGAAACGGGACGTGGGACGCCTGCGTGAGGCCATTGAGCGATTAGTTCCACATGGAACCGCCCAGAAATAGCCCATGACGAATAAGCATCGTACGATGACCGTAGCTGGTATAATCTCATAACATATTGTATATATTAATTAATTATACTGCTGGAGGGGTGCCAGAGTGGTCGAATGGGCCGGTCTTGAAAACCGGAGATGGGGTAACCCATCCGCGAGTTCAAATCTCGCCCCCTCCGCCATCTTTCAATGGGTTGTGTGATAACTTCAGCCCCTTGCTTGCCTTCAACCAAGTCAGGTGTCACCGTAAGTGTCACCTTCTCTTCGCTGAATATACTCTCCGAGCCTTACCGCTGCCTGCTTCAAGTCTTCCTCACTGGTGATGTTGTATCGGTCGAAAATCGAACGCGTCCGGTGCCCGCTGATCTTCATAGCTACCGTCTCCGGCACGCCTGCACTAACTAAATTCCTCACCCCAGTCCTCCGCAGGTCATGGAACGTTCGCCCTACCACACCAACACGCTTACATGCAGCCTTCCAGCCATGCCGAAGGTTAAGGACGAGAAAACAAGCGATCACAACTTAGACACTCTGACTTTACAGTAGTGCTTTAACAGGTAAATACCATCTTCTCCCGCGCTCACCCCTTGTGTCTCTTTCAACACCCTCCTACACTATGCCTCCCTGCGAGGCTCCCATGCCCTTCACGCTTTGCCCCTACCGTCGCCTACCTGTTCAGTGTTCGGTGATATACTACGCGGGTTTCTTGCCCAAGCTGCCGCTGACCTACTGTTCGGCTTTTTGGTCAGCTGTGCCTGACTCACAATGCTGCTGATACAATCACAGGTGGCAGGTCAGCCGCCGAAAGGGAAGACTTAAGCCTATGGGGAAAGCTGTCGAGTATCATCATGGATACAAGATTCTGTTCGCCCCGCATCACCTAGCAGACGGTGAGATATGGATATGAAGACTGCGGATCAACGGGCTACACCGCGCCTCAGTTTGCAATGCCGCACCATGTTATCTGGTTCCACGAAGATGGAAGGGACGGGGGTCCTGCTTGATCTGGCTATGGGCGGATGTCGCATCGAAAGTCCTGTCGCTGTGGAACCGGGCCTATCATTGGAGCTGCGCATCTATGTGCCAGACTTCGGAGGACCGCTCCTGATTGAGGCGGCAAACGTTCAGTGGGTGAAAGATCAGATATTCGGGCTAGCCTTCTTTCGGATCACGGATACTGAGCAGCAGCGTTTGGAGCAGGCGATCAGGGATCTGATGGAGGGGTAGATGGGTGCCATCGAGATACTGGAGATTGACACACCGCGTGATGATCGTGATGATGCAGAACAACGGAATTGTGGGAGTCCGTAACAACCCCGAGCATATTCACCTCAACGGCATCGACTGTCCAGACGGGTAGAAAAATACCATCATTTCTCAACGCCCCGCCTTGTGGTTGTATCATGCTCCCCCCTACAATACGTCTCCCTGCGAGACTCCCATGCCGATCGCTCTCCGATTCACCATTGCCCTCGTGCTGTCGATTGTCTGTCTCGCCGTTCCCGCATGGGCCGGCATTGATGCGGGGAACGAGGCCTATGAACGTGGCGACTACCCAACAGCCTTGCGTGAGTTTACACCGCCGGCCAAGCAGGGAGTCGCAGAGGCGCAGCACATGCTCGGGGTGTTGTATGAAAATGGACAAGGCGTGCTACAGGACTTTGCACGAGCCCGGCAGTGGTACGAAAAAGCCGAGGCACAGGGAAACGCAGAAGCCCAGTACAACCTCGGTGTGATGTATGATTACGGCTATGGCGCGCCGCAGGACTATCAGCAAGCCCGGCAGTCGTACGAAAAAGCCGCGGCACAAGGGCTGGCAGTCGCGCAGTTCAACCTTGGGGTGCTGCATGACAAGGGTTATGGCACGCCGCAGGACTATCAGCAAGCCCGGCAATGGTATGAAAAGGCTGGGGTACAAGGGTTGGCAGTCGCGCAGTACAACCTCGGGGTGCTGTATCACCACGGCTATGGTGGGCCCCAGGACTTTGTCCAGGCCCACATGTGGTACAACCTCGCGGGAACGAACGGAGAAACGAAGGGAGCCACGCTTCGTGATGCGCTCGCCAAACAGATGACCCCTGCCCAGATTGCCGAGACGCAAAAACTGGCGCGGGAGTGGAAGCCGATAAAGAAATGAGTGACCATGGCTTACCGAGTGTAATGGTCGGGACTCGACCTTACAGACAGTGTCAGATAGCGAAAGGCTGGAAACGACCCGAAGTGGACATTAACGCATAGCTCCAGTCGATCCAAAAAACGCACATTTGGGTCGACTGGAACGTGTTATAGATTTTAGCTTCCTTTACCGGCTTCCGTTACTTCAAGCACCTCAACCGGTTTCTCCGTTTTGCAATCGTATATACTGCCGTATACCGCGATATCGGAAGACACTATTTGGCAACCCAAAGAAGCTTTACACTTTGCTGAAATTATTATTTCCAACAGTAGTGATTGAAACGCAAACAGCAAAAAACTAAGTCCTCCTTAAAAAAAGCTATATAATAGATTGGTACAACTGAGGTCCTCGGTACAATTAAATCAATCGTGAAAGACGTACTGAAAGCATTTGTTCCTGCCTTTCTCTTTTTCGCTGCGGTTGGAGGTATTGCAGGCTATAACACAAGACAGGAAGTGGTACAAGAAAAGCTCCTTGAGACGCTTCAGGTCAAGGAGCGGAGCTTATGTTTTTGCATACGTTTGCGTCAAAAACAACCTGACGTTGGCGTTGTCCTATTTTGAAGATTTGGTTCTTTCCCTCCGCCGCCATCGCCCAAACGCATCCCGGTGCCTAGCCATCTCCGATGCCATCACCACCTCATCTTGAGCGTTAAATCGATAGTCTGCTCTGAGCATCGTTACAACCGCTCCAATCGCTTCCTTCAGGGCGTACACGGTCGGCTCCATACTCCCTCCTCAAATACCGCTAGAAGGTGAATTGACAGGAATGCATAGATTATGATTTAATGCATTCATTGTTTTGGCCGGGTCAGATCGACCGGTGAGAAAGAAGAACGCAATGGAAGATCCCACTATCAAATTCCATACAACCGTTGGCAGTAACGTCTTTGAGTTAGAAGGTCCCTCGTCCGTGGTCATGGCGGCCTACGATAAATGGCTGGCCGTCGTGAAAGACTTAAAAGGCACTCAAACACAGGATGAACCGCGTTCGGAACCCACGAGAACGGGTGGAATAGTCGTCACGGATGTGCAAGTTGCACGCTTGTATGTCACCGATCAGGACAGAAAAGTTGTCTCGCTCAAGCATCTTCCCTCTGACAGCCCGACGCGTGCTTCTGAGGCGGCAATGCTTTTGTTGTTCGGATTCAAGAAAATGCTGGGCATTGATGACGTACTCGTAACCAGACTGATAGCTGGTCTTCGGACCTCAGGTATACATGTTAATCGGCTCGATGGCATCATGGAACAAAATCAAGCATGGGTTCGTAAAGGCGGTAGTCGAATCGGCGGCAGATATACACTAAACAATCAAGGGCTAATTCAGGCCGAGGCTTTAGTAAAGAAGTTTCTGGAATCATGAAAACGGGCCGGAGGGGTCAGATCCTCCGGCCAAAAGTCCACAGCGTGGAGAACGCAATGACCGCCAAGCTATGGCGGCGTGGAGTGATTAACATCCTACCACGTCCGCCACCACTCAGCAAGCTGAAAACACGAGGGCCGGAAGGAGATTTTTCTCCGACCGGCCCTCCCTTGAACAATAGTGCCTGGCCGATGCTAGTAACACCGACCAGGCCAACCGGAAGCCCCGCAAAGAGTCCCCGGTTGAGGCACGAAAGCCTAGGGAATTGTCGCTTATGCGGGGCCTCCCGTCAAGGAGGCCACATGAATACGCTCTCCATAGGCCGTCAGATTTCGATTCTGAAAACACTCGTCGAAGGAAATTCTATCCGATCCATCGAACGCATGAGCGATACGCATCGGGACACGATTATACGTCTCTTAGTCCGTGTTGGTGAGCAATGTCAGCAAGTGCTTGATACTCGCATGAGAAAACTGCGTGGTCGTTATTATGAGATGGACGAAATCCACACCTATGTCAGGAAACACAATCGAGTGCTCACTGAGACAGAAAAACAAAATCCTTCTCTTGGCGACCAGTATGTTTTTGTTGCTTTGGACGCAGAAACCAAGCTGGTGCCTATATTCAGAATTGGGAAACGAAATGGGCAAACGGCTCTGGCCTTCGTTCAAGACTTTCAGACCAGACTCATGGGCAATGGTCGCATTCAGCTAAGCACAGACGGATTGCGGGCCTATGTGGATGCCGTGGAAATGACTTTCGGAAGCAATATTGATTACGCTCAAGTGGTGAAGCTCTTCGCCAGTGTGAATCCTGGCCCTGGAAGATACTCCCCACCACGAGTTGCCGAGGTGGTATCCACGACGATCAAAGGCAACCCAGATGAACAGCATATTTCAACTTCCTATGTTGAGGCCCAGAACCTGACCATGCGACAGGCGATTCGCCGGTTCACTCGGCTGACAACGGGTTATTCCAAGAAGCTAGAGAATCTGAAGGCCGCTGTAGCTTTGCATTTTGCCCACTACAACCTGATTCGGATTCATAGTACGCTACGAACCACACCCGCTATGGCAGCGGAAATCACGGATCATCTGTGGACCTGGGATGAGTTATTAGCGGCATAGAAAGGAGACATCAATGCAGTTACATGGAGAGGATACGGGAGATTATTTCAAAACCGTATGCAAATGCGAGAAAAAACCAGGTATGACGAGAAAAAACCAGGTATGACTGGATTACCCAAAATCAGATATATCGGGAAGAGGTCTTATGGCTCCCCCGCAATCAAGGTTTTTTGTCCTAGCTGTGAGGAAACAAAGTTTTACAAGTTGACTCAGCTTCAAGAATGGGAGGGTCTTCCATATGATCCAGGATAATCCATAGATCAAATTAGGACAATGCCCTGACGTTCATTCACTTGATTGACGACAACAGCGGCCAATACAGCGGCGATCTATCTGCCTTAGCTTCTTTCCAGAAGACAGCATTAGCTTTACCAACTGAGCGATACAACGAATATAGTATCCTGATTAGTGGCTTACTGGGCGGTGCAACTGGCGGTGTTCAGTTGCGATCAGTTCTGAGAAGACCGCCAGGGGGTTGGACTTGGACGCAGGTGCAGAAAACTATCATCGTAATCATAGGATCGATAACGGGGTATTCTGCAGGTTACTGGCTTGGATCACATTACGATACTGATTGTGATTCGGATCTCGTCATTTCGGTGCTTAAAGACCCCAATGCGCGGTTGAGATTGGAGCGTGCAAGGCTACTCGTTAGCATGCTGGTTCTGGAAAATCCCGCAGGAGCCAGGATATCACAAACGGGAAGAGCGATTTATGCTTGGGATCAGGATCCAGCCTTTATGTGTTCGCCCAAGCTGAAGAGTGCAAGAGATGACATGACGGCTTATATAGGCAGGGTACTCAAAGACCCTACATCAGAAGAGCACTTCCGTTTAATCGACGATATTGCGCATTTACACGCCAAGATATCTCAAACCCAGGAGTACCGTACACTCGCTGAGCTACAGCCGTATAAGCATTCCGATAAACTCAAGCAGTTCAATAAAACAGAGGGTTTGGGAAAATTTGTGGAGGAAAAGAGAAAAGAGTGGGATCGCGCTTGTTTGGCTGTTGCAACTATAGAGCTATAGCTAGCTGACCGTCCGGAATTGGCCGAAAGCGGTCATTCGATAAACTCGATTAAATCTGGAATCGGTTTGTGTCCCATTCGTATCCCAGCTATAGCTAACTGTCTAAGAACGTATCCGCCTCAAGTGCTAGACCACCAGCCCAGGGAGACACCATGACACAGATCGCAACCATTATCTTTGTCAGTCTCCTGCTGCTGGGTGGGTACGGGCTCGCAGTGGCCGCATTAGAGGAATCCACAGATAAATTCAATCCTGATATATTTCCGCGCTTCTATCCAAAAACCGATCAGTCTCCAGACCAAGGAGGAACTCAGAAGGATCATCGGCTGACGGAGTTTGAGATGGCGGTTGATCGCTGCGTCGAAAAAGTTCGGAAAGAATTTTCTGATCTCGAATATCATGCATATGCGTATGGCGAGAGCGGGAGGTATGGCTCAGACAGAAAAGTTGCCCGGCTTTGGAAGTGCATGCAACAGGAGGGGTATTCACGCCAGAAGAAATAACAGGGGAAGCGCGGCTGTTTACCGGCTAAGGCCCTTGCGCCATTCCCGAAACTGCCGTTGCCTCGCATACTCACAAAGCGTGAGATGTTTTTCCTCACAGGCTTTTCCGATCGCGTTCTCTCACATGGTGGCAATCCTCTTCGGGGTGTGCGAGCCTTGCGGATTAATCCTTCCCCTCCTACAATACGCCTCCCTGCGAGACTCCCATTCCTTTCACGCTTCGCCCCTACTGCCGCTTCCCTGTGCGCTTCCCTGTGCAATGTGCTGTGATGTATTACGAGAACGTTGGGTGATGGGCCTCTATCATTCTCGCCGGAATGATCTGCTAAGAACCTCCTCTGGAGGCTAGCCAATGGATCAAGGGCATAGAGAGAGTCAGATCGGTGCGATTGGTGCGATAAGTGGGGCGGTCCTTCTTGCCGTCGGAACGTATCTTCACCCGGTGAAGTCAGATCCGAATGATGCCACCAGGGCGTTTGCTGAATATGCAGCCGATCACCTTTGGGTAGCGAGCCATCTCACTCACCCAATTTCTTGGTGTCGTGCTTATGGTAGCTGCACTTGTCCTCCTGTCTCGGAGGATGACCGATGGCCCCGCTGCTCATTGGGCTCATCTGGGGATTGCCGGGGCGATCGGAAGTCTGGCCATGACTTCGGCACTCCAAGCGGTTGATGGAATTGCGTTGAAGGTTATGGTCGATACCTGGGTAGGGGCACCAGACAATGAAAAACCCATGCTGTTTCAAGGAGCATTCGCAGTGAGGCAGATCGAGATAGGCCTGGCTAGTCTCGTTAGCGTGTGGTTCGGCCTGACCGTAGTTGTTTATGGGATTGCATTAGTGGTCGACCGTCGCTTTCCGACATGGCTCGGTGTCCTAGGAATTGCAGTCGGAATCCCGCTCTTAGTGGCAGGTGTGGTTATGGCACACACGGGTTTCTCGTCGGTCGCGATGGCGGTCAGTATGCCATCGAGCATGTTTCTGCTTGTCTGGATGATCAGCGTGGGGATTTTCATGTGGCCTAAGCCTCCCCCTGTGGCAGTATCAAGTAGGGCGGAATAGCTTCTTTGTGATCATGATATGCTCAACGCCACCCTCCTAGAATACACCTCCCTGCGAGGCTCCCATGCCGTTCACGATTCGATCCTGCCGTCGCTTTCCTGTGCAATGCGCTGTCACGTATAACGCTGGCCTCACAACTGGGGGCTGGTCATGGTGAAAGACATTGTGGAGAGGAAAGGGCGATTTGGATGTCCGCTCAATGTAAGTGTCCTAACGATCGTCTGTTTTGGATTCGCCTGCGACCCGGCATCGGCCGCCGCTGGCTCCGAGATGAAGGCTCACGTCGCCAAGGGTCCTTTGAAGGTTCTTCATTTCAACCCACGCTATTTTACTGATGGAAGCGGAAGGGCAATCTACCTGACCGGGTCGCACACCTGGAATAATCTGCAAGATCATAGCGATCAGCCGAGTTTGGATTACGGGGGGTTTCTCGACGTTCTCCAATCCCACAACCATAATTTCATTCGGCTATGGACGTCGGAACATGCTTCAGTGCCACAACAACAGAATCTCTTTCCCGACCATCCACTACCATACCAGCGTACTGGACCTGGAAACAGCCTCTCGGGCCTGCCGAAGTTTGATTTGACGAAGGTGAATCAGGCCTACTTCGACCGGCTACGGTTCAGAGTGAAGGCAGCCCAGGACCGCAACATATATGTGTCGGTCATGTTGTTCCAAGGGTTTAGTGTGGAAAGGAAAGGGAGGCCTATGAATCCATGGCTCGGGCACCCTTTTAATATCAACAATAATGTGAACGGCATTAACGGAGATCTTGACGGAGACGGAGAGGGCACGGAGGTTCATACGCTGCAGGTCCCAGCAATCACGGCTCTTCAGGAAGTCTACGTGAGAAAAGTTATCGATACGCTGAACGATCTGGATAACGTCCTTTATGAGATCAGTAACGAAAACCACGCCAATTCAGAGGGGTGGCAGTATTACATGATTACCTTCATCAAAAGTTACGAGGCCGGCAAATCAAAACAGCATCCTGGTGACCTGCCCCCAGTGATTAGGCCACCTGTTCTGTTAGTACGCATGCTTCAGGAGCCGGTGGCCGATAGCCCAAGGCGCTGTGGGGCCGGACGTGATTATAGGTTCGCCGCCAGCGTTCAATGATGACCTGCGCTTCCCGCAGCGTATAGAAGAGTTCCCCGTTTAGCAATTCGTCCCGGAACTTGCCATTGAAGCTCTCGCTATAGCCATTCTCCCAGGGACTGCCCGGCTCGATGAACAAGGGCACGACGGTCAGCAAGCGATACCAGGCCCGCAGAGCCGTGGCGATAAACTCCGGTCCATTGTCCGAGCGAATGTGTGCCGGACAGCCATGCGTCAGGAACAGCTCCCCCAGTACCTCCTGGACATCGCTTGCCCTCATACGGCGGCGCACCGCAAGGGCCAGACACTCCCGCGTGTATTCGTCCACCACGGTGAGCATTTTCAAGGGCCGCCCATCCCGAGTGCGTTCCATGACAAAATCATACGCCCACACATGGTTCGGATATTCCGGTCGCCGCCGTACGCAGGAACCGTTAGTCAGCCAGAGTCGGCCTCGCTTCGGCTGCTTCTGCGGCACCTTGAGCCCCTCCTGTCGCCCCAGCCGCTCCACGCGTTTGTGGTTCACCCGCCAGCCTTCTTGATGCAACAGCGCGGTGATCCGACGAGACCCATAGCGCCCATACTCACGGGTGAGCGCGACGATCCGCGTCCGCAGAGACTCCTCGTCGTCCGCCTTGATGGGCACATACTGTTGCGTGCCCCGGCATTGCCCCACGACTCGACAGACCCGGCGTTCAGAGACCGAAAACATGGCCGGCACATAGCAGACCGTTTCTCGGCATCGGGCCGGGCTTAGAAGTTTCCCGCTGCCATCTCCTTCAAAATGCTGTTGTCCAGGAAGAGGTCCGCCACGAGTCGCTTGAGTCGGGCATTCTCTTGTTCCAGGCCCTTTAACCGTTTGGCCTGATCCACGCGCAAACCACCGTACTCTTTCTTCCACCGATAGTAGGTCTGTTCCGTGATCCCCAACTTGCAACAAGCCTCCACCAGTCCAAGGCCTCTGCCCATCTCACTTTCGATCGTCCGCAGATGCCCGATGATCTCCTCGGCCGGATACCGTTTGCGTGCCATGCCCCCCCTTCCGTCGGTCGGAATCCTAACGCTACATCCAGCCTGGTTTATAGGGGGCAGGTCACTGTCGGCATGACTGCTGAGTATCCTGGTGCAGATAATATGGAGCTCATTAACAGCCCGGCTGATTGGATTTCGCCTCACGGGTCGCCGGTAAAAGGTGCCCCTGCACCGAATTATAATTACATGACGTCCCCTCCTGTTGCCGATGGAAAGATAGGCATCATATCTGACACGGACCACCTCTGGGGAGTCGGAGGAACTTCGGATTGGGTCTGGAAAAGTTTTTTTAGAGGACTGAATCCTATTTTCATGGATCCGTACCAACGCAAATGGCATGTGGATCCGGTAAACCTTCCGAACTCGAAATCCATCCGACGTGCGATGGGATACACCAGAGAGTTGGCAGAAAGAGTAGACTTGGCCTCTATGAAGCCTCGCATTGATATTGCCTCGAGCGAGTATTGTCTGGCTGCTGAAGGAGAGGCGTATCTAGTGTATCTCCCAGTTCACTATCAGAAGGAGCAGAAGGAGCTCGTGAAGAAGACCGTCTCGGTGGATCTTTCAGCCGCTGCTGCTCCACTTGCAGTGGAGTGGTTCAACCCGAGGACAGCCGAGACCATTCTTGCCGGAACAACAAGGGGCGGTGCGATCAAGGCTTTTACGGCACCGTTTCCTGGTGACGCAGTGCTCTACCTTCATGCTCGCAAGTGATGGCGCTGTTTATGAAAACAGAATCACAGCCTTTAGTGAGTGCGCTCACGCCCGTGTATGATGTGCGATGTTTTCGTTTACGTTGACCTCGCCCCCGTAAACCGGCCCAAATCCTCTGTGAAGCTCTGACCAATAGGAGAGTCGTCTGCGCGTCGTGCTGCACAGGACCTCACACGATGTATGCACAACTAGACGTGGGAGTCCTCAAGCAGTTCCCGGCCTACCGACAAAGCCACTTTTCGTTTACGGGGTGTATTCCTTAAAAGAGTCCCATGCCCATGGACGTACGGGGGTGTGTGCCACTTGGGGGGTTCCACGGGGTACCTCACTGGTGTCACCGTGAGTGTCACCATTGGACCTCACTCCCGTCACACTCCACGCAATCAGATGCAATCCTGGCAAGAGACTTACTCCCCGCTCTCCTCGCGGGATTCCGTCTCCTGACAAGGGATTACGTGGTCCTCTGATTTCGTCTCTGTTTGGCCTTGAAAACCGGAGATGGGGTAACCCATCCGCGAGTTCAAATCTCGCCCCCTCCGCCATCTTTCAATGGGCTTTGAAGTGATCGGCTGCTGATTCTCGTCGAAACTTCGGGCACTGTAACCAAGACTGTAATCTTTTTCTCCTGGTTGTCTGGAACAAGGGGGGTGGGAAGGTCTATCCCAGCCCGATCCCCACTGTGAAGCGGACAACGCTCCGGGCGGTGATCCGCCAGAAAGTGCCACGGGGAGCACAATCTACTCGGCCTACTCGGCCCAATTCGCCAGCTACGACAGCCAAATCACGCAAGGTTATCTTCACTACCGGATCAACTACGGAGAGAGTTTCGCGGCGAGTCGGTGGCAGCACGTCAACGGGATCGAGAACTTCTGGGGCTATGCCAATCTCATGTGATACTACGGTATCCCTCGCACTCAGTTTCTTCTGTACCTGAAGGAGATGGAATTCAGTTTTAACCATGGCATGAGGATTTGCCGCTCCTGATCAGACAAATCTTACAAAAGGCAAAACCTGTTCAAGACTCGCTCCTTTTCTTATTCCTCGACAACAGCGACTACATCACACTCACCGAGTTGCTCACCCTCAGGCGTCAAAATACGGTCTTGCCCAATAGATCCCGCACGACCCGACCGGCAGCCACCGCGCCGTCACGAATGCAGTCAGGAATGCCGACCCCGCGATAGCCTGCGCCGGTGAGGACCAATCCACCATAGCGGCTCAGCGCCGCATCTAGTTGTGTCAGTCGGTCGAGATGGCCAAGGGTATATTGCGGCATCGCTTTCCACCAGCGATTCACTTCGATGTAACCTGGCTCTGCCATAATACCGCCCAGTGCTGAGAGTTCGGCGCGGACTCTTGCCGCCAACTGGTCATCATCCAGCTGAAGAATCGCTTCCCGCCCCACCCCACCCACGTAACAGCGCACCAACACCTGATCAGCCGGGGCTCGATGCGGCCACTTGAGCGAGGCCCAGGTCGCCGCGATAAGATTCCGGCCCTCTTTCCGAGGCACGATAAACCCAAATCCCTCTATGGCGCCCGCCACCGAATCAGCCGGATACGTCATTGCAATCGTGGCAGTTGACGCATAGGGAATCATCTCCAGCAGTCCACCGGCAATCGGCGTAAGGGGGCGCAACAGGTCCGCCGAGACATAGGCTGGCGTCGCGAGCACCAGACTTTCCGTGGAGAGAGCCGATCCGTCATTGAGAATGAGGTCGTACATCCAACGACCCAGTTGATGAGATCGCACTCTCATGGCATCGACCTGGCATCCCAGACGAAGCTCAACGTCCTGCTGCGTCAATCGCGTTGTCAACGCTGTCACCAGATCGCTGAGCCCATTTTTGAGACTCACAAACATAGTGCGTTTTGAACCGCTCGCCGGAACTGAAGAGGCCTTCTTCTTGGCGGCCATCATGCCGCGGATGATACTGCCGTACTGCTGCTCAAATTCGAGAAACCTGGGGAAGGTAGCTTTCAGGCTCATCTGCTCGGCATCGCCGGCATAGATCCCCGCCATGAGCGGCTCCAGCATACGCTCGAAAGCTTGGGTGCCGAACCGACGACGAAAAAATGAAGCCACCGACTCATCGCCCTCGGACGGACCGCGCGGCACGACGACATCTAGCCCCATGCGCGCCAGGCCCGTCCAACTGAGCAGTCCACTGCAGAGAAAGGGCCCCAACTGCTTCGGTACGAACGAGACAAGCCCCTCGGGCAGTTCGTAGAGCCGTCCACCATGCAGCACAAATGCCTTCTTGCCTGTCTCATTGGTATTGATGAGCTGGTCGGTGAGTCCCAGTTTCGTGCAGAGTTCAAGGCCGGCCGGTTTCTGCGAGAGAAAGGAATCGGGTCCGGCTTCAGTCACGAGATCGCCGACTCGGTGGGTGACGATTTTCCCTCCCCAGTACGATCCGGATTCGAGGACCGTGCAGCGGACGAAGAAGCCGGCTGCCGCCGCCTGTTCTCGCAACGCGAAGGCGGTCGCCAGACCGGAGATGCCTCCACCGACAATAACCACTGTGCGAGGGCGGCTCACGATTGAATGCAGAGGATTGATTCGTGCGCAACCAAGACGTCGAGCAAGGTCTCGCCCAATGGGGGCGAGTCATTCAGCATGGCCATGCGCTCAAGCTGCATGCCGTTGCTCGTGACCAACTGCTTCAATTCAATATCGATATCGAAAAGCGTTTCCACGTGGTCGCAAATAAATCCAATGGGCGCGACCAACACATGCCGATGCCTCTCGCGGTGCAAGGCATCCAACGCAGACTTCTCCGTCGGTCCCAGCCACGGCTCACTTGATCGCCGCTGACTCTGATACGCAAACCGCGTCGGCTGGTTCCCTAATACGGCCGTCACGGCCCCATCCGTGCTTTTTATTTCATTGGGATAGGGATCCTTCATTGCTACGATACGCTCTGGCAACTATGCGCCGTAATTAACACCGGCACAGTAGCCCGCACGTCGGCTGGAAATTTCAGGAGCCCCTGCTTGATATTCTCTATGATCGCCGAAATCAGTTCGTGATGCCCGGGCAAACTGCCGACATAGCTGACAGGCCAGGTGCTCTGCAAAGCGGAGCGCGCCTCTTCCACTTTCTTCTGATAGCCTCCGGTGTTTAGTGAGGACTGTCGTGGGGCCATGCAAAGACCAACGATTCGCTCAGGATCTTCTCTGAGCAACCCGGCATAGGGCTCCTTGATAAACGGATGCTAATGCCGCAAACCCACGTCGACTTTGAATCAAGCACCCTCGAACTCGTTCAACCGCCGTTCAAGGTTCTTTGCAACATCCTCCGTAATGCCGGCGGCCGGTGACTTTCCAACGGTCGCGCGATACCGCTCGTGAATCCCCTCGACAAGTTCAGGCGTCGTCGATCGGCCTCTTCGTACATCGAGCAAAAATGGCTCGACATTTTCCAAGCAGTTCGGACCACCCATAGCCATCAGAAACACGGCTATAGGACGTTGCGAGGGCGGCATACACCTTAACTCTAAGGAACAGTAAAAAGGGAAAATCGCCAACACCGCTTCCGAATCGCATTACCAACTTTTGCCTTTCGCCTTTCTACTTTGCACTTAACTTGTGCACCATATCAATCGTCGCTGAGACGTGATCAACAGGCGTAGTTGGGAGAATGCCGTGGCCAAGATTGAAGATGTGGCCTGCGCGCCCGCCGGCGCGCCGCAAGATATCTTCGACGCGGCGTTCGATTTCGTGAAGCGGCGCAAACAGCACGAGCGGATCCAGATTGCCTTGCACCGCGCGATCATGTCCGACCATGGCCCAGGCTTCGTCGAGATGAATTCGCCAGTCGATCCCGATGACATCCCCCCCCGCTTCGCGCATCTGTCGAAGGATGGCCGTCGTGCCGGTACCGAAATGAATCATCGGCACGCCCTCTCGCTTGAGCCCGTCAAAAATCACCTGCACGTGTGGCATGACATACTCGACATAGTCGCCAGCCGAGAGGCAGCCCACCCAACTATCGAATAGCTGAATCACTTGAGCCCCAGCCATGATCTGTCGCCTGAGATAAACAGTGATAACCCGCGCAAACTTGTCCATGAGCTTATGCCAAGCTGTTGGGTCTCCATACATCATCTGTTTCGTGCCCAGATAGTTGCGCGACCCACCACCCTCAATCGCATAGCTGGCAAGCGTAAATGGCGCCCCGGCAAATCCAATCAATGGAACACGTTCATCGAGTGCACGCCGGGCATGCCGAATGGCCTCGGCAACGTACTCAAGTTCATCGCCGTCCGCGACGTTGAGCCGTTCCACTGCCGCGCGGTCACGGACTGGATTATGGATGACCGGTCCCTCTCCCTCTGCGAATTCCAGGCTGATCCCCATCGGCTCCAACGGGAGCAGAATGTCGGCGAAAATAATGGCGGCATCCAGTGGAAAACGATCAATCGGTTGGCGGGTGATTTGCGCCGCGAGTTCCGGTGTTTTGCACATCTCGAGAATCGAGTGTTTGGCGCGCAGTGTCCGATACTCGGCCATGTAGCGTCCAGCCTGGCGCATGAACCACACGGGCGTGCAGTCGACCGGCTCGCGCCGACAGGCTTTGAGAAAACGATCGTTCATAACTTTTGCATTCTAGAGACGCATGCGCGAGCCTGTCAAATTGCCGCAGATACACTGAATCGCCTCACACAAACTCCGGCAAAAGATAGACAGGCCTGACCATTCCGGTACAATCAAGGTAGAGAAGTGACCCACCCAAGAAGTCCGGTTTCACTTCTGGAGGATTGTGTGTATAATGCGACTCCGTTCCAGGACTGGAGCATAGCGACTCGTTGCAGTGATTCAGCAACTGCGGCGTTCCCTATTCTTTTCTTTACTATCCAAGCGCCGCGAGATCTCTCAGCCATATTGGAACTCCGGTATCCTGGAGCACAGCACAGTGAACTACCGATCCCTGACCTGGAGGTAATCGAATGTCCGACGTGCATACGCTACACCCGACCAAAGCCCAGGATCCCTGGTTCGCAGTTCTTCGCTGGTTCGATTCCTGGGCAGGCCTCGAAAACATGAAGGTGCAAGGCCCACCAAAGGTGGACTGGCTCCGTAGTATCCCGTTCATCTCGGTCCATGTCATGTGCCTGGGGATCATTTGGGTTGGATGGAGTTGGACTGCCGTCGCCGTCGCGACCGTCTTCTATTTCGTCCGCATGTTTGCAATCACCGGTTGGTACCACCGGTACTTCTCGCATCGAACGTTCAAGACCTCCCGTCCTGTCCAGTTTGCCTTCGCCGTCTTAGGCAGCTCCTGCGTGCAGCGCGGGCCACTGTGGTGGGCAGGCCATCATCGTCATCACCACATCGCCTCAGATACACCGGATGATGTGCACTCGCCGCGCCAGGGAGGATTACTCTGGTCGCATCTCGGCTGGTATATGTCGCAAACCTACTATGCGCCGCGACTCAAGGGGATTGCCGATTTTGCTAAGTATCCGGAGCTACGATTTCTCGACCGCTTCGACAGCCTCGTTCCGACCATCGCCGGGTTCGGGATGTTCGGACTGGGCTGGCTGTTGGAAGCCTATGCTCCCGCCCTTGGCACCAACGGACTACAGATGTTGATTTGGGGATTCTTTGTGTCCACAGTGATTTTGCATCACGCGACCCAAACGATCAATTCGCTCTCCCACGTCTATGGATCACAGCGCTATGTGACCGGAGACGATAGCCGCAATAACTTCATCCTGGCCCTCATCACCATGGGGGAGGGCTGGCACAATAATCACCATTACTATTCGGCTTCCACTAGACAAGGCTTCTATTGGTGGGAAATCGACATGACCTACTACTGTCTGAAGCTGATGGAGCGGTTGGGACTGGTGTGGGATATTCGGGTTGTTCCCGAGTACGTCCGTGACGGGAAGAGTAAGCAGAAATCGTTCGCAGTGTAGTTTTGGATTGTCGTTCGTGAAGACTTCGGCGAGCTGAGTCGAGCCGCGTCGTTCGACTTTCGCATGAGGGCTGCAGCCTCATCCGACTCGAGATACGCTTCACGAGGAACGAGAGACGGTTTCGAGGCTGCTATGTCTCATCGGACTCTTCGCGTGAGTCTGTCTCCTCGAACATCTGATCGGCCAAGGTCTCACGAATTCTCCGACTCTCCTGATTAATCGCTCCGCGCTCTCCGTCAGGTACGACCCAAGCTTCACCGGGATTGAGTTCGAACCGATAGTGATTCTTCCTCAGCGAGAACCACTCCACGTAGGGATGCGGCGCAAGATTCGGGTGCGGATCCAATGAGATAAGATTGACTGTTCCAATCTGCGGATTCTCCATATCGTCGATCACCTGCCCGGCCATATCCTCATCCTCAAACCGACTATTGCGAAACCGGATCACCTCACCCGCGATATCGGTCTTAAAGTTGCCTTTTAAATAGAGATCCACCGGCCCGATGGCCGCAAAAACGATTTGCCCGACGACAGTCCCTTCGATTCGATTATCCAGAAACCCTTCGTGGACCCACCGACCATTTCCAAATTTTTGTGCCATAATACTTCTTGCAGTTACGACTAGGTCGGTTGCGCGACCTCGGCTGAGGGTGGCCGTGATGGAGTCTGGCGTTCAAACGCTCCGATCACCACCGCCACTAAAATGAGCGCGCTTCCTACCCACCCTTGGAGGTCCAGTGTCTCGCCGAGAAAATACCACGAGAGCCAGGCGGCACAAGCCGGCTCCAAGGCAAAGACCAACGCCACTTGCTGAGCCGGAACAATCTGCTGAGCCCACATTTGCAATGCAAAGGCTCCTGTGGCTAACCCGCCGGTTATGCCGAGCCCGATCAGCAACACGGTGGTGGGCACAAAGGAGCTCGTCGGCGCCTGTTCCCACCATGTGGACGGAATGCACAGCAGCGTCATCGCCACCATCTGCCAGGCCAGTAGTGAAGGCGCATCAAACATGCGGGTGAATCGCTCAAGACAGACGATATGCCCCGCAAAGGCCACGGCACACCCCACCGTCATAAGATCGCCCACATTCATGGACACGCTGGGCTTGACCAACAACCAGAGGCCGGCCACGGCGATCGCCGTGGCAAGCAACACTCGGCCATCGAATCGCCTCAGCATCAATGGCACGAAAATCACGTATAACGCCGTGAGGAAGGCGCAATTGGATGCGCTGGTGTAACGAAGGCCGACGGTTTGCAACACGTAGCCGAGAAAGAGAAAGACCGTGGCGATCGCGCTTGCAGCGAGCACCGCGCGATCACGGTGGAGTCGGCGCCGCACCACCACAAACCACACGCCGACCAGCATGGCACCCAAGAAAAATCTGAGCAACAGGAATGAGAGTGGAGGAATTTGCTCGAGGGCCGCTTTTGTGGCGGGAAACGTGGCGCCCCAGATCAAGGTCGTCAGGAGCAGCGCGAGTCGTGGCATCGAATCGTGTGATGGGTGATCAGTGTTGAGTGATGGGTTGTTGTGAGTCAATCATGAACCGATATACGCACCCATCACGCACGCGTCACTCCTTACTGATCACGGTTTACAGAGCGGGCAGTGCCGTTGCTCGTTCGTCCCAGCCTGTTCCATGGCACGAAATGCTTGTTCCTTATCGGGGTAGTCGAACCACCCACCCTCCCAGAAATCACTGGACGTAGAATTGGACGGCACTTCAGTGCACCGATCACGGTGAAGCGTCACCCGATCGATCGATCGGGCTAAGTGAATCCAGAAGGTCACGACACACTCATCCTCTCAAATCCAAGACGTCTATCCGTACATGAGAATGGACAGCTCGGAATGCACATCCGTACGCCAGTAATGATTCGTGTCCCTCGGTAGGAATCACGCCGGCAGTGCGCGCCAGGCTACGGGAGGAGCTGCCACTCATCCTTCTCGATGAAGACCTTGACGCCCGTCTCCAACTTCTTGATATCGTCTTTCTCCAAGAGCCGCATGTAGCGCTTGATTCGAACATCGTCATCAATTCGTTCTTCCTGCATCATCCCGTTGTAGCCTTTGTACCGTCGAATCAACACTGACATCGAAACCCTCCTGTGACGCTGGCAGTTGACCCACGCATGTGTGCTAGAATAAGCGCAACGCTGCGGGTCGGTCAAGGGCGCTCGCAGGCACCCCAGAACACGCTCACGTCGGCTACACCGCTGGATCTGGCCACGATCCAGGAGAAAGAAAGGGATCCAGGCCATGCCTCGCTACGAGTATCGCTGCGAACAATGTTCCAAGCAGTTTGAAGCCGCCCAGACCGTACATGCCAGAGCCGAGGACACGGAATGCCCCTACTGCCACGCCCAACAGGCAACCCGGCTCCTGTCTTCCTTTTTGTCCAAGATTGTCGGCGACCATAAACCAGGATTTGCCGAGATCAAAGCCAATGCGATGAACGATGAACGCATGGAAAGATTTGCCAAGTTACCGCCGCTGAATGCAAAGCGCAACGTTCCGCCGCCGAATACATCCTCTGACTCGAACCCCGTTACAGGGGCAGGATCAAGCTCTGGATCGTAAGTATGGGTAGCCCCCTCTTTCGCTGTGCCGCACAATCCCGTTTCTGTGCTTCACCGGCAGGGGGTACCATGTCTGCGAGAAGGTTCCTTACCAAGGTGCTTGTCGGTCTTAGCGTTCGCCTGCCACTTCCAAGCGGGACCTACGCCGAGGTTGCAGGAAGTCTCATAATCGCAGACAATGGGCCTGATCAAACAACCACTGAGGCGTCGGCGGGCGCCTTCGAGAGGGCCAATCCCCGCGTCTACGTTGACGTGATGTGGGGCGACAATCCCAAACCGCTAGATGTGGCTACGCCCACGTCGCCATTCGAGGAGCCAAAAATCCAGCTTTGGCCGCCACGCAGATCGGATGGGATGGCATCGGCATTTTGGTCCATCTGTCGAACTACACCAAAGAGGTGACCAAGCAGCAAGTCGCCGACATTTTTTCCAGCAAGGTGAAGAATGGTCTGAACTGGGTAGACCAGAGATCAAGATTCTGCTGATCGATCGGCCACGCAATCAGAACATCCGGGACACGGTCGAAGCTCGGCTAGGAATCACCGTGAAAATTCCTGATACCGCCAAGATGATCGGTCGAGATGAGAAAGTCGTGAAGACGGTGATCAAAACACTTCCGCCGCTCTTAGCCGCGGTCTATGTCGCATTGAACACCGGCCTATCTGTGGTCTCGACAGGCATTGCCGTCCGGCGGCTGCCGGTGGATAAGATAGACCCGGAGGTCCCGATGGTCAAGGACGGCCTCTACAGCCTCCGTCGCCCTCTGTTGATGCTGTCGAAAAAAGAACCCAGCCATGTGGTCGATGCCTTTGCATGATTTGCCTTATCGGCTCCAGGCCAGAGGATTATCGGAGAAACCTATATTCCGATTCCGAGCAGTTAATCCTTCATCACGGAGGTCATCATGCGCTCCTGGCAACCGCCCGCATTCATTATCTTCGTTTTGCTCTTGCTTGCCCTGTCCCCTACGCCATCGCTCCAAACCGAAGAAGGCGTCATCGTCGATGGCGCGGGCTTTTTCTCTCTACAACATGGAATCAATCAAGGGCTTCGACGCTGAAAAGATCGAACGGAACCCCATCTGCAATCGTAACAAACGGCCACGGATCGCGAAGGTCGAACCGGGCGATGTGAAGCCTGGCGACAAAGTCGTGATCTCCGGCGAGAATTTCGGCACGAAAGAATGTTTTCATACGGTGACATTTAGTGCTTCGCCGATGGCCACGGTGGACTATAAGTTCGTGAGTAATTCCACCAGCGAGATGACCGTGCCGGACGCCAATGCTGGGATGTCCTTCCTGATCACCGTAACCGGCGGCGGTAGCGCCCAGTCGAAGTCCTTGTTGATTCACACCAAGTAAGACCCCCGGCCCGGGAAACAACCCGGCATACCCGAGCGCATTTCCAACCCCCTTCTGAAGCACTCTCCCTCGACAGGCCCCTTGATCTTATGCTAGCGTACGCGTCATTTTCGCCAGTCTGCACGGAGCGCCGGGTGGGAATTATAGGAAGCCAGATGAACATGTTTAAGAAAATCCTGATAGCCAATCGCGGTGAAATCGCTATGCGGATCGTCCGCGCCTGCCGTGAGCTCAATATCGCCACCGCTGCCATCTATGCTGAGACTGATTCGACCGGGATTTACGTCAAGAAAGCCGACGAAGCCTACCTGGTTGGTCCAGGGCCGGTGAAGGGCTTCTTGGATAGTCAGCAGATCGTCGATCTGGCCAAACGGATCGGCTCGGATGCCATCCACCCCGGATACGGATTCCTTTCTGAAAACGCCGAGTTCGCTGAACTCTGCCAAGTCTCTGGCATCACCTTCATCGGCCCTTCTCCTCATGCAATTATGCTGATGGGGAGCAAGGTCAAAGCGCGCAAACTCGCCAAAGAAGTCGGAGTCCCGATCGTTCCCGGCACAGACGGCGACGTCACCGACGTGAAAGAGGCGTTTGCCTTCGCTAAGAAAGCTGGCTACCCGGTCATTATCAAAGCCAGTGCCGGAGGCGGCGGGCGTGGGCTGCGGGTCGTGCGGTCCGATGCCGCATTACGCGAGAACATGGAGGTCGCCTCGCGTGAAGCCCAGGCCTCCTTCGGCGACGGCAGCATCTTCATCGAGAAATATATCGAGCGGTCTCACCATATCGAATTCCAGATTCTGGGAGACCGCCACGGCCATATTATCCACCTAGGCGAACGCGATTGTTCGATCCAGCGTCGGCACCAAAAAATCATTGAGTTTGCCCCTTCCCTAGTCCTAACACCGAAACTGCGAGTGGAGATGGGCAACGCCGCCACGACCATCGCACGGGCGGTGACCTACGACAACGCGGGGACTGTCGAGTTTCTGTTCGACCAGGAAGGTCGTTTCTACTTTATCGAGATGAATCCACGACTCCAGGTCGAGCATACGGTAACCGAACAGATCACGGCGATCGACATAGTGCGGAATCAGATCTCGATCGCGGCAGGCAAACAGCTCGACATTCCGCAGAAGGACGTCACCCTTCAAGGCCACGCGATCCAATGCCGAATCAATGCGGAAGACCCCAAGAACAATTTCATGCCCTGCACCGGCACCGTGACAGCCTACCTCTCCCCGGGCGGCATTGGCGTGCGTATCGACGGAGCCGTCTACAAAGGCTACACCGTGCCACCGTACTATGACGCCCTCTTGGCCAAGCTGACGGTTCGGGGCCGGACGTGGGAAGAAACCGTCAGCCGCATGCGACGTTCACTCGAAGAATATGTTCTTCGCGGGGTGAAAACGACGATCCCGTTCATGAAAGCGATCATGCAAGACCAGGATTTTCAGGCCGGGCGCTTCGATATCTCTTACCTGGACACCCACCCTGATCTGTACACGTACGACGAGATTGAGCAGCCGGAGGACTTGGTCCTGGCGCTCTCCGCTGCGATTGCAGCCTACGAAGGTCTGTAATCGGGTAGCCTCCGCACTAAATTCCCAAGAGATACATTAGACACCATGGCGAAAAAACGACCATCAGTGAAAAAACGGACGATGAAGAAACGTGCGTCTGGACCGGCGATCAAGACTTCAAAATGGCAGAAACCTCGCCAGCAGGATTTCACCATACAACCTGCGGCTGGCAAACCCATCCTGATTACCGACGTCGCGCTTCGCGACGGACATCAATCGCTGCTCGCCACCCGCATGCGCACCGAAGACATGCTGCCCATCGCACAGAAGCTCGACGCCGTGGGCTATTGGTCGCTGGAGGTTTGGGGCGGCGCGACGTTCGATACCTGCCTGCGATTCTTGAAAGAAGATCCCTGGGAACGACTCCGCACCCTGCGTGCCGCGATGCCCAACACCAAGCTCCAAATGCTGCTCCGAGGGCAAAACCTCGTCGGCTACCGGCACTACGCCAACGATGTGGTGGAACGGTTCATCGAGCGGTCGGCAGCCAATGGAATCGATGTCTTCCGAATCTTTGATGCGCTCAACGACGTGCGCAATCTGGATCGCGCCGTGCAGGAAGTCAAAGCTTGTGGCAAACATGCGGAAGCCTCTATCAGCTACACCGTCAGCCCCGTCCACAACATCGACCGGTTCGTCGACATGGCGAAGACGCTCGAGGACATGGGCACCGACTCCCTTTGCATTAAAGACATGGCCGGGCTCTTGGCGCCGCTCGATGCCTACCATCTCGTGCGGCGGCTGAAGGCCACCGTCAAGGTTCCGATTCATCTCCACTCGCACTACACCTCAGGCATGGCCTCAATCTCGTCGCTCATGGCAATCCTTGGCGGACTCGACATGCTCGACACAGCTATATCACCGCTCTCCGGCGGGACGTCACATCCGGCGACGGAAAGCTTGGTCGCCGCGCTGCGGAATACGCCATATGACACAGGGCTGGACCTTGCGTCTTTCCTGCCCATCACTGAACACTTTCGCTCAGTTCGCCGCAAGTACCGCCAGTTCGAAAGCGACTTCACCGGCGTTGATGCGGAAATTCTCACGTCTCAAATTCCCGGCGGCATGCTCTCGAACTTGGCCGCGCAACTGACGGAACAGAACGCGCTCGACCGGATGAAAGAAGTGCTCGACGAAGTGCCACGCGTGCGAAAGGAAATGGGGTATCCCCCGGTCGTGACCCCGACCAGTCAAATCATCGGCACGCAAGCGACGCTCAACGTTCTGACAGGGGAGCGCTACAAGGTCATCACCACCGAAACAAAAAACTACTTTCTTGGTTTCTACGGACGAGCCCCAGGGCAGGTTGATCATAGTATATTGGCCCGCGCGATCGGCAATGAAGAACCGATCAAAACACGCCCCGCCGATCGGTTGGAACCTGAATTGGACGCGATCAAAAAAGATCTGCCGGGCTTGGCCGACAAGATCGAGGACCAGCTGTCTTTCGCCCTCTTCCCGACCATCGCCCGAGACTTCTTTGAAGCACGCGCGAAAGGCGATCTCACGCCGGAGCCCCTCGAAGCGACTGCGCCGAAGGGACCAGCGGTCGCGCACGAACTGCACCTCGCGCCGGTGGAGTTCAATGTGACCGTTCACGGCGAGACGTATCACGTGAAAGTGTCCGGCTCAGGTCGAAAGACTGAAGGACGCAAACCCTACTACATCCGGGTCAACGAAAAGCTGGAAGAAGTCTCGCTTGAGCCGATCCAGGAAGTTCTGGCCGGCGTTCCAGAAGCGCCGGACACTGGGACCGGAGCAAAGCCAAAGCGACCCAAGCCTTCGAAGCCCGGCGATGTAGCTCCTCCGATGCAGGGACGTATCGTGAAAATCCTGGTTGCCACGGATGACATGGTGAAGCGCGATGATCCGTTGTTGATCATCGAAGCTATGAAAATGGAAAGCCAAGTGCCTGCTCCGATCGATGGGAAAGTCAGGGCGATCCTGGCAGCCGAAGGGGACAATGTGAAAACGGATGAAACGGTCATCCAGTTGGAGTAGTGCCATACACCCGCGTACCCCCCGGTCGTGTACGAAGACTGCCGCACAATGCGCTGCTCACTGTCTGCCTGTTATGTCACATCATGACCGCCTGCTCGTCGCCATCGTCAATTCCGGCGCAGTTCGATGCCATCGAACGCATTCCCATCAAGACCGTCCTCGTCCACGACCAGCGGATCGCCTATCTGGATGTGGGCACAGGCCCGCCGGTCATTCTGATCCACGGTTTCGGGGGATCGATGTGGAATTGGGAGTATCAGCAGCACGCGCTGTCGCAGCACTTCCGCGCCCTCACGCTCGATTTGCCCGGCGCTGGGCTGTCCGACAAACCTGCGATCGACTACCGACCAGATCAGATGTTAGACTTCTTTGTCGGGTTTATGGACGCCGTGAAGATCCCGCAGGTCTCGTTAGTCGGCAATTCCATGGGCGCCGGTCTGGCCATCGGCATGGCGCTGGCACACCCCACACGCGTAGCCAAACTTATCCTCGTCGACGGACTGCCACAACATGTCATGGAGAAACTTACCAGCCCGTCAATTAGACGTGCCTTGGAAACCAGTGCACCGTCCTGGCTGGTTTCAATCGGCAACTGGCTGTTCGGCGAACTGATGATGGAGACCGTCCTAAAAGAAATTGTGCATAACCCAGCACTCCTCACACCGGCCGTCATTGAGCGATCCAACCGCAACCGTCAGCGCCCCGGGCTCATCAAGCCCATTATGACCTTCAGAGATAACCTTCCGCTGTGGGAGTCCGGGTTTGCCGCGCGCATCGGTGCAATCATACACCCGACGCTGGTGATCTGGGGGGAAGATGATCGGGTGTTCTCGATCGCCGTGGGCGAAGAACTTCACCAGACCATCAAGGGATCACAATTCACTCGAATCCCAAATGCAGGACACATCCCGCAATGGGAACAGCCGGGCCTGGTCAACCAATCGCTGATCACGTTTATTCGACCGTAATGGCGCGAAGACAGGCTCGCGCATTAATGATAGGATGCTTGGTATCGTCTCACAAAGGAGAACATTATGCAGACAGAATATTACGGGGTCATTGGCACGGCACTGTGTCTCGCGCTTGGATTGGCCGGGTGTGGGAGCACCGGAAGTTCCACCGACATCAGCTTCCTCTACAAGAACCTCACCGTCGCCGACGGCAGCGCGATCGCCGGCGAAGGGCACAGCATCCTCTTCAAAGGCAGCCCGCTGATGCTTTCGGGCAACGGGATCAGAGTCGGCAACCACCTGCGCGACGTGAAGGTGGCGCAGGCCGACCTTTCGCTGGTCAACATCTCCCATACCAAAGGTGCAGGAAAGGTGCGGATCATCAGCGTTGTCCCTTCGCTCGACACCAAGGTGTGCGAACAACAAACCCATCATCTCAGCGAAAAGAACAAGGGGCTCGATAAGATGGTCGAACTCATCACCGTGAGCATCGACACCCCCTTCGCCCAGAAACGGTTTGCTGAGGAAGCCAAGATCGACAACGTCACCTTCCTGTCCGACTATCGGGGGGCCGAGTTCGGCAAAACTCATGGGCTGTTCCTGAGTGATCCGCACATTCTCACGAGAGCTATCATGGTCATCGACAAACAGAACACCATTCGTTATCTTCAAATCACGCCGAAACTGGGGCAGATTCCGGATATGGAAGAAGCCTTCCAGTTTACTCGTTCGTTGATTACGGCGAGCTGACATGCGCGAGCCTATGGGTAATGGTAAGGCCAACGACCTGGAGGCTGCATGCTGCCCGTAACTTGACCCCAGCCTGAACTTCGCAGACATCGATGGCACACTACGATTTACTTGTTATCGGCACAGGACCGGCTGGCCAAAAGGCCGCGGTGCAGGCCGCCAAGCTCGGCAAGAAGGTGGGCCTGATCGAGCGGAATGAAGTTATCGGTGGCGTCTGCATCCATACAGGAACAATCCCCAGCAAAGCCCTCCGCGAAGCGGTCCTGTATCTCTCAGGGTTCAACCAACGCACCCTCTACGGAGCCAAATATCGACTGAAAAAGACGATCACGATCGAAGATCTCTCCTTCCGCGCCAATCACGTCATCAAAAACGAGGTGCAGATCGTCGGACACCAAATGACCCGCAACCGGGTCGACATGATCAATGGAACCGGCAGCTTTGTCGATCCACACCGCCTCCGCATTCAGCAGGCGGATGGATCCGTCGAACATGAGGCCGACTTTATCGTCATCGCGGTCGGGACGGAACCGGCCAGGCCGGTTGACATTCCCTTCGACCACCACTCCATCATCGACACAGACGAACTCTTGACACTGAAGCGAATCCCACAATCCATCATGATCGTAGGCGGCGGCGTCATCGGAACCGAATATGCCTCGATCCTGGCTACCCTGGGAGTCCCTGTCACCCTCATCGACAAGCGCCCTCGCCTGTTGGAGTTTGTCGATGCCGAGATTATCGAGGCGCTCCAGCAACAGATGCAAGAAATCGGCGTCACGCTCTACAACAACGAAGAAGTCGTCGAGATCAAGAAACAACCGATCGGTCAGATCCATGTTCGCTTGAAACAGGCTGAGCCGATCGAAGCGACGACACTGATGTATGCGATCGGTCGAGTGGGCGCGACCAGCGGCCTCAACCTCGAAGCCGTGGGTCTCAAACTGGATAATCGAGGCCGCCTGACCGTCAACGAACATTTTCAAACATCAATCCCCCATATCTATGCGGCCGGCGATGTCATCGGCTTCCCCGCCCTCGCTTCAACCGCCATGCAACAGGGGCGACATGCTGCTTGTCACGCCTTCGGTCTGCCGGATCGCACCGACATCGGCCTGCTCCCCTATGGGATCTATTCCATTCCTGAAATTTCCATGGTGGGCCGCAACGAAGAAGAGCTCACCAACGCCAACATTCCCTTTGGCGTCGGCATCGCCCGCTATCGCGAGATCGCGCGGGGCCAGCTCATCGGCGATGAAACCGGCATGTTGAAATTGTTGTTCCTCCGGCAGACCCGTGAAGTGCTGGGCATCCATGCGATTGGCGAAGGAGCAACCGAACTGATTCACATCGGACAAGTCGTTATGGCTTACCGAGGGAAAATCGACTACTTCATCGACACCGTCTTCAACTATCCGACACTCGCGGAATGTTATAAAGTCGCCGCGCTGGACGGCATCAACCAGCTGCCAAGGCCCTGGCCACCACTCAGCTAAAGCGTGAAGCGACAACGACCATGATTTCTTCTCTGGCTTTCTCCAGCGAGATACGAAATACGCTTCACGAACGACGTTCTCTCTAGGAAGGAGTCACATGTCGTTTTCGAACCATCTCCGTAAGCTGGCTCAACCCATCTGGGAAGCACAGTATACACATCCCTTTGTCGTCGCGCTTGGCAACGGCACGCTGCCCGAACGGAAATTCAAATACTACATTCTCCAAGACGCGAGGTTTCTCGGTGATCTCTCGCGTATCTTCGCCGTCGGTGCCGTTAAAGCACCGGACTCCGATAGTGCCCTGCGCTTCGCCAAGCTGGCGGAAGAAACCATCAAGGTCGAACGTAGTCTGCACGAGAACTATGGGAAACGGTGGAAGTTGACGCCGCAGCAAATGACGTCCGTGACCATGGCACCGACGAACTATGCTTACACGAGACACATGCTCTCAGTGGCGCACAGCGGATCGGTGGCGGAGATCACTGTCGTCGCCCTCCCCTGCGCCTGGATCTATTGCCTCATCGGACAGAATCTCTTGAAACATGGCCCGCCGAAGAAGAATCATCCTTATCGAAGCTGGCTCATGCTCTACACCTCTCCCGAATTCGCTGAGGTGCAGCGCTGGATGCGCAAGAAAGTGGACCAGTGGGCGAAGACCGCTGGCACAGAAGAAAAGCGGCGGCTGGGAGAGATATTCGTCATCAGCTCTCGGTATGAGTGGATGTTCTGGGAGATGGCGTGGAACGAGGAAGAATGGCCGGTGTGAGGGGCGAGTAAGCCGGTAGGCAGCAGGACCGTTCCCTTGCTCGCGCAACGCACGGCCTCGGAAAGCCCTCGTTGGACGTGCGCAGTCTGGCCCAGCCCCCCTACCTACCTGAAGTACAACACCGGCCAAGAGAAGAAGAAAGTGAAGATAACCTTAGAGAGGGAACTGAGACTAGTTCCCATGCTTACGAACTTCACGCTCGGAAGCGCTTGGCCGACACGCGCAGTTATGGGCAGTCAGTCCGCCCCCGAATAGACACCCCTTTTGACGCAGATCAGTCGATAGTCATTTCCCCCAATGATTTCATCTTTTCAAGCAGGCAGTTGGGACATGGGCAGGGTTGGCTGCCAATACTCGACCACGCGCCTGGCTTTCACCGCGCCGAGGGACTCGACCGTCTGCCGCATCACGCACAGGGGTAGCCTGAGCGTGAGCAGCATAGGCCGGGTCCTCGCCCATAAGCGTAGGGGCACGCCAGATTGGTAAGCAAACCCCTGCCAAAGCCTTACCGGGTTTAGTCCGCAGGTTTTTCTGGCCCACTCCACCGTGAAATCGTACCACTTATAAAAACCGCCCACCTGACAAGCGACGAGCGCGCCAGGGTACGTGCGCGGCGCCGTAGCTCGATGTTGCCGGCGCGCTGAGTCTGTTTGATGTGGACCAAGACCGGGCGCGGCAGAGCAAGCAGCAGATGCGTCGCCGATAGCATCTGTCATCGGTCACCGTGGGGACAGATTACGGGGCAGATCTTTCTCGGCAGTCCGGCATTCCGCGAGCGCAGGGCATCACTCCTGCCAGATCAGCGAGCGGCGAATGTGCCTCGGATCCAAACCGATTCGACGCTGCTGAAAGGGGACGAGATCATGATCTCCGTGGCAGCTGTGTATGGGATCTCCACGACGGCAATGGTGGCGTGCACACATCGCGAAGCCTATCAGGCTGCCATCTGGTTGTTGCAGAGCGCGACAAATGAACCGTTGAATACAGTGATGAGCGGTTTGGTATGCACCATCACGCACGCATGCACGCACGCAGCTCGAAAATTCAAGACGCAATCGAATCGAAGCCCCTCATGCTACAACAGCGACAAGCGATAGCGCAGTGCAAAGTCAAGCAATGACCCCAGCGTTGCAGCGCGTGAAACACGTCCCCGCACTGAACAAGAACAAGAAACGACTCCTCTCGCCACGAAGCAAAGATTGGTGGCGCACCGTTTTGTCAACCATAGCATCCATCACCCTCCAGCGCTTCCGACTGGCCCACCTGGTTCCGTCATGCGCCAAGGGTCGAGGAGCTCGGTGAAGCGTTTGTCTGGAAGGACCTGTTGCTCTTTTGCCACTTCGCGAACCGTCTTTCCGGACTGAAAGGCATCCTTGGCCAGTTTCGCCGCCGCTTCGTAACCGATCTCCGGTGCCAGGGCCGTGCACATGGCGAGGCTTTCTTCAATCAAGCTCTTGCAGCGCTCTTCGTTAGCTTTGATCCCCTCGATGCATTTCGTTGCCAAGTTGTTGGAGGCAGTCGCGAGGAGTTCGATGGATTGCAGGAAGTTATACGCCATGACCGGCAACATGACGATGAGCTCGAAGTTGGCCGCTTGCCCACTGACCGTCACAGTCACGTCATTGCCGATGACCTGCGCACAGACCATCGTGACGGATTCGGCGATGACCGGATTCACCTTGCCCGGCATGATTGAGGAGCCCGGTTGTGTTTCCGGCAGATTGATTTCTCCCAGTCCGCAGCGAGGCCCGGAACCGAGCCATCGGATGTCGTTGGCGATCTTCATGAGGCTCACGGCGATGGTCCGCAACTCCCCGCTCGCTTCCACCAATGAATCTTGAGTGGACTGCGCTTCAAAATGGTTTGTGGCTTCTTTGAAAGAGCAGCCGGTTTCCTTTGAAATAATCGCCATAACTTTGGCAGAGAAGTTCGGATGACAATTGAGGCCGGTGCCAACTGCTGTGCCACCGAGCGCCACTTCGCTGAGCGCCGCTTGCGCGCGTCTCACTCGCTGAATGCCTAACTCAATCTGACGGGCATAGCCACCAAATTCTTGCCCGAGCCGCACCGGTGTGGCGTCTTGCAAGTGGGTCCGGCCGATCTTGACGATGGTGTCGAACTCCTTCGCCTTCAGATCGAGGGCTTTGTGTAGACGGGAAAGCGCCGGAAGAAGCTGCTGCTGCATCATTTCCCCTGCCGAAATGTGAATGGCGGTGGGAATCACGTCATTGCTGGATTGGCCCAGATTGACGTGATCGTTCGGGTGCACCAGCTTGCTGCCCTTCGCGCCACCTAATAATTCGGTCGCCCGGTTCGAAATCACTTCGTTCGTGTTCATGTTGGTTGAGGTGCCTGAACCGGCTTGAAAAATATCGACAGGAAACTCGGCGTCGAACTTCCCGTCCACGACCTCTGTCGCCGCCTGCTTGATCGCATCTGCTGGTTGCTTGTCCAGGAGGCTAAGTGACTGATTGACAGCGGCCGCGGCTCGTTTGATAAGGCCCATCGCCCGGATCATGGAGCGAGGGAATCGGAGCGAGCTGATGGGAAAATTCTCGATCGCCCTGGCGGTCTGCACACCATAATAGGCATCGGCAGGCACAGCCATTTCGCCCATGGTGTCCCGTTCCATTCGGGTTCCTGCCGGAGTTGCGGGCGTTATTGGGGTTGATGCCGATGTCTTAGGCCCTGACGGCGTCTTCATAGTCGTGTCTCCTCGCTGAACTGTGTGCTGTGAGAAGAAGAATATCTTAAACGGTTGGGGCTAGGAAGCTCAAGAGTTGAGGCAAAGGAGATTGACTGAGGCGCCTCGAGTTCGCTAGGAATTACCGACGGGAGTGGGTTGTATGCCAAAAGCCGAGTTCCACGTCGAAGCCTACGCAGGCTATAAAGGGGAAGAAACTCCTCGGTCCTTCACGGTCGACGGCACTACTCATCCTGTCGCAGAGATCGTAGGCCGGTGGTACAGCGAAACCCATGCTTACTTCAAGGTACGAACACCCGGTGGTCATCGGTACGTGCTCCGCTATGATCTCGACAGCCTCAAGTGGGAACTTGTGATGCGTGAGAACGACCGGTGAGAAAAATGAAAAGCCCGCGTGGGCGGGCCTTTCTTCGAGAACCATACGTCGGAAAACTTAGCCGACCTTCACTTCGATTGCTTTTGGCTTCGCCTTCTCGGACTTCGGTAGATGGAGGTTCAAGACACCATCCCTGAACTCAGCCTTGACCTTCTCCTCATCAACCAGATCGGGCAAGCTAAAGCTCCGGACGAAACTGCCGTATGACCACTCCACCCGATGATACCTCTTGCCTTTCTCTTCCTTTTCCTGCTTGCGTTCTCCCTGGATTGTAAGGACACCGTCTTCCAGCTTGACCTTTACATCCTCTATCCTCACATCAGGAATCTCCGCCTTGATTTGATATTCGCCGTCCGTTTCACTGATATCAACGGTTGGAGTCCAATCTGCCACCGTCATCGTTTCTTTCCCGTTGGTTTGTATCGCGGGACGCCTAAACATTCGATTTAACCGATCAGACATGTGTTCAAGATCGTGAAATGGATCCCAGCGCATTAAAGTAGTCATTGTACCCTCCTTGTTATTTCCTCCACACTTGGTATTGATAAGTACGCCGGCGCCGCGCTTCTTTTGCTGTCGGGTGTTAGATAATTACGATTCGATGAGAGTCAAGGGGAGAGAAAAAAATTCCTAGCGTTTGTTGAGAGGGACGTAGGGCCGGTTGTGTCGCCGGAGTAGATCTGATCCGACCGGAAGAGCTTGTTCTCTCGTAGCTGTTCCAGCCAGTGCGCAAGTCAGCCGGATACCCGCGACATGGCAAACAGAGGAGTAAAGAGATCCGTATCGATGCCCATTTTTCCGTAGATAATGCCGGAGTAGGAATCGACGTTGGGATAGATACCCTTGCCCTTGAGCAGGTTTCCAGCTGCTCGTTCGACCTCCAGTGCGACCTCGTAGAGAAGAGAGCTCCCACCTTCTTTAAAGAAGCGCTGGCAGAGGTTTTGGAGGATGGTCGCCCGAGGATCTTTCACCTTGAACACGCGGTGACCAAAGCCCATGAGCTTCTGTTTCTTGTGAGGGGCGCCTTCGGCATAGGACCGCGTCTTGCCTGGAACTCCAATGTCTTTGAGCTTCACCACCACGTCTTCATTTGCGCCTCCGTGCAAGGGACCTTTTAACGCGCCGATCGACGAGGCAACGGCTGTATACGGATCGGCCAAGATCGAAGCCGTCACAACTCCCGCAAAGATCGACGCATTCATCGTATGTTCAGCATGGAGGATCAAGTCATCATCGAAAATGTCCTCCCACAAGGAGTCTGGGACGGACTCTGTCAGCATATAGAAGAAATTCTCGCTGAATCCCAGGCCGTCGCGTGGCGGGATCGGAGCATCTCCGTGACGGAATCTCGCCCAGGCTGTCACGATCGTCGGCAGCTTGGCCACAAGATGCACGGCACTCCAATAGTTGTTCCCGATGTCTTTCACGTTGCGGCCTGGATAGAACATGCCGAGTGCTGCAACCACCGCTTGCAGTGCGTCCATGGGATGGCCTTGTTCGGGTAGACATTTCAGCAGGTCGATGATGCAAAACTTAATGCGCCGATGCTGGGTAACGTCGGTGGTCCATTGTTGAAATTCTGTCGGTGTCGGAAGGTGCCCGAAGAGAAGCAGATAGGCGGTTTCGAGGTATAACGAATGCGTGCAGAGCTCCTAGATTCTGATGCCGCGATACTCGAGAATACCGCGTTGCCCGTCGACGTCGCTGATCGAAGACGTCTCGGCAGGGACGCCGGCTGGTCCAGGCATGAGGTCATGGGGCATGATACTACTACGCGAGCACTTGAGAGTATGTCTGCTGTACCGTTCACAGCCTATTATGAGCAGGAACAGGACAAAATGCTGCAGGTCGTCCTTGAAATGGAAAATCGTGCTTAGCATACTGTGGCATACTGATCGTGAAGCGATGATATGCGGAAGGAACCTGTGATACTGCGAGTCAAGCTGGTGCTGGGCGTTTTAGTCTTGGTGTGTGACGTAATCGTGTTTCGGCAGACCAGGGATCGGTCTGTAGTCGATTCCCCTTCCAGCGGTGTGGGGTGCGCTACCTCGTCCAGACCAGTCGGAACGAGAGTATGTTGAGCTACAGGAAATCTTTACCCGCTGGTCTGTCTACCGTACTGAGTCGAGCGATGAATGCTCCGGCGAGCACCCTCGATCCCAAGAAGTGAACGATGAGTACAGCCATCATCATTTACTTTCTTATGGCGTTGAACGTGGGGGCGGTTGCGCCTGAATCTGCCATGGCGGAGGATGACATTGTAGCGTTCGCCGTTGTCAGCGAACCAACAATAGATAGGACGCGTGTGTTGACGAAGGTGGCGATCGATGGGACAGTCACGGACCTGAAACTGCTGGCGTCCGACCAGATGCTCTCCAATCTGATCCAGAAAAAGCTTGAGATCTGCCACGCTATGAAGCTAGAGGGGCTCCGAGTGACCTCGGCATGGGCCATCGATGGAGCTATGTTGCCGATGGTGCTGCAGGGGTTTGCCGGGGACTGTCTGCTGAAAAAGGCTTTGGAAGTGGCTCCGCTCGTAGATTAGCCACGACAATCTGGGCACAGAGTCGGTTCTTGGTTCGATTCGCTATCCTCCCGGGTCAGGGAAAAGAGCAGTTCGCAGGTTTGACAAGGACGGATTTCAAAGTAGGCGATGCCGTTTTCATCGATCTCAGTGGGAAGCAAGAGTTCAATCGGATCATAGCCCGCGGTTCCACTGTCGCTAAACTTGACGAGGGCGATCCGATCATTAAAGACCTCAAAGGTAGCTTCCTGTCCCTTGCGATTGAGCAAATGGCCGAGGACGAAGACCGGTTGGCCTTTGCGTTTCGTGCGGAGATCTTTGAGGGTGTGTTGAGACACCGTGGCACAGGAGAATTGACCAGAAGAGCTTGTTCCTACCAATGGCATGAGTGAACCGTGTTCCAGAAGTTACAGCGAGTGCGTAGGATCCAACATAGGCTAAAAAATTCGTCAGGGCAGGTTTATTCACCCAGGAGTTACCATGGCCAACATCATAATCTATCACAAGCCGACCTGTACCACCTGCCGTCAGGCGATGCAAATATTGAAAGACAGCGGTAAGCCGTTCACGGCGATCAACTACTATGAGCACGCGTTTACGAAAGGGCAGTTGAAACGTCTCTTAACGAAGGCTGGGCTGTCACCCAAGGACGTTCTTCGGACAAAAGAAGATATCTATATGGAGCTTAGATTGGCGAAGAAGAGGCTCTCGGATGATGAGTTACTCGATCTGATGGTGCAGTACACTGATCTGATTCAGCGGCCGATCGTGGAAAAAGGCAAGAAGGCGATTTTGGCGAGGCCCGCGGATTCGGTTAAGAAACTGTTGTAAGGTCTTTGTTAGTTCTCGAACTCGCTGTAGGCGACGATGCGTCCCGTTTCGGCATGGGTTGGTTTGGAAACGTCGGCCATGATGGCCTCGCGCTTCACGAGGTTCCCTCCCGCCCCTTTGGCTTCGTAGAGCGCCCTATAAGCGGCTTTGGCCACAAGACCCAGTGACGATCGGGAATTCCCTGCCTCCGCGAAGCCGATGCTGGCGGAGACGACGAGTTCTTCATCGCCGGAGCGTGTGCGTGATGGGCCTCCTCCTTCCCAGACTCGGTCGCAGCCTCGTAAGTACATCGGGGCCTGTTCCACTGCCTTGCGGATCGCCTCAAGAGTAACCAACGTTTCCGTCGCCGTTTTCTTCGGAAACAGAATGGCAAATTCCTCGCCGGCCAGCCGATAGACTTTCCCAAAGCCTGCAGCGTCCATGATTTTCGGGGCGATGAGGCGAAGTAGTTGCTCGCTGACCGGTTTGCCGTGTTGGTTTCCGTATTGTTTCAACTGGTCGATCCCTACGACAGCTAGGGCGTATTTTTTCCCAATACTTGCTATAGCCTCCTCATAGGCCAGCTTGCCGGGGACCCCAGTCAACTCATCGCGATAGGTTCGCCGATGGGCGGCTTGAACCAGGGACAGAAAAAGAATTAGCCCGACCGCAGACAGGAAGTTGGTCAGAGACCAGCCATAGTGGAGACCCTGAAAGTCCGCGAAGGACGTAAGCAACGCCCAGAGGGTTCCACTGTCGAGCGGATTCTTTTCCAAGATGTATCGCGCGCCGATCAGAAACAGGGCGCCACAGAAGGACAAGATAGTAGGCTGGGGAAGCGCCACCCAATCGGTCTTTATCATCGGCAGCAGGGGCTGGTGCAATGATAGCGCGAAGCCGGCTTGTTCCGGCAGAGACAACCACAGCGCTAGGAACGGTTGTATCAGCACCAGCGTCAGGCGCAGAACACCGCGCCAAGTTGAGATGGCTTCCTCCTTGATGAGGGAGAGCGCCAGCAGATTTAACGGCAGCAGAAAAGTGGTCACTGCGAAAATGGTATGGTTCGACGAGGTAGGGTCAGGATCTGTTGGCGGAAACAGGATGACGGCACGGTCGGCGAGTGCCAGAATTACAAGCGAGAGAATCAAGCGGTTGCTGGAAAGGTACCAGCCGAACACCAACCCAAACCCCAGTACTTATGTACGGGAAGTGCCTGGACCGGCCCTTGGACCCATTGTGGCAGGCCATGTGGACGAAGAAAGCCAATGGCGGCGAGGAAGATGGCCCCCCAGGGATTATGAAAGCGAAGAACGTTTTCATGATCGAGAACCTATGCTGCTGGTACCAACGGCTGATTTCAGCCAGAGAAAGAGCGAGAACCGTACCAGGATGTCTAGCAGTTCCAGTAAAAATGGGCAAAAAAATGCTGCGCTCTAGCGGGATTATGGTCAAGCTTGGCAAGGATCCCGTCAGGAATCCGGCAGCTGCAGTCAGAATGGAACTGGCTGTCCTGTTTTGGACAGGGGCGAGCGGGGGGCTGGTTTAAGGGTTGGGCTAGCTTGAAGGCGACGACCAGATGAGTGTCCTGGACTTGGGGTTGAAGCTAACTGCGAGTTTTCCCTCAAGCACATCAAGCAGGATGTCTCCCAACAACGTCCGACGCCACCCTTTCAGGAGTGGAAGGTCGAGGACAGCGCGATTCGCCTTGGCATCAACAAGCGCCTGTAGATCTGCCGATGTGGCCAACAACGTAGGTGCGATCTCTCCTTCTGTCGCATGAGCTTTCATCACCGCCTGAAGTAGTTCCAGGAGGCCAGCGGACTCCGATTCAGGCTTCCGCTCTTTCGGAACCTCCGGCCAGGCCGACGGCGGGAGTGCGAGGGCTGCTTGGATGGTGGCAAGAAGCGACTCGCCATTGCGATCGACTTCTGATCCATGGAGGCCTCGGACTGCGCGCAACTCCTGCATGTAGCGCGGAGGATGTCGCGCAAGTTGCAGCAGCACTTCGTCCCGCATCACCCGCCCGCGAGGTACATTGCGACGCTTCGCTTCCCCTTCTCGCCAGGCTGCCAGCTCTCGAAGGACGACGGCCAATTTCGGCTTGAGCGTGTCCCAGCCGCGTACGCGCTGGTAGCGTTCCTGCGGTTCACGACGCGTATCCCCTACGGCGCCCTCCAGGCGAGAAAATTCTTCGTCGACCCAGTGAAGCCTGCCAAGTTTAGACAGGCGAGTGTGGAGATGGTCATGGATTGCGAGGAGGAAGGTCACATCTTCGAGCGCATAGGCCAATTGATCCTGAGACAGCGGACGTGCGCTCCAGTTGGTGAAGGTGTGGGCCTTGTCCAGCTTGGTTCCATGGACTCGCTGGACAAGGTTGCCATAGGCGACCTGCGGACCGAAGCCGACCATCGCCGCTGCAATCTGAGTATCGAAGAATGGTTTTGGAATTTGGCCGGCATGGACGGCAAAGAGATCCAAGTCCTGTCGTCCGGCATGCACGACTTTTTGAATCGCCGGATTGCACACGATCTCCCAGAAGGCATCAAGCGAGCCGCTGGCTTGGACTGCGGGGAAATCGATGACGGCCGAGGTCGTTTCTGTGGCAACCTGAATGAGTTCGAGCTTGGGCACAAAACTGTCTTCGCCTACGAATTCCGTATCGAGCGCGAGGCGAGAGCTGTACCTAAGCTGTTCGCAGAAATCGCTCAGTGTGTTGGTGCTTGTAATGTAGTAAGATGGTGAGGGTATCATCACGGTTGACTCATTCGGCCGGGCTGTAGGGTCGGCTAGGAGGCTGCATAGGTGGGGTATTGCTCAAGCTTAGGTATTCTTTCAAGAATTGATAGGCTTCCAGCATGTGGCGGAGTTCAGGTTCTGAGCTGCGATCGCCATTGTTGGCGTCGGGATGCAGTAGTTTGGCCTTTGCCCGAAAAGCTGCGGTCACGTCGCTGAGGGAACTGCCGAACTCCATACCCATGATGGCATAGGCGTCCATGGCATTGTTGATGCCGCTGCTCCCTTGCGACAAGTCGCCGCCGCCGCTCGCAGCCTTCAACATGTCGGCCAGACTGATTTTCTTTCGGCGTCGCCGGGGACGTTCACGGATCTCGCTATCGAACTCATCCCAACGATCTTCGAGAAATTCTAAACGCGATTCCAATCGCATGGCTCCGGAGAATTCCCGGACAACGCCAAGTTCTTCCTCAATCTCGATCAGGGACTTGATGAGCTCTTCAAGTCCCTGTTCCACCCGGAAAAAACTATCCACTCGTTCTTCCATCATGTTGTCGACGGCGGTTTCCAAGCTGTCTTCTGTCTTAGAGCGTAGAGAGCCGATGCGCTTTTGCATACCGCTGCGAAATTTGATGTACTTACTCGTCGAAAAAGGCATCGGCTGGGTGCGCTCCTAGGAGTCGATCCGACATGACCGTTCTACTGCTTCGAACAATGGTCAGGCCTCTGCTTTGTTCTCGGCCCTGAAAAATCATCACCGTATTCCACGAATGCGCTTCCGATTTTTCGGGGCTTGTGCCAGCGCATCTACCAGGCCCTCTTTCGCTTCGTGACATACAGCCAGGTCGGACCGACTCTTGTCGGCGCATTGTAGCACAGTGCGATTCATGGTCAGAAGGGGTCTGAAGGCGAACGATTCAGGTCAGTGGTGCGCAGGTTTGATGGACCGAATTATTCTGGCAATGGCTGATCCTTATCTTTTGCTCGCCTTCGTGCGACGCCACTGTCTCGGGCGGCAGCCGCGACTGCTCGGGCTACGCGCGGGACCACTTCCTTATCAAAGAGGCTAGGAATAATGTTGTCCTCGCTCAAGGCGTCTTCTGGGATCGCATGCGCGATCGCTTGGGCTGCGGCGAGTTTCATCGCTTCGTTGATGTAGCTGGCCTGGGCGTCGAGGGTGCCTCGGAAGATACCGGGGAACGCGAGGGCATTGTTAATTTGATTGGGATAGTCGGACCGTCCAGTGGCGAAGATCCGGCAGTGGGAGGTGGCGAGCTCGGGCGAGACCTCGGGGTCCGGATTGGCCATGGCGAAGACGATTCGATCGGGGGCCATCAAGTCGAGGTCTTCCTCGGTGAGGATATTACCAACTGAGAGGCCGATGAACACGTCGGCGTCCTTCAGAGCGTCACGGAAGGTACCGTTGGGTTTGTTCCGCGTAATGCACGCGGTGAGGTCGTTCCGGCAGGCGCGCAATTGCTCGGCTTCTCCATACAAGATGATGCCTTCCTTATCGCACCCGAGCAGATACGTGACACCGGCCGCCAGCAACATTTGGCAGCAGGCCGTTCCCGCCGCACCGAGGCCGTTGACAACAACGTGGACGTCCTCCAGCTGTTTACCTGTCACCGTGAGCGCGTTCGTGAGAGCAGCCAGAAGGACGACGGCTGTGCCGTGCTGATCGTCATGCAAGACGGGAAGATCGAGCGATTGTTTCAACCTTCGCTCGATCTCGAAACAGCGGGGCGCACTGATATCTTCCAGTATCTTCCAGATTGATGGCGCCGAAGCCCGGCGCGATGCCTTGCACAATCAGCACAATGTCGTCCGGATCTTGCGTGTTTAGGCAGAGAGGCCAGGCGTCGATCCCGACCAGTTCTTTGAAGAGCATAACTTTGCCTTCCATCACAGGGAGGGCCGCTTCCGGACCGAGGTTGCCCAGTCCCAACACCGCGGACCCATCCGTGACGACCGCTACGTTATTGCTCTTGCTCGTGAAGGTATAGACCTTGGACTTATCTTTCGAAATGGCTTGAGAGACACGATCGACGCCTGGGGCATAAACCATCGACAGGACGTTTCGGGTACTGATGGGGAACTTACCCTCTACGCGAATTTTGCCGCCAAGCGCCAAGATGGAGGAGGAAAATACGATCGGCGGCTGAGAGCACGACGACATCGGGCAGCGCGCCCAACCGGGCGAGGACCCTCTCCCCGTGCCCTTCATTCTGGACGTCGAAGGTGACGTCCCGAACCATGCGGGTCTTCGTCGCCGAAACAATATCGACGGCGCCAAGATTGGCTCGCTCTTCAGCCAAAAACGCCGCCACGCGGGCGAAGATGCCGGGTTTGTTCGCGAGTTCCAGCCGGACGGTGAGGCGGTAATTGGAATAGGGGCCGATATCAACCATTCGTGTATTCCCCTTTTCGTCTCCCCTGTTTAGCCTATCACAACCTGGACTCATGGCCAGGAGGCGATGATTTCCATGACTGTCCGTGGCCTGCCGTTCCGCTATCGGGGGACCTGAGGAGGTGACATTCTATGTATTGTTAGACCACCACGAATTTGGCTGAAATTGACAGGCACTCATTCTAAACCTTAGAGGGGGTGAACAGTTATGAAGCGCATATTGATGGTAATTATGACAGTGGCGATTTCCTTCAGCGCGCATTCCTTCGCCGACGAAGGGAAGAAGGACAAGAAAGATGAGAAGAAGGGCGGCCACGCCGACACGTTCGGCGACAAGAAGGACGTACTTCGTTTGTCTGATCTGACAATCCCGACTTCAATTCTGAAATGGCGTATGATCTTCGGAGCATAGGTTTTTTGTTTCTGGCCCTACGTTGACCGCCTTTCGCCGCCGGTGCTACGATTACACAATGTCCTTACCACGCTCTGACCGAAAACCGAACCCACTCGCTCACGAAACCAGCCCCTACCTTCTCCAGCATGCCTACAACCCGGTGGATTGGTATCCTTGGGGCGAGGCGGCCTTGGAAGTGGCGAAGGCGTCGAATAAGCCTATTTTATTATCGATCGGGTACTCTTCCTGTCACTGGTGTCATGTAATGGAGCGAGAGTCGTTTGAGAACGAGACGATCGCGGCGATCATGAACCGCCATTTCATCTGCATCAAAGTGGATCGGGAAGAACGTCCCGATCTTGACGAGATCTACATGGCGGCGACGGTAGCCATGAATCATGGGCAGGGTGGCTGGCCAATGACGGTATTTCTGACGCCTGATCAAGAGCCATTTTTCGCAGGTACCTATTTCCCTCCCGAAGACCGTTGGGGACGACCGGGTTTCGGCACGCTGCTGAAGAAGATCGCCGACTATTGGGAACAAAACGGGGCGGGTGTTCGCACCCAGGCGAAGAAGTTGACGGAGCGATTGAAGGGCGAAGGACGTATCCCCTCCCCGATCTCCGTCAGCGAATCAGTTCTTGATGAGGCTGTAACACAGTTCAAGGAAGATTTTGACCAGACACACGGCGGCTTTGGTGCGGCGCCAAAGTTTCCGCCGGCTGCCGGGTTGTCGTTGCTGCTTCGATGCCACCGGCGGTCCGGCGACGCGCAGACCCTCCTGATGGTGACTAGGACGCTCGACAGGATGGCGGCCGGCGGCATCTACGACCATATCGGAGGTGGCTTCGCGAGATATTCGACTGACGAGCGTTGGCTCGTGCCGCATTTTGAGAAGATGCTCTATGACAATGCACTGCTGGCTCGCGTATATGTGGAGACCTATCAGGTCACGAAAAATCCGCTCTATCGGCAGGTGGCGACTGAGGTGCTCGATTATGTACTGCGGGAAATGACGGGGCCAGAGGGTGGACTCTACTCGGCGACGGATGCCGACTCTGAGGGTGTCGAAGGAAAGTTCTTTGTTTGGACGCCCGCCGAAGTGCGTACAGCGTTGAAGCACGATGAGGAGACTCGGCGGTTCTGCGAACTCTATGACATCACCGAGTCAGGCAATTGGGAGCATAAGAGCATCCCAAATCGCCTACGACCTATTGAAGACCTTACGAAGCAGCTCAATCTGACGGCCGATGAGTTGATAGAGACGGCAGCTCGCGTGAAGCCGGTGCTCTATCGGGTACGACAGCAGCGCATACCGCCTGGACTGGATGACAAAGTGATCACCGCGTGGAACGGCATGATTCTGTCAGCGATGGCTGAAGCGGCGCAAGTCTTTGGAGAGGGTCGATATCGCGAGAGGGCTCAGCGGACGGCTGATTTCCTGCTCCGGACGCATTTGCGTCCAGATGGCCGGTTGCTGCGCACGTCACGGGCCGGTCGCGCCCATCTCGATGCCTACCTCGAAGACTACGCCTATTTAGCTGAGGGACTTGTGGATCTGTATGAAGCAGGAGCCGCCGAATCCTACCTCCATGCAGCAGCCCGGTTGGCCGACTATCTTATGACAGATTTTCTCGATACGGAGCACGGCGGATTCTTTACCACGGCAAAGAATCATGAGCCCCTCATTATGCGAGCGCGCGAAGGGGCTGATGGGGCAACCCCTAGTGCGAACGCCGTTGCTGCATCAGCGCTGGCTAGGCTGTCCTTTCACTTTGACCGGCAGGATTGGCGTGATGCGGCAATCGGTGCGGTGCGTGTCTATGGACAGCAGATTGCTCGCTACCCGCGAGCTTTCGCCAAGAGTTTGGCCGTGGTGGACTTTCTTACGGAAGGGCCAGTCGAATTAGCGTTTGTCGGCGATGCGACGCAGGATGAGTTTCGCACGCTCCGCCAGGCAGCGGCGGATTGCTATCTGCCCAATCGCATTGTGGCGACAAGGGAGTCAGGAGTATCGTCCTCCTTGCCGCTCTTGAAAGGAAAACAAACCGTTGCGAAAAAACCGGCTTTGTACATCTGCCGAAACTTCAGTTGCCAACAACCTGTCACTGATCCCCGATCCGTATCGGGTGCATTGCAGGCCAACATGGCCAGCTCAACGGATCGTTGTGGTGGCGAACAGAAGTTGCTACGTGGCACGCAGCTCTCTGGAGGCGCGACGATTCAAGGAACGGCGACCTATGCTGCGTGCATGTTCGGACGCACGGGCGACGCGGCACTCGCCAATGGATTTTTGGCGCTTGGCACGACAGGGCTCACCACGACTCGTCTGGGATTTGGCACCTACCGCGTCGACACAAAAGATGCAGACCATCGTGAAGCCCTGAAGAAAGCCTTGCGGGAATCCTGCAACTTGATCGATACCTCGACGAACTACATGGACGGCGACAGTGAGCGCCTGGTGGGATCTGTGCTCACGGAGCTCATCGCATCAGGGGAATTGCGGCGTGAACAAGTCATCGTCGTCTCCAAGATCGGGTATGTGCAAGGGCAGAATTTGAAGCTTGCTCAAGTGAGGGAAAAGGCCGGTCGGCCCTATCCCGACATCGTCAAGTACGGGGAAGAAATTTGGCATTGCATTCATCCAAAATTCTTGGGGGATCAATTAACTTTGTCGCTGGATCGTCTCGGGCTCACCACGTTAGATATCTGTCTTCTGCATAATCCAGAATACTTCTTGTCGGAAGCGTCTCATCGTGGTGAGACAGATCTGACCAAGCTTCGCGCGAGCTTCTATGACCGGCTCGAACGGGCCTTCGCGTATTTCGAATCGCAGGTATTGGGAGGGCGGGTCCAGTACTACGGTATTTCTTCCAACACTGTGACATCCCCTGCAGAGGATCTTGAAGCGACCTCGCTTGCTCACATGGTTCAAGCGGCACAGGCTGCAGCAAGGTCGGTTGGCTCCGATATCCATCACTTCCGCATTCTCCAATGCCCGATGAATCTGTTCGAGTCAGGAGCCACGTTGACTGCCAATACGGGTCCCTCCAATCGGCAGACCGTACTGGAGTATGCGCAACTGATGGGCGTGGCTGTGTTGGTTAATCGTCCATTGAATGCCATGCCTGCTCCGCAAAACGGGATGTTACGTTTGGCAGATCTGCCTCTTAATGATGAGCCAGTCGACATCGCCCGCCAGCTTGGTGCTGTGGAGACTCTCGAACAAGAATATCGAGAGTCGATCGCGCCGGCGATTCAACCTGCCGGACAAGGAATGACACCGACTGAGTTCTTCAATTGGGCCCATGAACTGCAGCGGGTGCGTCCACAGATCCAGGGTCTGGAGCATTGGGAACAAATAGAACATCACAGGATCGCCCCCCAAGTAAGCCAGGTACTGCAGACGGTCTCGCAACTTCTCTCTGGAGCCGTGTCTGAGGAATGGATAGCCTGGCGCGATCGGTATGTTCCCGAGCTGCTCACCCTGTTGCGTGGTTTTCGGCGCGAAGCGACGGAACGAAGTCGCGCTCGAACCGCTGTGGTGGCAGCCACGATTGAACCCCTCCTTCCGGCTGCGCATCGCGCCGACTCGCTCTCCCGGAAGGCACTCTGGATTCTCGCCAGTACGCCCGGGGTCACTAGCGTGTTGAACGGAATGCGGGCACCACACTACGTCGATGATGCCTTGGCCATACTCAGGTGGGAACCGCTCAAGGAGGTCAGGCCGGTCTATGAAACGGTCAAAACTATCTCCTTTCATTGAGGACTGGGGTACTCTCAGAGTGGTACAACGAGGATGTATGCGACAACCACAAGGCGTTGCAGCACTGGGAATGCTCGCCGTTGCCGTCTTGCTTGCGCAGGGGTGTGCGACCAAGTCTGGGTCCGGAACCGGTTATGAGCAGACGGCTCAGGAAGAGCATATCGGCGAGCCGGTGATCAAAGAGATTCCCCCTAAAGACCTTAGCGTGACAACCCCGCGGACGAGTCCGGCTATGCGAGCCGAGTTGTCCGCCCGTAATGCGACCGGGCTGGCCAAAGGGTCGTTGATGGATGCATTGTTTGACTTCGATCAAGCCTCCCTCCGGGTGGATGCTCTGCCGGGATTGGAGGCTAATGCTAAACGCCTGAAGGAGGATGGTGTTACGCGCGTGCTTCTCGAAGGCCGAGGCGACGAAGTAGGAACGGCCGCCTATAACATCGAGTTGGGTGAGCGCCGTGCCAAGAGTGTGGAATCCTATCTCCAGCAGTTAGGGCTTTCCATTGACTTCAAGACGACGAGCTATGGGAAGGATCGTCCCCTCTGTTTCCAACCCAGTAGTGATTGCATGCAGAAAAACCGGAGCGTACATTTTGTAATCAAAGAGTAGTCGGCCTCTTTATGGCAATACTAGTTTCAACAGGTCACCTTACGTCATTCCCCTGCCCGTATCATAAGCTTAACATTCCCATCCTTGACAGGTCTCTGTCCGTTCTTTAAGGTCCCATCGCTCCGCTTTGCCTCAACCCTAAGGGTGATTGTCAGTGGCTAAGCTCGCTGTTATCGACATTGGGACAAATTCCATCCATATGGTGCTGGCTGAGATCCTGCCGGACGCCGGCTACAAGATTCTCGACCGTTTCAAGGACATGACACGGCTGGGCAACGGGGCCTTTGCCACCAGGCGACTCTCCGTTGATGCGATCGCTCGCACCCTGGAGGTCCTCAAGACGCTGGTGAAGCTTGCCCGCAACAAGGGATTCGATCGTATCGTCGCAGTGGCGACCAGTGCGGTGCGCGAAGCTCGAAATGGCGGTGATTTTGTCGACTTGATCGCGGAGCAGACGGGGCTGACGGTGCAGGTGATCAGTGGGATTGAGGAAGCTCGGCTAATTTTTCTCGGCGTGAGAAAAAGTATCACGCTTCCAGATGGACCGACGGTGGTAGTCGATGTCGGCGGCGGCTCAGTGGAACTGATCGTCGGTAACCGAGATGGCATGATCCACGGCAAGAGTCTCAAGCTGGGGGCCATCCGCCTGGCCGATCAGTTTCTGTCGAAAACACCGCCGTCCGGCGCGATGATGCGCTCACTTGAAGATGCTGTAACCTATCAACTCAAGGCTGCATTCGAGTCATTCAGGACCAAGAAATTCCAATCCTTGGTGGCCACGTCTGGTATGGCCAGCAACCTGTCTGAGGTCATTCATCTGCGCCAGACCGGGCAGCCGTTGCGGCAGAATAATCTTGCGACTGTGTTGCTCAGAGACGTCCGGGTTCTGGAGGCCGAGTTAGCCCGGTCGTCCGTGAAAGCGCGATTGGCGATTCCCGGTCTGGACCCCAAGCGGGTAGATACGCTGTTGCCTGCCACGGTTGTGCTTCGACGTCTTCTGGAGTTGTCGGGCCTTACCGAGATGACGCTCTGCGACAAGGCAATTCGCGAGGGCGTGATCTACGATTTTATCGAGCGTCACCGCGAAGGCCTGAAAGCCGAGAATGAAATTCCTGATGTGCGCCGGCGGAACGTGTTTGGGCTTGTCCGGCGCTGTCAGGCCCCGGAAATTCATTCGCTGCACGTGGCCAGTCTGGCACTTCGCTTGTTCGATCAGACCAAGCGGGTACATGGATTGGGACAGCAAGAGCGTCATTGGCTTGAGTATGCCGCCGTGTTGCACGATATCGGCTATCTCATCAACCCGCGACAACATCACAAGCACGCGTACTACTTGATTAAACATAGCGATCTAGGAGGGTTGACGGCGGACGAAATCGAAGTGGTGGCCAACGTCGCGCGCTACCATCGCCGGGCGATGCCGGCCTACAACCACGAGGGGTTCGGCAGTTTGGCGCCTCGTCTGAAAGGGGTGGTGAAGATCTTGGCGGCGTTGCTACGGATTGCCGACGGGCTCGATAGGACCCATTTTTCCGTGGTGCAAACGGTAAATGTAAAAATTGGAAAGACGCTGGTGATTGAGGCAATCGTGTCGGGTGATGCGGAGATGGAACTTGGGGCTGCAAAGAACCGGGCCGATTTATTTGCGCAAGTCTTCCGCCGCCGTGTCCAGTTTGTCGAAATGATGCAGGAGACCGACAAATCATGACCGACCAGGAGGAGCTCAAAACCACGTCGCATCCCTACCCCGGAAAGCTCATTATCGTCGAAGGGATCGACGGTTCTGGAAAAAGCACCCAACTGCTGCTCTTGCATAAGTGGCTTGAGTCAAAAGGCCACAAGGTATTTTTTACGGAATGGAATTCCTCCGACTTGGTTAAAGAAACCACCAAGCGGGGAAAGAAAACAAAGAGACTCACGCCGACGACCTTCAGCCTGCTCCATGCGACCGACTTCGCCAGCCGGTTCTATCACCAGATCCTTCCTCCACTGAAAGCCGGCATGCTCGTCTTGGCCGATCGGTATGTGTACACGGCGTTTGCACGTGATGTGGTGCGCGGGGTGTCGCGGGGATGGGTAAAAAAACTGTACGCCTTCGCCATCAAACCTGATATGGCCTTCTATTACAAGGTGCCCATCGAAGTGGCGATCTCACGACTTTTGCGGGGAACGCGTGGACAGTTTAAGTACTATGAGGCCGGCATGGACATGAATCTCAGTCCGGACGTGACGGAAAGTTTCAGGTTGTTTCAATCACAGATCCTGGCGGAGTATGACAAGATCGTTGATGAGTTCGGACTGCTGACAATGGATGCGACCCAGGATATCGACACGCAACAGGAACACATGCGGACGCTGGTGGAACAGGCGCTCCGCGGCTACAAACCCAGACGAGGCACCTATGGTCGACGCACGGTATTTTGGCGACGGTTTGACGAATCTAAATCCGAGTGACCTAAAGGGGAAGCTCCTCGCCATCGAAGGCACCGACGGCGTTGGACGGTCAACACACATCGAGATGCTGCAAGAGTGGCTGGAGGTGCAGGGCTACGGTGTGATCACGACCGGATGGACGAGATCAAATCTCATGTCCAAAACGATAGAGGTGGCGAAGGCCGGCAATATTCTCGATCGCTGGTCGCTCAGCCTGCTCTATGCGACTGATTTCGCCGATCGTTTCGAACACCAGATTATTCCCGCACTCCGATCCGGGTTCGTCGTGCTGGCGGATCGTTATATCTACACGGCCTTCGCGCGGGACTTTGTGCGGAGCGGAGACCGGGGATGGATTCGCGACACGTTCGGGTTTGCGTTGATACCCAACCTTGTGTGCTACTTGCGCATCGACGTGGAAACGCTAGCGCTTCGGGTGATCGAAACCACCGGGATGAGCTACTGGGAGTCGGGTATGGATCTCAGGCTCGGAAACGATCTGTATGACAGCTTCAAGAAGTATCAGTCGCTGCTAATCGAAGAGTTCGACAAGATGGCCGAGGAATTCCACTTTGACGTCGTCGATGCCAGGAAATCCCCTGAAGAGATTCAAGAAGAACTGCGAGGGCACATCCTGCCAGTGCTGCAGAACCACAAGTGGGCGGCGGGCACGGAGCATGTCCCACGCTAGGAGCTTTCATCTGTTACCATAACTTTTATTCTTTCCTTACCCAGAGCTCGCAACTGCATCGGTTGGAGCCACCATCGAAGTAGTCCTTGCCCTGGCTTTACGCTACCCGACAGATGAATGAGTGCGGCCCCGGCTTTCTTCATGGAAAAGTGTGCTGTCGGTTTTCCACAGAGCAAGATACCCGTCACTTCGCCAAGCATCGGTTCATGCCCCACACACATCACCACTGATTCTGATGGAAGCGAGCGCAGGAGGGAGACGATTTGCTCGGGCTTGGAGCCGACTGCCAGTTCTTTGTGTGTCTCGACCTTGAGGGATGGGCAGACAACCGTACGAAGAAGCCTGGCCGTATCGTAGGCACGGACGAATGGGCTGCTGAAAAGATGGGTCGGCCTGCAGTTCAGCGCGGCAAGACCTGTTGCGGCTTGTCGGGCGCGCTTCTTCCCTTTCTCGGTCAGGGGACGATTCTCCTCCGACCCCTCCCACTCCTCCGGTTCGACCGCAATGCCATGGCGTATTAGCACGCAATCCATAATGGCCACCTCCTCGTGATGCGGCATAAATCTATCACAGGAGGATGGTGCAGTAACAAAATTTTATACGAAAGTGACGTCTTTGGAACTAAGTGCCGGTGGATTTATCTCCAGATTGATGGGGGTTTGCGACTGGATGGCGGATTAAGGGTGTGATTCGAGTGAGCCTGTCCCCGCGCGTGATTACGCACTCAGCGGCGGTATTTGATTCTTTTGAACTAGTTGGTATGACCTGCCCCCTATAAACCAGGCCGGATGTAGCGTTAGGATTTCGGCCGACGGAAGGAGGGGGCATGGCACGCAAACGGTATCCGACCGAGGAGATCATCGGGCATCTGCGGACGATCGAAAGTGAGATGGGCAGAGGCCTTGGACTGGTGGAGGCTTGTCGCAAGTTGGGGATCACGGAACAGACCTACTATCGGTGGAAGAAAGAGTACGGTGGTTTGCGCGTGGATCAGGCCAAACGGTTAAAGGGCTTGGAACAAGAGAATGCCCGACTCAAGCGACTCGTGGCGGACCTCTTCCTGGACAACAGCATTTTGAAGGAGGTGGCAGCGGGAAACTTCTAAGCCCGGCCCGATGCCGAGAAACGGTCTGCCATGTGCCGGCCATGTTTTCGGTCTCTGAACGCCGGGTCTGTCGAGTCGTGGGGCAATGCCGGGGCACGCAACAGTATGTGCCCATCAAGGCGGACGACGAGGAGTCTCTGCGGACGCGGATCGTCGCGCTCACCCGTGAGTATGGGCGCTATGGGTCTCGTCGGATCACCGCGCTGTTGCATCAAGAAGGCTGGCGGGTGAACCACAAACGCGTGGAGCGGCTGGGGGGCGACAGGAGGGGCTCAAGGTGCCGCAAAAGCAGCCGAAGCGAGGCCGACTCTGGCTGACTAACGGTTCCTGCGTACGGCGGCGACCGGAATATCCGAACCATGTGTGGGCGTATGATTTTGTCATGGAACGCACTCGGGATGGGCGGCCCTTGAAAATGCTCACCGTGGTGGACGAATACACGCGGGAGTGTCTGGCCCTTGCGGTGCGCCGCCGTATGAGGGCAAGCGATGTCCAGGAGGTACTGGGGGAGCTGTTCCTGACGCATGGCTGTCCGACACACATTCGCTCGGACAATGGGCCGGAGTTTATCGCCACGGCTCTGCGGGCCTGGTATCGCTTGCTGACCGGCGTGCCCTTGTTCATCGAGCCGGGCAGTCCCTGGGAGAATGGCTATAGCGAGAGCTTCAATGGCAAGTTCCGGGACGAATTGCTAAACAGGGAACTCTTCTATACGCTGCGGGAAGCGCAGGTCATCATTGAACGCTGGCGGCGAACCTATAATCACGTCCGGCCCCACAGCGCCTTGGGCTATCGGCCACCGGCTCCTGAAGCATGCGTACTAACAGAACAGGTGGCCTAATCACTGGGGGCAGGTCATCACTGTATCAGAAATCATCAAGACGTTCGCCCAACCGTATCTTTACGTGCGAGTCCATACAATTGAGGATGAGAGTAACTATGCTTTTTCTGTTGAAGTTTCGCTCAAACAACAAGTGTCATTATTCCATAGGCCACAGCACAAGATGAGTGCGGCGACATGGAACATTCACATGACTGGAACTGCCGTCAAATACAAAATTAGGGGCTCTGTATCCAACACCATAGAACCGCTAGTTATGGAATTTGCGAACGACTTTCTAACCGTGCATCCTTGATAGGGCCTTACTTATACTTAACTATGAGTTAAGATATGGGCCAGGGGTTGAGGATGATGGTGGCACGACTCAGGAAGCAACAAAACTTGACGCTGCTCCAGCTCGTACGGCGCGTCGGAGTCACTGAAGCGTATATGAGCATGCTCGAAAGCGGCGCACGCAAGAATCCGTCTTTTGCGACGCTGAAGAAGCTGGCGAAGGCGCTCAAGGTGTCGGTCGGAGCGTTGCTGAAATAGGCTCAGGTGTACCCACAACCGATTAGAGGACCGTATGGGCATGCTCTACAAACGAGGTGAGATTTACTGGATCAAATATTATGTGGGCGGCAAGCCGATCCGGAAAATCACTGGGACGCCTAAACAGAAAGAGACCGAGCGGTTTCTCAAGGTCCACGAAGGACACGTTGCGATGGGCGAGCCGATTCTGCCACGTGTGGATCGGGTCCGCGTAAAAGAGCTACTGGCGGACTTGCTGGCGCACTATCAAACGACAGGCCGACGCAGGCTGCATGAGGCGGAGATACGGTTCACCCCCTTGAAGGCGTTCTACACGGGACGACGGGGCACGGCGATCAGCGGCGATGTCCTGACTGCCTACATTCAGCATCGGCACGTGGCGGGCCTGTCCAATGGCACCGTCAACTGCTAATTGTCCGTCCTCGGCACTGCCTGTAAGTTGGGACGCGTGCTCCCGAATCTGTTCACGCATCTGCATGGCTGTTCAAGTGACGACCCGTGCTTGACTTCTGGATAGCCTGGGCGAATGCCTGTGCGAAGGCGGGTCTGGTTGGCATGCTGCGTCACGATTTTCGACGCAGTGCGGTCCGCAATATAGAGCGGGCTGGAGTGCCTCGATCAGTTACAATGCAAATGATGGGACACAAAATGGAGAGTGTGTAGCGGCGGTGTGCAATCGTCAGCGAGTCCAACATTCTGGACGCCACGCGCCGACTCCTTGGGCACAAAACTGGCACAATACTCTCCTCGTCGGTTGACACCTCGCACGTAAGCAGGCAATATTTCTAGTGGGCTGGCGTAGCTCAATCGGCAGAGCAGCGGTTTTGTAAAACGAAATTCCCCTCTCGACCCCGCGGGAACTCATAGGTTTTCGCGTGGTTTCTTATGTGGTGAGTTGGCTGGCGGGGGGTAGTTTTGGGTAGAATGAGGATGGTCGCGGTCATAGTTGTGGGCATAGTAATTCCGCAGGAACACGCGAACCACGAAGGAAGGAGGGCGCCATGAAAACTGTTGTCCTCTTAATTCTGGGGATGATGATCGGGTTTGTGCTGGCTGGGGTCCCCCTCTATGCAGGCGATCCGTTATCGCCCGGCCGCTCGTCGTATGACATAGAGGAGAGTTATGCGGACGGCTATTTCGACGGCCAACGTGCCGCAGAGCGACAGCGTGAGTCGGTGTGGTCCAATTCTCCATACGAGCGCAATCCGTGCTGAGATTCTGCACTGTGCGATTTGAGAGCGGCGTGTTCATCGCCTACCGAACCGCCCTTGCGCCTTCCTTCGCCATCCTCCTAGAATACGCCTACCTGCGAGGCTCCCATGGCCTTCATGCTTCCTTCCGGCAGATTAAGGAACATCATTCTCGCCGCCCTGCTGGTATTTCTCGCCTGGCAGAGCGTATTTATCGTCGCTCCCGACGAAGAAGGGATCGTGATGCGGTTCGGGACTCCGGTTCGCTCTGTCGGTCCTGGCCCCCACTTCAAAATTCCGATCCTGGAGAGCATCCTCCAGCCGAAGGTGGAAAAACTCCACCGTATAGAAATCGGGTCCCGCACCAGTCCACAGAGTCGCCAGTAGTTGACCCACCAAGGACGGTTGATGCTTGACCTAACCCCCTTCAACAGGTCTAGATCCCTTCTGCGGGGACGGACTGTTTGACACAGCGCCCACCGTCTGAGCTTTGAAATACCTTCAAATGGCCTGGTCGCCAGGCAGCAAGTGTTTTGGATAACGTGCCACCTCACTGTGCGTGACCTGCATTGCTAATGGTACAAGCAGGGGGAGGCGGGTCACTGGCTGGTCAATGGTTCAGTGCCTTCACTGGCTAAGTATATAACGCTCGATTTCGAGCTGTTTTACAGGGTATAGACTAAGAAGGTCTTTCAGCTTTGGTTGATCCACGAGCTCAACATCGTTGAGATGAGCTTGATCCTGAGCATCGGTATTGAAGAACTGGTTTGTCACGGAGTATTTGATAAAGGTTACTCCATGATGCTTTGCGCTGTATGCAGCAGTCCCCCCAACAACGTCCTTCACAGCTTCCCATCCCAGTTCCTTGCCTTCCTTAAGAGAACTTTTTGCTTGGAGCAAGCTTCCTGCAGTACCTTTCAAGGCGACTACATCGACACCCTTATCACCACTCCTTTTTGTACGATACGTGACAGGATATCCCTTTTTTTGCCAGAGCACTGCACAGAAGACTTCAAAAGTATCGCTGTCCATACACATAACATCCTCGATCGTAATCAATTGATCTGGCATCACGGGTGCACCGTCAATTCCTTCTAATTCACCAAAGTCGGGCGAGGCAAGGTCACCATGTCCATTGAGTATGTCGTGGGATATTGAGCGTTTCCATTCGAGAAGTTCGTCTAGCCTGCTCTCAAAGGTTTTAAACGTAGCATCCGTTATTATTGGGCAATACACAAAGACATCCTTCTTCTGTCCGATGCGATATGCCCGGTCCGTGGCTTGATCTTCCTTTGCAGGATTCCAGGTTCGGGTGTAATGGATGACGTGATTTGCTCCCTGAATATTCAGCCCGACACCAGCTGCCAAGGGAGAGAGAATTATTACATTGAAACCGCGCTTGGCTTGAAATGCATCGATACGCTTCTGGCGACTCGTAGTACTCTCCGAAGTTGCCACAGTGTCACCATTAATTATGTCTGCAGTGATTGAGAAAGCTTCCCGAACATAGCTTTGGATCAGACGCTGAATGTCGCGATATTCGGTGTAGATGATGGCCTTTTCATTCAAAGAGCAAATCGTTTGAAGCTCTTTCATTAGCCACCGCATCTTAGGTGACCTCTTCTTATAGTCCTCCAGGGAATCTGTGACTTGTGCTAATTGTCCAAGAGGGCGAGGATCGGCGCAGATGCGCTTCAAGGATTGCAGAAGTGTTAGGTGATTGGTATGTTGATTTTTTCCCGTTTCAGATGAACGAGACCTGAAGGCACTTACAGCATGTGCGTATAGAGCTTTCTGATGAGACGACATTTGGATGTTCCTGCACGAATCAACAATAAGCTTTTTGGGCAGATCTTGTGCGGCTTCGCGTTTAGTTCGGCGGATCAGTTGAGGGGCGATCATATTCCGCAGCTCTTCCACGCGAGCCCGTTCTTCATCGGTCTTGGCCTCGATGGGCTGTCTGTAACGAACCCCGAATTCATTTAGTGCCCCAAGTAATCCAGGTTGAACAAAGTCGTATAAGGACCATAGATCTGCCAAAGAATTCTCCACTGGCGTACCGGTACACGCAATCTTGAAACGAACATCCTGCTTTTTGGCTGCTCGCGTAACAAGGGCATTCGGGTTCTTAATCTTCTGAGCCTCGTCACAAATCATGATGCTCCATGGTTCAGGCGCCAGTGAAAACTCGAGATCTCGCAAGGTTTCATAGGTAGTAAGAACTATGTTAGCGTCGCCGATCCAGTTGGGTTTCAAGAAACGTGTAAGCCCTTCCTTCAGTAATTCCTTCTCTATTTCATGACGTCTAAGTTTCTTATCGGCAAGTTCGCTTCCGTAGAGCGTCAGCACCGTGAACGCTTCGCGCTCGAAGAACTTTTTAATTTCAATATTCCAATTTTCCAATAATGAAACCGGGGCAACCATCAACGCAGGCTTTAAGTTAGGATCATCTTCAAAACAAGTTGCTGCAAAGGTAAGGATCTGCAACGTCTTGCCAAGTCCCATGTCGTCTGCCAATATGATTCCCCGACAAGAATCAGGTGAGATGCTCCAAAGTTGCTGAAGCCATGCAATCCCTTTGCGCTGATGGTCCAGCAGCTTGACGGTTGCCTTAAGAGAGCGAGGGAGTTTCGGTCGCCGCTCAGGATACACAGCCAACGCTGCGCGTCGTCTTTTCTCGAAATAATCAACCCGCTGAATATTAGGTTTGACCACCAAGGAGATGGGCTTAGAGGGACCTTCACTCTTATGATCTGCTTTAGTAGGTTTGGGAAACTTGCCTTTCTGAACGTCCTCCAGAGCCTGTTTAAGCACTTCTATAAGATTTTCCGCCTCTTCAACCTTTATAGGATTCGGATTATTCCCAATCAGTAGCTCTGATCTTCCCTGGCTCTTCGTTGCGGCGATTTTGTCTTGGAGTTCCTCAAGCTGCTTGGCATCAAGAGGAACGCCCTCAGCCTCAGTACTTCCTTCACGTTTCCACCAGATGCCAGCGATCGCATTGTCAGGAATCCAACCTTCATCATCTCGTTGCTTTGCAATGAATGGAGAGTAGTACGGCTTCTCTTGCCCTACCGCTTCGATACGCCCGCTGTAACGGGAAAGATCGAACACACCCGAGTAGCGGATAAGTGGTCGAGGTCGTAACCACTCGGCTAATGCATCACGTAACGTCCCAAGCTGTTGCTCGGCATCGCCAAGGAGTTCAAGGTCCCATCCTTTCCAGGCACAACATTGCATCCCTCGGGAAAGCTTTTCTTCGAATTCACGAACGAAGGTCTTAAGGTCATCTGGGTTCTGGAAAGTATACGTTTCGCTGACGATGGTTCCCTTTTGCGAAGATTCGATCAAAAGGGAGGCACCGCAAAGTCCTATGTCGTCCTTAACCACCTGAGCGGTGAAGCGGGATAAATAAATGCCTGCGTCTTCACGGGCTTCAGCGAATTCTTCTTCAGATATGACTTGCCCAGCGTCCTCACCAAGTAAGGCAAACGGATTTCTCACAAAAGCCTCAGCGCGCTGTCCTGCAACCCGGCGGCCTGGCATTCGCTTAATTTCGGAAAGCACTGTCCTTACTCTTGGCTCGATGATCACATGGACAAGTCCAGCTTGGAGTGGAATGTCGTAGCGATCCTGGACTTGACGGTACCCATCGAAAGTTTCAATCCAGCCTTCGGGCGCCCCCTCAAATCTGGGGATTATTTCGACAACTGTTGTTCCACTCTCCTTTGCCTTCCTCAAATCAAGGAGTAATTTTTGAGGAGTAAGAACAATGGTATGCGCAAGGAAATGGTCGAGCCCTGCTCCTGCGGCAAGTGCAAGCTGGCGAATCTTAGCCCAGTGATACCGGTTTTGATTTGGGGTCTTTTCAGCGGTTGGCACTGCAGCAAAAGTTTTTACAGCTTGGACTAGACTCCACGAGTCACGGGGAAGTAATGCCTGCCGGCCATCGTAGTCTACGGTTGCTCCGTGGACATCTATCTCTTGACTGATGGGCCTTCCATCTTTAAAACGCCAACCTGAAATCGTTATGGAAAAATGAGAATCTGATAGACCACCAGAGCTTTTCAGGCATGGGCTTATCAACTCGGTCGAAGGCAAGTTGAAGAGTGCGAGGCTAGGAAGATGTTCGGGCAGTTCTAATAAGCGGTAGAGGTTTTCCCATAACAACTGCACCTTATCACCGGCACATTTAGCAAATCCTTCCTCTTCTAACTGTGAAAGGTATGAAACAAGCTCCGATTGGTTGCCAAATATTTCTGGTTTCCCAAGCCAATGCCTTGGTTCAGGTCTGAGCTGTCCTTCTTGTCTAATGTGGAGACCATCGGCACTGTATTGGCAAGATAACCGGTCACCGTCGTCCATTTTCGTCCCGTCCTTCGTGGTGACGCACTGACGAATTCTACTTTAACCACCAACCTTTGTCGCGTTTCAGTTGGAACCCCCACTCGCTCAATTTCTTATGCACATCTGAGTTGGGGACATCAGGTGTTACCCAAAGGTTCCCTCCCTTGTACCGCAGATCTGCGATTGCAAGACCATATTTCCTAGCAAGTCTCTGGAGCTCCCACATATTGAATCCCTTTAGCACGCTATTGACATTCTCAGACCAGAAAGATGAAGTGCGTCTGATAAGCCTCCTACCTCGCGTGCTAGAACTGCGGCTTACGTCACCAGGCGAATCAGGACTGATGCCCAGGTTTTGAAGTTCAAGTTCAAATACCTCCTCCCATTTTTCAGCAGTTTTGTCGCTATGTATTTTGCGAAATCTACACCCTGAGTGACTCTTATTCTTTAGCCCTTGCCCATATGTGTGATTATATAAGCATGGGTCACCAAGCTTGAATGGTAAATCCTCAAGGTCAAAGCAGAAGCATGCATTTCCGGTTGTACCGAACTCCACGATCGCGTACTTACCTATTAGCATGATAAACGCGTTATTGTTTAGCTGTGTGCTCCCCTCCAATTTGGCGGTACGCCCTTGATTACGCCTTCGGAGTTCGCAGAAGTCTTCCTGTTGGGAAAAGTACGCCTGACCACCCAAGGCGAAGTACGCATCATGAATCTGGTCAAGATAGCGGCTCCAAAATTCGAAACGTCGCTTATCTTGGTCCAGTCCATGGCTTTTCGAGAAGAGATCAAAGAAAAGATGAAGGTCTTTATTGATCAGCCATTTGATCACCATCCGTTTGATTTCGGGGGTTACCAGACCCCATCTTGTACTACTTGGCAGCTTTGGGTTTCCCCAATCGTCAATTAGCAATCGTGCAAGCTCAGAGTGCTCGCTGGTGTCACTACATTGACTATATCGAGTCAGGATCTCCTTCATACCTTCATCGAGATAGACCTTGTATTCACGGAGATGTTGGCAAACCCGAGGAATGTGTTCTTTAAAGTCGTGGTCGCCAACGCTGCACGCCAACTGTACCTGTACACGAATAAACTCGGCGAAGACCCAGCTTGCCTCTGGTAGTCCAAGCCGTTCCCTCAAGTCCTTAACGGGATCCATACTGCCTGTTAGAGCTAGTTCTGCATACGGCTTGCACGGGTCATTTCCGAGGAGTGTTTGGTGCTCTTGTAGCACAAACATCCAATCAGGTGGTCTATGACTCTGCCGTTGAAGGAGAGCTGGAAAGCTATTTTTCAAAAAGTCCCTGAGCATAAACCAATTTGCTCTTCCAACATCATTCTTCGTAAAAGACCCAGGGTAGCCGAAGTAACTGGACAGAAGCCCGCGCCAAGCCTTAGTCGATAATTCTCGACCGTTCCAGAAACCTCGAGTCGCATTCATAAACTGGGGAAAGACCGTCTCAAGCTCCAGGAGTGGCTGGTGCTTGGTATCATGTGAGGTAGCAAGGCCCCAACTGATGAGTCCAGCCTGTCGGGAATCACTTATGCTCTTGTTCCGAAGAAACGCCGTGATTGCGTTGGCCAGACGATCCTCAGACGGTTTAGCATTGGTGCGCTCATTAAATGTTTTCCGCACTCTCTCGAAGGCTTCAGCTATAAGCTCCGGCCTTCCTACCAATCCATCTGATGGCCAACTCTTGGTCACCGCACTGCTAAGTTTCGAGCGAAGGATTTCAAGATGTCTCTGCATGGTTATGCTTCCTTCAACCGACACCAACCGACCTTCTTTTCTTTGTAAACAACCGGCTTGCGACCAAGAGTATCTGTTTCCTTTTCCTCCAGAGACTTAAATTCTAGGCGGAATTCAACACGACGACTTTCCTCCGGGGTCTCCTTTAGGAGATTGTAGGAGTATCCCCCAACCAGAAAGAGCTCGCGAATTTCGTCCTGTTCATCTCTGCTAAGCCAGTTTGGCTTTGAGCTATCCTGGTCGAGCAACTTACACAACACCATGTGGCTTCGGTTGAGGCTAAGATGAAGATTAAGTAGGTAGTCGCCAGAGATGCTTGCGTATCCCTCAACAAATACTCGCTTTATCCAATTCTTTCCTATTTCTGTGCGCGCGATGGGAAGGAGTTTGTCCTTCACGAACTTACGGAGATGTGAACCTACCTCAGGCGTAACTTTATAAACCTTCCTCGCGTAATGGGCTTGGGGTCCGAAGTCAATGGTGCATCGCTCATCTTTCATTTTAACATTCATTTCAGGCAATTCTGAGAACTCTCCGACGGCTTGCTCGATTTGCTTACACACCTTTCGAATTTCCTTAGTTCGCTTGTCCTTCAGTTCCTGCTCCTTATCAATCGTTCCTGTAACTGCGAACAACGTCACACTCATTGCGACGAGAAACAGAACCATAAGGGATGTCATCATATCGGCGTATGATATCCAAAACGGTTTCTCCGCTTCATCCTTGTTATCCTTGCCAATATTGACGCGCCCGCCAAACATTCACTCAACTCCGAGGAAGTCTTTCCAAGGCTTCGCTTAGGTCGTCAATCGTGGATCGGAGCATCTCCACTGATCTGGCAAGTGAAGCATCAACCTCCGTACGTGTGCGATCAAGCGTCTCCTTCATCGCAACAATGTACTTTTCGAAGCTTTCAGACAGCACACCAGACACCTTGCCAAGAAAATCTCCTGCGTCCCTCTGGACGGTACCGAATTTCTTAGCAGCCGAGTCCAAGTCGTTGACAAGTTTTTCTGAGACACCTGCATCTCGCCTTGCCGCCTCAACAATCTCTCTCAGGCTGTTCGCAATATCGACTAAATCCCCTCTGGTTTGGTTATAGGCTGCGGTGGATGCTTCAACAGCCCTTGAGGCAGCAACCAACCCTGTCGCCGCAACAGAGAGCTGCCCGGTAACTTGGGTTGCTTGCTCAAATACTCTTGAAACTCCTTGGCCAGCATTGGTGAACTCGGTAAGTACACCCTGCAGTCTTTCAGCACCAACATTCAATCGGTCGACAGATTCTAGGGTTACCTGGCGCATAGCACCTACCGCCTGTTGTGTTGCTTGCACCATTTTGGCTGTTTGTTCGTTTAGTTCGTTCACTTTTCCACCAAGACCAGACACTACAGTCTGTGCATGCTCCGCAATTGCAGTTTGCCTCTGAGATGCTACCTCACCCGCCTGGGCTTGCTGGTCAGAGAGACTGCCAACAACTTGTGATACCTTGCTCCCTAGCTGCTGCAAGGATTCGGTAACTTTGTTTGAGGTTTCGGACTGAGACTGAGAGATTAAATCACGAATCTGTCCTACAAACTCTTGCATCTGATTGTTCATCTCACGTTGACGAAGCGCTGCTGATTCCATCGCCCGAGTGAGTTGTTCCGCCATCGCCTCGCCAGCACTGCGACTAGCACCCGATAAATTCTCAACTAGTTCATTGAACCGATCGCGCGTATCACGCATTGATGCAGTAGTTTCCTGCATGAGAGAATTCAATCCCGAAATCTGCCCCCCGAAGACTTCTTCCATTTTTGTCATAAATCCAGAAATGATATCGGATAAGGTTCTCTGTACTGCCACACCTTGATCTTCACTAGCTCGGTGTACCACTCTCGAGATACTAGCCATTGGTTCGCGCAGGCTTTCCGTCATTGATTGCGAAATGTTTGCCGCAACGGCTTCCTGGCTTGCTTGAGTGGCCTGTATTTGGCGATCCACGAGGTTTGTCATCATCTGTTTGAGGTCAGCCACTAGGCTGTCCTTCAGATGCGTTGTCTGTGTCGCGCTTTCCTCAGAGGCTCTAACTAACCGGGCGAGATATTCCTCTCCAACTCCTGAAACATACAGACTGTCAATAGACCGACAGAGGAATTCTACCTCCCTATATAGACTCGTAATGCGAACCTTCTCAAAAAAGATGAGGAACATTGCAATGGTGATTGCCCCTGCTGACACGATAAACGCATATGCGACGTGCGTTATTAGGTTTCTTAGGTTTCTCATTGCTTCTGCACGAACGTGTTCTGCAGGAACGTCTGAGATTTGGAACTCCGACAAGCCCAAGATAAGTCCAGAAAAAGTTCCGATAATGCCAATTCCAGTAAAAATGCCTGGCAGATGCTTAAAGAACTCTGTTCTCAACGCGGTATCGACAATAGTTTGATAGGTGAAAAACGCTTCGGCTAGATATGTGGCCCGTAGACTCACGAGCTTTTCCTCTCCATCAACCACTGCACGCTGACGGTGAAGCGTTTCGGCGTATTCACTCCAGAGATGCTTGAAAGGTTCATCGGTCATAACCTGCTTGAGGATGGTATCAGGCGTGAGAACCTGCTGCTTTTTTTCAGCTAGGTCCTTAAGCCCAGGAAGAGCTGTGTTGATCCGGACAAGTTGAGTTCGGAGTTTGAATGAAGGTATAAGGAAAAATATAATGAAGTAGATGAGGAGGATTGCCGATATGGTTACTATTCCAGCCAATACCCATAAGAGAATGGGATCCCGACTCAGCTCCGTTAACGACATTTCTTCCCCGGGTAAGTGAAGTTAAGAGCTCGCCTTCAGAATTCAGGACATGCTAAAACTCCTCATGAGCACAGGAGTTCGATTCCTCCACACAGCGCAGGCGTATGCATCGGTTGTAAACTGCCCCTAATACTAAAATCAGAAATCCCCTCGGCACAGAATGACCGGAGGGGACTTCGAGCAAATCTCATCATGATTTGTACGATCCTACAGCAATGTTCGAGACCATCCTATTTATACGCGGGTCGTCACTATATACCGATAGAACTAATCAGGTCTACCCGGCTTTGCATATTGACTCGCATGGGTTGTATTACGAGAGGTGTGCATTGACTCGCTATTGATTTGCAGAATAGCCGCGATAATTTGTGAATGGTTTAGATGGGCAGGACGAAGCACGGTGGGCGCATCGTTTCTAAGCGATGTGGGGAGCGATCTATAAACCAGAATCTATCTTTGTCTGGAATTCTCCCCTAGTCAAATGAGGGGAATGGTTAAAGTGGAACAACGGGCTCTGCATCAGGTAGGCTCGCCAGTAATCTCAAATCCTGTGGGCCAAGTCTCGAGGCAACGAGAAGCTTCGTCTGACCTGCCCCCTAGTAACCAGGTCGGCTCTGGAGTGAGGATTCCAGCCGACGGAAGGAGCGCTCGGCCCGCGCAATGATTCTTCTCGTTAGGCCAGAGTCTCTGATAGAATCTTCGTCAGGAGGCTCGCCCTGTTGGTTACGGTACTGCTTCTAGTGCTATTTCCGTTTTCGCTCCAGGCAGCAGATCTCGGCGAGCTGAGTGCCAATCCGTACATTCCGAATTCCACAGCCAATCCCTATGGAGCCGGGAGCCCCTTTAACCCAGATGGCATCAACAATCCGTTTAGTCCATATGGAAGCCCCTATAGCAATCTATCGGCGACGAATCCGTTCGCTATTGATGCGCCGCGGCTATACGACCAGCAGGGCAACTACCGCGGCAAGTTGAGTGCGAACTCCTACGATCCTGATTCCATCAGCAACCCTTACGGCCGCTATGGCAACCCGTACTCGCCTGACGCGATCAACAATCCCTATGGCCCCGGGAGTCCCTACGCACCGGATAGCCCAACAAATCCATATGGTTCAGGTTGGCAGATCGAAGGTCAGTAACTGCGATACTAGTGACCTGCCCCCTTTAAAACCAGGTCAGCGGTGGTGTGAGGCTCGCTGTCTCTAATTTTCCCGTGAGAACAGAAAAAGTTATCTATCACCCTGCCCGCCTGTCCCGAATCGCCCTTGTTTGCCTTTGCGGGCGTCGTGCCACTTTCATGTTCGGCCTACCAGCGGTAACCTTGCGAACATAGTACCGATGGCTCCGTTCGCGGGCGTGTGCACGCTCTCTCGCGCCGCTTCCTCGGCGCCGACGGGCATTTATTCGCGCCCTCCCCTCTGCTTGATTCACGCGCCACCTGTGCCTCTTGTCACAAAAGGGCCGTTTCCCCGAACGCGGTTTTCGCGTGGGCAGAAACGTCCGACCGCATCGCGGATCGCTACAGACATACAGATCGTCACGCGTGAAGTTGATCCGTTTCAAGCTTTCGACCAAACCGCGATAGATCATGGTTTCGATGTTTTTGAAACGGTAGGCTTCGGTAAAATGCTTCGATGACAAATTCACCAACAGTCGCTCCTCGCTTAATGGAAACTCAACAACCCGGCCAGTGCGCAAGCCCTCTAGGAATTCGAGAATTTTTAATTTAGCCCGGCCTATCGCTGGCCGAGCACCATGACTATAGGCTGCAAAGTTGAAATCGTCTGAGACTTGCTCCCCATCCGCATTGAAAATCGTGCCGCGCTGTCGCGGTGTACCATAAGCAGCGACCGCCAGCTCATCATAGAGACGCTCCCATCCAGAATCATCCAGTCGCAGCAAATTTGTCGCGCCCAACTTCAGGAATAAGTCAGCTCTTCGTCTCTCTCTAGATCTCATGTCTGTCATCTCAAACTAGCATGTAATGGAGTGCTCATAATGACGCGTGAGACAAGTTATTAGCTTATAACATGGTGTTTATTGCTTTTCAATTCAGTACAGCATACAACCATAATTATAACATATGTCATTCCTAATATACAAGTTAAGAATGACGTATGAGGAAGACCCAATGGACGAACCGTTGCTTTTAGCTTCCGAGGTTGCTCGCAAGGTGCGCCGTTCCGCGCAATGCATTCGATCGCTCGCCGACAGGCGGGTACTTCCCTGCATGAAAACTGAGGGTGGGACTCGCCTGTTTAAGCTATCGGATGTGTTGGCGCTGGAAGAAAGGCTACGGGAACAGGAGTCAACTCAGGAGCCAGCTGTAGCGTAAATAACTAGGCCGCTGGCCAGACCAACTTTGAGGGCGCCCCGACCACAGCGGCAAAAACTGATAGGTCGTGGGGATTCAGTGACGTCTAAACGGGTCTTGATCCTCTTGCAACTCGGTTCCTGGTGCATTGTCCATGCACGGCGACACCTTGAGAACCGAACCGGCACCTCGTGGGACCCTGTTCTGTCCATGCAACTGGATCTATTACTGAAAGGCAACTGGATCAATTACTGAAAGCTGAGAAACTGATTGCCGAGTCATGCGCACACGAAAAGGCGGCATGAAAGCCGACGAGATCAAAGCGCGAGTGCCGATTATCAATGTGCTCCGCTATTATGGCGGCACGCTGAACGGCAAGGGGATCGGACGGTGTTTGTTCCCCGAGCGTCATCACCACGGTGACGCCGATCCAAGCATGTCAGTCTATGAGGATCGACTCTTTTGCCACTCCCAACACTGCTTCGGAGAAAAGGGCGCCGACATCTTTGAGTTCGTCGGTATGATGGAGAGGTTGCCGAACTTCTGCGAGCAGAAGCGGCGCGTGCTGGAGATTGCCGGACTCAATGACCATATCGCGTCTCAGTCTAGGCGCGAAGTTGCGCACTACGATTACTGCGACAAGTCAGGGACACTGCTGTTTCAGGTGGTGCGGTCTGAGCCCAAGGATTTTCGTCAACGGCGACCCGACGGACAAGGCGGCTGGACTTGGAATCTGAAAGACACCCGCATGGTCTTGTATCGGCTCTCTGAGGTACTCCTGACAGAATCGGTTCTCCTGCTCGAAGGCGAGAAGGATGTGGAGACGGCTTATCGACTGGGGCTTCCCGAAGGCTGGGCGGCGACCTGCAACCCAATGGGGGCAGGAAAGTGGCGTGCGGAATACTCGGAGATATTGCACGACAAGTATGTGGTGATTCTGCCAGATGCCGATGAGGCTGGAAGGCGACACATGGAGACTGTTCAATTGGCACTCAGGGGATTTGCTCGCTCCGTTAGCCAAGTGACGTTACCGGATGGTGCTAAGGATCTGAGTGAGTGGGCATCGTCTGGAAGGACCGCGACAGACCTACATCATTTGCTAGAGACCGCTACGCCGTACCGAGGGAATGGCAACGCAGCCAACACGCTGGTCCTCACACCCTTGAGAGACCTACTCAATGAGCCAGAGGAACGAACCGATTGGTTGGTGGAGAATAGACTTCCCTCAGGTGGGCTTTCACTTCTCTGCGGAAAGCCGAAAGCAGGAAAGACCACACTCGCGCGTAATCTTGCCTTAAGTGTTTCGCGTGGCATCCCATGGCTTGGGTTTCTGACAGTGCGAGGGAAGGTGTTTTACCTGGCCCTCGAAGAGAAGCGATCTGAGGTCCGCAAACACTTCGCGGCAATGGGTGCAGGGGCATCGGATGAGGTTCATGTGTTTTGCGCACCTTCCCCCGTGGACGGGCTCGTCCAGCTTCGGCAAGCGTCGGAACGAGATAAACCTGCGCTGGTGATTGTTGACCCCCTGTTGAAGATGATCCGCGTCAAGGATGCGAATGACTACGCAGCGGTAACCGGAGCCCTTGAACCGCTCCTGACACTTGCTCGGCAGACTGGAGCGCCTGTGCTGGCAGTCCATTATATGGGGAAAGGGAAACGTGACGGAGGCGATGCGATTTTGGGGAGTACCGCGATCTTCGCGGTCGTGGATACGGCACTCCTTTTGAAGCGCTCTGAGAAGTATCAAACCCTTAGTACCATTCAGCGGTACGGAGAGGATCTCGAAGAAGTCACGCTCAGCATGGATACTGAAACCGGCCTCATCTCTATCGGCCTGAGCCGTAAGGAAGCGGACATGGAGAGCGTAGCCGGTTCTATCATCGACTACTTGGCGACACAGATAGAACCCGTCGAAGAATCTGTCATTCAGGAGAACGTCGACGGCAGGAAGGGAATCAAGGCAAAGGCCCTTCGTCGTCTGGTTGAAGAGGGAAAAGTCACACGGGACGGGGTGGGTAAGAAAGGGAAACCCTTTGTGTATTCAAAAGCTGGTTTCCTAGTTCCCCTTATGAGCGGGGAACTAGCAAACGAGAAAAAGAAGTCCGACCAAACCCCTTGTTCCTCTGGCGGAAATGCTGGTTCCTATCTATTTGCAGGTTCCGAGACGAGTACGGAATTGTCGGAACTAGGAACGGAGGAGGTTGTTGTAGATGAGACTTGAGGCCATCGGAAAAGCGTTCCTCTATCGATGGCCTGGTGGAGAAGTGCGCCTTGAACCAGGGAAACCGATTGAACTCCCACCAGACCGAGCGGCCAAACTTATGGCGCGGGCAAGTGGACGGATCCGGCAAGTGGAATTAGAGAAGTCTGTGCTTATTGAACCAGCTGCCCCGAATGCTAGACCGGTGTGGTGGGAAGACGCCAACGGCTTGCTCTGTGGCCCTGCCATCCCCGAATACCTAGCGAAGACTGGAGGCAGCCTGTCGGAACACTTCTGGGTTGTGGTCACGCATGAGCACATCATCCGGTGGATTCGATCAGACCGCTTGCGGTCGAAACCGTCGGGCAAGAAGAGCGGAGAAATGGGCCTTAAGCAGGGGCAGCTAGCAAGCCACTGATTAGTAGCAAGCAGCCTTGAATGGAACCTGGCAGGACATGAATAGCAAGGCTCAGCCAACAGACGCAGCGACGGACAGCCCTCCCCTCGTTCCCGGCTCTCGTCGAGGCAAACCAGGACGGCCACCGAAACCATTACCCGGCCCTGATCCTGGGCTGACCACGGGCATAGCTCGTGTGCAAACCGTTGGGAAACAATGGGACAATGGAGAAGCGTTGGTTGTGTTAACCGTCAGCCCTCGGCTTCTCGACCTGCGCAATGCTGCTCGGTACCTCGCCATTTCGGAATGGACGGTTCGCGACTTAGAACACGCAGGCGTGTTGCCGCGCATTCACATCCCGATGCCGCGATCGCATGATGGGCGAATGCGCAAATTACTTTTTGACATTAATGACTTAGACAGACTTGTTGCCGGATGGAAAGACGGAGACGGATTGTGAGGCACCGATCGGCACGCCCAAAAATTCGACCCATGGCCAGGGGCTCGAAGGGCTTGCCCTCACGATGTCTAGTCCATTCTCGCGGACTTTTTATAACTTGGGAACGCTAACCAAGCCCTTGGAGGAATGACATTGTGAAATGTGGCGATTTCGGTCACCTGAAAAAAGACGGCACGCCCTGCGGGTTTTCCATTCCCGAAGGCCAAACGATCTGCGCCTACCATTCCCGAGATCACGAAGGCCGTCGGGCTCTGGCGATGAAGGGCGCGTTGAACGCATCCCTCAAGCAGATGTTGCCAGAGGAGTTCGAGATCGGCGAGTTGGTGACGACGGAAGATATGAAAGCCTTTCTCAAGAAAATGATTCCCTATGTCCTCAAGAAGCCGATTGAGAAATGGCGATCCGCGGAGGCGCGAGGTTGGTTCGGGCATCTGGTGGAACTCGATCGCAACCGCGTGCAAGAGAAACTCGCCGATGCCGTCCTGATGGCCCAGCACGGTGGGCAGTCGTTAATTTTCCTAAACCAGTTTCTGGAAGGCGGGACGGAGGGACGAAAGAAACTCCCTCCTCGGTTTGAGCCCCCAGCTGACATGGGTCTCGCCGACATGGAGCAGAGCGCATGAGCGTGGTTCGAGCGCGGTCGCTGCTGGCCGAGAAAAGTCAGAGTGTCAAAACCATTCTGTTGGGCGTCTTGTTGGAACTAGCCGACGTGCCAGGATGGGCGCATGGGGTGGATGGCGAAGGCCGAGTGGTGTTCCTCGTGGGACGGCACCGACTCGAAATAACGGAAGATACGGGTGCCGAATTTGTGCGGGTGACGCTGGACGCCCTCCAACAGGGTGACATGCCCAATGGCGTACATGTCGTGAGCTACGCCCCGATTGCCTCTGCCTTCATCGCTGAAATCGTGGCGGGAAAGGCGACGGAAGTGCTAGGCGTGGGGCCACGAGAAAGCGGGAAATCCCAGGCTATCCCAGGAGCCCTAGCCATCTTATCGGAGCTGCACGATCAAGCAGGCTCTCCCCTCCCCCTGCGGTGTTTGTTGCTGAACGAAAGCCTTGTGTCGTTCTCCATGAAGCTGGGCCGCAGTCTCGAAGAGGAAATGTGGGGCGGATGTTGGCATCTCCGTAACGATCGGCGGGAAGCGTTGTTGAGTTTGGGCGGGGTGGACTACGTGCTCGCCGATGCCGTGGGCGCGACGGATGATAGCGCGGCCGAGCGCTTGAAGACACGTTGTCATGTAGTTGCGGCAGAAGAGCTCACGCAAAGCTTGAATGATGCCAAAGGTATTGAGGAGTCGAAATACGCGCTGGCGCTGTCGAGTATGTCCTTGCTGACCCCGCGGCCAGTCGCCATGGCTACATGCAATCCGTCCGACCCCGACTCCTAGGTGCGCCGGCGGTTCGTGTCGCCCGGTCTGCCTGGCTGCACGGCGATCACCATTCCAGCGAGCGACCGCCTTAGTGCTGAACGGATTGCCCATCTGTCACGATCGTTTCAAGGCGATCCCGAACAGCATGCACGACTCGTCAAAGGCGAGTGGGTCGCGCTCCCCAAAGGACAACACGTCGCCGAAGGATTTTCTCCGGTGGCGCACGTCGCGCCCGTGCCGCTGACGCCGAATCACGGCTTGCTACTCGGTATCGGCTGGGACGGCGGGTTTTCACCGAGTGCCGTGATTGGCCAAATCGACGGCGGACAAGTGCGGGTGTTTGCGGCACTCAACGAATTGCGGATCGGCACCTTGGAGTTGATCGAGCGACAGGTTCTGCCATGGCTCAGAGAGTATGCTCCCTGGAGCGTGCAGGATTGGGGCGCGAACCTCGTCCATGTCATCGACCCGAACATGGCCACCCCTTCGCAAGCCTCCATCAACGAGAGCGCGGAGCGGATCATCCTCGAAAAATTAGGGGGACGGATCGTGCCGGGGCCGGTGCGCTGGGGACCACGAAAAGATGCCGTCCTGCGCGTCTTGGCACCGCGTCATGAATGCGGTCGCGTCCCGCTGCAAATCGCGCCTGGAGACGACACAGCGTTGCTCGTCGCCGCGCTGGGTGGAAAGTGGTTCTACCCCATGACTCCGGACGGGCAAGTGGACCGGAACCCCAAAAAACCCAACAGTCCATGGGCCGATGTGGGCGATTCGTTCGCCTACCTCGTCGGCTGGCTGCTCGGCGGCGAAACAATGGCTGTGGCCCCGCCGGGGCCGGTCCGAGTGGAAACCGAGTTTTCACTGGATGCGGTCGGGGGCTTGTTCAGCGGACCAACTTTCTTATGACACATCAAATAACAGAGGGTAATCATGAAGGCCACTTCCTTAGGATCTCTTCGGAGGTGGCCGCATTGAGTAGGTGGCACTATATGAGAGTCCAATGAAGCTCTAGCAGGGGTTCAGTTCGTCCATCAGAGAACTCTGTGGCGACCGCTGAATGTAGCCTTGATCAACAATCTGGCCATCCTTGAGCAGGTAATAATCGCCATTGCCCATGATGTCCATTTGCATCCCTTCACTGCCATAATAGGACCGTGAAGATCCGCTCCCCGTTTCTATAAAGGTTTCGGCCATGGTTTGTCCGGCAAAGACTACCAACATGCCAACGAGAAACCAGACAAGCGAGCGCATAAGACACCTCTTTGATGGTTTTATGGTGGCAGTATTGTAACAGACGCCATGTGGCCTTCTCTTGCTGTTATGGACACGCTGGAGCAAGATGCCCGCACACGGCCACAAGTCCGCTTGACACTATGATACCTAATAGGTAACAATGCTTCCAGCACAACGTCGCTTCACCCTGCGCCTCAAAGCGCTGAGACAAAAGCGAGGCTTGACGCAAGAAGTCTTGGCCCGGCGAATGGGCCTGTCGCGGGCCTATCTCGCTCGACTCGAGATGGGGCGTCATGATCCACCCCTCAGTACACTGGCAAAGCTAGCCAAGGCACTCAAGGTCTCGGTGGCGGAGCTGGTGCGATAAAGGATCATAATCCGGTGACAAGACTAACAGAATTTGAAAGCTTCCTCGCAGCCTCTCGGTTTAACGACGCAAGGGATCTCCTCCAGACTGAGATGGTAAAAGGTCGACTGCTTGACCCACGTTGTGATCCGTACTGGCCAAGATTTGCTGATCGCTTGGCCAGGGAGATTCATAAGGCATCAGGGTTACAGGGAGTAGTTGACTTCTGGCAATCCCTCCGTGATTACTTCATTCGCGTGATCGAGCCAGCGTGGGGACATTCCCACAAGGGTCATATTTTTTTCGTCTAGGTCTCGCGTCTCTCCCACACGATTTCGTACGGGGGAGGCAGGAACTTGAGTCCGCCTATCAAGAAGACTTGACATTAGAAACAAGTGATGACGCGGCTCCACGAGCCTATAACCAGTCAGCCTATGTAGCACTCACTATTTTGGAACGGATTGATGACTCGGAAATCGTTAATCAGGTGGATAAGCAGCGATTCATCGACCGGTTCTTTCAGTCGTTTGACGCAGCAATTTTTGGAGTTGCCGTTCTATCAGATAAGGTGGAGATCGCTCTCAAGAGGATATCCCCTCCAGATGGGTTGATGAGTTGCTTGGCTGCTTACAGAGAACTGCGAGAGGTAAGAAAAAAGAGATTATCCTTCGCCATCGTCTCTCTCACAGGAACAGTGTTGGAAGCACTCCTTCTCGCTGAGCTTTACCACAGAAGGAAATTAACCATCCTTTCGGATGGCAGGGACATACTCAAGGTCCAACTGGGCGCTTTAATGGAAGAGGGTATCAAGCTTTCTGTGTTTCCCGCTGACTCCATTAGGGTTGCATTCCAACTAGTCCATTTCTTTCGCAATCGGCTCCATCCGGGGAACGAGATGTGTCAGAAATACAAGCTACAACCACAAGTAGCTTGGACAATCAGCGTTTCCTTTGAACTCGCCGCGATTGAATGGAGCAGTGCGTTTCCGGAATTACCGTAAGGAAATCAGCAGATAAGATCAATCGATACGTCTGCAGTGAGGAGTACAGCCTTTGATCACCGCAGTCTATGCATAGAAATCGACTGAACGAACCGCCTTGGCGGTGGTGTGACATATGACATTCACGGTTTGAGAAATTCTCCTCATTCTGGCGGGAATCGGTCTGGTGGTGCTGTTCACACAGGGCATGACCGTCTTAGACGCCCTCGCCAAATTCACGGAGTGGACGGGCAAGAAATGGAAGGAACAGGAGGAGAAGAATCGCAAGACCAGTGACAAGAACAGGTAACAGTAGGACCAGAGGCGAAGCAGTGAGCAGGTTATTGCGTGACCAAATAGAGATTGGAGGGAACCAGCCATGAGCAAAAAGGAATTCTGCATAGTCCTTATCCTATCCGTCATGGCGGGGCTCATTGGTGGAGCCATATCTAGCACGCTTCTTCAAGGAGTTGTGGGAGTAGCGGAGGCTGTCCCGCTGGGGGGCAAAGTTATCGAGGCCGAAGAATTTGTCCTCATTCACAAGGGAGAACCGTACGGAAGACTTTCGGCAGCAGCGGGATTGCCAGTCTTAAGTCTTGGCCGAGAGTCTAGCGCAGTAGTGAAGTTGTATGCGGAAGGTGGACTTGCGGCCCTAGACATGTCTGGAAATTCCAGTGAATCCTCCATTCGTGTGAGATTGATGAGGCCCAACATGGCTACTATCATCGAGCAGCATGAAGGATACACGGCCTTCCGGTTGGTCCAGAACAAGCAGGATCGCGTTGTGTTTGGAACCCATCAGACCGGGATTCGTGGCACAAGTGTGGTTCAGCAACACCCTGCCGGTTCGCTGACATTATTCGATGAAAATGGCTACGTGGTTTGGGAAGCCCCGTAGATATGGCGTAACTTCTCAATATGAAGAAGGGAGGTACCCATGGGCATGCTTTACAAACAGAAGGGCTCTAGGATGTGGTGGATCAAGTACTATGTCGGCGGTCGGCCTGTGCGTGAGAGCACCAAAACCGATAAGGAGAAGCAGGCCGAACGGCTTTTGAAAGCCCGAGAAGGCCGTGCGGCGATCGGCCAACCGATCCTGCCGAGGGTCGATCGCACCCGCGTAGAGGAACTACTCAACGATCTCCGCGCGCATTATGAAACCACCGGACAGCGCACCTTGCGCGAAGTCAATACCCGCCTCACTCCCCTCAAGAGTTTTTTCACCGGTTACCGGGCCTCCGTGGTCTCCGGCACAACGCTCACCGAGTACATTCAGCGCCGGCAGGTTGCAACGGTTGCCAATGGCACGATCAACCGTGAACTCTCGCTGTTGGGGACCGCGTTTCGGTTGGGAGTCGAACATGGAAAGGTACTCCGGGTGCCGACCATTCATCTGCTCAAGGAGGCAACCCCACGGCAGGGATTTTTCGATGAGGGCCACTTTCGTGCCGTACGCGCACGCTTGCCGGAAGATCTCCGTGTGGTCGTGACCATAATATATACATTCGGCTGGCGTCTGAGTGAAGTGATGGGACTGCGCCTGACAGATGTTGATCTTGCGGCAGGCACGTTGCGCCTCGAACCGGGGAGGACAAAAAACCGAGAGGGCCGTGTGGTCTATCTCACGCCTGAGCTTGAAGCGCTCATGCGCGAGCAGATCGATCGCGTGCTGGCTGTGTCTCGGAAACTCAATCGCGTCCTTCCATGGTTGTTCCCACACCTGCGTGGCTGTTATGCCGGCACACCGCGTCTGACCTTCTACAAAGTCTGGCGAGCAGCATGTGAACAGGCTGGACTCGGAAAGACTGTGGAAGTCGGTCCAGGCCGAAAGAACTGGCAAGGCATGATTCCGCATGACTTCCGACGCACCGCAGTCAGAAACATGGAGCGTCTCGGGATTGCCAGGTCCGTGGCGATGAAAGTCACCGGACACAAGACGGAATCGATCTACCGCCGCTATGCGATCGTGTCGGAAGCCGACATGCAGGAGGCCACGCGACGGCTGGCGGGCATAGTCATGGGCATAGGTACTCCTCTAGCGGTTGACTCATGTTCATAACTCTGCGAAACTTTGCGCAGGCTGGCGTAGCTCAATCGGCAGAGCAGCGGTTTTGTAAACCGCAGGTTGGGGGTTCGATTCCTCTCGCCAGCTCCAACCTTTCAAGCACTTACAACTTGCGTAGGTTCATCAGAATCGGCAGGCGTTATTACGGTGTTAGAATGGTAGGTGTTTAACCTGTTCGCAGCAGCGATCAGATCACTTTCGGAAACGCTGTTGTAGCGTTTCCACATAAGCGGCGACTTGTGGCCTATCATCTGCATCGCCGTCGTCGTATCCACTCCTGCCCGTCTCAAGTTTGTCGCCGCACAGTGGCGTAGATCATGAAAGCAAAGATTTTCAATGTTCGCTTTCCTGCAGGCCGTCCTGAAAGCGGTCTCCACCTCTCTCACAGGCTTTCGGTGATACACAAACACATACTTGTGTGCTAAATCCCGCACCTTGGAGAGTTCCGTCAAGGTAGCTTTCACCGGAGCAGTCATCGGAACTTGGCGAGGCTTGTTGGTCTTGGTGTCAGTACCCCGCAGTGTGATTATTCCTCGTTGCAGGTCTACACGGTCCCAGGATAAATTCAGAAGCTCTCCTAATCTCTGCCCAAGGTGATAGCCTGTCTGCAAGATCGGCTTGAGGTGTGAAGAGGCCACCTCATAGAGCCTTTGCCACTCATCAGCAGTCAACACGCGATCCCGTTCATTGTTCGCGCATGGAATGGGCACTAGGGTAGCCGGATTGACTGTGAGGAGCTGCTTACGTCTCGCAACGTTTAGGCAATGTTTTAAAATGATATGGTCATTGTTGATCGTCTGTAAACTAACAGTCTCTCCATTTCGCTTCTTCCGTTGAGCTCGATAAGCTTCCACATGCTCTGGGGTAATTGCCTTAAGATCCTTCTTTCCAAAGAAAGGGATCAGTTGCAAGCGGACCACGTTCACTCGGTCCTCACGTGATCGCAGCCGCATTGACCTGCCCCCTATAAACCAGGCCGGATGTAGCGTTAGGATTTCGGCCGACGGAAGGGGGGGGCATGGCACGCAAACGGTATCCGACCGAGGAGATCATCGGGCATCTGCGGACGATCGAAAGTGAGATGGGCAGAGGCCTTGGACTGGTGGAGGCTTGTTGCAAGTTGGGGATCACGGAACAGACCTACTATCGGTGGAAGAAAGAGTACGGTGGTTTGCGCGTGGATCAGGCCAAACGGTTAAAGGGCCTGGAACAAGAGAATGCCCGACTCAAGCGACTCGTGGCGGACCTCTTCCTGGACAACAGCATTTTGAAGGAGGTGGCAGCGGGAAACTTCTAAGCCCGGCCCGATGCCGAGAAACGGTCTGCCATGTGCCGGCCATGTTTTCGGTTTCTGAACGCCGGGTCTGTCGAGTCGTGGGGCAATGCCGGGGCACGCAACAGTATGTGCCCATCAAGGCGGACGACGAGGAGTCTCTGCGGACGCGGATCGTCGCGCTCACCCGTGAGTATGGGCGCTATGGGTCTCGTCGGATCACCGCGCTGTTGCATCAAGAAGGCTGGCGGGTGAACCACAAACGCGTGGAGCGGCTGGGGCGACAGGAGGGGCTCAAGGTGCCGCAGAAGCAGCCGAAGCGAGGCCGACTCTGGCTGACTAACGGTTCCTGCGTACGGCGGCGACCGGAATATCCGAACCATGTGTGGGCGTATGATTTTGTCATGGAACGCACTCGGGATGGGCGGCCCTTGAAAATGCTCACCGTGGTGGACGAATACACGCGGGAGTGTCTGGCCCTTGCGGTGCGCCGCCGTATGAGGGCAAGCGATGTCCAGGAGGTACTGGGGGAGCTGTTCCTGACGCATGGCTGTCCGACACACATTCGCTCGGACAATGGGCCGGAGTTTATCGCCACGGCTCTGCGGGCCTGGTATCGCTTGCTGACCGTCGTGCCCTTGTTCATCGAGCCGGGCAGTCCCTGGGAGAATGGCTATAGCGAGAGCTTCAATGGCAAGTTCCGGGACGAATTGCTAAACGGGGAACTCTTCTATACGCTGCGGGAAGCGCAGGTCATCATTGAACGCTGGCGGCGAACCTATAATCACGTCCGGCCCCACAGCGCCTTGGGCTATCGGCCACCGGCTCCTGAAGCATGCGTACTAACAGAACAGGTGGCCTAATCACTGGGGGCAGGTCATTTGGTGTCCCCTTGGCTAACGAGGGAATTCAACCAGTCTGGGTGGAGATTGAGAATCAGACGAAGCACTTCCTTTGGTTCATGGCAGCAGGGCTCGACCCCGAGTACTACGCACACAATGAAGCCGCCTACAAGAATCATTCCATCTTCTCGGCTGAGACCAATGAGCAGATCAACCGTCACTTCGAGAATATGGCCTTACCGAAGCTCATCGTGGCTGGCGCCACGACGTCTGGATTCGTCTTTACCAATTTTGACGAGGGCATGAAGTTCTTGACCGTCGATTTGATTGGCATCAACTACTTCCAATACTTCCAATACTTCCAACGATTCACCTTTTCGGTCCCCGTGCCAGGCCTCCAACTCGATTCCGAGAAGGTCGACTGGGCCACCCTCTATGCGGCGGACGACATGGTCAATTATGAGGATGCGGCGGCGTTACGCGAAGCGCTGGAGCGTTGGCCCTGCTGCACCACGAACGAAGACGGCACCGCCCTTGGGGATCCAGTCAATGTGGTGGTCATCGGGAAGAGGACCGACATAGGCCCAAACTTCATTGCCCGAGGCTGGCAAGTGGTTGAAGGAATTTATGGGGGCTCCATCTGGAAGACAGTCAAATCCTTCCTGTTCGGATCTCGGTATCGGTACTCACCGGTCAGTCCGTTATATTTCTTCGGGCGCCCTCAGGATTTTGCGATCGAGAAAGCTCGGGCCACGGTCGATCAGCGCAACCATTTTCGCGCATGGTTAAGTCCGATCACGTTTCGAGGTGTACTGGTCTGGGCGGTTCAGATTAGCCGCGACATTGGAGCCCGGTTCACCACGAAGACGTGGAATCTCACGACGCATAAGATTGATCCTGAGGTGGACGAGGCAAGAAACTACCTCATCGAGGATCTCCTCTACTCACGGGGGCTGACCAAGATGGGGTGGCTCAATAGAGTAGGCCCCGCCGATCGCTCATCGCCGCGGGAAAATCTCACGGGCGATCCTTACTATACTGACGGCTTCCGCGCCGTGTTGGTGTTTGATGGAACACACGCTGATCTCGACGAAGTGGCAGTGTTTCCTTGGGAGCATCCCATCGTAGAAAGGGCGCGTCGCGCCCAGGAGAGTTAAGGGTCGGCGGGGGAAGCAGGAAGAATCTCAGATCCGCTTTGATGCACAACCTGCTGCGGATCCCGGTCCTACAGGAGTCGGTGAATAGCCGAAAGGCACGTTCGAGTCGTGATAAGGTCAAGTCCTACGCCCATTACGGATCTTCACCTCATTGAGTTGCGGCGGCGGGAACAACGTCGCGTGAACAAGTTCTCATAGCAACCTATCATTCATTCCTGGCATCCACGAGCCTCACGCCTGCGGGTGCGGGGCTTTTGTGTTGAAGTGCCGCCTTGGGAGTGTCGACGGCCAAGAGTTCTGTCCGTTGCTGAAACACGTCCAGTTTCTCCGCTCATCGCCCTTGCGCCTTCCTTCGCCCCCCTCCTACAATGCGCCTCCCTGCGAGGCGCCCATGCCGGTCACGATGCGCCCTTGTGGGGAAACCATAAGTTCCAGCACCGTAGAACAGATCATGCCCATCCCACCGTTCATTCCTGTTCCCGCCATCGGAGATTCGTTCATCGGTCGGCAAGGACTTGTCAGGAATTTGCGTGGGCGCATCACGAAGGGGGGATTACTAGCGGTGATCGGCGGACCGAAGCTGGGGAAGACCTCGCTGGTTCGCACTGCTCTGGACGGACTTACGGACCGCACGGTGCTCGAAGTAGACCTTCGAACAGACCAGTCTCCTCGGCTCGATAGGGTTCCCGGCTCCATCGTGGTCCTGGACAATCTGGGCGACCTCGTGGATTCGGCGATCGAACCGCTGCTCAAACGTATATCTGCGGCAGGAACGGCTAGCGTCGTGGCGACCGGTGGACGCCGACTGCGGATGATGCTGGGCCAGTCTGGGACATTGGCTGCGATGAAATTTCGCCTGTACCCCTTGGCCAACCTCCTCGATAGCGAGATGCGACACCTGATCGGCAGAGGCGCGAATCCTTCCCTAGCCGAGTGGACGGGGAACCACCCCTACCTGACGAAACTGCTGCTCCATTACAATAGGGACCATGGGGAGGACGATGCCATCGAGGCAAGTAGGTCTCAATGGGAACCATTTCTACAATGTCTGGTTACTGAAATTGGCAAGGGTGCGGAGTGGCGGCTGCTGCATTACCTAGTCAAGTGCGAGAAACCAGTGAATCCCACCATGGTCCAATCCGACACGGGTATCCGAGACATCAAGATGGTTGCCGATACACTCGTCTACTTGGGTACCATCAGCCGCTGGATTCGGAATGAGGAGGCCACCCTCTTCGCCGGTTGTCGGCTATTGAACGATTTCATTACCGCCGCATGAAACGAATGGCAAATGATTCTGGATGGGTATTGGAGTATCATATGCATACGTGAGCAAAAAGGGGGATCGCCTATGGCCAAATTTTTGCTTATCGTGCTGGCCTAGGAACAGGCCGAGCGAGCACGAGATCACTTAGAAGGTTTTCGGGCTACCTTGACCGATTCGCCACCCGTGGCGATGCCCTTTAAGCGAGAACCGCTTTCAATCTTACAAAATAAAGCTACATATTCATCTGTTTTTGCTTGAGAAGAAGGAGGCGAGGATCATGGCACTGCTTATTACCGACGAATGTATCAACTGTGCAGCCTGCCTGCCAGAATGTCCGAACGAGGCCATCTTCGAAACTCGCAGCGACGCGGAGACGAAGGGAAATCATGTGGGCGACGGCCAAGGAGTGGGAGACAATATTTATATTATTGCCCATGACCGGTGTACCGAGTGTGTCGGCCATTTTCTCGAACCTCAATGCGCGGCGGTCTGCCCGGTCGATAATTGTTGTATTTCTGATCCAGCTTACCCGGAGGCGACGGATGTCCTGCTGGAAAAGGCGAAGAAACTTAATCCTGACAAGGCTATCGATCCGGCAAAAGTTTGGGACGGCGTGCGGAACTGATCGTTTCCACTTCAAGGTTCCGTGCCACGTTTAGGACGCTGAGAACGCCGCCGGTACAGCGTTCTCAGATGAAGTACGAAGAGAAGAACGTACAACTATGTTTACCTTGGCATTGACCTGCCCCCAGTGATTAGGCCACCTGTTCTGTTAGTACGCATGCTTCAGGAGCCGGTGGCCGATAGCCCAAGGCGCTGTGGGGCCGGACGTGATTATAGGTTCGCCGTCAGCGTTCAATGATGACCTGCGCTTCCCGCAGCGTATAGAAGAGTTCCCCGTTTAGCAATTCGTCCCGGAACTTGCCATTGAAGCTCTCGCTATAGCCATTCTCCCAGGGACTGCCCGGCTCGATGAACAAGGGCACGACGGTCAGCAAGCGATACCAGGCCCGCAGAGCCGTGGCGATAAACTCCGGTCCATTGTCCGAGCGAATGTGTGTCGGACAGCCATGCGTCAGGAACAGCTCCCCCAGTACCTCCTGGACATCGCTTGCCCTCATACGGCGGCGCACCGCAAGGGCCAGACACTCCCGCGTGTATTCGTCCACCACGGTGAGCATTTTCAAGGGCCGCCCATCCCGAGTGCGTTCCATGACAAAATCATACGCCCACACATGGTTCGGATATTCCGGTCGCCGCCGTACGCAGGAACCGTTAGTCAGCCAGAGTCGGCCTCGCTTCGGCTGCTTCTGCGGCACCTTGAGCCCCTCCTGTCGCCCCAGCCGCTCCACGCGTTTGTGGTTCACCCGCCAGCCTTCTTGATGCAACAGCGCGGTGATCCGACGAGACCCATAGCGCCCATACTCACGGGTGAGCGCGACGATCCGCGTCCGCAGAGACTCCTCGTCGTCCGCCTTGATGGGCACATACTGTTGCGTGCCCCGGCATTGCCCCACGACTCGACAGACCCGGCGTTCAGAGACCGAAAACATGGCCGGCACATGGCAGACCGTTTCTCAGCATCGGGCCGGGCTTAGAAGTTTCCCGCTGCCACCTCCTTCAAAATGCTGTTGTCCGGGAAGAGGTCCGCCACGAGTCGCTTGAGTCGGGCATTCTCTTGTTCCAGGCCCTTTAACCGTTTGGCCTGATCCACGCGCAAACCACCGTACTCTTTCTTCCACCGATAGTAGGTCTGTTCCGTGATCCCCAACTTGCAACAAGCCTCCACCAGTCCAAGGCCTCTGCCCATCTCACTTTCGATCGTCCGCAGATGCCCGATGATCTCCTCGGCCGGATACCGTTTGCGTGCCATGCCCCCTCCTTCCGTCGGTCGGAATCCTAACGCTACATCCGGCCTGGTTTATAGGGAGCAGGTCAACGCCCTGCCTTGCGGTTTGATCCTTCCCCTTTCTACAATACGCCTCCCTGCGAGGCTCCCATGCCGTTCACGCTTTGCCCCTCCCAGCGCTTCCCTGTGCAATGCGACGTCACCTACAACGCTGGCCTAATAACTGAGGGCTAGTCAGCACAGCCCCTTCAATCGTCACGAAATCGAGTGGATCTGTGTTAATCTGCACGCTCTTTCTTCATCCTCGATGCGGTTTGCGCCCCCGCATGCCGGTGGCAAGAATGACCGGAGTTGAAGAGTACATCATTGGGTGTCCGTTATATCTTGCCAAGCGCTGAGGATCATAGGATGCGAAAAACCAAGATAATCTGTACGATCGGCCCGGCCAGTGATTCGCTGGCGATGTTGGACCGTCTCATTGAAAATGGGATGGACGCGGCCCGGCTAAATTTCTCCCACGGCACCCATGAATCCCACGCGGCCGCCATCATGGCGATTCGTCACGCCGCGGAGCGTCGACGTGCGGCGGTGGCGATCATCCAGGATCTGCAAGGACCACGGATTCGCGTGGGCAGATTTGCCAATGAGGGAATCGAGGTGGCAGCCGGCCAGTCGGTGCACTTGCTGACGGCGTTGGCACGGTCCGGCGGACAGCTCGGCGTTCAATCCATGGATATCGCTCGCTCCACTATTCCCGAGATCCCGGTCCCCTGCCAATACCTCGCGCGCGACGTCCAACCCGGTGCCAGGATTCTGATCAACGACGGACTCATAGAACTGAACGCCGATCGAATCACCAGCGGTCACGTCGAATGCACCGTCATCACCGGCGGGAAAATTATCTCGCACAAAGGCATTAATCTTCCCGGCACCCGCGTCAGTGCGCCGGCCCTCACAGACAAGGATCGAGAAGACATTCGATTCGGGGTCACCCAGGGCGTCGATTATGTGGCACTCTCGTTCGTCAGAGGGCCTGAGGACATCATAGCGGCGCGGAAATTAATCGCCGAGTGCGGCGGAACTCTGCCGATCATCGCCAAGATCGAGCGGGCCGAAGCCGTGGCCTCGCTGGACACAATTCTTGAGCAAGCTGACGGTGTGATGATCGCCCGTGGTGATCTGGGCGTCGAAATGGGCCCTGAAACCGTACCGATGCTGCAGAAGCGCATCATCGTCGAAGCCAACCGCCGCCGCCTTGTGATTACGGCGACACAGATGTTGGAGTCGATGACCCAGCATCTGCGTCCGACGAGGGCGGAAGCCTCGGATGTGGCCAACGCCGTCTTCGATGGAACCGATGCGGTCATGCTCTCGGCCGAAACGTCCATCGACGCGCATCCAGTCGAAACGGCCCAAGTCATGGTTCGCATCATTCACGCAGCCGAAGCGGAAACGGGTCTTGGCTGGAAACCGACGGTCGAGACCCAGCCTGGGAAAATCTCGGTTCCTGAAGCTGTTTGCACCGCGGCTTCATCGGCGGCTACTGCAATCACGGCAAGCGCGATCGTGGCCTTTAGCGAGCGGGGCATGACGGTCCGTTTAATCTCGAAGCAACGGCCCGTCGCAGCAATCATTGCCTTCTCGCCGTTCGAGCCGGTCAGGCGACAGATGGCGCTCTATTGGGGCGTTTATCCCTATACGATGCCGCAGATTGAGCAGACTGATGAGCGCGTGAGCGAGGCCGAACGGCGGTTAAAAGCGGAGGGACTCGTGAAAACCAGTGAACGGATTGTGATCCTGTCCGGGACACGAGTTGGACAACCAGGCGGCACGAACCTGATCAAGCTGCAGGAAGTAGGATAATCCAGAAGAATAGTTTCCGTTGGCCTCTGGCCCACGATCACGTTACCTGACCGCCTACGCGCGGGGCACGGAGGGAGCCCAACGGCACCGCTGGTGGGCCAGAAATGCATCCAGTATCTACGCTCATCGCCCTTGCGCCTTCCTTCGCCACCTTCCTAGAATACGCCTCCCTGCGAGGCGTTCATGCCCTTCACGATTCGTCCCTACCGTCGCAGCACATCATGCACATTGGAGGATCGTCACATGAATTCCGGCAACCGCGATCAGCGGTTTGAGGAGAAATTATAATGAATGTACTCGTGGCGGTGGACGGTTCTAAATTTTGGAAAAGGGCAATCGAGTGGGTCGTTCAGCTACAACTCGCCACTCCGCTGAACCTGAGGGCTTTACACATCATCGACATCGACACCCAGTCGCTTCGTGTTCTGTCCCCCCCCTGGTTCCAGAGGAGAATAAGGTCTTTATTCAAAACGAATTTAAACACCGAGTCGCAGAGGGGAGGCGAATTGTTAAGAAGACGAAGGCACTGCTTTCTTCACTGGGCGTGATGGGGAAAGTTATTACGGGTCATGGGTTGGTCGCACGAACTATTCTAAAGTATGTAAAGGGGAAAGGTAGTCTTCTTATAGTTGGGGATCGGGGGCTCGACGCGTTGCATCGGTTTATGCTCGGAAGCGTATCCACAAAGTTGATTCATCACGCTCCCTGTTCCGTCCTTGTTGTCAAACAAGAGTCACGCCCACTCAAAAAAATCTTGCTGGCCACAGATGGGTCCAAATTTTCGATAAAGGCCCTACAGTTTTTAACCAAGAAAATGGTTCCACTAAAATTGCATTCCTATGGCCCTGCAACACCGGTAGAGGTCGAGATCATCCATGTCATGCCGTTCTTCAAGAATGCGGCGACTAAGGAAATAGGGAAGGCCATTGTTCATCATGCGGTAGGGCCGCTATCCAAAGACGGATACCAGGTTAAAGAGGTGTCTAAGTTCGGTAACCCCGCAGAGGAGATCATCCAATATGCGGAACAGGCAAAGGTGGATCTTCTCGTGACCGGTGCACGAGGCATGGGTGCGTTGGGTCGATTTCTTCTTGGGAGCGTCTCCACCAAACTCATCCAACATAGTCCTTGGACAGTTTTGGTAGTTAAGTAAATCTGAGTGGGAAGTGGCCTGCGACAAGCAGTGACCCTGCCCGATGACATCAACGTGAATCACACGCTCGTCAAAGACGGCTGGTGCTGGTGGTATCGGAAGTAGGCGCCAAAGATTTTCGCACCGTGTAGGACGTTGGTCCCTCTCTTCCGCATCCAGGAATTTCTCGGTTCGGTCAACGTGACCTTCAGGGGCTGGTCGTCTGGCAGGGGCTGGTCGTCTGGAGGGTCGTTACATACCGATGAAGTCGCTGTTGATGCCCACTCGCCAGACTGATGAATTCTAGGCCCAACTTCGGTTGGCTGATCCAGCGGACCACTGCTACCTCGATCATCAGTGGTGTGGTCCGGTCTTGGTGATCAGGCAGATAGAGCTGCAGCGCCACATGATCGCCTTTTCCTACGGTCGCCCGACTCTCCACCGTACAGCCCCCAACCGACAGGTCATAGCCGGTGCCGACGCCAATCATGGCTCCATCTTGTAACAAGACAATCGGGAAGTGAACCCAAAAACGTGCGGACTGCCGTCGTTCGTCACTCAACTTCAGGACACGATCCAGCGTCGCTCCCAAGGTGTGCAATGCGAAGTCTTTTTGGAGGAATTCGGTCGCGCCCAACTCACGGGCCTGCCGTTCTTTCTCCTCCGTTGCAAACCCTGTATGGATGATGACCAGTGCGTTTGGATTGAGGGTCCGAATCTCCCTGAGCACGTCAAGCCCATCCATATCAAACATCTTGAGATCCAGAATCGTCGCATGCGGGTGCTCCCGTTGAAACAGTAGCAACCCCTTGTGGCCTTCCCCCAGGACGACCTCGTGTCCCTTGCGTCGGAGCACGGCGTCGAGGAGCTCCAACGTGACTTGATCATCATCAATCACAAGAATTTTGGCCATTGCACAGACCCTTTTTCCGGGCATCTGTTCCTAGCCCGTGAGTCACCACCCCCGCTTGATCATCGTGGTGATCACCAAATCCTGATCAGCGTCACGTGATACGGACTAACCACTTTCAAGTATAGCTGCTTGCAACTAGTTAGCTACCCATAAACGATGTGCCGCAAAGGGAGCATCTGCTGTTAGGGCAGGCAGGAAAGGTAGGTCAATGCCAAGCTATTGAGGTCAGCGGGCCCCCCGCCTGCCGACAACCCCCCTTTTTGTCTATGAGGTGCATTCCTTAAAAGAGTCCCATGCCCATGACGGGTGGGGGGGTGTGCCACTTGGGGGGTGGGGGCACCACGGCGGAGCGACCAGCACAATAAGATAAGAAAGGGGGCTAGGCTACGGAAGTCGTATCCCCTCCCCTGCTTTCGTCAGTGTAACCATAATTGTAACCATTACACCGGTACTCCCTCACACTCAGCGCAACTGGATGCAACAACCAAAAAACACTACTCCCCGCTCCCATCAATGGTTTCATCCATATTGTCAGGGCTTTCTCGATCTGATGAAATCGGCTCGGATGGCTTTTGTAAACCGCAGGTTGGGGGTTCGATTCCTCTCGCCAGCTCCACTGTTTTCAATCACTTATCTTCTCCTCCCTCCCCGCCTCTACCCCCTGACTCACGGTTTTAGTCACGGTTACATTCGGCCCATGCTCCAATACGGTCTCCGCTCCGAGTCGCAACGTCAAACGCCGAGATACCTTCGACGTCTGCTTTGAAATGCGAGGACCCAAGAGCACGTACCGTAGCACCAACGCCGTGGCTATGTGCCACAGTATAGTTGCAATACTGCGTTGTGGTGTCCCGAACGGGAATATAAGCCTTTTAACCCCACAGCTGGAGCGCATCATCGTTCCGTTTTCTGGATTAATTAAGGTTGCTGCTTAGCGTTGATATAGGACTTTTTCTTAGGCGTCGGGTAGCTCACCTGCTCTTCTTCCGCCACTCCCACGGCGGCATGGGGTGCGAATCAGCCCACAAGCCTTTCTTGGCCTTTCTCGCTTCCTTTTCTAAACCCTTCCAGCACCGTATCCCCCGGCGCATACTTTCGATACCACCAGCACCAGCCGTCTTTGACGAGCGTGTGATTCACGTTGGTGCCATCGAGCAAGAGCACCTCGGCAAGGGCACGCCCGTACTGGTCCTTGCCGTAAATGCCTTCCCAAATATCAGGGTTGACGTAACTTGCTTCGCTTGCTTACCGTAGTCTTGGCCTTTCTCTGGGAAGTCGATGCTTTGGAGGCGGATACGTTGAGAGTGGTGATTGTGCAGGACTTCGAGGGTGTCCCCGTCGAGGATTGCGGAGAACGGGGCCAGTGAAGTCGGCGGCAACAGCGACGCAAATGAACCATGAATAGAGGGTTACTGTTGCAGTGACCGTCACTCTCCAACTGGATAGATGCTTCACTTCTGCTTCGCCACAATCTTGTCTTGTGCTACCTCACTTAAATTGTGGACAGTTGTTAAACACTGCTAACCATCAATCTACAGAGAATGCAGCCCTCTTCAAGTCTCTACTTTTCAAGGGACAGCCGGTTACAATCGATTCGTAACTCTGGTGAATGATCCTCGACTGTCTTCTGGTGCGATAGGATTTGAATGAATTCAGTCAGGTTCCTGTATCCAGGTGACTAAGCCACCTGTCCACAATTAAAGCGGGGCAGAACACAGACCCGAATGCGCTGTTTCTCGGCTAAGATTACTGGGCCACCTTCTCGCCGCTGAGGGAACGTTGTTCATTCATCTGAGGGCTTCGAGAAACGATAAACAAGCGTCCTGACTGATCCCCCCAAATGCGGTTCTTCAAAACTGAACAAGAGTTCCAACTCCGGCGTACCCTTCTGCAGGATAGAAGCGAGCTCCGGCCGATTATGTTCCAGGTTGTGATCATCCACCACAAGATAGTTCGCATGGTGTGCCCGGGCATACTTCATGAAACGAGTCCAGTCGGTGTTGGGAGATGGCACCCAGCGCCGGTCCGCATACAAGGTTACCGCAGGTGCTCTCGTCATGACATTGGCGTCGGCAGATGTATGTGCCTTCAACCACAGGCCCGCTTCCTTATAGCCGAATTTAATTGCGCTAATTGAACGGTCCGCCGCGAGGGGGATCGTGAGGATCAGAAACCCTGCGGTCATCCCGGCAGGCAGCCAGCCCAGCATGGATTTCAGATACAGGCTGGAAAGGGACATTCCACGCCACAGCTCCACCGTATCCTGAAGCCAGCCTCCTAGCTCCAGCAAGCCCTTCGCCGTCCACATCAGCAAGACCGGAACGGCAGGAGCAAAGAAACGGACCTGAAAGCCGAACGGGAGGTATATCAGCAGCAGGACAAGGATGATCGCCATAAGAAACACTTCATGTCTTACGCGCCGATGGACCCACGGCTGTTTGAACAGGCCCACAACGACCAGCGGAGTTAGCCCCCACCAGAAACCGCCCAGTGTTAAAAATTTCGTTTTTATATGGTATCCGTTCCTAATCACCCTATCCATCAGGGCATTCGGGTTGTCGGTCAAGGCTGTTAGCGGTGCGTTCCCCTGAAAACGTTCCGGCGATAGCCAATTGATCTCTTCTCCGGAAGAATCCAGACCATTGGCTATGCGATCAAAGCCCTGCGGACCATCTGTATCGCCACCCGACTTCCAGGTGATGTTGATCTTGCCGGATATCATCCACTGCCCCGTTTGCACGTGTAGATACCAAATGTATGGGGCTGCCAGGAGCACGCACGGTAGAACAAACAATCCAAGGGCAGACCAAGTCCGTGGAATGCGCAATTTTAGACCGTTCCAAAGCCAAATCGACGCAAAGATGAAAAACGCGCCGAAGTAAACGACACCCTCGGGGCGAGTCAAATAAGCCAAGCCCAAAAGCCCTCCTGCTGCAGGGAACATCCCAAGCCGGTCATCTTCGAGTCCGGTCAGCAAAAGTGCCAGCCCCCCATACAGAAGAAACAGATAGAGCGGTTCGGTCATGGAGTCCCAATAAAGAACATTCACAGTTAACGTCGGAAAGATCGCCACCAGAACAGCCACCACCCATGCCGTCTGTAAACCATAGATCCGGCGCCCCATGACAAAAACAGGGAATAGCAGCAGCCCGCCAAATACGGCGGACTCCAAGCTGCTGGCCATCTCGAAGTCTCCAGTCGGCCAATGAAATATACCGGCGACGATGGGATGCAGTGGAGGGAAGTGTACCTCCGGATATCCGCTATATGTGAAGCCGTTCCCTGCCAGCAGATTACGGCCGAGCAAGAGATCAGTGCCCTCATCCCATTTCACGGCCCGGGGTAGAGTAAAGCCCAGCCCAATACGCAAGAGGACTGCAGCCGCCACGAGCGCGACAAATGCGGGATGGAAGACTGGGAACTGTCTTGAATGTTGTTCGGTCTCCTTCAAGTTGCCTCCTGATAAATTACACGTCCTGCTTAAAGACGAGAGGCTGACTCATCGTCTTAGCTCTGCGTCCCGCCTCTCGAATATGGCGTTCTTCCTATGCAGCGGTTATGATTTTCCCATTTTCAGGAGGATGCCAGCAGAATGATTACAAAAGACCAACAAGCTAAGGCTATTCATCTTGACTGTTGCTCTCCGAGCCCGCCGTTTTCGTACACCCTCAGATCTTATCTGGGTGACTTTTTAGTCAAATAATCCAGACCGGCCGCATTGGCCGCTTCCGCGACTGCCAGCAGCACTGCTAGCAACACCGCTTTCCTGCCTCGTGTTCGAGCAAATGGATAGCGAAGCATCGTCAGATAAAACGCCAACGGCTCGAAGCGGATGCCTCTCGCGTCGCGCCGGGCACGTAACTGATGAAGACGATAGGCGCTGCAGCCGTAGTTAAATTGCTGTCGCCAGAATGTTCGAAATGTCAGGGAATGGGCGTGGCGAACCATCGCCTCAGGCGCATAGATCAGCCGATAGCCACGAGCGATCAAGCGATCACACAAGTCCCGGTCTTCTCCTGCCGCACGGGTCCAGCCAGCATCAAATCCCCCTACGGCTTGGAAGGATTTTGCTGGCAGAGCCAAATTGTTGGAGGTGAAGAATGTCGCGTGCATGGGGTCGGGATTCCAACGAGCATAGAGATAATCGACAACGAGTTGAGAAACGGCGGCGTAGGGGTTCTGCACAAGCTCGTTGCTCGTCCGGCCTCCGAGCGCGCAATCTGGATATGAGACAAAACGTGTCGCCAGACTCTGGAGCCAGCCAGGAGCGGGTGCGCAATCATCATCCGTAAATGCCAGGAAGGAGCCCTTTGCGTGGGCAGCCCCATAATTCCTCGCCGTTGCAGGGCCTGCATGCAGTTGCTTCAGAAGCCGGACATTCAGTTGATGAAGAAATGTTTCGATACGGCTCTCGAGAGGAGTTGCACTGCCATCGTCGACCACCAGCACCTCAAAGCAATCCCGAGATAATTTTGATCTGCCAGCGCGGCCAGACAGACGGACAGCGGACCGGCGCGTTCGAAGGTGGGGATGATAACCGATATAAACGGACGCGGCTTCTCCATCAGACTTCACAAGGGTTCGGCATGAGTCTTCTCGCCTTGTTCTCGAATCAAATCCAGGGTAGCTATGATACTGAGCGACTCATCTAAAGACATGATGTCGCTTTCCAGTTTTCCAGCGCGCAGGCACCGATTTACTTCGGACACTTGATAATGGAGTCCTTCCCCTATTGGGGGCAAACAGATCGAAGAGGAACGAATCCCATAGAGTACGCGTTCCCGGAGTTTGCGGATCAGTTGGCTGCGCTTGGCATAGCATAGGAACCGTTCGGTGAGACTGGGCTCTGCTTGCGCCCTTTGGGACGTATCATGTTGCTGTCCGCTGCCATACAGCCGGAGTGAAAGACTCGATGGACAGATGAGTGGATCATAAATAACAATTTGACCGTTCGTGCCGACAATAGCACCTCGACGCTCGCTACGGACACCCACCGAACACCACAACGTAGCCAGGCTTCCCCCCGGATACCCCAACAGCACACCGGTGTCCTCGTCAACCCCGGTCTTCCCGGGAACCGATAAACTTTTCACAGTCGTCGGAGGGCCGAGAATCATGGATGCGAGGGACAGTAAATAGACGCCCGTCTGAAGCAATGCCCCACCGCCTAATTCCTTGCTATACACGCGACTCTGCGAATCAAATGTGACCTGACTGCCCAAGTCCGCCATGACATGCCGGATTTCACCTATTACTCGCTGAGGCAGAAGCTCCCGGAGTCTGACGATTAACGGAAGAAATCTGGTCCACATGGCCTCCATCAGAAAGACATGATTGCGGTGTGCCAGGGCAATGACCTCCTCTGCTTCCCGCGCATTCACCGTGAACGGTTTTTCGCACAAGATCGCTTTGCCGGCTCTCAGGCCCAGTTCAATATCGGCTTTGTGGGAAGACGCCGGCGTGGCGATGTACACGGCTTGTACGTCAGGGTCATCCACCAAATCCCGGTACGAACCATGCCGGTGGGAAATTCCGAATCTATGTCCAAACGCTCGAGCCTTTTCTCCGCTTCGGGACCCGACCGCCACCAGTCGGCCGTCCATCACGTGAACGAAATCAGCGGCGAATCGGTGAGCAATGGATCCAGTTCCCAGGATACCCCATGAATGGGTCGCGTTACAGACGATTGTGCAGGCACAGGGCCGAACGTCATGGCGAAATACCTGGCCAATAAGAACACACCCGCGCATTACGAGGACGTCGCTTCTTATCCGCGTGACATTTTGGCTAAGAAGCCAAGACCGGACGCGATCCACCCGAGTTGCCTCAATCGACGAAGAACCGCAAACGCCATGGCACTTTCTGGCGAAAGCCCAAGAAACAAAAAGATCATGACGATCCCGGCTTCCTGAGCTCCCAGATTTCATGGAATAAACATCGTGAGTCTGGTGACGATCACGGACCATACTTGGATCACGAGGGCGGATGGTACGTCGTAGGGCAGCCCAAGTACGCTCAGGAAGGTCCATGCTTCGACAATGCCGGCGGCCCATCCCAGGAAGAACCACAAACAGGACAACCCGAACCGCCTTTTTTCTTTGAGATGTTCCCGTACGATGCTTTCGGTCGAAGACAGCAATTCTTCATGCCGATCGACGAATGTCGCCAGGGCCCCGATGCGACGGCTCACCCAATACAGGGGCCGAAACAACCCGATCCGCTGCCAGATCAGTACGCCGACCACGCCGACACCCATGACGACAAGCCCCAACGCCACAGACATCGCAACAACCGGCTCAACGGTCATGTAGCAGAGCACGAAGGTCAGCCCCAAACCGATGAATAGGAGTTCGGCTGTGGCGATCGTGGCCTTGGCAACGACAACCGAAGCCGCACCAATATCAACCTGTACTCCGGTCATACGGAGGAGATGGACCTTCATGAACTCTCCGGCCTGGGTAATGGACGGCGTCAGGAGCTGAACGGCCTTAGTTGCGACCATCAATCGCACAAGGTCGCTGAAGCGCAGGGACTGGCTGGACAGGAAGGCGAACCACCAGCCCAACGCTTCGCAGGCAATCACCAGGGCATATGGAACGAACACGAGCGGGAGTGCCCAACCTGCCTTCCAAAGAAGCTGTCCGATGGCGCCCGGCCCTACCCTCCACAACAGGACTAAAAACAATAGCAGCCCGGCGGCCAGGAACCATCGTGTGAGGCGAGCCCCGTACATAATCCGCGGCTGCAGTCTAGGTGAGCCTGCCGGCTCCCCGACGTCACCGAGTGCTGACATCACAACCTCCCTTTCAAACATTTCGCTCACTCATGTGTGCGAGCGTTGCTCCAGGAGCGGTTCACCGGATAAGCCATCGTGATCAACGCCAACTGCCGCACAGACCGTGGGCACGATGTCCACAATATGCGGCGTTCTCTTCGGGGACCGTAGTTTTGAAGAACTCGGCACGACGAGCGCCCAGGCCTCGTCGGTATGACGACCTGTGCGTCCCGTTCCCCAGCCGGGTGACGTAATCTCCCCAAATTGCGCCGACCGGACTCCCATCAACGGCATGACGACTCGCTCGTTCCACTGCACCACGAGATCGGGAAGTTGATCGTGACAGGGTCCCGGATATCCCAGCTCTGAGGTCCGCCAGATTTTGCGGATTGCCTGAGATCCATCGCTATTGTGAAAAGTCAGAAGCCCTTTCGTGATCTTTTCCAAGAGAGGTTCTATCTCCTTCGGCTCGACGATCCCATTCCGCTCACGACCACGGAGGTTGAGCCGTACATAGCCCGCATCATCGTTAGGCATCATGAAGGCCTTGGTGCGATCCCACTGCACCCCGAGCAATTCAAGCCGCGCCGCCAGCTCTAGGGCCAGCCGGTCCGGAATCAACTGCGCTATCCACGCTCTGACATTCGTGGGCACGGCCGCGCGAATCTGCCATAACGAACTGCCCGTAACCGCATGATGCCGGGAGGTGTGAGGATCCCGATCAGTCAGCACTGCATTCAGCATGGCCGGTAACAGATGCGATCGACTGTTGTTGGGGCCTATCCCCGTCGGAGACGTCATGATGACATCGGTACCTTCCGGAAGCGCCGCCACAATTCGACTCAGTGATTCGTCCACCGCTCGATAAATATCATGGAGTGCAGTGCTAAGTTCAGGATGACGCGCTAATGTCAGCTCTTCTGAGAACTGCGCGATGTCATAAAACCGATGCCCGCCGAGATGCGCCGCGCTCAAGCTGATCCAGACCAGATCGAACGGTTCCCGCTTTAAGATGGTTTCGACGACCTCAGCTCCGCGGCGTGGTCCGGCGACCAAACTATTTCTTAATTGCAGAAGCGACGGAGTTTCAGGACGTCCGTATACTTCTTCTCCCACCGGCGGACGACCCAGCTCACGCTCGATCATGCGCTACATGGAGCTCGGAACGGAGCGCGTTCGGAGGACCACCAGATTTTTGAACTGCCAACCGGTGAGAAAAAGCCCTTGCATGGCGTCCGGAGCTCTCATCTCGTAAGGATCGATGACAAGTGATCGACGCCCAGCACGCCCGATACGTTCCCATACAGCTTCCGGGGCAGGCACATCATCGTAGAAGCGGACCCGCTGTTCGGCCGCGGACCACAACCACGGGTAATAGATCCCGTGCTCACCAAGATCCACCCCGGTCGAGAGTGAGTAGGTCGCGGCCCTTTCAAAGTGGGTCGCCGGCGTGGCTAAATCAAACCAGGTTCCACGCGATCGAAGGCTGGCCAGCCCTGGCAGACACCCCACCGCCAACATCTGTTCGAGATGTCTTCGGCTGGCCCCATCAAATTGAAGAATCGCAATCATCCATGCTTCTTTCTTTCATCGATCACACCATCGTCTTCACGCGTGTGCGGGTCTTTCTCCAATAACGGCTGTCCGTGGAGCCCCTCCCGGTCGACTCCCAGTACGGCACAGACCGTCGGCGCAATATCCATGACGTGCGGAGACTTCACGGGTGTCTTCATCTTCGAGGACCCGGGGATCACTAAGGCCCAGGCCTCATCACGATGCTCTCCCGTTCGTCCGCTTCCCCAACCGGATGACGGGACCACACCAAATTGCTGCGAATTTACTCAGGCAACATGTGGCGGCAAACGATCACTCCAATGGACGATCAGATCGGAAAATGGATTGGACAGCGCCCTTTCCTTGAGCGATCGCGAGACCAATTCAACGTGTTTCACCGCCGGTCCGCCATCCGAATCTCGGAAGGTGAGCAGTCCCGATGCAATGTGATCCAAGACCTGATCCGCGTCTTTCGGGTCCACGATCCCTTCCCGTTCCCGGCCCGATAGATTGAGCCGCAGGTATCCGCAATCGCCGCTCGGAACCATGAACGCCCGGGTCTTCGTCCAATCCACCCCGCGCATCTCGAGGCGGGCTGTGAGTTGCATCGCCCATTGGTCCGGCAGGATACGGGCGACCGAAGCTCTGAGATCCGAAGGAATCGCCGCCCGCAGACGCCACAGAAAACTGCCCCCCGCCTTCGTTGCGTACCCTTCGACCCCTTTCCCGGACAGCACTGCCTGGAGCATCCCGGGAAGAAGATGAGTCCGGCTTGCGCTGGGCCCCATACTGCTTGGTGAAATCACCATGAGATCGGTCTCCGGTGGAAGGCTGGCGAGAATACCCGCGAGAGTCTGATCCACGGCGGCATAGGCATCGCCCAGGGTGGCGTCGAGCTGCGCTTTAACGCGCGGGTCGGGGTAGTCCTGAGGCAGTCTCGATGGATCCAGAAACCAGTGTCCCGCGATATGACATGAACTCAGGGTAATCCAGACCAGGTCGAAACGTTCCTCTGCGAGAAGAGCCGCCGCGAGGTCAGCGGCGCGCCTGGGAGCAACCAGCAGTCTGTCTCGCATTCTGGTGAGATATGGAACGGAAGGCCGCCCGTACACTTCTTCTACCAGGGACGGTCCCCCGAATTGACGCTCAAGTTGGCGGTCGAGTCCCTGCGGGACAGACCACCGTCGAAGGGTGACTTTGTGCTTAAATTGCCAGCCGCAAAGAGCCTTCCCCTTCATCGCTTTCGGGGACTTCCCCTCATAGGGATCGATCACCAGGGAGCGCTTCCCGCTGTTCGCAAGTCTTTCCCACACCGCTGCAGGAATCGGATAGTCGTCTTGTGGACGCACGCGTTGGTCGGCAGCCGACCAGAGGAATGGAAAGTAGATGCCATGCTCCTTGACGTCTTTGCCGCTGTAGAGCGTGAAATAGGCCGCTCCCTCCCACTGCAATGCTGGAGTCTCGAGCTGCAGCCAATGCCCGCGCGCGCGAAGTTGGGCAAAGGTGGGGAGGCGGCCTTCATTCAGATATCGATGGAAATGGGGAAGACTCACAGAATCAAATTGCAGGATCGCAATCATGAATTCCCTCTCAGTCAGCTTGGCAAAGCACGAAGACAGAACGTCTGGAGCCGCCGGAATGGGCAGAACTACGCACGGCTTCAATGATTGACATCACCTTCACCCCGTCAACCGCTGAACTCAACGGCTGTGGCAACGGTACGCCCTGCACGGCACAGCTGAACGCTTCAAGCTGACTGACCAGCGAGTTGACCAACGGGTTTTCGCGTTCAGGGAAGAGCTTGTCGATAATTCCGGCCACGATTCCACCTCGCCTGAATGTTCCCAGCGCGCGGCCATCGCTCGTCCGCATCTGTACCCTCTCGCGATATGGACTGTTGCAAGAACAGATGACCGTTGCCTGTCCCCGTTCCAACTCCAATTCGAACTCGACATACCCCTGGTTGAGAGCCTGTGTCCGAACCGACGTCACCTCGCTCCCAGTCAGCCACCGGGCAAGATCGATGAGGTGAGGGCCAAGATCCAGGAGAGCATCGTCCCGCATGTCGAACGGGCTCCACGTCGTTCTTCGATAATGAAGTTCCAGACGAACGTTCAGCATTTTCTCCGTCGGCACGTTGCTCCTGAGTTGCGCAAGATCAGGATCGAAACGCCGGTTGAAGGCGATCGAGGGTCTTGGAACCAGATCGAGGAGAGCCTCGGCCTCGCGCAGATCAATCCCTGGCGGCTTTTCCAGGAGTGTCGGAAGTTTCGCATGGGCGGCTGCCGTGGCATCGGCCAGATGGCAGCGGGTCGGAGTCGAGATGATGATCGCCTCCACCCCTCCGGCCTGGATCAAGTCCTGGATCGTCATGTGGGCGGACACCTCCGGCGCGATCTGCGTGCAGCGGCGTAGATTGACGTCCGCGACGCCGACCAACGCAGCCCCTGATGCTCGCCGGAACGCAGGGAGGTACCCGAACTCTGCCAAACGGCCACAACCGACAAGTCCGATCCGTACCGGAGGCTTCGAACGTGGCGTATCCGTCTGATCTCCAGACATCATCTCCAACCTCACTCACTCCGAAGTCCCCATTGCCACCGAATGGCTCTCCAAGGCAAAACTGCTACAGCATCGTTGATCCAACCGGTTTCTGTTTGCGACCTTCCAACACGCGCTCGACATGACCGATGTAGCGTGGAATGTGAACGTCCGCGGTCCATCTTTGATGGAGGGCGGCATTGCCTTGCCGGCCGAGTTTGTGCCTCAAGCCGAGGTCTTCTATCAACCGATCCATGGCGTGGAGCAGTTCCTCCTCGGTGTTGTAGATCAAGCCGCCGCCGCTTTCCTCGATAACCTTCGGCATCCCACCTATATTTCTCACAATGGCTGGCGTGGCTCGTGCGAACGATTCAAGTATGATGATCCCGAAGACCTCATACCAAATTGAAGGAACAATGGTCGCGACAGCCTGCTCATACAGAATCCGGAGCCGGTCACCTGATTGATGCCCGAGAAACTTGATATTGGAAGAATCCTGCGCCATCCGGCACAACACCGCCTCATACTCCCCCACCCCGACGATCCATAGCTGAGCCTTGTCGTACCGCCGGAACAACGGAATGAGTGTCTGAACGCCTTTAAGTTTTCCCAACCTCCCCACAAAAATGAAATAAGGAAGGGAGCCCGCATGGCGCGAAGATTCGACCTCCTGGTTTTCCCATCGGGATGAAAAATACGGGAGTTCGACAGTCGGAACGTTCAACCCTAATTCCAGGTGTTTGATTCTGGTGAACGCGCTCGGAGCCAGAAAGAGATCGACATGTTTCACGGACTCTTCTACCAGATCCGTATAGTGCCAGAATTGCGGTGGTCGCCCGTGCAGCAGGGTGCAAGAGAAACACTGCCGGTCGGTGCAGGCCTCGCGGTTGAATTTAAACAGCATGTGGGTCGGACACACCAGCCAGTATTCGTGGAGCGTATAGAGTTTCGCGGCTCGTCCATACTGGAGGACAGCCGGTCCACCGACGAGCGAGATGTTGTGATAGTGAATCACGTCAAACGGTTGCTCCAGAATCTCTTTCAAACGAGAGGACTTGAAGAACGGTCGTCCAGTCTGATGGGTGGCAAGGGGAGAAAACATTCCGACCGGACACTCCAACGTATGAACCCGTACGTTGGGATGATCTTCACAAACCGCCGTCGGCTGCCGATCAGTCATGAAGTTGAATGAATCCTTGCAATGAATCACCTCGACGTGATGGTCGCGTTTTGCCAGTTCGTTCGAGAGTTGTTGAATAAAAATGGCGTCGCCACCGAAATGGTAGGGAGGATAAAATGTGGTGACCATACAAAAATGCATCGAGACGTCCCAGCTTTATTGGGTGGCTAGACCCTGAGTTTAAACTATCGAATCAACCCCCTGTTCCTTACTTCATCGTGCCCTGAACGCACAGCTACCCGACATCGCAACTATTTACTATTTCTTGATGCAGAAAACATGAAACAACGGACCGAACAGATAGACCAGCCATTTTGTCAAGGCGTACTCTTTGAGCGCATGATAGACCGGCACGGCAGCGCGGGCCCAGGCCGGCAGTCGTGCTATGTGTTCAGAGGGGAGTACTGGAAGGATGATTTGCCACCTACTAAACCGTGTTTGACCGAGCAGTCGTCGAAGTTCGAACCAGTTGAGCAGACTAATATTGCGATAGGGAAGATTCGACACCAGCGCGACATAGCGCTCGCGCCATGCCTTTGGTAAGAATCCAACCCCCCACACATTCACATGCGGCTCAGGCGTTAGGCTCCACCTGTTTGGTGTGGCTAGGAAGATTGCGCCACCTGACTCTAACACCCGATAAGATTCACACATGACCTTGCCCGGGTTCTCGACATGCTCGATGACATCGCTGCCAACAACCAGGTGAAATGTCTCATGAGAGAATGGAAGAAATTCGGCGCTTGCACTGATCAGGATGGCCTGTCGACGGGTTTCTTCTAGTTGCTTCTTGGCCAGGATTAGGCGAGGCAGGCTGATATCCAGACCGACCACGGTCAGAAACACGTCGGCGGCGGCGGCGAGAAATCCTCCTGTTTCAGCAGCCGATTTCGAGGAATCGACCTCGGACGGACCACGTACCAAGACGTTGGATTTCAGCCAGTGAACTATTAGCACGGATCGCACCACCTTCGATATGGACTCGGCGCCTTGCCCAAAGACTAGGCGGCACAGCCGGATTTAGACTTTGATCCAGGTCAATCAGCTCGACGAACGAACGGTTGGGGTATTCCATGAGAAGACGCGCTATCAACGCTTGTTCTGAAGCCGCCTTGGCCACCTGATCATGAAATACACGAAAGTCCGGAATATCAAACATCACGGGGTAGACGCGCTGATCTCGCGTGCAGATGTATGCTTCCGATTTGTGCTGCAACGGACCTCGACACAGTGGACAGGTAAATACGATTGGCTTCATGGCCTTTTATTTGTGGACATCTCGACCGTCAAGACTAACCCTGTACATCTGAGGCAGTTCCCCACCGACCTAATGCTACAGGCGTTGCGTTTTATTTCGCCCGAATATCGACGACCTTGTTATAAATGGTGCCGACTGCCCACCCGATGACTCCACCGCACAAAGCCCCATAAAAGAGGCCCACAATACTGCCCCACCAGGTAACCGAGTAGCCCATGAAGTAGTTGGAAAGCAATCGCAGATGCTGACCAACATGTGGACCGTCCTTGATGAGTAACCACGCCGTCATCACAAACAATCCGACACCTCCGATCATTGCGCACACTATAGCCAGTGCTATCGTCCTTATCCTTACGAGCGCGCGACTGATTTCATTCTTCTGCGATATTCGTTGTGTCATGTTATCGCTCGCTTTCCCCCATCGCAGGCTACATCTTGTCGAGCAAGTGGCGACGATCATCGCGGTTGCCGCACCACCGCACGAATCGCGCATAAGTTTCAAGCCCAAGGTTTCTCAGCCAGGCCCCGAGGTAGCTCATTCCGAATCCTGCCAATCCCACTTCCAGACAACCAAGAGCTGCACCAGTCCAGGTCGTTTCGAATCCTGGCAGATAGTTCCCAAGTAGGGAGAGAGTAGACCCGACCCGCTCTCCGCCTTTGATCAGGAGGATAGCCGTGGCAAACATCAGTCCCACACTGCTGACCAGCCCGACCGCAACGCCCAAGGCAAGCGGGTCCAGCCTCGCAAATGCAGCTTCGATGACCCTCTCGTCGAGTTCCTTGAGCGTCTCCCCAACCGGAACCGTCACCGGCATCGGGGACTAGCCGGTCTCCCTGGCTGAGCGTCGCGGATCGGCCTTCCTCCAGATAGTCCATCTCCGTATTGACCGACCAGACGTCATAGTGTTCTCCCGTGATATTCCGTGCAGCATAGACACCGGTCAGCATGGAGTGATCCTGGTTGTTATATCGGTGCAAGCCGTTACGACCGATAGTTTGAAAATTCGAGAAAGTCTCGAGATACCGGCGAACCGTCTTGACGTGATCTTGATACGACAGGTCATAGACCGGGTAGGCTTTTTCCATCCGGACGACAGTGCCGTCTTCGACCTCGCGCGGATCGATCAGGCCCAATCTGGCACATTCCTGCGTTCCGAGGTGGATGAGGCGGTCGTCAGACCAGGTCCACTCTTCGTCCTTGTCCCAGAGAAAGTACTCCAACCCTAGCGAGGTCTTCGATGGGTCCGGCACCATGTGGGGGCTCCAGTTCTTGTAATTCTGGATTCGTCCCATCTTGACGTCCGGCGAGTGGATGTAGATCCAGTTGTCCGGAAACAGCGACTCCCGGTTCATGACCAATACCACAGTGAGATAGTCCCGGTAGCGAAGGCCTTGGGCGGCCCTGAGAACCGCCTCGGGCGGCAAGGGGTCCAACGCTTGGATCAGCTCGCGGAGAGGGATGGTCGAAACAAAGTGTGCGCCGTCATAGTCCACTCGTTCTCCCGCCTCAGTCCTGGCGGTGACGCATTCGACCTGTCCTTGCCGGTGACGGATCCGCTCCACTTTCATGCCACGCAACGTGACCGTGCCCTGCTTGGCTAACGAGGTTTCGCACTGTTCCCACATCATCCCGGGACCGAAGCGGGGATAATGGAACTGCTCGATCAGCGAAGTGATGGCGGTACCGTCCATCCCCTGTCTAGCTCCGAGAATGGCGTTGCGCACCGCCTCTTTCAGGGACAGATTCTTGATCCGTTGAGCGGCCCAATCTGCTGAGATCTCGTTGCACGGAATCCCCCAGACCTTCTCGGTATAGACCTTGAAGAAAATGCGATACAGGCGGTACCCGAAGCGGTTCGAGACCCACTCTTCGAACGTTTTTTCGTCGTGATTATTGCGGATTAACCTTGCACGAAGGTAGCTGAGACCGACAAGCAGCGATTCGGCCGGCCCCAAGCCAACCAGCGCATTGATCGGCTTGAGCGTGTAGTTGGAAAAAAGCCGGTTGTAGTAGATCCGTGACAAACGCGGGCGAAGGAGAAAGTCTTCGCCCAATATTTCATGCCACAGCTCGTTGATGAGGGGAACTTTAGAAAAGAACCGGTGTCCGCCGATGTCGAAGCGGTAACCTCGGTAGTTTGCCGTTCGCGCGAGCCCGCCTATTTGCGTACTTGCCTCAAGCACCGAAGCGGTGACACCTCGTTTTCTCAACTCATAGGCTGCTGTCAGCCCCCCGGGCCCAGTGCCAATGATGACAGCGGAGTTTTGGCTCATAAGTGTCACTCCATCGGCGATTCTGCACTCGGTGGTCCGCCGCTGTCGGGAGATGGGGATCTTTTCTGGAGTCGATCGTGATTACCACATGACGAACGGTCCCTACAGCAAATGCAATTCCGCTATAGAAAAAATAGAACCAGTGCCATGGGATTGATTGGCAAGTGAATCGAAATCCCCTTTTCCCGAGAAAAAACCGGTACAGCGGAAAATTCAAGATTAGAAGCATCAACGACGACACGCCGGCCGCAGCTAAGACCAGGGGATGCCAGAATGAAAAGACCAAGAAGGTGAGGGATAAGAACGTCAGCAGGACGCTCGCACGCCCGGACATCCCGGTATTCAAGTCGTTGATACAATTGCGCTCTCTGAGGATGATTTCAGTCCATGGTAGCGCTCGCTGAAAAAAGTCGACTTTGAGCATCGAGACAACATCCCATCGTTTTAAGTGCTTGACTTGAAGAGATTTGCACAACCTGATTCTGTGCCCGGCTTTTCTGAGACGGTACCCCAACTCGATGTCCTCGACGGACGGTCGAACATACCCTTCGTCAAAGCCTCCGATCGATAGGAACACGTCCCGGCGAATCGCCCCGCAGGCACCCCAGAACGTGGAAGCGTCTTCGCACCCCTGTTGATGGACATAGTGATGAAGGAGGTTTCGATATTGAGAGAGAAAATTTGACTCTGCCGATTCATCGTCATAGGACCCAAAGAGGGCAGCAATGCCCGGCTCGCGATTGAACATCATTACGACCCGTCCTATCGCTCCTGGCGGGATGGTGACATCGGTATCGACAAAAAACAGGATCTCCCCGCTCGCCCGGGCTGCTCCTAGATTTCGAGCTCGCCCCGGCCCCCCTGGTGATGGAAATCGTAACGCTAGCGCCCCAAATTCTTTGGCGAGTTGCCACGATCCATCAGTGTCTCCATCGGAAACGACGATGATCTCTGTCGGATGTAAATGAGACTCCTTCAAGCTCGCCAAGCACCGGCGAAACTTTTCGCCTCCGTTATACACCGGGACAATCACTGACACGCTGAGCCGTGTTGAGGAGTGTTCCATTTTCTTCATGTTTGTCCAGTCAATACACTTCGACGCAAGGACCAAGTTTATGAGCAACTCCACTTACCTACAAGACAGATTCAGGAGGTACATACCCTACGAAAGGTGGGCAAGGTTATACTGCTCCCCTCTAAGACAAAGGCCACCTGAACTAAGTAGACTGTGGCTGATCCACCGAGGAGGAATCAGCCATGAAACGACGGAAGTGGGACGCCAAGGCCAAAGCCACCATCGTGCTTGAAGGACTCAAGGGGAAACCGGCGGCCACCCTCTGCTAGGACTACCAGATCAGCCAAGCCCAGTATTACCAATGGCGCGATCAATTTCTGGCGAACGCCCCCAAGACGTTGAGGTCGCGCAGCAGACGGAACGTGAAGCCCGCCTCCAGCATGAGAATGCTCGGTTCAAAAAGCTGGTGGGTGAACTCACCATCAAGCTTAAAAAAACGACGAGGAGGTGTGGCCATGACCCGGCATGCCTCGGCGGTCGTCGCGCAACGAAATGCAGCCCTCGTACCGCGGATCCAGGCCCTGAAGGTCGAACATCCGTTCTGGGGCTACCGACGAACCTGGGCGAAGCTGCGGCTCGTGGACGGTCTGCCGATCAACAAGAAGCGCGTGCTGCGGCTGATGCGGACCTATGGGCTGCTGGTCAAGCCGAACGGGCGCCTGAAAGCCACGCGGACGCCGTCCCGCAGCAAGGCCGCGCCCCACGGCTCCGCATCAATCAATGGTGGGGCATTGACATGACCAAGGTGTTGGTGGAGCCGGTCGGCTGGGTGTACCTCGTCCTGGTGCTCGACTGGTACACCAAGAAGATCGTCGGCCACTATGCTGGGCTCCAAGCCAAGACCGCTCACTGGCTCCTGGCGTTGGAGCAGGCTGTGCAGCGGCAGTACCCTGAGGGCGTCCAGGGGCAGGGCCTTTCGCTGATGAGCGACAACGGCTGCCAGCCCACGTCGCTGACCTTCATAAGAGCCTGTGCCGCGCTCGGCATCACCCAGGCGTTCACCAGCTACAACAACCCGAAAGGGAACGCCGACACGGAACACCTCATGCGGACGCTGAAGAAAGGACTCCTCTGGCTGCGCGAGTGGACGAGTCCGCTGGAATTGGAGCAGGCGCTTGCAGCCTGGATCAAGTGGTACAATATGAGGTATCTGCATTCGGCGTTGGGATACCGGACCCCGTGCCAGGTCGAACAACAACATCTCGTCAGCCACAGCACTCAGTTCGTGGCCGCTTGACAAATGGGGAGCACTACATCGGGACATGCGCATTTTGATCACAGGGGGAGCCGGGTTTCTTGGAAGTCATCTCGCCGAATCTCTCCTTAGCGAGGGACATCAGGTAATTTGTATGGATAATCTCAGCACCGGGAAGGTTGAGAATATTGCTCATCTAATGGGTAATGAGTCGTTCTCATTTGTTAAGTACAATGCTTGTGACTATGTCCATGTCGACGGTCGCCTTGATGCCGCGATGCACTTTGCCTCTCCTGCGAGCCCCCAAGATTATCTTGATATGCCTATAGCAACATTGAAGGTTGGAGGATTGGGGACTCATAAGGTCTTGGGGTTGGCCAAGGCGAAAGGCGCGCGATTTCTACTGGCAAGTACTTCGGAAGTTTACGGAGACCCGCTCGTGAATCCGCAACCCGAATCCTATTGGGGGAATGTCAACCCAATCAGTCCACGTGGCGTCTATGATGAGGCCAAGCGATTCGCCGAAGCCATGACCATGGCCTATCATCGCTACCATGGATTGGACACGCGGATCGTCCGCATCTTTAATACTTTTGGTCCGCGGATGAGACCAAACGACGGGCGCGTGGTGTCAAATTTCATCGTGCAGGCGCTTCAAGGGAAGCCTCTGACGGTATACGGGGATGGTATGCAGACGCGGAGCTTTTGTTATGTGGACGATCTAGTGCGGGGCATTATTGCACTGTTACAAGTGGCTTCTGATAAGACAGCAGAGCAGCGGACCGATCGGAAGTCGTTCTTCACCAATCAGAATGGGAGTCGAGTGAGGAGCGTCCATGATCCCGTCAATATCGGCAATCCGAGTGAGTTGACGGTGTTGGAAATCGCTAAAGTGATCTTGAAATTAACAAACTCATCCAGTGAGATTAGCTACCATCCGTTACCGGCTGATGACCCGAAAGTCAGGCGACCGGATATTACCCTTGCAAGGACGTTACTCAAGTGGGAGCCGACAACCCAACTTGAGGACGCCTTGGTGAAGACCGTCCAATACTTTCAACAGGCCTTAGGTATACTGCTCCCCTCTAAGACAAAGGCCACCTGAACTAAGTAGACTGTGGCTGATCCACCGAGGAGGGATCAGCCATGAAACGACGGAAGTGGGACGCCAGGGCCAAAGCCACCATCGTGCTTGAAGGACTCAAGGGGAAACCGGCGGCCACCCTCTGCTAGGACTACCAGATCAGCCAAGCCCAGTATTACCAATGGCGAGATCAATTTCTGGCGAACGCCCCCAAGACGTTGAGGTCGCGCAGCAGACGGAACGTGAAGCCCGCCTCCAGCATGAGAATGCTCGGCTTAAAAAGCTGGTGGGTGAACTTGACCTGCCCCCAGTGATTAGGCCACCTGTTCTGTTAGTACGCATGCTTCAGGAGCCGGTGGCCGATAGCCCAAGGCGCTGTGGGGCCGGACGTGATTATAGGTCCGCCGCCAGCGTTCAATGATGACCTGCGCTTCCCGCAGCGTATAGAAGAGTTCCCCGTTTAGCAATTCGTCCCGGAACTTGCCATTGAAGCTCTTGCTATAGCCATTCTCCCAGGGACTGCCCGGCTCGATGAACAAGGGCACGACGGTCAGCAAGCGATACCAGGCCCACAGAGCCGTGGCGATAAACTCCGGCCCATTGTCCGAGCGCGAATGTGTGTCGGACAGCCATGCGTCAGGAACAGCTCCCCCAGTACCTCCTGGACATCGCTTGCCCTCATACGGCGGCGCACCGCAAGGGCCAGACACTCCCGCGTGTATTCGTCCACCACGGTGAGCATTTTCAAGGGCCGCCCATCCCGAGTGCGTTCCATGACAAAATCATACGCCCACACATGGTTCGGATATTCCGGTCGCCGCCGTACGCAGGAACCGTTAGTCAGCCAGAGTCGGCCCCTCGCTTCGGCTGCTTCTGCGGCACCTTGAGCCCCTCCTGTCGCCCCAGCCGCTCCACGCGTTTGTGGTTCACCCGCCAGCCTTCTTGATGCAACAGCGCGGTGATCCGACGAGACCCATAGCGCCCATACTCACGGGTGAGCGCGACGATCCGCGTCCGCAGAGACTCCTCGTCGTCCGCCTTGATGGGCACATACTGTTGCGTGCCCCGGCATTGCCCCACGACTCGACAGACCCGGCGTTCAGAGACCGAAAACATGGCCGGCACATGGCAGACCGTTTCTCGGCATCGGGCCGGGCTTAGAAGTTTCCCGCTGCCACCTCCTTCAAAATGCTGTTGTCCAGGAAGAGGTCCGCCACGAGTCGCTTGAGTCGGGCATTCTCTTGTTCCAGGCCCTTTAACCGTTTGGCCTGATCCACGCGCAAACCACCGTACTCTTTCTTCCACCGATAGTAGGTCTGTTCCGTGATCCCCAACTTGCAACAAGCCTCCACCAGTCCAAGGCCTCTGCCCATCTCACTTTCGATCGTCCGCAGATGCCCGATGATCTCCTCGGCCGGATACCGTTTGCGTGCCATGCCCCCTCCTTCCGTCGGTCGGAATCCTAACGCTACATCCGGCCTGGTTTATAGAGGGCAGGTCAGCTTATGATAAGTACTTAACAATTCTCAAACGAAAGGACGAGAAAACAAGCGATCACAACTTAGACACTCTGGCTTTACAGTAGTGCTTTAACAGGTAAATACCATCTTCTCCCGCACTCACCCCTTGTGTCTCTTTTAACACCCTTCTACACTACGCCTCCCTGCGAGGCTCCCATGCCTAGCTCTCTCCGATTCCCCATTGCCCTCGTGCAGTCGATCGTCTGTCTCGCCGCACCCGCATGGGCCGACTTTGAAGCGGACATGGAGGCTTATAAAGGCGGCGACTACACAACAGCCTTGCGCGAGTGGAGGCCGCTGGCCGAGCAGGGAGACGCAAACGCGCAGTTTAACCTCGGGATGCTGTATACCAAGGGCCTGTGTGTGCCGCGGGACTATGGGCAAGCCCGGCAGTGGTTCGAAAAGGCTGCGGCACAAGGGCTGGCAAGTGCGCATTTCTACCTCGGGGTGCTGTATACCAAAGGAGAGGGCGTGCTTCTGGACTATGATCACGCACAGTCGTACGAGCAAGTTATCGCCCAGGGGTACGCCGCTGCGCAGTACAACCTCCGGTTGTTGTATGACAACCGCTTTGGTGTGCCGTAGGACTATAGGCAGCCACGCGTCGTGATTTGGTCGCCAAACAGATGACCCCTGCCCAGATCGCCGAGGCGCAACGGCTGGCGCGGGAGTGGAAGCCGATACAGAAATGAGTGCCCATGACTTTCCGTGGGATTCACATGAAACGACTGCTCCTCATCACACTCCTGGTGCTGAGTCATGGACCCGTATATGCGGCGGGGTGTCGATTTACATAACCAACGACGTGAATATATACATTAATCCAGAGACCTTTCGCCGCAAGGGGGATGTGATGAAGTGGTGGGAATTGTGGGACTACAAGACTGCATAAACCGTTGTGGGCGAGACGTTTTTGTCGATAAAGGCTCAACGTGAATTCGACTGCGCCGAAGAGCTTCATCGGGTTCTTTCGCAAACGTGGTTCTCGGCCAATATGAGAAAAGGTAATCTGGGTTATAACAACTCTGACGAAGAAAAGTGGAGACCAGTTCAACCAGATGGTATTGGTCGCGGTATGGTATATGGGAAATTGTCTGCGACAAGAGGAGATCGCACTACAGGGCTTGGCGGGATTATTGAGATGGGGCAGCGCGTAGCGAAGAGGACGACACGAATCCTTCGCGATTGGGCATCCTCACGGCTAAGAGGGTCTGTGCGTCGATCACCGTATCGACAGGAATGATACCGTTCTGATGGAGCAGCCAGGCGACGACGGCATAGACTTCATCGGGCGTTAAGGATTGCGGAGCGGTTAAGGGCATGGCGCGAAAGACGTAATCATATAATGTTGTCGCATAGGGCCAATAGCTGCCGATGGTCTTAATCGGCTGTGCGGTTGCAAGCGAGCCTTGGCCGCCGACCAGCCGATTCTGAGGTTCTTCTGTTCCGGTTGGACCATGGCAAGACGCGCACTTGTTGGAATAAATACCGGCTCCTTGTTGAACTGTCCCTCGACCAGGCGGCAGCCCTGCGCCTGTTGGATCGACGTCGATGTTCCAGGCTTTGATCTCAGCCTCGGTGGCCGATCGACCGAAGCCGTACAGCGGCTCCTCCGCATCGGCAAACCCACCAGTGACCAGCGTCATTCCCCATAACACGATGATCGTCGCTATAACCTTATACCTGCACATTGGTCACCCACCCGTTCCGATCCACCTTCCAACTTTGGATGCCATTGAAATGGTAGACGGAGTTAATCCCTCTGGTCGAAACCTGCGCCGCTCTTGTCGGCTGGACATAGCCGGTCTCATCGGTACAGCGGCTTTGAAGAATCGCCTTGTTTCCGTTCCAACGCCAACCAAAACGGAACCGGGTGTGGCATTTGGGCAGGAGCGGCTCTTGGAGTTGAGACTCTCTCCAGGTCTCTCCCCCATTAACACTGACCTGGACCTTCGTCACATAGCCTCGCCCGCTCCAGGCGAGCCCGCGAATCTCGACGAAGCCCGGCTCGATGCGCTGGCCTCCTGACGGCGCAGTTATGACCGACTTGGCCTCCATGACGAAGGTGAATTGCCTGGACCTTCCGTCCGGCATCAAGTCGGTATAGCGCGACGTTTCTTCCCGCGTCATGAAAGGTGCGGCGCCAAGCTTCAGCCGCCGCAGCCACTTGATGCAGGTATTGCCTTCCCAGCCTGGAATGACCAGGCGGAGCGGATAGCCCTGCTCCGGCCTGAGTGCTTCACCGTTCTGCGCGTAACAGAGGAGCGCGTCCTTCAAAACTTCCGCCAACGGCACACTGCGCGTCAAGGCCGCAGCATCGCCTCCTTCGGCCAGCGCCCAAGCGGCTTCTGATTTGATCCCTGCTTCTGCCAACACCGTGGCGAGCGGGACGCCCGTCCACTCGCTTGTGCTCATCAATCCGTGCGTGTCCTGCACTGTCTTTCCCGTTGACCGTTCCCACTCCTTCGCCGAATTGCCTGAGCATTCAATAAACATCATGCGTGTCACGGAGGGAAACCGGATCAGGTCGTTCATGGAAAATGTGAGCGACCGTTTGACCAGGCCATGAATCAGAAGACGGTGGCGGTCAGGATCGATGGCTGGCACACCATTGTGGTGGCGCTCGAAGTGCAACGCGGAGGGCGTGAGAATGCCGTGCAAGGATTGATGCGGCGTCAAGGAACGCGTAGCCGTGGTAAGGCGTTGCGAATTTTCCGTTTGTGCGCGCGATCCATAGGGACTGGGGCTACGACCCGGCACGCGGGTGGGATCGGTCGTTTCCTGCTCTGCGGCTGGAAGAATTGAGGGGGTAATCAGACCGGCTGCGGCAACGCCTACCGCCGAGACGGCACCGACCAGTAATTCACGCCGATCGATCGGTTTCTCCTCAGCCGCTTTTCGCTCCGACGAAATAGATTTCTCTTCATCGAGTGAACTCATGCAGCCTCCCCTGTTTCCTTGTAGCCTGGTGCGGCATCATCGGACCAATTAGTGTGACTTCTTCAGAGCGTCTGAAGCAAGGGGGTCGCCATTCACAAACTAAACTGACAGACACTGCCTGACTTTTTGCTGAGCACGATGCCGCAAGACGTAAAGATGGCTGTCGGTGACGCCGAGCTGTTGAGCGACCCTGACCTGCCCCCCACCCCTACCCTACCCTCCCCCACTTCGCGTTTTGAAGCTAAGGAGAATCTGTCCATGCCATCCTCCATTTTTCCGATTAGTCCCAGATCGGATCATCGGCGCTGTGGTCTTTCGCATGCCGAGAGGGAGCGGCTGAAAGCAACGGCAGTGCTGACACATTGATCACTTTAGCCGCCCGGCGTTTCCTAAAACCCACGTGAAAGCCGCACGGTGATGAAGCTGTCTTGACTAAAACTCGACAATCGGTTCGCCCTCTTCACATTCACGAAGGCCCGCGACTCCAGCTCGAGCTTCCAGTTCTGACCCACTCGCCGCTCGGCCTCAACGAACAGGGCCGTCGACTGATCCTCCCGGTCGATAATCCCGCCGAGGAGCACCGCGGTATTATCGATGTCGTTGAGTGCCAGCCGGGTTCCAAAGAAGAGATCATTCTCAAAAAAGGTAATGGGGGCATCCTGTTTTTCTCGGCCATCCATCATAGTGATATTCGAAGAGCAGGCCGAGGTCGGCTGAGGTTTCAAGAATCTGGAACACCGTATATTCGAAGCCCCCAACCGCAGCTCCGAAGGTCGGACCCTGTCCGTCTCGTACAATCCCCTCGAATTTCCAAAGCCACGCGTCGTGCGTGTACCGCACATCAAGCCCCCCTTGGGTAATGATGTCATAAAAAGGTGTCAGGCGTGTCACACTCGCGTTCGGCAGGAACCGCGGCTCGCGCCCAGTCCCATAGAAGACATAGGCCCCAAAGTCCCACTCCCCACTGAAATGCGAGTAGCGCAGCGCATGATCGACGTGCCACTCCTTAGCACTGGATTCAAACTCGGCTGCGTCGGTATCCACCGGAAGGCTAAACCGGAGCCGTCCATCCTCGCCGGGGAACGTCCGCTCTCTGAACCGAGGCATGGTGAACAGACCGAGACGCCCCCAATCTTGTTGGATGGCGAGATTGAGCATGGGCTGCCCCAGGTGGTCCTCTTCGTCAATGTCCTCGACGAAATCGATTTGATTGATGATATTCACTAAATGCCGGGACTCGGTCACGCCCCAAAAAACTTTATTCACGCCAAGCAAGACTTCCCAGTCTTGGCCAACATAGCGCCAGTAGGCTTCCCGTATATCGAAATGCGTCCGTTGGTCATCCTGGCTGTCCAGCCGCAGAAAGGGCACGAGGCGGAACTGATGGAGTCGGCTGTCAGTTCCATAGGCCAATTCCGGATTGATGATGAGAGACGGCTGAAAGTGGTCAAGCTGGTTTCGAAACTGAGGTTGTTCCACAAAGGTTCTCATCTCAGCTCCGAGCGAACCGGAAAACCGCACTTCCCCAGCTCGCCCGGATCCTGCTGCAAGCAGCAACACTGTTAATATCGCAATGTCTAGACGCATGGGTGACCATAGCGTTAATGAATTCGTCGAAGGGCACCCTTGACGAAGTTCCTAGTCCCTAACCCTGTCTTGAACGTGTACGGGTCATACACCAGATCGGTACGCTTGCCCGTTTGCTGATTGACCATCACAAACTTGTGCGTCCGCCAGTATTTCCCATCGTACAAACGATAGCCCTCAAACTTGAGAGTCTTCAGTAGATCCCCACGACGGTCATAAAACTCGACCTTCCGGATCTGGTAGACATCTTGATCGACCCATGACACTTGTTTCTTGTACCCGGAGTACTCGTAGCGGGGATATCGTTCGATCACATCACATAGGAGATCCCCGCAGGGCTCAGCGCGGAGGTATTGGTAGTCGTATTTGTTGAGCTCCAGTGCCGTGAAATCCTCGAACGCGAACTCGCTCCCGACAACGGGGCCTGACTTGTTGACCGAAGAGATGCGTTTCACCCGCTTCAACGCCGGCAGGTAGAGCCATTGGTCGTCGGGGTCGAGAATCTTCGCGTGCGACAACAACGCGGTTCCATCGATATCCGGAGGACTCTCAAACACTATCAGACTCCGGTCTCCCACCTCTTCATCCGGAATCTCAAGCGTGGTGATCCTCAGCGCACGGGTCGCCTCTCGGCCAGCCTTATTTCTCAAGATCATTTTTAGATCGACCGTACTGTCGTTGAAGCCGCGATCGCTGCGGTCGCTCCTGGCCGCAATGTCGTAGCCTTTTTCAGCAGGCGTCTCCGCATAGACGGGGACGACCGCCCAGAGCAATGCGAAACCAAGAACCGTCATAGATTTAAACTGCTGGTGCCAAACGTGTGCTCTCATGGCTATGCCTCCTTTGTGGTTTGTGCCCAATCATTAGCAGTGCGGGAAGAAACAGGAAGTCGATCACGAGCGCCAGCACGATGGCGATAGCCGTCAGGACCCCCATCTCGACATTGATCTTGAAGGTCGAAAACGCCAGAACCATGAAACCCGATGCAAGGATCAGCGTATTGAGCAGGATGGCCATGCCGACGGTGTTGAACGCGTATTCAATGGCGGCGGATTGTTCCATGCCTTCCTGCCTCCTGGCACGGAGGTACTTCGTCAGAAAATGCACAGTGCTATCGACCACGACGCCTAAGGCCGTAGCTGAGACGGTCGCGGCAGCCATGCCGACTTGCCCCACCAGCAGACCCCATACGCCGAAGGCCATGAGGATCGGGAGCAAGTTCGGGATCAAGCTCAGAGCCCCCAGTCCCACACTGCGCAAACTGGCCATCAGAATTAACCCGATAAGCCCCACGGCAAGGAGGTTTCCCATGAACATGCTCTCGATATTTCGTTGGGAGATGAACGAGAACATGACGGTCGCGCCGGTCGGCTTGGACCACATGTATTCGGGGGTATTGCCTTTTAGCCAGGCCTGTGAGCGTGCCAGAAATGTCCGGACCTCGGCGGTCGTGATGTTTTTGAGGGTGGTCGTGATCCGGGTCGCGGACTTATCGACGCTAATCCGATCATTGAGATCGAGACCGAACGGCAGCAAGATTTCGTAGAGGAACAGGTACTGCGCGGCGAGTTGCGGGTATCAGGCAGGCGGTACCAGTCCGGATTATCCCCGTGCATATTCTTGTTCAGCCGCTTGATGATGTCTGTGTAGCTGTAGACATGTTCAACTTCGGGTTGTGCACGGAGCCATCCGGTGAAGGTCTCCAGGTTGTTTAAATAGACCGGGTCGTTAATGCCTTCCGACCCTTCGGCCTCGATGGAATACTCGACCGTGTAAATGCCGGTGAGGTGGTCCTCCGTGAAATCGGTGTCGTTGCGAAACTCGACTCGGTGGTCAAAGTACTCGACCCACTGGTCGTTGAGCTCCACTTGAGGCAGCATGGTGATGAAGGCAACCGCAGCCAACCCCGTTCCCCAGAGGGCCAGCTTGTACCGTGAGGTCACTACGCGGGCCAGCCACTGCATGAAGGTGTGCGACCCGTTTTTCTCAACAGCAGTGACCGTGATGGGCAACAGGCTCATGACCGCCGGTAAGAAGGTGAGCGACAACAACCAAGCCGCTATGATGCCCATAGCCGTAATATTGCCGAGGTGCCAGAAGGGTGGTGCGTCGGAGAAGTTCAAACTCAAAAATCCGACGACGGTCGTGATGCTGGTGATCAGCACGGGGAGAAAATTGATCTGTATACTTTCCCTCAGGGCCACCAGCTTGGTCTGACCCTGACCCATGAGGGTCAACATGGTCACCAGGATGTGGACGCTGTCAGCCACGGCCAGCGTCATGATGACGATCGTGGCCAGCACCGCGATCGGGTCCAGCCTGACCCCCATGTGCCCGGCAATGCCCACGGCGACCACGGTAGAGAACAGAATCACCAGCAGTGTGGCGGTCGTGCCGCTCGCACTCCGGAACACCAGCACCATGGCAACAAGGAGTACAAGATACATGCTCGGAATCAGCGTCCCGGCGTCCCCAATCGCAGCCTCGGCAAAGGCGTTGTTGAGCATCGAGACACCGGTAATGGCGACTGTGATGCCCGGGAACGTGCGCTCGATGTCAGCAGCGATCTCTCGGGCGACGACTGCGGCCGCAGGCACTTCAGCCTCGCTCTTTCCCGGATACTGGAGGGTTATATTGATCCCCTGTCGCACCGAGGTCACGGGCAACCAGCTTGCCAAAGAGCAACGGCTCGGCAATGGCAATCTCGCGTTTCCGATCGAGGTCCCGCTGCGTGAGGTTCGCCCCGTTCCGAACAAGATCCTCGACCGTCAGATCGTCACCGTCGGCCCAGCTATGTTGGAAGTTGGTGACTGAATCGACACGGATGGCATACGGGATCTGCCAGGCCTTCGTGGTCAATGTCTCGATAGCCTGCGCGATTCGAGGACTGAAAATCGCGTCGTTTTCTGGTTTGAGCGTGAAGAGAATGTTGTCATTTTTGGTGTAGGTCTGCTGAAATTCCTCGAACGCAACCAGTTCAGGGTTCTGAGGACTAAAGAAGACCCGATAGTTAGTTGAGAACTCGATGAAGCGGAGGCCGCTACCGGCGGATACCACCAAGAGCAGGGTGGCGAGAATGGTGAGCCATGGTCGGCGGACCACCAAGCCGACGATCTTCAACGCCAGTCGGTCAGTCTGCGTATGTTTGTGGTGAGTCACAGTTCTACCCTCCTTGCTCCAAACGCCCATTCGGCTCCGGCGTCCTCGAGCGCGTTCGCGCTGGAATCGTCACGGCGTACGAAAGTACGCACGGGAAATACTTTTTCAAGCCAGGCCAAGGCTGTGGCCTTGCCGGCTGCTGTCGTCACTAAAACATTTGGTTTCATCATGATTGAGTTCCTCCTTTGTAATATCAGACTACATCGTCTGAAACTGATAAAAAATATTAGCGTGGCCCCTGCAGGGCCATATCCAGCTGGGCAGAACCAACACCAGGATGACAACCGAGCGGTTCACTGGCGCTTCCTGTAAGGGATCAAACCCATGACCAGAAGCGCGATCATCACGAACGCGAATAGTAAGAAGGTGGTATCCATGGCTACTCCTTTCGCTCGAGGGATGTATGTTGCTGATGAGAGTGCGGTTATGCTCGTCGTTCGTCGTTACAAGCACATGTTCAGACGCTTTCATAGACTCCATCCTTGTCGCCGTAGGGTCATCACTAGATCGGCTTGGACTGTCATGGCATTTCTCCTTTTCGATCAGCTCCTCACGTATCGACGACGCATGACCGAATTGGTGCTCACTCTGACTTACGCCGCTACAAGCCGTTGTCTGCGAGGACTCGTGTACGTGATGAACTCGGCGGATGTAGTCGAACGCCGTCTGTTATCGAGAATGACGGCGTCCACCAGATCTCCGCAGAGCAGACAGCAATAGCCGTTCGCACGCAGATTACTGCTCATCCCCTGAAGGTCACAAATCTGTTTGCTCACCATCAGCCCCTTGCATCGTTCGCAGGTCATAGCGCACCACCTTTGTAATATCAGACTAAATAGTCTGAAACTGGTAAAAAATATTAGCGCAGCACCTGCAGGGCCACATCCAAATGACGTTGGATATCGCGGCGCGAGTGTCCACTCCTGGCCAACAGGAGCGACGTTCGAAGTTCGGTCACCAGGTACGTCGCCAGCGAGGCAAGATCCGTGGACGTATGCAGTTGCCCCTTCTCCACTGCGCGCTCGAGGCAACGCTTCATGACGTTGGCAAAATCACGAAACACATTCTTGACGAAGTCTCGAATTTCAGGATCTCTCAACCCGAGCTCGATTCCTGTGTTACAGATGAGGCACCCACCTGGATGGTTCTTTTGCGTCACCCGCTTGGGCACCGCTTGAAAAAAGGCACTGACCTCAGGAAGTGACGCGTCTGGTTTTCGAAGAAGGCCTAGAATGTCTTGACGCCGATCGCGGGCATATTGGGCGAGCACTTTCTTAAACAGCTCGCGTTTCGTCCCGAACGTCCCATAGATGCCATACTTGGCCACGCCCGAGCGCTTGACGACTTCATCCACGGAACTGTCGTAGTACCCTTTCTCCCAAAATAAATTAATCGCGGTCTGCAGCGCGTCGTTCGGATCAAATTCTTGCGGCCTCGCCATGATGAAATCCCTCTGCCCCGTGAATGATAGTTACAGACTATATAGTCTGAAATAGAATGTCAAGCCCCTCTGTGTAAATATTTTCTTTGTGACCTACAGGCAGTCGCGTCGGTATCTAGGAATTCCTCGGTTCGATCAACGCGACCTTCTGGTGCTGGTTGTCTGAAGGGTCTTTACATACCGGCGAAGTCGCTGTTGATCCCCACTCGGCAGGCTGATGAATTCCAGGCGCGACTTCTGTTGGATGGTCCAGCGGACCGTGGCTACCTCGATCATCAGTGGTGTGCCCGGGTTTTCGTAATCAGGCAGATAGAGCTGTAGCGTCACATGGTCCCCTTTTCCGACGTTCGCCTGGCTCGCCACCGTACAGCCCCCCGCCGACAGGTCATAGCCGGTGCCGTCGCCAATCTTGACTCCATCTTGTAACAAGGAAATCGGGAATTGAACCACACAACGTGGGAACTGCCGTTGTCCGTCCCCCATCATGGTCTTCCCCACCTGCATGGTGTTCCCCACCTGCGTCAGGACACGATTCAGCGTCGCTCCCAGGGTGGGCAATGTGAAGTCTTTTTCGAGGAATTCGGCCGCGCCAAACTTACGGGCCTGCCTCTCTCTCTCCTCCGTTCCCCACCCTGTCAGGATGATGACCAGTGCCTTTGGATCGAGGGTCCGAATCTCCCTGAGAACGGCAAGCCCCCCCATATCAGGCATCATGAAATCTAAAATCGTCGCATGCGGTCGCTTCTGTTGAAACAGTTGCACCCCCTTTCGGCCACGTTCCGCCAGGACGACTTCATGTCCTTTGTCGCGGAGTACGTTGTCGAGGAGATCCAACATGCCTGGCTCATCATCGATCACAAGAATTCTGGCCATTGCATAGCCTCTTTCTCCTGACCTCTGTTTCCAGCCCGTTCTTCAATACTCTCGCTTGATCATCATGATGATCACCAAATCCTGATCAACGTCACGTGATACTGACTAACCATTTTCGAGTATAGCTGCTCGCATCTAGTTAGCGACCCATTAAACGATTTGCTGCAAGGGGGCATCGGCTGTTAGGGCAGACAGCGAAAGGTAGGTCAAGGCCAAAGAAAGTTAGTGGTCCCCCCACCCTGCCGACAAAGCCCCCCCCTTTTGCCTACGGGGTGCATTCCTTAAAAGAGTCCCATGCCCATGACGGGTGGGGGGGGGCCACTTGGAACTAGAAGTATCCGGTAAGCATCCTCGTGTCTGCTCTTCTGAGTCGATAAAACCGTTCAGCTGCATACGCCCCTTGATTCCTTCATACTGAGCCATGGCCTCGCGCCATGGGCTTGGTACAACCATAGGAGTCAGGTCACGATCGCGTGGATGGATCAGACTCGGCACAGTTTGATTAGGATTCGTACGAGCTAGGGTGTAGGAGAACTGATGAAAAGATCGTTAATTTTAGCAATTCTCTCATTGCTGGTAGTCCTTGGAATTCTACTTAGCGATGGCGGTACAACGTTTAAGCGATTTGCCTATGAGGGAATAGATAGGGATACTTGGCAGCAACCAGAGCGAGTGATCAGTACACTCCGAATCCAGCCAGGGGAGGACATTGTTGACTTGGGCGCAGGTGGTGGCTACTTCACCTTTCGTTTAGCCGATGCAACGGGTTTGAGCGGAACAGTCTATGCGGCAGATGTGGATCGAGGGATGGTTGAACATCTTAACCAGCGTGCCCAGGAGAAAGAGTACAAGAATGTAATGACCATACTGAGCGGAAACGACGATCCGCTGCTCCCTCAAAATGGTGTAGATCTGATCTTCTCATGCAACACCTACCACCATATAAAGAAAAGGGTGGACTATTTTGCCAACGTCAGGAAATACGTCCATGACGGTGGACGGATTGCCATCATTGACTTTGCGGGAAAGACTTGGTTCCAGAGACTCTTTGGCCATATAACCCCGGTCGAGGTAATTCGATTCGAGATGGAGGCCGCGGGGTATCGCCTAGTAGATGAATACGATTTCCTTTCTAAACAAGGCTTCCTTGTTTTTGCTAAATGAAAATCGGTTTAAAAGCGAACAGGCGTTTTAGCAAGGAGGCCGACTGGCAACTGCACGTTTCAGGTAACCTGTTTTTGTCAACGGGGTGCATTCCTTAAAGGAGTCCCATTCGCATGACGTATGGGGGTGTGTGCCGACTACCCCTCCCCTTGTCGTACGAACGGTCCGGCCAAGGCCAATTGAAATTCGATTTTGTGAACCGAGTTCTCTGCTCATCACCCTTGCCCTTCCTTCGCCACCCTCCTAGAATATGTCTCCCTGCGAGGCTCCCATGCCGTTCACGCTTCGTCCCTACCGCCGATTTTCTGTGCATAATGCGGTCACGTCTAACGGTGGCCTCACAACTATGGGCTAGTCAGCGCAGCCCTCTCACATCACGCAGGAGGTAGTGACATGGTTACCAATCACCACACGACCTTACCCGATGGACATGCGGGTCGCTGCCGATCCAGTGGGCAGTGCCAACACCAGGATGACAACCATGCGGTGCATTGGTTCGGCATGCTCATCGTGGCCAGTCTGACCCTTGTTGCGATTCAACCCGCATGTACAAATGCACCTGATAGTGATGAGCTAATAACTGCGGCCCATCAGGGAGACACCACAAAGGTAAAAGCGTTGTTGACCGAGGGCTTCGACGTGAACCGGCAAAGTATCAACGGCACGACAGCCCTGCACCTTGCTGCACGGAACGGCCAGACGGAGGTGGTGCAGATACTGCTCACTAATAAGGCGGATGTGAACGTGCAAAGGAACGACGGCATGACCGCCCTGATCTGGGCTGTACTGAACGGCCAGACGGAGGTTGCCCAGCTGCTGCTCGCCAACAAGGCAGATGTGCACGTGCAAGCGTCCGACGGCGCAACAGCCCTGTACGTCGCTGCAGAGCAGGGCCAGGCGCAGTTGGTGCAGATGCTGCTCGCCAGCCAGGCGGATGTGCACGTGCCAGCGCACGACGGCTCAACGGCACTCAGCGTGGCGAGAACTATCCGTGTCGCTCAACTCCTCAAGGCGGCTGGCGCAAAATGATAGAATAGTCTGCGATCCCTCATGCGAAGGCGAACGCCATGCACTGTTTCCGTTCACGTTGACTGCTCAACTCTTGTGTCTCTTCCAACAGCGGCCTAGAATGACCCTCCCTGCGAGGCTCGCATGCCGTTCACACTTCGTCCCTACCGTCGTTTGCTTGTGCAATGCGCATTACGTACAACGCTGGCCTAACAACTGGGGGGAGGTCACATGAACCTCACTCGATTTGCTGTCGCGTTTAGCCTAGTAGTCCTGCAAAGTGCTTGCGCGGCTCCGCCGAGCGTGCCCCTGGTGACGACGCCGAGCAGCGATGCCACTGCCACCCAACACAACTCCGAAGGAATTGCACAATACGAGATGCAACGTTGGTCGGTAGCCAGGGAACATTTTGCGTCAGCGATTGAGGCCGATCCGAATCTCGCCGAATTGCACTTCAATCTTGCCCTGGTACTTCACAAGCTGGCTCTTCATTCAGAGGCAACGACCCATTTTAAAAAGGCAGCTGAACTGGCTCCCAACTACAGTGTAATAACCCAGTCAAGCGTGTACAGAAACCACACCGCTTCTTTCTCATCAATCTACGGACCAGGTGGACACGAGGAAAGCGGCTATTATGGGGGGATGGGCTACTAGAGGGAGTAGTCGCCGGTGTGCTCATGTTGTGCTCACCACCACCCTCCTACAATACGCCTCACTGCGAGGCCAACATGCCCTTCCCGATTAGGATCTTAGATTTTCGTCCCATCCTAGGAAAGAGGCAGCCCTAGCAGGAATTCAACTTCCCTCTTAGCCCACCCCTCACACCTCCGCACTCACCACCTAGACACATCCATTCATTATCGAAATACGTTCAGTTCCTCGCGTCAGCGCCTTGGCTGGCTCCTAGAGAGCCTTTTCGCTTATGTCCCTTACTAATAGGGTATTGAGTAACTATCAGAGGGGAAGTAAACACGTGATGAAATTCTACGACGGCTGCCACGGCTGCCATGGTAAGAAGACCTGTTACGGGCATGGTTTTATAGAAGAACAGCCAGATCGTCTCAAGCACGATGATGCGGACGAGCAGCGAGATCCCAATGAACGCGAGAATGGGCCAGTACCATGGGAGAACCACAAAGCCCCACGCAACAAGCTCGAAGGTGGAGACCAGGCTGCCGAATGTGATGAGCGTGAACATCGGGTTGGGGTCTCGAATGTGGCTACGAACGACCGATAGTGCCTGCCTCGACCGTAGTGATGCCAAGGAAGAGACCTGCAGCGAATACAATGGCTTCTGTCATCGAGCTAACTGTGTATTATCTGGTTCGGTATACGAAGTCAATTGCCTTGCGATGCAGGATAAAACCCGTGCGGCTCCGTACCTGTGTGAGTCGTATACTGACGAGGTTACGATTGCGCCAAAGGGGCAGGCGGTGTAGGATATAATAGTTGCCGACTCGATTGTTCGGCTGTACGCAAACCAGCCAGATGGTGAAGAACCCGTACATCCGCTACAACATTATTACCGAAAATGTGCAGGGGCAGATCGTGCCTACCCTGGAAAAGCAGAGCACTCGATGAACCAGAGGTATCGAATGAGGAGAGGCCGAGTCGGTGCCCAGATCGGTGCGGTGATAGTGAGTCTCGGGATGTTGCTGGTTGTCGGGGGGTGTGCAGCCAAACGGGTCGCGTCGACCGCCGGTGACCAAACCACCATGACGACGAAAGATAAGGGTGTTCCCGACGAGGCTGTGGAAAGCGTGGAGCAGGATCAGATAGCCTCCGTGGAAACTCCATCGCCCAAAGCCGGTTCACAGTTGAAAGATACGCCTGGGAGCGGCTCCGCCTCGATTAGCAATGGCTCTGCGCTCTTGCCTGATCTGACCGGCCTGGGAGACATCTATTTCGACTTTGATCAGTACAATATTCGAAAGGATGCGCAGCCCATATTGGAAGGGAATGCAAAGTGGATGGGCGATGAGGCGGGCAAGTCGTTTGTGATCGAGGGCCATTGTGACGCGCGGGGAACGTTGGCCTACAACCTTGTCCTGGGCGAGAAGCGTGCCAGGTCGGCGAAGCGCTATCTAGAGGATCTGGGGATTCCAGCCTCTCGCATTCAGACAACCAGCTACGGAGAGGCAAGGCCATTCTGTAAAAAGCACAACGAGGGGTGTTGGCAAAAAAACCGGCGGGCGCATTTCGTCATCCAGTAATCAGTGCCGTACATGAACCGTTGGCGTGAGGGTATCCAACCATGCGAGTCGCTATGATCCCGGTAATCCGGTTACCCCAGCGAATCGTTACAGCCCAACAACCCTTTCAATCCCGCCAATCGCTAGAATCCCACCACTCCGTTCGAGCCTCTCAATCACCCCTTGGGAACCGATCGCTAGCGACGGCGTCCTGTCAGGGCGACACTTAGGGAGGGATGAACCACCGAAAAGGGTGACCGAGGTGACCGTATTTTTACCTTTTTAAAGATAACGAAATCCTTACTACTATAAATAATTATCCTTTTACTGGCCCACCTCGATCACCTAGCTTCATCCTTGACTCCCTCACACGGACGGCCTAGCCTGACGGCACAAGGGAGGTGCGGTGATGTCGGACGAAACGAATAAGCAGGACGTCGTTGTGACAGACATCCGTATGCCTTTCTTTTCGATGGTCGTTTTCATGGTGAAGTGGGCGATCGCAGCGATTCCAGCCTTCCTTATCCTCACAGCAATTGGTGTCTTTACATGGGGAACGCTCAGCGGGTTCCTCCTCTCCTGGACCATAGGCAAGAAACCAGAATCGATTAGTACTATGGGCATCGAGGTGCCATCTTCTGTACCTACCTCTGGAGAGCCAACGACAGCTCCCGCCACTGAATCTGCATACCTCGGCAAGATCAATGTTAAGGGAGTTTCTGTCAAACCCACCGCGCTCGGTGGCAAGGGAGTGTTTAGCGAAGTTAAGAACGGAGACGATCGCGCAATGTCCAAGGTCGAGATTACGATTTACTGTCTCGACAACAATGGAAGTCCGATCCTTGAGACGTCATTCCACCCAGTGCTTGTGTCGAGCTTTTCTTTTGGGGATTCCACTGCCCTCTTCAAACCGGAATACAACCGCAAGTTTGGTATAAAGGTTGATGCCGCGCCATCCGAATGGAGTGGTAAGGTCGACGTAACAGCCACTAAGGATAGCACTTGCTAAAGACTAAAGCGGCACCTGACCAGGCACTTGTCACAGCTTGGGGAAATAAGGGGCGGATCGGCAAATGAGCGATAGCTGAGCAAACCAACTGCAACAAATCCTCGCCGATAAATACCATCAGTTTCTCACGCCCCGCCTTTCGAATTCCTCATTCCCCTCCTAGAATTGGCCTCCCTGCGAGGCTCCCGTGTCCTTCGCGATTCGTCCCTACCGTCGCTTCCCTGTGCAAGGCGCCGTGGCGAACAACGCTGGCATATTCCTCAAGCGGTAGCTGGTCTCCTGTTCGGGTTTTGGGTTCTGTCGGCGTGAAGGAACTTGAATAGTGGCCTAACAACTAGGGGCTGGGCAATCACTCACATGGTAGGTGGTACAAAAACTCCCGGCTGGTCAGCAATCAGCGTGACCTGCCCCCAGTGATTAGGCCACCTGTTCTGTTAGTACGCATGCTTCAGGAGCCGGTGGCCGATAGCCCAAGGCGCTGTGGGGCCGGACGTGATTATAGGTCCGCCGCCAGCGTTCAATGATGACCTGCGCTTCCCGCAGCGTATAGAAGAGTTCCCTGTTTAGCAATTCGTCCCGGAACTTGCCATTGAAGCTCTCGCTATAGCCATTCTCCCAGGGACTGCCCGGCTCGATGAACAAGGGCACGACGGTCAGCAAGCGATACCAGGCCCGCAGAGCCGTGGCGATAAACTCCGGTCCATTGTCCGAGCGAATGTGACCTGCCCCCTATAAACCAGGCCGGATGTAGCGTTAGGATTCCGGCCGACGGAAGGAGGGGGCATGGCACGCAAACGGTATCCGGTCGAGGAGATCATCGGGCATCTGCGGACGATCGAAAGTGAGATGGGCAGAGGCCTTGGACTGGTGGAAGCTTGTCGCAAGTTGGGGATCACGGAACAGACCTACTATCGGTGGAAGAAAGAGTACGGTGGTTTGCGCGTGGATCAGGCCAAACGGTTAAAGGGCCTGGAACAAGAGAATGCCCGACTCAAGCGACTCGTGGCGGACCTCTTCCTGGACAACAGCATTTTGAAGGAGGTGGCAGCGGGAAACTTCTAAGCCCGGCCCGATGCCGAGAAACGGTCTGCCATGTGCCGGCCATGTTTTCGGTCTCTGAACGCCGGGTCTGTCGAGTCGTGGGGCAATGCCGGGGCACGCAACAGTATGTGCCCATCAAGGCGGACGACGAGGAGTCTCTGCGGACGCGGATCGTCGCGCTCACCCGTGAGTATGGGCGCTATGGGTCTCGTCGGATCACCGCGCTGTTGCATCAAGAAGGCTGGCGGGTGAACCACAAACGCGTGGAGCGACTGGGGCGACAGGAGGGGCTCAAGGTGCCGCAGAAGCAGCCGAAGCGAGGCCGACTCTGGCTGACTAACGGTTCCTGCGTACGGCGGCGACCGGAATATCCGAACCATGTGTGGGCGTATGATTTTGTCATGGAACGCACTCGGGATGGGCGGCCCTTGAAAATGCTCACCGTGGTGGACGAATACACGCGGGAGTGTCTGGCCCTTGCGGTGCGCCGCCGTATGAGGGCAAGCGATGTCCAGGAGGTACTGGGGGAGCTGTTCCTGACGCATGGCTGTCCGACACACATTCGCGCTCGGACAATGGACCGGAGTTTATCGCCACGGCTCTGCGGGCCTGGTATCGCTTGCTGACCGTCGTGCCCTTGTTCATCGAGCCGGGCAGTCCCTGGGAGAATGGCTATAGCGAGAGCTTCAATGGCAAGTTCCGGGACGAATTGCTAAACAGGGAACTCTTCTATACGCTGCGGGAAGCGCAGGTCATCAGCGCAGGTCATCATTGAACGCTGGCGGCGAACCTATAATCACGTCCGGCCCCACAGCGCCTTGGGCTATCGGCCACCGGCTCCTGAAGCATGCGTACTAACAGAACAGGTGGCCTAATCACTGGGGGCAGGTCACGATCACGCGTGGAGGTTTCACTGGGCTTCAATCGGAGGGCTAGTTCCTGGAGCTGGCTCCTTTGGAATGGAGCAGGACGCGTCGCGTCATCAGCCCAGACATCGCCGACGTTGCCAGAGACAACCAGTGCCATAACTATCCACAAGGTATTTCGTAATCTCATGGTTAAGTCTCTCTAGTGTTGATAGTGAGTCATCGGACCAGTGTGGTGCAAATCAATGAACAATTCCCATTGTCGACTCCTGATAGATAAAAAACAACCCCCACGCGATTCGCATGTGCTCTGACAAAGACTCCCCGTACCTTTTCTGCCTCATAACAGCGAATAGCCAGCGTCTTGAAAGTACTCCCCCTCCTCAACCGAAGAGCAGACAGCCTACTTTCGATGTATGGCAACTTGAAGGAGGAAGGGCAACACCCCGCCTTGCGGTTTGATCGTTCCCCTCCTACAATACGCCTCCCGACGAGGCTCCCATGCCTTCCACCCACAGAATCCGTCTCCCTAAAGAAGAGGCGTGATGATCCTCTACCGAACGTTGGTCCCACTCGTATTCCTCACGGTTGTGGTGTCAGTCAGTGCCTGTGCAGCATTTCGCGAGGCACCCGTCCAGCCCCCTGCTTCCTGGCCGATCACCACAGCGTTAGGTCAGCAGTCGATCAGTCTGGTCATAAGTGGCGAGGAAATTTCGAAGGATCCAAAGCTCAAGCTATCCTACCCCGCGGGGAGGTAATTGCCGGGACGGCAGGTACGGCGTCACGGGTGGGGAAGTATCCCGAAGGCCTACAGCGACTCCGGCCTGTTTTCAGGGGTGAAGTTTGGTGCTTCGGTGGCCGGCCATGGCAGCCTTTTCCGTATGGAGCCGGATTCGGTGGCGGATCACAGAGCCGAGATTCACGTACTACAGCGTGAAGAATACCCCAGTATATGGCGACGCCTCGCGTCGATCTTCACAGCGTTTGTAGTTCCTACTTACGTCCAGTTCGAAATCATTATCACGACGACGATAAAGAACAGGGAGCTGCAGAGCTTGGGAACGTTTGAGAAGGCAGAGACAGTAACCGGATGGCTGCAGCTCTTCCTGATATTTCTCACGCCATTTCACGGGCCTTACGGCGTTTGGGACGAACTGATGTACGACTTAACCCGCTCCATCATCAGCCAGGCCTATGAAGAAGGCGTTATCCAGTAACGAGTGATGACCCCTGCCCAGATTGATGAGGCGCACAAGCTGGCGCGGGAGTGGAAGCCGATCAAGAAATAGGTGCCCATGACTTCCCGATGGACTCACATGACACGACTGCTCCTCATCACACTCCTGGTGCTGAGTCATGGACCCGTGTATGCAAAATGGGTGGCGGTTGAGAAAAACAATCAACTATCGGAACTACAGACTGTGTACATCGATCCAGCCTCCATTCGCCGAGAAGGGAATTTGGTGACGCTGTGGCAATTAACTGACTTTGTGTGGATGCAAGGGGGTCCGAGAGCAACCCCCCGATTTTTGTCGACGACGACCCACAAGCAATTCGACTGCGTGACAATGCGCCTTCGGTTGCTGTCATTCACGGAGTTCTCACACCGTATGGGAATCGGTATCGCGGATGATGGATACGTAGACAAGGACTACTGGCTCCCAGTTGAACCAGAGAGTATGAATCAAGTTCTGTGGAAAGTTGCCTGCGGCAAGCAGTGATCCTGTCCGATGGCATCAACGTGAATCACACGCTCATCAAAGAGGGTTGGTCCTGGTGGTATTGACTCCCGTGCCACCGTGGGAGTGGCGAAAAAGCAGCAAGTGAAATTTCTGTCCCAAAACCGGAAAGGTAGACCACTCCCTCGTGAGATACCTGTCTGTTCCTCAAGTTCTTTGTGACCCAGTTTTTGGGGGTTGGGTCACACGTCACAAAAACCTGAACAACGCGGGTCAATAAAAATCATAGGTTTACCCTCCCCCCTTCGGAGTTACTTCCTTTTGGTCTGTCCCCTTTCCAAGGCGTCCGCTATGCTTTTCTCTAGAGGGTCAGTCCTCCGATCCGCGAAGCCATGTGTGGGCGGTCAAGGAGATACTCCCATGGCCAGAATACTCGTCATTGATGATGATGAACTCATACGCTCTCTACTCCATATCGCACTGGAAGGGGCTGGCCACGAAGTCCTTGAAGCGTCTAATGGCCGTCTTGGACTTGAGCTGTATCGAGAGAAATCTGCGGACTTAATCATCACCGATATTGCCATGCCTGAGATGAACGGCCTCGAAATGATGTTGGACCTGACCAAGAACTTTCTCAACGCCAAAGTCATTGCCATGTCCGGCGTCCTAGAGAGCGAGGGTCAGCTAAAAGTGGCCAGGCTGTTGGGTGCTCGTCAGACGTTTCAAAAACCCTTCGATATGAGAAAATTACTCGGTGCCATTCGATACGAGTTGGTGCATTAGCCGGCCAGGATGTCTTCTCGCCGAGTGAGTGGTACTGTGACAATGGCATTCGCCATCAGCTGCGTGAATGAAGTGCCCCCTTATGTCACCGTGGTGCATTCCTTAATAGAGTCCCATGCCCATAACCTACAGGGGTGTGTGACAACTACCCGCCCCATTTTTATTAGAATGTCGCGAGGCACTCGGCCAAGGTCCTGGAAATCCTCCTCTGGAAACTCGCCTTCAAAGAGTTCAGTATGAAGCGGCAATTCCCATCCCGTTCCCATCCTTGGAGGCCATCATGACTCACCCTGGACAGACAGTGCCACTGGGACGATCGCTACGCTTTGTGACCCTGCTGGCCGCGCTGGTCTTGGCAGTTCCCGGTGCACAGGCCTATGAAGTCTGGCTCACCGACCAGTCCGATACTGGGAAAAAGAGAGCGGAGGATTCCTGTACATTTACGATGGCGCCCAGCTGGCAGCCAATCCCTCTTCGGCCAAACCGACTCAGACCATCGATTTTTCAGGCGAGATCGGCAAGTTCTGTGAAGTGGCCACGAAGAAAGCCCTCCGCCGCCCCCACATGCTCTTCTTCAACGCCAGTCAGGACCATGCCCTTATCTCGTTTCTGAGCGGACAGGTCTTATTTATGGATGCGGCGACGAAGAAAGCAGAGGCATGCCTGTCGATGGGAAAGAACGTGCATGCCGCCTGGCCGACGCCGAATCAGAAGTTGGCGATCGCCGCCAATATAGCCGAAAAGAAATTCATTCGTATCTGGACAGACTACGCAGCCCACAAGTACAACTTCGACCCCGACAAAGATGTCCTTAACTTAGCCACACTGCAAGGCGGTGAGCGCCCGGACACCGCGCCGATCTACCCGATTACCGAATCGTCCAGCCAGTATGCCTTCGTCACCCTCCGCGGAGGAGGACTCCTGGTTGTGGACGTGACCACAACGCCGCTCAAGGTCGTGGCCACAATGGACAATAACCAGATCCACCCAGCCGGCTGTGGCGGTATTCAATCCGGCGGCACGATGTACATCAACTCTGGCGGTGGCTGGCCGATTGCACCGTTGTCGTATGACATATATGCGCTCGATATCTCGAATTTGCCCCAATCAATTTCAGCCAAGCTCGTATCACAACGCGTTAACAAGTTTGCCGACTCTCACGGGATGGCGTCCGTGGGACGCTATGTATGGAGTGTGGATCGAGCCGGGAACAACATCGAAATCATCGACACGTTGAGTAACTTGAGCGTCAGTTCGGTGGATCTGGTGACGAGCGCCAATGCGGATCCGGCCCCGGACTTGCTGGATGTGGCACCGGATGGGCAGTACGTGTTCGTCGTTCTGCGCGGGCCGAATCCATTGACCGGCAATGACAAGAACGCGAACAACGCCAAGGGCACGATCCCAGGCGTGGGAGTGATTCAGGTCGATGCAGGTGGAAAAATCGGTCACTACAAGGGCCAAGCCGCCATCACGAACAGAAAAGATGGGAAGGAAACCGCCGATCCGCACGGGATTGCAGTGAGGAAGTAGCTTCCAGCGATCAAATCATTAAGGAAAGTGCGGGTGTTGCGGAGGATCTACCTCACGATGCCGCCGTGGGAGTGGCGGAAGTCACACGTTCAGCCCGTAGCTGAAACACGTCCAGTTTCTCTGCTCATCGTTCTTGCGCCAAATGTAAACCCTCCGCTATAGAGGATTGACGGCTAGAAAGTCGTTCGCAAATTCCTTGACCTGCGGTTCAATCATTTTTGATATAACGCTCCTAATTTGGTTTCTACCGACAGTTCCTATCGAGCGGACGCTCCATGTTTCCGTACTCATTTTGCGCTGTGGCCTATGGAATAATGACACTCGTTGGTGAAGCTCAACTACACCAGAGAAAGCATATCCGCTATTATTATCCGGCATTAAAGTGACTCGCACGTAAAGATGCGGTTCGGGGGGCGTCTGGAAGCTTTCTGTTCGAGTGAGGACCCGTATGTCGCTGGAGCGGAGGATACGTTCGACGGCTGTGAGAACCGCCTCGTGCGACAAGCCGTCCTCTTGAGCATCTAGGTCTATGTCCTCGATGACCACTGCTACCCCTGGAAGCCCCCGCAAGGATTCACGTTCCTCATGGGATACTGCTTGAGCGGTGCTCAGGTCAAGGCAGATCAGAGCCATTACCATTGTCATCATGACGTATCGCATAGGGGCCTCCGTATTGATTGGGTAACAATACGCCGATCACGAAATGATGACAATTCCCAGCAGTACAATCTTCGCTTGGATATTTATCATATGCTAGAGTGTGGAGCACCTTTCCGTGGACGAGCAAGTGGCTAAATGAACTGATCGAAGAATCCCTCCGCGATTTGCTCAAAAAGTGCCGTGAGAAGCGTCGAGTCGCACGGTGGTGGATCCAAGAATTGGAGCGGAAGGAGATTCTGCCGAAGGGGAAGAATTAAGCCTATGGGAAAGTCTGTCAAGTATCAGGGATACAAGATTCAGTCCACCCCGCATCACCTGCCAGACGGTGATAAGAAATGGTGGCTTCGCATCTTTATTTTTTTTCGAGCAGCACGGTGGTGTCAAAACTCGTGCGTTCTCAAACGATGTCTTGTATGTGACGGAGCAGGAAGCCGATATCCACGGGATTACCTTTGGGCAACGCCTCATTGATGGGAAGGTGGAAGGCCAGTCAGTCATGATATTAGGGATGCTGATCGCCGAGCTATGCCGCGCCTTCGGGAGCAATTCCGCACACTTTTTTGGGTTCTACGAAGCTGGAAGGGACGGGCGTCGTGCAGGATCTGTCGACGGGCGGATGTCGTATCGAGAGTCCTGTCACCATGGAGCTGGGCATATCGTTGGAACTGCGCATCTATGTGACAGGCTTTGGATGGCCGCTCATGATGGAGGAGGCAAAGGTTCAGTGGGTCAGCGGCCAGACATTCGGGCTGGCCTTCTTTCGGACCACGGATACTGAGCACCAGCGTTTGGAGCTGGTGATCAGGGATCTGATGGAGGATTAGATGGGGGCCATCGAGGTACTGGAAATCGTCACACCGCGTGATGATCGTGATGATGCAGAACGTCGGAATTGTGGGAGCCCGTAACAAGCCTGAACGTATCCGTCTCAGCGGTCGGTCCACCAGAGCTAACTGGCGTGAGGTTTTTCTCGGACATGAACCGCATACCGCTCTCATGCTTGTGAGATAGTCGATATGACTACACCTACTGGATTAACTGGTCACAAAGAAATGAGCGTAGCCGGGTCCCTTCTTGAAGACTTAGTTTCTTAAACTCCACGCCGAACTGGTCCTTGCCGGTCCAGGCGACACGGGCTGCCAGGAGGGACACCAGGACGGACAAAGGGTCTTCTTCGTCCGGGAGATAGAGGAAAAGAGCCAGCTCCATTCCAACCTGGACGGGCTGATTCCCACGAATACCCATTCCGCCCTTGGACAGGTCCACGGCGGTACCATCTTCCATCATGGCATCGTCTCCATCGACGCACGAATACATGAGTCTGAAAGAGACGGGGGTACGACTGATGCTGCGCAATTTCATCAGCGCATACTCTCCTGCCGCAACACCTTCATCTTCCTTCATAAACTGCCAAATGGCGTTCAACATGGGATTCTCCTTATCTGTTGTGTTGTTTCGTGTGGGTAGGGTTCACTACCCTTTCGGCCCTGATGCGTCTCCGACCCCTTGTCTCGGGGCAACTACTCCAACGGGCTTTCCTCACCTCCTCTACCCTGGTAAGCACCGTTGCCGCTCCTGGCAGTCGCTTCCGTATTGCTCCAACGAACGACATTGCAAAGTAGCTGCCAGTGCGGGAACTTGCATAACTCTCTGAGAATCCTGCTCATTGCGTTGAGTGACTCCCGTAGCTGCGGCGCAGCAGCCCCATGTCGAGACACAACAGCCGAGCGTTCTCATTGATCCGAAGGTGAAAAAAACAGATGTGTTTGATTATCCGGCACGCCTCACGTGATGCAGAACGGCGTTGGCATCGCGGTAAGGGCGGCAGAGTGAAGTGACTTAGCCCCCCTTAAACAAGTCCAGATCCTCTGTGAGGGTCTGGCCGAAAGGAGGGCCGTCTGCCACGTCGTTATGCACAGGACCCCACGAGATTTAGACAGTAGGCATCACGCTCTCTTGACAACACACCACCTACCACAAGGGCTTCATGAGGTTATTATGCAGGGTCGACGGATCGTGCGGGCAAGCGAAGTCGATAGGGGCGTCTTGACACCTCCATTCGGAAGGCTTTTCCTTTTGGCCCTAAGCCGGTAGCCTGCCCAGCCAGAGTCCCCACATCGCCCCCAGTCTGTTGTCCCCTTGTCGTTGCGAACACAGGAGTGTCGGTACCTACTCCAATTTGTTACAATGAATTTACGAACAAAAACGATCTGGTGCCTGCTCATCGACCGACTTGATGACGGGGACCTGGATGCTCTACTCCTTCAGCAGAAAAAAATGGGAGGTTTCGCCATGAAGTTCAACAACATTCACAAACCTTCATTCTGGCTCTTGACGCTCTTTATCGGAAGCGCATTGACCTTTCTTTCGAGTATACCCAGCTGGGCCGATTCACGCGGACACGGGCACGCCAAGCATCCTGACGCCGCCGATTTCATTCGACACGTATTGATGGCCAAGGATGACTTAGGCATCACCGATGTACAGGAAATGAGTCTCCGTGCGATTAAGATTGCCTTCAAGAAAGAGCGTATCACCAGGAAGGCGGACGTGAACTTGGCAAAGGTCGACTTGCATGCCCTGCTGCACGACGACCTCTCGACAATGACTCAGATCGAAGCCGCGGTGAAAGAAGTCTATGCGCTCAAGGCTGACGTACGCCTGGCCTCGATTAAGGCCTATCGGGAAGCGAAGACGGTGCTGAGCCCGGAACAGCAGAAAAAGATGAAGGCCATGCACCGCCAGAAGAGGCGAGAGATGGAGCGAGAGCGTTGGGGTCACAAGTACATGTAAGACAGGCCGGGCTCTGCCTGCTCACGATGATCGGGAAGAGCTGGTCTTACTGAGAACTGATGAACAACTGATATTGTGCGGATGCGAGTCGGGGCTGGAACTGCCTCGGTGATTCATTGCGCCTCACACCGGCGAGTGTGGGGTTTATGTGTTGAAGTGCCGCCGTGAGAGTGGCGGAAGGGACGAATTCTGACCGTTGCTGAAATACGTCCAATTTCTCAGCTCATCACCCTTGCACCTCCTTCGCTCCCCTCCTACAATACGCCTCCCTGCGAGGCCCTCGTGCTCTTCACCCACCGAATCCGGCTCCATAAGGAGGAGGCGTGATGGTCGGCCACCGAGCGTTGGTACCGCTCGTATTCATCACGGTTGTGGTGTCACTCAGTGCCTGTGCAGCATTTCGAGAAGGACCCTTCCAGCCCCCAGCTTCCTGGCCGATAACCACTGCGTCAAGTAAGCAGTCGATCAGTCTCCTCATAAGTGGCGAGACAATTGCGAAGGATGTACACACCCTGAAGGAATACAGGAATTCCTTCCCCGCGGGGGAGCGATTGCCGACCTCGGATGTAAGGCATCGCGGGTTAAACAGTATAGCTAAGGCCTACAGAGACTCAGGCCTTTTTTCAGATGTGAAGATTGGTGGTGCAGATACCGATCTCAGAGCCGAGGTTCACGTACTACGCCGTAATGAAACCAGTATGTGGCTAAGCCTCGCTTCGTTTTTCACAGCGTTTGTAGTTCCTACTTACGCCCAGTCCGAAGTCAGTATCACGACGACGATGAAGAACAGGGAGCTGCAGAGCTTGGGAACGTTTGAGGAGGTAGAGACAGTAACCCACCGGTTCCAGCTCTTCCTGGTATTTATCTTTCCATTTTACATGCCTGACAACGTTTTGAGCGAAATGGTTTACGACTTAAACCGCTCCATCATCAGCCAGGCATATGAGGAAGACGTTATCCAGTAACGGCAGATGACCCCTGTCCAGAGTGAGTGGAAGCCGATCAAGAAATGAGTGACCATGCCCTACCGAGGGATTCACATGAAACGAATGCTCCTCATCGCACTCCTGGTGCTGAGTAGTAGACCAGTGGATGCGAGTTTGTGGAACCGTCGAAGGAATGTCCGCCTTCAGGGGTTGGTCGTCTGGATGGTCGTTACATGTCGGCGAAGTCGCTGTTGATCCCCACTCGGCAGGCGGATGAATTCCAAGCCCAACTTCTGTTGGATGGTCCAGCGGACCACTGCTACCTCGACCATCAGTGGTGTGGGCGGGTCCTGGTGATCAGGCAGATAGAGCTGCAGCGCCACCTGGTCGCCTTTTCTTACGTTCGCCTGGCTCTCCACCGTACAGCCCCCCGTCGACAGCTCATAACCGATGCCATCGCCAATCAGTACTCCACCTTGGAATAAGGAAATCTGGAATTGAACCCAAAAACGTGAGAACTGGCGTCGTTCGTCCACCTCCATGGTCCTCTTCATGTGCTTCAGGACACGATCCAACGCCGCTCCCAGGGTGTGCAAAGAGAAGCCTTTTTGGAGGAATTCGGTCACGCCCAACTCACGGGTCTGCCGCACGCTGTCCTCCGTTCCAAACCCTGTCTGGATGATGACCGGTGCGTGTGGATCGAGGGCCCGAATCTCTCTGAGAACGGCCAACCCATCTATATCAGGCATCTTGAGATCCAGAATCGTCGCATGCGGGTGCTCTCGTTGGAACAGTTCCAACCCCTTTCGGCCACGTTCCGCCAGAACGACCTCGTGTCCCTTGCGGCGGAGCACGGTGTCGAGGAGATCCAACATGCTTGGCTCATCTTCGATCACAAGAATTCTGGCCATGGCACAGCCCCTTTCTCCTGGCCTCTGGTCCCAGCCCGTTCGTCAACACCCGTGGGGGTCACGGGTCACCGCGAGGGAACCACATGACCATCAACCCTCCGTAAAAAACTAATCGGCCAAAATACTGCAAAAAACAATAGTGCCGAAAGGCCCTAGAAAGACTCTATACAAAAAGTTTTTGACCAGCGTTTACAGTCCTTGTGCCATCCTTCGCCACGCTCCTAGAATACGCCTCCCTGCGAGGCTCCCATCCCCTTCACGATCCGCCCCTACCGCCACTTTCCCATCCAACGCTCGGTGACGAACATCGCTGGCCTAATAACCGGGGACTGATCAGTCGGACAACAGAGGTGGTACACTGTCTAAGCGATGAGCTCCCTGCCACACGCTCGCATAAATTGCGGTGCATTCGTTGCCATCCTGCTGGGGATTCTTCTGTCAGGCTGTTCATCTGCGTCGAACGATGAGGCCGTACATCAGTATCGAGACCAGGCGCGAGCGCTCGTCGAGAAACGGCAATTTCGTGAGGCGCTGATCGCCTATCACCAAGTTGTGAAGCTTAATCCTAAAGATGATGAAGCCTATTATCAATTAGCGCTCCTACATCTGCGCTTGCGGAAACCCGACGATATCAGGCTGGCCCATCGCGCGTTGCTGAAGGTCGTTATGCTCAAGGTATCGCGGGTTGATGCGCATCTACAACTAGCACACCTCTATCTCCTATCAGCGCAGTCTGCAAAAGCACGACTGCATGCCGACACCATCTTGGCAATTGACCCTACACATTCGGCTGGACATTTGATTCGCGGGGTAAGCCTGGTTCAGGATGGGAGAGTGCAGAACGGAATTGCTGAACTACGCAAGGCGATCGAGTCCGACCCCAAGAGCCCTGCCGCATATTTGGAATTAGCTCGAACGTATACCCAGCAACGTAACTTTCCAGACGCGGAAGCGGTCCTGCGCGAGGGCTTGCAGGTGGGTCCGCAGTCCGTGAAAACCCAGATGGCGTTGGGGGATGTCTTGGCAGCAGCAGGCAACGAGTCGGAAGCGGCAAAGGAATACCGACGTGGGTTTGAGATGGATCGGAATAGTGGCGTGCCGTACTTCAAGTTGGCGGTACTCCGTCAAAAACAGCACCGCATCAAGGAAGCTGAGGCACTGTATCGTCAGTGGATCGATATGCGCCCCAATGATGCGCAGGCACATGTCGCCCTTGCCCAGTTCTATCGGTCAACGGGACGACTCAAGAAGGCGGAGACGTCGTATCAACGCGCCAGACAAGTTGATCCCTCGTCCCGGTTCGCCCATGAGGCCTTGATCACATTCTATCTGGAGACCCACCGGTTGAAGGAGGCCGGTTTCGAGATAGACACGTTCTTAAAGCCGAACCCGACGGATATCGGAGGACGCATGCTGCAGGCACGCCTGACACTCGAGCAAGGCGACACGGAGCACGCGCTGTCGTTGTTGCAGGAGCTGGCTCGTCAAGCGCCGACTTTAGCGGCCGTCCATCAGTACCTCGGGATTGCGTGGCCACGGTAGCAGGATTTGCCTCAAGCAATTGCTGCGCTGAAGAAAGCGCAAAGGCTGGCCCCTGAATCGAGCGAGATCGGGACCAACCTAGCACAGGCGTACCTGGCGCAAGGCTCGTTAAGCCTGGCAATCAAAGAGGGAGAAGCGGCGATCGCGTTGAATCCCCAGAATGTGTCTGCTCTGAGTGTACTCGCTGATGCCCATCTTCATGCCGGAGACACAAGGCGAGCGCGGGAACTCCTGAGGGAAATGCTCGCGCGCTTGCCCGATGACCCGAATATACATCATCGCCTCGGTGTCGTCTCCCGCGCGCAGCACCGTGCTCCTGAAGCGATGGCCCACTTTGAACACGCACTGACGAAGAACCCGAAACTTGTGGAGGCCCTCGAGCAGATCGTCGCCATTCTGGTCTCGCAAGGGAAGGTGCCGCAAGCACGTGCACGAGTTGAGCGACAAGTTGCCATGAACCCTCAAGAGCCGAGGTTCCACATTCTTCTGGGACGCGTGTTGGTGCAATCCCAGAACTTCTCGGAGGCAGAAGCGGCGTTTAAGAAAGCGATGACGCTCGACGGGGCGTTGCTCGCGCCCTATGCCAATCTCGGTGAGCTTTATACCCGCCAGGGGAAAGTGGAGCAGGCGATCAGAGAGTTTGAAACGATTGTCGCGAAGAGTCCTCAGCAGGTGTCGGCATTGATGATCTTAGGCATGTTGCATGAACAACGAACGGACTACCCTCGGGCCATGGCCAAATACGAAGAAGCGCTCCGGGTTAACGCAAAATTTGCTCCTGCTGCCAATAATCTTGCCTGGATCTTGATTGAACACCGTGGTGCCAAGGAACGTGCATTGTCCTATGCTGAAACAGCACGGCAAGCCTTGCCCCGCGACCCGTATATCGCGGATACGCTGGGGTGGGTGTATTACCACCACCAGATGTACGCGAAGTCTGCGAGCGCCTAGAAGGAAGCTGTCGATCGATTACCGGAGCACCCCCTCATCCTGTATCATTATGGGATGGCGCAATATATGCACAGCAACAGTAGCGAGGCAAAAAGGTCGCTCACCAAATTTCTGACACTGAGTCCTGATGATCCAAACGCTCCTAAGGCGAAGGAAGTCCTCGCCGCGTTGTCATAGATGAATAAAGGGGCGTTGCGCTCTGCATCGAGTAGTTTCGAACATCCACGCGTTGCGGTTTGATCGTCCCATTCCTAGAATACGCCTCCCTACGAGGCTCTCATGCCCTCCGTACTACCGTCGCTTTCCCGTGTGCAATGCGCAGTCACCATAACACTGGCCTAACAACGGGGGCTGGCCAGAAGAGGAATCACAAATACTGCGGAGAGAGTCGTGAAAAAGGAGCACTCAGGTATAGTCATCGCAGCACGCATTATAGCCGGGGGTGTTGTTACCGCAGCGTTACTTGGCGGCTTTTTCACTTCTCCCTCGAAGGACGTTACTTTTGAAATCGACGTAGGCGATGTACAAGTCGTTCAGTCGATTGAAGAGCTGAATGCGATCATCACTGATCGGTGGCGCAGGATCGATGAGTTTCTTGGCGTCTTGCTTATGTCGTCAACCTTTGATGCGATTGAGAGAAACCAGATTGCCGTCTTGAGAGCACGCCTTCGCGCAAAGCATCATTTACATTCAGCTGCCCTACAAGAAGGTAACCTTGTCCTGGCTCACAAACGACTCAGGGACCTTCAATCTGATCTTACTGACATTAAGACGCATATTTCAGGCCTTCGCCCGAAACATCCCGATATTCTGGCGAGCCTCTCGGGCGAATTTCTTGAGTTCTGGCACGGCGGAAAAGATGGAATGTTAATGTGGGAGATTTCATATCAGACTAAGAACCAAGGGATTCTCGACAAACTGAAACAATGGTTCTTATAGGACTAGGTGTCGTGCGGTTCCTTGGACAAAAAACACCGTTTTAAAGGGCACTCGCAGCCGCCACGAGAAGACCGACGCCCGTATTAGTCATCGCGTCCATCGGCCTTGCTCATCCCATGCATCCCTCCTAGAATTGGCATCCCTGCGAGGCACCCGTGCCTATCGCTCTCCGATTCCCCATCGCCCTCGTGCTGTCGATCGTCTGTCTCACCGTTTCCGCTTGGGCCGATTTTCAAGCAGGGATGGATGCCTACAACCGTAACGACTACGCAACAGCCTTGAGTGAGTGGAGACCGCTGGCCGAGCAGGAAAACGCTCACACCCAGTTCTACCTCGGTGTAATGTACGAGAATGGCTTTGGCGTGCCCCAGGACTTTGTCCAGGCCCACATGTGGTACCACCTTGCGGCAGCGAACGGACACATAGACGCAGTCACGCTTCGTGATAGACTCGTCAAACAGATGACCTCTGCCCAGATTGACGAGGCGCAGCGACTGGCGCGGGAGTGGAAGCCGATCAAGAACTGAGTGACCATGCCTAACCGAGGGATTCACATGACCCGACTGCTCCTCATCACACTCCTGGTGCTGAGTCATGGACCAGCGTATGCGGAGTGGATGCGAGTTATTGAAATCGACGAAGGAATGACCGCATACGTGGATCCAGACACCATTCGCCGTAAGGGGGAACTGGTGCAGATATGGGTATTGTTCGACTACAAGACTGTACAAACCAATGCAGGCAAGTCGTTTTTATCTATGAGGTCACAAAGTCAATTTGACTGCGCCGATGAGTTCACTCAGATACTTTCGTATACGGTGTTCTCTGGTCATATGGAAACTGGTGACATAGTTGCTCACAGCGATGACAAACATCAGTGGAAACTAGTTCCACCAGGGAGTGTTACACAAACTCTGTGGGAAGTGGCCTGCGACAAGCAGTGATTGCGCATTACATAAGCAACCAACGTCCCAAACGCAACACCATGTCCCTCGAAGAAGCGACAATCTCCAACATGTGGGAGATCGCCGAGGCAAAAATGTGGGGCGGGAGTAGAAGCCAACGACGCCGTAAACACCTGATCGAGCCACGCGGCTCCAACACTTGCCCGCCGATCAATCCAAGCATTTCCCCACGCCCCACCTTGCGGTTGTATCATGCTCACTCCTAGAATACGCCTCCCTGCGAGGCCCCCATGCCCTCCGTACTTCCGTCCTACCGTCGTTTTCCCTGTGCACTGCGACGTGACGAACAATGCTGACACATTCCTCAATCGGCTGCTGACCTACTTTTTTGGTTTCTGGTCACTGCTGCGCTAGGAACCAGCATGAATCGAAGACTCTCTGGCTCGGCCGTATACAGATCCAAGTTCCCCCTCGCCTGTTCGTGATCAGGGTGTGGCATTCGACTCGTATCCATTAAGTGTAACCATTTCTCCTCCCACCCGTCACATCTAGTGCAACGGGATGCAATCCCTGGGTGGTTTATCTTGTTAATCTATCATCCGGTTCGCTGAATTGGGGCGGGGATTCGGTAGTGGAGCCATCGCCTGGGTCTGGTCTTCCTAAACCGCGGGTCACATGTTCAGTTCGTGTCGGGAGCACCAATTTTTCAAGCGGTTGCGGAAACAGATTCTTCGGCAGAACAGGCAGGTGTTAATACAGTGTTAGTTTCAAGGTATTTGTAAAGCTTATTGGCCGCGTTCAACAGATCACTCTCTTCGATAGCGTTGTAGCCCTTCCACATCCAAGCAGAAGTATATCGACATAACTCAGGAATCGTGGTGGAACCATCCTCCGGCAATAACCGGCCGCGATAGGAAACAGGGACTGCCGATCGCTAATTGAGAGCTTGTGTGGCTGTCTGATCAGCGGGGGCGTGTCCTTTAACGGCATCATTCAAAGCGGCTCTCAGGGCTGCGGATTGCGGATTTATAACAGTCTGTTTGACAAGAATATCAGTTACCCTCACTGCTTTTCCGTAATACTCCTGATTGGATTCGTCCCACGTGTCGATCACAGCAGCTTCGAGCGAAATCCCGCCGAATAGGCCTTTTGTTCTGGCGAACGTAATCATATCCGCGCTCAGAACCGCAGTGGAGCCCTCAATCCCGGCTCCGACCGGTCCAACGGCGACGGAGACATCGGCTCCGAGTTTGAAAGTGCTGGAGAGCATGGATTCGACGCCCCGTGATGACATCGCTAGCAAAACGATCTCCGAACGCTGCACGCCGAATTGAAACCCACCGCTGGCGGTCCCCATCGAATAGAAAGCCGGCTCGCTCCATTGACCAGTCTTGTCGTCTCTCACAAGAAAGACTCCTCTCGCCCATTCCCCGCCGATAAAGAAGGCGGCCTTCCACGTTGCCGGCACGATCAAGATCCCATCCGCTTCATCGATGTGATCTCGAAACCATCCCATGTTCGGATCGTCCAAAAAGTTATCTAGCGTCATTCTCGACCTCTCGACCAGATCCTCCAACTCGGCCTTGTCTGCGGCGGACGCGATCGGGCCTTCCATGATTGGCACGAGCAACAGTACAAGCGAGAGGATGAGAGTTTTGGACAGGTGAGTCTTCATGGGTAATTCCTCACAGGTTGAACCGATATGATATAGAGCAACTTTGATTATTTTGATCTCCCGGAAGACCTATTACAACTATCTACAGATCTGAACGGTTCGGCAAAGGCGTCAGCTTGAAGGCCTGAAGGTGGTCTTTGCCTTGTGGATTGATTATGGTCGAAAATGGTTGTCTGGTATGGTGCGCAAATTACAGAGCGTGAGCTGTAAGAATCAAGGAGGGTGGAAGGGCCTATGGCGAACGACAAACAGGTTATTTTTTCACTCGTCGATGTTGGAAAAGTGTATCCCCTGAAGTAGCAGGTGCTGAGAGAGATCTATCTTGGTTTCTACTATGGCGCGAAGATTGGCGTATTGGGCTTGAATGGCTCGGGCAAGAGTTCGCTGCTCCAAATCATTACGGGGGTGGATCCCAACTGTACGGGCGAGATCACGCGGTCACAAGGCTATACTAGCGGAGGCATTGTCCTAATTTGATCTATGGATTATCCTGGATCATATGGAAGACCCTCCCATTCTTGAAGCTGAGTCAACTTGTAAAACTTTGTTTCCTCACAGCTAGGACAAAAAACCTTGATTGCGGGGGAGCCATAAGACCTCTTCCCGATATATCTGATTTTGGGTAATCCAGTCATACCTGGTTTTTTCTCGCATTTGCATACGGTTTTGAAATAATCTCCCGTATCCTCTCCATGTAACTGCATTGATGTCTCCTTTCTATGCCGCTAATAACTCATCCCAGGTCCACAGATGATCCGTGATTTCCGCTGCCATAGCGGGTGTGGTTCGTAGCGTACTATGAATCCGAATCAGGTTGTAGTGGGCAAAATGCAAAGCTACAGCGGCCTTCAGATTCTCTAGCTGACCTGCTCCCTATAAACCAGGCCGGATGTAGCGTTAGGATTTCGGCCGACGGAAGGAGGGGGCATGGCACGCAAACGGTATCCGGTCGAGGAGATCATCGGGCATCTGCGGACGATCGAAAGTGAGATGGGCAGAGGCCTTGGACTGGTGGAGGCTTGTTGCAAGTTGGGGATCACGGAACAGACCTACTATCGGTGGAAGAAAGAGTACGGTGGTTTGCGCGTGGATCAGGCCAAACGGTTAAAGGGCCTGGAACAAGAGAATGCCCGACTCAAGCGACTCGTGGCGGACCTCTTCCTGGACAACAGCATTTTGAAGGAGGTGGCAGCGGGAAACTTCTAAGCCCGGCCCGATGCCGAGAAACGGTCTGCCATGTGCCGGCCATGTTTTCGGTCTCTGAACGCCGGGTCTGTCGAGTCGTGGGGCAATGCCGGGGCACGCAACAGTATGTGCCCATCAAGGCGGACGACGAGGAGTCTCTGCGGACGCGGATCGTCGCGCTCACCCGTGAGTATGGGCGCTATGGGTCTCGTCGGATCACCGCGCTGTTGCATCAAGAAGGCTGGCGGGTGAACCACAAACGCGTGGAGCGGCTGGGGCGACAGGAGGGGCTCAAGGTGCCGCAGAAGCAGCCGAAGCGAGGCCGACTCTGGCTGACTAACGGTTCCTGCGTACGGCGGCGACCGGAATATCCGAACCATGTGTGGGCGTATGATTTTGTCATGGAACGCACTCGGGATGGGCGGCCCTTGAAAATGCTCACCGTGGTGGACGAATACACGCGGGAGTGTCTGGCCCTTGCGGTGCGCCGCCGTATGAGGGCAAGCGATGTCCAGGAGGTACTGGGGGAGCTGTTCCTGACGCATGGCTGTCCGACACACATTCGCTCGGACAATGGACCGGAGTTTATCGCCACGGCTCTGCGGGCCTGGTATCGCTTGCTGACCGTCGTGCCCTTGTTCATCGAGCCGGGCAGTCCCTGGGAGAATGGCTATAGCGAGAGCTTCAATGGCAAGTTCCGGGACGAATTGCTAAACAGGGAACTCTTCTATACGCTGCGGGAAGCGCAGGTCATCATTGAACGCTGGCGGCGAACCTATAATCACGTCCGGCCCCACAGCGCCTTGGGCTATCGGCCACCGGCTCCTGAAGCATGCGTACTAACAGAACAGGTGGCCTAATCACTGGGGGCAGGTCAATTCCAAGGCGCCGTAAACACCTGATCAAGCCACATGGCTCCGACACACGCCCCGCCTTGAGGTTTGATCCTTCCCTTCCTACAATACACCTCCCTTTCAATTGGACTTCCAAAGATCTTGGCGCCTAGAGTAAATGCACTTTGTGTCGTCACCGTGGGCGAGGAGCGATGCGTATGACCCTATTTAGGAAATCAGAGAGCATCGTGCTGACAGGGGTTCTCGTACTAGGAGCAGCCGTCGCACTGCCTCTTCTATCGGTATTTGGCGAAGGCGGTACGGCAGCGACAATGGGCGCGGGTTATCAATTGCCTGAGCTCGAGGGACTGGAAGATCCGAACACGTTTGTCCCTGCCGATAATCCACTGACCGCGCAGAAAGTCGAGCTTGGGCGGCTACTGTTTTTTGATAAGCGGCTGTCGAAGAACAACACGATCGCCTGCGCGAACTGCCATTTGATGGAGAAAGGCTTTACGGACGGAATGCCTGTCGCGACAGGGATCAACAACCTCAAAGGCGGACGCAGCGCGCCCGCGAATATCAACCGCGTCTACAGCACGGCGCAGTTTTGGGATGGCCGTGCCGAGACGCTCGAAGATCAGTCCATCGGGCCGTTCGTCAGCCCAGTCGAACATGGGTTCAACAACCATGACGAAATGGTCACCAAGATGAGACAGATTCAGGGATACCGGAAGCTCTTTCAGGAAGTGTTTGGCCGCGAGATCGTGATCGAGGATGTGGGCAAGGCGATTGCGAGTTTCCAGCGGACCATCTTGTCCGGCAACAGTGCGATGGATAAGTTTGACACTGGTGGCGACGAGACGGCGTTGAGCAAATCCGCCCAACGCGGTCTGGAGCTCTTCGGGAAAAAGGCGCGTTGCGCGCGCTGCCATTCAGGTTTCAACCTGACCGATGAGAAGTTTCACAATGCCGGGATCGGGTGGGACACCAATACGGTGGATCTCGGCCGGTACATGGTGACGAAGAATGCGGAAGACATCGGCGCCTTCAAGACGCCGACGTTACGGGAGATCGCTCGCACCGCCCCCTATATGCACGACGGGCGTTTCAAGACGCTGGAGGAGGTGCTGGATTTTTACAACCAGGGCGGCATCAAGAATCCGCACCTGGACAACCTGGTCCTCCCGCTTGAACTGACCGAGCAGGAGAAGCAGGATGTCGTGGCCTTGCTCAAGTCGCTCAACGGCGAAGGCTGGCAACAGGCGACGGCGCCGCTGGCGTATCCGCAGTAACTCGGGCGCGAACGGAGGACTTGAGGGGCGGGGCTGCCCCCGACCATGCGGCGTGGATAGCCCCACTTCGTTTTCAGTGGTATGAAAATCCGGGACGCGCCGGACGCTTTCGTCATCTCGACTCGCTAGTGACGCAGGGTTGTCTGTTCGATGCGAGATCGTCCGCGATCCGGCGCAGGAAACCGTAGCATGCGATGCATCTCGACCGGTTCCGGCAGGTGATTAGTGGCTCGGCGTGGGTGTCCTCAAACAGGCCCCTCGCCTGCCGTCAAAGCCCCTTTTATCTCCCGGGTGCATTCCTTAAAGGAGTCCCTGCCCATCAAGGGGGTGGGTGGGTGCCTATCGGAGGTGGTGTTATTACAGTGTTAAGAAGAGCGACAAAGTAGACTGAAGCGAGATGAATTGAAACAACGTGGAGTAATCCGCAGCGGCGACATTCTCAAGGCATGAGAAGGGATTGCCAAATCATCAATGACTTGAGTAACCCCTAGTTACTGATTTGTAAACCGCGCGTCCGTGGCCTTTTGCCAAAGTACAGGTTGACCTTGCCCCGCGTTCAAAATACCCTCTATGCAACTACGCTTAGAACGAGGCACCCAGCATGAAGATCCTCCTAGGTGTCTGTTCAGCACTATCACTCTTGCTCGCTGGGGGAAGATTCTACGTTTCCGAGAGTGCTAGCCATGACATCGGAGCCGTATTCCTTCTCCTCGTTGGCATACAGTTTCGTATTGCAGCTGCATTGGTTGGTAAAACTCAACAAGACAGCACCCCAAAGTCGCCAGCTTTGACAGGCAGGGGCGATATTCCTGGTTTGTGTCCTGCCTGCGGAGTGCAGAATGTTCCTACTGCTACACGGTGTGACTGTGGTTACACACTCTTACCTGTAAGCCGTAGGAGCTGGTGACCTCGCCCCCTTAAACCGGCCCACCTCTCTGTGAGGGCCGGGCCGAACGGAGGACCGTCTGCCAACTTGTTCTGCACAAGACCCCACACAAGGTGCATGCACGGCTCGGCGTAGAATTCCCTAAACAGGCCCCCGCCTGCCGACACAGCCATCTTTTTATCTCCGGGGTGCATTCCTTAAAAGAGTCCCATACCCATCACGTACGGGGGTGTGTGCCGGCTACCCCCACCCTACTGGGCTATTGATTCTGGAAGAGTGATGTGGAGGAGAGAGGAGATGCAACAGGCACTCCGGCTATTCCTGGACCGGGTGTACCTTGGCCAGTACCCGAAAAGGCAGACCGGTTATACGGTCGTCTCAGCTGCAATGTTGCTCTTGATGATCCTAGTCCCAGGCGGAGTGTTCGGGCACGAAGCGGGGGCTCCCTTCTCTGGAGCCATCATCGAACCACTTAAAGTCGAGCATGCCCACATCGAGGATGAGCAGTGAATAAACTTCTCGTTCTTGGACAGGTTCTCCGAAGACGGTGGGGGAACAAGAGCGGCATTTTCCCAGAACGTCGACTTGGCCGCCGCTTGGACCAGTGACTTCCAAATCGGGTCGGAGGTCAACATTCCATTCTCGAACACCGGTGGCGATAGGGATGATTATAGCATCGGAGATGTAGAGGTCTTGCCCATCAAGTATGCCATTATCAACAAATTCGAAACGATTCTCACAGGTGCTCTCAGTGTCAAACTTCCCACGGGAAATGAATCCAAGGGGACAGGAGAAGGGAACACAGCGGTTGGAGGTCTCTTCCTTTTTGATTATGCACATCGAAACTGGTATTGGGGAGTGAACACGGAGATGGCAACGACTATCTCACATGAGAGTGGCACAGAGGTCGAATTCGCCTCGGCCATCGCGTACTCGTTCATCCGGGAAACTGAAGAGGGAATAGCACCACCCAGGCCAGATCAGGCGATTGTATCGACACTCTCGCTGGAGATTATCTCCGAGTCGACTTTGGAAGGCGAGAAGGCAGGTGAACATGTCTTCACGGTTCTCCCTGGTGTCCATCTCTGGCACCCAGCGTCCAACTGGGGTGTCGGGCTCGGCGTCCAGGTTCCCGTCAGTTCCGATAAAGACTTTGATGTTGCTGTGCTATTCCAACTTCGTAATCACTTTGCCTGGGGCGAGCTCTTCGGGATGCACTGAACGACCAAGAGGTCTCCTAGATCTGAACGCGCGAACAGGTGCCAGCGACCTGTCGTTTACTTCATGCTCAAACTGTTCTTGCCCGACAAGCTCCTTCCCTTCTCGTTTCCACCGTAATCGCACCCTTGCGGATATAGGCCGCCCTATGGCCTGAATCTGCATCAGGAACTCATCAAGTAAGGTTGGTGCTGTCGGTATCGGAAGTATGCGCCAGGGGATACGGTACTCGAAGGGGTAGAGAAGAACGCATGAGAAATGCGGAATAGGTTGTGGACCAATCCACAGCCGATGCCGCCGTGGAATGGCGGAAGAAGTAAGCGGAAGTAGCGAGGGCAGACCACCGTTAATTCAATCCCTTCAATTTTGAACTCTGCGCGCTAATTAAGGACAGCTGTATACATACCCCCAACTTTTCATGCCATCGATCCGCCCACTTCATCAGCTCGTTCTTTTTCTTGCCCTAGAGTTCCTGGATCTTGCCGATAAACTTGTCGTAGTTCTATGCGATCTGCTACAGGTCATCACGCGCCGCTGGTAATTGAGGTAATTGACCGTATCGGTAAACGTAGCCCACTGATGTTTCAGCTCGCCTTTGATCTGTATCCATTTCCTCTTGAGTTGATTAGCGTTTATAGCATCGGTCTCCTGTGTACAGATTAACGTTTGGGCCAGGTCATCACGCCGGGATCTTGACTGCCTCCATCAGCGGACCATGACACAAGGCATGCAGCCTTTCAAAGAAATTCTGGCGTAAACGCGGGGAAACCTGAGAATCAGTCGCGCAGGAAGGAAAGAAGACACGCGAAGGACCAGAAGGTCGGTGTGGCTCAGTACGTCATATGATTATGTTAATACAAACGGCTCCATAGTCAAGCAGTACGGTGCTGGAAGGGTTAGAGGACGAAGTACGAGAGAGGCGGATAGGATTGTGGGCTGATCCTGCACCGCTGCCGCCACTCTGTTTTTGTATTATACTCTGCCCATGTCGCTTCATTCTGAGCTTTCCTTTACCGATTCTCTCACGAGTGACCAGCGCAGGAATTTCTACGAACGCCATCGGTCCATCGCGATTGTGATGATCCTAATAGTGTTTCTGTTTCCGTTAGCCGGGCTCTATGTCACCGGGTTATTCGGGGCGGTGCTCGGCGTGCTGCTTTCGGTGGCGGGTTATTATCTGACGCCCTATGTTTGGCTCAAATTGGGTACATGACGGCCATCATGAAGGGTGAGCGGAAGACGACGTCAGCCGTGATGTCCCGATGCCAATCAGGGAGGTGGGTCATGCGATGCTGGCCTTCGTTCGGATCACGCATGCTGAATGCCAGCGTTTGGGGCAAGTGATTAGGGATCTGGATGGAGGGTTAGATGGGGGCCATAGAGATACTGGAGATAGTCACAACGCGTGATGATGCAGAACGTCGGAATTGTGTGGGTCTGTAACAAGCCCGAACGCATCCGCCTCAACGGCATCAACAGTCCGGACGGGCAGAAAAATAACATCATTCCACAACGCCCCGCCTTCCGGGTTGATCCTTCCCCTCCTAGAATACGCCTCCCTGAAGACACCCATACCGTTCACGCTTTGCCCCTACCGTCGTTCCCTGTGCAATGCTTCGCTACCTACAACGCTGGACCATGCCAAGGGCAAGGCACGGTCTGGAATCTCTTATGTTCTGGATGGCGTCTCTCAGGCGACATGCCGATGCATCCAGAGGAAACGCTCTCGCTGACCATCCACGCGGCCCAATGAGCAACGCATAAAGGTATGTGAGGGGGTAGTGCGGTGGTCTCGTGGTCAGAAGTTTGGGGCTGCCACGGTCGAGGTTCCCAAGCATACGCAGGCGCGGCTCGTGCATTTCATAAGGAGACTAGTTAGGGCTGTGGCGGATTTCTAAACTTGTTACAGCTACGGCCCTTGGGATTCTGATTTTCCTGTCTATTTGCCGTGTTCCCTGGTCAGAGAGTCGGCTCTTCTCATGTTCTTTTCCACTCGGCGCCTCAATACCTCTTTCAGAACCCTTCTCGACAACACCATCGTCGAAGAACTATAACACTCGCATGCACTATGTCCATCTCGGTCGCTCGGGGGTGAAAGTCAGCCGCCTTTGTCTCGGCACGATGAACTTCGGGCCGGAGACGAACGAGGCGGAGAGTTTCGCCATCATGGATCGCGCGTTGGAGTTGGGCCTTAATTTTTTCGACACGGCGAACGTCTATGGCTGGAAGGTGGGCGAAGGGTGGACGGAGCAGATCGTCGGTCGCTGGTTCGCGCAGGGCGGGGGACGGCGGGGCAAAGTTGTCCTGGCGACAAAAGTCTTCGGTCGCATGGGTGAGTGGCCGAATCAGTCGAGCTTGTCGGCCTTGCACATCAAGCGAGCCTGCGAGGAGAGTCTGCGGCGTCTTCACACCAACTGCATCGACCTATACCAAATGCATCACGTGGATCGGGAGACGCCGTGGGATGAAATCTGGCAGGCGATGGAGCAGTTGGTCCGGGAAGGCAAAATTCTCTACGTCGGCAGCAGCAACTTCGCCGGCTGGCATGTGGCCCAGGCGCAAGAACTGGCCCGCAGCCGCCACTTCCTTGGGCTCGTTTCCGAGCAGAGCCTCTACAATTTGAACGAGCGGACCATCGAATTGGAAGTGATTCCGGCCTGCGAGGCCTATGGTATCGGCCTGATCCCCTGGAGTCCTCTAGCGCGTGGGCTGTTGGCCGGAGCATTGGAACCGGCCACCGTCGGTCGTCGGGCGGACGACGATCTGAAGAAAACGATCGAGAGATATCGTGCTCGACTGGAAGCCTATGACGCGTTGTGCAAGCAACTCGGCGAGCGCCCGGCCGACGTAGCGCTCACCTGGCTGCTGCACCAAAAGGCGGTCACCTCCCCGATTATTGGGCCACGCACGATGGAGCAGTTGAACAACTCGATGCGAGTCCTAGATCTCACGTTGAGCCAGGAGACGTTGAAGCGGCTAGATGACATCTTTCCGGGGCCTGGCGGGCCGGCACCGGAAACCTACGCCTGGTAGCCGCGCGCTCCGGGAACGAAGCAGGAGCCATGAGCGCGCTGACTGTCCCGGCAGCAGGCAGGTCTTACTTGGCCTCGTCCGCAGCCGGCATGTCTTGCGTGGCCTCGTCCGCAGCCGGCATGTCTTGCGTGGCCTCGCCGGCAGCCGGCATGTCTTGCGTGGCCTCGCCGGCAGCAGACATGTCTTGCATGGCCTCGCCGGCAGCAGGCTCTGACTTGGTCTCGACAGCCGGCGTTTCATTCTTGGGCAACTCCTGTTCACAGCCGGCAAGCCCTGCCGTGATCAGCAGACCAGCAAGAGTGAGCCCGATGACGACGTTCCAACGGTTATTCGTATCATCCATCACAGTACCTCCCCTATAAGTAAGAAGGGCCAAGATCCGGTACGAAGCTCCCAGCCCATACGGATCCATAAACACATTTTTTCAATATTTCCACTTTCAGACAGAGAATGTCAACGTCTGAAAACCTCTTGTAATCCTGGCACCCTTGCCCATGTAGGATGCTCTCGCCTAGATCTGGCCGTAGCCGTCGGAGTCCTCAAACAGGCCCCCGCCTGCCGAGCAAGCCCTCCTTTTCATCTACTGGGTGCATTCCTTAGGAGAGTTCCATGCCTATGACGTACGGGGGTGTGAGCCGACTATCCCCCCATCCCCCCATTTTTATAAAAATGGCGCGAGGCACTTGGCCAAGGCCATTGCCAAACACAATTGTGGGATCGACCCATTTTTCACTGAAGTTGACACAACGGACGCATGGAGAAGATGGGGGGATTATTGGTCGTCCCTTGTGCCATCCTTAGTACCAGCCTACAATACGCCTCCCTGCGAGGCCCCCTTGTCGCTCCAATTCACCACCACCGTCGTGCTGTCGATCGTCTGTCTCACCGCTCCCGCATGTACCGATTTTCAAATGCTGTTGCCAGGGACGGATGCCTACTTGCGCGAGTGGAGACCACTGGCCGAGCAGGGAGACGCAGCTGCGCAGTACAACCTCGCCCAGCTGTATTTCAACGGCCAAGGCGTCCTGCAGGACTATACAAAGGCGCGGCAGTGGTACGAGCAAGCGGCAGCCCAGGAGTACGCAGCTGCGCAGTACACCCTCGGCTGGCTGTATGGCAATGGACAGGGCGTGCCACAGGACTATGGACAAGCGCGGCAGTGGTATGAGAAGGCCGCTGTCCAGGGCGACAGAAGCGCTCAGCACAACTTGGGCCTGCTATATCACGAGGGTCATGGCGTGCCGCAGGACTATATCCAAGCGCGGCAGTGGTTTGAGAAAGCCGCTAAAACGGGCCTCGCGTCTGCCCAGTCAAGTATGGGAACTACATATTTGAATGGACAAGGGGTGTCAGAAGATTATCAGCAGGCCTTGCGATGGTTTCGTCTGGCCGCAAACCAAGGAGATGCTCTAGCTCAAGCGAAACTTGGCCTCATGTACGAGCGTGGGAACGGCGTGCCGCAGGGCTTTGTCCAAGCCCATAAGTGGTACAACCTGGCGGCAGCGAACGGAGAGAAGGTTAGCGGCGAGCTTCGTGATACGCTCGCCAAACAGATGACCCTTGCCCAGATCGCTGAGGCACAGCGGCTGGCGCGGGAGTGGAAGTCTAAATCCAAATGAATAACTGGCCACGCCCCAAACGCGAGAGCCCGTCCTTTGAGATCTCGGTTTTTTGATATATTAGCCCAGAAGAAAATCCAACTCGCGTGAATCACTGGTCAGGCCACTGGGCTGAAAGTGGAGAACACTCAATACGGACCCCAGAGCAAGAGGAAATGGAGAAAGAACGAGGAGTGGCAGTGGAGTCAGTCTCAGCAGTACACAATTAACATGAGGGAGGATGACCAAAGGCCGAGTACCTGCCCAGATAAGCGTGGTGGTATTCATCGACTGGATGCTGCTGAGAGGGTTTGGGTGTTCTTCCCGGCAGGTGGCATCGACTTCGGACGATCCATCCAAGACGATGAAAGGCAAGGGCGACGCTGATGGCGCGGAGGAGAATGTGAAGCTGGAACCTATGGCTTCTGTCGACACGTCGCCTTAGGGTGGAGGAGCATTGACTGCCCCAGGCGCGCGAACAAGCCTATCGAAGCCCGGGAGCGGGTCCATTCCCAGCAGTACGGCGGCGTCCGATGCGCTGGATACGACTGGCCTGGGCGACATCTACTTCGAATTCGACCGGTACAACATCTGGAGGGATGCGCAACAAAGGTAGCAAGTCGTTTCTGATCGTGGGCTATTGCGGCAAGCGTGAGACGCTCGCGTATAATCTGGTGCTGGGCGAGAAACGCGCCAAGGCCGCGAAACGCTATCTGGAGGATCTTGGCCTTCCGGCATCCCGTCTCCTGACGACGAGCTTCGGTAAAGAGAAACCCTTTTGCAAGGATCACCACGAAGGCTACTGGAGCAAGAACCAGCGGGCGCATTTCGTCATCCAGTACTCAGTACCACGCATGAACCGTTGGCGTAAGGAGGTTGGAATGAAATCGTCACTGGCTCTGGTCTGTGTCGTTCTTGTGAGCATGGTCGGCTGTGCGGGAAAAGGGGAGCGGATCGACGTGGCGATTCCCGGGACATTTACCGGGGCCGCAGCCTCCTCCTCCACCGGCCCACGCATTGCCGTGCTGCCGTTCGAGGGTACGCGCGCAAATCAGGAGCATCTCGGCCAGCGCGACCATTTTTTTGGCGGCCACAGTTATTTCGTTCTGCCGAACGGAACCGTGTCGCAGGCGATTGCGCACGCGCTGGTTGACTATCTCAATCATCACGGATGGCGAGCCTCATTGGCGGAGACACAAGGCGGTGATGGTGCTGATGTGACCATTCTAGGAAGCCTCTCGGATCTGTCCATCGATGCGAAGAGTGGCATCATGCACACCAATCTCTCGGCCAAGAACACCTTCGCGTTGCAGATCATCAACCACAACGATGGCAGCACCGTGCGTAAGCCCATTTGGGGGTCCGGCACCGACCAAGTCTTTTGGTTTGACCCGGAAGATGCCCAAGCGCTGATGACCGACCTGCTGGAAAGCAATTTTCAGGAGTTCATGAACGATGTGCGAATCGACGGGCGGTCTATTCGTCTGAAGTAGTTCTCAGTATGTGCCGTTGCGCAGAGGGTATCCAACCCTGGAAATCGCTATGATCCGATCCCGGTAATCCGATTAACCCAGGGAATCGCTACAGCCCCAACAACCCATTCAATCCCGCTAATCAATAAAGCACAACCCGCAGAATCCGTTGAACCCTACCAATCGCTACAATCCCGACACGCTCTTTGAACCGCTACGCTAGGTGAAGCCATCGCAGGCTGCGACTTTCTCGCCTTGACACCTTCCTACGGATGGCCTAACCTTCCCACCATCCACACAATGTGAAGGAGGCTGAAGCAAGCTATGAGTTCGCTTGTTGATCGAATGATCCGAGCCGCTAAACTCGATGTCCACTTGTACGAGGAAGTGGAGGCAGACACGGGCGCCATCGGCCAGGCGATTGGAGTCGTCGTTTTGTCCAGTGTCGCCAGTGGGATCGGTCTGTTCAACACTGGAGGCCTTGAGGGTATGGCCATGGGGACGATTGGGGCCTTGTTCGGATGGTACGCCTGGGCGTTCTTGACGTACATTATCGGCACAAAACTCCTTCCGGAGCCACAGACTCACGCGACCCATAGCGAGCTATTAAGGACGATTGGCTTTGCAAGTTCTCCGGGTATCATCCGAGTGCTGGCCATCATCCCGACATTGGCACCAGTCGTGTTTACCGTGGCTGGCGTCTGGATGCTCGTGGCCATGGTCATTGCGGTGCGCCAGGCTCTGGATTATAACAGCACGCTCCGCGCAATTGGCGTCTGTGTGATTGGGTGGGTAGTGCAAGGGGTGATCGTTGGGATCGTGCTAATGATGTTTGGAGCCGATGCTTGAACCATAGCCTTTGTGAGCAACATCATGGTGGAAAATGTTGATCCTAAAGAAGTGGTCACCTTGGGGAAAGTAGCAATTTCGAGTATGTGGAAAATTGCGGCATTGGTGGAGGTGACCTAGCCCCCTTAAACCTGACAGAGACTAAACCGGTAAGCGATCAGGCCGATACATCGGCTATCTATTCCGATAGAACCGTGACTAAAACTGGAAAGGTAGAGTACGATGAGAAAGGTGAGAGTTTGAAAGTGATCGAAAAAGTTGGTCGGGGCGAGAGGATTTGAACCTCCGACATCCTGCTCCCAAAGCAGGCGCGCTACCGGGCTGCGCTACGCCCCGACCCAACTAACCCCCAGCCAGCTCGCTTACGCCGCTCTGCGACGACCACGAGTGGGCCTATCATGACTGGGGCGAGGCCGCTCATTCTCGATCTGCGCCTCGACTTTTGGCACATGGGCTGCCAATGCATCACCAATGACACGACTCTCGCTCCATCGTCGAGGATCTTCCTGTCGAAGCGCCAGAAGCCGCCGTTTCATTGACTTAGTAATGTAGGCAAAAGTCTGTGCGGAATACTTGTATCTATTAAAGTTTGCCTGACCTGCCATCATACCTCACCCCCTTTCTCGCGTAATAGCGCCATCAGCAATACTATGGTAGTACCAGGGTAGTACCAGAACAGCACCATGTCAAGCCTTTACCAGTAAGTATTGCCTGCCATATACAATAACACTTGACATGTGTATACAGCGATGCTAGTAGCACTGCCGTAATACCGCTTTAACCACCAGAAGAGAAGATAGGAGGTCCTATGCCGCGCCCTCTTCCACTGGTCCCTACCAATATTAAGTTCACCGTGGAACAGAGAAAGTATCTGAAACGAGTGGCAAGAACACAGGGCCATTACCACCTTTCCAAAGTAGTGAAGGCGCTCGTCGATCGTGAAATGCAAGTGGCGTAGGAGGTGCCATGAGTAGAGCAAATATACGATTCATAAACATTGGTGAAATGCTCGCGACTAAGAAAGCGAAGGCCATTGAACGCGCCTCCCGACTTGAAATGCTCCTCGTCTTTCGGAAGTGGACATTTTGGACAATAAGTACCGCCAGTATCGCCCTTGTTGTGATGTTGTTGGCTGGCTAACGACAGTCATGAATCTCAACCACCTTTGTCCGAAGTGTCAGACGACATTCTATCTCCCGCCTGATTTCGCCGGCGAGCCGGTCTGCCCACAGTGTCTATGGGAGCAACTCGATAAAGAGGAGCCGACACATCACAAGTTCGACGCGACTCTCTATTTCTTCCTCGCAGTGGTGTTTGTCGTTGGTGTGGTCACCGGGTACTTACTTAGCCACCTTCCTTAGTCAATGGAGAAGCTATGATTTCAGAACAGGAGCAGTTACCGGTCACAACAGAAGAGGAAGCCGCGAGCAGAGTGATTGCCATTGTTGGAGCAGCACCCAAACTCATTAAAAGTGAGTCTGAATACACCAACGGGATGAATTGGCTAGGTGCCGTCGTGAAGCGAAGAAAGATGATCGAAGCCTTTTTTGAAAGTATCAAGGCCCCGATCCGCAAGAGCCTGAAGACGGTCGCTGAGAAGGAAACGAATATCCTTCAGCCGCTTGTCGCAGAAGAATCGAAACTTAAACAACTCACCGGCACGTTCTTTCTGGAGCAGAAGCGCAAAGCCGAGGAGAAGCAAGCCGAGATCAACAGGAAGCATGAGGAGAAAGTACAAGCTGGGATTGCAGCTGGAAAGGATGTCTCGACTATGCCAGCAGCGAGAGTTGTCCAGACTCTACAGACCACTGTGAAGCAGGACGGCAGGCCGAGCATCGCTATGCGCCTCATAAAGAACTGGCGCGTGACCAAGATCCCTACGTTCAATCAGCAAACAGAAGGAAAGATATACCGCTCCGACGATACACGCCTCGCTGAGATCCCTGACCGGTGCTGGGTGCTGGATACCAAGCGAGCGATGGAAGTAGCGAAATCAGGCCTGTCGCCGGCGATGGAAACCTTCGACGTGCCGAGCCAAGCCGTGAGCGGCTAAGTGGAACTTATCCAAACAATCGAGAAAGATACCCGCGTGTACAAAGACGACGCGGGGAAAATCTACCCCGCTACCGGCTCTGTCCTGGATCTACTCTTTCCAGGGCAGATGCAATGGATCGACCAGGCATACCTCGATGAAGGGCAGCGATGCCACGAGGAAACGAAAAACATCCTCTCTGCCTACTTACAAACAAAACGATGGCCCACAGCAGCCCATCAATATCTCAGCCCACGCGTCCGAGCCTTAGTGGAGTATCTAAAAGAAAATAGGTTTGTGCCGGAAGAATGCGAGCAGCCACGCTCTAGCGCCGTGTACGGACACGCTGGCATACCAGACACACTCTTGCGACGAGGGAATCTATCCCTCGTAGCCGATTGGAAATTTGCCGAGGCCATAACCCTTCGCTACCTGTTCCAAGTCCAAGCCTATCAACCGTTGTTCCATGAACTTTCTCCTAAGCCCGCCTTGCTCCTGGTTCAGATCGACCGATCAGCCAGTATCAAACTTGAAGTAGTCAAGCCAGTCGCAAAACATTGGGCGCTCTTTCTCAACGCCCTCACCGTGCTCAAGTTCCGTTTACGCTAAACAAGGAGGATGCCCCATGACGACTGCATTAGACACGCGCCGCGCTCTGACGCCGAAATGGACAAAGGCCCAGGTGGATCTGATGAAACGTACTGTAGCGAAAGGAACGACCGACGACGAATTTCTGTTGTTCCTCTATACCTGCAAACGCACCGGCCTCGATCCATTCGTGAAACAGATTTACGCGATCAAGCGATGGGACTCCGAGAATAACTCCTACACAATGGGCATCCAAGTAGGGATCGATGGAATGCGTCTCATTGCCCGTCGAACTAACGAACTTGCCGGCATTGACGACGCCAAGCATGACATCGACCCAAACAAAACATGGCACCCAGCCACCGCCACCGTGACTGTCTATCGAATGCAGGATGGAGAACGTATCCCCTACACGCACACCGTTCGATGGAGCGAGTATGTGCAGAAGAAGAAGAACGGGGAGCCCACAAGGATGTGGAGCAAAGAGGGGATGCCCTTCAACCAACTCAGCAAGTGTGCAGAGGCCGGCGCATTGAGGAAGGGATTCCCAAATGATCTATCCGGGCTCACGACCGCCGATGAAAGCCCGATCATCGACATCACGCCAGAGGAACCGAAGCAAAGAGCTGACACCCAGCCAGAGAAAGCCTACATCGGCCAGCTAATCGCGCATGAGCCAAAGAACGCGAGCAAGAAAACTCCACACCGGCTTACGTTCAAACTTGAGGATGGAGGAGAGATCACGGTAGGCACCTATGAACTCCCAGCAGCGATCAAAGAACCGGAGAAACTCATTGGGAGTGGCTGTCAATTTAGTTACGAGGAGAAGCCAAACCCACGCGGAGGAGAGCCGTTCCGCAATCTGAAACATTTTGCCATTGAAGAACAAGGTGCTCCATCAGAAACCAAGAAAGAAGAGAAGAATGAATCCGACACAGGCCAGCAGACGATAGAGGACAAAGCCGAATTCACGTTGAATGACTTCATGCAAATGATGGTTGCCGCCACCGACGAGGATAACCTCGAAGAGATTTATACCGGCACGGTCATAAAATCAAAGCAGTGGCTGAAGTATACCCCAGCGCAAAAGCGTGAACTCAGCAACCTCTACGGGGATTTAAAGAAGCAAGTTGGAAAGTAATGGAACCATTCAGACGGAGAAACACGTTATGACCACGAAAGAATACGGTCTTTATCCGGAAAGAGAAAAACGAGCGAGCAGCAGCGAAACATCTGACATCACTCCACCACACTCCAAGGATGCGACAAAAACACAACCACGGACAGGCAGCACCCACGCCGGATCCACCGACCTCACCATCACGCGACACTTGCCGGTGCCGTTGGACGACAAGCGGAAACTCAGCCTTCTCGATGAGGTGACGCAGGGAATAGAAATGCAGCCGATCGGGTGTCGCAAGGAGATTGATTACGTGCATGGCCGGCTCACCGTGACGCGGATCGACACCGGAGAGATCCTAGAGGACCGTGCGCTTGAAGAAGAAGAAGAGGACATGCAGCAATGAAAAGCTACCCCTTAACCTGGCCGGCTGGATGGAGGCGGATCGGGAGTGATACTACGGCGCGATTCAATAAGAAGGACCGACAAGATAATGGATTGATGCTGTCACGGCAAGTGAGCATTGCAGAAGGCGTCAAGCGCGTCTTAGGTGAACTCCAATCATTCGCTGTCGAAGAAGGCGACTCTATTATTTCTACAAACCTGAAACTTCGCCTTGATGGACTTCCGCGCAGCGATCAGCAGGAACCCAAGGATCCAGGGGTGGCTGTCTACTGGCAGCGCAAGAAGGACACACAGCACAAAGTCATGGCAATCGATATGTACGACCGCGTAGCCGACAACCTCGCAGCGATCGCAGCAACCCTCCATGCCATGCGAATGATTGAACGGCATGGAGGAGCTTTGATCCTTGAACGAGCCTTTACCGGATTTACCGCCCTACCTTCTCCGAACGATTGGCGGCACGTTTTGGGATTCGAGAATACCCCGACGTTCAAAGAAGCAAAGACTCGCTATACCGACCTTGCGAAAAAGCGTCATCCAGATGCCGGCGGATCTGAAGCCGCCATGAAAGAACTCAATGTGGCGATTAGTACAGCCGAGAGGGAGTTGAGCCCATGATAATCAAGCTACCATTCAGGCCGCGCTTTAAGGATCCTATGTTGAGAGAGATCAAGAGAATGACGTGCCGGACAGAAAAGAAAGGGAAGCCAGGAGATACCTTCGAAGTCTTTGGAAAACGCTTCGTCCTTACCCATGTCATGCGTATGCGGTTAGGGTTTGTCGCCACCGATTGTTTTATACAAGAGGGATGCACGAGCGACCAAGATTTTATTGAAGTCTGGACAGGCATCCATCCAAAAGCAGGATTCGATCCTGAGCAGATCGTATGGGCACACTGCTTCAGGGAGATTAAATGACCATCACCTTTAAGGTGCTGGGCCAGCCGGTCCCGAAGGGGAGCATGAAAGCCTTCATGCGTCCAGGGATGAAGTTCCCCATTGTCACCGGCGCTAACAAACATACGCGGATGTGGTCAGACAGTGTGCGGCTTGTCGCGCAAAAACGTGCCCCAGCAGGTGGGCCGTGGAAAGAGGCCGTGGTGATCTTGCTGCATTTCCATTTGGTCCGACCTGTCAGCCTCCCAAAAAAGATCGTGCATCACATCAAGAAGCCCGATGTCGATAAGCTGGTTAGAAACGTGGCCGACTCGTTGAAAGGAGTCATTTACAAAGACGACTCGCAAGTGGTGACAATCCACGCCGATAAATCCTATGCGAGCGGAGAATACCCGCCAGGTGTTTTAGTCACAGTGAATAAGATGGAGGATTGACCATGACCGACCACGACGACCAGGCGCGAGTGAACGGAGGTAATAATGACTTGCAGAGAACGTATTGAGTCAGTACACAACAACCCGCCTGTGCCCAAGAATGCGGATGAAGACTATACCAACGCACTTGAACAAGTGGCCTGGTATTTCCTTTGGGCGCTAGAGAATCCCGCGATTGATTGGTCTGGTGTAGACCATACCGAATCTGCACTGAGTGGGTTTCTGTGGCCCCACATCTGCGAAGAAGTCCCGCTGTCGTTACGGGAAGAATTAACTGGCAATCAAGTTGGTATGGCGGTGCATCTTGCCTATCAAGCGTGGAAGGGAAACTAATGACCGACCGTAACGACCAGGCGCGAATCAATGTAGGTGACACGGTTATGGAGCCGTGGCTTGGCAAAGTTCATTGCGGCGACTGTCTGCACCTCCTGAACAAAATGCCAGCGGCCTCCGTCGGTCTGATCGTCACCAGTCCACCCTATAATCTCCGCAAGAGCACAGGGAACGGCATGAAGGACGGACGAGGCGGCAAGTGGGCGAATGCCAAGCTGCTCGAGGGCTACGAGTCCCATGAGGACACGATGCCGCATAACGCATACGTCAAATGGCAGCGCGATTGCCTCACCGCCATGATGCGGGTGCTCAGGGAGGACGGCGCAATTTTCTATAATCACAAATGGCGCGTGCAGCGCGGACTGTTCCAAGACCGCACTGACATTGTTCAGGACTTCCCCGTTCGTCAGATCATCATCTGGAAGCGTGCTGGCGGGATCAATTTTAATCCAGGCTACTTCCTCCCGACCTATGAAGTGATCTATTTAATCTGTAAATCAAATTTTCAGCTCGCATCGAACGCTAATGCGCACGGTGATGTGTGGCACATTCCCCAGGAACGTAACAATCCTCATCCTGCTCCGTTCCCTGTCGAATTTGCACAACGGTGTATTCACTCCACCAACGCTGAGATCATCATCGATCCATTTATCGGATCAGGCTCAACCGCGATCGCCGCAGAAGTGTGCGGGCGGAAATGGATTGGGTTCGAGAGTTCAAAAGACTACTGCCAGATAGCGCGGGAGCGCATCGCGGCCCATCAGAAGCATCAGGATCATGCGTCATCAGGTGAGCGAGTTGAGATGGAAAGATAAGGAGAAGAGAAAAGCATGAAGGCAGCGAAAAGACAGGCAGACCCTTGGAGCCTTTGGGAGTTTTTCGAGCAGTTCCCAACACGGCGCAAAGGTGCCGCCCTGCAGGGGCTGATCAGCATGGGTTTCAGACTTAATGACGAGGCCGACAGAATCGGAGCGGTGAAGGACCGGAACGGCGCACTGGTGGTCCAGCCCGCACCCCAGGTCGTTCGGTCGGCGTGGATGGGTTGAGCCGCCTCATGCTGTCGCATAGTTTGATGCACGTTGCATCACACTGTTGCATCACGGTGCACACGGGCGTATAGTTTTGAGGGTTGAAACGAGAGAATCGATGGCCGAGTACAGCAAGAAGACCACCCGGCTGACAGTCAGCCTTGACGAGAATGACTATGCCGCACTCAGCGCTCTAGCGACCAAGAGCGACGTGTCTCTATCCTGGGTGATCCGGCAGGCCATTCACCGGTTTGTCCAAGAACACGGCGCCTATCCCGAACTGCCTTTGCCGCTTGCGGGGCAAAGCGGCAACAGGAACGCGTCGGACTGAAATGACGACGCCAAAGCAGAAAAAAAGGACACGACGCGAGGCGTTAGAGACGATGGAACCGTCCGCTATGCCGATCCGGCTGAGACGTGAGCGACCGACCGTTTACGCCGACCGTGTGGGAGAATGGCATGTTGCTCAGAGATCCGACGAGCATCGCAAGGGGCACGGCCTCTATTTGACGCCAGTTCTCGCCGCCGATTTTATGGCTCAGCAGATTCAGGTAACCGGCAATAGGCTTCGCGTGCTCGATCCTGCCGCTGGGGCGGGTATTTTAGCGTGTGCTGCGGTTGAGGCTCTTGTGTCGCGACCGGCCAAACCGGAAACCATTGAACTTGTGGCCTACGAAGTGGATCTGGAGCTCATCCCTGCGCTTCGTACCGTGCTCCATTGCCTCACTGACTGGTGCTTGGCGAGCTACGGCATCACCCTGACGACGAGAATTGAGGCGACGGACTTCATTCTTTCGCACGCCGAGGCGCTGCGTCCTTTGGGCAGGCTGAGACCTTGTAAGGCCGACGAGCAGGACTTCGATATCGTCATTTCCAACCCGCCCTACTTTAAGATCAGCAAGAATGATCCCCGTGCGATTGCAGCGGCAAGTGTCGTGCATGGCCAGCCCAATATCTACGGGATCTTCATGGCCGTGAGTGCTGCTTCACTGAAAATGCACGGCGATTTCATCTTCATCGTGCCGCGTAGTTTCGCCTCCGGCCCATATTTCCGGAAGTTTCGGACTGTATTTTTCGACATGATACGTCCGACCGAGGTGCATGTCTTCAGATCGCGCCGCGACGCCTTCAGCCGCGACGAAGTACTTCAGGAGAATATCATCTTCTCCGGTGTCCGGGAGGATCACTTGAAGCGGGCAAAACACAATGCGCCGCTCACCCTGTCATCGAGCCGTGGCGTCGGCGATATCGCCGCACCCGACCGGCACGAGGTCCCGATGGAAACCGCGCTCGACCTGGCGTCCACGGACAAGGTGCTCCGCCTGCCGCTTTCGGACGAAGACGACACGGTCCTTGCCTTGGTCGATTCTTGGCCGAGTTCGCTGCATAGCCTGGGGCTCAACATCTCGACGGGGCCGGTTGTGCCCTTCCGCGCGACCGAACTGATTGGCAGGAAAGGCAGCGTGCCCGCGACCCATGTCCCCTTGCTGTGGATGAACCATGTCCGCGCCATGGAGATGAAGTGGCCGCTGGATCGGCATAAGCCGGAGTTCATCAAGCGAGCAGGCGCGGAGTCCTTGCTTGTTCCGAACAAGAGCTTTGTACTTCTTCGCCGCTTCAGCGCGAAGGAAGAAGCCCGCCGCCTGACGGCAGCCCCCTATCTCGCCACCGGTTTCGATGTACCAGAGGTGGGGCTTGAGAACCATTTGAACTATATCCATCGCCCGGGCGGCGCGCTGAGCGAAGATGAAGCTTGGGGCTTGGCTGCCCTCTATAACAGTCGACTTCTCGATACCTACTTCCGTGCCGTGAATGGCAACACGCAGGTGAGCGCGACCGAGTTGCGCGCCATGCCATTGCCACGGCGTGAGACGATCATCACCCTAGGGCAACAGGTGAAGAACCTGCCCGATCCATTGGATCGACTGGACGCCCTCGTGACAAGCCTGGTTGCCCATCCCGAATTTCCGGAGGCAGCCGTTGGCTAGCTTTGAAGAAGCTCAGGAAATCCTCAAAGCCCTCGGAATGCCGCCCGCCCAGCACAATCAGATGTCGGGCATGACGCTCATCGCGCTCTGCGGGCTGACGCCGGATGCCCCTTGGTCAGCCGCGAAGCGTGGGCCATGCACTGTTACAAAGGGGGTGATGGATTACCTGAAGGAGCACTACCGCACCAAGTACGCGCCAAACACCCGAGAAACCTTCCGTCGTCAGGTGCTGCATCAGTTCGTGCAAGGGCGGATCGCCGTCTACAACCCCTTCGATCCCGACCTTCCGACGAACAGTCCCCGAGCACATTACGCGATCACGGAAGCCGCCCTTCATGCCGCGCAGCTCTACGGCTCAAAGGGTTGGGAGTCCGCTGTGGAAATGTTCCGGCGCGAACAGGGCGCGCTTGTGGAGCGGTATGAGCGAGAGCGGAACCATAACATGGTGCCAATCAATCTCCCCGACGGTCAGGAGCTTCAGCTCTCCCCCGGCAAGCACAACGAGGTTCAGAAGGCCATCGTGGAAGACTTCGCGCCGCGCTTCTCCCCTGGCGCGCATCTTCTGTATCTGGGCGACACTGCCAAGAAAAACCTCTTCGTGGAAAGGGACGGGTTGGCCCGATTGGGCATCCCCATCACTGACCACGATAAACTCCCTGATGTTGTTCTGTACGATAGCAAGCGCAACTGGCTGTTTCTGGTCGAAGCCGTCACCTCGCACGGGCCGATGTCACCGAAGCGTATTGTGGAGCTGGAAGAGATGCTAAGGGACTGCCCCGCCAGCTCCGTCTATATCAGCGCCTTCCCGGATTTCGCTGAGTTCCGCAAGCGCGTAAAGGCCATTGCGTGGGAAACTGAAGTTTGGATGTGCGACACACCGGACCACATGATCCATTTCAACGGCGACCACTTTCTTGGACCCGGGAAGTAGGCTTCGATGACGCGTACCCTTACCACTCAAGACATCACCTGGTTCCTTGACCTCAAGGAAAAAGGCCAGCTCGATCTTGACCCGCCGTATCAGCGGCGCAGTGTCTGGTCACCACGTGACAAGCGGTTTTTCATCGACACCGTTCTTAACAACTACCCTGCGCCACCACGCCGGAAACGCCGTGCCGGTTCCAATGATCCAAGCCACGCTAGAAAGCCTGGTTCATGCCCTCAGACGTCCCGAAGCTAAAGGGTAGCGCAAGCCGGAGTTACGGCCCTTGGCAGGGGCGTGTGGCTGGGTGGGCGTCAAAAACTGGTTCTCGTGAAGGTGATTGCCGACGCCCTGAGGGAGAAGGATGAACAATGGCGCAAGACAAATGACAAATATGAGGGGGTCAGTAAGGCGTTGTGCCGAGCACAGAACCCGCTTGAACACGCTGATTATTTTACGCCTACCATTGAGGCGAGAGTGCGTACAGCGCGGCGGGAGGTGTGGTTACGGGTAGCTAATGAGTTTCGAGAACAAACATCAAAGGACCTCACCATTGCCGAAATCATTGAAGGGAAACAGGACTTTAAGACGCCTACAGACGACTAGGGGAATTACTGCGGGAACCAGGCAAACGAGCGACACGAGGCGGGCTAAGAGGGGCTGGAAGCAATGCCGAGCGTGACGACATTGGTATTCCCAGCCTAAATAAAAAATGCAACTTTAGCAGGGGTTCGGCGTAAGAAAATCAGCCGGAGGACTCTTGCGCGAGACATAGCCATCGTCGACAATCTGACCGTCCTTGGACAGGTAATAGTTGCCGCTGCGCATGATGTCGATGCGGGTGCCTTCATTACCCCAGAGTGTCGTGGACTCGCGGCCCGTTTCGACAAAGGTCTCGGCCACGGCTTGACTCCCGACCGCAAGGATGGCCCCTAACAGTACCCAAAGTAGTTGTTTCATGATCCCTACTCCTTCTCCTGCTGACACCACTTCTCGAATTTATCTACTTCACTGCTGAACGTTCACTGCTGAACGAAACCTTTTGCAGCATGTTGACTCGTTCCATAATCATTGGCCACACCTCCCGCCGCCCAGCGTCTCTGCGCTTACTTGACGTGGGCTGTTCGAGTGGGGCCAGGCTCGCCATCGCCGCACCTCCGGCGTAGACCTCGACGTAGTTGCCATCGAGCAGATCATTCCGCTCAAAAACTAGCTTAATAAAATCGGTGAGTTTGCCCTTGCCACCTGGATAGCGTAACGGTGTATTGAATTGCATCGACGCCCCTCTCAAGTTCGATTCGCGTCAACTGTAGCAAAAATCAATCCACTTGCCCAGCACTATTTTGCCGTCCACAGAGGGACTTATATTAGAATCCGTGTTAGAGTTTAATCAACACGTTCATAAAGCTCACAGGATTCAGAATGGGCATGGCGGCATTCCCGCCACTGAAGCCGGATTGAGTGTGCGACCCACCATTTGCATACTGATAGGTGCCGGGCCCATGCGCAGCCGGCCCGCTGGAAATGCCGTGTCGATGGCGGAAGAGTTCGGCTGAAGTTTGCGCATGGGTTTCCTTCCCGACCGCTTCCCCTAAGACCCGCGCCGTATACGTATGGGCAATCTCCCACACCGGAGAACTCTTCGCCGTGAAGTTCTTGGGCGCGCCATTTTGGGCGTTGCTCAGGGAGGAGGCCAGCTTAATCAGCGTGGCCGACTGCCGAATGACATAGTAGGTATTCCCAGTGGTCACACCCGTCACGGTGCCTGACGTCAGCCTGAACACCACGGCCATGCCAGTCACCCACTTCCCGTTATTCGACGGCACGGTGAGCGTGTCGGCGGCAATATCGACGTCTGAATTCGTGCCATTATCGACCGCCTTCCCTGTCCCGAGACAGGCAAGCATCCGGCCCAGCGTCCGAGTGAGTTGAATGGTTTTATCCGCTGCAAAGTCCGCTGCTGCCGAGGCCCCGCGTCCAGTTGACACCGGGGCCCATTGGTCCGCCACGTTATCCCAGAGCACGGTAAAGAGCGCCGAGGTATCGGCGTTCGCCCGATTCGAGGCCCCGCTCGCCGCGCTGCCGATCGTGCCGTCATCCATGACGACCCAGCCGGTTTCCGTGAGATTCAACGTGAGTTTGACATCTCCCGCGACGAATCCGGCCGAGGGCGGCGCCGGGAGCACTGCCCACTTCATGCCCCCTGGTGACGCCGCATCAGCCGTAAGCACGGACGCATCGGTGCCAATGGGCAAGCGGATTTGGGTGTTATCCGCAGACCCGATAATCAGGTCGCCTTTCGCATCCACGGACGGGTCCGCGAGGATTCCTGGCACATCAAGCGCCGTTCGAGCCGCCGCCGCCGTCACGGCACCAGTGCCACCGTTGCCAATCGACACGGGGAGGGAAACCGTGGAATTGGTTGGGGTCGCCCAATCGACCCCGCCGCCCGTCTTGCCTCGCGCGAAACGTCCGTCCACGGGATCATCGACATTCAGTGGGACCGCCACGATAGATTTCTTACACAGTTGCACGGCCCGATTACTCTGCTCTTGCAGTTGTTGAATGGCCTTCCAGATTTTATCAAAATCATCTTCGACACGCTGGGATGGATGCCCCTCGTTGGCTTGGTAATTCGTTTGCTGTTCAAACGGCTGCTTCCGCAAGCGCGTCACGATCGTGCGATTGGCTGGCGCCGTCAAGAACGTGACGTTCCCGCCGCCAGCTACGCCGACTCCTGACACCGCATAGTCAATCGTCAGGGCCTTGACCGCATGATCAACTAAGACTTCGATTTCACTGGTGGCATCAATGCGGAAGGTATAGGGGAAGACCGTTGTGGACCCATTCGCGGTACTCCGATCAACAGCATCATCAGCATTGATAGCCATACATCCTCCTACGGGGCCAGCTCTTCAGGTTCGCCTTCATCTAAAATGCCCCAGCGCAATAAGTTTCGCCGTTGCTGGGCAGACAGGGTATCGATCAAGTTCGAGCTTTGCTGAGTCAATCGCTCCACCATCGTTTGCTGCGGCGTCGTGAGCAGCGGGGTCAACGCAGCGGTTTCCGCTTGAAGCATCCGCTTGCTTAACTCCGGGTTCTCGGCCAGCAAGGCCCCAAACGCGAGCTTCTTGCTGCTCCGTAACGCGCCTTCCATGTGGACCCGTTTCATGGCTGGTGGCGCCTTCTGATACTGTGTATTCTGAAACAGCTGCGGCTCAATCCCAAGCTTGTCGTTGTGCAGAATGCCGCGATACATTTGCTGCCAGCGGTCTCGTTCCTTCGGCGCCAATTCGACGCCAAACCGATCCCCTGGCCTGGGTTCACGGATGTCGAAATCATCCACGATGTTCCCGCCCACGCTATGCGGGAACGTCGGAGGTTTCACCCCTAAGTTGTGACCAGCAATTTTAATCGGGTCCGTTTCTTCAGGACGAAATTGGAGCGGGCTAAAGAATTGCAGCCATGGCCCCCCAATCGTGTGCGGAGGCAAGTAGGGGTCGCCGTATCCATCACGCAGGGCTGGGAGTGAACGCGACCAGCCTGGGACTTTATTGATAAATTGGTCGATCACCGACCGAGCCTCCCGTGAATGGGGATCAATCGCACGCCGAAACGTCCCACCTAACGGCCCGCCCGTCGAGACAGTCAGCAGCGGGCCGAGTATCGTTCGGATGCTCGCGGCCGTGGGATCATGGCCGTGAATGAGGGCGCTACTTAATTCCACAATGTCGTCCACGGTCCGCCAGTACGTCTTATCCGCGAGGTTCTTCATCAGGCTAAAGGTAATCGCCATGGAGGCTTGTCCAACACTCGGCTCATCGAGTTGGTTCATTACTTGGGCAAAGTCACTGACCATCCCGATAATAGTCGTCTCAGGTTCGACATTGGTAATCGGCACAAAGCCTTTCTCGGTCCGAAAGCTATACGGCTGATTCGTGGCGAGCCAGCCTCGCCGTAACCCAGGATCGACCGGCCCGCTGCCGGTCAACATGCCTTCTTGCGCCAGGTTAAAGAGCACCATGCCATGCATGCTGGCCAGGGTGAGACGCGCAATGGCTAAATCGGCCGCCACGCCGCCGGTCAGAATGTCGTTATAAAGTGTCTTCGACATGAGCTGGAGGAGCGGGGTGCGATTCCAGGCATACTTCGCCAAGTTAATCGGAGTTTTCATAAACGGGAACCACAAGACCAAGGGTCCGGTCTGCGCCACACTGCGAATGGCTTGGCCGATGGTCCCGAGTTCATTTTGAAACGTCCCATTCAAGACGAAGTCATCGGCCCGCCCAATCATATCCATGGTCGGATTGTTCACCCGACGAATCACAAATTCCGCTAACGCATGGTCATCGAGCCCTTTCTTCGCCCCATCGTGCAACGCATCCGCGTAGTAGCTCCCACGGCGCAGGGTATGCTTAAAAGCATTATCCATCCCCCGCGTGGCGTCTGTCGGGGAGTTAAAGATTCGGCCTAGCTTTCCCCCAAAGCGGAACGGCGCGAAATCAAGGCGCGTCACATCGTCCGGGTCCACGTGCTTGAACGCATCCTTAAACGCGCCAAAGGCTCCATCCGTCAGCCCGTGCATCATCCCTTTGGCCATATAGACGCCTTCGCGCCAATGGGCGCCATTCTGCTTATCGATCGAGAACATGCCGGCCACGGTTCGCTCAAACACCGCATTGACTGAGGCAATGCTATTGCCCATGAAGTTCCGCACTTGCGTCACTGGGCGAGCGAGCAGGAGATTGATGTAGGCGGCACGGAGTCGTGGGCCCCACCACTGCCACCCGTACTTCGCCCCATTGCTTTGGGCGATCAGTGCCATGGCCGTGGATTTATCTGCGTCGCTGGCCAACGTAATAATGTCTTCAGCAAAGGTCCGCATGGCCCCAGGGAAATTACCGGCCGCCACTGCATCGGGGTCCCACGCAGCCATGAGGTCCGTCAATCGTTTTATCGGCGGAGTTGATTTAAGGATTTCCACCGAGCGGCCGGCGGTCACTTCAGCCCCACGAATGGTCGGCGTCATCGTAAAGAGTTCGGACGTATGTTGGGCGAGGGCTTCAATGGATTCTTGCGTCCCGAGTCGGGTGACATCTTGCGCCAAGTCCTGCATCGTCTTGATTTGCGGCTCGAGGGCCTTGAGATAGGCGAGCATTTCCTTTTCGTTCAACGCCTGGCCTGGCACCACATCACGTAAATCATCGAGACTCAACCCCATCCGCTCCGCCATGCGAGCCGTTTCCTCATGAGCCTGCACTTTCGTAATGGATCGCATACGACCCTGGAACTTCAACAGGTCGTCAGCAAATTGTCGTTGCACCGTACCCTCGGGAATTTTTGCAATCGCTTCTGTCACATCGTCTAAGATGTTCCCTAAGTTCACACCGGCCGCCGCCGCCGTGCCTTTCACAACTTTCGCGGCATCGTGCACCCCATCAGCTTTCAAGCCTTCCGTGATGCCACGGGCTGCTGCAATCAAATCATCGGCTGATCTTGCGGCCGCTTCAGCTCCTTCCTCCCCACCTTTTGCAACAATCTCAGCAGATTTTCGGGCCTCCTCTACTGCCAGTTCCCGCGCAGCCTTGGCGACTTCCGCTGTTTCTTTGGCCACTTTCTCGGTTGCTTCCCCTCCAACTTTGGCAGCAGTTTCAGCCGCTTCTTTAGCCACCTTCTCAGCCGATTCCTGCACGGTCTTAGCAACTTTCGCCGCCTCGGCCGAGTGCTCTATCTTGGCAACTTTCACCGCCTCGGCCGCCTTGGCCGCTTGGCGACCTTTGACAATCTTCCCGCCATACTGCACGGTTCTCGCAAACGATTGCGATACCACACCAATCGGAATAAACCCCGTCCCGATATCTGTGGCAAAATTCACCATCCGCGCGATCCCAGGCGAGGCACCCGCCCGCAACACCCATTGTTCCGCCTTCTGCCCCGTGACTTCGCCAATCGCATTGAAGATCGAGCTGAGTATTTGGACTCCGCCCCACACGGTCAAGCCGGCGTAGTAGAGTTCGGTCTTCACTTCGTTGGTCGGATCCCGCACAATCGATTCCTTGAGATTATCCCAGCCTTTTTGAACGTGGTGAACCGTTCGCTCTACGACCGTCTTCATAACGCCTTTATCGTCAATGGCCCGGTCGAGTTCCGCCCGAGCCCGTTCACGCATGAGGTCATTGCGCTGCGCGGCCGTGAGTCGGCCACGTCGGTACCGGTCTTCAATGTCCTCAGCGGAGAACCGTAACAGTTTTTCTACGCGGGTCAGCGTTGCCATTGGTTACGGTTCCCCTGTCACTAACTCGTTGATCAGTTTCTCGTCGTCTGACACGGGTTCAACCTCGAGTTTCAGTTCCTCTACAATCTCCTCGGCGGCCACCTTCGACGCCTCGCGTCCTGACAGTCCGCCGTCAATCATTAACTCTCTGACCCGTACCCGCATCTTTGCCCGAGCGGCATCCTGCATGTTTTTCTGTAACGTGCCCAAGGTGCCAGGCAACAACGGGTCCAGATTTGATTTCAAGAAATCATCAGCCCGCCGAAGCGCATTGGCTTCCTCGGCTGCCCGCACGCCGCGTAGTGTGGCTTCATCGGTCTGGATTTCGTCTAACGCGCGATTCAGAACCGTAGACCCACGCCCTGAGAGCTTGACCAATTCGTTGAGTTCTCGACGCGCCCGGCCAATTCTGGTTTGGCTGCGCGGCCCGCCATGATACCGGAGCATAATGGCCCCTACGACCGTCGAATTACCGCCGAGCGGGGGATCGTCGTTAATGCGTTGATAGGCCCTCGCTTTTTCTGGACTAATAAACTTATGCTTCCCTTGAAGAGCGAGATTGAGTTCGGCCTGTGTGAGCAGCCCCTCGTTGGCCCTGGACGACCACTGCCACTCTTCGTCGTCCTGCATCCGCTTGAAGGCTTTCTCTTTCCTGGTCTGCGCCCGGTCTTCGTCTCGAATGGCATTGTCCAGTTCGGTTAGGACGAGGTTGTTATCCAGTTCGTCATACTGTCCACTCAACACATCCAAGCGCATCTGCTCAGGGTCCGTCCGACGTTGGGTAATGAGAGAGCCATGGAGCACATCATTCGTAAAAGTCGTCCAGTCCTGTTCGGCTTCACCCGCTTTCATGAGGCCGTATTTCACGGCTTGATCCAAACGTCCTCGATACTCCAACATCCGTAAGTGTCGTGTACCAGGGTTCGTGATCGTTGGAATGAGCAGCGTCAAGGTCCGTTTCGAGCGCTCAAGCAACGCCGCATTCTCATCTTTCATGCGAACGAGGCTATCGGCGTCAATGTTAATGATGTCTTGCGCGAGCCGGCTTAAGTGGTGTGCGTTCAGCGCATTCTGTACGGCAGGGGTCGCCCCGTGCGTGAGTTCCTTCGCCTTGGCTTTCATGCGATCGGCAAACAGCGTGGCCCGTTTTCGACGGTCTGGTTCATCGACCTGCACCGCTGCGCGGTGCCGGTCAGCTTCGAGGTCGAACGACGCGGCCGCGTCCAAGGTCTTGAGCCGATCCTGCTCGTTTTGCAGCTTGTCGGCAATGTCTTGAAACCGCTCGTTGGTGCGTTGGAGTTCTCGCCCGACTTGCGCGCCAAAGGACTCGCGCGAAATCGAGGGGAGGAGAAGAATCCCTGGCTCACGCCCGCTAAGGCTTCGTCGCCCAGTGGCGGTGATGGTGGGGAGTTTCGGCATTAGGTAAAGTACCCTCCAATTCGAGTCCCGACCGCTTGGCCACTTGGTGAACTTATGAAACTTCCCAAGATGCTCGTGGCCCGTAACCCGCCGGAGATCTGCGCGCCGATCTTCTTCTTCCGTTCCAGCACCGATTCAAACCGCTTGACGGCCACCAAGTTCTTCCCGCTCCGGCGAATGTGGAGGGCTTCGATTTCCGCTTGTCTGGCCCGGTCCAATTCAAGCAGCAACGGCGTGCCTTGCGTGAGGTCGATCCCACTGGCTGCTGCCGCCGCCGTTGCAAAGCCTTGCGTGCGAAGGTCTTCCCGACGCTGTTGACGCTCTTGAAACTTCGCTTCTTCCTCAATGCTCTGCGCTTCCGCTTCCGCCGCTTGCGCCCGGCGCTCGGCCTCCGTCGTCTGGGCCGACACCGAAATGATAGTTCCGGCAATCCCAGCAGCGGCGCCCGCGGCAGCCAACGTCTGCGTGACGCCGGCGAGTGTAATCCCAGCAAGAAACGCCATGACTAGGTGTCGCCCTCGTCTTGGACCCGTTCATAGCGGAGCATGGAGCCTCGCGTCGAGAGATAGGACTTCGCTTCGCCGTGCTGCTCGAGCCGAAAGCCTAAGAAGCGCATCCAGGCTTGGTTCCGAGGAATCAAGGGGTCCACCAACACTTCGACCCGATGCAACCGATGTCGGCGCACAATATCATTCAGGAATCGACGGGCCGTGCGCGTCATCCACATCCCATACGATTCGGCTTCTACGCCCACGAGCACCCAGCCAAACCCGACGCCTATCCACGGAATCATCATGCCTCCACAGCCGACCGGACGATCCTCGAGACAGGCCGTAAATGCCGGGCCGGCTAAGGCTTGGGCGATCACAATCCGTTTCGGCACCGGCAAATCGTCCCGATGCTGAATCGCCTCCACATCGGAGGCGCGAAACGGGCGAATCATGGGCTCAATCAGTCTCTCCGACATCGAGCGTCCCAAAGAGAGCTAAGACTGTCATCGGGTAGGGCTGATCCTGTAAGACCGTCACACGGCCCTCAGTGTCCCAGCCCGTACCCGTCACTTTCACATCGCCGGTGAAGACTTTGTTCTGATCCAAGAACCCTGGCGGATACTGAATCGCTTCCCCGTTCATCTTTCCCCCGATCGTTTTATAGAGTCGGCCAAACAGCGCGTCCCATGACCGTGGCATCCCCTCAATCATGATACTTTGTGCCGCTGGGCGCATCGTCACCACCGTGGAATCGTAATGCAAGCCGACTTCTACCACGTCCGAAGCAATCAAGTCGGCTTGGAGCGTGATCGCCCCAGACGTCACCGTATGTGGGCCAATAAACGAGCCATTCTTAATGACGTCCACCGCCTCCGCTTCTAAGTGGTCGAGCCCGCGGATCGTTTTTCCTGTGAGGCTCGTAACGACTTTGGCGCAATCAGTTTGAAGACTTGTCCAATCACGGCCGGCAAGTCCTTCGTGGTTCGGCTCAAACATTTCGACGTAGCGTTTCGTGGCCCCGTTGATCGTGCGCTTGGTCATCACCCAGACTTGATCCTGGCCGCCCGTCACACTCGGAATGGCCGCTGCATGTTCAAACGTGCCTGGTGAGGTCGTGCGCCGGGTGAAGGCGACCACCTTTTGCTCAGGGAAAAACGTCATCCCCACAAGCACCCCGTCTTCTCGACAGAAATACAAGCGTGGGTCCAGCCGTTCTTCGAAGGCCAGTTGCCCGAGTCGTATTTGACTCTCCGTAATATGCTCGGCTCCCACGTTTAATTCCTTGTCGGTTTGACCATCGGTTTCGATGTCAAAGCCGATCGCCATGAGTTTCCGCCGGCTCCGATCCACGTAGAGAATCGTGTGCTTCCCAACAATCGGTTGAATCGGCGCGCACCCGTTCGTGGCCACACGGTCGATCGCCGGCACGGAGTCTCCGCCAATGACCGTCACCTCGTTCCCACTGCCGACGGCCTGAAACTCGGCGCCGCTGGTCCCGATAAAGAGGGCACGATCTTTCTCTGCGAGCCATTCAATGTGGCAGAGTCGTCGGGAGGCCATCGTGTAACTCACGGCGTCTGACGCGACGGCCCCGACCGCATAATTCTCAAAGTCTTGTGGGGTCAAGCGAGACCCCCAAAAGGTGGTCGGTTGCAGTCGAGTTGACGCCTGATAAAGCCGGCCCTGATAGAACTCCCCGCTCCGTGGAAAGCCAGTATCGGAATTCCATGACGTTTGCTCGAGCGTCCAATTCCCCGCGACGGCCGCCGGCGGATCGCCCGACGTAGAATCCACCATTTCACTCAAGAGTGTCCCTTTGATAGTCTTCGCATTGGTGAATGTCGTGATTTCGACAATCCCGCCAAAGACGTGAATGAATTTGCCGATATCCTCCGCACGGAACGCATCGGCCACGGCGACCATCGCCACTTCTGCCCCTACCGGCCTACTCTTATTCGCATTCAGACTCGTTCGCGGCGTATAGCGAAGCGCCCACAGCCCGCTGGCAATGCCGACGATTTTCTTCCAGGTTCGGCCGGTACTTTGATTGTCGGAAAACGCGGCATCGATGGTCATGGAGGTGGGCCCTGGCACCGCCGTCACATGACGAATTTCCTGGGTCTGTGGCCCAGCGGTCAACTGGACGAAATCTCCCACGAGCGCACTATGCGCGATCGTGGTCGTGACCGCCGTGGCCACGCTCGTCAAGGTCCCTTCGCCTGAGGCTACGATATGGGTGAAGTCGTCCAGAATATCCATCACGACTTCGTTCGCGTTCGTGACGGTCGTAATCCGACCACGCCCTAAGCCGGCGATCAGGAAACGGCCCACGTCGGCCGCCAAGAACACCGCCGCGCTGGCCCGAACTTGCACGGAGTTATTCAGCGAGGCCGTGAACTCCGGCCCAATGAAGGCATCAAAGACGGTATCGGCTTCAAACGAGGGTGGTGGCGAGCCAGGATGGAAGGTGACGGCCCAGGAGGTATCAGACGCCCGGCTGATCTTCCGTTGTTGGAAGGACGGATGAAACATAAAGATTACATCAGCCGACTGCGTATAGTGCACGGTCCGCAAGTCCGCTTCAAGAAACGGCGAGTCGACTTCGAGTGGGGACACCCCCACTTGCACCTGCGCCTTGTTCTTATAGACCCGAAAGTAAGTGTCTCCGAATTCGAGCATGTACGCATCATCGATGCTGAACTCGAACGGAATGAGGATGGTATCTTTGGATGAATCTTTGACTTCCGCAATAAAGCGAGTGCCTTCCCAGCGGGTGATGCCCCCTTGACGGAGAATCTTCCAGTTGAGGAGAGTCTGAGCCCCTTCAAAATACGCGGCCAGGTCCGGGGAGCCTTCTAACAGCGGCGTCAGCTCCCCTTTGCTCAAGCGTGTCCAGAGCTTTCGAGTCTTGGCCACCTACCGTCCCCACGTCAGATCGTCAGAAATATACGCTTCCACTGAGCCCTCTTGCCCGTCCGAGGCGAGAGCCAGCGGGAGTAACACGGTGTCCACTTCAACGGACATTTCTTTCGCTTTCTTTGCATCTTTGGGAATGGCACGCGCGAGTTTCGCCGCGAGGGCCGTGGCGACCACTTGGTAAAACATCGCATCCCACAGGCTCGGATTCGTGACACGTTTGATGTATTGAATAACGGCCCGCCCATCATTCGAGAGCAGTTTGCTGCCCTCAATTTTCCAGAGCGGGACGACCCGGATATTAGGATCATAGGTATAGGGGTGGGGTGACGTCGAGGGATTGAGGCCGGCGTACTCCTTCATCCGTAAGAAGTCGCCAGGGAGCGCAAACCGAAACGTGAACGCGAACAAGGGTGCCGTGGTGTCTACGGCAAGTTCTACACGCTCGAGCGCAAAGTTCCAGAAGTGCATTCTAAGGAACGCATCGCGCAACGGGGGGTAGAAGACCTGGCAATGGTTGGCATTCGTGCTGCCGTCTCCAATGGCCGTAATCCGGCTGGCGCCTATCTGTCCGAGGGCGTCATTTAACACGTCTGTTTCCGATGGCACCTGAATTCACCAGACCTTCCGACAGACAATCGGTCTCGCGTGACATGACTCACTCCGACAGCGTGATGCGCCTGTCGCTGCGTTTCGCCTCCTCGCCTTCCGCTTCAATCTTAGCGCGTGTCGCGCCGTATGTCGTTCAAGAGCCCTTCTGTCTCCGCTGAGTCACAAGACGGATTGATGAGCAGATCGTAGGGCTGTGCGTGCGGGGCCCACTGCGTCACGGGATCGACATGACTCGATGGGAGCATCCCCAACAGACACGCACGCCCATCAGGGGGTACGCTGGGCGGTGGCGGCCCGGCGCACGCGGCGCAACTCAGTGTCAAACCGATTAACCAGCCCCAACTGAATTGAAATCTCCTCATCGTCCTCCTCATCACTCGCACCCTTGAGCTTCGCCAAGGCCTCACGCCGTCCGGCTAAGGCTCGCTCCCCTTGCGTCTCAAGCGTGGCTTCGTCGCGCGTTTGCGTCCCCCAGAACCGAGCCATGCCTCGGTTGAGAGCCTCAAAGAATCCTGATGCGGCAGACCCCCAGCCCATTAGACACGCTCGCCGTTATCCGTTCCAGCAGCACCTTGGGCAGCTGGCCCACCAAAGAGCAGGCCGACAATCACCATCCAATCCACACTGCCAAAATCGCACCCGGCCTGTGCGAGGAGTGCCCCACCTACGGTTGCGAACACCGTGCCGTTAATGAGCCCACCGATCGTCGTCTTGGGGTTCTTGATCATCCGTTGAATGAACTTCATGGGATCCTCCTCAGTGATGGGCCGTTCCCGAGTGTCTGGCGAACGGCTTTTAATCGATCGCGTACCGCGTCGAGTGTACCCTGCAATGTTTCCTATTCTGTCCTAGCATGCGCAGACGCCCGCGCTCGATTGTGCCCCTATTCCTGTCGATCCTCACGAAGGTCGTGTCGAGTCTGTCGCACCTCATCAGCCAAGGCATCCTGTCGATGGAGCAACCGGATCTGCTGCACATCGGTTTCCTCGTTCCTCTTGTCCATGGCATGCCAGAGTGCCGTATGGGCCGTTTTCACTTCCTCATGCCGCGTCTCGTCGACCTTCTCATGTCCTTCTGCCCACACTTCCATTTTGCCGAGTCCACCATTGACCATCGCAAGATGCTTGTTGATCTCGACGAGGCACTTGTTCGTATCGTCCTGGCCGGTGACGACGCGACGGACCCCCCACCACCCCACAATCCCAGTCCCAGCCACGTACATGGCGGCAATCGCTTCGAGAATCGTCAGTGTGGTCATCATGCCCCCCGCATCGTATCGGTTCGCATCATGTACGAGAGTTCGATGGCTCGATCGCCCACTTGTCCCGCCCACTCACTTCGCAGCATTTCCGCCGACGCTTGCTCATATTCCTTCTTTTCGAGGAAGGCGATCGTCTTGAGGAATGTGCGAAACCGCGTGAGCCCCAAGTTGAAGATCATGTCAGCGACCACCCACTGGCGTAGCTGGCTGAGTTCCATGAACCACGGAAACGTCATGCACCCGTTCCAGGCGATCGTGTAGTCATCAAGAAAGATTTGGTGCGCCGCCTTCTCTGATATTCGGTTCGCCAGGTTATGCCCCCATCCCACCGTCCACACGCCGAGTGTGTCCTGATAGGGACGATAGCGCACGCCTTCGTGCCGCTTCATCATCGCTTCAAGCCCTGGGTCGTGGATCATGGACACCCCGCCGCCACATTCGAGGTTCGCCGCCCTGTGATCGGCTGTGCGGGAGGCACGATCGTGCATCCAGTCACGGTCCAGCCATCCCGTGCGACCCGATCCAGGTCCTTCAGGTGCACTTCCGCTTGCTCAGCCGACTCGACAATGTCGGCCACGCAAGCCATGGCTGGGGCAACATCCAGCATCGGTTTGAGGGAGTGTGTCATGTGCGCGCGTGGCATCGTCATGCCCCCTGACGCCACCAGTTACGTGAGAAACCCGAACAACTTCAGCGCCGCTTCGATTTCTCCAACCCTCGTGCGGGTATCATTCACGCACGTAATCATCGTGTCGCGGTTGCCAGCGGTATCATAGCCACCTGCCGCTACCCCTGTGCCCCCAGCCGGAGCCGCTGCGGGCTCAGTCGTTAATGCCGCCTCTTCACCAACCAGCGTGCCAGCCGCTGCTCGAAGAACTTTTTCGGTGTTATGTGCCATTCACTCGCCTCCTGTGCGGCCCGGATGAGCCGGACCGCTTGCGTGATCGTGTCAGACTTCTCGTCCGTGCTTAGACGCCTGGCACCACGATGAAATACCCGCGCACGATGTTGCCGGCCACGGGATTCGAGGCACCCCAGGTCAACACCACAATCGTGTCACTCGTCGGTCGGAACCGCCAGCCCGTGAAGGGCATCAACGGCACGACCGTGAGTTCGGTGTTAATGTCGAGCGCCAACATGAAGCGGTTCGCGTCGCCCGAATCACCAATTTCTCCGGTGGTATTGGTCCCGCCCACACCATCGGTCTGAAAGAACATATTCTCCACTTCGCAGTTGGCGGGCAGCACACAGAGATTCACCGTATCGGTCGAGACTTCCCCTGACACGACCGTGTGCTCAAAGGGGATGGAGTGGATCCGCCCACGCACATCGCGGGCGTCCCGTTGATAGAAATTCACATGCGTATTCAGATAGAGCGTCGAGTGACGATTCGCCATGGGTTTGTCCTCCTCGGCATACGATGGACTAGCCTTCGACTGCGTTCAGGTGTCCTTCATTCACCGTCTTCCTTTCTGACCGCGTGTTAATTTTCTAAGGCATCAAGCTGCACGACCGCACCTTCCCACACTCGCGTGGAAGCCATCATCATCGATGCTCTGACTTGAATCGGACGGCTTTGCAGCCAGGGAGCCGGGTCCAGTTGCGTTTGGATGTCTTTCCCAATCGACAACCCGACGGACGTGCTGTGGAACGCGATGCAGGAGCGGGTGCTTCCGGTCAGGGCAAGCATCCGACCGAGCACGGTGGTCGCTTCATCGACCACATCCGCGATCTCATACCACCGGAACCCCTCCCACGATAGGCTGTCAATGGTGCCGGTATCGTGAATGCGATTCTTGGTGAAATCGCTCGAGGAGGCTTGGGTAATGTTCAGAATGTCCCGCAGTTGTCCTGGCGAGTAGAGCATGGACCGCTGCCCATCATTGGGCACCGAGGCTTTGCTCAAGAGTTCGTTCGCCTTGATAATCATGGTCAGGTCCATCGCCGTGGCGCCGCCGATTTGGTGCGCGGGCAACATGGCTTGGGTGCCTTGCGTAATCACGCCGGTGCCGGGGGTCACGCTCGCGGTCGTCGCCGGCCCGATCAGCGCATCAATGACGTGCTTATCGGCCCGTCGATTCATGCCCGCGATAATGGTTTGCGTATAGCCGTTGGTCAGGTTGACCATCGACCGGAGGGTATTCTCGTCGGAAATGGCCACGGTAAAATCCGAGGATTGTAACGTGACGGCCCGGCGGGAATGGTTGAGGTTTTGCAGGACGGTTTGTGCGAACGGCGCAATGACGTCATTCGCAATGCCGTTGCCTAGCCGCTCATGGTGATCGATCGCGGCGTGCACGTCCATGTGGATCATCATAGGACTGATGAGGCCACGGACGATGGAACTGGTTTGTTTATGGATGAGCTTGAGCGTATCGTGGAAGCGATACACCCATGCCTGATCGGCGAAAATACTCATAGGAAGCCCCCACTCTTTTCAAAGAGACTACGTTGTCGCGGAGGGCTGCCCGCCACCTGGCGGACCTTCCTTGCCGTTTATCGCACGGCCAAAGTCGGCCGCTTTCGCGGCTCCCACCGGACCCCGTTGGGGGCTCCCCGGAGAACACGTCTTACGTTTGTTTCGTCTTCTTCTCCTTCTCGTAGCGGTTACGATGCTCAGAAACCACGGAGATGGGCAATCCCGTGACGCGACACACTTGCTCGTTGCCCCATCCCAACTTAAACCCATTCCTCATATACTCCAATAACACGGGATGGTCAACACGGACGCCTCCGTGGGTCGGTTTGTCCACGCTCACGCGTGCAGGTCCGCTACGTTTGGGTTCGTTACGCATCGTTTTTCTACTCCTGTGATCGTGCCTTTGTTCCGGGACGCATGAACGATCGGCGTCCCCTTTTTCGTGCCATCGGTCGCACGCATGGACCGCAGAATCGACTGACCTTGTTTCGTGAGAGGCACAGACCCTCCTTAGCCACTCGCCCCCGCGCCTCCCCCAATCGGCACTTGGCCAGTGCCGTAGGCCCGCTGGTAGAGGTCCGTGAGATAGGCGTCTACTTTCGGGTCCCCGCGCATCAAGCCTTCGTGCATCGGATGGGTCTTGTCATTGAGAATTTTCGCGTACTCTGCCCGAGCTTCGTCGCCAGGGATTTCGCCACCGGTCCGCTGGATCGTGCTCATAAAGGTGCTGTCCTGCGCCGCGAGCGGGGCCAAGCGCATGAGGACGGAGAGGAACTTCGGGTGATCGGCCAACCCGGACTGCTCAAGAATCGCTAATTCGGCATCGTCCCGCACGAGCCCTTTCATCATGCGTTTCACCAATTCTTGCCGTTCCTCGAAGTGGGCGCCATGCTCGCGCCGAAGTTCCGCCATCGACGCTTCTTTATCGACTTTGATCCCGTCGGATTGGCCGGTTAAGGATTCTAAGAGCAACGGCATGAGGTCGCCTACGGCTTCTTTCGGAATGCCGTGCTTGTGCAAGATCGTGGCGTACTTCCCGGCCAAGTCGTCGGACCAGCCAAATCCTTCGGGAAGATCATCTGGTTTCTTGAGCTGATAGTCGCCTGGACTTCCGGGCGGTCTCGCAAACGCCCCAGACTCGTAGACCTTCTCCCGAAACGATTGCACGTCTGCCGGGTTCGCGTCTTTGCCGGGGAAGTTCACAGCCGTGCCGAGGCGCTTATTCATGTGGGCCGTGGTCTTAATCAGGGCGCCAATATCCTTCTCGCTCGCCTTCTCCGCAAACCCCGCTACCACCGGGTCGCCTTTCAGTTCATCAGTCAGGAACGGTCGCCAATCGTTGTTCGGTTGTCCTTCATCCCCCATCGCGTTGCTCCTCTAAGTTAAAGAGTATTTCTTCCACCACGGTCCGCCGCGCATTGTGCACGATGGCTTGCGTCTGATCCGGGCCTTCGTAGACCGTGCAATAGACGGTATCGAGCAAATGATTCAACACCTGTTGCCCCTCCGGTGTGTGAAACACGGCTTGGTAGCACCGCCGAATCGTGTCCGCATCGGTCTGTGCCCGATGGAGCCGCCGCTGTAACCAGGCCGCGAGCCACGTCCGCCGGGGCAGCCGCGCCGTCCTCACCGAGCCGTCCCACCTTGGAGCGCCGTGACCAGCGGGGCGACTTTCCCGGCCGCTTCCGCCACTTGCCCGACTTGCGCTACTTGCTCCTCTTGTGCGACTTGCGCCGAGCGCGCGTCGCGCAAGGCAGCCATTTCTTCGTCGGTATTCGTCAGGCTTGCAGGCACCCCACGGATCTTCGCAATGTGCGCCGTGGCCCCATCGATATTCAATCGGTCCTTCGCCTCTGGGGCAAAGGCCAGCATGGGGGCAATGTCGTTTAAAAAGAATTGAATGGCCTCGACGTCCCCCGCCCGCTGGGCCCGCTCAAGCGGGTTCTCAAACACAATATCAAACTCAATCTCGTCTTGATTGAAGAACTCCGCCGGCGGCGGGGCAAAAGCGTCGGCCTCGAACATTTGCAAAAACTTCACCATCCATATCCGCTCCAAGAACTCTTTGCGGAGCCGACCGTAGACGGGGCCGAGCAACTGAAAGAGCAGTTCGAGCTTCTTCGCAAACTCAAACGCCGTCATTTCCGACTTGTTCACTTCCATGAGGGCGAGAATCTGCTCGATGAAGAAAATCTGCCGGATGCTCTTTCGTAAATCCTCTTGGATAATCTGCGAGACTTCCGGGTGGGAGCCCGTCTGGTAGGCTTGGATCACATCCCCGATACTGCGCCCGCGTGTCTGAATGCTCGTCGGCCCGCCCGGCACCAAGCGGATGGAGCCAATCACGGAATCATGGGCGTGCAGGACCGGCGGCTTGATCTTCAACGCCCAATCTTCAAAGCTCATTCGTTTCGACGTGTTCGCCGTCCAGGTATCGGGGAAGGCGAGATGCCCACGTCCACGGCCCATCACTTCCCTCGGGGTCCGACTGTAGCGCGGGATCGCGGCGGGAAATTCAGGATAGCCGGACTCTAACATGATCTGTTCCGACTCTTTCTCAATCCAAACGGACATCCACGGCATCTTCTTCGCGCCAGCGGCAAATTCACGATCGCTCTGACTGCGTGGCTGGATGATGTGCACGACGGTGAAGACCCGATCCTGCTCGCCTTCTTTGATCGCCTTCCGCACGGCTTCCGGAAGATTCTCGTTCCCAAACCGTTCCGCAAGCAGGCCGGCGGATTGATCCTTTTCATACATGATCGTATCGACTAAGCCATCCTGGCCGTCGGCAATCACAAACCGGCCCGTCTGATGGGCTTCGTAGTGGGAGCCCCGCCAGCCTCGAATGGTCCGGTTGATCGGCTGCGGGCGTTCATCGGTCACGAGCGCGCCGGTGCCAAAGCCGACCCAATCGACCAGCGTTTCCGGGGACTCGGCGTAGAACATGCTCCCCGCAAAGTCTCGGAGCATCCGGTCGCGGGAGTCTTCAAACCATTCCTGCACCGGGTCCGTGGCCTCCCCTAAGCGCACGCGCATGCTCCCCCACGTTTGCGCGGGGTTCATACTGGAACTCGCCACAAAGTTGGCCATGAGTTCAGCGGCCATCATCGTCGTGGAATCAAAGACTTGGCGGTTTTGCCGCTGTCCGACGCTGCGCTTGCCTTGCATGCCGACGCGCGAGGGCGCGACATACGGGGCCATTTCATCGCACACGGCGAAGTGGGTACTCGCCGCGCCGAGGAGCGTCTTATATCGACGCATCAAGACTTTGCCATTGAGGGCCATCGTGTTTCCTCGTTATGGGATAAAGCCAGTCTCGCGCATTTCCAGGTCCAGCCCATGGCTTCGTTTCTGTGCCGCCGATTCTGCGGCGCGGGCCGTAGGGAAGGGGCGGAGGCGTCGTTTCGTTTCAGGATCAATGAATCGATTCTTTCGGAGAATGGCTAACGCTTCCTCAATGGTGACTTCGAGGCCGTTAAATATAGTCGGGATATTGAAATGCTGGCCGTCGAGTTCGACGGTCGCCACCCGTTCAGTTGAGACCGTCCCATCGGGGTTCCGGATGATCCGGCGCCCTTCCTTCGTTCGACCAATCACCTGTGTCCCCAATGTGCCAAGCTCCGGCATCGCTTAACTCCCAAACTTCGTTTTGAGCCCCGGTTGATCTGGGGCGAGGAAGGACTGTGACAGAATCGTGGAGCGGAACCCTCGCTCGCGGCCGCGCCGGGCTGCCGTCTTCGCGGCGGCCTTTTGCACTTCGGCCGTGTCCGGCCCAGGCGCCGGTTCGACTGTCGGCGTGGGAATTCTCGGAGTCAGAAATCCCATGGTCGTGCTCCTAACGTGTGGGGGTGCGGGTCCAAGGAAAACTCCGTTTCGACCTTGATCGGCCTAGTGGACCGTGGCTCCCCGTGGAGACTCCACAGCCAGTAGATAAAAGCATCGCCCAAGTCCTCCCACGGATGGTTCGGCTTCTTCGGCGCATCTTTCCGCACCTGACCCGATTTATCCATCGGGTAATACCATTGCCCTGACAACGCTTTGACCAATGGACGCGCATGAATCGGATCAAGTTGCAACGACACGTTCCCGGGACTCGCATGGTGGTTCATCGCGGACAGGAGCGTGTGACGTCGAGGGTCCCACTCAATCGGACCGGGGAACCACAACCCAGGCAGTTTTTCTTCCAACGTGCGGACGGCGTTATGTTCAATATCGGCTTCCTCCGGCGTCTCCCCTGAAATATCGTAGCACCCGTAGATCATCCCGGACTGATTCAGCGCCCACGGCGCATGATCGGCCAGCCATGGAATCACCGCATTGTCTAAATGCTGTTTGATCCCGGCGCGCTCACTCGGCAGGGCCGCAAGAATCCGCCGCAACCCTCGCGCCGGCTGGCCAATGACGACCGCCGGAGTCAGCCCAAAATCCACCCCAAAGCCCAGCGGCTCGCCAGGGCGGGGTAGGACCGACTCGACCGCGACATGCACATCCTCTCGGAAGCCGTGCGCCACTTGCTGCCCTAACAACAACGTGCCAGGCTCGCCATCGAGCAGGCGCCGCAATAAATCAGGCCGATCCCGCAGGGCGTTTCGCCATTCTTCGCGTTGCGCGGGCGTGGCCCGTTCGCCCGGGGGCACGCGCACCCATTGTCGCGTGCGGTCACTTGGATGTCGACCGATCCGGCCCTTCCCGGGATAGAAGCGGGTCCAGGTCCAATGGTCTTCGTCGGGGTAGTTCAACGACATAATCGCGGGGTGGTGGTAGCTCGGCATCCGTTGACTCGTGATCGCCATTTCCCAGGCTTCGACGCGCATCCCGGCGGAATCCCCCATCGTCATGGTCGGCGCGGGCTCTTCAAACCAGACGCCATGGCATTCCGTTCGCACCCGTTCCATTTCGGACAAATCCGGCACGCCAAAGAGTTCCAAATGGACTAAGGGCTTGCCTTCGACGTAGGCTTTGGCAACGTGGCCGCTTTTCTCGAGGTTCCAGACCCCCTGCCACATCGGGTCGCGCAAACTCCAATGCGTCTTATTCTCATGCGAGGTAAATTTATCCGCCACCCCGAGCCAGCGGGTCGGGAGCGGATACCCCCGCTTCGCATGGACCTGGGCGTGGGCGATCATCGCGCCCAGTACGCCTTGCGTCTTCCCATCGCCGCGCGTGCCAAAGACCGCAATCTCGCGCGCCTCGCCCAGCACGACGGATTCGATTAATTCTCGAATCGTGTCACCCCAGGTCAGTTGGAGGGGGGCCGGACTCATGGAGTCTTCACCTCCGCGACTGCCGTCACACGGCCCTCGTTCACGTTCCCATCCGTTTCCACGTCGAGCTTGATCACGGTCGCCCCACTCACGACTTCCGTTTCTTCGTGTGCTGATGCAGCGCCATGGTCTCGTCCCTTCGACAAACACCTGAGGCGTACTCTCACCGTCATGGCCCGGCAAAGCCTCGACCGCATGGACACGAAACACTTCAGCCATCACCTGGTCTGATCGATCCAGGCTCACGGACGCACCGGAACGAGGCCTTCAGTCGGTTGTCTCTTCATAAGGGTAAACACCTAGACGCGATGGGAGAGAAAATCATGTCCAATAGATTACGATAGAGGGAGGGGGGGGGCATCAAGCCCCCCTCCCCCCTCATCTTTTTTCCCGTGCGCATCAGTGAAGACATTTTTTTATTTTTTCTTCTCTATAGAAGCAAAACAAGCAAGGCCTGATAATGGCTTATATGTTAACTCGTGAGTTGTTATTTATCATCTACTTGCGCTTCTATCAGATTATGTGGGATCGCTTTATCTATATGTTGTATGACGTGCGTGCTTAATCCTAAGAAGATGGCGGGTGGGCCCGTGAGACTCATTTCCACTTTTGCGCCGTATAAGTGTGGTCGTCGTCGTTCAAAATCCATCCGTGAATAACGGCACATTTTCTCTGCGCGCGCGATGTCTCTCATTGTACTCCCAGTTTCAAGCAACTCATCCGCGATGGCAATACGCATCGCCATGGATTCCGTGTTCAGATCTGCATAGGTTTTATCCGCTTTCCCGGTCAGGCTCCACACTTTGAAACGTCGGCGTAGAGTTTCAACGGCAATTCCGAGCTCGCCGGCGATACTACGGAGTCCTTCACCTTGAACGTAGCGTTCAATATAAGGGCTTAAGTTTTCATAGGCAGGGAGAGTGAAGGTCGGGGGATTTCTCTGGCGATGATGGTCGGTAAATTTTCGTCCCATACTCCGCCTCTCTGATACCCGAGGCATCGACCGCCACGCTTGAGCGACAGACTCTCTAGATGACAGACCCGCACTACTCGAGCTACGCGAGCCGTTCAACGAGACAAACTCGCCGCGAAATGCGCGTAGGATTAGATGACCTTCCCCATGCACAACTAATACCATCAGCACTAGTGATATGCAAGCAATATGCTATTGACATCGCAATACAGATGCGTATAGAGTCACAACATGGCTGCAATCGTTCTTCCTACCTTGACCTGTCTCCGATGTACTGCGACCTGGCATCCGCGTCAGTCGAACCGCCCAGGCACCTGTCCAAAGTGTCGGAGTCCGTATTGGGATAAACCACGGCGAGAGAAACATGTATCGCACGATCAACGTTGAGCTCTGGACGGACCAGAAGGTTCGTGCACTGTCAATTCAACAGAAGCTCTTATTCCTCTACCTCATCACGAATCTCCATAGCCATCTCTCTGGCATTTACTATCTTCCGCAGGAACTCATGGTGGTTGAGACTGGACTTGGAAGGGGCATCGATGGGGCATTGAAGGGGCTTCGTGATTCCTCCTTGATTCAACAAGAGCTCTCGTTGAGTCAAATCTGGGTGGTGAATATGTTTCGGTATCAGGGGCGAGGTCAGAAAACAGAGCAAGGCGTGGCGTATCATCTCGCTTCTCTTCATCCAAGTGCGCTGATTACAAGGTTTCTTGACGCCTATCCTTCTATTGAGCGGTATCTCCCACAGAAGTTTAGTCGGTGCCCCATCGATCCCCCATCGATACCCCATCGATCCCCCATCGATCCCCCATCGATGGGGCACCCGACATTTACTTATCCTGATCCTGATCCTGATCCTGATCCTGATCCTGATCCTGATCCTGATCCTGATCCTTCTCTTTCTTCTCCGGATCTTAATCTTAAGAGCATAACTCAGGCCAAATCCGGAAATTCCGGAAATAGCGCGCGCGCGGTTTTTGAAAAAGTGAACGTGACGGCAAAACAGAAGGATTTAGCTCGGCAGTTAGGCCGATCGATCAAGACCGAGGTGAAGAAGTTTGCGCACTACTGCCGCACCAATGACAAACGCTCGTCTGATTTTGGGGCAATCTTTACCGTCTGGCTGAGTCATCCGGAGCGATTCCGATGATGCTGAGCAGTACCTTCATGTATGCCTTGATCGCGTTCTATGTGCTGATCGCGCTCACGAGCGCCTATGAAACGAACTATCCCCGCTGCCTCTACTGGGTGTCAGCCGCGGGCATCACAAGCGCCATGTTATGGATGAAATGAGCCTGCCTCCCCCCTATTACTCTGAACCAGGCATGACCATTTACCACGGCGACTGCCGCGACATCCTTCCATTCCTGGACACAGTCGACGTCGTTATTACTGACCCACCTTACGGTGTCACATCGTTGTCATGGGATCGGCGTGTAGAGGCATGGGCATCCTTGCTGCCAGCACCAACGGTGTGGTGTTTTGGGTCGTTTCGGTTTTTCATGGAAGAAACTTTTCTGGACTGGACCTATGCTCAAGAATTAGTTTGGGAAAAACACAATGGCTCTAATTTCATGAATGATCGCTTCAAGCGGGTGCATGAACTAATCGTCCAGTTCTATCGCGGATCTTGGGCAAACATCTACAAGCAAGCCGTTTACACGCCGACCGCGATAAAACGCACGGTACAAACAAAAAGACGACCGGTTCACTGGGGCCATCATAACGATGCTCCGTACGAGTTAGAAGTTGGGGGACCACGTCTCATGCGATCAGTTCTGTATGCCCCGTCCTGCCATGACAAGGCTATCCATCCTACTCAAAAACCCGTTGAAATTGTATCCCCGCTGATTGCCTATTCGTGTCCAGTCGGTGGAACCGTATTGGATCCGTTTATGGGGTCAGGCACTACGCTTCGAGCCGCCAAGGATCTTGGCCGTCAGGCGATCGGGATCGAGATCGAAGAGAACTATTGCGAGATCGCCGTGAAACGATTGGCACAAGAGGTCTTGCCGTTATGACCCCCACCGACGGAACTCGGCAAGGGTGACAAGTACCCGACACCCAGGAGGGCACACCATGGACAGAGAAACGACAGGGAAACGCGAGGGCGTCGGCGACGTCATCACGGAAGTTCATAGCGCGCTCCGTACGGAAATTCATAGCGCGCTCCGTGAACTCGAACTTCGACCCCTGAATATTCATGCTCGCTTTCTTGATCTTGACGACTTGGAGTTGATTGCAGACGCCCTACGGGATAGGCCGCCGACACAATGGGCATACGATCTCGCGTGGAACGCCCTGAACAAGAAATTCGATGAACTCCACCAGGCAAGCGGCGCGTGTGAGGCGTTGCGGTTAGAACTGAACACAGCGCGGCGAGAGGTGTTTTTAGAGAAAGACGTTGAGAAGCTGTTGAATGACATCACTGCTATATCCCCGTGGGAATCGTCGGGCGCACTATGGGCAGCGCGGATCAAGGCATTGCACAACTTATTGCGAGATCGCCGCCAGCACGCGGCAAAGGAGGATTCCGAAGGTAACGGATGAAAATGGTAACCCTCTGAAAAATGAAGAGATCTTTGTCATCGCGCCAATCGATGAGAGCTTTACGTCTGAAAGAATATCGACGTTGCTTGTGAACAGAAAGCTTACGGATGAGTATGACAAGATCCGAACTGATTTAGAGGAAAAGAAGGCCGTGTTAATTGCGGAATTAAAAACACTTTCTGGCCTCTCTGCGAATGCCGTAGAGCGAACATTTGCCAGAGACATTGCGTTTAACGAGAACGACTTCTATGGAGCGATAGAACGCCTCAGAACTAATGTTGCTGCAACGAGGAAGTCAAAGCTCAGGCATGTCTTGTACCAAACGATCTTTGAAGATCGCGTTGTGAAGATGATCGAAGGAGCAGGATTTCAAGCAAAACTAGCAGACTATATGAAGAACTATGAAGACTTAATACGAGGATCACGCTTTTTCCAAATGGGCGTTTTTAATCATGATAATGCCGGGGAAATCGCGGACAATCTTGCGGAGAATGGATTTTTTGATGCGCGTCATTCGATTAATATGATGTCGAAAACTGGGAAGAACGATCCACCCATTGAGACTAAAGAAACGCTCATTGAAGTGATACAGGCTGAAAAAGCTAAAATTCTCTCTGATCCAAAATTGTTAAAAGCGTTTGAGGCCGTGAATGACAAACTGATCAAGAACGAGGCTACGAGAAATTTTCGAGCATTGCTTGAAGTCAATCCAGCCATTCTCCCAGAGCTAAAAAACCTTCCTCAATTGAGGGACAAGCTTTGGACGGATTACCTCATTGAGAAGCTAGAGGTATTTCAAGCTTTTATAAATGTCTATGATGAAACGAAGGGAGCCATGTGGCAGTGCGATCGTGGCTCCTGGGGTAATTGTGGCCGACTCATTTTATATCACAACAACCTATTGGAATGGGACGGACTGGCGGGAAGTTTCAATCAACAACTATGCAACGACGGGATTGCTTACCCGTGAACAGTGCCACGACATTCTTGACAAAAGATGTCCCACCAATCCGTTGGCAAGATGGTTGAGACTAGAAACGAAGTGCTATCTATGATGAGAATGAGGATGCCATCATGAAAACTCGTAGTCGCCGTTTTAAAGGATCAGCGAACGATACATCCGTCCGATCTCAAATTAGCAAGAGACCGTCGGCAATTCCTCCGAGACTCAGGAGAAACAGGTCATGAGCTTAATGCTCCCAATTAAACTTGATCTGGCTAGAAAGCTCGTCAGTCGAGTGTTTCGCACAAAATTCTTCCGCAAGCGAGCGCAAGATGAGATTGCCTTGCAGATCCGAGAATTACGCACTAAGCGGAACATGAGACAGGCTGACCTCGCAAAGATCTGTGCAATGAAGCAGTCGGCTGTTTCTCGAATTGAGCAAGCTAACTATTCCGCATGGAACTTCAAAACACTTCTTCGCGTTGCTGAAGCACTCGATGTACGCCTGCGCGTTGTCCTGGACCCAATGGAAGACGTTGTGCGTGAGTATCGAGACCGCGAAAGATCTACAGCAACTACCGAAGGATTTAGCATGACGGGATTCGCACAAACATATGAGGCCCAGGGTGCAAATAATCCAGAGGTTGGGAATGATTTCATACGACGATGGCCAGTCCAAATTGCTTCATACTCAGGAGAAAACAATCGCACAAAGATTTCAGTAGTGCCAACGGCTTACAACCTAGGGCTAGATTCTTTGAGCCGATCCGCATCTAATCAACCAGTGAACCTATCTCCCCAGTAAATGCATCAAAGAGAGAGAGTTGATTGATGCCAGAAATCAAACAGGTCACGTTTACATATAAAGAGATTGTAGAGGCTCTGCTGATAAAACAGAATGTGCACGAAGGCATTTGGGGCATTTACATGGAGTTTGCTATTCAGGGAACGAATATTGAAAGTCATGCCGGTACTTATCCAGCCGCGGTTGTCCCTGTCGTAAAGATTGGCCTTCAAAAGATGGATAAGGTTGGCCCTATTTCAGTAGATGCCGCCGAAGTAAATCCAGTCTCTGATCGGTAATTGTTGATTTAGCACCCCCATCCCTTAAAACCCTGTTGCGGTCTCAAAATAGCCCACTACCCGTCGTCCTGGCAAGACCTTACTGAATGCCAGGTAAAGCCATTGGTCTGCCGCTCAGTTGGTTGGCTCGCCTATGATGGGGACGATTGCAAGGTCATCGTCCCCCATCTTTCTAATCCCGCGCATGAACACGGCAAACCGCAGGGCTGCGGAGATATGACCATTCCTAGCCAAGCCGTGCTCAAGGTTCTTGACCTATCATCTCAAGCCTAGGATTCACAACCGATCACTACCCGATCACGCTGTCCTCGTCGCGCCATGGCACCTCAGGTATCATTTTAACCACAGAAATTTCATGTTAACCACAGAAATTTCATGTGGTACCTTCTGTCACGCACACCTTTAGAATATTACTCAGCGTATTCAGCGATTCCTTTGGTGAAGGCGTGAGGACATATTGATGTACCCACATGCTTGAGCGAGTTCCTCCAGTCTCATGCACAGCGTTTTCGATCAGAAACAGGATCTCACCCCCAGCATCATAGATCCCTGCAGCGGGTTTCTGCGGAGTTCTTAATGTGATCTCGTGTAACGTGCCAAGTTCCCGAAAAGCGACCCCAGTATAAGGACGTTTCCCCTCTGCTGTCTTGTGGCTATATAAAGTCTCCACCATACAGCGACTGACTTCATCAGCGGGTTTTGCCGTGTAGAGTTCTGTGTGGTACTCAGATTTTTGAATCGCGTCGATCGTTCTGATGGACCACATTTCCCCAATTGCCATACAGCCGCTAAACGGTACTGATAGAAGAAAGATAAGGAGTATCGGCCTCTTCATAAACGTAATTTCCCAGATTCCATCTTTCCGCAAGTGGACACAGTTCACGTCACGCCGCACCCTTCCCAATTTTTTTTCTTTTCTCGATTTTGGTTTTGTTCAGGTTCATCTCTTTCTCCAAGACGGCTACCCGAGATTCTAAACCACTGTCTTGTGCCTGCCTGAGTGAAACTTCCACGACGTAAACTGTTGATATATTCCTAGAGGCCCACCAATTTGTCAAAGAAAGGTGACGGGGGAGCCGCGCCTAGCCCTCTCTCTTCACTTTCTTCCACCTTGCTAGAATCGCCTTACGAGCACTCTCACGGCGTTCTTCCGCTGAAAGTTTAGCAGCTCTTCGCATGATCAAGCTTGTTCATGAACTTATAATATGAATCTTTATACTTAGCGACAAGCATTGTCTTCTATAATAATTTCAGCATGTTATGAAATATGGATAAAAATATGAAAAACCATGTTGCATTTTGTGTTTCGATGGTAATGGTATAGGATTCTCGGTAGTAGCGTAAAATCCACAAATCGTAAAATTATACGATTTTTGTCATTTTGACCTTAACAATGCCTGAGCATTCAAGTAATAAAGTGTTGCTTGGGGGCCACGCAAAACCTAGCCGACCAACCACCCATCCGCTTGTGTTTGTAGCGCCTTTTTGACAGTCTCCACGTTCATCCGTGCATAGATCGCAGTGGGTTGCAATGATGAGTGGTTCAAGACGTGCTGAATCGTTGGCAGGTTGGTTCCGCTCATCGCTAAGTGACTCGCACAGGTACGCCGTAGGTCGTAATTCCAGACATCGGGTAGGTTTGCCAACTTCCTAATCCGCACCCAATTTTTCCGCACTGTAGAGGCCGCGATGGGTCTCGTCCCTGTCAGGCCAGGAAATACCCAGCCGATCCCTGGCCGTACACTCTTCAATAAGTCCACCCCTTGGTGCGGGATAGGGACAAGGTGTGGCTGTTCGGTTTTGCTCGTTGGCTTTCGCCAAAGACCAGTTAAGCAATCCACATCGACCCAGCGCATATGCCGGAGCTCACTCGGCCGGCAGCCAGTCAACAGTTGCAGCGTCACAAAGGTACGGACGTGCCAGGATGCGCCACTGAGCACCTGCCACACCCGCGCTAGTTCATCAGGCCGCAAGTACCGACTGCGGGTGTGACTCGGCCAGCGCTGAATACTGTCCGCTGGATTACCCCCGTCATAGATCCCCATCCGCTGCGCGTAGCGGATCGCCGCTTTTAAAATGCCTAAGGCTTTGTTCGCCGCGCCAGGGGTATTGTGCAGCCCCATAAACCACTGCCCAACTTCAGCGCGGGTCAAGGTTTCGATAGGCGTATGGTCCCAGTGGCGAAAGGCATAATGAATGACGCGGGCGGTCGTTTGATAACTGAGTCGGGACTGTAAAAACCGGAGATAGTAATCGAGAACCTGTGCGACGGTCAGACGACCATCGGCAGAAAATTCGCGTACACGCTGCGCGGAGTCAGAATCATCCCTACGCATTGTGACACATCCTACCATATCGCACGTCCCTGGCTCCAGTAGCACTCTTGCAGGGGATCGCTACTTCATAGTCACAGCAAAGCAGGCGCGCTACCGGGCTGCGCTACGCCCCGATATTGGAATTACACCACTTACACCCTGCCTCGTTGCCGATGGGGAGGCAAGTGTTATTACAGTGTTAGCCGTATACTTCTCAAGCTTCGCGGCGGCCTCGTGAAGATCCTCCGGCTGAATCGTATTATACCGTCTATGCATCTGTTCACTCTTGTGGCCGACAATTTTCATGGCGGTCATCGTATCAACCACAGCCCTTCTCAGAATTGTACTAGCCGTGTGGCGAAGATCATGGGGACGCAACCCCGTAATCCCTGCCTTTCTGCAAGCCGCAGCAAAGGTAGTCCGATGGTTTTTCCACGGCTTCCCCTTATACAGGAAGACCCGATTAGTGTCTAGGCGACGGTCCTTCCATAACTCCGAAAATACTTCATGTACATCAGGGATCATTGGGACAACCCGCGTTTCCCTATTCTTGATCTTTCGAAGCGTGAACTCCTTGCGTCGCATGTCTACGTTCGGCCACTCAAGCTTGAGCAACTCCCCTCTTCTGGGACCCACGGCATAAGCAATAGTTAGCAACCACAGGAGATGGGGTGCTGCCGTGGCTTTTAACTTGGCACATTTCTCCACACTGGCGATTCGGTCCCGTTCGTTCCTGGGGTCTGGCTTCTCGACGTGGCTAGCCGGGTTGTCCTGAATCAATTTGAACCGAGGAGATCTCGCCACATTGAACATGTGAGTCAAAGCCGTGGTGACCTGCCCGGGCCTGTGAGGGTCTGACCGAAAGGAGGGCCGTCTGCCACGTGTTCTGCACGGGACCTCACACGAGGTGTCTGCACGGCTCGGCGTGGGAGTCCTCAAACAAGCCCGCCGCCGCCGACAAAGCCTCATTTTTATTTACGGGGTGCATTCCTTAAAAGCGTCCCATGCCCATTGACGTACGAGGGTGTGTGCCGACTCCCCCCCACCCTACCGGGCTGTAATGATTCTAGCAGGATGATTACGTGGAACAGCGGCAAGAACCAGCTTGGTAAGTGTGCCCACAGTTGTGCCCTCTCTTGTGCTTTCTCAGGCCCCGCCTTGCGGTTTGATCGTCTCGCTCCTACAATACGCCTCTCTGCGAGGCGGCCATACCCTTCTCGATTCGTCCCTCGCCTGGTGACATCATACAGCTCCCTTGACGGAGTGACTCCGATCTTGTCTTGGTACACTATGCCGGTCAGCACACTCAGCAAACTCAATAGTTAATTCCGCCAGTGGCGTGAGGCAAGCATTTACGGTCATGGCCTTGGGTAGTCGCGGTGATCAGCGTAGGTAGATCGAGCGAAGGGAGAAAGGAGAGTGCTCATAAGCTCACTATCTAAATCTAAAGTCGCATAACCCTAGCCATTGGTGTGACTTGGGATGGGTCCACCCTAGTTCTCTGAAGGAGAAGTGCAAAATGGCAACACTAGACGAACTGCTGAAAATTAACGGTGTCGTCGCAGCGGGGGAGTTTACCGCTGACGGCAAATTGGTGAATTACAAGGCGAAGATGGATATGTCGCCTAAGCTGGCGGTGATGACGGCTCAATTCAGTGCCACGGTCACGATGATGTTCAATACACTGGCGGGTGCCTTTGCCAAATTGAGCAAGATGAAATGGGTACCTCAACAGGGCTGGATGTATGCAGGAGGCGACTGGACAGTAGCTATAGGTGGGAATAAAGGAGTGTTCGTTGAAACGGCCAAAGCCGACTTCAACCAGTTGTTCCAAGCACTTGTCGACGACGATAACGTCAGCAGAAAGACAACGCTTTCAAGACGAAAGCGGGCCTAAGAGGCGGTAAGGATACGCACCAGCCGGTTTCTCGTACGTACGTTCGTAATCACGAAACCCTTGCGAGTTAAAGTAGCCCTCTGAGAAGCCTTCCTTCGTGTAGCGATGATACGCATGTGGGATATACGTTTTCCCTTTGTTTGGGATGAAACGTGAAGTGGCCGTGGCATTGAACTTCGTGATCGCCAATGCGGCTTCCAATGCACCTAGGATGATGACCACCGCTAGGGCTACAAGTACAAGTTTGGTCGCGAACGGCTTAAATCAACCCATCAGAGGTGCCTTAGCGATACAAGTTCAAGGTCACTGGGGGCTCAAAAAGAAATATGTTTGTATCGAGTCACCAAGACATTTTAAAAGCCTCAGTCAAATGAGAGAGAACTGAGGAAAATAATGACCCAACAAAATGCACCAGACAGTGCAAATGTCATTGTGCTTCCCCCCTTGATTTATGGAGCAGCAGTCGTAATTGGGCTAGTCATTCATAATATTTTTCCGCTGCGCTTTTTGCCATCAACGCCAGCACGCTGGTTAGGCATTCTGTTGGTACTATGTTCGATCATGATCGTAATATCGGCCTTCCAGCCCTTAGCGCCTGCAAAAACGACATTCGATGTCCGCAAGCCCACCACTGCCATTGTGAGCGATGGAGCGTTTCGGTACAGTAGGAACCCTATGTATATCTCGATAACCTTGCATTACTTAGGTATTGCATCTCTCGTTAACTCACTGTGGCTCCATCTTTTAGTTTTGCCAGTTGTGATTCTTATCTAGTGGGGGGGGTCATTGAACGTGAAGAACGATATTTGGAGTGGAAGTTTGGCCAGGCATATCTCCTCTACAAGAGCCAGGTTCGCCGTTGGGTTTAGTCATAATACTCAATTCGATATGACAGCCGACAAATTCAGGGAGTTGGGTAGCAGTGATGCGTTAACTTGACGCTCATAGTGAGTGCCAAAAAGAGTTGGTTTTGAACATTCCAACTCTTTCTCACTAATTCCTTGATTGTCACTTCCTTTGCTCCCATCATGGCAAATGGTTTTTGGACCAACTCTTCCGCCAACCAAAGGAGGTAGGCTGTGCCATTTTCAAACAGTGTGGCAGGATGGGTGATCACCATCTTTGCCTCAGTTGCAATGGATTGCTGGGTTTTGGCCAAGGCAGAAGAAGGTCAATTTGGAACCCCGAAAGGCATGGAAGGAACCCGAATTTTCAAAGCCACCGAGCATCCATTTTACAGCGGTGAGTTTCACCTCAAAGGCGAGCGGGCAACACTCCTCGGCAGCATGCGCGATACTCCGCCCTGGGACCACCTCGACTATGCAGGAAAGCGTCTTACTACTGTGAAAGGGACCATTGACATCGATGTGAACGAGCTGACCAACACTGGGCGGGTAGTGGCCGAGTTTATTGAGGGGACTGATCGCTATCGGATCGTGTTCGACCGGTTTGTTGCCTCCATGCCCTTCCAGGATGGAGGCATTGCCACCAGAGTGTACGAGCATGGGAACTCGGGCCATGGAGACCTGTTATACCCGAAAACCTGGCTATACCTATCGGGGTGGGGAATGGCGACGATGTTCAAGAATGATGAAATTCTCTACAAAGACTATTCGGCCCACTTTATGGTCATGGAACGGTCTCGTGATCCCAAGACCCACGAGATCCACTATCCTGTGAAGCGCACGCTGTCGGGAGGCGAAACCGATCCCGCTGGAATGGAAATTGATCTTTGGGTTCGCTCGAAAGAACAGAACACCAAGAACTTTCCTCCATTTGCGATCTTCGTCCACCTCTTCTGGGAAGAGGTGACATGGCGCTAGTAAGAACAAACTACCAACGTCTGATGATCTGGGGAAAAATAAAGGACAAGTGGACATATCCTACTGCTTCATTTTATTGTGAAGTGCATTAACATCTTTTCAAAGCGAGCATTGGTTATTCTTTAAGATGATACCTAACCACATCATGAGCAAAGGAGGTTGTGTGATGGTGGCACTCGCGTTGGCGTTGCCGGTTGGGTCTGTGCACGCGGGAGCATCTGACGTGGTCGACTGGGAATATGAGGGGAGTCTTGGACCTTTACATTGGGGAAATCTCGGACCGGAGTTTGCCCTCTGCAAGACGGGGATGGCCCAATCGCCGATTGATCTGCTGCGAACCCACCAGATTCATCTCGATAGCATTCAGTTTTCCTATAGAGACGCTCCCTTCCACGTGATCAACAATGGGCATACGTTAGAGGAGCTTGAGCCCCTTTCAGAGCTGGTGAAGTCCCGCTATCCTCAGCACGGCCAGACGGTGCGCCATTTTGATAAGGACAGCACCATCGCGTTTGACGACGACCTGTACCTGCTTGAACAATTCCATTTCCATGTCCCGAGCGAGCATACCGTTGATAACAAACATTTCGCGATGGAACTGCACCTCATCCATCATAATGAACGGCATGAAGCGGCAGTGGTGGCGGTATTCATGAAGGAGGGCAAGCACCACCCGTTCTTTGAAGAGTTTTTAGACCATGCGCCTTCTCAAGTGGGTGGAGTCATCGACGACCACGAGCACAGGCTCAACCCCATGGATCTCTTGCCTAAACGCCACACCTACTACCGGTATTTCGGGTCCTTTACCACTCCCCCCTGTCATGAAGGTGTCATTTGGGCCATTCTGCACGATCCCATTGAAGTCTCCGCCGAGCAGATCAAGAAGTTCCGAACGCTCTTGGGCCACGACAATACACGCCCGACGCAACCACTCCATAAGCGCTTTGTCTTGGAATCGAGTTTTGTGAGCAACCCCGCTCAAGGGAAGCAGTGACTTGAAAGGCGTCGCGATAGGTTTTATTGCTCTTGAATTTCACCTGATGGAGCTGCAGGTTATGAGGCCTGCTACCGCTGTGCTACCACGCTCCGGTTGGCGAACAGACCTTCCCGTGTCTTGAGAACAGGCAAAATTATCTGCAAACGTGCGAGGGTAGGGGTCGATCCCACAATTGTATCTGGCAATGACTTTGGCCGAGCGGCTCACGCCATTATTATAAAAATGGGGGCAGGGGTTAGTCGGTACACATCCCCGTCCGTCAATGGGTATGGGATTCTTTTAAGGAATGCACCCCATCGACAAAAATGGGCTTTGTCGGCAGGCTGTTCCGGCTCGTCAACCCTCACACTGCCCATTCGCGCGCTCACGACTGGCTAAGGATGAGGCAGATGATAGTCAGGTGATGCATTCCGCAATATCCTGCCTGACCGATGTCCTCAAGACAGCTCTACTGTTCACAACTGATATCAGAAAATGGACCCAGCGATTTTGTTTGCCGATTCATTCAGCGGTAATGAAATCGTTCAATAGCCGACAACCGGCGAAGAGAGTGGCCTCTTCATTCCGAATCCAGCGGCTGATGACACCCAGGTAGACGAGCGTATCAGCGACCGTCTTGATGTCTCGGATGCCCGTGTCGGATTGGACCATGGTGGGATTCACTGGTTTCTCGCACTTGATCAGGTAACGCAACAGCCGCCACTCCGCACCCTTGCCGATTTCGGTAACCAGACGTTGTATAAATGGTTCCCATTGAAACCTGCTTGCCTCGACAACATCGTCCTCCCTATGGTCCCTATTATAATGGAGCAGCAGTTTGGTCAGGTAGGGGTGGTTCCCCGTCCACTCGGCCAGGGAAGGATTCGCGCCTCTGCCGATCAGGTGACGCATCTCCCTATCGAGGAGGATTGTCAGGGGGTACAGGCGAAATTTCACCGCGGCCAATGTCCCGGACTGACCCAGCATCATCCGCAGTCGGCGTCCACCGGTCGCCACGAGGCTAGCTGCTCCCATATCAGACATACATTTGAGCAGCGGTTCGATCGCTGAATCCACGAGGTCGTCCAGATTGTCCAGGACCACGATGGAGCCGGGAACCCCATCGAGCCGAGGAGACTGGTCTGTTCGAAGGTCCACTTCGAGTACCGTGCGGTCCGCAAGTCCGTCCAGAGCGGTGCGAACCAGCGAGGTCTTCCCCAGCTTCGGCCCGCCGATCACCGCCAGCAATCCCCCCTTCGCGATGCGCCCACGCAAATTCCTAACAAGTCCTTGCCGACCAATGAACGAATCTCCGATGGCGAGAGAGGGAATGAACGGGGGGATGGACATGATCTGCTCTACGGTGCTGGAACTTATGGTTTCCCCACAAGGCCGAATCGTGAAAGATATAGAAGCCTCGCAGGGAGGCCCATTTTAGGAGAGGGTATTTAGAGGACGCAAAGGTGATGAGCGGAAAAACTGGACGTATATCTGGATGAGGGAGTATGCAGGAATCGCAAATGCACCACAGGGACAAAAATGGGCTTTGTCGGCAGGCGGGGGGCCTGTGGGCCTCCAGAGCTCGCAACATCGTTCGTGGTTTACGGAGATGGCTGAAGCAGGGCGAGCAGCGGGTGACTTGAATGTCTCCGGTCTTTTTGGACTTGCGAATGGCACAGGTTATGCTGGTGTCTGTCGGAAAAAAGTAGGGATGTCGCCTGTTGACACAGTCTGTGTAGAAGCGTAAGGATGCAACCGGTCGCACACTGGTTCACGTAAAGTGGGATGACAGCGTGTGCGACGGTCCACATAATCCTTCGGGTCACTCCGAACCAAGGAGGAGGTGGCAATGCAAGACCTTAGTCCACCTGGCCACAACGGCCCGTCGAGTCATGAGCGGGCTCCTCGTCAGTCACACTAGCCGGTTCTCCAGCGGCTGCCGCCTTCCCGCGTAAGGGAACCACACATCCCGATGAGCCTTTGTGGAGCGCCCGGGTTGGTGTGAGGAACACAAGCGCCTGGGATCGAGTCGTTTCTCCCCTGACGAGTCGCCAGTGAACCCATTCCTCGCACGGGTCTTCAGGATCATCAGACACGAGAGCCATTCGGCGTCCTAAGCGCCACAGACGGGCGACTTTTCACTTTGGTGCAGGGTCGCCCGTGCTGTGTCCTTCTAGAACGAGCCGAGCGATCTTCGAAAGCTAGTGACCTGGCCCCGTCATGGTGGAGTTGGGAGATTGTGACGCAGAAGAATTGAGGGCGAGACTTCTCATGCCATTAGAGTGAGAAAAGGAGGCGGCTATGCGTGTCCATGAAGTCATGTCAACCGGTCTCGTGACGGCCAAGAAGACGGATACGGTTCGGTCGGCCATTGTGAAAATGATGAACCGCCACTGTGGTGCCATTCCCGTGGTTGAAGGAGAGGCTCGGCTCATTGGGATGGTGACGGTGCGCGATGTCCTGCTGCCATTGTATCCCAACTATGGCGACTACATTCACGACAACGTGCACAGCCGTGATTTTGTCGAGATGGAAGAGGGGTACACTTCTGAGGTGCTCGGTGGGAAAATCGAAGAAATCATGAGCCTGAATCCCCTCACAGTGAATCCCTATGACCCAATTCTCGAAGCCGCCTCGTACATGGGTCTCAAGAATTTCCGGCGCATCCCCGTCGTCGACAAAGGCATGTTGATCGGGATGCTCAGTATCGGGGACATCAATCGCGGGTTATTCTTCGAGAAAGGGATGCGAGGCTGAGCGCAGCCTCCGGCTGACGCACTGCAGGTCAAGCCGACACACCGGGGACCACGTAGCGGTTGGCGGTAGGGAGTCCTTTCACTGCGTCGAGCTGCGCTTCGTCGGCGGCCCAGGTACGGTTCACGACGGCACTGGATTGGGATCTACTTATACGGAAAATCACGTGCTTCTCACCTTAACGACGACTTGTGTTGGATTGGGGGCCTTCAGGCCAGATTTTCTGTGCCATCACGCCAGTCCTGCCTTGACCAATTCCTGAGAGAAGGATTACCGTCCATCCTAGTGATGTCCGCTATTTCTTCCTTGGTAGGAGGAGAGCCTCATGAATCCTGATAAGAAATGGATGGTGTCACTGGGCAAAAGCATCAAATCGTTTACCATCTTAAGCATCTCCTTGCCACTATTTCTGTCGTCTCACGACAACATGGCGCTCGCAACAAGTGCGATTGGCCTGCGTGAGATTGATGTCACAAAAATGCCAATTCCTGCTGGTAGTTCCACGATGTGGGGAGAGCGGGACAAGATCGAATGGAATGGAAACCGCTTTCAGACCTATGCTGGCTCAGCGAGTTGGACGGTCTGCAAAGGCTTCCAAACCCTCCGGGGTTGCCCATATTCGTTAGTCATCCTGTCGTATAATCTGGAGGCGGATTAGACACGCCAAGCATGCGGCGTAGAGGAAATGGTTCTTGAAATGAACACTTGGGCAGAATCTCAACTATCGCACAGTAACTTTGTGTGCGATAAGAAGAGGAGAATATCGCATGAGTCACAGATTATGGTTGAAAATTATTCTTGTGTGGGTGCTCGTCGGGCTTGGTAGCGCCGGATTTGTTCAGGCGTCGGAGGAGGGTTCAGTAAAGGCAACAGCAGCGTGGCAAAGCGAGGGTTATGCTTTTGAGATCGGATATCACCGGGCATTTCTAGTCGGAGTCTGGACCGGTATTCTATTCGTCGAGACAGGTAAGGGTTCTTTGGATGCCGGTTTCATCGTTTGCCCCAGTACGGTTGAAGTCGATCTGGAAACCGGTAGGCGGGTTGTTGAGGGGCGATGCATTATTACAGATAAGGACAGCAATGCTGCCTATGCGAGATTGAGCTGCATAGGAGATGCTTTGAACTGTAAAGGGCAGTTCAAGTTCACGGGCGGGATAGGAAAGTTCACGGGTATCTCAGGAGAGAGCACGTTCACCTCGCGGATCGAGGTCCGCCAAATCACTGCTTTCACGCACGGAGTGGCAGCCCAGCATATCGCGGCAGGTATGACGAAGTGGGCCAAACTCAACTACAAAATTCCCTGACCGGTACGTGACTTAGTACCCCTCTTGCACTGTGCTCTGTGTCATGAATTAGGCTTTTCGAAGTGATGCCCCGCTCATCGAAGGCTCATCATGTGCATATTCTGACTCCTCAGTCTCTTCCTCTTCACCGCGCCTGCTTCCTCGCAAAGGACGAGAATTGGACTTCAGTTGCCATTAACTTTCCATCTTCCTTTGTGACGTCAACTGCTACCCGATCTTCCACCTTTGGAAAGTTGGTTCCACCTCCTCTTCCTCTATTCCGATATTTAGTCGTGGGAAGTATGTGGACTGAGATCGTTTTCCCGTCTATCGTCAGAATCGCTATCTTATCGGAGTCTAGGGCGGTGACCGTGCCAAATACGTGCATCCCTTCCCCATGCGCGGCAGCTACCCCGACAGATGTTGCCGTTATCAGCAGGGACAGCATTCCAATTCGTTTCAGCATGTCGGCCAGCATTTCTGCTCCAGTTAATGATGAGATGAAGGAGTCTGCGGATCAAGCTCTTCGCCTTGCAGAAAGCGGTCGATTCGTTCTTGCTCTTCCCGCTCAACTTGACTCATGGGGTTATACCTCTCCATTTCTTCCAGCTCTTCGCTCGTGATGTTTGGGAGATGGCGAATAAAATGCACCAGCTTCCAACTGTCCAAATCTAATTCCGGACGGCCTTTCCCCCAAGCGGGCATTCCGGTGAATCGAATGCCATTGTGGATGATATAAAACAGCTCTCCATCGGAGAAGGACTGCGTCTCCGATTTGCTCAGGTCGGGGGTTCTGGGATAGAAGTTCTGTCCAATCAACGTGTAGCCACCTCCGTTATTCGCGTGGCAGTTTGCGCAGTGGTCAGCAAAATGAATCCGCGCCTCTGCAAGAACCTCCTCTGTGGCAGGAACCGGGTTTTTCATCTCCTTCTGGGCTGCGGGCATTGCCAGATGCCGGAGCTGACGAGCAAACAGGACCTCGAGGCTCATTGGATGGTCCTTCGCGTTGAAACCGGATTGCAGCACATACCAAACCACCGTGACATTTCCTGCCACGACGATCAGGGTCACCGCGAGCAAGAACCAGGCACCTCGGGTCATCTTCTACCCTCCATTCTTGCATCTGGCCACGACAACCGCTTTGGGACTCTTCACCGCCTATTAGAATTATCTCAAACAGATGTGACGAAAGCGAACGTGGAGGGTGATGCCAATTGAATCAACTGCTGATCTAGCGACAGTGTTATAGTCGCCTGTACCCGTAAGCTCTCGGTTGAGTGTCCGCATCAAGAGCGAAACACCTGAGCGCTCAAGTCAGTGGTGGTACGGATGAATGTCGATCAGTACGTTCGCCTCATCCAGCTCTGCTCTTACTAATGCGCCTTCCGTAAGCCCACTAAGCTTACTCCCCGCGATAGGATCAACAGCAAAAGATTCCAATCCTTCACTGGTAAAGATCTCGACCACTTCCCAAAGCGGGTCCGCATAGGCGAGGTTACCAACCAAGAGGCGATGACCGTGGATGGGACCGCTTTTATCGTGAATATCCAGTATAATATTAGCCTCATCCACCGTTATCCTCACCTCATCTCCAACCTTGGCGTGGTGTAACCCCATGCGGTCCGCCTTACTTACGCTCACGGATCGCGGCCTCAATTGCTCTCCCGGGGAACCTTGTATCTCGAGATACATCAGCCCCGAGTCGATCTTCGTAATAACGGCTGTTAAATCCCTGTGTGTATGAGGCCCACTGAGATCAGCTTCGTGGGCAAAGGCAGGTGATCCGAGCAGTAGAAGCACCAAGCAGGTGGACACGTAGTACGTGAAATGTCTGACATCCATAAAGCTCACCCCCTTTCTGACTATGTTGTGTCCAGGAAAAGTCGATCGTCGTAGGACTTAACTTGTTTCCGTGAACCTCGCACCAGCTTCCTTGGTCCAGTTCAGCCCGTCGCCAGAGATGGCGCTACAAAGCCAGCATGACGACTTCCAAGAACCCGGGATTCAATCCATGCTGCATTTCTTATTTTGTGATCAAACACAACAACCCTTCAGGCACGCATCCACCCGATGGGCTTGTTAGAGAGGTCCTGATTACCAAGGACTGCGTTTCGTTTTCGCGCCGGTCACCCCATGACCAGCTCCTGTCTGCCAATAAGTGTACGCCCCTGTTTAAAGGTAAGGCTAGATGTATTTTGGCTGAAGACGAATGGCCCTCTATTGGCGGGGATGACTAGCCCCCAGTTGTTAGGCCACCATTCAAGTTCCTTCACGCCGACATGACCCAAAACCAGAACAGGAGGCTAGCGGTAGCTTGAGGAATGGACCAGCATTGTAATTCACACCGCACTATACAGGGAAGCGACGGACCGTGGATGGGATGGAACGCTATCTGAAGGCCTAAGTCTGCTGAGACTACACAGGGTTATTGCGGCTTACGACGGGAAAAATAAGTTTGGTGGAGGGCACCCGATACCTGCTTTATTTAGGCCCACCATTCGGGTCCCGCTGAGAGCTACGCAGGCTGAATCTAAGCGCGTCAACACCATGACATAATGTCTGCATACTAACGCTATGTCCGCTTCTGCCACTCCCACGGCAGCATGTAGTGCAGGCAGGGGTCTGTTTAGAGCACTCGATGCCTAGCCATGCATACATCGTGTGACGTCCTGTTTAGAACGACGTGGCAGACAGGCCTCCTTGCGGTCTAACCATCGCAGAGGATCTGGACTGGTTTATAGGGGGCTAGGTCAGCATAACACCCTACCTTTGCGGCCCTAATTTCCCCTCTTATGAGGCATAGCGGAACCTCTCCGTTCCGCTAGGGTTAAATGGAAAGCGATAGCGGTCACATAAGAAACAGGTATCCGGCTAAGAGAGCCAGATGATGAAAACCTACACTCCGCGCAAGAAGCCACGAGTTTCCGTTCATTGTTCGTTCTGTTACTTCTACAATGGAACGCTCGCCAAGGGGACGATCTGGGATCTCTCGGAAACAGGCTGGCGTGCAACCGGAGAGCGCCCCGTGGCGGCTGGCTCCGAATTGACGGTGTACCTCGCCCTCCCCGACAACGGCAAATCAAAAAACATCCTCGTCGATGCCGCCGTCGTGCGGTGGTCTGAGGGGCGGGATGCTGGATGGGAAATCGCCCGCATCGATGAAGAAGCACGGGCTCGACTCGATCACTTCCTCGAAAATCATAACGCTCCTGACGTGGTCGCGAAAACCAAGGCTTCTCATTAGCACACCCTGGAAACGCCGCTGGGTCGTGTCCTGACGCAGATAGGGAGGATCATGATGGTGGACGGACGACGGCAGTTCCCACGTTTTTTGGTTCAATTTAAGATTTACTTATTACTAGATGGAGTACTAATTGGCCACGGCACCGGCTATGACCTATCGGCGGGGGGCTGTGCGGTGGCGAGCCAGGTGAACGTAGGAAACGGCTACAATATGGTGCTGCAGCTCTATCTGCCTGATCACGAAGACCCGACCACGCCACTGATGGTCAAGGTAGCAGCGAACCGCTGGACCATCAAATCGAAGTTGGGCCTGGAATTCATCAGCCTGCCGATTGGGGAACAACAGCGACTTCGCCAGTATGTCAAGGCCCTCCGTACGACCATCCCTGAAGGTCGACTACCAAACCTAGGAATTCCTGGATACCGAGGCGACTGTTGACCTGTCCCCTGTAGTTGTCCCAGCTGCAATGTGAGTGACGCAAATGACTATTAAAAAGGAAAGCCATGACCTACAATATTATTCAAGTTGCTGTGTTTGGGGTGGTCTGTTTTGTGGTAAGGGCGTGGCTCACCTTGTCGGTGATGTAGTAATCATCTGGATTTTCCGGTCCTGGCACAGTTAACATCGGGATCGGGAACGGGAATGTGGCAATTTGTCCTGACGGTGAACAGACAGCCACGCTCGGCATTGATGATAAGAGAAAGCCATGAGCCACGACGAAGAGGCAACGGTAGTGATGTTCGCGTATCAGGTACAGGATCACTGTTTGAGAAGTGTAAATGGCTTCAAATCAAATCTCGGTTTCTGCACTATAGCTCAGTCACTGACAATGCCCCGCCATCTCTTTGCTTCCACTCTATAGGCTGGCTCAATGGCGTCTCTTCCGCCACTCCCACGGCGACATGGGATGCAGGCAAGGGGCTTATGTAGGGCACCCGACGCCTAGCCGTGCAGACACCTCATGGGGGTCCGGTGCAAAACGACGTGGCAGACGGCCCTCCGTTCGGCTGGACCCGCACATACATGGTAGACCCGTTTACGTGGGGCTAGGTTATCCAGCCACTAGAATTCTCTACGCAGACTAATCGCTTCGATCCCCATGGTATTCGGAGAGGTCTTAGCGTCCATACCCTACACGATTTCAGTGCAGGGCATGAGATAAGGTGCCAATTCTCGGCAATCCAGAGCAGAATGCGGAAGAGATAGGAGTGGGCTAACCAAGATGCACCCACTGCCGATTTTCATAACTCGTTGCTTTTCAAGGAGTCGATAATAGAGTTGGCAATATCGCTGATAGGCACCGAACCTGCTAGAGAGACAGGTAGGCGGCAAGCAAAGCGCCGCAGGTTATCAAGGCAAAAAGTATAGTAGATCGGGCGGTCAGTGCACCATCAACAAGGAGACAGTACGATGTTGAAGGCATTCCGCAAACAAGCGGGTTTCACCCTCATCGAGTTGATGATCGTCGTGGCGATCATCGGGATCTTGGCGGCCATCGCGATTCCCAACTTCATGGAGTACCAGAGAAAGTCTCGGACATCTGAGGCCAAGACCAACGCCACGAGTATCAAGACGGCTCAGCTGACCTTCCAGGGTGAGCGTGGCTGCTTTGCCGACGCGGCGGTCATGCCCCAAGCCGCACCGATCGTTGGTGGTGCAGCAGTGGCGTGGCCTGCAGCTCAGTTTACTCCGGCTCTTCCGGCGGTGCAGGTTACGTACTGTGCGGTTGGTGGAACCAGCACGGTTGCAGTCTGGTCTGATATCGGATGGGTGCCGGCCGGCCCAACCCGGTTTGTCTATAGCGTGGGTGCCTCGGTGGCTCCTACCGCTCTGGGTACGCTCTTGACTGGTGCCTGTCTGGCTGTTGATATCGGCGTGGTCCCGGCAGCGGCTGTCCCCGCTACTACCGGATTCATGGCCAATGCGCGAGCGGACCAGGACGGCGATGCTCTCTTCGATGCCTACATGATTGCTGAGAACAGCAACATGGTCGATTGTAGGCCAGGCGAGTACTAAGCGGGCCAGCGAGACGGAGTTCCAGGCAGGGCTGGCGATGCTAGCCCTGCCATTTCGTTTGAGAGGACCGTTTCAGGACAACGTCATCATGATTGCGTTGGGTCGCTCCGCCGAAGTCTCCGCTGATCCCTCCCCCAGTGATCACAGACAGCCCCGTTTCTGCCAGCGCGAATGTGTCTGTTCGGTCAGACCCTCACAGAGGAGCTGTACCCATTTAAGGAGGCGAGGCAACCGTTCTATTTATAGGGGCCCGTCTCGCAATTTCTGTGTGTGCTCATAGTAAGACAACTTTCCCCGAACATTGTGGGAATTACTGTCCTTAGCTTACTTGATACCGCTAAACACCAGCCGTGCGAACGGTCGCGTGGGCAGCACCCACGCAGATGTGCATGACCAGCTACTAACTCATGCCCTGTCCTTTATCACGTAGAGTCAGACCTATGACGCCTCGCAATGCCAACACTTTAAAGCGAAATCAGCAAACGCAACATACTGGCAATGCGCCACCATCAGGGGCACACAGTGTGTCAGCATCCGGGAGCTGGGCTGGATGTGGTTGCAGCGATGAAGTCACGGATGCAGCGTGTGATTTCTTCGGGGTGGCTCCTCGGTGCCCAGTGCGAAGCGTCCACTCGACGGAGCGTCAGATCGCTGACATAGTTTCCCAGGTTGCTGCAAGTCTCTTCCGAAAGGAACGGATCACACGTCGCTATGATGAGCTGCACCGGGCAGTGCACGCTGCCTTTGAGCGGCTCGGGCGGCGACCGGAGGATGTTCCGGCGATAGAGCTGCATTGGCCGGAGTGTCATTGACAGCACATGCTCACGAGACTCATGGAGTATGGGATCGTCGTGAGGAACGCCCCCTCGTTTCAGGATCCAGCGCCATAGCGGGACACCGCCAACGCGCCATACAATCTCCGGGATGGGCCAAGCCAGCAGGCACGGCACGTAGCTTGACTTCAACAGCTGCCGAATGGCAATCATGGTTCGCTGCACGTTGAGGCTTGTTAGATTGGCTAGCAACCACTGGCGCCAGATGCCGAGGTGAGGTCCGGAGATCGAGGTCCAGGAATCCACCATCGCTTTGTAAGCCGGATGCGTCAGGAACGACCAGCCGATGACCGAGCCCCAGTCGTGTCCGACGAGGTGCGCGCTTTTGCGACCGAGTGCCGCAATGAGGTCGTGAATGTCCTCGATCATGCTACCGATGTGGTAGAGTGCCGGTACTGCTGGCGGCTTCGACTCCGCAACGCCGCGCATGTCGAAGCTCACCACGAAGTAAACACTATCCAGCGTCTGCATGATTTCACGCCACACCCGATGACTATCGGGATAGCCATGCAAAAACAGCACCATAGGTTTATCACTACGCGGACCGTGAACCACGTGTAATCGGTGTACGCGTGTGTCGATTTTGCGCTCAGTCAGCGTGGACATCGATCAAGACCCCGGCAGCGCGAAAGCCACGATGGCGTCGCCCGGCTCGGAGACCGTGTGGTCGCCCGCGCCAATCACGACGTACTGTTTGCCGTCGCAGCGTACGTGATAGGTCAGTGGTGTGGCATGGCCGGCAAATGGGAGACGCGCGCGCCTTATGTGTATTATCTGCTGTGTTGAAGTTGATCTGCTGTGTTGAAGTTGAGGAGAATCAACCATCGTTGGCAACATTTCCTTCAAGTATAAGCCTTCTCAAATTGGCTCTACACTAGGTTGGTCATCAGACTCCCGCGAAGACTAGGCCGTCCGCTGGGAGGTGTCAAGGCGAGACAGTCGCAGCCTGTGAAGATTTCAGCTATCGTAATGGGTTAAATGGCGTGTCGGGATTGTAGCGATTAAGCGGGTTGTTGGGGTCTATTCCCTTGATAGGATTAAAGGGGTTGTTCGGATTGATGCAATTGATGAGATTCGCAGGCTTGTCGGTCTCGACGCGATTGATCGGGTTGAAGGGATTGTTGGGATCAACCCGCTACTCGCTCAACGTGATCTGCCTGCCACGTCATCAAAAACCCGCTGCAGACCTGAGACGACGCGAGCCATTTGGGCGAAGTCGACCTTGTCGGATGTGTCGGCTTTTGTATGGTAGTGGGGATAACGGTTCGGCGCGGTGTCGGTGACCATCACGGCAGGGTAGCCTTCCTTCCAAAACGACCAGTGGTCGGACCAGGCAACGCCGGGAATTCATTCCCACAGGGCTCCCCCCTCGGACGGAAACTGCGCGTGGCGGCGAAAGGCTGCCAGCAGCTGCCGGACCCATGGGGCGTTCTCCATGTTGCTGACGAAGGCGATGAAATTTGCCGTGGAGGGATAAAAGAAGCTAAATGGGAATGGATACGCCTGGCTTTTCGGTTCATCTGAATAATAGCCGATCGTTTCCAGACTGAGCATCAGCACGATCTTCTCACCACGCGCGTGACTCCGTTGGGCATAGACGCGGCTTCCCATATGACGACTCTGAAAGAACGGAGGCTCTTCATTGGTAAACGCGACGAACCGCACAGTGCAGGACGGTCTCGTCTTGGCAGCGGCCCGCGCCAAGGCGAGCATCGCGGCAACCCCGGTGGCATTGTCGTTAGCCCCTGGACTGCCTTGAACTGAGTCGTAGTGCGCGCCAATCAGGAGAAGGTCTTCAGGCTTGTCTGTCCCTCGCACCTCTGCTTCCAGATTCTCACACGTCTGGCCGGACACCTGGTACCTGTGCCGACGCACCTCATAGCCGAAACTCCCGAGCGTCGTGCGGATGTACTCCGCCGCTGCGACGAGTTGTTTGTAGCGAAAGAGATTGCGCTCTCCGATCACACCTGCGAGCTGGTGCACGTAGGTGCGCAGTTCTTCTCCGAGGCCACGCTGTTGTTTTGTCAGAGGAGGCAGTGGTCCTCGAAAGCTATCATTCGGCATGCGGATCATAGGGGGCCATTCTCGCACAGTTGTGGGGAAATGCTTGGATTAATTGGTGGGCATGTGTCGGAGCCACGTGGCTCGATCAGGTATTTACGGCGTCTTGGGCTGCCACTCCCGCGCAAACTTGTTCGCCTCGGCAATCTGGGCAGTGGTTATCACTATGGCGAGTGCATCACGAAGCGTGGCTGCCTTTTTGTTTCCGTTCGTTCCCGCGAGGTAGTACCACTTATGGGCCTGGACAATGTCCCGCGGGACGCCATAGCCGGCGTCATACAGCACCCCGAGGTTGTTTGGGCGGATGTATCTCCCTGCTCAGCCAACGGTCGCTACTCCCACAAGGCTGTCGCGTAGTCGCCGCGATTATAGGCATACTCGCCCGCTTGAAAATCGGCACAGGCGGGAGCGGCGAGTCAGACGATCGACAACACGAGGGCGATGGGGAATCGGAGAGAGAAAGGCATGGGAGCCTCGCGGGGAGGCCCATTCTAGGCGGGATGTTTTGAATGAACAAGGCCGAACAACGTGTCGGCCGCTACTGTCCTCAACGGAGCCGCTTAGTCTCGCTCATCCGGTTGCGTCAACGGCGACCGGGTAAATTGATAGGTCTTGAACCCGCGCCGTAATCAAAGGTCGTGCCGATATTTCCCGTAGAATCCCAATGGGTCGTCACCCCGCCGATCAAAAAGAGACTCCCAGAAATTCCCGCATGATGCGCCTCCTTTCATGTCGTGTCCCGTCACGAGACTCCTGGCTACTGGCAACCCAGCGTCGTCATGACGAAACCGAGCGCAAAACCAAGCACCGATACGATGATCATTTGCATCTCGCCCTCCTGTGATCGTCTCTCCGGGTCAGATGATAATCTCACGTTTGATTTGAGAAGGCTAGGTTCGCCAAGAGGGTGAGATCGGTTTGCGAACGCTACGCGACGAGGGCAGCGCCTTGAATTGTAAAGCGGAGGAGGGGAATCAACGATGGTTGGGTCCCCTTGCCTCCACCACGCCGCAGTAGGTGGGCGATCACGGCGTGTTGCAGGGCCGCTTCCCACAGCGCGTGATTCAGACTCTCTGGTTCAACGGGTAGCCAGTTGTCTTGGTAGACGTAGCCAGCAGCCGCTCTACCAGTCGCCATATGGCCATAGTACTTCATGAACGCCAGCAGCCGCAGACGCTTTGCCGCACAGTCGAATTGCTTGTGGGTCTTCGTAGAGAAAAATTGGTGGGGCCCCATCCCCACATCCACTTGCCTCCACTGAAAGTCAATTAATTGCCACATCGTCACCAGATTCTCTTCTCGGCGAATGGTGGTTGGATCGACGTACACAGTCTGTAGTTCTGATAGTTGATTGTTTTTCTCAATCACCACCCATTCTGCATACGCTGGTTCATGACTCAACACCAGGAGTATGATGAGGAGCAGTCGTTTCAGGTGAATCCCTCGGTAAGTCATGGTCACTCATTTTTATATCGGCTTCCACTCCCGCGCCAGCCGTTTTGCCTTGGCAATCTGGGCAGGGGTCATCTGTTTGGCGAGCACATTACGAGCCTCGGCTCCCCTTTTTGCTCCGTACATTGCCGCCAGGTTGTACCACTTATAAGCCTGGACAAAGTCCTGCGGCACGCCATCAGCCGTTACCATAGAGCACACCGAGGTTGTACTGTGCTTTTGCGACCCCCGATCGGCCAGCGGTCGCCACTCGTGCAAGGCTGTCGCATAGTCGCCGAGTTCATAGGCATCCACACCGGCTTGAAAATCGGCCCATGCGGGCGCGGCGAGATAGACGATCGACAACACGAGGGCGATGGGAAATCGAAGAGCGATAGGCATGGCAGCCTCGCAGGGAGGCCAATTCTAGGGGTGTTGCTGAGGGGGCGCAAGAGAGCGTGGAAAATGATGGTATTGATTGGCGGGCCTGTGTCGAAGCCACGTGGCTCGATCAGGTGTTTATGGCGTCTTGGGTGTCCGCTCCCTCGCCAACTTGTGCGCCTCGTCAATCTGGGCAGGGGTCATCTGTTTGGCGAGCGCATCTCGAAACTTGGCTGCATCTTTTTTTCCGTTCGCTTCCGCGAGGTTGTACCACATGTGGGCCTGGACATAGTCCTGCGTCACGCCGCGCCCTTTTGCATACAGCACCCCAAGGTTGGACTGCGCCTGCGCCATGCCCTGGGCGGCCGCTTGCTCGAACCACTGCCGCGCTTGAACATAGTCCTGCGGCACGCCTATCCCACGCTGGTACATGAAGCCAAGTTTCGCTTGAGCTAGAGTATCTCCTTGATTTGCGGCCAAACGATACCATCGCAAGGCCTTCTGATAATCTTCTGACACCCCTTGTCCGTTCAAATAAATAGTTCCCATACTTGACTGGGCAGACGCTAATCCCTTATTAGCGGCTGGCTTATACCATTGCCTGGCTTGAACATAGTCCTGGGGCACACCCTGACCGTTGAAATACAGCACGCCGAGGTTGTACTGAGCACTAGGAAGCCCTTGGACTGCGGCTTTCTCAAACCACTGCCGCGCTTGGACATAGTCCTTCGAGACGCCGTGTCCGTTGGCATACAGCACCCCGAGGGTGTGCTGCGCCTCTGCGACTCCCTGCTCGGCCAGCGGTCTAAACTCACGCAAGGCTGTTGCGTAGTCGCCGCCCTTATAGGCATACACGCCCGCTTCAAAATCGGCCCAGGCGGGAGAGATGAGACAGACGATCGACAGCACGAGGGTGATAGGGAATCGGAGAGAGAACGGCATGGGGGCCTCGCAGGGAGGCTCATTCTAGGAGACTTGCTTATACACGTGCAAGGGCCGAGAGGAGAGATGGTAGTATTTGGACGAGCAGTCTTGCACGCGATCCAGGGCCAATAGCATAATGTGGAAAAGATCGCGGCGCTCCTTCCGAACGCGATCGGTCGCTTCAAGACTCTGATCGACGACCTCGCGCATATGACGCAACTCCAAGTCAATCGGGCACGCGAACTGCTGCGGACGCTGTTAGGAAACGAGATCGTGCTCCACCCGGCGGCGGACGGATTAGAACGCTACCTGCTGGCTGAAGTGTCGGGTGATTATGTGGGATTACTGCAGTTGACCCTCGCTCAAAATAAAGTTAGTGGAGGGCACCCGATCCAACCGTCGTTAACCAAAGCGCTCCGCTTTGAAATTCAAGGAGTTGCTCTGGTTGCCTAGAGGCGAGGGACTTGTTTAGGGAACCCCACGTCTTGCCATGCATACACCTCGTTGGGGCCCTGCGCAGAACGCCGTGGCAGTCGGCGACCTTCCTTTCGGCCCAACTCCCACAGAGGATCAGGGCGGTTTGGTTTAAGAGGGCTAAGTCAATTCCACTTTGGGCTATCTCAGCCCCGGCAAGTTCAATAAGTAGCCTCCTTCTTTAGTCATTCCAGTACTGTATGGAGTAACCGCGCTAGGCCAGAAACTGCCCATGATCGCGAACGCAAGCCAGATGATCACTCCAAAACCCACAACACCTACAGCCACATACATCCAATCCTTAGCCATGGTGTCCTCCGTTGTTTAAGGTTTACCCTCCTCCCTCATCTTTCTGAAAATCTCTGCGATCCATTCAACTGGAATCTCCTGCCGGGCATCGTACGGGCCGACAGCGGTGCAAGCTCGCACGTAAGTATTGCAGTTGTTCAATCACGTGTCAACACGTCCCCTAGCGTCGCGTGGGCGTGTTATACAGACCAGCATAATTCCGTTAAAGCTGCATAGCTGCCAAGGGTTGATACTTCAGTCTGTATGTCCAGCGGGCCACGAGATGTATGGCCGCCATGAACCATTGCCTGGCGTTGTTCATTTCGATCTGGAAAGAGCGAACTGCGCGAACGTCAAAGGTGTCGTTATCGATACGGTTTTCGCATTCCACGCCACTCCCACAGCAGCACCGGATGCGAATCAGCCCACAACCCTTTCCGCTCCTCTTGCGATTCAGTTTCTAACCCTTCAACACCCTATCTCCTGTCGCATACTTCCAATACCACCAGCACCAAACGTCTTTGACCAGCGTGTGATTGACGTTGGTGCCATCGGCCAGGAGCACATCGGCAATCGTGCGTCCGTATTTGTCGAGGCTGTAAGTCTGAAGCGTGACTTCTTTTCTATAGACCAACTCTGACGCTGTTTGCTTTGCTCGCTCGCTGTACGCTTGGCCTTTCTCGTGGGCGTCGATCACGTTTATCGAATCTTCACGTTGCGATGGATGATTGCGGGAAATCTCGATGGTGTCACCATCGAAAACGTTGGTGATGGAGCCGGTGAAGTCAGCGGAAAAGCAATAGCCGAACAGTAAAAGGTGAAGATGAACCAGAGAATCTTATATGGTAATATCGATGGGAGCGCCGCAGAACCGGCATTTCTTAGCTCCGATCGCGATCATTTCAGCACATTCTTGGCAGGATCTCCAGACAGAATTCGTGTGAAACTCCTCACCGCTAAGTTTCGTGATGAAGTAGACGATGAGACAAACAAGAGCCATAAAGACTGCTACCCAGAGCCCCATCTTTAAAAACAGACCCGCCACCAGGCCAGCACCCACGATCTCCGATGACGGCGTAACTCCCTTTGTTGTTTCCGTCAAGGTTGCCCCACCGTAAACCACAGCAATAAATCCAACGATCATCCACTCTATTGCTCCTATCAAAGCGCCTCTCGCCCAAACCCTGGAAGCGGAATCTGCACCACGGGAAACCCCATAAGAAGAAACAATCCATCCTCCTAGGAACGAGAGATAGAAATTGTAGGTGTCAGCATCCGATGAGGACTCGGCGCCAATAATGACCATGGCAACAAGCATGTAGATCATGAATCCGGAGAGTAACCCGACAAGAATTGCTGATAACACTTTCATTTGGCACGTCCCGTAACAGTGCGTCGCCCCCTTCGCTACTTGTTTGCTACCGTCAAGCTGGGATCTCGGAATCCCCGCTACCCCATTTCAACGATCCCGCCAAGCCCGGTAGTGCGATCTCCTCTTGTCGCAGACAATTTCCCATATACCGCGACCTATACCATCTGGTTGAACTGGTCTCCACTTTTCTTCGTCAGAGTTGCTATAACCCGGATTACCTTTTCCCATATTGGCCGAGAACCACGTTTGCGAAAGAACCCGATGAAGCTCTTCGGCGCAGTCGAATTCACGTTGAGCCTTTATCGACAAAAACGTCTCGCCTACAACGGTTTGTGTAGTCTTGTAGTCCCACAATTCCCACCACTTCATCACATCCCCCTTGCGGCGAAAGGTCTCTGGATTAATGTATATATTCACGTCGTTGGTTATGTGAATCGACACCCACGCCGCATACGCTGGCCCACTATTCAGGAAGAGAAGGATGATTAGAAGTCGTGTCATTGGGATCCCTCAGAAAGTCATGGTCACTCATTTTTTCGGCTTCCACTCCCGCGCTAACTTTTGTGCCTCATCTATCTGGGCATGGGTCATCTGATTGGCGAGCGCATCACGACGCGTGGCTGCTTCTTTGTCTCCGTTCGCTCCCGCGAGGTTGTACCACATGTGGGCCTGGACTAAGTCCTGCGGCACGCCATCACCGTTGCCATACATCACACCGAGGTTGTACTGGGCTTTTGCCTCTCCCTGTGCCGCGGCCTTTTCGTACCACTGCCGGGCTTGCCCATAGTCCTGCGGGACGCCATAGCCGTTGTCATACATCACACCGAGGTTGTACTGGGCTTTTGCCTCTCCCTGTGCCGCGGCTTTCCCACCAGTGCTGGGCTTGCCTATAGTCCTGCGACCCGCCATCGCCGTTGGAATACAGCAACCCGAGGTTGAACTGCGCATCTGAGTCTCCCTGGGCTACCGCTTGCTCGTACCACTTCAGGGCTTGCCCATAGTCCTGCGGCCCGCCATCACCGTTGCCATACAGCATACCGAGGTTGTACTGGGCCCTTGCGTCTCCCTGTGCCGCAGCCTTTTCGTACCACTGCAGGGCTTATCTATAGTCCTGCGGCACGCCATCGCCGTTGTCATACAGCACACCGAGGTTGTATTGGGCTTTTGCCTCTCCCTGTGTCGCGGCTTTCTCCCACCAGTGCCGGGCTTGCCTATAGTCCTGCGGCACGCCATTGCCATTGTCATACAGCACACCGAGGCTGTACTGCGCTTCTGCAACCCCCTGCTCGGCTAGTGGTCTAAACTCACGCAAAGCTGTTGCGTAGTCGCCGTCCGTATAGGCATCCAGGCCAGCTTGAAAATCGGCCCATGAGGGCCTGGCGAGACAGACGATCGATAGCACGAGGGCGATGGGGAATCGGAAAGAAATAGGCATGGGAGCCTCGCAGGGAGGCTATTCTAGGAGGGGTGCGAAGAAAGGCGCAAGGGTGATAAGCGGAGAAACTGGACGGATTTCAGTAACGGGCAGAACTCGTGACTTCCTCCACTTCCACGGCGGCATGGGGTTCAGGCGGGGGCCTGTGTGAGGACTTCCGATACAACTGGCCTGGCGGGAAGCAATTGTTTGCCGACTTCATCAGCCCATGGGCGTGCTGCATGGGATTGAGCTTAGGTAAACTAGCTATTCGGTGTTCTTGTGGCTCTTCCCCCTGTCCATCCACAGAATTAAACTCCTACCAGCTTAGCTGCTGGGACCCTTGTAAAGGTCTTGATCAACCACATCTTGATTGGCCACCTATTACGACGTACAGTTGGCGGTGAAACAATGGGCGCAGATGGCGGACCGAGAGAATCACGGAGCTACAATCCAGAAGGAGGGAGCAAATGCCCGGGATGTTCGGCGACAATCCACTGATAATGTTAATCGCCATCGCGATTTTTGTTGTCGCGATCATTTTTTTCGCGTTTATGACGGCTGGGAACTAGGCGGATCAGCTACGATGGCTGATGCCTGATCTTCCCGCACCGACCTACCGACCGACAGACGCCCCCACTTCAATCACCCTCCCGTACCGAGCGGGCGGCCACAACCCCAGAGCCCGATGGGGCCGTACCTGGTTGTAGTGTCGCCGCCCGCGTTGTATGAAACAGGATATTGCACGGGGAAGCGACGGGAGGGCAGAACCGTGAACGGCATGGGAGCCTCGCAGGAAGGCGTATTCTAGGTTAGTACTAAGGAAGGCGCAAGGACGATGAGCCGAGAAAATGGGCGTAGTTCATCTCTCCACTTCTTTCTCACCACTCGTCTAGTTTTCAGGGGGCGGGTTACTTAGGGCAACGTATACGTGAGGTTCGGCCAGAACGCATACCCGACGGCTCGAGCCTTGCCGGCCTCCAGCTGCTCAAAGATTATCCTCATGTAAAAAGGGGTCGTGCCCGAGATTCCACTGAATCCTCCGCTACCGCCTGTAAAAGTAAACTCTCCCTCACACTCGTTCAAATTTCCAACGCACTTCAATTGGGCATAGGATACGTCAATACCCTCATGCGCGATAATCGTGCAGAGTCCTAGTATCGTTTCCTGCTTGTTCTTTGTATTGAGGTTCACGCGAACTGGACACACGAGCTTGGCCGTGTGAATAGTCTCTCTGTCCTCGTCTTCAAAATGACGGACAATCATCACTCCGTTAATCATTGCATTGATGACCTGTTCCCCATCTCCAAGGTCATGGACCACTCCTGTGCCAATCCAACTCGTACTCGCATCTCCTGCCTCAAAAGTTTTAGCAGAAGCTAAAGAACCGTTGCCTACACCTACGGATACACCTATCGCAATCACAAAAATGAAGTAGTAAATGATCCCCATGCGATCTCCTTTCAATTCAGATCGGTTTGGGAAAATGTAAGTACGGCGTACCGGCGGAAACGCGAATACTGCTTATCTATAATACGCGTGGTTGTACCAGGTTGCATGTCATTTATGCACACTGCGGCACGAACGTTTCGGGAGCGGGTGGCCGCAACCCTAGAGCCTGATGGGGCCGCACCTGGTTGTAGGGTCGCCGCCCGCGTTGGATGAAACAGCGCACTGCACGGGAAAACGACGATAGGGACGAATCGTGAAGGGCATGGAAGCCTCGCAGGGAGGGGCATTCTAGGAGGGGAATGAGGAATTCGCAAGGCGGGACGTGAGGAAGCACAGGATAGGGCACACCTGCGGGTACACTTACCAATGCTGGTTCTTGACGCTTTCCCACCTAGATCACTCTGCCCGAATCATTACAGTTCGGTAATGGGGTCGATGGTGTCGGGAAGATGCAGTCTGGCGATCATCCCAACAGCGAACGCGAGGTCGACGTTAACGGAATAGATACCGCACGGTAATTCCGAACCGCGCCTGGACGTTGAGTTCTCGGGATTCTTTGGTCAAAGGGAACTCATAGAAAATGCCGACGTTATAGCGGCCCGAGAAGACCTTTCCCCCCGTAATCCGTCCAGTATAGGTATTGGGGCCAGCGAGCAGATTAATAAAGTTGTTCACACGCCCACTTGCATACCAGGCTTGGGGAAAGACGTAGATGACGATAGGCGCGAGAAGGACCGTCTCCTGAATTGGAGTGGCAAAACCTGCACCGATGTCTCTGATGTACCTTGCAACACCGATCAGGACAGCGTCGGGCGTCGGTTGGTAGTTGATCGCGTAGAAGGGTTCGACAGTTGTGGTACCCGTTCCAAGGTTCGAGTCGGTCGCGGTATTCAGTTGGAGTGTCCCACCAATCCCGTGAAACAGGCGGTCGGTGAGCGTCAAGATGCGAAAAACGCGAAAATAGGTCACCGAGTCCTGTAGCGTGAGTTCCACCCGCCTGTCCTGGAACACGATCAAACACGGGGATCAGCGCGCTGACATAGTCGCGTCCGAAGCGATAGGTTCCTTGGAAAAGCATGCCCCTGAGCCGCGCGCCGCCTGCGAAGTTGGCTTGTTGCAGATTAACCGCGATTGAGGTTGGGAGATTCGCGATACTGAGCCCCGTGCTTTCCACCGATGAGGAGGAGGCAGCAGAGGAACCCGTTGGTTCTTGTGCCCAAAGTGACGGGGCGACGCACGCACCAAATCCGAGTGTCACAACCGCCATCCATGAAGAGCAGCGTGTCCATGCCATCGGGCTTTCGATAGCACAGCCCCTGCTAGCGTCACCGTGTACCCGCTGTCGGGGCACGCCAGAGAATCCATCCGCACTCCGCCGCTGCGATCGTGGGAAGCACGAGGGCAATGGGGAATCGGAGAGCAATAGACATGGGAGCCTCGCAGGGAGGCGTATTGTAGGAGGGGGGCGAAGGAGGCGCAAGGACGAACTAGGTGTGGATAGGGCGCGGGGAGTCTTACTGGAGTTGTTGGGAAAAGAGATCGCCCTCCACCCTACCGCGGATGGGAAGGAACGCTATCTGACAGCTGAAGTCTGCGGAGACTACGCAGGATTATTGCGGCTTACGACGGGAAAAATAAGTTTGGTGGAGGGCACCCGATCCAACCGTCGTTGGCTCCCCTCCTCCGCTTTGAAATTCAAGGGGTTGCTCTGGCGGCTTAGACGTAGAACCGCGGTTTAGGAAACCGGGCTCTCATCTTACCCACGTTCACTGTCTGCTCTCCTGGGACTTATTCAACCATGATAGCACGAGAAGGGCCCTTATGACATCATCCAGGTCATCCCAATACCCGACTTTGCATTAAAAGGATGGGGGTGGGTAGAATAATGAATGTTTGTGGGCAGACTCTGAGGTGTACGCACGGAGGTAGGACCATGAACACTCGCGTCATATCCGTACTGACTCAGCTGTTCGCGCTGTTGCTTTTCGGATCCCTCGTGTTCGCGCAGCAAGAAAGGGCTCTGGAGCAACAAACACCGCCAGACCAAGAGACACCGATACAATATACGTCAACGCCGCAGGACAATATTTCAAGACAAAGCCCGCCCACCTTTACGCAGCAAGAACTCGATCAGATGCTAGCACCTATTGCTTGCGTTGTATCCCGACTCGCTTCTGTCACAGATCTTGATGGCAGCAACGTACCCACTTGAGGTGGTCGAGGCCTCTCGCTGGTCCAATGCCAATCCCAACCTGAAGGGTGAGCACGCGGTCCAGGCCGTGGCACAAAAAGCGTGGGATCCCAGCGTCAAGTCGCTCGTCGCATTTCCGCAGATTCTTTTGATGATGGACGAGAAGTTGACCTGGATGGAACGACTTGGGGATGCGTTTTTAACCCAACAGCCATTGGTAATGGATACCGTACAGGATTTACGTCAGAGGGCATCCGCTGCCGGCAATCTCTCGTCGAACGACCAAATCCAGGTGGACCAACTAGGTCAGACCATTGTCATCGAACCAGCGAATCCACAGGTGGTCTATGTCCCCTACTACAACCCGATGGTGATGTATGGACCGTGGTGGTGGCCCGCGTATCAACCAGTCTATTGGAATCCCTGGCCCGGCTATTTTCGAGGCCCTCGATTCGGAGTGGGTTTCACATGGGGCCGTGCAATCTCAGTTGGTCCACGATTCTTCTTCGGTGCCTTTAATTGGCGTAACCGCCACGTCTCCGTGGTCAACGTGAACAACTTTTACTATCGCCCAGGAAACGTCAATCGGGTGACAGTTTGGGCACACAATCCAATTCACCGCCGAGGTGCGCGGTACCGGAATCCGGCCTTGCGTCAGCAATTTGGTCGCATGCGCGCGTCGCCTGAGGTGCGTGGCCGATTCGGCAATCGGCCGGGAATACGTGGCAACTCGCCAGGTCGTTTCACTGCACCTGGCGGTAATCGTCCCGACCTGCGCGGTCTGCGAAGCCGCCCCAACATGTTCGGCAATCGGCCGGGAATACGTGGCAACTCGCCAGGTCGTTTCATTACACCTGGCGGTAATCGTCCCGACCTGCGCGGTCTGCGAAGCCGCCCCAACATTCCAAGAGGATATGGCAATCGACTCGAGTCGGGCGGCGGATTTCGTAATCGACCGGGAATACGTGGTAGCAAAGGATTTCCATCACGGTCCTTTGGAGGCTTTCAGGGTAAGGCTGGAAGATCCCATCATCGTCGCCACTAGCCGTAGAAGTATAATTTCACAACTTTTCCACCACACGATGCCGCCATGGAGAATGGCTTGAACAGACTCAAGGGGGGAAGTGGGTAAAAAGACATCTGGTGGGTGGCGTTGCCCACCCGATCCAACCGTCGTTGGGCCCCCTGCTCCGCTTTGAAATTCAAGGAGTTGCTCTGGTGGCTTAGAGGTGTGGGGCAATCCACTGCAATAATTCTGAGCATTCACGCTGTCCATCAGGCCCCCCTCCGAGAGAAACCGAGGAGCTGTGTCAGCAGGCGGGGGCCTGGAGTGCAGGTTTTACCACTTTCGAAAATCCTGAAAACTTTCTGGTCAGCGCGTACGTACCTGAGGGAAGACAAGTTTGTAGAATCGGGGGATGGTCTTCAGCATTGGGGAGGTTTACGTATAATAGATGAGATACGAAAGGGAACGCGAGTGAACGTCATCTATCAAGACAGGGGAAGAAAGGACGAAGGCTTTGCACAGAACCACTGGCGCGACAACCTTCGCGTTATGGCCTGGCTCCTTTGCCTGTGGTTCGTGGTCTCCTATCTGCTCAGCATCATCCTCGTTGAGCCTCTGAATCAATTCCATCTCGGCGGCTTTCCTCTTGGTTTTTGGTTCGCACACCAAAGTTCCATCTTCATCTTTGTCGTGCTGATCTTCGTCTACGCACGCTGGATGGACCGCATTGATACTCGCCATGGCGTGGGCACCGAAAAGAATGCCTTGTCTGGCAGCACTCCACAGAAACCCACTCCTTGAGCATTCAAGCCTGGACATACCTGATCGTCGGGTTCACGTTCGCCATGTACATCGGCATTGCAGTCTGGTGCCGAGTCGGTTCAACGTCAGGTTTCTATGTGGCAGGCCGAGGGGTGCCGGCCATCGCGAATGGCATGGCGACCGGCGCGGACTGGATGAGTGCCGCCTCGTTCATTTCGATGGCGGGGCTGATCTCATTCATGGGGTACACAGGCACCATCTACTTGATGGGCTGGACTGGTGGCTATGTGCTGCTCACCCTGTTGCTCGCTCCCTATCTTCGTAAGTACGGGCGTTACACAGTGCCCGAGTTTGTCGGGGATCGTTATTACTCCCAAACCGCCCGCATCATTGCAGTGTTCTGCGCAATCTTTATTTCCTTTACCTATGTGGCCGGACAAATGCGTGGGGTGGGGGTGGTCTTCTCACGCTTCCTGGAGGTCGACGTCAATGTAGGGGTAGCAATCGGCGTCCTGATCGTCTTTTTGTACGCGGTCCTCGGTGGAATGCGCGGCATCACCTACACGCAGGTCGCCCAATACTGCGTTCTCATCCTTGCCTTTCTCATCCCCGCTACCGCTATCTCGTGGAAGCTGACCGGTATTCCCATTCCGCAAATTGGTTTCGGATCCAGTCTCGTCGCTGGCGAGCACGCGGGGGTGGCATTGCTCGAAACCCTCGATGCCATCCATCGAAACCTGGGGCTTCCCGAATACACAGGCGCGTGGGTTCCGGGCAAGAAAGGAATGGTGGATGTGCTTGCGATCACGATGGCCCTCATGGTGGGAACTGCTGGGCTCCCTCATGTCCTGATTCGTTTCTACACTGTGCCCAACGCACGGGTAGCGCGCTGGAGTGCGATGTGGGCACTTGTGTTCATCGCGCTCCTCTATACAACCGCACCCGACAACCGCACCCGCCGTAGCAGCCTTTGCCCGCGTGAACATGATTCAAACCCTTCATGAGAAACCATACGTTGAAGCACCCCAATGGTTTAGGACGTGGGAAGAGACGGGGCTCATCGGTTTCAAAGATCGAAACGGCGATGGCTTGATCCAATATAGCGGCAACCCAGCAACGAATGAGTTGACAGTGGATCCGGATATTATGGTTCTTGCCAACCCAGAAATTGCGGAACTCCCGGCTTGGGTTGTTGCGCTTGTTGCAGCAGGCGGTCTCGCCGCAGCTCTTTCAACGGCAGCAGGGCTGCTGCTTGTGATCTCCACCTCCGTCTCCCATGATCTTCTGAAGTCCGTCCTCTGGCGGAATATGAACCAGCGCGACGAACTCCGAATGGCCAGAGGAGCCGCTGCGGTGGCGGTGGTGGTAGCTGGCATCCTTGGTATTTATCCACCAGGCTTCGTCGCTCAAGTGGTGGCCTTTGCCTTCGGCCTGGCGGCTGCAAGCTTTTTCCCCATCCTGCTGCTCGGCATTTTCGACAGGCGCACTACCAAGGAAGGCGCTATTACCGGTATGCTCCTGGGCATCGGTGTCACCTCGGCCTATATTCTCTGGTTTTGTTTTGTCGATCCGTCGGCAGGCGCCGACCAGTGGTTCTTTGGCATCAGCCCGGAAGGCATCGGGACAGTGGGGATGCTGCTGAACTTCGCTGCCACCATGACCGTGAGTCGCATGACACCACCGCCACCTGATGAAGTGCAACGCCTTATCGACGAAATCCGGTTACCAAGTGGGAGCCGCGACGAGGCGTAATCCTGCTTCTCTCGATGACGCTCCTGCATTCAGATGTTACTGACTGGCGGGCGTGTGTCGGAGCCACGTGGCTCGATCAGGTGTCTACGGCGTCGGTGGCTTCCACTCCCGCGCCAACTTGTGCGCCTCGTCAATCTGGGCAGGAGTCATCTGTTTGGCGAGCGCATCACGAAGCGTGGCTGCGTTTTTGTTTCCATTCGCTCCCGCGAGGATGTACCACTTATGGGCCTGGACAAAGTCCTGCGGCACTCCATAGCCGTTGGAATACAGCGCCCGAGGCTGTACTGGGCGTGAACGTTCCCCTGCTTGGCCAGCGGCCGCCACTCGTGCACGGTTGTCGCGTAGTCTCCACGGAGATAGGCATACTCGCCCGCTTGAAAATCGGCCAAGGGGGGCACGCCGAGACAGACGATCGACAGCACGAGGGCGATGGGGAATCGGAGAGAGAAGGACAAGGGAGCCTAGCAGGGAGGCGTATTCTAGGAGGGGAACGATCTAACTACAAGACGGGGAGTTGAGAAATGACGGTATTTGTCTACCCGTCTGGACAATCGATCCCGTTGAGGCGGATACGTTTAGGCTAGTTACGGCCTCCCACAATTCTGATGTTCTGCATCATCACGCGTTGTGACGATCTTCAGGACCTCTATGGCCCTCATCTACCTCTCCATCAGATCCCCGATCACCAGCTCCAAACGCTGGTGCTCAGTATCCGTGAGCCAAACGAAGGCCAGCCCGAATATCTGGCCGCTCACCCACTGAACCTTTGCCGTCTCAATCATGAGCGGCCATCTGAAGTCTGGCACATAGATGCGCAGCTCAAGCGATATGCCCGACTCCACAGCGACAGGACTCTCGAGGCAACATCCGCCCGTAGACAAATCAATCATGAAGCCCGTCCCTTCCAGCTTCGTGGAACCCGAAAACGTGGTTCGGAATTGCACACGGAGGCGCGGCATAGCCCGGCGATCCGCCATCTTCATATCCATGACGGACCGGTCCCCCACCTTCTTATCAATGAGGCGTTGCCCAAAGGCAATCCCGTTGGTATCGGCTTCCTTCTCCGTCGCATACACGGCATCAGCTGAGAATTTGCGAGTTCTGACGCCACGATGATTTTCCAAGGAGGCGAAGATGCGAAACTGCCATCTCTTCTCACCGTCTGCCAGGTGATGCGGGACGGACTGAATTTTGAATCCCTGATACTCGACAGTTTTCCCCATAGGCTTAAGTCTTCCCCTTCGGACAGCTGACCTGCCCCCTGTAATTATACCAGCCTTAATGTGAGCAGGCGCATTGCACAGGAAAGCGACGGGAGGAGCGAAGCCCTTCACCCGACGGCGGACGGCGTAGAACGGTATCTGACCGCGGAACTCGGCGGGGACTCTACGGGGTTACTGCGGTTGGTCTTTGAAGAAGAAATAATTTTGGTGGAGGGCTTGCAGACTTCCCGCAACCCACGCTCTCCTTGCAAGAATATGGTCAAAACATTGATTCAAATAGGCTTATGAACGTCAATGGTCAGTGCGTCGAGATCCCACGAGCGGAAGTCATTTCTACTCCAATTTCCCCCACTCATCGAATCACAGAGGGCGACGTCCAGTCAGCCAGGGCGGAAGCGGTGTAAACGCCATTTCCGCTTAGAACTTTCGGACGTGCGTTCGATTTCCACTGTGTCAAATCAACCACCTCTGCGACCTGGGAGCCAGAATGTCCGGGTCGTCGTTCTGGACGCGGTTCACCCTGGTGCTGACAGCACGCCTCTCGTAGGGGCCAGTGCAGGGTTCGCGCACCAGCTCGAGGAGCCACGGGACCGACGACATCGGATCGAGCCAGTCAGAAAACCGCCAGGGGTGGACTATCATCGGCTGTCGGTGCTTGATTCGGTAAGCTCCAGAAGAAACCGCATTCGTGATGGCGCTAGGACGATGGGCACAGCAACCCCACCTGCTGGTAAGGGTGAGCACCAAGGTCGGTACGCGTGTAAGCGACCTCATCTATTTGGCCAACCGATCTGCCACTTCGAGATAACGGCAGAAGGCATTTGCCAGTTGAATCTGCCGTGGCGTCCGGCATTCCGCTTCGAAGATGCGCGGTGAGCTGACCATGATTGATAAACATTTGGCCCGAGACGTCGCCACGTTAAGTCGGTTGAGACTGTACAAAAATTCCATGCCCCTGGGCGCATCCGCATGGCTGGACGTTGCAGTTGAATAGATAGAAATCGGCGCTTCCTGGCCCTGGAACTTGTCCACCGTGCCAACCCGCGCGCCCGGCAAGCAGCGTTGAATCTCAAAAACCTGTGCATTGTAAGGCGCGATGATAACGATGTCGTCAAGGATAATGGGCCGTTCCTGACCGTCACGATCCACCCAAGTGGCGTTGCTGTCCAGAATGTCGTTCACAAGCCTGCCGACCGCTTGCGCCTCTTCAGGCGAGCAGTTGTGATTGCCGTGATGTTCTACGGGCAAGTAGCGCAAACCGGAACCGCTGATCGCTCCCGCCGACTTGATGACCTGTTGTTCCAAACCACCCCTTGAACTGAGCTTGTCCTCGTAGAAGAGCTCGGACGTGTACGCGGATATTTCAGGGTGCAGCCGCCAAGTCTCTTCGAGGAACAACCCTTTATCCGAAGAAATAGTCTGCTCACCGGCCAGGATGTGATCCAGCGCAGAGACGTCCGTGCCGTCCGGATGACTGCCCTGCATCGGTTGATCGAGCTGCTGCGGATCGCCGATCAGCACTACGGCTTTGGCAGCTTGCGAAACGGCTAATACATTCGCGAGCGACATTTGCGCGGCTTCATCTACAAACAGGACATCGACGGCCTCGAATGCTTCAGGGCGCGACCATAGCCAAGCGGTTCCACCACCCACAGATGCGGTCGTTCCAAGTGCAGCGAACAGGTCTTCGTTCTTCTTGGCAAAGCAAAGGCGGTGCTGGGCTTCCTCCATTTCAGGAGCCTTGTGGCAACACTGCAGGTCCACGTCCATCTCATCTGCTGCGTCAATGGCTGCATCAATCAGATTGCGGATAACCTTATGACTATTCGCCGTGATGCCGACTGTCTTGCCGTGGCGCACGAACTCACAAATCATGCGCGCCCCTGTGAAGGTCTTGCCTGCGCCTGGGGGGCCCTGCATGGGAAGAATTCCGTGAGCGAGATGCCCACATAGTCTCATGGCTGCCTCGACGGTCGTTTCTCCTTCACGGCGAAGCTCTTGTCCGCCGACACGCGGGGTCTCTTTCAGTAAGAGATCTCGACCAGCCTGATGGGGCCCTTCTCCTCGCAGGCCATTCTGAGCCACGTATTCGCCAAGCCGCACAAGCGAATCTTTGAGTACCTGAGCATTGACGTATGTATGTGCAAAGACGGCTTTCGGGTGGGTCGCGACGCTGTCCTTACGCTTCTTGATATCAATCGTGCAGTCTTCAAAAGAAACTGCCTCGGCTTTACCAAGCGGGTCTCCACCAAGATTTCGGAGATCCTCGCCGCCACGTAGTTCGGTCTCCTGAGGCGGGAACTTGTAACGGTGAATGGGCGCTTTAGTCGTGCCGCCGTTCTGTCTCGAAAAAGTGAGACCGGAGAGCCCAGCCCGCTCATCCAGCAGGTCCTCGTCTGAGAGATCAGCCAACCGGAAATACTCCCACCACACCGATTTATCTTCTCTGCGGTGCCAGTCAAGGATGTTGGCCAGTATCCACCGCGCGTGCTGCTCCTCATCCCTCTCTTCTGGGTCCGCAGGAACATCGGCGCTGAGACGTTCGATCAGTGCGTTTATTCGGATCAGCCAATCGGTAATATTCTCGCTGGGGCCGCCGTCTCCCGGTTCCGGGCGAGGCACATCCACTCCATCAGCGACAAGCTGCGCCCGCAACGTTTCAAGCCAGTCCCGCAGACCAGCGGCAGAGCGGCAATCATCCTTGTTATAGGCAACGACAGTGGCCCTAATCTCATCTGCAATTGAGGGAATGTCATTGAGTTCGAGGTTTGCCTGGAGAATCGCCAGGGCGGCATTTGCATCCGCCAATCCCCGCTCCCGTTCGAACGCATAGAAAGGTTCCAACCTCTTGATGGAGTAGCTTTCCACGCTCGCGCGAATGCCCCGGCGGACAACTTGATAGAGATCCACAAATAGCCCCGCGCGAAGCATTTGGTCGATCTCTTCTTGCCGCGTCGCGTAACGACCCATTAGACGCTTCAACGCCGACGGTTCATAAGGGGCGTAGTGATAGATATGCATGCTAGGAAACTGCTCCCAGCGCGCCATGACGAAATCGACAAAATCCTCGAAGACAAGCTTTTCATCGGCACGGGAAAGAGCCCATTCGCTCCTGTACACAGGCTCTCCGGATTCATCGATGAACAGGTAGCCGAAAAGATATTCAAGGCCGTGCTCGCCGACGAATGGATCTCCCTCCAGGTCGAAGAAAATGTCGCCGTCCGACGCTTCAGGAAGGCGGGTAAGGCCGAATCCATTCTCCACCGGAAGCAGTTCGAATTTGCCCTCGCTGGCCTCACGACCTTCGACCTGAACACGCGCCTGCTCGCGGATGCGGCCATAGGACTCAGCTGCACCCCGGTCCGGTTTCCAATCCAGCGGTACGGGCATACCGGCCAAGGCCTTTACCGTACGAATTCGGCGCTGTTTCAGTTCGTTGATCTGAAGCTTCGAGATTCCTGCCACAAGGCAAAGATGGTCATCGCTGCGGCGGCGCTTTTCGCAAGTCTCCCGCCATCTACATATATCGCAGTGTTCTATCGGATCGGGATAAGTCTCTGCCCCGTCTCGTTCTGCCAGGGCCGTCAACAAACCGCGCTTCACCTTCCGAAAATAGGCCGCGTAGTCCGCGAATCGATATTGCTGTAGCTCAAATTCTGACCACGGCGTGACAACGTACATGTACTCAGGCTCCACGCCTTGAGTCCTTGTCAGCAAATCGGAATAGAGACAAAGCTGAAGTACGGCTCCCGCTTTTGTTTCACGCGCGAGCTTTGTATCGACTACCTCGTACGACCAGTGGCCAATGTTGCTCGGGGCTTCGATACGGCACAGAATGTCGGCACGTCCGATCCAATGGTCGTGGGACAACGCACCCTGAACAATCACCTGCACGCCTTGTTTCATAGCCGCAAGCGTTTGAGAGACGGCTTCGTCTGTAACCTCGACTCCATCGATTCTGATAGGTTCCAGACCGTTCTTTGCCAGGTGCTCGACATAGTTCTGCTCGTGGACGGAACCTCGCTCCCAAAGAAGCTGTAGAAGGGGATTATCCCGGACTTTGGGTTTCGCCAAAGCACCTTCGGCGACCGCACGGTCTAGTTCGGAGAGATGACGGCAATTCAGGTATCCGACTAAGTCGCTCGCGCTTAGCTCTAGGGAATCTTTGATTCGCTTCACAAGAGGAAGGCCTCGCTAGGGACGTTGCCGATTACTCCGATCTTGGCGCAGGATAGCCAGATCGTCGTTGCGGATGTTGTTCGCCCTCGTGCTGACAGCGTGCCGCTTATCGGGGGCCGGCACGGGGTTCACGCACCGACTCGAAGGGCCACGGGACCGACGACGTCGGATCGATCCAGTCGTCAAACCAGTCCCGCATGACAAGCCGCATTCTCGAATGGGCCGGAATAAGCCGGGATGAGCCAGAATGGGCCGGAATGAGCCAACCCGCAGTCCTACAAGGGTTTCCAACGTGCTCCCCTACCGCGTCCCATCGATTTAGCCAGTCCCCGAGCCTTTAGGGTGGCGAGGTCTTCCCGTAATCGCCGCTCGTTGGTCTGCGGCCCCAGCTCGGAACAGATTTCACGTAGCGCCAACGCTCGGTCTGACTTATCCAGCAAATCAAGGACTGCCCGCTGTTGGTCTGTAAGATCACTACCGTCTCGTTGGGATGGCACGAACTGACCGTGGCGGAAGCACACCGTCACGCAGTCGCCGCGGTCCTCGATCTCGGGCCGTGGCAATCCGGCGGAGGTCGCCAGCTCGGCCATCTTGAGCGTTCCCCGGCCCCACTCCTCGATGATGCCGCGCCGGTAGAAAGTGCGGGCGATCAGCGGGTTCCACGGTCTCGACTCGTGCGGCCCGAACAGCTCGGCCGGGGTCAATCCGAAATGCAACGGACCGGTCGACGTTACCTCCAGCCGGTCGTCGTACACCGCCAGGCCCACCGAACCGCCACCCAGCGCGTAATCGCGGTGGCACAGGGCGTTCGCCAGGGCTTCCCGTGTGGCCAGCGGCGGGTAGAGCGGTTCGTCGATGCGCTGGATACGGCCCGTTTCGAATCGGCTCGCGATGGGAAGCGTGTCGCGTAGAAAGCGTTCGGCATGCGAGAGCAGCGCGAATGCGTTGCCGTTGAACTGCCGGTTGTCCAGGAATTCGCTTCGGTCGAAACCCCGGAAACGAGCCACGCGAAGCAGGCATTGCGACATCTCGAATTCGAGACGCTCCGCGTTGCCGAACAACACCGCTGCCGCTCGGAACAGGACGCCGTCGCGGATCAGTCCGAGCCCCCGCAGCAGGTCCTCGGGTTCCCGGCTGCCGGGCTCGTTCAGTCGACCGATTCGCACCGCCTCGGCCACATCCAGGTCCTCGACCGTCCACCGGGTGGCGGGCTGGTTCTCCCACCGCTGCTCGCTGTGCATGCGCTCGAAGAGCATCTGGTTGTACTCGTCGGCGGACATGGTCACGGTCGTATTGCCAACCCTGCGATAGGCCGTACCCCGGTACTGGTAGGGCCGCGCGGACCCTTGATTCACGCGGACCGCGATCACATCGAGGTCATCCGTTACGCGGACCCGCTCGATCTCCGGAAAAGCTGGCGGATCGATTCTTTGGATTTCGGCGCTCACCTCCTCCATCGTGCGCTCGCCCACCTGCTGGCCGACGACATCTCCTGCCGCCGTGACACCGAACAGCACGTGCCCGCCGCGCTGGTTGAGCATGGCGCACACGGTGGCCGCTGCTTCACGACGTGTTCCCGTCGTGCGCTTGAACTCCAGCGTCTCGGATTCGCCTGACGCGGCCAGCGCTGTGATCTGTTCAGGCGTCATGGGCGCATCTCATTCTTGCGTCGATCAGTCCGCACCAATCGTCGCGAGTAGACCATCGACGCTGGTTACAACCTCGTATCGAGCCGGTGACTCTCCCACTTTGAGTGCGTTGAAATGTGCCTTTCCACACTCAATCTTGGCGCCTTCGGTGATGCGAAGATCGCCGAGGAAAGGACTGCCCTTCGTTTCGACCACGAAGTACAGCCGCTCTCCCTCATCGGAATCGATCAAGACAGCCCAGTCCGGGTTGTAGCTGCCGAGCGGCGTCGGGACCGCGAACCAACCGGGAAGCTTGGCGTAGACCTTGACGGCGGTGTTCTTCTCAAGCTGGTCCGCAAAAATGGCCTCGATGCCAGATTCGTAGACGACGTGTTCATAGATTGACTTGCTCGCGGCGAGCATGTTCTTCAGATAGCCGGTCAATTCTTCCTTCTCGAAGAGTTCCTGCGCGAAATAGTGCTCGTCTCCCAAGCGCTGGTACTTGATGCCGTCGACCAAGGCCTGCTGCTTGCAGCGGTTGATGGCCTGCTCGGCAAGCTCGATGAACTGCTGTGGATTGCGCTTGAAGTCGTCCAGGCGCCGGCTCGCGCTGAGAATTCGCTGGATACTTCGTCGTGTGAGCTGCGTCCGATCCTGGAGCTCCGTGAGCACGTCGGGCAGTTCGATGTCAGTTTCGTCCAACACGACGGTTGCCGATCCGGCCGTCTCGGTCGCCTCCACCCCGGACTGACCAATGGCAATATCGGCCTTACGCCACTGAAGTCGTGTCTTAGGGATCGCCGGCGCTTCCCGAAGTGCTCGAGTGCATTTCTCGAGCAGATCTTCGTTGTCGAACGCCACCCGGTAGGTGGTCTTGTGCTTGATGCGGTCCCAGAGCGCCTTGAATTCAGCGCTGTGGAGCACCGCTTGGCGCGGACGAACCGACCGACGCTCGTTGGCGTCCTTGATCTCCAGACGCCCGGCAAGCTTGCGCAGTACCTTGGCGATCTCCGCGTGCTGCTCCGTGAAAGTCTCGGGCACGATGGACGTCTCTTCCTTAAGTGCTTTCCGGAGCGAATCCTGTATCCGGCCTTTGGTGTCGATATAGCCTTCTGCCTTCAGGTGATCCCATAGGACCTTGGACGCCGCAAAGCCGAGAGCCGTCATCTGTCCGTCGTCGCCCGCGACGGGAATCGCCGCAAATTGGTGCGCCTCTACGACACCGAAGCGGATTCCCGTGTCCTCCTCGATTTCCGACTGCAGCTTCTCAGCGAACTCTTGGTAGCTCTCCATCGCAACGACGGTGAGCGTATTGACGTCGAAGCCACGTAGGCGCTCGCCGTCCTGGTTGACGCATAGGCGCAGCCCGCGCCCAATGGTCTGCCTCCGCTCTTGCTCGGTCTGAATGTCACGGAGCGCGCAGATCTGGAAGACATTGGGGTTGTCCCACCCCTCGCGCAGTGCCGAATGGGAGAAAATGAACTTAAGCGGCGTCTCGAGGCTCAAGAGTTCCTCCTTCTCCTTCATGATCAGGTTGTAGGCGCGTTCCGCGTTGTCGCGATTGCTCTGGTTGTTCTCGGCGGTGTCCGTCCAGCCGCCCTTCCTGTCGATGGAGAAGTAGCCGTTGTGGACTTCTTCGGCGGCTGAGGTGAGATCGACCTCCTGAAAGAGTGTGCGGTAGTCCGGATGATTGGCGAAACGCCGATACTCCTTCTCGAACATTAGGGCGTAGTCTCCCTTGACGGGATTGCCGTCCTCGTCGTACCGGCGATACCGATTCACGGCATCGATGAAGAAGAGACTGAGCACCTTGATCCCCTGGGGGCGCAGACGCTTCTCCTTGTCGAGATGCTCCCGGATGGTCCGACGGATCATTTCGCGCTGAACAGCGAGGGCATCGACGTCGCCCCAGGCTTCTCCCGGTCGGAGGTATTGCTCACCGCCGGGTACGCGGAGCTCCACGAACTCGCTTCCCCTCTCGACCCGAATCTCGCCAATACGGCAGTCAACATAGACAGCGCGCCCCGTTGTCTGTTCGAGATCGTCACCATCCTGGACGACCTTTACCTGGCGTCGAACTCGTCCAGCCAACTCGACATCAAGCTCGACCTTTGCGCTGATGGTCCCGTGCTGGTTGCTCGTGGACACCAGGTGGACGTAGGGCCTGTTGTGCGCGTCCTCGACTATGGCCGACGCCACTTCGATCTGCTTCACTAGCTTGCGCTCATAGGCGTCGACGGCATCGAGTCGATAGACCATGTGATGCTTGTCTGCGTGCGTTGCCGAGTAGCGCAAGGTGCACAGGGGATTCATCGCTCCCAAGGCTTCCTTGCCGCGCCCGCCCAGACCACCGTCCACACTCTGCGGCTCGTCGACGATCAGGATCGGTCGCGTGGCCCTAATCAATTCAATCGGCTTCTCGCCGCCCGTCCTCTCGCTGTCCTTGTAGAGGTTGTTGACATCCTTCTTGTTGATGGCGCCGACCGTCACCACCATGATCTGGATCTGCGGACTGGTAGCAAAATTCCGCACCTGACCCAGCTTCGTGGAATCGTAGAGAAAGTAGTCAAAGGGTGTTCCGGAATAGAGCGCTCGGAAGTGCTCCTCTGTGATCTGGAGCGACTTGTAGACACCCTCCTTAATCGCGATGGACGGCACGACGATGACGAACTTTGTGAAGCCGTAGCGTCTGTTCAGTTCGAAGATCGTGCGTAGGTAGACATACGTTTTGCCGGTCCCTGTCTCCATCTCCACAGTAAAGTCACCGGAGTCCACGGCGTCAGAGGGCGGTACGCCGTTCCGGAGCTGGATAGCATTTAGGTTCTGGAGGATTTCCTCGTCGAGGAGGGTGAGGCGGTTTCCGATTCCGAGGTCGTTTTCGTAGAAGGCGAGCCGCGCTTGGGGCTGCGTGGGATCTGTCGTGACGGTGAATTCGGTCCGACAGATCTCTTGGCCGCGGAACAGGTTGCAGACGGCCTCAATCGCTTGGAGTTGGAAGTCGAGGTCGGGTTCGAAATGGAGTTTCATTGCGGCCTCACAGGCTCCGGACGTTCCCTAGTCCGCGTTGCTCCAGGATGGCCGTGAGGTTCGTCTTGCCTACGTCATCCACAAAAGCACTGTCGCGGAAGACCACGGTGCTGTCGCCGGCAGGTACAAGCTCGTCATGCCACTCCGCAATTCTGAGCGCTAGAGGCTCGACATCGTCTCTGTCGATCCTCTCGTCGAGGCACGTGATCAGTGTTCCAGCAGCGATGGAGCGGACGGACTTCTCCGCGACAGTCCGGGTCTCGATGGGAACGCAGAGGTCGAACCCGAGCTTCAGTAGGAGCTCGTAGAGGATGTCATCTTCCTTTCGATCTGATTTGATGTGATCGATGCTTTGAAGCAGGGTCCCATTCAGGTCCTCGCGATCTGGGTCCCAGGCGCGAATGTTGGAGGTGTCGAGCTTGAAAACACGGAAACCGAGATCGCCGGAGAACATTGGGTTCTCGTCTCGGATCTTTCGCGCTGCACGACGAAGGCGTTCCTTGGTAAGTTCGGCGATGTTGCGCGGTTTCTGGAGCTTATCGCAAAAGGCAGCGGCGACTTTCTGATCTTTATTGTTGAGGTCGAGCGGTTCGGGGAGTTGCACAAGGATGTAGCGGTAGTTGCATCCGTCCACCGCGTGCCGGCTCATTACAGCATGGCCGGTAGTGGCTGAGCCCGAAAAGAAGTCGAGAATGATCGATGAGTTAGTGTCGTCCTCCGAGATTACAGAACTGGAGAGAGAAAGCAGTCGACCAATGAGCCGTGTTGGTTTGGGATTGTCAAAGACCGCCTCTCCAAAGAGGCTCTTGACCTCCTGTCCCCCTTCGTCTGTGGTGCCTGTCGTCTTGTAGTGCCACAGGTCGACGGGAACTACACCATCGTCCATCTCGGCGAGAAAGTTCTTAAGTCGGGGGAATTTGGCTCTTCCGTCTTGTCCCCACCAGAGCCGTTTCTCCCGGACGTGCCGACCGTGCTCGGAAGGTTCGTACTTCCAGGCATGCGTGGGATGGTGAATCATCTCGCCGGTGTAAGGATTCTCGATCTGATAGACGAGATTGGGTCTCTGATCTTTAGTAGCAGGATTGACATATGAGGAACTTGTCCAGTCGCCGCGTGGGTCACCATCTGGATTCGAGTAGATCGCTCTCGATCCTTCGCTCCGCTCTTCTCGGAGGAGTTGGACTGCGTCCGATTTTCGAAACGCTATGAGGGTATCCTTGAGCGAGTAAAACAATCGTGCGTTGTTGCTTCTCGTGTATCGTTTTTCCCAGGATATGGCAGCAAGGAAGTTCTCTTCGCCAAATATCTCTGACATTAGGAGCTTTAATTGGGCTGCCTCACCATCATCAATATTGACAACGATCAACCCATCCTCCTTCAGAAGAACACGCGCCAGCTTCAAGCGCGGCAACATCATATTCAACCAGTCCGTATGGAACCGTCCAGAAGCTTCAGTATTGGAGGATAGCTTTCGGCTGTTGCCGTCGATCTGCCCTGTGAGTTCGAGGTAGTTCTTAATGTTGTCACGGTAGTCGTCCGGATAGACGAAGTCCTTTCCCGTGTTGTAGGGCGGATCGATATAGATGAGCTTCACTTTGCCTGCGTAGCTCTTTTGCAGGAGCTTGAGCACTTCCAGGTTGTCGCCCTCGATCATCAAGTTCTGCGTTGTGTCCCAGTCGATGCTCTCCTCTGGGCACGGGCGCAGGGTGCCGGTTGAAGGCGTCAATGCGAGCTGCCGGGCTTGGCGCTTGCCGTGCCAGTTGAGGCCGTACTTCTCCTCGCGCCCGTCAACCGCGCCTCCGAGGAGCTGCTTGAGTACCTCGAAGTCGACCTGCCCCTCGGTGAACGCCTCTGGAAACAGCGTCTTCAGCTGTTCAAGGTTTTCGGCCACGACATCGGCCGAGCGGGTCTCGGGGTCGTTGATGTTGATCTTCTTCATATGGTCTTCTCGGCTCACAGTCTGGCGCGCGCGGCATCGCGGTTGGTCCGCAGGCGCTTGAGTTCCAGGTTCATATCTGCCTGACGGGCTATTTGAGTCTCCTTACTGGCTGCGGTGCTCAGCTCGGCGATTCTGGATTCCAGGCGTCCGTACTCCTCCAGGGCCAACGCCCGGTCCGCTGCTTCTATCGCCGACGTTGGGATCAGAAAGTCACCCGTCACGTTGGCGGCGCGCAGCGCCTGTACCGTATCGATCCAACCTTGGTAGAGCGCGTGGAGCGTCGTACGAGGCTGTCGACTTATGGCAAGGGCGTCGCCGAATGCGGTGGCCAACTCATCGGCGGACACATCCCCAAGCCGGGCGGTGACGACATCGCCGTCGAGCACGGTTTTTCCCGCTTCGCCTTGCGAACAGCGCTTGTGGGCCAGCGAAAGTTCGGGGGTGTCTCCCTGCCATACGATGAGCAACACCGGATACGGTACGGCACGATGCACCAGCTTGGTGAGCCGCTCGGCGCGTGCCCCGGTGCGAAGCGTGAGCTTCAGTACCGCTATCTCAAGGTACTCGCGGAGTGCGTCACGAAACTCAGCTACCCCTACCGTCGTGGGTTTCAGAGCGGCGAGCCACCGTACCTCCTCGACTCCCTCTCGGATGCGTCGCTTGTCGGCCGCCGTGGGCGCGCCGTTCTCGATCAGCAGCGTCTTGGGCACTCGACGGTCGACAAGCGCACTGTCGGGGAGCGCGAGAGCCACAATGGGATCAAACTGGCTCATGTCGCCTCCGCCGCCAACACGACCAGAAAGGCCACCACCTCGAAGTCGTTGATGCCCGCAAATTCGCTCGCCATCGCATGCGTCCCTCCGGGCGAGAAGAGGCTGGCGACGGCGCGCTCCTCGCTCCTTCCAACGATGGAGGCGACCGCGGCGGCCAGGAGGCGTTGCGCAGCGCGCATGTCCTGGTCCCCTCGCGTGGACTTGTCAAAGCGGGCGCCGGCGTCCGGCATGTCACGGCCTAGACAGAGCTGTTTGATCCGGTCCAGGACCTGCTTGGCCTGGGTGAACGGTAAGAGCACGGCTCCATCCTCACCAACGTGGACCAAGTAATGCGGCGCGAGGGGATAGCCGGTCTCAAACGGCCGAGTCGCCGCCGGTCCCTCCGCTCGCAAGCAAAAGATCATGCCAGACGGGATCTCGGAGTCGGCCGTCGTCGTCACCGCATACACACCGAACGGCAAGGCTGCCAGGGCATCCGGATGCTCTCTCAGGTAGTCGGCCAGATCGATACGGAAATCCGTTAGCGTGAGATCGGCGATGGAGACGCCGGACGATAGGTCTTCCAAGTCGATGACCGCGTCCTGCAGTTTGAGGAGTTGTTTACGGCGGTACTCCAGATCGTTCATCGGATCGCCCGACTGTTGCTCGATCAGGTTCTCCTCACCTGTCGCGGAGATGTCGAGTAGCACCATGCGACCGCTCACTCGTTGCTCCAGGCGCAGATACTCCTCGAGCTCCAAGTTGGGCCAGAAGTTCACGAGCTGGATGCACTCATTGGGCGCGCCGATCCGGTCGATGCGACCGAAGCGCTGGATGATGCGCACCGGATTCCAGTGGATGTCGTAGTTGATGAGCCAGTCGCAATCCTGGAGGTTCTGGCCTTCCGAGATGCAGTCCGTCGCGATCAGAAGATCGATCTCGCCTTCCTCCGCGAGGTCTTCGGGACGTTCCTTGGTCCGTGGCGCGAAGGTAGTCAGGATGGACGCAAGATCCTTTCGGAGATGCGGCAGGGTTGTCTGATTCCCCCCCGTCCCGGTCACGAGGGCGGACTCCAACCCCAACGTGCCGCGAGCCCACGGCGCGAGCTCGTCGTAGAGGTAACGGGCGGTATCCGCAAACGCAGTGAAGACGATCACCTTCCGGTTTTCGGGGTTGATGGGGGCGTGACACTTCCTCTCGATGACCGCGCGCAGCTCCGCGAGCTTGGCGTCACGCGTCGCGCTGACTTCGCAAGCCGCCGCGTGGAGCGTGGCCAAACGATTGCGATCTTCAATCAGGTCCTGTCTCCAGCGGATCAGGTCGACGTCCTGGAGCAGGACCTTGACCTTTCGGCCGACCAACAGGCTCTCGAAGGCAGGGTCTTCGATGTCGACATCGGCGATGTCGAGCTCTTCCAGTTCGTCGGCCAGCTCCTCGATGCGCGCGAGTGTCGCCTCCACATCGTCGAGTTGGCGCCGTACCGTAAGCGCGAAGGAGGTCACCGAACTTTCCATGCGTTTTAGCGCGTTGACACGCAGGAGCTGGATCAGACTTTCCTCGCGGTCCGCCTGTCGGAAGAACCCCTCACCGCTCGCAAGTTTGGTGCTGTACATCTCGTCATACGCGTCCCGCTTGTGCGGCAACACGTATCGGAGCGGTGCATAGGCAGCCAGGTTCAGACGTCGGATCTCGAAGTTGATCTCGCGGATGGAGGGGAATTCGCCCGACAGGTCTACGTCGGGTTTGACATTGATGGGTTTCAGTCGCGCTGGAAAACGGCCGGTCTCCGACGTTCCGTAGTACTTCTCGAGATGTCGGCGCGAGCGCGCGATGGTGAGTCGATCCAGCAGCGCAAAATAATCGAACCCCAGCATTTCGATGAGCCGCGACGGCGTGCGCTCGGCATCGTCGAGGTCGAGCCATCGGTTGAACTGCTTCTGTGCGAGCCGGGTCGTGCCGTCGACACTTGAAATGCCGTGGTCGACCAGTGCTGTGTCGTCCCCCTCCGTCGCAAAGGCGATCTGATTGCGCAGGTCGGCCAAGCGGTTGTTGACCGGGGTGGCGGACAGCATGAGCACCCTTGTCTTCACGCCCTCGCGGACGATCCGGCGCATCAGCCGGTCGTAACGAGTCTCGCCTCCCTGTCGGGGGGTGCGCTTGTTGCGAAAGTTGTGTGACTCATCGATGACGACGACGTCGTAGTTCCCCCAATTCACGTAGCTAAGGTCGATATCGCCCGACATGCCCCCGTCACGCGACAGATCCGTGTGGTTGAGGATGTCGTAGTTGAAGCGGTCGCCAGCGAGGAAGTTGCGACGGTCGTTGGCGCGATAAAGGGTCCAGTTGTCGCGCAGACGCTTGGGGCAGAGAACCAGAACGCGGTCGTTGCGTAGCTCGTGATACTTGATGATGGCCAGCGCCTCGAAGGTCTTTCCAAGCCCCACGCTGTCCGCAATGATGCAGCCGCCGAAGCGGTTGAGCTTGTCGATGGCGCCCACGACACCGTCGCGCTGGAACTTGAAGAGCTTCTTCCAGACCTCAGTATTACGGATTCCCGTGGCTGACTTGACGACTTGCTCCTCGTCCAGTTCATCGCCTTGGGTGCGGAATATGTGGTGCAAGATCAATGCATAGATGCTGAGTGGATCACGGTGCGCCGCGAGGGATCGCAACAGGTCCACGACGCCGGCCTTCGCGGCTTCACCTACAGCCAAAGCAGACCATTGCCCGTCGAACCACTGGCACAACCGCTCGCTTTCCTCAGGCGTCTCGGAGGCCTGGATTAGGTTGAGCGGGTTCCCCGGAGCAAGACCGAGCCCGTCGGTGCTGAACGAGAACGAGCCGAGCACGGCTTGCTGCGGGCTCCCGTCACCGTTGCGCAGGACGACAGCACCTTGTGGAACAGGTCGGTCGGCCCGGCGGACCTCGACCGTCTTCTCGACCCAGTCCGCGCAGCGACTGGCCAACCAGCGGCCTTGCAGCCGGTTGCGTGCGGACCGGTCCGCCTCGGACCCGAAAAGGCTGAGTTCCGCATCGCCGGGCGGTAGGACAAGACGCGCGTTCGCCATTCGAGACAGCTTCTCGGCGAGCTCCCCGAACGCATGAAGGGATAATACTTCAGAGGCCAAGTCGATCTGATGGCCAGGCCGCAGCAACGGTTGAATGAGATCAACGACGCGATCCGTTCCCGTGTTGGAGACAATCCTCATCGTGGCTTCTCAATCTCCTGGTTCACTTGACGCAATGGCAGACCCCTTTGAATCGATCAATTCTCCCGGTTGGCGCCCGGCCGTTTCCCTCCATCGTTGTCCGGTTGCACGCCAGCGGCATTAGTCTTCACCTCGATCCATGAGTCGATTGCCGTTCGACGGAACCGCCACTGGCCGCCGACCTTGAAGGCAGGCAAGTCGCCCTTTCGGACGAGGCTATACACGGTCTTCTCTGTCACCTTGAGGAGGCTGGCAACGTCGGGAATGGTGAGGACATCATCTCGGCTCGTCATAGCTACCCCATCGGAGCGATTCTTGGGAATACATGACCATATTCTAGCAAAATATGGAAAATACAGGAAAGCGTCAAGGAAATTTCTTCGACGGGGGCGGAGCACATCACGACCGGGACGGATGTTGCGCCGACGATTTGGGCCACCCAACCCGACCAATAAGGAGGTCAGGCACCGACAGATCAGAACAGCCGGCGCGAGGGGTCGGGCTTCCCATCCAACAAGATGCCGTTCGTCTCCGCCTCTTCCAGCAGCAAGTCCATGGACTCGTCAGTGGACATCTCGTTGACAAAGTAGAGGGCATCGACCAGGCCTTTCGGCGTGCCCGTGTCCGGACTCATCAGCACCTCGACCAGCCGCTCGTAGTCCAGGCCGTTCGAGGCGTTTGGCGATGGCAACGACAACGCTCGGCCGTCGAAGTAGGGCCGATACGGCCCCAGGAATTCGTGGAGACACTTCGGTGCGATGGCCTTGAGGACAGCGGGTTGGGCGAAACGCCGGAGGTTGTAAGTTGCCATGGGTTGGACTCTCCTTATCTAGTGTTCTTGGATCGCTCCTGCGTTCGACTCATTGGCCCCGGACCGGCTGATGGCCACGACCTTGCCCAGGATGCGCAGTCCGTCGTCCGGGCCGATCGGCATGGGACGGTGTGTCGGGTTTTCGGGGCGGAGCTCGATGCGTTCGTCACGGATGAAGAGCCGCTTGACCGTGGCCTCCTGATCGAGCAGCGCGACCACGATGTCGCCGCTTTCCGCCACCGGCTGCTCCCGGACGACGACGAGGTCCTGATCGCCGATGCCAGCATCGATCATGCTGTCGCCCCGAACTTCCAGCGCGAAGCAGCGGCCGGAACGGACGGCCCGGCTATCGACCAGAACCTCCCCGACGATGTTCTCCTCAGCCAGGATCGGCTGGCCAGCGGCAACTCTCCCGACGACCGGAACCGCCAACAGCTCGATCACTTCGTCTGTCGGCTCCCGAAGAACGGTAAGCCCGCGCGCCTTCCTCGATTCCCGTTTTACGTAGCCCTTGCGCACGAGCTGATTGACCTGGTCACGGACGCTCGGGCCCGATATCCCGAGGATGTCCGCGAGTTCCTGGATCGTCGGGGGAAACCCCCGCCGGTTGATGAAGCGGCGCAGCTCGCTCAGCGTGCGCCGCTGTGGACCAGTGATTTCCTCGATGGATGGTCTTCCTCTCGCCTGGCTGCTCATTAGCGGATGATCCTCTCTCAAGAGGGGAATTGCGGTTGCTGTTTCCACGGACCGGAGAAATCTGGGATCGCCGACCGGGACCCCCGGTCGCGTGCCGAAAGGACCAATATATATCCCTATTATATAATAGGTCAATATAAAGGTGAGAGGCTGAAAAAGAGCGTCGAACCGATTGGAGAGAAGCGCGGGCGGGGACGATGCCCGCCCGGTTTGGAAGCGGGGTTGCCTACTGCCTCTGCCGGGCGACGAACCGCGCCCACATCGCGCGCTGGCGGCCCCAGTGCGAGACACGAGCGATGGGGCGGACGTCCTTCTCGCGGATGGGACCGCGGCGTCGACCGCCGGCGACGTGACGGCGGCTCAGCTTAAGATGAAGCCGAACAGTGCTCTCTGCTGCTCCCAGTCCATGGGGAAGGTCCGGATCAGTTGGTTCAGCGACAGGCCAGATGGCTCTTCGCCGTTGAGGATCGCTTCGATGATGTCCGGAGCCAGCGTGGTCAGCTTCAGGATGCGCCCTACGTAGGAGTTGTCCAAGTCGAGGTTCCTCGCCAGATCCGAAACGGACTGAAACGCCCCACTCTCCATCGCGTCCGACCAGGAGAACGCCCGGCCCAGGGCTTGAACCAGGGCCGCCTGAACGTCCGATGGGCTGTCCGGAACTTCGCCATCCAGCGCCTCGGGGGCGAAGATCATCTTCCGCCCCCGCATCCGCCGGATGTGCATCGGAATATGAACCCGGAGATTGCCGGTCTCCGTCAGCGCGAGGGTCGGCTGCGTGTTCATCGGTCGTGGCCCCGTTCCCTGGCCTCGCTCGCCAGCCCACTCAGCTCGACGATGAGGCTGGTCAAGCCCTGGGTCTTCAGTTCCATGTCGATGCCGGTCTCCCGGATTTCCACTTTCTCGACCAGCAGCCGGATCAGCCGGTTGCGTTCCAGCGGGAACAGGTCCTCCCAAAAGGTTTCCACGCTTTGGAAGGCCTCCGAGACCTCCCGCTCTGCTACGGGGTCTGACTCGAACGCCTGGGCTCTGGCCGAAACATCCGTCAGCTGGCGGGTCAGGGTCACCGCCTCCTGGTTGAGATCGACCAATGTCGCTCCGGAGTCCGCCCCATTGCCGTCGGGTGTCATCTCCTCAAGGGCCCGCTCGCGGACCTTCCGGAGATCGTCTTCCAGCTGCTCTCTCTGATTCAGCAGCCGTTCCTGCTCGGCTTCTTCCATGCCCTTGGCGGCAAAGTAGGTCTGGGACACCAGCGTCGGGGTTCGGAAGACCGCGCTCAGCTGCTCCAGCACGACCTTTTCGATGTCCCCGGCCGGGACGCGCTTGAGCTGGCAGCGGCTGACCGCTCGTTTCGCATCCCTCGCGCAGTGATAGTAGGAGTAGCGCCGCGGTCCCTTTTGGGTGTAGGTCAAGCCCATCGCACCGTCACAGTGACCGCAGCGAACCACGCCCTGCAGCGGCGAGATGATCTTGGTTTTGGCCTTGGCCTGCTTGGCCCGGGTGTTCTCCGAGAGCACCGCCTGAACCTTCTCCCACAGTCCCTTGGAAACGATGGCCTCATGCTCTCCGGGGTAGCCCTTCCCTTTGTGGACCACCTCACCCCTATAGGTGCGGTTGCCGAGCAAGCGGTAGATGTGGCCGGTATTCCAGGGGCACCCTGGCCGGTGTTTTCCTTTCTTCGTGGTCCAGGACTTGGTGTGGTAGCCCTGCTCATTGAGCTCGGCGGCCACCGCTCTGGCGGAGCCCAGTTGGGTGAAGCGCCGGAAGATGTGTTGGACCAGAGGCGCTTCCTCCGGATTGACGAGCAGCTTCTTCTGCTCCCGGTCGACGTCGTAGCCGAGGATGGCCGGGCCGCCACAGTACTTGCCCCGCCGCTTGGCGGCCGCCACCTTGTCCCGGATGCGTTCGGCGATGACCTCCCGCTCGTATTGGGCGAAGGTGATCAGAATGCCCAGGAACATGCGCCCGGTCGGGTCGGTGGTGTTGAAGTGCTGGGTGACCGAGACGAAGCTGACACCCGTCTGGTTGAACCGCTCGATCATCTTCATGAAGTCGAGCAGCGACCGCGACAGGCGGTCGATCTTGTAGACCACGATCACGTCCACCTTGCCCGCGTCCACATCGGCCAGCAGACGCTGCACTCCGGGGCGCTCCATGTTGCCGCCGGAGAAGCCACCGTCGTCGTAGCGGTCGGGCAGCGCGCGCCAGCCCTGCATGCGTTGGCTTTCGATGTAGGCCTCGGCCGACTCCCGCTGAGCATCCAGCGAGTTGAATTCCTGCTCCAAGCCTTCCTCGTGACTCTTCCGGGTGTAGATGGCGCAATGGATGAGCTTCTTCCCCGTAGCGTTGTTCGTGCCGGTATCAGGCATGCTGGCCTCCTCGGTTGTCCATTTTCAGACCGAAGAAGACCTTGCCGTTCCAGCGGGTGCCGGTGATCTCGCGAGCGACGGCGCTCAAGGAGCGGAACATCCGGCCCTCGTACTCGAAGCCGTTCTCGTGGGCGAGGACCTCATAGCGGCGGTCCTTCCAGATCCTGACGAAGCGGGTGCCCGGCAGGATGTCCGCCTGGCCGTGCGTGCTGTTGGGAACCCCTCCGTCTACCCGGGCCACGGCGTCGGTTTGAGCGACTTGCCTCAGCCGCGTCTTGGCGGCCTCCGACAGGCCGCCGTAGAACAGCTCCTGGATGCGATAGGCCAGGCGCTTGATGAGGAACTGCCGCTTGTAGCCGGGCGGCTCGCCGCCATACAGATCGCGCCACTTCTCGTGCAGCTGGTCCATCGTCAGCGTCTCGAGAGTGGCCAGCTGTCGCAGGACGGAATGGCGGACGCGTGAGCCGTTGCTGCTCTCTTGCGATCCCTTTCCGAACTGACTCATGGCAACCCCTTCACTGGCCTCCTGGACGCGTTTGTTGGACACGAACGCTCTGTTCGCACACGAAAGCAAGTCCTTCTCCCGCTGATGTTTAGAGATTCTTCTCTTTTCTCCCGACATCGCGCGGAGAGGCGCCCTTTCGGGCTCTCCGGCGCAGGATGCCTGCGGCCAGAATGGAGGCGATGGCCTCCAGGTTGGCTCTCGGGGAAAGGGGATCGGGCTCCGGGCGGAGCTCCGCTTCAGGGAAGGCGGTAGGGACGGCTCCCGGCTCGAAATTGGCATTCCACATCGTGACCTCCGGCGGCTCGGGACCGGGTGGGCCGGTGTGGATGCCTGGGAACTCGCCGGACGGCGTGGGGCGGGTTCGCCGACACCCACAACCGCCTCAGCTCGCGCTGCCAGTCCGTTGTCTGGTTTCTGACGCTACGACCGGGCGCCGTGCCCGACCCTGTCGTTGGTTACCTACCGGCGGTCTTTCCGAACTGTCGGACGAGCGGTTCGAAAACTCGCGTGGCCCAAATGGACCATTTGATGAGTTCCCACAACTGCGCACCTGCTGGACGATGGTTCGAACTCTCGCGTGCTCACGACCGAGCACAGGACGTGTTCCCACAACCCCCGAAAACAGCGGTTTTGGCTCAACCCGTTGATATCAAATGGATTAAGACTTCTGGACGAGGTTTGGACGAAGTCCAGAAGGAACGGAGAATTTGGGCCAAACAGAGAATGGGAGGCCGCGGAATAGGATGAATCTGGCCGGAGGGAAACGGGGCGGGAATGATGTGAGGAACGCCTAAACCCTTTGAGAATACGGGGTCAAAGGACGCACGTCTCCCCAGGGGATCACCCCGGAGAGACGTGTCTTGCTCTGAAGAATGGTGGAGGGCAGGGGAGTTGAACCCCCGACCCCAACGTTGCGAACGTTGTGCTCTCCCAACTGAGCTAGCCCCCCACCTGTCGGAACCGGACTCGCGAGCACCACACACCGCAGAGTTTGCTACGCATCAGCGCGCAGTCTGCATGCTGCGGAAAGAGAACGGGGAGAAAGAAGGGCTCGCGGCCCTGTGATTGGAATTATACACAATCGCGCGGCCGGACTCTACCGGAGGTTACGCCGTAGCCTGGATTACTAAGGGCTGAGCAGCGCGACGTCAGACCGCTTGCCCCCGTCAATGAGCACCCGGCGCCCTTCGATTTGAATGCGGCCCTCGGCAAAGAGCTGCACGGCGCGGGGATACAGCTTGTGCTCCTGCTCAAGAATACGAGCCGCCAGCGTTTCCGGCGTATCCTGATCCAGAATTGGCACCGCCGCCTGGAGAATGATCGGCCCTTCATCCACCCCCTCAGTGACGAAATGCACGGTACATCCAGCTAGCTTACAGCCCCATTCGATGGCCTTTTTCTGCACATCCAGACCGGGGAACGCCGGCAGCAGCGACGGATGAATGTTCATCATCTGATTGGCATAGGCATTGACCAACACCGCCGTGACGATTTTCATATAGCCTGCGAGCAGAATGAGCTCGCCATTGTGCTGTCGAAGCGAATCCAACAACGCGTGATCGTAGGCTTCGCGGCTATCAGGTCTTCCGACAAAAGGCTTGGGGTCGATGAAGAGATCCTTGAGGCCATGCTTCCGAGCCCGATCGAGCGCCGGAGCCTCTTTCTTATTGCTAATGACGGCGACAATCCTGGCCTGGACCTGTCCTGCTTCGATCGCATCGATCACGGCTTGCAGATTTGACCCACGGCCTGACGCCAACACCACGATACGGAGCAGGTCTTTCCGGCTAGTCGGCATATTCGACGTCCGGCTTCCCGTTTTTCGCCACCACCATCTCACCAATGACATAGCCTCGGTCACCCAAGGCCAGCGCGCGATTTCTGACCGTTTCTGCCAAACCCGCTGGCACAACCAGGATCAACCCAATCCCCATGTTGAACACGCGATACATTTCATCCCGCTTGACCGAACCGAGTGTGCTGATGACCGAAAAGATCGGAGGCGCCGCCCATCGACTTCGATGGATTCGCGCCCGGACTCCCGGTGGAAACACCCGTGGAAGATTTTCAGTGATACCTCCACCCGTAATGTGCGCGATGCCTTTGATTGGAAATTCTTGGACGAGAGCAAGGATCTGTTTCGCATAGATGCGTGTCGGCGTGAGGAGCACCTCGCCCACTGAACAATCCAATTCTGGAAGCTGGCCGGCAACTGTGAGATTGGCCTGATCGAACAGAACTCGTCGTGCCAACGAATACCCGTTGCTATGGAGTCCCGAGGAAGCCAACCCCACGATAAGGTCGCCAGGAACAATGCCTCGACCATCGATGATCTTCGTGCGATCGACTGCGCCGACAGCAAAGCCGGCCAGGTCATACTCACCGTCGGGATAAAACGAGTGCATTTCAGCGGTTTCCCCGCCGATCAGCGCACAACCAGCCTGACGGCAGCCTTCTGCAATGCCCTGCACCACTTCCTGCGCCTTCGACACTGACAATTTGCCTGTCGCAAAGTAATCGAGGAAGAACAATGGTTCTGCTCCACTTACGGCGATATCATTGACACACATCGCCACCAGATCGATGCCGATGGTTTCATGCTTGTCCATCATAAAAGCGATCTTCAGCTTAGTCCCGACCCCGTCGGTTCCAGACACCAACACCGGCTCCTTGTATTTGTTGGCCTGAAAACCAAACACCCCACCAAACCCGCCCAGATCAGTGAGAACTTCCGGACGAAAGGTCGACCGGACCAGCGGCTTAATGCGCTCGACAAACTCATTGCCCGAATCGATATCGACTCCTGATTCGCGATAGGTGGTCATGAGAAAAGTCTGGAGGAAAACACCTTCGCAGCGAGGTTATAGAGTCGAGGTCGGATATAAAGCCGCAGGCCCTAAACAACCGGAGGCGTATTCGCTGTAATACGTCGAGGATTGTTTTGGGTCGAGGACGACACAGACGGCTACAAATCTTTTACCATAGCCAAATGGTAGCTCTCCGACAGACTCAGAAGGCGCATCTTAGCGGAGAGGTCTTACGGAGGTCAACGTGCAGAGACTTTAATCCATTGCGGGTCAACATGCTCATTTTCCCCTATACTACATTGCCCGCAATCAGTTGGTACCCCGCCACAGTTCTACATGGTCAATGGAGGAGTAGGCTCATGTTGTCTCGTTTCATCCTGGTCAGTTGGCTACTCATACTACTTCCCACCTGCACTGAGCTGGATCAATCATTGAAAGTCTTTTGGTTGCCAGCAATAGTTGGTACCCTGAACGAAACAATGATCGCGGAAGGGCTGAAAGAGGCGCTGCAAGTGGGGACCGGGAACGCGGTCAATTTCACAGGCAAGCTGGACAGGTACTTGCACAATCAAGCAAGCGATCAAGATCCTAATGCCGGAGCAACTCCAGCCACTTGAAAAAGGGCTTCGCAGTTTGGCTTTGGCCCACTGGTCGACGACTTAGTGATAAGTATGAATCGGGCGGCATAGCGCGCCGCGCCATAGGCCAAACAGATCTTCTTCAACGCAACCAGTGACATGGCCTTCGCCGACACCAGACAAAACTTGAACGGCAGCCAGACCGCCCCAACGACTACTTTCGGGGCAAGACGACCGAGCGACTTATGGCCGCCTCCCATCCCCATGTGGAACAGGCCATGAACGAAGTGAGGGCACCAGGCAATACAAAGAACTCGTCGGCCACTTCAAGGCGATCCCCTTTGCCAAGAGCGACTTTATCAACATCGATCAGTATGTCGTATCCAATAGCTTCGACGGTCTGTTCCTGGTGCTGGGCCAGGAAAAGCAGAAGTTCCGCCTAAACCATGACGCTTGTGTCACCGATTTGCTCAAGAAGGGGTTTTCGCACTCAGATTCATAGCCACCTTCCTGTATTCAGCTATTCTGTCTTTTTCTTGCCACCTGCAATAATTTCCCTACGCTTGTTTTAATGCGTTCCTTAGCACCTCTTGTTGGCTCAGAATTATGACAGGAGTAGCCTGATGGGCATTCTGATTGTCGACGACTCCCCTGACGCACAGCTGCTACTCCATCACATGTTCAAGAGCGCAGGCTATCGCCTCTTGCTTTCAGTCTCGTAGTCCTGTGACGCTTTTAAGCAATTGGAATTGGATCATGCCGGCGCCAACGGCGCCAAGGTGGATCTATCTTGATGGATATTTTGATGCCCGACATAGACGGGGTGGAAGCCTGCCACCGCATCAAGGCCATCGAGGAGTTCGAACAGATCCCGGTCATCGTCTTGATGGCGCGGAACCAGAAGGACTTCCTGCAAGCGGTGATTGACGCAGGCGCAGGGAACTACATCAGAAAACCTGTTGAACAGGTGGAGCTGCTCGCGAGAGCCAAGTCGGCGCTGAGGCTCGAACAAGAAACCGAAGCGAGAAAGAACTGGGAGCAAGAACTGACGAAGACTATTACCGAGCTCGATCGCAACTTGCACGACATGGTCAGGCTGCAATAGTTGATAGCTGCCTGTCCTTCCTGCAAGAAATCCCAAACCGCGTACATGTTTAAAGCCGTGCTAAATGACTACATCCAAGCCCAACTCGGCACCAAGTTTCACTACGTCGTCTGTTCAAATTGCTCGAATGCGTGGCATCTAGTTAGGTTCCTCGCCTAACTTTCAGGCCGCATCTCCACATCAAGGAGCTTGATTTTCCGGTGAAGATGGCTTCGTTCGATCTTCAAATCCTCTGCGGTGCGTGAGATATTCCAATGGTACTCACGAAGCTTGCGGACGATGTACTCCTTTTCGAACGCATTACGCGCATCTCTCAGCGAGTCGTATGCCTTGGTGAAGAGCAGGCTCGTGGCCTGGCTGATTGAAGCCGCGGGGGAACTGCCGGCTCGCCCCTGGAGAGACATGGTTGCTTGTCGCGGTTCAATGACGGATTCCGGCACCATGATCATCAATCGCTCGATCAGATTCCTCAGTTCACGAATGTTGCCAGGCCATTCGTATTGCTGAAGCACAGCCATTGCCTCCCGTGAGACCTCTTTGATCCGCAAGCCCTGCTCTTCGGAATTCGCCTTCATGAAGTGGCGCACGAGCGCCGGAATATCCTCCCGCCGTTCGCGTAGCGGCGGAACAATAACCGGGACTACGTTGAGACGGTAGTAGAGGTCTTCCCGGAATTGCCCTTTCTCGATCTCTTTCTCCAAATCCTTATTAGAGGCTGCCAGTACCCGCACATCCACCTTCAGCAGCTTGGTGCCGCCGACTCTCGTAAACTGCTGCTCTTGTAACGCCCGCAAAACCTTCGCCTGCGTATTGAGACTCATATCGCCGATTTCGTCGAGGAAAAGCGTGCCACCATTGGCCTGTTCAAACTGACCGCGCTTCATAGACATGGCCCCGGTGAACGATCCCTTCTCGTGGCCGAACAGTTCGCTCTCGATCAACGTCTCCGGAATCGCGGCACAGTTGACGGCCACAAACGGACGCTCAGCCCTGGCGCTATGCATGTGGATGGCGCGAGCAACCAGCTCCTTGCCCGTCCCGTTTTCTCCCCCGATCAACACCCGGCTATTCGTGGGGCCAGCGGTTTCAATCAATTGCTGCAATCGCTGCATGGCCGTCGACTGCCCGACTAACTCGAACTTCTGCTGGACCTTAGTCCGCAGTGTCTGATTCTCTTGCTCCAATCGATACTGCGCTAAGGCGTGCTTGACGCGGAGTGTGACATTCTCCAAGGAGAGCGGCTTCTCGATATAGTCGTACGCACCCAGCTTAACGGCCTTCACCGCCGTTTCAATGGATCCATGACCGGATATCATCATGACCTGCGCGGTCGGCACAAACTGTTTCACACGCCGGAGCGTCTCCAATCCATCCATCTCCGGCATCCAGATGTCCAGAATCATGAGATCGGGCGGATCGGTTCCATAGATCTTCAGGGCCTCGACCCCATTAGTGGCCACCGCCACCTCGTACTCTTCGTCTTCGAGAATGCTTCGCAACGAGGTGCGAATCGCCTCTTCGTCGTCCACAATCAAAATCGATGCTGACATGCTCTACCTGTGATGAATGATTGGTGAAGCGTGATGAGTTGAGCTTGTTCCGTTTCAGCGCTCGTCACTCATCACCAGTCCCTCGTCACTTCCTTCAATTTACACCGGCAAATCAAACGTGAAGGTCGCTCCCTTCGGTTGGTTGTTCCCAGCTTGAATCTGTCCATCGTGGTCTGTGATGATCCGACGAACGATCGCAAGCCCTAACCCAGTCCCCGTTTTCTTCCGTGTAAAGTACGGCACGAACAGCCGTTCCTGATCCTCCTGGGCGATGCCGGATCCTTCGTCCGCCACTGTCACCACCGCCCGTTTGCGCTTAGTATCATACTTCGTGCTCACCCACAGCCGCCCTTTTTGATTCATCGCCTGAATCGCGTTGTCGAACAAGTTGACAAACACCCGTCTCAACTGCTCCCGATCGAAATTCATCGACGGCAAATCCTCGTCCAGTTCCATAAGCAGGTCGATGTCTTTCTGCGATGGCCGGTACAACGTCACCACTTCCTGCAGCACGTCATGGAGCGATTGGCGCGCCATTTCGGGAGCGGGCAATCGCGCAAATTTTGAAAACTCGTCCGCCATATGTTTGAGGCTTCCGACTTGATTAATAATGACGTTCGTCGCATCGTCAAACACCCGATCAAAATCTGGCGACTTCTCAAAGAATTTCTTGCGCAATCGCTGGGCCGACAATTGAATTGGCGTCAGTGGATTCTTAATTTCATGCGCCACGCGCCTCGCAACCTCTTGCCAGGCCGCAACCTTCTGAGCCTTGATTAACTCCGTCAGGTCCTCGAACACCAACACAAAGCCCAAATCTTTATTCGCCTCATCCCGCATGCGCGAACCATTCAAGCCGATCGTGATGAGCTTACCCTGGATATCCAACTGGCCTTCCACGGACAGGTTATCGCAGTCATCGGCCAACATTCTGTCATAGGCGGTCTGGAACAGATCGAGACCGAACTCCTTGAACGCATCATTGGCCGACCGCCCCCAGAACCGGTCGGCAGCCAACCCCAGAATTCGCTCACCCGATGGATTGAACGTGGTAATCGCCCCGTTCCGATCAATCGACAGAAGTCCGGCGGCGATCGTATCCACCACCGTCTCGATATAGGTCCGGCGGCGATCGAGTTCAGCGTTTGTGTTCCAGAGTGTGAGGTTTGCCTCTTCAAGTTTGGACTTGCTCCCCTGCAGATCCTGGGTCATCCGATTAAAGGAGTCGATCAAGGTGCCGATTTCATCGGTTGCCTTCTCCTCAATCTTCACCGACAGATCACCCTGGGCGACCGTTTCCGTTGCTTCCGCCAACCGCTGAATCGGGACGGTGATGCTGCGTGCCACATAGAATCCAAACCACGTGGCACTGAAGAGAATCAAGACCGTCACGACGGCGACAAAGAGATAAGCGCCGGCCTTGATCGGGTTTTTCATCGCCTTGATCTGTTTATACTCCGCATACTGACGACCGATCCCTTCCATCTTCGTCAACAACGACTCTGGTACATAGGCTTCGACGATCACGACCCCTTCCAATTCACCACGCCGACTGCTGGAGGCCACCGGAATGCCTGCGCGCACCAGCCGACCAGTCTGCGCTTCCTGAACGGAGGTAAACTCCTGCTTCCCATTGATCACCTGCAACACGAGCTGGCTGATTGGCATATCCAGCACTCCAGCCGGCACGTCTGCATCGAGTGCCTTCGTCAGCGTCTCCATCTTGCTCGAAAAGACCTCGATGCCGGCGACGCCGTATTCCATGCGCTTCCGAGCCATTGCGGCAACCAGCAGATCGCGCTGCTCCGGAATCAGCATATCTTCACGAAACAGTTCTTGCCCGATCGCCCGCGCGCTGTTCACCGCGAGCGCAATGTGCCCCGCATGCTGCATGCGCGCGACCTCATAGGAGTCCTTCATCACCTTTTCAATTTGCTCGCTGAACCACACGTCGACGGCTTTATTGATAAGCCCACTCCCAACCAACGCAAGTAGCACGGTGGGTATCAAGGAGAACCCGATAAAAGCGGCGATGAGCTTGGTGCGGAATCCTGACCCGACGAGGCGATGTCGTCGTTCAAAATACGCCTTGATCAGGTTCCGTGACAGTAAGAGCGTCAGGACAACGAACCCAATCAAGTCAAGATTGAGCAGGAGGAGCACAAACGCGTAGCTGGTCGTGGGCAAGAACGAGTCCGTCTCCTCGCCGCCCGGCACGACCAACTGCGAGTAGTACACCGTCAGCGCTACGCAGGGGATCAAGAGGATCAGGACGATCCAGACAGGACGGAGATGGAGCATTTTACGTTCAGGTTCAGTGGACTGAACGGCAGTGGAGACGTGCGGCTTGTTTCCAATGGCAAGCCGCTTAGGGTCACTTACTTCCGCGGGAGAAGTTCCTAGCCCACGCTTGAAATGGCCCAACTCAGGCATTCAATCGGCCTCTCTGTACATCAGTCCTGCAAGGGAAGTGCTACCCACTATTATATTGCGAACTTACGAGACAGTCTCAAAGCCAGCCGGCAGATCGTGGCCTCCCGAAAGACCGCCGGAAAAATGGAACCAAAAGGCGGGATGCAAACCAGGCTACTTTGGTGAGGCCAGCGTGACATACTTCATGCGGAGCGCATAAAGCATATCACGCAAGACCGTCTGTTCTTCAGAGGTCAGATTGCCCTTCGTCTTGTCTTCCAAGACCGACAGAAGATCGATGATTTCCTTGGCTTGCGGCAGGTTGACCGGTATCGGCCTCTGATGAGAGTCCAGTTGTTCCCCCATCAACATCAACGACGAAGAGCCCAGCGAGACGACAAAGGAAGTGAACGTGACCGGGAGCGCCAGAGTCTCCTGGGACGGCGCAGTCTGCGAAGCGAACGCAGACGTCGCCTGTTTTGTGGTCGAAGAAGAGGCCGGAGCGTCATCCGAACCTCCCCTTCCCCGCCGATCTCGAACGATGAATCCCTTCTCCTGGTCTTCCATCGGGCCCTCTCCGAAACACTCACATCACTGTAGGCAGTACCCTACCATAGGGCCTATCGGCTCGCAAGCCGCCACTCGACATTGAAGCACCAGCTGCACTCGGTATACAGTTGCAGTGCATCCACGTCTCATCGAATAACTCCTGGGACTATTTGTAACACCAAATGTCTGAACGATTTACCAAACTGGTCGAACTCATGGCAACCCTCCGTGCCCCCAATGGGTGCCCATGGGATCGAAAGCAGACACATGAATCGTTGAAACCCTACCTTCTTGAAGAAGCGTATGAGGTCCTGGAGACGATCGACCAGCGAGATCACCCGAAACTACGCGAGGAACTTGGTGACGTCCTCTTACAGGTCATGTTCCACAGCCAGATTGCAGCTGAGTCTGGAATCTTTACGGTTGAGGATGTCCTCGAAACGCTCGCCACAAAATTAATTCGCAGACATCCCCACGTATTCGGAAACGATGACCAGGCCGGTGCCTACACGAGTGGCGAGCAGGTCTTGAACCAATGGGAACAGATCAAGCGCGCCGAACGGGAAGCGGTCGGAAGTACGCAGTCTGCGCTCGAAGGAGTGTCGAAAACCTTGCCGGCCCTGTTGCGGGCCTACCAGACACAAGCCAGAGCCGCCCGGGTCGGATTCGATTGGCCAAAGAATGCCACAGGCCTCGAACAGGTCTTTGGAAAAGTGGCAGAAGAAATCGGCGAGTTGCGCGACGCGGTGTCCCAAAGTCGGTCCGAGATGGAATCAACGCTAAGCCGGCCCAGTGGACATGAACACATCGAAGCAGAGCTGGGAGACATTCTATTCTCCCTTGTCAACCTCGCCCGCTTTCTCAAGGTTAATCCTGAGGAGGCTCTTCGCGGATCGACTAATCGCTTCATTGACCGCTTTCACATCGTGGAAGCACAAGCCGCAGAGAAGGGTCGGTTGCTGACAGACATGACGCCGGCTGAGATGGATGCCCTCTGGGATGAGGCGAAGCAGCGACTGATCGGACGCTCGCATGACGCACACGGACAGGCCCAGGCCTCTCTGAAGAAGGATGCCTCTCCATGAGCGAGAATCAAGATCCGCACGAGGAAGGTAAACGCGCCGGTGCCCACCCGTTACTCGTGGTATTCGGCATCCTCTTGGGACTCTCGCTCTTCGTCGCGCTAATCATGCCGAGCTCCAGAAACAAACAGGCAACCGGCACCGAAGTCCCCACCGCTCCGGTCATCGAAGACCCCGAAGCGGCTCCCATTATATTCAAAGTCCAGACGACCATCGCAGAGATGAACACCATTGGGCTTGTCGTGCCCTCTCAAGCAACAGACAGTCAAGTCATCAGCCTCTTGAAACGACTCAAACAGGAACGGCTCGCTGGCAGTCTCAGCGATCATTTGCCTCCCACCACCCCGGGCCACAAGCTCGGCGACCATACGATCGCAGATATCTATATTTTCTCCAACAAAAAGTATGCGGAAGCGGATACCATCAGCACCTTGACACGAGGGGCCCACACTCCCGGCAACTTCTACCCAGACGCCATCCCGTTCGAAGTCGCCATGGAAAAAGTTCGCGGACATTACCGGATCGACATGAACGATACCGGAAGCCCGGACAAGGGATCGCTCGGATTTGCAGACAAATCCGGTGTCCGCTCCAAGCACTTTCGCCGTATTTTTTAAGCCATTTTCTCCGCTGCTTGTGCCCCTTCGAATCACTGACAATCCCAACAGCCCTGCCTCGTGGAAAGATAGCCCTAGCCAGCATGATTCATGGCGGTTCGTCGCGAAATCGCCTATATGCGTGGTGCCTGCCTGAGCGAGGACGCTCACAGTCGTCGAACACGCAAAGACAGGCGATAGCAGCAGAAGCGTTCATGAATCGTGCGGGCTAGTGGAGCCCAGCGGCATGGTAGCCGTGGTCCCTCTTGTATTTGTATTTTCGGCGAAATCCGCCGAAGCCTGCCCTCCTTCGCCAAGACTTCTGAGGACACTCGAGGCGCATTTCTCCACAGCTCAACAGCTGTGGCTTCGTGCGAAAGTGGGTGAAACTACTGCTCTACAAGATGTTGGGAGTCGGCATACCCCATCCCCAAGGACTTAATCTTAGGTGAATCTTCGCATATTCAAGTGGGTCCTGCTGCGGTCCAATCCTGCGTGAAAGTCGTGTCTGAGGCTACGTTCCTGGCATTCTCTCCCGTTTGAACCGGGTACCGGGTCTGGAGCAGTGTCGCCGCATGAAGCAACCCTCGTCGATCCGCACCCTCTTCTCACTGCCCAGCGTCGTCGCCGCCACCCAGTTCATCGGCTGCTTCGGGAACCACTAAGCTCGTGGCATCGTACTCCAGTAGCCAAACAACAGGCTGGCTCCTCGCCTTGTGACCCACGTTGCTGCGGCCAGTACACCACGCACACAAGCCCCGTTTGCGCCTTTTTCTCGCGCCCGAGACAGAACCTCACGCCCTATACAAAGTGTGAGCGATGTTCACCCTCCGCTGGCGTGGCAACGCTTCCTACTGCCACCACGAGAACATGGTCAGCCTCAGCCTGGTAGAGGGACGCACCAACAAGTACCGCCCCCCCCCGTACCGTGCCCACGGCTACCGCGACGCGGACTCCCACATGCTCTCAATCGTCGTCGCCGTTCCTGCCGCCGTTGATTCGGAGTGCGGATAAGGACCCCCTCTGATCCGCAAAGACCTATCTGAGGCAAGGTGTTCAGCACGCGATCAATCGTGGGGATCTCGCATGCGAAACTCGGTCATGCACAGGGCAATCCACAGTACTGTGGGTAACGATCGGAAGAAGCGGGTTCCCAGGGGAGTAGCTGCAAGAACGGAGGGAATGCCGCGAAGGTCACATGCCAACCCGTTTCCTGATTTCTTCGCGAACCGCATTCTTGTCCTGCTCAAACAACGCTTCAAGCTTTGGAAACAGATGCGCAAGCGGTCCGACAAATGGTGCCAGCATCACATCCCGCCTTTCCGCCAACATCCCTTCCGCCTCTGCGATCCGGATTTTCCAGTCCGCAATTGTTCGGGAAAGGACTTTACCGATCACCAGCTGCCGGCCGGGAGGGCCGGTGACCAAGCCCAACAACCGTTTTCTCAGAACATCAAGCTCATCAGGAATCGACACTTTCACGCGGACTCCATACGGTGTCGCCCAGGTCGATCGATGAATCGAGTAGTCGTAAGAAAATATCGGCTCACGCGGTTCACGAAATGGGCCGCTGACATCGGAAATGGTCAACTCACCCTCCATCAATCACACTGGTCCATCAGTTCCCACACGCAGTTCCCACACGTTTCGCTGATGCGCTGCACTATAGAAGCTGGCTTCTGAAAATGACAAGAGGAGAGTCTTGTAGGGGCATCTCTGAGCTAATTCAATAATCTTGACATACTTTTCCCACCATTGCCTCATTACGGCCGCCCCTGATTCCTGCGTACGGACAACGAGGCCTGTTTCACATCGGCGCGTATTCGACTAGGCTTACGGTTGCTGGACATCACCCCCGCAGCACATCGTCCCGACTGTCCCTGGCAGAACGGCCGGGTGGAGGGCTTCTTCGGGACGCTGAAAGCCGCTCTGCCCCATTGGTCAGTGCATAATGGGAAGGACCTTGATCGCACTCTGGCTAATGCCCGTCGGTGGTACAACCAACACCGTCCCTATCACCCTTGCATGGTCTGACCCCCACCAAGGTCTAGGCTGTCATAGACATGTTCGCCCTGGCCAGCCCCCTCTAAATCAGGTCGGATCTGAAGTGCGGATTCCAATCGATGGAAGGAGAGAGGGGGTCTGGCACGAACAGGCTAGATGGCGGAAGCAATCATCGGGCATCTGCAGGCGATCGAGCTGGAGACCGGCAACGGGAGTGCCGTGCCTGAGGCCTGTCGGAAGCTGGGGATTATCGCGCGGTTACACCAGGACGGGTGACGAGTGCACCCCAAGCGGGTGGAACGGATCAGGCGACACGAAAGCTTGCCGGTGCCACAGAAACACCCCAAACGGGCCCGGCTCTGGTTCGCCGATGGCTCCTGGATCTGACGGCGAGCTGACTATCCCCACTATGGCTGGTCGTATGACTGCGTACGAGCCCGCACCCAGGATGAGCGACCGCTGAAACGGGACTGCTGGTCGTCGATGCATACCCCCGCGAGTGTCTCGCGATTACGGTCCGACGGCGTCTCACGTCCCAGGACGTCCAGGAAGTCTTGCGTGAGCTGGTGCTGCTCCGGGGCTGCCCGACGCATAGTTGGAGCGACACTGGCCCGGAGTGTATCGCCACGGCGTGACAAGCCTGGTATGGTGTGCTGGCCGTGGCGCCCGTATTCATCGAGCCGGGCAGTCCGGGGGAGCACGGAGATGGCGAATCCGTCAACGGCACATTGCGGGACAAAGTGCCCAACAGCGCCCTCTTCTCTACGCTGCACGAGGCGCGGGTGATCGTGGAAGGGTGTGGCGCTACTGTTCCAATACGCACTGCCCGCATCGTGCGCTGGGGGATCGACCGCCCGCCCCAGAGCCCCACACCTTCGCGCCGCTCAGCTTGTCGGCGTGAAGGAACTTGACTGGTGGCCTAGCAACTGGGGGCTGGGCAGAAGGACACCGAATCAAGCTAGCCTCCTTTCCCCTCACTTTCGTCGTGCGCCGAAGGGATGCCGTAGCGTTTGCATTTCTCCCAGAGGGCTTTTCGTGACAGCCCCAGGATCTTCGACGCTGTCGTGCGACTGCCTTCGACTCGCGCTAGCACGGCGACAATGTAGTCTTTCTCAAAGCCTTCCCGCGCGGTCGCGAGCGAGGTCACCGGCGTGCCTTTTTTCTTCGTCCCCCCAGTCAGGCCTTCGCTGCAAAAGCCGCAAGACTCTTGCAGTGTCCCGCCTAAATATGGACAGGATGGGAACCCGCAGAGATCGCCTGGCTGCACTAAATCGCGATCGTGTCCCAACGCCACGGCCCGCTCAACCATGTTCTCCAATTCTCGGACGTTTCCCGGATAGGAATAGCGGAGCAACAGTTCGCGGGCCTGCTGCGAAAACCCCCTGAGCTTCTTGTTCATTTTTGTCGAGCAGGTCTGGAGCACATGATCGGCGATGACAAGAATATCCTCCTGCCGCTGGCGGAGTGGAGGAATCACGATCTGCACCACATTGAAACGATAGAAGAGATCTTCGCGGAACCGCCCCTGCGCCACTTCCTTCCGGAGATCCTTTTGCGTGGCGCAGACTAGACGGACATCGACTTCAATCGTTTCGTTCCCACCCACCCGCTCGAACTTTCTCTCTTGTAAAACTCGCAAGAGTTTTACCTGGACCATCGGCGAAAGCTCCCCGATCTCATCGAGAAACAACGTCCCGCGATTGGCCAACTCGTACCGCCCCCGCCGCTGACGAAGCGCGCCTGTAAAGGCACCCTTCTCATGGCCGAACAGCTCAGCTTCCAGCAGGGTTTCGGGCAGGGCCGCGCAGCTCACTTTAATCAGAGGATAGTCCCGTCTGGGGCTATTCTGGTGCACCGCATTCGCTACCAGTTCTTTCCCAGTCCCGCTCTCGCCGAGAATCAGCACGGTCGAATCGATCGCCGCTACCAGCTTGATCTTATCCAACACCGCGCGCATCCGGCTGTTCGTCCCCAGAATGCCGTGGAAGCAGAACTTGTCTTCCAGCGTGTCTTTGAGGTCCTGGTTCTCGCGACGCAACGTAACGAGGCGACCGACTCGCTCGACGATCAGCAACAATTCATCCATCTGGAATGGTTTTGTAATGTAATCGAACGCGCCGAGCTTCATCGCACCAACCGCGGTTTCCACAGACCCATACGCAGTGATCACGACCACTTCCGTCTGTGGCGCCTTTTCCTTCGTGACGTTGAGAACGGTCAATCCGTCGGCGCCGGGCAAACGCAGATCGGTCATCACGAGATCAAAGGTCTTCTGTCGCACCGCCTCGATCCCCTCGGTCCCGGACGCAGCCGCATGGACGTCATATCCGACTGCCTCCAACGCGTCCACCATTGAAAGCCGCATCAAGGGCTCGTCGTCGACCAAAAGGATTGCGAGCCCTTTCATGACCCTTTCTCCACCAAGGAACGCTCACGTAAAACCGGCAGGCACAGCGTGAATGTCGTCCCCTTTCCAACCTCGCTCTCCACCAGAACCTTACCACCATGACGCTCCACAATGCCCAGGTTGACGGAAAGACCCAGTCCCGTCCCTTCCCCCTCGCTTTTTGTCGTAAAGAAAGGATCAAAGACCCGTGGCAGGGCGGTCGGAGGAATACCGGATCCCGTATCGCGGACTTCAACACGGCAAATGCCCTCAGCCACGGATGTCCAGATCGTCAAGACCCCGCCGCTCTTCATCGCTTGCACGGCGTTCAAGATCAAATTCATCAACACCTGTTCGATCATGTGCCGATCGACCATCAAGTTGGGTAAGCCATGCCCCAGCATGGTCTCCAACCGGATCCGATTGGGCACAAACAAATGGGTCGTCAGCACCAACACCTGATTGACGATCTGGTTGATATCTGTCGGACTGAATTCCGGCTCATGCTGTTGGGAAAAATCAAGCAGCTGCCGAACGATCTTCTGCACACGCTGAACGCCGTGCTCCATTGAGGCCAAATATTCCTCCTGGCGCGTCGGCAACAAGGCGCCTTTTCGAAGGTTGTAGAGGCAATTGAGGATCCCTCCGAGGGGATTGTTGATTTCGTGCGCCACGCCCGCCGCGAGCTTCCCGACCGATGCCAGCTTTTCAGAGTTACGAATCTGTTTCTCCAGTTTTTTCGTCTCCGTTATGTCGCGCGCGATACCGAGCACGCCAAGAATCTCTCCCTCGACGCCTTGAAGCGGAGACACACTAACCATCACCGCGCGGACCTCGCCCATGCGGGTCATAACTTCGACCTCATAGACCTGCTTAGCACCGATGTCCAAAGTATTCTTGAGCCGTCGGCCGCGATGGCGTCGTGAGAGGAGCGAGAGATAGGGTCGGCCTAACAGGTCGTCTTTGCGATACCCCCAGACATTGACTTTGCTATTGACGTAGGTGAACTGCTGATCCAAATCGAGTGTATAGATGACGTCGTTGGCATTCTCGAGCAAGTTTTCCAGATACTGCTTCGTCTCTTCGATTTCCTTGGTCCGCCCTCGTACCTTCAGCTCAAGTTCTTCGCGGTATGACTGCAGCTGGCGTTCGAGCTTTTTCCGATCCGTAATATCGCGGAGTTGCACCATGACCAGCAATGGATCGGCTCCTCCGACCCGAATCAAGTCCATTTCAACCTGGGTCGCACACCCGGCGGCGTTGTAGACGGTAATCTCCTGGGTGGGAACCTGCCGTTGCTCGGTACTGATGTCGCACAGCCACCCCAAGAAGACTTGGTGATATTCTGCCGGCACGACGTCGAGCATGCTCCGCCCGACCACTCTAAATTCCGCATAGCCCAGCGCCTGTTCTTCTCGCTTATTGACGGCGACGATCCTCCCCACCGCATCCACCATGAAAACCGAGTCCGCTACCAGATCGAACAGGGCTTTGTAGCGAGCCTGTGACGCTACCAGCTGCTGCGTGCGCTCCGAAACCGCTTGTTCCAACCCCGTGGTGTAGTGTTGGAGCTCCTGTTCCAGTCGGCGCCGCTCCGTCACATCCCGGACAAAAGCGCGAGAGTGAACCAGCCCACCACGCGCTTGATCGAAGAGCGCCGTGGCATGGATTTCCACATCGATAGGACGTCCATCCTTGGTCAACAGAACCGTTTCCATCGAACTCTGCCCTTGTGAGACCAGCCGCTCAAGATAGTGCAGAACCTGTGATTCCTGCCCACGCGGAACCAGATCCCAGAGCCTCATGACCAGCATTTCATCGAGCGTATAGCCAAGTTTGTCGAGCCCCGTCTTATTGACGTGGACGAGTCGACCGCTTCGATCCAACTGGTAAATCATTTCCGGCGAATGTTCGATCAAATCGCGATACTTCTCTTCCAGCTGCCGCACCTCAACCATCCGCTGCTCAATCTGCCCAAACGAACGCTGAAGATTGCTCGCCATCTGATTGAAGGCCTGGGCCAGCCGTTCAATCTCATCTCCGGTTTTCAGCTCCAGCCGCTGCTCCAACCGACCGCTCCCAATCTCCTGCACCCCGTCATGTAAGAGTTGAATGGGTCTAGCTATCCGCCGGGCCACGATCACTCCCGTCCCCCAGAGCACTGCCAGCACGGCCAACCCGTAGAACAAGACTTTGGCGACAAGCTCGGCGAGCGGGGCAAATGTTTCTTGTGGATCCTGACGCACCAGGATAATCCAATGCATTCCTCCGATGCTCCCCGGTGCAAGTCGATCGGTGAATCGCACGGGTGCGAAGCCGATCAACGCGTTCTTGCTCCGATGCGAATCATCGTCGGCCACGGCCCATCCGGACTTCAGAGCTCCAAGTGTGCTGAGCAGTTCGGGTTTCATCGAGTGTTCTTTCGGAGATAAAATCGGGCAGATCACCGGGACGCCGTCCGAGCTAAACAGCATGGCATGGCCGGTCGCACCGATCGACACCTCGGCGATGGAATGAAACAAGGTATCGCGACGAAGCAGGATCGTCACAGCTCCGATAACGGCTCGCTGCTGATCGTCCATGATCGGAGCTGCCACGACGACAACATGGGTCCCAAAGGCTGGATCGAACGCAATTTCACTCACGTAGGGTTGCTGGATCCCCCCCTTCACCACCGCCTGCCACCAGGCAGTCTTCCCGTAGAAATATTCTACCTGAGGGATGGAACTGACAACCAGCGCGCCTTGCCCGTCTGTAACCAAAATCCCGACGTAATCCGACTTCCTGATTTCGTGCCACCGAATCAGGTAGTTGGTGACAATACGGTTGATGAAGAGCGGAAACTCGCTCCGCTTGTCGCGCTGCCGCCACCGCTGTTGCCACTCCTTGATGATCTCCTGGATGCTCTGGCCATCTTTGCCTTCATACGTCCGGTTGGCTTCCGACACGGCGGTGCGTAGGAAGGGCGTCGTCGCCAGCTGTTGGGCTTCGTTTATGCCGCGAGTCACGTGCATCTCGATACGACGGGCGGCCTCGACGGCCACTTCTTTGAAGTTCGCTCCCGTCATCTCGCGCAATGCGCGGCGCTCTTCCACGTAGGTCAAGGCGAGGAGAAGGGTAAGCGGCAGGAGACCGACCATCACGATCGCCGCGATGATCTTGCGCTGGAGGCTGTGAGACCGACTCCAGAGTGCCATGACTATGTCCCAAGCAGGATACGACTACCCATGATGCATGACGCGTCTCGCGTGACATGTTCGGACGTATCTTCCGAGACACGCGACGAATGACGCTTCACGAACGACGATACGTTATTCCAACATCCGCCTAGCGGCGCTTCAAGAGTCGACCCGGCGCGCCCGGCCACAAGAGTAGGAGTGGACTGGCGACAAACACGGACGAATAGGTACCGAAGATCACGCCACAAAGCAGCGCCAGAGAGAAATCATGCAAGACTTCTCCGCCGGCCAGGATCAAGGGCATAAGCACAAGCACGACCGTCAAGCTCGTCACGATGGTGCGGCTCAGGACCTGGTTGACCGCGTTGTTGACCGTCTCTTCTTCGGTGCTACGCCGGCGCAGACGCAGGTTCTCTCTGATCCGGTCGAAGACGACGACGGTGTCGGTCAACGAGTATCCGGCCAGGGTCAAGAGCGCCGTCACGACCAGCAGGGTGATTTCTTTATCCAAGATGTAGAACACCCCGATCACGGCCAGCACGTCATGGAATGTCGCCAAAGCCGCCGCCACGCCGAACCGGAGTTCGAATCGCGCCGCGATATACAGAATAATACCCGCGAACGAAATGACGATGGCAATGATGGCGTCTTCCTGGAGTTTCTTGCCGATCGTCGGCCCGATTGCGGTCGTGGAGTCCATCACGAATTTGTTGTGTGGAAACTCTTTGGCAAAGATTGCTATGATCCGTTCCGCCGTTTTTTCTTCGATCGTCGTCGAGGCTTTCACGCGGATGAGTAGCTTGTTGTCCTGCCCAAATTCTTGTAGCTCCGCGTCGCCGACCCCGTTCGACTCCAAGGCTTTCCGCGCTGCATCGATGCGGATCGCCTGGTCGAACTTCAGCTGCACGGCCGTCCCGCCGGCAAAGTCGATGCCGAGATTGGCCACGCCTCGTGCGATCTGTACCACGGCGACGAGCCCGATCAAGACTATGATGCCGGAAAAGATAAAGGCGATCTTGCGCTTGCCCATGAAATCAATGTTGGTTTTTCCAAGAATCTCTAACATGCTCGCCCCTTCGCCTAAATACTCAGCGTCACAATTTTTTTCCGCTTGTTCAGCAGATCGAAAATCGCTTTGGTCCCGACCAGCGCTGTGAAGAGGTTGATCGTGATACCCAGACACAACGTCACGGCAAAGCCTTTGATCGGTCCGGTTCCAAACAAGAAAAGCGCAGCCCCAGTGATGAGCGTCGTCACGTGCGAGTCGATGATCGTGAGCAAGGCTTTGTCGTAGCCGCCGTCAATAGCCGGTCGCACAGCCTTCCCGCTTCTCAGCTCTTCACGAATACGCTCGAAGATCAACACGTTCGAGTCGACGCCCATCCCAATCGTCAGCAGGATACCGGCGATGCCCGGCAGCGTCAGTGTCGCGGTCAGCGCGGAAAGCACGCCCATGAGACAGACTAAGTTTAGTACCAATGCAAAGTCGGCAATCACCCCGGACAGGCGGTAGTACACAATCATGAAGATGACGACTAGCGCGCCGGCGAAGAGCGTCGCCTTGACGCCCTTCTCGATCGAATCCTGTCCGAGCGACGGACCGACCGTGAGGTCTTGAACGATCTTGAGCGGGGCCGGCAGCGCGCCGGCCCGAAGCACAATAGCCAGGTCGTTGGCTTCCTGCATCGAGAAGGTTCCGGTAATCTGTGCACGGCCTCCCGTAATACGCTCTTGAATGACCGGCGCGGAATAGATCGTATTGTCGAGGACCACCGCCATGCGCTTCTTGACGTTGTCGCCCGTGATCCGTTCAAATTCCTGTCCGCCTTTAGAGTCAAAGGTGATGGAGACATAGGGATCGTTGAATTGACCGATCGATACCCGCGCATCACTGAGCACATCGCCGGTGAGCATGACCTGCTTCTTCACCAAATACGGAATCCGATATTCGCGACCGGTATCTTCTTCAAACGCCCGTTCGAACAGGATCTGGTCGCCCTCAGGCACCTTGCCCTCAAACTGCATCACGATCTCGGCTTCTTTGTGTTTCGGAATGCGAGCCGGCAACTCCAGCCTGATCTGGCTGTCTTCGTCCAGCATCTTGAACTCGAGTAACGCAGTTTCCTGGATTAGATCTTTCGCACGCTTCGGTTCTTTGACGCCCGGCAGCTGCACGACAATTTGCTTCAAGCCCTGCCGCTGGACTACCGGTTCCGCCACACCGAACTGATCGATACGGTTCCGGATCGTTTCCAACGCTTGATTGATGGCCGAGTCCTTAATGCGCTTGGCCTCAGTTTCACGGAGTTCCCACACTAGCGAATTGGCAGACCCGGACAAGTCTGTTTCCACAAAGGTCGGAAAATCGTCGATCAATTCCTGGATTTGAACTTTGAGGTCCGCATTCTGGAACTGGATCGTAATGTGCTGTGGCCCAGTGCGCTTCACGGACTCCGCCGGAATTTTTTTATCTACTAAGAAGTCTCGAAGCGAGTTGACCACTCGGTCGACGGCGATCTCCACCGCGCGATCCTCATCCACCTCCAGCACCATGTGGATTCCGCCCTGCAGGTCCAGCCCCAGGGTAATCCCTTTGTTCGGCAGGACCGCCTTAGCCCAAGCAGGCAACGCGTGATACACCGGCTGGTAGGACGGCAAGAAGCACGCCACCGATACCGTCATGACCAGCACCAACAACGATAATCGCCCACTCACTTTTTTCATGCCGTCTGTAGCCCCTTTGTCCCTTGCGGATTACGAGTCTTTATCCTCGTCGTCACCGCGCATTCGTGCGATCTGCTCCCGCTGCATCTTAATCTTGGTATTGTCGGCGATTTGAAGCGTGACGGTCTCTTTCCCGAGATTGGTGATCGTTCCCCAAATCCCGGAGGACGTAATCACTTTGTCGCTCTTCTTCAATGCGTCCAACAACGTCTTTTGCTGTTTCTGCCTCTTTTGCTGAGGGCGGATCAACAGGAAATAGAAGATGACAAAAATCAGCACGAACGGTACGAGAGAAAGCACCGATCCAGCCTCTGATTCGCTCCCGCCCGTTTCCTGAGCCCAGGCAATGGATTCCATCAACATAGAACAGATCCTCTCTTTCAGTTAAACATCTTGTGCAGAACGCTGCAACGTTCCGGCGTCGCGGTTCGCCAATGCCACAACCTCGGGCGCGTCCTGCTCGTGAGCGCGATAAAACGCCTCTCGAAATACGGCGAACGTGCCTTGCGCAATGGCCACCCGCATCCGACGCATGATATCTGAAAAATACCAGAGGTTGTGAATCGTATTTAGTCGCGACGCCAGCATTTCCTTGACATTATACAAATGGTGCAGATAGGCCCTGGAATACCGCGCGCAGACTGGACAGCCGCAGGTTGGATCGATCGGCCGTTCATCGCACAGATACCGTGCATGTTTAATGAGGACACGCCCGAAACTCGTGAACAACCATCCGGTTCTGCCATGACGAGACGGCACCACACAGTCGAAGAGATCGATCCCGCGCGCGACGCCTTCGACCAGGTTCTCCGGCATCCCCACCCCCATCAAGTACCGGGGTTTCGACGCAGGCAGCTCGGGCACAGTGACGTCCACCATGGCGTACATGTCGTCCTTGCTTTCACCGACCGAGAGACCGCCGATCGCGTAGCCATCGAAGCCGACCCCGACCAGGTCGCGAGCCGAGGCGACACGAAGCGCCCGGTCCAGCCCGCCCTGCACGATTCCGAACAGCGCTTGATCACTGCGCCGACGGGCGGCCTGGCAACGCTTGGCCCAGAGCGTCGTCCGCCGGACGGCGTCGCGAACGATCTCACGTTCCGCCGGCAACGCTCCACATTGATCAAACGCCATGATAATGTCGGCGCCCAACGACTCTTCAATCTCGATTGCCGTTTCCGGCGTAATGAAATGCGTCGAGCCGTCGAGGTGCGATTGGAAGCTCACGCCGTCATCCGTGATCTTGCAGAGCTTGGCCAGGCTGAAGATCTGAAACCCGCCGCTGTCCGTGAGGATCGCGCCAGGCCAGCCGATGAAACGATGCAGCCCGCCCATTTCAGCCACAACCTTGTGCCCAGGCCGCACATACAGGTGATAGGCGTTGTTGAGTATCAAACGAACACCCAGCTGCTCCAAGTCCTGAGGCTCGACCCCTTTGACCGGCCCTAAGGTCCCGACCGGTATGAAGGTCGGCGTCTCAACCGGACCGTGGGCTGTGCTCAGAGTGCCCCGCCTCGCCCTCGTCGCGGCATCTGCGCTCCTGATCAAAAACTGCACGGTCTCCTCCACCCTCGCCATTGCCCTCTCTACATGCGCTCCGGCGCAGCAATTCCCAGCACCCCCAACCCATTCTTGATCACCTGCTGCACGCCGCGCATCAGCGCCAATCTCGGGGCAGTCCGCTCGGAACCCATCGCTTCCCGTTGTGGTTCTTCGACCACAGCCGGTCCTTCTGGCGCCGGCTCGAACACGTCCTTGTCAGCCGCCGGGGGTAGAATCCGATGCTTGTTGTAGAACGTGTGCAGGAGTGCCGCAAGCTGTAGGAGATAGTACGTCATCCGATGAGGCTCATACCCGACGGCACTCGCTTGAAGCACCGCTGGATAGGCGGAGAGCTTTCTGAGCAATCCCAGTTCGTCCGGATCGGTCAGCGCCGTCAGGCCCGTCTGGCTCTGCCAGGAGCACGCGATCCCACGAGACTCGCCCACCCGCCTCAAGCTGGCGATTCGGGCATGGGCATACTGCACGTAGTACACCGGGTTATCGGCTGACCGTCGCTTCGCCAACTCTAGATCAAATTCGAGATGGGTCTTGGAATCGCGCATCAAGAAAAAAAACTTCGCCGCATCCGCGCCAACTTCATCGATGACTTCCCGCATCGTAATGAACTCCCCGGTCCGCTTGGACATCTTCACTTCGACACCGGCCCGCAACAGTTTGACCAGCTGGACCAGCACCACCTGAAGCCTCTCTTTCGGATGCCCGTAGGCCTGCATAACGGCTTGCATACGGGAAATGTACCCATGGTGATCGGCACCCCAGACGTCGATTAGCAGATCGTAGCCACGCTGGAGCTTGTCGCGATGATAGGCGATGTCAGAGGCCAGATAGGTGTATTCGCCGTCCTGCTTCTTGACGACGCGATCCTTCTCGTCGCCGAACGTCGAGGAACGAAACCACCAGGCGCCCTCCTGCTCGAATAGAAGCCGACGTGATCTCAGTTCGTCCAACACACGCTCGACGGCCTTGGACTCAAGGAGGGAAGCTTCGCTGAACCAGGATTGAAACTCGATGCCGAAAGATTTGAGGTCGTCGCGGATGAGCCCCAGCAGTTCCTGATAAGCGAATGTACGACAACGTGCTTCGAGGTCGGAGGGCGTCGGCCCACCCGTAGCGTCGCCCAGTTGCTGCTTGATCCGTTCGGCCACGGCGGTGATGTACGCGCCTTGATATCCGTCTTCCGGAAACTCGACCGCTCGCCCGGACAGTGCTTCATAGCGCGCATAGACCGATGCACCTAAAAGTTTCATCTGCCGCCCCGTGTCGTTGATGTAATACTCACTGACGACATCGTAGCCGACCGCTTCCAGCAAACCAACCACGGCCTGCCCTACCGTGGCCCCTCGACCATGCCCGACATGCAACGGACCGGTTGGGTTCGCACTCACATATTCAACGAGAACTCGTCGGCGCTGCCCAAGATCCGCTCTGCCATAAGCCGCACCTTGCGATTCAATTTCCCTCAGCACTTCCTGCCAGAGGGTCGGCTTGACGGTCAAATTCAAAAACCCTGGTTGGACGATTTCCACTCGCTCGAAGAGTTGTTCACGCTGAGGAAGATTCTCGACAATGATCTGCGCGATTTCGTGAGGAGCCCTCTGCTCTGAAGAAGCCAGCGACATGGCCACAGTCGAAGCCAGCTCACCCCACTCTGGCCGCTTGGGCGCATCCAGACTGAGCGTCGGCCAGACTTCCGTTTTCAACTGTCCCTTCTTCTTCGCCCCATTCAGGGCTCCAAGCAGGGCCGTCGTGACCATTGCTTGGATCACGCCTTGAGACACCGAAGATCTCCTAAGTCCTTACCATTGAAAGGGAAAATTACCGCGCCACTCTAGCATATGGGGTAGGCGGAGACAAGGCGCATCGTGAGTGATTTCGAGGGGTTGTGGGGTTCAATCTGAGAGTTCTGCACGCCGTGAGGATCTCCTCAATCGGTACGGCAAGACAGGGCTTTTCAGCACATTCTCTGACGGTTTCCCAGGACCTGCAGGCGCAGGGCGCCCCTCGTAAGACAGCCACGTGGCAACCGCGCGGCGCCCAACGATCGGGGTCCGTCGGACCAAACAGGGCGACGGTCCGTACGCCCAGCAAGCCGGACAGGTGGGTGAGGCCTGAATCGTGACCGATATACAACTCAACCTGAGCGAGCAATCCTGCGATCATAGAGAGGTCGAGGCCTCGTAAAACCGTCGATTCAACGGCAGTCAGTTTGAGCAGACTTGCCACCGAATCCCGATCGGCCGGCCCCTCCAATAAAAGAGGATGAATGCCCTCTTGTCGGAACTGCTCGAGTGCCAAAGCAAGCTCCTCAGGTCTTATACACTTATGGAGGCTTCCACTCCCAGGATGCACAAGCACCAATGGCTGGCCAGCTCGAATTCCTACGCGATGGAGATAGGCCCTTCCCCGCTCTAGGAGAAGGCAGGGAATCGGCACAGGCACATCGGTTGATAGATCGGCCGGGGATTCGCCGAGCGTTTCCAAAAACCGATCGCTCTGGTGCCTGGCCTTCAACTCAGGAGAGAAGGGAGATTGAACTCGCTCCTCCCGGGCGCCACAGGATCGAAGAACCGTAGCGAGGGTCCCCTCTTTGTCTTGAGTCCACGCCACGGCGTGATCGCATCGCCCCAGCCAGCGCATCAGTTCGTCGGAGACTGAGACAGAACCTGCAAACACCCTGGCGCAGGCGGCCCCCTGCACGGACATCCAGGCGTCGATCACACGACAGTCAAGCAGCAACCGACTGACAGGCTCATTCGCGAAGAGAAGACTCTTGTGTTGCGGAAAACGTGCCCGGAGCCGCCTCATGGCGGGGACGGCGAGCAAGACGTCCCCGAGCGCTCCCGGATGAATGATGACGATGGTGCGTGTCATGGGTCCATCAGGAAGAGGGGGAACCTGTTGAGTGCGCGTGCAACGTTCGCGCGGCTTCAAGATCTGATGGCGTGTTGACGTTAAGGAACGATCGTCCGTCTGGATCAATCTGGCTTAACTCAGCGTCGGTGATCAGTCGCACATGGAGCGATGAATGCGCAACGATGTTTTGGATCTTCACATTATGTGTTTGTATCATCTCTTCAAGAACTGGAAGGCAACGCGGGCCATAGAGCGCGTGCATCGGCTGCAAGCCGGTGTTTCGTTGCGCCATCACGATATCCGCATTGTCTTTCAACGCGGTCACGTACCGAACAGCCTGAGGATTAAGAAAGGGCATGTCGCAGGCCGCAACAAAAACATGCCGGGTGGCGGCCTGTTTCAAACCCGTGTAGAGGCCGCCTAAACTCCCGCAGTCGGATACCATGTCACGAATCACCGGAACGCCTGCCTCGATCGTGGCACTGTCCTGCGCGATGACAACCAACACCTCCTGGAAGACCGACCGAAAGACCGAAAGACTTCGCTCGAACAACGTCTGCCGACCAACCTGAAGGTACCGCTTGTCTTCACCCATCCGGCGGCTCTTTCCACCGGCAAGGAGCACACCAGTTATATCTGTAAGCATAGGAGCCTTCTGATTTGACCCATACCGAAAAAACAAAGAGGGGGGTGGGTTACCCCACCCCCTCCTACTGTTCAAACACAAGATTTTCGGCGAATCCTAGAGGGTCTTCCCCTTCTTCTTATTCGCCCGACGCGTCACGACCCACCCTTCCAGTAGCACCACGCCCAAGGCGATCACCACTGGGTAGATGTAGGCTTCTCTCGGAATCGGGGGCTGCAGGAACGTGTAATAGAAGGCCGACACGGCCATCTTGCGTCCTGCATCGCCGTTGTGACCGTCCCACGCAAAGAAGACGGTAGGGATGTATTGCCCGACTTCAAAGAAAGTATCCTCGTCGTAAAACTGCTCCTCCTCATTCCCCAAGGGACGCTGAATCATCACGTACCAGCGACCCTCCTTCCACTCACTCTTGAGAACCGTCAGAATTTCTTCATAGTCGTACCGCTCTTCGAAATCTACATCCCAGCCCGTTCCCAAGAACGCGAAGATGGACCCATCGGCTTCCCACTTGACGATGTCGACCGGGTACTGTTCGTTGGTGCCGAACAGGAACCGCGGCTTAACCGGAGCAGGCAGCTCTTGCCACTTTACCGGAGTTTCGATCGCGATGGCGTCATTGTAGACCGCGTACTTATTTTGATTGGCCGCGATGGACCCCTCTTCGCCTGTCTTGGGATCCTGTTCCTCGATTTCGAGGTTGACTTGAGTTGGCTCCCATGGCAGCTTCCCTTCGGCTACACTCTTCGTGCGATCATCCCACTCGAGCAGGTAGGCCACGTGCTGGTCATTGTAGAGCGAACGAACCCAGATGTCGTCGATCCGATTCACGAAGTTTCGCGGCTTATGAGTAATCTGTCCGCCCATTGCCACATAGCGCTTTGGAGCCTTCTGCCAGGCTTCGTTCTCCATATCGGCTGGGATCTCGCCCTCCACCAGATTAGATGGCAGGACGAAATTGATCTTCGGCTTATCCGTCAAGGGATCGATGGGAAGAGGATTGCCCTCTGCATCTCTCTCGCAAAGTGACTGCACGAAGTTGGCGATATCCCAGCGTTCATCGATTGTGGTGGTGTCGGCAAAGGATGGCATCGGTGTTCCGTTCATGCCGGTGGAGAACGTCCGGAAAATATTTGCCACATTGTACGGATCCTGCCGGGTGCCGCGGAAGTTCCAGCACTTGCGCCAATCAGCCGGCTGGATGGGAAACCCCCAGTCGTCTTTCAGATTGAACGCGTTCCCATCTCCACGGCCTTCGACACCATGACATTCAACGCACTTCTTTTCGACCACGAGCTCAGAACCACGCTTCAGACTTTCTTCCGTGGCCGGTTTAGGCTCGAGATCGGCAAGTTGGAGAATCGCTAGAGTTTCATCTTCCTCGTCGTCAAAATCCCGATCCTCTACGAGTTGGGTCGTGATGAAGGACAGCACTTGGAGTCGTTGTGCTTCCGTCAAGATGCCTTCCCAGGAAGGCATGCCTGAGCCAGGCAACCCGTGCGTGACCGTATCAAAGAGATCGTTCTGGCCAGGGATCGTCTTGCTGGCGTCGAACAACGGGAGCTCACCGCTCGCCGTGTGACGAATTTTGAAGGTGCCCTGATTGAAGTTACGGGGACGGGGCCAGAGACGATCAGCGCCAGGCCCATCGCCAGCGCCTTCGACACCGTGGCACCAGACACATTTGGTGAAGTACACGCGCTTACCGGCTTCGATCATCTCGGCAGTCGGTTTAGGAGCGAGTTCGCCCTCCTTGAACCCTTCGGGGAGCACTTCTTCTTGGGCGAGGAGCGAACCCCCGATACTGCCAGAAACCAGAATAACGCCGAAGACGGTTGCGGCAACCATTCCTACCTTCCGAGTTCCACTGTTCGTCATGTGTGCCCTCGTCTCGTAGATCCAGGTTGGCAATGAAGGAGACGTACCCGATTAGTCCCAGGTACGGGGATAGTAGCCCGTATGCCAGTACTCGAACAGCACCACCTTCCAGATTTCATCCACCGTCAGGTGTTGCTCCCATGGCGGCATGACGGAGGCCCAGGGGAATGCCTCATTCGGCAATCCTGGTCCTCCCTTGGCGACGCGCCAGAAGATGAACGTTTCCTGTAATTGGGCAATCGTACCCGGATCGGTGAAGTTGGCCGGAATCGGATTGAACGCAAAGGCATGCAATCCACGACCGTTTAAGTTGTCACCGTGGCAGAAGTGACAATTCTGGAAGAAGATCTCGCCGCCTTCCCTCACGTACTTCAAGTAGCCCTCATTCTTCTCGTCCCAGGGATTGGCGTTGGGCTTCAGCAAGCGGCCCATACCCTGCTCCACGATGTTTTCGTCAGTGTATTCCTGATCGTACTTCCCTTCCGGGTTCACACGGTAAGGATTCTGCGAGGTCTGCAGCACGAAGGTTTTGCCATGCACCTTGGTGCTGGCCGGAGGAGCTGGATGCACCGTCCGTAACTCAATCGGCTCTTCGGATTTCGGTACCATGGCATCGAAAGAAAATCCGCCGATGAGGACCGGCAGAAGCACCAGGTACCCAAACCGCAACAGCTTCTTCGTGCCGCGCTGTGCATCGAGCACGTTTAGGATTGGCTGCTTGAATTTTTTCCAATCGTCTTCATTCGCCGAGAGCCACATAAAGACTGCAACGAGTGCAACCGTCCCATACATGGCGCGAACGCTGAAGGGGATCGGGGGATAGATGCGGAACTTGAGATAGAGCAAGATGAACACCCAGAAACCGATGCCTTGCCAAAAACGAGGCAGCGGCATGCCCATGGCGCTCATCATATAGCTCAACCCCGCAAATCCGGCGATGAAGGCAGTAAGCTCAAGGAGCATCTGCATTGGCATATAGCCTTCGACTAAACGCACGGTATTCGACGGGATGACGCCGAAAGTCATCCCTACTAAGAGGAGTAGTCCCACTACTCCGATCAACGCACCAACTGACATCACTGCTTTCATCGGTGAACTTCCTTTGCTCTACAACAACGCGAGACGGCCAAGACTATGAAATCTTCGGTGGCGGCGCTCCCGCCTTCACCTGTGACAGATAATCGACGATCTTCTTCAGAGCTCCCGCGCTCAATTTTTGCCCGAAGACCTTCGGCATCAGGTTGTCGGGAAATGGTTTGACAACGTACACACTGGGTAACACCACGGACTCCATAATGTACTCCGGAGTGCTATGCGCGGTCCCCGTGTATGCTGGATCCTTGAGTCGCTGCGGTGCGTTCGTCCCCTCTTCCAGCTTGGGACCTTGGGTGCCAACTGCGCCAGGGATGCCCGGAATAGTATGGCAGATCACGCACTGCGCCTTGGCGAAAATCTGATCGACCGTCTCAGATCCATCCGCCAATAAGGTGCTGGCACCTGCAGGCGTGTCTTCCTGCATCTTCGGGCGATCCGCCTCAGGGATAAACTTTTCGTACGATTTGATAATTTCTTCGAATGACGGAGCCTCATACCCTTCACGAACATAGAGCCAGGTATCCACTGCCACCAATTCCGGAAGCGAAAGCGATATCGGTGGCTTATGGATTTTGGGCATCGGGCTTTCCTTGTCGTTGGTTCCCTTTGTCCCGTATCCTACAACCACGTAACAGCTGGGGCACGCATGTGATTCCGCAATGTACTCTTGCGCGGTTGTGGCGGTCCCACAATCTGGGCAAGCTTCCTTCTCCACATAGTCACGCTTGGAAGGGTCGCCTTTTGAATACTTGGGATCCTCGAGACGTTCTTTCCCGGCCCGCGCAGGAATACCAATTAAGTTTGGAGCCCGTTCGCCGAGCATGCCGGCGTGGAAAGCATGGCAGAGCGGACATTGCCCTTTGCCGATTGCGCCCTGTTCTTTGTTCTTGCCAAGTCCACCGAAAATAATCCTCTCGCCTTCGTCGGCAAGCTGCTGCGGACTCATCGCACCAAAGTCGAGTTTTTCCTCCTTCGGGGGAAAGCCCCCTTCGACCTGCGGCAACCAGTTGCCGTAGCCGGAAAGAAACGCTGCCACGAAGAACATGAATCCGGCGATCTTGAGCAGTGCGCTGATATTGGTGAAATACAGCGCCATCATGAACGTCGTGGCGGTAATCATCACGAGCGATATCGGCAACAGCCGATTCGCTCCATAGAAATTGCCCTTGTAGTTCGAGATCGCGACGAACAACAGAAACGCACCGATAATCCCGATCAACGTCTTGAATGTCGCGCGTTTTTTTGCGGCAGGGTCGCTAATCGACACCTGGAAATAGATGAGTAATCCCACAAGCAGGACCAAGACCATCCACCCCATCGAGAGGGCGTCAGTTATCAGATCACCCACGGATTTGACCTCCTACGGCGACACTGGGGGACGGACGAGCGGTGCGCCTCCCCTGCTGAGCTAAGACTCAATAACTCACGAAGATGTAGGTTAGTGGCTGCCCGCCGGCTGCGGCACGGTACCAGGAATTCCTGCCTTCTCTTCAACCGGCACCTTCTTCTCCCCTAAAGTGCTGAGCCAGAAGACGAAGAGAATGCTGATCCAGAAGAACAACACGTTGAATGAAATCATATTGGCCGCAAACCCCACCGTATGGGTATAGGCCCACGGCGAGTTGTCACGCATGATTTCGTTCACGTGCCAGAAGAGACGGACCGAGGAGCGAATGTAGCCCATCAACCCCATCATCCAGGTAAAGGCGGTCGCTAGCATGATCAGGGCGTATTGCGAGCGGGTGGAAATCTTGCCCCACTCGATCGCCCCCATCTGCTTGGCCCCCTTCATCATGACGCCATTCAGGGCGAACATGAAGAAGAGGCAGGATAATGTCGTCGCCACCTGAGGCACCGAGAGCCCGACCCGCACGTTCGCCGGAATGTAATACCCGTAAATAGCGAGCCAGATGATGTTGACATAGGCGCACGCGAAGAACACGCCCATGAAGATGTTCCCGAACTTTGCCCAGGGCACGGTCGAGACCTTGTTGCCCCGCATGTACCAGATGAAGCTCAACACCGTCGTGGTAATAACGACGTTAATGCCGCCGTTCTTCGCAGACATGACGCCGTAGTTACCAAGCACCGGGTGCTGCTGTCCTCCCATTGCCTTCAATTCCGTTGGGGACATGACCATCGTGTGGGGCGTGATGAAGACGAGGAATCCACAGACGAGCAGGAACACCAGATACTTGATGTACCGTTGATACTTCTCTGCACCCCGCATTCGTCCCATCGCCTGCCACAAGTAGTAGTTGGTGCTCAAGAACAAGATCCCGATCATCGTTGCCTGGATGATGAAGAGCCAGGCTAGCAATCCGCCCATGAGGGTAATGCCCATCTGTTGACGATAGGCATAGACCTCGCGCATGAGCCAGTACCCGGCGAAGGGAAGCGGAATCAAAAACGCCACGCCGAGCGCCATGGCAATATACCCCATCCAATCGTAATGAGCCCGATCCTCATCGGTCTTGGATGCCAGGAACCGATAGGCCGCATAGGCCGCGACGACGCCACCGCCGAACGCCATATTGCCAAGTAGGCGGTGAATATTCAGCGGATTCCACAACGCCGTGTGCATGACGTGCCAGATATTTCCGAGGAACCGGCCCTGCTCATCGACACCAGCCGGCGACATCATGAAACCGATCCAGGAGTTTGCCAACATCATGAGCGTGGTCCCGATCACGTTCAGAATGACCGCAATGGTCAGGTGAATCCACTTCAGGAACCCTTCCTTCATCTTATCCCAGCCGTAGTAGTAGATGTAGAGCGTCCCGCTCTCCGCCACGAACAGTAAGGCATAGATATGCATGACTGGACGGAAGATGCTGGAGAGATACCCGAAGAATGCGGGATAGAGTGTCAAGAAGGTAAAGATTAAAATACCGCCAAAGATGGCCGTCACCGAGTAGGCCGTGAGACTGATCTTGATAAAGTTATAGGCCAGTTGATCGTAGCGTTTCGCGAGCGCTTTATCTTTCGACGTAATCCCCATGAACTCGATCACCATACAGAAGATCGGCACAGCCAGCACGAAGCTTCCGTAGTAGAGATGCTGTTGGTTCGCGAACCAGATCAACACACGACTCTCGAAGTTGTACCGCGGATAATCTCTTGGACCGTCCGTGGTCTTCGGAGCAGGGGCGCCGACCACAATGCCTTCCGTCTTGTAGTAGACGTCTCGCCCCTTCTCAACCTTATCTCCGTCCTTCTTCGCCCCGTTAGCGGTTGGAGCCTCCTGACCGGCAGCCGGCGACGGCAGTGCCATGACGATTGGAAGCAGAAGGAGGCCAACCATCGCGCAAAGCGCCATGATTGCGAACAGATGCTTCCGGGTTACACGACCCATGCAATACCTCCTTGATACACTTCCTTCTTCAGATTCACGAGAATTCCTGCCCACTCACACCGGGTGACGTGACTACTTCCCCCTACTTGCGAAACAGGTACCAGTAGTCCAACCCCTGCATATCCATGAAAGTGTGGTTGACCCACGTAAAAAAGGCCAGACAGATAATCAGTGAGATGATCCCGTACACAATCGACTGACCCATGTTGCCTCTGCCTCAGTTCGGACTGACATTCAAGAAATCCTGGCTTGTAGCCCTGCTCAGCAGGGGCACTGAATGCCGGCTAACCAATAGAACCACGTTACTCCCGCGGCACACGTGATGTAGAAAATCATCTTGCCAACTTTTATCCCGATCTCACTATCTGGAGCCGTATCTGGTGCCATCGTATCTCCTTCTCCTGCTCCTGATGGAAAAAGGTAAATGACTGAAACACCCAGCGAATTCTTGACACACACCTATCCGCATGTTATTCAAATTTCATCGTTGGACGTGCAAACGCAGGGGAAATCATGAAGAAACATTCAAAAGTGTTCGACATTATAGTTTTGGCCGGAATGGTTGTCAATATCATTTTGGCTGTGTTTCTGCTTCTGTACTACTTTGATTTCCTGTAATTTTCTGGACCTTTCTCCCGACCACTCCGCCCCTGCCTAGCTGCTCAGAACCAGCACAACGGAACCCGATCGTTTCAGCACGGAAATCTGGAACCATTTTGCTGCGACTGGTGATCCGAATATCGACTCCCGTGGTCGTATACCCCCCTCCTCGCAAGACCCGATACGTCCCATATTCTGGGCTTGGCGGGTTTTGGTCCGGAGAATTCTTGTAGTAGGTTTCGTTGTACCAGTCGCCAACCCACTCCATGACGTTGCCAGCTCCGTCCATAACCCCATACGGGCTCTTGTCAGTCTGGAAGCTCCCGACCCGCCCAGAAAGATTGTGACCATCCTGTACCCTGGCCCAGTTGGCTCCGTTTGCCTGCTCCTGATTACCCCAGGGCCAGAGGCGACCGTCAGAGCCGCGCATAGCTTTCTCCCATTCGGCTTCGGTTGGGAGCCGCTTGCCCTTCCAGCGGCAATAGTCCATCGCATCGTCCCAGGATACATAGATGATCGGCTGGTTCGTCCCCCGCATCCCGCCGATATTCTTGGCATAGCGTGCAGGCGGCCCGGGTTTGCGATGCCCAGTGGCCAAGACGAATTGCTGATAGTGATGGTTGGTCACTTCGTACCGATCAATTGAAAAAGCCTCCAGAAAGATTGTGCGCTGTGGTTGCTCGTCGAACCCTCCGCTCGTGGTCCCACGAATAAAGGGCCCTGCCAGAATCGTGACCATGTCCGCTTGAATCGGTTCTTCGTGGGACGCGGCTTCGGGCTCCGGTTGCACCATGTCGGTCGAACCGGACGGCGCTTTCTCAAACGGCGTGCGCGTGGTCCCTTGAAAAATGCCCGCGATGGGAAGGGCCGCAAAGGCCAGAACGGCGAGGAGAAATGCGACCTTGAATTTAGTTTCAAGCATACACGGTTACAATGCGGCGGGAGCGCCTCCGTCCTCCACATCACTCGCACAGCGAAAGCCGATCGTAATATCTGTTCGCCAATGTTTCGCGGCAAATCGCTTCGAGAGCCTGGCATTATGCTCCGTCTCTCGCCACGACCCCCCTCGCACAACCTTCAGATCGGCGTTGCCCGGACCTTTGGGATCGCGGTACGGAGATTTCTTGTAGTAGTGCTCATCGTAGGAGTCGGTCACCCACTCAGCCACATTGCCAGTCATATCGTAAAGTCCATATGGACTCCGTCCCGCGTCGAACGATCCAGGAGACGCGAGGTACTGATACCCGTCTTCACTCCCATCGACATTGGCCGCATTGGTAACAAACTTATCTCCCCAGGGGTATTTCCTCTTACCCTCGCCGCGTCCTGCCTTTTCCCATTCCGCTTCCGTGGGGAGACGCTTGCCGGCCCACGTACAATAGGCCACCGCTTCATTCCACGACACACTCATCGCCGCGAATTCTGGCTTGAGAAGCTTCGATTGATCGTCTTCGAAAACCTCGATCCTCGGCGTTGGACGCTTCGTCATCTTGGCAAACCGCATGTAATCTTCTTGCGTCACTTCTTTTCGGTCGAGAAAGAAACCTTTTAGAAAGACTTGATGCTCCGGCGCTTCGTCTGAATCGCCATCCTGACTCCCCATCGTGAAGGGTCCTTCTGGAATCTGCACCATTTCACGCCCCTCATCACCCATCTTCGTGGTGTACATCGAGTAGTCTTGGTCCAACGCGTTGCGCGCCGTCGGCTGAGCTTCAGACTTAATCGACCGGACAAGTTCCTTCATCTGTTTGGCTTTATAGGACTCATACACCAGCATGCCGATCATGAGGACAAACGACGCAAACACGAAAATGATCGATCCAACGAGCACGCCCTTATTTTCCACTCAGTCCCCTACTTGTCGTTTACGTGATCACGCCGACGGCTCGATCTGTTCGGACGACGCTTTCCTGGCGGCACGCACATCCAGCCACATCGAAATCTGGACGCCTAGGAATCCGCCCATCGCGGCCTCCGTTCCGGCACCGACCCAAATCCGCTCGACACCGGCCACCAACCACGCCAGCACGCCACCTAAGACCGTTCCGACCAAAATGCTGCCGAGAAATCGACGACCGCCCAGGAAGCCAATGACACCGCCCAGCCCGAGTCCCACACCGATCGCCACAGGCATCAACCCGCTGCCCATAATGAACCCGATCAGGGTGCCTACAGTTCCCATGACCGCCAACCCTAACGCAATGTCGAACACCTTCTGGATCGGCATGGAATTGGCCTGTGTAGTATCCATGAAGAAAGCTCCCCTACTTCCCCGATAGCGCAAGCATCGGACCGAAATCGATTTCGACACCGGGCCCAGCAAGGATGGAAATACCCCAGGCCTTCGCCGCCGGCTCATGTTGATGAATCCGTTTGAAGTCTTCGTACACATTCACCCGCTCTTCAAACCACTGTCCGAGATCTTTCGTCCCGGTCTGCACGACGATCTCGGACCCACTAAACATACCGCCTTCAGTCAAGGTGCCTTCGGGCTTCATCGCACTCCAGATATATTTCGTAAAGACTGGTATGAACAGGAGGTCGGTATCGAGCGACGCATAGATCGCGGCAAGCGGTTCGGTTCCGGTAGCAGCCTTAATCAAGCGCCACCTCCAGGTCAGCACGGGATAGGCCTTGGGATCCCAATCGATCTTCTTTTTCTTGATCCGCTGTCCCGCATCCTTCGCCGCAAGATAGTGCGCGCCGTTATCCGCCTGCACTTTGTACGCATCACGGCCTTTCGTATGGCTGCGTTGGCTTTCATGATCCCAATGGGAGGGGAACCCATCGGCTTCCTTGGCCTGAAAATCCTCCAGCACGAGCGTCTGCCCCTGCCCAAAAGCCGATCCGTCCAAAACCGCTGTGGGCGCTAACAACCACGACATGGCTATAATTCCATGAATCACACGCCTGCGCTTCATCGGTTCGATCACCCTTTCTCTACGTTTACGCTTCGTGGGAAGGAGCCGGGGCCAAGGTCGGCAACTTCTCCTCGACCCATTCTTCGCCCATCGCCGGTTGCTGCCCGCGCTGACACATCCAGAAGAGCGCCAGCACCGCGCCCCAGAACACCACCATGTTGAGCGTCACCATCTTCGCGGCAAACTCCAAGTTGGGCGTAAAGGCCCAGGGTGATACATCCGCCATCAATTCGTTGACGTGCCATGAGAGTCTGCCAGAGGACCGAATGTAGCCCATCAGTCCCATCACCCAGGAGAACGCCGCCGCCAATCCGAACAGCACGACCATGCCACGAACAGGAATCTTGCCCCACTGCACCGGTCCTTGAACAACCGAGCCCTTGAGCATTCGTCGGTTGATGACGACCGCGGCCACAATCACCGTCAACGTCGTGAAGGCCTGCGGCGAGGAGAGTCCGACGCGGAGTTTCGCCGGCAGATAGAACCCGTAGATCGACAGCCAAATGATATTGAGCGCTCCCACAGCAACCAGCACCCCGATCACAATATTGCCCTTCGTCACCCACGACACCACCATCGTACGATTGGCGCGACCGTAGTAGATAAAACTCAGCGCCGTAATCAGGATCATGATATTAATCGCGCCATTTTTCGCGGACATCACCCCATAGTAGCCCACGACTGGATGCTGCGCCCCGCCCATCGCCTTAATCTCGCCAGCCGACATCATCACGGTATGCGGCGTCAGCCAAATGAACAGCGCCAAGCTCAAGACGCCGAGCAAGATTTGATAGTACGGCTGATAGCGCTCCCCGCCCTTGATCCGCGCCATACTTTGCCAGATGTAGTAGTTCACGCCGAGGAACAACGCACCGATCAACACCACCTGCACGACGAACAGCCAGGTGAGCAACCCACCCATCATCGTCATGCCCATGCTCTGGCTGAACATATAGACCGACCGCATCAGCCAGTAGCCGGCGATCGGCATCGGAAGCAGCGCGCACACTGTCACGAACAGAAAGATGTATCCTACCCAGTCGAAATAGGCCCGCTCTTCACTGGTTTTGCTGGTGAAAAAGCGATAGCAGGCATAGGCCAACACGACCGCCCCGCCGGCCATAATGTTCGCAAGGAATCGATGAACATTGAGTGGATTCCAGAGCGCGGAGTGCAACAGATGCCATGCGTTTCCCAAGAACCGCCCCTGCGCATCCACCCCGGCCGGTGACATCATGAAGGCAGCCCAGGCGTTCGCCAGCAGCAGCAGCGTCGTTCCAAAAATGTTCGTCATAATACCGAACGCCGCATGGATCCACTTCAAGCCTGGCTCGGCCATCCGATTCCAGCTGTAGTAATAGACGAGAAGCAGCAGCGACTCCCCGACGAACACGATGGCGTAGATTGGCATGAAGGCCTTGAACGTCCCGCCCATATACTTCATGAAGCTGGGATAGAACGAGATAAACATCACCAGCATCACACCGCCGATGATCGCAGTCACTGACAGCGCCAGGAGCGCCACCTTCGCGAGATCTCTTGCCAGACCATCATAGCGAAGCGACAAGACTGGCGTGTTGGTGATCAAGCCGAGGAACTCCAGCAGCACGCAGAACAGCGGCAACGCGAGGACAAATCCACCGAAGTACGTATGCTGCTGCGTCACGAACCACACCAGCAAACGACTATCGAACGAGCCGATCCGTGTATACACCGTCTCGTGAGGGGCCGGGGCCGCCGGTCCTTGCGGCGTTCCCTCCGTCTCAAAATACAAATCCGTCGTCTCTTCGGCGAAGGAGAGACTCGGCCCGTTCCACGCGCCACAGAGCACGGCGGCCAGGATCGTGGCACAGACAGCCCTATCGATCATGGCACGTGGCGTCCAGAACCTTCGAAGCATGATGCTACCCCTTCGATCTGGTCTTGCTTAATGTCTCTCGCCGGCCACGCCGACAGAAGAACCGACCGTCTTTCCAAGCACCCCCATGACAAACGGACAGCGCAGCATCCCACTCGACAGTTGCGAAGCCTGTTCATCTTCTACCTGTCGGCGATGGCCCAGATAGTAGCCGTAGAGCCCCATCATCGCCGTGACCAGCGCACCTCCCACGACCGCCTGCCACGTTGCAATCCTCGATTGCCTCACGACAAAGAGCAGCAAGCCCATCACGACCAGGTAGTAGGTGGATGCGAAGGCCATCCCAGGCCACCACCAATACTTCAGCAATTCAGTCGGTGCCGTACGTCGGAGGGTCTCGACACATGAGGCGGATGGGCGCAAGCCGCCGAAATAGGAGCAGAGCGCAAGGCCACCGCCGAGAATTGTCACGCCGAGCAGCTGAGCCAGCGCTGCCATCTGCCTATCCACAAATGCAAGTCCGGAGAAGGCCACCAACCCCCCGACGCCCAGCCCCACCGCAACCCAGGGTCTCAGCTCCGACATGCGGCTCTGCAACAATGTACGGAGTGCCTCTCCGTCAGGGAAGGTAAGAAACGGACGCCCCATGACCGCGAGTTTCCGCACGTGCCCAATCTCAAACGCATCACGAGCTACAGCCGTACTGGAGATAATGATGGCCAGCATAGCCGGACCGTCCGGGTGCTGGAGATAGTTGTAGCCCACCATCCACAACAGTGCGAGAACCAGCAGTGAGAGCTGGATGCCATAGACCGCGCCGATCCATCCGGCCAGCCAGCCAAGTAGACGGCTCCCATCTTCCCGAACGATCACCGGCCAGGATGCAGATCGGCCGACTCGATAGGCCAAGACGGCCGTCACCGTGGCCACCAGGCTGCTCACCCCCAACAACACGAGCGGTTCCGTAAGCGGCACTAGGTGCTTGGTCAGACGATACACTCCGAACGCCACCAGCCCCGGCACAAACATCACAAGCCGTTTCTGCTTGCGAACGGAATCCTCCGTCACCGCAAGACTCAGGCTCGGCAACACTCGCAAGGCCATTCGATGCAACATGTGTAATCCGTTAGGAGTAAAGGGTACCGGGGGAGGAGACCATCGCACGCTTCTTGGTCATATTCACCTTACCTCTCACCATTCATGGCTTCGAAGCGCCTCATGGCTTCGAAGCGCCCATCCCGAAGTAGCGCGCTTTCACTTCTTCCATCAACGCGACGGTGATCCGAGACATTCCACGTTCTGCAGCCGTGCGATCCAGTTCAATTTTTGCCATGGCGCGTACCGGGTCCGGAACATTGTCCAAGCGCCGTTCCGCGTCGGCATCCCACTCAATCCGCTCTCCGGTCCGCGGACGCAACAATGTGTCATAGGTAACCACCCGTTCACCGAGTGCACGCACATCGTTCTCGATATCGTCTCGAAACAACGGCGCCAAATAGGGCGGCATCCGATCCAGCCTATGCAGGGCATCATCGGTCCATATGAGCCGATCTACCAGCCCATTCATCTGGCCCACCGGCACATCGACGCCTATCCTGAGACCGCAGCCGCGGCATACCGTACGAATGAACCACTGCAAGGCGCCGTCCTCGTAGGCTCGTTCCTCAATCCCCTCGGTATGCATCCAACCTCCGCAGCCACAGGTCAGCATGGGTCAACCAATCTTTCCTGGGTAGAGAATGTAGAGCATCGTGTAAACGCAGCTGCCCGTGACGAATAAGACGCAGTAGATGATCATCGTAAAGCGTCCGAGAGTCCGATGGCGTTGTCCCCCGTCCGGCCAAATACGTTGAATCCCCATCTCGAACATCAAAACCAATGCGATCACCCCCATGAATACGATCCAGACGAACGATCTTTGTAATGAAAGCCGGTCTGTCGCATATAAAAAAATAAGATACCCCCCAACAAGTCCGCTAATGGCACTCCAAACCTTCCCCATAGTGATCCAGGAGGTTTGCAATGCGCCGGTCTTAAGTTGTCGAACTCCTTCAACAAAAGTTTGCGCCCTAAACCCCAACACGAGGAGGTATACAGCCATGATTAGACCAACCGTAACGAGGAGAATGTGGACAATGAGTATGGGCACAAACACATGATTATAAAGCGCTTGCGATCCTCCAAATCCTTCCTTCCCTTCAAAGGCTAAAACCCCTAGGGAACGAAACATGTAATAGCTCATAAAAAACGCTAACATCGCAACCATGCCACTAAACATCAGCCGATGATGGGCATCAGCCTTATGCTTCCTAGCCTGTACCCAACCAATGATGAAGAGGCTGGTAAACACGGCGGCCATGAATTGGCTAAGGTCTGCCCCGATCGTCGCATGTGTGCCGAAAAATCCTGGGTCGCGCAGCCAATCCATTACGTGTTTACCCGATCCCCTTCGTGCCCTCCACCACAGCAGTTTTTTCCAATTCGGTTGCAGCGGTGAACCCAGCCGTCGTCATCCACTGGATCGCATCGCTGGTCTTGTAGCAGCCCCCGTGCTGGGTATTGACCAGAATGTGCACGGCAAACGCAGTGGTCCACGCCGGCCCAGTCCCCGCTTCATCCAGGAATCGATCCTTGATGATCAAACACCCGCCAGGCTCCAGATGCGTGAACACCTTCTTGACCAGAGCCGCATTCATGTCGAAGGTTTGATAATGCAGGATATCGGCCATCAGCACGACATCGTAGGGACCCCCAAGCGTGTCCTTATGGAAGTCCCCGGGAAGAAGCGCAATGCGTGATTCCAACCCTGCCTCCTTCACGGTCTTCTCGGTCAAACGAAGCGTAGCAGGAAGATCAAACACCGTCGCCGTGAGTTCAGGGTAGGTCTGGCAAAACGCAATGGCATAGGTCCCCGCACCGCCACCCAAATCCAACAGGCGCACCCGACCGGTCAACTGCAGCCGCTTGGCAAAATCTGGCCCGCTCTGCTGCCCGATCCGATGAAGCACCGCCAACACATTGCTCCCCAACTCCGGATCAGTTTCGAAGACATGCCGATCGACCGACCGCTGTCCGGTGCGAATCGCGTCCTCCAACCTCCCCCAGTTATTCCACTCTGCATCGTGCAGCAGCAGGAGATGGCCGATGTACTGAGACGAATGCTGGACGAGATGTTTCTCAGTCGCCGATGAGTTGCCGTAGGTTGCCCCATCGTTGGTCAGCAATCTCATGGCCACAAGGGCGTTCAGCAAAAGGCTCAGCGGCGGCTCCTGGGCCCCGATTCGACCCGCGACCTCCCACACTGTTTTCGGCTTCCCATCTAGCGCAGAAAAGACATCCAGCCTCATGGCCGTCAAGAGGATCTTCGTCTCCCAGTAATACCCCAGCTGGAAGATTTCTGCGAGCGACAGTTCCCGTAACACATTCCGCCTCTCTAGCGGTTTCGCATTGAAATTTCAGCATCTTACCCAGGTCAGAAAGTGAAAGGCAAGGCAGCGTAGTGAGCGGAAACACACGGCACAAACACAAAGGGCAGCGGATTGCTCCGCTGCCCTTTTGAGTGCATTGAGTGGGGATTTCCCCGTGACGTCGAACTTGGCTTACTTCAGTTTGGCCTCCAGGTTGGCCGTTCCGCCGTCGGTCACTTCGACATCAAACTCAACCCTCTTGCCTTTTCCGACGAAGGGATGCCAGGCCACCACCTTGTGCTTGCCAGCAGGCACGTCCTTGATCTCGAACGAGCCATCATCCTGCACCACAGCGAAGTACGGATTCCACACCGGGAGGAAGAAAGACTGCATGAATTCATGCTGGTCGCACTGCAACCGATAGTAGCCTTTCTTGTCGGCACCTTTTTTGCGGAGCTTGACGATCTTGCTCAGCTTGTCACCCTTCTTGGCCAAACCAATGTTGAATTCTGTTGAGGAGCTCGATCCCTTCACTACAAAACTGTGGGGGTTGTGGAGTACGCCTAGGACTGACTTGGGATCGTCCGGATCGGCATCGGTATTCTCAACCTTGAAAGGCTTTTTTTTCACAACCACGCCGGCGAACGGCAGAAACTCGCAGAACTCCGCCGTTACTTCCGTCCCTTGATACCCGCCGACGAAGGCCTTGTCCTCGATGTCCGTCACAAACACAACCGCGTTCTTCAGGCCGCCATCCTTACCGACTTCAATGGTCGGCATAATCCGCGTATCCCCCTTAACAAGACCTTTCTTGGGGTTCTTCGCACAGAACTTTGGGTTCGGGAACTTAGCAAGGGAGAACTCCTTCTGCTCGGACTTCCCGGAATAGGTCACCTTGCCCGCAATGGTTCCACCGGCGAACGAGGTGAGAGGAGCAGCGACAAACGCGACGGCTGCCACCCCAATTATCACTGATACTGTACTCTTCATAGGACTGCCTCCTTCGTGATTGGCTATCCGCCCTTATTTCTAGCTCGCTGTTCCTTCATTCATCTATCGGCCTAATGAGAGGATGACGGGACCGCCTTCCTCTCTGGTATCCTTGATCGATCTCATGCCGACGAGGCTGGTCTCGGACCGCGCGTATGTACGAAAGTTTACCTTACGCGGTCAATTGTAAACAAGGGGGCACTAACCCTCGCTGCGTCCCTACGGGTTTTGCTGCAGGAGATGCAGTACGGCTCCACCTGCTGTGGCTCGAACAGCATCATTGGAGTCGTGGAGAGCCCTCTTGAGCAACGGAAGAATCTCGCAGTCCCCAATATGGCCGAGCGAGCGAAGAGCCACGATCTTGGGGCCAGGAAGAGGATCGGCTACGAGATTCGCCAAGACCTCGACCGCGCCGGTCGCATTCGCCTTCGTCGCCTTGCCCAGCGCATACGCCGCCGACGATCGCCCAGCCGTATCGTTTAGCTGCGCCAATGCCCTTACCGTGGAGGCCACAACCTCATAGGGCTGATCGAGCTGGAGCAACGCGGCGACCGATGCTGCGCGCACGGACAACGCCCTATCGCTGAGCGCCTGAGTCAAAGCCGGCACTGACTCCTTCCCGCCAAGATAGGCCAGGCTCGCCGCGGCCGATTCGCGCACAGCAGGAATAGGATCTTTGAGTAACCGCTCTATTGGCCCCCGCGCCTCTGTTCTTTCAAGATGCCCCAGTCCTCTCGCTGCGGCGGCCCGCACAGAAGGTTGCTTGTATGTCAGCAAGTCCGTCATCAATGGGGTGCCACGCTGATCTTTCAAATCCGCGATGGCCCGAATGGCATAGGCCTTGTCTTCCGGATTAGCTGCCTCTGCGGCCTGTCGCAACTGATCCCAGGCTTCTTTACGGCCATGTCTCAACAGCGCAGCATATGCCGCAATCCGCACTAGGGTCAGCTCATCTTTCGTCGCCGAGTCAAGTACAGGAATGACACTCGGGTCTCCCGATCGGCCCAGCGCCTTCACGACCTGAGCCTTGACCAGGCCTGCTTGATCGTCAAGGGCAGACCGAAGTTTTTTCGACTTCCTCCCCGCCTCCGAGCGACTCAATCCCTCGACAGCCAGGAAACGGACAGGGCCAGAGCCATCACTGAGCCCGTCTTCGAAATAGGGCACCACGTCGTCTGAATCGATTTCCTTGAGCGCCGTGTACGCCGCCCCGCGCATCTGCTCACGCATGTCCTTCAGCATGGCGACGATGAATCCCAGCGCGACCTCGCGCAGAAGGGGTTGATCGTCTTGTTTGAGCGTCGCTTCGAGCTTGTCGTATTCCTCCAACGCATCTTTCGGATTGCCGAGCATAAGGAGGGAACGGATTTTAAGCCGCTGAACATCAGGAACTGCGGCCGTTTCGCGGTCCAGCTTCGCCAACTCCTCAAGGGCTTTCTGATAGTCCTTCTTGTCATAAAGACGCTGAATCTCAATCAGGACTGATGGTGATCCCGCCTCACAGGGCATAGGAATGGGCATACTCCCACCCCAGAGCCCGACCAAGACGATTGTCAGCATTGTTCGATACAGCAGGTGCGTTCCCATCCTCACCCCGTTCACGACCTCACTATCCCTGCCGTCGAGGACCGGTTGCACTGACTCGTTTCGTGTAACCAGGTGGCTCCTGGAAATAGTAGTCCGGCTGAGGCGACAGACGAAACCGCTCATACTCGACCGACCTATCGCGATCCCAACTGATAAGCTGGAGGACAAACTCCGTCTCCATATCATCTCCCCATTGCATATTAGCGTTCAGCCTGCCCATTGCGGTCTATCTGGGCCTCAAACAAATGAGCCGTTCGACCAGCGGCGGTCGCTTCACCGACGAGCACCCACTCCCGTTCCCCCGGCAACGCCGCTCGCATCGGCACCACGTCGTCCGGAGCTAGCGGCGTGACCAACAGTTCTTTCTGTTGCGCGAGGCGATACCATGTTTCCGACTGATCGAGTCGGACGATCTCGATCACCGCATACCCATAGTCGGTACGGATCGCGTACTCGTACTCCAACCACAGGCGATCTCCCTTTGCAACGACCTGCACCTGATACTTCTTCCCGTTCACCTGTTTGATGATGGTGCCTGAGAATTCCGATTGAATGGGGAAGGTTTCGCTGGCGATCGCGCGATAGTCCGGCGACCAGATCGACGCGCTAAGAACAAGACCGAGGAAGACCACTATCATCTGGGCCCCCTTCGCGAGCCAATCCACATCGGCTCTCAATGCTGGAGCTCGACGAAGGGAATGATGTCCACGAAATGACCCAGGGCCTCCAAACCAAATCGAGGATTGTCCATGACCTTGTAGGCGGTTCGATTCCCCGTTGGAGCTGGCAATGAAAGCTGTTCAACGAGTTTTTCGCCCGGCTGCACCACGACCATCTTGGTGATGCCCGGCCCCGTCTGAGGATGCCAGACCACCAATTGATAAGTGCCGGAGGGAATGTTATCGATCGTGAATTTTCCATTCATATCGGTTACGGCGTAATAGGGATTGTTGACCGCCATCGCCCAACTTTCCATGAAAGCATGGAACCCGCACTGCATGTAGAACGTGCGGCGTCCCTTGTTCAGATAGATCGGTCCGATAAACGATTTTCCTGGTGCATGGTTGTGCATCGCGTGGATATCTCCACGTCGATGCCGATGATTCATCACAAGGGGAGCGTTGAACAACACACGAGCCCCGGCTTCGAGCGAGGTCTCATAGCCTTGGATATCGTGCATGACCGGATCCATGTTGATGACTTCGACCGCGTGTCCATTACGCACAATCGTCATGAAGGGCTGAAACCTGCAGTCGCGTGCTTCGATCAAGGGAACAGACGTTTCAAATGCTTTACCGGCCTCGACTCCTTCGAGCAAGACGATCGCATCTTTGAGTCCGCCCTGCGGATCCGTCACGAAATCATGCAGCAGACGCCAGCCTTGACCGTTCGAAATGCGTCCGCAATAGACAGGATCAGGAAACGTGATGAGATTGAAGCCTTTCGGTTCAGGAACCGCGCCTGTCAAAGTTACCTTTCCCTTAATTGTTCCTGCGCGCTGCACCTCGATCACGTCATAGGCGGACGCGGGTCCAACCGACAGAACACCGACGACCAACGAGAAGACACCAACGAGACCGGTGATCAACGTGATCTTCACGCGCGCAGTTCCTTATTCCTCAAGGCACCTGGAGTTCCAACGTGGGTCTGATATCCACGGGTTTCCCAAGCGCCTGAAGACCGAAGTGGGGATTCTCTTCAATTTCATGGGCGCTGCGGCGCCCCTTGGGTGACTCAAAAAGAAAGTCGGCTTGGATCGCGCCCTTCGCCGACACGGTAATCTTCTTCTCCAAAACAGTACGCACCCCTGGGTGCCATGCAGTCAGCACATAGTTTCCCGGAGGCACATCAGCGAGCGAAAACGTCCCATCTTCGCGGGTCACCTGGTAATAGGGATTCTCGATCGCGAGGCCCCAGCTTTCCATATACGCATGAAATCCGCATTGCATGACGAAGAACTTCCTCCCCTTCGTCATATGAATCGTTTCTGTGATCGGTTGGCCGGCCAAGTGTTCGTGGCTGTCGGCTCCCACGCTTCGCGTGTGATGGGGATTCATTGGGAGCGGCGTATTGAAGAGCACCCGCGGGCCGAGATGCGATGTCTCATAGGCTTGAATGTCGTGCATGACGGGGTCCATGTTTATGATGACGACCTCGGCGTTGTCTTGCACCACGGTGACGAATGGTAGGAATCGGCAATCACGCGCCTCGATCGTTTGCGGTTCGAACTTGAAAGGTTTCCCCTCCGTCACATCCGCAAGCCACACAACCGTGTCCTTGAGCCCGCCATTGGCCGCCACCTCGAATTCCTTGAGAATCCGCCAGCCGGTCCCCGTCGAGATACGGCCGCAGTAAACGGGATCGGGAAAGGTAATCAAGTTGAACCCTTTGGGAACCGGCTTCCCGGCTGTAATCATGACTTTCCCGGTGATGGTCCCGCCATCCGTGATATGAATCTCCTCGTATGCCCAGGCCGTCGCACCGGTAACCATCAGCCATGCCGCCAGAATTAGAATTAGCCGCCTCATCAGGTCCTCCGCAGTCAATCCGATATGAAGCTACAACGAAGACAACGCCGCCATCGTACCAAAACCCTGCGCCATAGAAAAAGGGGGAAGCCATCGGCCTCCCCCCAAAACCGAACGTGCACAATGGATCCCCACGGCTTTAGCCTACTCCGCCGTACTGGCCCAGTAGGCTACGAAGGCCGGGAGCCTGTCCTCCTTCGCCCCAACCTCCGCCAAGGCGTTGGTGGGCCTCCGAAGCTTCCGCGAAGGCGGCACGGTTTGGCACGCCGCCCAATAGGCTCTAGCCGACGGGGTGGAAGACACCCCCTGCGCATGCCTCCACGGCTTCATCCACCCTCCGCAACAGACTGCTGCGGAGGACGGGCAGCCGTGGTTTCCTGCGTAGGTGGGTGAAAAGTTAAAAGGTGGAAAGTGTTTCTATCGCTGACGGTGGCACTTTTACCTTTTTCCTTTTGCCTTTTACCCTCGCCGCATTCTGGCGCTTACTTCTCTGCGACAGGAACGACCTGCATCGGTACCTCGACCGACACACTCTTCATTCCAGACCCCGTACCGGAGAGCGGCAACAACCGCTGATCACCTGCGGGCAACACACGCAGGTACCCCCATTGCCCGCTCTGCGAGTACGGCAACCGTTGGTTGCTGTACACATAGTCGCTGGCAAGCCGATAGGGTCCGCCGGCTGATGGGATGAAGACATCCAGCGTTTCTGATCCGGAGAACTCGACCACACTGATCAGGTCGGCACCCCGCATGAAGGGTTCGATCGGCCATTCATGCTTCTCGACGCTGAACATCCCGTTCTGTTCGTTATTGGCACCGATCACGTGAATGCGCACGGGATCGCCTGCATGCGCTTCGATGATTGGCGTCGCCGGATCTTCCGGCTTGTCTACCTGGCAAGGCTGAAACATCTTGCCAAACGAGCAGCCCTGTTCCTCACGATACATGTACGGCTCCGACCGGTAGTTCACACCGATCAGCCCCGCGACATTCTGCAAATAGGGCATGAAGCTCGTGCCGATGATGTTGTCTTCGTCCTGGAAGAACAACGCGACGTCACGATAGTTCGGCCGATTCTCCATCCCAGGAATTGTGTGATCGATGATCACGTCGGCTGCCCAGGCGTTCTTGTTCGTCAGATCGGCACCGGTCTTCGGGTCACGATACTTCGAGCCCTTCGGACCGACCACCACAGCTCCGAACAAGCCGTTGCGAGGATTCGTCATGACGTTACCCCAATCCCAGACCAGCGAGGTCGTCTCGCCGTTGAACGGATCCGCATAGTAGGTGTACGTCCGTTCGCTGCCCGGGGCAATCGTCTGATCACCGGGATTGTTCCCGACGTTCGCGCCCAGCGAGTCCTTCGGATCGAAGGCCAAGCCGATCGCGGAGAAGGAGGCCTTGCTGGCTTTCATCTTGTTCTTCAGATTCACTTTCACGCAATCCCCGACATTCACGCGGAGCGTGAGCGGCATGGGCTTCGCACCCCCGAACACCTTGGTGACATCTTCCTCCAAGGCATAGATCTTCGCATCCGGATTGGCGATCTGGATCTTCCGCTCGAAGTCCACTTCAATGGCTTCCGGAGCCTTGGCGTTGAACGTCATCGAGGGATAATCCATCGCGACCACGTTAAAGCTCTTCACCGGCGCGTCAGCCGGACAAACCGGCAACGCCTCCGGGATCTCGCCCTTCATTGAGAACCCAGCCGGCAGCTTCTTCAAGTCGTTCTGTTCCTTGTCATAGACACGCACGATACCCCATGCACCTTCGGAGAACTTCGATGACCGACCGTTGAAATGGATGTAGTCACCAGCTTGATGCCGCGGACCACCCGCTTCCGGCACAACGAGGTCGTACCGCTCCGCGATACCGATATGGATCGAATTCTTCCGATTGGCATCCGGTGCATACCGCTCGGTCCAGAACGTATGACCGGACAGGGTCCAGGTCATCGTCTCGTTCATGAGCGTGTGCAAGAGACGGATCACCATCGTATCTCCCGTATAGGCACGCAGCAACGGCGTGTACGGATCACCATGGATCTGGCTGTTGAACGCCATGGACACATCAGGATTCGTAGCCAACCGCTGTGCGATGGGGCCTGCCCTGAAGTTCAAGCCGCTCCCGGTGGTATGCGTTCCACCGTTCAGGAACGGCATCGGCGTCATGTAGAGTTTTTCCGGCATCATGAACGAGACGGTCTTGCCTGCCTCGAGCGCCACTTCCATCGGCTGCCCGGGAGGATTGCCCGCCGTGACGATGTTGACGGTGTGGGGCACGGTGTCGTGCACTTGGACTATTAATTCGCGGAAGCTGTTGTTCACCCCATGGCCCACCGGCTCGTTGGTGTGGATGTCCGCGATCGGACCGCTCCGAATCATCTTCCCGGTCTTCGGATCATGGTAGGTGGATCCAATCGGCTCGGCGATAAACGTGCCGAATCCGCCGTGTGGCCAGGTGGTCGAGCCGAAGGCGTGGTCGTGCCAAAAGACCGTCCCCACGTCCGCATCAACCCAGAACCGCTGCCGGACAAACTCCACTGTCACGATATCGTTCACCGGATGGGCGTTCTTCAGGCCCTTCGCCAAGGTGATCGTATTGCCCTTGATCCGCTTGATACGGGACAGTTCGTTGCCCTTCACGTTATCCGCGCCGACAAGCAGCAAGATACCGACGTGATACTGGCCGGCATTCTTCACCGTGATCGTGGTCGCGCCCTTCTTGGCCGCCGCAGTCAACACGGTGTTCATCGGGGCCGGAAGGCCCTTCTTGTTCTTCTTCGAGAGCATCGTGAACGGCCGGACCGACTGCTCGTAGGAGAAGCCGGTGATCACGCCGTCCGACGCCTGGTTGTCGAACTGCAAGAAATGCCAGTGGGTATTGATCTTCGACGCTTGGAAATTCGTGTAGTCGTCGTCGTCCCATTCGCTGGTCAGCGTCCAATCCACACAATCGTAGATGTTCCCACGGACCACCAACGGATACTTCAGATCGTCGTTGGCCCGGATCGCCGCTTCTTCTTCATGGAGCACAAAGATCAAGCCGTTCGGATCGATTACGGGAGGCTCTTTGCCTTGTGCCTTGGCGACCTTGATCGGCAGCTTGATGAAGTGCACGTTAAAGCTCTTGCGGCCGGCGTTTGTTGGGCAAAGGCTCCAGTTGCCATTCTCGCCGGGCAACGCCTGGTCGACACTTTCCTCGCCGTTGGCATCCCGGCGGATCATCTCCAACCAAGGCGCGCCGACGTGGTTCGGGGAGAACATCACCCGCTTGCCGAAGTGCGGGGTGAGATGTGGCCACGCCACCTTGCCGGTCAGCCGCTCGAACATGATCGGGTGCCGCTTGCCCGGATGGGTCGATTTGTATTTGGGATTGTCGATTGTGCTTTCCTTCTCACTCATCGCACGATTGCCCTCCCAAACCCAATCTAACACTGTGGCGTCATAGGATAGAATTTGGCCTCTTTCATCATCCTTGTGGCCAGGCCTACCCATGGTCGGAAGCTGCATCTCCACCCAATCCTTGATGGTGATGACGGCGGGATTGCCCTTCCAGTTACTCGTGCCCTTCTCAATGATCTTGAACTGACTTCCGAACCAATCGACGGTTTGGCCGATCAGCTTGTCGGATGACATCGGGGCCTTAATACGGCCCTTGCGATCCGGCAACTCACGCAAATCCGGCATCACGTCGTTCCGCAAGGTGCCCTGCTGGCTCGTGTTGTACACACGCCAGTAGCCCCACATGCCTGCCACATAGTGGTGCGCGACGTGGCAATGGAAGAGGAAGTCACCAGCCAACTGCTGACACAGACCGGAACCGCACTCCGTCTCCAGGTCGAGCGCTTCGGAGGGGCCGATCACTTCGACGTCAACACGATCGGTCTTATGACGGATCACGGGATATTTCACGGGCCCATTGACCGCTGTGGCCCAGAGATTCATGTCGTCGATCGCTCGCGGGCTTCGCGGCCATCTGATCGACCCTCCGTGCGGATGGTGGCTGTGGAATACTTCCGACCCACCATGGACCAAGCGAAACTTCGCAGGGTCACCCAAGTAGGAACGAGGAATCGTCGGGGACGCATCGCCGAAGGTATAGGAGCTGTACCCCATCGACTCGTCCTCGAACCCGAAGTACTCGTGCTGCACGTGCATATTGTTGATGCCGAACGGCTCGCTGCGATAGTTGATCGCGCGGCCGCCTGGACGATAGGCATCGGTGAGCGGATCGCGCTGAGGGAGGAAGTCACCCTTCTTGTTGAGCGGGCGGAACGCTTCATCGCCGACTTCGTGATAGATCAGTACGAACTCGCGGAAGTCCGGGCCGGTACCGTTCTTGATCATCATCTGCCAGCCGCTGGTCGCAGGGGTCGGATCGCCAGCACCGAGCGGCTCGAGGTAGCTTGATCCGCGCGGCTCGACAACGAAGGCGCCGAACAGCCCCATGACCGTCAATTCACGATCATTGCTGAACGTATGGAATTGCCGAACACCTTCTTGGGTGTTCGGGTGGATGTACCATTCAAACTCACCGCTCTTCTCCTCTTCGACAACCGAATCCGGATTAGTCGTGGTGGCCGCCGCGCCGGTCGCGCTCACCACCATGGACGAGCCATGGATGTGGAGACTGACCTCTTCCCCGTCTTCCAGTTTGTTGGTGAGCTTGACCTTGAGGCAGTCACCTTGGTTGGCGCGGATCACAAGCGGCTGAATCCATTGTGCCTGGACACCGGGGATCACAGCACCGGGATCGTACCCTTCCACATCGCGCGATTCCGTGTTCTTCGCTTCTTCTTCACGTACTTTATCGATATTCTCGTCCAGCACGTACATGTAGCCGGGATAGAAATCGAGCCACTGATTGAGCGTGATTTCAACATTGATCGCGGAGATGTTGAACTGGCGCACCGGAGCGGGTGCGGGGCACTTGCCGCCGCCGACCATCGCCACCGGTTCGACGCGCGGGTCGGACATGAGGAGCATGTCCTGTCCACCGGCGCCATATTGGTGCATCATGGCGGAGGTATTGAACATGCCCGTGTTGACGCTCTGTACTTGGGGGTCATGGGCCATCTGCTCCATGATGCGCTGGTGTTGCTGCTCAACCATCGCTGCCCGATTGGCCTTACCGGACATTATATCTTCGACGATCGTTTGCCCCTTGAGCTGTTCCGCCCAGCCTGGCAACTGCTGGTTCATCGCCACACGGGACGACAAGTTCTCAGCCGATGCGAGCGGGGCCCAGAACAGGGCCACCGCGGCCATCGCGCCGAGCACGCGGGTAGGAACACCTACCCGTGGCGTGTGAGTAAGCATGGAACGGCCTCCTTGAAATGGTGAGTACAACAACTAAAGAACAAAACGTGTATTGCCGATGCCATTGCCTCGCAAAATGAATTCGTATCAGCGTCGAGTCGATAAACACGCCTTCCTCGACGAAGGAGCTATACCGCGATACCTAACGTAAGTTCACGGAGGCTGTCAACCTCCAATCCGGTCTCGATTACGAGAACGGATCGCCCGCAGGCCGTAACACCCGACAGCCAGGAGATCGAGCCTCTCCGGTTGAGTCATTCGATCCATAAGATACAAGGACTTCTTCTCCTGGACGTCGGTCCTTCCTTTTGTGCGATAATTGTCCCATGCTGCTAAAGCGCTGGCTCGTCGGGGATCCGCTGAAAACGGCCCAGGCCTCCCACGAGCGACTCTCCATACCCCTGGCCATTCCCATTTTCGCCTCAAACGCGATTTCATCGGTCGCGTACGCAACGGAAGAAATCCTCTTGATTCTTGTTCTGGCCGGGACGGCTGCCGTCGTGTGGTCGATTCCCGTCAGCCTCGCCATTCTGTTCCTTGTGCTCGTCCTTACCATTTCCTATCGTCAAATCATCTATGAGTACCCTGAAGGGGGCGGCGCCTACCTCGTCGCCAGATCGAACTTGGGTGAGCTCCCGGCGCTTGTCGCCGCCGGCGCCTTGATGATCAGCTATGTTGTGACCGTCGCCGTTAGCGTGGCGGCAGGCGTGGCCGCGCTCACTTCGGCCTTGCCTAGCTTGTTCCCTCACCGCGAAGGGTTGGGATTACTCGCTATTCTCTTCATCGTCGTCATGAATCTGCGCGGCGTCCGTGAGTCGGGAAGGTTCTTCTCCATCCCAACCTATTTCGCTATCGGGGCTCTAGGCCTTATGGTCGTGATCGGTACAGTGCAATCCTTGATCAGCTCAGGAGCCGTTCCTCCTTCTGTACGTCCCGGAAAGCTTGGCGGGAAGCTGGAAAGCCTTACGCTATTTTTAGTCCTTCGCTCATTTGCCGCAGGTTGCTCAGCCGTCACTGGCATGGAAGTTATCTCCAACGGCGTGAAAGCCTTTCGCCATCCTGAATCGAAGAACGCCGCGACGACGATGATCTGGATGTCGATCATCCTGGCATCGTTGTTCATGGGTATCAGCTGGATGGCATACCACTACGGCATTCTCCCGAAAGTAGACGAAACGGTCGTGTCGCAGTTGGCTCGCCTGACGTTCGGCACGGGAGCCGTCTATTATGCCGTTCAGATCGGCACTATGATGCTGTTGGTGCTGGCGGCGAACAGCGCCTTTGCCGGATTTCCTCGGTTGGCCTCAATATTGGCTCGCGAGGGCTACATGCCTCACCAGATGGCGATGATGGGGGACCGCCTGGTCTTCTCCAACGGCATCATTATTCTCGGCTTCTTCGCCTGCCTACTCCTCGTGCTATTCCAGGGAAGTACCCACGCACTGATTCCGTTGTATGCAATCGGCGTGTTTGTGTCCTTTACCCTCTCTCAAGCCGGGATGGTCCGTAGCTGGCTCGTGAAGAAAGGGGCGCATTGGCGGAAAAAGCTGGTCGTCAATGGCGTGGGCGCCGTCACGACCGGAATCGCCACGGTGATCATTGCCAGCACGAAATTCCTGCACGGTGCATGGATCGTTTTCCTGCTGGTCGCCCTTTTGATTCTCATGTTTCGAGGCATTCGGTCTCACTACAAAGCCGTCGCAGAGCAAGTGGCCCTCTCTCGGGATACCCGTCCACCCCGTCCACGCCGCGACATCGTGGTGATTCCCATCGGTGGAGTGAATCGATCGGTTGTACGGGCGGTCGACTACGCACGCAGCCGGGGCGGCGAGATCCGAGCCCTCTTGGTCGATGTGAACAAGGAAGAAACAGCGCTCGTGGAAATGCAGTGGGCTCAATGGGGCTGCGGCGTTCCACTGATCGTCCTCCCTTCGCCCTACCGCTCTATTCTGGGATCGATCATGGACTTTATCGAGGAGCAGCAACAAGAAGACCAGGATTGTTGGATTACGGTCGTCCTCCCGGAAATTCTTCCTGCCCGCTGGTGGCAGAACATTCTGCACAACCAACGGGCGCTCATGCTAAAGGCTGCCTTGCTCTTCAAGGATCGTATTGTCCTCACGGACGTCCCCTTTCATCTGATGAGGTGAATCGTGCACCATCAAGCGGTGAACCTCATTCGTCACACAATACTGCAGACCCTCGGCCTTCTCGTACCACTCCTCTACCTGGTCATAATCACTCCCGCCCATGCCTTCAAGATCACGGAACCGGCGGATGGGGCCAAGCTGACGGCGGGGAAAATCGTGACCGCTCATGTGGACTTGGGAAACGACTTCGGTATCGTTTCAGTGCGGTATTATTGGTATGGCGAGCAGGACGACACGCTGGTCGAACAAGAAGACGCCACAGCCACAGGATCCATCGTCGCGCCGGTCGCCTTGATTGGGCTGGCCGAGCAAGATCCGCCCTTCGGCGGCCCGCTGCGGGTCCCGAAAGACGGCATCGGGCTGATGCGGTTGCTGGCCGTGGCTGAAATTTCGCGCGGACGGTTGGGCTCCCGCTCCGTCTTCGATGAAATCCTGGTGCAGGTCGAACCCAACGCTGCCCTCACCACCATCGACTTTGCAACCGACAAGCCCTTGCAGCTTGGGCGCACTGGACAATCTTCTGCATTCGGCCACGTCGATTCGCTAGGCAAGATTTTCGAGTTGCCGGTTGTCGCCGACTTTGACGACGGCATCACTCGTCGAATCTGTTCTCCTGCTTCCGGCTCAGCCTATCACTCCTCGAATCCCAAAGTCCTTCTGGTGTTGCCTCATGGCCTTCTACAGATCATCGGCAACGGCAAGACCACGCTCACCGTGACCAACCGCAGCAAGCAGGCCTCCCTGGATGTCACAGTGAACGTCAATGACGAGCCGAACAAGCCGCCCATCGCCGACGCGGGAGAGAATAAGACGGTGGAGGGTGGTTCGAAAGTGACCCTAAGCGGGCTAAAGAGCCGCGATCCGGAAGGCGAATCCTTGTACTACTCCTGGAGCCAAGTGCGTGGGAGTAAGGTCTCGCTCTTAGATGTGAACGGCCCGGAAGCGTCCTTCCAAGCGCCGCAAGTCTCCGAACCGCGGACCTATCGATTCAAACTGAGGGTGACGGACAAGAAGGGGGCGGATAGTGTGCCGACGTTTGTGGACATCTCGGTGGGGCCTTAACGTTTAATAACGTCTTTCGTGATGCGTGACGAATGCAGAGCGAGGGGTCGCTCGCTGTAGCTCTATCAGATGATCTTTGGGGTCATCACGCTGGAGTGTTCCTCGAACCAAGAAAACAACACTTGTGGAACTCGTCTCACACGATTCGTTGCGAGCAATTCCTCAATACTAGCCTCTCTCTTGGGCCAAAGACGCTTTCGCCTCAGATCCCAAGCTTCGGGCTTTTGCACGCGACGTCCAAACATCCCTCCTCGATGCTAACTGGATACCTATACTTTGATTGCACCACTTCATAGAACGAGCACGACATGCTGACATAGAACTCGCTATTAGGCGAATTGACTTCCTCAAGTCATCCTCACAGATAGCATGGCTTGGTAGATCGTACGGATCGAACATTGCTGGAAGCGATAGTTGATGTTCTTGAAGCAGAGGTAGCAGCAACAGTGGCATCCCCCCATAATAAACCTCTCTGGCAGACGCAGATTAGTCCGAGAGAAACTCGTGCAATATGGTCTACCCACTGATAGTGAACATTGCAGTGTTTAATGACTGGGAATGCTCGTACCTGCCCTTAACGCAATGGCTATGCACGAACAAGAAATTGCTTTATTCGTTCATGCAAAGCATTCGATACACGATGGCACAGAGATAGCGCGGCTTAAGAAGATACGGCCCATAGAACAAGCTGCTTAAAACCGACCGGTCCACGCTGAAGCTAAAAAACTAGCAAAAGATCTGACGGATCGTGCAGATCGCAGGCTCGTTGACTCGTACCGTACGACACTGGAATTTCTCAAAATGGTATCTTCCCATCTGATCGATGCCTTGAATCTTGAAGGAGGCCTATTACGTTTTCGTAGCTAGCCTTGATGTCCCCAATAGCGATATTGCTGACTTAACAACTCTCAGACAGTTTGCGCAGATAGCCTGACAACGCATTCCACGCCATTGCCAAGCATGTGATGGAAAAGAACGCCGAGCTCTACCGCCGCCTCTCGCGACTCGGTATCTCACCTTCGCTGAAGTTTTGGAACTTCACCAATCCGTCCTGGAACGGTGGAGTGGCTCGGGCGGAATTCGCGACATCAACATCCTTGCATCTGCCCTCACTCAACCACGCAAAGTTTCGGTAGAGCTGACCTTTACCCGGATCTCGCTTCCAAAGCGACAGCGCGCTGCTTCTCCCTTGTCCTCAATCACCCCTTCATCGACGGCAACAAACGAATCGGTCCTACCGGAATGGAAGTCTCCCTCATGGTGAATGGACAGGAATTCTGCCCGCCGGTGGACAAACAAGCACGCATCATACATGACCTGGTAGCAGGTCAGCTCTCACGCGACGCATTCTTGGAATGGGTCAAGCAGCACATCTTTTCTGCCAAGCAGTAGCACAACAGCCTATCATGCCTGGCTCAGTCGCACCGGCCCGTAGGTCATGCGGGCGCTCCGGAGTTCGTCAACATGGCGGCGGAGGGCGGGGCCGAACTTGGAGGTGAGGGCTGCTTCTCTGAAGGGCGCGATGTTGTGCTCGACCTGCTCGATCGTTTCCGCCAACTGCTTGACCAGCCGCTGGCCTGAGCCGGTAAGCCAACCGAGGTGATAATCGGCGTAGCGCAAGTCTTGAAGTGAGTAACGGACGGACTCGACTTCTTCCAGACAGCGAAAGTGGGCTCGCTGCAAGTCGCGTTGTGTGAACCCCGCCTTCTTCCATCTCGCCATACCTCTCTTCCCAATCGTCCACGAAGACAGCCGCTCAAAGAGCATGGCACCCATGGTGAACGTGAAGGTGGCGTGGAGAATGCCGCGCAGAGGTCGCAGGCTCCGCCGCCAAGGCGAATAGAAGATCTGGTGGTTATGGTCGCCGTGATACATGACATACTTGCGCAGCAAGAGATTCAAATGGTGGTGACTGTTTTCATGGATCAGATCGTCGATCAGATCGAGGTTGTCGCGGTCGAAACAGTTGATGAAGGATAGTCCGGGCCGATGGCGATAGCTGAAGCTCACGACGCCCTTCGCCTTGAGCGGCACAATCCGTGAGGTCAGCAAGACAAGCACCGCATGACCTTCTGGCCAGGCCTCTTGGATCGTGCGCCACGCTCGGCTTATTCGCTCCACCTGCTTCTGTTCCGTTCGTGCGACCGTTCGCAGCTGCCGATCTTTTCCATACACTAATACTAATGACGGAGCAACCGTGACAGAGCCTAGAGCCGTCTCCACCGCCGTCACCGCCACCTGACGCTTCCAGCGCCCTTCACCCTGCGCTCCCCACCCGGTCCACAGCGAAGAAGCCACTCGACCAATCTTCACCGAGATCCCGTTCGCCTCCACCCGAAACGTCACTCGCCCGGCGGATCGCGTCAGCGCACCGCGCACCTCTTTGGGAACTTCGTACCAGTCTCCGGCAATTCCCACTGAGACCGCGCCCCACTCTTCCGCCCCCTCGAAGTTGGCCTCAAGCATTCCCGGCACATCCCATCGTGGAAGCTTGCGCTGTCTGCACCATTTCACAGTGAGAGCGGGATTGAAGAAGAGTGATTCCTCCGTAAGTTCCTGGGCCAGTCGATGACAAAGGCTCGTCAGCCTTTGCTCCAGACCCGCGATACGCGGGCGGCCAACTGGAAAAAGATCGTCGAGATAGCTGTTCTCGAAGAACTTCTCTTGGCACTCCGCAAACAGTTGGTCAGTGAACTCCCTTCGATCCTGTTCACTCGCCCATTGCTGACGAATGTCCAGAAAGTAGACCAGGTCATTCAGCGCTTCGATCCAGCCCACAACTTTCCAATTGGAATAAGTCTCTACCTTGAGCGACTGGGCGAGCCGCTGAAAAAAACGCACGGGAAGCTTAAGCCGAGAGGAAAGCTCATGATAGTCGGCCTGCAGCTCCCGACCAAGATCCTGCAATAACTGCCGCATCGAGAGTCGGAACTCATCGACCAAGTGCGCAAGAGGCTGTAACTCTAATATCGACATGGTGGATGATTCGAAAGAATGATGAGCGAGTGGACGACTGTACCGCAGGGAGGAAACGGCTGCAAGGCGAGACCAGCACAAGAGAGGTGCGGTATCGGACGAATAGAGAGCGTGCCAGCCATCACCGCACGCGACATGCCACCTATGGGCTTGAGCTTATGACCTAGGCGACCTTGGCGGGCCGAGTAAACACCGATATTCGAGCCTCGGACTTGAGTAACCGGGACGCGCCCGCCTGCTGAACCATCCGATGACGGTTGATGAGCGGATCAACTATATTGTCGCACGCAATACAGCGCCACCCGCACATCCACATCGGCAAATAGCTTTCCTGTAAATCAATCAGGTCGTCAGCAATCATGAGTCCGTTGCATCTGGTGCACTTCATGAGAGTCCTCCTGGTAACAGTGGCAGCCCACTACGCCATGCCCACAATTCTGTTCCTCTAAAAGAAGCAATGCCGATGCCAGACACTCCCCCCTGCGCCCTTGCGGGTTTTTGCGGCGAATCGTAGAGTGACGGCCTCAAATCTTGTCCCTGCGACAAAAAATGTGACCGGCTTGGACCCATGGGGCAAGAATGACGTTGGCCGAATACTCCATCTTGGCGCAAGATCAGTCGGAACAACCGATGGCATTGAACACGACCGAGATTACACAAGTGCTTGAGGAAATTATCCTGGTTCTGAGTGGTGGGTGGATTCAGAAGATTCAGCAGCCCACTGCTCGCACGCTGATGCTCGACGTTCGCGTGCCGGGGCAGACCCATCGGCTGTTTATCTCTTGCCGACCGGAAACTTCCCGACTGCACCTCGCCAGCCGCCACCTCCTCAATCCGCCGACACCGCCGGCCTTCTGCCAGTTCCTCAGAGCCCACTTCCAAGGAGCTAGAATTGACGACATTCGCCAGGTGCCGAACGACCGCATCGTCGAAATTTACTTCACCAGCAAAGGTGGCGCTTGCACGATAGTCTGCGAATTGACCGGCAAGAAGGCGAACGCCCTGGCACTCGATGCCGACAGGCGAGTGCTCCGGGACCTGACGCACGAGCAAGATCGTGTCGGGCAGCCTTATACCCCCCCAGTGAAAAGACAAACAGGCTCACGTGAAACGCAGCCGACTCGCTTCACAGGTATTGCCGGTGTTGATTTCCCAATTTCTACGGACATCGAAGCACACTACCAGAACAAGGAATCGACACTTGCCAGAAACACCGCGAAAGACGCGTGGCTGCGCCTCCTCAAGAAAACGCTCAAGAAAGAACAGCGGCGTATCGAAGCCTGGCTAGAAGACTTGGCGCAAGCCATCAAGTACCGAGAATATGCCCGCTATGGAGAATTGATCAAAGCCAACTTGGGCTCAATTAAGAAGGGAGCTGATCGCATCACGGTTGTCGACTATTTCGACGACAGGCTGCCCGAAGTCACCATCCCGCTCGACACAACGAAATCTGCTCAAGGCAACTTGGACGACTATTTCCGAAAGCATCGGAAGTACCTGACCGCTGAACGGGAGCTGAAACCGCGCATCGAGCGCGTGGAGTATGAATTGAATGGACTCCGACAGGAACTCATGGCAATTGAGCAAGGAACCTGGACTCCGCCGACAGCGTCGAGCTCCATCCCCATTATAATGATGCAAGCGAACACACTCAAAGGCCAGCAGTTCGGCAATGAGCGGCGCAGTCCGTTTCGATGTTTTACCTCGACGGATGGATTGCCGATCTTCGTCGGGCGCAACGCGCGTGAGAACGACGAGCTGACGTTCGGCCTCGCCCAGAGCGACGACCTCTGGTTCCACGCGCGCGGCACACCGGGCTCCCATGTCGTGGTGAGATTGGAACACAGAACCTCTCCACCACCCGAAACAATACGAGACGCTGCCACGCTGGCCCTGCTCTATAGTGATTTAAAAAAGAGCGGCAAAGGCGACGTGATCTACACGCGCCGCAAGTGGGTCAAGAAGGCGAAGGGACAGGCGCCCGGCACCGTGATTGTCACCCAGGAGAAATCGCTGCATGTGAACCTGGAGAAGAAATGGTTGGATGCGCTCAAGGCCCGATCAGCTCACGAGTAACCGTTCAAATCTCGCGGTGCCTTTACTAACATTCCCTAGCCATACTCCAGTACCCACATACATATGGGCATCCCTTCGCCACAGATCAACTCGCTGCGAATCATCATCGCGCTGATCGCCTGTACGGGGCTTCACGAGTTCGATCGCACGTGGAGTCAGGAACTACTCAAGGCGTTGAAGTGCGACCTCGTGGGCTTCTCCCTTTATAGCGAAACGGCTAAGGCGTTCGTTCCCGTCTCAGATTTGCAGACTTCTCTGAGCGCGAGGAAAGAAAAGCTCGTGCGACAACGAGTAACTCTCTGCCGCACAGATGACCGTACGATTGGACGAAGTCCAATACCGCAAAGGCCTTGTGAATTACTTGGACGTGCTGGATGCGCAACGGACAACGCTGGCGGCAGAAACCGAATTGGTTCCTACCGAGAGAGCCCGCTTGACGAATATGGTCGGCCTGTTCAAAGCACTGGAGGAGGCTGGGCATCGTCCTCCACCAAGGCCTCTTCCTGATCCACTGCTTGGAGCCTTTGCAGAAATGGAGGTTTCTCTCGCCATGGACTCTGTCCAGCACTATGATGTCGGTGAGGTAAGCCCACTGTGTCAGGACAGCAGGACATCAGGCCACCAGCCATATCGCCGACCATCCTGGTAGTCGATGACGAGCCGCCCATCACGAAGCTCTGCAAGACAATCCTTCAACAGGCAGGCTTCATGGTACTCGATGCCAACGGAAGTTCGGATGCCCTCAAGATCTGCACGAAGCACGATGGACCGATTGATCTGCTGCTCACTGACCTCGTCCTGCCCCCTCCGGGCTTTCAATTGGTCTCAAGTTCCAATCAATTTCCCCACGTGGATGGCCACGCACTGGCCATCCTAGCGTCCAAGATCCGGCAAGGTCTGCACGTGATCCTGATGTCGGGGTATCCAGACAAGGAACTTGCCGGTCATGGGATTACACGCGGAACGGTATCGTTTCTTACAAAACCGTTTGAGCAAGACGGTTTGATCCGCCTCGTTCGAGAGGTGCTCGCGCAGCCGGCACCGGCCCTCGATCTTTCAGGTCAGGGCAAAGCGGCGAACGACATCACCTGGTTCGGCTGAAGCGTATGAAGCAGGTAAAGGTCGAGGCTAAGGTTCAGCGAAGACCGTCTGATTTTGCCTCAGCTTGAACTTCAGTCTTGGCCTTGCCAAGACGCGAGGCATGCTCGATCATGAACCAACCGGCGATCGATAACCGCCGGTGCTGACCTGCCGTTTGGTCCACACGGCACACCCGATGGAAGCGGGGCAGGTAAACATTACAAGCGATCAGGGACGAGATTCAATGCAGTGGATCGGCACAAGGTCGATACGCTCGGTGGTGTGATTCGTCCGTTTGGCATACACGAGCAACGCTCCTCCCCAGTCAAACTGCCATTCCTCGTGGAAATACGCCACTAAGGCAATCCGGGGCAGCGCGCCGGTCGTCCCTCCATTGGATGGCCCTGATCCGTATCGTCATGGGTCAGCAGGTAGTCACCGGTAGAATATGAGAATAGTAACTAAATCCCAAGGGGCGCCCGCTGATGCTCAGAATCAGCTCCATGTACTCTTGAATACAGGGGAGTTGCAACCGCGAGAGTAACCGCTGCCCCTGCACAGGACCGATTTCTGCTTCGGCCCAATTGCCAGGGTTCGGAAAATTTTCCCGGACATTCGGCAAATCCGAGAGGCTCCTCCAGGCCGCATGATTCATCCCTTCACAAAAGAATTGTCGCTCTTCAGCAGACCAGAAGTTCTCAATGACCTGGACCGGACTCGTACGAAAGGAGAATGAGGAAAGGTCGGCCAACGCCACTGTCGGCGACAGTACACCCATTTGACTGTTCACACGCTCCTCCTGACCATACATACGGACCTGCCTTCCGCGACGAATCTCTTACCATCCTGCCTGTTCGATTGACAAGTTAACCCACCGCGTCAAAAGCACGGAGGGGCTGTCATCTTGCAATGGCAGCCCCTCCGTTATACGAACTGAATCGTGTCAATTACCAGCGATCGCGCTTTGCACCGCCGCTCCGACCACCGCCCCCACCGAATCCACCACGGCCACCGCCGCGAGGCTCTTGAGGACGCGCCTCATTGACCGTCAAAGTCCGGCCACCCATTTCAGACCCGTTGAGCGCCGTGATGGCCACTTGCGCTTCTGAATCCGAGGACATTTCCACAAAGCCGAATCCACGGGACTGGCCGGTGAACTTATCCGTGATAATCCGCGCCGACGCCACGGCGCCATGGGCTGCGAACAAATCACTCAACTGCTGCTCGGTCGCCGAATAGGGCAACCCACCGACATAGATCTTCGAACCCATCGGGGTTCCTCCTTTAAATGATGACATTGTCTTGAACACGAGGAAAGGGGGAAGGAGCGGGCCGAAGGCGCGATCGATGCAGCGACTTAGGTCTGACTTCCGACGAAATTCCCGGACAAGGCAACATCGACGTTGTGGGCCTGCACAATCGAACCCCTCCACCACGAGGCCCGTACGATGAAGTGGGTATATTCTAGCATAGGGGCTAGCTGATTACAACCTTATGTCCCAACTCGAACCAGCAGCCCCTGGTCCTTACAATACGCAAATGTTCGATAAAACCAGGCCACGACGGCGACGAGCAGCAGCGCGTTGAGACCCACGGCCCAGAAAAGATTCATGAGCGGGGCCTCCCCTTCGCTCAGCACTGCCCGCATGCCTTCAAAAACATGGGCAGCCGGATTCGCCCAGGCGACCGGCTGCAGCCAGCCGGGCAAGACCTCCATCGGATAGAAGACGCAGGAGATCGGCTGAAACAGAAATACCATACTCCAGGCCAATACCTCCGCCTCCTGCCCAAACCGCATGATGAGCGAAGTAGTAAATATACCGATCACCCAGCCGGTAAAGACCAGATTGAAGATAAAGGGGATCAGCCAAAGCCCCATCGCTATCACATTGTAAGAGTAAAAGAGCAGCGCACAAATGGCCAGGACGATCGATACGCAGGTCACCTTAAAGATGCTCATCGCCATGGTGGCAGCGAGAAACTCGCTGGGCTTGAGCGGGCTCGCAAAGAGGTTCATTAAATTGCGCGCCCAGAGCTCTTCAAGAAACGAAATGGTGATTCCCTGCTGAGACCGAAACAGCAAGTCCCACAGGATGAGGGCCCCAAGGAAGAACGCGACAAATCCTGGAATCTGGCTCTCATATCGAGCGAGGTAGAGCGTGATGAATCCCCAGATGACGAGATCCAAAAAGGGCCAATAAAAGATCTCCATGATGCGGGGCAAACTTCTCCGATACAGATACAAGTACCGGACAATGAGCGCGATGATGCGATGAAGTTTCATAGGCTGCTAATGCTGATGCCCCTCACCACATCCGCCGCACTCATCGTGACGACCAAGCAGCTCATCCATAAGATGGCGCACCCCCTCGAGCATGTGCGCCCAGGCCTGTCGCCCATCTGGCGCCTGTCGCAACCCAATACCTAACAAAACGATCGGCATACCCATTATGCCCATGCCAAATGCGGAACTGACTCCGAACACTCTGCCGTACCACCAAAACAGCCCCGCGATCAGCATGAGCGGTACGGCGCCGACCGTTAGGCTGTTCAGCACGACACGCCAGCTGCAGGTTCCGCGAATAAGACCAGCCACTCCTATGGCCAACCAAAACAAGCCCCAGCAGGCGCTCAAACTAAGCCCCCCGACCAGCAGACCCACCCCAAATGCGATCCATTCCTGATACATCGTTGTTTCCACCCTTCAGTCGCGCGACTCGCGCGCGAGCTTCAGGAAGACCTCTTCCAGATCCTCCTGGCCAAATCGCCTTACAATTTCGTGTGCCGTACCTTCCGCCACAATTTTGCCACGCTGCAAGAAGATGATTCGATCCGACATCTCCTCCATCTCCCGCATGTTGTGCGAGGTATAGAGCATGCTCAAGCCCGCGGACCGGCGCTCCTCTTTCAGCAGCGTCCGAATCGTGCAAGCAATATCCGGATCAAGGCTGGCGGTCGGCTCATCAAGAAATAGGATCTTTGGCTCCGTTAAGAAGGCCTTCGCCAGCGTGAGCCGCGTCATTAGGCCGGACGAAAGCTTCCGGGTCACTTTGTAGCGGAACTCTTCCATCCCCAATTTCTTGAAGATCTCATCCAGGCGACGCGGGATATCAGATAGGCCGTACAGCCTCGCAACCACACAAAGGTTTTCTTCGACCGTGAGCGACTGCGGCATCGCAATATAAGTCGAGGAAAAGTTGACTTGTTGGAGAATGGCTTCTCGATGCGTCGAGAGATCCAGCCCAAACATGTGAATGGACCCAGCGGTGGGAGTGACCAATCCCAGCAACATTTGAAGCGTGGTCGTCTTCCCCGCCCCATTCGGACCGAGGAGGCCGAGAATCTCGCCTGGCTTGATCGCGAAAGAAATGTCGTTGACCGCGGTAAAATCGCCGAAGCGCTTGCTCAAATTCGTGACTTGAAGAACCGGGGAGGACATCGTATAGCAGAACTCTTTGTTAGAAGGACAGAACTTCTTTGATCTTCTCGGGGAGATGGCAGGTCTCGCACTTTCGCTCGATCACCTTGCCTTGATGCTCGGCTTTTCCGTCATGGCATCGGTAGCAATCGCTGAGCGCTCTCGTGCGAAGGTGCGACCCTTCCGGATGGTCGGGGTACCACGGTTCACTGTCAGCCGAGACATGCCCACGGGGAATTATGATGGGATACCCTTTAATGGGTTGATCGTGTACCACTCCGGAATGGCAGGTTGTGCAACCTTCTCCCTGGCCTCGAACCCCGAACGCCTCCATGTGTTTCCGATGGCTCATGACAAGACCAACCTCTTTCACCGGAAGCGGCAAGTCACGCGGCGCCACTTCAGACACTCGAAGAATGTTCTGATGACATCCTAAACACACATTGGAATAGACAGGGCCTTGAAGATTGTGTGGATCGGTTGGGGTCCCGAACAGATAGATCGCCACGTCTTTTGTTCCTACCCAGGCTTTGTCGTAAATCCAGCCTTTAATCCCCGGCCTCACGTGGCACGCATTACAGGCCACTTCTTTGTGCGAGGACTTGGCCCAACTCTCGTAGGAAGGCGCAATGATATGACAACCGGCACAGAACTTCGGATCATTGGTGAGGGGAACGGCAACGCCACCGAGAGCAAACGCTCCAGCCACGAGAACCAGTATGACGGTGACGCTAGGCTTCCAACTCATGCTCTGATCGAGCACGTCGAGGAAAATGCTTCATGATGAGCGCGGCCACCGCGGGCACATCGTTAAGATCGAAAACCGGGACATTGAGATCGACCGGCTTATCGGACAACACCGCCAGCAACCCTTCGGGTGAGATGGGAATCTCTCCGACTTGCTCGCGGACGATGACGATCTTGGGATACCCTTCGTTCTTCCATCCTTCCGCGATGATCAGATCGTAGGTGCCATCGAGGAACCGATCTCGCACCTCTTCGATCTTCATCTGATCCGACACATCGGCAAACATGGCCATGGTCCCTTTCGATAGGATGATGGCGCTACTGGCCCCAGCCTGTTTGTGCCGCCAACTATCCTTGCCTTCCGTATCGAGGTCGAACCCGTGCCCCGCATGCTTAACTGTAGCTACTTTGTAACCGGCGCGTACCAGTTCTGGAATCACACGCTCGATAAAGGTCGTCTTGCCGCTGTTCGAGCGTCCGACGAAACAGACAATGGGGACGGCCATGGTCGTAACTGGTCAATCGTCATCGCTCAAAGGCGATCAAGAATTATTCTTGCCGTCGCCGAATGACGAATGTCTAGTGACCTCCTATCTTCGCTAACAACATGACAGCCGCTGTCCACCCATGTGGACAGGACCAACCTGACTGAGCCACGCCTCGCCACTCAATAGTTGGACCGTCACCTGGTCGCCAGGGTTCAGCCGTTCGACCTCGACCGGGACATCGATCAGACAATTGGCCTTCACCATCGAGGTGAGAATCCCTGACCCCTGACCGCCAGTCGTGCGGACTTTGAACACACCGTCCTCGCGGGTGAGAATCCCGCGCAGGAAATGACGACGATCGGTCCGCTTGGAAAATTTCTCTTGGAAGACCGCATCCACGACGGGGCGGCCATAGCTTTGATGTCCGCTCATCTTGAGCATCGCGGGCCGAACCAACTGCTCGAACGTGACCATCGAGGAAACCGAATTCCCCGGCAACCCGAAAGCCAGCTTGCCCTGAATTTTCCCAAAGGCCAGCGGCTGCCCAGGCCGGATCGCCAACTTCCAGAAATTCATCTCTGCCCCGATATCTCGAAAAACCGCTTTAGTAAAGTCGTAGTCGCCCATCGAAACCCCGCCGGACAACACAAGCATATCGGCGTTCAAACCATGTGAGATCTTTTCTTTCAGCGCCACGGGCGTATCCCTGGCGATTCCGAGCAAAAACGGAATTCCGCCGGCCTCCTGCACAGCCGCGGCAATCCCGTAGCTGTTCGAGTTGATGATCTTCTCTTCACTGAACCGCTCGTCAAGATCGGCGAGTTCGTCGCCTGTCGAGAGGATCGCCACACGAGGCCGTTGATACACAAAAACGAAGGACTTGGCCAAGATGGCCAACATGCCCGCTTCCCCTGGACGAATCTGCATCCCTCTCCCAATGATGCATTCGCCTTTTTTGACGTCTTCACCTTGAGGACGAATGTTGGAGCCACGAGGTTCCGGCTTGAAGACGCGAACTGCATCCGGAGTGTGCTCCGTATCTTCCACTTTCAACACCGTGTCCGCCCCTTGCGGAATCGGCGAGCCGGTCATGATTCTAATCGCCTGCCCGACCCCAACCGTTTTCGACGGCATTTTGCCGGCGGGCACATCTTCAATCACGGCCAGCGTCACGGGCTTCTGAATCGCATACTCCTGCTTGATATCTACCCACTTTACTGCAAACCCATCCATCGCTGAGTTAGCCCACGGTGGATTGTCCCGTTCGGCGACGATGTCTTCGCCCAGCATACGACCGAACGCATCGAGAATAGAAATTTTCTCCAGACCCAGCACCGCCGTCGCATCGAGCACGACTTTCTGCGCTTCGTGGAGCAGGGTGAGCCCTGTGGTGGGGTTGGCGGCTTTCACTTGCTAACTCCTCTCAATACTGGGGCTGTGATCGGGGGCCCACTTTCAGCAGCGACCCACTCTTCTTGCAGAACGCTTCAACTTGGTTGGCAATGCTATGAAACGCCTCAGCCGTCTGCGTATCGGAGTTGAACATCACGAATGGCTCGCCTGCATCGGACTGAGTCACCACATCGGGATCTAGCGGGATTCGCCCCAGGAACGGGATGCCCATGTCGAGCGCAGAAGCCTCGCCGCCGCCCTTCCGGAACACGTCGATATGGGTATGGCAATGCGGACACTCCAACCCACTCATATTTTCGACGATACCAACGATCGGCACCTCACTATCTCGGCAAAATGAGACGGACTTGCGCGAATCGAGGAGCGCTACTTCTTGCGGCGTGGTAATAATCACGGCGCCGCTGACCTTCCCGAGCAAATCGATCGTCGTCACCGATTCGTTCCCGGTCCCTGGAGGAAGGTCGATCAGCAGGAAATTCAGATCTTGCCACTCAACGCCGCCGAGCAGCTGATTGATGAACTCGTACTTGTACGCATCGCGCCAGATGATGGGATCGTCGGAGTTCTGCAGCAGAAACGACATCGACGCGATTTTGAGATTGTAGGCTTGAAAGGGAATGATCCCGCCGGAGGTGCTGATCTTGAGTTTTTGGCCTTCGGCGCCCACCATCTTGGGAATATTGGGTCCATGGATGTCCATGTCGCAGATGCCGACGTGCCACCCCTTGAGCGCGAGACTGACGGCGATGTTTGTGGTACACGTGCTCTTCCCCACCCCGCCTTTGTTGCTCATGATGAGGACTTTGTACTCGATCCGCTCCATCCGCTTGGCCACCAACCAGCGACTATGCCCTTCCTTGTCTTTCTGGCAGCGCTCGTTCTCATCACAAATGGCGCACGCCCACATATAGGTACAGGCGTCGCCGTTTCCGTTACTAATCATGTTGAGTTCACGTGCCATTGTGTATTCCTTCTCAGTAATTCGGTTCCATTATCTGCGCCTGCTACTGACGGTGTCCCTCGGACGGCACCCCCACATACTCGTCCTCTGAAGATTTCTGTTTCGACATGCCCGAGGCACTGCCTCCCGCCCCGGCCGTGGCCACCGCCGGATCCAACGACGCCTCCGTCGCAGACACAGATTTCTTCTTGTAGAAGAGGCCAGCGCTGACGATCCCCACTTCGTAGAGTACATACATCGGGAGCGCCATCAGGCACTGATTAAATGGGTCAGGAGTCGGCGTGAGAATCGCCGCAATGATAAACGAACCCAGCAAGGCCCACTTGCGATAGCGCCGCAAGAAGGGGGCATCGACCCAGCCCAACTTCGCCATCAACGTAATCGCCAGCGGCACTTCGAAGATCAAACCGAATACCAGCAAGACCCAGAGGGCGAACCCCACGTACTGGGCAATCGACAACTGGGGAATAAATCCAGCGCTCACTCCGTAGGAGACCAAGAAGTTCAAAGCAAAGGGGAACACGAAGAAGAACGAGAAGGACACACCGGCAAAAAACGCCAGCGTGCTCAAACAGACGAACGGCCCGACAAACCGCCGTTCCTGGGCATGCAGCCCAGGCATGAAGAACTGCCAGATCTCAAGTAAGATATAGGGCATCGCGAAAACGATGGCAAACAATCCTGCGACCTTGACGCTCTGCCACAACGCCTCCGCCGGCGCGAGGAACACGAACGGCACGGTTGGCAGATCGGTAGGCTCCCAGGATAACGTGCTGGGCACAAACATGTTTTGCAGAGGAATGCGCAGCCATTTGACCAACACATCCGCATAAAAAAACGTCGCCACGAAAACGATCGCCGTGACGATCACCGCGCGGGTTAGCCGGACCTGGAGTTCCACCAGGTGCCCCATGACCGGCATCTTCTTATCTTCCAGCGGCTTAAAAACCGAGTCTTGCAGCCACCGATTAAAATTGTCCAGCACAGGCCCTCAGTAATCGTGCCGTGCGCTGATCATCCGATCAGCACACGACGGCTTCTCAACTATTTTGGATTGACCGCCACGAACAAACTGTTACCTCGCCGATTCACCAACAGCACCACTAGCTCATCTTTCTTGATCTTGTTCGTGGCCTTTTGATAGTCGTCGAGCGTCTTGACTGTTTCGCGGTTCACTTCCTCGATCACGTCGCCGCGTTGCAACCCAGCCGCTTCCGCCTGTCCACCCGGCTCCACCGAGGTGATGACCACCCCTACGGTTTTCGCAGGAATATTCAGCTGGCTCATCAACGCATTGTCCAGCGCCTGGACATGAAGAGAAGCCAGGACATTGTCCGGTGGCTTGATCGTTTCTCCCTGCTCCTTGGGCGTCGATGGCTCTTTCTTAGCCAGCATTTCATCTGATGGCCGTTCGGCAAGCTTCACCGCAATGATCTGCTCCTTGCCATCGCGCAGCACTTTGACCTGCGCATCTTTTCCCACCATCGTCCGGGCCACGAGGTTGCGGAGCTGACTCACATTCTGGACCTCTTTGCCATTGAACGCCACCACCACGTCGCCGCGCGTGATCCCGGCGGCATGAGAGGGCCCATTTTCATTGACGTCGCTGATCAACACGCCCTTCCGCTGTTCCGGCAGCTTGAATGATTTGGCCAGTGCCGGCGTAATTTCCTGAATGGCGACGCCCATCCATCCACGTACGACCTTGCCCGTCTTCTGCAGGCTATCCACGATATCGAGGGCGATGCTGCTGGGAATCGCGAACCCAATGCCTTCAGATCCGCCCGTCCTCGAAAAGATTGCCGTGTTGATGCCGATCAAGTCCCCGTTCATGTTGACGAGGGCCCCGCCAGAATTACCGGGATTAATCGCCGCGTCGGTCTGGATGAAGTCTTCATAGTCTGCAATGCCGACGTTCCCTCGTCCCAGGGCGCTGATGATACCGAGTGTTACGGTGGAACTCAGTCCGAACGGGCTTCCGACGGCCAACACCAGATCACCCACTTGTATCTTGTCGTACTCTGCCCACTTGAGCACAGGTAGATCCTCCGCCTCGATCTTGATCACGGCCAAATCGGACTTCGGATCTGTGCCGATGATCTTGGCGGGAAACTCGCGCCGGTCAATCAGTGTGACGGTAATCTGCGTGGCACCCTCTACCACGTGATTGTTCGTGACGATATAGCCGTTCGAGTCAAACACGACACCAGACCCCGCACTCCGATCCGGACGACCGTGCGGCATAGGAGGACCATGAGGCATAGGTGGCGGAGTCGGCAGTTCCCCTCTGCCCGGCTCGTTACCCGGAGGTCCCTCGAAGGGACCTGGAGGTAATCCTCCGCGACGACGTCCGCCCTCTCTCCTGCCGGTCACCGAGATATTCACTACGGCCGGGGTCGTTTTCCCCACGATCTCGGAAAAGCCCTGAGCAAGTGCTGGGGGGACTCCCGCTGCGGATGCGGACGACCAGCCTCCGAGGTCGGCGAGAGCACACACCGCCAAGATCAGTCCAGCACCAATTGACAACTTGGTCGCTTGCTGACTCCGATTGACCATAACTGGGTTCCTCCAGAATGTTGTTCTCATCATGATGAACACAGACAGTGCTACTGGGAACGATCGTCTTGTCTCCGGCAAATCCCGCACAATCACTCTCGCTCAAACCATCACCAGTTGATCACTGTATCTTAATCTTACACTAATTGTTCCTTGGGCTTCAAAGAGGAAAAGTCTCCGTCAGGTATAGGCAGAGAGCCTGACGGAGACTTTTCGGACTGACATGAAGAGAATGCTGACCTGTCGGTTTAGGCAGAACGTACGGCCTGCTTAAGGCTAACCCTGAGCGAAGCCCTATCCTGCGGGGCGAAGTTGAAGCCCGCAGCCTGGACTAATCACGCTTCGTGACTAGTCCAGGCTAATGGCTTCATCTACGAGAATTCAAGGTAACTCCCTCCGGATTTCACAGACGGCATCCCTCCTAAATCACACCGGCGAATGCCTTCCTCCCTCAGTTTTCATGAATTCGCGTTGAGAACCTGCACTATCAGGCTCCGACGAGAGCGTTCCCTGGATCAGATGCGAATGACAAGATTACTTCCTGCCGTTGAGCAGCGAGGCTTGTCGGGAAGTAGGGTCATGTGGACCCGGCCTTAGCTTCCATTCTATTGAAGCAAAGCGTCGCCAAAAACGAAGAGAGTGAGGAGTTTCCTCCCCACCCTCTCATCACGCGCGACGATTTTCTCTAAACGTTTACTTGGCCTTCTTGCAGAAGGTCCGCTCGTAATTGATGACCGCCCAGGCTTCATCTTCCGTGATGGCAGCAGGAATCAAGGGGACCATCCCAGTTCCTGCACTGCCGTTCTTGATAACCCAGAAGAGCTCGCCATCTTTCCGCTTCCTGTGGAACTTGCAGTTCGTGAAATCCCGTGGGCTTGGATTTAGGATCTTGCCAGCTTCGCCATCGCCCTTGCCTTCCTTCCCATGGCAGTTGAAGCAGGTGCCCTTCCCTTCGAACAACGCTTTACCCTTGGCGATGCTCTCCGGAGTCACCGGAATCGGGTTCATGTTCTTTCTCGCCGCTTTTCTTTCCGCGGGGGGAACACGCGGCTTGAGTGGATTTTTCTCTTCGGCTCCTACCACCGAAATCGATAGCATCATCACTGCTGCGCTGACTCCCAAGAACTTGGACAAATACCCCATCACACTTCCTCCTTTGTTGTGTTGAACCTACCGCACAGGAACTCGGCCTCAGGCCGCCGGTTTGTGCCCACGTCTCTTCAAGAGTCCGGCAAAACTTGCAAACTATACCAACGCCTTTTAATTCCTGTCAAGAAACGATCCCCCCTCTCCTCCAATCCATCATCCCTTCTCCGTCTAAATGAAGATCAAGCCTCCTGTCAGCTTTCACCAAAAGGGGAGGAAGATATTTTGAGTACTTAGGGGCGTACCGGAGGGCCTCTTCTCATGTCCTCCATTATCTCGTGACACCTTTGTGCCCCACCCACGCTTCATCATTAATGAACGCACCCCCACCATCATTAAGGCAGGCGTGACCTGTTCTGCTGAATTGAAATCAATTCATCATGCGAGAGCATGCCATGCGAGCCAGCAGGAATGATACGGAGTGGAATGGGAGGAGGAATGAATACCTGGAAGGACGCTGAATTCCCTATCGCTTGAGGACGACGTCGCGTACAACTTTCCCGCTGGGGCCAAAGGGTTTCTGTGGTTTGCCGTTTAACTCGGCCTTCACCCCGCCTGCGTTGCCAAGGGTCAAGATGAACTGGTCCTGCCCCTTCCAGCTCACCTTCTCCCCTGGTCGAAGCAGCGCCTCTTGCGGACTGCCATCGTCGATTTGCACCACGACCCAACTCAACTCGGTCGCCTCCAAATCTAACACCAGCTGACCATCTGTGGTCGTTTCAGCCCCGCCCAGAGAAATTCCACCTAACGGCCCATCTGTTCCAAGTGACGCCGTTGATACCGTCTCGGCCTCGGGCCTGGAGGCCACCATAGGCGACACGGCCGACTCCGGACGACGAGCATCCGTCGTTGGTTTTGGCATAGCGGCAGGAACATCGCTTGGCTTCGGAGCCACCGCGACAGGCTCGGGTTCCTGACGCGTGGCCGCTTCCAGTGCGTCATTGGCGGTCTGCGCGCTACGTTTTATTGAGGCCTGATCAGGATTCCCTCGGTGAAGCACAGACGACTGTTCCCGGCTCAAAAGAAAAATCAAGGTGAGTACGGCTATGCCGATGGCGACTGCCACCGCTTTTCGATTGGCCCGACGCTTCCGCTCCTCTTCAGCCTGACGAACCTTGAGACGTTCCCGTTCCTCCTGCTTCTCGTAAAAGGCTCCGGCCGATTGGATAAACCGGTGGATTGCATCTTCCTCATCCAATCCAAGCGAGCGCGCGTAGGAACGAACAAACCCGCGGGCAAACACTTGGTCAGGCAACTTGGCGAAATTCCCATCCTCGAGCGCCTTGACGAAGTCGGACCGAATACGGGTCTTCGATGCCACATTGTCAATGGTCAACCCCTTTGTCTCTCGGACTTGCTTGAAGAATTCGCCAACCGATTCCATAGACCCTCTACTACTTCAATTGAGCCAACAATTCCAGGGCGGCTGCCGCAAACTCCCCACCCTTATCCAAAGTCGTCACTTTCTCCAGTACCTCACGAGCCCTAGTCGTGTATCCCATTTTGTAATACACACGGCCCAATTCCAGATGAGTCCTTGCCGGCGGCACGCTCGGAGGATTCACCCCCACGGCATCCTCCAGCACTTCCATCGAAGCCTGAAAATCGCCCTGCTGGGCAAGCGCGAGGCCAAGGTGAAATCTGGCCAAGTCCGGGGTGGAATACAAGGGATTTGCCAGTGCCTGGCGGTAGGACTTGATGGCCTCATCCCAACGATCCTGGCTGGCAAGGATCTGACCTAGATACGTGTGTGTTTCAGAAAAGTTCTCATCGATTTTGATCGCCAGCCGAAATTCTTCTTCAGCCTGGGGCAACTTACCTCGAAGCGCATACACATGCCCTATGGCATACCGAGATTCTTTGTTGTTTGGATTGAGTTGAATGGATCTCTGAAACGAGACAAACGCTCTCTGGCGATCCCCCGTGAGATTGGCCACACCTTCCTGATAATACCCTTGCGATTTCTGGATAGTCTCCTTGCTGACGGTACAGCCTCCGAGTGCGCTCAACAGCCCGAACCAGGCCAGCGTACAACACAGCCCAGTCCTATATGAGTTGAACGAACGATTCGAACCCCTGCACCAATTCATCGTATTCACTACACATCCTCGAAATGAGTCAATCGCTTGAACTCACCGAACCGAGCCTGAATCTCTTTGTAATCCAGGATGTGCAATCGGTCAAGACTAAAGGCTTCTACAGTAAACGACGCCATGACGCTTCCGAAGATGATCGCCTGTTTCATGACCTCAGGAGATCGGTTTCCCGTTGCCGCCAGGTAGCCCAAAAACCCACCGGCAAAGGTATCACCGGCTCCTGTGGGATCACGCACGTCTTCGAGGGGGAACGCCGGAGCGCCGAAGACCTGTTTCTCATTGAACATAAGAACCCCATATTCCCCACGTTTAATAATGAGGTGTTTGGGGCCTCGCGACAAGACGAGTTTCGCTACTTTGACCAAGTTTGAATCCTGACCTAGCGCGCGAGCCTCACCATCGTTGATAATCAGCACGTCCACCTTCTCCAACACCTTCCAGAGCGCATCGCGCTTGTCATTAATCCAGAAGTTCATCGTGTCGCATGCCACCAGCGTCGGGCGTTCCACTTTCTGCAGGACATCGAGTTGGAGCTCCGGATCAATGTTCCCGAGAAACAAGATGTCCGGCGATCGATAAGCCTCGGGGATCTTGGGACGAAAAGTCTCAAAGACATTGAGCTTGGTATCCAGCGTATGGGCTTCGTTAAGCTGGTGCGTATACTCTCCCTTCCAGCGAAAGGTTGCCCCAGGACGCCATTCAAGGCCCGTCAGATCGATGCCACGGCTCTTCAAAAACGCGATATGCTGCTGAGGAAAATCTTCTCCGACCACGGCAATGAGAGCCACGGAGGTGAAGAAACTGGCCGAAGTCGAGAAGTAGGTGGCGGACCCTCCAAGAATATCAGTCCCCGCGCCAAATGGAGTTTTCACCGTATCGAGCGCGACCGATCCAACTACTAACAACTTCCCCATGACTCAATGCGCTCCTTTCTTTGGTGCCATGACACGGTGGGTAAGTAACGCAAGCTTCTTCCGGACTGCGGCAGACATACTTTTCCGAGCGGTCACAATCGCATTGTCCAAGGCCCGATGACAGGGACAAGCTGGGGATTCGACAACAGACGGCACAACCGCCAGCAGAATTCGCTTGGCCAAAGCTACGTTTTGATATAGCGTGCCGAGAATGGCCTCAACCGTGACGGCCTCTTCCGTCTCGTGCCAGCAATCATAGTCGGTCACCAGTGCCATCGTCGCGTAGCAGAGTTCCGCTTCGCGCGCCAGCTTCGCTTCCGGCATATTGGTCATGCCAATCACATCGACTCCCCACTGTCGATAGAGCCGTGACTCCTCTTTCGTCGAAAACTGTGGACCCTCGATGCAGAGATAGGTTCCACCACGATGGAGCATGGCCCCCAGCCGTTGACCGGACGAGGCGAGGGTTTGTGCCAGCGCAACACAGATCGGTTCGCTGAAAGCCACATGTGCCACGATCCCCCCTTCGAAGAACGTAGAGGCACGCCGCTTCGCGATGTCAATAAACTGATCGGGAACAACCACATCGCCCGGACGGATTGACGCCTTCATGCTCCCCACAGCGCTCATGGAAATCACACGAGAGACACCCAGCGACTTGAGCGCATAGATATTGGCACGATAGTTGATCTCGCTTGGATTCAGCCGATGGCCGCGCCCATGCCGGGAGAGAAATGCCACCCGTATCCCCTCGAGCGTGCCTACGATGATCGCATCAGATGGGGCGCCGAATGGGGTTCGCACCCGGACTTCCCGAATCGATTTGAATCCCTCAATGTCGTAGAGTCCGCTCCCCCCAATGATCCCCACCGAAGCCTGCCCATTCATCTTCTGCCCCTTCGTACTGATCCTTCTCCCCACGCCATCTGCTGCATCATCCCTGAATACGTAGCCCGCTCCAACGCTTCAACAAACTGATCGATGAGTGCGACGACTCGCCCGACGGTTTGCTCAAGAGATTCATCCTCCTCGATCGAAACCCACACGACGCCCGGTTCCTTCCGAAACCACGTCATCTGTCGTTTGGTAAAGTGCCTGGTGTCGCGCTTGAATCGCCGGACCATTTCAGGGTAATCGTACTCGCCTGCCATATAGGCAGACACTTGCCGATAGCCCAATCCCTTCATCGACCCCAGGTGACGCCCATAACCACGTTCGAGCAATGCCCGGGTCTCTTCTTCCATTCCATGAGCCAACTGCCAATCAATTCGTTCCTCAATCCGTTTGTACAGCACCTCTTTTGGTCGCTGCAACCCGATAAGAAGCGTGGAAAACAGAGCCTCCTGAAATCCATGCTGACGCTGCATTGCCGACATCGGCTGCCCTAACAACCGATGCACCTCCAAGGCCCGCATCACCTTTGCTTCATCGTTGGGGTGCAACCGTGCTGCGGAGTCGGGATCGATGCGGACCAATTCCGCATAGAGACGGTCTCGCCCTTGTTCCCTACTGATCTTCATCAACTCATCCCTCACCTGAGGGTCCGCCTGGGGAGCTGGACACAATCCCCGTACCAACGTCCGGATATAGAGTCCCGTTCCACCAACCACGAAAGGCAACTGTCTCGTAGCCAACAACCGATCGATCTCCACGAGCGCCGCCTGCCGATACCATCCCGTATTAAACGACTCATCGGGATCGGCCAAATCGATAAGTTGGTGTGGCACACCCTGGCGCTCTTCGAGAGTCGGTTTATCCGTACCGATATCCATGCCATGATAGACCTGACGCGAGTCTGCCGTGAGCACATCAGTGTCGAAGTGCTTTGCCACATGCACGGCAATGCGGCTCTTCCCAGCCGCCGTGGGGCCAAGCAACACGACCAAGGGACGACGTTTACACACAGCCTCCGATAGCTTCCACATGTTCCCTCGGCGACAATGCCCAGGCTACCAACCCACCCGACCGAACATCTTCTCCAAGTCATCCGTGCTGAGCCGAAACGCGGTCCGTCGACCATGGGGGCAGGTCGTGATTGCCCCTTCGGCCCTCCAATCCTCAACCAGTGTCTTGATTTCCGGCAGCTCCATCGGACGGCCTGCGCGGACAGCACCATGACAAGCCAGCGACGCCAACACCGGCCTGGTTTTCGCCTCCACACTGGACGCACTGTCCCATTGACTCAGCTCATCGAGGAGATCCTGGAGAAACGTTTCCGGATTGATCGTGCCTAGCCCCACCGGGATCTCTCGAATCAACACCGCCGACGTCCCAAACGGTTCAAGCCCCAGTCCCAGTTTCTCAAGTTCACCTTGATAATGCTGGAGGAGTGCGGCATGGGGTGCCGATAACTCGATCGATTCGGGAATGAGGAGCGGCTGGGATTGAATGCCGTGTGCGGTCCACGTACGATACAGCCGTTCGAAGAGGACCCGCTCATGGGCGGTGTGTTGATCGATGACAGTTAAGTCGCTCCCAATCTGAACGACCAGAAACGTTCGATTGAGCTGCCCCAGCGCGACCACCTCCGAGGAGGGAACACGAATGTACGGCTCAGCCACCTCACTCACAAAAGCCAATTGTGTCTCGGCCCCAGACGGTACGATGACCCGAGAGTCCATCTCGACGAATGATGTCTTGACGGGAGCAACGACGGTGGGGAACACCGCCTGCCGCGGGAAGGAAGTTGAGACGGGAGCCCCCGCTGCCTCACTCACCAACCCCGAGTTAGTCAGCGAAATTCCTGGCATGAGGGAAGCCCGCTCTGGCGTTCCCAAGGCCTGGCGAACCGCTCGCCGCACCAGTTGATGAATCGCCTCGTTCTCCGAAAATCGAACTTCGCGCTTAGTGGGATGGACGTTCACATCGACCCGGTCAGGATCAACGTCCAGAAACAGCACAAACAGCGGATGATGCCCCTTGGGCAGAAATGACCCGTACCCTTCGGAGACGGCATGAAACACAGCGGCATTGCGCACGGGACGCCGGTTCACGAACAGCTCTTGTGGCGTGCGTGAGGACTTCGCATGGACCGCATCGACGGTATATCCGCTGATTCTGGCCGCTGGTAGAGCCGCCTGCACCAAGAGGCTCTGATCGAGAAACACGTGCCGATAGACCTGGCTAACTCGATCCTTGTCTGACAACGCGGCAGGGTAATTCAAGATTTCATGGCCATTGTGCGTTAATCTGAAATGAACGGACGGACAGGCGAGCGCCGCCTGCTGAATCACGTGGCTGATGTGAGAGAATTCTGTTGGTATCGACTTAAGAAACTTCTTACGGGCCGGCTGATTGAAGAAGAGCTCCGTCACTTCGATTCTGGTCCCAGTCACCGGAGGAGCGTCGACAATCCTCCCGACAGCTCCACCTTTGACCTGATACTCGGTACCGACCTCTGCGGAACGCATCGCAGTAGTGACGCGCACGTGAGAGACAGAGGCGATGCTCGGCAACGCCTCACCCCGAAACCCCATCGTGCGGATGGACCAGAGGTCCTGATCGGACCAGAGTTTGCTCGTGGCGTGCCGATCAAATGCGCGCGGCGCGTCTTCCCGACTCATCCCCTCGCCGTCATCCGTGACGCGAATCAGAGCAAGCCCGCCGTCTTGGACCTCGACGGTGATGGAGCGACTGCCGGCATCCAGACTATTTTCAACAAGCTCCTTCACCACCGCAGCAGGGCGTTCGACAACCTCGCCGGCCGCAATGCGACTGACGACATCGCCAGGCAAGACATGAATCTTCCCACTGCCGCCGGTTGTCAGCACGGCATGAGGCTCCTCAAGAACGATGAGACAGTAACGGGGTGGGGCGTCGCGGCACAGCGACAATCATCTATTTTCGGCCAACCTGTTCTTCGCCAGTTCGGATTCGTTGGATGCGGGAAACTCTTCGATGATACGTTTCAGATTCTTTCTTGATTTGACGAGATCCCCCGTCTCAGCGGTTGCCAAACCAAGCTTATACAGAGCGGCAGGGACCTTTTCGTTGCCGGGATATTCTGCCACAAGATATTCGTACGTCTGGACGGCGCGTCCATAGTCCTTCAAGTTGTAGTACGACTCGCCCAACCAGAACTGGGCATTCGGGGTCAGCGATGTGCCTGGGAAATCTTTGATGAAGCGCTGGAATCCAGCCACGGAGAGTTCATACTTTCCATTGAGATAATCGTTATAGGCCAGATTGAAGGCGGACGTCGGCGTAATCCCTGGCAAACCCAACACGCTCGTCCCGGATTCCGCTGATTGAGCCGATTTAGTCGGTTGGGTTGGGCGCGGCTCAGAGGACGCAGGAGCAAGCTCCGTTGACGGCTGGCCCATCGTGTCTTCCAGCTTAGCCAGTCGATTCTCAATCTTTTGGAGACGGGCGGCCAACTCATCGACTCGTGGCTTACTAGACCCCACATCATCCTTGTCCCGCTCCACCGACTCCAATCGCCGCAACACTGCATCCACCCGTTGATGGTCCTGGTCCTGCGATCGAGAGATTGTCGAGAGCTGATCACGGACCTCGACAAAATCGGCGTGTTTGGCACAGCCAGTGAGCAACAACATCGGAACGAGCGCCCCGAAGGTCATTGCAGCAGACAGGCGACGGTCATCCATACGGGTTACCGTACCTCCTTGAGCTTAGCCAGTTTGTCCGACGCTTTTCCCGCCTCAGGGCTTTTCGGATAGAACGTGACCACTTGTTTAAATGCCGAGGACGCCCGCTTCTTGTCTTTCAAGGCTAGATAGGCAAAGCCTTTCTTCAGAATCGCGGCGGGCACCTTCCCACTGCCGGGATAGTCAAGCTCCACCTTATTATAAGCAGCAATCGCTTTTTGAAAGTTTTTCTTCCCGTAGTAAGACTCTCCCTGCCAGTAGCGGGCATTCGGCGCTAAATCGGAGTTCGGATACTCCGAGAGGAATGTGGAGAACCCACGTCGGGCACCTTCCAAATCCCCATCCCGAAACAGTGCCAGCACACGCTCATAGCGGACCCTATCAGGGGGCTCGGCATTAGTCTGTGTGGACTCGAAAGTCGGTGATGCCTGGGGTGCAGCAATTGTCGCCGACGGTGCAGGCGTATCCGCCGAGCCGTCGTGAGGGGCTGGTGCGGGGCTCGATTCATGCTCCGCCCGCTCCGAGCGTGCAAGCGCAAGGTCGTGACTCGGTACCGGGACCGATTGTTGGGCTTGCTTCGTCACCTGCTGACGAGACCCTGGCTTGTGATTGGTTTGCCGCACTGACTTTGTGAGAGACTCGATCCGACGGTCTTGCTCGTCGAAGCGAGCGGTGATTTTTTGCCCGACAGATTCGAGTGCTTTGGCCACAGATGCGACGCTTTTGTTGACCTCTGTCGCATGCACGGAGGCTGCCTTGGAATCGGCGTCGATCCTCGCTGCAAGACTCTTGGCAATCTGTTCTTCCTGCCCAACACGATCGTTAAGTCCTGTCAGCGCCTCTCTGAATCCTGTCAGCACCTGATTGAATTGAGTAAATTGTTGCGAGACCTGGTCGAGCCGGTGCTGGTTCTCAACCAACCCTTTTTGTTGCTCCTCAAGCCTGACATCTACCCGCTTCGCCAACGTTTCGGTCGTGCGCTGAAAGACCTCAACGATGTCTTTCTTCAACACCGCCATCGCGGCTTCCATCCCCTTGGAGATCTCGTCCAGTCGGGCCGCGACCTTGGCATCCTGAGTATCGAGACTTTTTTGCACCCAGAGATGGCGCGTACTGCCGTCGGTTTCCAGCTTCGCCACTAGCTGCTCCAGCTTCTTCGCCTGCTGCTCCAACTGTGCCGACCGATGCTTGAGATCCTCCTGTTTGGCCTGGAGATTCTGCGCCTGATGCAAGGCCTCCTCAAGCTTCCCCCGCAACTGCGGCAATTCTTGCTCGCGTAGCGTAGAAATCTCCTGGCTCTGCCTGGCCCTCGCCTGAGAGAACTCCTCGTCCTGCTGTTTGATGCGTTTCTGCAGAACTTTCTCAGTTTGTCTCAGATCAGCCTGTTGCGCGACGCACCCAGACAGGAACGCGAACAACAAAACTATGACCACAGCCACAGCGCACCTCGCTTGCTGTTGATATTCCAGGCCAATGTGGTCTGCAAGCCCACGCAAAGAAACTCCGGACTCTCTTCCATTACCATTACCATACCATTACCATTGGCATTGGCATCCTGCGAATGGAGCGATCGTCACCCTACTTGGCTGTCTTGACGACTACATGCCCGCGGCGATTCTGCGCATAGCAAGACTCGGTGTGCTCTTTGCAGAATGGCCGTTCTTTGCCATAGGACACCACCGAGAGATGGTTGGTGGCTACGCCAAGTTCGACAAGATAGTTCCGGACGGCTTTGGCGCGCTTCTCGCCCAGCACTAAGTTATAGGCAGAAGTCCCTCGCTCGTCGCAGTGCCCCTCGACTTTCAATTGTGCACTTGGATTCGATTCGATCCATTCCGCGTCGCGGGACAGGGCCTGACGTCCTTCTTCAGAAATTGAAAAGCTATCGAAAGCGAAAAAGACGTCTCGCAATCCGGCTGCGGCCGAGGCAGCTTGTTCGGCGCGGATTTCATCCATCTGGCGGTCGGCACTGCCTGGATCAGCCTTGGCCGTTAAGGTACTACCCCCGACGCGCTCTTCAGACGGATTCTTATCCAATCCGCGCAGCCCGCTCGAGGCGTCTTGTCCAGAAAGTGAGGTGTCGGGAAAATTTGGACTGGCCCCGCTTTTGGTCGCCCCATCAGATCCCTTAGCCATATCCTGTTCTGTGCCTCCGCCGGACTGGATGGCCTTCTTGGAACATCCTGGCGTCCCCAGTACGATTACTCCGAGGATCAACGGCAAATAGATTGTTGATTGTAACCTTTTCATTTTGTCGACTCCTTTCTGTAGCGAGGTCCCATCTTTCTTACAGTGGGGACCATCGTTGTTCAATGCCTCGCACGCTAGAATTACGACGCCGGCGACCACGTCGGCGCGCTGTTGTGTGGTCCGATAAACGTAATGCGTTCGCGATCTTTGCCATCGGCGTTAATCATGTAGATCTGACTTTTCCCGTCGGCCGTGGAACTAAACACGACATGCCGTCCATCCGGAGACCAGGATGGAGAATCGTCAACCCCAGGCCCCGCGGTCAATTGCACTCGCTTTTGCCCATCTGGGGTGATCAAACACAGTTTGTATTCCTTCTTCGGAGTGCGGCACACATAGGCAATCCAATTCCCACGAGGAGACCAGGCCGGTACAGCATTATAGTCTCCTTCAAACGTCAGCCGGCGCACATTGGAGCCATCCTCGCTCATGAAAAAGATTTGCGGCCCCCCGCTCCTATCAGAGGTAAAGGCAAGTTCACGGCCAGAAGGAGACCACGAGGGGGAAAGATCTCCAGAAGCATTCACGGTCAGTCGCTGAAGGGCCTTCGTGCGTGTATCCATGCGGTAGAGCTCGGAATTTCCTTCATGACTGGAGGCAAACGCAAGGGAAGTCCCATCAGGAGACAGAGCCGGTGTGATACTCAGTCCGCCCAACGACACGAGCGTCCAACGTTTCCCCGTTGCCAGTTCAATCATATTGATATCTTGCGTGTTCCGATTGCGGTATGTCGTGAACACCAAAAACCGACGGTCCGGCGACCATCGCGGCATGAGATTAAGGAATCCATCGGCCGTCAACTGGCGCGGGTCATATCCGTCGTAGTCCATCACAAACAATTCACGGGCCGATCCCAGCTCCGAGACATAGGCGATCTTCGTCCGGGCAATACCTGGCTCTCCCGTATACCGAAACACAAGTTCATCGGCAAACCGATGCGCCATCAGCCGAACCACGGAGGTGGACCCTACATATCGTTTGCTACCGACCATCTCATCACTACCCGTATCATACACATAGCCGTCCATGTTGACATCCGGGGTCTCATCCCCGTTTTCCATCCCCGCCTTGCCCCAAACAATGACAGCCACCCCATGCTCAGCTGCCTGCTTGAATGCAGGATCAGGCCACGTCCCAATATTACTAACCTTAAGCCCGATGCTGGGCAAATCGACGAGAGAAAAAATCAGGGAACGGCGCACGTCCGCCTTGAGCACTTCTTCGATGCGGCTGCCCAGCTTAATCTGTCCTTCAAGCGACTCCGACCCACCCATATTCTCAATCCTGGCAACTCCCAGTGGAATCTTCTGAAAATCCGGTCTGACCGCCTCCAGAAACACGTCAGCCGCACCGGATTCGATGATCCAGGCAAGTCCGACCGTCACACTGATACTGATGACCATGACGGCTCGAAACATCATCATCTACCTTTGTGACTCGCCCACTGTGAACGTAAAATGGGCGTCGAAATAAGATTCCGTCAATTCGGGAGGAAACACAGGCAATGGGATCGCGCTGAGAACCGCCCGTTTCCCCCCCAAATCATAGTACTCATTTCCAGAGGACCGTTCGATCGCCACTCCAGTCACCGACCCGTTCCGATGAAGTCTGAACTGCACAATGACGACATACGTCTGGCCGGTCACATCCACAGGCGGTGCACTCCAATAGCTGCTGATTCTTTGGCGCACGCGCCCCAGATAGGCATTCGACCCAGGAGCCCTCCCCTGTACTTTGAGCGTGGTATCAACCGCCTTCACGCTCGGGGCCTTCGCCTCGACCTGCGGCGAGGGCTTTGGCAATACCTCGCCTTGCACCTGCTTAGGGAACTCGATCTTTTTCATCTTCTTGAGCTCCTCATCCAGTTCTTTATGCAAATCTTCGGTCAGCGACGGCTGGTGCTTGAGACCCGGCAGTTTAATCACCGGCTCCTTCGTCTCAGAGACAACCGGAATATCCGGCAGTTTTAGTTGCGCTCTCTTTGGTCTCTCCGTCGGAGTAAAGTCTCCAAATTTTGGGGCATCGGGCGGCAGCTCAATTCCCTTCATGACGTCACGCATGACATCGTTAGACGGTTTCACTGGCGCCACCGGAGCCATCTTCGCGGGCGGAGCTGGCTGGAGTTGATTCACCACTTTGGGTGGGCTCTTCTTCGGTTTGATCGCCTTCACCACCTTTGGCTGGCGCTTCTTTGGTTTGATCGCCTTCACCGGCGGAGTCGGCACACTCGCGAGCGAAATCTCGATGGATGCCAAGGGCCGCTCTCCATGCTGGGGGAACCGAACCCACGCCACCACGACCAGCACTCCCAGGTGCAACACGAGCGACACCACCACTGCGCGTCCAAGACGACAAGTCAGATTTGCCTGCCACTCGCCATCCAACCACATCTCGGATGATGCAGACGCGGGTCGCATAAATCCTCTGCATCCTATTTTTTTCGCTGTGGCGTCGCGATATCGATGACTCGTTCTGGTCCAGTCGGATCGGTCACCATGCCCAGTTTTTCAATGCCGACCTTTTTAACCCCATCCATCACCTGGACAACCACTCCATACGGCACGTCGCGGTCGGCCCGCAGATACAGTGACACATCCGCATGCTCCTCTTTGAGCACACGCAGCTTGCTCTCCAACTGAGCGAGACCCACCTGATCTTTGTCGAGGTACAGGCGCTGATCTTTTCCGATTGTGAGCACCGCGCGCATTGCTGGTTTGATCGTGTTCGATGCGGAGGTGGGCAATTTGACGTCCATCCCGCGATAGAGCATTGGCGCCGTCACCATGAAAACTATCAACAGCACCAGCACGACGTCGACAAGCGGGATCACATTGATTTCCGCCAAAAACCGACGTTGCCTGGTCTCGAGAATCATCCCCTCGCTCCCACAGAAACCAGCTTCGCTTTTGCGGAAATCAACGCGAGGAGCTCGACGACCACGGAATCCATGTGGAAGGCCGTGCGCCGGATACGCGTCAGAAAATAGTTGTAGGCAATGACGGCGGGAATCGCCGCAAACAATCCGGCTGCGGTCGCAAGTAAGGCTTCGGAAATGCCTGGCGCCACGGCAGCAATACTGGCTGTGCCTTGCGTGCCGATTTCTCGGAACGAATCGATGATCCCCATCACGGTGCCTAGCAAACCCACAAACGGACTGATGTTCCCAGTCGTCGCAAGAAATGGTAGGAACGACTCCAGCTTGCCAATTTGGCCTTGGGCAATATGAGCCGCTATCCGCTCCATAGCATGCCGATCAAACACCGGGGCTCCACCGCCACCACCCTGCGATTCCAGGCTTTCTCCAGATGCATGGCCCAACCGGTCAACAACCCCGTGGAAAATTTTTGCACAGGGGCTCCCATTTGCACGTAGCGCATGCCGTACCACTTCGTCTGCATCTTTGGACTTAGACATCACTACCAGGAATCGGCGGTCCGCAGCATCGGCGGTACGGAAGGCCGCCCATTTATACAGAATGATGGCCCACGAAATGACGGAAAAGCAGAAAAGCAGGAGAAGGACAAATTTAGAGACAACTCCGAGCGAGCCGATAAGTCCCATAGGACCAGATTGAAACATATGAGACTAGGCTCTCCCTCCTCTACTCACTGCACCGCGTGGGCAAATGGCGGGGCCGACGGGATTTGAACCCGCGACCTCCAGATTGACAATCTGGCGTCCTAACCAGGCTGAACGACGGCCCCTTGAAAGTCTACTTATTGTGGAAGATCGTACCAACACGACTATATGTGTGATCGTCGGTCATGGCCAGAACTCTGAATTTGACCTCTGGATGTTCTCGTCCTGTGTCTGATACCAAAAATTGTTGGTAGGCGGAACAGGGATTGAACCTGTGGCCTCTGCCGTGTAAGGGCAGCGCTCTCCCAACTGAGCTATCCGCCCGATTTTCTTAGCAACCTCGGCGGAGGTTATCAAGTCCCTGCTGCCTTGTCAACCAGATCTCGCGCTCTTCTTGCAGACATGTTCCTACTTTTCGCAAGAGCGCAACGCGCGGCTTCACAGGCCCATGAAAGTTCATGCACAAGACCGCTTTCGACTGGCCTGCCGCGGAAAATGTTGTCGATGGACCTGCTTCAGTCGACTGCGTTCCACGTGCGTGTAGATCTGTGTCATCGCGATATTGGCATGGCCCAGCATCGCCTGGACCACGCGCAGATCAGCCCCACCTTCGAGCAAATGCGTCGCAAAGGAATGCCGCAACATATGCGGCGAGATCGGCTTCGCAATCCCAGCACGCTGTGCACGTTGCCGCAGCAGCTTCCAAAACGCCTGCCTGGTCAGTACCTGTCCACGTCGTGATACGAATAGCGCGCGCGACGGTCGCCCTTTTAGCAGGGTTGGTCGCACCTGCTCCACGTATTCGGCCAGCATGTCCCGCGCCGTCTGTCCCATCGGCACGACTCGCTCCTTGGCGCCTTTCCCTATGACTCGCACGCAACCTACGTTCAGATCGATCTGCGAAACACCAAGCCCGACGAGTTCTGAGACGCGGAGGCCAGACGCATAGAGCAATTCCAACATCGCACGGTCACGGTGATCCTCGGCGGCAGGACGCACAGGCATGTCAAGCAACGCAATGATTTCCTGCATTGTCAGCGTCCTCGGCAAACGGACCGGACGGCGCGCGGCCGCAAGATCGCGCAGGGGATTTCCCTCCGCAATTTCTTCCTGAGCTAGAAAACGAAACCAACCCCGCATCGCCGAAAGTATGCGAGCAACGGACGAGGCCGCGAGCGGCTTCTGTTTGAGCGAGGCGAGAAAGGCGACCACAATCTGCGGCGAAATGGAATCGCCCATTCGAAGCCGATGCTGCGCCAAGTACTGCTGGAACTTTGTGAGGTCTCGCCGGTAGGACTCAAGCGTGTTGGTTGCCAAGCCGCCCTCAACCCGCAACTGGCTGAGATATCGTTCGACAAGAGAATCTAATAACGGAGATAGTGAATCAGCCATAACCACTCATATAAAAACAACAAAGATCCCGCACAGGTCCCCATAGCCCACGCAATGCGACAATGAACGAACTATAGCCAATTCATTTTGTGAACACAATGAAACCACGGTGGTTCTCCTTGACACCCCGCACCCTTTCCGATACTAGTCAGTTAGTATGGCGAATAGTCTCTCGCCGTTCAAACGCAATGCTCCCCTACAGACACAACCCCCACACCTTCGTTGTCTGGTCACGTCTGATCGGCGTCGTCTTTCTCGCCACATTGCTCGGCCCAGACATCCAGTCACCGAGGTCCGGTGAGGCAGCAGACACGTCAATGAGCGTTGCCCTCAATCCACCGATCCTGGGTCAGGCTAAACAACTCATCGATAAGGGCGACCCTGTTTCCTCCGCTGCCGCTCTCCGTCGATTTCTTGCAACCGCTCCACACCCTGAACATCTGGATGACGCGTATTTACTCCTTGGCGCCGCACTCTATGACATGAAGGAATACTCGAAAGCGCTAAGGTATCTGCACCAACTTCTAGAAGAGTATCCCGCGTCCGAACTGGTGGACCGGGGCAGGCTCATGTTGGCCCGCACGCATGCTGCCATGGGTAATGTGGATCTGGCCCTGCCGTTACTGGCCCAAGTTCGCACCACGGCTCACGATGATGACGCCAAGCGCGAAGCGCTGAAACTGACCGCGGACTTCTTGGCTCAAAAGAAGGATTATGTACGAGCCATCCACACGCTTTTAGAAGGAATGGCTGGCAGTTCGGACGAACAGGCGACGGAAACTCGCGAGCAGATTCGAGAATTTATCGGAGAGAAGCTCGACAGGAAAGCGCTGATCCGAGTGCGGGATGCATACCCACCTTCCTATCCGGGCGACCTCGCGTCCATTCGCCTCATCGAGTACTACACCGCACGCGGCGAAGACCACATGGCGGAACGAGAAGCCCAACATTTTCTCACCGCCTTTCCCACTCATCCCTATGGCCCCAAGGCTAGTGAGTCGCTGGCTCTCTTAAAGACCAAGCTAAAAGCGAATCAGTATTTCATCGCGGCGGTCCTTCCACTGTCGGGGCCTCTGGCCACCTTCGCCAATGATGTGCTGGAAGGCATTCAGCTCGCGGTCGAGCGCGCTCGCGAGCAGGCTGGCACGCCGTCTATCGGACTGATCGTGAAGGACCACGATGCAGACCGTCAGGGCTTCTTGGATGATCTCTCGACGCTCCTCAACGACGAACGTCCGCTCGTTGTCATTGGCCCCATGCTGTCAAAGAACCTCCCAGTCATGGCAGAAATGGCGCAAAAAACCAGAGTGCCGTTGATAACCCCTGCAGCCACACTCCCAAACGTCCGCCGACTGGGCAACTACCTGTTCAGCACCTCTCTTACGTACGCCCTGCAAGCCGAACGCATCGCGGCATACGCCACGAATGAACAAGGCTATCGCCGGTTCTGCATCCTCCACCCCGATACGATCTACGGGCGAGAACTCGCGCGACTCTTCGCACAGGAAGTTCGACAGCACGACGGAGAAATCATCGCCATCGAGTCCTTCAAGGAAGGCGAGACGGATTTCAGCCCACAGATCAAACGGCTCAAAGCCGAAGATCTCGAGAAGTATGGACTCTCAGTTCCATTTGATCCATCACGGCCAGCCGGCAAAGCCATCAACAGAAACGAGAAGCGGCTTCTGTATACTCCGGGGTTTGATGCGATTTTTATCCCGAGTCGTTCCAGCGAAATCGGCCTCATCTCCGCACAGCTCGTGTTCCATGACATGAAAATCCCCATGCTCGGGACAAACGGGTGGAACGCGCAGGACTTCACCCGCACCACAGATCGCACGGTGGATGGAGCCGTCTTCGTTGACGGATTCTTCGTGGATAGCCCAAACTACGCCGTGCAGGATTTTGTTCAGCGATACCAGAAGCGTTTCCAAACCACGCCGTCGCTCTTCACCATGCAGGGGTACGATGCGGCGAGGGTGGTCATCGAGGGGATCCGTAAGGGCGCGACCTCGGGAGAGGCGATCCACGAATTTTTGCTGACCCAGCGAGACCTGCCCACACTCGCCGGACCGGCTGGATTTGGGCCAGACGGCATTTTGCACCGTCCGCTCTTTCTTCTGCAGGTTAAACAAGGTAAATTCATGCAGCTGGACTAAGGTCGATCCGAAATGGACTTACTTCCACAGACCCTCCACAAAATCTCCTACATGGGACTCCCCCTCCTGTTCGCCGTGGTGCTTCATGAATATGCGCACGGATGGGTAGCCGCGAAGTGTGGCGACCCGACCGCGAAACTCCAAGGGCGACTCACCATGAATCCCCTTGCCCACATCGACCCGTTCGGCACCATCATCATGCCCTTGATCTGCTTGATCCTCCCGGGCAGTTTTCTGTTGGGTTGGGCTAAGCCGGTTCCGATCGATCCTCGCAACATGCATGAACCTCGGCGCGACATGGCACTCGTGGCTGCCGCAGGGCCAGGGATGAACCTTGTACTCGCGGTGGTCAGCGCGTTGCTCTTGGCCCTTCTCCTGATGCTGGAACCGACACTGTCCATTCGACAGACGGCTGGAGCCGATTCCCCATTGAGCTCCGTGACTACCTTGTTTCTGCGTCCGATCGCCGTCATGGCTGTGTATTCCGTCATAATTAACGTATTCTTGGCACTGCTTAATCTGATTCCCATCCCGCCGCTCGACGGCGGGCGAATCTTGACGTGCCTGCTCCCGGCCAAACCGGCGAGGGCTCTCGCTCGCTTGGAGCCCTACGGGATGCTCATTTTGCTCGGCCTCATTGTGTTCGACAAAGAACTTCGTGTGATCCACACCATCGCCCACACATTCGCCTCGGGCCTCTCCGGCACGATCCTGTCGACCGCGCTCGGCCTCGGCACAGGAACCGCAGAATGACCGCGCCACGGAAACGAGTGCTTAGCGGCATGCAGCCGAGCGGACTCATGCATCTTGGTAATTACTTGGGTGCGCTGGAAAACTGGAAAGCCCTGCAGGAACAATTTGAATGCTACTTTTTCGTCGCTGATTTGCATGCCCTCTCAACCACCTATGCCGACACGAGCCGAATCGGTGAGTTCGTACGGGAACTGCTGATCGATTGGCTCGCCGCTGGCATCGATCCCGAACGTTCCAGCGTCTTCATCCAGTCCCACATCCAGGAACATGCAGTCTTGCATCTGCTTTTCTCGATGATGACCCCCGTCTCCTGGCTGGAGCGCAATCCGACCTACAAAGAAAAGCAGGAAGAAATTAAAGAAAAAGACCTTAGCACATACGGCTTTCTAGGCTACCCGGTCCTGCAGGCCGCCGATATCTTGTTGTATAAACCCGATTTTGTGCCGGTGGGGAAAGACCAACTCCCCCATCTCGAACTGACGAGGGAGCTAGCCCGAAGATTCAACGACATCTACAAGACGCCGGTCTTCCGTGAACCCAAGGAACATTTGACAAAGTTCCCCAAAGTACTAGGCACCGATGGCCGGAAAATGAGCAAGAGCTACGGCAATACGATCAACCTTTCTGACACCGAACCGGTCGTTCGTCAGAAGCTCAAAACCATGGTGACCGATCCGGCACGCGTGCGCCGAAACGATCCGGGCAATCCCGACGTCTGTCCGGTCTACGAGTTTCACAAAATCTATTCGCCGCAAGCGGTCCAGGACCAGATCAATAAAGATTGTCGAACCGCCACCATTGGCTGCATCGACTGCAAGAAACTTGTATCTGATCGGATGGTTGAGCGTATGGCCCCGATGTGGGAGGCGCGTACCGCGCTGACGAGCAATCCCTCGCGAATCGATGACATCATTCGGGATGGCAGCCGTCGAGCCACTCACATCGCGCGTGCCACGCTCGCAGAAGTAAACGCGGCGATGAAGATCTGACTTGGGGCGTCACAGGCCGCCGCAAAATTCTCAAAAACGCTAGATGAACGTTGTCGGCCATGGGAAAATTCCCGGCCTATGGTCACAGTCCAACAACGTAGGCCGTATACTCCACTTCCAGCAAGATGAGGTCGCGATGATACACACACGGAGTTGTGACCTGCTCCCTATAAACCAGGCCGGATGTAGCGTTAGGATTTCGGCCGACGGAAGGAGGGGGCATGGCACGCAAACGGTATCCGACCGAGGAGATCATCGGGCATCTGCGGACGATCGAAAGTGAGATGGGCAGAGGCCTTGGACTGGTGGAGGCTTGTTGCAAGTTGGGGATCACGGAACAGACCTACTATCGGTGGAAGAAAGAGTACGGTGGTTTGCGCGTGGATCAGGCCAAACGGTTAAAGGGCCTGGAACAAGAGAATGCCCGACTCAAGCGACTCGTGGCGGACCTCTTCCTGGACAACAGCATTTTGAAGGAGGTGGCAGCGGGAAACTTCTAAGCCCGGCCCGATGCCGAGAAACGGTCTGCCATGTGCCGGCCATGTTTTCGGTCTCTGAACGCCGGGCCTGTCGAGTCGTGGGGCAATGCCGGGGCACGCAACAGTATGTGCCCATCAAGGCGGACGACGAGGAGTCTCTGCGGACGCGGATCGTCGCGCTCACCCGTGAGTATGGGCGCTATGGGTCTCGTCGGATCACCGCGCTGTTGCATCAAGAAGGCTGGCGGGTGAACCACAAACGCGTGGAGCGGCTGGGGCGACAGGAGGGGCTCAAGGTGCCGCAGAAGCAGCCGAAGCGAGGGGCCGACTCTGGCTGACTAACGGTTCCTGCGTACGGCGGCGACCGGAATATCCGAACCATGTGTGGGCGTATGATTTTGTCATGGAACGCACTCGGGATGGGCGGCCCTTGAAAATGCTCACCGTGGTGGACGAATACACGCGGGAGTGTCTGGCCCTTGCGGTGCGCCGCCGTATGAGGGCAAGCGATGTCCAGGAGGTACTGGGGGAGCTGTTCCTGACGCATGGCTGTCCGACACACATTCGCTCGGACGATGGACCGGAGTTTATCGCCACGGCTCTGCGGGCCTGGTATCGCTTGCTGACCGTCGTGCCCTTGTTCATCGAGCCGGGCAGTCCCTGGGAGAATGGCTATAGCGAGAGCTTCAATGGCAAGTTCCGGGACGAATTGCTAAACAGGGAACTCTTCTATACGCTGCGGGAAGCGCAGGTCATCATTGAACGCTGGCGGCGAACCTATAATCACGTCCGGCCCCACAGCGCCTTGGGCTATCGGCCACCGGCTCCTGAAGCATGCGTACTAACAGAACAGGTGGCCTAATCACTGGGGGCAGGTCAGGTTTCGTCCTTCAACTCTCGCGGAAGTTTGATGGGCGAGAAGACCCAATTGAGGCCTTAAGCGTGAGGAGATCGCTCGCGTGACGCCGCACCCAAAGAGACCTGCCATGTGTGGACATTAGAAGAACTGGCCTGGCTCTTAAGCTAGGAGGTACACCATGGGAATTGATCCGACCAAAGTTCTGATTGTGCAATCTTGTCTTGCCGCGGCATTCAAGGATTCTAGAACAGATATACTAAATGGAGGTTTTGTCATTAATGTCGGGGGCCGTAGTTGCGAGCTTGAACTTGACAGTGCGTTTATAGACGACATCCCTAGGGAACAGCTGAAAACTTATATGGAGACGAGTATCATTCCAAAGATGAGGGCGAATCCTGGTAAGAAAATTTATGTCAGCAACGACGGGATAGAAATTATGAATACAGATTCAAACTGACCCATTACCCTGTATTTCATGCACTATACCTTCGCCAGGGTTCACCCAAGCCTGAGAGTGACCCCTGCAATGGAGGCGAGAATAGCCATTCATGTATGAAATAGTGAGGAAACTGCTGGATTACTGAATTACTAGGAAGAGACAAATGGATCGCATAGATCCTGCGAAAATAAAGTTCATCGAAGAAATGATCAAAGGATCGTTTCAGTGTGGTCCGATCATCTCAACCGCCAAAGATATCGACCAGAAGTTCGTTTTTAATGACGGAACCGATAGCTACCATCTGATAATAGCAAGGGCATTCCTAGACGATGTGAAGACAGTGGAGATGCTCAGCACCCGCCTGCGAGATCTTTTATTAATGAATCGGCTCAAGAATCACCCAAACAAAACCGTGTACCTTAATCCTCGTGGGCAGATAATTGTGAGTCCAATTCTAGCTTGATCCATTACCGCTGATTTGAATCAAAATCGATCATTACCAACAATTAGGCGCATCCACATATGGGGAGGACAGTAGAAACAGCCTCGCGTGAAATCGTAGGGTTGATAGAGTAAGCTGATACGGAGAAAGAGAAAATCAATGACACAGGATGAAGATGATCGCATTCAAGAAAATATTGGTGCAGTGCATACTTATTTGGATAAAGAATTTAAGGGACTTAAGATTACCGACGAATCTTATGCCCCGCTATTTCATATTTTTACAGTTTTCGATGAGAAAGAGTATACGGTTTTCAAACTGACGGTTGCGATGCCAAGACTCGCCGATAAGGGCAACAGCCCAGAAGACATTCGACGCAGACTTCAAGCAGAAAAGATTGCTGACAAAATGCGGGAACATGAGAATGATGGTTATTCCTGGGGCCGATAGGAATTTTGGGGTTCATCAAACTGCACCAGTCCAGAAATGTATTTATTTCTCCGCTCACTAATGTTGACACATTCCCATAGTCAGCCTAGCCTCATGCAGTTGCATTCTATGCTACTGACCTGCTCCCTATAAACCAGGCCGGATGTAGCGTTAGGATTCCGGCCGACGGAAGGAGGGGGCATGGCACGCAAACGGTATCCGGCCGAGGAGATCATCGGGCATCTGCGGACGATCGAAAGTGAGATGGGCAGAGGCCTTGGACTGGTGGAGGCTTGTTGCAAGTTGGGGATCACGGAACAGACCTACTATCGGTGGAAGAAAGAGTACGGTGGTTTGCGCGTGGATCAGGCCAAACGGTTAAAGGGCCTGGAACAAGAGAATGCCCGACTCAAGCGACTCGTGGCGGACCTCTTCCTGGACAACAGCATTTTGAAGGAGGTGGCAGCGGGAAACTTCTAAGCCCGGCCCGATGCCGAGAAACGGTCTGCCATGTGCCGGCCATGTTTTCGGTCTCTGAACGCCGGGCCTGTCGAGTCGTGGGGCAATGCCGGGGCACGCAACAGTATGTGCCCATCAAGGCGGACGACGAGGAGTCTCTGCGGACGCGGATCGTCGCGCTCACCCGTGAGTATGGGCGCTATGGGTCTCGTCGGATCACCGCGCTGTTGCATCAAGAAGGCTGGCGGGTGAACCACAAACGCGTGGAGCGGCTGGGGCGACAGGAGGGGCTCAAGGTGCCGCAGAAGCAGCCGAAGCGAGGCCGACTCTGGCTGACTAACGGTTCCTGCGTACGGCGGCGACCGGAATATCCGAACCATGTGTGGGCGTATGATTTTGTCATGGAACGCACTCGGGATGGGCGGCCCTTGAAAATGCTCACCGTGGTGGACGAATACACGCGGGAGTGTCTGGCCCTTGCGGTGCGCCGCCGTATGAGGGCAAGCGATGTCCAGGAGGTACTGGGGGAGCTGTTCCTGACGCATGGCTGTCCGACACACATTCGCTCGGACAATGGGCCGGAGTTTATCGCCACGGCTCTGCGGGCCTGGTATCGCTTGCTGACCGGCGTGCCCTTGTTCATCGAGCCGGGCAGTCCCTGGGAGAATGGCTATAGCGAGAGCTTCAATGGCAAGTTCCGGGACGAATTGCTAAACGGGGAACTCTTCTATACGCTGCGGGAAGCGCAGGTCATCATTGAACGCTGGCGGCGAACCTATAATCACGTCCGGCCCCACAGCGCCTTGGGCTATCGGCCACCGGCTCCTGAAGCATGCGTACTAACAGAACAGGTGGCCTAATCACTGGGGGCAGGTCAGGTGCTGATGTGAATGCGAAGGACAATGAGGGGCAGCCGTCACTTGAGTCTGCAGCATTTCATGGACAGACGGACAGTGTACGGATTCTTCTGGCAAACGGAGCTGCTGTGAATGCCAGCAACGATCGTGGACGTACAGCCCTGATGACTGCGGCCGGACAAGGCCATGCCGATACAGTACTTGCCTTATTGGAGAAGGGGGCTGATGTGAATGCGAAGAGCAAGGAGGGTAATACAGCGTTGATGTACGCCAAAAAGACCTCTCCCGGAGAGGTCGTCCGAATCCTACAGGAGGTCGGGGCGAAGGAATAACGGGAATTTAAGGTGTGTGGACTGATCGGTATCCTGTGCCGCCGTGGGAGTGGCGTCTGGATAGACTACCACACTAGCACAGTGTTCTACTTAGTGTGTATCACTGTGTCATGACGTTGCATTTTCCCACCTTCGAGCGTAGGGTCCTGGTACAGCAGGGGACAGTTAGACACGCTGGGATAGCAAAGCCACTTGACAATTACTTGACAGTCCGAGGCCAGGGGGCGGGGGGACACTGGCGACTCGACCGACCTCCCGCTACAGCTTGGGGGTTAGCCTTTGAAACCGTGCCGTATTTACATGGAGTTCACGCTATGACTTGTCCTTACTGCAAGCGTCCGGTCCGTGGAGCGAACAAGACGAAGAAGTATGGGGTATGGATCCACAAACGATGCACGAATGCCCGTGTTCATGCGAAGTATGTGTTAGCGAGGCGGTTTTAAATCTGCGCCGTACCTACACGAGCCCTCTTCTGCCTGGCCTACCAGAGTCTCGATCCACGCCAAACCCAAAGGAAACCTGCCTTATGAACTTCTAGCCTAAGAGGAGGTCTCTATGGTGAGCGAACTGACAATACAGATAAACGATTTTGAGGTGGTTCTGAGGGCCATGGATGGCTCCGAGCGAAGTAAAGCCGATAAGGACATCCTTAAACTAACTAGCTTCGTCCGTGAGCTCTCGCGGAAAATTGATGAGCAAGACGACGTCTATTGAGCCAAAACCGATCACTGCCATAAGCCTCGACCCACGCCGCACCCAAAGCGACCTGCCATGTGTGACCACTGGAAGACCTGGCCGGGCTCTTAAACTTAGAGGTACACCATGGGAATTGATCCGACCAAAGTTCATATTGTGAAGTCTTGTCTTGAAGCGTCATTCAAGGATGCTAGACCAGAGAGACTAGATGGACGTTTTGTCTTTAATGACGGGGGCCGTAGGTGCCAGCTTGAATTTGACAAGGCGTTTATAGACGACATCCCTATAGATCAGCTGAAAACTTATTTGGAGACGACTATCATTCCAAAGATGAAGGTGAATCCTGGTAAGAAAATTTATGTCAGCAACGACGGGATAGAAATTATGAATACAGATTCAAACTGACCCATTACCAAGCCTGCCATATGAACTTCTAGCTCAAGCGGAGGTCTCTATGATGAGCGAACTAACAAAACAGATAGACGATTTTGCATTGGAGTTGTGCGCCGTAGATCGCTCCGAGCGAAGTAAAGCCGATCAGTACATCATTGAATTAACTAGATTCGCCCGTGCACTCTCGCAGAAAATTGATAAGCTAGAAGACGCCGTTGAGCCACTAGGCGTGAGCTGATCCTTCAAGTGACGCTGCTCGTCCTCGCGGGCGGCGGGCCTCTTCCTTCTTTCGAGAACCGCATTCGGCGCGGTGAGGAGAGGGCCTACCACTAAGTCTAAGTCGCTGCCGAAGACGAGGTAAGGCACAGGCAAACGGCGCAGCAGCTGCGGAATATCTTGCAGGACGTTTCGCTGACCAGTTGATTTGAGCAACAGGTCGCCCTGGCACTGGTTGGACCGGTTTACGGGGACTACAGGTCACCGGCACACCATAGCGAGAGTTACCGGACGGCATTGGGTTTCCTCTTAAAATGCATGAGAATGATTTTCGGACAGGGCAACCCTAATTCGTCGAGTTGCTGCTTGAGTTCCATAAAGGTTTTCGTCCCTGCACCCGGTAAGGTTTTCGGCCAGTTCGACAGGTCCTTCGCCGTCCGAATATCGCACCGGCTCAGCACGGTCTGGGCACGGCAGGAGAGTTCGAGCGTGTCAATCGGCCTCCGCTCGTTCAGCATCCGATGGAGCCTCTGGACCACACCGCGCACGATGGCTTGCGCCTTTTCCTCATGTACATCCTCCTCAAGAAGCTGATACAAGTGGCCTTCCGTGTTCGTCTCATAGAGATTCAGCATCATGGTCTCATTATGTGAATGTTTCCTCGACCAAGGTTCGGACTGCTTTGCATCGATGGGTGTGTACACTCAAATCATACCCGATAGTGCATCACCAGATCATAATTCTCGCTCCGCCACTGGATACCAGTTGAACCAGAGAGTCTAATTCAACCGCTGTGGGAAGTTGCCTGCAACCAGCAGTGATCTTGCCGGATGGGACCAATGCCAATCACACGCTGGTCAAGGACGGCTGGTGCTGGTGGTATCGGAAGTAGGCGCCAAAAATTTTCGCGCCGTGTAGGACGTTGATCCCTCGCCTCGGTCTCCAGGAATTCCTCGGTTTGGTCAACACGACCTTCAGGGGCTGGTCGTCTGGAGGGTTGTTACATACCGGCGAAGTCGCTGGTGATCCCTACTCGGCAGCATGATGAAATCCAAGCCAAACTTCTGTTGGATGGTCCAGCGGACCGGTGCTACCTCGACCATCAGTGGTGTGGTCGGGTCTTGCTGATCAGACAGATAGAGCTGCAGCGCCACATAGTCGCCTGTTCCTACGTTCGCCTGGCTCGCCACCGTACAGCCCCACGCCGACAGGTCATAGCCGGTGCCGTCGCCAATCATGACTCCATCTTGTAACAAGGAAATAGGGAAGTGAACCAAAAAACGTGGGAACTGCCGTCGTTCGTCCACCATCATGGGTCTCCCAATCTGCGTCAGAACACGATCCAGCGTCGCTCCCAGGGTGTGCAATGCGAAACCTTTTTGAAGGAATTCGGCCGCGCCCAACTCACGGGCCTGCCGCACTCTCTCCTCCGTTCCAAACCCTGTCAGGATGATGACCGGTGCCTTTGGATCGAGGGTCCGAATCTCCCTGAGAACGGCAAATCCATCCATATCAGGCATCGTGAGATCCAGAATCGTCACATGCGGGTGCTCCTGTTGGAACAGTTGCAACCCCTTTCGGCCACGTTTCGCCAGGACAACCTCGTGTCCCATTCGGCGGAGAACGTGGCCGAGTAGATCCAACATGCCTGGCTCATCATCGATCACAAGAATTTTGGCCATTGCACAGACCCCTTTCTCCTGGCCTTTGTTCTCAGTCCGTTCGTCAAGACCCAGGATCGCTTTATGCGTCGAACCGCCGTATTCGTTGCGCCCGCGGTTCATGCAAGCGTGCGTGCTGGTGCGGAAGAAGGAAGTTACTCATGCTGCCGTTTCCCGTTTCCCGATGGTGGAGGCCGGTGGCTCATTCAGCAGTAGCCAGTACAGTCCCAAGGTGCGGGCACACTCAACAAACTGTTGGAAATCCACGGGCTTGACAATGTAACTATTGACGCCGAGTTCGTAACTGGCAACCAAGTCGCTTTCCTCGCGGGAAGACGTCATCATGACGACCGGCGTATTTTCCGTACGTGGGTCCAACTTGACCTGCCTCAAGACTTCCAGTCCGTCGACTTTTGGCAATTTGAGATCGAGGAGGATCAACCTGGGCGTCTGGTCGACCTTCCGTCCGGCATACGCTCCGGAGCCGAAGATATACTCCAGCGCCTCCGCCCCATCACGAACGACGTAGACCCGGTTAGCAAATTTGCTTTTCTTAAAGGCCAACAGCGCGAGTTCGACATCATCAGAGTTGTCTTCAACCAGCAGGACATCGACAATTTGGTTCGTCATGCTGCCCCCCTCCTCGTGAGTGTGAAGTAGATGGTCGTGCCCTTGCCAACCTCCGATTCGGCCAACACGTCTCCGCCGTGGCAGAGGAGTCTGAAAACCTTCATAGGATAGTCGGCGCTAAGACGTGCAATACAAAAACCAAATATCTGACGGATAGAATCGAGATTAGTCTCACTTGCTCTATAGTCAAGCAATAGACTGAATCTGCATTGGAAGACCTAACAGAGGCAAAAGCAGTGGACGACGAAACTCCGCAAAAATGGCCTGAAACGCGATTGGGGCGGGCATCCGTTGTTTTGGGGCATTGCGGCATTGCTTTGTGTTGCGCTGAATGTGGGCTGGTGGTGTGTTGATGGTTACGGTTTTGGTTACGGAAATGGCTACCTACTCTACCAACTCCACGGAGACAGGCTGGAGTGGAGGGGGTAGTCGGCACACACCCCACCCGTCATGGGCATGGGACTCCTTTAAGGAATACACCCCGTAGACAAAAGGGGTTGTGTCGGCAGGCGGGAGTCCTGTGCAGAACGACGGGGTAGACAGCCATCCTTGCCTTGCGGCGCAACCCTCACAAAAGATCTGGACCGGTTTACGGGGAGCAGGTCAGTTATCGTATCCAGGAATCTCTAACTCCATAATTCATCCTTGAATCCTGTGGGCGAAAGCGTAGTACGTACCAGTACGTACCGTTTTCGTATAGCTTGACGCAAGAACATGCGTAGAATTACATTCCCAGCCGAAAGGCTATCAGAAAGGCTTTGCAGACTTAGTTCATGTGCCAGATGTAGTGTGAGGTAATTTAAAAGGAGGGCATTCATGAAATATCTAGGAAGATTAGCGAGCTTATTCGTACTGACCCTGTCCCTAGGCTTGTTCACTGCGCAGCCTGCGGCTGCTCTTGTCAATCATGTCAATAGTGTTCCCATCCCTGGCACCTTCTTGCTACTTGCTGGCGGATTGGCCGGTCTTGCATGGTGGCACGCAAAACACCCGCGGGGCTGATTCGTCCCGCAGATCTAGCGACGGGTTCTGTCAGTACAGGCTATCGTAGCCTAGCGGATTATCAGTGAGGGACGGCCTGCTCTAGCAGGCCGTCCACCCTTCGCTGTAGTTGGCTTGCCTTCCGAAATGTCCTCGCAGTGTTTCCTTGCAAGATCCTGCCGGATAAGTTCGTGCCCTCTCCGTTTAATCACAAGTGTGTCCCTTTGGATGCTGCTGCACGGTGCCAGACAACAGAGGTTGTGCATTGTCTTAGCGATGACCACCCTGCCACACGCATGCATGCATAATGTGCGGTGCATTCGTTGCCGTCCTGCTGGAGATTCTTCTGTCAGGTGGTTCATCTCCGTCGAACGATTGAGTTGCCCCCAGTGATTGTACCAGCCTTTAAGGTAAGCAGGCGCATTGCACAGGGAAGCGACGGTAAGGGTGAAGCGTGAAAGGCATGGGAGCCTCGCAGGGAGGCGTATTCTAGGAGGGTTATGAGGGTGGCTCAAGTTGGAGGTGGTGGCACTGGGCAGAAGGGGGATTACCCGAATTGCACTCGCCCGTGTCGGTGCTGCCGCCACCACAGGATGAAACTGAACAGGACGGCGAACAACAACATGGTGCCAGGAATCGGGATCGCGTCGATGGTGTACGGGATGGCATTGGTGTCGATGCGACCTAACACCGTGATGTCCTCAAATAGAACAAGTTTACAGGTAGAAAAAAGCTCTGGGGAGCGGCCGTACCCTCACCGTTCGCGTCCGTCTCAAAGTTGGGTCCGAAATTGCTTAAGGTCCCGATATTCCACCTCAGGGTATTCGGTGTTAATGCTTGTACTGCCGCTCTTGTACTGCCGCTATTGGACCCGAGGCGGGGCTTCCTGGTGCTGAACCATTCTAAAACGCGATAGTCAAATTGACACTCTCAGTGTGCAATGTTTCGCCAGGGTATCCCAAAAAACCCCCATAAATAAGTGTATCGTTGCTGGGATTGTAGCTGCTCGTGAGTCCACTAGGACTCTTAAACTCCGACGCGAAGCGATACTCGAACGGGGTGGTAGTAAATGCGAAGGTGGGGATGTCCGTCCCTGTAGATGTGAACGTGCCCGTCAGCACAGCGCTGGTTAAAAAATAATCACCTGCGACCGGAATAGCATGAACCTGCGAGGTGGCCGCCAGCAGTCCTAGTAGCATGGTCACAGAGACTACTAACGCCGCCGGTCGGCCCTCCTCCAGTGACGGTCCCTCAGGCTTACATCGCGATTCTCTCGCTCAGAGCCAATACGGCCTTATCAGCCCCCCGCCTGCCGACACAGCCCCCTTTTTGTCTCCGAGGTGCATTCCTTAAAAGAGTCCCAGCCCATCAAGGGGGTGGGTGTGTGCCGATAGTGACCTGCTCCCTATAAACCAGGCCGGATGTAGCGTTAGGATTCCGGCCGACGGAAGGAGGGGGCATGGCACGCAAACGGTATCCGGTCGAGGAGATCATCGGGCATCTGCGGACGATCGAAAGTGAGATGGGCAGAGGCCTTGGACTGGTGGAGGCTTGTCGCAAGTTGGGGATCACGGAACAGACCTACTATCGGTGGAAGAAAGAGTACGGTGGTTTGCGCGTGGATCAGGCCAAACGGTTAAAGGGCCTGGAACAAGAGAATGCCCGACTCAAGCGACTCGTGGCGGACCTCTTCCCGGACAACAGCATTTTGAAGGAGGTGGCAGCGGGAAACTTCTAAGCCCGGCCCGATGCTGAGAAACGGTCTGCCATGTGCCGGCCATGTTTTCGGTCTCTGAACGCCGGGTCTGTCGAGTCGTGGGGCAATGCCGGGGCACGCAACAGTATGTGCCCATCAAGGCGGACGACGAGGAGTCTCTGCGGACGCGGATCGTCGCGCTCACCCGTGAGTATGGGCGCTATGGGTCTCGTCGGATCACCGCGCTGTTGCATCAAGAAGGCTGGCGGGTGAACCACAAACGCGTGGAGCGGCTGGGGCGACAGGAGGGGCTCAAGGTGCCGCAGAAGCAGCCGAAGCGAGGCCGACTCTGGCTGACTAACGGTTCCTGCGTACGGCGGCGACCGGAATATCCGAACCATGTGTGGGCGTATGATTTTGTCATGGAACGCACTCGGGATGGGCGGCCCTTGAAAATGCTCACCGTGGTGGACGAATGCACGCGGGAGTGTCTGGCCCTTGCGGTGCGCCGCCGTATGAGGGCAAGCGATGTCCAGGAGGTACTGGGGGAGCTGTTCCTGACGCATGGCTGTCCGACACACATTCGCTCGGACAATGGACCGGAGTTTATCGCCACGGCTCTGCGGGCCTGGTATCACTTGCTGACCGTCGTGCCCTTGTTCATCGAGCCGGGCAGTCCCTGGGAGAATGGCTATAGCGAGAGCTTCAATGGCAAGTTCCGGGACGAATTGCTAAACGGGGAACTCTTCTATACGCTGCGGGAAGCGCAGGTCATCATTGAACGCTGGCGGCGAACCTATAATCACGTCCGGCCCCACAGCGCCTTGGGCTATCGGCCACCGGCTCCTGAAGCATGCGTACTAACAGAACAGGTGGCCTAATCACTGGGGGCAGGTCATTCTGACCACTAGCCGAGCAAGAGGTTGGGTGGCACCCATTGGACACGCGGCTCACGGAATTGGTCGCCGTGCGTGAGATGGTAACGCTACGAGCGACCGGCTTTCTGGCAGACAAGGCGGCCACAAGCCGTTGATACAGACAAGACAAAGCGGCCCGTGACATCGAAGGGGTTATCTGGCACGTAGGTCTATGTGGGATTCAGCGGGTTATCCGAATTGAACGGGGCCTCCCTCCAACCTTTCCTCACCGTTAGTTAGCCACTTTCAACAGCCATCCGTCGTTGAGTTCGCATCGATTGGGGCCTTTGGCCGTAATGTTAATTCTTGCGAAGGTTCCTTTGAGGGTGCCGGGGAGCATGCCAGTTACCTGAAATCCATTATTTTTAGGTGTCACGGTGAGCGGTACGGATTGGCTTTTTATCATCACCGTAATACTTGTCGGCTTGGTTCCCGCGGACGCAAAAAATGAAAACGCCGATTTCGGTGCCACCTCTGTCTTATTACTCGTCGTGAATGCACTCGGCGTGAATGCCATAAGCCTCACTTTGCTACAAACGCCGGGTCTGTCACTGCCGCCTTTGGGAGCACCATAAGCCCAGACATCGCCGACGTTGCCATAAACAACCAGTGCCATAACTATCCACAAGGTATTTCGTAATCTCATGGTTAAGCCTCTCTAGTGTTGATAGTGAGTCATCGGACCAGTGTGGTGCAAATCAATGGACAATTCCCATTGTCGGCTCCTGATAGATAAAAAACAACCCCCACGCGATTCGCATGTGCTCTGACAAAGACTCTCCGTACCTTTTCTGCCTCATAACAGCGAATAGCCAGCGTCTTAAAAGTACTCCCCCTTCTCAACCGAAGAGCAGGCAGCCTACTTTCGATGTTTGGCAACTTGAAGGAGGAAGGGCAACACCCCACCTTGCGGTTTGATCCTCCCCCTCCTAGAATTAGTCTCCCTGCGAGGCTCCCATGCCTTTCTCTCTGCGATTCCCCATCGCCCTCGTGTTGCCGATCGTCTGTCTCGCCTCTCCCGCCTGGTCCGATTTTCAAGCAGGGATGGATGCGTATGACCGTGGCGACTACGCAACAGCCTTGAGTGAGTGGAGACCGCTGGCGGAACAGGGTCACGCGAAAGCGCAGTACAACCTCGGGCTGCTGTATGCCAACGGCCAGGGCATGCCGCAGGAGTATGAGCAAGCCCGACAGTGGTGGGAGAAGGCCGCGGCCCAGGGAGACGCAAACGCCCAGTACAAACTCGGTGTGCTGTATGGCAACGGCTATGGCGTGCCGCAGGACCATAGGCAAGCCCGGCACTGGTTTAAGGAAGCGGCGGCACAAGGGATAGCATACGCGCAGTACAGGCTCGGCATGCTGTAGACTTCGGCTATAGGGTGCCGCAGGACTTTGTCCAGGCCCTTAAGTGGTACAATCTGGCCGCAGGGAACGGAGAAAAGAAGGCAGCTACGCTTCGTGATGCGCTCGCCAAACATATGACCTCCGCCCAAATCGCCGAGGTGCAAAAGCTGGCGCGGGAGTGGAAACCGATAAAAAAATGAGTGCCCATGGCTTAACGAGGGACTCACTTGAAACGACTGCTCCTCATCACACTCCTGGTGCTGAGTCGTGGACCCGCGTATGTAGAATGGATGCGAGTTAGTGGAACTGTCGAAGGAATGTCCGCCTTCAGGGGCTGGTCGTCTGCAGGCTCTTTACATACCGGTGAAGTCGCTGTTGCTCCCCACTCGTCAGACTGATGAATTCCAAGCCCAACTTCTGTAGGATGGTCCAGCGGACCGCTGCTACCTCGACCATTAGTGGTGTGGTGGGGTCTTGGTGATCAGGCAGATAGAGCTGCAGCGCCACATGGTCGTCTGATCCTAGGTTCGCTTGGCTCTCCATCGTACAGCCCTCCGCCAACAGTTCATAACAGGTGCCGTTGCCAATCTCTACTCCACCTTGTAATAAGACAATCGGGAATTGAACCAAAAAACGTAGGAAAAGCCGTCGTTCCTCTACCATCATGGTCCTTCCTATCTGCGTCAGGACACGATCCAGCGCTGCTCCCAGGAAGTGCAATGAGAGACCTTTGGGGATGAATTCGGTCGCGCCAAACTTACGGGCCTGCCACTCTCTCTCCTCCGTTCCAAACCCTGTCTGGATGATGACCAGTGCGTTTGGATCGAGGGTCCGAATCTCCCTGAGAACGGCACATCCATCCATATCAGGCATCTCGAGATCCAGAATCGTCACATGCGGTCGCTCCTGTTGAAACAGTTTCAGCCCCTTTCGGCCAAGTTCCGCCAGAACTACCTCGTGTCCCTTGCGGCGGAGAATGTTGTCGAGTAGATCCAAAATGCTTGGCTCATCATCGATCACAAGAATTTTGGCCATTGCACAGACCCTTTCTACGGGCATCTGTTCCCAGCCCGATCGTCAACACCCTTGGGGGTCACTGGTCACAGCGAGGGACCCTCATAACATACAACGCTCAGTGAAGAACTGCACCCAGATACAACAGATCAACCGAAATGCTTCATAACGTAAACGAAATACTTCAAAAAGCAAGAGTCGAAATGCCCTAGAAAATCTCTATACAGAAAGTTTTGGGCCAGCGTTTGCAGTCCTTGTACTAATCCAGGACCAAACCCTGGTCCACCCATAATTTACCTCCCTAACTTCTGCGCGCCGGCAGGCGTCACAGTGGCAGAGGTTGTTTGATCCACGCTATTGAGCGTCACTTCAGCAGAGTCACTATCTTGTGTGCCGTTCGCGTCGAGCGGGGGCGTCGAACCGTGTTCACGGGGAGGCAATCCTCTTCGGAGCGTGTACGCCGTCATTTACCGTTGCTTTCCGACTCGCTCTTTCGCCAATAATGTTTAGCGGCAGTGCATCGCCCTTGCACCTTCCTTCATCCCCTTCTTACAATTCGCCTCCCTGCGAGGCTCTCATGCCTATCTTTCTCCGATTCCCACTCGCCCTCGTGCTGTCGATCGCCTGTCTCGCCACTCCTACATCGGCCGATTTTCGAGCGGGTATGGATGCCTATAACCGTGGCAACTACGCAACAGCATTGAGTGAATTGCGTCCGCTGGCCGAGCAGGGAGACACAATCTCGCAGTACACCCTCGGGGTGCTGTATGCCAACGGGCACGGCGTCCCGCAGGACTTTGTCCAAGCGCGGCAGTGGCTCGAGCAAGCCGCCGCCTAGGGGTATGTGAGGGCGGCAGGTCTATCTCGGTTTGATGAATGTCAACGGACAGGGCGCGCCCAAGGACTTTGTCCAGGCCTATAATTGGTACAACCTGGCGGAAGCGAACGGAAACAAAGACGCCGCCACGGTTCGTGATGCCCTCGCCAAACAGATGACCCCTGCCCAGATTGACGAGGCGCAAAAACTAGCGCGGGAGTGGAAGCCGATCAAGAAATGAGTGACCATGCCTTACCGAGGGATTCACATGAAATGACTGCTCCTCATTACTCTCCTAGGGCTGAGTAGTGAACCAGCGTATGCGGAGTGGGTGTTGGTTGAGAAAAACTATCTACCAGGAAAACAGACCCTGTACGTCGATCCAGATACCATTCGCGCCGAGAAGGGAATCAGGTGACGCTGTGGCAATTAACTGACTTTCAGTGGATGCAAGGGGGTCCGAGAGCAACCCCCCGTGATGATGGATACGTCGACCGAGACACCTGGCTACCAGTTGAACCGGCGAGTATGAATCACGCTCCGTGGGGAGTTGCCTGCGGCAAGCAGTGATCCTGCCAGTTGGACCAACGTCAATCATGGGCTCGTCAAGGATGGCTGGTACAGGTGGTACAGGAAGTACGCGTAAGGTGATACGGTACTCGAAGGGTTAGAGAAGAACGCACGAGAAATGCGGAATAGGTTATGGACTAATCCACAGCCTATGCCGCCGTGGGAGTGGCGGAAGAGGAGCCGTTGAGACAGTCAACAAAATGAAATCAACGGGCCATTAGAGGGCCAATAGTGCCAAGGCCGGGTTTGATTTCTGGCCAACTGCGCATCGTGAACACAAAGGCGTGTCGTGGTACTGGGAGGGGCAATAACCGAACGGCGGGTTCGCGATGATGGTCAGTCGATGGGCGTCAACGTCGCGGGTGACCGACTGGACTTTCTCCGGTTCTTCATGTCCTGATCAATCACCTTCAAGACCTCCATTTGGGACGTTAACTCTGCAATGCGCTTATCTCGCTCTCGTATTTGTCTATGGAGGGAATGCACTAAATTGAAGGACTTCACTGATTCGGCGTCGACCGCCGTCGGCTCGCCTGTCTTCGCTCCCGAGGGAGCAGGCGGTGTTCCGCACGAGCTCAGGACGATAGCCAAAAGCAGACTAAATCCTAGGCTGCTCCAGGCCCTTTTCCATACAACGCTCATGGTGTAAGTGTCTCATTAGACGCCACGTTCAACCAGAACATTCCTGATTCTGACCGGTCACAGGGGAGGCGCCATGGCTGAGTGGCTAGGCGTCGGGTGTCCTACACAGGCTCCCACATGCCGACACAGCCCCTGTTTGTCTCGGGGAACATTCCTTAAAAGAGTCCCGTGCCCATGAAGGGTGGGGGGGTGTGCCCAGCGGGGGCCGGTGTTATTAGGGTGTTAAAAAGAGCGGCAAAACGGGTCGAAATGGACTGACGAGCAACAAAGAGAACTGACTCGCCAACTGCGCTACTGGCGCGGAAAGAGAAGGGAATTGCCCAATCATCAAAGACTTGAGCAATAACCTTCGTAATCATCCGTAGTCTGATGCTCTATCCATTGAGTTACGTGCGTATAGGCAGGACGATTTTGAAAAATCACGCCAGTGGTGGTTTCGCTTCGCTCAGAAACCCACCGTACCGCAACGCGTACGTCTCGCCTCTTCGCTCGCTGTGGCCTAGCTGAACAGGCTTCTTGAATCTCCTGCAAAGACATCACGCGAAGAGCTAAACTGCGACAACTTCTAAACGCGTATTCCTTAAAGGAGTGAGAGGAGGGAGGCGCGAGCCTGTGTCTTAGCACGCGTGATTATACAGTTGTCGTGGAGAGAGGGTCGAGTCAGGAAGCTATGTATCGACAACACTGGAGGCCGGTTGCCACATAAGTAATTCTAGTACCCTGTAAGGTAGCGATGGGCAATCCATAGGCTTCGGATGCCGTGGCACGATCAACTTTGTAGCCTGTCGAGTCACTTTCGCTATTTGCGTTCCAAGTTAGGGTTGCTGCTGAAGTTGTTGATGAATTATCCGTGAGTGCGACAGGAATAGGTCGAGGCGTGTTCGAGGCTCCTGTAGCTGTGATGGTCACCTTTGCATTTAAGTCAACACTCATGCCTGACCTCAGTGACCCTTAGATCTTTACGGAACAAGACCAGCGAGACGCTGAGAAACTTGCCTCTACCGGACTCAAGTCCAAGGCAGAAACGCTTCTCAAAATTCTCTGGGTCAATCCCTTCCACACCTCACCACGTTGAGGAAAACGCGTTGGCGTTGCAACTGGTGTCTATTCACGCCGCATCAACATCCAGCACCGAATAGACTATCAAGTCTTGAAGAAAGGACATGGGATGAAAGTACTTCGTCTCTGGACGCATTACGAATAGATTAAGCAGGAGCAGCGTGGGTTACCCGCCTGATATCACCGGTCGGATTTCGATCTGATCCTTGTCGTAGAGCATCTCGTCTTCGGTCACCAATTCATCGCCGCGAATGACTAAGTGCGCTTCGACGACGAGATTCAACTCGCGCAGGAGGTCCTTCGCTTTCTTTGGGCCTTTTATATCTATGTTTCGTGCGGGATGGTTCAGTAGAACGTGCATGAGGAGATGATACGGCTGGCAGACACGCGAATGCAAACAACGGAAGTCTGACGCTAAAATTCAATTCTCGACGCGAAAGCCGAGGAAGCGTTTGAACTCCCGCTCATTGTTCGTGATCAGTTTGGCACAGAGGGCCAACGCGAGGGCAGCGATCAGCAAATCTATGGCACCTATCGCGTCGCCCCGCAGAGACGTTCGCTCGGTTGTCCGTCCTGCGTCAGTGTTCTGCAGAGGGCGACCGTCTCCGGCGCGGCGGTCAACTCGAAGCGTGTGGCCAGTTGCATGCTGCGCAAAACGCGGAGCGGGTCTTCGGCAAACCGTTCCGACCCGTGGCGCAGCACATGTGCATCGAGAACGGCCCGGCCGTTGAAGAGATCACGTAGTTCTAATGTATCTGGGTCCCAGGCCATCGCGTTCTATGGTGAAATCACGCCGCGCCAGCGCCTCATCGATGTCCATGTCGGGATCGGACTGTCTCAGCAATCCTGGGACGGACGCGATGTCGGTGAGCCTGCGTGAGGGAACGGAAATATCGATAGGCAAGCCCTGAAGCTTGAATACGCCAAAGGCTTTTCCCACGAACTGTACGGAGAAGTTTCCCGTGAGTAGGGCATGGAGTTGGCCAGGAGGTAATCTTGAAATTTCGAGGTCCAAATCACGCGGCTGTCGACCAAGGACGAGATCTCGCACGCAGCCGACGACCAGCCATGTCCGGTCGCCAGCGAGACGAATCAACTGCTCGATCGGGCGCAGTGGCTCCGCGAGCGCGGGGTCCTCGATGCAAAAACGAACCGGCATTTAGAGCTCCGCTTCGCGAAGAAACTTAGCCGACTCTTCAGGCGAAACCGGATTAGTATAGAAGCCCGTGCCCCATTCGAAGCCGGTGACTTGGGTCAATTTGGGATGATCTCGATGTGCCAGTGATAAAAATCGTCGGTGCGTTCGCACAGCGGAGAGTTGTGAAGAATGAAGTTGTAGGCCGGTCTGGCCAGGACCTTGTCCATGCGACGTAGGCATTCAGATAGGATCGGCGCGAGGAAATCGAACTGGGTCTTTTGACTCTCTTCGAAGTAGCCGGCATGGTATTTGGGGAGCATGCACATCTCGAACGGGAACCTTGGCGTAAACCGCGTGACGCAGACGTTTTTCATCAGCACATGATTTCTGTGGTTTTTTCAAGTATGTCACAAGTATGTCATAGGGGTAGGGGGCATGCAGTCAACTGCAAGATTTGACCGACTTTTCTCCAGTCAGAGGAGTTGAAGTGGTGACATTCTTCCGATACTGGGCGCCGGTGTGTGGATTTGCCGGTCTCATTTTTTATTTCTCCTCACAGTCTCACCCGGATCAGTACCTGCCGTCATTCATTGATGTCCTTAATGACAAGGTTCTGCATGCTGTTGAATACGCCCTATTGGGGGGGTTGAGCTACCGGGCGTTCCGCTGGGGCACGAAGGAATCGTGTCGGCACTGGGCAGTTCCTCTGGCCATTTTCCTGGCCTCTCTGTATGGGATCAGCGACGAGGTACATCAGGCGCTCGTTCCCTTCAGAGACTCAAGTTGGCACGATTTGCTGGCAGATACTATCGGCGCGACGATCGGAGCAGTGGTGGTGTGTCGAATGCTCAACCAGTAACTGGCGCACTCTGTTCGTGAAGTGCTGCACCAGCGCTGATAAATCAGTTGTCTTCGTGACAAGTTGGGGCGTACTCGCTATAATTCGCCGCGTATGCACACTGCTAACCCTGCTCCTCCCAAAGCCCCACTGTCTCCGCCTGATCAAGCGCTCGTTGCACGCACCATTGAGGCCCATCTTGCTCCCGGCTTGGTTTTGCGCGGGGTGACACCATTGGCGGGCGATGCGTCCAATCGGCACTACTATCGCGCCGCAGTTGCAGGGGGGCCGCCGCATTCCGTGATCCTGATGCAACTCGCTGAGCCGGAAGGGTTCAAGCAGTCTGAAGAAGCGGTAAGCGATGTCTCGCATCAGATTACCGAGCTGCCGTTTCTGAATATCATGTCGCATCTATCGAAAGCCGGAGTATCGGTGCCGACACTCCACTATTACGATCCGGCGGCAGGGCTGCTGTATCTCGAAGATTTTGGTGATGTGACGATGGCGGAAGCGGTCAGCCAGGCGGATGTCCCAAATCTGGAATCCCGCTACAAGCAGGCCATCAATGTGCTGGTACGGATGCAGGTCAAGGCGACGACACCGGTCGATCCGGGCTGCCTGGCGTTTCATCGCAGTTTCGACGTGTCGTTGCTGATGTGGGAGTTCGATCACTTTCTCGAGTATGGCATCGTGGCGCGTCGCGGCAAGCCGATGTGTGCGGATGATTGGACTGCCGTTCGCCACGAGTTCGAAAATATCTCGGAAATTCTGGCGGGCCAGCCGCGTGTCTTCACCCATCGGGATTATCACTCGCGCAACTTGATGGTCGATGGGTTGCGGCTTGGTGTGATCGATTTCCAGGATGCGCTGATGGGACCGGCGACCTATGATTTGGCCTCACTCTTGCGGGATGCCTATATACAGCTTGACGAAGCGTTGGTCGACGACCTGGTGGCCTACTATCTCAATCAGCTGGCCGAGCGACGCTTCGTGTGGACCAATCGTGCCGCGTTCCGCCGCCTCTTTGATCTCACCAGTATCCAGCGCAATCTCAAGGCGGCTGGGCGATTCGTCTACGTTGATCGCGTAAAAGGCAACCCCAAGTTCCTGGTGGATATTCCCAGGGTCTTGAGCTATGTCCAACGCAATCTCCAGAAATATCCCGAACTGGAAACGCTCCGGAAGCATCTGGCACCGTATGTGCCGGAATTGCAGTAGATAAGCAAAAAGGCAAAAGTAAAAAGTTAAAAGTTACGGGGGAGACAAGGTCATGTTTACCTTGTTACTTTTGACTTGTGTGCATACGGAAAAGCTATGCGCGCGATGATCCTCGCGGCGGGGTTCGGGACCCGCCTCAGACCTCTCACAAACACGATCCCTAAGCCGCTCCTGCCTGTCGGGGGCACCCCGCTCATTATCTGGAACTTACTGCTGCTGAAGCGGCACGGGTTCCACGATGTGGTTATCAATCTGCATCACCTCGGTCCGATGATCGAACTGGCGCTGGGCAATGGCTCGAAATTCGGTCTTCGGATTACCTACTCTCAGGAACCGATGATCCTGGGGACGGGTGGTGGGATCAAACAGGCGGAGCCGTATTTTTCAGGGGAACCAGTTCTGGTGCTGAACGGGGACACGCTCTTTGAATTGGACCTGGAGGCCCTGTGTACCTTTCATCGCACACGCAAGGCCGCGGCCACTCTCGTACTGCGAGAAGATCACAATGCCGTTCGCTGGGGATTGGTGGAGGTGGGAGTAGACGATCAGATCGTGCGCATCACTGGAAGAGGCGTATCGCGTTCCTTCACTGCGACTCCACACATGTTTGCCGGGGTGCACATTTTAAGTCCTCGGCTGTTGCGGGATGTACAAAAGGGCGTGGCGTCATCGATTATTGATCCTTACGTGGCAGCGATTGAGCGGAATGAAGCTGTGCTTGGGTATGACCTGAAGGGCTACTGGTCTGATATAGGAACTGTCGAGCGCTATGCTCAGGCGGAACAAGATGTCAGGGCGGGGCTCATTCGCTTGGAAGATCGTCGTCTCGCAGAAAGTCGTCCTACTTAACTGGTACGAGGGCTCGCAGCCTCTTGCGAGCCATTCCGTGCTGTCACTCGTCGCCGTCGTATGAGGATTTTGGTTTTCTTGTTCGAGTACCGTTAAGCGTGAAACATTAGGCGTGAGGTGATCGCGCTCCACTACACGTTCGGACGACAATCTTGTTCCATCGCCTGACGCCTCACCTCTTTCTCCTCACGGATTATCCATTACATTCATGACTAAACCCGTCAACGGCTTGGGGAAGAAATACGTCGACTTGTGCGGCATGCGCTCGCTAGCTGTCGCGACCGCTTGGACTTCACTGACCTTTGTGGCATTGAGCAAGAGGGCTCCGGTTCCAGTTCCCTGGGCCACCCAATCTAAGGCTTCGTGATCGTCTTTCGTATAGAGGATCGCTTCTTGTTCCAGTTGTGTGGGGCAGAGCTTGGCCACGATGAGCTGCTGCAACAGCGAGACGTCGAGCTTTGTGTGAGGTGACGCCTTGGCGGACGGGCGATGAACCGGTTTTAGTGTGAGGGCGAGGTACCGATCGCTCCCCTTCATGGCAATCCCAAACACAGGGGCGGTTCGCCCGTTTGTCCTTAGGTTGGTAAGGAATTTCGCGCGTACCCAGCCTTGTGTGGAAGCGGTAAAGGGGAACTCCTGAAACTCAAAGGTTTCGCCCAGCATCGTGTTGACTTGCTCGTAGGAGGCAAGCGGGGTTGTTGTGACTCGGTGTGTGGGGAGCATCGTCAAACCAGAATCTTCCAGTGGGGCCAGAAGCATCAAGACGCCGTCGTAGGGCTGCAGACCAGCCGGTGAGCCGGCCTGATGTCGACGGAGTTTTTGATAGTTCAGAGCCGTCTCGTAGCGATGGTGTCCGTCCGCAATGAAGAGGGGTTTACTTTGCATCGTGTCCACAATCTGCTTGAGCACTGCCGGGTTGGTTACGGCCCAGAGACGTTGGAGACACCCTACATCGTCCTGAAAGTCGTAACGGGTGGGCTTCCCTTTCACCTCTGCTTCAAGGAGTCCGATGATGAGACCTTGTGGATCGGAGTAGAGCGACCAAATGGGGCTAAAATTCGCGCGGCAGGCCTCGATGAGATTCAACCGATCGGTCATTGCCGCAGCGCGCGTAGTTTCATGGGGGTAAATGTGCCCGGAGTCCAACGCCTCGAGCTTCGCGACCACGAGAAATCCACGAAGGACTTTCGTGGGGGTGTCTGGAGCTGAGAAGGGGGAGAGGTACTCGATCGTATGATAGTAGATGGACGGCTGCGTGTCCCGTTTAAGCGCGCCGCTCTTGAGCCAGTCCTGTAACGTTACGGCGGCACGGGTGTAGCGATTATGCGTGGGGCTGTCGCCAGCCTGGTCGAGTCCCAATTCCAGCTGGATAATGTTCTGAGGATGCCGGTCATGTAAGGCCTTCTGCCCGGTCGCATCAATAATATCGTACGGGGGAGCCACCACGTTCTTGATGTCGCCCACGACGGCCGCGTCATACAGCGTGCCCTGAAACGGAATAATCTGTGACATGAATCGTTCCTTGCTTTGTAAATGATTGATGTCGGATGGTTCGATGACGACTGGAAGGAATGGATCCTTTCATCCTGCGCGGCGCCGTTTCTATGGAATTTTTTCGGTGGACGCAGGCGGGAAGAAAGACTACCGGTCGCGGGTAATCATGTAATCGGCGGCAACCGTCAGCGCGTGCCGCGCAGTACTAGCCGCAAAGAGATCGAGTTCATGCTTGGCCGCATCGATATAGGTTCGAGCCCGGTCCATCGCGTACGCGATGGACCCATAATCGTTCATCAGGGAAAGAATTCGTTCCAGGTCGGCTGCGCTGAGCGTCCTGGTTTCCATTCGGTCGAAAATCATGTGACGGTCTTGTTCCGAGCAATGTTGCAGCAAATGCAGCAGCGGGAGCGTCGCTTTTCCTTGCCGCAGGTCCTGTCCGATTGTTTTCCCTAGAAACTCGCCGTTCGCGGTGTAATCCAAAGTATCGTCGGCGACCTGGAAGGCAATGCCAAGATATTGGCCAAAGCGGAACAACGCATCCTGTTGCTCCTCAGAGGCGTCGGCGAGAATGGCACCCATGCGACAGGCGGCAGCGATCAACCCGGCTGTTTTATGTTCGACAATCTTTATGTAATCGATTTCGGGCATGGCGGGGTTGCCGTTGTAGTAGAGCTGGAGGACTTCGCCTTCCGCCATTTTCTTGCAGGCTTCGGCCAAGACTTCATTGATCCCTTGGTTATGGAACTCAACGAGTTGGCACATCGCTTTGGTATAGAGATAGTCACCGACGAGAATGCTGATCTGATTTCCCCAGACTTTTCGAGCTGTTCTCCTGCCTCGGCGGATGTCGGCGTCATCCACCACGTCGTCGTGCAGCAGGGTGGCGGTATGGATGAACTCCACTAGGCAGCCGAGCTGGTGGTGATCCTTGCCTGAATAGCCGCAAAGGCGGGAGCTGAGCAGGAGAAGAAAGGGCCTGATGCGCTTGCCGCCGCCGCTCAAAATATGGGCGGCCACGGTGTTGACGAGGGTGACGCTGGAGTCGAGATTCTTCCTAACCTGATCTTCAACCCCGTCCAGCTCAGGACGATAGGTATCCCACACGTCCGTCATGCTGTGAATGGTTGAAATCACAGGACCCTGTGCCATGTGGCGGATGGTAGGGCAGGGGGGAAACAAAGTCAAGCAAACGGCGGCCGCGCCGAGGGCATCAAAACTTGACAGAAGAAGGACCCATCCAGTAAATTTCTTTGTGACGATCGGCTGAGGGATTCAGCCTGGGAATACGGGGTCAAACCGGTCCAGACCTACTCGCTCGAACCACCTCCGTCCGACAGGGGAAACCCCTTACATTTTGAATGGGATATGGCACATGAACGTTCCAGGATTTCCCCACAAGCAAGGGCTCTACGACCCTCGATACGAGAAAGACTCGTGCGGGATCGGCTTCGTCGTCAACATCAAGGGCCAGAAGTCGCACGACATCGTCCGAAAGGGACTCCAAGTTCTGGAGAACCTCACTCATCGCGGAGCGCAGGGATGCGATCCTTGTACCGGCGACGGAGCCGGCATTCTGCTACAAATCCCGCATGCGTTTCTGAAGCGCGCGGCCAGCGATGCGGGGGTGACGCTTGCGAACGCAGGCGAGTACGGCGTCGGCATGGTGTTTCTCTCACCCCAGGCCGATTCACGACGTCAGTGCGAGCAGCTCTTCGCCAAGATCATCACAGAAGAAGGGTTGAGGTTGCTGGGCTGGCGCGATGTGCCCGTGAAAAGCGATGTCATCGGGGTGGTCGCTCGACGCACCGAACCCTTCATGCGGCAGGTTTTCATCGCGCGGGACGTGTTGAATGATGCGCAGTTCGAGCGCAAACTTTACGTGATCCGCAAGCGCGTAGAAAATGCCGTGCGCGAGTCGGCGATTCGGGGACGCGACTACTTTTACATGTCGAGTCTATCGGCCAACACGATTATCTACAAAGGACTGCTGCTTCCCCACCAGATGGCGGCCTATTACCAGGATCTCACCGATGCGAGCATGGTGAGCGCGTTGGCGCTGGTCCACTCTCGGTTTAGCACGAATACTTTTCCAACCTGGCCGCTCGCCCATCCCTATCGGTACGTCTGTCACAACGGCGAGATCAACACGCTCAAGGGCAACGCCAACTGGATGAAGGCGCGCCAAGGCCGGCTCCATTCCGACCTGTTTGGGAAAGATTTGGAGAAACTGTTCCCGATCATCTCCGAAAACCAGAGCGACTCGGCCTGCCTCGACAACGCAGTCGAATTCCTCACGATGGGAGGCCGGTCGCTGCCTCACGCCATGATGATGTTGATTCCGGAACCCTGGGTGGCCAATCCGCAGATGGACCTAGACCGCCGCGGCTTCTACGAATATCACGCGGCGATGCAAGAACCTTGGGACGGTCCAGCCGCCGTCTGTTTTACCGACGGCAAACTGATCGGCGCCACATTGGATCGCAACGGTCTGCGTCCCTGCCGCTATCAGGTTACGACGGACGGACTCGTCGTGCTCGCGTCAGAGGCTGGTGTGCTCCCCATAGATGCCCGACAGATTCGCCAGAAGGGGAGGTTGATGCCGGGCCGCATGTTCCTCGTGGATACGGTTCAGAGCCGCATCACCAACGACGAAGATGTGAAGGCGGAAATCGTCAGCCGCAAACCTTACCGGTCATGGGTGACGCAATACCGGATCTCGCTGGATGAATTACCGGAACCGATCAACGTACCGCAACCGGACCATCAATCGATTCGCCAGCGGCAACAGGCGTTCGGCTATACGGTCGAGGAGCTCAAGATGGTGATTACCCCGATGGTGGTATCTGGCGAAGAAGCGATCTCGTCAATGGGGACAGACACGCCACTCGCCGTGTTGTCTGAGGGGCCGCAACTGCTATTCAAATATTTCAAGCAGCTCTTCGCGCAGGTGACGAATCCGCCGATCGATCCGATTCGCGAAGAACTCGTCATGTCGCTCACAACCAGTATTGGGCCGAAACCGAATTTGATGGACGAGCACCCTGAAGCCTGCCGCCGGATCAGAGTGAAGCAGCCGATCCTGAGCAATGCCGATCTACAGAAGATTCGCGAGTTGGCGGATTCACACTTCAAAAGTAAAACGCTTCAGATGCTCTTCCGCGTGGCGGAAGGGCCGGAAGGCTTAGGCACCGCCGTGGATGAACTCTGCTGTCAGGCGTCGCAGGCGATTCGCGAAGGCTACAAGTTTCTGATCCTCAGCGATCGCGGAATCAACGAAGAGTGGGCACCGATTCCCAGCCTGCTCAGCATCGCGGCGGTGCACCATCACCTCATCCGCGAATGCACGAGAACGGAGGTGGGGTTGATCGTCGAAACCGGCGAGCCGCGCGACGTGCATCAATTCGCGGCGCTCATCGGCTACGGAGCCGGCACGGTGAATCCCTATCTCATCTTCGAATCGCTTGTGGACATGGAGCGCGACGCGTACCTGCCGGAAGGGTTGGATGCCCAGACCGCCGAGGGAAAGTTCATCAAGGCCGTCAACAAGGGCCTGCTCAAAATCTTCTCCAAGATGGGAATCTCGACCGTGCAGTCTTATTGCGGCGCGCAAATCTTCGAGGCGATCGGATTGAATCATGAGCTGGTCGATCGCTACTTCACAGGGACTGCTTCGCGCGTCGAGGGTATCGGCATCCGGGAGATCGGTGGAGAGACCTTGCATCGACACCGCGTGGCCTACGAGCCGGCGCCGATCCGGCAACTCGATTTCGGTGGGGAGATCCACTACCGCGTGCAAGGCGAGCATCACAATTGGAATCCCGAAACGATTAACAAGCTGCAGCATTCCAGCCGTTCGAACGATGCGAAGACCTATGCCGAATTCGCCCAGTTGGTGAACGACGAAAGCACGCACCGGTCGAATTTACGCGGCCTGCTCGACTTCAAATTCCTGCCGGAAGCGATTCCTCTCGAGGAAGTCGAGCCGGCGAAAGAAATCGTCAAGCGATTTACCACCGGTGCCATGTCCTTCGGCGCGATCAGCAAAGAGGCACACGAGACGCTGGCGATCGCAATGAATCGAATCGGCGCTAAGAGCAACACGGGCGAGGGCGGCGAGGATCCTGATCGGTTCGTTCCACTGCCGAACGGGGTCTCGAAGAATTCTTACATCAAGCAGGTGGCCTCGGCGCGGTTCGGAGTCACGTCGCACTACTTGGTCAACGCGAAGGAGTTGCAGATCAAGATGGCGCAGGGAGCCAAGCCTGGTGAGGGCGGACAGTTGCCAGGCCATAAAGTTGATGAAGTGATCGCGAAGTTGCGATATGCCACACCGGGCGTCCAGTTAATTTCGCCCCCGCCGCACCACGATATCTATTCCATTGAGGATCTAGCCCAGCTCATTTTCGATCTGAAGAATTCCAACCCCGATGCGGACGTCTCAGTCAAGCTGGTAGCCGAAGTGGGAGTGGGCACGGTCGCGGCCGGTGTCGCGAAGGCGCATGCAGACAAAGTCCTGATCAGCGGCGACTCAGGCGGCACCGGCGCCTCGCCCCTATCCTCGATCAAATACGGCGGGGTCCCGTGGGAATTGGGCTTGGCGGAGACCCACCAAACGCTCGTGCTGAACGATCTGCGCGGACGAATTCGCGTCGAAACCGATGGCCAGCTGAAGACCGGTCGCGACGTCGCCGTTGCCGCATTACTGGGCGCCGAAGAATTTGGCTTCTCGACCGCGCCGCTGATCGTTGAAGGCTGTATCATGATGCGGAAGTGCCATCTCAACACCTGTCCGGTGGGGGTGGCGACGCAAGATCCCGTCTTGCGGAAGGCGTTCATCGGCCAGCCGGAGCATGTCGTAAATTTCTTCTTCTTCGTGGCCGAAGAGTTGCGGCAGATCATGGCCAAACTAGGATTCCGCTCGGTGAAGGAGATGATCGGGCGCGTGGATAAACTGAAAGCTCAGAAAGCCATCGACCACTGGAAGGTGAAAGGGCTTGACCTGACGGCGCTTCTCAAGATGCCTGACGTTGAACAGGATATCGCCCGCTATTGCGTTCAGAAACAGGACCACGGCATTGCCGACATCCTTGACAACAAGCTGATCGAGCTCTGCAAGTCGGCGATTGAGCGAGGGGAAACAGTAAAGCTCGATCTGCCGATCCAGAATGTGAACCGCACGGTCGGTACGATGATGTCCAGCCGCATTGCAAAGAAGTACGGGCTTGAAGGACTGCCGCCAGACACGATCACGATCAAGTTCACCGGCTCGGCCGGGCAATCCTTCGGCGCATTCATCTCGCGCGGAATCACCCTGATCCTCGAAGGCGAATCGAACGATTATTTGGGCAAGGGTCTCTCCGGCGGAAAGATCATCGTCTTTCCGCCAAAGAACGCGATCTTCAATCCCGAAGACACCATTTTGATTGGGAACACGTCGCTCTATGGCGCGACGCAAGGCGAAGCCTATTTCTATGGCATGGCAGGTGAACGGTTTGCGGTCCGCAACAGCGGTGTGCGCGCGGTGATCGAAGGGACCGGCGACCACGGCTGCGAGTACATGACTGGCGGCGTCATCGTCGTGCTTGGCCTGACCGGACGCAATTTCGCGGCGGGAATGTCCGGGGGCGTGGCCTTCGTGCTGAATGAAGTGGATAAGTTCCAGTCCCGCTGCAACCTCGGCATGGTCGAACTAGAAAAGGTGACGACGGTCGAGGACAAGAAGCAGCTACACGAGATGATCACCTCCCACTTCATGTACACCGGCAGCCGGAACGCGAAGCGGATTCTGGATGCGTGGGAGACCATACTGCCGAAGTTTGTGAAGGTCATGCCGATTGACTACAAGCGTGTGCTCGAAGAACGGAAACGCAAAGCGAAGGCAAACCGTTAGGCGTGAGCAAGTGGAACATAAAGCGTCGTTCGTGAAGCCTGAGGTGCACGACGGTCGCGAGATACGAGCATGAACGACGAGAGACGAGTTAGGAATGGCTGATCCAAAAGGCTTCATGAAATTCGCGCGCGAGGGGCCGAAGCGACGCCCCGTCGAACTGCGCGTGAAGGACTGGAAGGAATTCTACGAGTCGATCTCGGAAGAAAAGCTCCAGACACAAGGGGCGCGTTGCATGGATTGCGGCGTGCCATTTTGCCAAAGCACGAACGGATGCCCGGTTGAGAATCTCATTCCGGAGTGGAACGACCTCGTTCACCGCGGCCGCTGGTCCAGTGCGCTCAAGGCACTGCACACCACCAATAACTTCCCGGAATTCACCGGCCGCCTTTGTCCCGCGCCCTGCGAATCGGCCTGCGTGCTCGGAATCACCAGCGATCCGGTGTCGATCCGCGTCATCGAATGGAACATCATCGATCGAGGCTTCAACGAAGGGCTCGTGCAACCGATTTTGCCGACAGGAAAGACCGGCAAGACGGTGGCCATCGTCGGCTCAGGACCGGCTGGTCTTGCCGCTGCGCAGCAACTGGCCCGCGCGGGCCACACCGTGACGCTGTTCGAGAAAGCCGACCGGATCGGCGGCTTGCTCCGCTACGGCATCCCCGAGTTCAAGATGGAAAAATGGGTCATCGACCGTCGGTTGGAACAGATTCAGGAGGAAGGCGTCATCTTCAAGACCAACGTCAATGTCGGCAAGGATATTTCGGGCGAAGAACTCCGGCGCCAGTTTGATGTGATCGGTCTCACGCTCGGTGCCGAGCAGGCTCGCGATCTTCCCGTACCGGGCCGCGAGCTCAAGGGCATCCACTTCGCGATGGACTATCTGACACAGCAGAACAAGCGGAACGCCGGCGACACGATCACGGATGAACTGATTACGGCGAAGGGCAAGCGGGTCATCATCATCGGCGGCGGCGATACGGGCTCAGACTGTTTAGGGACTGTGCACCGTCAGGGTTGCGTAGAAGCGCATCAGTTTGAGTTGTTGTCGGAACCGCCGCCGGAGAGAGCCGGCTCGACTCCTTGGCCACTATGGCCGATGCAACTCCGCACATCACATGCGCACGAAGAAGGCTGTGACCGGCAGTGGAGTGTCTCGACCACCAAGTTCACCGGCCACAACGGCCACGGCACGAAACTTCACGGGCACCGGGTAATTTTTGAAGGCGGCAAGTTTACGCCGATCCCGAAGACCGACTTCGAAATGGACGTGGATCTAGTCCTGCTCGCGATGGGCTTCACCGGCCCAGTCAAGAACGGACTGCTCGACAGCCTCGGTGTGAAATACGATGCCCGCGGCGCGGTCGCAGTAGACAAGAACTTCATGACGAACCTCGACGGCGTCTTTGCCGGCGGCGACACCAAGCGCGGTGCCTCGCTCATCGTCTGGGCCATCGCCGAAGGGCGCAAGATGGCGATGGGTATGGATCAGTATCTGCATGCGTGAAAATCAGCAAAGGTGTTGGTGAAATGAAGAAGAAAGAAGCCGAAGTCTATCGCGATCGGTGGCGATTGGTAGAAAAGGTACAGAGTAGAGAACACCGTAGAGTTAGGGTTGCTGAAACGGTATGCCGCTACGAGGCGAAAAGGAGGTCCAGTTCTTGTGGCACCGTCTAATAGGCCTCGCAGTCTAATATCACAGTTTCTTTTGCCCCTCCTGCCAGCACTCCACGCACTTTGTGAGCTTCTTAAGAAGTCGCATAAACAAGGAATGATCTTTGGAGGGATTATCTCCAGCCTTCTTGGCTAACCTCACATGACTGAGGACATTGATGCCACGGTCATGATCGATGACAAGAACGTTGATCAATTCCTCATCCAAGCTTCCGCAGAATAGCTGAGCCCTCGAAGAACTGACCTGCCCCTGTGGTTGTATCAGCTGCATGTGAGTCACGCGCAGCGTGGGACGATGGCTTCCGGAGCTAGGGGGCGGTAGCCCCACGTACGGTGCGGACGAATTCGGTTCTCGGGCTGCCACCAGCGTTCGACCAGCACCTCCCAACGTGGAGCAACTAGGTCCCGATCTACCAGGTCATCGCGGAACGGGCCGTTGAACCTCTCGCGAGAGCCGCTCTCCCATGGACTTCCCGGCGGGATGCACAGGGTGTGGACGCCGACGCGGCCAGCCAGTGGCTGCACGGCCTTGGCCGTACACTCCGGCCCAGTATCAGACCGCATGTGGTGCGGCACTCCCCGCGTGACCCACAGTTCGGCCACCCGATCGAGGATAGCGTCGGCGCGCAGCCAGCCCGCGGACGCCATCGCCAAACACTCCCGTGTGTAGGCATCAAGACTCGTCAGCCACTTCACGGGGGAGGCTCTCCGCGGTCCGGGTCTATGACGGCGTATGCCCAGACATGATTTGCATGGGTGACCCGCAGTTGGATCCAGGCACCCTCCGTCAACCACAGCTGTCGACGGGGTGGCTGGGTCTTGGGGCTCGTGCGACCCTCCTGCCGCCAGATTCGTTCGACCCGTTGATGCTGGACGCACCACCCAGCATGGCGGAACCGGCCCGCCAAAATCTGATCGATGGTGAGTGATGGAGACATGGCAGACGGCCCTCCGTTCGGCCCAACCCGCACAGAGGATCTGGACTGGTGTATGGGGGCAAGGTGAGTCGTCGACCCGCTTGCTGCCGAGGAGAAACGATCTGGGGGGAGGGATCGTGACCATGGGAGCGGATTAAACCTACGCGGCGATGGCGGTGAGGTGGCGGGCAAGTTCCTGTGAGGGTCTCAGTCCAACCGATGAAGCTAGTGCGGTCACAAACAAGAGTAGAAATGTAGGGAGTGACAGAACAAAGCGGCGCAACATTACGTCTTACTCGGAGCTTCGAGTGCTTTGCTGATCTCGCCGATCAGACGCCGTTCGATCTCAGCGGTTTCCTCGGCGCTCACGCTCAGGATGCGCCCACCCTGCGCGACTTTTTCAAATTCCGCCTTCACGCCGAGTTTGGTGACATTGGCGTGAAGGGCTTGGAGTGAAACGAGATATTGGTTCCGGAAGCCGGCCATTTCGAGCGAAGCGGGATTCGAAACCTTGCGTTCTGTAACGTAGACAGCCTTTTGGTCGGTCTTGATGCTGACCTTCAGTCGATAGCCGTTCCGCGCCAGCGCTTCCTCCACAACTTTGGTGACGGCGACCAGGGGGCGGGGGATGGTATCGAACTGCGCGCCCTTTTCGTCGACCTTGAGATTCTTGGCCACTTGCGCCGCCGCGGTCCGTTTCACTTCTGCGCTCCTGCGTTTGGTCTGAGCGAGCTGTGTTTCCAGTTGGTCGGTCAGGTGCTTGGTCTCCACCTTAGCCACCTCGGTCTCCTTCTTCGCATCGCGGAGTTCTTGATTGAGGAGATCAATCTGCTGCTGCATGACTTTGTTCCCATCTTGCAACGAGCTCATCAGGGATTCTTGCTTAGTCACCTGCTTCTTCAGAGCTTCATTCTCGGCTCTGAAGGGAGAGTCGTCTGGTTTGCAGCTGCTCGTCGAGAAGCACAAAACGATGGCTGCAAACCAGGCAGCAGCGTGACGAGTCTTCGTGATTTGCTGTGGCATGGCTCTGTTCCTCATGGTAATTTAAACAATTATCCATGCTTTCGGCAAACTTGTCCATGACGGAATGCGCGGATTGATTCTGTTCATTCTCGGAGGCTATGCTTGATTCATGATGGGACCTGCGACGATGCTGGTTGTTGAGTTGTTTACGTGTCTTTCCGTGCAAGTATCTCTTGCTGTGGAGGGAATGCGTGTTGCTTCCGTTATTCCCTCGGCGACTATGCTTTGTACGATCAGGTAGTACGAAAAAGTTTCTGACCTCAAAAACACAGCTGGTGGTGCTCGAACGAATGACAGTGTCCCGGCTCTTGCCGAATCAGGAGGGGCCCATCACAATCGCACTTTTCCAAGAGCAAGGCTACTTCAATGGCGAGCTGCCGCCAGACCTTATTCGGGACTTTGTTGGAGCCAACCATGAGGCCAGACGGCTTGAAGGCCGTTTTCAGTTTGGCGTCTGCTATCGAATTGTGTCCGAGAATGCCACCGAAGAACTGGAGGTCACGGTAGCACTTCCCGTGAAGGCCGGTCGTACGATGCCGGCACAGGTCCCGCCTGTGTTGGATCGGCTGATTCTTTCACGTGTGGGGCAGACTCTCAGAAACAACCAGGCACTTCAGTATGCCGAAAATACGCGTCCCGATGGGACCGGCGCCGGATTTCTGGTGTGGTTCCGCCGGCAGGGACGCGAGTGGATGATATTAGACACGGAAGTGGTCTGGATTGTCCGAGGTCAGGAAGGTTAAGACGGTTTGCTGCTTGCGCACTAAGATCGTTGGACGGTAGCATGCCTGTGCCATGGCCACGCTGATTCGGAAAACCTTCTCGGTCCCTCCTCTCGGATGCAATTGCTCGATCATTGGCGATCCAGTCACGAAGGAGGCCATCATCGTCGATCCAGGTGGAACGCACGAGCGCATACTTCATGAAGTGCAGCAATACGGACTCACAGTCAGCCATATCCTCCACACCCACGCCCACTTCGACCATTTTCTCGCGTCTGGCGAAATGAAGAGGGCGACGGGGGCGGCGTTGTGCCTCCATCAGGACGACTTCGATCTTTGGAAGAATCTCGAATTGCAGTGCCGGATGTTCGACGTGCCGTATGTGCCTGTCCCGATGCCTGACTATTGGCTGAAGGACGATGAGAAAGTGCTGGTCGGGCAGGTCTCCATTGTCGCACTCCATACGCCGGGCCACACGCCCGGATCGATGAGCTTTCACCTCCCGCATGAGATGCTCGTGTTCGCAGGGGACACGTTGTTTCGCGGCAGTATCGGTCGCACCGATCTCTGGGGCGGCGACTTCGATGCCATCGAACAATCAATCCGGGAAAAGCTCTACACCCTTGACGATGCGACGACCGTGGTGACCGGGCATGGGCCGGAAACCGAAATCGGGTGGGAGAAGCAATCGAATCAATTCGTTCGTATCTCGTAAGTCCCTTTCGTCATCCGCCACGGAGGTCTTTATGACTCAGCGCAGCCTGTTGATGCTCTCGTGGGTGCCCCTGGTCTCTCTGTTCCTCTCCTCCCCTCCATCATTCAGTCAGAATGTGCCGTCGGCGTCGTCCGAGCAAATCTCCATTACCACAGTGGCGGTTCGGATGTCGGATCATGGACCGATCGTATTGCTGCAGGCAGAAAGCCGAATGATTCCAATCTTTGTCGACGTGACGGTGGTGCTGTCGATTCAAGGCGCGCTCAACGGCGAACGGCTCACTCGCCCCATGTCCCACGACCTGATGCATACTATCCTGGATGCCTATGGCGGGAAAGTGTTGCGCACCGTCATTACGCTGAAAGGTAGCATCTATTACGGTGCGTTAACCGTCGCGGTGCAGGATCAGGTGAAGACGTTTGATAGCCGGTCGTCCGATTCTATCGCGCTTGCCATTCATTTCAAGGCGCCGATCTTGGTTGGAAGGGATCTGCTGGAGTCGGCGGGAAAAATTGAGGAGAAGGCCACAGGAGTGGAGTTGTAACTGCTATTCTTTTGCCATGCGCTCTATGAGGCTGGCGAGGCGTTTCTCCGTGGATTGCTTGATGAAGGTCATATTTTCAGCAAGATGTTGCTGAGCGTTAATCTTTCCTTCATCGCGTCGTTTTTGCTGTTTAAGTCCAAATTGGGCAATGAGCGGCCCGTCTTGCTTATTGAGTTCTTTCCAAATCTTGGCGCAACGCTGCTGCTTGACCGGCGGATACTTGTCACAGGGGGGATCGACGGCTTTAGCATAAGATACAGCGGTGATAGCCAGGCTAAGCAAGATGGCTGAGAAGCTACAACGAGATATGACCACAATCATCTCTACGTGAATGACTGTTCGTTCGACGATGCACTATACCACAAGGGTAGCGCAGTGTTGTGCTTAGTGTGTCTCTCTGTATCCTGACGGTGCATTTTCATTGGTCATTCGCTATAGGACCAACACAGAGAACAACGAGAAGATACAGCAGGACAGCGTGTCTTACCGTCTCCTACTGTGCCAGGACCCTACGCTCGAAGGTGGGACAATGCAACGGCATGATACAGAGAGACACACTAAGTAGAACACTGTGCTAGAATGAGAGAGTAGTTGGCTTCACTCGGACAAACACCAAACAAGGCAGCAACCGGCGCGAGCCGTAGGTGGACACAACCCTCGTATGACTAGCGGTTCGCTTTCCGGTCAGACCAACGAACTGGTTGCAACACCGCTCCCAATCCGGCTACCGCGCAAATAAACGCCAGCATAGCCAGAGCGACCACTAGGTAAAACCCGGCTCTTACGTCGTGCAAAACAGGGATCATGGTACTTCCCTCCTCTTGCTCGATTCACCCACTCTGCCATCCGCACTCACAGTCCCATGGACTCATAGGGTCCACCTTGTGAAGGGCTCTTCCACAACAAAGACATTGGCGAGTCCAACCATCTCGTATCCCACAATCAAACTTACCATCATTCGACCCCGCCTGCACCCTCTGTCGGCCTAACTCCCACACAGGATAACCCCTCTCTTCTCTTTCTACGTTCAGTCTAGATCAAGATTCAGCAGAGATCTATGCAGCTTTGGTGGGGTTATCACGCCAGCAGTTCACAGCTACCAGGCTCAGAGATGCTCCATAACCAATTGATATTGGGTCTGCGAGGAGTAGGAAACCAGGAGCTAGCATGGTGCGCCCGGAAGGAATTGAACCTGCGACCTACGGGTTTGAAGTCACTTGCTGGGATGCGGACCCCTAGGAAATCCGCATCAATCCTGACGATCAACAGGGCAGCAACAAGTCAGTATAGTGCCATCTGGTTGCAACTCTGCAACCCTGCGCAACCTACATCCCCACGCCCCTTGGGCACGAGACTCTTTTAAGGAATACACCTCAATAGACAAAAAGGGGGGTTATCGGCAGGCGGGGACCTGTTTGAGGGCTCCCACGCCTAGCCGTGCAGACACCTCGTAAGAGTCCTGTGCAGAACGACGTGGCAGAGGGTCCTCCGTTCGACCCAACTCTCACAGAAGATCTGGACCAGTTTAAGGGAGCTAGGTCGTAGGCAGTCGTGTTGAACGCAGATCCCACGTTCACTCTGAGTTCCGCGGGCTCTCGCCTTGCAAGACTGTGGTAAGTTTGGTAAAAATGGGGGGCCGCGGCAATTGCAAGAGAAACCTGCGTACCTTAGGGCCTCGCCGCCAGGGTCATTCCCTACGGCCGGTAGGGAATGCCAGACCATGCCGGATCCTTTCAACGAGTCTTCAAGACAGATTCCCCCTCATCCGCCGTTGCACGGATATTACTCCGGCAGTATTCAACGGCAGGCGTTTGTCACAGATCTGTTCGATCACTCCGCACTCGATTATGACCGGATCAATAAGTTGATGTCGTTTGGTTCTGGTGAATGGTATCGGAAGAAAGCCCTGCGGCGGGCTGGTCTCGTCGAAGGGATGAGAGTGCTGGATGTAGCCTGCGGAACAGGTTCAGTGACAAAATGTGCGATCGCCATCGTCGGATCCACAGGAAAAGTTGTGGGAATGGATGCCAGCTTGGGCATGCTTTACCACGCTAAACAGCGTGGCTGCGGGGCTCTGGTACGGGGGAAAGCGGAAATCCTATCTTTTCGTGATGCCTATTTTGACTTTGTATGTATGGGGTATGCACTTCGTCACGTATCGGATTTAAGGACCACATTCATGGAATACTTTCGTGTGCTGAAGCCAGGGGGAGCACTGTTGATCCTCGAGATCTCCAGACCTAGGTCGGCCCTCCCCTTTCATTTTGCCCGTCTCTATCTCAAGTCTATTGTCCCTTGGGTGGCACGGTTGCGGACAGGGCGCAAGAGCGTCGAGACATTAATGCGCTACTTCTGGGACACGATAGAGTTTTGCCAACCCGCAGAAACAATTCTGGCGGAATTCAAGGAGGCAGGGTTTACGAATTGCAGACTCTCGGAATGCTTTGGAGGATTAATTCGAGATTACAGCGCCATCAAGCCCTAAACCGTTTTGATACTGAGCTGAAGTAGAGAGCGAGCCGATGACTCCTGCCTCACCATTGGAACATGAAGTAGCCCAGCTCATCGTCCAGACCCTCAATCTCAAGGGGGTTGACCCTGCCAAGATCGATCCTGTTGAGCCATTATTTGGTGAAGGACTCGGCTTGGATTCCATCGATGCTCTTGAGCTCGCCTTAGTGATCTTCCAACAATACGGGTACCAGCTCCGCGCAGACGATCCGGACAACGTCAAAGTATTCTCCTCCCTCCGTTCGTGTTACGTGTTATGTGAGTTGATTGAGAAGAACCGTACTAAGTAACTCGGCCCATCGGCCTAATTGGACTCTCACCAGAAACTCGATATGGACGTTTATCCCCTGCTTCGATCCTACTACGAATCCCAGGATGTACTTGCAGACCGGGGCGAGGGCCCGATTAGCTGCAGAGCGTTCCTCGCTCAGCTTGCCCATCTTGTGGAGAAACTGCCGGACAAACCTTACGTTATAAATCTCTGCCACGATAGATACCTGTTTCTTGTCGTTTTGGCGGGCGCTCTGATGCGCAGGCAGATTACCATTCTTCCGCCTGGTCGCACACCGAAAGTCCTTGAGCAACTTACCCGAGAGTATCAGAATTGCTATTGCCTGACCGACCATGACGATTCAATGGCGACAGGTCTCGCGTCCTACCGAATCGATGAGTTCAATGGACCTGCCAAAAAGACGATTGATGTTCCATCGTTCCGGAGCGATCAGGTCGCAGCGATTGCCTTCACCTCGGGTACTACTGGTCACCCCCGGGCGCATCCTAAAGCCTGGGGTTCCCTAGTAGAGGTAGCCAGAAAAACAGGCGTTTCTCTTGGTCTGAGAGATTCTAGACCTATAACGGTGGTCGCTACGGTGCCACCACAACATATGTACGGGTTAGAGACCTCCATTATGCTCCCGATCCAACACGGATCAACAATTCATGCTGGCCGATCATGCTGGCCGACCTTTTTACCCAGAAGATATTCGTTCTGCGTTGATGGCGGTCCCGGGTCGCAGGCTTCTGGTCACCACGCCGATTCATGTGCGTGCTTGTGTCACAGAGGGAACCCTGCTGCCGGAGCTTGAGCTGATACTCTCCGCAACGGCTCCTCTGTCAGTTGGATTGGCACGATAATGTGAGGAAGTATTCCGGACGAAGGTGATGGAAGTATACGGGTTTGCCGAGGCTGGGACGATAGCCATCAGACGGACAGTGGCGGGCGAGATATGGCACGTGATTGAAGGTTTGAGCATTCAGCAGGAAAACGGTGGGCATGCCGTGCGAGCGCGCTACTTCAGTGACCCGATTCCGCTACCTGATGTGGTCTTGCTGAAGAACTCTCATGAATTCGAACTCCAAGGGCGCTGTGCAGAATTCGTGAATATAGCTGGACATCGTGTGGCGCTGGGCGATCTCAACCGAAAGCTGAATGAGATTGTGGGCGTACGGGACGGGGCATTCTTAATGCCTGATGAGGTCGAAGGACAAGTCACACGACTCGTGGCGTTTGTGGTTGCGCCTGGGAAAACGGTGCAGGAGATTCTAGTTGACCTTCGTACCAAAGTGGATCCTGTATTCCTTCCACGACCGCTGTATATAGTTGATTCGCTTCCCCGTAACGATACCGGAAAATTGCTAAGAGATGATTTGCTCAAGCTTGCAGCCACCAACTCGAGGCAGTAATCCTCCTTCCTGGGCAGCGTCGTTGTCAGGCTTGAAACAAAATGGCCTTTGAACTAACGGTCACAATTCCTCACGACCATGCTTCTCTCGCAGGGCATTTCCCTAATAATCCTATTGTGCCCGGTGTTGTCATTCTGGGAGAGGTCCTCAAGACGATTCGGCAGCGAGACAACTGTGCCATCAAGGTCCTCGGTTCGCCGTCGATCAAGTTTCTCGCTCCGCTGCGCCCTGGAGAACCCATGACGATCCGGTTGGAGACAAGTCGCCTTAGCGAGGTCATGTTCTCATGTTCTTCTCATGAACAATTGATTGCGGCCGGGAGTATCGAATACCACATAAGCCCGACTGGCCCAAACGAGGATCAATGAGTCTGGGGTGGTTACAACAACGCGAGCGAGGCTCCCGCCTAGCGTGCGAGTTCATGGTATGGGTGGCCCTCCGACTTGGCCGTCCGTTCGGTCGGGGGCTGCTGTACCCCATCTGTGCGTATTACACACTGTTTTCTCAAAGGGCTTCCACAGGATCACGCTCGTTTTTGGAGAAAGCGTTGGGCCGTCGAGTAAATACGCGCGATCTTTTCCATCACAACCATTGTTTCGCCTCAACGCTCCTGGACCGGGTATACCTCCTAGCCGGGCAAAACAATCGATTCGAGATAGCTCAACATGGTGATGGGTGCGTGTTGGAGAAGGTGGGCCGAGGGCAGGGTTGCATTTTATTAGGATCCCATCTTGGGAGTTTTGAGATCGTACGAGTCTTGGGGGCTTCCCGGCGAGAGTTGCGAGAGTTGGTGGTGAAGGTTCTTATGTACGAGGAGAACGCTCCGATCATCACCGGTGTGTTAGCTAAGTTGAATCCTGATATAGCCAACACGGTGATTCCAGCCCGTTTGCCCCATACTATGCTGCAGGTCAAGGATTGTCTTGATAAAGGTGGGCTTGTCGGCATTCTTGGTGATCGTACGATCCCAAGTGACAAGGTCGTAGCTTGCAAGTTTTTCGGCGACCTCACGCACTTTACAGCCGGTCCAATGTTGCTGGCCAGCATCCTAAACGTTCCCGTGTTTCTTTTCTTTGGCCTGTACCGTGGGGGGAGGCGCTACGACATTTACTTTGAACTGTTGGCGGAGCGGATTGTCATCGACAGGTGACCTGCCCCCAGTGATTAGGCCACCTGTTCTGTTAGTACGCATGCTTCAGGAGCCGGTGGCCGATAGCCCAAGGCGCTGTGGGGCTGGACGTGATTATAGGTTCGCCGCCAGCGTTCAATGATGACCTGCGCTTCCCGCAGCGTATAGAAGAGTTCCCCGTTTAGCAATTCGTCCCGGAACTTGCCATTGAAGCTCTCGCTATAGCCATTCTCCCAGGGACTGCCCGGCTCGATGAACAAGGGCACGACGGTCAGCAAGCGATACCAGGCCCGCAGAGCCGTGGCGATAAACTCCGGTCCATTGTCCGAGCGCGAATGTGTGTCGGACAGCCATGCGTCAGGAACAGCTCCCCCAGTACCTCCTGGACATCGCTTGCCCTCATACGGCGGCGCACCGCAAGGGCCAGACACTCCCGCGTGTATTCGTCCACCACGGTGAGCATTTTCAAGGGCCGCCCATCCCGAGTGCGTTCCATGACAAAATCATACGCCCACACATGGTTCGGATATTCCGGTCGCCGCCGTACGCAGGAACCGTTAGTCAGCCAGAGTCGGCCTCGCTTCGGCTGCTTCTGCGGCACCTTGAGCCCCTCCTGTCGCCCCAGCCGCTCCACGCGTTTGTGGTTCACCCGCCAGCCTTCTTGATGCAACAGCGCGGTGATCCGACGAGACCCATAGCGCCCATACTCACGGGTGAGCGCGACGATCCGCGTCCGCAGAGACTCCTCGTCGTCCGCCTTGATGGGCACATACTGTTGCGTGCCCCGGCATTGCCCCACGACTCGACAGACCCGGCGTTCAGAAACCGAAAACATGGCCGGCACATGGCAGACCGTTTCTCGGCATCGGGCCGGGCTTAGAAGTTTCCCGCTGCCACCTCCTTCAAAATGCTGTTGCCCGGGAAGAGGCCCGCCACGAGTCGCTTGAGTCGGGCATTCTCTTGTTCCAGGCCCTTTAACCGTTTGGCCTGATCCACGCGCAAACCACCGTACTCTTTCTTCCACCGATAGTAGGTCTGTTCCGTGATCCCCAACTTGCGACAAGCCTCCACCAGTCCAAGGCCTCTGCCCATCTCACTTTCGATCGTCCGCAGATGCCCGATGATCTCCTCGGCCGGATACCGTTTGCGTGCCATGCCCCCCCCCTTCCGTCGACCGGAATCCTAACGCTACATCCGGCCTGGTTTATAGGGGGCAGGTCATGGGGACCTCAAACGTGACTTGAGGCAATAGGTAAGATTGCAGTTATGGGGCTCAGGTGAGCTGCCACAGCTATGTAAAGCAACTTTGGATTAGCGGTCGTGAGGGCCGACCGGTGTTCGTTCATTCCCAACACAGCTGGGCATGAACGTCTGTCTCTCAGCAATCAGTCAGTTATTAGAAAACTAGGCTGTTTGTGGAAATATGTCAAGAGGACGGAACGACAGGCTGTGCAATACTGAATAATAGACTAGGCTCCTCGCTCCCCGAAGACGGCGCGACGTTGCGGGTCTCTGGGGCGAGCGGCCGATACCCCAGCGCACGATGCGGGCTGTGGCTTCCTTCATGCCTTTAACTCTCCAGGCAAGACAATGGAAGTTGACACCCTGTTATTCTTTTAGAAGTGGCGATCATTGAAACAATCGCAAGGAAACAATCGCAAGGCTTAATTCAATATTGCAACCCTTTCCCCATGTACTTTTGATTCGACCACCGTAAGCGCGCCCCGCATGATCGGGTGTAGGCGACAGTAATAGACATATGTCCCAGGTTGAAGGGCAGGAAGATTAAAACTGTCTCCAGCGGTCACTGGTCCTGAATCAAATTGACATGTTTTTCCTCTAAGACAGCCATCGTGGGTAGCGGTGTGGATCGTTGCGGTTATATTATCCCATTGGATGCGGTGTCCAGCCGGAACGGTTGCAACGACCGGAGTGTAATAAGGAGCCGTCCCTTCCATCATGATGTGATAGGTTCCCGATCCATCCCCTGCCAAAGCCATTCCGAGTAGGACTATCCCACAAACCACGATTTTGGCTGAATCAATCCACATGGGCCTGACTCTCAAGAAAAGATCTGGTGATGTAAGGAAACTCTCAGTCAATTTAACATGCCTGCTGAATTGGTGGGCAGGGTGTGGTCCCGAATGAACAGAAAACACAACAATCTCCGGTCTTGGGTCTAAAAGTTGCGTTGCACCACGGGTAGAAAAAGTGGCTGTGTCGGCAGGTGGGGGCCTGTTTGAGGACTCCCACACCGAACCCTGCAGACACCTCGTGGCAGCGCTGTGCAAAATGACGTGGCAGACGGCTCTCTGTTCGGTCAGACCCTCACAGAGGATCTGGACCCGTGAAAGGGGGCAGGTCAGGTAGAGGTTCGAGCGTGCCTGACTGATATGCGAAGCATTCCTGACGGGCAGACCCACCAAGCGGGCCTGCTCCGGTAGGTGTCGCACCACCCTTAGTCATCGTTGCTAGGCGGAGATCCAGTCCGAGTGGCCACGACGGGTCCGGCAGCACCTGGAGGCTGCGCTGAACCTTCTCGAGTACTCCTCAAACCTGGCGAAACCGAAGTAGCAATACTATCATCTCATCACACGACATTCGTCTTGAACGCTGTGGGCTCTCATAGTAGAGTTCAGTCAGACCATTCACGATAAGCCCATGCACCTCCTCGGCTCGCTCATTCACTTGCTTGCAAAAATCTCTCGGGCAATAAGCGTATTCTTCGACCGGGTCTCAAGACTCTTTGGCGGGTTGGTACCCACCCTGCTTCCACCCTCTCAACTCAATGCGCTTACCAGGAAATCCTACGCCGATCACTACTCGAAGAAATACACCAGTGCGGCCTTAGAGCAACAAAATAGTGAACTGGAGCAGTGGGAAACTCAGGTCTTCAATATGTACCACGTGGACTCCGGGAGTATGCTAGTCTTAGGATCCGGACATGGTCGAGAATCCATCGCGATCGCACAGAGAGGCGTCACGGTTGCTGGCGTGGACACCAACTATCTGGCTGTGCGCACAGCGGTCCAATTCGCCAGGACCATAGGAGTACGGGCTCACTTTTTCGTTGCGAGCTTCCTGGAACTCCCGTTTGCCTCCGCGAGCTTTGACTTCGTCCTCTTGACAAATGTGATGTACAGCGCGATCCCCGACGCGTCGGCTCGGAAGACCTGGCTCACAGGTCTCAGGCACGTACTCAAACCTAACGGGCGGGTCATCCTCAGCTTCGCGTCCGAACGGGAGCACGCTTCCCGCCTCAAACCCATCTGCGGTCGCCTCAATGCGGTGTTGGTCAAATTCACGGGTGCGAATAAAGCGTATCGGAAGGGTGATGCTTACGCGTACGGGCACTTCATGCATTTCTTCCAAAACGAGGACGAGATTCGGAACGAGCTTCTTGGTGCCCGGGTCACCATCCAGGAGCTTAATTGGGCTCATCGGTTCGCGGTGGTGACGCACTCCCCTTCACACAACCCCCCGTCGTGAAGGCTTGCGATGTGTTTGACACTCGACAGTTCAGGTAATAGGGTAGCGTCATTTCTCGATACAAATGAACGTTCTGGGGAGGCTTCCTGCTATGAGAGGCACCCTCTCGCTGGAATCACGGGTCAGAATGCCTGAGGGCGTGGTCTCTCAGTCGCTGGATAGCGAGACCGTCATGCTCGATCTTGATCGGGGGTTCTATTATGGTCTGGATCCGGTGGGCACGAGGACCTGGGACCTGATCCGGGAGCAACCGTGTCTTCCGCTTCAGAAGACCCTCGACTCATTGCTGGACGAGTACGACGTACACGAAGACCAGTGCGCGCAAGACCTTCTGAACCTCGTTAGCTTGATGCAGGAGAAAAAATTAGTTGAGGTGTGCTGTGGAAGCAATCCGTAAGTTTTTTGACCTCCTGCCGAGTGAACGTCTCATTTTCGCCCAAGCGTGGGTACTGTTCCTTCTCGCTGAACTTGCCCTGAGAACCATCCCCTTCAAGCGTCTCATCGCTCTCAGCCAGAAACGCTGCGCGAAGAGAGAGATGGGAGAAACCAGCCCCGAAGACAGCTCCCTCTGTTTCCCGCCTGGCCTGGCTAGTGGAAGTGGCTGGCCGCTACAGCCTGGTAAATGACACCTGTCTCAAACAGGCTCTCGTTCTCTCCTGGTTTCTCGCGAGACAGGGACTTGCCTCAACGCTTCAAATCGGTGTCGCGCGCCACCAGGAGGCTCTCATTGCTCATGCCTGGCTCGAACAGAACGGAGAGGTGATTCTCGGCCAGGCCGGGAGTGAAAAGTACCAGACCCTTCTTCGCACGTGATGTTCATGCGAGAAAACAGATGAGCGGCCTCGTCGGCATGTGGAACACAGAGGGACGGCCAGTCTTGCATGCCCAGCTTGCCGACCTCAGCGCGACACTTGCCCACCGAGGACCTGACGGTGAAGAATTCTGGGTGCAAGGGTCTGTGGGATTCGCCTGCCGACTCAACCGTATCACTCCCGAAGCATCGACCGAATCCCAGCCTCTCGTGCATCCATCCGGACCGGTGCTGGTCTTCGATGGCCGCCTCGACAGCCGTGGGGAACTCCTCAGTAGGTTGAATCCGTCTCCCGAAATCTCTTCTGATTCCCCTGATCCCGCACTCGTCCTGGCCGCGTACGCCGAGTTCGGAGATCGATTCCCTGAGATGCTGGCAGGAGACTTCGCGCTCGGACTTTTTGACCCTAAGACCCAGCGGCTCATATTAGCGCGGGACGCGCTTGGGGTTAGGCCACTCTACTACACCCACGCTCGGGACGCGTTTGTGTTTGCTAGCGAGATTAAAGCCTTGCTAGCTTATCCTCAGATCCATGCCCACCCCAATGAGAACTTCCTTGCGAACTTGCTTATAGGCAACCAGCAGAACAATGAGCACATGACCTGTTTCGAGGACGTGTTCAGCCTGCGGCCTGCCCACGTTGCAATCCTGACTACGAAGGGGTTCGTGACGAGAAGATACTGGGATTTCGATCTGACCAAACGCACGCACCTTAGCTCTTTCCCTGAGTACGTTGAGGCGTTCCGACACCACTTCGAGCGGGCTGTCCAGCATCGTCTCCGCAGCGCCCATCCGGTGGCGGTCTCGGTGAGTGGCGGGCTGGACTCTTCGTCCATTTTTTGCCTTGCCGAAACATTTCGACAACGCAGCCCCGACCGTTATCCCCCCGTCCTCGGGGTCTCATACACTTCACTGGATGACTCCCCTTCGGATGAAAAGAAGTTTCTCCTCGAGATCGAGCGACACTATGCCGTCTCAATCGAACGCGTGCCCATGATTCTCTTGGGCTTGATGGAAGGCTGCAGCGAGGCGGTTTGGCAGAGTGAAACCCCATTATTATTAGACCATCAGTGGAACACCTCACACATCTTCCTTCGCGAAGCTCGCCACCATGGGACCCGGACCCTCTTGACAGGTCACTGGGGGGATCAAATACTCTTCCCCCCAGGTTATCTGATCGATCTCTTTTACCGCCTGAAGTGGAATCAGATCAGGAGCCACCTCCATGAATATAGCCGGTGGTTGACCGATGTGGCCCCTCAAACCATCAGACAACATCTCTTCTTGGGTCACATGAAGTATCACGTGCCAGATTTCTCGGTGCCCTACTGGCGGAAGATTCGAGCGACACGACATCATCCATGGTATTCAGCGAGCTTTCTGAGTCGAGCCTTCCGACCGGCTTCCAATGGATCTGCCCAGCGCAGACGATTCCCCTCGGCTCATGCCCAATGTCTGTATGAGGAAGCCAGATCGGGCTATCATGTCCAGTGCATGGAATGGAACAACAAGATCGCTGCCACGCCTGGGCTGGATATTGCGTTCCCCTTCCTCGACCGGGACCTCATTTCTTTCTTGATGAGCATTCCTTGATGAGCATTCCTGGAGAGATGCAGACTTATAGGGGAGTTCCCAAGGCACTCTTACGGCACGCCATGCAAGGAGTGCTGCCAGAAGCTATCATCCGCCGAACCTGGAAGGCTGACTTCACCCACTTAGTAAACGAGGGCATGGCGCAGGACTTTCCTTGACTGGTCCACTGTCTTCAATCGGATGCAGTGGCCATTAAGATGGGGTACGTCAAGGGAGACGTCATCCGGACTGAGCTCCCGCGGTTGCAGGCCCAGATCCGCAGTTCCACTGGCCAAGCCACCTGGCACCTCTCGAACGTTCTTGGCCTGGAACTCTGGCTTCGAACCTTTTGCGGAGGCAACCAAGGGTACAAGATGGCGTGTTCACCGAGCGAATGTGAATGAAACGATATTCTGAGCTATGATGACAACTTAGCGGGCAGACTAAATTGCTCATGGGAGGGCCAATGAACTCCAACGAGACAAAATGTAAAGCTCGAGGCCCAAAAATGAAACCGTACCGGTCTCCAAAGCTGGTCGTCTACGGGAATCTTCGCCGTCTCACGAAGACGCTAGGAGCGAAGGGAGGAATAAAGAATGACTTTGGGATGCCAATGACGCGATTGTGAGGAATTCACGTGTCTAAGGCCAGCGTGCCACGGTCTCCGCGACGCACACCAAGAGCATGCCGGTCGACGAGCGGAACTACTGAGCAACGTATGAGGGGGCTGAAAGCTCCTTGTTCCTATGGAGTGTATGGGCTCTCCCTCAAGAGTCATCTACCCCTTGCCTGTCCAATGGGAACTGGGCCTGCCCTCGCCGAAATTGAATTCGTCGTTGGTTCGGCTTCGCGATTTAAACAAATCTATCGAGAAGTGCCAGCACGGTCCCTCTCATCAGGCTGGTTCCACCACAGACGACTCGCAAATGGATCGGACTATCTCCGGTGGAACGGCCTGTTTGAGTTTTTAGTCTCGGTCAATGGCCGACGTATCGCGTGCCTCGCCTCCAATAGAACCTCCCGTGAGACCTTTCAAACATATCTCATCAGTCAGGTGCTCTCGTTCGCTCTATGCAAACTAGGAATCGAGCCCCTTCACGCGACGGTCGTCGTTTGGAACGACCAGACCGTGGCATTCCTTGGGGATTGTGGGTACGGAAAGTCGAGTCTCGGCGCCGCCTTTCTCCGCGCGGGGCACCAATTCCTGACCGATGATCTGCTTGTCATCAAGGAACACGACGAGTCAGGACACGGATTCCTCGCCTATCCAGGCCCTCCTCGGATCAAGCTTTATCCCAAAATTACTACCTCTCTGCTCGGGAATCGATTCGCCGGCGTCCCTATGAATCCCCGGACTAGAAAACAGGTGATTCCGTTGAATCCTTTCCAGTCTTGCGTCTCTCCCATACCACTGAAGGCCATCTATGTGCTCAGGCCACCGACGAAACGTCGCCAAAGCAACCGAATCACAATCAGACACCTCTCTCAACGCCGTGCCCTGCTCCAATTGATCACCAACACTTTCAACCATATGGTCGTCGAGCCGGGCCGACTTGCTCGGCAATTCAACCAAGCCAGCCAACTTTCTAGGAGCATTCCCATTAAGTCGTTGTCCTACCCGCGGGATCTTTCACGCCTACCAGCGGTTCTGGAAGCGATCCAATCGGACCTTACATCATGACATCGCTATGCTTCCATCCGTTCCTCCTCGAGCTCTTGCGGGGCAGACAGGCAGAGATCCATGCTCCTACCTTGCGGGAAACCTCGGTTTGGGAACAGATCATCAGCGACGCAGGCAAACACGCTTTGTTGCCCTTCTTCTATCGATGGCTACACCAGTCCGCGTTCGAATCGCAGCTGCCGCCTCACTTGCGTGAACAAATCAGGGAGCGTGTCTTTGGACTTGCGGCGCGAAACCTGATCCTGGCGCAGGAATTGGCAACCATCCTGCGGGCATTCGAAGCCAGACGGTTGACCTGCATGCCCTTGCGAGGCCTGGCTCTTGCGCAACAGCTCTATGGGAATGTCACCTCCCGTCCATCAGGAGACATCGATCTGCTCGTGCCTCAGGCAACCCTCCCACAAGCGGCTGACACGCTGAGAGATCTGGAGTACTCGGAAATTGACCGCTGCCTAGGGTTTGCTCAGGCGTTTTCTTATACGCTCGAGTTCGTGAAAGATCTGCACGGCTGGGTGACAGTAGAACCGCACTGGACGATTGCGTATCCTCCCTTTGTACACAGCATCGATATGGATGCGGTGTGGCAACGTTGCACGCGTGGGCGCGTTGCAGGGATTGAGGCCTGGTTGCTCGGGCGTGAAGACCTCCTTCTCCATCTCTGTTTTCACCTGATTCATCGGGAAGACAGCGCGCCACTCCTCTGGCTGTATGAGCTCGATCACCTGATCAGGCGCGAGGTTGATTCGCTCAACTGGACACAGATCGTGCTGATTGCTCGGGAATCAGGCCAGGAACTTTTGGTGGCCACAGTGTTTGAAAGGCTCAAGAGCGGCTTCGATTCTCCTATCCCCGAACAGGCGCTCTCAGAATTGACCGCACCCCCTGCATTACGAGCGACCCAGCTGGGCACGAGGTTACTCCAGCAACGCGTGGTGGGTCTGTTCGTGAGGGATGGTCGCCTAGATGGCCGGGAGAGCTTTGCGCTCTTCTTCAGCATCAAGGGAGTGCGAGCCAAATTGCGCTACGCATTTGCCATTCTGTTTCCCTCACCCAAGTTCATGCGCCTTCACTATGGATTGTCCACGTGGGGGCAACTTGGCGTCTGCTATATTCGTCGCCTCGAATCCTTCGCCTGGGAAAGCTTGAAGGGTCTTGGGTGCATGATCTTCCCTCACCGGCAATCGAAACATTCGCCCCTCCAATAATCACCTGCGTGCTCAAGGCGTGGTCTCCTTTAGAACACCGTTCACCCGAAGAATTTGAGCAGCTGCAATCCCATTCCGCCCAGCACCTGCAAGCCATCAACCTGAAGGCCTACCAGACCGGGATGCGGAGCAGCGAAATCTTGAACCTGACCTGGGACCGAGTGGACCCCAAGGCGGGATTGGTTCGCCTCAAAGCAGAGGACACCAAGACGGATGATACCTGTCTCATGCCGTTGACCGCTGACTTGACCACTTTGCTCAAAGACCTGTATAAGGTCCGCTACCTGCACGAGCCACACGTCTTCTTGGTCAGCAGGAAATCCGTTCACTCCCTCAAGACAGCATTTAAGGCCACGTGCCGACGCGCGAAACTTCAGGGATTCCGATTTCATGACTTTCGTCACACCACTGTCATGAACATGCGGAGGGCTGGGATTGACTACCTGACAATTATGCGGATTACGTGTCATAAGACACTGGAAGTATTTAAGCGTTACTACAGCTTCCTCGAATGCGACTTGAAGGATGCTGCGAACCGTTTTAACACCTATCTAACACTTGTCTAACACTTGCCCACCAAGCCGAAAAGAGCGAAACTCACATGTCTGCAATAAATCAACCCATGCGCCCGTAGCTCAATGGATAGAGCACCAGACTACGGATCTGGGGGTTACAGGTTCGAGTCCTGTCGGGCGCGCCATGAAATCAACGACTTCGGTGCTCTCCCCCACTGCCAGCTTTTCCGTGGTCACGGTTCCAGCGAGACCTCCTCGATTCACCGCATCGTGTAGATGTCCCGGTACAAGATGGGCGTACCGTAGGGTCGTTTGAATATCCTGATGACCGAGGATCTCCTTGACGGAGATCAAATCCACTCCCGCCATGATTCGTCGGCTCGCTGCTGTGTGGCGGAGTGAATGCCAGCAGGTGGACCTTACTCATCCGCAAACCCGCGGAGGTATTGGAGGATGGACCAGATTTCTGTATCGGAGAGCTGGTCACCGAAGCCAATCATGCTCGTCCCTGTCACGCCATGTTTAATAGCCCAGAAGATTTCGCCTTCTGTACGCTGACGCCAGAACTCACGATCATGAAAATTGCGTGGCGCAGGATCCAACTCAGCGGCGACCGGACCAGCACCGTTGCCGGTGTAGCCATGGCAATTGAAGCAGGTGCCCTTGCCTTCGTACAGGTGTTGACCCGCCTCAACAGTGTCTGGTGAGACCGGCAAAGGACTTGACAACGCACGAGCCTCCACAAGCCGTTCAGCTGGCACCCTTGGCTTCATGATGTGACGTTCGGCTGCGAACAAGGCAAAAGGCAGAGCGAATGCCAGTATCAGCAGAATCAACAGGTAGTATTTCCCAGTCAGAGCTTTACCAGCACCCTTGAAAGAAACCAGTAACGTCACGCTACCTCCGCCATGAGGGTCGGAAACAAGCGCCCCGATTCTACGGGAGTCGGACAGGTAAGGCGACTCAGTGGACAGGGCGAGTGCCGTAAGTCGAGTGAGAAAACACGAGCACCACACCCGCAGACGGGAGGCCTGTGTAGGGGAGACCCACGCCAAGCTACATACACCTCGAGGGGGACCTGTGCAAAACGACGTGGCAGACGGCCCCTGGTTAGGCGCGACTCTTATAGACTTTATGGTATGAGGGGTTATTGCTTGCTCACCAATTTCTCCAATCTTTCCAAGCGTGTTTCTAATATCTCCATCAGACGCTGTTGCGCTTCGATCTTCGCGTTCTTCCCCTGCAACTCTCGGTAGAGTCCCTGAATAGCGACAAGAGCAATGCCGTCGGCGTCCACCGTGGTGATGTATTTGTCATCCCCACCGAGGCGAAAGGAGACGTAAAAGTCCTGAGCCATTGGGCCGATGTGGCGGATAGAAGGGTCTTGGCTCTTGTAATTCCATCTCTGGATCGGCATCGCCACCAGGCGCTGCAACACTTCGCGCGCATTCACCGGTGCAACCGTTGGCCTTGGCATCCCGGTCACTTAGAGACGCCCACGAGCTGCTCCCACGGTCCAGTTTTACGCCCGCCGTGAGGTTACCAGTTGCGTCAGTGCCTGTTACAAAGCGGACACCGGCGGCGGCGCGGACAGCAAACTCGTTAGCGTTCGCCGAGGGAAACGGAATATTCCTACTAGCGTCGGCGAAGAGAAAGCTGCCGCCATGGAGGGAAGTGATGATAGCACGAAAGCCAGCCGCGAAGCTGTTCGGGCCATCCGCCCGATTTTACCGGCCCCCGGCGACCGTGGCATAGTTTCCTTTCGCACGATTCGCCCCGCCCCCGGCAACCGTGGCATACTGTGCACTTGCATAATTTAGCTGGCCCCCGCTGACCGTGGCATACGCTCCTTCCGCATGATTATCCCCACCCCCGCTGACCGTGGCATCCTGCCCTATCGTATAATTTCGATGACCCCCGCCGACCGTGGCCCCCATTCCTTCCGCATGATTATTTTGGCCACCGCCGACCGTGGCATCCTGTCCTGTCGCAGGTTGGGCATAGGCTTGCGAAAAATACAGGCAACCAAGCACGGTAAGTATTGTAATGGTGAATCCGACGACGGCAGTGATCATCTTTCTCATGGCGGGCCTCCCTCGAGAAATGGTTTTGAGAGCCGATAACCTATACCGTGATCGAGGACCAGTCCAATGATCGACCCCCAGTTGTTAGCCCACCATTCAAATTTCTTCAAGTCGACATGACCCAAAACCAGAACAGGAGGCCAGCGGAAGCTTGAGGAATGGACCTGCGTTGTACGTCACAACACATTGCACGGGGAAGCGACGGTAGGGGCGAAGCGTGAAGGGCGTGGGAGCCTCGTAGGGAGGCGTATTGTAGGAGGGAGGAAGAGAAAACCGCAAGGAAGGGCGTGGGGAAATGCTTGGATGGATTGGCGGGCATGTATCGGAGCGACGTGGCTCGATCAGGTGTTTATGGCGTCGTTGGCTTCCACTCCCGCGCCAACTTTTGCGCCTCGTCAATCTGGGCAGAGGTCATCTGTTTGGCAAGCACATCACGAACCGTGGTTGCGTCTTTGTATCCATTCGCTGCCGCGAGGCTATACCACTTATGGGCCTGGACAAAGTCCCGTGGCACGCCATAGCCGCTGGCATACATCACACCGAGGCTGACCTGCGCGTCTACCAGCCCTTGTGCCGCGGCTTTCTCCCACCACTGCCGCACTTGCCCATAGTCCTGCGGCACACCATAGCCGTTGGCATACAGCTCACCGAGGTTGTGCTGCGCCGGCGCGAAGCCCTGAGTAGCCGCTTGCTCCCACCACTGCCGGGCTTGCCCATAGTCCTGCGGCACACCATGGCCGCTGGCATATAGCACACCGAGGTGGTTCTGGGCAGTTGCGTTTCCCTGGGCCGCGGCCTTTTCGTACCACTGCCGCGCTTTCCCATAGTCCTGCGGCACACCATGGCCGCTGGCATACAGCTCACCGAGGCTGACCTGCGCGTCTACCAACCCTCGTGCCGCGGCTTTCTCCCACCACTGCCGCACTTGCCCATAGTCCTGCGGCACACCCTGGCCTTTGGCATACAACCAGCCGAGGGTGTACTGAGCAATAGCATTCCCCTGGGCTGCCGCTTTCTCATACCACTCGTGCGCTCGGACATAGTCCTGGGGCACACCTTGACCGGTGGCATGCATATCACCGAGCCAGATCTGGGCAGTAGCGTTTCCCTGTGTTGCAGCTTTCTCATACCACTGCCGTGCTATCGCAGAATCTTGCGGCACGCCTTGGCCATTGGAATACAACAGACCGAGGGCGAACTGCGCGTCGGCATCTCCCTGCTCGGCCAGTGGTCTCCACTCACTCAATGCTGTTGCGTAGGCGCCGCGTTTATAGGCATCCATCCCCTCTGGAAAATCGGCCCAGGCGGGCGTGGCGAGACAGACGATCGACAGCACAAGGGCGATGGGGAATCGGAGAGAGCTAGGCATGGGAGCCTCGCAGCGAGACGTATTGTAGGAGGGAGCACGAGAAAACCGCAAGGAAGGGCGTGGGGAAATACTTGGATGGATTGGCGGGCGTGTATCGAAGCCACGTGGCTCGATCAGGTGTTTATGGCGTCGTTGACTTCCGTCCTCCAGTCCCGAATATTCGACAATAATCCATCAATCTGTACCGCCAAGTAGATTTGTCCAGCGTACATTAACAGTAGAAAAACAATTATGCCAACGGCTCCACTACTCATCATCTCTCCTTTCACACAGTAATGATTTTATTTCATATCTGTTTAGATAGACACAAGATGACAACTAAGGCAAGTAAGGTTGAAATTCTTTCAGAGGACATCACCGTGGCGATCATCGAAAGCTATCAACAGCGGAACGGGCCGACGACCGAGGCCCGACTCACCAACGTCGTGCAGGCGGCGTGTGAAACGGCAACGGTGCGGGCGTGGGAGTGATGGAAGCGCAAATAGCCGATTTCGATGGGAATTATATCTAATCGTAACCAAAAGCTGTTGACTTTTGTGCCTCGATTGGTTACGATTAGAAAGTAAATCAACCCAAGAGGACGGCATGGCTAAGCGCGCACCGGGTAAGTATTTCAGGGAAAGCCTTTCACTCGTCCAGATCGTTCGGATGTTTCCGGATGATGACGCGGCGGAAAGGTGGATCGCACAGGCCCGTTGGGGCAACGAGCCGGTTTGCCCGCACTGCGGAAGTGCGAATATTCAGACCGGCGCGAAACACCCGTCCCAAAACTACCGTTGCAGGGAGAAGGTGTGCCGGAAGTTTTTCAGCGTCAAGACTGGAACCGCGATGGCGGGAAGTAATTTTGGTTTGCAGGTTTGGGCGATTGCCACGTACCTTCTCGCCACGGGCATCAAGGGCCAAGCCTCGATGAAGCTCCACCGCGATCTCGGTATCGGCCAGAAAGCCGCATGGTTTCTAGCGCACCGACTCCGAGAGGCTTGGAAGGACGGCCAGACCGTATTCGCTGGTCCGGTCGAGTTTGACGAGACCTTTATCGGGGGTAAGGAGAAGAACAAGCACGGGAACAAGAAGCTGCATGCAGGTCGTGGCGGCGTCGGCAAGGCCATCGTTGTGGGCGCCAAGGACCGTGCCACGAATGCTGTCAGCGCCGCCGTAGTTAACGGGACGGACGCCAAGACGCTGCAAGAATTTGTCGGCGATCACGCCGCCGAAAGCGCGATGGTTTACACGGACGATCATGGTGGATATCACGGAATGCCGTTCGAGCATGAGACCGTGAAGCACAGCATCAGCGAGTACGTGAACGGCATGGCTCATACTAACGGTATCGAGAGCTTCTGGGCGCTTCTGAAGCGCGGTTACCACGGGACCTACCACCACATGTCGGAGAAGCACTTGCAGCGTTACGTTGGAGAATTTTCGGGGAGGCACAACGCCCGACCGTCCGATACCATTGACCAAATGGCTGGTCTGGTACGGGGGCTGGAAGGCAAGCGTCTCCGGTATCAGGAATTGATTGCATGAATACCGATCTGACGACCGTAGACCTGTTCGCTGGCGCGGGAGGGCTATCTCTCGGTTTCCATGATGCCGGTTTTCGCCCGCGCCTCGGAACAGATTTCGACTCCGCAGCATCAGTCACCTTCAAGGCCAACTTCCCGGACGTTCCATTCATCAAGGCGCCCATCGAATCTTTGAATGCCCAGGATATCTTGGACACTACCGGATTACGGTATGGCGAATTGGGCGTATTGCTTGGCGGTCCCCCATGCCAAGCTTTCAGTGTCTACAACCACCAACGCGAATTTCATGACGAGCGTTCCGGTCTTTTTCGCGAGTATCTTAGGATTGTCGAGGGCCTCATGCCTCGCACGCTCGTTATTGAGAACGTAGTAGGCATGACCTCGCTCAGAAACGGAAGAGCCGTTAAAGAAATCCATCGCGAACTCAACGCATTAGGATTTGGTGTCGAGCACAGGATACTTGAAGCGGAGCGGTACGGCGTACCCCAGGAAAGGCGGCGAATATTCTTTCTCGCTTCCCGTGTCGGACCTGTCGCGTGGCCCGACTCCAAGTGCGGCAAACTGAAGTTCAACGTGACCGTGGGGGACGCCATCTCCGACCTTCCACCTCTTTGCATCGGAGAAGGCTCTGATGATGTGGTGCCATATGCATCCAAACCATCCAGGCAATATCAACGCCGAATGCGCAAGGGATCGGCTGGCGTCATGAATCACGTCGCTCCAACGCTCGGTAATATAAATATCCGCCGGATGGAGCACATCCCGCAGGGCGGGAGTTGGAGAGACGTGCCATTCGCGCTCCTTCCTGCGGGAATGAGGCGGGCAAAGCGATCCGACCACACCAAACGCTACGGGCGACTTCATCCCGAGGGTTTAGCCAGTACGATTCTTACTAAATGCGATCTTCATTGGGGGGCCTACATTCACCCTACGCAAGACCGCACCCTGACTGTCCGCGAAGCGGCTCGCTTCCAATCATTCCCTGACCGCTTCCGGTTTGCAGGACCGAGGGGTGAGCAGTACAAGCAAGTCGGAAACGCAGTCCCTCCCATACTCGCTCAAGCGGTTGCTTATACTGTGCGGAAAATGCTTGCCTCCAGCGCCGTAGAAGCAGCCCATGCCTCATAATCCGCTAGAGGACATAGCGGAGATTCTGGGCGAACCGGCAGGAGCCATGCGTAATCCGGCCAATGCCGATTATCAATGTCCCTACATAGACGGAATGTGCACTAAGGTCAGCCACAACCTTACAACCCCATTTCCTGTTTGTTCGATCTACCGGCGCGTCGGCGGGACTCCCATATGCGTCTGCCCTAACCGTTTCCTCGAAACACAGATACAGGACGATGTGATCCGAGAGTGTTGGACCGGGAGTCCACCAACTAATCCAGACCTCGTTAGCGAAGTGAGCATGGAAAGGTTCGGCACTGTCGATTTTGTCATAGCTGACCTCGATCCCAGCGGCACAAGGATACTGGATTTCATTAGTGTGGAGCTTCAGGTCGTGGATATCACTGGCTCATATCTCCCTTCCTACGAAGCCATTACAAACAATGAGACGGTAATGGAATCCAGGCCAACCTACGGGTTCAACTGGGCAAACGTTCGTAAGCGGTTCATCTCCCAGGTCATCGCCAAGGGGTTCCATCACCATCATTGGGGCACCCGGATCGTCGCAGTCGTTCAGGAGGATTTATTTGATGAGTTTCAGAAACACGCGGTGATCCCCGCCGTAAACGTGAATCAATCGAACATCGTGTTCTTGCTCTATCAATTCGTACAAACTAATGGTCACTGGACGATGGCCTTCCAGCGAGCAGTGCCAACAACCCACGCGGGGGTTATGACGGCTGCTCTATATGAGACCCCACCGGCCCGGAGTAAGTTTGAGGCTCGGATTCATGCGCGAATGTCCGCATGAGGGAGAAGAAGATATTGAAGATGCAACAAGATAAACCAAAGCGGGGCCGCCCAGTCAAGTATCCGATGCCGGCACCGATTCCTGACACACCGGAGAACATCATAAAGGCGATACTGGCTACCCCGCCGAAAGAGCCTCACGAATGGAAGTTTGTGCAGGAACGGGAGCAGAAGGAGACTAGTTGAGCCTCAGCCTTGGTTACGATTAGATATAATTCCCATTTCGATTGGGGGAGGGTTGCCAAGAGGACTGCGTCCACAAAACCTGCAAGAATTCCTGTTCTCAAGCCCTCGAAATTCCAGCCTGCCAAAGCTAGTCGACGGTTGTCTTCAAATCAGATGTACATTTGCTCGGTGATCCCGAGCTTCCGACAAGCGTCAAGCACCGCCAGTCCTTTGCCGGTTTCCTGCTCGACCGTTCGCAGATGTTGAATGATCTCTTCGGACGTGTACCGTTTCTTGGGCATGCTAGTGACCTCCCCAGTTGAAGCCCAGTCTACCGTTCACACTGGACAGAATTTTCCCGGGCAGGTCACCAGAAAGTCCCGGACACCACACCAATGGGGTTTAGTTATTTGTTTGCTTGGCCAGGGTTAAATCAGAAAAACAAGATTGCTTGGGAGGCCAGTGGAGGAGTACGTGTGCGTAGCGGCTTGGGTCCATGTCCGCCTCAGTCAGCTGAAAATAGTCATGCCAAAATTTTCCAATGTTTTGTGCCTGTTGCGCTGACTTCGCGGAAATGCCCGCGACATAGATGCATACACTGGAGAGATCCGGGATGAGCCCTTTCTCTCCTAACTCTGAGAGAATCTTTTTATTCGTTTTTCCGTTCCATTTAATTCTATCAAAGCGATAGGGCGGGTAATCGACAATCATGTCTGACATCAAGATCAGAACCTTTTCTCTCGGTTCATTGTGGAGCAATCGTTGTGTCAAAAGGAGTGAACTAAAGATATCCGTTTTCTTACTTGAGGGATGTTTGGCAAGTAGCTCAGTCACTTGTGACCTGCCCCCTATAAACCAGGCCGGATGTAGCGTTAGGATTCCGGCCGACGGAAGGAGGGGGCATGGCACGCAAACGGTATCCGGCCGAGGAGATCATCGGGCATCTGCGGACGATCGAAAGTGAGATGGGCAGAGGCCTTGGACTGGTGGAGGCTTGTCGCAAGTTGGGGATCACGGAACAGACCTACTATCGGTGGAAGAAAGAGTACGGTGGTTTGCGCGTGGATCAGGCCAAACGGTTAAAGGGCCTGGAACAAGAGAATGCCCGACTCAAGCGACTCGTGGCGGACCTCTTCCTGGACAACAGCATTTTGAAGGAGGTGGCAGCGGGAAACTTCTAAGCCCGGCCCGATGCCGAGAAACGGTCTGCTATGTGCCGGCCATGTTTTCGGTCTCTGAACGCCGGGTCTGTCGAGTCGTGGGGCAATGCCGGGGCACGCAACAGTATGTGCCCATCAAGGCGGACGACGAGGAGTCTCTGCGGACGCGGATCGTCGCGCTCACCCGTGAGTATGGGCGCTATGGGTCTCGTCGGATCACCGCGCTGTTGCATCAAGAAGGCTGGCAGGTGAACCACAAACGCGTGGAGCGGCTGGGGCGACAGGGGGGGCTCAAGGTGCCGCAGAAGCAGCCGAAGCGAGGCCGACTCTGGCTGACTAACGGTTCCTGCGTACGGCGGCGACCGGAATATCCGAACCATGTGTGGGCGTATGATTTTGTCATGGAACGCACTCGGGATGGGCGGCCCTTGAAAATGCTCACCGTGGTGGACGAATACACGCGGGAGTGTCTGGCCCTTGCGGTGCGCCGCCGTATGAGGGCAAGCGATGTCCAGGAGGTACTGGGGGAGCTGTTCCTGACGCATGGCTGTCCGACACACATTCGCTCGGACAATGGGCCGGAGTTTATCGCCACGGCTCTGCGGGCCTGGTATCGCTTGCTGACCGGCGTGCCCTTGTTCATCGAGCCGGGCAGTCCCTGGGAGAATGGCTATAGCGAGAGCTTCAATGGCAAGTTCCGGGACGAATTGCTAAACAGGGAACTCTTCTATACGCTGCGGGAAGCGCAGGTCATCATTGAACGCTGGCGGCGGACCTATAATCACGTCCGGCCCCACAGCGCCTTGGGCTATCGGCCACCGGCTCCTGAAGCATGCGTACTAACAGAACAGGTGGCCTAATCACTGGGGGCAGGTCAATGCGGACGATTCTTTCTTAAGTCAGGTACCACAGCGCCAGTACACCGGTAACGCTCATCGTTATTGTATATGGCAACGCCATATACACCATACGACCATAGGACAGACGAATTAACGGTGCCAGGGCCGAGGCCAGCAGAAACAGGAAGGCTGCCTGCCCGTTCGGTGTGGCTACGCTCGGAATGTTTGTGCCAGTGTTGATCGCTACTGCCAATGCCTCGAATTGCGCGCGCGTGATGGCACCGCTTTCAAACAATTCCTGCACCTCGCTGATATAGACCGTAGCAACGAACACATTGTCGCTGATCACCGACAGCGCTCCGTTAACGCAATAAAATAATATAGTCTGTGCCTTACCCTCATAAGTCATCACCCAATCGATGACCGGGCCAAACAGTCCCTGGTGACCGATGACCGCGACGATGGCGAAAAAAACGGCCAGCAGCGCTGTAAAGGGTAACGCCTCTTCAAACGCGTGTCCGATTTGGCGCTCTTTCGTAATACCGTTAAAGGCCGTTGCCAACACGATGACAAGGAGACCAACGACACCCGGTTGTGCCAGATTAAATCCAAGTGCGAGGACCAGTATGATGGCAACCATACCCTGGATGCCCAGAGCGGCTCTCTCCTCCTTGGTGCGCTTATCGTCCATTGCATGGTCGTAGTCCTCCAGGACTGCTCGCACCCTGTTCGAGAGCGGCGTGCCATAACCAAATACCTTGAGGTACTCAAGACTGGCACAGGTCAACAAGCCGACGACAAGCACGGGCATCGAGATCGGTGCCATTTTCATAAAGAACGGGACGAACTCCCAGTCCATGATCTCGGCGATTAAGAGATTCTGCGGTTCACCAACCAGTGTCGTTACGCCCCCGAGTGCGGTACCGACCACACCGTGCATTATCAGGTTTCTCAAAAAACTTCTAAACTGTAGGAGATCCTCCCGGTGTAACTCGATGACCTCGTCGTCCTGTCCCGGATCATGGCTGTGCTCGAAGTGCTTGCCTGAAGCGACCTTGTGATAAACCTCGTAAAACCCAACCGCGCTGGAGATGATCACCGCGGTTACGGTCAGCGCATCGAGGAACGCGGACAAACACGCAGCTACAAAACAAAGAGTCAGGGACAGCAATATTTTCGATCGCACGGCCAGCAAGATTTTGGTGAACGTATAGAGCAGCACCTCTCTGAGGAAATAAATGCCGGCGACCATGAACATCAGCAACATGATGACCGAAAAATTGACCTCGACCTCGTGGTACACCATTGTCGGCGTTGCCATGCCAATGATGATCGCTTCGATGGCAAGCAAGCCGCCTGGCTGCAACGGATAGCACTTCAACGCCATTGCAAGCGTAAAGATGAACTCGATGACGAGAACCCAGCCGGCAACGAACGGACCGAGCGTCAGTACAAGAATAGGATTCAGGACCAGGAATCCGAGTATCGTTATTTTGTACCAAACCGGAGAGTGCCCGAGAAAATTCTTGCGCAGCGCTTTAGCGATCGTGTAGGCCATTGTGTCTGTTTTCCATTTCCTGGTTTTTCCATGCCATATCTTTGAACGTGTCAACACATTCAATGTAAGTGGCTTTTCAGCACGGCTACGCTCCCATTAGGCCCAAATCGCATTTTAGTCGGAACCCCGGGAATCTTCAGGTCGACTGCGTATCCCTGAACGTGCAAGCAGTTTTTGACGACCCGCCGACCAGATCGGACCAACATCGCGTTGAACTCAGGAGACCAGCAGCCGGAGATAATGTGGATCTCGCGCTCGCCATCCAGCTTCTTCTGCACCAGATTCACATGTTCGAGCACACGCACATCAATGGCCGCGACCTCACCGGTCAAATGACAGCGCAAGATATAATTCACATCGTCGAGCGCGTCTAAATCATATTCCCCAGTTTCGTTGCGATAGGTCATGCCCAGCCGTTCATCCGTCCAGACGTTAAAAAAGTCAGCCGCCCTTCTGGATGCTCACGGACGGACGTCTCCGAGGAACAGACCAGCCGTTCACCCAACAACGCGATCCCCACAAGCGACATGCGTAGAAATGCATGAGGGTCCAAACCCCTTTCGACTCGTTTGAATTGTCCACGAAAGCAGCTCCTGAGAGGGGCACACTGCAATCACTGATTGAAGCTTTGTGGTTTTTAGCAAAAAGCTTGAGCCTGGTCAAACCAATATTCTTTCCTGCCTCGAAGAGCATGCCTGGAAACACGGTGTGACGATCCAACTCGCCCGCAAGACCGCTTCTCGTAGCTCCATTAAGCAATTCTTACTCTGCGTGAAATCGGATTGTTTCCTGCCTCGACGTGGCTATCACATGACTTGCACTGCACCTGGTAAGATGTTTCCTGACGCAGGAGGGCACCATGCGAACTCCATCTCGAGCAACTGTTATCGCAGCCCCCAACTTCTCGCCCTGGATTGTGATCAGTGGCCTGCTCGTGGCGCTGACATTTGCGTGGATCGCTATTGCACAGGTCAGCCTGACGGGTCGCATCGTGATCACCGACCACGGCCCAGAGCTTCTGGTTCTTCAAGATCTCGCCCGAGCTTTTGAGAAACAAACTCCCGGCACTGCCATCGACTTCAATTGGATCAAGACGGTGCGTGCCGTTGAGCTCGTGAAACGAGGCGAAGCCCAGATCGTCGTCACCGATCAACCCGACACGACGTTGAGCCATACACAGATCGCTTAGGATAGCATCACCGTGATTGTCAATTTTGCCAACCCAATCAAAGAAGTGACCACCTCGCAGGTCAGAGCCTTGCTGACGGGATAAATCTTTCGCTGGTCCGACCTCGACGGAACCGATGTTACCGTCGACCTCTTCCCCAATCCCTGCAGGCAATCCTATCGACAGGCTTAGAATTCGCACTAGACGTTCCAGGAAAGCTCGCCGTCAAAGGCCGTCCCATCCGTAATGATCAACAAGCCCTCAGCTCCGTTTCCAGCCACGATACGGCGGTCACCTATATCTACTTGACGGAACGCAGCCTTGAAAGCGCAAGAAGACGGCATCCCGATTCGCATCCTCACCATCGATCAGGTTGAAGCAGGAGAGCCGACCGTTCGAGACGGACGGTACAAGCTTCGTCGGCCCGTGCTGTTGCTCACAGCACCACACCACGATCCCGTGACCACAGCCTCTCTGACGTTCGCCCTCTCCCCTGAAATGCAACAACTCGTTCGCTCCATGTTCGCCTCGGTCGACTCTGCCGCTCCGCCATAATCCCGATCCCAACACTATCCCCCTTCACCCACAAAATCCTCTCATGTGTCTTCCTGATCAGGCCGACTGAGTAGAGCGGGAATCATTTCGTCTAGTTCCCATTATGTATGACGGTTCGTCGCGAAATCGTGGAGCCTCGAAGGACCGACGCGTACTTGACCAGTACGGCGAGGGACTGAGCGGCGAGCCAGCCCTCCGACAGGCTTGTCGCAGCCGCGAATTCGTGAGTGCGGCAGAATCGCTCGTGAATTGTGCGGGCTAGGGCAGTCCAAGCACGACATTGGTGTCAGTCATGGGAGAAATCCGTAAACACCCTCGCTTCCCGGTCGATTTTGGCAGCACGTTTTCCAGGGAGCAGTTTGCTAGCCAAGGCACCATCGCTAACTTATTGGTCGGCGGCTGCAGCATCGAACCCAAGGTGACCCTTACAGCCATAAGCAGCCTCGTCCTCCACATTCAATTGCCGGATTCTCGATGGCCGCTTCTGATTGATCGTGCTGGGCATCGGACTCCCAGGCGGGGACGGGTGGATGCTCCTGGACCGGCTGAAAGCTAATGCTCTCACCCGCTCGATCCCGATTCTTGTTGCAATTGGTCAACCTAGGCAGGGGCTCAACGAAACGGCCCAGGCTAAAAGATCTGTCGGCTTTCTCCACAAGCCTATCGAAAAGTCAGCGCTCCTCATGGCCATCAAACAGGTCCTGACGATTCCGGCGACTCCGAACAAACCTGCCTGCGTACCTCTACTATCCCCACCCAACCGGATCGTACCCACGTTCTTTCAAACAGCGACTCACGAATTGTTTGTAAGCTTGGCTGGGTGGTGATTTGCGGAAGAGGCCACGGAGAAGTCCGCCGGTCGCCCCACTGGCCGCGCCGATCATTGCGCCTCGCCCTGGGTGACCAACCACAGCCCCGCCCACCGCTCCCGCGGCCGAACCAATCGCTCCACCCCCAGCCACATTGCCGGCGACTTGTCCCGTTTTCCCCTGATTCGGCTTCGCACCGGCATCTTTGGCCATCTCAGAGCACGCTGCGATATCTCGCTCTGCTCCGGCTTCACCGACCTGCTGATAGTGGGAGTTGGGATAGAGAATGGGTTTTGGTGCGGCACAGGCGGAGAGAACGAAGCCTATAATTAATAACCAGACTGAACCGTTGAAACATCACACTCTCTCCTGCTTTACACTCAGCAAAGATGAGCACCATGCACTAAATCGAATACCGGGATTCGGCTTATCGGCTTTCTTTTTTATTTTAAACATGAACTCTTTCTTTTTATGTCATTAGAATAATATGACTTTGCTTATCGATTAAGATGATGATACGGAGGCAATGTCATTAGTCTTCGATCCTCAACCGGTCCGCCTATCGTGAAATGGTAGAGCGATTGGAGGCTGAGTCCTTTCACGGCCACAACTTCATGAACCGGGTCGTCGAAGAAACAGCCGATCCCGGTTGCCCTGACACCCGCTGCCTCAGCTTCCAGATACAGAACCTGACCCAACAAACCCGACTCCCAGAACATACGTGGGTACCACCAGGCTCCTCCTCCGCGCAAGCTGCCTTCAAACTCAGCCAACATGCCGAACGAGAAGACGCTGTCAGCAGCAATTTCTTGATGGCAACTCACCTGCGCCGCCAGTTTCCGCGCATCACCCTCAAGCAACCAATAAAGAGGTAGATCGTCAGGGCATACCGGCGGGCTCGTCCACGTCAGCTCGGGATTCATGGCTTGCTGAACGAAGACCAGCTTCTTCGGATCACGGATTAAAAAATAGAGTCCCGGCTTAAGACCATCCACTCGATGCACGAACAGCAGGAGATGAATCGCCGGATCGTAGGGCCAAGCATCCCACGGCATGGGCCGTTCCAATTGCGGCCTATCCGATTTAGGCATCACAAGCTGCATCATGCGGAAGAACGTCGCAGCCGGTATCGAGGTCTTGCCGTCAAAGGAGACGGCGCTCCGCCGATGGCGAATGATCTGGCCCGCATCATGGCCACCGCCATTCGTCTTTCTTGAAGCATCGTTCTCGTGTGCGCTTAAAGCAGCGACTGAAAGACGCTCTTCCGAAAGCTTCCACGACGCCTCCGCTACCTCGTCAATGATGTCCCAATGCACCGCATGCTCACCACTTAATTGATTGGCTTTCCCGTACCAAGAGCCACTGGCAAGATCCTTCACGACCGCAGACTCGAGAAAAAGCGGCAGCTCATTCGAGCAACCCCTTACCCTTAACCCCTGACCCTTCACCACTCCTGATGGCCAGACCACCGCCAAACAGTCCGGGTGTTCTGGTTCCAAGGTGCTAAAGTCGTCTGTGCGACTGGTCCCCAGCAGTGCCGCAACTGTGTTTTGTTCGACGCCATCCAACAGCACCATCTTCCACCCCAAAGTCATCGCCGCGATTCGCGCTGCGCCAATCGCATGGCCGACATCGTGGTTGCAGTAACGAAACGCCCGCTCACCATACTTCCAGGCTTCTCGCCAACAAACCGAAGTCAAACCTAGGAGAAAGGCTCCTGGAGGGAACGGGGCCAACAGACGAGCGACTTGTTCTGCAGGAAACTCTGCTCGAAACTCCAGGGCATGTTCCTTCGGCGCGTAATGATAGAGCCCCGGCTTGAGATTATGACCATCGATCTGCGGCAGCAATAGATAACCTTCCGTCGGATGAAGATTGCCAGACGAGGGATTACTCCGCAGCGCCCACTCCGACTCTCCTGCTTTCTTCCATGCAGACAGAGCGAGGGCAAACTCAAAAAACCTCGAAAGAGTCCGCACGGCTACAGGCTGACAGTGGATAGCACCATGCTGGTGGATCGCGTCATAAGATGGAGCCCGCGGCTCCTCATCCGTCTTCAACAAGGGAAGTGAAATCAGTTGCGCGCCTTCAAACCGGCGAAACGGATCAGGCTGATTCGCCCAATCGAGAAACCCGAGCGAGCGCGCATAACGATTGAAATGATGCTTGGTCTGGACATGATATCGGATGACGCGATCGACTGGATCGGTCGAAACAGACTCAGCGGGTGGGGATTGGAAAGATGGATCAGTACTCATTGTGACAATGAGTCACAGTCTAACGAGCGACGGGAAGGAAAGTAAACGCGAGCGGCGGGTATGCTCCTTACCAAATCTACTTTGACTCATTGACCTCCGTTTCTCTCCTCTAGTATCGTACCACCACCCTTGCACTAGGTGCCGACAAAATGGCGTCAGGCATTCGGCTAAAGAGATTGCATGAGTCAGGTTCAAAAAGGCATGCGCGCCCCGGTTCCGAAACTCGATAACCGCCATGCAATTTGACGCTGCACTTGCTGCACAAGAGACATTCCGACGAGCCGAAGCAGAGCTTGGCTCTGACTGGGATACAGCTATGGAACTTGAAGAGAAGTTCTCCTCCAATGCGGGATCGACGGCGCGTGAGGCGTATGAAGGTCTACTGTCTCTGGCGGCCCGCTATCCCACTGCTCACTCCTTCCAGGCTTTCTGTATCTATATCACCTGGCAGCAGGTCACGGAAGAAACGATCGCACATCATTTTCAAACGGGCATGAGACTCTGTGAAGCATATCTTGCCTCTTGCGAAGCGAAAGATCATCGTAATATCGACTACGTTACCGAACTCTACGAATCGTTTCGGGCAGGGCTAGGTCCGGAAGAAGAGGACGAGATTCAAACCGAGTTTAGACGAGACACGCCCAAAGGCGGAGACTAAACGCGTCTCGCGTGAAGACTTCGGTGGCTCAATCGAGCCACGTTGTTCGTAACTCGCTTCACGGCTATCAGCCTGATCCCGTGCTTTACGCTTACCGAATCACGCTTCACAAAGAGATGTCGGACGATCACAAACAGTGCGCGAGGATTTTTCTCCATCGTGGCGATATGGTCCAGGCCCGCGCCGCATGGGAAGCCGCCGTCGCCGATGATCGCGCAGCTGATAACCAACGTGAACTGTCTGATTCCCTTGGGAATCTGGGCAACACCTGCGCCCTCATGCACGATTTTGACACCGCGGAACAGTGCTACCGCGAGGTCCTCGACATTCAACGGACAGAGCGCAATCAACACGCCATCGCGCACACGCTGGTCAACTTCGGCAATCTCCACATCGGCGCCGACCATCCAGAGAAAGCCCGCCCCTATTATCTTGAAGCGCTGGACCTTCTTCGCGAACTAAGTGACGATCGTGCGCTCGGCATTCTCTACAACAACCTGGCAATGCAAGAGGCTCGTGAAGGGCAGTGGGAACAGGCCGTCACGTCGTTCAAGCAGGCCCTCGACTACCACCGGGTAGTAGGAAACGAAGAAGGACTGGCGGTGACCTACAGCCAGCTTGGAAAATGCTTTCTCGACCAAGGCGATCGGACCAGAGCCGAGCGCTGCCTGAACAATGCCTCGGAACACTACATCAAGCTCGGTAACGAACCAGCTGAAGCCGCGGTGCTCCGACTTCTCGCTACGATTTACGAAACTCGCCGAGATTATGTGTCGGCTCGTCGCTGCTTGGAACGCACCGTCTCGCTCGATCTCCGCTATAAATTGCCAGAACTCCAGCAGGATTCGACCCGCCTGGCCGCCCTCTCGAATGCGAGCTAACAGGCACCAACGGTTTATCCCCTCCATATTGTTTACCTCACCTGTCCAGCACTCTCACATATCTCTCCGCACATAAAACGGCATTGTTCTGGACAGAATCCAATCCTCCGCTACCTTTTAGAATGTCACCGTGATGATCAAGTTCCACCCTTCATGAACCGACAGGACTTTGACGTGAACTTCTCATACGAGTTATAATGTTGCGTTTTCGCTTTATATTGATCGTTCTTAGGAGTGCCCTGGCTATCAAAGCACAGGCGGCTGATCCATCGCAGCAGATCACCTTCGCACAGAGACCGTAAAGACGAGAAAACCCGTGGCTACGCCGGCTGCTCTTTCCATCACCACAAGCTCGACCACCCCGGGCCATAGAAGGATCTGACCGTTCCTCACCTGAGCTTCCATCTGGCCGATCCAGCGTCTTCAATGTTATAGTGGTTCTCTCACGACGGAGAGGTATTTCATGGACATTGACGCATTTCGCCAGATGGTCGTCAAGAATCCAAAGGGATTCCTTGGCCGCTACGGACTCGGCAATAAGATCCTTCAGGAGGGCGGAAATCTCGAAGAAGCGCTTGAGCACCTACGTGTCGCGGTCCAACTCGATCCTATCCACGTGGCCTCTCATTTGGCACTCGGTCGCGCGCTCATCGGACTCGGAAAAAAAGATGAAGCAAAACCGGTCCTCGCAGCCGGTGTGGATGCCGCGCTCTCGGGACGATCCAGCGGTGGCAAGGACCTGGTGCCTGAGATGCAGCAGTTGTTGCGCACCCTCGGATGAACAAACCCGCACGATAAGGTGGTCAATTATGAACCTAGACGATGCCAGGAAACGCATTAAGTCAACTGTCACCCAATATGGGCAACATGCCGCCGCTGCAATCGATTTGGTCATGAACGAAGTCCGATCCGACATGGGTGCCAGCGCGTTCAACGAATTGGTCGAAGAGTTCGACCTTGAACTTTTGTACAACATCGCACCGATGGAATCGGACTACTCCGACAGTTGAGTCAAGTAAAAGGGCAAAAGGTAAAAGAACTCATAGCGCTTCGGAACTCTCTCCTACTGGGATCCTTTCCTTTTTAACTTTTGACTTTAGCCTTTCCCTCAACATGCCACTAATCTGGGCCGCGATCACAGCGCATGGATTTGGCCACGCCGCGCAAGTCGTGCCGGTGCTCAATGCATTGGGTCGGCTCGTTCCCGATCTGCGCGTGCTCCTGCGAACCACCGTCCCCGCTTCGTTCTTCAAAGATCGTCTCGTGATTCCCTGGGAAGTGAGTGCTATACAACAAGACGTCGGCTGCATTCAGAATGGGCCCCTCACGATCGATGTGGAGATGACCTGGCATGAACACGAACGGTTTCACGCAACATGGGCTGACCGGATTCAGACTGAGGTCGAAGCGATGCGGGCCGCCCGTCCTGACCTGGTCCTTGCCGACACGCCGTACTTGGCCGTGACAGCTGGAGCTGAGGCGGCAATTCCCACCGTCGTCCTTGTCAGCTTTACCTGGGACCTCATTCTCTCCGACTACCTGGCTCCACAGTACATCGACAGACAGACGCTCATTAACTCAATTCGCCAGGCTTACGGCCAGGCCGATCTCGCCCTGCGAATTACCCCGGCACCCAAGATGGAGATCTTTAAGCGCACCATCGATATTGGACCGATCGCCGAACCGGCCCCTTCAGCACGCGACCAACTCACCACGCTCCTAGCTCTTGCTCCTGGAGAACGGACCGTGCTCGTCGGATTCGGGGGCGTTCCGCTGACCTCACTCCCTTTTGCCGATCTGAAGCAACTCACTGACTACCGTTTCCTCTTCGATGGCCCGATTCCTCCGGATAGCACCCGATTCAACTCCACCACATCCCTGCCCTTTTCATTTAAGACGTTGCTAGCTTCCGTCGATGTCATCATGACGAAGCCAGGCTACGGTACCGTGGTTGAAGCGGTGGCGTTGCAAACACCACTCGTCTATGTAAGGCGGTACAACTTTGCCGACGAGCCGCCGTTAGTAGACTATCTCCATAGGCATGGACGCGGGTTCGAGCTCTCTCGGGATGACTTTTCTCATGCGAGGTGGCAGACAGCGTTGAGACGGATTCTTGAATTGCCTACGCCGGCGTTTCCACCTCCCGCACTGACCGGCGCCCTAGAGGCAGCAGCGTTGCTCGCTCCGTACATTTCAAGAACAGGGGCATAACTCGTGCGCGTTCGCGTGGTCTTCATCAAGCTGCTCACCTGTGTAGTAGAACGTACGACCTCACTAGTGTCTCATGTCCAGTTTTACCTGTATGGATTCCTCCCCACATTGCTCCCTCCGGAGCAACTCTCCGAATTGATTCGCACCTGATACGGTCGCAGCTATCGCGCACTCCAGAAAGAGTTCCATTCCAAGGCCCATAAGTTGACGCTCGAGGATTGGGAAGTGGATGTAGTGACCCGCCAACGTGCTAGGCAGATACGGTCGCCGTGTTAGGCGCAAGGTTAGGCCGCGAGTCTCTGGTCTGGTCTTGGCTCGACAGGAACATCGCGTGCTGGGACTCGACAACAACTATGAAGGATTGCAGATCGCCAACCGATATGCTCGGTGAGAGGGGCCTCCGATTACCTTGACAGAGTTGTCACGATCGATATGCTGGACCAGGCCCCTCTACAATCCCTCACAGGTTACGTGAAACGACACCACTTCAAACTCTGCCAGACCAATCAATTCGAGAAGTACCTGTCGAGGTTCAAGACCGATTCCACCCAGATCACGCTAGTCATCCATGCAGGCCCTCTCCATCTCGGAACTTATATCCTTGATCCTTGGTATCTGCAAATTCGTCCATTTGCCGCGGCTCTGGGCTTGGAGGTTCCCCCCCATTCGATTCGTTCTCTTCTAAAGACCAGCGGTTCTCTCTGACCCCTTCCCTCCCTCACTATCAGGAAAACGTCACGATGATTTCCCCTTTGGTTCTGAGGAGTTAACCACACATCCTTTTGCTCGATCCGTCCGTAGAGTGTTATAGTTGTGACGTGTTGCTGGATAGTCTTAGCTTGTACGCGTAACACCGACTTGTATGGATCCTACGTCACAACACGCCGCATCAACGATTGATCCAAAGCTAGTGGCCCGTGTGGTCAAGGGAGACTACCAGGCCTTTAGTCATCTCTATGACCAATCGAGCACGCTCTTGTACAGCTTGGCGCTGCGCATCCTTGGCAGCCGCTTCCTCGCGGCTGAACTGCTCCAGGAAGTCTATCTCGAAGTCTGGAGAAAAGTGGCGCGGTATGACGTGGGCCGCGGAACGCCGATAGCTTGGCTCATTACGCTAACCCGGAGTCGCGCCATCGACCGATTGCGGGCACGTGGCGCTCGTGCCCATCACCAAGTCAACGAGTCGCTCGATGGCCCGTCGGCAACCCAGGTGGCGGACCGAAACCTCGGACCCTTCGAAGCGCACGCAGATCAAGAGTTACGCATCCTTGTCGGCAAGGCGTTAGCGAGCTTGCCACAGGCCCAGCAACAGGCGATTGACTTGGCCTTCTACGAAGGATTGTCCCACATGGAGATCGCCACACGGCTTCATCAGCCATTGGGTACCGTGAAGACGCGCATCATGCTCGGTATGTCCAAACTGCGCGAGTCATTGCGCCATTGTTGGGAACAGTGTAACCGATTATGACGCATGAAGAATTAGAAGACGCCGTACCGCTGTACGCCGTCGGAGCTTTAGAACGAGTAGAGCGGCAAACGATTGAGGCCCATCTTCTCTCCGGTTGCGTATCCTGCCACACCGCTCTCAAGGAATATCAATCCGTTGCGGTCGTCCTCCCCATCGGGCTGAACGTCACACCCCCCCCGCGCGCATTGAAGGCAAAGATCATGGCGGCGCGAACGGTGGCGGAAGAGCCAACGGCTCAACAACCTGCAAAGCCGAGTCTCGAGCCAGGCGAATGGATGAATCACCTCTTCCCACCGGAGTCTTCCCCTCGCGCCATGTCATTCGGATGGGTTTTGGGATTTGCCGCAATAGCCGTCCTTGCCATCGGTAGCTATCTGGCCTGGAATTCCTACACGAGAATCACCGAGGACACGACGAAGCTGGCTCAACTGCAAACTCAGGCCGATGCCACCAGTTCTATGCTGGCCGCCCTGCAACAGCAGCCTAGCGAGCGTGAGAAATCCATGGCCCAGATACGCGATGAGCTTCAGCGCCGTACCTCGGACTTGGTGGAACTGAAAGATCAGTTGATTCAGCGAGAAACCGAACTGGAAGACATGAAGATTCAGCTCACGCAACGAGGCGGCCAACGAGCACGTACGCGGCAGAACGAACTGGCAGTCCTCCTGCGCACTCGGGACATCAAGGCGGTCTCGTTGGCCGAAACTGATATGGCCAAACAGGCAGCCGGAGTGCTCCTGTACGATGCACGAACGCAAAAAGTCTGGCTCTACTCTGTGAATCTCCCCGAATGTCCGAACGGCACGGCCTATCAGCTCTGGGCGATTCACGAGAAACCCATCAGCGTCGGAATGTTCCATATGGGCATAGGAGAAACCGCGCATCTGCTGGTCAAGCAGCTGCCTACGTTTATGAGCGCGAAGAAATTTGCCGTCAGCCTCGAACTCCTTGGTGGACGTGTCCAACCAACGGTTCCCCTCTACCTGATCAGCCAATCGTAGGCGCCATCTGAGTGCAGAGTTTCGTGACCTACACTGTGTCTGGTCTCGCCCCCTGTGCTAGCATGCCGCACGTTGAACGCTTCAGGACTCACAGACTTGCGATCACATATGCAGCCGCAAGATCAAGACCACCACTACATGCAACTGGCTCTCCGGCAGGCGGCTCTTGCACCGACGATTGGAGAAATTCCGATCGCCGCAGTCCTCGTGAACAAAGGCGAAGTGCTTGCGGCCGCTCATAACTACCGAGAGGTTTCGCAGGATCCGACGGCTCATGCAGAGATGCTCGTCATTCGGAAAGCGGCGGAACAGTTACAAACCTGGCGGTTCACCGAGACCACGCTCTACGTGACGCTGGAACCCTGTCCCATGTGCGCCGGGGCCATCGTGCAATCTCGCATCACACGACTCGTGTTCGGCGCATGGGACCCCAAGGCCGGCGCCTGCGGTTCGATCTTCGACATACCAGCTGAGCGCCGGCTCAACCATCGAGTAGAAGTCTTGGGGGGCATACTCGAACAGGAGAGTCAGGCGCTCTTGCAGGAATTCTTCCGGCAACAGAGGCGCAAGACACTGGAGAAGGGAAAAAGCCGCACCAAGCCCGTCCACTAGCCCGCATAACGCACGAGTGTTCTTGACGTCCCCTACCCATCCCTCCCTGCCGCATACATTTGGAGGGAGGGCACGGGTTGGGGTGCGAGACGGGCACTCGGAGCTCAAGGGACCGACTCCGCCATTCTATGGCCGTGCCTTCTTTCTGGACCCCTTGTATCTTGGTTGTGTGCTCGTCAATGATAAGGTCGCTCTGCAACCTGGATGTAATAGGTACCTGACACCTTGGTCTTGTGAGACCGTAGAAAAGCATGGTCGTCACATTCATATTCTGAATAAGCCCAAACAGTTGTGTGGGCCTGTAAGCCCGCATCGCAAGGATGGGACACAGAATGGGGGGAAGCCGTGATCTCTGGTCAGTCATTCGTGCCATGCATGCCTACGAGTACGCTGGGGCGCTTCTGCGTGCTTGACATTCAAGACAGTTGCTTTTCTTTTTTGATGGGCAGCGCTGGAAGATCTGACCAAGGCCTGGAATGAGTGCTGAAAGCAGGGCTGTTTGGCTCCGTGTGGGGGAAGCCATCACGTATAAAGAACTACGGCCTTCGGTCAGGAGGTCGAAGGCCGTGTCGGTACACTCTTAAAAAGCTGGTTACCCACCGAGGGTGTTGAGCGTCTCTTTCAGGCTGAGACGGATACATGTGAAGATCGGCGTATCGCGCAACGTATAGCGGGAGCCTTCAGTTTCGCGTAGTGCCATCACGAGATCCAGGAAGTCTTCCGGCTTATCGCTTTCGAATGCTACGACCCATTCCTGATCGTCGAGACCGAATGAGTACGACGTGTTTAGTTTCACGGACGGGAACCGGTGCCCGACTTCAATGTGTTCGTCCATCATGCCTTGGCGGGCGGCTTTCTTGAGGAGGAACCACTCGCGGGTTTTTAAGAATGGATAGACGAAAATATACTTCCCTTTGCCCGGGATGATCGTGAGGCGCTTGCTTTCCTGCCCTTCGTGAGAGTGATTGTCAACGTAGATCGAACGCTTGGTCATCGACAAGTATGAATAGGGCGTCGCGAGATACTTGCCCAAGCCTGATGCCATAATCTTGGCGCTCATCTCCTGGAAGAGTTCCAGTTCGTAGCTGATCCGCCAGAGCATGATGTCGCAATCGCCGCGAATGCCGACCGTAGAGTAGGCGATCACGAGGGCTTTGCCGGCGTAGTCTTCCACAGCGCGCAGAAATTCCTGCTTCCCCTTGGTGCGCTCATCCTCTGGGAGACGACGCCAGGCTGGATCGACTTTGTAGAAGACGAAATTCACATACTGGCGTTTTGGTGGATGGGCTGGTTGTGGTTGTTCAGGGCTCGACATCGGAACTTCTCCCAGTAACTTCTTGAAAAGACACAGTAAGCAATCGCTAATTCCTTTAGCACTTCATCTTCCGCCTTGTCAACGGGCCATATTCTTCTCCGTAACGATCCGACAATCCTTCCTCCTGTGATCTAGCCCCCTTAAACGAGTCCGCCCTGTGTATGTGAGGGTCGGACCGAAAGGAGAGCCAAATGCCACGTCGTCGTCACACCGTCGAACAGATTCTGGTCAAACTGCGCGAATACGAGGTTGCCCTGAGCAAAGGGCAACCTGGTGACCAAGTTTGTCGAACGCTCGGCATCACCGAACACACGTATCACCGCTGGCACAGTGAATACGGCGGGCTCAAAGCCGATCAGGCCAAACGTCTCAAAGAGCTGGAGCGAGAGAATAGTCGCTTGAAGCGGGCCGTAGCCGAGCTCACCCTCGATACATTCATCCTGAAAGAGGCCGCCGATGCTGCGCCGGTCTTGATCCCGGTGCTCAAAGATTGCCTTGCGTTGAATCTGCTACCTCGCCGCTTAAGCGCTCCGGGCCATTGGGCCGGCGGCAGAGGAAGCTGTCTCTACCTTGGATCGCGAGCTTCATGATCCCGATCCAATTGTGATCAAAAGCGCCGCCGAAGCGCTTGAAGCTATCGGAACTCCCGTGGCGCTCAAAGCCATTGACCCCCTGCTCAAAGAGAAGGCGTCATGACCAACGAACCTTCGCCATCGAGACGGACCGGACTCATCTTCTCCCTCTATTGGGTCAGTATTCTCATAAACCTTACCCTCCTGTGGGGTCTGCTGGCGCTCTTTGAAATCTCCGCCCACTGCTGCACGGTGGGTAAAGCGTTCAGACATCTGAGCCTGCATTTCTATGCGCCAGGCTATCCCCTTTCTCTCGTCGGCGCGCTGAGCGCAGTTCTCTTCGTCCCCTGTGCCGTGTTTCTGCTGTTTCACCTTAGATGGACAACCGGCTGGAACCCACTCAGCGTTCGCGCCGACCGGTCGGGATCCTTGGCAGCCTGATTCTCACGCTCAGTGTCAGTTTCCGGATATACTTGGCACACTCATGTATTCCGATGCCCAAGTCGCGTTGGTCTACTTCTTTCTTCCCAACGTCTTCGTCGTCTTGATTCCCCTCGGGTATGGAATAGGCCGCCTGATCCTGGCCTTCGTGACCATGATTCGCTAAGGTTACGGAGCGCCGGAGTAAGCTCTGCCTTCCCACTCTTGAGGCTAGACACCTGTCCAGTCCTGAGTATAATGGTGCCACTCCATGCCTATGATCAGAACGTTTCGCCTTAAACTTGGTTTCGAGCCATCAGTTTGACTTCCCGACAGCTCTTTGGCCTGCGGCCACTACGAGGAGAGCCTGAAACAATTGGCGGAAGGGGTGATCGTGAAAGCCTTCAAAGCCAAGAAACAGCGCCTGGCCTTCCTGGACTTTATCGATTCCAAAGGGAACGCCACCCCTCTAGGGCAGTTCCTCGCGGAGGAAGTCGGGTCGCAGGTCCTCGTGGAACGCACGTTGGTAATTTCGACGCTGAAGAAACTGCATGTAGTCAAGATCGAACCGGCCAACGCCAAATCCGTACGGCGTGCGGAGAAAGCGATCCGCGCCAACACGTTCATCACCGATTCGTATCTGGAAACCCAAGAGAGTGTGCAAGTCACTACAAAACTCTTCAGCCCGTTGAATGCACAAGTAGTCGGGACCGCGCGCGGCACCTTGCTGAAAGCCGACCCTTTGGGTGAGTTCATCAAAGAAGCGAACAAACCACCCGTCGTGAAAATTGAAGACCCCAAGAAACCGCTAATACCCGCCGGTTTGGGTGTCCATCGGAACGAGTACTACGAGCTTGTGGTACAGTCGATCGAGAAACAAGACGGTCAAGCTAAACTGGACCTCACGATCGAAAACCGTTCGCCACGCGATCTAAAAGTGTTGCGCCTCTTGCAAGAAACGATGTTGAATGACGACCACGGTGCCGCCTGGCATCAGGGAGTCGAGGACAATCGAGAAGGGCTGTGTGCGCGATGGCTCGAACTGTTTCCATGCCAAAAGGAGCGCGCCGTCCTCACGTTCACCGCGCGGCCTGATGCTTCGGTCTCGCAGTTCACGCTACCCTATCATGAGAAATCACCGTAACGAGACACCGCGTTTACGATTGACGGGCTGATAGTCGAATCCGAAGTGGTCGCCACTCCAGTAAACCCATAACCTTGATGGCGAGTCCATGCCGAATATGCTCAAGCAAGTGTTGACCATTGCCGGGTCCGACTCCGGCGGAGGCGCGGGGATTCAAGCCGACATCAAGGCCATGTCCGCAAACGGCGTCTTCGCCATGTCGGTGATTACGGCGATCACAGCCCAGAATACGGAAGAGGTCACGGACATCTTTGAATTGCCATCCTCGATCATCGCCGCGCAGATCGACGCGATTTTCGACGACTTCGACGTCGCTGCCGTCAAGACCGGCATGCTGTCTTCCACAACCATTGTTGAGGTAGTGACCAAAATGTTGAAGCCGCAGAACGTCACCAAGCTGGTCGTGGACCCGGTGATGATTTCCAAGAGTGGCCATCCACTCTTGAAGCCAGATGCCATCGCCGCCGTGAAGACGCATCTCTTCCCGTTTGCCTTAATTGTCACGCCGAACGTGCACGAGGCTCAGCAACTCTCCGGCATTGAGATCAAGTCGCTGGCCGACGCGCGACGGGCGGCAAAAGTGATTCATGGCTTTGGGTGTAAGCATGTCTTGATCAAAGGCGGCCATTTGCTCACGGAGCGGGCTACCGATTTACTCTACGATGGACGATTTTTCAACGTCTTGAAGGGCGAGTTCATCGAGACTCGACACACCCACGGCACCGGCTGCACCTTCGCCTCCGCATTGGCGGCGCACCTCGCACGAGACCGCTCGGTCTTGGACTCCGCGCTAGCCGCCAAGTCTTATGTGACAGAAGCCATCCGGCACAATTTGTCGATCGGCCATGGTCAAGGCCCGACAGACCACTTCTACTTTCTTGAACGCTAGTCTGGATCATTCATGAATACCTGCTACGACAACCAATCCTTTTGCCCTGCGGGTCCGTTCTCGATTGGTCTCCTCGACAGCCTGTCAGGCTTCCTGCGTCGTCCTCGCTTGCGAGCAACCTCGGCGGACTTCGGTCTCAGCCGTCTCGCAACGGCATTCATGAATGATCCAGCCTAAGGAGGACTTATGTTCCCACGACGCTATCCTCCCGTCACGTTTCTCCTCACTGGTTTCAGTTGGCTGGTACTCTCGTCGATCCTGGGCTTGGCGATCCTGATCGGACTAGTCCGCGGCACCCCGCTGCCGCCGTGGGTGCGGTTGGTCCATGTGCACGCCGCGTTGGTCGGCGGTGTGGCCCAGATGGTTCTGGGCGGCTTCCTGGCCGTCATTCGTCCATTGCTCATGGCCGGCCAGAAACAGCGGGACTCGCACCCTGTGTTATTCCTGACGATCAATGCTGGCGCAGTCGGCATGCTCGTAGGATTCTGGCTGCATCAGTCCGTGGTTGTGGGCGCCGCAGGCTTCCTCGTGATCGGCGCCTTTCTCTGGATTGCCCGCGATGCCTGGGTACAAGGGCGTCAGGGTCTTAATTCGCCCCCGCTCAATCTCTGGTATTACGCCGTGCCTCTACTCGCTCTTTTTGGCGGGCTGGCCTACGGCGAAACCTTGGCGTTCGGCCTCACCCAGCTATCCTACGCCTACATGAGGCTTGCGCACATTCATCTCAATCTGTTGGGCTTCGTCACCATGGCCATCATCGGAACGATGCACAATTTACTGCCCACCGTGTTGAATACGTCTCTGTCCAGCCCAAAGTTAGCGCAGATCGTGCTGATCCTGATGCCGTTGGGTGTGGCATTATTGATCGGCGGATTCATGAACTCGTCCCTCCCGATCGAAATGGCCGCCGGTGGGATCCTCTTTGTCGGAGGGATGCTCTACGCTGTCAATCTCTTCCAAACATGGATGGCATCGACCCACAAGGGGAGTGCCGCCTCGGACCATCTCCTGATCGGCACCTTCTTCCTCCTGTTCACGATTGTCCTGGGCATCTTTATCGGAGCCAACAGCCTTTCTAACCCTCCGCTAATGCCCTATGGCACGCTGCACCTCGTTGCCTACACCCATATGATGCTCGTGGGGTTTGTTGTCAACACGATCATGGGTGCGCTGTCTCATCTCATTCCCATTACGCTCGCCGTCAGCCGAGTTCCGAGCAACAAGAAACGCGGCCCCTATCTTGACCATCTCACCACGATCATGGACCGCTGGCGAACTGTCCAAATCGGCGGGCTCAGCCTAGGCACAATGGGGCTTGCCCTCCTTGCCTCCCTCACCTGGAATGTTCCCCTCTCCTCAATTTATATTCGCTTAGCAACCTGGACTTGCTTCGGTCTGTTGCTCAGCAGCCTTACTCTCTTTGTGGTTAAGCTGGCGGTGGTGCTTGGTAAGCAACCAGTGGACTCGACTCATTCACCGACCTAGTCTATCGGCTCATGTTCACCTTCGTACTCTCGTCCCTGCACCTCCTATTCAATCCAAGCCCAGTTGCCCACGTCTCCGTACGGTTGACGCAGATGTTGTGAAAGGGTGGAAAGCCAAGATGCAACCGGGCATAGACTTGCAGGATCAATCAAAATTCTGGTACTGGATTCGTGACAATGTGGACATCTGTACCCACGCGAACAAGTGATCGCTCCTCGTCCTCCGACATCGACACCTGACCTCCCATTCGAACTCTGCTATAATCCTTGCCCGTGGAAAATCGATTTTCGTTTATCGATTACTTAGGCCACCGAGTTGCATCCATCCTGACTGCCCCGGATAGCAGCACGGATCGAATCGTTGTGTTGTGCCATGGGTTTCTCTCCTCCAAAACCAGCTCGACGAACAACACGCTGACTCGCTTGTTGATCGAACGAGACATCGCCACCTTTCGCTTCGACTTCTTCGGACAGGGAGAGAGTCAGGGCCCATTCGAGCAGATCACGACTACGCTGGCAGTTGGGCAAGCGTGGGCCGCGCTCGACCTTGTAGGACAGAAAGGCTATCAGCGGATCGGGTTGATGGGCTCCAGTTTCGGCGGGCTCGTTTCGATTCTGACTGCCGCGCAGAGGACTGACCTCGCTTGCCTCGCATTGAAATGTCCTGTCGTCGATTTTGCAGAAGAGCTACGACTGGAGTTCGGAGACGAAGAACTGGCACAATGGAAAGCGACCGACACGATTCCCAACATCATGGGCTGTACAGACCGGATCGCTCTTCGCTATGCCTTCTACGAGGACTGCCTGCGTCAGATTGCGTACGACGCCGCACGATCAGTCACGGCCCCGACTGTCATCGTGCAGGGCGACAAAGATGAGCATGTCCCCCTTCACCAAAGCCGGCAACTGTATGAAGCTATCCGACTCAAGAAACATCTGGAGATGCTGCCTGGCGCCGATCATCAATTCACAAAAGGCCAAGACTTCAAGCGGATGACGAACGTGATCGTCGATTGGCTGACGGAACACCTCACAGAATCTCGTTGATACGATCACGGTCGACGAACAACGTGTCACGTTGGTGGCGCTCTATTCCCTTTTCAAGGTGGAGGTCTATCGCCGGCACGATCAGATGTTGCGTTGGACAGTCATCCTGATGACTAGTAGATAATTCCGCCAACCACCCAATGCCGATCATCCGGCACATCAAGGAGCAGCCGTGTCAGATTCATCTGGGCCAGTTGCGCGCCGATTTCATCTTCCGTAAATGCCGCGAGCAGCGAGTTATAGAAATCTCTCCTGAGAATGTCCGGAGCCCCGGAGGCATAGCGTTCGACGATAGCCTGCGCCTCTTCTGGTGATTCCGGCCTCAATAAATCCATCACGAGCACCGGTGAGCCGGGCTTCACGGTCAATCGCAGCTTGTGCCAAAACTGCAGTGGGTTCGGCACATGGTGCAACAAACTATTGGAGATAGCTGCATCGGCGATACTGGCGCCGACAAGATCCTGAAAACGCTCACAGCGGAATGTGACACGACCGGACAAGCTGGCCCGCCGCACTGTTTCCTCGGCTATCCGCACCATCGGAGCCGACGCGTCGACACCGGTCATCCGACAACCGGGCACTGCTTGGGCGAAGCGAATGGGAATATCGCCTGGGCCACAACCCAGGTCAAGCACGTGACCATCGGAAAAATCGGGAAAGTATTCGCGGAAGCGATCGACGAACCTCTGGTTTTCTTGCGAAAAATCAGCCGACGCATAGGCTTGGACTTGCGCTTCGTCCTCCATAAGTTCCGGTTCAAGAGATCGGTTCATAGGTTCCCCCAGCCGCAATGAACGTATAGCGAATGACCCGTACATCGGGGCAGAAGCTCCGTTCTTAGTTTCCTGCTATACGCTGTAAGCCAACAGCCATCTGCTCTGCACTTCTATCCCGCTATCAGCTCTTTACCTCTACGACGTCTCCCGGCCTTACCACACCATCATGCAGCACTTTCGCATAGACCTGGCTCCAGCCCGGATTCTTTTTTTGAGAGATGCGCTGATAGTCCCCATCTCGAAACCATGATGCGTTGTGACTGCAAGGAACCGTGTAGCTCTTTACTTCAAGCAGGACTTCCGGTCCCACTGACAACACCACACCGGGCCGAATGAGATCCCACTCCAGTCCCGCGAGCGTCAGATTCTCTCCCGACAACCCCGAGTCAATCGGATGCCCTTCGTCTTGCAGCCGTTCAAGAAGTTCGAGCGAGAAGAGACAGATGGCGCGATCAGACCCGCCATGCACTTTGATATTTCGTTTTCGATCGCCCTCCACACCTGTCTCACTCACTCTCGCTTCAAGCACCGGTCGCTTGGGTACACCTCCGTCAGAGACATTGATCTGATGCACATGCGGATAGAGCGGTCGTCCGCTATTCATCGTCTAGCCATGCCCTTCATATGATTCAAGACGCGCCAATTCAAGTGCTACCCCGCATCCTGTTCGCTACAATTGGCCAGATAGAACCCGAGGATCGAGTACCGAGCCACCACCTCGATCTCTTGATTGACGAGCAGTCCTAAACACTACAGGCTTGCGCCCGATGTTCCATAAACAGCCAGATCATCCGCCAGCGCCAGCAAGGTCTTCCGATCAAGATTAGCCAGTACCCAGTCCGGCCGGATGCGCCTGACCAGACCCTCACCGTCCCGTAGACCAATTCCTGCCCAAAACAATTCTCGCTCGCATAGTCACGTGCACTTTCGACCGCGACGGAATCGCATTCAACCCCGATGGCCGATACTGTCCCAAGCCGCAACGCCACCATCGCCATGATCCCGCTGCCTGCGCCGACATCCAACACGGCTTCTCCTCCACTAATGTCGTCTTGCAACCATTCAAACAATATGCAGGTCGTCGCATGATGGCTGGTTCCGAACACCTGCTTGGGATCCAAAATAATTTCAATCTCGTTCGGCCGGAGCACGACTGGTTCCATGCTTGGACGGATTACAATACGGCGGCCGATGCGGAGCGGCTTCACCAACTGGGCCCAGAGACGATTCCAATTCTGATGAGGCAGGTTAATCCACGAAGAGCGCAGCCGACGGAACCATGACCAGATCTAGCTGTTCTAATGCCGTCTGCACCTTGGCTAGACAATCACTCTTCCATTGACCTTCTGGCCAATAGAGCCGTTCTCCTGCCAAGCGCCCTGCACCACAGGATCAGAGAGCATGCCAAGTAGTTTTCCCGCATCCACCGAAGTATCGATCCTGAGTTTAACCCAATGCGGCAGCGTCATCTTCATCCCCCATCGTTGACGGAGGAGCGGGCATCCAGTATGGTCGTACTCGTCATGGATCGATCTCGATCATCGCAACTCGTGGACTTGCTCACACGCATCGACCGCCGGCTCGCGCGAGGCGCGCAGTCGAGCGCAAAATTGACCCGATGGCGCCTGGTTCTGTTTCTGGTCGGCCTTCTCTGCACTGTCACACTCTACAATCTCGAATGGTACCATAGCGGAAACCTAGCGCTGGCTGGCTTCGCCGCCGTGTTCATCGCAGTGGCAGCGTATCATAACAGACTCGAAAGTCGTATTCATCGGCTCCGGCTCTGGAAAACCATCAAAGCCGTCCATCTGGCTCGTATCCGATTGGATTGGGCCACTATCCCACAGCGGGCAGACGAACCACCGGAGTCCCATCTCTATGCGAACGATCTCGACCTCGTCGGTTCCCGTTCACTCACACACATGCTCGACACGACGATCTCGGACCATGGCCGGGAACGGTTGCGCGCAAGGCTGTTGACCCAGCCTCCCGCCCCATCGACCTGGAAAGCACGTCAAGATCTCGTTAAGACACTCGCGCCGCGCTCGCTCTTTCGCGATCGCCTCGTGCTCGAAGCGCAACTGGCAGGCGAGCAGGAGATCAATGGTCGCCGCCTGGCGGCTGTCCTTCAGCACCCGCTCGGATTTCCTCGGCTTAACTTGACCCTCACCGTCCAGAGTCTTTTGGCACTGTCAACCGCGGTGCTGGGAATAAGCGTCCTCCTCAACTGGCTCCCCGGTTATTGGATGTTTTCGTTTGGCGCCTACGTGCTGATCTATTTCATGACCGATCAAGGGGAGGAGCTACTCGAACATGCGGTAGGACTCCATCATGAAATGGAGCGACTGGCAACAGTTTTGAGCTATCTGGAACGTCATGCGCGCATTAAGACCTCTGCCTTGGCCGCCGCCTGCGCCCCGTTGATGCAGAGTACTTCCAAACCTTCTCTCCATGTAAAACAAGCAGCGCGGACGCTGCACGCCATCACCATCAAAGCCCATCCAGTTGTCCATCTGGCCATCAACGCGCTTTGCCCGTGGGATCTGTGGTTCACTCGCCGATTGATCCAGATTCAACAAGCGATCAAAAGCCAACTTCCGCTCTGGCTCGACTGTTTGGCGGAAGTCGAAGCTGCGTCGGCACTGGCCACGTTCGCTTACCTCCATCCCGACTATGCGTGGCCGACCCCTCTCGCATCGACCGGTGAGCAGAACGGCGCGCACGCGGCATTCCACGCCGGCCGACTTGGACATCCGCTCTTGCCTACCCAGACCCGCGTGGCGAACGATGTCCACTTGACTGGAATCGGCTCGATCCACCTCATCACCGGCTCGAACATGTCCGGCAAAAGTACCTTCCTCCGAACGATTGGAATCAACCTCTGTCTGGCTCAAGCTGGGGGCCCGGTCTGCGCCGTCCAATTTGACTGGACTTGGAGCCGGCTCGCCTGCTGCATTCGTATTGACGATTCACTGGATGCGGGATTGTCGTTCTTCTACGCGGAAGTGAAGCGGCTCAAGTCGATCCTGGATGCCACCCAAGACCGCACTGTCCCCCCAGTGCTGTTTCTTATTGACGAGATTTTCAAAGGAACGAACAACCGCGAGCGGTTGATCGGCAGCCGGGCGTTCATTCAATCGATTGCGAATGGCCATGGCTTTGGCCTCATCACGACGCACGATTTGGAACTCGTTGATCTGGAGCAGCGTGTCCCGGCACTTACGAACGCGCACTTTCAGGAAACAGTCAGCGCCGGCGCACTGCAATTCGACTACACACTACACCCTGGCCCTTGCCCAACAACCAACGCGTTGCGGATCATGGAACTGGAAGGATTGCCTATTTACTCGACCTCCCCTAATCAGGCACAATAGCCTTTACGAATGACAGCCTTGACTGGGACCGACTCCCATTCCATTTCCCATCCCCTCCGCAGCCTGTTGATCACCCAATTTTGCGGCGCGTTCAACGACAACGCCTGGAAACTGATGGTGGCGTTCCTGAGTATCAGGCAGGTAACGTCCCAATTCGGCACAGGACCTGACCTCGAAACCGCAACACAGACTCAAACAACCATTGCGTTCGTTGTCTTCACCCTCCCGCTGGCCCTCTTCTCTCTCGTCGCTGGCGTCCTGTCCGATCGCGTGAGCAAGCGAACGGTTATCATCACGATGAAAACCGTCGAGGTCGGTCTCATGGCAGCCGGAACGCTGGCGCTCTTTCTGACGCCAGATGGTGGATTGTTGCCTTTGATTGTACTGGCCGGAATGGGAATTCATAGCGCGCTCTTCAGTCCGTCCAAGTACGGCATCCTCCCGGAGCTCATCCCCCACGAAAAGCTTGCGGCCGCGAATGGCCTCATGGAGATGTGGACATTTGCCGCGATTCTGACAGGCACAGCCGCCGGTGGCTTTCTCCTCCAAAGCGCCGGACCCAGCACCTGGATGGCGCCCTTCGCGCTCTGCCTTGTTTCGTTGGTGGGATTCATCTCCTCATGGAGCGTTCCCATTGTCGCGCCGGCCCGCAGCGAAGGCGGTCTCGTCGCAACCTGGCGTGGAGCCTGGTCAGCCTTGCGTACAGAGCGGCTCCTACGTTTGTCTGTCGGTGGAGAAATCTTCTTTTGGACGATTGCGAGCCTCTTTGCCCAGAACATTTTGGTCTACGCCAAAGCCGTCTTGCATTTATCGGATGCGTTATCCGGACTCCCACTAACCCTTCTCTCAGTCGGTATTGGCCTCGGCGCCGTGATCGTCGGCCGCTTGTCCAAATCCCGTATCGAATACGGATTGATTCCGCTCGGCGCCGGTGGCACGGCCGTCATGCTGGGGCTGCTTGGATTCCTGACGCCTCAGTTACCTGGCACTATGGTTCTGATGGCCCTGCTCGGCATGTCCTGCGCCTGCATCTTCGTTCCACTCAACGCGATCATCCAATGGAAGTCGCCGCCGGATCGGCGCGGCGCGGTAATCGCCTTCTCCAATACCTGTGTCTTCACGGGAATTTTATTGGGATCACTCTGTGGCGGTGCGCTCGCCATTATAGGGTTCTCGAGCAGCGGCATCATGCTGGCAACGTCGGCCATGACGGTCGGCGGTATGTTATGGGGTCTGTGGTTGTGGCCAGATGCGTTCCTTCGACTTGTACTGGTGCTGCTGACTAATTCGATCTATCGCTTGCGCATTGTCGGCCAGCACCATGCTCCACAATCAGGCGGGGCACTCCTTGTCCCGAACCACATGTCGTTCATCGACTGTTTCCTGCTGATCGCAAGCGTCGACCGGCCGATCCGCTTCGTCGTGGATACAGCCTACGCCACCCATCCCCTGCTTCGTTCGCTGATGAAGATGATGCGTGTCATTCCTATTGCCTCCTTCGGGGATCTGCGCATGATCCTGCGCGCGTTGCGTGACGCCGGGCAGGCACTCGACAACGGCGAGCTCGTCTGCATCTTTCCGGAAGGCCAGATCACCAGAACCGGCACCTTGCTGCCATTCCGTCGTGGATTTGAACGGATCGTGAAGGGCCGGACTGCGCCCATCATCCCAATCCATTTGGATCGCGTGTGGGGCAGCATCTTCAGCTTTACTCATGGACGGTTCGTAATGAAATGTCCAGAACGAATCCCGTATCCGGTGACCCTCTCGTTCGGATCACCGCAACCATCCGACACACCGGCCTACGAAATCCATCGGCTCGTCCGCGAACTGACCGAAGCAGCCTGGCATCTGCGAAAATCGGATCAGCAGCCTGTGCACCGTCCGGTGATCAAAGCTTGGAGGCGGCATCCCTTCACCTTCACCATGGCAGACCACGCGCGGCCCCACGTCACAAGCCTGCAAGCCCTCATCGGCTCCATCACCCTGGCCCGTGCTTTGAGACCTCACTGGGAAGGCCAGCGCCACGTCGGATTGTTGCTCCCACCCAGCGTTGCCGGCGCGTTGGTGAACGTCGCGGCCACGTTGGTGGGCAAGACCAGCGTGAATCTGAACTACACGGTGGGACGGACAGGACTTGAGTCGGCGATCGCGCTGGCCTCGCTACGAACCATCGTGACGAGCCGGCTGTTCGTCGAGAAGGCCAAACTGGATATGCCGCAAGGCATCACCGTGCTCTGGCTCGAAGACATCGCCAAAGCCCTCACGATCGGGAAGAAACTCATCGCCATGCTCCTGACGGTCTGTGCCCCGATTCGCTTGATCGAGATCGCCTGCGGCCAAACCCGCAAAACCACGATGGACGATCTGGCGACGATTATTTTCAGCAGCGGCAGTACGGGAGAGCCCAAGGGTGTGATGCTATCCCACTACAGCATCGACTCGAACATCGCAGGTGCCATGCAGGTCATCCCCATCGCCAAGAGCGATCGGACGCTCGGGATTCTGCCGTTCTTCCATTCCTTCGGCTACATGCTGTTCTGGTTCTACGCTAGACACAACACGGGAATCGTCTTCCATCCCTCCCCACTCGACGTCGTCGCAATCGGCGACCTCTGCAACCGCTATCGGATTTCCTTGATGGTCACGACCCCAACATTCCTCCAGCTCTATCATCGGCGCTGCACGCCAGAGCAGTTCAGCAACTTGCGGGTGGTCTTGACCGGCGCAGAGAAATTGCCGTTGCGCCTCTGTCAGTCCTTTCAAGACAAGTTTGGCATTGCGCCGGTCGAAGGCTACGGCGTGACGGAATGTGCGCCGGTGGTTTCGTCCAACTGCCCCGACTCCCGAGCGTCCGGCTTCTATCACGCCGCGTCGCGTCGCGGTACCGTCGGGCAGCCCTTTCCAGGCGTCTCCGTCCGCATCGTCGATCCGGATTCGTTTGCCATTCTTCCGCCCGGACAGTCCGGCATGTTGTTGGTCAAAGGCCCCAACGTCATGGACGGGTACCTGGGTCGAGAAGATCTGACGGCCAAAGCCATGCGCGACGGGTGGTACATCACCGGCGACATCGCGACGTTGGACGAGGATGGATTCCTAACGATCACCGACCGGCTCTCACGTTTCTCGAAGATCGGTGGTGAAATGGTCCCGCATGGCCGTGTGGAAGAAGCCCTACAGCAGGCCGCAGACACTGACATGCAAGTGTTCGCCGTTACTGGCCTTCCAGACGAGAAAAAAGGCGAACGGCTCGCCGTCCTGCACACGTTGGACGAAACCCGCATTCCCGGCATCCTTGATAAAGTGTCCACCAATGGACTCCCGAATCTCTTCATCCCAGCACGGAACCAGTTCGTAAAAGTCGAGGTGCTTCCGGTGCTGGGCTCCGGCAAACTCGATCTGCAGGGCGTGAAGCGGATTGCAATGGAACGACTTCAGACTCGGGAAGCGTGAAGAGTAAGGGATATAAAGACCACTGACCAATGACTGGAAAAATCCTCACCGACTGTCACGTCCACCTTGCCGCTCTGCCGGACGGTGACAACGGCTGTTACATCTCCCTGAAGATGCTCAAGAGCCCGCTGTTTCGCTTTCTCTTATGGAAACACCAGCTCTCGCCGGACAAGCCGCGAGAAGCCAACCAGAAATATCTCGACGACTTACTGACCGAGCTGCGTGCCTCTCGCTACGTGCAAAAAGCCGTGTTGCTCGGCATGGACGGTGTCTACGACCAGAGCGGCAGGCTCAACCTCAAGCGTACGGACTTTCTCATCAGCAACGATTACGTGTTAAAGACCGCAAAGTCCCACCCTGGCGAATTGCTCGCCGGCGTGTCGATCAATCCCCAGCGGCGTGACGCCATCGACGAAGTCCATCGCTGCGCCGATGCCGGAGCGATCCTGGTCAAAGTCTTGCCGAATGCACAACAGTTCGACCCGGCCAATCCAAATTATAAACCCTTCTATCGTGCGCTTACCGAACGCAACTTGCCCTTTCTCAGCCACGTTGGGTACGAATTCTTCTTGATCGCCAAGGACCAATCGGCCGGCGATCCGAATCGGCTTCGCGTGCCCCTCGACGAAGGCACGACGGTTATCGCCGCCCACGCGTGCAGCTATGGGTTGATCCTCTACGAGAAATTCCTGCCGACGCTTCGTACGCTCTCGAAAGGCTACCAAAACTTCTATGCCGATATTTCCTCGCTCACCCTGCCCAATCGGCTACGGATGCTACTCCATCTGACCCGCTATCCGGAAATCTACGATCGTCTGCTCTTCGGCACCGACTATCCGTTGTCGGTATTTCATCTAGCAGCCTGGGGGCGTGTCTCGCTCGGCACCCTCCGCGATATGATCCGCACGAAGAACCGCTTCGACCGGCAAGTAGCAGTCTGTCGTGGGCTGAAGCTCGGCTTTCGATCTCTGGATGATGTTGTCGCACACCCCCAGCTGTCACAGCGGCAATAACCCATGAATCGTGACCAGAAACTCACCAGACTTCAAGAAAGGGTTCTCGCCTTCGCAACATTACGAGTATCGAGAGCACACGTTGAGGATCTGACTCAAGAGGTGCTGGTGGTCCTCCATGAGAAATATCCCTATATCACAGACCTGACCGGACTCATGCCCTTGGCCTTTCAGGGGTTACGGTTCAAAATGCTGGATGCCTACCGAAAGGCCCCCCGTCGAAGTGCGTATAATCAGGGATCGGTGGAAGGCCTCCTCCTCGCCGATCCTGGCGACGACCCAGCAACGTAACTCGATCAGAAGCAGCGTATAGATACTAGTAAGTGAACTACGACAGGGACCTTTCCACCGGCAGCTTATTTCCCAGATTGCTCTAATGCATGGTGAACCACCTGCAGGTACTATCGTGACTGCTGGAATTCTGTCAAGCGCTGCCCATGGACACACACCGTCGATTGCGGCAGCTTATCTGCCCATTGGTTCCCAGTCTATCTACAATGGGAGGAATCCAATGGATTTCTCCCTCGGTTTTCTTGCAGAGACGTCCGAGATGCCATTCAAACGTCTCTCTCGCGACCACCATCTACACAACGTTATCGATCATGGAGCCGTCCAAGGGTGCTCTCGACCGACCGCTGCAGTTTGTCTGCAGCTTCGGTAACAGCCAGCTCGAGAGTCGCTGCTTGATGGCTTACCGCAATAGGCTGGAGGCCGGCAAGTCTAGCTTCGAGCACGCACCGTTTATCGTCACCCCAAGATTTGTGGCTGTTCGTGTCACTGAGATGGGCTTCCACACGAGTAATCCGGTCGCCAAAACGACCTACAGCACCCTCCACGCAGGAATGAATGAGGCGCACCACATCTTCTCGTCCTTGAATGTTGTTGTCGGTGTTGACCTGAATGAGCATGGATCCATACTCCTCTCAGAGACTTATCACCTAGAAGTGCCGGATCAAATAACAATTCCCGTTCGGACTACCAATCAATCCCTGACGCTTCTCCCTTTCCCGGCAGCCTAGTTGATCGAACCGCGAGCCCACACTGTCAACGCGCAATTATGAGCCTTCGTTGTCCACCCCTAGCACGATTCTCACCACCAAAGAGAATCGACCCTAGACACAAGCCGAAAAAATGTCAATCGGCTAGCGCCCTTCTCTGCGAGCCGGACAGATGAAGGCGGCTGAAAAGATTCTCTCCCTGGAGCCATATCGTGGGTAGGAGTTGAAAGCTCCTCTACTCACGAGTTGCCCGATGAAGCTCACTTAACTCAAAGCTCAACTTTCTTCTCTTGATCCCCGCCTAAATCAGATTGCCATCCTGAGCACTCCTATTGTATGGCCTGGTCTGGCTGCACTTCGATATTTCGAATCTGCAAATCGCTTTTACACGTGGAACGGTGCTGCTGACGCAATATGCCGACACGCACTTCTACAACCTGCCTTCGTTCTATCCCAGCAGCCCGCTGATCTCAGCCCTGTCTCTGTGCTTGTTGCTCCGTACGAACGATCTCGTCGTTGCCACACTGGCGGCGTTCATTGCGATCGCCAGCAAGTTCGTTGTTCTCCGCTGGAAGGACAAGCACCTCTTTAACCCCACCAAGCTGGCCTTAGTAGTCATGCTCCCCGGCGCGCTCGGCTGGATCTCGCCGGGGTAATGGGGCAGGTCGCGTGGTTCGGCTTTCTTGTGGCCTGCTTGGGTTCGCTCGTGATCACACGCGTGGCGCCTGACCCCTTACACTCTGCCAGCTTCTCCGTCGCCACGGTCAGCCCACCATCTCCAGACCCCCGCAGCGACAATGCCAGCACCGGGGCCTTGACCAGCTTCGCCCCCGATGCACTAGCCCCTGGTCGCCATCCTGCCCAGCCCACTCCATGAGGCGCCACACCAGGCGGGCCGTCATCCTCACCAACGTGCCCACCTCCACCGGGGTGAGGCGTGCCTCTATCACACCTGACGGAGCACAGGCCAGCGCTTCAGTTCCTCATGCTCCTCGTGACGCGGCCCTCGCTGACCATCCAGCCATCCTGGTGAGACCCGGCAGTCTACCATCCAAGAAGAGAAGTCTATCTTGGTCACAGCGGATATGATCTTGTTGGGATTACACCAGGCGAATCATCTCTACCCAGCGACACCCCTTCCACTGCAAAAGGGCCGTTCTCCTGAAGAAGAACGGCCCTTTCAGACTACCAGGAAGGCGATCAGAGTGGGTCTACTGGATAGCAGTGATGCGATCCTTAATCATGTCGAATGTTTCTTTCGGCACGACATTCTTGGCCACCAGCTCCCCCTTCACACGATAGGGGCGATTGCTTACAATACGAGTGGCCTCGTCTTGCTTCAATCCCAAGAAGAGGATCAGATCGCTCGCCGAAACCTTGTTGATGTTCATCTTTGCAGAGACGGCTGCCGAAGCCGACGGCTTCAACACCCCTATCGCAGCTTGCGACTGATTTTTCAGCTCCTTTTGATAACGCGCCACCAGCGACTTCAGCGTTGCATTATGGCGCTTCACATCCTTGAATTTCTGCCGCACATTGCGATTCTGAGCCGAGAGCGCCATGACCTTGTTTTCCAATTCCTTTGTCCGCCCTTCGATCGCACCTCTTTCCTTGTCGCGTCCATGCTCAATTCGCTGGAGTTCATCGCGAGCCGCTTGCGCTTCGTTGCCGAACTTCACGTTCAGTTCTTTCAAGGTGCGAACCTGTTGTTCCATGGCACTCTTCTGCTGACGGGTCTTTTCCAACTCCATCTTCGTATAATCAGCCTCTGCCAACGCCTCTTCATACTTCTTGCTGGATACACACCCCGCCGTCAACACCGCGCCAACCAAAATCACTGCCATCCACTCCCGTCTCATGCGATCCTCCCCTCCCTCGAGTCCTTGGTGAATGAACTTCGCTCGTCCTATATTGATGACTTCCGATTCGTGCTCCGGCGGTTGCGCGCACTGACCTTTCATGCTCTTTAATTGTGTGTATGCCAACATCTGGTCTTTGTCAACACATTTGCGCTTGTGCTTGCATCCCCTACGTCAGACTGACTGCATTAATCAATCCGGCGCTTGACGGATCTTTGTCTCTCTGTGATGATCGCTCGTCATTCTATCATGCTTGAAACCAACTCCTAATCGAAGACGCACATGAATGAATGGGGATTCGCGCTCGCCGTCATTCTTGGCATCGTTGAAGGTTTGACAGAGTTCCTGCCCGTCTCATCCACCGGGCATCTCATACTGGTCGGCCATGCCCTTGGCTTCACCGGCGACGTCGCGGCGAACGCCGAGATCTCCATCCAGTTGGGCGCAATCCTGGCCATCATCTTCTTCGAACGCAAAAAAATCGGACGGTTTGCTTCCGGCGCATGGCAAGAACAAGCCGGGCTTCAATCCTTCTTGCGAAACAGACATCATCCCACATGGACCGCGTGCCTCAAGACTTCCATGCAGGAACATCCCAATCTGTGGTTCGTTCTCGGCCTGGGGATCGCCTTCTTGCCCGCCGCCGTGATCGGCCTGCTGACTCATGGCTGGATCAAATCCTACTTGTTCACTCCTCAAACGGTCGCCACGACGTTGATCCTCGGCGGGATCATCATCCTCATCGTTGAAGCGATCAAGCGAACAGGTCGGACTATGAGCCTCGATCAGGTGTCTGCCACCAATGCCTTTTGGATCGGCCTGGCACAATGCGCCTCCCTGATTCCCGGCATGTCCCGATCGGGCTCGACCATCATCGGTGGCCTGCTGGCAGGCCTCGACCGAAAAGTGGCCACGGAATACTCGTTCTTCCTTGCCCTCCCCACCATGATTGCCGCCACGGTCTACGAAACCTTGAAAGCCAAAGCAACCTTTACCAACAATGATTTTGTGGCACTCGGCATCGGCATGGTCGTCTCGTTCCTCGTGGCCTGGGTCGTGATCGCCGCCTTTCTCACCTACGTCCAACGGCATACCTTGCGAGTCTTTGCCTACTACCGTATCATCCTCGGAATCGTCGTATTCATTGTCTTCCGCTGAAAGGAGTATTCGCTATGTCTTCAGATACGATTCACGTCTACGACACCTGGGTGACCGGCAAGAAAGGCAGAATTCATTTCGACGTGATGACGTCAGACGAAACCACCGCCCTAAAGCTGGCGAAGGAGTATTTAGCGAGTATCGGGGAGCCGGACGTACCAGTCACAATCAAGGAATGCCAGTTCTGTCACAGCGAGCCGCTGATTATGTTCTCGACGGAGCAGCAGATGCAGATGCAAGGGAAGGGCGGGTTTATCGTCCCCATGCCGGCCTAGTAGGATTTTGACAAGCGCTCTCAGCACCTTGGAAAAACATCATCGCAAGAGACATAGGTGGGGCCAGACCATCACGCAAGCTGGTCAAAAAGAAAGTCCAGCAAGGCCGCAGCGAGCGAAGAGGCGAATCGTACTCTGTTCTGTACTGTGAGCCTCTGAGCGACGCGAGAACGCCGCTAGCGGACTTTTGCACCAAGCCGCTAAAGACTGGCCCCTGGGGTGGAGGAAGTCTCTGGAAAGACCGGAGGATCATTTTTCTTCTCGAAGGCAAAGTGAATGATCAGGAAAATCACGCCGACGGTGATTGCGGAATCCGCCACATTGAACGCCGGCCAATGGTAGTTCTCGGCATAGACATCGAGAAAGTCAATCACTTCTCCATAGCGCAGCCGATCGATTAAGTTCCCGATAGCTCCGCCAAGAATCCCTACGACGCTTAAGCGGCCCATCCAATCACGCTCCGACATCCGAAAGAAAATCGTGCCCAACAATCCGAGTGCAAAAATCGAAGTGAGCCCGAAAAAGACCATACGGAAAGCGTTGCTGCTGCCAGCCAGAATACCAAACGCCGCGCCGGGGTTACGGATGTAGGTGAGGTTGAAGAGATTGGGCACAATGGGAATCGACTCATGCGGTTGCATCGTCTCCATGATGTACAACTTCGTAATCTGGTCCACCACGATGACAACGCCAGTGACGGAAGCCAGTAGGAGATTCCGAAACAGGGTACCGTTCAACGAATAGCCTCCAGACACCGATCGCACAACGTCGGGTGCGTAGCGTCATTGCCCACGGCTTCTCGATAGTTCCAGCAACGCTCGCATTTCTTGCCAACTGCTTTTCCCACCTCTACTTCAAGCCCTTCTGCAAGGTCATGTAGATTATCAGCTTTCATTGGAAGCTGATCAACACCAATTAGTACAACTTGTGAAACGATAAATAGAGGTTGCAGTAGCCCTTCGTAGGGCTTTAGAAAATCATATTTTGCCGGGTTGGCACGTTGAGCATAAAGGGTCACCCTCGCTTCTAGTGACGACCCAATGAGTCTGTCTCTCCGTTTCTCTTCAAGCTTACCTAAAACTAAACTTCGTATATGCAAAAGAAAGTCATTCCAATTTTGCTGGAGTTGAGGATCAATCCATTGTGAATCAACCTCTGGAAACGGTGCCAGATGCACACTGAACGCCTGCTGATCGCCACGTGCAGATTCAGGCAACATGCGCCAAATTTCCTCCGCTGTGAAACTCAGAATCGGAGCCATGAGCTTAGTCATGGCAACTAGAATCTCAAGCATAACGGTTTGAGAACTTCGCCGGGAGAGATCTTCTTTCCTGAATGTGTATAGGCGATCTTTCAAGATGTCCAGATAGACAGCACTCATATCCACCGAACAAAAGTTATTGAGCTCATGAAACACGGCGTGAAACTCAAACGCTTCATAATTGAGCCGAATGCGATTAGCTAAACCTCCAAGCCGGGTTAAAGCCCACCGGTCTAATTCCGATAATTGATCATACGGTACGCGATGCTGTGCGGCATCGAAATCGTATAAGTTACTCAGTAAGAACCGACAGGTATTCCGAATCTTCCGATAGGCTTCAATCAGGTGATTCAGAATCTCCTGCGAGATACGAAGATCTTCACGATAGTCCTGCGCCGCGACCCAGAGCCGCAAGATCTCAGCACCCGATTGTTTGATCACATCCTGCGGCGCGATCACATTTCCGGCCGACTTGGACATCTTCTTCCCCTGCCCATCGACCACAAAGCCATGTGTCAACACGGCCTTGTACGGTGCAAGCCTATCCGTCGTTACGCCCGCAAGCAGCGCACTGTGGAACCAGCCTCGATGCTGATCAGAGCCTTCGAGATAGAGATGGGCCGGCCACCACTTTCTCGGTTTCAACACGACCGCGTAGCTCACGCCGGACTCGAACCAGACGTCGAGAATGTCCCGTTCTTTTTCAAATGTGGCGTCGCCACATTTTGAGCATACGGTTCCTACCGGAAGTAGTTCTGCTTCCGATCGCTCAAACCAGACATCCGACCCCCTGGACTCCATGATGCTCGCGATGTGATCGATAATCTTCGGATCTGCCACCACCGTGCGACAGCTCTTGCAGGTGAATCCAGGAATCGGCACACCCCAAACACGCTGGCGCGAGAGGCACCAATCAGGACGATTCTTGATCATACCATTGATACGATCACGCCCATAGGTGGGAATCCATTGGACCCGCTCGAGCTCCGCAAGCGCTTCCTTTCGAAGATCGTTTGTCTCCATCGACACGAACCACTGTTCGGTCGCGCGGCAGATGACCGGACTTTTGCAGCGCCAGCAATGCGGATACGAGTGGTTCAATGACCCATGACCTAACAAACGTCCGTTTGCTTGGAGGTATTCCACAATTTTCGGATTCGCCTTGAGCACATGCTGGCCGGCAAATTCCTTTACGACGTCCGTAAACCGCCCGCCATTGTCGACAGGCGCCAGAATCTCCAGCTTTTCTCCGGATGACGCTTCCGCGTTATGGTTCAAGACGAGGATGTAGTCCTCCATGCCGTGACCCGGCGCGATGTGAACACAGCCGGTTCCCTGATCGAGCGTGACAAAATCACCAAGCAGAATCGGTGACAAGCCGGTCGACAGGGGACGTTGCGTCTCCAATGCTTCGAAGCCTTCTCCACCTTTCTTTCTCCCCAGCACACGATACTCTTCGAGCGCGCAGGCCTTCGCCACGCTCTCAAGGAGTTTCTCGGCCACGATCAACAACTCATCGCCGGCCTGGACAAATACATAGTCAAAATCGCGATGGAGACAGACCGCTTGATTGGCCGGAAGTGTCCAGGGCGTAGTGGTCCAAATGACAACAGACACTAACTTGATCCCGTCAGGGAAGGAGATACCGGAGAACGTACTGCTGAACACCGTTGGCGACGTAACCACCGGGAACCTCACATATATGGAGGGCGATGTATGGTTATCGTACTCGACTTCCGCTTCCGCCAGCGCGGTTTGGTCCTGCGTGCACCACAACACCGGCTTCAGACTTTTGTAGACACCGCCGCGCTCGACGAATTTCCCGAACTCGCGAATGATCGCGGCCTCATAGGCCGGCGTCATCGTCAGGTAGGGCTGCTGCCACTCACCCAACACGCCGAGCCGCTGGAATTCCTCGCGCTGGATCGTGACGTACTTTTGTGCATACTCACGACAGAGACGTCGGATCGCCGTGGAATCCAATTCTTTTTTCTTATCGCCCAACTCCTTCATGACCTGGTGTTCAATTGGGAGTCCGTGGCAATCCCAGCCCGGTACGTAGGGCGTATGAAAGCCCGCCATCGTTTTGGACTTCACAATGATGTCTTTGAGGATCTTGTTCAGCGCGTGGCCGATGTGGATGCGACCGTTCGCGTACGGGGGACCATCATGCAAAACATACCGAGGCCGCCCTTTACCTGCCACCTTGATTTGCTCATAGAGCTTCTGTTGCTCCCACCAGACAAGCATGTCCGGTTCCCGCAGCGGCAAATTCGCTTTCATTGGGAAATCGGTTTTGGGAAGATTGAGTGTCGCCTTATAGTCCATCAGTCTAGTCCAATGACTCGGGCCAGGGGCTAGCGGCACGGAGCAGGGGGAATTTACAGGAGGGGAGATCCAGTAGCAATCTCAATTATGTATGCGTTGACTACGGCCTCGCGCCACTGGCCGCACAATCAACTAATCACCATCATGCGGTCCAGCGCGATCTTCGCCCACTGCTTGTCGTCGTCTGGCACCACAATCTGGTTCACGACATGGCCATCGGCAAGATTCTCCATGACCCAGCACAGGTGCGCTCCGTCGATGCGAAACATCGTGGCGCACTGGCAGATGGTGGACGAGAGGAAGAAGACTTTCTTATCCGTGAGTTCATGTTTCAAGCGATTAACCAGATTGAGTTCGGTCCCCACCGCCCAAGTCGTGCCGGCTGGCGCAGCAGTGATGGTTCGAATAATGAACTCGGTCGATCCGATGAGATCCGCCTTGTTGACGACATCCTCATGGCATTCGGGATGAACGATGACCTTGCCATCCGGATACTGCTTGCGGAAGTTGTCGACATGCACCGGCTGAAACATCTGGTGCACGCTGCAGTGCCCCTTCCACAAGATTAGTTTGGCGTGTTTAATGGCTTCCTTCGTATTCCCACCGTTGGGTTGATAGGGATCCCACACAATCATCTCCTCCCGAGGGATTCCCATCTTGTTTGCCGTATTGCGGCCTAAATGCTCGTCCGGGAAAAAAAGAATTTTCTCGCGCCGCGCCCAACACCACTCGATGACGGCCTTAGCAGTGGAGGATGTGCAGGTGATCCCTCCATGTTCGCCGCAAAAGGCCTTGAGCACCGCCGCGGAATTCACGTACACTGCCGGTATCACGGTCTCCTCGACCGGTATCACGTGCCCCAAGTCTTCCCAACATTGATCGACTTGCTCGATCGCCGCCATATCCGCCATCGAACAGCCGGCGGCCATGTCGGGAAGGATTACGGTTTGATTGGATCGGCTGAGAAGGTCTGCCGTCTCGGCCATGAAATGCACACCGCAGAAAACGATGTAGGGGCGTGCAGACTGTTCGGCAGCCAGCTTGGCAAGTAGGAGCGAATCGCCACGAAAGTCGGCGTGCTGAATCACCTCGTGCCGCTGGTAATTGTGGCCCAGGACCATCACACGTTCGCCAAGCATCTGCTTGGCAGCGACCGTCCTGCGGAATAGTCCCTCCGCAGACAGCGTCTGATATTCGGTGATTGGCCTCGGTAACGTCGCGATGGCTCTCACAATTTCCTCAGACTAATTTATGGAGAATATTCATTCTACGCTAGCCCCCCTTCACAATCAATGCAGCGCACTACGGGAAGAAGTCCTATCCTACGGGAGCCCAAATGGATTGGAGCGCGTTAGGTCTAATAGCCAATTGACTTCACTTTATCATGGAGTATATGCTCAACTAAATAGCTAGGGGAGCCACGAGGCTGAGAGTCCGAAGGATCGGACGACCCTCACAACCTGACCTGGGTAATACCAGCGTAGGGAAGCCGGAATACAACGGACATTGTGAGGATTCAGCCGCACCTCTGGCTCATAGCGTGCGGCTTTTTTATTGTGCCAGATAGCAACTTCCGAGCGAAAGGATTCACGTATGGGCGATCAGACGACCCCGAACGGATCGGTCAATGGGAATGGACCGGGCGTCCCGTCTTCTCCACTGACGACGACACCCTTCCCTGCCTCGCGCAAAATATATGTTGACGGTACTCAACCCGGCGTTCGTGTGCCAATGCGAGAAATCAGTTTGACTCCGACGAAAGCGATGAACGGATCGGGCTCAATGATCAACACGCCCTTGACTGTCTATGACACCTCAGGGCCTCACACCGACCCCTCGGTGGCGATTGACGTTTCCACGGGCCTGACCCCGTTACGGCACCCATGGGTGCTCAACCGACAGGACGTCGAGGAACTCCCGGCACTTACATCCGCCTACGGTCGCATGCGCGCAGCCGATCCCAAGCTGGCCGAACTCCGTTTCCAACACATCCGCAAACCCTTGCAGGCGAAGCCGAGCATGAACGTCACGCAGCTGCACTACGCACGGAAAGGGATCATCACGCCGGAGATGGAATTCATCGCCATCCGCGAGAACCAATCGCACGAAGTCGCCCACGAACTGGCCTCGCGCAACGGCCATGGCGGTGGCATTGCGCAGCATCCAGGATTTGCCTGGGGCGCCAGCATCCCGTCAGTGATTACGCCGGAGTTCGTGCGTGACGAAGTGGCCCGCGGCCGCGCGATCATCCCTTCGAACATCAACCACCCAGAGAGCGAACCGATGATTATCGGCCGTAACTTCCTCGTGAAGATTAATTCGAACATCGGCAATTCCGCCGTCGCCTCATCCATCGAAGAAGAAGTTGAGAAGATGATCTGGTCGATCCGCTGGGGCGCCGATACAGTGATGGACCTTTCAACCGGCAAGAACATCCATGAGACGCGGGAGTGGATCATTCGCAACTCGCCGGTGCCGATCGGTACGGTGCCGATCTATCAGGCCCTCGAAAAAGTGAACGGCAAGGCGGAAGACCTGACCTGGGAGATCTTCCGTGATACGCTGATTGAACAGGCTGAGCAGGGCGTCGATTACTTCACCATCCACGCCGGTGTGCGCCTCGCCTATGTGCCCATGACCGCCAAGCGCATGACTGGCATCGTATCGCGTGGTGGCTCGATCCACGCCAAGTGGTGCCTGGCCCATCATCAAGAAAACTTTGCCTACACCCACTTTGAAGAAATCTGCGAGATCATGAAGGCCTACGACGTGGCTTTCAGCCTGGGCGACGGTCTCCGCCCTGGCTCGATTGCCGACGCGAACGACGAAGCGCAGTTCGCCGAACTCGACACCCTGGGCGAACTTACCAAAATCGCCTGGAATCATGACGTGCAGGTCATGATCGAAGGTCCCGGCCACGTCCCCATGCATTTGATTCAGGTCAACATGGAAAAGCAGCTGAAGGCTTGCCATGAAGCTCCGTTCTATACGCTTGGCCCACTGACCACCGACATTGCCCCCGGGTACGATCACATTACCTCCGGTATCGGCGCCGCGATGATCGGCTGGTACGGCTGCGCCATGCTTTGTTATGTCACCCCCAAAGAGCATTTGGGCTTGCCGGACCGCGACGACGTGAAAGTCGGCGTCATCACCTATAAAATTGCTGCCCATGCGGCGGATCTGGCCAAAGGCCATCCAGGCGCGCAGAACAGAGACAACGCGCTGTCCAAAGCCCGATTCGAGTTTCGCTGGGATGACCAGTTCCATCTTTCGCTCGATCCGGACACGGCCAAACTCTTCCACGACGAAACCTTGCCCGACAACGCCGCGAAGGTCTCGCACTTCTGTTCGATGTGCGGCCCGCATTTTTGCTCCATGAAGATCACACAAGATGTCCGGAACTATGCCGCGCAGATGCAGGTGGACGAACACCAAGCGATTCAGATCGGCATGAAAGAAAAGGCGGAAGCGTTCAGGAACGCCGGCTCAGAGATTTACCTCTGAGCCGAATGTCCAATTTTAAATTCTCAAGGTTCTAATGATGTCCGACGAATGGAAGCCAAGTCTTTCAAAGCCGAACGTTTTGTGCGACAAGAGTTACACATTCGCTCATGAAATCGTTACCCTTGCTCGTACCCTTCGTAAGTAGGGTGAGTATGAACGTGCCACACAATTACTCCGATCAGGAACAAGCATTGGAGCAAACATTGAAGATGCACAATCTGGAGTTATCCGAGCCGACTTCGCCGCCAAAATCGGCATCGCATCAAAAGAAGCGCGCAAGACGTACTTCTGGCTCCGATTGATTTGAGATGCCAAATTGGTCCAGACGGACAAAATCGAGCCGCGCATCCATGAGGCAAGCGAACTCCTTCGACTCCTGACGGCTATTGTGAAGCACGTTCAAGTTCATCGACCCCAAAAATTGAACATTGAGCATTCATCATTTGAAGCTTAAGAAGGTCGCGTATGCCTAACCTCAAACCAGCACCACTAAGAGAACGAGATATCACCCGGCAGATCGCTCGGGAATATTATAAAGAGTTCGATCAACTGATCGAGAGCGACGTGATCCTCGTGGGTGCCGGACCATCTGGGCTCATCTGCGCGCACGATTTGGCCAGCATGGGATTCAGGACCTTGATCGTCGAACAAAACCTGGCCCTTGGCGGCGGATTCTGGTCTGGCGGCTATCTCATGAACAAGGCCACGATCTGCGAACCGGCTAATGAGATTCTCGAAGAGATCGGCGTTCCCTTTAAGAAGATCAAAGAATGCGAAGGCATGTACATGGTCGATCCTCCCCATGCGACCGGCGCCCTGATCGCCGCAGCCTACAAGGCTGGCGCCAAGATCATGAACCTGACACGCGTGGTGGACTTGATTCTACGCAAAGACGGCTTATTGGAAGGGGTGGTGGTCAACAGCGCCACAGCCGAGATGGCCGGCCATGACATTATTCATGTCGACCCCATTGCGCTCGAGAGCAAGATCGTCGTGGACGCCACTGGCCATGATGCGGTCGTCGTCGAATTGCTTCACAAGCGAAACCTGTATAAACAGATCCCAGGCAACGGTGCCATGTGGGTGTCACGATCTGAGGAAGAAGTCATGGACCGGACTGGTGAAGTCTATCCCAATTGCTTCGTCATCGGACTGGCCGTAGCCGCCGTGTACGGCACACCAAGAATGGGCCCGGCCTTCGGCTCGATGCTGCTCTCCGGACGCTACGGCGCAGAGCTGATCAAGAAGAAACTGAAGAACGAATAACACAGCTATCAGCAGTCAGCGATGGAGCCACTTAGAATGGTCTGGTTGATAGCTGAAAGCTGATGGCTGCCCTGCGAGTCACTATGGACATTCAAGATTTTTTAGTACAAGGCGAAGGCCCCGAGGAGGACAAGCGCGAGGCGTGGACTCTTTTTCAGCAGGCCTATGAACGGCAGATGAAAGGCGAACTGGAAGAAGCCGTCAGCCTCTACAAGCAGTCGCTGACCACACATCCGACCGCTGAGGCCTACACGTTCCTAGGATGGACCTATAGTTTCATGGGACGGCTCGACGAGGCCATTGAGGAATGCCACAAAGCTATCGTGCAGGATCCAGATTTCGGCAATCCTTATAACGACATCGGCGCTTATCTGATCGAGCAGGGTGAATTCGACGAAGCCACCACCTGGTTTCAAAAAGCGATGCTGGCCAAGCGCTATGAAAGCCCAGCTTTCCCACACCTCAATCTCGGCCGCATGTACGAACGAAAAGGGAAGTGGACAGAGGCCATCGACTCGTACAAAATGGCCCTCGCCCTCAACCCAAACTATGCGCTCGCCAGGAAATCGCTGGGGCGGCTCGTGAGCTCGCTTAACTAAGATGGTTTATCCGGTCTTTCTAGACCGTCTGGTCCGTCGCGTTTGGTAAGATGGAGAGCCGGTTGGCTTGGATGCGCAGGTTAGTTCAACAACATGACAAGCAATGATCACCAGACAAACCAGGAAGACCAAACGAAGCAAATAGACCCAAAAACTATTCTCGTCGCCATCACAGATATTTTCTTCTACACCAAAGTGCGCGACGCTTTGGTGTCAAAAGGATACAGGATCGAGAAGTCCCGCTTGCAGCAGGACATTGCGGAGAAGGCCTCAGCAACCAACCCGGCTGCGATCATCCTCAACATGAACGACATGGTCCTCGACGCCTTTCAGGCTTTGGAAACGCTGAAGGCCGATCCACGCTTCAAGACCATTCCGATTCTAGCCTTTGCGAACCATGAAGAAGTGGACACTTGGAACAGGGCTAAGGCGCTCGGCGTCACGAAAATTGTGTCGCGAAATGAGTTCTCGGCGAGAACGAAAGCGTTGGTAGAGGAAGTGCTCAACAGCCATGTCATTAAATCATAAAGTCTGAAAGTCTCGATTCTTAGGACTTACGATTTGAAGACCTTCGACTTTTAAACCAAAGATGAAACAATCTCGTCTCCACACACAACACGCTCAACTCGGCGCGTTCTTTGAAGAGATTACCGGGTCGACTACGCCTGCCCACTATGGCGACGTGGCTGCGGAGCATCGTACCGTTCGCCAGGCGGTGGGAATCGCCGATCTGTCACATCGTGGCAAGATCAGAGTCACGGGCGACGACCGTGCGAAATGGTTGCAGAGCATTATTAGCAACGACGTTCTACCCCTTCAACCTGGGCAAGGCCGCTACTCCAGCATTCTGACGCACAAAGGGAAGATGCTCACCTACTTCCGCGTATACATGCAGCCCAATACCATCATGTTGGAAGACGTGGGCGAGATCGGTGAGACGACGTTTCAAGCTATGCGCAAGTTCTTGCTCTATGGCACCAAAGCCAGGATGGAAAACTGCGCCGAGAATTGGGGACTTCTGTTGATCAGCGGGCCGAAGACCTCGCATGTGATCCAATCCGCATTCGGCGTCGATGTCACCGACCTTAAGCCGGTGAACTTTGTTACCGCGCAGATCGGCGGGAACACGGCCCTGGTGCTTCGTACGGAAGAAACGGGTGAGGTCGATATCGAGATCCTGCTTCCAGCCGATGGCCTTTCGACCACATGGAGCAGTGTGATGGAGACTGGCACCAAGTTTGGAATCAAGGCGATCGGCAACCACGCACGAGAAGCGTTGCGTATAGAAGCCGGCATTCCCAAAGCCGGACAGGATTTGAACGAAGAGATTGTCCCGCCGGAAGCCAATCTCGAAAGCAAGGCCTTCAGCCTCAGCAAAGGTTGCTACCCAGGGCAGGAAGTCGTCGCACGGATGGATACTTACGGCAATGTGCGCCGAAAGCTGGTGGGGTTAGTCCTCAACGATTCGACTGTTCCGCCCCACGGATCCAAACTCTTTAGCGGCGATCGTGAAGTGGGCTGGGTCAGCAGTGCGGCACGCTCGCCGCAACTCAATACCGTAATCGCCTTTGGCTTTCCCTTGCGCGATTTCTCGAAACCCGAGACGGCCTTGACAGTCGAGGTAGACGGAAACCGCATTCCCGCAACCGTCCGTCCACTGCCCTTCTACACCCACGCATAACTAACCGACAAGACCTTAGTCCTAGTTTCTACGGATTTCACCGACGTATACGCCGATAGAAACTGATTCCGCGGCGACCTCCTTTCATCAGCAGGACACGTCGCATGAACCCGGCATCGAATTCTACTGGAGCGTTCGGGGATCGTTTTCAGCTCGACGGTCGAGAACGAGCGACTGAATGGAGTGTGCGAGTCAGGATGTCGTTCAGCATAGATCCGTGGAACCAGCAAGGCGGAGGTACGCTTGGGTCGGTGTCATCACGAATTCTGGACGCCTCAAGAACCAGAAAAACCTAAGGAATAAAGAGCCGCCTCAGCTCTGAATTATCGCTCTGGGTTGCGGGCCGACTCCACGGCGTGCGCGAAAGTCAGGAGGGTCATGCGTTCGGCGTCGTCGAGGGCAAGTAGTAGGTGGGTCTCTTCCGCATACATGAGCCGGAGGCTCAGGAACGGTTCTTCTCGGCGCTTTTCCTTATTGTCCCACATCGCATCGATCACCTGAACTTTATCCAGCTGCCCGACCGACACGACATCATAGCGGAAGTAGGAATCGCCAATGACGATGTCGAATATGACGTTGCCTTCCGTCAGCAGTACCAGATTGAACCGTCCTTGATCTTCGTACCCTTTCGGCAAGAACTTATTGATATGGCACAGCGCGACTTTTCGGTCGCCAAGTGCCGCGCGAAATTTCTCCTTGAGCGCTCGATAATCGACCTGCAGCGCTTTTTCATCCAGCCCCGTGGCCGCCACAGCCGCCGCTTCCACTTTCAAGAAAATTTCATCGGCTGACATCAATACTGACATAACCTGTTCCCCCTCCATGTCGTTGAATCCGGCTTGATTTATGAGACCGCTTCCGCTGTTCTCCGTGTCTTAATCGCTCGCACCACACCTACAAGCCCAAGACCGGCTCAGGCGAACTCCAGAACAATGAACCCCACCCGTTGATCCGCAATCGCCACCACCCCCAGCAAGAGAGCGCCCACAATATTCAGTGCCAGGTAGCCCGCATCTAGCTCGCGCCAGATGGCGCTCTGGATGAGCGCATAGGCGGACAAGACCATCACGGCGTCGTTCACTTTCAATAGCTGAAACAGTATGGACGGCAGACCCCTCACAAGAGACGACGAAGATGTCGTAGCGTAAACGGCAACCAGCAAAGATTGCAAGGGGAGCCTACAGAGGAACCGGTTGTCTACCGAGCCTTCAGGCGGTGGAAAAAACGAGTTTCGCCTGCATCGTCCACTACAGTAACAAAACTCGCCGCTGCAAGGACAGCTGCGATGTCCTTAGCAGCATGAGGAATCCGCAAGGGGGCATGGGGAAATGCTTGGATGGATTGGCGGGCGTGTGTCGGCGCCGCATGGCTCAGCAAGGGAGTTACGGCATCTTTGACTTCCACTCCAACGCCAACTTTTGCGCCTCGACAATCTGGGCAGAGGTCATTTGTTTCGCGAGCGCATCACGAGTCGCAGCTCCAACTTTATCTCCATTCGCTGCGGACAGATTGAACCACTTATGGGCCTGGACCAAGTTCTGGGGCACGCCATGGCCGTTGTGATACAACACACCGAGGTTGTACTGGGCTTTTGTCTTTCCCTGGGCCGCGGCCTTTTCGTACCACTGTCGGGCTTGCTCATAGTCCTGCGGCACACCATAGCCGTTGTGATACAGCGCACCGAGGTCGTACTGGGCCTTTGCGTTTCCCTGGGTTGCCGCTTGCTCAAACCACTGCCGGGCTTGAACATAGTCCTGCGGCACACCATAGCCGTTGCCATACAGCGCACCGAGGCGGTACTGCGCTCCTGCGATCCCCTGGGCCGCAGCCTTTTCGAACCACTGCCGGGCTTGCCCATAGTCCTGCGGCACGCCCTGGCCGTTGGCATACAGAAACCCGAGGTTGAACTGTGCTTCTGCGTCTCCCTGGGCCGCGGCCTTTTCATACCACTTCCTGGCTAGCCAATAGTTCTGGGGCACGCCCTGTCCCTTGTCATACAGCACACCGAGGTTATACTGGGCATTTGCGTTTCCCTGCTTGGCCAGCGGTCGCCACTCGTACAGAGCTGTTGCGTAGTCGCCGCGATTATAGGCATCCATACCCGCTTGAAGATCGGCCCATGCGGGAATGGCGAGACAGACGATCGACAGCACAAGGGCGATGGGGAATCGGAGAAACATGGTCCGATTGCTACTCACAGGGCAATCTCCCTCCTCAGATTTCTGCACCTGTTGCTTGGCTCAAGGTAGAACGGCAATTGCTGAGGTTACTTTCCCTTCGGCAGAATCCCCTTCCGCTCTAGGGCCTGAATCCGCCTACCGCCTGTCCCTCAGCTTCTCCCGATACTTCTTGATCCAGTCCTGAATCGCTTCTTCTAGCAGTTGATTGGCCGGCCGCTTGAGATCCAGGGCGGCATGGCGCAAGTCGGTGAGCAGATTCTCGTTCAGTCGCAATCCAAACAGGCGCCGGTGCGCCGCAGTCTTTGGTCGAGGCATGGGGCGGAGAGTACTTGATAGCGGGTGCACTGTGCAATCTAATAGCACTTGACATCATTCTATTCTATCAGCTATAACGTTGTATCTGCTAGCACATTATCAGAATGGAGGAACTGTACATGAAGAAGATGGAGCGATTGGTGGTGCAATTGCCCGCGCCGCTCAAGGCGAAGCTCGACGCCTTGCGGCATCAGGACTACACGGCGAGCGGCTATATTCGGGAACTCCTAGAGCGAGAACTCAATGTCGTCTCCGCGATGAGACAGAAGGGACGGTGAGATATGGCACGCTCAACGAATGGACTCTATAAACGCGGAAATGTGTGAATGTGTGGTGGATGACCTATTGCGATGCCCTGGGGAAGCAACGCTTTGAGTCCTGTAAGACCCCGAACAAGAAGGACGCGGAACAACGGTTGATAGATCGGCGGAAGGAAGCCTCGGAAGGTCTGGTTCCGACTCCGCCCATCAAGCCCATTGCCTTGGAGAACTTGAAGGAGCGGTATCTCGCTTTTTCTGGACACCAACGTGGGCTAAGGACCAAGCGGATTCACTTCGTCCATTTCACACGCGTGTGGGGCAACCCCCCGATTCATACCATCACACACGGTGGAAGTCGTGGATCAGTACCGAGACGCCGACGTGAAGCTGCGCGGAATGAGCACCAGGATTAAGGAGGAGGCTGGCTGAAATAAAAGTCACATGGGGCAGTCCTTACCCCATGGAGTCAGACAGGTCTAACGACAAACTGGGTGACAGCCCTTGTAAATCAGATGAGCCGACCGGCATACTGAAGCGCATTACACGAGGATTGAAATGCACGCCTATCTCTGCTGCGTTCAAAACTGCCAAGCCAACCCCTACGCACCCGCGGGCACCCAGTCCGTCTGTAAAGATCATTTCATTAATTTTCTATCATGGCGCCGCCGCCGAGGCCCACAGATGTTCCTGAAGTATGCCGCCATGACCATGCAGGAGCGCGACACCATCGCCGCCGAATGGGTGAAGACGATCCGCGTCGACGAAGTCCCCTCGAACTTGCCGAAGACCTGACCAGTAGAACACTTTCAGCCCTAAATAACACGATGGTTAGACAGCAATCGTGGTCAACGGATAGACATGACCGTACTGAGTGGCTGTCGTGGTATCTCCTTTTTTCAACGCCTCACACACATCATCCAGTTTGTAGGCGTCTTCCACCGAGAGGTATAGAGACCATCTCATCATCGATCACCAGCAACTCGACGTTGACCTCGGCAAGGTAGCGTCCTTTGTGAACCAGCTTCATGCGCTGTTGCTTCCTCATCCGCGTCTCCCACGATACAAAGAGGGGGGTTGCATGTGCGACCCTTCATTGTGAACTTGACGACTCCATAGCCTTTGCCAAGCAGTTCTTTGTCTCACTCTGCCGCTTCCCGCCCTTTTGAAAAGAGTCCCATTCTCCGGCTTATTCACCCCCTCTACCCCATCACCGCACTTCCATGATGATGAATCATTAGGCACTCGTCGCCGATTCGTTTAAAGAGGTTCGTGGCAAGGACTTTCGCCAGCTGCGGTTCGTTGGATTGCTGGCTGGTGATGTTTTCCACGCAGATGACCCAGGCCATGTCGCCTGCCACCTGTACCATCATCTCGGTGAGCTCAAATTTCATGGAGAAAGTGTTGTTGAAGATCAGCACCCAGGAATCGCGCACGGCGGGCCAATCGGAGCGGATCGGCCAGCCGGGGTGGATGCATGTGACATATGCTTGATGCGCCCAGACACTATCCATCTTGACGATATCGAGACTCTCGAAAGCCTCGTAAAACCGCTGGTTAGCTTTTGTGACTTCTTGGATGCGCTGTTTCAGCATGCCACTCTCTCCTGAACAGAGGCTGTATCATACTGGAATCAGAGAATGAGGGCGAGTAGGGAAACTACCTGCGGTCAAGATTTGCCGTTTGACGGTTGACGACCCAGACACCGGCCAGGATGAGGCCAATGCCGATAACTTCTATCGGGCCGACCGATTCTTTCAGAATGAGCATGGACAGCCCGATGGCCGCGACCGGCGTGAGGTTCCCTAAAACCGATGCCCGTGAGGGACCGATACCTTTCACGCCGAACAGCCAGGCCTGCTGCGCCACGGCGGTGGCAAATACGACGAGATAACCGAGCGCGAGCCAATCAGGCGTCGTGACCGACGTGACGCCCGCATCCATCATCTTCCGATCGGTCCAGAGGAGCGGAATCTGCAAGACCGTCGCGACTAACAACGTGGTCCAGTTCACGGTCAGCGCCGACACCCGCTCCATGATCGTGCGACTACCGATGCTATAGAGAGCCCAACTCACGACGCCCAGGAACACGAGTGAGCAGCCCAGCAGCGGATTTTCGCCGGCCGTTTGAAACCCTGCCACTGAGACCAGTCCGACACCCGCAAAGGAAAGGAGCCCTCCGGCCCACACGGCGCGCAGGGGGACGTCGCGAATCAACATCGCCGAGAGCAGTGCAGTCACTACGGGGCTCGATCCGATGATCACCCCACCCACGGCCCCACTCACATACTTGAGGCCCATGAGGACCAGCAGATGGTTGCCCAACACGCCAAGCCCGAGCAGGCCCAGCAGGCGGACATCCGCCTTGCTCAGCTTGACCAAGCCGCCTTCCTGCCACCACCAGGTCGCCAGGAGAATCGCCAGCCCGCCGATGTCGCGCAGGACAGAAGCCTCGACGACAGAGAAAGACCCGAGGGCCATTTTCTGCGCCACTATCGAGCCACCCCAGAGGACCGCCGCGAGAACGACCGAGCCGTAGGCCAGTGTCGTGGATGGATGCGCCATGCCCATGGGGATACCGTTGTTTCTACCCTCCGTCAAGGAGTATTCCGTGGCCAACCCTGGGCAGTGACTGCGGTTACTTTCGTGGTTAACCTTCGTCCAACAGACGAGGCCGGATTTCCAGGAGGAAGTTGTAAGCGTCCGTTACCACGTGCCCGTGGAGCATTATGTTTGCTGTTGTCGACGCTCTTGGTTTTAAGCGGATGTACTAAAGCGTTGATCCATGACGACGTGAAGTACCCGCTAACCGGCGCCCATTGCTCCGGTTCCGAAGGCATCGACGACTCCTCGCTGGCAGTGCTGCCCATCCCAGTGGTCGCGTTCTTCGTGCCCCACTGGAATCTACACAACATCAAGGCCGATGATTATCTGAAACGCTGTGGCAACCGAGCAAACTGATCAACAGGCACGTGGAGCTCAATCGCACTGGCTGCGTCCCCGCCGTCTCACCCGCATCATCAGCCTAGGCATCTGGCAATAGTGCCCGGCGAGTGTATCGTGGGAGGCTGATGTAAAAACTTCGTGAGGCGTGATATGTTTTTCGAGAAGATCCTGACAATCCTCCGGCATCACTGATCACTCATCACCCCTTCTTCCTTACCACCAGGACCCCGTCACGAATCGTGACCAGCACAGCAGTCACTAGTGGATCAGCCGACACCATGCGATTCAATTCCTGGATAGCGGCCGTCTTTTCATCGGGCGGCGGCTGTTTCAGCACATCGCCTTCCCACAATACATTGTCGATCAAAATCACCCCGCGTGGTGAGAGCAAGTCGAGCGCGCGTCTATGGTAATTCAGGTAATTGATCTTGTCCGCATCGATGAAGATCAGATCGAATGGGCCGGTGAGTTCACGCATCGTGTCCAGCGCCGGACCCATTCGTATCTCAATCTTCCATCCAACTGGCGCCTGGGCTATGTACCGCCGCGCCACGGCCGCCGACTCAACGTCCACTTCGCAGGTGATCACCGCCCCATCTTCCGGGATGGCTTCGGCAAAACAGAGAGCGCTGTAGCCCGTAAACGTCCCGACTTCGAGCACCCGTTTGGCTCCCACAAGCTGCGCTACCATTTTGAGAAAGGCCCCTTCCAACGGACCCACCAGCATTTGCGCATATTCCATCGTCCGCTGGGTCTCTTCCCGAAGTGCCCGGCAGACCACAGACTCCGACATCGAATGGGCCTGAGCATAGGCTTCGATGTCTGCAGGCACCAGCGTCTTCATCCAAGGTTCCTTTCGATAGTTTGAAAAATCATGGCATCGTTGCGTAGACTGACAAGAGACGGTCTGCCTCTGCGCACCGGATCTTAGCATAGCCGAAAGGAGATCACGCTTGAAGACCATCGCCACATTGGAATCCCTCACGACGAGACTTCTGGAAATCCAGCGCATCAATAGCGCCGCGGCAGTGCTGTCTTGGGACCAGGAAACCTACATGCCGGCAGGTGGAGGCGAAGCGCGGGCCGAACAGATCGCCGTGCTCCAAGGGTTGGCCCACCAGAAGATGGTATCCCCGGACATCGAGAGCATCTTGTCTCAATGGGTCGATCCTGCCACTGGTCAGGCCTATGAGCAGCCAGGGGATGTGTGTGATGAGCTTTCTCGCTCTCTTTTGCGCGAGGTTTGGAGAGACTTTAGTCGGGCGAAAAAACTTCCCGTGGATTTCGTCATCAAGATGGGTCGGGAATGTTCGCTGGCTCAGCAAGTGTGGGCCGAGGCCAAAGAACAAAACAAGTTTTCCATGTTTCTCCCAAATCTCCGTACGGTGCTGTCGCTCAAGCGCGAAGAAACCCACTACCTCGGCTACAAGGATTCACCCTACGACGCCCTCCTAGACGTCTACGAACCAGGCTCCATGATCGCGACCCTACGCCCGCTGTTTGCCCAGCTGAAGGCCCGCCTCGTCCCTCTGCTCAAGAGAATTACCCAGAGCACTGTTCGGATCGACGACAGTATCCTTCGCTACTCGTACGATCATGCTCGGCAATTGGAATTCGGACGGCTTGTCCTGATCGCCATGGGCTATGATTTTGAGCGTGGTCGGCTGGATCTTTCGGCCCATCCCTTCACCACCACGTTTCATCCGACCGATGTTCGTGTGACTACCCGCGTCCATGAGCATGAATTACAGTCCTGCCTCTTCAGTTGTATCCACGAAGGCGGTCACGGGCTCTACGACCAAGGCCTCGACCAACGGTATTTTGGCACGCCGCTGGGCGATTCGGTCTCGCTCAGTATTCACGAAAGCCAATCACGCCTCTGGGAAAATTGTGTCGGACGCTCTCGTGCGTTCTGGCACTTCTTTTATCCGATTCTGCAGCAGACTTTTCATCATCAGTTGCGCGGCATAGACGTCGAGCAATTTTACGCCGCCATCAACTGCGTGAAGCCGTCGTTCATCCGCGTGGAAGCCGACGAGCTCACCTACAATCTCCACATCATGCTGCGGCTCGAGATCGAGCAGGACTTAGTGGAAAGCAAGACCCAGCCCGAAGATCTGCCTGCCATCTGGAATCAAAAAATGGAAGAGTATCTTGGGATCATTCCCCAGTCAGATGCGGAGGGCGTGCTGCAGGACGTCCACTGGTCATCCGGGGCATTCGGCTACTTCCCCACGTACACCTTGGGCAACCTCTACTCCGTGCAATTCTTCGAGCAAGCCAAACTTGAAATCCCCCACCTGGAGGATGAAATCGCGGCTGGACAGTTGCTGGTGCTACGACGATGGCTGGGACAGAAGATCCACCGCTGGGGCTGCATGTTTACGCCTGAAGATCTCGCGCAGCGCGTGACGGGTACGAGTGTAAGTCCTGAACCGTTCCTGACCTATCTGGAAAAGAAATACGGCGAGATCTACCAACTCTGAACGCTCGGCGCCACCTGGCTATCATAGCCCATCGCGGCATTCAGCTTCGCCAGTAGCGCTGGGGCAAAAGCGACCTCGACTTGCACCTCGATCCGATGGGGAACGAGGAGCGTCGTGTGGAAGACAATATCCCGAATGGGAATCTTGAATTCTGGTTGTTGCGGAGTGCTCAGCTCCACCACCTCGACGGAATTGGTAATCGTGCCGCTGTCCTGCGGACCATAGGTGGTAATGACGGCATCGATGATCTCTCTGACCTTTTCATTGGTTTCCACCCCTTCGATTCCTTTCAGCAACAGCGGAATTACCTCTTCTTTGGCCTGATCCGATAACGTGAAATTCTCGACCCGTTCTTTCCGGCGAAGAGACGTGAGGTCGTTGTCGAGATCTTTACTGAAAGCCCCATAGGCGAAACGAAAGAATTCGAAGTGAAAACCCATGAATCCCTTTCCAAACGTCTGGAGCTCGCAGAGAAAACACAGCTGCTGCAACTTCACATCGCTCAGCAGACCATGCGGTTCCGCCAGGTGAAGCACGTACAGCAAGAGAGCTCGATCGACGATATTCTGATTTGGCTTTCTCATCTCAAGTCTCCGACAATCCCAGGAGATGCCGCACTATAGACACCCCCTAGGATCGTCGTCAAACCGGCTCCGAGTGATCTCGATCTCTTCCAACCTGCCCCCTCTTGACCATGTGTCGGGTTTCGTCTTTAATGACCTTCCTACAGGAGGTCTGACCGGTCTCTATGTCCAAGTATGCGAAAGAGATTGAGGTGCTGAAAGAGCACCTTGGCAAACATCAGTTGAAATTCACCCGCCAGCGTGAACTGATCCTCGACGCCTTCCTCAAGCAAGAACACATCACGGCGGAAGAGATGTACCACTACCTTGCGCGAAAAGATCCGCATTTGGGATTGGCGACGATTTACCGTACGCTCAATCTCTTTTGCGAAGCCAGCCTGGCACAGGCCCGGCACTTCGGAGCCCAGACCCAGTACGACAATATCTCCCACAAAGGCCACCACGACCACCTCATTTGCACCGACTGCGGAAAGATCGTGGAGTTTGAAAACTGCGATATCGAGCGCCTCCAGGAAGAAGTTGCTGCCCGCAACGGCTTTACGATCCAAACACATCGCCTCGAACTCTACGGCCTCTGTTCGCGTTGCAGTCATTGACCCGCGTCATTTTTTTTGATATTATTTTTGAGACGATTTATCAATTTCAATTACCCCAAAAGGATCGTCCTATGCACGGCATCGTTCGGCGTCTCACTCGTCTACCCGGTTCTGGGTCGCGACTTGTATGGGTTGGTCTGCCCTTGGGATGCCTTCTCGCGTTCCTATGGCTGATCGCACCGACACCGGCTTCGGCTGCAGACAAGCTGATTATCTATTCAGGGCGCTCCGAACGACTGATTAAGCCGGTCCTTGATGCATTCACTGCCAAGACCGGTATTCAAGTAGACCTGCTCTCCTCCGGCACCACCGAGTTGGTCAATCGGTTGAAAGCGGAAGGAGACCGTAGCCCAGCTGATCTCCTGATTACCAACGATGCCGGCAGCCTGGAGATGGCCCGTGCAGCGAGGCTCCTTCGCCCGTTGAACATGCGGCAAATCGATCGGGCCATCCCTTTTCAGTTCCGTGCCTCGGACAATAGCTGGATCGGCTTATCCGGCCGCTTTTGGATCATTGTCTACAACACGACAATGGTGAAGCCCGATCAGATCAAATCCTTGCTCGACCTGGCAGACCCCAAATGGAAAGACAAGATCGCCATCCCTAACTCCGGCAGCGTGTACTTGCAGGCGGGCGTCTCGGTGGTCCGCGCAGTCATCGGCGATGATCGCACCAAGAAATTTCTCCAGGGACTTCGCGACAACGCTGGAACACAGGTCTACCAAAAGAGCTCGCAGATCGTAGTTGCGGTGGCCAAGGGCCAGGTCTCGATGGGCATTGTGAACCACTATTACGTCTATCGACATCTCGCCACACAGCCGACCGCTCCGCTCGCGTTACTAATGCCGGATCAGCATGAAGGCGGCATGGGCGCGATCATGAACGTGGCGGGCATTGGGGTACTCAAACACACCTCCAGATTCGACAGTGCCAAGCTGCTCGTCGCATTCCTCGTGGCGCAGGCCGGTCAGAAGATGTTCGCCGATCTCAACAAGGAATATCCGCTTCATTCGGAGGTCAAAGCCGATCCCGCCCTCATCGAACGGAAGAGCTTTCGCGCGGCCTTGGTCCCTCTGACCAAGCTCGCCGAACTGCGCGAGCCTACGCTCATGCTCATTGAACAAGTGGGTCTCCGGTAATACACGAGCCTGCTCTTGTGACCACTCTACGCCAACAATTCGCTTCACCCTTGCAGCTGGTCACCCTAGCCAGTGCCGCACTGATCCTCTTGCCGCTTGGATATGTGACTACCCTGGCTTTATCTGCCGATCCGGTTGTATGGCAGCGTCTTTGGGCCACCCGCATCCCTGAGCTGCTGATCAATACCGTTTCATTGGCCGGCGCAGTGGCGGTTCTCACGCTCTTGCTTGGAGTATCGACTGCCTCGATGGTAACGCGCTTCGATTTTCGCGGGCGCTGGCTCTGGGAAATAGCCCTTGTGCTGCCGCTGGCCATGCCGACCTACGTGTTGGCCTATGTCTATAACTATCTCTTGGGATTCGGTGGACCGGTCGAGCACCTCTGGCAGACGGTCGCAGGGCCCCAGGCCAGAATCTTCTCGCCCCAAGGCTTCTGGGGCGCGACCCTCGTGATGGCGCTCGACACCTTTCCCTTTGTATATCTTCTCACTCGTAGTGCACTCTTAAGTGTAAACGTGTCGTTTGAGGAAATGGCCCGTACGTGTGGCGTCTCGCACATCCAAACGATGTGGCGCGTGACCCTGCCGCTGCTGCGCCCATCCATCGTCGCCGGTGTCGCACTGGTGATACTGTACGTCGTATCCGATTTCGGCGCCGTCTCTCTGTTGCGCTACCAAACGATGACCTACGCGGTGTTTCAGCAATTAACCGGACGGTCTGACAACACGGCTGCGAGTATCCTCAGTATCTTGCTGGTGGTCCTTGCCTTGGTTTTCTTAATAGCCGAGCGATGGTTCCGCCACAAGAGCCGGTTCTATCAGATAACGGGGCGCTACCGCGTGCCGCAACGAATCCAATGTGGATGGCTCAAGACCGCGGTATTCACTGCGTATCTTGCTGCCATCGTTGGTGCGGCCTTCGGCGTCCCAGCTTATCTGCTCATTCAGTGGAGCCTGTCCCCTGAGGCTCAAGCGATTCTGGATGCTCGCTTCTTCGGTTTTATGTGGAACAGCGCGTTGCTGTCGTCCCTCGCCGCCACCGCAGGAGTGCTGATTGGCCTCCCGCTGGCCTATCTCGCGAGCCGGAAACCGACATGGCTCAGTATCGGCTGTTTACAGGTCGCCTATGCCGGCTATGTGCTTCCGGGACCAGTGGCGGCACTCGCCGTATTGGTCCTCTTTCTCAAACTGATGCCGTTTTTCTATGGCACCGCGATCGTGTTGATCGTTGCCTACGTGCTGCACTTTCTCCCTGCCGGGCTCCAATCACTTGAACCAGCGCTGCAGCAAGTCACGCCCAATCTTGAAGAAGTGGGCCGCACACTAGGGCTTGGGGTTCAGGAAACCTGGCGGCGCGTGACACTGCCACTCATCCGCAATGGATTTATCGTCGCCTGGGTCCTGATGTTTCTGCAGACGATGAAGGAACTCCCGGCAACGCTACTCCTGCGACCGGTGGGGTTTGACACACTTGCGGTCCGTGTCTGGCTGGAAGCGAGTGAAGAATACTACCAACTGGCAGCTCCGTCCGCGCTGCTCATCGTGCTTGTGGGCTTGCCGCCGATGGTGCTGTTGCTCTCACGCGATTGGCGAGCAGCGTAGGAACACCGATGGCCATAGAATCACACATGACCCCCGTGGAAACTGACCGGCTCCAAGGTCAGGTCAATCTCTACACGCCGGAGTCTTCAATCTTGGAACTTCGCTCGGTGTCGTGTGCCTACGATCCACACCGTTTGGCTATCCGTGATATTTCATTTTCGGTACAAGAAGGGGAAATTCTCTGTCTGCTCGGCCCATCTGGCTGCGGTAAGACCACCATTCTGCGGGCGATCGCGGGCTTCGAGCCGGTGCAGTCCGGAGAGATTTTTCTGTCAGGCCGACGCGTCTCTTCTTCCTCCAAAACAATTCCAACTGAAGAACGGCGCGTCGGCATGGTCTTCCAAGAATACGCCCTGTTCCCCCATCTGCACGTCGCGGACAATATTGCTTTTGGACTCCGCCACCTGTCACGGGCTGAGAGGAAATGTCAGGTCCAAGAGATGCTGCGACTCACCGGCCTGGAAGGATTCGAGCGGCGCTACCCGCATGAATTGTCCGGCGGACAGCAGCAGCGTGTGGCGCTCTCACGGGCATTGGTGCAGAATCCGGTCATGCTCTTGCTGGATGAACCATTCAGCAATCTTGACCCTGATATGGCCGGTCGCATGCGGCATGAACTCCATGCGCTCTTGCGCCGGATGAAAACGACGACCATCTTGGTCACACACGATCACGACGAAGCCTTTGCCATGGCTGACCGGATCGCCGTGTTAAACCAAGGTGTGCTTGAACAGATGGATTCGCCGGAGATGATCTACCACGTCCCCTCGACTCCATTCGTCGCCGACTTCGTCGGGCAGGCCGACTTTATTACTGGGCGGATCCAACAGGGCATGGTCCACACTGAACTGGGGGAGTTTCCTAACACACTGAGCAGTGAAGAGGGGGCCCCGGTGGTCGTGATGATCCGCCCTGACGATGTTCACCTCATGCCGATCAAGTCGACCGGATCTCGGATCGTGGCTCGGCAGTTCCGGGGCTCGGAGAATCTCTATACGGTCCAGCTCCCTTCCGGCCAAATCGTGCATAGTAGCGAAAGCTCGACCAGCGTCTACCAGGACGGCACAGCGGTTGAACTCCGTGTTTCCGCGACGCATACCGTGCTCTTTCGAGCTGACCAACTGTCCCGATAGAGGGGCGTGCTCCCCATGTGCACGCTGATTGACAGGCTTCCCCGTAATCTGGCATTGATGGACCAGTGTAACAGCTCCCACCCCGCCAGTTCGGGTCCCACCTACCGGCCATAAGGAGTCGCGATGGACTCGTTGCAGCACGCCATAGATTACGGAATAATCGGGCTCTTACTGGCCATGAGCCTGTGGTCGGTGGCTGTCGCAGTCGAACGCTGGTTCTTCTTCCGGCGGGTGAAGCTATCTCAGTTCTCCAATGTGCTGCTGCTGGAAATCACCCTCACCAAACGTCTCGTCATCATCGGAACCGTGGCCGTCAACGCTCCCTACATTGGCCTCCTGGGGACCGTCCTTGGTATCATGTTGACGTTTCATACGATGGGCACGTCTGGCACGATGGGCGTCAACACCATCATGATCGGCTTGAGCCTGGCATTGAAGGCCACGGTCGTCGGCCTTCTGGTGGCCATTCCCTGTGTCGTCATGAACAACGTGCTTCGTCGTCGCGTGACCGAACTCCTGACCCAATACAAGGCGCAGCATGGATCAGGACATTGATCAGATCAACGTCATCCCGCTCGTGGATGTCATGCTGGTCTTGCTCGTCATCGTGTTGACCACCGCCACATTCATCAGCACGGGCCAGATTCCCGTGAACTTGGCCAAGGCCAAGGCCGTCGGCGATCGAAAAGATGTGCCCATCGTCATTACACTGACGCCGAAGGGCGGTCTGTTTCTCAATGACAAACCGATCCCTGAAGGTGGTCTCCCGTCAGCACTCACCACGCAGCCTCGCGCGTCAGCCGTCGTCGTCCGTGCAGATAAAGTGACGTCGCTGGAGAAATTCGTGGCTGTGGTTGACGAAATTCACGGCCTGGGATTTCAACAAATCAGTCTCGAGGTCATTCGACGGTGATTATCGATTCAATTCCCCATCGCATCGATAGAACTGGCCCAAGAGCAATAGGATGGCTTGTGGCTTGTCTGCTGCATGGCAGCCTGGCCTTCACCGCCATCCTCTTCGTGCAGCACCTGCAGTTGGCTCCGCAAGCAGAACCGTTCACTTGGCAAGTGGCGATGGTCACGCCATCGCCGATAGCCGCTCCCTCGACTCCTGAAGCCTCCGGATCGCCAGCTCGGGTGAAAACCGTCCCGGCTCCGACACTCCAGCAGTCCGATCCGCCCACAGCGACTGCTCATCCTGTGGCAGACCCTTCCCAACCGAGAGTTGAGACACCGGCAATCCCACCCCCAGCTCCCGTCGCTCCTGTCGTAGAAAAGCCAGTGCCCCCACCGCCACCGATCGCAAAACTCGCCCCCACTCAACCTATTTTATCAAAGCCAGAATCGGATCATCAACCTGCTCGTGAGCAAACTTCTCCTCCTGCGCCCATCGCAAAGACAGACCAGGTGATACAACAGCCCGATCCAGTCCCGTCGCCTACACCTCCCAGTGTTACATCGTCGCAACGTGCTCAGACGACGACTGCACTCCAGGCGGTTGATACACCTATGGCCTCGCCCCCACACGATCCCACACCCGCTACACCGGCTGTACCTTCACAAACATTTGAGCCCCTTCCACAGCGAACATCGACTCTGCTCACTGAGCTAATACCCCCTGTTCATGATGATTCGGCAGCCACACACAGTAAGACACCGGTACATCAGCCGCCAGCCCCCGTGACTGAGCCACAAGTGGCCGCTCTCACTCCCGCTGGCCAACCCAAGCCTGCCAAAGTCGATTACGGATGGCTCTCAGAGCTCATGGCGCATTGGATCGAGGATCTCGATAAACGCTATCCTGCAATGTTGCGATCTGAAGGGATTCAGGGGAAGGTCACGCTGATGGCGTTGCTCCACGAGGATGGAGTGGTGAGAGACGTGCGCGTGGGCAAGAGTTCCGGCAACACGATGCTCGATCAAGTCGCCGTAGAAGATGTAAAAAAAGGACCGCCCATCAAGCTCTCTCGTCCGTTGGCACGCCCCCAGATACCGGTGAAGTTTTCGATCATTTACGATTTAAAAACGGTTCAGTAATTGTCGCGGGACGAGTCGCACAATCCTGCTGCTTCCAATCCTGTAGCACCTCGGCCTGATCAAACGTCATGACATAGGCCCGACAGTAGGACGCGCGCGCATAGCCGCTATAGCCACTCGTGCCACTCCCCCGATCGAAGTAGGTCCAGACTGACCGCCCATCCGGCAACTTGTCGAGCTTGTGTGGGTCCCCATACCGACGTGCCACAGCTCCTTGCGTAACTTGGTTGACCTTGTCTTGAAAATACCTTGTTTCGAATTCGCTGCAGGCACACACTCCAAATGCCAGCACGAGACAATTGCGGGAGATTCATCCACCCATACTCAATCCATGCAGGTACATGAGCACCCTCGCACGAGAACCCTCTGTCTCATGGGTAACGCAATCGAGGCCGAAGCCCTGACGACACCATCACCTTCCCTTGGTCATCAATGATAACCGCCTCTATATCTGGCAGTCGCTCGACCAACGCCATGCCTCTCTCAGGGCCCAGAACGAAAATCCCGGTGTCGAGACCATCTGCCACCGTCCCCTCCTTGGCGATCACCGTTACGCTCTGGCATTTGCGCGCCGGCGCTAACGAAATCGGATCGAGGATGTGATGATAACGAATCCCGCCCTCTTCAAAGTAGCGCTCATAATCGCCGGCCGTCGAGATGGCTTCATTCCGGAGGTCAATCGTCGCCACTAGCGCACCCTCCCGCCGCGGATGTCGAATCCCTACCGGGAACCCTGTCATACCGGGCAAGTCACCGAAGGTCCTAATGTCACCGGAGAGCGCCACAACTCCTCCGCGCGCACCTTCTTTCCGGAGAATCTCGACGACCATGTCGGCCGCATAGCCCTTCCCGATTCCATCGATATCAATGCGCATGCCTGACTTTGGAAGAAAGATCGTTCCCGCCGCCATATCAAACTGAATTGCCGTCCAGTCGACTAGAGGGCGTAGCCGGTCAAGCTCGCCCGCGCTTGGAATTCGCCGCTGCTCGGTGACACTCCAGGCTTCCACGGCTGGACCGACGGCAATGTTGAACCCACCCTCTGTGATTTTCGCCATCTCCAATGATCGGCTGACGAGTTCCAACGTCTCTCGGCTCACGCCCACAGGCTGCTGTCCCGCAGCGAGATTGACCCTGGACAATTCGCTCGTTGGAATCCAGGTACTGAGCAACTGCTCCAACCGTTTGATTTCAGCGAATCCAGCCGTGATCGCCGACTGTACGATGGCCTCGGTCGAGGCCACCACCATAATTGAAACGAGCGTCCCCATGTGCAGCTGGGTTCGCTTGACGACAACAGGCTTAGGGCCGGATTGCACACCCACACAGCCAGCCAGAAGCGCAACGAGTAGACTAATCGCGGTGACAAGAGTTGACTGCGAGCTTCGTGAGTTCATGACTGTCGCTGATCCCTACCAGTGATGTCGACGAAAGTACTTGTAACGTGGATAGGGCATGACTTCGTATAACCGAGCTTCCATTTGGGACGGTTGCGGGAGCATTTCTACCATAGTCGGCTTGCCGATAGAGGGATACCGTTTCGTGAGAAACTCAAGCGCCTGCTCCGTCTCGCCTTGATCAAGCATCATCGACACAACGACCATCCGTCCATAGCGCGGCGAGTCTACTCCAAAGCGCCATGTGCCCAGATAGGTGACGGGACTATTCCTGACTGAAAAATCCATGGCCAGTTGCGCCATGGACATGAACGGCCCCTCACTGATTTGTACCCTGTTGAGCCGATATTCTCCAGACAGCAGCGCGACCACAAAGTATCGATCATCGGACTTCATCTCCACTTTGAAACGCTCGTGAGTCTGTAGATCTTCAAACTCGAAAAACCGTATTTCCGGTTCATACCACCGGCGCGTTTCACCAGTAAGGACCGCCAGGGCCCTCCCCACCACCACGCCTTCGGCAACTTGAGTGTCCTCTACCATTGGGGGAAGGTCCGCTGCACACCCCCACAGACTCAAGGCAAGTCCTCCGATGACACTTCCCAACCAGACATGCGTGTTACTGGCTCTCACCATGGGGAAATTATAGGGTACTGTGTTCTGGAATGCACTCGACCCATCTTTTATCAAGTCAGGAACAGCCCTCTTGACAATAGATCCATATAATAATATAAGATATTAATAATCGTTCTCAATTTCATTTGCAAGGCTGTCCGTCGCAACTCCGACGCCACTTTGGTCGCCTCAAAATCCAGCCAGTCGGGTTGCAGCCAACGCAGTGAACCTCGAGGCGAGTGTGGGCAATTGATCGCCAAAGTCGTTGGGGAAGGGTTTGAACTCAAGTGCACGCGCTGCAAACGCTATTGTCATGATCCCTTTCTCCGCTCTTGAAGGATGGAGCCGTGTCGCATCATGGATCGATTCATGAAAGGAGGTCTATCCCGGATCGCAACTCAGTCATTTTATCCGAATTGCACCTGCACTACGAGACCAGAGACCACCGAGTCCCGAGTCAGACCACACCCGTACTCACCACGGAGGTTACCGATGAAGATCCAGTCAATCCTCGGGGTTCTCGTGATCGCCAGTTTGTCGGTTATGCCAGTTTTGGCGGAAAACATGACCCCGGAGGACATTAAGAAGCTAGTCGACGAGGCAGTCAACAAGCGGATGCAGGAGCTTGAGCGGCGCGAGCGCTCTATGGAGCGAACCATGGAACAGCAAGAAGGTCAGCCGGACGCCGTCCAATACCCGACCCCGACTGGCGATATGAAGGACATTTCAGTCGAACGGAAGGGTGAGGAACGCATCCCCCTCGGATTCGGCACGACCGGGTCTGGAAAACTGATCTACGCCAAGCCGTTCTTGAGCGCGCCAAAAGCCACACTCGGTGGCTATGTCGACGTGATGTACAACCACCTGTCTCGCCGAAACCTGGACAATCCAAGCCGCCAGTCATTCGGACAGCAGAGACTGGTGCCCTTTATCTATGCGGCTATTACCAACCGCGTGAAGTTCGCCACCGAAATTGAGATCGAGCGGGGGGGGACGGATGCCCCAGAGAGTGGAGATGGCTCCATCAAAATCGAGTTCGCTCAATTGGACTATCTGATTACCGAGCCGATCAACTTGCGCGCCGGTATCCTCCTGATGCCAGTCGGCAAGTTTAACTTACTCCACGATTCTCCGCTCAACGATCTGGTCGATCGGCCCATGGTGTCCCGGGTCATCATCCCCAGCACCTGGTTCGAATCGGGCGCCGGCCTCTACGGCACCCTCTACCCAACCGCTCTTTCAAAACTCGACTATGAAATCTACGCCGTCAACGGCGTGAGCTCAACGGCCGGCGATATCACGGATTTAGGCGTACGCAGCGCGCGCGGAAGCGTGTCCCGGGACCGCAATGATAGTAAAGCCGTCGTCGGTCGGGTCGCCTTCAGCCCCAGGTTGGGCATTGAAGTGGCCGGGTCGGCCTACCACGGACTGTACCGGAATGCGACGGCCACTATGGGCAGCAGCTACCTTGACATTTTTGCGGTAGATTGGACGTTCCAGCGCGGCCCCTTTGAGATCATTGGAGAAGCGGCCTGGTCGAGAATTAGCAACAATGGGACTGGCCCCGCAGGCATGCAAGGCTATTACCTACAAGGAAATTATCACTTCATGCCTGAGTTCCTCAAGAACCTGGCCCCGAGTCATTTCTCTGATGCCTCGACTTTCACTGCCGTCGTGCGCTGGGGGCAAGTGGACACGGATACCGACGACCGTACCCGTGGTCTTGCCGGGGGAGGGAATCGTCGGGAGTTGGAACGCCTGACGCTCGGTATCAACTTCAGACCGATTGAAGACACCGTGTTGAAGTTTGACTGGCAGTTCAATACCCAGAAAAATGCGACGGGCCTTGTCGCTTCTGCAGATCTTGGATCCAGCGGAAGCCCCATCAATGGCAATGGATTCCTGGTGCAGGCGGCGACGTACTTCTAGAAGTTCAATTGTCCTCTCCTCGCCCTGATGGTGAGGAGAGAACAAGGGGAAGAGGAATTCTTGGCAATGCGTTTCGGTTGTTTAATAATGTTGTGTATCACACCCCTCCTCCTGAATGCCTGCACCTCCATGAGCGGCATGCAACAGCGATTTGCCGTCTGCAGTTACGACCATGCGTGGGAGGCTGCCCTCGAGTCCGTGAATGACCGGTCGATCTCCACCAAGGACCGGGATGCTGGTCTCATCGTGACCACCTGGCTAGAAATTCCGATGCCGGGACGGACCTACGGTGTCCTGCAACGCGAGTTGTCGGAGGACAGCAAAGATCGGTCTCGTATTACCCTCACCGTGAAACGGCTGGATGACGTCACCAAAATCAGCGTTGGTGAGCAACGGCAGCGCTGGGCCTTCGTCGGGGGATCACGACTCTTTGATTGGGCCTCGACCGATCCCTCTGAGGAGGTGATGCGTGACGTACAAACTCGCCTGGGGGCTAAACTGGAGGAGCACGGATGTTCACTCGCGTAAAATTCGTCTCGAGTCTGCTCTTAATCGGGCTTGTACTGTCAACGGAACTGTCCGCGGCGGACCGTATCTGGGATAGCGAACTTCAGCGGTATCTTTCCAAGGACGAGATGAACCACGCGGAAGTGTTCATGACCGAAGAGGCCACGGTGAAGCTCACCCTACCCACGTCACAACGTGTCCGCAAAGAAGTCATTCGCTTGAGCCAGGAAAAGAAGGACGTGATCGAGCAGCGCATCGGCTGGAAGTTCCCCGAAGAGACTTTCGAACTGTACATTGGTGAAACCGGCGACAAAGTCGACGGCTATGCCATGGTGCACAACACGATCGGCAAACATAAACACATGACCTACATGGTCGGCGTGGATGCCACGGGCGCGTGTTCCAACGTCGAACTACTCGTCTTTCGCGAGGCCAGAGGAAGCGAAGTCGGCAGAAAGCGCTTCAACGTACAGTATGAAGGCAAGACGGTGTACGATCCCATCCGCATTAATAAAGACATCATCAATATCAGCGGGGCGACGATGTCGGTTCGCTCCATGAGCGCAGGAATTAAACGCGTGTTGGTGCTCATCGATGAGTTCTATTTGAAGCCAGCCGGAATCGGCAGCAACACCGTCCCTGTCCGCAAATCAGAGAAGGGCTTCTTTACGTCCATTTTTGGAAACTAGCTGAAGCGGACCGAGCGTCCTATCATGCGAAACTTTAATCAGCGATTCAAACTGCGCGACTCGGATCGCCACATTCGGTTGTTGTACACAATGTTTTTACTCTTGATGCTGGCAGGCTTTACCTTTTCCTTCTTTTGGGCGCATAGCATGACCAGCCTCTCACCACAGGGTATTGCCGAGCACTACCGCGGGTCCGACGCAACCTTCGGCGAACCCATGTCCTTTCGCGAACTGGCAGAAATCACCCATTTTCACCTCTTCACTATGCCGGTCATCTTCATGATCTTGATCCATGTCATGTATCTCACAAGCGCCAGCCATGGGCTCAAAGCGGCGATGACCTGGGCAGGATTCGGCGGCGTGATCCTCGATCTTCTCTCACCGTGGCTGATTAGCTATGTCTCACCCATCTTTGTGGTCACGATGCTGACTGGGGACATCTTAATGACCCTGAGCTTCCTGGTCATGCTGAGTGTACCGCTCTATGAAATGTGGGTACTGAATCAGCCCTTGAGGCCTGGAAAACGGGAAGAAGAATCCTGACAGGTTACTTCTATTCCAAAACCATTCAGCGGCCAGAGGTTTTGCACCCAGAGCCCAACATCACATTGGTGGTTTTGGGCTCTGGGTTGTTCTTGAAGGATGTCGTATGCACGTCGATACCCCATAATGAGATCAAACCAGGCATCTAGAGAGTTCACGGTTTGCTCCAGAAGATCGACCACCTCCTTCTCCCGCTGTCCTCACGCCGCGACGTCGAACCCATCCTCGTCCGCCAGGTCAGCAAAGAGATCGACCGCGCGCTCCCTTGGTATGCAGGTCATGGGCGGCGAACCGCCACCATAGCGCTCATGATCGGGCAGGCATATGGCGCACGATGTCGATGAGATGCATGACCTCGAGTTCGCCGCCTGGCTTCACGATATCGGGCTCTTGATGCTCCCGCCCCATCTCGTCGAGAGCAGAGACTCCCCTGAGCCTGAGTACTACGTCGCCATTCAGAACCATTCCCGGCTAGGAGCGACTCTGCTCGAACTCTGTTCTTTCTTTAGGGAGCGTCGATCCTCATCGCCCATCACCACGAGTGCTGGTATAGGTCAGGGTATCTTTATGGCATCAGAGGCAAGTTCATCTCGCTCGAAGCCCATCCGGCATCGCCTTCTCCTGATTCCTGGAGAACCTGTCAGGACACGCAATGTCCCCACCGTGCACTGTGCTCACAACAGCCCTCATCAGGAGGTCTTTTCTGACGCGCGTCAACGATCGAGAATATTCTTTTACCGGAACTTCTGGGGAAGGGGGACTCCGACTTGGCACCGTTGAAGGAGTTGGTAGAAGCGCTGCGCATCGAGCCACTAGGGCCATTGTTCGTTCGCATAGGCTAGGCTAGAGCGTTTAGCCGCCTGAATGCCCACGTGGTTCAGCTTGTCCTCACAACTGGTCAGCCCTCCGTATATCTTCTCGTGCAGGACATGGGCGCGTCTACGCTGACAGTACAACATGGCTACGAATTGCCTCCAGCAGGTGATTCCGCATGCGCGCCGCTCGGCGTTCGTCTTACGGACCAGACGCTCACACTCGCGACGCGGACATACTTGAAAAAGTTGGCTTAAGAATGATAAATACTTAGCTCCTGGGTGACCCTCTGGGTGGACGGGTGCACTGAAGTAGTGGTGCGTAGCCGATCATGCCCCAGGAGGGCTCACCCGACGAATCAAATGTAGACAAGAATGATCGAATTGAGGCATCGAAGGACTTAGTCGCAGGGTCCGGTCATGATTAGGCAAGTGACACAGGCAGGCGCTACGATTCTCATCCTTATCGCAGTACTGTACCCCGGCGCAGCTGCAGGGCATGGGCGCGTGGCAATGGCAGAAGACCCTTGCATGCGTAGGGTAGGTGGGGCCATGGTGCATTTCAGCGCCTACCAGCCTCAATACGAGCCGAAAGCTCAATACTGCACGGACATTCCCGGGGAGGGTGACACCTTCCTGGTCGTGGACCTGGTGGACCGGGAGCTACGCTCCATGCCAGTCAGTATGCGGGTCGTGAGGGGACTCACCGAGACAGAAGAAGAGCAGACGGTGGCATTCTGGCGTCCGATCTCCCACCCGGACGGGGTGGTCAAGGGCGAAGCCAGGCTAGACAAGGGCCTGTATAGGTTAATCATCACGCCGGTAGGGCTGAGCCCATTGCACTACCAGTTGCGGGTACAGACGCCTAGCTATTCGCAGTTTGTGCGTTCCGCGACAGGGCCAGTGATCGGACTGCTGCTGCTGGCCTTGCTTGTGTATGAACTCCAGAAATCGAAGCGAGTGCGAAGGTGGTGGTCTTCCATCCGTTCGTAGAAAGCCAGGAGGGGTTCCGTCCCACGACGCAGGTGCGCGAGTATCGAGTCTACGATTGGCCAAGCCGGAGAAAGGATCCGCATGCACTCTTTCCAAGATCTGAAAGCGCTGTGCTGGTGCGTGTTGTTGGCGATCGGAATCCTATACCCCGCACAGATTCAGGCTCATGGAGGACTGTCCATGGCAGAGGACTTGTGCATACTCAAGATCGGACCCTACAACATGCACTTCACCGGCTATCAGCCTCGACAAACGCAAGAGACGCAATTCTGCGAGGACATTCCGGCGATCGGCTACACGGTGGTGGTGCTCGATTATCTCGAATATGAACTCCGCTCTTTGCCCACCGAGGTTCGGATAATCAGGGATACGGGCTCGGAGCAGGATCTTGCGGCCATCACGATCTTACACATCCCGCCCAAGGTCTACCCCGCCGGTTCGGTCGACTTCGAATACACCTTTGACAAGCCCGGCAAGTTCGTCGGTCTGGTCACGGTGGGCGACGAGCAAGCGCATGTCTCGCGATTCCCATTCTCCGTGGGGGAACCGAAATGGCCCTGGCTCAACATCATAGGTGTGCTCGCAGCAGTTACCAGTATAGGGGTGATCGTGTTTTTCGCGTTCTACCGGGTCCCGCGTGAGCAGAAATCGAGTCCTGCACAAAATTGAGGGCAGTCTGACAGTCATTCGGGGATAGTCCCTGCACTCAAGTCCGCCCCATCTCTTTCGGTTGGGCTACGGACAGGGTTCACAATCAACTCAGTAGGGAGCGGGATTGACCGCCATGGCGTTGGCACCATCCGATGAAAGAGCGTGTCACGATGCTGGGATGGATAAGGTGGCGGGCGAACCGACACGCGATCCCGTCGAGGTCGCCGTCCAGATGCTCCTGGTTGACCGCTCTCTGATGGATGCCGAACAGCCATCGTTTGAGGAGCGACGCGGCGCGTGAATTCCGCTGCGGTGCTTGGGTAGTCTTCCACGGCCCCCGACCACTTACGTCACATCCCGAACCCTCATATGTGGGACCAACGTGTGTCCAGGTAATCGCCCTCGACAGTCAAATGGACAACGTGGCGCTTGAACGCAGTAGTCAAGGACGAGGAGGAGTTACGATGAATGCATTGGCGGTTCACGTGCTCAAGCGCGTCATAGTGGGCGCGGTGATGGCGATGGCGATGGGCGTGCCGGTCACCCCGGCACTGGCACATGCCTTGCTGGTCAAGGCGGAGCCGCCGCGCAGGGCTGTCCTCACCGAGGCGCCGTCGCAGATACGGCTCTGGTTCAACGAGGAGATTGAAGGCGCCTACTCTTCGCTTGTCGTTCTCGACGCCGAGAAGAATTCCGTAACCGAGGTCACGCTTCACCTTGCTCCGGATGACCAGAAATCCATCGTGTTGCCGTTGCCGAACCTGGCGTCCGGAACGTATTCCGTGACGTTCCGGGTGCTATCGGTGGACGGCCACGTGGTGGAGTCGTCCTTCAATTTCACGGTGAAGGGCAAAGTGCAACAGAAATGATCGAGGTCATCGACGCGCTGATCCGCTGGTTACAGCTTACGTCCAACATGATCTTGATCGGCGGCTACGTCTTTCTTGCGATTGCCGGGCGCGAGAGAGGCGCCTTCGACAACCCATGGCTCACCCGCCTGGAACGGGCGTTGCCGTGGCTAGCGGTCCCGCTTCTGCTGGGGTTGCTGGGCTTGCTTGCCACGACTACGGCGGAGGCGACGGGCGTTGCCAAAAATTTGTGGCGCCCGGGAGCCTGGCTAGAACTTGTACAGCAGACCCGCATAGGATTGATCTGGACGGTACGCGCGACCCTTGCACTCGTCGTGTGCGGGATGGTCCTCTACGTTCGGTCGTCGCCTAGGGCGCCTTGGCGATACGGGCTGTGCGCGTCGGTCGCCGCACTGACGTTGGCTGTGGAATCGTTCGCGAGCCATTCCGCAGCCGAAGAACTGTCCCTGACAGCGGTCCTGCCTCACGCGCTGCACCGCGTTCTGGCGAGCGTCTGGTTCGGAGGGCTGCCGGCCTTCCTCACCGTGATGTTCGCCGCCACCGGGAAACGATCACGCGAGGAAGCGGATCGGTCCGACCTCCAGACCCTGAAGCAGTTCTCGGCAATGGCGCTGCCCGTAATGGTCGCGGTCGTTGCAACCGGCCTCATCGTTGCGGATCGCATGGTGGACACAAGCTACGCCGCATTGGTCGCGACGAGCTACGGCTGGTTCCTCAATGCAAAGGTTGCGTTGCTCGCGGTGATTCTCGTGATCGCCGCGCGCGCGCGCTTCGTCTGGCTGCCGACACTCGGCCTGAACGGGGCTGGAGATGCGGCCGGCGGACGAGGACTTCGGCGGTGGATCACCGTCGAAGTCGTTCTCGCGTTCGCGCTGGTGTTGGCAGCGACATTGCTGGCGAACTCCGTACCGGCAAAGCATGCTGTCATTCAGGACTGGCCCTATCCATTCCGCTTCTCCATCGACGCCACGTGGGGCATACCGAGCGTGATGATCCGCGTGTGGATCGGAATCGTCGTTCTCGTTCTGGCAGGGGGAACGGTCGCCCTCGGTTGGACCAAGCGGTGGAAGACGAAGTGGCGCATTGCCATCCCGGCCGCGCTGGCGACCTGTGCGCTCGTCGTGGCGCTGCCTGCCCTTGCCGTTCAGGCGTATCCGGAAACCTATCGCAACACGCCGGTCCCGTTCGATGCCATTTCCATTGCCAACGGGATCACCCACTACGCCGTGAACTGCGTCCCCTGCCACGGACCCCAAGCCAAGGGCAATGGCGTTCTGGCCAAGACCTTCGCGAAGCCACCGGTGGATCTGCTCACGGAGCCGCACACCGCCTTGCATACCGTCGGCGATTTTTTCCACTGGTTGACCCACGGTATTCCTGGTACAGGCATGCCGGCGTGGGCCGACAAACTCTCGGAAGAGGATCGCTGGGATGTCGTGAACTTTCTCCATGCCACGTCCCGCGGCTACCAGGCACGCCTTATCAGCCCCCGCGTCGTCCCCGATCAGCCCTACATGGCCCCGCAGAACTTCTCCTATTCCGCGCATGACGGGTCGAGCGGCACCTTGGAGGACTTCCGCCGACAAACTGCGGTGTTGCTGGTCCTGTTTTCGTGGCCGGAGTCGCGCGCGCGGCTCGAGCAGTTGCGGGCGGCGTACACCACGATCAGTCGCGGCAAGACGGTGGTACTGGCGGTGCCCGTGCATGACCCCACCCCACAGGAGATGGCGGCGATCACGGCAGACATGCCTTTCCCGGTGGTGACGCAGGGTGCGACGAAGATCGCGCACAGCTACGCCTTGTTCCGTCGAACCCTCGCCAATCCCGATCTGTTCGGCGAGGGGACAATCCCACCACACATGGAGTTCCTCGTGGACCGGTACGGCTATTTGCGGGCGCGCTGGATCCCTGCAGGGGACGGGGCGGGATGGACAGACATCGGCGCATTGATGAGGCAGATCGATCAACTCAACCGGGAGAAGGAAATCCTGCCGCCGCCGGACGACCATGTGCACTGAGCGTCATGTGGGAGCAGCGTCATGTGGGAGCGTAGGGGTCCGGCGCGGCGTGGTTGGAAACGCCCGGTTCAACTGGCGTTATTGAGGAGACAAGATGAAGGAAGCAATCGATGGCCGTCCCCCTTGACATCTCACGCACGCTGAAGTATATGTGCGTGGGCACAGAGGGCGATACGCCTATCCATATGCCACCCATTACCAGGATTGATCTTTGATGGGGGCTCGAACATGATATTTTGCTTGACTCACAGCGACCCTTTATCGGATACTTTCTACGAATAATACGAATGCAAACAGCGGGCACTTTTAGCGGGACTTTTCCACGGGAACGTGGGTAACTGGAACGGGATATGATATAAATGGTGGATCACAAATTCTTCCATAGAAGGAGGTAACATGGCTGCGTCACCTCAAACATCCAGCGACACCGGGTATGACATGTCGCTATGGTACGATTCGAGAAAGTTCAAGATGGGCTGGTTCTCGATGTTGGCAATTGGCGTGTTCTGGGTCGGGTATCAGCGCATGTATGGCTACGAGTACGGATTGGACTCGATGACACCGGAATTCGAATCGGTGTGGATGGGTCTGTGGCGGTTTAACATCCTCGCTAACGCCACATTCTTTGCCATTGCCGTAGGATGGCTCTGGACGACGCGGGATCGTAACCTCGCCAACCTGGATCCAAAGTTGGAGCTCAAGCGGTATTTTTATTGGATGATGTGGCTCGCGTGTTATATCTGGGGAGTGTACTACGCCGGGAGCTATACCCTGGAGCAGGACGCGTCGTGGCACCAGGTGATCATCCGCGATACGAGCTTCACCGCCAGCCATATCGTTGCCTTCTACGGCACCTTCCCGTTGTACATCACCTGCGGGGTCTCGAGTTACCTGTATGCACAGACCCGGTTGCCGCTGTACGGCAAAGCAACCTCGTTTCCCTTGGTGGCAGCGGTCGTGGGACCGATGTTTATTCTGCCCAATGTGGGGCTCAACGAGTGGGGTCATGCATTCTGGTTCGTGGATGAACTCTTTGCCGCGCCGTTACACTGGGGGTTCGTAACGCTCGGCTGGTGCGGCCTGTTCGGCGCAGCCGGAGGGGTTGCGGCGCAGATCGTTTCCCGCATGTCCAACCTGTCGGATGTGATTTGGAACGGCGCGAACAAGGCCATTCTGAAACCGTTCTAACACGTAGTTGCCTATCGGATGGTCAGCCCCGTTCTCCGAATGCCGGAGAGCGGGGTCGGCCAACCAGCCGGCTGGAATAAGGGAGGAGACAGATGTTTAGAACCGACGCGATTGTGAAAGCTGCCAACCTGCCGCCGGAAGGCGTCAGAATGTCCCGACATATCGACTATATCTATTTCCTCCCGATCTTATTTGTCACCACAATCGGGACTTTTCACATGCACTTCGACCTGCTCGCGGGAGACTGGGATTTCTGGCTCGATTGGAAGGACCGGCAGTGGTGGGTGGTGGTGACACCCGTCACGGCAATCACCTTTTGCGCCGCCCTCCAGTACTACCTCTGGGTGAACTATCGACAACCGTTTGGCGCGACGATGACGATCCTGGCGCTCCTCACCGGAAAGTGGATCACGGTTACTTTCGCCTGGTGGTGGTGGGCCCACTATCCGTTCAACTTCGTCATGCCCGCCACCCTGCTCCCCAGCGCGATATGCCTCGACATAATCCTGTTGCTGACCCGGAGCTGGGTGATCACGGCGGTGGCCGGGGCATGGCTGTTCGCAGCGCTGTTTTACCCGACCAACTGGGCCCTCTTCGCGTACAGCAAGACTCCGGTCGTCGTTGATGGGACGCTGCTCTCGTGGGCCGACTACATGGGCTTCCTATATGTCCGGACCGGGACGCCTGAGTATATACGGATGATCGAGGTGGGATCGCTTCGCACATTCGGCGGGCACAGCACCATGATCTCCGCGTTCTTCGCGGCCTTCGCCTCCTCGCTGATGTACATCCTGTGGTGGCAGTTCGGGAAGTTCTTCTGCACCGCGCACTTTTACCTCACAGACGCCAGGAACCGAACGTCGAAGGTGTCTGATGTGTTCGCGTACGGCGATATAGCACGTGGCGAGAAGGTTCAAACTGTAGAGGGGAAAGTATGAACGCCAAAAACGTAGTCAAATTGTGCATGATCGGGTTCTGCGGGATGGTGACCCTGGCGCTCACCTTGACAGTCGAGCCCATTCCCGCTGCAGCCCACGGGGAGCGATCCCAGGAACCGTTCCTGCGGATGCGGACTGTGAATTGGTATGACACACAGTGGTTAGGGGAGAACGGTCGGTCGACCCCCATCAATGGGATCGCGACGCTGAAGGGCAAGTTTCACTTGGCGGAAGACTGGCCGAGGGCCGTCGTCAAACCTACCCGTTCGTTCCTAAACGTGGGCTCCCCGAGTTCGGTGTTCGTGCGTCTCAGCTCGTTCATGAACGGGCAGCCGATGTTCCTCTCAGGCCCGCTGGACATCGGTCGGGACTACGAGTATGAAGTCACGTTGAAGGCTCGGTTAACTGGGCATCACCACATCCACCCGATGTTGTCCATCAAGGAGGCCGGGCCGGTCGCCGGGCCGGGGGGTTGGATGGATATCACGGGCCGAGACAGGGATTTTACCAACCCGATCGAAACGCTGACGGGAGAAACGTACGATTCGGAGGTCGTGGGCACGAGCACCGGGTTGTGGTGGCACGCTATATATATTGCCCTCGCGCTCTTCTGGATAGGTTTCTTCGCGGTCAGACCGATGTTCCTCATTCGCGCCCGGGTGCTGGCGGCACAAGGGGACGCATTGTTGCTTGACCCGATCGACCGCAAAGTGGGGTCAATTCTGATGGTAGTAGTCCTTGCGTTGGTCGCGATTGGGTACTTCGGGGCGGAAGCCAATCACCCGATTACCGTTCCTCTCCAGGCCGGCGAAGCCAAGATCGTACCGCTGCCGATCGCGCCGAACCCTCTCACGGTTGAGGTGAATCACGCGGAGTATGATGTGCCGGGTCGCGCGCTGCGCATTGATTTCACCGTCACCAACAACGGTGAGGAACCCGCGACTATCGGAGAGTTCACGACGGCAGGGATCAGGTTCCTCAACAAGTTCGGTCAAACCAAAAGCGACCCAGACTACCCGGAGGAGCTCGTGGCAGCAGAGGGCTTGACGCTGGACAACGAGGACGCGATCATGCCCGGTGAAACCAGAGTGATCAAGCTCGAGTCGAAGGACGTGCTGTGGGAAGTGCAGCGTCTCGTGGACATCCTTCACGATCCTGATCAGCGCATGGGAGGGTTGCTGATGAGTTGGAACGAGTCTGGTGAGCGCTTCATTAACCCGATTTACGCTGCCGTGATCCCGACCTTTACGAAGGGGGGAGTTTGAGCTAGAAGTGTTGGCTACGCACGCGTACGCGTGACACCGATCCGCCCCCCGTCGCGAGACGGGAAGGCGGATCGATGCGTTTCTACGAACGAGATGACCTGGCACGCAGTGTCCCCGAAGATACCTGATTTCACGCAGCGGAACGGCGGTGCCCCTGGTTCGGTATAGTCTCTGATCCTGAGCGAGATTTTTCCTCCCCGTTTAATGTATCTCCGCCACCAAACCTGCTCCGCCACCGCGTACCGTCCTCTAGACGTTCTCCTGCACCGTAACTCGACGAGTGTGGTGTGTGTTGTCCGGATTGTCCCCCAAAGGGGCTGCCTTCGTGGCGTACCGCACATCATTCTGGAACCGTCACGAGGACCAGGTCCCGCTGCAGCCAGGCTGGCTCCTCCTCATAGGATATGCGCCATCCTGTGCACTGAGATACGACGTTCAGCTGTTTCCCCCCCCCTGTTTCAGCGCCGCAGCAGAGTCAGAGGAAGGCCGAGTGTCCGGCGACTGGGGCGGTCGGGTGTCCACCCTTCATCACCAGTTGCACCGTCTCCCCGCTCAAGGAGTTCGTTGGCCGATTGTGGAATGACAAAAGAGCAAACTGGGCACGACCAGTCTGTGACTCCTGAAAGACGTCGAAAGCGTCGCTGAAACCGGGGAGACGTGGACCTGCTGATGCGGGTGCCAAGATGATTGAGTACCGCGACTGGGGTCGCCGCCTATACTGCAATCCCGAGAACAACGAGCCTTACGTAGTGTCGAGGGACTCAACAACAAGATCCGGGTTCCTCCACGACGGGTGTAGGGCTTGCGCGGTGAGGAGGATCGGCGCCTGAACATCCTCACGGGCATGCTCCCGGGCATCTACCAAAATCGAACACCCACCCGCTCGTGTGAAAGAAGAGCCCCAGGATTGACACCACGTACCGGCCTGTTTCATGCCACGCACTAATGGCGCAGCTCCGCCGATGGCGACTGCATCAACGAGGCAATACCAGGCAGCCACCCCACTTGGCGGGTTTCCCTGAGACAATCCCAGCACAGGGTCTATGGCCGCCCATTTCCAGGCTCCAACTGCTGTGCCGATTAATTCCAGCCATGTCGTAATAAAGAAGGCGGCGAGATACACCATCGGCGAGCGACCTGCAAAAAGACAGACCAAAAACACACAAAACAGTAACGCACCGAGTGCATCACCCTGTTCGGCATATCCACTGATACCCCACATAGACCATACGCCCCACATCAATACCACAGAGGCGGCGATTCCTCTGGCATATCTGACGAACAGCCCGGAACGAGCCAACGCAATCGCGGTTAAATACACCATCCCGTGACCGGGCGGCACATAGGTCGGTACGTTCTCAAACCGATAGGTGTAGCCACCCATATAGAGAGAAGCAAAGTGCTCGCCGATAGTGGCAAACACAATGGCAATGGCCACCTGCATTCTTGTTTCTCTATTTTCACCAAGCAATAACCCACCCAAGAATACCCACGCGATCAACCCTAGGGCCTGTTGTTTTTCTACGCTCGGGCTTACTTCACCCATCGAACTGACCGCGACGCAAAAAAATGTAAATGCCGCGATAAAATAATCCCGTGTTCTATGCGCATACGCGGCATTCCTTTGTGGGAAATGGCGGAGCAGTGTCTCCCTCATGGCATGTACCCTGAATCCTGCGTGAGAAACCGGTGACCAGGCATGGTATGCGGCGTGGGGACGCGAGAGCATTGTACGCATCCCCGTCATGGAGACACTACTATAGGAGAACTTCCGGCTTCAAGTTGAGCCCGATCCATAACAGGCGAGAGGCCCGCCACGGCGTCATCGAGCCTGTCTTCGTTGTCACTCTGCAACCAGATGCGGGAGATCAGTGCGGAAATGGTCCAATGACTCGAACACCTCGGCATGGAGGACTCCTATGCAAGAGGTTCGAGGGAACCGCTCGAGGAAAGCGTTCTGATCCGGCTTTCCGAGTTGGAACTCCCGCAGCTCAATTACCCACTCCAGACACCAGGTCATGACACGCGCCGCGATGCGTGTAGGATCCTTGTCGAGCCGAATCGCCTGCGGCTAGCCCCGCCAAGCCACTACCTGCACCAGCACTCGCACCACCCGTTCGGCCGGCAACGACGTCTCCCCTTCGAAGGCCCCCAATATTCGTGACCAGGTGCGTACCGACTTCCCACCGTTCAGCAGGCCGTCGCACTTTTGTACGAGGGCATCCTCCCGCGCCGTATTCTCCCGCGATGAGTCGGCATACAGGCGCTTGCGCTGGCACACGAGAACCGCCTCGCCTTCAGCCGCGTGCGATCCGACGCCTCTGAACCCCGTCCTTGACTGCTCACGTATCGGAGGTCGCGGAACTGATGCCGTACGTCCGCTCGAGCTCGGTGACGGGCCGGCCCGCATCGACCTCCTTCAGAATGCTGATGATGTGGGTCTCGGTGCACGTCGCATGACGCTTGGGTACCTCCTGGCTCGGGGGACTCGTGTGCCAGAACGTTCTCCTGTTGAATCGTTTCAGATTGAGAGGACGCGTACACAACCGGATTTCCCCTTCAACTCAACAGCAAGAAGGTGTACCCTGAGTACAAGATCGCGGGCCGATTATTCAGGTGCGGCGGCAGAGGAGGATACCAGTGGGTGAGGTCGTAGTCGAAGCCGAACTCCTCTCGGTGCAGATCGGGGTCCCACGGACAGTCGGGCGGGCTGACACAACCGATCCGATGGATCAGATCTGGACAACCGGCTTCTTCAAAGAGCCGGTTGCCGGCTCGGTTCGACTAGGGCGCGTCAATCTCGCCGGGGACAGCCAAGCCGACCTGCAGAACCACGGGGGGCCTGAGAAGGCGGTGAACGTCTACCCGGCCGAGCACTACCCGTATTGGGAGCGAAATCTTGGCCTGGCAGCCCTGCCCTGCGGAGCATTCGGTGAGAACTTCACCACCGAGGGGCTGCTGGAGGCTGATGTATGCATCGGCGATGTGTTCGAGATCAGCCACGCGCTAGTCCAACTGTCCCAGCCCCGACAGCCATGCTGGAAGCTGGCACGGCGGTGGCGGATGAAGGACTTGGCCCTCAGGGTCCAGCAAAGCGGCCGCACGGGCTGGTATTTTCGAGTACTGCGACAGGGCCACGTCCAGGCGGGAGCGAAACTGCTGTTGACCAAGCGGCCGCACCCCGAGTGGACTGTGGCCGCCGCGAACGACGTGATGCACCACCGCACGCACGACGTGGAGGCAGCGCGTGCGCTTGCCGCCTGTCCGGCCCTTTCGGTCAGATGGCGGGAGCGCTTAGGACGGCGGGCGGCCACCGGGACGACAGCCAGTACCTCCGCGAGGCTACAGGGGGCTGGTGGGTGATGCGGTCCAGACCCCTCACATTCTGGACACGACCGATGAACCGGGTTCAGGCGGCTGTGCGATTCGTGGACGGTCGACGAAGGGCCCTCGCCCCACCAACCAAACCCGTCACGGTGCAGTCATGTGAGATCGGATAGGCCGGCTCCGAAGTTGATGGGAAAAACCTAGCTACCCAGTACTAGCGCGGGGAGCGACTTGCTGCCGATCTCTGCCGCCTCCGAGATGCGGCCCTTGTCGATATGTTTCGAGTAGGGGTTCCGGTGGTCGTGTGCCTCCCCTGAAGGACGCACCGCTCACGCGAGGCCTCCAGCACGGCACTGCTGGGGAGATCTTCTCACGGGTGAGACTCAATCTTCGTCTTCCTCCTTCATCACCATGATGCCCTGCGCCAGACTGGCAGTGAGATCCATCTCGGGGACTTTCTTATGCACCAGGTTCTGATGGCAATCGATACACGTCGCGCCCTCCGTTTCCATCTTCTTGTGCGCGGCCTTAGCGGACTTCCCGGGAGGCCTGGTATTCTGGTGGCAGTCCCGGCAGGTAACGCTGTCCTCCTTCTTCATGTTCATGCGCGCGTAGTAGGCCATCCCCAGCCGACGCTCGTTGAATTTCTCGATCGTCGAGTAGTCGTGGATGATCTCCGCGAACAGTTCCTGTGGTCCGTCGTAGAAGTGCGCCCACAACGCCTGATGGAAGTTTCTCAAGCCCTGGGGGATGTGGCAGTCCTTGCAGCCCGGATCGGAACCGAGCGCACCGTAGTGCGAGGATTTTTTCAGCTCCTCATACGGGTAGGTCTGGGAATGGCAACTCACGCAGAACGTGGTCGTGGACAGGGCGGCCTCGCCGCCGAAGATCACAACGATCGACACGACCGCAAGCCCTGCGCCGATGAGCAGGGTGCCGCCCGACACGCTCAGGTAGCGCCGTAACCGCCCGGCCATCACTCCTCCTCGTCGGCTGGGAGCGGCTTGGCCTTGGCTTGAAATTCCTTATGGAATTTAAAGACAGGCGGGCCAGTGAACGTGCCCTCTAGTTTGAAATGCTCATGCATGGCCTCGCTGTCCTGTACGGACTTGTCGAAGTCGAACACATACTTCTTGTCTACCTCGGGGGTGAACGGGGTATACGGTTTCTTCGTGCCCTTCCATCCCGACCCCTCGTAGTTCAGGTGGCAGGCGTTGCACGCCTCGATGAACTCGAAGTCTTCCCCGACCTCCGCGAGAGACTCGCGCGACGCCGTCTCTTTCGCCTTTTCAAAGCGCTCACCCTTCTTGCGGTGAATTTTTCGATAGTCGCTGCCCGCCCCGTGGCAGGATTCGCAGCCTACGCCCCTCAGAAATTTGTCCGGGTCCTGAACGATATACCCGCCTTCCTCCCCGAATCCGGTCACGTGACAGCCGATACAATCCTTGTCCTCGGTGTAGTCCTTCTTGGGGTCGAGCTTGGCCTTGAGCTTGGCTTTCTCCCGAGCCTCGGGCTTGAGCGAGTTGACGGCCTTGGCGTGGGCAGTTTTGTCCCAGGATTTGCCCTGACTCTTGTGGCAATTATAGCATTTCTTCTTCCCTTCGAACATCGGCTCGGCGGTCGCGCTTCCGGCCAGAATCACGAACACCGCAGCAGCGGCGAGTACGTGCATCATGGGATGATTCACGAGATAGCTCCTTTCATCACACCAACATTTCACACAACTCTCGTCGTGGTTGGACTCTCACCATGGCTTATAGCCATATGGTATCATCGTTTTGCGACACTTTGCTACACAGAATAACACCCCCCGCGCCCTTGGACCACTGCGGCTGCTGAAGCCATCAGACACCGGACGGCTCTGCAGGAGTGAGCTTGTACACCCAATAGCCGCCGTGCTGGTAGATGAGCTGCACCGCTTCCAGGTCAAGAGGCGCCCAGTCCGTGAAGGGCAGCAACTGCGCGAGCAGTGGGTAGCCGCTTTTGACCTCGCGGAGGAAATAGCCGCGTACCGACGCCTCGGAGAGCGATTGGAGCGTGTACGTGTCGTAGTTGTTGTTTGTCATCCAGGCCTTCACGTGCTGGGCCAGCCCGTGCACGTCGCTGGGTATCGGGAAATTTTTGAAGGCGAGGTCGAGGCGCTCCGGGCGCATCAGTCCCAGTTTATAGATATCGGTGACATGGACCACCAGATACGCCTCGCGCGGGCCGGCCAACTCGCGCAGCATCACCACGCCTTCGTTCGGATCCGCCGCCAGCGCGTCGACGAAGCGCTCGAAGTGCCGACGCTCTTCGAACGGCGCCGGGGCGCCCCAGAACTCGCGCTCGTACGTGTCGATGGCAGCGCTCCGTCCGGTCCAGTAGGAAGGCACCATCATCGGCTGCCTGAGGTGGGATGTGAACACCGTGTCGCGGTCGGCGAGCAGTTGCACTTGGCGTGAGGTGTCCCACCATGCGAGGACGACGGCATCTGTTGGCGTATGCTTGGCAATCGCCGTCGCCACCGTGGTCAACTCGGATAGTTTGCTCCCGATGAACCCTAACGGTTCGCTGACGCCGCTCTCCCAGTTGAGCAAGACGGGTGGGGCGTCGTCGCGGGTCGCGCGATAGACCACGGCGATGGGCTTGTCCACAGAGTCCACGCGTACTTCGTACTGACCTATGGTGAGACCCGGCCATGCTTCCAGCCCAAGTTGGGCGAACTTGCCGACCCCGCCCTTCTCGACGAGATGGTAGCGGTAGGGTGCCGGCACGGGGAGGAGCCACAGGTACGCGATCCAGCCGAGCACAAAAACTCCTCCCGTCACCAGAACGATTCCTAGTGACGGGAGGAGTTTAATTCCCAGTCGAGTCGCCACGGTGGCCGTTCAGGAACGCACACCATGGCGCTCAGGGACAGGAGAGGAGATCAACGAGCGTTCCTTTTGCGCTTCCGCCACCCGGCGAGCGTGAGCGTGCCGGTCAGTAGCATCCCGACGCCCAAGCCTCCGAGCGAAAGCTTCGCACCCGTGCTGTCAAGGCTGCTCATGAGGTCGAGCATGCTGCTCATGGGGCCCTGCTCGAGCTTGGCGACCCGTGCTTGCAGCGCCATCGTCTCCTTGAGCTTCGTGGTCTCGTCCATGATCTCGACATAGGCTCGATTCATCGGCCCCCAGCCTTGGGTGTAGGTAAACCCACCCCAGTAGACGTGGGCGAGGCTCACATGCCCCATCACCATATGATCCTCAGCCATTTCAAAGAGCTTGAGCTCGATCGAAGCCGGGTTGTTGTCCTTTGACCAGAAGATCTGGAAGAACTGCTCGAACCCGTCTTTGATCGGGGCCGGAGGCTTCGGGCGGTTGGTCTTCTGGCCTGTGAGCAGGCCATCATCAAACTGCTTCTTCACTATCTTATGCACCTCATCGTATTTATCAAGCATCGCGAAGGTGCCCTTGTCCATCCAGTCCAGCCAGGCGCGGGCGTACGTCTCGGAGTGGCAATTGGTGCAGGTCTTGACCCACATATCCAGGCGCTGCTCGGACCACTCGCTGGAGATGTTTTCCCGGATGCCGGGCACGAAGGGGTAGTTCGCCCAGCGCACCTTTTGCACCAGGTTGTGCGAGCCGAACTTGCCATTGTACTCAAAGTGACAGGTCTGGCAGCTGGGCGAGGTCTGCCCGCCCTTGTCGAGAGCGTCCTTGAGTTGCACGTTAAAATTCCAATTTGCTTTCTCCGCCTGATAGTTCATTCCGTGCCGTGAGAAGCTGTAGGCTGTCCAATTGTTGTGGTCGGCCCCGTTGTGGCAGGTCCCGCAGGCCTCAGACTTACGCGACTCGGCCGCCGAGAATGCGTGCCTAACGTGGCAGGTGTCGCACTTGTTCTGATTGATGTGGCACCCGGTGCAGCCTTCGGCGATCTCGCGTTCCGGCATCCCTGCATACACCTGCACCTCGACGTTGGCCCTGTAGTCCAGCGCGTGCGACGGGCGGCCCTTGGGCCACTGGTCAGCCGGCCAGGTGAGGGTGTCCCGTTCGGACTCCCGTTCAGCAAACTCCTGCAGGTGACAGGTGCCGCACACATCGGCGGTGCCCATGCGCAGGTCTTTCCGGTGGTCGGCCTTCTTCTTGGTATTGATGGAGAAGTGGCAATCGATGCAGCTGACTTCCTGCAATTTCTCATTCTTGCCGAGTTTGCCCATCGAGCGCAGGTTCTCCTCGATCGCCTCCAGCTTTGCTTTCTTGTAATAGATGTCATCACGCGGGGTGAGGTTGCGGATCTTCTGCAGATTGGCATGGGAGCTCTGCTTCCACGCGATTACCCAACCGGGCGACTCGTCGGTATGGCACTCGACGCACTCTTCGCGTGTCGAGATCTCTTTAACCGACTGCGGCGGCTTGTAGAAGGACCCAGGGTCAAGGTACTGGCTGTAGGGGATTGGCTCCCAGAACTCGGCGTACTGCCCTTTCCCAAAGCCTTGCTCCGGATCCAGGTATCGTTTCACCACCGCCTCGTACAATTCCTTGGGCGTAGCTGACCGCTCGATGTTGAGCGCCTTGTAGAGTTCCTTGGGGATCGTGGGGAAGTCCGCTTGCACGGTCGAGGCGTATAGTGATCCGCAGAAGGCTATTACCATTCCAAGCCCCAGCCTCATTTTCATAGCATGCCCTCCCCCGTAATATGCGCACGTTGCTTCATTCGCGCGGAAATATATAGTAGCGTTTATCAGCTGTCAATTGAAATTTAAGTGGAATTATGGACCTAGCTATACTGCTTAAATTGTACTACTTAAAATAACTGAAGCAAGTCATGTGCCATGATTCAATGATAGGTCTCGGCGTAGAACCGCATGAGGGCCACAAGTTCTTGTTTTCCCAGGGCGTCCTCAGCCAGACCACCCGCAGCCGGCTCCACGGTCACCGTGGGATACGCGATCGCCGTGGGATGCTCCGACATGCTATGACCGTCATGGCCGGTTTCCGATGCGGGTCGTGGTAGAGCGAGCCGCCGAGTGAGTCGTCCTGTTCGACCGTCACGAATCGCCAACCATGCTCCTTAGCTGGCCGGTGGGGATGGAGAGCTGCCGGCTGGGTCGGCGCCAACGATCACACCATCCTGCTCATTGGCACTCTCTGTGTTTTTGTAGATGGACGCGATCGCCCGCGCTCCTTGCTCGACTCCTTTGTGAATCAGCCCCATCCCACCCAACTCGCCGACGATGAAGAGGTCGGACATGGTGGGTCGCACAGGTCGGGGTGTGACGAATGGGAGATCGATCCCACACGGCTCCGTCCCGAACACTGGCTGGATCGCTTCGATTGGGCACGCCGCCTCGCAGGCGCTGAGGCCGATGCCGTGGTCCAGCTCCACCAGAACCGTGCTGTGCCTCTCACGATCCCAATCGCGTGTTTCGGACAGGGTCCGACACAGGCGCTCGATCCGATTCACGTGTTGGTGTTCATGACCGGATGGAGCGTCAGGGGCGTTGCGAGCCCCGACTTGACGGTCTCGACCAGGCGAGCGCGGCGGTGGGTTTCCTTCTTGCTGTGGCGACGGGAATACGGGACCAGGGCAAGGATCAGCGGCAGGAGGTCGAGCAGCGTGGTGTGAAAGAAGAGAGAGAGACCTGTGGGCTTCCCAGCGTTACGGTCGTTCACGATCAATGACGACGGTGATCCCCTCCACTCCAGGCTTCACTGGCTGACTCATCCCCTCCAGATCTCCACTTTCCGGCATGGCTCTGCCGGACTTCGACAGACGGGCCACAATCACCACCGTGCCTACGTCGGAGAGTTTTCTGGACGGCATCGGGCTGGTCGAGTCATCGAGCCGGAACGTGAAGGGTAAATCGTTCTTCGTCGCGCGCACGATGGCCACAGGCATCGGTGGGCCATTGACCGCACGCGCAAACACGAACAACGTGTCCGTCGAAGATCCTTTGCCGGCCAGGCTCGGCGTCAGCGTCACCGTGCCGCTGATCGCACGCGACGATCCAATCTGCTGGGTCGGCTTGGCTGGCGCCGACGGTCGTTCACGATCAATAACGATAGTGATCCCCTCCACTCCAGGCTTCACTGGCTGACTCATCCCCTCCAGATCTCCACTTTCCGGCATGGCTCTGCCGGACTTCGACAGACGGGCCACAATCACCACCGTGCCTACGTCGGAGAGTTTTCTGGACGGCATCGGGCTGGTCGAGTCATCGAGCCGGAACGTGAAGGGTAAATCGTTCTTCGTCGCACGCACGATGGCCACAGGCATCGGTGGGCCATTGACCGCGCGTGCAAACACGAACAACGTGTCCGTCGAAGATCCTTTGCCAGCCAGGCTCGGCGCCAGCGTCACCGTGCCGCTGATCGCACGCGACGATCCAATCTGCCCGGTCGGCTTGGCCGGCGCCGCCAGTGCCGCATTCGCGGTCATCATCGTTGGGCTGCCATCAAGTCGGCGCTGGGCTTCTGCAATGCTAGCCGTCAGTTCCTGCGCCGCTTCCGGCTCTGCGTCCGCAGGAAGGTTCGCGCGAGCCTGTTCCCAGTCCTTGGCCGCGCGCGCGTAATTCTTTCGGTTGAAGGACACGGTCCCGGCCAACATCAGCGCCTTCACATTGTGTGGATCGATCTTCAGTGCCCGTTGAATCAAGCCGTCGGGCTTGCCTTCCAGCTTGCGACCCTGGTGGATACCGAGCGCATCGGCATAGTCCACAAGTAACTGCGCATTATCAGGATTCAGTTTCACGGCTTTCTCGTAGATCGGCACGGCATCGGCATGACGCCCCATTGCCATATAGGAGCGCGCAAGCAAGACCCACCCCACGCCGTCACTGGGATTCTGTTCAAGCTTCTTCTTCAGTTGCTCAACCACCACCGCGAGTCCACCAGAGCCCTGAAGAGCGTCCTCAGAACTTCCTTGGGAGAACGTCGAGGGCGCAGTTGGATGCGTCATGGCGAGCGGATTCCCTAGTGTCCAATAGAGCACCCCACTGGCAGTCGGGATGATCATGGCAAGCGCAAGAGCTACCAGCCTGCTGTTCACCTGTCGCCATGCCTGTGTGGGCATCGTCTCCGTGGCGCCCGTTTCTTCCAGCAGACGGCGCTCCAGCTCATGTCGCGACAGCTTATACTGTTCGTCGGTGAGCAGGCCGTTTGTCCGGTCCTGCTCCAATTCCGCGAACTGCTGTCGGTAGACCGACAGCGTCTTCTCCTGCTCTCCCGTTGCGGCGGCAGTGCGCTTCAACAACGGCCACAACAGGAGACCGAGGACGAGAACGGTCATGGCCGAGGCGATGAGCCAGAACATGAGCGTCATGGGTTCTTGGCTCCTTCGGAGAGCATCTGCGCGACACGGATGTGCTCCTCTTCCGACAATGCCACGTCAGCAAGCTTCTTCTGTCTCCTGCGCAGCACAAACACCAACGTCGTTGCGCCTGCGATCAGCAAGAGAAACGGCCCCAGCCAGAGCAGCGCGGTCGTGGCCTTCAAGGGGGGTCGATACAACACGAAATCTCCATAGCGCGCAACGAGAAAGTCGATAATGTCCTGGTCGCTCATATCCTTGGCGATCATCTCGCGAATTTCTCGGCGCAAGTCTTCCGCGAGCGGCGCGTCCGAATCGGCCAACGTTTGGTTCTGACAGACCAAACAACGGAGCTCGACGGCCAGGTGTTTCAAACGCGTTTCGACCTGCGGATTGTCGGCGAGCGGCCTGGCCTCTTCCGCCGCAGCAAGGCATGGGAGGAGAAGGATTATCACTGAGAGCCATCTCATTGGTTCTGCAACTCCCTGACAAGGGGCAAGATCTTCCCGTTCACGATGTCCTCGTCCAACGGCCCGATTTGCTTGTAGCGAATGACCCCCTGCTTGTCGATCACGTAAGTTTCGGGCACGCCGTAGACTCCATAGTTGATGCCCACGCGCCCTGCTTCATCCACGGCTGTCAGCGGATAGGGATTGCCCCGCTGTCTCAACCACGCCAGCGCTTCTTCCCTTCGATCCTTGTAGTCCAGGCCATAGATGGGCACCTCCCCGGAGTGTGCGAGCTGCATGAGGACCGGGTGCTCGACCTTGCAGCCACCGCACCAAGAAGCCCAGAAGTTGAGCAGCCAAACCTTACCCGTCAGCTCGTTCGGCGAAAATACTTTCTCCTGATCATGGAGCTGCGGCAGGGAAAAATCTGGCGCCGACTTCCCCACCAAGGGAGACGGCACTTCACGCGGGTCGAGCGTCAGCCCGACTGTCAGAAAGCCGACCACGACTGCAAAGATCGCAAACGGGAGGAGAAACCGTTTCATGTGACCGTCCGCTCAACCGTCTGTGTCGCCGCCGGCACATTCAGCTCTTCACGGCGCCACGCGAGTCGGTAGCGGCGATCGGTAATGGCCAGCACGCCGCCTAACGCCATGAGCAAACATCCACCCCAGATCCAATTGACAAAAGGCTTGTGGTAGAGCCGCACACTCCAGGCGCCATCGTCGAGCGGTTCACCCAACGCCACATACAGGTCGCGCAGCAATCCAGAATCGATCGCGGCTTCGGTCATGATCTGATTCTGGACAGTATAGCGGCGCTTTTCCGGATACAGCACGGTCGTGTCATGGCCATCCTGACTCACACGAAACGTCCCGCGCGATGCCGTATAGTTCGGCCCTGTGACATCTTGCGCGCCGTCGAATCGGAAAGTATAGCCGCCGATGGTCGTCGTCTCTCCGACGTTCATCCGTACGTCTTTCTCCGATTCGAAGCCCTTCACCATGGTCACGCCGACGATGAACACGGCAACTCCGCAGTGGGCCAGGAGCATGCCCCAATACGATCGTGGTACCGCGGCCAGGCGGCCCACGAGGCTGCTGCCGTCAACATGGGCCAGCCGTTCACGCAGGTTAATCGCGGCCGTCGTCACAATCCAGATTGCCAGCAGGAGCCCCAGGCTGATCAATGGCGTCCACTTGCCCAGGACAAACGGCAGCGCGAGGGCGGTCACGATGCTGACTCCGCATGCCCAGCGCAGTCGCAATGCCAATGCCGGCAGGTTTGCTTTCTTCCACTGCGCAAGAGGCCCGATCCCCATCAAAAAGACGGCCGGTGTCATCAGAGGGGCAAAGACGGCGTCAAAATAGGGTGGACCGACAGAGATTTTCCCGAGGCCCAGCGCATCCAGGAACAAGGGATACAGCGTGCCCAACAACACCGCCCCCATAGCCGCGAGCAGTAACACATTGTTGGCCAGCAGCATCGCCTCGCGTGACAGGAGGGAAAACCCGCCGCCCAGTCCCACGCGCGGTGCGCGCCACGCGTACAAGATCAGCGCACCTCCAATCACCACGGCCAGGAACACGAGGATGAACAAGCCACGCTTCGGGTCAGTGGCAAACGCATGGACAGAGGTCAAGATACCGGAGCGCACGAGAAACGTCCCGAGCAGGCTCAACGAAAACGCCAGGATTGCGAGCAAGACGGTCCAGACTTTAAAGCCGCCCCGCTTATCGGTCACGGCGAGCGAGTGAATCAACGCGGTTCCGGCCAACCAGGGCATGAACGACGCGTTTTCGACCGGATCCCAGAACCACCACCCTCCCCAACCCAGTTCGTAATAGGCCCAGCCACTCCCCAGCGCGATTCCGACCGTCAGAAAACACCAGGCCACGGTCGTCCACGGGCGAGACCAGCGTGCCCAGGCGGCATCGAGATTGCCCCCCAGCAGCGCGGCAATGGCAAACGCGAAGGCCACAGAGAATCCGACATATCCCATGTAGAGCATCGGCGGATGTATGACCATACCTGGGTCTTGCAGCAGGGGATTCAAATCCCGCCCATCGGCAGCGGCCGGAATCAACCGTTCGAACGGATTCGACACGGTCAACATGAACAAGAGAAATCCCAGGCTGACCAATCCCATCACGCCGAGAATGCGCGCACGCATCGGCTCCGGTAGATGTGCGGAGAAGAGGGTGACGGCGAACATCCATACCGTCAGAATCAAGGTCCACAATAAGAGCGACCCTTCGTGCGCGCCCCAGATGGCGGCGAGGCGATAATGAAGGGGGAGCTGGGAATTCGACGTAGCCGCGACGTACAGCACAGAAAAATCTTTGTCAGCAAAGGCGTACCCGAGACAGCAGAACGCAATCAACACCAAGAGGAACTGCCCTCGCGCCGCCGGCTTCGCAACGGACATCAGGGCAGAGCTCCCGACAGCCGCGCCGTAGATTGGGAGACTCCCCTGCACGATGGCGACACAGAGTGCGAGAATCAAGGCGAAATGACCGATTTCTGGAATCATCGCTTATGGTGTTCTACTGCGGTTTTACGACCAAGGTGCTGCTACTCTGTGCCCCTGCCGCCTTGGCTTTAGCCAACGCGTCGGCCACTTCCGGCGGCATATAGTTCTCATCGTGTTTCGCCAGCACTTCGCTGGCGATGAACGTGCCATCGGCGGCCAGATGACCTTGAGCGACTGCGCCCGTCCCTTCCTTGAAGAGGTCCGGAAGAATCCCTTTGAACGTCACGGGAACGCGTTTCGCCAAGTCGCTCACGATGAAATGCACGGTCAACCCATCGTCCTCGCGCGTGAGGCTGCCGTTTTCGACCATCCCTCCGATTCGGAAGTTCCGTCCCGTGGGTACTTCATCGTTCGCCACCTGCGTGGGTGTGAAAAAGAAGACGAGATTGCTGCGAAACGCGTTCAGCACCAACATCGTAGCCAGCGCCAGCGCGATCAGACCCAGGCCGATGAGGACAAACCGTTTGTGTCGAGGTTTCATCGTATCCGCCTACGACACATCGCGGTTCTCTGCGACCACCGAGGCACGCCGACGCCATACGGCGAGTATTTCCCACCCCATGCACAGGGCCGTGGCACCGAATGAGGTCCACACATAGAGGCCGTACCCTCCCATCGCCAGAAATTCCGTCAGGCTCCCCCACTGCATGAACGTGCCTCCGCGACTTCCTGAATCGAAGAATGCTTGCCCCACGACAATGGTTGCTCACGCTCGACAATCACGCAACGCATTCGGGCAAGCGTCACCGCAATGCTATACATCCAGAAGCCGAGCGTCATCAGCAGCATCGCGGTCAGCATCGTCGCCGCCATTTTTGGCGCCGCCGTCATGCTGACTGATGCCCCTTGGTGCAACGTGTTCCACCAGTTCACGGAAAAATAGATGATCGGGACATTGACCACACCGACCAGGGCCAGGACAGCACTCGCCCGGTCGGCGCGGCGCAGATCGTCGATCGACGTATGCAACAACATGATCCCGACATACTGAAACAGCAGAATCAGTTCCGACGTCAGCCGGGCATCCCACACCCACCAGGCACCCCAGGTCGGCTTGCCCCACATCGCCCCAGTGAGAAGTGCAAGAAACGTAAACATCGCACCGGTGGGGGCGATGGCCTGGGCCATCATGAACGAGAGGCGCGCCTTCAACCCCAACCCAAAGCCGCCCCATGCGGCCATGACGACGTACAGAAACATGGACATCCAGGCGGCCGGCACATGGACAAAAATAATGCGGTAGGCCTCGCCTTGTTGAAAATCGGTCGGGGCAACGAAGAATCCGATGTATAGGCCGACGCCGATCACCACAATCGCGGCGGCGGCACACCACGGGATTATGCTCCCGGCCAGCGGGTAGAAGGCCTGCGGCGATGAATACTTAAGCCAGTTGATGCCCATGAAGTTTAATAGAATATATTACTCCAACGCGATGCGCAACGCAGCAGCCGTGGCCCATGGCGCAAAAACGAGTGAGAGCACAAAACAGGCGCCGAGTAGCGACAGATTCGCTTCGCTGCCGATTCCAGCCGAGATGCTCGTGACGGCACCGGCCCCAAAAATCAGCACCGGAATATAGAGGGGAAGCACTAGGAGGGCGACCAGCAAGCCACTCCCGCGCACACCAAGAACCAGCGCGGCGCCAATCACGCCAATCATACTCAACGTCGGCGTCCCAAGCAAGAGCGACAACGTCAACATCCCCACCGATTCCCCACCCAGGCCGAATTGCAAGCCAAGGAGAGGCGAGAGCAGAACCACCGGCAAGCCGGAGACCACCCAATGCGCGAATACTTTCCCGACGACCAGGACCGCCAGAGGCTGTGAGATCAATAGCATCTGTTCTAACACGCCATCGAGATAATCAGCCGTAAATACGCGCCCCAGTGACAACAGGCATGCCAGCAGAGCCGCGACCCAGAGCACACCGGGGGCGATTATCCTCAGCACCGCCGACTCCGGCCCAACCCCCAACGGAAAGAGGCTCGCGACGATGACCAAGAAGAAGACTGACATTGCCACATCCGAACGGCGCCGCATGGCCAACAGCAGATCTCGCCGGACAACCCCGCGCAACGCCTCACACAAGCTGGGCTGGCTCATCCAGTCAGCCTCAGGTGCTGGACGGCATCAGTTGGGAACGCAACCTCCTGGTGAGTGGCGACGACCACCATGCCGCCGTGACGCAGATGAGACTGCAGGCGTTGGGTCACGTAACTTGTGGCCACCGCATCGAGTGACGTGAACGGCTCATCCAAGAGCCATAACGGACGCGTGGAAAGCCAGAGACGCGCCAGCGCCACGCGGCGTTTTTGTCCTTGTGACAGGACCCTCGTCGGCAGAAGATGAACCGATCGCCTGAGCCCAACGGCCTCCAACGCATCCTGCACGAGTGAGCCGGAACTTTCATCGCCGGCCAGGCAGGCGGAGACCGTAAGGTTTTCGACCGGAGTCAGATCGTCCTTGATTCCGTTGAGATGCCCGATATAGGTCAGCTGGGCACAATAGAGTTCCTTGAGCTGGCAGATGTCTTCCCCCTGCCACAGGATTGCGCCTCGATCAGGTGACAACAGACTGCACAGCATGCGGAGGAGGCTGGTTTTCCCACTGCCGTTCTCACCCACCACAGTCAACAGCGTTCCTGGCTTGACCATCACGCTGACGTCGGAGAACAGCCGGCGTTCCCCCCGGCTGCAACTCAGTGCGACGGCTTGTAACATAGTAGGAGAAATCCCACCGAGATCGAAGAAAAAGAATGGCCGCAGCGTCGAATCGCTATAGGTCTCGTTGTTCGTGCGCGTTTTTTCAACACCGCCCGGCGCTTCAAAGATCCACTTGTCGCTGAATCAGTCATCCATTCGCAAGGTCTGGGGCAGTATATGGTAATTCGTGGTCTCTTCAAAGGGAGCCAACATCACTTTCGCCATTGTCGCCCATCCGACACTGGCGCGTAAAGACGGTCGGCGCGATACGGTATGCACGCGTCTCCCCCGTTTGTTCTGTCACCACATCTGCTACCAGCCTCAAGGATAGGTAAACCAGGCGCGGTTCGTTGTCTTAAGACGAACGCGGCCCGATGAAACCGCAGAAGCCCAGACCATCATTTTTACACATGTCAAGTATGGGTATTAGGTCATTGGCACCAATTCTTCATGCGCTCATGAAACTCATGTTGCAATCGCTTGAGCTGCAGTTGTGGCACATGGATGTATGAAGGAGGTTGTGGTGGACGGGGGTCAGCTCCAGGGTCACCACCTTGTACAAGAAATCGAATACACCCTCTTTCGATTAATCATCGCAGGCCTCCTGGATTGAGACCGTGCGTGATGGTTGTGGCTAAGCGCTCGGAGAGGCTCACTTTCCCCCAAGATGACCCTAGCCCACATGATTCATGAGCGCTTCTGCTGCAATCGCCTGCCTGTGCGTGTGCGCACGCAGACAGGCAATTTCGCGACAAACCCGCTCATGAATCATGTGGGCTAGTTTTCCTTCCGAATCTGCTCGCTCAGGTAGTTTTCCAACCCCACCTGCGCAATCAGCTCCTGTTGGATCTCGATCCAATCGATGTGCTCGTCTACTCCCTTCACCATGTCTTCCAACTTGTGTCGCGTGGTGTAGTCCCCAACTTTCGCACAGTGGGTGACGGCATCCGTGTGCAATTTGAGCATCTCCTTTTCGGATTGGAGATCAGCCTTGAACTGCTCTAGCACGGTCTCCCCGACATGCACTGGGTCCAACCTGTGCACGTGCGGTACACCTTCAAGGTAGAGAATGTGCCCGATCAATTCGTCGGCATCTTTCATCTCATCGATACTCCGCTCGCGAATTTTGTGGTACAGCTGTTCATACCCCCAGTTCTCGCACATCTTCCCATGCACGAAGTACTGATTGATGGCCGTCAAGTTAGCCGTGAGAATCTTGTTGAGAAAATTGATGACGCCCTCTTTCGCTTTCATGGCACCGCCTCCTTTCAAGAACGGTTAGGAAAGACACAGCGCTCAAGGGCGCTCATGGTCACGAGAGATCGTGGCATGGATTTACATCAAAATTCTCCCGCTATCTCGTCCAGAAAGTCAAGCGGCGACCTCAGCCCAAATCCAGAGATAGAAATTCCTCGTAGCTCGTTTGGTAGTTTGCCTACGACAAAAGATCTCGGAGGTGAGTCTTAGGATGATCGCACTAACTTGCAAAGCCCATTGTAGAATTTACACTAATCACTGTGTGTTCTTTCGCTCTATGAACTGGCGTCTCTTTTTCATCCTGATTTCTCGATACCAACAGCCCCTTCCAACTCCTACCCCATAAACTAATGGCAAGGATATGCTTTCTCTTACGATAAGAAAAAACCGTTCGAATGAGAACACCGAGGGTTTGACCAATGATAGCGACGCCACAGATAAAATCGAGGCTGGAACTAACTCCAGGAGATAACGATAGAAAACGCATGAACGAGATTCTTAAGCGCGTTGGCTAGCTGATCAAGTCTCGGGATTAGAACAGGCCGCCCGTGAGACAGTGTACGCACAAGAGATCGACCCGCGCAAAGTCTATATCGACGCATATCAGAAACGCCTGATGGTGCTGACTAAGCAGGCCAAGCGGGCTGCGGAGGACAGGCAGCCGTGGCTTCCTGCGTAGGCGGGTGAAAGTGGATCGGGACAGAGTCTCGGTAGTTGTTGACGGGAGCGGGGAAGCCTCGCACGGAACTCGTAGCGCGGGGTTCATGGATGCTGCAAGCCGATCAGCCCGCTTCGCGGTAACCACACTCCTCATTGCAGCATTGCACACTCCGCCCAGCCTGCTTGCTGACTTTCTCGATCAGGAACGGAGCCTGACAGGTTGGACAGGTTTTTGGAACCGGACGATCCCAGAGCGCGTATCCACACTGCGGATACTTGCTGCAGGCAAAGAACGAGCGGCCCCTGCGCGTTCGCTTCTGCACGAGTTCGCCGCCACAGCCAGGCTGCGGACATTTAACACCCAGCGCCAGCGGTTTGGTTGTCTTGCACTGCGGGTAGGAGGAACAGGCAATGAACTTGCCGAATCGACCGGTCTTGACCACCATCGAGCTTCCGCATTTGTCACAAACCTGATCGGTTGTGAGTTCCTGCTTCGGCACAATCTTGATGGTGCCGTCCGGCAGTTTCTCGAAATTCTGCGTATTTTTGCATGGAGGATCAGCTTTATACCCTGGGCAGGCCAAGAACTTGCCGTTCCGTCCCCATTTAATATTCATCATCTTGCCGCATTTCTCACAGGGGATATCCGTAGGCGGTTCCATCGTATCCTTTGGCCCCGGAATGGTCTTGGCTCGCTCCATCTCCTTCGTGAACGGCGCATAGAAGTCGCGTACCGCCGTGACCCAGGGCTTACGCCCCTCTTCCACTTCGTCGAGCTGTTCTTCGAGATGCGAGGTGAAATCGACGTTGATGAGTTCGGGGAACCCCTTCATCAAGAAGTCATTGACGGTTTTCCCCGTATCGGTCGGCACCAGCCGTCCCTCGGTCTTTTCGACGTACTTTCTGTCCTGAATCGTCGAGATGATGGCCGCATAAGTCGACGGACGCCCAATGCCTTTTTCTTCCAGCTCCTTGATCAGCAGCGCTTCATTGTACCACGGCGGCGGCTGCGTAAAATGCTGCTTGGAGGTCAGTCCCATCACCGTTTGCTCGTCTTGCGGGACCAGTCGAAGTTGCCCCCCTTCGGACAACTCGGGCAGTTGGCGCTCGTTGTCGTCCTCCGCTTCCTGATCGGCTTTCGGCTTTTGCGATGGCAATTCTTTGTCGACACTTTCCATATAGACTATCGTGTGCCCTGGGAACTTGACGACGGTCCCGGTCGAGCGGAACACATACTTGTCCTTGGTGCCGACCGGCGTCGCATCGATCCGCGTCACGTCCAAAATAGCCGAAACCATCTGCGACGCGATAAATCGATTCCAGATCAACTTATAGAGGTTGTACTGATCGTGATTAAGATACTGACGGATGGACTCGGGGTCGCGCGCAGTGGAAGTAGGCCTCACAGCCTCGTGGGCTTCTTGCGCCGCTCTCTGCGTCTTGTAGACATTGGGCGTCGAGGGGAGATAATCCGCTCCAAACCTCGATTGAATCAGCTCCCTCGCTTCGGTCATGGCCTCATTAGAGATTCGGGGAGAGTCGGTTCTCATATAGGTAATGAGACCGGTCGCGCCTTCGGCGCCGATTTCGATGCCTTCGTAGAGCTGTTGAGCCAGCGTCATCGTTTTCTTGGGCGAGAAGCGCAGCTTGCGGGCAGCTTCTTGCTGTAGACGGCTCGTAATGAACGGGGCAACGGGGTTCCGTTTCTTTTCTCGGCGCTCGATCGATTCGACGACAAAGGTCCTCCCCTGGATCGCTTCGACCACACGGCCGGCCTGCTCGTCATTTTCAATCGACGCCGCTTCGCCATTGATGCTATGCAGCTTGGCTTCAAACGACGGAGGGTTGGCGTCGGACAGCAGCGCGATAATCGACCAGTACTCTTCGGCCCTGAAAGCCTCTCGCTCTGTCTCGCGCTCGCAAATCAGCCGCATCGCGACGGACTGTACGCGTCCCATGCTGAGTCCGCGGCGCACTTTATTCCAAAGCAACTGGCTGCCTTGATAGCCGACGATACGGTCCAGCACACGACGGGCCTGCTGAGCATTGACCAATTTCATATCGATCTCACCCGGCAACTGTAGCGCGCGCTTGATTGCGGACTCGGTGATTTCATTGAACAAGACCCTGAAGATCTTCCTGCCTTTCTTCTTTTTCGATTTTCCTAGCAGTTCTTGCTCGAGGTGCCAGGCAATGGCCTCCCCTTCGCGATCGGGGTCCGGCGCCAGGAATACCTTGTCGGCCTCTTCGGCTTTCTTCTTAATCTCGGCCAGGGCTTTCGACTTGCCCTTGATTGTGACGTACTGCGGTTCGAAATTATGCTCGATATCGACTCCTAACTTGCCGGTCGGCAGATCCTTGATATGACCGACCGACGCCATGACTGTATAGCCACGGCCCAGATATTTGGCGATCGTTTTCGCCTTGGTCGGCGACTCAACGATGATCAGAGATTTCGCCATGACAACTCCATCTGAACATAGAACACTCCAGCACTCATCCGTATCAAATATCAGAGATTCCTGCAACTAGAATGGTGGACGTCGCCAACTAGAGACAAATGTACTGCTGACCAGGATGCTGACGAACACGGTCGTACAATTCCAGCGAAAGCAAGGTGGCAGCCACTTGCAGCAAGATTTTATCGAGAATGACCTGGGCTCGCTCGATCAGTTTCGCTCCCATTTTGATGAGATCGTTCGCCCCCGGCACGCCTCTTCTTTCACCGAGCCCAGCACGGCAAACACCTCGCGTCCCTGCTCCAGGACCAGCTTCGCCGTAATGAGCGATCCGCCGTTCGTCGCGCTTCACTGACCAGGACACCTAACGACAGCCCGCTGATGATCTGATTTCTTCGTGGGGAGTGATGACCCTGCGGAGAAGAGCCGATCGGTAACTCTGAGATCACGGCTCCGTGTAATTCAATGCTGCGCCGCAGAGTGTCATGTTCTGATGGATAGGTACGATCGATCCCCTATCACAGAACCGCGATGGTCTGACCTTTGCAGGGCAGCGCTCCCCGGTGCACCGCCGCATCGATCCCACGTACAAAGTCACTCACAATTGTTAAACCCCCGTCGGCATGCTCTTTGGTAATCTCCTCGGTGATACTCCGTCCGGACAGCGTGGCTTACCGTCCTCCCACAATCGCCACCGCCACGTCGTCCTGCGCCGCCAACGTCTCACTTACATACAGCAGCGGGCGCGGATCAGGAATCGTTCTGAGTTATGCGGGATAGGATTGGTCAACTACGGTGATGACGCGAACCTTGAGACGTTTGACGACCTTCAGTTGCCGATCAATCCGTTGGAGAATCTTCAGCTCAGGACCACGCCACACTGATACAGCCATCTCAGGACTGCAACCAGCTCGAATCAGATCATCCCGAGAGGCCGCCTGCACCGCATTCGGTGAGCCGAACGTTGGATCAGCTTCAGAAGCGTACGATCGCCCGCACCGTTGATCGTCTGGAGCGCCAACCACGAAGTCAGCGAAACCGCACCTATATACACCGATGGAGTATCGGAGACCCGCCATGCCGGCAGGAAGCCGGCCCACGCAAGCCATGTGGCTAACGTGAGACACCGGCAGACGCAGCGGGATTCTACAACACGACAAGATCGTACTGCTCGAGATGCAATTGGCTGTCCGGTGTGACAATAATTTTCGCCGAACAATCTCGCTCCAAGATTTCAATCCCAAGGCGCTCTTCGTCTTGAAGCAGCTCGGCCACCGTGGGATGAGTTCCAATGACAATCTGTTGGTGATCTGCGGATGGTTCAATTCGGCGAATCTCGCGAAAAACCTCGTAGACCACGGTCGTAGGAGACTTTGTATACCCACGACCTTCGCAGTAATGACAAGGCTGAGAGAGCGAGTGTAGCAGATCTTCGCGGACACGCTCGCGCGAGATTTCGATCAAACCGAGGTCCGAAATCCTCGAAATCCTAGTCCGCGCTTTGTCGGAGGCCATGGCATCGACCAGTGCATGGTAAACCTTATCGCGATTCTTCTCCCGTTCCATATCGATAAAGTCAACGATGATGATGCCGCCGATCCCACGCAACTTCAACTGATAGGCGACTTCCTTCGTAGCCTCCAAATTGTTTCGGAGAATCGTCTCTTCATGATCTCGTTTCCCAACAAACCGGCCCGTATTGACGTCGATAACCGTCATCGCTTCGGTATGTTCGATCACCAAGTAGCCGCCTGACTTTAGCCACACTTTCCGACTCAGCGCACGCGCGATCTCTTGCTCCACCCCGAGGTGGTCAAACAAAGATTCATCCTTGTCGTAGAAGTGTATGTGCGAGGTCTGTTCCGGGGAGAACCTTTGCACGAAATCCCGAATGGCCTCGTACTCTTCACGTGAATCGATCCACAATCGATCGACTTTCTTTCCAAAGAGATCCCGCACGACGCGGAAGTTCAGGCTCAAATCGGTATGGAGCAATGCCGGAGCGCCCAACTGCTCACGATTTGTCAGAATGTCCTGCCACAGGACGTGCAGAAAGTCAACGTCGGACTTGAGCTCATCTTCCTTGACGCCTTCACTGACCGTCCGCACGATGTAGCCGCAGCCCTGGCGGCGGACACGGCGCATGATGTCCTTCAGCCTTGCCCGTTCTTCATCACGCGGAATCCGTCGAGACACTCCGATATGCTCGACATTCGGCATAAACACCAGATATCGCCCCGGAAGCGACACATACGTCGTGACCCGGGACCCCTTCGTGCCGATCGGTCCCTTCGAAATCTGAACCATCAACTCCTGGCCTTCGCTCAAAAGCTTTTCAATCGGCTTCGTACTCAGGCGCTTCGGCCGGAGCATATCCGAATCTTTGTCGTCCTCCTCCGCATCGACCAGCATGTCTCCTGACTCCGCATCCATCGAGAGATCGGACACATGCATGAATGCGGCCTTCTCCAAACCGATGTCTAAGAACGCAGCTTGCATCCCCGGCAGGACTTTGGCCACTCTACCCTTATAAATGTTTCCGACAAAGTCCTTGTGTTTTGCTCGGTCTCCGAATAAGTCGGTAACCACTCCGCCATCAAGGACTGCCACACGGGTTTCTTCCCGCGTGTGTGTTATCGCAATCTCAATTCCCATACAAACTCCTTTTATCTGAGAGCTCCAGTGGCACGCGGGGAGCGATGGACGCGGGCACCATGCCCAGGTCCGATACTCATAATCACCCGCGCACACTCTACTGGCTCTCGATCGTATCCACTCGCTGGGCCACTGGCACCGAGATGTGCCGCCGGTCCAACACTCAACTCAATAGAACAAACTCAAACGCTTTCGTTTGACATTCAGCAACAATCCCAACGACGCCATAGTCATAATCGTGGCGCTTCCGCCATAGCTCACCAGCGGCAAGGGAATGCCCACGATCGGAAACATCCCCGCCGTCATGCCAATATTGACCACGACGCAGAAACAGAGCATAGCCACGATCCCTGCTGCGAGCAGCGCACCGAGTTGATCCTTCGCCTTGGACGCGATTCCAAGTGACAACCAGATGAGCGCGACGAATAGCACCAGCAGCAAGAGCACGCCAAGAAATCCCCATTCTTCTGCATAGACCGCAAAGATGAAATCGGTATGGCCTTCCGGCAGAAACTTAAGCTGACTTTGGCTACCGCCGTAGAGTCCTTTCCCCGTCAGTTCTCCTGAACCAATCGCAATTCTCGATTGCAGCGCGTGATAGCCTTTTCCACCCGGGTCATAGTCCGGATCGACGAACGCCATAATGCGCTGTCGCTGATAATCATGCAAGGACCCCCACAGCCCTTCCCAGGCAAACGGGAACAGCATGACCGAGAAGAGGAGCATGACACCCAACGCCTGAGACTGGACTCCGACCATCAAGAGCATCGCGGCATAGATCGCGACAAAACTCAGTCCGCTTCCCAAGTCCGGCTGTTTTAGAATCAGGACGAGTCCGGGCAACATCAAGAACCCCGGCACAATCACGCGCTGCAGCCACCCCACGCGCGACGCCTTCGAGTAATAATGGGCCAGCACAAGAATAAGCACGAGCTTGGCGAATTCGGAGGGCTGAAGATTGAACGGCCCCAACGTAATCCACCGCTGCGCTCCTTTGCTCGTTCGCCCTTCGAACAGGACAAATACCAGCATCAGCAACACGAGTGCGTACGCCGGATATGCCAGCCGCGCAATGCGATGATAGTCCGACATCCACATCATGACGAATGCAACCGCTCCCAAGAATATCCACACCAACTGCTTGAGATAATACGGCGCAATCCCGCCCTGCTGATCATGGGTAACGCTATGGATTGAGAGCACCCCGATTCCAAGAATGGCGAGGATCAATCCCAGATAGCGGAGATCGAATTTGTCGAGACCACGATTATCCGTCAATCGTTCGATCATGACTTTCCCGACGATTGTCGAATCCGGTCCACCCTGGATAAATTCGAGGTCACCATCGGGACCTGCGGAGCAAGCGTGATGTAAGTTTCAATGACTACCTTCGCGAGAGGAGCCGCAACGGACCCTCCGTCTCCCATGTGCTCGGCAAGAACGGCGACCGCGATCTTCGGCGACTCAACAGGGGCGAACGCTATAAACCACGCATGGTCGCGGAACTTTTTGGGGATGTCTTTTACCGGTCCCGTTCGACGCGCCACCACCTGAGCCGTCCCCGTTTTTCCAGCGATCGTCACCAGTGAGGACTGCGCCCTGGTCGCCGTTCCGACTTTGACGACATCGGCCAGCGCTTCTTGAATCAAGCGAAACGTTTCAGGCTTAGCTTTGACCTTTCCACGCGGAACCGCTGGCAACTCTTGCAGGTTTCCCGTCGTTCGATCCATCACGGCCTGCACCAGACGAGGGCGATAACTGACCCCGTCATTGGCGACAGTCCCGATCAAACTCGCCATCTGCAACGGCGTGACTGTCACATAGCCTTGCCCGATCGCCGCCGAGATGGTTTCACCCGGAAACCAGGGTTCGTTCTTCGTCTTCTGCTTCCACGTGGTGGACGGCATAATGCCTGATCGCTCTGATGGCAACTCCACACCCGTTCTTTGCCCAAGTCCAAATTCCTTGCCGAAGTCGGCCATGACATCGATCCCCATCCGCTGGCCCACTGTATAAAAGTACACGTCACAGGAATGCACCAAGGCACTATGGAGAGCGACGGAGCCATGCCCGCCCGCTTTCCAGTCATGATAGAGCCGCCTACCGAACCGATAGCCTCCGTTGCAGTGCACGGTGCTGGAGGGCGACATTGTATTCGTCTCCAACGCGGCGATCGCCATGGGAACTTTAAACGTGGAACCCGGAGGGTACTGTCCCTGAGAAGCACGATCGTTCAACGGACGGCCTTCGTCCTGCACAATTTCTCCCCATTGTTTGGGCGTCAGTTCTCGCGAAAGAACATTCGGATCGAACACCGGACGGCTTGCCATGGCTAGAATATCGCCATTGGTGGGGTCCAACGCAACGATGGCGCCAGATTCCTCACCCAACAACTCCTCTGCTACTTTCTGCAGTCGAACATCGATGGTGAGATAGAGGTCATCCCCTGCCTGCGGCTTCTCGACGACCGCCGTCTTCTTTTCGTGACCGAGTGCATCGACGACGACACGCTTCATGCCGGCCTGACCCCGCACGTGACGATCGTAGGATTTTTCAACCCCATACTGGCCGACGATACTGCCTTGATGCAGGTCAGCAAACTCCGGTTTCTCCAGTTGTTCAGCCGAGATTTCTCCAACGTAGCCCAAGAGATGGGCTGCTGTTACGCCGTCGGGATAATTGCGTTGTGACTCGACTTGGACCATGACACCCGCGAGATCCAAGCGATGGGATTCAATCACCGTTGCCTCGCGGAGCGTCATTCGATCCTTGATCTTGCGCGGCAACAACTTGCTCCCCTTCCCTGCCAGCTTTTTCCGGATGAGCGCCGGATCCAAGCCGAGCAAGTCGGTCAGCTTCTGAATCAAGGCCTCGCGATCCTTCACGTCTTCCAACGTGACATAGAGACTGAAGCTCGACACATTGTTTGCTAAGAGTACGCCATGCCGGTCATAGATGAGCCCACGGGCCGGCTCAAGTAGCACGAGCCTGGTTCGATTGTTTTCCGAGAGGTCTCGGTAGTAGGGCCCCTCACGGACCTGCAGATGCCACAGGCGGAGGCCGAGCAACGCCACCACTAATAAGAGCCCCACTCGAAGAATCATGAGCCGGCGATGGAGCTCACCGAATTCTGCTTCTGGATAATTTTCTGACGCCATGTGGCTTCCTACGCTCGATATTCCGAGACCCACCGCTCGATGTTCAATCGACTCCACACCATCCAATAGAGCGCTCCGCCTACCATGGCATCAAAAAAGGCCTGAGGGAACACGACAGCCCGGATCGCCCACCACAGATCCTGCTCCTCATTTAGCTTGAGTGAAAAGAACGTGAGAAGCCCGGCCAGACACGATGTCACTAGAAGCCCCATGGCGAGGACCACCGGAGAGAGATTTGCGACTTGTCTACCTGCGAGACCGGCCACATATCCCACGCCTCCCTTCGTCACCATGCTAGCGATTAGATCTTCGGCAGAAAGAAGGTTCATGACCCATCCCAGGGCAAGACCGACCAGCAGCCCTTCGAGTTCTCCCCCAAACAGGCCAACCAGGCACACCGCAACGAGGCCGATATCCGGCTTTACACCCCACACGCTCACATGAGGCAGCAGGACGGATTGAATTGGAACAAGACTGGCGATGAGGATTGCGTACAACAGCGCTTTCATGACTTGGGCTTCACACTCGGAGCGCCAAGGCGCTCCCCTTCGGTCGGGACAAACTGAGGCTGAATCACCAGAACTTCTTCCACTCGGTTCGCATCGACCTCAGGAGTGACTTCCGCGGACTGGAACAGCGCCCCTTCTTCCTTGTCGATCCTCGTGATTGTCCCTATGGCTAGGCCGTAAGGAAAGCCCCCCACCAATCCAGACGTCACGACTCGATCGCCGGTCCGCGCGCTCGACAACAATGGAATATACTTGAGGTGAGCCAGCCCCTGCGTGGTCCCTTCAACGATCCCTTCATCTCTCGTTCGTTGGATCAACCCAGCGATCGCGTTGCTCGGGTCCGTCGCCAACAACACCACCGAGGTGGCGTCCGTCGTCTTCACAATACGACCTACAACACCGGCAGGGGTAATCACACCCATGCCCGGCTGAAGTCCGTCCGACTCGCCCTTGTTCAGGATAATCGTTCGATACCAGTTCCCAGTATCCCGACCGATCACTTGTGCGGTTACCATTGAGGGAAGCGCTTGCATCTTAAATTCCAACAGCGCCGTGAGCCGTTCCGTTGCCGCCGCCGCTTCGCGGAGCTGGCTATTCTGCCCTTTGAGGTATTCCAGTTCCTTCCGCAGCTGCTTATTATCTTCTTCTACCCTCTGTAACGCCACATAGCCGATCCACAGATCAGCGATCCCATCATGAACACTGGCCACAGCTCTGAGAGGCCCACTCACGACCCATCCAACTGGGCTGCCCAATTGCTGAAACACACCTTGGAGTTGGCTAGGCAAGAGAAGAAAGCCGAGCAGGAGAATGACGGCGAAGACGAGGACAAAACGCCTCGCGTTGTAGGGGGCGCGTAAATTGACCATCCGCATGAGGGGATGGAACCTTACCGGAGGTTGTTGGCCTGAGACATGACCGACACCTTCCGGAGGAGATCCAGTTCGTCCAAAATCTTCCCCACTCCCAAGACGACGGAAGTGAGCGGATCGTCCACCGTAATGATCGGCAAGTTCGTTTCTTCGCGGAATCGAGTGTCCATCCCTTTCAGGAGGGAGCCTCCACCGGTTAACACAATTCCGCGGTCAATAATATCCCCCGCCAATTCTGGCGGAGTGTTTTCCAATGCAATCTTTATGGCATTCACAATGGTCCCAATGGGTTCCTGCAAGGCTTCGCGAATTTCGGCGTCGTCCACGACCAGCGTGCGCGGGATGCCCGAGATCAGATCCCGGCCCTTGATCATCATAGTTTTGCGCTCCTCGAACGAATAGGCGGACCCGATCTCAAACTTGATCCGTTCCGCCATGTGTTCGCCGATGAGCAAGTTATACTTCCTCTTGATGTAGTTCATGATCGCCTCGTCCAACCGGTCGCCGGCAACCTTCACGGACTCGCTGTACACAATCCCGCCGAGCGAGATGATCGCAATATCCGTCGTACCACCCCCCACGTCGACGACCATGTTGCCGGACGGCTCCGTGATCGGCAGTCCGGCCCCGATCGCCGCGGCCACCGGTTCTTCGATCAAATAGACTTCGCGCGCTCCAGCCAATTCTGCCGAATCACGCACAGCCCGTTGCTCGACCTGCGTGATGCGAGACGGTACCCCAATGACAATCCGCGGCCGAACAAAGGCGCTGCGATTGTGAGTCTTGCGGATGAAATGCTTCAGCATCAGCTCGGCCATCTCGAAGTCGGCGATCACGCCATCTTTCATGGGTCGAATTGCCACGATGGTGTCGGGCGTGCGTCCGAGCATTTTCTTCGCATCGACTCCGACGGCCAGCACCTTTTCGCTTTTCTTTTCGACTGCCACCACGGACGGTTCATTTAGGACAATCCCCTTCCCATTGACGTACACCAGGGTTGTGGCTGTACCTAAATCGATCGCAAGATCATCGGAGAACCACCCGAATATATCTCCCGCGAACCCCACAGCGTCTCTCCCTTCATCTTGGCCAGACGATCCTGCGCCGAGCCTGTGCACTTCGCTTAATCTTAATCTGGAACTTCGAGCTGACCGGCGTCTAACACGTGGGTCCTGGCGACTTCATCACCAAGCCGCCGACCTTGCTCATTCCCAATGATCAGAAAGCTTTCAAACGCTAAAATAGCCAGCGCCACCAGCCATCCAACATACGGGACCGCAAAGGCGATCTGCGCGATGCCCAGCGGAAGATTACGAATGATCGATTCTCGGAAGCCCGCAGCGTCCCGATCATCCACTCGCATGGTCTGGAGACCAACCAACCGCTTGCCAATACTTCTCCCGCCCGAAAATCCGTCTGCAATCAAAATGTAGGCCAGACCGGAAAGAAACCCGATCGGAGGAGCAATTTCGTATGCGGCAACAACGATAAACAGATCGATCAATTTTGCAATAAACCGATGCAGGACGTGGGCTTTCGGATAGACCGTTCTTTCCAGCAACTTCTCGGTTGGCCCCTCCCCCGTCAAGGGATCTCCTTCTAATTAGAGGCAAAGTATAACAAAATCAAACATCTTGCACAAACAAAGATCATTCTTTTTTCACGGCCTTCTTTTCAGAGCCCTAATGGCTCGTCAGCCAACTCTATACCGAAAAGGATAGACTCTTAAACCTCGTCTATGATCGACCCTCTATGCCCAGGGACACCACATGCGCCAGGTCACCCGTTCATGACCTGCCTGATCTTGCCTTCAGACTTGCCCACAAGTACAATCCCGGTATACCGGTATAATTGAATGGATGAGAGGACTTCATGATTAAGGTAATCCGCAGCGCAGGGCAAAACCATCCCTGGTTGTTCAAATCCGGCATGGGCATTTTGGCCATCGCCTTCGTGATCACGATGGGTTGGTGGGGATTCGGCGAGCAAGCGGGCAACGCTGTAGCGAACGTTGGAGACCTCACCGTCTCGCTCGACGACTTCCGACGTACCCATGAAAACATGTATCGCTTGTACAAAGAAAACGCCTCCGGCGACTTCAAGGATGAAGACTTCAAACAGTTTGTCATCGAACAACTCGTCGCCAATCGCGTCTGGCTCATTGCCGCAAAAAACATGGGCGTGACGGTATCCGATGCAGACTTGCGTGAGATAATCGTTCAAATTCCTGATTTTCAAAAGAACGGGGCCTTCGACCCTGAGCTCTACCAACGCATTCTCGCAGCCAACCACTTGACACCGGCTGTGTTTGAAGCCGCGCAGTACCAGGAGGTCTTGGGAAATAAAGCGCGGATGATCGTTCTCGATTCTGTGGCTCTCACCCCCGCAGAGATCTCCGAAGGACAATTCCTCATGACGAAACCGCAAGACTCTGATCCTGCCAAGGCCGCGACGGCTAAGGATCGTGTTCTGCAAGACATGCTCTTTCAGAAACAGCAACGCGCTTTGGTCGCATATCAAGAATCCCTGAAAGCCAAGATTCCGATTAAGATCCACCGCGAACTGCTATAAGAGTTTCCCACTCACAAGAAACTGTTCGATACTGATTCGTAGCCTGATCGGCTAGAGAATCAGCGTCGAGTCGCCGTAGCTGTAAAAGCGATACCGCTCCCTGACCGCCTCTTCATAGGCCCTCCGAACCAGCCCGGTACCGGCAAACGCCGACACCAACATCAAGAGTGTGGTCCGTGGAAGGTGGAAGTTCGTCATGAGGGCATCGACCACCTTGAATTGAAACCCAGGCGTGATGAACAGACGGCTCTCGCCGGACGTCGGGACAACCCGGCCCTTTTCTCTCGCAACGGTTTCAAGCGCTCGGACGACCGTGGTTCCGACGGCAACTACCCGCCGACCGGCTTGCTTTGTCTGAACTATCGCCTTGGCAGTTTCCTCGCTGACATCAAATACTTCTTCCCCCATCTGATGGTCCTCGATACGCTCCGTCACGACCGACTTAAACGTTCCTAGGCCGACATGAAGGGTCACCTTGGCAACTCTGATCGCTGATGTGTCCAGCTGCGAGAGGAGTTCCGCGGTAAAGTGGAGCCCCGCTGTCGGCGCGGCAATTGCTCCCTCTTTTTTTGCAAAGAGCGTTTGATACCAGCTGTGATCCTCCTGGGTTGACGGACGCTTAATGTACGGCGGAAGCGGCATGGCCCCTCGTGTTCGGAGTAATTGCGCGACTGATACAGGGCTTTCCACTTTAACTTGCGTGCTCGTGGCATCCCGTTTCAGAATGGTTGCGCGAGACTGCCCATCGAATTCAATGACCTGACCTACATGGAAAGTGCTTTTGACCATGATCTCCCACAAGCCATCGCCGAGATCCTTGACGAACAACACCTCGACCGGCGTCCCCGTCGGCCTCTTTGTTCCTGACACCCGTGCAGCCAATACCTTCGTTTCATTCACGACAAGAAGATCGCCGGGTTCAAGCAATTCGGGAAGATCAAAGACATGGTGATGGACGAGTTGATTCGTTTTTCGATCCAGGAGCAGCAATCGCGCACGATCACGAGGAATGATGGGCTGCGAGGCGACGAGAGCAGGATCGAACGGAAAGTCGAAGTCGGAGAGTTGCATTAGGACGCCAGCACCGGGGGTGCCTGCGTCAGCGCAGCATTCTGAAGTTCCGTTCCTGGATAGTAATATCGAAGAATACTGGAAAAGGAGTAGCCCAACTCCGCCAGCTCTTTGGCGCCCCATTGGCATAAGCCAACTGCATGGCCTGCCCCATACCCAGAGAGCACGACCTCCTGGCCGATCGATTCAATCGTAAACTGCGTACTGAGCACCACCGTATAGCCCACCGCCTTGCGAAGTTCTTCTCCACGCAGGATCAGCTCCCCTTTGGAGTGCAAGATACGCAGTGTGGCCACGCGGCCCGCACGGCTATGGGTGAGTGGCGTGAGCGTCGCGATCGTCCCGACCGCGAATCCTTGTTGCCGCAGATTCTTCTCAAGCGTGTCGATCTTGAAGGAGGCCTTCCATTGATAATAAGGGGACTCCACGTCGAACGGACACTCGACGCCTTTCAAATAAGGCAAGTCTTTCGACCAGACAATCATGGCATCTTCGGTAATACCGGCGGCCGTCGACGAGAACGCCGCATAGATCGGTGCGCCTTGATGGGTTACCACCAATCCTCTCGTTGACTCTACTGCTTGCTCTACCCGCGCATCTATGCCCTGGCGGCCACGGTAGACCTGATCCTGAATACCAGCGGCTACATCATAGTCATGCGACGCGCTGAGCATGTGTTGATAAAGCGCGTAGGTCCTGGCTGCAACTGCCTGCACCTTGAGCATCTCGGGATGCCAGGAGGAATTGACTTCAGCCGGTACAACCCCCTTCACATACTCTTCCAGATCGACCTGATTGATGACCAGCAAACCTTTCCCACGGCGGACCAACTGGACTAAGCCGCTGACTTGCAGCGCGGCCTCCTCATCACCTGACTGGGGCGATGTCCCAATTCCGTTACCATGGTGGGGCGGTAACCAAAGCTTTAAGTCCTGAGCCTTTGCCTGTAGCGTCAGCTGAGCGCCCACGACACGAGATCCGTTCAGGAACATGGCTTGGCCTCGCACTTCGATCCGAAGGGAGGACCGATAAAAATGTTCCCGACCCTGCGCATCCATCACCCAGATGGTATTCTCAGCCCGCAGCTCCAGCTGCTGAACATCGGAGGCCAGCAGGACACGAATCGATTGAGCCGCTTGGGCTGGAGGCGCCACCGCACACCCCAATCCCATCGCCAATCCAACCACTCCGGCACAGAGCTGTCGCGACCTCATCGGCGGAAGAGCCATCCTAGAACATAGAATACCAGACTAAGGACGATACTGAGGAGAACACTAGTGGCGATGGGAAAATAAAAGCTGACGTTGTCGCGCTTGAAGGATAGATCGCCGGGAAGCTTTCCCAACCAACTAAAGGCGCTCCCAAGCCCAGGAACACGATCTGCCGCAACCAACAACACACCGAACACAACGATCCCAACCCCGATTCCAATCAAAACCTTGCCGAGAGCGGTCCATTCTGGCATCAGTAATTTCCTAAGAACAATGTTTCTCCTGTCCGACAACAGGCACGGTGTCCGAATATTCCAGCACAGGAACAGGTACAAGACGCTCAAACAGCCTTCATTCTCACCCGCCCAACACCAGCGCGCCTAGACGCGCCGTTCTGCAGGCGCAGCCTCAGTGTCGACCGATGTCCCCTTTGCGTGGCGCATCACGTGTCACGCATTACGACTTCGGAGTGCGCGGCGACCTGCCTGCGCCCAGGTAGGGAACCAATCCGGCGGGCTGTTTCAGCGTCCTACTAGTCCTTCACCAGGCTTTCGGCGATCTGGACGGCATTCAACGCGGCCCCTTTGCGGAGATTATCGGCGACCACCCAGAGATTCAGTCCATTGGCAATCGATTCATCTTCGCGCACACGTCCGACATAGACCTCGTCCTTGCCAGCCACATCCAGCGGCATGGGGTAGACCTTGTGGGCAGGATCGTCAAAGATCCGCACACCGGGGGCCTCGGACAGGATTGCCCGTGCTTCGTTGGCTGTCAGCTTCTGCTCCGTCTCGATGTTCACCGCTTCAGAGTGGCCGACATAAACAGGGACTCGCACGGTGGTCGCGGTGACCTGAATGGACCGATCTCCCATAATCTTGCGGGTCTCGTTGAGCATCTTAAGTTCTTCCTTCGTGTAGCCGCTGGGAAGAAAGTCATCGATCTGGGGGAGACAATTGAAGGCAATCTGATACGGATAGACCTTAGGGGTCGCGTGTTTGAAACTGAGCAAGTCCTGAGTCTCTGTCATCAATTCCTCCATCGCTTCCTTGCCGGTTCCCGAGACCGACTGAAACGTGGTCACGACGATCCGTCGGATCCTCGCTCGGTCATGTAACGGCTTCAGCGCCACGACCATTTGGATGGTGGAGCAATTGGGATTGGCGATGATGCCCTTGTGATTCGCAATGTCGTGCGCATTTACTTCTGGGATCACGAGTGGCACATCCGGTTCCATCCGCCAAGCATCGCTGTTGTCGATCACGACGGCTCCCGCCTTGGCCGCGATCGGCGCAAATTCTCGACTGATGTCCGCACCGGCGGAAAACAGCGCAATATCCACCCCCGCAAATGAATCCTTCGTGAGCGCCTGTACAGGAATCGCTTCGCCACGAAAGGTGACGGTTCCACCAGCAGAGCGGGACGAGGCTAGGGGGATGAGCGTACCGACTGGAAATGTGCGCTCTTCGAGTACCTCGACCATCTCAGTCCCCACCGCCCCTGTCGCACCGACGACTGCAACCGTATATGCAGGTTTCTTCTTCAGCATGTGAACCATTTCTACTCCATCGACAATCGACGAATCCGATGATTAAACGTATCAGCCACCAACAAGGCACCGTCCTGATCGAACACGATCCCGAACGGGTAGCTTAAACTGGCCTCCAGAGCCGTTCCTCCGTCACCAGCGCAGGACGCAATCCCAGCCCCTGCAACCCGCACAATTACCTTCGTTTCACGATCCCAGCACCGAACTAAATGGCTGTCGGAATCCGTGATAAAGAGATTAACAGATAGATCAACCGCTACTCCTGATGGCCGAGAGAGACTTGTGGATGGGGGCTCCACCGCGGATTGGTACCGATACTCCCCCCCGTCTCCAGCCACCGTCGAAATCAGGCCTGTCGACAGATCGACTGCTCTGATTCGACTATTGAATGTGTCCGCTATATAGAGCACCCCGTCTTGTACCACGACTCCACTTGGACCTGCCAAGCTTGCGCAGGTAGCTAGAACCTCATCTCCATCGTAGGTAGCCAATCCTGTACCAGCATAGGTAGAGATGAGCCCCATGTTCAAATCAACCACCCGTACGCGATTGTTAGTCTGATCTGCAATGAAAAGACGTCCTTGCCCGTCGAGCGCAAGAGCGGCCGGTTCATTGAGCGCCGCTTGGTCAGCCGGACCTCCATCGCCTGAGAATCGTGCCTGCTTAGTCCCGGCCAGCGTCGTGATCACCCCTGTGACCGCATCCACACGACGCACTCGGTGATTCATCGTGTCGGCGATAAAGATGGTGCCCTTCTGGTCCACGACAACAGCCGTGGGGAAGTTCAGGCGAGCCTCTGGCGCCGGCCCTCCGTCCCCACCGAACCGCTTCTGCACAGTCGCGCCTTTGATAAGATACCGAACCGTTCCGCTCACATCCGCTTGCTGCGTATACTTCTGCGTGCTGGCTTGGCTCGCGTCGGCAAAGGGATCCTCTTCCGCTGACTGTTGTGCCTCTACTTCCTGCTGAACAACCGGTCGCGCGCTTTCGTCGCCTGCCGAACCAGCGACCGTCGAGATGACACCGGTAGTTCGATCAATCTTCCGAATGACGTGGTTTTCAGAGTCAGCGATATATACGTTTCCGTGAGAATCGATCGTCAATCCCTTCGGTTCATTCAGGCTCGCCTGATCAGAAGGTTTGCCATCTCCAGAAAATCCAGGCTCGCCGTTTCCTGCAAGCGTTCTAATTGTCCAGGGGCGAAGAGTCTTCGTCATATCAACGCGCCAAGCGGGGCTAATCCAAGTTCCGAAGAATCGCATCCCCCATCTCCGTCGCCCCGACAATCCGGGCGCCGGGGCTCTGAATATCTTTCGTCCGATAGCCGAGATCGAGCGTTTTCACAATGGCCTGTTCAATAGCCTCCGCCTCTTTGTCGAGCTGAAACGCATAGGACAGCATCATGGCAGCTGAGGCAATTGTCGCAATGGGATTGGCAATATTCTTTCCAGCAATATCCGGTGCGCTGCCGTGGATCGGCTCAAATAACCCAACCTTCGCCCCGATACTCGCGGACGGCAACATCCCGATCGAGCCGGTAAGCATCGCAGCCTCGTCACTGAGGATATCCCCAAAGATGTTGTTGCACAGGACCACGTCAAACTGCCGCGGGTTTCGCACCAATTGCATCGCGGCGTTGTCCACATACATATGTCCCAACTCAACATCCGGGTAGGATTTATGGACGTCTATCACGACCTTTCGCCAGAGTTCAGACGACTCCAACACATTCGCCTTATCCACTGACGTCATTTTGTTGCGCCGCTTCCGTGCGGCTTCGAACGCCACCCTGGCAATCCGTCGGATTTCTTCTGTGGTATAAACCTCGGTGTTGATGCCACGCTCTTCGCCATTTGGCAATTTCTCAATACCCTTGGGCTTGCCGAAATAAATACCGCCGGTGAGTTCTCGAATCACGAGGATGTCAATTCCTTCAATGACCTCGCGCTTCAACGTGGAGGCATCGACGAGTTTGGCATAGACCTTTGCCGGACGGAGATTCGCATAGAGCCCCAATGCTTCTCGAATTCCGAGGAGCGCGCGCTCGGGCCTGAGACTGTACTCCAAGCCTTCCCACTTGGGGCCACCCACTGCGCCTAACAATACTGCATCACACTGCTTCGTATGCGCCAACGTGTTCTGCGGGAGCGGCACTCCTACTGTGTCGATCGCCTGCCCGCCGATGACGGCTGAGACAAACTCAAATGAATGGTGATACTTCTCCCCGATCGCCTTCAGGACCTTTACAGCTTCCGGTACGATCTCACGCCCCACTCCATCTCCCGCTAACACCGCAATTTTCGCGTTCACGTCACGCACTCCTTCCCATCACAAAATCTGTCGATTATTATTCCAACAATGCTTCATCTTCGATCCGCCAGGCTGATCGACCAGACAACGAAACCTTACGTCGGTCGTCCCGGTATTCTCCAAGGACTGTTTGCCGCCCAGAGGCACCCGGAGGCACATAGATCCTTGAACCAGATTCGACCAAACAAGTCTCCGTGTCGATTGTAAACCGGCCCTTGCCCTCGATGAAGTAGGACACCTCGGAAGAGGTCAACACATGCCATTTCGATCGTCGTCCCGGCGCCAATTTGCCGTGGGCAAAACTGTACCCAAGGTTGACCACCTGCTTCGTTGGATGCAGGAATTCCCAAAGGACCGTGTGATCCCCTGCCACAAACTCACGGCACTCTGCGAGGGTTCTCTTCAGCATCAACGACGCCCCCCAACGTCCCTCCAAGCAGACACCATTTGTCCGGCTTCGAAGGTCAGGGGACGCCACTTTAGCGTGGCAAGAACGATCAAATCAAGCGGCCCTTCTGCGCTCCTTTAGCCTGTTTTGATGCCATATAGGCCAGTCGATTCAAGGCGTTGAGATAGGCTCTGGCTGCTGCAGTAATGATGTCGGTGTCAGCACCGTGGCCGGAGACAGTTCGCCCGTCCTCCTCAACCCGCACGGAGACTTCCCCTTGCGCATCGGTCCCGCTGGTGATCGCATTGACGCCGAACGTGAGAAGCTTGCTCTTCGTCTGCGTCATCGCCGCAATGGTCCGATAAATGGCATCGACAGGCCCGTCACCCGTTCCGGACTGTTTCACCACCTGGCCGTCAATCTCAAGTTCCACCGTCGCTGTGGGAATCCGATCAGTTCCGCTTTCGACGTGAAACGAGTTCAGCACAATCCGCTCCGCCATCTTCGCCAGTTGCTCTGACACGATGACCTCGAGATCCTCTTCGTAGATCTCCTTCTTTTGATCAGCCAGTTTCTTGAACCGCTCAAACGCGTGGTTGATCTCTTCTTCGCTGATCTTGTAACCCAGCTCTTCCAGCCGTTGCCGAAACGCGTGGCGACCAGAGAGCTTGCCCATCACCATCTTGCTCTCGACTAAGCCGATCGATTCCGGTCGCATGATTTCATAGGTTGTCTTGTCCTTGAGCAGCCCATCCTGGTGAATCCCTGAGGTATGGGCAAAGGCATTCGCCCCAACGATAGCCTTGTTGGGCTGCACCACCATTCCCGTGATCTTGCTTACAAGGCGGCTCGTCTTTGCAATCTCTTCGGTCTGGATCTGTGTATCGCTCTGATAGAAATCCCTTCTGGTCCTGAGTCCCATGACAATTTCTTCCAGCGACGTATTCCCCGCACGCTCGCCAATCCCGTTGATCGTACACTCGACCTGACCCGCACCATTGACAATGGCCGCCAGGCTGTTCGCCACTGCAACGCCCAGATCGTTGTGGCAGTGGACCGAGATCACCGTGTGCTTGGAGTTGGGAACCTTGTCACAAATCCCCTTGATCAACGCGCCGAACTCTTGCGGCACCGCGTAGCCCACCGTGTCAGGAATGTTGATGGTGCCTGCCCCGGCTGCGATGACTGCTTCAATGACCTCGTACAGATAGGCCGGATCGGAACGGCTCGCATCCATCGGCGAGAACTCGACGTCATTGACGTAGCTCCGTGCGCGCTGGACCATTTCAACCGCACGCTTTTTAGCCTCTTCCCGCGTCATCCGAAACTGGTGCGTTAAGTGGATGTCGGAGGTCGAGAGGAACGTATGGATACGGACCTTCGGCGCCCCTTTCAAGGCCTCCCAGGCGCGATCAATATCTTCGGGACGCGCCCGTGACAGACTACAAATGGTCGGCCCTTCGACCTCCTGGGCAATCCGTTGCACCGCTTCGAAATCCCCGGGGGAACTATAGGCAAACCCTGCCTCGACAATATCGACCCCGAGCCGAGCCAGCTGCTTGGCCACCATGACCTTCTCTTCCACATTCATGCTGGCTCCGGGCGATTGCTCACCATCCCGTAAGGTCGTATCGAAAATGCGAATCATCCTGGTCATGGCTCTACCTCCATCCAAAGCACTTTGCGCCACACATTCCGTCCATTGGGCCAGCGCTCAATTTTTCCCCCTCAATTAACAACCGACCTCGCTGGACCTCTGAAAAGACCAAAGCCCTCATCCCCTATTTATGCAGGGACGAAGGCTTCATGCGCTCCGTGGTACCACCCTGATTCAGCCCAAACAACGTACACGTCGTTCAGAGCTCTTCATTACGCCCACTCACGACGCCCACTCACGGGGGCGAGGCGGAATCCCTTACTCCTCGTTCAGGAATTCGGCTCAAAGGCGAGTTCCGCGACGCACAGGCTAGTTTGCACCATCCACCAGCTCTCTCAGTTCTGTGCAGTTCGCGTACTGCTCCTCATCACAACCACTACGACTTCGACTCGAACGGCGGCAGATCAACTTTCCCGGCGCCCTTTTTCCCAACCGCTCGTGCGACGAGCCAGAAAATTCGTTCAACCGGACCCATCAGGGCATAGCCGGCAAATATTACAAATAACATACCCTGAGGCCAGGCTGTTACCATCATCAACGCGAGAATCCCCCACACGAGATAGGTGATCTGCCGGTGGCCCTTAAACTTCAGTTCTTTAAAGCTGCGATACTTGATCGTACTGACCATCAGGAAAGACAGGATGAAGGTGATGATCAACACGAGGATCGGCTTCACCTCCGCCCCCATCCGAACGATGTGATGATCGAACACGACCATAGAGGCAATGACTCCCGCCGCTGCGGGAATAGCAAGGCCGGTAAAGTACTTGCCGTCAGACAAGACCACGGTTGAGTTGAACCGAGCCAACCGCACCGCGCCCATGGCCACATAGGCGAACATGACGGCCACTCCGAACGTCCCCAGCCCGCTCAGCGCCCAGGAATAGATCAGGAGCCCCGGCGCGACACCGAACGAGACGAGATCGGACAGTGAGTCATATTCCAGGCCGAAATGACTCGTGCTATTCGTCAGCCTGGCTGACTTGCCATCAAGGACGTCAAAAATCATCGCGACGAGAATCGCAATGGCCGCCTCCATGTAGGTGGCATTGAAGACCGAGAGAATCGCAAAAACTCCACAGAACAAATTGCCGGTCGTGAAGAGGTTCGGAATCAGATGCATGACCGCCTTGCGCTGCTTCCCGTCTTTCCCAAAAGAGTTTTTGAAACCGGTGACTTTCATCGCAACTCTCCTAGAATGGTTTCTCCGCCTTTTACCCAATCTCCTTCGGCCACTCGAAGGCTTATGCCGATTGGGAGAAAGGTGTCCATACGTGAACCAAAGCGGATCAATCCAAACCGCTCACCTCGTATCGCCCGATCCTGTGCCGAGACCCAACAGACAAGGCGCCGGGCGATCAAACCCGCGACTTGCACACATAATACCTTAGCCCCCTCAGACGTCCGAATCATCAAGGCATTCTGTTCATTCTTCAAAGTTGCTTCCGGCTTACTGGCAACCAAGAATACCCCCGGCTGATACTGCACATCTTCAACGACGCCATCGCAGGGAATCCGATTGATGTGCACATCGAACACATTTAAGAAAATCGTAATCCTAATACTGCGATCTTTCAGAAACCTGGGCTCAAACTCTTCTTCGATTGCAATGACTTTCCCATCACCAGGTGCCACCACGAGACGTGGGCCCTGTGGCACAACTCTGGCCGGATTACGGAAAAACCACGCGACTAAAAGCGTCAGGAGTGCAGCTCCGATTGTCACAATAGGCCAGCCCAGCCACCCTGTCAACAGAGTAACGCCGGCGGGAGCCGCAATGAAGGGAATCCCTTCTTTGGCAAACGGGACACCGACGGCACGATCTGCCACAGCACCTCCATCTCTTACAATGCAGTTTGCAGGATACTCAAAATGGACGTCCGGCAAGGCCACAGCACGTGAAGCGGCGATGCGTACGCTTGCTTGTTTGTACGTGGAGCCTCTGAGCAAACGAGAACGAAGCGGACGGACGTTTTCAACATCCTGCTAGTTCTTGGTTTTGTCGACCAGCTGATCCTTCTTTAGCCAGGGCATCATCGCTCGTAGCTTAGCTCCCACCATCTCGATGGGATGTGCTTCGCCTTTGGCAAGCAGCGCATTGTAGACAGGACGATTGGCTTGATTCTCCAGAACCCATTCTTTGGCAAACTGGCCGGTCTGAATTTCGCCAAGGATCTTCTTCATCTCCTGCTTGGTCTGTTCGGTCACCACCCTGGAACCGCGTGTGATATCTCCATATTTGGCAGTCGTACTGATCGAGTAACGCATATTGGCGATGCCGCCTTGATAGATCAGGTCAACGATGAGCTTCACTTCGTGCAAGCACTCGAAGTAGGCCAGCTCCTGAGAATATCCGGCCTCGACCAACGTCTCATATCCGGCTTGAATCAAAGAAGTGAGCCCTCCGCATAGCACCGCCTGTTCACCGAACAGGTCGGTCTCGGTTTCTTCGCGAAAATTCGTTTCGATCACCCCCGCCCGTCCCCCACCAATCGCGCTTGCATAGGCTAACCCCACCTGCCTGGTACTGCCGCTGGGATCTTGGTGAATCGCGAGCAAGCACGGCACGCCGCTGCCCTTCGTATACTCAGAGCGGACGAGATGACCTGGCCCCTTCGGAGCCACCATGAATACGTTCACGGAAGCCGGCGGGACAATTTGTCCAAAATGAATATTAAATCCATGACCAAAAGCCAAGTATGATCCGGGCTTGAGATTGGGCGCCACTTCCTGGCGATAGATGGCTGCTTGGGCTTCATCGGGCGCAAGAATCACCACCACATCGGACGCCTTGACCGCATCGGCCACCGGCATGACTTTGAGGCTGCTTTGCTCAGCCTTTTTCCAGGACGCCCCTTCGCGCAGACCGATCACCACATTCACGCCGCTCTCCTTCATATTCAACGCATGTGCATGGCCCTGGCTTCCATAGCCGATGACGGCCACCTTCTTATTACGAATCTGCTGAATGTCTGCGTCCTTATCGTAGTAGATCTTCATGCTGTACTCCTTTAACAATGCATATCTTTTGACAATGACCGAGCGAGTACTCGGCGGGAAGCTACTCGCGGGCAACCTTCTTGGCTTGCATGGTAGGCGGGCGAATCGGTTCCCGAGCCACGGCAACGCGACCGGTGCGGACTAAATCTTTGATTCCAAGGGGCTGCAACAAGTTGATGATCGCTTCAATCTTCTTGGGATCTCCAGAGACTTCGATTGTGTAGGTGCTCGGCGTGGAGTCGATGATGTTCGCCCGAAAGATATCCACAATCCTGAGCGCCTCTGCCCGATCCTGATCCTTCGTATGAACCTTGATAATCGCCGTTTCCCGTGAGACAAATTCTGTCTCATTCAGATCCACCACTTTGATCACATCGATCAGCTTATTGAGCTGCTTGACGATCTGCTCAATAATCCGCTCATCGCCTGAAGTCACGATGGTCATCTGAGACATGGAGGGATCGAGCGTGGGTGCGACCGAAAGACTCTCAAGGTTAAACCCGCGTCCGCTGAACAACCCAGCGACCCGGGAAAGCACGCCAAACTTATTCTCAACTATCACCGAAATGATATGTTCCATGGAAGTACGAAATATAAAGAGCTTATGGCTAATTGACCTATGCCCCAAACCAGGGAGCCGATACCTTCAAGTCCGTGCCATCAGCTAACGCTAGACACTCTTTGCCTCTCATGCTGTTAACACGGTGTCTTTATCTTCCGGCGTCACTTTTGCCGTGCCAGATTGTTTCTTCTTTAACTCCGGCGGGTCTTCAAAAATCATTTCGTGGTTGCAGCCGCCGGCCGGAATCATCGGATAGCAGTTCTCGTACGGATAGGTCGGGACATCTACGATGACGGGTTTATCCGTGGCCATGGCTTCTTTCAGCACGCTGTCGAGATCCCCCACCTTATTGGCTCGCAATCCGACTGCGCCATAGGCCTCCGCCAGCTTCACGAAATCCGGCGTCATATCCAGATAGCTCGACGCATAGCGCCCTTCGTAGAAGAGATCCTGCCACTGACGTACCATGCCGTGAAATCGGTTATTCAGAATGATGATCTTTACCGGCAGTTTGCTCACCACCGCCGTCGCCAACTCCTGCATGTTCATCTGAATGCTGCCGTCTCCAGCAATGCAGAGGACGAGGCGATCGCGAAAGGCGGCCTGCGCGCCCATGGCCGCGGGCAACCCAAAGCCCATAGTCCCAAGACCGCCCGAGGTCAACCACCGGTTCGGCTTCGCCAGTTTAAAGTACTGTGCGGCCCACATTTGGTGCTGTCCAACGTCCGTTGAGACGATCGGGCTTCGATCCTTCGTGAGTTCATACAGCCGCTTCACCACCTCTTGCGGCTTGATCGGCCCGTCCTTTTCCTGGTGATAAGTCAGCGGGTGCTCCTGCTGCCATTCGCGAATCTGATCCCACCAGGGCTTCCGAAGTTCTTTCTGCTCGCCGTTCACCGTCGCGCGCAGGAATTGATTCAATTCGCGGAGCACGGCTTTGCAATCGCCAACAATCGGAATGTCGACGTTGATGTTTTTTCGGATCGACGTCGGATCGATGTCGATGTGAATGACCTTGGCGTAGGGGCAAAACTCCGACACTTTGCCGGTTACCCGATCGTCGAACCGAGCCCCGACCGCAATCACGAGATCAGAGTAATGCACCGCCATATTCGCCTGATAGGTGCCGTGCATCCCCATCATCCCCATGGACAGGGGATGCTCGCCTGGAAATGCGCCGAGACCCATCAGTGTCATGTCGACTGGAATCTGCGTCATCTCGGCCAATTCGAGCAATTCCTGCGAGGCACCGGAGAACACCACGCCGCCGCCCACATAAAGAATCGGCTTCTTGGCCTTGGTAATCGATTCAGCTGCTTGCTTGATCTGCCACTTATTGCCCTCGTATGTTGGGTTGTACCCACGGATCAACACGGAACTTGGATAGCTGAACTCCGCTATTGCCATTGACACGTCTTTCGGGATATCGACCAGCACCGGTCCGGGACGGCCGGTCGTCGCAATGTAGAAGGCCTCTTTAATCGTCACGGCCAAATCGTTCACGTCTTTGACAAGAAAGTTGTACTTCGTGCAGGGCCGGCTCAAGCCCACATTGTCCGCTTCCTGAAACGCATCGTTTCCGATCAAGCTGGTCGGCACTTGCCCGCTGAAACAGACCAGTGGCACGGAATCCATGTACGCATCGGCTAAGGCCGTAATCACATTGGTCATGCCGGGGCCGGATGTCACGAGGCACACGCCCGCCTTGCCGGTGACCTTGGCATAGCCTTCGGCCATATGGCCTGCCCCTTGTTCATGTCGAGTCAAAATAATCTCGAGGTCCTTCTGCTGGTGGAGCATATCGAAAATCTTCAAGACAACTCCGCCAGGAAGAGCGAAGACAGTCTTCACCCCTTCCCGCTTGAGGCATTCGATGAAGATTTCAGCACCGGTGAGTTTCATGAGAGACCCTCCCTCCAACCACCAGATCGCACGACATCAAAAATCAGCTAACCCTTTGATACCAGAAATGACACGCCTTATTGAAACGACACAATACCTTGCTCGCTCAGAAATTACTTAAATATCAAGGAGAACGGTGCGAGATCCTACCATCCTGGTTTGGAAGCGTCAATAGGATCTACTAAAGAGCGGTTTGCGAATGAGCTGAAGAGAATCACACCCTGGATCTCTTCTCTGATAAAGATACCAACAGATAAAGTAAACCGAGGGACAAGCAAACGGTGTGGGCAATAGGGAAACGCCGGGGACAACCGTTCGGGTGACCAAAGCTATAGGGCTGACGTCCGGCCCTGCTAAGGAGGCATCGCCGTGACGCAAGCCGGGCACGGCCCTTTAGCATCTGGAATACGAGGCCTGGACCTACCGGCGGCTCGAGGAAACTGGAGGGCGTGGATGGCTGGCCAGGAAGACAGCACCGCCGCGCGCCTGGTCAGCGGGAATCAACGGAATCGTGGGGCGCGGTGCTCCGGGATCTGTGCAACCGGGGGTCTGAAGCCCTGGCGCTGAACCGTCACGGATGGGCACTGGGGCATCGGGATGGCTCTGGGAGAGCCGCAGCCTACCGCGCAGCGCAGCGGTGCTGGACCCACCAGATTTTGAACGGGCTGGATGTCATGCCGAAGCAGGATCCCCCGAGGCCCTAGCGCTGCTACGCGCGCTGCCGTATGCGGAGAGCCGGACCGAGTGAGAACGGGTACGGGCACCGGTCAGTCGCCGACACCGCGCGCGCACCAAAGACCGTCGCGCGTGTGGGCCACGAGTGGGACTGGCGGGGCCCCGGCTCTCAGTTTCCGCACCAAACAATGGCGGCATCTGCACACGACCAATGTAGTCGCGCACCCTTCGCCGCGGAGCGGCTCCGGACCACAGCCGCCTCACGGTACAAACGCTTGGAGGCCGCCACCGCACTGAGTTGGAAGGTAGGGCAGGTTGTGGCGTAGACCTTCCGGCATCTGCACGTAACGGAGTTGCTCGCCATCGGTTTCCGCCGGCGAGCAGGATGGGGATGGTGTCCGCACCCATCGCGTCGCCCACCAAGGGGTCGCCGCCTGCTTCCAGTTACTTGACTAGATCTCAGAAAACCATCGGAGGAGCGTTATCACTCACAGGGAAAAAGAGCGCAGGTGCTAAGACCTATAAGCCGGATTCTGTCCCGCGAAGAAGTTTCCCACTCCGCATGGATGATCATTTCTCTGGGATTCGAGTTACCTCGAACCTCAAGCGACCTACCCGAAGACCTCGACCGGGCCAGTCTGTTTGCAAGACTCGCGAGGAACCCTGCAAGCGTCTTCCTATTTGGTCTTGCACCGGGCGACGCTTACCGTGCCAATGATGTCACCATCACCGCGGTGGGCTCTTACTCCACCGTTTCACCCTTACCTGAGCCACAGCGACCAGATGGGATCTCGTCGCCCCTTGGCCATCGGCGGTTTGATTTCTGTGGTGCTGGTGTCGGATTGCTCCGCCTGGGAGTTACCCAGCGCCCTGCCCTTGGAGTCCGGACTTTCCTCCCGATGTCAGAAACATCGAGCGATCACCCAGTCTTCACACCCGCGCAGACCTAGTATAGGGGAACAAGAGCGGTTCTGACAAGAACGTGGTTAGTTAGATGGGGAGCTGTCCGCTTACTCCCCAGCCGCCGACAGTAGCTCAATACCACCCTGCCACATCGGGATCGTGCTCGCCCGGCGGTGCCGCTGGACAAACCGCATGAGCCGCGCCTGATCCTCTTCAGACGACCGAATAAACTCAACAGCAATCCGGCCACCTTCCATCCAACGAACCACAGCAAGCGGCACACTGATTGCGGGCTGCTGATCCGGGAGGAATAATTTCATTTGAACATAGTCACCTGGCCTTGCGGACTCAGAGCTTTCCATGAAGCTCCCAGGCAACGAGACGTCGATGACACGCCCTTCACTGATCCCGGCCTCACCCGCAAATAACACGGAACATTCCACGGGAACCCGCTCGCTATATCGACTCTCCATGGATACCTCCTTAATTGAAGTTCAGAGTAGAACTGTTGAACAGAATTATGAAAGTACCAACACTGCAACAGGAGAGGACACCCTATTCGGATGGGGGGAGACAGTGAGTCCTACCGGGGGCCTCACAGCAGACCTATGAGGTCCCCGATAGTGCCTTTGGACCCTGCCTTGTAAGATTGAGTTATCGACAGCTTACCGACCACCCACTGTCGGTAAGGCAGCGGTGGGAACCGCAACTTTTGTCTGGTAGATAGCCATGGCTTCGGGCATCCAGGTCTTCAATTGATCGATTCTGGTCCCGTGACTTGGATGGGTCGACAGGAACTCAGCTGGCGTTCCACCACTCGATAACTGAGTCATCCTCTCCCAAAGAGCGACAGACTCCCTCGGGTCATACCCGGCATCGGCTGCTAAGAGGATCCCTACGTAGTCGGCCTCTGATTCATGTTTTCGGCTAAATGGAAGCAGCACGCCGACCTGAGCCCCTACGCCAAGCGCTGCCATGGCAGCCTGAGACATATCAATCCCCCGCCTCCAATGGCCCCTGCGCCCACCCCAGCCATCTGCAACGCCGCATTTGCTACTTGTCCCTGACTCATACGCTCCGCTCCATGGAGAGCCAATGCATGCACAACTTCATGCCCCATCACAGCGGCCAAACCGGCCTCTGTCTTCGCCACGGGGAAAATGCCGGTATACACAGCCATCTTTCCGCCAGGAAGTGCAAAAGCATTTGCTGTCTTATCATCCTTGATCACCGTTACTTCCCACTGAAACCGCTGTGCCCTCTCGGCATACTTTGACCGTTTCGTCGCTTCGATGATCCGCGCCACCACCCGCTTGACCGGTTCGATCTCTCGAGGATCTTGAGATGGTTTTATCTTCGGATCGCTCTTGATCTGATCATACGCCTGTGCCCCCATCTGTACTTCTTCAGCGACTGATGACATCAGCAGCTGCCGACGTCCTGTGTAGGGATTCGTCTCACATCCCGCTAAGTCAAGAACCCCTATTAATAGGCTGAGCACTGCAATAGAGCGCATCATGTGTGATCGGCCCTGCATCATCAATCCTCCTGCGAAATCGCTTCCAGACAAATCAGCCATGATAAATTGACCGCTCTGCATCTAATCAATTAGATTACCGCGCCCCAGAAGCATTTTCTATGGGGAGTACAGGCCCATGACCACACAACATCCAAAGCGCACAATCGAACGCATCGGCATCGATGAGTCCGGGAAAGGGGACTACTTCGGCCCGCTCGTCATCGCCGCAGTGTTCGTGGATTCGACGACCCAAAGCGAGCTTACCCTGATGCAGGCACGCGACAGCAAGAAGATTTCTGATGGACGCATTCTTGAAATGTCGCCGGATATCAAGACAATCTGCCCTCACAGCGTCATCGCGATCAGCCCGCACAAGTACAACGAACTCTACGCGAAAATTCACAACCTCAATCGATTGCTCGCGTGGGGCCATGCCAAGACGCTTGAGAACCTGCTTGAACGGGTTTCCTGCGAGCGCGCGATCTCGGATCAGTTCGGAGACGACCGGCTGATTCTCAATGCACTGCAGGAGAAGGGGCGGAAGATCGTCTTGGAACAGCGAACCAAAGCGGAATCTGATATAGCCGTTGCCGCCGCGTCCATCCTGGCACGCGCAGAATTTCTGCTCCGGCTGAAGCAGCTCTCGAATGAAGTGGGCACCACGCTTCCTAAAGGCGCCTCACCGACCGTCGTGCTCGCCGCCCGGATGGTCACTAAGAAGCATGGACTGGACCGACTGGACTCGGTGGCCAAACTACACTTCAAAACCACCCAAGCCGTGCTGGCTGAACTGAGCTAAACTGATTCCCCTACTTCAAGATCCGCCAAGTTGCCTCCAGGTACGGACGGAGCTTCAACAACTGGTTCCCCCTCCCAATACAACATCCGGCGGCAGTAGGGACATACATGCAGATCCTCGGAGCGTTTAACTTGGGCAATAAGCTGCGGAGGAATTTGGAGACGGCAGCCGGTGCAGATTCCACCACGAACCACCACGAGGGCCTGATCTTTTCGTGCTGTTTTGATCTGGTTGTACCGATCCAGGAGGCTCCTCTCCACCCGCGCTGATGCCTCGCACTGCTGCGCTTCCAATTGAGCCAGTTCTGCGGCAAGCGTGCGATCCTGTTCGTCCAGTACCGTCTTTTTCTGAGCAAACACGGTCTCCAAGGCCTTGACCTTCTCTTGCGTCTCCTTCGCCGTCCGTTGCAGCTGATCGATCTTCTCCATACAGACGAGAATTTTCTCTTCAAAGTCCCCGCGTTTCTTGTTCGACAGTTCAATCTCGAACAGATGAGCTTGATATTCTTTGTTGGTCTTCAACTCTGACAGGCGCGACTTTATCTTGTCTGTCTGCACCTCATGCGCCTCCAGATCATTTTCATGCGAACACCGCTCTCTGACCGCCACCTCAACGGCGGTCGTTGTATCGTTCAGAATCTGTGTGGCATCTCGAATGGGGACTTCGGTGATATGGAGTTGTTCGGGGAACTTTCGGCAGATCTCATTGATCTCATTGATACGGAGATCGAGTTTTTGCAATTCAACGAGTGGAGAAATCTTTTGATTCAACGTGCCCTTTCCATCTACGCGGAGCCGTATCACCGAGAAACCCTGACACACTCCCAGCCTGGTGGGCCCACTAGGACTTGAACCTAGGACCAGCTGATTATGAGTCAGCCGCTCTAACCACCTGAGCTATGGGCCCGATCACGTGCGCTCGATGACACCAGCTCTGCCCGCACATGAGACCATTCGCATGATCAATTCTAGGCCGACCTCAGAGTGGAGTCAAATCAGACTCATTCGGGGACCTAGAGACTCTCGACAAAACTTCTGAGCTTCTTGCTGCGGCTTGGATGACGCAATTTCCTCAACGCCTTGGCTTCAATCTGCCGGATGCGCTCGCGCGTCACTTCAAAGTCCTGCCCTACTTCTTCCAGCGTATGGTCGGTGGCTTCTCCGATACCGAACCGCTTACGCAAGACCTTCTCCTCACGAGGAGTCAATGTCTCCAACGAGCTATTGATCTGCCGTTGCAAGTCGTAGCGGGTGGCGGCTTCCAGGGGGGACACTGCTTTCTTGTCTTCAATGAAATCACCCAAATGGCTGTCTTCTTCCTCGCCGATGGGGGTTTCGAGCGAAATCGGCTCGCGCGAGATCTTGAGGATCTTCCGCACCTTGTCCAACGGCAGGTCCATGCGCTCGGCGACTTCTTCCGGCATCGGTTCACGACCCAATTTCTGAACGAGATGCCTAGAGGTGCGAATGAGCTTATTGATCGTTTCAATCATGTGGACCGGAATCCGGATCGTTCGCGCCTGGTCGGCAATGGCCCGTGTAATCGCCTGCCGGATCCACCACGTGGCGTAGGTGCTGAACTTGTAGCCACGCTTGTACTCGAATTTGTCCACAGCTTTCATCAACCCGATGTTGCCTTCCTGAATCAAATCGAGGAACTGCAAACCCCGGTTCGTGTACTTCTTGGCGATGCTGACCACCAGGCGCAGGTTCGCTTCGACCAATTCGGCCTTGCCACGCTTAACTTTCTCCTCGGCGACATCAAGGTGCTTGACTGCATCTTTGATCTCCTCAGCGGAAACCAGCGCCTCCTCACCCTCCAACTTGCGTATTTTGGCTTTGGCGACTTGATAAACCTTTCTAATTTCCAGCAAGGCCTCTGCCGACACCCCCACTTTCCGCTTCACAGCCAAAAAATCCTGCCTAGTTCTGCACATCTTCCTGAGTAGTTCCGCACCCGATTCTCCACCGACACCGATCCGTCGTTGGCAACTCACAACCTCACGTTCAGCAGTCCGAATCTGTATCGCCAGATCGCGGACACGCTGCACCATTCGATCTTTGAGCACCCCGTGGAAATTCACCGACTCGATCTTGTCCACGGCCTGCTGACGAACCGTGTCGAACTCCTTGTTGAATTTCTTTTGCTTCACCAAAACGTTGCCGATGTGTTTACCCTTCTCCTTCAGCACCTTCAACATCATCGATACTTTCCGAACCGCGTTCAAGGCACCCAACGTCTTGACGTGCAACTCCTCATAATCCCCTTCGACCGGCTGCTGTCCTCCCTCGAACTCTTCCTCGGTCTCCTGTACCGGAACGATTTCGCGCACATCGATCTTAGCGTTCTTGAGCTGATCCCGCAGGACCAAGACGAACTCGATCGTCATCGGCATACCGTAGATCACCGAGGCAATATCCTTCTTGCCCTCTTCGATCCGCTTCGCGATCTCGATTTCGCCTTCGCGGCTGAGCAGCGCCACGCTGCCCATTTCCTTGAGATAGAGACGCACAGGATCGTCCGTGCGGCTCAGCGCACCGGGAGTCAGATCAATCGGCTTTTCGTTCTCTTCCTCCAACTCCACATCCGCGCCTTCAGCGTCTTCCCTTGCCTCGCCACTTGCAGACCGTTTCTGGACCTGCGCCCCTTCCGGCGTGTCAACAATCTCGATGTCCATCTCACTGAACATTGTCATGATGCTGCCAAATTGGTACGAAGACACCACTTCAGCCGGCAAGGAATTGTTGAGTTCGTCATAGGTCAGGAAGCCTTTTTCCTTCCCGATCGCAATCAGTTTCTTCACCTCACCGAGCAATTCTTGTTTCGACATGACTACTCCTTCACCAATGAAACCACACCGGCGGTTGGCGTGCCGGCTTTCCGCATTCGCAATTCGTTGACTTGCACATTTAACCTGTGCGCATCTTCCACCCGTCCTTCACGCTCAGCTGTCTTCAGTTGAGCAATGAGGTCCCACAGGACTTGTTCCGCCCGTTTTCGGTCAAGACATTCTAAACAGGCCTTGATGTGTGCCTGCTCGTCGTCGAAATGATCGTCCCGAAGCGACAACTCCGTTGCCAGTGCGCCGCAGTCAGGATCTTCCACGGCCACATCCAGCAATGGCCTGACACAGATGCGCCCGTCTCGATCCAGATGGGTAAGCGCCAACTCCACGAGCTTGCGACACGCAGCAACCGTAAATGCCTCCGCCCGCAGGCGCCGGACATCGGCGGGCGACAACTTGCCGTGCAACAGCAGCAAGACAAGGTCCCGTTCCTCCGGCAACCCTTTGAAGACGAGCACAGATGAACCCTGCGCGACCTGAGCTCGTAACGTCGCAGCCCCTTTCTTTTGCTGAATCAGGAGCGCCGGATACCGCTCGATCAACCGAGATTGATTGATCCCCAACCGCTCTGCCACGACCCTGATGCGCTCTTCCCGTTCAATCGGATGCTCGCTCTTCTGAAGAATGCGCAGCACGTCATCCACGCTTCGGATACGACTTTCCAACGTGCCGACATCAGCTTGCGCCACACTGAGATCAAGAGCGTAATCCAGGAGGCTCGGTGCGACTTCTTCCATCCATGCAAACGCGCCGGGCCCCTCTTTCCGCACAAAGGTATCGGGATCATCTCCAGCCGGAAGCGTGATAACTTTGACACCCAACCCACTATTCACAAAGAGATCCAATCCTCTCAGCGCAGCCCGCACGCCTGCCGCATCAGGATCGAACAGCAACACCACATTGGTGGCAAACCGCCGCAGGACCTGAATGTGTTCGGGGGTCAACGCGGTGCCCAGCGTGGCAACCGTGTGCGTAATCCCTGCCTGATGAAGCGCTATCGCGTCAAAATATCCTTCGACAACAATCACCATCTTTGTCCGGGCTATCGCTTCACGGGCGTGATCAAACGCAAAGAGCGTCCGCCCCTTCTTAAACAAGGACGTGTCGGGAGAGTTGAGATACTTGGGCATGCCCTCGCCCAGAACGCGGCCACCGAATCCCACCACACACTTGCGCAGATCGGTGATCGTGAACATCACCCGCGCACGAAACCGATCGTAGAACCCGGACCCACTGTCTCGCGCAACCACGAGACCAGCCGTTGCCAGATCGCCATGAGAAAACCCCTGTTTGGTGAGCGCCTTGAGTAAGCCATCCCATTCGGCTAGTGCGACCCCGATCCCAAACTGATCGATCGCGGTTTGCTGAATTCCACGGCTCTCCAGATACTCGCGAGCACCGACGCCGGCTCGTTCATCGCGCAGATTCTGCTGGAACCAGGCAGCGGCGGCCTGGTTGAGCTGCTCAACCCGGTTGGTCTGCGCCGCATGAGGTCCAACATGAGCGGCAACTTCCTCAACCTCAATTCCAACCTTTCGCCCAAGATCGCGCACTACCTCTGGAAAACTCCCACCGGTGATCCGGGTCAGAAACGTGAACACGTTCCCACCAGCGCCGCAGCCAAAACAGTGAAAAATCTGCCTGGATGGACTTACTGTGAAAGAGGGACTCTTCTCCTGGTGGAAGGGGCACAATCCCTTAAGATTCTGGCCAGCCTTGGTCAAGGACACGTGATGGCTCACGATGTCGGCAATATCAATCCGATCCCTGATCCGATTAATGATTTCGTCAGAAATCAAACCGTGGCCCACGAGAGTCGCTACTCCTACACACTCGTCGTGCAAGACCGAACGAGTCAGTTGCTAAGTAATGGGATTAATTAACTGGCAGGGTAACAGACGGCTTGAAAATCTGTCAATTCTGAGGAATGCCATTAGCCTGGAGGCCAATTCATATGTCGCCCACCTATCACATGGAAATGCAGGTGGAAAACCGTTTGGCCTCCGTCTCGTCCAGTGTTCGCAACGAGACGAAAACCGGGTTCAGAAAGACCTTTGTCCTTTGCGATTCTCGTACAGGTCAGCAACAGCCGAGCAAGCAGCGCCTGGTCGGATTCACCCAAGTCTTGCACGGACTGCACATGACGTTTAGGAATGACCAGGGTGTGGACGGGAGCTTGCGGGTTGTTATCGTCAAACGCCAGGGTTTGCTCGTCCTGATACACAATCTTGGCATGGATACTTCCTTCGATAATTCGGCAGAAGATACAGACGCTCACCGCATTCTCCTTCACTTACTTCTCCGTTCTGAGCCCGGGCTTGCCAAACCTTTTGCCTAGTTCCTGATAGATCTCCTGAAGCGCCACATCGTGATAGCCCAGTACCATTACCGTGTGAAAGAAGAGATCGGCTACTTCGTAGACGATCTCTTCTTTCTTGCCGCCTTTTGATGCCAACAGCACTTCACCGGCTTCTTCCACGACTTTCTTGAGAATCTTGTCGTGCCCCCCCTCAAAGAGCTTCGTCGTATAGGAACCGGCTAGCGGATTTGCGCGGCGATCTTGAATTGTCCGAAATACCCCTTCGAGAATCCCACCGAATGCATCCTGCGTTTTCTGCTCGGCGATCCGGCCCTGTTCGTCGAGCTTCGAAAAGAAGCAGGCGCGTTCGCCCGTGTGGCACGTTGGTCCGACCGGCTGAGCCTTCACCAGTATGGTGTCCTGATCACAGTCAATGAACAGTTCCTTCACGTGAAGCTTATGGCCGGACGTTTCACCTTTTTCCCAGAATTTCTTGCGCGACCGACTCCAGAAATGCACGGTTTTCGTGGCAAGTGTCTTGGTAATCGCCTCCTGATTCATATAGCCGAGCATGAGCACTGACCCGTCCAGCCAATCCTGAATGACAGCTGGGAGAAGGCCTTGCTTGTCGAACTTGAATTGATTCGTCGATGCCTGGCTCATTTGCTCATGCCACCTGTGCCGCATAATCCAATCGTACTGGGATGTCGCGCTCCCGCAAATACGCCTTCGCCTGCGGGATCGTATAGGTCCGGAAGTGAAAAATCGAGGCGGCTAATACTGCATCTGCTTTCCCTTTGGCAAACCCGTCATAGAGGTGCTCAAGCGTCCCAACTCCACCTGATGCAATCACGGGAATCGAAACTGTTTCGGAGACGGCAGCCGTCAGGCCAAGATCATAACCGTTTTGCTGGCCATCCTGATCCATGCTGGTCAATAAGATCTCGCCCGCGCCATAACTTTCCATTCTCTTGGCCCAGTCGACGGCGTCGAGTCCAGTCGTTTTTCGTCCACCATGCGTGAAGACTTGCCACCGACCAGCCGTCGCTCCTTGCTTCGCATCAATAGCCACTACTATGCATTGTGTCCCGAATCGTTGAGCAGCCTCCTTTACAAACTCAGTCCGCTGCACCGCCGCCGTGTTAATACTCACCTTATCCGCTCCAGCATTCAACAGAGCCCGAATGTCATCGAGCGTCCTTACACCGCCGCCCACTGTCACCGGCATGAATACACGCGCAGCCGTCTGCTCGACCACATCAATGATCATCTTCCGGTTTTCATGCGACGCTGTGATATCGAGAAGACAGAGTTCGTCCGCCCCCTCGCAATCGTAGACTGCCGCCACTTCGACCGGATCGCCCGCATCACGGAGATTCACGAAGCTCACGCCTTTGACCACACGACCATCCTTTACATCCAGGCAGGGAATGATGCGTTTCGTCAACATGCTCAAACCGTCAGAGGTAAGGGGTAAGGCGTGAGGTGAAAAACTCTCATTTCCGTGCTATTCACACCTTAACACTTATCCCTTACCCCTCACGGAAGGCCGCGACGGCGGCCCGATAATCTAGTTTTCCATCGTACAGCGCCTTGCCCACAATCGCCCCTTCGATTCGTGGACCGAGTAACTGCACCGCTCGCAGGTCTTCCATGCGAGTGATCCCGCCGGAGGCAAACACTGGGAAAGACGAGAACTCAACGACTTCCTTCAGAGCTGGAATATTAGGGCCACTCAGCATGCCATCGCGCGAAATGTCCGTGTAAATTACCGCCCCAATGTCACAACCCGACACCTCTTTCAGCAGATCGATCGCTTTGGTGTCTGACACCGCCGTCCAACCCTTCACCGCAACCTTGCCGTCACGTGCATCGAGCCCAAGCAGAATCCGACGCGAAAACTCCTTGCAAGCCTGTTCGAGAAAGGCTCGATCCGTGAGTGCGGCCGTGCCGAGTACGACGCGCGACACACCGGCATTGAGATAGCGGCGAACGGTTTCGATGGTTCTGATGCCGCCGCCGACCTGGACTTTTACACTCACCGTCTTCATCACGGCCTCAATCTGCGGCAAACTCCGAGGCTCGCCATCGACCGCACCGTTCAAATCGACCACGTGAATCACGCTCGCCCCGCTCTGTTGCCATTTCCACGCAACCGCCGGCACATCTCCCGAATAGACCGTCTCCGCTGCCATATCGCCCTGGCGCAACCGAACACAGTGTCCGTCTTTCAAATCAATGGCAGGAATCACAAGCACGTTATTTTCCCCCTCCCGCTCCAAACGGAAATTCTTTCAACACCTCATCGACACCGTATTGGGCTAATTCCTCCGCCGTCACGAACACACCCCACCGTTTCAGAAATCCCATGAAGTCTTCGGTCATGGGCCGCTGCCGCTCATAGTAATTACCGACCCAAAGCAACTGCCCGTCCACCGCCACAGCTTTCACCTCGAAGCCGACGGACGCTGGGGGGTTCGCCCCGAGTCGGCTGCCGGTCCGCTCTTGAAACACCGACACGAGACCGATCAATGCCGCATCCACCTTCAGTCGTTTCGCCACACTCGCAGCGGCTGTTTCCGGCGTGACCTTGGCAAGTTCTCCGTTGGCTGACGAGGCTTTGGTTGAATCGCCAGGAGATAACACATGAATGCCCTCTCGTGACCGAAGGCGTTTCCAGAACAATTGAGTCACCTTCTCTGCTGCATACCCTGGTACTGCGACGGTTTGCTTGGGTGGCAGCTCCACATTCAGCGGAACGGCCAAGGACATATCGGACTGAGTGACACTCTTGACCGGTGTCGGGAGAAATGAATCACCTTGATCGCGTAGTTGTGGCGTTGCAATCGACGTGAAGGGTATCAAGGCAATTGATCGAATCTGATAGCGAGGTAATTCGTTCGACGACTTCGTCGTGACTTTCGTTCCGCTGCAACCGGCACCGATCACCACCGCAAGGACCACGCAGCTCATCATCGCACGGCTAAGGCTGGTATACAGCATTACTTCCACGCTCCAAAGTTCTTGATCAATCGCAACCCCACCGCCTGACTCTTCTCCGGATGGAACTGACAAGCCACGAGATTATCGCACCAGATAGCCGAGACAAAAGTATTCCCATAGGTCGTCGTCGTGGCGGTTACCGCTTTGTCCGTCGGATCGACGTAGTAAGAATGCACAAAATACCAGTGAACTCCATCCGCAATGCCGTCAAACAACGGACATGCTCGCTGAAAGTTGACCTCATTCCAACCCATGTGCGGCACTTTTAGCGCCGGATCGACGGCAAATCTCCGGACTTTACCTCGAATGATGTCGAGTCCTTCGTGGGACCCGAATTCTTCACTCTCAGAGAACAAGACTTGAAGGCCCAAACAGATCCCAAGAAACGGTTTCCCCGATCGAATGGCCGTGCGAATCGGTCCCACTAACCCATACTGCTCGACGTTCGACATGCAATCGCCGAACGCACCGACGCCCGGCAAGACCACATGGCTGGCATTCCCGATCACCCACGCATCGCGTGTCACCACTGCCTGGTGCCCAACCGCCTCAAAGGCCTTGGAGACGCTGCGAAGATTGCCCATGCCGTAGTCGATGATGGCAATCATATCCATGTTCTGGAGGCGAGAGGCCCGGGCTAGCGGCGAGAAGGGACTTTCCTAGCCCTGCTCTCACCCGTTATCTCACGTCTCTTGCCCCTAACCCACGTGAAGACTCGTAACAATACCGCAACCAGCGACATCCTGCCACTGCCAAATATTGCCCTGCTCCTTGCCGCATCCCACAAAGCGCTGGCTCATACTACCGAAACCGAGACTTTGCCTATTCGATGTCGATCAAACTGCCTCTGGCGATCAGAGATTGCACAGTGGCAATGCAGCGAGCCCGCACAGCCCCTAGCTCAATTGATCAAGATATTGAGTCATCTAGCCTCTTTGCCCGCATACTTGCTTATGCACGTGTCGGCTAGAAGTACGAGGCCATCGCCGATCTCAATACTCTCAATACTTATGAAGGAGTTTTGCCTGTCGTCGGAAAGCTTACGGCATGATAAATTAAGTCCGTTTCATGAAATGTGCACACTACCTCAGTCGAAATTCTCAGATTTTTTTTTACTGCCGCAAAAACCGATGAGGGCTTGGAGAAATTCGTTGCCGACCTGAATTGAAATCCCAGAGATTAAGTAGAGCGGCACATCTGATCACGAATTCTTAAGGGCCAGATCTTGCGGTCATTCATTTGCCCAACGACCTGCTGAAACACGAAGGGCAGGCTCCTTTTCAGAAACCTGCCCCAGCTAAACCAACAGCCTTTCTTGATAATTAGGCCGCTACAAGATCCCCTTTGTCGACAACACCTTTCCAGCCAATCGCTCCTCCAGCATCGTCGCCTGATCGAGGGCTTTGGCCAGGCCCTTGAAAATGGCTTCCATGATGTGGTGCGGGTTGCGACCGTACATGAGATTCACGTGAAGATTGAGCCCGCCGTGGGTGACGAAGGCCTGGAAGAAATCCTCGAACAAGCCGAGGTCGAAGGCCTTGATCTTCCGGTCCGGTAGCGCCACATTGTAGACAAGATAGGGCCGGCCGCTGAGATCGACGTTGATCTGGGCCAATGTTTCATCGAGTGGGGCCGAGGCAAATCCGAACCGCTTGATCCCTGCCTTTTCGCCCAAGGCCTGATGCAAGGCCTTGCCCATCACGATACCGACGTCCTCCACCGTGTGGTGTTCGTCGATATCGATATCGCCCTTTGCTTGGACCGTAAGATCGAAAAACCCGTGTTTGGACAGCAGCTCCAGCATATGGTCGAAGAAGCGAATCCCGGTGTCGATCTTCCCCTGCCCACTACCGTCGAGCGTCCACTCGACGCAGATGTCAGTTTCTTTTGTGGTGCGTTGAACGCTCGCTTGTCGTAGAGCCGATCCGTTCTTCTTCATGAGAACCTGCTCTGGGCCGACTTCGCATGCGCGTCAAACCCTTCGATATTGGACAATCGGATCAACGGATCTTTCACCTTCGCCAGCTCCTGTTTCGTGTAGTGAATGATATTGCTGACCTTCACATAATCATTCACCGACAGCGGCGAGAAGAACCGCGCGGTGCCGCCCGTTGGCAAGACGTGATTTGGGCCTGCCACGTAATCCGCGACCGATGGCGGTGTATAGCGGCCCAAGAAGAGCGCCCCGGCGTGCCGCACTTTCTCCAGATAGTCGAAGGGATTGTCCACAGAGAGCGTCAAGTGCTCTGCGGCAATTTCGTTCGCCACGTCGATGGTTTCTTCCATAGTCGTGACGACAAACGCGACGGAGTGGCGCGCGATCGCCTTCGAAGCAATCTTTTCCCGTTGGAGTCCTTTCAACTGACTCTCGATCAACTTCGACACGTCTTTAGCCAATCGTTCAGAGGTCGTCACGAGGAAGACCTGCGCATCTTCGTCATGCTCTGCTTCACAGAGCAGATCGGCCGCAACATACGCTGGGTTGGTGTCGTTATCGGCGACCACCAATAGTTCGCTTGGTCCTGCGATCATGTCGATGCCGACGGTCCCGTAGAGCAGGCGCTTGGCTGTCGCGACGTAAATATTCCCTGGCCCGACAATCTTGTCGACCTTGGCGATGGTCTTCGTCCCAAAGGCGAGCGCGGCAATAGCCTGGACCCCACCCACGCGATAGATCTCGGTAACGCCGGCAATATCGGCAGCCACGAGCAGATAAGGATTAATGGCGCTCTTTTGGGGCGGTGTGACCATCACGATGCGCTGCACACCGGCGACCTTTGCAGGGATCACGCACATAAGCACCGACGAGGGGTAGACAGCCTTCCCGCCAGGCACGTAGACACCGACGGCATCAACCGGCGTGACGACCTGCCCCAAGGTGGCATCGTTGTCCTGGTACATCCAGGTCTTGGTACGTTGGCGTTCATGAAACGTGGTTATCCGTTGTGCAGCGAGTCGAAGCGCATCGCCATCATCCTTTCGGATGTGGAAATAGGCGTTCTTGATTTCCTCCGGCGTGACCCGAAGCGCGTCGGATTTGAGCGAGACCTTGTCGAATTGCTTGGTATAGCGCAGGACGGCCTTGTCGCCGCCTCGCTCGACGACCTGCAGGATCATGCGAACGGACTTTTCCACCACCACACCAGCCACTCGGCCACGGAGGGCGGCCTTCTTCAGACTGGGGATGAAGCTGCGATCTGCTTGGGTAACAATCTTCATGCGCGCGCCGTTCTTTTTTTGCGCTTGCGTATCATGCCCTTGCGTGCGATCGATCGACGACCGTTGCTGGACATCGGAGCCCGTTTCGTTATCGCCGCCCGGAGCCTGCAGATCAACTCCATGAGCGGTTCGTGCTTCAGTCGGAGACTCGCCCGATTGACGATGAAGCGCGCCGTCGAATGGGCGATCATTTCCACTTCGACGAGATCGTTTGCCAAGAGCGTACTGCCGGTTTCGACCAGATCGACGATCCGATCGGCCAGACCCACGACAGGAGCCAGCTCGATCGAGCCGTATAACTTAATGATCTCAACTGGGATGCCCCGCTGATTGAAAAACCGCTCGGTGATCTTGGGGTACTTGGTGGCGACCCGGATCTTGGACGACAATTGATCGCGCGATCCCTCTCCCCGGAGCGCGGCGACAGAGATTCTACACGCTCCGAATCCTAAATCCAATGGCTCATAGACGTCACTCTCCTGCTCCATGAGGACGTCTTTGCCAACGATTCCGGCGTCTGCCCCCCCATATTCCACATAGGTCGGCACGTCGCCGGGCCGGACGATCAGAAACGTAGTATCGATCTCGGAACAGACAAACATCAGGCGACGTCTTTCGCCGGGCAACCCAGCACTTTTGTAACCGGCCCGGTGAAACAAGTCCAACGCGGGCTCAATGAGTTTTCCTTTCGACAAGGCAATCGTCAACATAGCATCCTCTAGCGGGTCTTCTGTGCCGGAGCCGTCTTGCGACGTTCGACCACGGCGCCCAACCCACGCAGCTTCTCCTCGATCCGCTCATACCCCCGGTCAAGGTGATAGACCCGTTGCACCTCCGTGACCCCTCCAGCGGCCAGACCGGCGACGATCAGTCCTGCGCTAGCACGAAGGTCCGAGGCCATGACTGGAGCCCCGGTGAGATTCTGCCGTCCCGTTACGACCAATCGATTGCCTTCTACCCGGATATCGGCCCCCATCCTTCTCAATTCTTCGACATGCATGAACCGGCTTTCAAAGACCGTTTCGGTCACGACGCTCGTCCCTTCGGCCAACGTCATCAATGCCACCATTTGCGCCTGCATATCGGTGGGAAAGCCGGGGAAGGGCAATGTTCTAACATCGATCCCCTTAAGCTTGCCTGGCACCGTCAGCCGAACATGGTCCTTCTCCGCCTGCACCTCAGCCCCCGCTTCGCGTAACTTCATCAACACAGCCTCTATGTGGCCAGGACAACAATGAGTGATGGTGACATCGCCTTGGGTCATAGCAGAAGCGGCCAGGTAGGTGCCGGCTTCGATCCGATCGGGAATCACTTCGTGATCCCCACCCTGGAGTTCCCGCACCCCTTCAATTATGATGACATCAGTTCCGGCTCCTCCAATACGCGCGCCGCGCTTGGTCAGAAAATCGGCCAGATCCACGATCTCCGGTTCCCGCGCAGCGTTCTCCAGCACGGTCGTCCCCTCGGCGAGTGATGCCGCCATCATCAAATTCTCGGTTCCGGTCACCGTCGAGGTGTCGCAATAGATCCGTGCGCCTTTCAGACGTTTGGCCTTGGCAGTGATATACCCATGCTCAATGGAAATGTCAGCCCCTAATTTTGCCAATCCAGCCAGATGAAGATTCACCGATCGCGAGCCGATCGCACAGCCACCAGGGAGCGAGACCTTCGCTTCCCCCCAGTGGGCCACTAACGGCCCCAACACCAGGATAGACGCCCGCATGGTTTTCACAAGATCGTACGACGCCTCAGTCGAGTGAATGACGTCGGCGCGAATGACCACCCGGTTGCCCTCATGCGCCACCTTCGCCCCGAGGGTGCTCAACAGCTTACCCATCGTGAGGACATCGACAACGCACGGGACATTCCGTATGACACTTTCGCAGCCACCCAGAATAGTGGAGGCCAAAATCGGGAGGGCGGAGTTTTTCGCCCCACTGATACGGACTTCTCCGCGCAACCGATTCCCACCAGTGATGACAATCTCATCCATCGCGTCTTGATTCCTATCCCAACCGTTGGGCAATCACAACACGCTCAATACCAGCGGCATCTTCCACCACTTGAAACGCCGCGTAGCCTCCAACCTGTTCTACCGTCTGCTGTAGGGCAGAGGCCTGGCCCTGACCGATTTCCATGATGAGCAATCCCCCAGGAACAAGAAACTCCCTCGAATCTTGAAGCAATCGCGCATGAAACTCGGTTCCCTTCTGCCCACCGATCAACGCCAGTCGCGGCTCAAATACTCGCACCTCGGGCTGCAAGCTGGCCCAGTCCGCCTCAGCGATGTACGGAGGATTCGATACGATGACATCCACGGCCCCAGCCATTCTCCCCTCTCGCATCGGAGACAATAGATCGCCTTCCATCCAGTAAATCTTGTCGCCGACCGCATGCCTTTCCGCATTGTTCTTCGCGACCGTCAATGCCTCCGAAGAGAGGTCCATTGCGAGAATGCGCGTCCCGTTGAGGATGGTCGCCAACGTGATGGCCACACAGCCGGACCCCGTCCCCAGATCGACAAGCACGGTATCCTTGTTGAGTCCACCCTTTCTGACCACTTCTTGAACTAAGAGCTCGGTCTCAGGCCGGGGAATCATAACTGCCGGGCTCACGTGAAATTCGAGGCCGCAAAATTCTTGCGTGCCCAAAATGTACTGCAGCGGCTCGCGTGCCACCCTCCTCGACACCAACGACCCGGCACGAGCCCACACCTCGGCTGCGACCGGCTGTTCTGCCTTGCTCGCCAAGTGGTGGCTCTGTAGTCCAAGCGCGTGCGCTAACAACCATAGAGTCTCTTGAGCCGCGTTACTCGTTCCGGCTTGACCCAAGGACCGACGCGCCCATGCGAGGAGCGCGCCTATCGTCTTCGACTCTGCCATGACGGGAGCTGTCATCTTTTACATTTTGGCTGTTTCGGCCTGCTGCTGTTGGGCTTTGAGCGCTTGGACAATTTCTTCGAGATCGCCTTCCATCACCAATTCAAGCTTGTGTAATGTTACTCCGACCCGATGGTCCGTCACCCGGTTCTGCGTGAAGTTATATGTCCGAATCTTTTCGCTCCGCTCGCCAGTCCCGACCTGTGATTTTCTATACTGAGCAACCTCCGCCTCATGCTTTTCCCGCTCCGCCTCGACGATCCGGGCTCGCAACGTCCGCATGGCTTTGTTGCGGTTCTTCAACTGCGACCGCTCGTCCTGACAGCTCACCACCACCCCGGTCGGGATGTGAGTGATGCGGACCGCTGATTTGGTTGTATTGACGCTCTGGCCACCGGCCCCGGATGAACAGAATGTATCGATCCGCAGGTCCATGGGATTGATACGCACGTCAACTTCATCGATTTCTGGCATGATCGCCACTGTGACGGTTGACGTGTGAATCCGGCCGGCTGCTTCCGTGACCGGTACCCGCTGCACGCGATGCACGCCAGCCTCGTACTTGAAATGGCTATAGGCCCCTTTGCCTTCTATCAGCACGACAATGTTTTTGTATCCCCCGATGCCGGTTTCGGAGGCTTCAACAGTATCAATCTTAAACCCTTTCTTCTCCGCATATTTGATGTAGAGACGAAACAGTTCGCCGGCAAACAAGGCCGCTTCATCACCTCCGGTGCCCGCTCGGATTTCCAAGACCAGACTCTTGGCATCCCGCGGATCATTCGGAATCAGGAATTCTTTCACCTGTTCCTCTAATTCGCCCCGCTGGCACTCCAACCTGGCTGTTTCTTCAGTCGCCATCTTGAGCAACCCGGTGCTGGAGGAGGGATCGGCGAGAATCTGTACGGCTTCCTCAAGCTGCTTTTCGTAGTCCCGATAGGTCTCAAAGAGTTTAGCAGCCGGTTCAAGCTCAGTCCGTTCCTTACTCAGCTTGTGGAGCTGGGACGGCTGGCTGGCGACAGACGGGTCCATGAGCTGATCGGTCAACTCCTGAAATTGCGATGCGATAGACTCCCATTTCTTAAGCAAAGCGGCTTCCATCTTCCTCGTTCTCCTTCCCCTGTCACCATCCAGGCTACAAAAACAAAGAGACCCTGCTTCGGGACGAAGCAGGGTCTCTTCTTTATGACCGTTAGTGTCGCTACTTGCCCTTCTTCGCGTACTTCTTCTTGAACCGTTCGACACGCCCTTCAGTGTCAATGATCTTCTGCGTGCCGGTAAAGAACGGATGGCAATTGGAACAGATGTCGACACTGATGTCACCAATTGTGGTGCGTGTCTTGAAGACATTCCCGCACGCACAGTGAATTGACGCATCCCGATACATTGGATGGATACCCTTCTGCATGACCTACGACTCCTTACCGATTACCGAAAATTCAGTCCGACTCTTGGCCCCACGCCAATTACGCTATAACCTATCCGAAGCGTCAGGCAAGAAACAAGCATCACTTATCGATTCATCGATTGCAGGAATTCCTGATTGGTTTTGGTACTCCCCATCTTGTCCAGGAGGAATTCCATCGCTTCCATCGAGCCCAAGGGGCTCAGGACCTTGCGCAAGATCCACATCTTGTTGAGCCGATCCTTGTCCACCAGCAATTCTTCTTTGCGGGTGCCGGACTGGCTGATGTCGATTGCCGGGAAGATCCGCTTGTCGGCCAGGCGACGCTCCAGATGGACTTCCATGTTACCAGTCCCTTTGAATTCTTCAAAGATGACGTCGTCCATGCGGCTGCCGGTATCGACGATCGCAGTCGCCATGATGGTTAAGCTCCCGCCGTTTTCAATGTTGCGAGCTGCGCCAAAAAAACGCTTCGGTCGCTGAAGCGCGTTTGAATCGAGACCGCCGGAGAGCACCTTCCCACTCGGCGGCGCGATCGTGTTATAGGCACGCGCAAGACGGGTGATGCTGTCCAACAGGATGACGACGTCCTTTTTGTGCTCGACGAGCCGCTTCGCCTTCTCCAGCACCATTTCTGCGACTTGCGCGTGGCGCTGGGCCGGCTCATCAAACGTGGAGCTGATGACTTCCGCCTTCACCTGCCGCTGCCAGTCGGTAACTTCTTCCGGCCGCTCGTCGATCAGCAGGACAATGAGCGTCACTTCCTTATGGTTCTTGAGAATGGCCCGCGCAATTGCCTGGAGCAACATCGTCTTACCGGTACGAGGAGCAGCCACGATCAATCCGCGCTGGCCTTTGCCGATCGGGCTCGTCAATTCCATCACGCGGGTACAGTATTCTTCGCGGTCGAATTCAAGGCTGAGCCGTTCTTCGGGATAAAGCGGGGTCAGGTTATCGAAAAGGATCTTGTCCCGAGCGACTTCCGGATCTTCGTAGTTAACATCCTCAACCTTGAGCAGTGCAAAGTAGCGTTCACTCTCCTTCGGCGGCCGGATCTGCCCTGAGACAATGTCGCCGGTACGAAGATTGAACCGGCGAATCTGTGAAGGCGAAATGTAGATGTCGTCGGGACCGGGGAGGTAGTTAGAGTCAGGGGCGCGCAGAAAGCCAAAGCCATCAGGGAGGGTTTCCAGCACGCCTTCTCCAAAGACCACGCCGTTCTTCTCGGTCTGAGCTTGGAGGATTGCAAAGATCAACTCCTGTTTTCTCAGATTGGCGGCTCCTTCGATTTTTAGTTCGCGAGCCACGTCATTGAGGTCAGCAATCGATTTATGTTTCAACTCTGCGAGATGCATCACTTCCCCCTTAGCTACTGGCATACGACTCCTCTCTCGAGCCCTTGGCTCACTTATGGGTCACAACACTTCGCTCAAACTAATTGGCCATGCGAAACGTGCTTATATCTTTGTATCGTTGTGATGTCTGTATTTGGATATGTTTGAATGGAACAGTTCGTGGAGGACGTCCGCCTTACCTATGCAGTTAGGATATGGTCTCCGCGATCACCGGAGAAATAGAGCACAAACAAAATCTTTGGCTGGCCTACGACTCTCACACTCACGCGCTTGCTAGATTTGGTTCGAGACAGGTTCCGAAATTGAGATGGAGAGAATACCTTCAACCTGGAATGTTATTTTGAATACTACCCAGGCCCTGACTGGTTGTCAACTAAGATTTACGTTTTTCGTTTTCCCACTACCAGTCACATCGGGGTCCCACCCCCCGCCCCATGATTCACTTTCTAACCGGTTGTTCCATGAATTTAAAGTGTGTTACACATACGAGAGGAGCTTTTAATGGCACACGACGAGAACGAAACCAGCCCAGACCGTGTCTTCTCTCTCTCCGAAGCCAACCAGCTGATCCCACAGCTCCAGTCGCATTTGTCAACTGTGCAACAAAGGAAGGCGACCCTCCTTCGAACCCGTGAGGAAGTGCGGAAAGCGTCGGCCAACGCCAGCCTTGGTGGCGGTACGTCGGTTGGCATCCATTACGTCAAGAGCCTCCAGAACATCAGCACCAATATCCATGCAATCCTTGAACTGGGAGTCGTCGTCAAAGATATCGATCTTGGGCTGTGCGATTTCCCGCATGTCCGTGATGGTCGAATCGTCTATTTGTGCTGGAAGCTCGGCGAGGAAGAAATACGATGGTGGCACGAAGTAACGACCGGATATAAAGATCGTTGCCCGCTTGAGGACCCTGCTTAGCCGATTCTGCTCCACGGAAACAGGGTCATCTGACCCGGCAAGCGAAGAAGTGCGGATATGAAATTTGTCAGTATCGGCTACGGATGGCATCGAGGGAGAGGCCAAGTGAAAGATCCACCGGTCTACCCATCTGACCAATCTAGAACCTCTCGACAAACGAGGGTGGATCATTTTCGCCAACCCCTTCACCGAGAAGACTGGAAGCTTGCTGGTTCTAGAGTTTGAGGGCCAGGATGAACCGAGCAGATCGCCCACAATGCCCCTATACCGTTACCGTTCACGATGTATTCGAACGGGTTAAAATTCATCCATTTTTGTAGGTTCTCCCGAAGCCGACTAACTCGTCCCCCCACCCCTTGCTTCTTCCTTGAGACCTCACTGCTCCTCCAAACCCAGTACTTTGGAAGCATTGTCTGACACCATCTTGAGCGGTATAGTTATCACATGCGTTTCAGGCACACTCTGCCTTTCTTGATCGCAACCATTGCGATGTTTCCCTCGCCTCAGGACGCAACTGCGTCAGACACCACAATTTGTCGCGGAAGGTCGCTACTTGATGGCAGATGGCGATACGCTGGCTCTCGCTGAGGAGAAAGTTCTCCAACGAGCCCGGCGCCGCGCGGTAGAAGAAGCAGGGATGTATCTCGAATCTACCTTCCACGACCTAGAAAAAACCACAGGCGGCAAGAGCCTTCAGATCAGTTCTCTGGAGATCCGCACTATTGACGCAGCAATCACAAAAACCGAAATTCTTGAATCACAGCGCTCCTTTGAGAACGATCGCCCAAGCTTTTTTGTGCGTATTCGCGCGGTCGTTAATCTCGACCATCTTCAAGCCGCCATTCGCCGCTGGCAATCCGAACAACAGTTAGCCGAACATTTTCGCCGGCTCCAGAAAGAAAATGTGGAACTAAAGGCACAGCTCCATGAGTTGAAAACCACTGCCGTCGGCGTACGCACGCTCATCATATCATAGAGACGCCTGGCCGCAGTGGAGCTCGTGAACAAGCCCGGACGTTGGTCGATAAAGCGATCCTTACGCAGAACCTCCGGCAAAAGCTCGACATGATGTCTAAGGCTGCGACCTTGGACCCTCAGTCTGTTGACCCCCTGATTGTGCGTGGCCAGACGTATCTGCACCTCGTGTCTGCCGCATACTCCAACAAATCCAAGCCCAGCGAATATTCAGAGTACATCGACAATGCCCGAATGGATTTTGATCGGGCGCTCATGATCGACTCGAAAAATACGTGGGCACTACTCGGGCAAGGCGACGTGAATACCTGGCGGCAACGACCAGACGATGCGGCTCACTCCTACGAACAAGCGCTCGAGCTGAATCCCTTCTTCGACGTTGCACACCATCGTTTGATCATTCTCTATACGACCCAAGCCCACAAACTCACAACCATGAAGCAGTGGGTGCCCGCACTCGCAGTTCTCCAGAAGTTTTTGAGTCCCCAAGTGCCGGACAGCTGGATCCCCTACCACAAGGAAGCCTATTTTCTCCGGAGCGACATCTACAAGAAGTTGAACCAGCCGACTCAGGCTATCAAAGACTTGAGCATGGTCCTTCGAGTTGAGCCCAAAAATGTACACGCACTCCTCGCCAGGGCCAAGCTCTATCAGGAACAACTCAAGCAGGAACAACTCAAGGGGCGCCTGGCAAAGGATGACTTCGAACGAGCTTGCATTCTCAGGTTAGCAGAGGCTTGCGAGTAGCTCCCCTAGCTACGCTTTAACCTTCTGATTTTTCTGGTACATTCGATGATCTGTCAAGACGCAATGCCTCACCATACTGATTTGACAACTCAAAAGATTGGCCCCTATAATGCGACTGTATGTCACCATCCGCACATGAGTCGAGATGCTGTTCTACGCACATGGGCGCAGTTAGTTCAAAAGGCCTAAACCCACACTGCTTAGTAGCCCAAAAGCTCCCCTAGGTGGGCCTTCTGTGAGGTTGCGGAAAGGGTGCGAAAAAGCTTAGAGTGTGGGGAGAATCAAGCCTGTGAAAAATCGTCGTTTATGGGGTCAACGTAACCTTAGTACCCGAGTACCCGAGTACCCGAGTACCCGGAATGTAGGTCGTATTGCATGAGTGACTACCGCGTGCTCCCAGGACCAGAGCACTTTCTGCCCCCAGCTGCCGCCAGCATGGGCATCCGGTTGCCAAACCCAGGCGAAGCCCATATCAACGGCGTGATCGTCCCAGAAGAAAAAGCCTATGAGGAAGCCGCGCGTCAATTCTTGATGGCGAAGGTGCCGACGATTTTCCCTGGTCCACTCGTCCTCTGGGCGTGGAATGAAAAGGCGGCGAAGAAAGCGACGGCAATTCGACATCTGTACAACACGATAAAAGAGTGCGTGCAGCCTGAGCAAACGCCCATGCTGATTCCGATGCCGGACTATCGGCCGAAGTATCCGAAGATCGACCCTGAAGTCGAAATCAATCCGAACCACCCGAATTTGACTATCTGGCACAACAAGATCGATTGCTGCATGTTCGTCGGCGTGCACTGCCATCAGGCAAACCTGTCGCTCAAGATCATTCGGGGCGGAACCTCATGTTATACGATTGCGATGTGCGCCCAGGCCGGCCATGAAGATGCGATGCTCACATTTCGTGACGCGTCGGTCGAAAAGATTATGACAGTAGCCGACTGGGTGAGAAAATTGAAAGGGACAGTCCAACCGAGGCTGGCAGCAGCCAAGACAAGAAACGGATCCTCAAGCTAGCCGCTTGAGCATCCGTGCGCAGTGAAAAGGAGGCTCGAACCATGGCGGAAGTCCAATCCCTCATCGGGACACAAAATAAAAAGGGGCAGACGTATACGGACACCTGGACGATGATGAACGAGGCGCCGCGTACCCCGTCGTTCTTTACGGGCAGCGAGGTCATCAAGGAAGCGATCCGGCGGTCTAGCTGCGACGTTATGATCGCGTATCCGATCACACCACAGAGTGAAGCTGCCGCCTTGATCGGCGAGTTATTCGCCGAAGGCTATATCGGTGACTACTTCCGGGGCGAGAGCGAATTTGCCGTCATGGGGCAATGCGCCGGTGCCGCATTCGGTGGCGCCCGCGTGTTTACAACGACGGCCGGGCCGGGCACCATGCGCGCGATGGAGAATTTCCCGATGTGGGCCGGCGCGCGGTTACCGATCCAGATGATCGTTACCTGCCGCGGCATCAACTCGCCGCTCTCGATTCAGCCGGACACACTCGAAATCTCCTACCTTATGAACACCGGCATGCTCGTCTGGCATGCGGAAACCGCGCAAGACTTCTTCGATTGGATTCTCAAGGGTTACATGGTATCGGAAGAGCCGGATGTGCACCTTCCCCTAGCACTCTGCTGCGATGGGTTCTTCGTGACGCACACCAAGGACGTCGTCAACTTGACGCCGGCCGACATGTGCTTGCCGCCCTACAACCCTTATCGCTCACCGGTGCCGTGCATGGACATGGAAACTCCGCCGGTCCGGATGATGCGCGATCCGTTTGTCATGAAAAGCAACTACATCAGCTACGCCACGCATGCCAGCTGGCAACAGGAAATTTGGGCAGCCATTGAGCGTTCCCGCAAGCACTCGATCAAGTGGCTGAATGGCTTAATTGATGCCGAGAACGCCGACGCCGACATCCTGATTGTGGCGTCCGGTACCGCTGTCTCACAGGGTCGTGAAGCTATCCGCATGCTCGAAGAGGAAGGCGTCCGCTGCGGGCTCGTGAAGGTGAAGACCTTGCGCCCCTGGCCGGGAGAAGAGATTCGGGAAGCTACGAAGAACGCCAAGCACATCTTCGTGCCGGAATTCAACGTGACCGGCTGGTTGGCGAAAGAGATCAAGGCGGCAGTTCCCAATCATGAACGAGTGCATGCCGGCCCGCATGTCTGTGGAGGCATGACGATGCCGCCGGAAATCATCGTCCAAGAAGTTACGACTGCTTTGGGACTGAAGAAGTCCTTTGTCTTAGCCGGAAGCGGAAGCTGAACAGTAACCACATAAAACCAGTTCGCGACGTGCTCGCGAATCTGAGGAGGGCACATGAGCAAAGAGAAAATCAAGATTTCTGAAGACCTCTACGACATCATGCCACAGGACTATCAAGATCTGGTTAAGAGCGCGACCTACGGTAAGGAAGGACGGGGCTGGAAGGATATCGGCAACAGCAAGGAACTCATCGAGCAGCACTCGCTCTGTGCCGGGTGCCCGGAGTCCATGGCCTTCCGCTACATCCTGGCCTCACTCCCCAATCCAGAAGACACAGTCATGGTCGGTTCCACTGGCTGTACAAGCTTGGTGTTCCCGATGGTGGCCGTGCATAACATTCACTCCCTTTTTGGCAACCAGAACGCCATCGCGTCCGGTTTGAAGCGTGCATTGAGTGTCCGCTTCCCGGACCGAACGAAGGACGTCGTCGTCCTCGCCGGCGACGGCGCAACTGTCGACATCGGTCTCGACATGACGCTCCAAGCCTGGTTCCGCCAAGAGAAATTCACGACCATCTGCTTCGACAACGAGCTCTACGGCAATACAGGTGGTCAGGAGAGCGGCTTGATGCAGAAGGGTTTCGTCGCGAAGATGGCCCCGGTTGGCAAGCTCTTCGACAAGGTTCGCCTTCCGGAAATCGCACGGGAATCCGGCTGCCACTACATCGTCAACTGCACGGTCAGCAAACCCTCGCTCATCGAAAAGGTGGTTCGCAATGCCGTCATGATCGCGCGGGAAATCGGCCCGACCTACCTGCAGATGTACACCCCCTGCATCCTTGAAATCGGTAAGAACAGCATGGAAGGGTTGCAGGAAATGCGCGACTCCGAAAAACCGACCGAGCGGTTCGCGTACAAGGAATACGTCAGCGAACCAGCCAAGCAGCTCTTGGCAGAACTCGCCGCGAAGGACAAGGAACAGAAAGCCGCGGCGAAGCAGTTGGCCGGACAAGCCTAACGAAACCGGAGGTCCCTCATGATTAAGAAACGACTCAATGTCCGGATGTCAGGCTTGGGCGGGCAAGGCGCCGTCACGGCTTCGCACGTCCTGGCCATGGCCGCCAACCGGGACGGCAAGTTTTCCATCTCCAACCCGTTCTTCGGCGCCGAGAAACGCATGGCGCCGGCAGAGAGCTACTGCCGCATCGGCCTCGAGCGGATCTACGACCGTGGAGAGTTGGTATTTCCGGACGTCATCGAGGTGTTTCACCCCCAAGTCATCACGATGGGGAAGAGTTACACCATGCCGTTCTACTCGGGGATAAAGGAGGGAGGGGTAGTCATCATCAACTCCGATCAACCCCTTCTGTCTGACGACGATGTTCAACGCCTCCAGGATTTAAACGTCGCCCTGTTTTATATTGCGGCAACCGAGAATGCCATCGAAGTTGCCGGTACCGAGTTGTCGACCAATATGGCGATGATCGGTGCAGTGGCAGGTATTACCAAATGCGTCACAATGGGCTCGATCGACCTCGCGCTCCAGGAGCGATTTGGAAAGAAATTCGTGGCCTCCGGCGGTACGGCATCCTTAGACGAAGCCATCAAGAAGAAATTCGCCAAGAAAGAAATGCTGTTGGCGAAAAACTTAGCGACTGTCAAGCGGGGCTATGAAATTGCCAGTGAATGGGCCGAGAAGAATAAGATCGAGCTGCAAGTCGGCGATCCGGCCGTCGCCGCCTAAGCGGAAAAGGAACGACTTCGTATGTATAACGTAGCGCAAGTGATCGACGACAAGTGCGTGGCCAAGAAGGGGTGCCGGCTGTGCATAATGTACTGCCCGGAAGCCAATACGTTGGACCTCAACTCCAGCAAGATGGTCGCAGAGGTCCGCATTGACCGCTGTAAGGGCTGCGAACTTTGCGTAGTCGTGTGTAACGCTGCCAAGCACGAAGCGATTATCATGCAAGCGGTCAGCGCCAAGGGGCAACTGATGACTCACAAGGGCGAATCCGCCGGCTTGGGGCAAGCCTACCAGGGATAAGCAGTCACGGGCTGAAACTCAAAAACCCTATGGCGTCCGCGCTATGGGGTTTTTTGTTGGGATTAATTGGGATTAAGAGGTAATCGATGGAAAGCGAAGACAATGTGCTCAACGAACTCCTCGGCGAGATCACAGGCTTGATCAATGCATACCCCAAGGCGATCGAACACCGAGCCGCCATGATACAAGCCGATGGGAAAGACCCAGAACTTGTCGGAAAACTCGTGAAGGCCGCCGATACCATGCGCGACAGCGGAAACCTCTACCTCACGTGGGCCAAGCACTATGCAGCAATGGCTGAAGGCAATACTGACGCCTCATCTGATGAAGACGAGACCAAGGATTTTGGCTACTAAAAAAGCGTTCCCCTCCGCCTGCCACATTTGCTAGAATATCCATCTCTTCCGATTGACCCTTCGTTCCCCGGTAGCTCAGTTGGTAGAGCAGCCGGCTGTTAACCGGCTGGTCGCAGGTTCGAGTCCTGCCCGGGGAGCCAAAATCATAACCGCGAACTTTTGCGGTCTGTTAGTTAACGCAAGACCCCGACGGACGGCCCCGCCGGGGGTCTTGTCGTATCTGGCGCTTTTCCAATCACTTACGCCGATCTACACATTCTTTCCGATTCTCCGGTTCGTAAACTGACGCACGGGATAGCGCGTGCAACCATGGGGGTTGCGCACGCCCCCCCAAGATATCGTTTACGGATTCTCCCATTCTCCATTTAACATCCCGCTTTATTTAACGGCCCGGTTGCACGCGGACCACCGAAAGTGACACTTTTTCACTCGCTCCGGTAAGTATCTATATAGAAGCCGGGCCAAGAGGGTCCGGCGGATCACCAGACAGCGGCAGTGGCCGTGAGAACGGAGCCCGTTGTGGGTGCCGGCGACATCGCCTGGTGTGGTGTCGAGCGGACTCCAACGGCTCCTGACGACCGTTTCCGTCCCACGCGGCATCCACAGCCCCTCCTCTTCCGCGGTCTCCCGCCAAGGAGGACCGGATGCCGACCAACGCAAACATCCCACCCACCTGCGATGAGGTGATCGCGGAGATCACCTCGATCCTGGCCCAAGGCTGCCTGCGCCTCCGGAAGAGCCGAGGAAACTCGCCAGAATCCGGGAACGAGGCCGGGAAAGACAAGCATTCCCAGGTGTTTACGGAGAATCGACTTGATCGTTCGGGCCACCGAAGCGTTCATGAATGAACGAGTTAACGCCCCGAGACGGCGAGGCGGAGGGAACGCCCGCCAGAGGGTGAGTCCATGAACAGGAGGAAATTGGATGAAAGCAAGCACCTATCAACAGATCCAGGAGCTGTCCCGACTGACCGTGGGCCAGCTCCGGGACAAGTACCTGGAGGTCTTCGGCGAGGAGAGCCGCTGCCACCACAAGGCCGCCCTGCAAAAGCGCATCGCCTGGCGCCTGCAGGCCCTGGCCGAGGGCGGCCTCTCCGAGCGGGCCCGCCGGCGTGCCGAGGAACTGGCCAACGACGCCGATCTCAGAATGCGCGCCCCGCGTGATCCGATCCGGCCCGGCTCAGCGGAGGTGAGGGCTCGAACGGCGAAGAGCCGCATCCCGCCCTCGCGAGATCCGCGACTACCCGTGCCCGGTACACTGCTGGTGCGGGAGTTTCGGGGGCGCGACGTGGTGGTCAAGGTGCTCGATGAGGGCTTCGAGTTCGAGGACCGGCGCTATCCGTCTCTGTCGGCCATCGCCAAGGAAATCACGGGCAGCAAATGGAACGGGTTCTTGTTCTTCAGCCTCACCGGTGGTGACGCAGCCGCGAGCGGGCGTCACCATCAGGGGGTGAGCGAATGAACAGAAGTCTCCACTCCGCTCCGTCGATGACCCCGGCTTCTGCCCCGACTCAAAACGACGCCGTCCGCTGCGCCATCTACACGCGCAAGTCAACGGAGGAAGGACTCGACCAGGATTTCAACAGCCTCGACGCGCAGCGGGAATCGGCCGAAGCCTACATCGCCAGTCAGCGGCACGAGGGCTGGAGCTGCCTGCCCGACTACTACGACGATGGCGGCTTCACCGGCGGCAACATGCAGCGGCCTGCTCTTGAGCGCCTGTGCGCCGACATCGAGGCCTCCCGGATCGACTGCGTGGTGGTCTACAAGGTGGATCGTCTCAGCCGGTCGCTGCTGGACTTCGCCCGCATCATGGAGCTCTTCGACCGCCACAAGGTGAGCTTTGTCTCGGTCACCCAGCAGTTCAACACGACCAGCTCCATGGGGCGGCTCACCATGAACATCCTGCTCTCCTTTGCCCAGTTTGAGCGGGAGATCATCTCCGAACGCGTCAAGGACAAGATGTCGGCGGCCCGTCGCAAGGGCAAGTGGGTGGGGGGCCAGCCGACCCTGGGCTACGACGTGGCCCCGGAAGGGGGCCGGTTGATCGTCAACCCGGAGGAGGCGGCTCAGGTGCGGGCGATCTACAATCTGTATCTCGAACACCAGGCCGCGATCCCGGTCGTCCAGGAACTCAACCGCCGCGGATGGGTCACCAAACAGTGGATCACCAAGAAGGGCCATGAGCGCGGCGGCAAGCCCTTCACCAAGAACGCGTTGTATCGGCTTCTCACCCACGTGCTCTACACCGGCAAGGTGCGGTACGAAGGAACCCTCTACGAGGGCGAACACGACGCTATCGTCGATGCCGACGTGTGGCAACAGGTCCAGGAGGTGCTGCGCAGAAACGGCCTCTCGGGGGGACGGAAGGTGCGCAACAAGCACGGGGCGCTGCTCAAGGGCCTGTTGTATTGCACGCCCTGCGAATCCGGCATGGCGCACGCCTACACCCACAAGCAAAAAAAGCGCTACCGCTACTACGTCTGCCGCAACGCCCAGCAGCGGGGCTGGTCGTCGTGCCTGAGCAAGGCGCTCAACGCTCACGAGATTGAAACCGCCGTGGTGGAACACATTCGCGGGGTCGGGCGCAACGAGGAGATCGTCCAGGCGACGATCAAGGGGGTGCGCGAGCAGAGCGACCGGCGAATGACGGAACTGCAGGTCGAGCGGCGCCGACAGGAAAGCGAGCTTAAGCAGCTGTACTCCAGCGTCGAGAAGCTGGTTCACGGGGCCGGTTCGGAAAGCTCCAACGACCGATCCACGACCGATCAGCTGGCCGACCTGCAGGATCGAATCCGAGCCTCCGAGCAGCGGATCACTGCCATCCGCGAAGAGGTCATTGCGCTGGAGCGGGAAACCGTGGGCGAAAGCGAGTTGACCCAGGCCCTGGCGCACTTCGATCCGGTGTGGGAGTCGCTGTCGCCTCGCGAGCAGGCGCGCATCATCCGGCTGCTCATTGAGCGGATCGGGTACGACGGGCGGGACGGCAGGGTTACAGTGGCCTTTCGCTCGGTGGGCATCAAGGCGCTCTGCAGCGAAGGGGCCATCGCCGGAAAGGAGGCGACAACATGAGAGCAACCCCATCCAGCTCAACGAACCCGGGGCCGAGTTCGGTTGAGGTCTCCTTTACCTTCCGCACCGCCAACGGCCGGAATCGCAATCATGGAGGCAAGGACCGAGCGGTCGAACCGGGGAACGCGCCCCGTGTCTCGAGGATTATGGCCTTGGCCATCCGCTTCGACGATTTGGTCCGGCGTGGCGAGGTTAGTGACCATGCGGACCTGGCACGACTCGGCTATGTGACGCAGGCTCGAATTTCGCAGATCATGTGCCTGCTCCACTTTGCGCCCGACATTCAGGAGGCGCTGCTGTTCCTGCCGCGCACCCTCCAGGGCCGCGATCCCATCCGCGAGAAGGACCTTCGCCCCATCGCCACCGTCCGGCACTGGAGCCGTCAGCGCAAGATGTGGGCGCGGCTGGTCGCGGGCCGGGTGAAAGTAGTAACACCGGTCCCGGTCCGGCGGCATAGTATTCGTTCAGGCCCTGACTCAGACGCCATCCTCGTCGACGGAGCGCCTTACGCAGAAATTGGCGCCGGTGCCTGAACCTGCGTCATCAAATCATCGTCCCATTCGCCATCGACCACGACATGGGCCAAAGCGCCCAACTCTACCGCCTCGATCAGGTTGTGGGTGAGGTAAGCATAGACGCCCGGCTGCCTGAACTTGTAGATTGCCGCCCCAGCCGAGCCCCCACGGATGAACCAGGTCTGAAGCCCGTGCGCCGGGGGATCGGCGAATGAGCCCTGCTCCCACACGTAGTCCCCATGTCCGCCGATACCTGGCTCCGGCACAAGATGGAGCTGGCTAGGAAGGCCACCCAATCCGGTCGTCTCACAGCTCCGGCCTTCGATAAGTTGCGTACCCGGTTCAACGCCGTCCACGCATGGGCGATGGAGTACGTGAGAAGAAGAGGCCCTCCGCTCGGCTGTTCAGTCGCTCGACTCAAAAACCTATGTGCCACCGATGCTCTTTCCGCCCGAGGACCAACCCGCCGCCGCACGAGCCGACCCCAAGGTGACGTCCCCGGCCACCCGTCCGTATCTTTTCCCCGAAGACGGCGACTGGCGGTTTACCCAACGGGTTCGCTCCTCGGCTATGACCAAGGTGGATGCCATCCTCGACCAGGCACTGTCGCTGGGATGGCGTGAGGACCGGCTCTACCAGAACCGGGGACGATTCCGTTTTCCCTGTGGCGAGGACTACGGCCTCGTCTGCTTCCTGGATGAAGACAAGCGCATCGGCAAGGTAACCCGTCAGTTTATCCAAATCGTCGGACCGCCTCTCCAGGAAAACTGTCTGCACTTCTACAACCCGGAGGTGGATCAACCATGGATGAAGAAAAAGACCAACGAAGCGTGAAATACCGATATGCGAACGCCAAGGAGGTGCTGCCGCAGGATCTGTTCCACCAGGTCCAGCAACACTTCACGGGCCTGCTGTGGGTCCCGGCCAATACGCACTTCTATGAGACGCGTCGCAAGCTTGTGCTGGCCCTGACGGATCAAGGCGTCTCCACCCGCGAGATCGGCAAGCTGGCTGGCGTCACCCCGCGCCGGGTACGTCAGATCCTGACGAAGGCCGGTAGTGCATCTCAGCTGACACATCCCGGCGCTTCCCGGTAGGTAACCAACGGAAGCTCTCGCGTATTGATGTGATCCGAGTTGAGATAAGCTCGCCCTGGCGCCACACCGCTGCATGCAAGGGACTCTGTAAAATACTCATCGACATTGTCCATGGTACCTGAATTATGCACAGATTCACTTTGCGAGTGTGGCTGCGTTCGTAGCGGGTTGGCGGTCGTCGTGAGGTGGTAGCTCGGCAACTGGTCTTTTAGCTTCTCCGTCCCCGGTTTCCCTTCCCACCCAGAATCCGCGTCGTCAAAACCTCGCTCGGAAGTGACGTGTTTCCAGTGCGTTACGGCTAGTGCATAAAATTTTATGCATAGCGCATAGCCAGGCTCTCAGATCAGCGCCCTCCCGACCACCGGCAGCAAGCCGCCGTAGGGAGTCGGCTTCCTGCCGCGGAAGTGGTAAGGCGTCGAAGCCCCGATTTTATTGGGCCGCGAGGCCGTCACCGCTGGGCCTTGTTGGACGGGCCTTTGGGAGCTATGCTGTTTTCGTCTGGTAACCATGTGGGTGACCTCCTTGGGGTTGGCTGGCGAAGCTGGGATCTTTGCCAGCCTACCTTTTTACCCCATGTTTTCGGGGGTCCCCAATGGTCCCTTGCGGCTCAGCCCTCCTCAGGTCCACGCCGCAGTGCATAATTCAGGTGGTAGCCAGGCATCTTCCTTGCTTATCCTTTGTTTGTTCCCAGATAATCTAGCTCGGCCACGACAAGGAATCTCAACGAAGAGGCAGACGCAACCAAGGCTATTCGCTACAGGTGTGACGATGATGCAATGTCGATCGATGCTCATGGGCGACAACCTGCGGAGATCCTCGTTTTTCTTGCTGTTTATGTTCAGCGTCTTGGGACTCGCTGGTTGCGTCTCGCAACCCACGTTGGAGATGTTCCAGACCGACGACCCACCCTGTTACGACCGCTCCGCCCAGCCGCAAACTGCGGTTGTGGATACCCACCTGCACTTCCGACCTTTTGGAGGTCCTGCGATCCCGTTCAAGGAGATGGTCTCCTACCTCAAGGAGACCGGCGTCCTGTTCGCCAACTTCTCTGGCATTGGTCAGATGCTGCCACCGGATTCGTCCTGCACCTACTACTTGGACTGTCCCGGGACGCCGGTGACGCCGACGCTGAAGAACGATTTTGTCAATGCCGCCAACTACGTCGCGAACGCCCCTCCAGGTGTCCACCTGACTCTCTCGATGACCTTCCCTGACTTGTCACGACCGGAGTCGATCCTCCCGGGAATGCAACTCTTGGAGGAGGAGTACCCCGGCGCATTTCAGTGGATGGGCGAGGTAAATCTGGTGAAACAGGCGTTGTTTAGCAACGGGCGTGGTCCTGTCCCCATGGCCGTACTCACGGAGTGGGCAAACTTCATGGAGACGCTGCGGGAACGGGACATTCCGCTCGCGATTCACGCGGATCTGGGCAACGACGAGAACCCGATCCGATACCTGCCCCTCATGCAGGAAGTGCTGCGTTTGTATCCTAACAATACGATCATCTGGGTTCATATGGGACTGTCCAGGGAACTGGTCGATATGGACGCTGCCCAGCACATCCAAACGATGATGTTGCTGTTGGATCGCTACCCGAAGCTGATGTTGGATATTTCCTGGCGGGTGATCGACGATGTCTACTTCTCACAGCCGGATAAGCGAGCACTCTATGTTGCGTTCTTGAACGACTACTCGGAACGGATCCTGCCTGGAACCGACTTTTTGGCCTCGAGGGACAAGGGCATCGATGTCTATCGCACGGAACTGCACGTTACGAGTCGGATCCTTCGTGACTTGAATGATGCCGCTTTTCGGAACATCGCCTTGGGGCAGAATTACTTCCGATTGCTGAGTCTGGACTATACCGCGCCGCCGATGTGTGCGAGTCAATAAGCGTCACTCCGGAAAGGGTGCGTCAAATTCTGGCCGAGGACCGCGCATCGTAGCCGACACATTCCAAAACTTTCCGGTAAGTAACCAAAGACGGCTTTCTCGTTTGGGGGCACCACGCAGGGGCGCTTGTCGTTGTCGAGACAAAAGGATGAGGCGCACCAGGGATCGGTCGTGCAAGCATTCGGTGGCCAGCACGGCCAGGAACAGGGATTCCTCGACGTCCCGCATTGGCGCCGTCGCGGCGAAGTTGTAGCGATACAGTTCTCGATTCATTGCTTTGCCTCCTTCAGGTCTTTGTTCCGTTAGGAGGACGCCCTCAAGTGATACTTACCGGCGGCGAACGAAAAGTGTCGGGGGGCGTCACAAATAATCTTTCAAGCCGGCGTCCTCGAAGATCTCGCGCAGCTTCGTGACCGACTGGTAGAGCGTGGCGCGCGGAACGCCCGTGTCGCGGGAGATCTCAGCCACGGTTTCCTGCTTCAGGCGCCGGCACAGGTCGCCGAGCTCGGGCGGGAGGGTTTCCAGCACCACGACCACGTCGAGGGCCAGCACGCGCAGCTCCTCCGCCGCTCCCGGCTCGACGCCGATTCGCAGCAGATAGTCCTCCTGGTCGAGGGTCTCGGCCCGCTCGACCGAGCGGCCCTCCTCCTCTTCCTCGAAACGCTCGTTCAGCGAACACCGGCAGCGCCGGTAATCCCGTTTGTGGGCCGTCTGCTTCTCGATAAGAGTGGCGATCTTGTGCTCGACGACGCGGGCGATGAAGGTGTTCCGCTTCGCCCGCTTGGGGTCGTAGTTCGGCAGCCGTCGCAGCAGATCGAGGATCAATTCCTGCTCCAGATCGTCACGGTCCACGACCGTAAAACCCGCCTGTCCCACTAATTGCCGTGCTTTGAATCGGATAATCTCGACGGCATACGGATCGATGTCGTCGTAGTTGTTGCGCCCCATCGAGCCTCCTCGGGGCCGAGGAGGGGATCGCGTGGGTGTCGACCGGTGCCGGACGGGCCGCTCTCAAACGAAAAGAGCGGAAAAGCGCTATGGAGGACGCCGGTTTCGGCGACACCCACAACGACCTCCGCTCTGCGGCCAGCCAGCTGTCTGGTGTATGGACCGTGTTCTTGCTCTTTGGGCCCGGAGTCAGATTCGGATCGCGTCCGCCACGGCCATGCGACGGGTAGCCCGTTGTCGATTACGAGTTCCAGGATCAGCAGCGACCGCTCCCTTTCGAAGACTTCGAACAACTGTACCACTGTTTTCTTGAGAGCGAAGCTCTCTTGGTTCCGAAGGGGATGCGCGCCGTTGGCCTTGCCAAAGACGACCTGCCGCACCACCCGGGGCGGCGGATCAAACACGGGTTCGCCGTCACACACTCGGAGCTGTTCGATGCGGCCGAAATGGACCTGCTGCATCAACTCGATGAGCTGCTGCTTTTACGGGGTGAGATTTGATTTGTGGACTTGTGCCATTGCGTCTCCGTGTCAGAAGGTTCTGGCGCGCCGGATGACAAACCCTTGGTTGGCCAAAAAAAACGCCGGATCGCGCCTTCATTGGGGAAGGCGCTACATCCGGCGTAGCAATGGCTACATTTCGCGTAGCGGGAAGTTTTTTCAGGCTTTTCTTCTTTTAGTGGCTCCCAGGGAGGCTTTTGCCGAAAGGTAGCTTTCGGCGACCGAAAGACCTTTCGGCGGTCCGGCATTGAGGCGAGCTCTCCGGTAAGTCACCCAGGAGCAACTATTCATCCGACCAGGACCCACACGCCCTTTCACCCCCCATCCGACACTATGCGGCTCACTCCGGTAGGTATCTACAGAGGAACACCTGCTGATGGGAGAGCCGAACGTGAGCCTTCTAAACCTACTCGAGAAGCAGACGTCAGGGGACGACTCGATCCCGATCACCGAGGACGACGTCCGCGCCAAGGATTCAGGCAAACGGGAAACCGCGCTTTACGCAGCTACGAGCCTGAAGTCCTGGAAGACCGACGATCCGCATCGCTTCGCTCGGGACGTCGGCATCACCGGAACCTGTTTTCGCCGGCTCGATCCCGACTACTACGCCTGGCTGCGGCACCGGATGGACCTGGCCAAGAAGAGAGTGGGCTCAGGACGTCTCTCGGCCCAGGCCTTCGATATGCTACGCACCCGGTTCAACGAGATTCACGCCTGGGCCATCGAGAACCTGGGCAAAGAGGCACTCCGCTCGGCCGTCCAGTCGCTCGAGCCAAAGACCTATGCACCGCCTCGGATCGATAGGCTCGATGGCCGATCTGATCGTGTGCGCCCTCCAGGGAAGGAGACACCCGCCGTCCCACCGTATCTTTTCCCCGAAGACGGCGACTGGCGGTTTATCCAGCGAGTTCGGTTCTCAGCCGTGCCCCAGGTCGATGCCATCCGAGACCAGGCGCTATCCCTAGGATGGAGTGAGGCTCGGTTTTACCAGAACCGGGGACGATTCCGATTTCCCTGTGGCGAGGACTATGGCCTCATTTGCTTCCTGGACGTGAACAAGCGCGCCGGTGAGGTGACCCGGCAGTCCATCGAGATCGTCGGCCCGCCACCTAATGAAAACCGTCTGCGCTTTTTCAATCCGGAAGTGGATCAACCATGGATCAAGAAAAAGACCAGCAAACCGTGAACCGTCGATATGCCAACGCCAAGGATGTGCTGCCGCCGGAGCTGTTCAGCGAGGTCCAGCAACACTTCACGGGCCTGCTGTGGGTCCCAGCCAATACGCAATTCTATGAGACGCGTCGCAAGCTCGTACTGGCCCTGACGGATCAAGGCGTCTCCACCCGCGAGATCGGCAAGCTGACCGGTGTCACAACGCGCCGGGTACGTCAGATCCTGGCCAAGGCTAGTAGTGCATCGCAGCCGACACATTCCGACGTCTCCCGGTAAGTAACCAAAGACGGCTTTCTCGTTTTGGGGGCGAAATCTATCTTCCACCCCGAACCCCGAGGTGCCGAAACAAAAGCGGCAAAGATCATGACTGGTGATAAGGAAAAACCCAGGATTGGCAAGCACGACACCGGACAGCTCGACCGCTGGCACCGCAACGCCGCGTCCCAGCCGGAAATCCTATCCGCCGCCGAGACGCAGACGCGAACGATTGCCCGCGAAGGCAATCAGAACAGCCTGGCGCACGGCATCTACGCTGACCGGTTCCTTTCTCCCGAGGAGCGTCCCCTTTTCGAGGCCATCATCGGGCAACTGTACCGGGACTTCGTGTTCAACAAGAGCTCGGACTTCATGCAGGTCGAGTTGGTGGCGGTCTATTTCCTCAAGCTGGGCCGGGCTCAGGAGGCGGGCGATTGGGATGCGGCTGAACGTCTCGACCGAATGATCCGCTGCCACCTCAAGGACCTGAAGGCCACCAAGGTCGCCCGCGAGGGCGAGGTCCCCAGCGGTCCAGGAACCACACCGGCCGAGTGGGCCACGGCCCTGCTGGAAAAGCTGGCCGAGTCGGAAAAGAAACCGGCCCGAAAGCGGGGCAAGAGACGGGAAACGCGAAAATGATTGAGGATAACACCAGACCGAGGGAGGACACGGCCCCGAAAAGACAAAGACTTACGGCGATCCGTTCTGGCGGAATCCAGCATAACACGTATTCTCCAGACTTCTGCCGTGGTACCACCCGCGCTCCGCTTATCCAACGACTGCAGGCGGGGCATGGGATGGGCGTCCGCCACGTCGCGGACCTGTCGAGCACGGACGGCGGCCTCCCCGGACGCAAGCAAGGATCGGCGCTTCCTGGGTCGAGTCGGGGCAGGCGCGGAGACGTGCCCGTCCGCTCGGCTCCCTGGCCGGACCGGCCATCCGGAGCCTCCACCGAGAGGCCTGGCCGGCGCTAACGCGCAAGTGGGCTGTGGTGGCCGGCGACCATCGGCAGCCCATCCCGGTTCCGTCCGGCAGGGAGGCAGTGGGCCTCCGGTGGCGGTCGTGAACGGCACCCCGGAGGCCGCCTGTCGCTTCGCCGTGGGGGCGGCTGGTTTGTTTCCCCACTGGGCTCAGAATCGCAGCAAAAACGGTGTAAGAAGGGGTCGATTCGATGCAAAAACCGGCCCAAAAGTGTCCAAAACGTACCCTCGCACGGACAAAAACGTCCTGGCCGAACAAGTTGTAGACCGGGGGCTGGCCATGGAACCCGACGCAGCGGAAACTTTTGTTAATAAATTCTTCCGGTCCTCACCGGGAGGCTCCATTGCTGCCCAGCTCACATTCGGCAATTGTGTTCAGGGAGGGGAGGGAGGCCACTGTCAGCTCACTGTGTCTCCAGCTTCTGTGAGTGGCTGTCCCTGGGAGGGAATAGGAAAACGGCCCTTGCGGACCGCTCTTTTCCAACGACGTTTACGGACTCAGAGCCGTTCGATGGCCTCCTCCAGGGCGTCGTCAACCAGGTGGGTGTAGATCTCGGTGGTCGACAGGTCCCGGTGCCCGAGCGCTCGCTTGACGACCAGGATATCGCCGGTGCGGCTGTAGAGGTGGGTGGCGAAGGTGTGGCGCAGACCGTGGGGACTCAGGCTCTTGTCGATGCGTGCCTTGCCGAGCCAGTACTTGACGCGGTTGGCGACCTGCCCCGGAGACAAGCGCGAGCCGCGGTTGGAGAGGAACAGCGCCGAGCAGTCACCGTTGCCCTGACGGCGGCGCTCGTTCAGGTAGATGCGGAGGAGGGAACGAAGCGTGGACTTTAGGAACTTCACTTGCGGGACGCCGCCCTTGGCGCGGACCCGGAGATGTTTGGCATCGAGGTCCACGTCCAGGTCGACCAGCTCCTGGAGGCGGATGCCGGTGCCCAGGAACAGCTCCATGATCACCCGATCCTGGCGGGCGATCTTAGAGGACCGGCCACGGAGCTTTTTCAACAGCCGCCGTTTCTCGGCCTCGGTCAGGAAGCTCGGCGTGGTGCGCGGCAGCCGTCTCAAGGTCACCGACCGGGCCGGGTTCTCGGCGACCCTGCCCGGTCTCCTCCGCCCAGGCGAAAAACGACCGGACGGTCGCCTTGAAGCGGTGCAGCGACGCCGGCGACCGAGGGGTACCGGCGGCCGAGTTGACGAGGGCCGGCGAGGTCAGCGCCTCGTCGAGTAAGGCACTGGTCACGCGACCCAAGGTGAGGGACGGGTGGCGCTCCAACAGGACGGACGTGAGCTGCCGCAGGTCCCGCAGGTACGCACTGATGGTGTTCGGGGAGCGACCCTCAGCCGCCAGCCTTCTACCGAAGGCCGCAACCGCCTGCTCCAGTGGCTCAGGCGTTGGCAGGAGCCGAAGCGCGCTCGTCGTCATGCTGCTGGTCTCCTTCATTTTTCACGCTCCGGCCCATGGGGGTGTCTTTGGGCAAGGGCAGCTTGTCGATCCGGCCGGTCTCTTTGGCCCAGACCAGGAACATGCGAAGCACCCGCATGGTCTTCTTGACGGTGGGCTCAGCGCGCCGCTTGCCGCTCGTGAGCTTGAGGAGCGCATCGGAGCGGAAGAACTTGCCTACGTGCGGGGCCAGGATGCCTTTGAGCTTCCGGTCGGCCCAGAAGAAAGCTTCGATCTGCTGCAGGTCTTTCCCGTAGGTATAGACCGTGCGCTCCTTCTTGCCCTGGCTTTTCAGGTGTTCGAGGTAGGCCTGTCCCGCCTCGTGCAGTGTGTCGTTCATGGTGTGACTCTCCTTTCTGTTGGTTCAAATGGTTGATCTACAAACACTTGTGCGCTCTACACATGGACGCTTCGTGTCGGGCGGAAGTCAAGTCCATACACGCGGGCGCGGAGGAAACTCATGAGAAAAGCGGTGGAAGCGATGACCCGGATAGTCCTGGTGGTAGTCCTGGCGACCTCTCTGGCGGGATGTGCGGCGACCCGGCCGCAGCAGCGCATCCAGCACGCCATCCAGACCCTGAACCGCCACATGCCCGAATACGTGGCCGAAGCCAACCAGACCCTGGAGGAGGCGAAGCACCCGGACCGGGAGCGTCTGAAGGGAATCGGCAAGCGACTGGCTGAGGCGCTGGCCGCCCTGGATCGCTGGTCGCGGGGTGAGGACGGGCCGCAAAAGCGGAGCGAAGAGGCGGCGCAGAAGGAGAAGCGATGAACGCGATTCTCGAAGAAAACCGGGAAGCCGTCCGAGAGATCGGGCGCCGGCTCATGGAGATCGGCGCCGGCTGGCCGCCGGGAAGATCGATGAGGCCGTGGCCCAGACCTCAACCGCTGGGCGAACCTACCGCGAATGGGAGGAGTTGGATCAAGCCCGCGCCGAGATCGAAGGCGTGATCCGGGATGAAGAGCGGATGGTTGCCACGCGGCGGGAGCTGGCCGAGCTGGTGGGAACCATCATCCGGGCAGCGCTATTACCGGGGCTTCCCTGATGGTTCGCATCTCCAGCAAAGAACGAAAGCTGGCCGAGACCCTGGCCGACCCGGTGCTCTGGGGACAAACCTACCTGCGCAACCGAGATGGCCAAGAGAGGGTCTACTGGCCGCATCAGATCGACGACCTTCGCTCCTCGTCGCGCAACATCATCCACCTGGATGGACGCGACGTCGGCAAGAGCGTGTGCATCAGCACCGATGCGCTGCATTTTGCCTTTACGCATCGGGGCAGCCAGGGCCTCGTCGGCGCGCCCCACCAGGGGCACCTGGACACGCTGATCGAAGAGTTCGAGTTCCAGCTTGACGCGAACCCGGACTTGATGAGTAGCATCGCCCTGACCAAGTACGGCAAGCCCAAGATCCACCGCAAACCTTACTTTCGCCTGGAATTCACCAACGGTTCCATTCTCTACTTCCGCCCGGCGGGAGCCTACAGCGACTCCTTCCGATCCCTGCACGTGGACCGCGTCTGGGTAGACGAAGGGGCCTGGCTCACCGAGCGAGCGTGGAAGGCCCTACGCCAGTGTCTGAAGGCCGGCGGACGGCTGCGCATTTACTCGACGCCCAACGGTCTGCGCGACACGACCTATTACCGGCTCACCAGCTCGACCCAGTTCCAGGTCTTCCGCTGGTCCTCCTGGTTGAGTCCGACCTGGAACGAGGAGCGCGAGGCGGAACTCGAGGAGTTCTACGGCGGCAAAGACAGCGCCGGGTGGCAGCACGAGGTGGCCGGTGAGCACGGCAAGCCTTCCTACGGGGCGTTTAACGTCGAGTACCTCAACCTCTGCCGCCAGGACGTCATCGAGTACCAGAAGTGCGTGATCACCGGCGAGGAGCTGCGCGGCTGTGATACCGAGGAGGCCTCCCACGACCGGTTGGAGATGCTGCTGAACCTGATGCCGCAGACCGGCGTGTTCTGGATCGGCGGCGACCTGGGCTACACCAACGACCCGACCGAGATCGTGGTCTTCCAGGAAGTCGAGCTACCGGAGCGTCGCGTTCTGAAGCTGATCCTTCGCGTGCGTATGGAGCACGTCGCCTATCCCCACATCGATCGCCCAGGCCATTGGGCTCTTGGATCGCTACTACGCGGCGACCGGCATCGGCGTGGACAACGGCGGCAACGGCCTGGCTGTGGTGCAGGAGCTCTTGACCCTGGACAAGTACCGGGACCTGCAGCTGGACGGACGCCTGCGCGGCTTCGACTTCGGGGGCATGACGACGCTGGCCGTCCGGGACGGCAAGGAGGTCAGAAAGCGCACTAAGGAATTTATGACCAGCCTGATCAACGGCGCGCTGCAGCGCCGGCAGGTGGTGTTCCCGGTCGAGGACCTGGAGATCGAGGACCAGTTCACGACCCACACCTACACGCTGCACGACGGTCGTGTGGTCTACGCCAAGGGCAACGATCACATCGTCGACGCCGTGCGCTGCGCCATGCTGGTCCGAGAGCAGGCCAACCTCGATCAGGTCGGCGAGGAGACCGTCTCCCTGGTTCCGGTCATGACCGATCCGGTGTTTGTCTGAGTGACAAAATAGCCGCCCCTCTGGGACAGTCACTCACAGAAGCCGGATACACTCTTATCGCAGTCCCGGCTCCCCTGGCCGGTTTCTTTGCAATTATTGACCAACGAAGTAGAAAGATGGATGTTCAGTCCACCCTCGGTCTCATTTAGCATGTTAAGGTCCACCGGGGTTGGTTGGGTCCATTCATCAGTTTCCAGCCACCCTGGCCCTCGTGACAAAAAAGGGGAGATAGAAAACATGAAAAGAATAGTTGCGACGACAAGTCTTGTCTTCATGGTGCTGCTTTGCGTACCGCTGGGCTTGGCTCAGACCACGCAGGGGCAGTTGAACGGCAGAATTGCCGACACGTCGGGTGCTGTCATTCCAGGCGCTCAGATTGAAATCACCAACACCGCGACGGGCATCAAAATAGAGACCGAAGCGAACGAGGCGGGCCAGTACGTGATGTATTTGCCCTTTGGAACGTACGACCTGCGCGTCACATCGGAAGGGTTCGACGTCAACATAACCACCGGGATCCTGGTGACCACGGCGCCTGAAACGACGGTCAACGTCGATCTTCAAGTGGAAGCCGTCGCCGAAGAAGTGACCGTCTCAGCGGCGATAGCGCAGCTCGAAACCACCGACACCACCGTCAGTGCTGCCATCGAGGAGAACCTCTTGCGCGACGCCCCGATACCTGTGTCGGGCGGAAAGCGCCGGCCCTATCAGTACATTGAGCTTTCGCCGGGCGTGAACAACACCAACGGCCGCGGCAACATCGCCGGGTCGCGCACTCTCAACACCGTCATTCTGCTGGACGGCCTTTCGACAGAGGTGAGCAACCACCAGGTTGGAAGCGTTTCAGTTGGGCCTGGCGGTCGGCAAGGGGCCAGGAATACCGAGCCCAGCGTGGAAGCGATCGGCGAGTACAAGTTGCTGCTGAGCAACACGTCCGCCGAGTATGGCCGCAGCAGCGGCGGGATGATCACCTACGCCACCAAGTCCGGAACCAACGAGTATCACGGCTCGATCTGGAACTATCACAACAACTCGGTCCTGAACGCGCGCAACTGGCAGGCGGCGAGCCGCGGCAATAGCCACAACAACGAGTTTGGTGTCGCCGCCGGCAGCCCTGTGATTCTTCCGGGCCTTTACAAGGGCCGCAACAAGACCTTCTTCTGGTCAACGCTTTCGTACTACCGCCAGAGCGCAACGGGCGCTGCGACAAACTTCCTGACGCTGCCGACGGCTGCGATGCGGAACGGAGATTTCTCCCATCCCGATCTCAGCCCGATTTTTGACAGGCAAGACCAATTCACGGACGGGGAGGGCCAAGTTCGTTTGCGGCCGTTTGTCGGGAATATCATTCCGATGAGCCGACAGAGCCGAGTGACCGGGAACGTCATGGCGCTGCTGCCGCTCCCGAACGCTCGTGACACGCCGGAGTTCAATCACCTCGGCAGTGTGGCAAGTACGTTCAAACCCTGGGATTTCACAACCAGGGTCGATCACCACTTCAATGTCACCTGAATTATGCACTGCGGCGTGGACCTGAGGAGGGCTGAGCCGCAAGGGACCATTGGGGACCCCCGAAAACATGGGGTAAAAAGGTAGGCTGGCAAAGATCCCAGCTTCGCCAGCCAACCCCAAGGAGGTCACCCACATGGTTACCAGACGAAAACAGCATAGCTCCCAAAGGCCCGTCCAACAAGGCCCAGCGGTGACGGCCTCGCGGCCCAATAAAATCGGGGCTTCGACGCCTTACCACTTCCGCGGCAGGAAGCCGACTCCCTACGGCGGCTTGCTGCCGGTGGTCGGGAGGGCGCTGATCTGAGAGCCTGGCTATGCGCTATGCATAAAATTTTATGCACTAGCCGTAACGCACTGGAAACACGTCACTTCCGAGCGAGGTTTTGACGACGCGGATTCTGGGCGGGAAGGGAAACCGGGGACGGAGAAGCTAAAAGACCAGTTGCCGAGCTACCACCTCACGACGACCGCCAACCCGCTACGAACGCAGCCACACTCGCAAAGTGAATCTGTGCATAATTCAGGTGACAACCACCGGCTTGCCACGTTCTATCAATACGGCACGGCGCCTCGTGTATCGGGCGACCCGGGCGGCATATTGAACGACTCCTTTGGCAGGACCGACTTTAGCCGGTTCACACGCTTGAGAACGGACTATTCTTGGATCCAGAGTCCGACCGTCGTCCACCAGCTCCTTATCGGGGTCAACCACCACGATACAGGCCAGCAACAGAACAACTTCGGGAAAGGCCTCGCCAGCTCGTTCGGCTTGCAAGGCATGCCCGGCGGCGAATGTCCTTGGATTCAATTGGCCCGCGCATCCAGTTTCGGCGTCAATATCTGTACGGGCTCCCCTTCGAACGTCGAGACGAGGCTGATCACGAACTGGGCTTATAGCACGCTATGGAACAAGGGGAACCACATAAACCCGCATTTTCAATTTGGTGTTTGACATCCCGACCTTCCAGCGGCCTTGAGCGTCTTTATTCATAGGGGCTAGAGCCCGATGAGGACGCCAGGGAGGCCAACACCCAATGGGTGAAAAACAAACCAAGCCATTCCAGCTAAGTTTCAACGGCTTGTTGAAAGTCGATTTCCAGGGATCGCACGTCACCTCCGACGGTGGCCTGATTTTGGTTCGCGAACTGGACGAACGGCTCGGTCTCGGAGAACTGATTGACGAGCATCTCAGCGACTCCCGGCAAGGCACAAACAAGCAGTTCACGCTCGCTGATCTGTTGCGGCAGTCGGTCTACAGCCGCTTGGCGGGCTACGAGGACCTCAACGACGCCGAGCGGGTATCGATCGATCCGACGTTTCGGCTGATCGGTTCGCAGAAGATCTGGGATCGCGGTGCGGCCTTGACCTCGACGCTGCATGGCTTCGAGACGGAGATGCTGGCGAGCAAAGAGAATCTGCTGGGGCTGATGGCGCTGAACCGAGAGCTGGTCGGACAAGCGGAAGTGTTCGACGACTCCGAGCGGGTCGTTCTGGACATGGACTCCACCGAGAGTCCGGTCCATGGCCAACAGGAAGGCAGTGCCTACAACGGACACTTCGAGTTAAGTTCGGTTACCAGGGCCAGCACTGGAGAATCAATCGGTTCGACCAGGGCGGCGCCTCGGGCGGCTTGCCTGTCGGATCCGTCCGGCACCTATCTATTTGGAGTGTCGGAAGGAAACCTGGGCAGTGAAACCAGGAATACAGAGGGCATCGGAGGGTTCCACCTGGCCGACTTTTACCTGGGCTTGCCGAACTTTGTGGGGACCGCGACCGGCCTCGACCTGCGGGAGCGGGACGCTTACCACGCCCTCTTCGTTCAGGATGACTGGAAGGTCAGCCCGAAACTGACCGTCAACTTCGGTGTGCGCTGGGACGTCCAGTTTCCGTTCGCTGAATTGGGTGGCCAATTCACGGGCTTCGATGAGAATGCGGATAATCCCGGCGTGACCGGATACAACGGAGCACTGGATTTCTACGGTTCGGCGCAGGGCGCGAACGGCAGGACTCGCGTCGGCGACCCCACGTGGGGCAACTTCGGTCCGCTGGCCGGGCTCGCCTACCAGATCAACGACAAGCTCATGTTCCGGGCGGGTGGCGGCGTTCAGTACATGGCGATCCAGAATGGCAACGTGAGATTCGTCCCGCGCACCGGCTACGAAGCTCGCGGCAACCCGCCGCCCAAATCGGCCCCCCAAGATACCTACTTCCAATGGGACAACCAGTTCCCCTCGAACATTCTCGGCACGCCTCCTTTTATTGATCCAACGTTCTTGAACAATCAAAACCTCACGAACTGGATGAACCCGAACACAATTGGGGTTCCTCCCGTGATGTACTTCCTCACCGCCGGATTCCAGCGTCAGTTCGACGATTGGGTGATGGAAGCGACTATGTATTCGAATATGGGCCGTAATAACGCCGACCATGAGCGCATCAATGATCTGGCGCCGCAGTACTGGAGCTTGGGCCCGCTGCTGAACCTGCCTATCACGCATCCCGACGTGCTGGCCGCGGGGTTCGCCCAACCGTTTCCTGAATTTCCCGCGGACCTGCCGTTGCACCGCGCCTTGCGGCGGTTCCCGCAGTATGGGAATATTTCCAACGACGCGGGGATCAACACCGGGATGAACTACAACGCCTTCATGTTGAAGGCTACGAGGCGCTACTCGAACGGCCTGTCGTTCCTGGGGCACTGGACGCTGGCCAAGCAACTGGGCGACGTCGACTGGGCGCCGGGGGCGTTTGGCAGCAACACGCGAAACTCTTACAACCGCAGGCTGGATAAGAGGGTCAATCGCTACGACACGACCCACCGCGTTGTGTTGAACTACTCCTACGATCTGCCATTCGGCCCCGGCAAGAAGTACGGCGGCGGCGGATTCAGCAAATATGTAATGGGCGGGTGGACGGTTGCCGGCATCCATGAATATGTCAACGGCTTCCCGCTGTCGACCGGGGGGGGCCTTTCTGTGGGTATTCCCGGTGGTGTCCTTAACCTAGCCAACCGTCCGGCGGGAGCGCAGTGGCGAAGCAACATCTCCTGCGGCGATATGGTTTTCGGTGATTCGTCACGGGACTTCATTTTGAACGCCGGCAATCCGAGCCAGGAGCTTCCGAACCGCCCGGTAGCGTGGGTTCCTTCGGGAGACTACGTGGAAGGTAACGCGCCGGAAGTAGATCAAGAGGCGCGCCAATGCCCGAACTTCCGGGAGAGCTTCAGCCTGCTCAAGCAGATCCCAATCACCGAGCGCGTGAACATTCTGCTCGGAGCGGACTGCTTCAACTGCTTGAATCGCCAACGCTGGATAGCGGGCAGGTTCGGCAACAATATCACCAGCTCGTCATTCGGGAAAATCGTCGTCGAACAGCCGAAAGGCGGCGGCCGGACGATTCAGCTTCGAATGCGGATTCAGTGGTAGGCAGTAGGGACCGGTGGTTTTGCCGGTCCTCTAGCCTTACCCGTAATCAGTTCAACGGTAAAAACAAGCCTCGCGGCTCAGTGAGTCGCGGGGCTTTTTGTTTCCGATCCCTGACGGTCGCCCGGTTAGGGCGTCTGCCAGCATTGGTGAGTCTTGCGGGACTTAATACTGGCCCGGGGCTGGCACCGCCGGATGAACGCGTCAAAGCGGAAACCCCTCCCTCACGGTCGGGGCTCCGGTTCTAGTTTCGGAACTTCTGCCACGTTTGGCGGCGATTTCACTCTTAGAGGTGCTAATGTTCGTTAGACTGTGGGGAGCATTTGAAGTTCGGCGCGCGCCGATCCACGGAGGCAAGCGACCATGACCCGGCGAATCCCCTTCCTTGTATTCTTTGCCGTGCTCTTTGTCTGGGCTTTGCTAGGCCAGCGCGATCCCGTCGAAGCCGTCGAGATCGGGCGCCACAACACCCACCTTCTTCCGAAAGGGAAAGAAGCGGACGGAATTCTTGGCGACTTCGTCCTTCGTAACAACAAAATAGAGGCGCTCATCTCCGGCAGTCAGCCCCTGCGTCGCGCCAACATGACGACCGAGTATGCCTACGTGCTGCAGGGCTGCCTATACGATCTTGATCTGCGAGGAGCCTCGAACGACCAGTTGACAGTCTGGCGCCCAGGAGCCGAGGGGGGCGAGATTTCCTACGTTCAGATCGTCGAGGACGGCTCGAGCGGCCCGACCGTGATCGAGGCGGTGCGGACAGCCGCGAAGGGAGATGGCCTCTATACCCGCCACGAATACAGGCTCGAAAACGACTGGCAGTATGTTCTGGTGACCTCGACCTACCGCAACGAGGGCAGCGAGAACGAGACCATCACGCCACCCGTGTCCTGGAAAGGACTTTCGACCGAATGGAACGCCGCGGGCATCCGTGTGGGTGACAGCATCGATCCGTTTGACAAGCGAGCGTACGCCTGGGGCGTGGCAAGCGGAAGCGACACTCTTGACGAAACAGTCGAGCTGGCGCCGGGACAAGAAAAGACCTTCCGTATCGCGGTTGCCGCGGCCGAATCCCCACTGGCGGCGTACGGTGTGATCGCAAGCCTCACGGCGCCCGCCGGCGAACTGTCGGGCAGCGTGAAAGACCCAGATGGCAAAGCGGCGGTTCGCGCCAACCTCATGGTTGGAGTGAAAGGAGAGACCTTGCCTGGCTATCCTGACGCCGAGGGCAATTTCGAGTGGCAACTCCCCGCCGGAAGTTACGAGCTGGCGTTGGAGGACATCGGCCGTGATCGTCTGCGGAAGAGTTTCTCGGTATCGGCCAACAATACAACGACTCTGAATCTCGGCGCCACAAAGGCATCGGCCGTCCGGATGGAGATCCGCGACGAGCACGGACAGTTCTCACCCGCGAAGGTGCAGTTCATCGGCGTCGAAGGCACGGAGACGCCCGACTTCGGAACCCACTACCGGGTTCACGGAAACGATCACCAGTATCAGACCCATGATGGACATGTGTTCCAGTAAGTTGCAGCAGGAGAATATCTGCTGCGCGTCACTCATGGGCCCGAATATGACTTGGCGGAACACCGGATCGAAGTTGCCAAAGGGCAAACCGTCGACGTAGAGACACGCCTGCGGCGAACGGTCGACACCAGCGGCTGGATCAGCACCGATTACCACTCGCACTCCACACCCAGCGGCGACAATTACTGCAACACCGACGACCGCATCATCAATCTCGCCGCCGAGCAGATCGAATTCGCGCCAACCACGGAACACAATCGCATCTACGACTGGCAACCGCACATCGACCGCCTCGGTTTGGCCAACGTCCTGCGTACCGTCGTTGGAATCGAGCTAACAGGCAGCGGACAGCACTTCAATTCCTTCCCCCTCAGAGCGGATCCGTTGGCGCAAAACGGCGGCGCCCCCGTTTGGAACTACGACCCTCGCATCAACGCCCTGGTACTGCGCCACTGGGGCACACCCAGCCTCGATCAAGGCTCGCGCTACGATACCAATGCCAACATAAGGAACAAGATCCCGTTCTTCGCCGGCGGCCCCGACCGCTGGGTGCAGGCCAACCATCCCACCGTCGGAACCGTTTTCTTTGATCGCAACAGGGATGGTGTTCCCGATGGCGGCTTCGAGGGCTTCGAGAACCTCATCGACGCCGCCGAGGTTTGGAGCACGGAGATCCTCAATCTCAGCCCTGCCTATTCGAGAACGGGTTCAGACGGAAGCACCAGCGTTAGCCAGAACCGAACCTTCGGCTGGCTGCAAATGCTCAATCAGGGGCGACGGGTTTGGTGCATCTCCGTCAGCGACGCGCATCGCATCTTCGGAGGCGGCGTGGGCGACTGGCGGACCTATGTTCCCAGCTCGACGGATGAGCCGGGCGAGATCGACCCCGCCGAGATCATCCGCAATTCAAAGGCCGGGCGGATGATGATCACCAACGGTCCGTTTCTGGAAGTCACTACCGGCGACGGTCTGCCGATCGGTTCCAGCATGATCAGCGAGGGATCTGTCGAGCTGAAAATTCGTGTCCAGGCTCCAAACTGGATGGAGGTTGACCGGGTGCAAATACTCGTCAACGGCCGCCAGCCCACCGAATACAACTTTCGCCGGAACAGCCATCCGAAGATGTTCGCCGGTGGCGTGGTTCGCTTTGATGAAACCGTGCGAGTCGAACTGCAACGGGACGCGCACTTGATCGTCGTGGCGGTCGGCGAAAACTCCGACCTCTCCAAGGGATGGGGCCGCAGTCCAACCGCGCGGATGCCTCCGACGGCCTATACGAATCCAATCTTCGTCGACGTCGACCACAACGGCTTCCAGGCCAACGGCGATACGCTGGGGCATCCGCTGCTAGTCACGCCCGCGGGCTAGTGCAAGAGCCAAACAGAGCCCCGACCGAACGGCGCGAGCGGGTGCGGCGCCGCTAGCTAGGCTGCTGTGATCTCCGCAATGGAGACGGGGCGATTGTCGGCAGCCGAGCGATAACACGCCTCAACGGCGGCTGCGGTGGTGTTCAAATAGTCAGTGACCTCTGTTTCAAACTCCGCTCCCGAGAGAAGGCAGTCGATGAAATGCTGCTGTGCGGCGCGGCAACTGTCACCTTTGTATCCAATCAAGTTTCGTCCCGAAAAGACCTTCTCACCTCATATCTGTTCTTCGACTGGCTGTAAGCAACTCGATGTAGGCTTGCACCACATCGGAGCACGTGGCAACGATGTCAAACAATGCGGGCCGGACGAAGTCAACCAGATCGTCAATCGAAACCTCTGCTTTGTTGCCACCGCCTATACGGAGCCCGTAACCTTTTCCGGAGGGTAGAGGATTCCACCGAGCTCCATGTTTATATTGAATACCCAAACCTTCAACTAAGCGGGGCTGACTGTGAACCCATTCGTTACGATAGTTGATCGTATCCGTCCACGCCTCTGACTTACCAAGCCTACCGATTGCGCTTGTAACTGGATGATCGGCTTTCCCCTTCTTTAGATACTTGTATATGGCTACCTGGCGACTGGTACGCTTACCTTGATACTTTCCGATTTCGTCGTTCGACACTTCAAACATGTCGATAATCGCGTCAGCCAAATGTTCACCGGAGGAGTACAAACGCAAAGCCGTATCATCAGTGTAGAATCGAGAGAAGAAGACCGCCGCCTTTTCGTTCTCAGGCTTAGTTTTCTCCATATACCAAATCCGGTGAGCTAGCGCCTCCTGCATCGCGTAACACGCCTCGGCCAGCGTCATCATCGTGTCCTGTAGACACACCGCCGTTCCCGGAACAGTAGATTCAGGCGGAAATGATGTCGAAATCAAATCGGCGGTCAATTCCAGTACCCGTGCGTCCAACTCTGCAATATTTGGAAGCTGCTCTGTAATCGATTCCATCGACAGATGGTCAAGCATTCAGGGACACCTCAGAATATCGTGACAAATGGATGGACTTGACGCGCCCCCGCCAACCAGGCCACCTACTTAAGTTAGACTCGGGACCATTTGAAGTTCACTTCAGCGGACGCGAGCCAGGGCTTGGGATCTTGGGAATCTGGCCTCCGGCGCCGTCGACAGATAGGCCAAGGCGCTGTGACGCCGTAGCTGGTTGTACGTCCCACTCTGACAGTCTGTCTATTGTTCCGCGACTCCGCTAGAGAGACGACATCTGCGTCATTGAGATACTACGGCGACAGATATCCAAATGGCCACTCCTACGAAGGGTGCCAACAGACACCAGGCGATCCATGGCCGCCGGCGCTTGACTGCGTAAGCAGCGGCAACCAATGTAAGCGGGAGGGCAGCACAGATAGTTGAAACCCAACTATTACCCCCGCTGAGGTAAAAGCTGAACGGAGCCGCCAACACAGCCGACACGACGAGTAAGATGGGTTTTCTATACACGATCCCAACGGCAGCCAGCGTCAAAATAACCGCGGACCATTCGAACAAGAAAGGCCCAGAGACGAAATCATAACTCCCATCAGGCATTCCCGTCTCCAAGCTGATCGTGGTTCTCTACCGACAAGGAACTCTCCCTGACACTTCTCTAGTCCTTGATTCTATTGAGATTCTTCCCGACCCGTCGATTTCTGTCAAAGCGTCGAACCCGCCCCTCCCCGACACTTTTCCCCTGCCTCCGGTAAGTAACCCTTAGGGTGAGCCGTTCTCGCCACACGGCGCGAATGTCGCGCCCTCAAGAGCAACACACGACCGGGAGGACCCTAATGGAAACAAGAACCGACCCACAACCCGCTACTTCGGCCGCAGCGGCGGGCAGCCATCCCCCGTCGCTTGCAGCCGACGCCGACGTGCTCGTCCCCCTGGCCACGGCCGCCGCTCTGGACGCATCGGCGTTCCATTCTATCAACGCCACCGAAGCCGTTCCCGCCTCCTGGGAGGACCGGGCCCGCAAGGCCTGGGAATACTACCTTGAGGAGCCGTTGGTGAAGAACTGCGTCAACTCCTGGCGCACCTTCGCCGTGGGCGACGAGATCAAGATCGCGAGCGACGACAAGGAGGTGAAGTCCGGCGCCGTAGAGCCCGCCGCCCAACTGGGGGTCTTCGCCTTCGTCAAGGACATGGTGCTGCGGCTCCTGGTCAAGGGCGACGGGGTCGGGTTCAAGCGCTACACCAAAGACGGCAAGGCACTGGAGGAGCTGGTCTCGGTCAATCCCGTTTCGGTCAAAGTCAAGTACGCCCAGGGCGAGCTGGTCGAGGCGCGCCAGTTCCCGGAGGAGCATCCTGGCGCGGGCGAGGGTCTCGATCTCCCGGTCGAGCAGGTGCTGCATCTCAAGTGGGACGCCCCGTCGTTCTCGCCACGGGGCAACTCGCTCGTCCTACCCGCGTTTCAGTCCATCGAACTGCTCAGGGACTACCGCCGGGCCGAGCAGGCCATCGCCAAGCGTTGGGCCACGCCCTTTCGCCTCATCAAGGTGGGCGGCGCCTTCGGCCAGAAGATGGTCATGCCCGACCAGAAGATGCTCGATGAGGTCCGCGAGCGGGTCAACAAGATGGACCTCAAGAGCGGCCTGGTCGTGCCCTTCTACGTCACGGTCGAGACTCACGGCACAGACGGGCAGGTTCTCAATGTCGAGGACAAGGTCAAGGAGGTGAAGGAAGACATCGTCGTGGCGCTGGGCCTCTCACGATCGCTCGTCACCGGCGACGGTCCCAACTTCGCCACCGCTTCGGTGAGCCTCAGGAAGATGCTGGTGATGATCCGGGAGATCACCCAGGCCGCCAAGACGATCCTCGACTGGGTGTTTGACGACTGGCTGGAACTGAACGGGTGGGGCGGCAAGACGCTCCAGTTCCTGTTTAACGATCTCGATCCTTCCGATGCGGTCGACTTCAAACGCCTGCTCATCGAGCTTTACGACCGCAAGCTGATCAGCCGCTCCAGCCTCCAGCTCAAGATGGACCTCGACCCCGACATCGAGGCCGCCAACCGGGACAGCGAAAGTCAATCGGTGGACCTGTTCGACGCCAAGCAGGTCAAGCCGATGGTCGACATGGTGCTGGCCGGGATCATGAGTGTCGAACGCGCCCAGAAGATGCTGGGCCTGGACCCCGAGAAGCACACGCCAACCGGGACGGAGGCCGCCTGGGGAGGACCCAGCGCCCGCGGTGACGTCGGCGATGCGGTCTGCGACGACTGTGTGCACTTTGAAGAAGCGCGCAACCACTGCCGGGTGCACCGCAGCGAGGTGACGTTCGACACTCCAGCCTGCCGTTTCCTCGATCCCAAGACCCCGACGCTCGACAGAGGGACGTAGGGCATGCTCGATACACTTGCCGCCGCCACACCACCCCTGCCCCAGGCCGAGGCCATTAGGCAAGCCACGGCTAGGAGCGTCCGCCACCGGAATCGTTACACGGAAGCAACGGTCGCCGAGCTGACCGGCATGCTCGCAGGCGCCGAGGACCAGGTACGCGGGGCCATCCTGCGCTACAAGAGTCTCGGCTCGCTCCCTGACAACCAGCTGGCGGCGCTCGTTGGCCTCAAGAAACTCCAGACCGACATCCGCGAGACCATGACTCGCCTCGGCCGGGAGCAGACCCTGCGCTTTCGCCAGGCGGCCCGGACGTCCTTTCGCCAGGGCATCTCCGGCGGCATCGAGGATTTCGCCACCGCCCAGCTGCCCTTCTACCGCAACCTTGCCCCCGAGGGGATCAACAAGCTCGCCACCCGCGCTTTCACCCTGGTCGACACCGACGCGCTCGACTTCATGAGCCAGTACAACCTGGTGCTCACTGGCGACGTCCACCGCGAGTTGGCCGACGGAATCCGGCGCACCGTGATGAGCGGCATCGCGACGGGCAAGGGCATCGAGGGCATTGTCCGCGACCTCGGCCACGTGGTGAAGGACCCGGAATCGTTCCGTCATGCCGGCTCCAAGGTGTTCCGCAAGGCGCAGGTCCGCACGGAGGTGATCACCCGCACCGAGGTGCTGCGCGCCCACAACCAGGGCCGCATCAAATTCCACCAAGAGGTCGGCGTCGAGAAGCTCGAATGGATGACGATGGAGGATGAGCGGGTCTGCCCGGTCTGCGGTCCACTCGACGGCAGGCGCTTCGCTACGGGCCGGTTCCCGCCACAGCCCGCCCACCCCAATTGCCGCTGCACCAGTGTGGTGGCCTGGCCTCTGGAGATCTGCGGCGGCGAGCTGGGCGCGAAGGCGTCGCTCGGTCCCCTGACCGCGATCGCGGCCCCGGCGAAGTCCGGCCCCGCCTGCATCCTCCCGCCACAGGCCATCGAGGATCAGGCCAAGGCCAAGTCCCAGGAGACAGCCCAGCTCAAGGCGGCGTTTGAGAGCGGCCAGATCGGAGGCCTTTCCGACCTCACGGTCAAGCAGCTTCAGACCCTGTCGAAGCAAAACGGCGTCTCCATCGCCCGCACCAAGGCCGACTTCATCCAGCTGCTCGACCAGGTCGAGCCGGGCATCCCCCACACCGACCTCTCGGGAGCGGCGCTCAAGGCCAAGCTCAAAGAACACAAGATCGGTCTGCTACGCAGCAAGCAAGAGCTGGTCGGACTGCTGGCCGAGAAGCAGGCGGCACTCAAACACGCCCAGCAGCTGGCCGAGCAGTTGAAGAAGGTCCCCGCGCCAGGTGGGCTCGACCAACTCACCGTGGTCGAGCTCAAGGAGATGGCCAAGACCAAGGGTGTCTCGCTCAACCTGACCAAGCAGGACGTGATAGCCCTGCTCGACGAGCTGGAGCCGGGCGTGGAGCACTCCGGCCTCAAGGGAAAGCTCCTCATCGAGGCCAAGAAGAAACACCACATCGGGCCGCTCAAGAACAAGCAACAGCTGAGCCAGGCCATCGAGAAAGCCGCCGGCGAGGAGCTGGCTGAGCAAACCAGCCAAGATGCCATCGAGGCTACCAAGAAAGAAGCGCTCAACAAGGCCAAAGACGCGCTGGAGCAGGCGAGCGCCAAGGTGGTCGTGCCCGAGTCACCTTCGGGTTACGCGAACTTCCTATCAGCCGTGAAGGATGCCGAAGCTGCGCTTGCTGGAGGCTCCGGTCTCCCCCAGGAGCTGCTCGGAGCCCAGGCCAAGGAAATTCTCCTCAAGAAGCAGCTCTTCCACGATCAGGTTGCTGCCCTCAAGGCCGCCCAGCTCAAGAACCTGGCCAAGGAGACGAAAGTAAAACACTGGCAATGGACCAACAAAAATGAGCTGGTCACGATCTTTACCGAAACCGATCCGGCCACGGTGCAGGCGGCGCTTGACAGCATCGAGACCAAACATGGCGCGTGGCTGACAAAGCACGGCGGCAAGAAAAAGGCCGCCAAGCCCAAGGCGCCGAAAACGCCCAAGCCCGCGCTCAAGGCGCCCGAACCCGACGCACCACCCGCCTTCACCAAGAAGGGCAGCGAGTTCGAAGCCGTGGACGCGGCCTGGGCCGACAAGGGCAAGCCGGGCAGTTTCACCTACGCCGGCAAGGCCAAGGTCGGCGGCGCCCACAGCAAGGAGTTCTGGACCGACGATGCGGGCGACCGGTGGCTGTTCAAGCCCAAGGAAGGCGCCGCTGATGCCTTCATCCCCCACGGAGAGGAAGCGGCCTACAAGATCGGCCGTCTCATCGACCCCGACGCTATTGAGGTTCGAACCATTCGGCTCAACGGTCGAGTGGGTTCCATCCAGAAATAGCGGACCGATCTCAAGCGCAAGATCGACTTCGACGGCGTGAATCCGGTTGAGCTGACGACACTCGACGTCGAGCAAGTTCAGCGCGAGCACGTCATCGATTGGCTGATCGCCAACCACGACGGCCACGCCAAACAGTTCCTGCGGGCCCGCGACGGCACGGTCTACGGCATCGACAAGGGACAAGCCTTCAAGCACCTGGGCGAGGACCGCCTGTCCATCGCCTACCACCCCAACGGCGGGTTCGGAGAGAAGGAGCCCTTCTACAACACCCTGTTCCGCGCCGTGAAGGGCGGCGACGTCGAGGTTGATCCAGCCGTGACCCTGCGTACGATTGACCTGCCCCCAGTGATTAGGCCACCTGTTCTGTTAGTACGCATGCTTCAGGAGCCGGTGGCCGATAGCCCAAGGCGCTGTGGGGCCGGACGTGATTATAGGTCTGCCGCCAGCGTTCAATGATGACCTGCGCTTCCCGCAGCGTATAGAAGAGTTCCCTGTTTAGCAATTCGTCCCGGAACTTGCCATTGAAGCTCTCGCTATAGCCATTCTCCCAGGGACTGCCCGGCTCGATGAACAAGGGCACGACGGTCAGCAAGCGATACCAGGCCCGCAGAGCCGTGGCGATAAACTCCGGTCCATTGTCCGAGCGCGAATGTGTGTCGGACAGCCATGCGTCAGGAACAGCTCCCCCAGTACCTCCTGGACATCGCTTGCCCTCATACGGCGGCGCACCGCAAGGGCCAGACACTCCCGCGTGTATTCGTCCACCACGGTGAGCATTTTCAAGGGCCGCCCATCCCGAGTGCGTTCCATGACAAAATCATACGCCCACACATGGTTCGGATATTCCGGTCGCCGCCGTACGCAGGAACCGTTAGTCAGCCAGAGTCGGCCTCGCTTCGGCTGCTTCTGCGGCACCTTGAGCCCCTCCTGTCGCCCCAGCCGCTCCACGCGTTTGTGGTTCACCCGCCAGCCTTCTTGATGCAACAGCGCGGTGATCCGACGAGACCCATAGCGCCCATACTCACGGGTGAGCGCGACGATCCGCGTCCGCAGAGACTCCTCGTCGTCCGCCTTGATGGGCACATACTGTTGCGTGCCCCGGCATTGCCCCACGACTCGACAGACCCGGCGTTCAGAGACCGAAAACATGGCCGGCACATGGCAGACCGTTTCTCGGCATCGGGCCGGGCTTAGAAGTTTCCCGCTGCCACCTCCTTCAAAATGCTGTTGTCCAGGAAGAGGTCCGCCACGAGTCGCTTGAGTCGGGCATTCTCTTGTTCCAGGCCCTTTAACCGTTTGGCCTGATCCACGCGCAAACCACCGTACTCTTTCTTCCACCGATAGTAGGTCTGTTCCGTGATCCCCAACTTGCAACAAGCCTCCACCAGTCCAAGGCCTCTGCCCATCTCACTTTCGATCGTCCGCAGATGCCCGATGATCTCCTCGGTCGGATACCGTTTGCGTGCCATGCCCCCTCCTTCCGTCGACCGGAATCCTAACGCTACATCCGGCCTGGTTTATAGGGAGCAGGTCAAGCTGACCTTCCACATTTATGAACACGACGGCCAGTATTGGAAGCTCTACCTCGCCCGCTGGGTTCCAGAAGGGGAGAGTGAATACAAATACGACTTCGGCGGCCAAGCCTGCCGCATGACACTGGTCGAATACAAGACGCGCGCCCGTTCACCTCATTCCAAAAGGTTGATGCAGGTCAGCGATCTTGAGTGGGTACGCACCTATGAGGTCGATGGGAAGATTCATCGGGTTGTCAAGGCCAGGGCCGAAAATTCAAATTACGAATCGGCAAATTCCTCGAAGAAGTCGGCAGCATAAGGCCGAAAAACTACGAATCCATAGCGGATTAACCTTTCAAGAAAGGGAACGTATCATGTTAAAACCCGTTTGTCTTATCACAGGAGTCGGAGACACAACGGGAGCCGCTCTTGCCCGTCGTTTTGCGGAGGGCGAGTACCAGGTTGCGATGATTGCCCGTAACCGCAAACGGCTGGAAGCCCTTGAAAAAGAAATCGGGCATTCCAGAGCGTACGTGTGCGACGTAAGCGATCTGGATACGCTCCTAACGACCGTGGATACTATACGAAGGGAAATGGGAATACCTTCAATACTCATACATAACGCTGTCTCGGCCACGTTTAAGACGTTTCTCGAAGCCGATCCCAATGATCTGGAGAAAAATTTTCGGGTGAATGTCACTTCCCTGCTCCATCTCACCCGCACGCTTGCTCCTGATATGATCAAGGCTGGGCATGGCTCCATAATGGTGACGGGGAACACCGCTGCGGTGCGCGACATCCCTAATTATGCGGTATTCGCTCCCACCAAAGCGGCTCAGCGCAGCTTGGCGGAGTCCTTAGCCCGTGACTTGGGGCCCAAAGGAGTGCACGTATCCTACATAATGATCGATGCGCCCATCGATGCTACTTGGTTCAGCGACGATAGCCAGAGACCTAAGACGCCGCCAGATTGGAAAGGCAAACGGGAGGATTTCTTTGCCAAGCCGGCGGCAATTGCAGAGGAAGTATTTCATGTTGCGCATCAGGATCGATCGACTTGGTCGTTCGATGTGATTATCCGCCCTTTTGCAGAAAACTGGTGGTAACCCCTTTTGAAGAGCAACCTATCCTCTTGGCGTATCATCCGGTTTGCTGAATTGGGGCGGGGATTCGGTAGGGAGGCCATTGCTCGGGTCTGGTCTTCCTAAACCGCAGGTCGGACGCTTCTTGTAAGCTCAAATCTAAGGGTTCGCAAAGGATACAGCTCGGGGAGCCACCTCAGCGCGTGTCACACCAGGCTAAAAGTTGTTCGGAAAGTTCTATCTATTGAACAGCCCGGGGAGCCACCAACGTAGAGTGAGCTGTTGCCAAGCAGCGCCAACAGGCCTCCATGTGTGCTGCAGGCTCTATTATTATGCAGCACGGGATGTGTATTGGTGAACCGTCGCACGCGACGCTACACCACTTTTGAGAACAATTTCACTGACATGGTCAAGCCGTTCGAAATGTTCGTAGGCGGCCGAGGGGTCCTGCGCAATGGCGCAGACACCGTGGTTTGACTGCCCCCACAATATCGAACGCCAGCGTTCCATCTTTCCGCGGGCCTAGACATTCAGCCGTCACGTCGGCCAACTCCCGCGAAAGGGACGGCAATGTCGGCACTGTTGGTCCCACACGAGTGTACCGGGCGATTTCGTGGAACTCCGCACTTATCACCTGTAAGGCAACCCCGGCATTGATTGCCGCAATAAGGTGCGTGGCATGGACATGAACCCCCGTACGCGTCTTCCTCGTGTCGCGCTGCAGATTCCTATGCATCCAAGCTCGCCTGAGTGGTGCTGCCCATCACAAACCTTTGGAATCGTCTTATCTGTCAGCGGGCCTCCACAATCTCCAGCCGCACAACAGGCTCCGGATGAACAATGGCCTTCCACCATCTGGAAGGCGTACATAGAGAGGGACTGACCCTCCCGCTTCCACATGTTGATGTTGCCATCTCTGGTGGTGATCCACCTCCGCTCATCCACGTGCCGCATCACATTGCCGATCGCCGTCAGATGATCCCTCTACATCAAGATCTTCCAAGAATCGTTATCAGTGCCTCTCGCCAAGGCCGTGAGGTCCGGCGGGAATTGGGAGAGACATCCGGAATGCCTACACATTCGTAGTACGCACTGAACCTTGTTTTGCATTATAATCAAGAAATGATTGAGACCGCATCGTCTTTTCATCCGCCCCTACCCCTCCGAAATGCCCATCTGATGACTCTGGTGCCTCGATTCTGGCCGCGGGACACCTCATTGGCAGGACTCCCGCAAGAGTCCCGCCTCTTTACCGTCGGACTAGACACGCAGTTGCACGGATTCTGTCATTGGCAAGACAATCGGACGTCATCTCCCACAGTGATAGTAGTCCACGGTCTTGAAGGCTGCAGCGAGTCACATTATATGCGCGGGATCGCATCGAAATCCTATCGCGCGGGCCTCAATGTCATCCGCATGAACCAGAGAACCTGTGGCGGAACCGAGCATCTTACGCCGACACTCTATAACAGCGGTTTGAGCGCGGACTACCGCGCCATCGTGAGCGAACTCGCTCACCGGGACGGACTCGATCGGATCTGGCTGATCGGCTTTTCGATGGGCGGGAATCTCGCCCTAAAGGCGGCTGGCGAGCTGCACACGTCAGAACCGGCGTTCTCGGGCGTCGTTGCCGTCTGTCCGAATATCGATCCCATGCAATGCGCCGAGGCCTTGGAGCAGCTGCGCAACTGGATCTATCACAGACATTTTCTCTCGAGACTGAAGGCCCGACTGCGCCGAAAAGCCGCGCTCTTCCCTGGCAAGTGGGATCTCACAGAACTCGATCGCATCGCCTGGATCAGCGAATTCGACGATCGCTACACGGCTCCAGACGGCGGCTATCGGAACGGCGCCGACTATTACGATCGTGCTGGCGCGCGCCATGTACTCGATTCTATTGCAGTCCACACCCTCATCATCACGGCACAAGACGATCCCTTCATTCCCTACTCCATGTTTACTGTGCCGAAAATTCAGCGCCACCCTAAGATTCGTGTGGCCGCGCCTCGCCACGGAGGCCATTGCGGGTTCTTTCACTGGAGCCACAACGGAGAAGATTCCTACTGGGCGGAGAATCGAATTGTGGACTTCTTGCAAGGACGAGTGTGAGGAGTACCGGCTGCGTCACACGCGACACAGCCGGTGAACTTGGAGGCTAAGCCACTTTGCGCAGCTTGCGAGAGTAGATGACAGCGACAAGTGGGGCGCACTTTTGCACCCAACTCAGTATGAGCCAGATGCAACTTGCGACAATCGCCGCGATGAAAATCCAGTTGTACGTTGCCATAGCAGACTTTCCGAGGAAAGGCTCCACAGCATAGAGCAGCACCCCGTAGCAGATACTGACCGCGAGTAAGGTGGCGACTGGAAGAATCAACCCTTGAAACGGAGCTACCCATTTCCATTCCTCCGGCGGGTTCTTCGCCAGCTGGCGAGCGCCCAGCCATGCGATCCCCAATGATCCACCGTAGCCAACGACCTTGATCAGATCGGACGCGTGGAGCTTCCCAACGGTTGTTTCCAGAAACAACGGGATCTGTCCCAAGATCAAGGCAAAGAGAAATGCCAGAGCCCCAGAGCCATGGCCACGCCATATTCCATCATCCACTTGCGAGCTTTCATTGTGTACCTCCTGGACGGCACATCCATGGCCACCGTCCGATGCCTGAACACAAGCATAGCACGAAGTTAATTAGTGCATAGAAACAAGGTGTTAGGGGCTTGCTGAATAGACAACTTAGGCAATCACGCTCTGCAGATGGGCGCGAACGTCCTGGACATAGGTCTTGAACGGATCCGGCATGGGGAAGGGTACCCGACCACGTACTTGGAAGATCGACCAATTGATGACATAGGCGGGAACGAACCGCTCATCGGGTTTGGGGTCATCCGGCTCTGCGGAAGAACCGGAGAGCAACAGATGTTTGACCAGTTCGCTCCGGCCATAGGCGCGCGTGTTTTTCGGCCCATGATCCATGGCCAGATCAATCACTCGATCTGTCGTCAAACGCGGCACGCGGCCTTCCTGGAGCAATCCATAATAGAGACTCTTCCCTGGATGTAGATTATGGTACTCCAGGTCGAGACTCTTGAGCATCGGATCGTGCCAGCCCACCCGCTCAGATTCGCGGTAGGATTCAAGCAGCCAGAGTTTCGATGCCCAATCGACACGCCCCACCAGTTTGGCATAGTCCCCACGCAAGTCTTGGAGTACGGCTTCCCATTGTACAAGCACCCAGTCCGTCTCGTCGTCCTGACCCTTACAATGTTCCTGCGCGGCTGCCAAAAACTGCTCTTGAATATCAATGGCCGAGATCCTCTTGCCGGATTGCAGCCGAACAAGCCACTGGCGGTCCTGATCTTGAGAAATCGCCCGCAAGGTCTCCACTGGCTCGTTGATGTCTAGATCGCGCGGCGCGTGCCCCTCTTCGATCAGTTGCAGAATTAAACCAGTCGTGCCTAGTTTCAACGCCGTCGAGAACTCCGCCATGTTCGAATCGCCCAGCAACAAATGGATGCGCCGGAACTGATTCGGATCCGCCAAGGGCTCATCCCTGGTATGGATGATGGCGCGGTTCTGCTGCACCCACTCGAAGAAGTCGTTCACAATATAATCGGCACGCTGCGAAATTTGAAAGGGGAGCTGGCTGGCATCCCGACTACGCCCCACGGCCGCGCGCGGGACGATTAGTCGATCGACTTGTACCCAGACGTCTTGCGGACTTGCCGATCCGATTCGACCGGATCCGGTAACAATCTGCCTGGTCACGAGAAAGGTCACGAGCGGGTTCAGCCCTCGCCGCGTGAAGGGAAACCCTCTGGTCACCAGATAGTTCTCGTGAGATCCGAATGTCGCGTCGGTCTCATGATCGATGTTGTTCTTGATTAAAGACACCTTATCGGTCCAGCCCAATTCGTCGATCGCCTGCTGCAACACTTGATCGCCGGCACGGTCCAACGCCACCACATCCGTGAGGCTTTCGCACTCGGGCGAGGCATATTCTATGTGTCCCATGTCGAGGTAGATCCGGCCGGCGTTGGTCAGAAACCCGCCGTTTCCAGGCGGCTCATCGTGGCCTCGATGGTGGAGATCCAGCACCCCTCGGCGCTGGGTATGGAAGATGTGATCGCGAAGTTTGTGTGCGAACCAGGCGGGAGAATGGTCAGGCCGCTCTTGCTGAACCAGAAGGCCGTACTCCGTCTCAAGTCCGAAAATACGGTTCAGCATGTCACGACGCGAAAGCAGCCTTAAGGTCACCCGACAACAGTCGCCCGAGTTCATCCGAGGTCAAAGCCCGATACTTGGGCGACCTCGGCTGATTCCGATCAAGCACCGCACACTCAATGGTTTTCTCCACGACGTTCTCTCGCAGATACGCAGAAAGGGCCGCGGCATCGGTGGGAGCCGAGGTTGCTCCGGTGGTCTCTTTGTCATCGCCTCGTTCACTTTCCACACTGGCTAGCCGCTGGGCCCGATCACCCAACGACCATGCGCGCAGGGCAGTGGCAACGGCCTGGCCGAGCGACAGGATCGACGATGTCTCTTGACGGATGTACGCCGTCATCTCTTTCTGCACTGCGGACGTGGCAGCCAAGACTGCACAGCCTGTCGCTTCCTCAAACCTTCCGTCATAGTTAATCGTCAGGAGCGTATCCTTCTCGGGCTTCTGCCCAAGTTCAGCGAGAAGAATCTTCACGATGAACGGCGCCTTATAGACCTCCTCAAACGCCTGCTTGATGACCGGCGCCATGCCATACTTGACCAGTCTCGCACCGGTCACATCAGAGGGGGAACGATTAAATCCTTCCGTATGTGCCATTTCCAACAAACTGAACCGGAGCTTCTCCAGATCAGCCGGGTGGCCCATCCCGCCCAGTGCAATCCGATCGTAGATCTCGTAGAGCTTGGAAGTCCCTTTGCTGACGGTCGCCAGTGCAATGCCGCCATCGTACGTGATAGCCACCACAGGACTCCCTTGCTTGAACTGCTCATCGAGATAACTACGGCGATTGCCGACAGCCTCGACCCACCGGTACGGTTCTTCATACATGGCGCACCACCTGTACTTCATAGAGCGGTTTTAATTGTGCATCCGGCACTGTTCGTACTCCGGCTCCTGTAATCAGCTTGATCACTGGATAGAGACTCGCTTCTCGATTGACACCGGCGGTCGCCGAATCGAATTCCGCTGCGCTGGTCAGCAGTCGCAATGCTTGAACCGTGGCCTGTTCTTCTGTCACCGCACTGAGGGGCCGCTCACCCCACGTGTTCAGATAGTGCAAGATCCCACGAATCGTCGGAGAACCGGACCCGGACACGGCATACTCCACACCTTCGAACTCGGCTCCAAGGATATCGTAAAAGTAGATCTTCGCTGATCCTTGCTCAAGATCGTACCCGGCAAACACAGGAACCACCGCTCCCGTCCCTGCCAAAGCCGCGGCGACATTTTCCTTCAAGAGCTTGGACACGGCGCGCAACTTCCCCTCGAAGCTCAACTCTTGGAGCTGCGTTCGCCGATAGTATTTGAAGGAGTGCTCCAGGACCCGCACCATCTCGTAGGCGATCGCGGGCACCCCAGCGATCGCCATCACGCTATGAGGATCGATTTCGAGGACTTTATCCGTCCTATCGTACATGACTATATTCCCAGCAGTGGCCCGTCGATCGCCGGCCACCAGTACGCCGTCTCGATACTTGAAAGCCAAAATCGTCGTAGCCGTCGTCAGTTCCTGACCACTTCCAACCTGGCCAGGACTTCCCAGTGTGTAGCCCTGCTCCTTGAGCAATTGAAAGAAATCGCCTTGCATCCCCATCTCTAACCTCGTTCGACGTGCAATGTAAAACGGAATTGAACAGGAACAACTGAGCGCTCACCGTACTGACTTCTCACGTTTCACCTTTTACTTTCACGATTACTCTCCTGTTCGCTGCCGGTATCGCTCCGCTTGTTTCGGATCGACCTTGCGCATTCGCTTTAGCAGATTGTCTTTATCCGGCGAGCCGGTCTCCGGTCGTTTCGGACCACCGCCTTCTTCAGACGGTCCAGGCGACTTCGGCATTGGATCGACCGGACCTTCACGGCGCTCTGGTATTGAAACATAGTTCATGATGACGAATCCTTTCGTTGCTGCCATGTCGCGACAGCGTCAGCCGGGGACGCAGCCGCTTCAAAAATCGCCGTACAGATCTTCACGTCTTCGGGCTTGAAGAGGTCTCCCATCTCTAATGTCTTCGGAAGCAAACCACCGGAAAATTGAATCCGCTCCCACTGCATCGATTTGATCTGATCGGGAAAGCGCCGCACACAGAGGCCTCTCACGCCGCCTCGCGTGTCCTGCGGCCCGGCTGAGAGCGCCTGCTCAACATCTGCTTCAGTCGTCATCCTCCAAGCCTTCTTTTCAGCTTCTAAACCAAGAAACAGCCCACGCTCTGCATTCACATTATGATATTCCAGATCCAAGCTGGCCAACCAGGGGTCATCCCAGCCAATCCGCTCTTCCCGAACAAAGGTCTCGAGCAGCCACAGCTTCGTCACCCAATCGAGCTTGCCGACGAGCTGCGCCCGATCCTGTGTGAGCAAACGCAACGTCTCACCCCATTCGTGCAAAACCCAGTCGGACTCAGGATCAGAACCAGCCAGGATTCGCTGAGCCACCGCGTAGTACTGCTCTTGTATCTCCAACCCCGAGAGCGTGCGACCGTTCTTTTGGCGAACCCTCACCGCGAGATCGGCGTCGCGAGAGATCTGCTTGACCGCGGCGACCGACTGCTCTAGCTCAAGAGGCGGCACCGCGCCGCGCTCGATCAGATCCAGCACCATCTGCGTCGTGCCGACCTTCAACGCCGTCGCGTATTCACACATGTTCGCATCGCCGATGATCAAATGCAGCCGCCGGTACTTGCTGCGATCGGCGTGGGGTTCGTCGCGCGTGTTCACGATGGGCCGGTTGTGCATCGTATCGATGCTCAACTCGGTTTCCATGAAATCGGCCCGCTGTGAAAGCTGAAATGCCTTCGGTACCAATCCGGATTCTTGTGCTTCGATCCCCACCTTGCCGGCTCCGGCGATGACCTGTCGGCTTACGAGAAATGGCAAAAGGCCTGCAACCAACTGCGAGAATGGGATCGAACGCAGCACGAGGTAGTTGTCGTGGCAACCGTAACTGTGTCCATGGAAATCCGTGTTGTTCTTATAGAGTTGCACATGTACACCACCGAGCCCTTTGTTGCGTCGGTCTGCTGCCCGTTGAATGATCCGTTCGCCCGCCCGATCATGCGCCAACAGATCTTTCAGTGTCCGGCATTCCGGCGTCGAGTACTCGGGATGCGTATGGTCGTTATAGAAGCGCGCACCATTCGGCAGAACCAAGTCGCTTTTCATCTCGTGGAAGGAGAACGGCCGGTGGGCATCGACCTTTGCGAACTCGTCCTCTTCCCTGTCCTGCGCCAGACCGGAGACACGGAATCCGCGCGCATCCTCCTGAGGATCTTCACCAGCATAATCCCACCGTCGTTCAAAAGAGGCGGTGAGATGCGCCCGCACCAGCTCCATCGATTCGACAACGGAATCGATTTCTCCTAAGTCGTCGCGCGTGATGCCGTACTCGGTTTCAATGCCAAACAGGCGCATGTTCGATTGAACCATCGCCGCTTGAGCCATTGACTCAATGGCTCAATGAAACAATCATCAATTAAATGATTGGGCTCACCAGCTGCTCATCTGCTTGTCGGCCTCGCCGGAATGATGAAATCCCGATGACTTGTTCAGGATAGTGATCCAGCAGCTTTAGCCATTCCTCGGCCGCATCATCCGGTGGCAACATTTCGCCCTCGCGGAACTCTTCTGAGACCGCATCCAGCAGATCCTTTGGTACCAATCCGTCCGGCTTCCCGGCTTGAATGGTCCGATCGATCGCTTTTTCCTTGGCACGCTGGACAATCGACGACAGAATCGCGCCGCTCACAAGATCGCCACGGTACAGCACCTTGGTTTGCCCAGTACGGAGTCGAATGGAGAGGAGCCGGTTCTCATCCACCCGTTTGAAGATGGCGTCGATCACTTCTTCCACGAGTGATCCGAAGGCCTTCGTCTTCTCCCCGCCTCGCTCGGCCACGACAGCCGGATTGAGTGGCAACTCCACTGTCAGATAGACCTTCAGAATCTCTGCCGCAGCCCCACGATTGGGCCGGCTGACTTTGATCTTCCGGTCAATCCGACCGGGCCGCAACACCGCCGGGTCGATGAGATCAGGTCGGTTGGAGGCCAGGATGATCACGACGTCGCACAACGATTCGATCCCGTCCATTTCGCTGCAGAACATCGGCACGAGCGTGTTGGAGATATTGAACGAGCGCATCGCACGCCGTGCCCCGAGAATCGATTCCGCTTCGTCAATAAAGATGAACGGCAGCGCGCCATCTTTCCGTCGCGCCCGCGCCTGGGCGAACAGATCGCGGATCATCCGTTCAGATTCTCCCAACCACATATTCAGGATTTCAGGCCCTTTAATATGGAGGAACGCCCCGCCCGTGACCGGTGTGCGTTGATCCGCTCCCTTCACGGCGTTTGGCTTTGACTCACTGACCAATTTTGAGAGACTGCTGGCTGCCGCCTGTCCGATCAAGGTCTTCCCGCAACCAGGCGGGCCATAGAGCAAAAACCCCTTCGGTTGAAAAAACTTAAATTGCTCGAACGTCTTCGCATGGAGAAGCGGATACTCGATGGCTTTGCGAATCGCGCTGATAGCTTCGCTCTGTCCACCTACCTGCTCCCAGGTGACCTTCGGCACTTCATCAAGCACGTGCTTGCTCACCTTACGATCTTCCAGTTTCTCTATCGCAATCCGATGGCTCGGGTCGATACGGATTTCGTCGCCGGCCTTCAGATCGGCACCGAGTAGATCACTGGATCGCTGCAGAATAAGCGACTGCCGGCCCATCTCCTGCTCAAACCACAACCGGCCATCCGCCAGCACTTCAGTCAGCTTCAGAATGGGCCCATTTCGGTCATAGCCCAGAGCCGTGATAACCGCATAGGCTTCATTGACCAAGATCTGTGTCCCGATCTTGAGATCGACCGCGGGGACACGTGGATCAACATTGGCGTAATACTCGGCGCCTCCGACCAGGATACGGGCGAGCCCTTCCCCTGGAATCTCCAAAAGCATGCCGATGCGATTCGCCGGCGCGGTGAGCTTGGTCACGACTTCGCTGATTTTCTTAAACTCCGCGTCACGCTGCTGATTCGACGCTGTGTTCAGCATCACGGCATGGCGGAGTTTGTAGAGAATCTTCTGCCGCGGATCGTCCTCGGAGAAAGACGCCAGACACTGTTCAATCAAGTCGAGCGGGTCCGTTCCGGTCTGCGACTCGCGCTTGTCGGCCTCACGGCCACCCCCATTACCATGCTGCTGACTGCTGATATCGGTGGAGCGATGATCGCTCATCGGTGATTCCTCTTCTCAGGCTGGGAACGATGAAGAGACCATCTGAACTCGTAGGGCATCTTAGCACAGACTCTTTGCCCTCTGCCCAGACCTGTCTCGTGCTAATTCACCGCCTGGAGAGTGACTTTGACGGCATGCTGTTTGTTGTTTCTGATCATGTCTACCCTCACTCGATCGCCGACCTTATGCTTCTCCATGACGTCCATCAGATCATCGATCGTCTTGACCGGTTTGCCATCGACCGACACCACAATATCGCCGAGTTCGATGTGGCCGGTTACGGTTTTGCGCGCGCCTCGTAGCCCAGCGCGATCGGCGCCACCCCCACGCACCACCTTACCGATAATCAGTCCGTTGATGCCCCACCGCTTGGCGATGGAATCGGGAACCACTGAAACGCCCAATCCCGGCCTAATCAGTTTCCCATGCTTGATCAGCTCCGGTGCGATGCGGTTCACCATATCCACCGGCACGGCGAATCCAATGCCTGCATACGCGCCACTGGGACTGACGATTTGGGTGTTGATGCCAATCAAGCGTCCGCTGTTATCGAGCAACGGCCCACCGGAGTTGCCGGGATTGATAGCGGCGTCGGTCTGGATCACTCCTTCGATCGTCCGATTCGACATCGACTTGATTGTCCGTCCCAATGCGCTCACGACACCGGTCGTCAGCGTGTGGTCCAACCCGAATGGATTGGCCGATCGCCAAGACTTTTTGCCCAACCCGCAAATCATGCGACGCCCCGATCGCCAGTGGCTCCAACAGACTCTCAGGAGCCTTGATCTGCAACACAGCCAGATCATGGTCCGGATCGGCCCCCACCAGCTTGGCCTGATACTCACTCCGGTCGGCCAACGTCACTTTGATTGCATCGGCTCCGTAAATTACATGGAAGTTCGTGACAATGTGTCCCTGCTTGTTCCACACAAAGCCGGTTCCGGAGCCTTGCGGGACCTCCATCACGTTGAAGTACCAGATGTCCCGTTGAACGGCCGTGTTGGTGATGAAGACGACGGACTTGGTGGCACGCTCGAATACCGCCATCGTCGCCCGTTCATCAGACCCCAATTCAGCGGGCGCCGGCGTGACAGGGCGTGGCTTCCCTTCGAGGCCGTCATACGCACCGCCCAGAGGCTTGCCCCACTCGGCTGCATTAACATGAGCGACAGGGAAAATGGAAAAAAGACTTGCGGTCGCGGCTCCGATCAAGAGAACTCGTGGCCAGTTCATAGACACTACTCACCGATAATTTGGAGAATCAACTCGCGCGTTCGGGCCCGTGTGTCGAAATCGACCACGACAATCTGCTGCCATGTCCCCAACAACAGGGTACGATCCACGAAGGGAATCGTCACCGACGGCCCCTGCAGTTGGCCTCGCAGGTGGCTGTGGCCATTGTCTTCGCCTGGATTTCTCCTGTTGTGTTGCCAGCGGGTATCGGCAGGCACGACGCGATCCCAGAAAGCTTTCGTGTCGGCACAAATCCCTGGCTCATCTTCAATGATCATAATTGAGGCCGTCGTGTGTTTCACAAACACCGTGACGATCCCCGTAACCAGCCCAGCACCGGCTACAGCGGTCGAGACCGTCTTCGTAACATTTTCGATGTGCGTGTCCCCTGTCATCTCGACCCGGAATGGAACTGTCTTTACGGCCATCAACAACCTCCCGATACGAGCTTGCGTAAATACTGTCGCTCCGGCTTGGTCAACGAACCCCCTCGGGCCTCTTCGAGAATGGCATCGAACGCACCTTCACCGGCCAGCCCACGAAGCGCCCCCATCACGTCGGCACTCAAGATGCCATCCTGCACGAGCTCGTCGAGATAGGCAAAGGCCTCCGCCAGCGTTTCTTTCTTCCGTACATAGTAATCACGCCCGCGCTGCTGATTACTGTAGGCCTCGAACTGTTCGCAGGCGACAAGGATTTCAGCCAGCTGTTTGACCCACAATTTCGCAGCAGCTAATCGCTCAGGATAATAGTAGTAGAGCATCACAAGCTGCATCCATGGAGACCAGCTCACACCCAGCTTCGTGATTGTCGGTTTGACCGCGCGTAGACACCGTCCTAAGCGACGCGCATAGCCCAGGCGCATCTCAACCTGTTCAGCCGCCCACCGATCCATCTCGATGCCGGCCGCTTCCAGATCGCGGCGATACAGAGACAGGAACGCCTCGGTCTCCCGGCCATTTTTGGTGTCTGGGTGAATGGCTCGCCATTCACGAGGCCTGGTCGGAATGCCCCGCTCCTTGGCCCAGGACCAGATAGATCCAAACAGTTTTTGGTCAAGCCCAGCCCGGCCCAGGTCATGCAGAAGACAGGCAATCTGATAGGAACGTACCCGTTCGCTGGGATGCCCCAACCGAACAGCGACTGCCGCACACATGCGGGCCGTTCGCATGGCGTGAGGACGATCGTACCCGCAAATCAGCCGCCCGTTCAGTTTCGGATGGGGATAGTCGTAGAGGCGCATCAGGCGAGCCACGAGCGGGCGAGGGATCAAGAGCGGTGCCGACGGGCGATGAGTTGGCATAAATGGAACCGCGAAGGAATCCACGTGAGACGCGCAAGCCCGGCAGGCAGAATATCGTCGGGCGAAACAGGGTGTCAAGGCAACAAAACCGGCGTCGTCTCGAAGTACCTGTACGATCAGCACATCGGGGATCCTGTGTTGATGAAGCGGGCCTCACCTGGGCGGCCATTGGGTGGACGGGATGGCGAAGCGGGTGGGGTTCGTAGAGCCTACGGCCCTCCATTCGGCCCAACCCTCACAGAGGATCTGGACCGGTTTAAGGGGGTTAGGTCATTAACAGGTGAGCATAGTTATCGCGTACATTTTCCTGCCAATATGTCGGCCGCAAACTACTGGTCGGTCGTCCTTTATGACGCCAATACACCTGTGTCGACAGGCGGGGGCCGAAAAAGGTACGCGATCCAACCGTCGTTGGGTTCTCTCCTCCGTTTTGAAATTCAAGGAGTTGCTCTGGCGGCCTAGACATGCGACCCGCAGTTTAGCAAAGAGTATCTGTCACCCTCGTCCAGGCTATTCCAACTCCCTCCGCTCTACCTCTTGTCGTAACGTGATAAAAACTCTACCGTACTTTCCGAAGAGGGATACCAGACTCACTCTTGGACATTTATTTGTTCGACATGGAGTGCCTCTCCGGAGATCGTCCATTTAGTGCGGGCTGCCGACCACGTTGTGATTCGATGCAAACTCAGCTGAGTAGATTTCAGAAATCATACGTCTTCCTTTCAGTCACTATCCTTCAACATGCCTGTCTGTTGCAATTCCGCGTCGAGTGCCAAATACGCGAGTTCTTTAAACTTCTTGAGCGTCATTGATTCGTCCGCTGTGAACCACCGATGATGGCACTTCGGACAAGCCTTGCTCACATAGTACTCTCCGAGCTTAAGATTCCATTCTGTGAGGAGATGCGAACACTTCTGACAGAATGGCCCCTGTAGCAGACGATCAATCCTACTGAAACCAATATGGTGAGGGTCTACTCTCCCAAGGTATTGCCGAACGTCTTCATCTACTAGCCTGATCTTGACGCCAAATCGCTGAATCGTTCTTGGTGCAGGAATCTGAGCCGAACTCGATCCAGCTGGTCGGCTGGCCTGTGGCAGCTTTTCGTCGAGTTCCTCTCGTAGCGGGTCAAGATCGTCCTGTCTCGCGATGCCAAGTGCTATGCGGCTTTTCACGAGTAATCGATGCAGCCGTTCCTTGAGCCCGCCCCAAGCTACCCCGATCAAACGTTTTGCGGCTTCGCGGACACGACGGAAGAGAAGAGATAGGGAGCTGAGAAGCGCGGTAGCGAGAAAGGAAATCAGCGGATAATCAGCTACGATTCTGTTAGCGCGGTTCCACGTCTCAATGAGGGTATCCATCGAAGTGAGCGCGATCCATCCAGTGCTACCCTTGATCGTTACCTTTTAATGTTTCTGCATTCTCAAAACGCTGAAAAAGTGGAGCTGGCGAGAGGAATTGAACCTTCAACTCGCGGTTTACAATTCGGCAATCAGGGGTTACTCAAGTCCTTGATGATTGGGCAACCCCTTCACCTTCCTTGAGAATGTCACCGCTTCGGATTATTCCACTTTGTTTCAATTCATCTCGCTTCAGCCTACCTTGTCGCTCCTGTTAACATTATAATAACACCCCACCCCCACTGGGCGCACACTCCCACCACTGGGCACACTGGCACCATATTCAATGCACCCCTGGCACAAAGGGTGGCTTGTTCGGCAAGCGGGGTGGGCGGATGGGGGAGCTGAGGCGGCTGTTCAGACTGAGTCAGGTCCTAAGACTCTTCTTTTGTTGATTCACGGGAGGATGATGGCCTGCTCTGGATAGCCGAGCTCTTTGAGTGAGGGTTCCAGAGCATCGACCATCGGTGGCGGGCCACAGAGGAAAATACAGGTGTTGGGATCGGCAGCAGGCAAATCCCGGCGTAGGACGTCGACCGTAATCCGTCCGATTCCCTCAGCCCATCCCACAGGCGGCTGCTCCAAGACGTGATAGCAATGGAAGTTCTGGTGTTCCCGCATGGCCCGTTGCCACTCCTCTCGAAAAATAATGTCCACCTCGGTCTTGTTGGCAAAGATCAGGAACAGGTCCGCATCGACCCGATTGGTGAGAATCCAGCGGATAATCGAGATCATCGGGGTGATACCGGTGCCTCCGGCCACGAACCCCACCCGCTTCGCCATCCCGTCCACCCAATGGCCGCCCGGGTGAGGCCCGCTCATCAACACAGGATCCCCGATGTGCTGATCGTGCAGGTACTTCGAGACGACGCCGGTTTCGTAGCGCTTGACCGTTACCTCGAAGTAGCCTGTCGTACCGGGCAATGACGATGGCGTGTACGGCCGTTTCACTGTCTTGCCGTTGATCGTGGCATGGGCATAGAGATAATCGCCGGGCAGCATGTCCAACGTGGCATCGGCAGGAAGGTCGAAACGGAACGTCTTCGTGTCGTGGGTGTCTATCTCGATTGCCGTGAGTCGGTATGGGCTTGGTGTCTCAGTCTTGATACGGGTGACGGCTTCCATGGCGATGAATCCATCATACGCGGGCGCATCGATGGGCGCAACGCCGAAGTTTTCCCTCTCGAAGCACCCTGTTGACAGAGTACTTACCGGACGCGGTGAGCGGCTGGTGAAAATGGGGCCGAAGCCGAGTCGTTCGGACACACCTCGACGCCCTAGTGGTGCGGCTCACTATAAGGGCGTTATCATGTACTACCAAGTTACGCAGTGCACTTTTTTGAGGGAGGTGAATGCGATGAACCGAGTTCTCAGCGTCTTGGCCGGACTCACGCCAAGCCCCAAGAACCACGTTCCTGTGGTGGAGGCGGGCGTTTCAACGGAGGCGGTGGCAGCGGACACGGCAACGATTTCGGTAATCGCAGCCGCTTCTAAATCCAGACAACTTGACGCAGGGGCGCCTCACTGAGGAGCCCCTCCTTCCGCCTACATCAGAACACCCATGACACAAGCCGCACCATGGCTTCCAGTACCTCTCCGCGTTGCTCATTCGGAAGCTTGATGGTCAACGAGAGTATCTCTCCTGGTCGCATCAGTAAGTCTCCCGCGATCCGCCAGCCAGAGCACGTGAGATTCTACACGGTGCCTTGGCCTTGGAAGGTACCAGCGTTGTACGTCATAGCACAGTGCACGGGGAATCGACGGTAGAAACGAAGTGTGAAAGGCATGGGAGCCTCGCAGGGAGGCGAATTGTAGGGCATGTGAACGAGGGTGCAAACGGAAGAGGAGGAAATGCGTGTACTTCTGGATGAGAAAGTTTACAGAAACCACTGGGCGCACACTACCAGCCGTCATGGGCTGGGACTCCTAGCCGATGTGCACCCCTAGCACCAAAAGGGGCCTTTGTCGGCAGGCGGGGGATCTGTTTGAGAATTCTCACGCCTAGCCGTGCATAGTTCGTGTGTGGTTTGTGCTGAACAACGTGGCAGACGGCCCTCCTGGGCGGCCCGACCCTCACAGAGGATCTGGACCGGTTTTAGGGGGCGAGGTCACCCGCTCCTACGGCTTTACAGGTGATAGTGTGTAGCCACAGTCACACCGTGTAGCAGTAGGAACATTCTGTAATCCGCAGGGGCAGGACACAAACCAGGAATATTGCCCCTGTCTGTCAATGCTGGCGACTTTGGGGTGCGTTCTTGTTGAACTTCATGAACCAATACAGCCGCAACAAGAAGCTGTATGCCAACGAGGAGAAGGAATACGGCTCCGAAGTCATGACCAGCACTTTCGGAAACGTAGAACCTTTCACCTGCGAGCAAGAGGGATAGTGCGGAGAGGACACCGAGGAAGATCTTCATGCTGGGTGCCTCGTTCTACGCGTGGTCGCATAGAGGGTATGTCGAACGCGGGGCAAGGTCAACTTGTACTTTGGTAAAAGGCTACGAACGCACGGTTTACAAATCAGTTTCAAGGGGGTTGCTCAAGTCATTGACGACTGGCAATCCCCTTGTCATTCGTGGTGGGGAGTGGGATTGGCCTGTCTGCTTTCGTCGGGTCTCGTCGGGTTGTTTCCGCTCTAGTTGTCTCTCTAGCTAACACCTAGTTAACACCTGTCACACTGGGAAAAGTGAGGGGGCTTTGTCGGCAGCCGGGAGGCTTGTTTGAGGACTCCCACACCTAGCCGTGCATACACCCACCTCGTGGGGCTCCTGTGCAAAACACATGGCAGACGGCCCTCTGTTCGGCCCAACTCTCACAGAGGATCTGGACTGATTTAAGGGGGCGAGGTCATAACCTCCTTGCATTTTCAATCGTGTCTGAACCCATCGACTACGTTCCAATAGTCCTCCGTAAACCGACTTCATACATGACTTAAAAAAATCTTTTGAGATCAGTTTGCTCTCCCGTATACGTTTCTACCTCATCAGGTTTCCTGGTTGACGTAGCTCTCCGGCCTAAATCGCGGCGTGCAGACACATAGAAAGACAAGATCCGCCTCTCCCGTGTTGGTGATTTTCTGCGGCACGTCTGCTGGAATGTTAACCACATCGAGTGGTCTCACGGCGGTCGGCGGGCCGCTGCCGACTTCGGCCCTGCCTTCACCCTCGAGAATAACGTAACGTTCGCTTATCCCCTTCAACACATGTAACTGTGTTGTGACGCCAGGCTCCACACGTGCGCGCGCGGTCGAACAGGCTTTATCTTCATCATGGTTATGGAGTTCGATAATGTGGCAGCGTTCAAGGGTATAAAATTCTGAATCGGGCTTATATTCTGAAATCATGATTCCTCCTAAGGCAGTGATTTTTTCGACTATGCGTCATGCTTCATCTCAATACGATTAGAGCGACTCCTAGGACGAGAAGAACAAGCGAGACGATATAGATTATAGCTCCCGTCATTATGACCAGCCCCCAGTTGTTAGGCCACCATTCAGTTCCTTCACGCCGACATGACCCAAAACCAGAACAGGAGGCCAGCGGCCGCTTGATGAATGTGCCATCGTTGTAGGCGACGTAGCCTTGCACGGGGAAGCGACGATAGGAATGAAAGACCATGGGAGCCTTGCAGGGAGGCTATTCTAGGAGGGATGCTAAGAAGGACGCAATGACGATGAGCAGAGAAACTGGACGTATTTCTGAATGAGAGAGTATGCAGGAATTGCAAATGCACCCCGCAGACATAAAGGAGCTTTGTCAGCAGGCCAGGGGCCTGTTCGAGGACTCCTAGGCCTAGTCGTTCATACACCTTGTGTGATGTCCTTTGAAAAACGACGTGGCAGATGGTCCTCCTTCCGTCGGCTGGAATCCTCACTCCAGATCCAACCTGGTTTAAAGGGGGCAGGTCATCCACGCGTCATTCAACTAAAAATGTTCCAGACATATTTTGGGTCTCCTAGCGGTTCATTCCTCACTCATTCCTCGCCCCAAAGGCCTGAAGATGAGCAGCAGCGCGGGCAATAGCGTGAGATTACTCAAAAGCGCCACCAACATAGCCAGCCCGATCAGCAACCCAAAATAAATGGTTGGGATGAAGTTGGACAGCGCCAGTATTGAAAAGCCAACGGTAATCGTCAGCGCGGTGTAGTAAATGGCTCTGCCGATGCTTCCATGACATACACGCACAGTCGCGACATAGTCACGGTATCTTCCAAATTCCACCTTAAATCTGTGGATGTAGTGAATGGCGTGGTCTACTGCGATCCCGATGACGATGGCTGCGATCGTGATGGTCATCACATCCAAAGGTTTGCCGAACCACCCCATGAGGCCGAGGATCAGGCCTGCCGCGAGTATGTTCGGGATGATCGCGAGGATGGCTAGATACAGACTTCGAAACAAGACAATAAACATGGCGAGTATGCTGACAAATACAACGCCCAACGTGAGGATTTGTGATCTATACAGGCTCTGGAGCATATTGTTGTAAAGAACCGCCATCCCGCTCATGTGCACGTTCTCTCGCGAGAAGCCCATCTCTTCAACGAGGAAGGTATGTACCTTGTTGATCAGTGCCTGCCGTCTTAACGTCGGGGAAGACTCCACGAGGCGCATGGTGATGCGAGTTTGGTTCGCATCTTGAGAGAGGTAAGGGTCAATGAGAGCCTTTTTGACGTTCTCCGGCATCACTCTTCGTATCACCGCCAAATCGTAGTCATCAGGCATCCGGCCATCGTTGAGCTGCTGAAAGACCTTCATGGCCGTCGCGATCGAAAGCACCTTCCCTACTTCAGGTAGCCTGTCCAGATAATCATGAATTTCCTCTGCCTTCCCCAACATGTCGGCATTGAACCAATAACTTACACCGCTGGTGTCACCTTCCGTCTCAAAGGGATTTTCAAAGGGGTCCTGCAACTCCTCTAATTCCTCAAGGTAAGCATAAAACTCCTCGTCGGCATCGATGATCACGTCCAGCGGGACCGTCCCGCCAAGTTCAGTATCGATCAGTTCCATGCCCTGGTAAATTTCCGTGGAGCTCTTGAAGTGGTCGATAAAGCGGTTCTCGACCTCCAACTTGGAAATGCCAATTAGGCTCAGAACTGCCACCGCGGAGCAAAAGATGACTATTTTCCCCGTGTTGTTCTGAGTAAATGATGCCACAGTCAGTGTGAAGGACTTTGTCGAATCCTCCTTGGAGTTTCCATACTCCCGCGGCAGTAGGGTAAGGAGAGCCGGGAAGAAGATAAAATTGAGGACAAAGGCCACGGTGATGCCGATGGTCATCATCCAGCCGAAATCAATCACAGGACGGATATCGCTGACAACGAGCGAACAAAATGCCACGATGGTCGTGATCGCCGTATAAAAGCAGGGCTTGGTCATAATCCGCACCGTGTCCTGCACTAACGTCCTCTGATCCGCGGTCGGGTTTTCTCGAGCTAAGATCCGGTACCGCACGATTAAGTGTATGGTCAAGGACATCGTGATGATGAGTAACAGAGAAATGAAGTTTGATGAGATGACCGTGACCCGCCAATCCAGAAAGCCAAGATAGCCCACCATGACAATGACCGAGAGCACACAGCAGGAAATCGGGAGCACGACCCAGCGCACTTTTCTGAAGAAAAAGCTCAGGGCTAATACCATGAAGCCGACGACTCCCAAGCCAAACACCACAAGGTCGTGCTCAATGAAACTAATCATGTCCGACGCGACCATAGGGGCACCGCCCAAATACATTTTGGCTTTGTCTCTGTATTTTCCCATGATCATCCGCACCGTCTTCACACGTTCACGGTCGGCGTCGACCACGATAGCAAGGTGCTTGCTAAACGCTCTAGAGGCTTTCCTTAACTGCCGCGACTCTTCGGACGTCAGTCCCGATGTGAGCCGATTTTCCCTAAGGTCATTACGCAACTTTAGTAGGGAAAAGTACTTTTTATCGCGTTTGAAAATGACTTGAAGCGCCGCTGTTCGACCATCAGGGCTCACCAGGTGGTTCCGGTAAATAGGGCTTTCCACGAACTCCTTGCGAGCGAGCTCTAGATCTACGCCGGGTGTTTGGAGTGTTTTAACGCCAGTAGACAGTTCGGAGAGTTCGACCTTCGGGCTGTTTAATAACGGCACGTCCAAGATCGTCGTCACTGACACGACTCGGTCCATTTGGGAGAGCTCATCACGCAGCGATTCCAAGACCGCGAGGGAATCTGGTGACAACAAGTCATCAAAGGGACTGTAGGTAACGACGAGGAAGTCGTCAGAGCCGTAAATCTCCCGGATGGATCGGTAATAACGGAGGGCCTCATCGTTCTCCAGAACGAGGGAGTCGGCCGAGGCATCGAGCTTGAAGTTCGGTGCCTGGAGGCCAAAAAACACCACGATCAGCGCGAGACATGCTAATGCTATGACGGGTTTCTCGATGACCGTCTTCTTGTAATAGTGGAAAAGCCGCGAGCCCATACTATTTCACCGCTGTCCGCAACATACGCAAGTAAAGTTCTACTGACTAGCCGGGAATTTTTGTATCACTACCATGTGAGCGATCAACTAGCAAGTTGGAGCGCTTCAGGAGCTGGTGCCGATAGCCAAGCGGGGTACACCGGCAAACACCTCCACAGTACCGCCTACCAACTACTCCACAAAACTCGACATCTCATCGAGGCGCGAAAAACACACCTCATGGCGAAGTCGAAAATGCCGCTCGACAAGTGGGTGAAAACGGTGTCGGCCCTGGCGATGTACGATCCGAGGAAACTCTTTGATGTGCATGCAACCCCACCGAGATTTCTGAATTGTCTCGTGTCGCGCCGATGAGTGTGGCAGGGTTCGAGATTGAGGAACCGTACGATGGTAAAGGCGAGGGGCGTCAGAAGATCAGATATATCCGCAAGTACAAACTCCTGGATCGAACCCCGTACCTACACATGTTAAGGAAGCATCTCAATGCGTTTCCTTCTGCCGTGGCGAAGGTCCAGGTTGACCACGCGAGCGATGTGCCTGTGTTGGTGTCAATGGAGCAGTTCACGAAATTGACCTTACCGGAGAAGCTCGCTATGCGCCAAAAACTCCTCGCTGTCCTGCAAGAGTTTTCTGGCCCGCGAGTCATCAATGAGTGAGCCTGCCGTCGAGACGCCAGCCACGCCCTGCTCACCTGCTTCGCCGTCGGCTCCCACGGCGGCACTTCAACACAAACTCCCCACACCCGCAGGCGTAAGGCACTCGACAGCGATGAACGAACGGTGTGTGGTTAGGAGAAGGTGGTCACGCGCCCTTGCCGCCACCACCACGCGACGAGCCCGACAAGCCCAGATCCAAACAACAACAAGGTGGAGGGAACGGGGACTGATTGGGAACCTCGCGTTGTTATGAAAAGTTCACGAGTGAAATCTGATACGGGCATAGTACCCCCCGTCGGACCCGCAGTAAAACCGAACATATGTTCATGCCCCTGCCCTGACGCAAGTGAGGTAATCACCCCGCCCAAAGCAAATAGCCCAGAGGCGGCATTTAAATCTTTCACCACATTTCCATTAAGCATTATCGACACGATGGTTCCATTGTCTGAGGAGGAGAAAGGACGTGTACCATAAGTAGTACCGCTGCCAAGGTCGTTGAACGCCGAGACTCCACCAGTTCCTCCTGTCAGAACGCCAATGTCAGTCGAAACGTCGAACATCCTATAAATCTCGGTAGGATCTAGGCTCCTGTACCCATCACCTGAGTCACCAACGACGCTCTGAGACGGGTTGTAGGCTCTAAGTTCCGCGGTAAGAATAGTATCCGTGATGCCCGATATATCAAATACGAAGAAATTCCTGAACACGATGGAGGGGTTGTCGCCTATTCCAGCGATATAGTTTTGGTTGCCGTACTGTGAAAAGCGAAGTTAGTGTATTGACCCGAATCGAAAGCACTAAGCGACAGTGCAAAGGCTGGTGGAACGAGGAGGAGCAACTCAAGCATCAGGCCCGTGAACAGAACATTTCTCCGCATAATTGACCACCCTAACGGATTTTCGAGTATCCTCGTGCCCTTTCACGCATGGCGTCAACTATACGAAGGGGTAGGGCCATACGGATCTGGAACGTTGGAGGACGTGTTCCCACGGGCCAAGACAGTGCCTTAGCCCTTCGAATGGGCCAGCGCTGTTCGTCACAGCGAATTGCACGGGAAAGCGACGGTAGGGCTGAATTGTGAACGGCATGGAAGCTTCGCAGGGAGGCCTATTGTAGGTTGGTACTAAGAAAGGCGCAAAGGCGATGAGCGGAGAACATGGACGTATTTCAGCAACGGGCAGAACTCGTGACTTCCGCCACTCCCACGGCGGTACTGGCTGCGGCGTTTGTCTGTGCCTTACCTCATCTTCGGCAACAACTTAGACTTACTTAGACTTAGTAGTAGGCCCTCTGCTCACCGCGCCCACCATCAGATCCCTAATCACCTGCCCCAAACGCGGGTGCTCAGTATCCGTGATCCGAATGAAGGCCAGCCTGAATATATGGCCACTCACCCACTGAACCTTTGCCGCCTCAATCAGGAACGGCCATTCTAAGTCTGGCACATAGATGCGCAGCTCCAACAATACGTCCGGCCCCACGGTGACCTGACTCTCAAGGCGACCTCCGCCCATCGACAGATCCAGCAGGAGGCCCGTCCCTTCCACCTTCGTGGAATCCGAAAACGTGGTGCGGAATTGCACCCGGAGGAGCGGCGTAGCCTGGATATCCGCCGTCTTCATATCCATGACGGACTGGCCTTCCACCTTCCCATCAATGAGGCGTTGGCCAAAGGCAATCCCGTGGGTATCGGCTTCCTGCTTCGTCGCATACACGACATCGGATGAGAATTCGCGAGTCCTAACGCCCCGGTGATCTTCCAAGGAGATAAAGATGCGAAGCCGCCATGTCTCACCGTTTGCCAGGGGATACGGAGCAGACTGAATCTTGTACCCCTGATACTCGACAGTTCCACAGCCTTAATTCTTCCCCTTCAGCAGCAGCCCCTTCCACTCAATTACACAATTGGCCTATCCTGTGCCCCTTCACGCAAGGCTTCAATTATACGAAGGGCCGATACTTATGTACGAAGTGGTGGTACCCATAAATGCATCCATTGCTAAGGGGAACCCTAGGGGGATCTGGAACACTGGAAAACGTGTGACCTGCCCCCTGTAGTTGTTCCAGTCTTAATGTGAGCAGGCGCATTGCTCGAGAAATCGACGGAAGGGACGAAGCGCGAAAGGCATGGGAGCTTCGCAGGGAGGTGCATTGTAGGAGGGTGGCGAAGAAAGGGCAAGGGTGATTCGCGGAAAACATGGACGTATTTCTGGATGAGAAAGTTTACAGAAACCACTGGGCACAATCTACCGCTTCCGAGGGGCTTGGACTCTTTTAAGGAATGCACCCCGGAGACAAGAAGCGGGTACACTTCAACACTTGGGGACATTTAGGAAGGCTTTTCCCAAATCTTTTGGTTTCAAATCAGGTGTTCCTTCAATTAGTTCCCTTCCAATCGTGATCTAAGTTCTTCCCACAGACCATGGATGCGACAAAAACTCTTCCACGGGTCCATTGGATTCTCGGTATCTTGCTGCACAAACTTGCAAGGTTGGAATCCACAGACAAGCATATTTCGTTTTAGGAAATTACATTTAGGACCACATCACAAGAATCCGTACCTGCTGGGGAACGCCAGAATCGGTCACACGGCGTATACTTTTCATAGGGGGGCCTTTTTTCGGACGGAACAAGATGAACCTCACCGACAATTCCCCGCTCATCGATACCCCGCTCTTGCTTCACCCACGCTGCTGAACACTACCCGGTTACGAGCTGACACCTGACTGGGATCAGACAAGTCGGGCGCTTACTCTTGCGCCAGAAGCGGCATCACCGCCCCGACCTGTCTGGTTAAGGCGGAGCTCCTGGCTTGGAGATCACAGACTCCAGCGGTATAAAGACTTCGTTTAGATCGCTAAAGGAGCCTCCGGGAATCGGCCCGCCACTGATGACGTGAATGCGCCCATGCACCACAGCCGACCCGAGGCCGTGGCGCCCGGTCGGCATCGGCGCCATGGTCTGCCAGGTGCCATGCGCCGGATCAAAAGCCTCACTTTCATGGAACGTGCCCTCGCCGCCTTCGCCACCGAACACGTAGATCCTTCCGCCGACCTCAGACGCTGTGATTCCACTGCGGGCAGTCGGGAGATCCGCGGCACGGGCCCAGCGGTCAATGACGGGATCGTACACTTCCGTGACGGAAAGATTCCGTCGATAGTCACCATTCAGGCGCCCGCCAATAGCATACACCTTCCCGGACGTGGTCGTGGTCGCCAGATGATCGCGCGGGGTCGGCAGCGGCGCGCGCGAGGCCCAGGTGTTGCGCGCCGAATCATAGACCTCGACCGCGGCACTATTGCCTTTCCGGTCGTAGCCGCCGATGGCATACAGCTTCCCTTCGTGCTCCGTTACCGACAACGCGCCGCGAGGGGTCAGCATGGGCGCCTGTTCGGCCCAGGTGTCCGTGGCTGGATCGTATGCGTACACAGTTGCGACGGGTTGCCAGACGCTGAGTCCCGACTGCATGTACCCGCCGATGACATACAGTCGCCCACCAGTCACACCGATGCCTGCATGATGCAGGGCAACCGGCATTGGAGCTTTGGTGGTCCATCGGTCCGTGGAGGGATCGTATTCTTCGACGGATGCGGTAATCGCAAGATTCAGCAGATTGCCGAACCCGGGCTTCTCGAATCCGCCCACGACGTAAATCTTGTCGCGCAGCGTAGCAGCGGCCACCTCAGTCCGCTTCGTCGGAGCGGGCGCTACCGTGCGCCAGATGCCTCGATCCGGCTCCGTCTGCACTGATCGCGCGGATACGGGCAACGCGACTAGGCAGAGACCAGCGAGAAGCAGCACGAGGGCGATGGGGAATCGGGGAGAGGTAGGCATGAGAGCCTCGCAGGGATGGGCAATTCTAGGAGAAATGTGAACGAAGTCGCAAGGGCGATGAGCGGAGAAACTGGACGTATTTCAGTAACAGGCGGAACTCCTGACTTCCACCACTCCCGAGACGGCACCGGTTGCGGATCAGCCCACAATCCTTTCCGCCTCTCTCGTACTTCGTCCTCTAACCCTTCCAGCACCGTACTGCTTGACTATGGAGCCGTTTGTGTTAACATAATTGTATGACGTACTGAGCCACACCGACCTTCTTCTTCTTCGCGTATCCTCTTTCCTTCCTGCGCGACTGATTCTCAGGTCTCCCAGCTTTTACGCCAGAATTTCTTTGAAAGCCTGCATGCCGTGTGTCATGGCCCGCTATAGGAGTCAGCCATGACGCCGGGGTGATGACCTGGTCCCAACGTTAATCTGTGCACAGGAGGGCGATGCTATGAACGCTAATCAACTCAAGAGGAAATGGATACAGATCAAAGGCGAGCTGAAACATCAGTGGGGTACGTTTGCCGATACGGTCAATTACCTCCATTACCAGCGGCGCGTGAAGACCTGCAGCAGATCGCAGGGAACTAGGACAAGTTTATCGGCTAAGCCCAGGAACTCTATGGCGAAAAAACAGATTCCAGCGAAATTACCGACATTGCAAGTGCTTGAACAAATGGAGCTGGCGAGAGGAATCGAACTTCCAACCTGCGGTTTACAAAGACCACAACAAGCAAATTGTGCTGACGACAAAACCACGCCAGAATCAGTGGGAACTAACGACCAACCTGCTTCCTAGCCACATGGTCATGTTACACACCGTTGCATAGAGTGGGCGTGAATAGGCACAGCATAGGGCACACCTGCGGGCATACTTCCCAATGCTGGTTCTTAACGCTAGCCACCTAATCACTCTTCCAGAATCAATAGCCCGGTAGGATGGGGAGTAGTCTCGGCACACACCACCGTACGTCAGGGACATTGTGGCAGAAGGCCTACGGCTCTGCCTTATTGCCCCAGCTTTTGAGGAAGGGGGCGAGCGTATCGATCGGGATTGGGAAAATGATGGTTGCGTTCTTATCTGCTGCGATTTCCACCAGCGTCTGGAGATGACGCAACTGAAGAGCCGCAGGATTGAGGCATAAATAGACCTCCCCACACTCTCACCAGCGGTTGCGAGAGTCACAGCATCAATGTTTAGTGCGCCGTCCTTTTCGTCACCCGCTGCCCCATCACAATAATCCTACCAAGGGGCAGTAGGAACGCGATCACTGCGTGTTTGCAGGATAATTTCCGCAGCAGGTGATTCAGACTCTCTGGTTCAACTGGGAGCCAGGTGCCTTGGTCGACGTATCGATCTCTCTCGCTACCGATTCCCATACGGCGTGAGAACTCCGTGAACGCCAGCAACCGAACACGCTTTGCCGCACAGTCGAATTGCTTGTGAGTTTTTGTAGGGAAAAATCGGCGACCTCCCATCCTCGTATCCCCTTGCCTCCACTTAAAGTCAGTTAATTGCCACAGCGTCACCAGATTCCCTTCTCGCGAATGGTGTCTGGATCAATGTACACAGTATGTGGTCCCAATAGTTTCTCCTTTTTCTCTACCGCCACCCATTCTGCGTATGCTGGTCCATGACTCAGCACCAGGAGTGTGATGAGGAGCAGTCGTGTCATGCGACCTCTCGGCAAGTCATGGCTACTCATTTTTTGATCGGCTTCCACTCCCGCGCCAGCCGTTGCGCCTCGGCAATCTGGGTGTGGGTCATTTGTTTCGCAAGTGCATCGCGAAGCGTGGGTGCGCCTTTGTCTCCGTTTGCTCCCGCGAGGCTGTACCACTTATGGGCCTGGACAAAGTCCTGCGGCACGCCATAGCCCATGCTATACAGCATCCCGAGTTTGTACTGTGCTTCCGCGACTCCCTTCTCGGCCAGTGGACGCCATTCACTTAATGCGGTTGCGTAGTCTTTACTGTTGTAGGCATCTATCCCTGCTTGAAAATCGGCCCAGGCGGGAACGGTGAGACAGACGATCGACAGCACGAGGGCGATGAGAAATTGAAGAGAGACAGGCATGGGAGCCTCGCAGGGAGGGGTATTCTAGGAGTGAGGCGAAGGAAGGCGCAAGGGCGATTCGTGGAGAAAATGGATGTATTGCTGAATGAGTGAGTATGCAGAAATCGCAAATGCACCCCGTATACAAAAAGGGTGGGACCTGTTCTCCTGAGGCTATGTGTTCGGGCCTTGAGGCCCCCTGCCTTTGTACTCTTTCAACAGGAGCGAAACCAGAAAATATCCCAGTAATCCACCCGAGACGCTTGCGACCACTAGTGACTCTACCGGGTAGGGGACTCCAAATGTATTGTACAGGACGCTGTGCCAGTTCGCGGACGTCGGATCGGCAGCGTGACTTGCTCCGGCTAGCCACCAAAGAACACCGACTACAATGGCACCCTGGATTGTTCCAACCACTTGGGCACCGACGGACTGCAAACTGGCGCGGAATTCTTTTGGCTGTTCCATCACGTCTAACCGTTATCTTAGGGTAGCGTCACCGTCTGAAAACCACGCGCCGCTTACCTGCTCCGCTTCCGCCACTCCCACGGCAGCACGGGACTCGATACCACCAGCACCAGCCGTCTTTGACCAGCATGTGATTAACGTTCCTGCCATCGAACAGGATCACGGCGTGTCGCAGGCCACTTCCCACAGAGCTCGATTCATACTCTCTGATTCAACGGGTAGCCAGTTGTCTTGGTCTACGTATCCAGCAGCCAGTATACCGATTCCCATACGGCGTGAGCACTCCGTGAACGCCAGTAACCGAAGGCGCTTTTCGCGCAGTCAAATTGCTTGTGGGTCTTCGTCGACAAAAATCGGGGGGTTGCTCTCGGACCCCCTTACATCCACACAAAATCAGTTAATTGCCACAGCGTCACCAAATTCCCTTCTCGGCGAATGGTGTCTGGATCGACGTACACAGTCTGTCTTCCTGGTAAGAGATAGTTGTTCCCGACCGTCACCCATTCCACATACACAGGTCCACAACTCAGCACCAGGAGTGTGATGAGGAACAGTCGTTTCATGTAAATCCCTCGGTAAGGCATGGTCACTCATTTCTTGATCGGCTTCCACTCCCGCGCCAGCTTTTCCGCCTCGCCAATCTGGGCAGGGGTCATCTGTTTGGCGAGCGCATCACGAAGCGTGGCTGCATCTTTGTTTCCATCCGCTCCCGCGAGGATGTACCACTTATGGGCCTGGACAAAGTCCCGCAGCACACCCAGGCCGTCGTCATACAGCACCCCGACGTTGAACTGCGCGTCTACCAGCCCTTGTGCCGCGGCTTTCTCGTACCACTGCCGCGCTTGGACATAGTCCTGTGGCACACCCCGCCCTTTGTGATACAGCACCCCGATGTTGAACTGCGCTTCTGCGACCCCCTCGGCAGCCGCTTGCTCGTACCACTGCCGCGCTTGGATAAAGTTCTGAGTCACGCCCAGGCCGTCGTCATACAGCACCCCGATGTTAAACTGCGCTTTCGCGTAACCCTGGGCAGCTGCTTGCTTGTACCACTGCCGCGCTTGGATATAGTTCGGTGGCACACCCAGACCGTTGTCATACAGCACCCCGACGTTGAACTGGGCGTCTGCGTCTCCCCGCTCGGCCAGCGGTCGCCACTCCCGCATGGCTGTCGTGTAGTCGCCGCGAATATAGGCATCCACGCCCGCTTGAAAATTGGCCCATGCGGGCATGCCGAGACAGACGATCGACAGCACGAGGGCGATGGGGAATCGGAAAGAGATAGGCATGGGAGCCTCGCAGGGAGGCCTATTCTAGGAGGGGAAGGATTAAACCGCAAGGCGGGGGCGTGGGGAAATGCTTGGATTGATTGTAGGCGTGTCTCGAAGTCGCGTGGGTCGATCAGGTGTTTACGGCCCAGAGCCGATCTTGCCAGTATTTTAGAAATATTTTCATCAGAGGAGATGACTTATAATGATTCACTGCATAGCCTCTAGTTGGGTGCCAATGCGTATGAGAAACCCATTCAATTTTTTTCTTGAACTGATACAGCAGCCGGTCTGGATTCCTGTCTGGGTGCTTTTTCAAATGATTGTCAATATTGAGAGTGTAGGGTTCTGGAATGAGCCTTTGGCGAAAGTCATTTTTGTGACATTCATGATTTCCGCAATGCTGATGATGGGACTATATTCGAGGTTCGGGTTTGAAAAAATCCTTGCCATTGGACATATCTTATGGATTCCATTACTTGTCTACGTGGTGATGGAGATTCCAGCTTCGAGCGGCACTTTTAAAAGGTATCTAATCGTTTGGTCAATTTTTACTGTCACTTCGTTGGTGTTTGATGTCGTCGATGTATGGAAGTACTTCACAAGCCGAAAAAGCACCTAACAACTGCGATTTCCATGGCCTGTTTATCCACTTCATTTGTCCAGGTATCTGCCTCATCTTGACCGTGTAGGGCTGGCTGCGCGATCACGGAGTGTCGCAGGCCACTTCCCACAGCGAGTGATTCACACTCTCTGGTTCGACTGGTAGCCAGTTATCTTGGTCGAAGTAGCCATTATTTCGTCTACCGGTTCCCATATGGTGTGAGAACTCCGTGAACGCCAGCAACCGAACGCGATTTTCCTCGCAGTCGAATTGCTTGTGGGTCTTCGTAGAGAAAAATCCGTGGGGTACAAGTCTAAATCGGTTGAGACGCCCAAATCGGTAGGGATTTATCACAGCCCCTTTTCCTTGCATCCACTTAAAGTCAATTAATTGCCACAGCGTCACCAGATTCCCTTCTCTGCGAATGGTGTCCGGATCAACGTATACCGTCTGTCTTTCTGGGAATAGATAGTCTTTTTCAACCGCCACCCATTCCGTATACACTGGTCCACGACTCATCACCGCGCTCCAATCGATGAAGTGTTTGATCTTGACGACAGGATAGGTGTACTCACTTTCATCGAGCAGCCTCGTGGTTGCGCCTCTAACGACACCGATGACAGTAATCGGTGTGCCCGGAGGCACACTTGCCGGGTCGAGAAACTCTTCTCGAACAGCCAGGAAACGCCCTTCGGAGCGAAGACGCTCTGTAGTCGGAGGCCCTTCTGCTTCGGTAGGAAGTTCTAAGACCTCAATTTCGGTCTGCACCTTTGTCCGTTTTGCGCTGATGACGACGCCACCAACCTTGACGACGAGCCCGACATAGTTGGCAGGAGCTGCGTGTAAGTCTACAAAGGTCACGCTGGTATCAATCTGTTGTTCCAATTCCGGGGGGACGTCAATGTGGACCGCGGTTCGAGATACCTAGTGGGCTGATCCCGCGCAGGAAGCTAGAATCAAAAGCCCACTGAGAAGGGGAGCGATGATGCTAATCCGAGGCATAGGCACCTCGCAGGGAGGCGTATTCTAGGAGTGAGCATGATACAACCGCAAGGCGGGGCGTGGGGAAATGCTTGGATTGATCGGCGGGCGTGTGTCGAGATCCGCCTGGGATCGTTTAGACCTGCAACGTGGAATAATCACACTGCGGGGTGTTGACACCAAGACCAACAAGCCTCGTCAAGTTCCGATGACTGCTCCGGTGAAGGCTACCTTGACGGAGCTATCAACGGTGCGAGTTTAGCACACAAGTATGTGTTTGTGTATCACCGAAATCCTGTGAGAGAGGTTAAGAAGGCTTTCAGGACGGCCTGCAGGAAAGCGAAAATTGAAAATCTTCGCTTCCATGATCTACGACACTGCGGGCAACAAACTTGAGACGGGCAGGAGTGGATACAACGACGGCTATGCAGATGATCGGCCACAAGTCGCCGCTTATGTGGAAACGCAACAACAGTGTTGCCGAAAGTGATCTGATCGCCGCTGTGGACAGGTTAAACACCTACCTTTCTAACACCGTAATAACACCTGCCAATTCTGACGCACCCGTGCATGTTGTAAGTACTTGAAAGGTTGGAGCCGGCGATCCGGATTGAACGGACGACCTGCGGCTTACGAAGACCAGACCAAGGCGATGGCTCCACTACCGAATCCACGCCCCAATTCAGCGAACCGGATGATAGGTCAGAGGGATAGCGTTTCATCGGCATTGCATCTCATTGCGCTGGATGTGACGGGTCTGAGGGCTGACGGTTACATAAAAGGTTACACCTACGGTGACACCAGCTCAGTTACCATGGGGAGCCCCCCAATCGGCACACCCCCCCACCCGCCCTGGGCATGAGACTCTTTTAAGGAATGCACCCCGTAGACAAAAAGGGGGCTGTGTCGGCAGGCGTGGATCCCGCTGACCTCATTAGGTTTGGCATTGACCTACCTTTCACTGCCTGCCCCAACAGCAGATGCCCCCTTTGCGGCATATCGTTTATGGGTAGCTAACTAGTTGCAAGCAGCTATACTTGAAAGTAGTGAGTCAGTATCACGTGACGCTGATCAGGATTTGGTGATCACCACCATGATCAAGCGGGGGTGGTGACTCACGGGCTGGGAACAGAGGCCCGGAGAAAGGGTCTGTGCAATGGCCAGAATTCTTGTGATCGATGATGAGCCAGGCATTTTGGATCTACTCGACACCGTTCTACGCCACAAGGGACACGAGGTAGTCCTGGCGGAACGTGGCCTCAAGGGGTTGCAACTGTTCCAACAGGAGCGATCGCATGTGACGATTTTGGATTTGATGATGCCTGAAGTGGGGGGGATTACCGTTCTCAGGGAGATTCGGACCCTCGATCCAAACGCAGTGGTCATCATCCTGACAGGGGTTGGAACAGAGAAGAGAGAGCGGCAGGCCCGTGAGTTGGGCGCGGCCGAATTCCTCCAAAAAGACTTCGCATTGCACACCTTGGGAGCGACGCTGGATCGTGTCCTGACCCAGATAGGGCGGACCATGATGGTGGACGGACGACGGCAGTTCCCACGTTTTTTGATTCAATTCTCGATTACCTTGTTACAAGATGGAGTCATGATTGGCGACGGCACCTGCTGTGACCTGTCGACGGAAGGCTGTGCGGTGGCGAGCCAGGTGAACGTAGGAAAAGGCGACCATGTGGCGCTGCAGCTCTATCTGCCTGATCACGAAGACCCGACCACGCCATTGATGATCGAGGTAGCAGCGGTCCGCTGGACAATCAAACCGAAGTTGGGCCTGGAATTCATCAGCCTGCCGAGTGGGGAACAACAGCGACTTCGGCCAGTATGTAAAGACCCTCCAGCCGACCAGCCCCTGCCAGACGACAAGCCCCTGAAGATCGAGTTGACCGAACCGAGGAATTCCTGGATACCGAGGTACAAGCCGATTTTCCAAAGATTTTCCATCCGTCCCTATATTTCTCCATTTTCTCCCGATCGATGCTAGGCCAATTTCCTTCGTGGTACCCACCTCGTGAAAGTTGCTTGCTTGGAACTACGAAATACTCAATAGACTCCCCATCTCTAACGCTATTCTTGATGTTCACGAGAACATAGATGTGAGTGTCGGAAATGGTTTCTTTTACTTTGCGCCCAATAAGCCAGAAGTTAAATGTAGTTGCATTAGTCTTTACTTGAACCGAGAATGCGCGCCTGCATTTCTGATCTGTAAGAAGCAAGTCTGCGCCAAGCACGCTTCGTGAAGTGGGCGAAACAATAAATTCACGTTTGGTGAGTTCAGCGGCAACTAAATAAACGCCGCGCATGCCGATCATTTGTCCCTTGGACGCCACGAACTTTTCTGACTATTCTCTAACTCTTTAAGATACAGATCGACATAGTACGTACTCAGGGAGGCATATGGTAGGAGGGTGGTGAAGGCGATCAGCGGCCACAAGACCCGGAGTGTATTTGACCGCTACAACATCGTCAACGAGGCAGATCTCAAGGTGACAGCGAAGGCCCTTGCCACTTACTAAGAGCAGGAAAAGGCACACTTTCGGTTACACTGGCAGAACTCGGTAGGCAGCGGAGCGGTTTCGTCAACCGTAAACCAGTTGAAACATTGGCTGGTTTTATGGAGCCGGCGAGAGGGATCGAACCTCCGACCTGCGGTTTACGAAGTTCAGCAAATCCAACCACAGACAACCTAACCCCACAAGAAACCATAGAACAGGAATCCAGCACGGTTGGTGCTAATGGGGGTGGTTTGTCCTGTCCTGGTAGCGGAGAGGTAGCAGAAAATGAGGTCAGAGCGGCTTCTGATTAATTCACTGAGCGCAAACCTTTGTTGTGGCAGTATGAAGACTGAAAATACGTTGGCCCCTGTCGTAGCCGTAGACCTGCCTACTCATTCTTGTTGCGGCCAGACCGTATGTAATAGACTTGCTGCGGCCAGACACTCCCATCCAAACGGCAGATAGCCGGCATACCCCAGTAGTGGCATGTGAAAGATCTCAAAGCGATGGACAAACGGGATCGAGTACTCCCAGTGCCCCAGGCTCTGGTAGTTCCAGAGCTCCCAGAAAAATCCACAAACGAGTGCGGCCAGCATCGCCTGCCAAAGCCGGCGCCAATCACCCGTGGTCACAGGGGCGAAGATAGTTTTGCGGTCGTAAATTACTTGCAGTGCAGTGATAATCACGAGCGGCGTAATCCACAAGAGAGAAAACACATGCTCAGGCCAGACACCTATGGCGGTTAGTCCAGCGCTTGCTATCAGCAACATCGTCGACGCAAGCCAGCGCCCGCCAATGATCCGTATCGGCCAGGCGTTTGCCAAGCCCTGATTCAAGCGGGGAAAAGACGCGAGCCAATCGCAGGTACTCAGCACTGCTGGCAAAACAGCAGCAAACGGAAGGGTCGCATAGAGAAAGTACTCCCAAGGGCCAAAATCACTGATACCCACGTAGTACCAGCTCTGCACAAAACGATTCAGGTATTCAAAGAACCACCAAAAGCCGGCGCTGAGCGGGAATAGCAATACAAAATAGCCGGGGCGATCACGTAATAGGCAGTGTCCGGTACGAGTATGGGTAAGCGCGTTGATGACTAGGATATAGCCTAGCCATAACGGGCTAAACGTGAATGCCTGCCACGTCGTGAACCAAGAAAAACGATTCCAAGCCAGTACCCAGGCGACTATCACGATGGCTGCACCGAGCCAACCCCACCACGGGAATGGTGTAGCCGCTGTCACGATTTCTGTTGCCTGCTTGGCTTTTCGAATTATCCGATAGACGAAAGGCAACAGAGCAGTGATAACTAATACAGCAAGTAAGCAGAATGCCCACCATGAAAACGGCAGATGGTCAATCGCCACGGTGGTCGGTGGAAACCGCAGATAAGGCGCCAGCGGCTTTCCCATGACAATGATACCGACTAATGGCAGGCCGACTAACATCAACCCCAGTGGGACGAGAATCGCAAGCGCCTTAGTCATATCGCGAGCTGGTGTTCGGTTCTATCTGAACTGGAACCAGGTTATTCGACTTCAGCTAATAGTATGTCGATCATTCGTTCGGCCTGCGATAGATAACCGCCGCCGAACGCGCCGTTCCCTCCGTGCCCACTTGAATAATTTTCCCTTGTCATGGCGGGCACAATGCTCGAGCCAGTGGGTGATGGTTCGTCCTAAGTGATTGAAATATTGGAGCCGGCGAGAAGGATTGAACCTCCGACCTGCGATTTACGAAATTCAACGAACCCTATCATAGACAACCTAACCCAACAAGAAACCACAATACAGCCTGCTGCCTAAGTGGAGGAAGATGGGGCGAGTTTGTCCTATCCTGGTAGCACGGTGGTAACAGATCCAGATAGCGCGGCCAAAGAATGATAAGCGCCTCGTTGCCTTAGTCTGCTTCTCCGACAGTACCAGAGTGGTCATTCCCTGCCATTGTGGACACATCTGAAACGCACTATGATGCGCGAGGGGCAGCGACTGCTGGTCTTTTCCAATCCATCGCAGGTCAGCAGCAGAGCGTATTCTAGGGTGAACCCACTGGGTCTGACCCCTTTAATTTGATATGGGATGGTCCTCCTTTGGTTGGTTGTGACGCTCAACCAGCCTTCTTATGCAGTTGCTATACGCCAATCGCCTTTGAATGGAAGTCCAAAACAGGTTATACTTTTGAATCCTCTCTATATTCTCCAGGTATTCGCGGCATTGCTTCGCTTCCCAGGACCCTGCATCTTGTTCAGGCTCAGTCATGAGCCAGAACCCAAGCCCCACGACGCAAATACACAGAAGCAGGCTCACAATGAGCACAATTCTTCGCTTGGTGTTCACGGCTCCCCTCTTTGGGTTGAACTACTTTCTTACCAAAACCGTCACGGATTCTACCAGGTTCGTTGGAGACAGGTGCGTCGAATTAAGGGGTCGGGAGTCATTTCTGGCAGAGATTTACTTGTCGAAATTGGTGCCAGAGGCCGGGATCGAACCGGTACGGGCCTTGTGAGCCCGAGGGATTTTAAGCTCGGCACTGACCCAGAGACTATTGAGAGTTATCTATACGAATCTGAGGAATATCACAATGGTGACCTGCGGTTAGTTAAAATGGAGCCGGCGACCCGGATTGAACGGGTGACCTGCGGTTTACGAAATTCAGCCACTCCTACCACTGACAACCAACCCCACAAGAAACAACAAAGCAGGGTGCTCTCCTGATCTGGGGGCTGATGGGCCTAGTTTGTCCTCTCCTGGTAGCAGGGTGGTAACAGAGTCCGAGCCCGAGGATGGAAAATCGTAAACGATTCGGTCGACCGAGCCACGCGAAGATCTCCTCTTTGGCCAGCGAGCCTCACACCACCGCTGGCCTAGGTTACAGGGGGAAGATCAGTCTCACGGGATCCCAGGTGAGTCGGATCCCGTGAGAGCCGATGATCTTCCCGGTATCCAGCCAGGGTTCATCCCTGCGGAGTCGGTCGCTCTCTTTCTACTCGTATCCCTGAACCCACCCCACCGCAGATTCGATTCACAGAAAATGCAGGACTCATGTGGACAAAGGATGATACCACCGGTTGAAGCTGCGTCTCAATTTCGACCGCACCCGCGGCCCCGAACTGACCATCCACGACAATATTGGTTATCTCGTGACCTGCCCCCAGTGATTCGGCCACCTGTTCTGTTAGTACGCATGCTTCAGGAGCCGGTGGCCGATAGCCCAAGGCGCTGTGGGGCCGGACGTGATTATAGGTTCGCCACCAGCGTTCAATGATGACCTGCGCTTCTCGCAGCGTATAGAAGAGTTCCCTGTTTAGCAATTCGTCCCGGAACTTGCCATTGAAGCTCTCGCTATAGCCATTCTCCCAGGGACTGCCCGGCTCGATGAACAAGGGCACGACGGTCAGCAAGCGATACCAGGCCCGCAGAGCCGTGGCGATAAACTCCGGTCCATTGTCCGAGCGAATGTGTGTCGGACAGCCATGCGTCAGGAACAGCTCCCCCAGTACCTCCTGGACATCGCTTGCCCTCATACGGCGGCGCACCGCAAGGGCCAGACACTCCCGCGTGTATTCGTCCACCACGGTGAGCATTTTCAAGGGCCGCCCATCCCGAGTGCGTTCCATGACAAAATCATACGCCCACACATGGTTCGGATATTCCGGTCGCCGCCGTACGCAGGAACCGTTAGTCAGCCAGAGTCGGCCCCTCGCTTCGGCTGCTTCTGCGGCACCTTGAGCCCCTCCTGTCGCCCCAGCCGCTCCACGCGTTTGTGGTTCACCCGCCAGCCTTCTTGATGCAACAGCGCGGTGATCCGACGAGACCCATAGCGCCCATACTCACGGGTGAGCGCGACGATCCGCGTCCGCAGAGACTCCTCGTCGTCCGCCTTGATGGGCACATACTGTTGCGTGCCCCGGCATTGCCCCACGACTCGACAGGCCCGGCGTTCAGAGACCGAAAACATGGCCGGCACATAGCAGACCGTTTCTCAGCATCGGGCCGGGCTTAGAAGTTTCCCGCTGCCACCTCCTTCAAAATGCTGTTGTCCAGGAAGAGGTCCGCCACGAGTCGCTTGAGTCGGGCATTCTCTTGTTCCAGGCCCTTTAACCGTTTGGCCTGATCCACGCGCAAACCACCGTACTCTTTCTTCCACCGATAGTAGGTCTGTTCCGTGATCCCCAACTTGCAACAAGCCTCCACCAGTCCAAGGCCTCTGCCCATCTCACTTTCGATCGTCCGCAGATGCCCGATGATCTCCTCGACCGGATACCGTTTGCGTGCCATGCCCCCTCCTTCCGTCGGCCGGAATCCTAACGCTACATCCGGCCTGGTTTATAGGGAGCAGGTCAGGGTTCTCTCGCCACAATAATAACAGTCCCCCAATCGGCGCACACCTCCACCCCGTTGAGCATGGGTCCCATACTTGAAATGTACTTCTATGGTAAAAGGAGTTGTGTTGGCAGTCTAGATCCTGTGCAGAACGACATGGCTGACGGTCTTCCGTTCGGTCGGACACTCACAGAGGATCTGGACTGGTTTAAGGGGGTCAGGTCAAATCAACGCACTTACTTCGCATCGATCATCGGCTTGGTGTCACGGCTCTGAACCAGTCCACGGCTCCAATCCATGACCTCTTTCACGCCGGACTGCACCGAGCGCCCCCAGCGAAGGGTTTGCACTTGGGTCTTCCTGGCATAACGGTTGATGTCATGGCGAGTCGCCGAGCCGGTCTGTGGGGCGAACAGAAGTCCGATCCCCGCTCCAAGGACCGCCCCACCGGCTAGTATCGACGCAACCTTGACAACTTGTTTCCCTTGCTCCGACATGGTAAACCCCCCGTGTGATGAGTGTTGAATGTGTTGAAGAGGCCTCTGGTCGATGTCTCTTCGGTTACTCACTGTAACAGCAGGAAGCGTACCAATCCGCCATGCGCAATATTATGGCCGAAACGTCCGTGTTCTCCTCTCTTCGATTAAGTCTGATTAATAAAGGGGTTCGTTTGGGGACAATCCACTACACAATCGTTTCAAAAATCCAACAGTCCTTTAATATCACCCCGGGATGAGGGAGATTTCATCATTGGTCAGACCCTCACAGAGGATCTGGACTTGTTTAAGGGGGGCTAGGTCACTTCACTCTGCCGCCCTTACCGCGATGCCAACGCCGTTCTGCATCACGTGAGGCGTGCCGGATAATCAAACACATCTGTTTTTTCGCCTTCGGATCAATGAGAACGCTCGGCTGTTGTGTCTCGACATGGGGCTGCTGCGCCGCAGCTACGGGAGTCACTCAACGCAATGAGCAGGATTCCCCGAGAGTTACGCAGGTTCCCGTACTGGCAGCTACTTTGCAATGTCGTTCGTTGGAGCAATACGGAAGCGACTGCCAGGAGCGGCAACGGTGCTTACCAGGGTAGAGGAGGTGAGGAAAGCCCGTTGGAGTAGTTGCCCCGAGACAAGGGGTCGGAGACGCATCAGGGCCGAAAGGGTAGTGAACCCTACCCACACGAAACAACACAACAGATAAGGAGAATCCCATGTTGAACGCCATTTGGCAGTTTATGAAGGAAGATGAAGGTGTTGCGGCAGGAGAGTATGCGCTGATGAAATTGCGCAGCATCAGTCGTACCCCCGTCTCTTTCAGACTCATGTATTCGTGCGTCGATGGAGACGATGCCATGATGGAAGATGGTACCGCCGTGGACCTGTCCAAGGGCGGAATGGGTATTCGTGGGAATCAGCCCGTCCAGGTTGGAATGGAGCTGGCTCTTTTCCTCTATCTCCCGGACGAAGAAGACCCTTTGTCCGTCCTGGTGTCCCTCCTGGCAGCCCGTGTCGCCTGGACCGGCAAGGACCAGTTCGGCGTGGAGTTTAAGAAACTAAGTCTTCAAGAAGGGACCCGGCTACGCTCATTTCTTTGTGACCAGTTAATCCAGTAGGTGTAGTCATATCGACTATCTCACAAGCATGAGAGCGGTATGCGGTTCATGTCCGAGAAAAACCTCACGCCAGTTAGCTCTGGTGGACCGACCGCTGAGACGGATACGTTCAGGCTTGTTACGGGCTCCCACAATATCTGACGTTCTATATCATCACGATCATCACGCGGTGTGACGATTTCCAGTACCTCGATGGCCCCCATCTAATCCTCCATCAGATCCCTGATCACCAGCTCCAAACGCTGGTGCTCAGTATCCGTGGTCCGAAAGAAGGCCAGCCCGAATATCTGGTCGCTCACCCACTGAACGCTTGCCGCCTCAATCAGGAGCGGCCATGGAAGAGGCACGACAATCGCTGTTGGCAACCGTGGTGGTGGAAGCGAAAGAGCAGGGGGACGTGAATAAACTGATGACCCCCCAACGCGTGAACCGCTACATGGAGTGGCTGCGCCATGTGCTCAACGGTGCGGTGCGTGAAGGAAAGCTGGTGGGGAATCCAGTACTGAAGCTGTCGATGTATAAGGAGCCGAAGGGGAAGACGCGGTTTCTGTCGATGGAAGAGGAGAAGGTATTGTTGGAGAAACTGGGGCCGATTCATGGCCCGTGGGCGCGACTGGCGATTCTCACAGGACTCCGCCAGGCCGAACAGTTCCGGCTGCAATGGAACAATGTAGATTTGGAGCGGGGCCTCCTGACCTTGCCAACCACAAAGGCGGGTGGTGTGCAGTATGCCCATCTGAACGAAGAGGCCAAAGCGATTCTGCGAGGATTCGACTCCTGGCAACGCTCGAAGTGGGTCTTTCCCTCCGAGAATCCCGCTACCGCCTTAGATGCCAGGAACTTCTACAACCGTGTCTGGGTACCTACGGTTACTGGGGTAGGGATGGAATGGGCTACCTGGCATGACTTGAGGCACACCTTTGCCAGCCGGTTGGCAATGACAGGGCACAACGAAGGCACGATTGCCGCGCTGTTGCGACATTCAACCACGGTCTTGGTCAAACGGTATGCCCACCTGAGTCCGTCTCACCTGACGGCGGCGGTTGAGGGGGTCGCAGGGTTCGGGAAGGCTTCGGCAGAGGGTCAAGAGAGTCGGGTTCCAGCGGGTGAATGCGAGCCGGTTTCCACTGGAACCGTGACAGAAACCGGAACGCCGCGTTCAGGTGGATAGGGAACCGGTATCGAAGTGTGCGAAATGGTTGGAGCCGGCGAGAGGGATCGAACCTCCGACCTGCGGTTTACGAAACCGCTGCTCTACCAACTGAGCTACGCCGGCATCCTCGGGGAGAGATGGAGGGTGATCAGGTCTTGCTGAGGCCGATCGATGTTTCGGAGGGCCATGATACCGGCCACTGTACGGACTGTCAACGAAGGAGAGTACGACGGGATTGTCTCTATCACGCTACTACCTAGGCCCCACATCCATCGGCTTCGGAGCCTGAGGGGATGAGACTGGGGCGGGCTTTTCGTTTTTCGCTGCGGTGACTGGCTTGGGGTTATTCCCTTTCGCCAAGGGATGAATTCTGACCATCGCTCTCTGCCCAGGCGGTGGGAAACAGAGCGGATCCTGCTCGTTACCGAATTGTTCCCTGGCCATTCGGACCACCTGACCTCGCGCGTACATGCAGAGCTCCCCTGCCACAACCTTCCCATCCCGATCGACGTCGGCTACGCCCTGCAGTCCTCTCAGCAGGTGGTAGGTAAACAGCCCGTGTCTCCCCTGTTCGTACGCATGGGCCTCCTGAAGGCCTCTGTTTCCCACCATCCACATCACCTGATCATTCCGCTCGCCCACGCCGGCCTCCCAATTGGGTGACGGCGTGGCGGCGGGATCGGCGCCTACCGATGGATCTAGTGACACATCGAACATCATGATGGCCCGTTGAATCGGCAGCCGGAAGAGGGATTCTTGCAGCCGACGAACGGGGTAGAGCTGATTCAGCGCCAAGGAGGTCCCGTCAAACGGTACCAGAGACACCGCGCCGGTCACACCATCCACCAATGCGCGCCCCGAGAAAAACACGTAGACAACGGTGGCGGCATCCGCTCGCTTGGGGAGCCATTCATCGAACGTGTCGGCGAGATCCTGCTTCAACGCATGGGTGTCGAGCAACACGCGAACTCGATCGTCTGGGATGCTGCCAATCGCACGCAGATAGCCGGCCATTACTTCGGCATCGCGGCCGGCATACTTGACCGACGGCACGTGTTCGTTACGAAATCGTCCGACGCCGATCGCAATAACGATGGCCTTCGGCTGCTTGAAGGCCGCGATAGGTTTTGGCAGTTGGTCGACATCGGGAACGGCATCAACCGCATTGGCCTTCCCCGGCTTGATCAAGAGCGTGAACTTCTTGGCTGGCGGGATGGAGGCGACCGGCGTCGCACTGCGCAAACTCAGTACGAGTTCCCCGCGAACCGCCTCTTTGAGGGCCGTTACCCGTTTGGTGATTGACGTACGCATGACTTCTCCGGGCTGTAGATCTCCAACCGGAAACACCGGTGGAAAATGCGTCGTCAACGCGGTCATCCCTCCAACCACCACTTCCACACCTTTCGCCTCCACCACCCCATCGTTTTTCACTTCGATCTCGATCGTCATGGACTCATCCTGTTGAAGGATCTGGTCCCGATTTTCGTCTCTCACGATGGCGCGGAAGGTGAGGGCCGTTACCTGCTGTACCGCCTCGGCATTGGCAGTCAGATTTTCCTTCAGAGTAATCCTGTTCCCTTGCGTCCCCCCGGTTGCTAGTCCTGCTGTGACCGCACTTGGCGCCACTGCCACTGTCGGCGATGCACTATTCGACTGAGAGGGCGAACCGACCGTAGCATGAAGCAGGGTCTTCCTCCGCTCGGCATATTTTCTGATTCGGATGGATTCGGCTACCTGTCGAGTCATGCCCTCGGTCACCAATTCAATGGCTTTCCGAACAATTGGTTCCAACCCTTTCACGTCGCAGGACTGATCCGTGATTTCCACCTCACCCCGACCGACGCTCTGCAGCTTCTTACTGAAGAGGAGAGTACCATCCTCGGCAAGGAACGCCGCCATAACTCCCAACGTGACTGTTACCGGATAGTTTCCTTTGATTTGGCGTGGGATCGCGTGGTCGATCTGTTTCAGCCCCAACCCCACTTGAATAACCCCATCGGAGGCGTTCGTCTGCCCGACTCCAGTTTGGGTCGTGACGCCTGTAAAGACCCGCCTGAGTTTCTTCGGCACAGCCTCAACGAGCGGGCCGGCAATTGAAAGCGATGCCGGCTGACCACAGGCATTCTGGTAGGGGACAGACGCGGTGGTGAGGCTGGGTGACAACCATAGCGCTGGCGTCAGCGGGATCACCAGCGCCGGCGTCAGTGTGATCACCGGAGTGCTGGCCAGCCCATCACTGCGCTTGAACCACGAACAGCCGGTACACAGCAGCGCGAGCATCAAGATCACGCAGATAGCCACATGCTGCCGCGGTCGGGAACATTGGACTTGCATTAGACAAGACCCTCGCACCGTCTGGTTATACCGAACTCGCGGTAGCGAACACAACCGCCACGATGAATTGACAGGCCTCAGACCATACGCTAAGGTCTCGCCCATGCTGACTCCCTCTGCGTCCTCTCCCTCAGCACCATCGGTCGTTCCCTGGTCCGCACTCGCGCGGCTGATTCGGCTGCATAACCAAACCGGCACGTATTTGTTGTTGCTTCCGACTCTGTGGGCTCTCGTGCTGGCCGCACAAGGCTTCCCACCGCCCCATCTCCTCGCGATCTTCATTGGCGGATCGTTCTTGATGCGGAGTGCAGGCGTCATTCTCAACGATCTGGCCGATCGATCGTTCGATCAGCAGGTCAGCCGCACCAAGACTCGCCCGTTGGCTTCCGGCGAATTGCCTCGCCGCCACGCCTTCACACTGCTCGGCCTGCTGTTGCTCATGGCCGGGAGCCTCGTGTTGCTTCTCAACCCTCTAGTCTTCTGGCTCGCCCCCATCGCCCTCTTGCTCGCAGTCCTATACCCGTTTTCAAAACGGTGGATCCACATACCCCAAACCATGCTGGGTCTAGCCTTCGGATGGGGGACGGTCATGGCCTGGGCTGCGGTGCGGGGTCAGCTTGATGCGCCTGTCTGGTGTCTCTTCGGGGCGACGGCTGCCTGGTCAGTCGCCTATGATACAATTTATGCCATCCAGGACCGTGACGACGATCGGTGTATCGGGGTGAAATCCTCGGCCCTATTCTTTGGGTCGTCCATCCACCTTGGAGTTGGAACAGCCTTCAGTGCCATGCTGATCCTCCTGGGTGCAGCGGGATGGATGGCTCAGATTGGATGGGCCTACTACGTGACGTTGCTTGGAATCGGACTGTTTTTCTCAGTCCAGATTAGGCAACTGCGCAGACCGGTTGATCCCTCCCAAGCGTTCGGCATGTTCCGAGCACACGTCTGGGTCGGCATGGCCGTACTTGTTGGACTTCTGGCAGGGGTTCAGATCTAAGGCTCAACTCGCCGGCTTATCAGTCGGTAGCTCAGCCTTCGGGGCACGCAAGGTCTCCAAATACATCGTCACGGCCTTGGCATCCGCATCGCTCAATCCCAACGCCGGCATGCGCGTTCCAGATTTCATGGCTTGCGGGTTCTTCACCCAGCGATAAATCCACGTGCCGTTGAGACGGAACCCCGCTCGATCCAGCGCCGGACCAACTTTGCCACCTTCCCCGCCGATTTTGTGGCAGCCGTTACAGCCGTACTTAACGGCGTAGAGTCTCTTGCCAACTTCGGCCAGCTGAGCCGCTTCCGCAGGCTCCATCGTGAGATCCGGTCTGGGAACGCTGACGCCTTTGCCGGGCCGCGTTGAGAAATAGTTCAGCGCAGCCTGGGCGGCATCGAGTTCTTCCTTGGCCTGAACCATGGCGGCCTCTTCTTCGGCGTAGGAGGATTCATCGACTTCGGCGTCTTCGTCGTCCTTCATTTCCGCTTCCTCGCTCGCCTTCTCTTCCGCTTCCTCGTAGGTTTTGTTGGCCTGCTCGAATTTGTCTTGCGCGGTCTTCAGCGCTTGGGCCAGTTCTTGTTTTCGTTCCTCGACGTTGAACTCCAGTTTCATGTTGTGCAACGTGCGGACATAACCGACGAGAGCCCAAATTTCATCTTCGGACAGGGTGTACTTGAAGGTCGGCATCGTCGGTACTTCGAAGTCGTCGCCGCCGATCTCGTCGCCGTCAGGGCCCGTGTCCAACATGTCGCGCGAAAGGACGTTGAAGAGTTCCTGATCGTTCCAGGTGCTCATCTCGGGCTCGTTTGCCAGATCTTTCGGCCTGGGATCCGGCATCGATGACCAATTGAAGCCCTCGTTCTGCCGGCCAGTCTCGCCGTGACAGTGCATGCAGTAGTGGACATAGAGTTCATGCCCTTTCTTCTCCTGCTCGGTCGCACAACCCCCGGCGACCATGGCCCACACTCCAACCAGGCCAGCCACCGCTCCCATGACTCGCAGCCTTGCCGCCTTCATGCGTACTGCCCTTTCTTGAGTTTACGGATGAAGACAAACTGAAATCCCAAGGCCAAGGCGATGGCCATCGCCGCATACACATATCCGGAATAATCCGGCGGTGGTTCGGCTTGGAAATACCACCAGGAAGACACGGCCTTCTGCGATCCCTTTTCCCGTAGCTCGCCGCTTACGTCCTTCTTCCCGTCCCACACGGCAAATGCGATATTCATGAATTCACCCGGCGTTACCTGCGCATCCTCGGTGGGATGCTCGGTCGAGAGATTGCGAGAGAAGACTACTTTCCAGGTGCCGTTCGAATAAACGCTCTTAGCCTTTACATCCTGATGCTCCTGCACCTTCAAGGTGCCGAAGCCTTGTGCATTCATATCGACTGCCTTGTTCTCTTTATTCTTCCAGAACCAGATGTTGACTGGGCCACCTTCGACCTGCGCCATCAGTTGGCCATGGGCAAAGTGTGCTTTCGTATCTCCCACCATGAATTCGAGCGCCGCCGCATCGTCCGGATCTTCGGTGGGGTCAGTATATTCCAAAAAGACGGCAACTTGAGTGCCATCGTGCAAGGCCCGCACGGTCAGATCTTTGACCGTGGTTTCCAGAATGCGATCCGGCCAGTGGACTTGAGGCGACATCGGAAACGTCGCAGGCGTCGCGCTGGCCCAGACGACCGCATTCGGATCATCGACGGGCAAAGCGCCCTGCACCATCGACGCGCGCACCGCCACGCTCTCCTGCGCCAGGCTCAGGGTCGCTCCACCGAGTATAAGGGCGGTCACGACTGCCGCCGCTCCCCGTACGACCCACTGTCTCACTTGATTCACCGGTTCCATGCTGGCCTCGTTTTCACTGCACGCCTGGACAACCACATGCTGTGCAACCGCATTATTCCCACGTTCTCGGGGATTGATGGGCTCCTTCATACTCGGCCATGATGATCTTCCAGATCCAGTCGTCCGGCAACTCCACTTCCCAGCGAGGCATCGCCGACTTCCAGGGCATGCCTTCGATCGGGAGACCGACGCCACCCTTCTTGATGCGCCAGAAGAGATAACTCTCCTGCAACTGGGCGATGGTCGTGGGATCCGAGAAATTGGCAGGCGGTGGATTGAAGCCGCGAGCCGCAGGGCCCTTTCCGTCGAACTGTCCGCCATGACAGGGTGAACAGAAGGCCGCATAGAAACCCATCCCCTGCATGATATTGTCCGGCGTCTTCGCGACAGGATTCGCCAGGCCGGTGTATTCCCCGGGCGGCGCCGGGTGAATCGTCCTGTTTTCGATCGGTGGCACATCGCTCGGAGCCGTGCTGTTGTACGTCTGCCACCCCACCAGGAGTGGGAACAGAATGAGGACGCCGTAGCGAAGCCTCTGCATCCCGCCGAGGTTTTCCCCGGTCAGGAACCGCTGGATGGGCCCCCAGAATGCGTCCTTGGACTCTCCGCTCAACGTCGCGAAGATTACGATCCCGACCACGGTCAATACCACGTACATAGAGATGAGGCTGGACGGAAGCGGCGCCGAGCCGGGAATAATCGGTACAACCAACTTCAGGAACAGGTAGGTAATGCCGATGAGAATGATTGGCTTGACCAACGAGCCTCCCATACGTTCCTCCTCAGTGCATTTGTGCGACGGCTACCGGAGCGGACTCGACCGCGTTCACCGGGGCGGCAGGCGCCTGGCCCGGCACTTCGAGTTCAGACGGGTTCACCGAAATGGGCTCCCCGCTCATCTGCTGCAGAAATGCGATCACGGACAAAATTTCATTCTGGGACAGCCCGATCGGGTTCTTGTTGATGTACGGCATCCGCGCCGGATACACCTTCGGCAATCCTTCATGCCGATAGTCCTGATAAATGTAGGCTTGCGGCTGCGTCAAACTCTCGTAGAGGAATTCACGGCTGAGCTTAGCGCCGATCCCCTTGAGGTCCGGACAACGAGCCGATTCGCTGGGGCCGATCGAATGGCAGAGCGCACATTGGCCCTTGCTGAAGAAAATCTTCTGCCCGATGGCCGCCATGTCGGTCGAGGTCTTGACGGTCGCGAGATCGAATTTCTCTTCGACCGGCGGGAGAGACGCCATCTGCGGCACCGAGAGCGCCAAGAGCGAGAAGAGTCCGAGCACGATCAACACGAATCCTATGACCCTGGCGAACTGCGCTCGAATGAACAACAGGATGACGATCCCGGTCCCGACGACCGAGAGCCCGATCAGCTGTAACATGGCAACTTCCGTCATTGTCCCTCGATATGATACGCGATACCGGCCCGCCTTCAGTTGTCAGATTTCATCAATCAATTAACTGATTCTGACGGCTGTCCGCTGATGGCAATTGTTGATCCAACGACTGCGACCCACCTGCCATGGCCGGCATCCCATGTGGCAGAGCTTCCTTCGCACTACCAGGACCCGCTTTGGCTTTGTCGCCCATGGTCGCTACCCAGAAGATGAACGCGACTATCATACAGAACAGGAACGTATTCAGCGACATGAAGGCGGCGGCATAGCCGAGGCCCGGAGAAAAGGCGTACGGAGAAGTATCCCGCATCACGCCATAAATGTGCCAGTGCACGCGCGAAGACGATCTGGCATAACCCATGAGCGCCATGAGCAGAATGACCATCACGGCGTTCAGTACCAGTGCGTACCCTGCGCGGGGCGGCATGCGACCCCAAACCATCTCCGTCGTCGTCTTCGCGCTCCTGAGCAGTAGGGTCGTCAGCGGCGTAATGATGAGCATCACCAAGAGCACGATCAACACCTGCCACACCGAGAAGTCATTGATGCGGACAATAGCTGGAACGAAGTAGCCCCAGACGCCCAATATGACGATCGCGATGCTGGCAAGGACCAGCACGCCGCTCATGAGCACTCTCGCGGCCTTGGCCCACCCGGCCGTTTCTACCTTGCCGGCGCGCCAGTACATGATGAAGCTCATGAAGGTGATGAGAATCATCAGGTTTACGACCGTCATCTTTGCCGACATGACGCCGAGGACGCCGAGCAGCGGATGGTGCGTGCCGCCCATCTTCCGCGCTTCTTCCAGGCTTGCCACGAGCGAGTGCGGGGTCATCCAGATGCCAAGGCAGATCAGGAGAATCACCAACATGACCATGATCGGTCGGCGGTATTTCGCCTCAGAGCCGGGAATTCGATACGTGATGCCTAGCCAGAAATAATAGTTCGACCCGAGGAACAGCACGCCGATCAACACGGCTTGTAAAATAAACAACCAAGAGAGGAACCCCCCCATCAGCGTGATGCCCATCTGCTGGTTGTACTGGTAAATTTCCCGCATGAGATAGTAGCCAGCGAAGGGAAGCGTCAACAGACCGAACACGCCGATGAAGTTCCCGACGTAGCCCATCCAGTCGTAATGGTCCCGCGCGTCCGTCGTCCTCGCCGACAAGTACTGGATCCCGGCGTAGGCCCCGCAGATGTACCCGCCGAGCACGATGTTGGCAATAAACCGATGGATGTTGACCGGCCACCAGGTCGGATTCCATGTCGCGGACCAGGCCTGTTGAAGAGCCGTGCCCTCGGCAATCACGACCGGAGTGGCTTGGAACGTGGCCCAGGAGTTCGGTATGATCATGATGAATAAGGCAAAGACGTTCAGCAGCAAACCGAGGAAAATATGGAACGTCTTTTTCCCACCTTCCTGCATCACATCCCAGCCATACCAATAGAGATAGAGCGTAACGGTTTCGATCAAGAAGAGCAGGCAGTAGGCGATAAAGGACGGGAAAAAAATGTCCGTCAGATAGTTCATCAGCTTGGGATAGAACGTGATCAGGAGGAAAAGAAGAATGCCGCCGAACAGGGCAGTGGTCGCATAGGCCGAGGTCAGGAGCTTGGTGAATTCCTTGGCTAATGTGTCGTAGCGCTTTTCGCCGGTCTTCCAGCCGACGACTTCGCACAACCAGGCGAAGAGCGGCACACCCAACACGAAACCGGCGAGCAGGAGGTGCAACTGCGCAACCACCCAGATTAGGTTACGGCTGCCGATATAGGGAATGTCACGATACTCGGTCGGACCCGCCGCGGCTCCTTCCGCTGCCATGCCGATCGACGGGAGGGCCAGGCAGCCCACCACCAGGAACAGGCCCGAGAGCCATCCGCCATGACCACTGACGGTCTGGAGAATCCGCTGAATCGATCCGCCCTGTTGTCGCATGGCACTCACCTCATCATCTCGCAAATTACGGTTTCTGCACAGCAGCGGGAGGCGCAGCTTTGCCGCCTTGGGCTGTCCCCTTGCCCTTGCCCTTCCCGGCTTCTGCTTCAGCCTTCTGTTGTTCGAGCGCCTCGAGTTGCGCCGACAGCTGCGCGATACGTTGTTCGTTTTCATTCAAGGCATCGAGCGGTTTGAACAGCGGCTGAGCTTTCATTTCTGGGTTTTCACAACATTCGTGCGGATCAGGCGTCGTCACAGGGAGGGCAGCCCAGAAGAGCAGCGACAATACAACCCCTGCCCCCGTCAGCGCCGTCAGCATCAACCCCTGATCGGTCGGCACCCGCATGAGGTCCCAACGGGTAATCAGCCCTTGATAATTTTCCGATGCGGGTTGTGCGGCTTCTGCCACACGGCGAATCATCCAGCCGGCCAAGGAAACTCCGATCAGTAACAACACAATCAGGACCGTTAAGGCGACAGATCCCCATAGCGTGACCTCGATGCTGATCCTCTCTGGGATGGGTATGCCCTTGAACAGCTCCGTCTCCATCAGCGCGTGCGCCATGGATATCGCGGTCGAGGTCACGGTACTGACGATGAGCCATAGAATCGGCAGGAAGAAGGCGCCGATCAACGCCAACTTCCACCACAAGGTTAGCCCCAGACCCTCAGGCGGTTCCTTTCTGAACTTTTCAAGTAATAACGTCCGGCCGACGACGCCGAGCGCCCAGATATCGATGGGAATAGAAATGAGGAAGAGGAGCGGAAACCCGACGCCTTCACCAAGATGCCCCGCTAATCCCAGCGTGATGATCGGTAATGCGAAGATCGTGACCGGGCTGGCGAACAGCATCAGAAAGGGCAGGCCCAGCCCGTCTCCAAACTGCATCAGGCCCATCGCAAGGACCAGCACGGCAAAGGCCAGCTTGAGAGGAAGTCCGGTCCAGCAGGCCGGCCAAAGGACACCGAGTCCTATTTTCATCGGGGACATGGATTCACGATCGGCGGCCATAGTCAGTTCGTGCGGCTGAGAGGCATCGGGCTTACTCCAGGAACTCTCGGTTGATAATCGCGGAGACCGTGAACAGGGCCATCGTCGCCATCACAACGATCCAGCCAATCAACGCAATCGGCCGCCTGAAAATATTTCGCTCAGGATCTTTGTCGATAAAGGGAAGCGCGACGAGCATTACCATGAACGCGAGGGGCAAAGCAACGGCGCCTAGGAATTGCCCGAACTCCCCAGAAAAGATCTTCAACCTCAGCAATTGGAAGTAGAACAGGAAGTACCATTCCGGCTCCGGATGGTAGTCGCCCGGATCAGAGGTCGCCTCGTCCAACAACACGACCGGCTCCCAGAAGGTCAAGACGCAGATGCCGGCGAACACGACGGCCATCCCGACGATGTCTTTCCAAATCTGACGCGGGAAGAAGTAGTCGGTCTTGACCTTGATCTCTTCCGACGTGCCCCGGAAGGGCCCGGCTGGCCCTGCCACTCGAAACAAGAAGAGGTGCAACCCGGCCAGGCCCATGAGCGACGCAGGAAGAATCATGACGTGAATGACGAAGAATCGGCTCAACGTCATCTGCCCAGGTGTCGGACCGCCTTTGAGGAACCGCGCCAGGAAGTCGCCGACGATGGGGGTTTTGTCCAAGACCTCGACGCCGACCGTTGTCGCCCAATAGGCGCGCTGGTCCCAAGGGAGCAAGTAGCCGGTAAAGCCGAATGCTATGACGATACCGAAGAGCGCCAAGCCGACAAGCCAGAGCAGCTCGCGCGGACTCTTGTAGGATCCCCAGAGAAAGACTTGCGACATGTGGGCGACGACGCAAATCACCATCGCAGTCGATCCCCAGAAGTGGTAACTCAAGAGAAACCACCCGTAATCCACATCGTGAATGATGTACTGAGTGCTGGCGTAGGCGTGATCGATCGTCGGCGCGTAGTAAAACATCAGCAAGATGCCGGTCAGCGCCTGCATGATGAAAAGGAACAGCAGGACGGAGCCAAACACATAGGCCCAACGGGAGCCGCCGGGGACCGGCTCGTTGAGCATCTTGTCCAGCATCAGCTTCAGCCCGACGCGTTCGTCGATGAAGGCAATGACCTTTTCGATGGCCGTCGATTGGGGGCCGGGGCCAGGGATGGACGACTGTTCCATTTAGATGATCCGGATTTGGGATTTCATTCCAGCTTTGAATTCCATCTCGATGATTTCGACATCCCCGTCGGCAGACACCCTCATGGGCAGCGCATCGAGGGAACGAGGCGACGGGCCTTCGATCACTGTCCCGGAGGCATTGAAGATGCTCAAGTGGCAGGGACAGAGAAACACCTGCCCGAGCATCCTGTGCTTCCGCCACTTGTACCCGCACCCCAGATGCGGACACTTACCCGAAAATGCGACGTAGGGAAACTCTTTCTTATTCGTCCAGACGGCCGTGCCGGTGGCATCGCGAAATACCATGTCCTTGCCCTGATAGACCTGGTCGAGCACAGCGGGAGTCGCCTTCAGAAGCCAGACGTTCTTCTCAATCTCGGATTCCGGCATGAAGGCTTCTTTGACGTTTTTCTTGTACTTGAACTGCACGCCCATATCGTCTTGCTTGATCTTGCCGACGTTCCCGATCTTGAGCCATTCATTGTTGAACGGCGTATACATCGGCGTCATGAGGTAGCGCAGGATCGGGTACGCGATCGGCAGTCCGATCAAAAACCCGATGGCATACGTGAAGTTCGTGAAAAACGTCCGGCGCTTGACGCTCTTCTCCAGTTCGGGGATGGGCACCAACACTTCACCCGGCGTCACATGAACGTTCTCTTCGAGATGCGCGATTTCGACCTGGTGCGTGGTCACGTAGTCGTCGCGCTTGAACGGCGGCAAGGCCAGGATGTCGGAGGATGGCGCGCGTAACTCCACGAGACTCTCTGTGACGGCCTGCACGTGGTCCATACCGACTTGCCGCTCGCCGCTTCCGTTCATGGACACGACGATGTGGCTGATCTCGCGCGAGAACGGATCGACGACGACCTTCGTCACTTCACCGATTTCACGGTCCGTGCACCGGACCGTGGATTTCAGCTTCGGCTGCATCATTACTTCATCTTGATCGGCTTCGGCGTATTCACCGAGGTGTCCTTCAACGTACTCAGCCAAAAAGCCAGCGCCACGACGTCCTCATCCTCCATGAGGTCCCTGTACTTGTCTGGCATCTTGCCCTTCTTGTAATCCTTCTCGTACCCTTCGGTCGACCAGCTCTTCGGATCGAGAATCTTCTGTTTGATGTCGTCCGCGGTGAGCAAGTTTCCAATATTGTCGAGCTCAGGCCCACGCTTCTTTCCACCCTCGCCTCTTAACTTATGGCAGTTGTAGCACTCTTGAAGCTCCCACTGCTCCTCGCCGTTCTTGAGCATATCTCCGGCGGGAGCCGTTGATAGCAGCGACGCGGGACCTCCGGCTTCCTGCAGAGCAGGAGCCTGATACCCGCCCAACGCCTTAATTCGTTCGGCCAAGGCTTTGGCCCGTTCATCAAGCGCCTTGACACGGGCAATCAATTCGTCGGCCTTACCCTGCTCAGTTCTAGCCCGCTTCGCCTTGAGAAGCTTTTCGATCTTCCCCTTCTCGTCTAGGGGATCGTACTGCGGCCAGAGTGAGGCGCCGGCAATGTAGACGACGCAGAGGATGACATAGAAGACCAGTACCGCACCGAGCGCTTTGACACCGCTCATCGGCTTCAGAGGAGGAGCGTCCAGGATAAGGAACACCACGGTTCCGAGAATGGCAAAAATGAAGAACAGCCATCGGAAGACCGACGGAAAGCCCAACGCCATCGTCCCGACCCAGAGGCTAGCTCCGATCACTAAGCCAACGATGATCTTGAAGATCGCTTTCCCCATAAAGAACTCCTCGTACTTGGCTCTAGCAGGCTGCGGAAACACGCTGTTTGAATGAGCCGGATGAGTCCCAGATTGAGTTAACCAGCCAGGAAGGGCCTCTGCTACTGGAGGTCGCACCCTGCATCGAGCGCCTACTGCGGGCGGCTGAGGTCACTGCTGGGCCCTGGCGACGCCTATTTACCCCAGGGGACAGGAGAACACAAGAGTGGTTCCACAGCCTGCTAGGCCGTCTAGGGACGATGAGGCCGACTCTTACTTCGCTTCAGCGGGAACAGGACTCCCTTCAGGGGCATGATCTTTCGGATCGGATGCCCGCAAAGTCACCATGACCGCAAAGCTCACGACCGTGAAGAACACGACGGTGATCCCGGTAATCCACCAGGCCGAATAGGCCAACGTCGGCGTATACGATTCCGCCGTAAAGTCCGGCAACAAGTTGTAGGTATGAAAGTACTTGCGCAGCAGGGACCGAACCGCCCCCATCAAGCCCATGGTCCAAATGGCGCTGAAGGCCAAGAAGATCAACACGAACTGCGAGACGAAATCGATCCGCCCCCACACGATCGTGCCTTGGCTGATCGCGCGATTGTAGATCACATAGTTGACGACGGTGACGAACACCAAGGTGAACGCGGCGGAGTTTTTCGCCGGCATCAACGCCAGGAAGTTCCACTCGGACGGCAATTCCAACGCGGCCACCAGCTTGGAGCCGGTCGGGACAAACCCGTGCGGCGTCATCCAGATCGCGGTGCCAACGACCACCATCAAGAAACCAACCTTGATGACGGTTCGGGCGGATACGGTGATCGGGATGAATCGACCTACGAGCACAGGAGCCAGCAGCATCGGCAGCAAGAACATCAGGGACGTGGGATCGGGAATCGGATAGACCGTCATCACTTGGGTCATGACCGGCGGCAGCGCGACCATCACGATCGGCGCCAGTATAGTCATGCGCACCTTTTCGACTCCTTCGATGCGCTTCATGCTCAGCCAGATGTAATAATTGCTGGCCAGGAAGATCAGCCCGATCATGGCGCCCTGCATTTCAAAGAACATCGAGAGTTGGTCCGACATCATGTAGGGACAAATCGAGGCGTCATAGTCACAGAGTTCGTAGGCCAGGAGATACCCCATGAACGGGAGGAACAGCAGCGCGCCGACTCCGATGAGATTCCCGACGAATCCCATCCAGTCATAATACGAGCGCTCTTCGTCTTTGGTCGCGCCCATATACATGTACGCGGCGATCAAGCCGGCGACGAACCCGCCAAACGTCACGTTCCCCACCAGACGGTGGAAGTTCAGCGGCATCCAGGTATAGTTGTACATCTTGTCCCAGAGGGTGGCGGTCTCGAGAAATTCCATAGGGGAGATGCCCTCGGCCTTGACCGGCGAGTTCATGAAGGAGGTCGGACCATTGATCACGAACAAGGTGGTGGTCCCGATCAGGTTCAGCAGGACTCCCAATGCAATGTGGCGGGCCTTCTTGTTCCCCTTCCAGGCATCCCAGGTATAGAAATACATGTACAGCACGAACGTTTCGCCGATGAACAACAAGGGATAGATGACGGCAAACACAATGAAGAAGTGATTGATCAACCAGGTAGTAAACTGCGGATAGGTTGCGAGCAGGACGAAGATGAACAGTCCGCCCGTGAGTGCCGTCATGCTGTAGAGAATGATAGTGACCTTCGTGACCTCTTTGGCTAGACGATCGTAGCGAGGATCCTGCTTCCGATAGCCCAACCATTCCGAGATGACGACGAAGATAGGAGCGCCGAGGATGAACCCCGCGAACAGAATATGGAGTTGGGCAACGATCCACACCGCGGTCCTATTGCCCGTGTATGGAAACTCCACAGGAGGCGTGCTCGGCACCTGTGCATAGGACACTCCTCCATACAGCACCAGAAGCGCAAAGAGCGTCAAAAGACTGCGCGACCATGTTTTCACGATGTCTCGCCACCCCCCTCCACTAAATCAACGCTCGACAGGCGTCCATCGTGCCGTTTACTTTGTATCAACCGAGGCATCAGCCGGAGCATCAGCCGAAGTATCAGCCGGGGCATCAGTCGAGACCACTGCGATGTTGCCTGCATCGGTCCACTGCACCTTCTCCGCATCCCAGCCCTTCCCGGCCAATGCGAAATTCCGCTCAAAGAGTATTAGCTTCCATCGATCCTCCTCGGAGAGCTTGCTCTTCCAGGGCTTCATTTTGGTGTTGGGAACGCCTTCGGAAATCCGCCAGAACCAGACCGAGTCGGAATAGAGCTTCATGCGCTCGGTGCTGCGGAAGTCCCGCGCGCCCGCCTTGACCGGCTTGCCGTCCTTGCCATGGCAGCTGGCGCAATTGACATCAATGTTCGTTTCACCGATGAAGATCAATCGCCCTTCTTCGATCAACTTTTCATCGGTCCACCAACCGGCAGGCATGTGCTTGTCTGCATATTCAGCAGGAGCGGGAGGCGGGGGAACAATTGGTCCTTCGCCAGCTCCGCTGCAGCCAACGACGATTAACCCGATGCACGTAACGAATGCCACCTGAACCAACTTCATATCCATGACGTTCCCTCGCTCCTTAGTTAGTTAAAATGAAGTTCCCCGCAGCAAGCTACGGGGTATCCTGCAAAAATCTCCGAAGCCGCTACCCTCTTTCGCTATGGCTACGGTGGGTTTGCCTCGCCTTCATCCCCGCAGCAAGCTACGGGGTATTCGACGAAGGAGAATCAAAGACGAAAAAAAACGCTTTCACCGAGATGATTGCACCCCTGCAAAAGCGCCGACAACCACGACGGTCCTTGAAGCCACGCGGTCTGATCCTCGCCATATCCACTGACCGATCCGGCAAGGTGCACATCCGCCCCACGGACCGCCATCGGTGATTATTGCTTCCGTTTCCCCTGCGACTTCCCTCGTGCCCGTTCCTGTTTCCGCTGCGAGCGGACCACTCTCAGCCCCACAACCCCCCCCACAGCCGCTGCGATCGCCCCGAGCCCCCACCAGAGCCATAGTGGGGAACTCTTCACATCGCAACCCGTTCCAAAGTCGACCCGAGTCTTTCGCTCTGACTCCAGGTCCTTGGGATCGAACTGAATCTTAAGGTTCTGCTGCTCTCCCTTCGCCTCTACCAGAAGCGGATCGTCAAGATTGTTGTTATGCAGATGAAACGTTGCTGTGTAGTAGCCGTCTCCGTCGGTCTTGACGATCTGCCCGTACGAAACCTTCGTATCTTTGACGAGAACGTCGGTGTTCGCGACTCCCTTCCCATCTGCCCCGCAGACAAACCCTTCAACGGTGAAGCGATGATCCGCTTCGTGTTTGGCCGTACCCACGGAAGGAAACGCAGCACCCAGCACGGCACAGCCTGCTGCGGCGATCAGTCCGATCCCGCTCCGTCTCACGTGCTTCAAACTGAGTCGCGTTCTCGTCGGTCGTTTGCGGGTTTTACCTTCAGACAACAGCACGCCTCGCCACGACGAGCGCCCCCATTTTAAAGGCCCATGTATCTATCATAGGCCCCCTTGGTTGTCAACGACGAGACAATCCAATCCGAGAGCAAGACAACGGTCCTTTCCATTGGATTTGACTGTATCAAGACGCGTGCGGATCGAAGAACGGACAGAAAAAACGACTCGGCGCCGAGCGGGCAGAAAACCTAGAGGTATCCACGCATGTGCGCGTCCGCCTCGACCCGTTCGGCATCTGCCAGGCGCTCGGATTCTTTCTTAGACACCCAGGTCTCCCAGGACTTGCCGTTCGCCGTGTTTTCACCGGTGAACGCAATCGTTGCGATGGCGTCGTAAGGAATTCGCCGAGGAGTTGGATTGTCGGCAGGGAAGATCTCGATGTAGGAGTCGGCACCGGCCACCTGTCGGTTGAAGAGATACCCAACGACCGATTCGCCGGATGGTAAAGAAAGAGTCACGTCGCCACGGTAGTCGAAGGCCAGTTCAACGGCTTCCGCTATTTCTGACACAGACGTCGGCCTCAACACTCGCCCTTCGAGTGAGCCTGCACCAACACCGCTGATATGGTTCTTGGTATCAGTCATGTGCAAAGCGTCATCCGTGAAGCGTGTGATTTTCTTACGAACGACGCTTCACGCTATCTGTCATCGTGAGGTAGGCAGTAACGTCAGCTTGGCAGTCCGCGCAAATCCAGAGACCGTGCCGAAAGTATCTTCGACGGCCGAGGCTTCATAGCCGCAATGCACCATGCAATCGGCGCACTTTTCGTTCCGGCCCGTGCCGTAGTTGTCCCACTCCGTCAACTCCATCAGTTCACGAAACGTCTTCGTATAGCCTTCCTGCAAGAGATAACAGGGCTTCTGCCACCCGAACACGTTATAGGTCGGATTCCCCCAGGGTGTGCATTGATACTCGCGCCGACCCATCAGAAAATCCAGGAAGAGCGGGGACTGATTGAACTGCCAGCCCTTTTTCGGACTGCCGAGAATTTTGGAGAAGAGATCCTGCGTCCGCTCGCGCTTCAAGAAATGCTGCTGATCCGGTGCCTTCTGGTAACTGTAGCCAGGCGAAATCATCATGCCTTCGACACCGAGCTCCATCATGTCATCGAAAAACTTGCGGACACGCTCGGGATTCGCATCGTCAAACAACGTCGTATTGGTCGTGACCCGATGGCCACGCTTGAGCGCCGCCTTGATGGCTTTCACTGCCACGTCATACACCCCTTCACGACAGACAGCCAGATCGTGATCATCCTTCAAACCATCCATATGGACGCTGAACGTCAGATACTTGGACGGCTTGTATTCGTCGAGCTTCCGCTCCAATAAGATCGCGTTCGTGCAGAGGTAGACATAGCGCTTCTGGTCCACGAGCCCCTTCGAAATGGTTGCCATCTCCGGATGAATCAACGGTTCTCCTCCGGGGATACTGACGATCGGCGCGCCACATTCCTCTGCCGCTGCCCAACATTGTTCAGGAGTGAGGCGCTTGTCGAGCACATGATCGGGATACTGGATCTTACCGCAGCCGGCACAGGCCAGATTGCAGCGGAACAATGGTTCCAGCATCAGCACCAACGGATAACGCTTCACGCCTTTCAGTTTTTGCGTGAACACGTACTTCGTGACCGTATACATCTGGGCAAGCGGTACGGCCATCCCACTCTCCTTCCTACTATGTTATTTGTCTATGCGGTCTATTCAGCGGCTACGAGACGTAGCCATACTTGAAAGCACATGAATGGTGCGATTTTAACACCTCTCTAATGACTCGTCAATTTTCATGAACAAGGAAGATTCTGAAGAGAAACATCTCCCCGTCTTCTTCGCCGATTCAGCAAAACCGATGGGGTCGTTCAAAACTGATGATGTGCCTTTGGGGTTGACTCCGAAGACCACAAGGGCTTGGCCTCCGGCACCCCACAGCAACTCACGACCTACAAGCAGTTGTGTGACTCGGAGTCAGCCCGATAGGCACAACCGATGGAACCTAAGTGAAACCGATGGGTCGTTGCTTGACCTTGCATACCCCTGCCAGCCATCGGCGACCTTACTGAAAAAGCGTGAGTTCACCGAGGCGCGGTCCGGATGGAAAACTGGAACTAACTGAAGTCGCGCGATTAACCGATTGCACTTGAAGGAATTCCAAAAGGACTTCCGCCGGGCTGAACCCGAGAAGGTCACTCCGAGAGGCAGGGAGCGATGGGCAGCAGAGGAGTACTAAGTTCTCTGAGATTTCACACTGGCAAAAGGATTAGGTAGACAAACAAAACACTTGGCTGCGTATTCGCTCGCGTCAATTACTATAAGACCCAGGCTAGCGAGCGGCACACACAAAGTACGGAATAGGAACACTTCGACATTGATGGTGTCTATCCCGTCGCCAAGAACAATCGAAAGGGCTTCGAGTTGAGCGAGCTGGACGAGATTCACTGGAGGTATTGAAATATCCCCGCACACATTTGAGGTGCGGGGTCGTGTAAGTTCGGTTTGGAGGCGCCGAGCGGGATCGAACCGCTGCATCGCAGTTTTGCAGACTGCTCCCTTACCACTTGGGTACGGCGCCTCACGAGGGCAGCATTATAGTCGCTTCCTTTTCTTGAACTCAACACGGAACCAAGCTAGCAGTCCGCTGTGACGCGTTATCATACAAGGTCTCAGGGGGCCCTTTGAAGCATAGCCAAGAAAGGTCACTGCCGGAGAGAATGCATGAGAGAATGATACCTCGGTGTGTCAGGGGAAACGAGGACGAGGGGAGTTAGGGGAGGTCCTAAAAAGATCGCTGCGTACGCCTATCAATGCCTTTTCGGCGAATGCGGTGAACGGCCAGACTCGCTAGCGTTCTGATTGCCGAACGAATTTCCAAGTGGCTCATCTTGCTCGTCGCATGCCGGCGATCCTCGAAGGTAATCGGCACCTCGCAGACGCGAAAACCTAAGAGGTGGCTGTAGTAGGTCATTTCGATTTGGAAGGCATAGCCATTGGCTTGAATGTCCATCGCGCTCAGACTCTCGAGCAAGGTTCGCCGATAGCAGCGGAATCCGGCGGTCGAATCGCAGGTTGAGAGACCAAGCACACCACGCGAGAGATAGTTGGCACCGCGACTGAGCATGTGGCGAGCGAGGGGCCAGTTCCACGACCCACCGCCTGCACAGTACCGGCTGCCGATTACTAAGTCAGCCTGTTCCGTTGCGCGAATCATGATGGGAATTTCTTCGGGTTCATGCGACAGATCCGCGTCCATCTGAACAAATAGATCATAGCGCTCCTTCAACAAGACCCGGTAAGCCTGGCGATACGCCGTGCCCAACCCGAGCTTGCTCGGCCTATGAATCACCCGCAGCTGCGGCCTCGATGCACTGAGATCGTCAAGCAACTGTCCCGTCCCGTCAGGGGAGCCATCGTCTACAAAGAAAAGATCCAACGGCACTGGCAACGCCAGGATCCGGTCCACGAGAAGTTTGATATTGTCATATTCGTTGTACGTTGGAATGACAACGATAGCCCGCGATGGTACCTTATCTCCCACCAACCACCTCGGAAGATCTCGGACGCACATTTCCAAGGGATAGCTGTAGATCGCTCGATGTGCCTTTGCTCTTGAGGAGGAGTCCAAACAGAATCAGCATCGCGATGCCCAGATGATGATAGCTCTTCAGAAATTCCCATCGGACTCTACCCAATACTTCGTAATTCAGGACCATCGTGAGCAATATATAGATTCCCAACATTACGTATCCTGTGTAACTCAATCCACCATTAGATCGCGCCGCAGCAACGACGATAAACGCAGCTGGCATCAACCACACCAAATGCTGGTCCCAGGTTATGGGGGACAGCAACAACGTCAAGATCATGACTCCGGCGCAATCTCGAGACCAAGCGGTATCTCTAGGCCCGTGGAACGATTCTCGACTGGACCAGGCGAATAGACCGAGTAGACCCAGCGTCACGGAAACGACGATCAGCGTCGCGGCTTGTGGCGGCAGATCCAACACAGGCTTGTATGCAGGGTCTACTTGCCGCAGCCGATGACTCTTCGGATAGGTGACGAGGTAGCGCATAAGGGTATGCCGAAGCGATAGATTGGCCATTTGCAGTTCGTTTTCTTGCCTGCCCTCCATCTGCTGATCGAGCACGGATAAAGTGGCATTCCGTGTCCACTCGGCCTGATGCTCCCACCAACTCGTCGGCCCCATATGAACGGCGGGCAGCACGATCCAAAAGATTGTGGCAAGTACTGTATAAAAAGCCACGCGCCACTGCCGCTTCCAGAGAAACAGCAGCACAAAGAGTGCGGGGGTTATTTTGAGGGCAATACCAAGCCCGAACAATACAGCACCAACCCATTCCCTTCCCACCCATATCGCGTAGATCCCGCACGTAAGAATTCCCAATAGAATGAGATGGGGTCCACCGTCATCGAGATCGTTTAGGATAAATTGGAAGGTCAACGCGACCGCTCCCCCGGCGGCGAGCAAAAGACTCCTGCATTTGGACGCGTCAGTACCGTATACCATGCGATGAAACAAAAGGGCTGTGACGGCTAAACACCCAACACCGACCATGTAGCGCAGTGCTAGACTCTCGTTTCTCCCCATCAGCGTCAATGGCGCAAAATATAGGGCAGCGGTAGGCAAATAGGCGTAGCAGTAATCATTTGCATAGAGATATTCCCCGGAAAGAAAGCGTCTCCCAATCTCGCGATGGATATCGATATCTCGAAAATGAAATGACCGTTGAAAGACGACAATATATCCGTGCACTGCCGCTGTGAGGATGAGACCGACTGTAACCAGCCGTGCTAGGAGAGATCTACTCATGGAGTCACCAAAGTATGGACCTGCGTGTTTCTCTGCCTGCTTTCAGTATGCTGAGCTGCTGTAATTGGTGGACATTCTCACACCTTCGTCAAGGGAATCAATCGCATTTGGGTTGAAATTGCGTAGCGGTCGGCATCGTTGCCAGAGCCTCCGGTCCGACATCATTCACCTTACCGTGTCGCTGAATCCGCACTACGCTCTTCATGAAGTGGCTCCTTTCGCTGGCATGGATGGTGGCTGTTTGGCGATGATCACCGCACACACCACAAAGCAAGCCGCTTCGTCAAATTTCAATTACGCCTGGCACACCCTGTCAAGAAGTCTTGTGGGGGATGCGGAGCTCCACGGCTTCCTTCACCTTCTGTAGCAGGCTCCTGCGGAGGACGGGCTGCGATGGCTTCCTGCCTAGGCGGGTGCAACCGAATTGGAGATTTTCGTGGTGGTGGAGGCAGCTTTGAAGGCAACATCCGCTTACTGATGAGGCAGGACGGGAAGTTCTTTCCCAAGTCTCGAGGGCTCGTCGGAATGCGGCACGAGCGGTTCCCAGCCATCTTCGACCGCATGGACAACGGCCTCCCCGCGCCCTTCGGCTTCTTTTTCCTTGGCGAGCTGCTCCACTTCCTGAATGAGTGTGTCCATCAATTCTTCCATCGGGACTTTGCGGACGAGCTTGCCCTTTTTGAACAAAATTCCCTTGCCTTCACCGCCGGCGATCCCGATGTCGGCTTCTTTGCCTTCTCCAATCCCGTTCACGACACAGCCGAGCACCGACACGTTCAACGGGGCCTTGATGTGGCCGAGTTTCTTTTCAAGTTCATTCGCCAAGCGCACGACGTCGATTTCAACCCGTCCACACGTCGGACACGCGATCACGTTGATGCCACGATGCCGCAATTCGAGTGACTTTAGAATCTCGAATCCAACCTTCACTTCCTCGACTGGATCGGCAGCCAGTGATACACGCAGCGTATCGCCGATGCCCTGCGACAGCAACCAGCCAAGCCCAATGGAAGACTTGACCGCGCCGGTCATGGCCGTTCCTGCCTCAGTAATACCGATATGCAACGGATAATCCGACTGACGGGAAAACAGCCAATAGGCGTCGATTGCATGATGCACATCAGACGCCTTGAGCGACACCTTCATATTGGTAAAGCCGACATCTTCCAGCGCATGAACCCCATTCAGCGCTGACTCTGACAAGGCTTCAGGCGAAGGCCAGCCGTACTTTTCGAGCAACGGTCGTTCGAGCGACCCACCGTTCACACCCACACGAATCGGAATCCCTCGATCATTCACAGCCTTGATGACTTCTTCGACTTTCCACCAAGCTCCGATATTTCCTGGGTTGATGCGGACGCAGTCCACGATCTTGGCGGCTTTCAACGCGAGCCGATGATCGAAATGGATATCGGCGATCAACGGAGCCGACATCGCCGCTTTGATCTTCGGAAGGGCTGCCGCCGCTTCATCATCCGGCACCGCGACGCGAATGAGCTCGCATCCCACCGATTCTAGTTGCTGAATCTGCTCAACAGTGGCTTTGACATCACGCGTGTCGGTCGAACACATCGACTGCACGGACATCGGGGAGTCACCACCGATTTTGACCTTGCCAACCGAGATCTGCCGCGTTTTTCGTCTCGCGATATACATCCAATTCTACTCGCAGCTAGCTGCCCTGTTCGTCTCCGTGCGGGAGATGGCCCGCCAGCGAGGCACCGGTGACCCAGTTTCTTGTCGCCGGCGCTTTGCCAATGAGTTCCTTCACGCTCTGATAGATCCCTTCAGCAGTCAACCCATACCGCTCGCGAAGCAAATCTTGTGGACCCTGCTCGATAAACCAATCCGGCAGACCGAGAATCTTCGTTGTTATATCGTTCACACCGGCCTCAGACAGCGTTTCGAGTACCGAGGAACCGAACCCGCCCATCCTACAACCTTCTTCGACGGTCACCACGTAGCGAACCCGCTTCGCCACTTCCACGATAAGCTCCTTATCGAGTGGTTTCACAAAGCGCGCATTCACCACAGTCGTAGACACCCCTTCTTCGCTCAGGCGTTCTGCTGCCTGAACGGCTTGCCAGACCGACACGCCGATCGCGGCGATCGCGACATCCGTTCCATCCTTCAGCAACTCACCTTTTCCAATAGGTAATGCCTCAGGAGCGGGATCCATCTTCACGCCAAGGCTAACGCCTCGCGGATACCGCACGGAAATCGGACCGTTGTGCTGCACGCAGGTTTTCATCATATGCTGCAATTCGTTTTCATCTTTTGGCGCCATCACGACCATGTTAGGGACGTGGCGTAGATAGGCATAGTCAAAGGCCCCGTGGTGCGTCGTGCCGTCTTCGGCCACCAATCCTCCTCGATCGATGCAGAACACGACCGGGAGATTTTGCGTCGCCACGTCGTGTACGATCTGATCGTAGGCTCGCTGGAGAAATGTCGCATACATGACCACAACCGGCTTCATCCCTTGCGTCGCAAGACCAGCGGCAAAGGTTATCGCATGCTGCTCGGCGATGCCCACGTCATAGATACGATTCGGGAATTCTTTTTCGAACGCCGTCAGCCCTGTGCCCTCGCACATGGCTGCCGTGATGGCCACAATGCGCTTGTCCTCACGAGCCAATTTGATAAGCGAATCCATGGCAATCGTTGTATGGGAAGGACGCGTGGCCTTCTTGGCGGGCGCACCGGTCTCCCGCACAAACGGTGGGCAGGCATGAAACCAAACCGGATTCTTCACGGCCGGTTTATAGCCAAATCCCTTCTTGGTAATCACATGGAGCAACACTGGCCCCTTCATCTTCAACATGTTTTCGATCGTCGGAATGAGATGCTCGAAATTGTGCCCATCGATGGGGCCGCTGTATTGGAACCCCAATTCTTCAAATAGCAATCCAGGAAGAATCGCCCCTTTAGCAAGTTCTTCCGCTCGGCGAGCCAGTTTTTGCATGTCGGAGCCTATGTGGGGAATCTTGCGCAGCAGTTGGCCAGTCTCTTCCCGCATCTTACCGTAGAACTCCCCAGTAATTGTCCGACTCAGATAGGCTGAAATGGCTCCCACATTCTTGGATATGGACATTTGGTTATCGTTCAAGATCACTAGAAAGTCTTTGCCTAGTCCACCGGCATTCTGGAGCCCTTCCAGCGTCATCCCAGCCGTCATGGCGCCATCCCCGACGACGCAGACCACTTTCTGCTTTTGGCCCAACTGTTCACGGGCTGTGACCATGCCGAATGCAGCCGAGACACCGGTGCCGGCATGTCCCGCATTGAACGTATCGTATTCGCTTTCTTCTCGCTTGCAGAACCCGCTTAACCCACCGTACTGTCGAAGAGTATGAAATTGCTCACGTCGACCGGTGAGCAGCTTGTGTGTATAGGTCTGGTTACTAGTATCCCAGACAATCTTGTCTGTGGGCGTATCCAGCAGGTACTGCAATGCGACCGTGAGTTCCACCACACCGAGGTTCGAAGCCAAGTGCCCGCCAACACTGGAGACCGCCCCAATAATTTGTTCCCGAATCTCACCACACAATGCTGGAAATTGGTCGGGAGACAAGTGTTTCAAGTCGGCTGGGCTGTGGATACTCTTCAGAATCGACATAGCATGCTCTCCTTTTTTATCTACTCACTCGACTGTGCATGAATGAACAAACTTCCGAGAGGCATCGGCTGCGCAGTAGCGCTACATGCGTATATTCCTTAGAAGTCTCACACAAGAATCCCATGCTGTCAAGCGCTTAGGAACGTCCGTCCTTTGCCGGACTGCTCCCTAACTCGCACTGTGCCCATGCCTGACTTGGTAGAGCAATCCGAGTTCCCCACTTACTGGCTCATGCAGTACGATTCGGTGACACACGGGCATGCCGGTTGTTGATTCTCTTCCTGCTCCCGCGTTCCCTCTGCCCTGACCTCCGAATATCTAGCTCCAAAACTAGGTTCTACTAATAGGGGAAATCAAGCCCGGCAAAAACGGCTCCCCCTTCTCGGCTGTAGCCGTAGTCGATCCGCCCCACAACGTTGGGCCGAATGATTCCGCGGAACCCCACGCCCGGTGTAATGCGATAGTCTCTAAAACTCACATCTTTGAAGGAACCAAATACCTGCCCGCTATCGATAAACGGTGCGATCTCGAAATCTGCCATCACCCCGGCAAGGCGGGTACGGAACACATGAATCCGCTCCTCGATACTCAAGGCCAGGAGTTGCTTGTCAAGGAACCGGTCCACTCCGTACCCGCGCAGGTTGTTCTGCCCACCCAAGGAACTCAGTTCATAAAACGGAACGTCCGTGCCGATCGTGGCCTGTAGATCGGCACGGATGACTAAAATGGCCCGTTTCGACTCACTTGCAAACATCCTCTTGAATTCGAATTCATACCTGGAGTAGAGCGGCTCCGCATCCTGGTGGAAGTTGTAGTTCATCTCAGCGTAGGCCATGATCGACATCCCATCGGTCGGTGTGACCAGGCTATTCCGGGTGTCATAATGGAAGGATAACCGTTGGCCAAGGATCGTCGCGCCTTGCACTCCCGAGACCGTAGGGAATACGCTCGCCGTAAAGGGAAGATCCGTGGCCCCGCGCTGGATGGATTGCATATATCGAAACCGCTGACTCACAGCAAGCAGCGTGACTTCATTAGCATAGATGCCGAATTTCCAGTGCGCCCTGGTCTCAGTGGCCGTGTAATTTGTCTGGTCATTGAGCGGCGTGGTGGGACCAAGACCAAAAAACCGCACCGTCGCATTCTTGAAATGGCCGGCATTCACGGCCACGCTATAGCGGCCGTTCCTATAAGCGGGATCTTTGTAGCGAAACTGAAATCTGCGCTCAATCTTCTGGGACCATGAGGCGATGGCTCTGAGTTCTCTGCCGCCCGGATCATAGCGATACAGATTTAGCGTTCCACGCGCCCCTACGATCGAGTTGTAGATGAACATCGGCGCAACGATGTACTTCAGGTCTCCATCCGGCTTCGTGATGAGCGCCGGTACAATCAGTCCGAAATCGTTACCGTCGTTCTTGCTGCTACTTATGGCCGGGATGGGGAAAAATCGGGTGTCCGCGTGAACCGAGTCCGGGGAGAACAGACCTAGATTCCCCAAGAACACCAGCATGAGTATGGAGACAAGGCAACGCACAAACGTCCTTGTGTTCTTGCAACAGAAACGCTACGGGGACTTGAGCTTATCGGTCTTTTTTCGGAGTCGCTCGACGAGATCGGAATAGGAAGACGCCCTGATGATTTTTGTAAACTGTCCACGATAGTTCTTCACCATACTGACACCATCAACCACAACATCATACACACGCCAATCCTCTGCCTCGTTGATTAAGCGGTAGTCGAGAGGGATCTTCGTCTTTCCCGACAGCACCTTCGTTCTGACTTCAGCATAATTTTTCTTCGTGCGTTCATTCAAATACTGCACACCCTCACCGGAGTAGGTTTCGATCTTATGGGCATAGGAACTGGTCAGTAACGTTCGAAAGAGATCGACAAACTCCTGCTTCTCCTGATCGGAAAGCGTCTTCCAGGCGGCACCGAGCGCGCGCCGCGACATTTCCTGATAATTAAACCGAGCCTCAACCACCTTTTCAAGCTGCTGTCGACGCTCTTCAGCCTTGCCTGGTTGTTGCAATTCCTCTTCTTGTAAAATGCGAAGAATTTCATCGATGGTAGCCTTCACGGAGTCTGTAGGAGCTCCGGCATACACAGGGACCACCGTCAACCCGACCCATATAATAACAGCCAAGAAAACTCTGATGACCAAGCTGCAATAAGTCTGCACGCGTATATTCCTGCTCCTGCTATTCACGATCGACATCAGTATACCTGCCCCCGCTGCAGATGACGCGGTTCGTTGGTTGCCACCCAAGCTAGGGCGAGCTAATCGACCTTACCATGAACATACTGACTCACCAACTCCTCGAGATCCAACCCCGATTCAGTATCGGGGATCATGTCGCCCACTTTCAAGGGATCGCCACCACCACCCGGAGACAACGCGAGGAACTTCTCCCCGATGATCTCTCTGGTCTTGATCGATGCAATGGTGTCGGAATAGAGCTTGGTCCCCTTCTGAACTGCCAGCCTTACCATAGAGATTTCTCCCCTTCCTCGTCAGTCGCCATCACAGCAACATAGCGCAGGAAGAACACGGTCAAGTTCTTTGCTGCCGCCAGACTCTGTCGACGAAGCCGTCCAAGGCCCAAGAGGCTCGAAGGGGCACCCAGCACCGCTGCGATGCCCTTGAGCCACCCAGTGGGCCTTAGAAAGAGATTGAAGTGAAGCGGAAGATCTTCATCCAGAAGATCGGACGCCGTGCGCACAATCACAAAAGGCACCTGAGCTCGCCGCGCTTCGATTGCCAAGGCCGCGCTCTCCATGTCGAGACCGATCGCGCCAGTGGTGCGCGCAAACCGGCCTTTCTCCAACGCGGTGTCAATGATCCGATCGGCGGATACAAATCGTCCTACATGGGTGGATTGCACAGCGCCGTCTACCAGCGCCAATACCACATCCCGCTCAACCCCGGGCACATCGATCGCGTGTGACTGTTCTGAGCCGTGCGCCCCAACCAACACCACATCGCGTCCGATCAAGAGCGCTCCTATTTCCGCTGTGATGAGCGCACATGCAAATCCCGTCGACACCGCGAGGCTAAACAGCTGGTGAGTCAGCAATCGAGAGGCGACTTGACTCGCTTTATCAAGACCCACTCCAGTTCGAACCAGCCAATACTCCCTACGGCCTGCCGCGCAAACAAACACGGGTACCCCGTCGATTCGCTGCTCGACACCTGATGGAAATGCAGCTCGAACCGCCCTCATTTCCCATGAGGTTGCGGCAAAAATCGCAATCCGATTCACTGGTACCGTACCCGATGGAGGAGGAGAAACGACCGGAGGAAGAGAACTCGCGGCAGTCAACGATCAAACCAGTTAGACCCAGCCCCCTGGACTTGGTAACGCAGCTCGTCTGCCCGCATTTTTCCATGGGAGCGGAGATTGCGATACATGGCAAGGGCCCACAGAGGGAAATACTGACAATACCAATGGTATCGGAGATAAAACACGCCAGGGAATCCTGTCCCCGTATGACAAACCTCCTCCCACGTTCCATCTTTTATTTGATGACGAAGGAGAAACTGTACTCCACGCGCGACACTGAACGAATCCGTCACTCCGGCAGACATCAAGGCCATCAACGCCCATGCGGTTTGCGAGGGCGTGCTTTCTCCCTTGCCGCTGTGCGCGGCATTCCCGTAGGACACGCATGACTCACCCCAGCCACCATCGGGATTCTGCCTCGACTCCAACCAGGAGACGGCCCGGCGGATGTAGGGAGCCGACAGGTCTTCCCCGATCGCGCGAAGTCCTGCCAAGACAGACCAGGTTCCATAGATATAGTTGACACCCCACCGTCCGTACCAACTCCCATCCTGCTCCTGTTCCTTCTTGAGAAAGGCCAGGGCTGGCGCTACGGCTGAGTGCGTGCTGTCGTACCCCAATGCCGCGAGCATCTCCAAACATCGTCCGGCAAGATCGGAGGTGCTGGGATCAAGCAATGCGTGGTGGTCGGCAAAGGGAATATAGTTGAAGACGATCCGGTTGTTGTCCTTATCATACGCGCCCCATCCACCATCAGATCCCTGCATCGCCACAACCCACTGCATGCCGCGATGAATTGATTCTTGCTGTTCAACCTTCTGGGGCATCTTCAATTTTGAGAGCGCCAAGAGAACTACGGCGGAGTCGTCAACGTCTGGATAGAGCTCATTCTCAAACTGGAAATACCACCCGCCCGGCTTGGTCTTCGGCGAGGAGATGCTCCAGTCACCCACTGTCTTGATTTGCCTAGACATGAGATATGCCCCCGCTTTTTGCAGCGCAGGATGATCCTGTGGCAACCCCGCTTCAAGCAGCGCATTCATGAGCAACGCGGTATCCCAGATAGGAGAGGAACAGGGCTGAAGATGGACGGCAGGAACGCGCTGGCCGTTGAGCGACACGGAATCATAGACTTCCAACTCCTCAATTTCGCGCAGGGCCTTCACCACCAAGGGATCATCTGCATCATAGCCCAGGCATTGCAGTGCCATGATGGAATTCGCCATCGCCGGATAGATCGCGCCGAGCCCACCTGACCCTTTGAGGTGTTCCAACATCCAGGACGCCGCTTTATGCAACGCCTTCTCGCGCAGCACCGTCATGGGCATCCGGTCGTACAGTTTCAGCATCGCATCCAGCGCAACAAAGAAATTATGCGGGGTGAACCACTTTTGATCCTTATTGAATGGCGGAAACTTCCAATAGCGAATCTCTCCACGTCGCATAGGATACAATTCTTCGATGCCCTGCTCACGAGGAATTCGATGGACCGGCCGATGTGCGAACACGATGAGCAATGGAATCAACACCACACGCGACCAATACGAGATAGCATAAATGCTGAAGTAGAATCGCTTCGGCAGCAGCATAATCTCGACAGGCATGTGCGGAACGCCTTCCCAATCGTACTGATCGAACAACGCCAGCGTAATTTTGGTAAACACGTTGGTTTGAACGACCCCGCCCATCGCGAGAATTCTTTCCCTCGCCCGGACCATGAATGGTTCATCCGCAGTCACTCCGCTCAACTTGAGCGCGAAATACGCTTTAACAGACGCACTAATCTCTGCCGGTCCGCCGTAATAAATCGGCCACCCTCCATCGGACAGTTGCATCGCCTTCAGGTAGTGAACAGCCTTTTCCTCTCGATCAGGATCCACGCGATCGAGCATTCTACGGAGTATCAAGTATTCGGACGTCACTGTCGTGTCCGCTTCGAGCTCAGCGACCCAATAGCCTTCGGCATGTTGTTGGTTGAGAAACCAGGCTTGGCTCCGTCTGATTGCATCATCAATCGCATCAGGCTGGCTGACAGCGTGACTGACAGGTCGGCGTGTGGAGGAATCCAACGAGGGCAACACCGTCGGCTTGTCCGAGACAAGCCGGAGCGGAGGAGCTGGAGGAAACTCAGTTGCGGGGCTGAGCTTTCCCGAAACATTTGAGAGTAGGCTATCGGATAGGCGGCTGAATAACGCCTTGATGAGTTTCATGAATCGCTACGGCCCAAAAAATACGAATGAGATGGACGATATGACTGGTATGAACCAACGTCTCCCGTGGCGAGAAACTCCTTGCGACACATTCAGGGAGTACCCTATCGTAGGACTTATATCAGACGCTCTGAGATGAGTCAAGCAACAGATGCGTGAAGTCCTCTAAACTATTCAGCTTTTTGGACAACACTACGCCGGTTGAAGATCGCTGATCCTTACGGACACAAGTTTTGAAATCCCTGGCTCTTCCATCGTGACTCCGAAAAGCGAATCGGCGATGCCCATCGTCCGCTTGTTATGGGTAACGACTAGAAACTGGGCGTTCTGCGCCAATTCCCGCAAGACGCTAGTGAACCGCCCGATGTTTTCTTCATCCAATGGAGCATCAATTTCGTCCAAGAGACAGAATGGCGTCGGCCTGATGAGGAAGCTCGCGAATAACAAGGCCATCGCCGTGAGCGTCTTCTCTCCACCTGACAACATTGTAATGCTCTTCAGCCGCTTGCCTGGAGGCTGCGCCACAATTTCAATCCCAGGCTCCTGACTTCCGGAGCTCTTTCCGTTTTCCGAAAGCGGCTCATCGACCAACTGGAGTTCCGCCCGTCCACCGGGAAAAAATTGGCTGAATACCTCGGTAAATTTCTGCTGCAATTCATTGAACGTGGACACAAACATTTCTTTCGTCATCCGCTGAATCCGCTGAATGATTTCCCTCAGCGAACTGATCGAGATCGTCAGATCCAGCTCCTGTGCGGATAGGAATTTGTGGCGTTCATCAAGGTCTTGGTGCTCGCTGATCGCGGCCAAGTTGATCGGCCCCATTCGATCCAGGCGGTCGCGAAGTTTCTGCAACTGCTCTTTCAATTCGGCATCGGAAGGATGGTCAGTCTCAGCACCCGTCGCCCCTCCATTCCCCAACGCCACCATTGTTGATTCCGAAGTCTCACCGAGGAGCGTGAGCGGATCTAGCTGGTAGGTTCCCGACAACGTCCCTTCAACGGTTCCCAAATGAGTCCGAATTTCCGCGCGACTAACTTCGACCTTCATCCGCGCGTCCCGAATCACCGACATCCCACGTCGAAGATCGTCAAGACCAGCCTCCAGGGCTTGACTGGCGGCCATCTGTTGGGCCTGTTGTTCCTGCACCGCCACCAGCTCTCCTTTCACACGCCCAGCGGTCACGCCGAATTTCTCACAGAGGGATTCCTGACGAACTTGCTCGGCCCTGCTCTGCTCGATCGATAACTTCAAGCTTTCAAGATGCTCCCCCAGCACATGGCGACGGTGTTCCGTCTCCTGAGTTTGTTGCGTTACCCGAGCCCGATTCGCTTGCTCATGTTCCCGTTTCGCGCGGAACCCTTCAGCGGTGAGCCTTGCCTCGATGACACGTTCGTGGAGGGTTCTGACGCTGTGATCGATCTGCTCAAGCCGTTCCCGAACTCGCCCCAGCCCAGTTTCCTGCCCGTTCTTCTCGGCCATCCATTGGACCAACTGCGCCTGAACCGAACGAGACTCCTGTTCCAGACACTGCCGTTCATCGATACCTTTCTGAAGCTCTACCGCCATCCCGCTCAACCGAAGATCGAGGTCGGCAAGATATTGCTGGAGCTTCTCTTCATCCTTACGCAGCGTCAGATCCTGCATTTCGGCACCACGGAGTGAATCCACGAGTTGTCTATCCCGCTGTGCTAACGACTGGTCCTGCACAAGCAGGACTTCGCGAAGCTGTTTGTCCTGCTCGAACGCCGCAACGAGTGATTGCCGTTTGGCCTCAAGGTCGACCACCTCCCTCCGCCGCTCAAGTAACCCTTGTCCCTCTTGACCCTGCCCACCCGTAACAATCCCCGATGCGTCTAACATCTCTCCGGCTAAGGTCACTAAAATCGGCCCCTCCGGAGCTGCCCAGGACTGCCGCTCCCACAAGCGAATAGCTTGGGCCAATGATTCAACGATGACCACGCGATCAAATAAGCAGTCACGGGCTGCGGTACGAGCCGCATCTGTTTGAATTAGGTCGACGGCACGCCCGATGACACCTGCCTGATCGGTGATCGCAGGCCACCAGGCACCGGGACTTCCACCCCCCCATCGCGGGCGTTGCGGAATGAAACTGCCTCGACCGAGGGCCTTCTCCCGCAGGAAGCCAATCACGCGATGCGCCACTGACGGCTCATCAACAAACCACCCGCGAACGCGCTCACCCAGCACCGCCTCAACTGCACGGTCCATCCCGGGCGGGATTATTAACCATTCAGCTACGGCATCCCGCACACCTTCACAAGACTTGAGGGCCGTGCTTTCGACAGCTCCTTGCCGGCCATAGCCCATTTCTTCGCGAACCACCCCTTGTAGCACCTCAAGTCGCGAGTCAACTCCCGCCAGCTCTTCTGACCGTCGCCGAATCAGCTGATCCAGCGCTTGGACATCGCCCGAGACTCGTGCGGCATCCTCCTGTACAGTTGTTTGTTGGATTCGCAGGCTTGTGATCAACCGATCGGCTTCTCCATATTCTTGCCGCAACACATCATGGCGACAGACGGCAATCTCACGTTGCGCCTGAAGCTCCTCCCGCTCAAAAGACAGCCGATCTGTCCGATCGGCCAGGTCTTTCATTCGCTCTACCAACTGTGCGATGCTCTGCTCCGTGTTTGCCACAAGGACCGCCAGTTGCAGAACGTCTCCGCGTCCTCGCTCTTCCTCCGCCACAGCCGAGGCTCGCTGATGAAGCAGCCGCTCTATCTCGTGATCAAGTTCGCCAAGTGCGTGCTCCCCAGCCCCCATCTGTTCTTCAACGGACGCCAATGAGGACTCGATGGCTTGGAGTGTCGCAGTTAGATGATCTTGCGATCGGACCAACTCATCCAGCTCAGCCGATTCCTGAACTTGCTGATGTTCGAATAATTGACTTCGATTGCGCTCGACCTCTGATACGGTAAGCGCCTGCGCCTGTTGCTGCTCCACACGCGTCAGCTCTTCTCGAACCTTCCCGATCGAGTCACCCATCGCAATCGCATTGAGACGAGCCTGCTCAAGGTCCGTGGTGAGCCGAGCCTGCTCCACCGTTTTGCCGGCTTCTTGCTGATCCAAGCTCAACACTTCGGCTTCGACCTGTTTTAATCCGTTTTGTAGTGCCCTGAATTCCCTCGTCAGCAACGCAATCTCAACTCCGCGCGCTTCCTGCTGCAACGTCTGATAGGTTCGTGCCTGACGAGCTTGCCGTTCGAGAGAATTGAGCTGCTTCTTCACTTCCCCAATGATGTCGCGGACCCGGAGGAGGTTTTGTTGCGTGACGTCGAGCTTCCGGAGCGCTTCGGCTTTCTGTTTCTGATAGCGAATTATGCCGGCGGTTTCTTCGATGAGTTCGCGCCGATCTTGCGGAGAGGCGTTCAGAATCTGATCGATTTGGCCCTGTGCAATGACCGTATGTCCTTTGCTCCCGGCGCGGGTATCGAGCAACAAACTTCGAATGTCCTTCAGTCTGCACGCAGTCTTATTAATGAGATACTCACTATCCCCGTTCCGATACAACCGTCGCGTAATCATCAATTCTTGAAACTCAGTCAGTTGGCTGAGAAGTCCTGTACCTCCTTCAAGCTTCAACGTCGCCTGATCGAGCCCACCGATGACCAGCGAAACCTCAGCCATGCCCAACGGCTTTCGAAGTTCTGTGCCGTTGAAGATGACATCCTCCATCTTTTCGCTTCTGAGGGTCTTGGTGCTTTGCGCGCCCAGCACCCAGAGGACGGCGTCCATCACGTTGCTCTTCCCGCTCCCGTTGGGACCAACAATCGCCGTCACCCCTTCTGGGAATTCGATCTTTGCCTCTGCAAAAGATTTGAAGCCAAACATGTCCAATGATTTCAAGTACATCGGTTCACCCTTTGTGTAATTCGCGCGATGGTTTCAGGAGACGAAAACCCATGGCTCTTGTAGCATAGGGGTTCAGAGAAATCAAAAAAAAATACAGCAGGTAGGGGAGCTGCGAAATGATCCCTACAAGGTATAGGGAATGTGTGGAGTTAGACCTGGGAGGCGGCTAATTAGCAAAGCTAGTTGCAGATTGGCTGGCTAACTCGATCTGGACGAGTTCCTTAGGCAACATGAATTCGACATCCTCTTCGATCACCGTGAGCTCTTCGACTTCTGACGAGTCCGACGCCCTCAAGAACGCCACAACTTCCGTGACAAGGACCTCTGGAGCAGAGGCGCCGGCAGCAATCCCAACCGCTTTGGCTTTTGACAGCCAAGCCGAATTGATGTCGTTGGCCGATTCGATGAGATAGGACGGAATCCCACATTGCTCCCCCAACTCGCGCAGGCGATTGGAGTTGGAGCTGTTCGGCGAACCGATGACCAGAATGACATCGACCAAACTGGACAACTTCTTGACGGCATTCTGCCGGTTCTGAGTCGCGTAACAGATATCTTCCTGATGCGGGCCTTTGATGTTCCGAAACCGCCGATGCAACGCGTCGACGATGTCCCGGCATTCATCCACGCTCAGCGTCGTCTGCGTGACATACGAGAGGTTGACGGTGTTTTCCACCTGCATCTTTTCAACATCCTCAACCGAGGAAACCAGGTGGAACTTGTCGGGGATCTGGCCCAACGTCCCGATCACTTCTGGGTGGCCTGAGTGGCCGATGAGGATCAGGTCGTACCCCTGGGTATAGTCGCGGTTGACTTCGTTGTGGACTTTGATCACGAGCGGACATGTCGCATCGATCACATGAAGGCGACGACGATTCGCTTCTTCCCACACAGATTTGGCTACTCCATGCGCACTGAAGATGACTACCGACCCTTCCGGAACTTCACTCAGCTCTTCCACAAACACAGCTCCTTCTTGTCGGAGCGAATTCACGACATGGCGGCTATGGACGATCTCGTGACGGACATAAATGGGTGCGCCATACTTCTTGATGGAAAGGTCGACAATATCGATCGCCCGGTCGACGCCGGCACAAAATCCGCGCGGATTGCCGAGATATATCTTCATGATATGTGAAGCTCCTTCGGGCTGAATTGAGGCACCGGTGGCAATGCCGAGCGCAGAACATCGAGGTTCACCTTACGTCAGATCAGCCAGCCTCGTCAACAGAATTGCCCTCTGGCCTATACGCACCGCCACGGTGGGTGATGGTCGGCTTGACACGATCCCCCCTCCTCCGTACGCTGAGGGTGTTCTATGGGTACCACCAGCCATAAGAAAATCCTCGTCGTTGAAGATGAGAAGGACATTCTCCAGCTCGTCAAACTCTATCTGGAGAAAGAAGGGTTTCGGGCAGTCACGGCCATGACCGGCCCAGAAGGCCTCAAGCAAGTTAAAGAGGAAAAGCCTGATCTAATCGTGCTCGATCTGATGTTGCCCGAAATGGACGGGCTCGAAGTCTGCAAACGTCTGCGCTCTGTTCCAGATACCGCCATGCTGCCCATCATCATGCTGACGGCAAAAGCCGAGGAATCGGACACGATCATTGGCCTTGAACTGGGTGCAGATGATTATGTGACCAAGCCTTTCAGCCCCAAGGCGCTCGTCGCCCGCGTCAAAGCCCTGATGCGTCGGCTGGAGCGTACGCCCGCAAACGGAGCAAGTCACTACCGCTATGGTCCTGTCACGATGGATCTTGCGCGGCACGAGGTTAGCCTAGCGAAACAAGAGGTGCCCCTGACCGCAAAGGAATTCAGGTTGCTGGAGCATCTCCTCCGGCATCCAGGTCGTGTCCTCACCCGTGACGTCCTCCTCAATGCCGTGTGGGGCTACAACTACTATGGGACAACCAGAACGGTCGACGTGCATATTCACCGACTCAAACAAAAACTTCCGCTCCTCGAAGAAACCATCGTGTCCGTGAAATCGCTAGGGTACAAGCTCAAGGATCCGGACGGATCAGAATGACTCTGTCGATCCGATGGAAAGTCACGCTCGGAACGCTCCTGACGGTGGCCTGTGGTCTCCTGATCGCCGGAGCGATGACTATTCAATCTCTCGAACGGCAGCACCTCGCACAGCTGCGCGAGGTGCTGGAAGCGAAAACCAAGCTTGTTGAATACGGGCTCCAACCCCTGTTTCACTCACTCTCCCCAAGCCCGACACAATCCCAACTCCAAGAGATGGCGCGTGACCTCGGCAGCCGAGCCTCGGCCCGTGTCACGCTGATAGCCGCAGACGGAATTGTCATCGCCGATAGCGCCGTGCGAGATGGCGACTTGTCAGCCGTCGAGAATCATCGGTCGCGGCCCGAAATCCAACAGGCCCTTGCCACGGGACATGGGCAGGACGTTCGGGACAGTCACACCACCGGTGAACGCACGATGTATCGGGCCATGGTCATGAGGCAGCCTCGGGACGCTCAGCTGATCGTTGTTCGCGTGGGTTTCCCGATGGTATTGCTCGATCGCGAAATCTCCAAATTGCAGCAGAATCTCATTCTGGCCCTTGGCGTAGCCTTCTTCGTTGCCATGTCGCTGAGTATCTGGCTGGCTCGCAGCATAACGAAACCGATCTCGGATATCGCGCTGGCAGCCCAGCAATGGGCCTCCGGCCACCAGACCGTCCCCATCAAGACGACCGCACAAGATGAAGTCGGCCTCTTGGCCACCACGCTCAATCACATGGCCGACCAGCTTCACGACAAGATGAACGAACTCTCAGAAGATCGAGCCCAGCTTCTCGCCATGCTGACGTCGATGGTCGAAGGTGTCATGGTGCTGGACTATCGCGGCCATATCTTGCAGGTGAATCCGGCGCTGGAGCAAATGTTCGGCGTCTCACGCGCGGAGGCGCGAGGACGCCCCTGCGCGGTGCTGTTCCGTCATCAACAACTGAACAACCTGGTGACGGCGATCCTGCGCTCGCGGGCGAATCATGAGGATGAAATTGTGCTGGCCCTCACAGGCCGGTGCCTGCACGTTGAAGCCTCCGTCGCAGGGGGAGAACGGGAAAATGAGGCCTGTGTCGTGTTGGTATTTCACGACATTACGGAACTGCGGCGCCTTGAAAAGATTCGGAAGGACTTTGTGGCAAATGTCTCCCATGAACTTCGCACTCCGCTCACAGCCATCAAAGGATACGTCGAGGCCCTCCTAGACGGCGCCATGGACGATCCCGTCGCCTCGGCGAAATTCCTGGATATCATCCTCATGCAAAGCGATCGGCTCAACCTGATCATCGAAGATTTGCTTGAACTTTCAAAAATCGAATCGGGCCGCGTCGTGTTTAAAGAAGAACAACTTGATCTTCGTCACATCATCGACCGCACGTTCTCGATGATGAAACCCATCGCCAATAAGAACGGCCACCGGCTTGTCTCATCAGTTGACGATACTCTCCCCCCCATAGCAGGCGATGAAGGCCGGCTCGTACAGGTGCTGACCAACCTGCTCGATAACGCGGTGAAATACACGCCGGCGGGCGGGACAATCACTGTCGGCGCCAAGCTGGTCCCTGAGATCGGGATCACTGAGCAAACGGGCCGGACGATCGAATTGAGCGTCACGGATACGGGAATCGGCATTCCGGAGCAGGACCGGCCGCGCGTATTCGAACGATTCTATCGTATCGACAAGGCCCGGTCACGTGAACTAGGCGGAACGGGACTCGGCTTAGCGATCGTCAAACACATTGTTGAAGGGCATGGAGGACAGGTGTGGATGGAAGCGAATCAACCACAAGGAAGTCGGTTTGTGGTTCGCCTCCCGATCAGCATCAGGGCTCGGCTGCCGACTCAGGTTAGTGAAGTCAGCAGGGCATAGACTCCAGCCCCCAGCAATCCTGCCCCGGGTAGCGTGAACACCCAGGCTGAGAGGATCTTGCTCGTGAGCCCCCATCGAACCGCCGAGAGGCGCTTGGTCGCTCCTACTCCTAGGATCGACGACGTAATCGTATGGGTCGTACTAACGGGGAGACCGAAGTGGGCCGTGAACAGTAACACAATCGCCGCTCCGGTTTCGGCCGCGAATCCGTGAACCGGCTCAAGTTTCACTATTTTCATCCCCAGCGTCCGGATAATCCGCCACCCGCCGATTGTCGTACCAAACCCCATCGCCAACGCGCAGGACACGATCACCCAGGTCGGCACTTCAGACGACGTCAACTGCCCGGATGCCACCAGGGCCAGGGTAATCACACCCATCACTTTTTGGGCATCGTTCGCCCCATGGCTGAACGCCATGAAGCTCGCCGAGAGGAGCTGTAACCGGCTGAACACCTTCGTCGCAACGCCTCGCGGAACCCGGAAAAAGGTCCAACTGACTGTCACCATGATGAGAAACCCCAAGCCGAAACCGAAGAGTGGGGATAGAACCATTGCCTCGAGAATGGCACGCAGCCCTTTGACCTGAACGACCGCCCAGCCACCGTGGGCCACCGCCGATCCGACGAGTCCACCGATCAGTGCGTGCGAGGAACTGGTAGGCAGTCCAAGCACCAGCGTGAAGATATTCCACAAAATCGCCCCTCCCATCGCGCCGGCAACCACCGTGTTTGTAATCGCATCGACGTAGACGATTCCCCCGCCGATCATTTTCGCCACCGCGGTCGAAAAGAACGCCCCCGCGACATTCAACGCACCGGCCAGCAGCACCGCGGCCAGGGGACTCAGAACGCGGGTTGAGACCACCGTCGCCACTGCGTTGGCACAGTCGTGCCAGCCGTTCGAAAAGTCGAACACGAGCGCCAGGAACACCGTCAGTAGCAGCAAACCGGTTAGTTCAGGCATGTTGTGTCTAGATTGTCATCAGGTGGAGAAATTCGATCGGTCTAACAGGATGCGGATAATCTCTTCGTCCATCCTTCGAGGGCCTCAGGGTGAACGGCAGCATTGCTGAAAATCAAGGAGTTGTTCCGTTCGTGGTGAGCCTGTCGAACTACAAATTGAGGTTTTCCGTAGCCTGCTAGGTATGTTTGAGTACGATGCGCTCAATGACGTTCGCGACGTCCTCACAACGGTCGGTCCCTTCCTCGAACGTTTCGTAGATCTCTTTCCATTTTATGACGGAGATCGGATCTGTTTCCTTCTCGAACAGTCCTGAAATGGCATCCCGCGACACACGGTCGGCCTCGTTCTCCAGACTGTTCACTTTCACGCAGCATTCCTTGATCTGCGCGTGGGACATGCCGATCCGATCCACCCCGGAACCTACCGCGACAGAGGCCTGATACAGAATGTCGGCTAGCCGAATCGCCGACTCGGTCGGCCACGCGATCTTGTAGATCACAAATCGATCCGCCACCGCATCCACTTCATCGAGGATGTCATCCAGCGCGCTGGCCAAATCGTGAATGTCTTCGCGGTCGATCGGCGTCATGAACGTCTGATTGAGACGCATCGCAATGTCGTGCGTAAACCCGTCTCCTACATGCTCCACTTCCTTAATCTTCTTAGCCTTGCCGTGAACGTCACGAAAGTCTACCATCATATCCTTGAGCAGGCGGGTGCCTTCGATCATGTTGTGCGCCGCCTGCTTAAATAAATCAAAAAAAGCTTCTTCCTTTGGAATCAGGCCGAAGAACAAGATCGATGCTCCTGGGTCGTTAGGTTATCCCCGTCTTCTCTCAGAATTGTGTTACAAATTGATTACGGATCTGGCATCGTTTTCGACCCTGACTGCTACCACCGTACGAGACTAGTCGCCCAGGTCAGACCTCCGCCAAAGCTGCCAAGCAGCACGAGGTCACCCGACGTTATTTTCCCGTTACGTACCGCAGCGTCAAGTGCAATGGGTAGAGAGGCCGATGACGTGTTGCCATACCGCTCGATCACCGACGAAAGCCTGTCCTGTGGAATCCCCAGACGATCGGCGATCTGAGTCAGAATTCGGCCATTGGCCTGGTGGAGGACCACCTGCTTGATATCGTCAAGACAGACCCCGAACTCCTTCAAGATGTCCTGCACCGCCTGCTCAATCAGTCGAACCGCCACTCGAAAGAGCGAAGCCCCCTGCATACGAAGCACATGCTCCTGTCTCGCAAGCGTGTCGAGCGACAACGGTGTCCGCGATCCGCCGGCGGGGATACGAATTAACCCGTGCCGTGACCCATCCGCGTGCAGCCTAACTCCTAGGACCCCTCGCCATTCCGTGCTTCGGTCTTCAGCACCTCGAAGGATGACGGCACCCGCCCCATCACCAAACAGCATGGCCGTCGCTTCATCCTTGGGATCGAGAAAGCGAGACTTTACTTCCGATGCCACCACGAGACATGTCCTGATCTGCCCGCTATGAATCATGGCCTGTGCTATGGAGAGCCCATAGAGAAACCCTGAACAGGATGCGGACACATCAAAGGCCCCCACAACTTTGCACCCCAACCCTCGCTGGACATAACAGGCGGTTGAGGGGAAAGCCATGTCAGGAGATGTCGTAGAAAGTATAATGGCATCGATTTCGGAAGCTTCGCAGACGGCTGCATCGAGGGCTCGACGCCCGGCCTCAATCGCCATTTCGGAAGCGGCTTCGTGTTCAGCCGCCCAGCGACGCTCCCGAATACCAGTCAGCTGTTGAATCTGGGCCGGAGGTAGTCCCAGTGGAAAGGCAACTTCCTCATTCGTGACAACTCGGTCCGGGAGATAGCTGCCTGTTCCAATCACCCTCGTTCGAATCATCACTCCCGACCATGGTCTATCGAGAAGAAATTGCTCATGCTCCCAGCATACGCGTGAATATGCGGGATTATAGGGAGCATGGGGGGGCAGGTCAACTGAACTCTCGGTAGTGCATCAGTTTGAATGGGCCTCCGTCTGTTCGACTAGACTGACAATGTCCCCGATTGACCATACGCGATCTGATATCCCTGCTGCCATGGCTGGGGTAATTCGTAGTGTCTTATGAACACGAACGAAATTATAGTGCATGTAGTGCAAGGCCACGGAATGTGCATGGTTTTCAATCTTCTTTGAAAAAGCATTCGTGAGTCGAGTAAAACGCCGGATGCTCATACGCATGGTCAAATTCTGGCGCTCCACGAAAGATGTACTGACACAGCAAAGATCGGGATTTCCAGCGATCTTGGTCTTTTTCGCCCCAATGCATTCCGCAGGACTATACCGCCGTTGCCCTTCTATCGTTTCGCCGTACAGCTTAACCAGCATTGAGTAATCGACCTCGCTCCCAAATGCTCTATCCACCGCTTCCAGATAAGGTCGGTGGCCGTCACTTGTGATTTGCACCCTATTCGCAAGACGGCTCGCGAGATCGTTCACAAATTCTCGCGCGGTGTGAGCGTCACGGCTTCCAATGCGCCACGAAGGTACAAGCTTGCTGTCAGCGTCAATGGCCACCCACGTCCAAACATCGCCTGCTTTGCCTACCATACCTTCCGGCACATTAGCGGCCTTGGAATAAATAAACGACCAAATTTCGTCCAGCTGTAACCGCTTGCAGGTAAGGTTACGGAGAACTTGATCCTGATAAGACGCGCACACTTTTGCCGATTCGATAAACAGCTTAGCGACTGTATTGAAAGCCACATCGGCAATTCGAGCCGTGGCCCTCATGCTGTTGCCTTCAACCAGCAGGTTGAGTATCTGTACGCGTTTTTCATGCGACAATTTATTCATGCTCATAGTATATACACCTTTATACTTACTGTCAAGCATAAAGATTCAGTTAAATACGGCTCTTGACATTTGCATGTTCCGGAACTTATCATATGCATATTCCGGAATCAAATAATATGGAGTCCGGTTATTGATTAATTACAATTCCGAACCGAATAGGGGGATATATGGCAAAGGCAGCTCTCGTAGAGGCAGCTATAGTAATAGACGAATCACAGGCTGACTTGGTTACCTACATTGAAGAAGGGCAATTCTCAGACGTAAAGGGAGCAGGAATAAGTCCATCAAAACTGAGCCATACGGTATCAGCCTTCGCGAATACGGATGGAGGGGATCTTTATGTTGGAATCACTGAGCACTTACTTGGAGGCAACGTTAAGAAACGAGAGTGGGCTGGTTTCCCTGATGTCGAGGCCGCAAATGGACTCATCCAATCCTTTGAACAGCGATTTCCATTGGGCAAAGACTTCCAATACGACTTCATGCGATGTCTGAGTCGTCATGGAGTAGTTTTACACGTACAAATCAGCCGTACCCAGGGAATCATAAAGGCTGCGGACGGCAAGGCATATATGCGTCGTGGCGCTCAAAATCTTCCTCAGGAAACACCGGAAGAACTAAGACGCCTGGAATTCGCCAAGGGCGTAGCATCATTCGAGGGGCATCCTGTACCTGCGCCAAAGGAGCTGATTATAGAGTCACCTATTACGGGCGAATATCTCAAGCATGTTGTCCCGAACGCAGAAGCTGGGCCGTGGCTCCGAAAACAATGCCTCATCATGAACGATATGCCCACCGTTGCAGGCTTGTTACTCTTCGCAGAAGAACCTCAGGCTCAGATTCCAAAACGCTGTGGAATTAAAGTCTATCGCTATGGCACTCAGAAGGCAGAGGGCTTTCGAGAAGTGTTGGCGTTCATCCCTATGACTGTGGAGGGATGCCTTTACACGCAAATCAAGGAAGCAGTCAGAGTCACCACAAAAGAGGCGGAAGATATTCCGCGTTTAGGGGCCGAGGGTTTGGAGCCTATTAAATACCCGCCAGAAACGCTTCACGAAATCCTTACAAATGCTGTGATTCACAGGGACTATAGTATCGCAGACGACATCCATGTCAGGATCTTCGATAACCGAATTGAGGTGCAAAGTCCAGGACGTTTGCCGGCACATATCACCCCAGCGAACATTCTCAAAGAGCGATTTGCACGTAATGGCGCAATCGTGCGACTACTTAACAAATTTCCCGATCCCCCTAACAAAGATGTGGGTGAGGGGCTGAATACAGCATTTGAAAAGATGCACCAACTAGGTCTTAAGGAGCCGAAGATCGAGGAGCGGGACAGTGATGTGCTTGTTACAATTCGACATGAGCCACTTGCTTCTCCTGAGCAAGCGATTATGCGTTATCTTGAAGAAAACGCAACGATCAAAAATAAGAAGGCCAGGGAGATCACCTATATCGAGGATAGTGACCGAATGAAGAGAGTATTGAGCAAAATGGCCCAACGCGGGGAAATTGAGCCTGTTCCTGGCGCTCGTTTTGGCGGAATGGCATATCAGAAGAAAAAGAAGGGATAGCTACTTCTGTTTCCAGCGAGCCCTAGCTGCCTTTTTAGCAATCTCGCTTCGTCTCTTGGCCGTAAGGCTCTCCATCCTTGCCTTCCCGCCCTTCGTGCCTAAAGATACGGCAGCTGGGTCTTTCCGGCTATTGTCCGGCATATTCTTGGAGTCGTCGGCTTCCCCGACACTGAGATCAACGATGAGCTTGCCAAGTTGGTTTGGATCGCGGGGTCTTTTGGGGTGCCTTTGCATACCGCTAAGCATGGCATAAAGTCACCCATATTCCAAGTAGATTCCATGACCGTAGTTTTCAAACTGATGCACTACCGAACTCTCCCTGTCGTTGCTTTTTATTCAAATTCTTGCTATGAATTTCCCAAATGCCGGCCTCAGTAAATCCAGCTCATACCGAAGTAGCTCGGCTGTCTTGGCCACCTCTATTGACCCTGCTGGGCTGCCTCGTTGTCGGCCACATCCTCATGGTCGCTTGTTCCAGCACCCCCAAAGAACAACCGACTGCTGCGAAGAAAGCGATCGGCGTCACAGACGAGCAAATCTTTCTTGGTGATACTTCGGATCCCATCGAGAAGTATTACCATCCCCATGTCATTATGAAGCGTGGAGAAGCGTTTTTCGACAATGAGGAGTATGCAGAAGCCTTAGTCGAGTACAACCATTTCCTGGATCTCCACCGAAACCATGTGCTTGCCCCTTATGCGGCTTTAAGAATCGGTGAAACCTATATCAAGAGGGTGAAAACCATCGATCGAGATCCTGAGCCCATGCAAATGGCAATCACTGCGCTCGAGCGATTGAGGAAAGACTTTCCTGGAAGTCGCTATGACACACAAGCCCAAGAGAAGATTCAGGAGTGCCACGAATGGCTCGCGCAAATGCACCTGTTCGTCGGCAATTTCTACTACCGGCGCGGCTCATACCTCGCCGCCGCGCACCGATTCGAACTGATCATGAAGAGCTACCCGGACAAGCCGGTCGCCCCCGACGCCTTGTACTTTCTTGCTATGACCTATCATGAACTGGGCGCCGACGATTGGGCACGAGATAATCTCGTCCTGCTGGCAGAGAATTATCCAGGCAGCAAAGTGTCCAGTGACGGGAAGAGCCTGCTGGCGAAACTCGGAGGAACGCAGCCTGGCATCTTTCTCGCCAAAAAATCCGACTCTATAGCCTTTTCCGACATTGGACCGACGGCAGGCCGGAGCGCCAGGCCGGAAGCACCCGATCGGCCATCCATTCCCTCACCCTCTCAACTTGGATCGCTTCGCATTCCCCCAGCCAACGCGCTGGGCCAAGGCTTCACCGCCTGCCGCCTTGGCGCCTGGTGCTGATCCCGAGCAACTTCGAAGCTATCCGAATTCAGCCGTCGGCAGACTCCCGGATCCCTTGTATGGCTTTTCCCCATTAGCTGCTTAGGGCTCGTCAGATTCGACTCGTCTCAGAACAATGGTCAGAGTTCATTTCGAGAAAGAGTTCACCGCGAATGTGCAGGAATTTCGATTCTTTCGCTGAAGACTGACCGCTGATCGCTGATGGCGAGGTCACTGACCGAGATACCAGCCAATGCCATATCGCTCGAGGAAACTCGTGATCATCGTGAGTGAATTGGCGTAGATCATCACACCGACAATGACCAACAAGACTCCGCTCACGGTAGACACAACCCATAGATACGCCCGCACTTCTTTGAAATAGGCCAGAAATCGATCCACGCCCAACGCCGTGAGAAACAGCGGCAAGCCCAGCCCTAACGAATAGAATGTCAGTAATACGACCCCGTTCAAGAGGGAGTCAGTTGTGCTGGCATACAGTAAGATTGATCCTAATACAGGCCCCACGCAGGGCGTCCAGCCGGCGGCAAATGCAACGCCGACCAAGAACGACCCCAGATAACCTGCCGGCCGATTGCGGAACTGATAGCGATGCTCCATCTTCAAGAAATTTAGATTCAGGATACCGAGGAGATAGAGCCCAAACACGATGATCAGGATCCCACCGATGCGACGAATGTGGTCCTGATAGGTGATGAGCATTTGCCCCAGGAAGCTGGCCGACGCCCCAAAAGCAATGAAGACCGACGAAAACCCGGCGATCAACAGTAACGAGTTGAGCACGATCGTCTTCTTGAATTTCACCCGCTCAGACACGTCCATCAACTGTTCAACAGAGAGTCCAGTGATATAGGAAATGTAAGACGGCACCAACGGCAACACACAGGGGGAAACAAACGATAGAAGGCCGGCCGAGAAGGCGGCGATGAGCGAAATCTGCGGGATCGATTGCGTCATGGCTACGACTTCATGAGCGTTTGAATCAACTCTTGCGCCTCAGGTGAGCCCCAATCACGAGCTCCGAAAACTTTCTGCCGAATGATGCCCTGGCGATCGACCATGAAGGTCATCGGGAGCGTTCTCGCGCCATAGGTAAGACCCACGTGATACTCGGAATCATGGAGAATCGGGAACGTGAACCCCATTTCCTGCTGAAATGGGCGTGTCACCGCCGCGCCTTGCGGATCAGTGGATATCGCTAGGATCTCGAACTCCCTTAGCGGAAAGGTCCGATACAACTGTTCCATCGCTGGCATTTCGACGCGGCAGGGCCCACACCAGGTCGCCCAGAAATTCAGCAAGACGACTTTCCCTCTGAGTTGGGACAGGCTCACCACGTTGCCGGCAAGATCAGGCAATTGAAAGTTCGGCGCTTCGTCGCCGACCTTGACTACGCCACGGTCAGCAACCGGTGTTTTCTTGAACGCCGGCGACTCCGCCTTCGACATGTGAACAAAGAGCGCGCAATTAGCGGCAACCAGTCCAACGAGAAACCATGCCAGAAAAAAATGTTTCATGAGCAATCCTTGGTCGCACGCTCGGCTTGATCCCCGCCCCTCGCAGGCTGCGCCGTCTTGGGCGTGACGTTGAGCAAAGTCGTCAGCGTCTTCAGCTTATCGACTTGCGTCCAACCCTTAGGCTCGGTGATAATTTCACGGATAACGCCTTGCTGATCGATGATGAAGGTCTCCGGCACACCCACCCCCTTAGTACGGCTCGTCTGCCTGCCTAAAGGAATCGATGAGGACGGGAACGGTCAGGTTCATGCACTTCACAAACAGTGGGAAGTCCTTCGTCGTCGTGACTCGATCGATACTCACAGCCAAAATTACCAATCCGTTCTTCTCGAAATACTTAGTAGAAGACTTCCATCGAGGGCATTTCTTCCCGGCTGGGTGCACCCTAGTTCACCCAATAATTCAGGCAAACAACCTTGCCGTGGAAATCTGACAATCGGTAGGGCTTCTCATTGCTATCGGTCACCTTCCACAACCGTCAACGTGATGTTGTAGGATTTCACCGAGCCGTTCTCATGATAATCGATCCAGAACTTATCGACTTTCAGATAAAAATTCCTGCGAGGGAGTATGATAGGTCTGGCCTTCAAGACAGACGCTGTATTCTTGGAATCCGTAGTAGGTTCCAAGCAAGCCACCGAACACAATGATCATCGCACTCAGATGCGCCTGTGGGCGCCAACCAAACCCATGATACCCTTGGTCGCATAGACGGTCCTCTCACCCGGCTCGTTCTTTGCCAGGACGTGATAGCCCTTTGACACGAAATACTGTACTAGATTCTTTGCAGGCGAGGCGTAGATGGCCTGGCGGTCGGTTCTTCAGGAAACGCGTCTGGCTGACCATTCATACTTATTCAAATCCTATGGTCCTTCAGAAATACACCTCACGGCACTCATTCCACGCTCCCACTCATAGAGCTGTAGCCGTCTCAAGCGGCCCCTCCTCTCCTAACTACGTTGCCTCATGAGTTCTGGGTTGTGGAGAATTCTAAGCCCGCGGAATTGTAGCCATCTTACAAGTGGCTGAAAACCAGTGTCAAGTAAACGGTCGGCCCGGAGGGACAAACAAACGGTGTGGGCAGTAGGGGAACGGCTGGGACAACCGTTCGGGTGACCAAGCCCCCATCTATGGACAAGACCAAGACCTGGCCGGACCCCCTACACACATCCCCCTACTATAGAAGTGATGGACAAAACCCGTAATTTTCTCTAAAATTTGCACCGTTCTGTATGACTGTCCCGTCGTTCGGAACTCGTCAACTCCACATGATGACCACCGGCAGATGTCGATAATCAAAATCTAGAGGGAGCGTATGAGAAACAACTATCTGTTTACCTCAGAATCAGTCACTGAAGGGCATCCGGACAAGATCGCAGACCAGATCTCCGACGGGATTCTGGACGCGATTATCGCCCAAGATAAATATTCCCACGTAGCCTGCGAGACCCTCCTCACCACCGGCATTGCTTTTGTCGCCGGTGAGATCTCAACCAAGGCCTATGTGGAGATTCCCGACATTATCCGTGACATCATCAAAGGTGTCGGTTATTGCGACGCTTCCTGGGGATTCGACTACCATACCTGCTCGGTCCTGACCGCCATTCACCAGCAATCATGCGATATCGCTATGGGCGTGGATTCCGGCGGAGCCGGCGACCAGGGCTTGATGTTCGGTTACGCTACTAACGAAACCACCGAACTGATGCCGATACCGATTGTCCTTGCTCATCGGCTGACTATGCACCTGGCGGACGTACGCAAGAAGAAAATCCTTGATTGGGTTCGCCCGGACGGCAAGTCACAGGTGACCGTCGAATATCGCAACGGAAAGCCGGTGCGTATCGACACCATTGTGGTGTCAACACAGCACAGCCCCGATGTGACCACTAAGCAAATCGAGCGCGACATCATGGAAAAGGTCATCAAGCCCGCGATGCCGAAAGGCCTCTATGATCCCACCAACGTAAAGCACCACATCAACCCGACCGGTCGCTTCGTCGTCGGTGGCCCGATGGGTGACACCGGCCTGACCGGCCGGAAGATCATCGTCGACACCTACGGTGGCCACGGCAGCCATGGCGGCGGTGCTTTTTCCGGCAAGGACCCCACAAAGGTGGACCGCTCAGCTTCTTACATGGCCCGCTATATAGCTAAGAATATCGTGGCAGCCGGTTTGGCCGACAAGTGCGAAGTACAGCTGGCCTACGCAATCGGGGTGGCAGACCCCGTCTCAGTGCTCGTCGATACCAAGAACACGGAGAAGGTGTCCATCGACAATCTCGACAAGCTCGTGCGCAAACATTTCCCGATGACCCCGATCGGCATCATCGATCACCTCAAGCTCCGCCGACCGATCTTCCGCAAGACCGCCTCCTACGGGCATTTCGGTCGGAACGAACCGGAGTTCACCTGGGAAAAGACCGACAAGGTCAAGGCTCTGCGAAAGGACGTAAGCCTGTAATTGGGTCAGGCCCGAGGGTATAACTAAGGGGGGCGGGTTACCCAACCCGCCCCCATTTTCTTGACTGTAAATGACCATTGACGAATGACGATTGACGTTCTTTAGAAGGAGGTTTTCGTGGATTACGATGTGAGAGACATTAAGCTGGCAGACCAGGGCAAACTCAAGATCGAATGGGCCGAGGCCACCATGCCGGTTTTGCGGCTGATCCGCAAGCGATTCAAGCGGCAACAGCCGCTCAAGGGTTTGCGGATCACCGCATGTCTTCATGTGACCACGGAAACGGCAAATCTGGCAATCACGTTAAAAGCTGGCGGCGCCGACGTGCGGCTCTGCGCATCGAACCCGCTCAGCACGCAGGACGACGCCGCCGCAGCGCTCGTCCAACATGAAGGCATTCCGACCTTCGCGATTAAGGGCGAAGACAACGCCACCTACTATCACCATATCGAATCCGCCATTGCCCATCGGCCGCATCTATCGATGGATGACGGCGCTGACGTCGTGTCGCATCTGCACTCAAAACGCAAAGACCTATTGCGCAACGTTATCGGTGGCACCGAGGAAACCACTACCGGCGTCATCCGTTTGCGCAGTATGGCTGAGAAGAAAGTGCTAAAGTTCCCGGTCATCTCCGTCAATGACGCCGATACAAAGCATATGTTCGACAATCGCTATGGCACAGGCCAGTCCACAATGGATGGCATCGTGCGCGCGACCAACCGCCTGGTCTGCGGCTCCGTTGTCGTCGTCGCGGGCTACGGCTGGTGCGGACGCGGGATAGCCATGCGGGCGAAGGGCATGGGAGCGGATGTAGTAGTAACCGAGGTTGACTCACTCAAGGGATTGGAAGCCATAATGGATGGGTTCCGCGTGATGCCGATGGGACAAGCGGCGCCGATCGGCGACTTCTTTGTGACCGTGACGGGTAATTTGAAAGTCATTGGTGGGGAACACTTTGCCAAAATGAAGGACGGCGCTATCGTCTGCAATAGCGGTCACTTTAATGTCGAGTTGGACATTCCGGCGCTAGAAAAACTAAGCAAGAAACGGAAGGTGATTCGTACTGGCGTCGAACAGTTCACACTCAACAGCGGCAATCGCGTGAGCCTCCTCGGCGAAGGCCGCCTCGTAAACCTCGCCACTGCCGAAGGCCATCCCTCCAGCGTCATGGACATGAGCTTTGCCAACCAGGCGCTCGGCACGGAATACATCGTGAAGAACTACAAGATGCTCGAAAAGAAGGTGTACCCCGTTCCACCGGCGATCGATAAAGAAATTGCCAGGCTCAAACTCACCGGCATGGGTGTGAACATCGACAAGCTGACGAGAGAGCAGGAAAAGTATTTGGCCAGCTGGGAAATGGGCACATAAGAGCCTCTCAGCCAAGAGAGTGAAAAAGATGAGGCCGCCTACAAAGGCGGCCTTTTAGTTTCTATTCGGCTAACAACAAAAATTGCGGGAAATCCTTAGCCTAAGCTGGAATAGTCGATTCGACGTTTGAGTTTCGCCAGTAATTCTTTATGGTCATTTCAAACAACGTGATTGTACTTTCCGTATCACAATGAGTCTTCCCCAACTCATCTTCACGACACGTCCAGATGACTGGGATGCCAAACCACCACCTCGAGATACAAGTCAGGGAAATGGAGCGCTCGTACGCCAACCAGCCCTTTCAACAATGTTCCTAGATAGTGTTGTCGCGATGGCCAATATCGGGCAATGTCCGTGTCGACTACACGATCGCGCGAATCGGGATTCAGCCGTATGATGCTTCCCATTTCTCGAAATCTCGGATGGTGACGAGGCTATCCTGATCACGGGCACATTGGGCTTTTACGCCGATTCGGACACCACACCTATCAAGCGTTCGATCGGCACCTGATCCAGCGTCTGCCCACCTCTGGCAAAGTGAGAGGGCGCATCGAGGTGGGAACTCCCATGTTCGGCCAACTCAACACAATTCAAGGAATAGTAATACCCACCCGGCATCCCCCACTTCTACTGGAGAACAAGCCGGAAGTTCTGTTCAGTCGGCCATACAATCGTGTCTGCCCCGAAGGAATGAGTGAGATTGATGAGCCGCAACTGCTCCAGAGCAAGAGGATCGAGGTGAACATGATCGGCAACGTATCCCGCACCAGCCAGCACGCACAGCACTATGAGCCCGCCAGCTAGCTGTTGAAGCACGCACATCTATGAGCTATGGAGTGACTTCTTCACCAACGAATACTCCCTCGTTGAGAAGATTCGTGTAAAATATTGTCAGCATCCTCGGCAATGGACCAGGTCAGCCCGTAGTTCACGCTTAGCTTCTCTTGCTTTACCTCAAGGCTATCTAGCGCACTGTTGTTCATCGCATATTTCCCATACCACATGCGAGGCCTAGTACGGTCGAGCCGCAGCGTTGAGCATAACAGCCATGCCCCTCCCGCTTACCGGAAAAGAAAGAAGGAATTGCACAGCAATTGAGAGTCAAGCGAGCTGTGGTAGAGTAAAGACAGGTGCTGAGGTCTTACAGATCCGAGGCTTCTATGAGATCGACCACATTCTATCCTCTGTTGTTCTCGGATTACGAGATCTCGTCTGATCAGGGTTTTATCCCACAAGACCCTTGTGAGAACCGCCCGAATGCCCCGTACTAAATCATCTTGGTTACGAGCTTCCGAAGTTGCTGAACGCTCGGACAGTCCGGCGCTTCATCAACGAGCAAACCTACGCCAATACAATAGGGGTCGGGAGTCTTTTCCTACTGCACAGGGTCAATTAAGACTCCTGATCCCTTTCCCTCATCGAACTGCGTCCATCGAGCATGCACCGCCGACAATTTGGATGACAATTTCTCCCGCGTGCGCGCTCGGGGATCACAAGAATAATAGGGGTGTCCTGCTTACTTCCCGAAGGCCTTCTTCAACAGCGGCTCCATTTCGCCCTTTTTTTCCATCGGATCTAGATTATCGGTATCCCCATAGAACGTCCCGTCGATGAACACCTTCGGCAGCGTCGGCCAGTTGGTCATTTTCGAGAGGGCTTCCCGCTTCGCCGGCTGCGAGAGGATATCGATCAATTCGTACGGATACCCGTACTTGTCGAAAAACTGCATCGTCTCTCGCGTGAACCCACACATCGGCATGGTCTTAGTTCCCTTGCCATAGATCAGAATCTTGTGCGCTTTCACTTCCTTTTGAATTTCTTCTTCTATCGGTTCGGCCATCGTCTCCTCCTATGCTTCATCCTTAGTACGCGCAGTCAACTCCAGCGCATGAATGCGCCCATCCTTCATCGGAACATCTAACGCCTGATAAACCATCCGGTGCCGGTCGAGAATATTCTTCCCGTGAAACGCCTCTGAAACAATGATTACCTTGAGGTGGTCCATTGTCCCCGTGCGATCGGTTACCGTCACCACGGCATCCAGCATGCTCTTACGGATATAGTCGATCAACACGTCTGGCGTAATCACAAGCCTTCTCTTCCTATGCCGACTAATACCCTAACCGAAATCCGTTCGAAAAGGCAATGAGCTCCATCCATATACTCCGACCGTGCCGGCTCTTCATAATATGAATGGTGGCCAGCGGCAAGAAACAATACTTCCAAGCGTTCTATCCAGACCGCGCTGTTTCAACCGCCTGTGTGACCTACCACAATAGCCATCCTTTGAGTCCGAAGCAGGACTTCAAGTTGAACGAAGTGATGGGCGGAATCGCGATTACGATTCCGCTGCAGTAGCTGAGGTGGTCACTCGTCAATGGTCACAGGTCACTGGTGGGAAGAACGACCATCCTCCCTACGAAGCTCCCCGCAGCAAGCAGCGGGGTATCCTGCGAAATTTTCCGAAGCCGTTACCCTCCTTCGCCAATGCTATATGGAGGGTTCTCCTCGCCTTTATCGCCAGAGCGAGCTAGGGAGTATTCGGCGAAGGAGAAAAACAGATGACTATTGACCTTCAGGCGGAGATGCTGGAAGGAACCAGGAAGGAGCCAGAGATTTCTCAGCTCGACTTGAAACAGTTTGGTCTTCCTCGTGGTAGATCAGTACATCCGTCATCAGGAAACTGACCAGAATGGGCCCGACGAAGAGCCCCCGAGTAACCCATAGAGCGCCAGCCCGCCCATAACGCCCAGCGCAAGCAGCAGCACGGGAATCTGTACGTCTGGCCGAATCAGCCAAGGCCGAAGAATTTGATCAACCATGGATACGACGCCGATCCCCCAGGCCAACATCACGAGGGCCTTTCCGACCGGACCGACCCAAAACAGATAGAGCACCACCGGCCCCTACACCAGCGCCGTCCCGTCAAACGGAATCGGTGCCAGAATAATCGTCAGAGCTGTAAACACCATCAGAAACGGCACGCCGAGCACCAGATAGGCCAGCCCCGCCAGCACACCCTGGAAGATCGCCGTCACCAATCATCCCCTTCACGACGGCACGAACCGTTTGATCTAATTGTGTCACAATTTAGTGTTTGTGAGACTCCTCAACCGGAATTAGCTCATATAAGGCTGCGAGCCACTGTCGGCCGTCCTTGAAGAGGAAAAACAGCACGAGAGGCATAATGAAGAAATGAGTCACCAGGATGAAAGCGTTCTCCAGCAGATCATCCATCTGGCCGACCAGAAACTGATTCAGCCCCGTGGGCCAACAACCCCGCCCACAGTGCTGGAAACAAAAAGGGTTGGAACATGAGTCCGATCTGGCAGAGCAGCAGGACCAATAGGGCGAAAGACACGATGGAGAAAATCTGCTATCGAGTCATGGAGTCTTGAACGCGCGTGAGGATGGCGGCTTGTTGATACCAGATCAGGCCGAGCTTGTCACCGGCCTGAACGTTAGACAGGGTGAAGAGCACGGGGGAACATAATCAGAACCGCACAGGCCCCGAAGGGAGATACCATGTTTACAGATCCGTCTCTTTCCCGATCAACGCGACGGCTTTCTCGCGATGCGCGTTCATGTCGCGGACGTTGCCGGGTAATCGGGGCACTTCTTCAGGCCAGGCCGTGACATCCATGTCGCTCACGCCCTGGAATTTTGCCCCCTCCTCCATCAACATAATGGGACAATGTACTTCGCCGATCAGAATCGCCGTTTTAAGCAGCTGTACCCGTCCAGTCGCCGTCACTGTGGCTTTGATGCGACCACTGCTGATGAGAGAACCGACATTGATCGCCCCTTTGACGACTCCGTCTTCGCCTACAATGACTTCGCCTTTGGTATGCACAGCACCTTCCAACAGACCATCGATGCGCACCGTGCCTTCAACCTTGATCTCACCCCTCAATTCGACACCTTTAGCTAGCAGAGTGATATTGCCGTCCTCCATGTACCCGGTCTTTTTCATAGGAGCTCCTCTGTGCAGACAACTTCCCACCAAGATTACCTTAGAACCTAACATACGCCTAACAGATTGTAAAATACGATCTTCGGCTGTTCCTGCATGCTGTTCAAAATGGCCACTCCCTTGGCTTGGCGTTCGTGAAGCATCGCCCAGGCTATAAATCGATTCATTGTTCCATCGGATCATTGGGTCATTGGATCAATCGGCACTCGTCCCAAGAGATACGCTTCACGCATCACGTTTCACGGGCTCCCGGAACGCTGCGGGAACAACGCTTCGGTGAAAAGCGTGTTTTTGTACACGGGGGGGCGGGCGGGTGAGAACAAAAACGCTTTCAACAGCCTGATTAGGAGAACCCAAACGTCTGCTTCAACCGCTCCCATAATCCACCCCCGTGGACTTCGCAATAGACCGTAGGCTCCGTCCCGGTGATGAAGATCTCGGGTGTTTTCTCCGGACATTGCGAGGTTGCAAGTTGGCCGGTTTTCGGGTCAATCTCGCGCTGCACTATCCCTGAGGGCATCTCAAAATCAGACTGGTCCTGCGGAATGAGCCGGATTGCCAACTCACTCCAAATCGGAAGCGCCGCCTGCGAGCCGGTCAGTTTGATTGTTCGTTCATCGTCGAAGCCCACCCAGACACCGATCACAATGTCCGATGTATATCCGATGAACCAGGCATCTCGATAGCCGTCCGTCGTGCCCGTCTTGCCCGCCACCGGGCCTTGCACTCCGAACGCTCTGGCCTTGGAGCCGGTTCCCTGATCAACTACGCCCTTCAGCAGCGACGTCACGAGATAAGTGCCTTGTGGAGTTGCAGCTTGGCGTCGATCAAGCATAGGGCTCCATAGCGTTTCGCCGGTATCGCGCACCATGTTGATTACCGCAATCGGACGCACCACGACACCGCTATTGGCCAGTCCTCCGTACGCCGACGTGATATCGAGCAAGGAGACCGAGGAACTGCCCAACACCACGGTCAGATTATCGGCTAGCGGAGTTGCAATCCCGAACCCTCGTAGCATGTTGATGAACGACGTGATGCCGGTCCGGTGAGCTACTCTCACAGCAGGGACGTTTAAGGACTGTTCGAGCGCCCTCCGCACCGTGACCTGGCCACGGTACTGTCGATCGTAATTCTGTGGCGACCAGGGACCGGCACCTGATTCCAGTGTGACTGGCTCATCAGCCAGCAACGTCGCTGGAGTAAGCCCGGTCGAGCTCTGATCACGCGCTGCTTCAAACGCGGCCAGGTAAACGAATGGCTTGAAGAGCGAACCCGCCGACCGGTGCGCCTGCACCGTCCGGTTGAATTGGCTCGTGTGATAGTTGCGTCCGCCAACCATCGCTAGTACATGGCCGGTCTTCGCATCCAGAACGACCGCAGCGCCCTGAAGCGACGGCTCAGCCCCCTTGAGTGCCGGATACGTTGTCTCCAGTTTGACCAATCCCTGTTGCAACGCCTGGGTGGCGAGTTGCTGAATCCACGGATCGAGCGTCGAATAGATCCGCGCTCCCTCTGGAATACCCATTCCCGTCCCTTCCTCAACTTCTCGGAGCAGATAGTCGACGAAGTAGGGTGCATCGGTCAGTACATCCTTGGCCAGCGCCACCTGCACCGGCTGATTCACTGCTCGTGTCCAGGCCTCCTCCGTCAAGATACCCTGATCCCGCAGGCGGCGTAGCACCACGTTCCGTCGCTCTGCCGCACGCTCGACATTCTTCACAGGAGAATAGGCGTTGGGCCCCTTGATCAATCCGACGATCAACGCCACTTCGTCGATCGACAATTCGTCGAGGGTTTTGCCGAAGTACCGATGAGCCGCCTCCCCAACCCCGTAGATGGAGACCGATCCGGCCTGGCCGAGATAAATTTCGTTGAGATAGCTTTCGAGAATTTCTTTCTTCCGATACTTGAACTCCAGCACGATTGCCGCAACGGACTCCCGCAGCTTGCGTCTCATGGTCCGCTGCGGTGAATAGTAGAGATTCTTCGCCAACTGCTGCGTAAGCGTGCTCCCACCTTGCACAACCTCGCCGTGGGTCACGTTGGCCCAGAGCGCCCGGGCAATGGCAATGGGATCGACCCCGTGATGGGAAAAGAATCGCCGATCCTCAACGGCCAAGACGGACTCGATCAGCACCGACGGGATTCGGCTCAGAGGAATCCATTCCCGCACCTGCTTGGATCCGGCACGCATCCCGCTAATCAAGACGGGTTCGAGGGAAAGCAGAGAAGCCGGCTGTCCATCAGGCAATGACAACACGTCGGTGACGATGCCGTTCACCAGCATCAAGCGGACGGATCTGCCCGGACGAAGGCTCTTCTCCTTTGCATGCAGAAAAATTTCGATCGATTCATTTGAGAAGAAATACTCGCCGGCTGTCTGCGGCATCGCAGTGACAGGTCGATACTCCAGCCGACGCAACCGAGCGAGTAACCCCGAGTTTGTGACATGGAAACCGGGGGAGAGAAAGAACGGCGCCCCGTAGATCAGGAGCGGAGGATGCTCGTCGCTCTTCGGCAAGGCAAGGCTCGTCGAGAGAATGGCACCATAGGCTACAAGTCCGGCTAGGCCAAATGAGACTAACGCCAGCGCTGCCCCCATTCCCCGTTTGATCCATGGACGAACCAACATGATCAGACGACTCCTTCCCGGGTAGCATACCCGATCGTTCAATCGGATGCGAAACTACCTCCCACGAGGCAAGACTGATATCACCAAGGGCTGACATTTAAAGCCTGGTCACTATGGGAAAAGCCCTCATCCGTACAAAATAGCCGCGTTCACGTTTTTGGTTTCTCCCACAAACGTTCACTAGACGAACATGGTTAGAACGAAAGGCATGCCAGTGGACCCAATGGATGACGCGAATGGATTGGGGGTTTGAAAAAAAGAATCGGGGAGGAACTAAGGAGACAGAAACCGACACTTTCGGTCTCCTCAGTAATGTGGACTTCTTACACGAGGCTTTTAGTGCTTGTCTTCTTCCCCTACTTCTCACCATCTTTCTTCTCATGATCGTCGCCGCCTTTGCCGTGGGGTTCCTTGCGGTATTTTTCTCGGCTTTGCGCTTTTCCTTTTCAGCTTTGCATTCAGCTTTGCGACGCTCCTTCTGGCCTTCCGCTGAGCCTTCTTTGCAGCGTGATCCATCTTTTGGCTACCTTCCCCCTTCATCTCCCTGGACGATGGAGCAGGTGCTGCCGGTGGAACAGTCGGGGCTAGAGCCGGAACGGACGGCAGGGGCGGAGCCTTTGGTACAGAAGTCGACTCCTGTGCGAAACGTGGACGCGCCAAAACCAACGGTGACGAGCAACGCGGTGGTAGACAAAAGAACCTGTTCCATCGAGTACAAGTCCTTAGGGGTCGTTAGATGAGAGAAACCGCTTCTATAGATAAGTCGCATCATCATAGTGCGAAGAAAGGTCTTTGCCGAGGTCGGCGCAGAGGGCACGGCAAGCCAGAGATAAAATCTACATGTGCGCTCCGCTTTCCAGAGAAGGCGCGATATGCTGGGGCACAAGATAACGGCTTGTTTGCGGTTGGCGGCGGAGGCGTGTACTGCAGGGTGGCAACAAATCGATAGCTTTGGCCCATCCACCCATCAGCCGGCTGGCTGGTAACCCCTTGACGCGTACTTGAAGAAAAGAATGTGACCCCCTGCGACAAATTTAATCGTGACTGTCCCGCCATCGCGCCGTGTGATGATCCCCGCATAAGCGGCGACGGTACAGATCGAGGAATCGTCGGTATAGATATCCGTCCCCCACCCGCCTTCCAGGTTTCCTCCGGCTGGGCGCGTACTGTTTCTCGCCGTCCGCAATACCCCAGCTATTTCCCCGTCTCCGTTGTCCATGTAATTATGGGGAGGATCTCTCACCGCTCTCACCTCTTCACGAAATGCCGAAAGAGCAGATTCAGATTGTCCCGGTTCAGCGTGGAACGTCGGGAGCGCGCCAGCCAGCAGAAGGAGCACGAGGCCTCCCCTCGTCCGTACGCGTCTTAATGACACGGGCCGCAGCGGAATCGAGATGGCGCTCGATCAACTCACGCGCATCACGCAGGATCGCGATGCACAGTGGCTGGCGGAAAGGCCGGTAGACAAACCGCGATATACTCCGCCTCCATCAGGCCCTGGTGTGCTGTACCAAATCCATTCCCCTCGTGTCGTGTGATCTCTTGACCGGTAGAAACCTCAATCACCTCAGTCTTGGTTTCGACCCACAACATGTCACAAAGGACGACCGAGTATTCATCAAACTCCAGCGTCTTCCCCGGCTCCTGACACCCGATGGACTCTGCATTCGGCCTATGCTGATCTAGGGCGTTTTCGAATTCACGACCCCGACAAATTAACGATCAATTTTAGCTTATTTCCCGCGGTCTGAATTCTGGTCGGTTGTTGAATCCAGCTGCGCCATGTTGCCTGCTTCCTGCTCTTTTGACCCGTTCGATCCATCCACCTAGGCATTCTGCATTATTCTGAATTTCCCTGAATACCTCAGAAACCACAGAGATCCAGACAGTTCCTCCTCCAATACCCCCCCTCCGAGGTACCTCTTCCGAGCCTACCACTCCCCAGGGATTTCGCTATCCTACTAACAACGAGCATAAGTTCCTAGATCTGCAACCAAGGAGAACGATCATGAATTGCTCACGCTGTTGTGGTCTCATGGTAGAGGATCATCTCTTGGATTTTGAGGGCACCATCGGGCACATGTGGGCAACCGGATACCGCTGCATGAACTGTGGGAATTTCCATGATTCGGTGATCGAGCAGCATCGCCTCGCCCAGCAGAAACAGGCGTCGGTACTCCCCAGCGGTGAGCCCGACTACCAGGACGACGAAGTCCATCTTGGCGCAGAATCGTTCATTGCGCGCGCGGCCTAATCTGGCCCTTCAGCGGAAAACCACGATGGATGTCACTAGCCGATGACCTATAAAATGGAGGGGAAGGCCTTCACCATAACCTGGCCCGAGCAGTTGATGAAACATGGAAGGGAACCAGACGTTGTGTCGTATCAGATGGCAGGTGTGTGCACATGTTCCGGGCGAAATCCTATCCCGATCATGCGGGCGGGAATTCGTCGCAGAAACGGGAACCGCGCCAAGAGTCGGAACGGGAGCGGAGGCGAGAGTGGGCTCACAGCACCCAGCACGCGTGTGATGATACGATTCTGCATGAACAATTGTACTCGCTGGGTCATGCGCGTCGGCCAGTCGCGCCGCTGCTGTACTCGACGCAAATCATTGATCGTAACAGGGCCATGCCGAAGCGGTTCAGCAAGCAGATTCGCCGTTGCAACGGCGTCCTGAATCGCCAGATTGATCCCGACGCCTCCAAGCGGCGACATCGCATGAGCTGCATCGCCGATACAGAGAAGACCGGGACGGAACCACTGACGCAATCGATTCACATGCACCGTGAGCAACTTGATCGGCTCCCAGTCTTGCAGTTCTCCTACCCGATCGGCAGCGAAGGGCGCAAGCTGCGCCACGCTGTCTCGAAACGCTGGAAGCCCTCTCGCCTGAATCTCGTCCCGTGAGTCCTTGGCGATTACGAAGCCACATTGCCAATAGTCGCCCCGGTTCAGCATGATGAAAAGCCGACCGACGTCGAAACGACCCATCGGATCAGTCGGATCGCTTGGTCGGCGCAAGAGCCGGAACCAGAGCACATCCATCGGCACGCCAAATTCTTCTACCGACAAATCCGCCCTCGTGCGGACTACTGAGTGTCGACCATCGGCCCCTACGATGAGAGGAGCACGAACTTCCATTGGCCCGCCCGGCGTTCTCGCACAAAGTCCAACGATCGCCCCCCCGTCTTCAATCAAATCCGTCACCTCAGCGCTCATCCGAACCTGAAAGGCGGGATTCCACCTCCCCACTTCAACCAGAAAGTTGAGAAAATCCCACTGCGGCATGAAGGCGACATAGCGGCACTGGGTCGGCAGGTGTGAGAAATCCGCCAGCGTGAAGGCCAGATCGCCGAATCGCGCGTTGAGTCGCGGCACTTTCTGGTGTGGCAACTGAAGAAGCCGCTCGAGCAATCCCAGTTCGTGCATGACTTCGAGCGTCGAGGGATGCAGCGTGTCTCCACGAAAGTCGCGAAGGAAGTCGTGGTGCTTCTCCAAGACGATGACGGAGACCCCAGCACGCGCCAAGAGCAGGCCCAGCATCATGCCAGCCGGCCCACCGCCTGCAATGCAGCATTGCACCGATAGGATTTCCGAAACCATAGCCACCATCCTTTCTCTCACTGCAACTTTTCAATGCGGAGACCGAGTAGGCGAATCAATTTTCGATGCGGGTTTTCGCGCCGATCCAGAAAAGGTAGGAGGAGCTTCAAGGCCTCCCGATGCAACGTCCCCACATCGCCGGACGACATGGCCATTGTATGGGTACGCGACTTGGTCTCGAAATCGGCGAAGCGGACAGTCAGCACGACGGTTCGAAAAGACTGAAAGTCTTCTCGATGCAGGCGCTCGATTACATCCTTGGCAAAGACTTCAAGCTGATCGACGAGCACCTGGCTTTCACGCGTATCAGAGTCGAATGTCTCCTGCTCTCCGATCGACTTCGGTTCGGAGAATTCCTCGACCGGTGACGTATCGAGACCCCGAATCTTGTCGTAGAGTTCCACGCCGCGTTTCCCTAGCAGCTCCTCGAGTTGAAGAACGCTAACGGGCTTCAGATCCATTACGATCTTGATTCCATTTTTCATCAGCAACGCTTCCGTCTTGGGACCGATGCCGGGAATCGCTCGGATCGAGAGCGGAGCCAAAAAGGCTTCCGCCCCCTCCTCGCGCACCACCGTCAGCCCATCCGGTTTGTGCATACCTGACGCGATCTTCGAGATAAGCTTGTTTGGTCCGATGCCGACAGAAGCCATAAGCTGTTCTTCTGAGCGGATCGTATTCTTGAGCCGACGACATAACCCCTCTGCCGCTACGTATGATCCGGTAAAGCTTAAATCACCGTAGGCTTCGTCGATACTGGCCTGTTCTATAATCGGAATGAAACGCCGCACGATTCCCATTACTTCATCGGACACGCGCGCATACTTGTTCATGTCCACCGACACAAAGATCACCGGCGGCTTACCCGCTCGACGTGCCGCTTCGGACAAGCGCCAGGCCACAGAGATGGGCGTCGCCGAGTGAATACCGTAGGACCGTGCGAGGTAATTCGACGTCGAGGCCACCCCACGCCCCTCCCCGCCGCGCGGATCGGCGCCGACGACGAGCGGCACTCCTCGGAACGTGGGCGTATCCCGCTCCTCAATGGCGGCAAAGAAGGCATCCATGTCCAAGTGGGCGATGATCCTCGGCACACCGATCCTCCGATTTTGTGCTTATGCGGATCGGCTCGCCTAGCGCGAGCGACTCGTGCGCTTCCTAAAATAATCAGTTGCGTGGTCGTTTGCCCAGCCCCCAGTTACTAGGCCACCAGTCAAGTTCCTTCACGCCGACAAGCTGAGCGGCGCGAAGGTGTGGGGCTCTGGGGCGGGCGGTCGATCCCCCAGCGCACGATGCGGGCAGTGCGTATTGGAACAGTAGCGCCACACCCTTCCACGATCACCCGCGCCTCGTGCAGCGTAGAGAAGAGGGCGCTGTTGGGCACTTTGTCCCGCAATGTGCCGTTGACGGATTCGCCATCTCCGTGCTCCCCCGGACTGCCCGGCTCGATGAATACGGGCGCCACGGCCAGCACACCATACCAGGCTTGTCACGCCGTGGCGATACACTCCGGGCCAGTGTCGCTCCAACTATGCGTCGGGCAGCCCCGGAGCAGCACCAGCTCACGCAAGACCTCCTGGACGTCCTGAGACGTGAGACGCCGTCGGGCCGTAATCGCGAGACACTCGCGGGGGTATGCATCGACGACCAGCAGCCCCGTTTCAGCGGCCGCCCATCCTGGGTGCGGGCTCGTACGCAGTCATACGACCAGCCATAGTGGGGATAGTCAGCTCGCCGTCAGATCCAGGAGCCATCGGCGAACCAGAGCCGGGCCCGTTTGGGGTGTTTCTGTGGCACCGGCAAGCTTTCGTGTCGCCTGATCCGCTCCACCCGCTTGGGGTGCACTCGTCACCCGTCCTGGTGTAACCGCGCGATGATCCCCAGCTTCCGACAGGCCTCAGGCACGGCACTCCCGTTGCCGGTCTCCAGCTCGATCGCCTGCAGATGCTCGATGATTGCTTCCGCCATCTAGCATGTTCGTGCCAGACCCCCTCTCTCCTTCCATCGATTGGAATCCGCACTTCAGATCCGACCTGATTTAGAGGGGCTGGCTACCTCAGCAAGGAGTGAAAGGAAATGCCAAAGATGCTTGAATTTGTACGTAGGAAGTAGAGAAGATATCGATCACCCTATTCGTACGAGGAGGAGACCATGGCGACCAAACAATATAAGCAACTTGGATGTCTGGATGTTGACCCCAAAGCATGCTGCGCATTCCAGGTGCGGGCTGAAACGGAAGCTGAGGTGTTGCAGCTAGGGGCCCTGCACGCGAAGCAGTGCCATCAGATGGAATCACTGCCTCCGGAGATGGCTGCCAAAGTGAAGGCGGCGATCAAGACCGTGACCGTCACGGTCTAATTAAAATCTTTCCGCAGATGAAGCCTCCCCGTGTGGACATCAGCACACGGGGAGCATCTCCTTGGCGGTCAATTAACGAGCGAGATCTCCATGGCGAACATGATCCATCAGAAAGTATTGTTCACCGCCTCACCTGCCACATTGTTCAACATCTATCTCGATTCGAAGAAACACGGCTCGGCGATCGATAATACAGTGACGATCAGCAGGAAAGTCGGCGGCAGATTCACCGCCTTCGGCGGGATGCTCCGCGGGCGGAATTTGATTATTGTGCGTGATCGCCTAATCATGCAATCGTGGCGTGCAAAGTCGTGGAAGAAGAAGGAACCAGATTCGATCTTGATCTTGATGTTCACCAAGGCGGGCCGAGGCGGGCAGATCGAGTTGATTCACACAGGGATACCGAAATACGACTACCTGCCGATCAAGAAAGGCTGGCTGAACTATTATTGGCGACCCTGGAAGACCTATCTCAGAAATCGGCGTTCACGATTATCAAGGAGGTTTCCATGAAACGCATCATTGGTTTTTTCACTTTTTCCATACTGCTGATCGGGCTCAGCGGCTGTAGTTACCTGCACTATCCAAACGCCAAAGAGTTCACGGCGAAAGCCAAAGGGACGACCAAGGTCGAAACGCTGGTGAATCTCGCCACTATGATGGAGGCGAGTGCGAACGCGTCGAAGGGTGGGAAGGGCGAGGATCAGCCGCTCGATGACTTGCACAATCAGTTTCATGCCTTCGACAACCTTCTCTGCTGCCTCGACAAAGCAAAGCGAGATACGCCGGCTTATGCCCTAACCGTCACACACAACAAGGAGCTGTGGGCCATTGCCAAACGCATCTGGAAATTCAAAGACGTTCAACCGCAGCGCGATCAGCACCTGGATTTGTTTGCGACGGAACTGCGCGAGACCCGCGATTCGCTGCAGGCCATAAAATAGGTCTTCGTTAGGAGGGCCATGTGTTCATCGCGTAACATTCCTTCGGTGGCCACCGGCTCTGTGGCTTTGTTGATTGACAGACGCAAGAGGGCGTTCTTGCTGCGCGGCAATCGCACTCGCTGCACGTGGAAACTATCCGCGCCGATTCAAAATTTCATGGCGAAGCTCGCACCCGATCAAGTACAGGAGGTCCAGCATCTTGTCCTCCAGGCTGCGACCCAGTATGGGTGCGGCGACCGGATTACGTTTCCCATCGCCGCGCGGATGGTCGCCGCGCACAAGCCGATCTGAGACTTCCTATGGTTCCGAAGTCCACCGGATTCAAAGATTTCGTGTTAGACCAGCTGGCGGTTCTGCAAGACGTCACCTGCCACGCCATGTTCGGCGGATACGGACTCTATAAAGGGAGCACGTTTTTCGGCATAATTCACAAGGGGCGACTCTACTTCAAAGTCACGCCGACGACCGTTGCCCCCTACAAAATTCACGGCATGAAACCGCTTCGACCTAACCCCAAACAAACGCTCAAGACCTATTACGAAATACCTGTGAACATCATCGAAGGTTCGGACCAACTCACAGCTTGGGCGGAGCAAGCAGTAGGCCATCACAACTACTAACACAACTACTAAAATGTCACAGATTCTTTGGACTATCGGACATTCCACACGGGCAGTTGAGGAATTCATCGAACTCCTGCGCGTTCATGAGATCGGTGTTCTCGTCGATGTCCGCACGATCCCTCGCTCACGCCACAATCCGCAATTCAATACAGATGCCTTGGCCACAAGCTTAGGCGAAGCCGGCCTTAGCTATCAGCACTCAACCCAACTCGGGGGGTTGCGAAAACCCAAGAAGGATTCGGTGAACCTCGGCTGGCGGAACGAGAGCTTTCGTGGTTATGCCGACTACATGCAGACCTACGAATTCTGGAACGCACTAGAAGAGCTGATGGCTGAAAGCCGATCGCGGCTGACAGTGATCATGTGTGCCGAGGCCGTCCCCTGGCGCTGTCACCGATCGTTGATCGCGGATGCCCTGATCACACGGGGCTGGGAGGTTTGGCACATCATGTCGGCAACCGATGCCAAGCCCCATCAATTGACTTCGTTTGCTCGAATTGCTAACAACCTTCTTGGGTATCCGAAACCGGACGAACCATCTTCCACTGCCCGGCTCTTCTAGGTAGACTCTCCGAACGCCCACAGGTCGCCACCTCACATGCTCTATTCACGCCTTGCCGACCTTGTCCTGATACTTCATCTGACGTTTGTACTCTATGTCTTGTTCGGCGGGCTGCTTGTGCTGAGGCGTCGGTGGATCGTGTGGCTACATCTGCCGGCGGTCGCCTGGGGCACATTCGTGGAATTCAGCGGCTGGATCTGCCCACTGACACCGTTGGAGAATTGGCTACGGGCGCAAAGCGGTGAGGCCGCTTATGCAGGAGACTTCATTAGCAGGTATCTCCTGCCCATCCTGTACCCAGACGCCTTATCCCACAACATTCAAGTTGTATTCGGCACACTGGTGTTGATGGTGAATCTGGCGATCTATGGATGGCTGTGGCAGTCATGGCGGAGGCCCTAAGCTCGGACGCGAGGACGGATGTATCAGAGATACTTCTCCCAGCTCACCGAAAGCAAGGGGTTGCGCTAGCCGCAATTCATTCCTCGTGTAGCCGCCTCAACCGCAACAGCCATCTTTCTATTAGCCTACCCCCCTATCATTAACGATAGCGAGGGAGGCTCCCTTTCCGATATAGTCGGTCGTCCGCCTACTCATTCGATCTTCTCTGCCAGGGAACACGAAGGCCATGCGCACAGCGGCTCATCGGTTCAAAAAACGAGCAGCCTTCGTTTCCGTTGCATGTCTTACCCTTCTCTCGTCATCGTCGGCCTGATCTGGTTTGCCGATCGATATGACGATCAGCCTCAACAGACGGTTGCTCTTCTTGCATTCGCGAAAGAGGAATACCACGAAAATCCAGAAAACACGAGCTCCGTCTTCGGCGCCTATCCCCATCGGAGGCTCGTTATCCAGCAACTCGAAGACACCCGCTTTCGCTTTCTCCTCGAACCCGCAATGCCGCAGGTGGCGGCCATCGAACTCACCGATGTCGAGCTCGCGCACTTCGTCGCGGCAGTTCCCCCTTGGGTCAAGACCGATCCAGATTTAACAAAAATTACTTGATCGATCGTGAGTGGAACAGGCAACAGGTTCAATTTGCTCGAACCTCAACCCATATTGACGTACGCGAGGGCGGGGACGGGTTCGAGCAGCGGGCTCTCAGCCGCGTCGATCTCGCCCGTAATTGTTTGAACGCGGGCTTGTGGGAATTGTTGCTCTTCACAATGGAGGACGGCGAAGAGCGCGTCTATGAGCACCTCTGGTTTACTTTTCCGCTGGGGTTTTACAAGAATCTCTTCGAACGGGTGAACGGGCTGTCCTATTGGTCCTACTGGTGGTCGCTGGAGCATTGGGTCGATCCATTGGGGACGCCGACTCAAGTAGACCAGCTCAGGACGGTCGAACGGGAATGGCCGGCCCAGGCCACGGCACAGTGGGATGAGTCTATTCCAGCAGTTGGCGATCAAGCTCGTAAGCGGAAGAACATCTTGACGCCCGTCGCAACCACCTATCGCGATTGGTACAGCAGGCCAAACAGAGACGAAATCAGAGGACCACGCAAACCCTTGTCAGGAGACGGAATCCCGCGAGGAGAGCGAGGAGTAAGTCTCTCGCCAGGTTTGCATCTGGTTGCGTGTGGTGTGACGGGGGTGAGGGCAAATGGTTACACTCACGGTGACACTAGGTCGGCTACCCCCGCGTCTTGATATCCGGCAAGATTCCGGCCAGCAGCATATTCCACAGCGGCTCTCGCAGTCTGCGCATCAAACCGTGCGGTCACAAGCCCGATTTCGGCCCGGGTGCTCGCCACTTCGGATTGCGTGACTTCAACCACGGAACCGAGACCGAGGCGCAGGCGTTCCCGTGCCAGATCGAGTGCCAACCTCGCTGTCGCAACTTGCTCTTTGACGACGGGGATCTTTTCACGCAGCACCTGATAGGGGTAAAAGGCGCCGGCGACCTGGAATTCCACTTCCTGCGCCATCTCTCGAAAACGCCCTTCTTGTTCGCTGTGCCTCGCCTGCGCCTCTCGGATCTGATTCTTGATTCGTCCTCCGGTAAACAACGGCATCGAAATACTCCCAAAGGCGCCATACCACCATTTCCCATTGCTGTCGCTAATGGCGGATTCTCCTGAACTCAACGTTGCGTTGATGCTCGGGAAGTACTGCCGCTTGGCACTGATGATAGCTGCCTCACTCCCTTTCACTTGTCTTCGCACAGCCTCCAACTCGGGCCGACGCTCCAACGCCTCCGCCGTAAGTTCGTCCAGCGAAAACAGGTCCAGTTCCGGACGGATGGGATCCACCAACGAATACTCGCCAGCTCCACCGAGACCAATGGCCTTTCTCAAGGCTTGCAAGGAAACCTTGTAGTCGTTCCCTGCCTGGAGGCGGTCGAGCTGAGCATTCTTTAACTCCACCTCAGCCAAAGACACGTCGATTTTCGACCGTTTCTCGCGTTTATAGAGAGCGTCGATCAAATCTCTGATGACTTTCCGCTCCTGCTCGGCCTGCTCGCCGATCTTGACCAGCTGAAGCCGCTTAAGCGCGTTGTAATAGGCGCGCTCGACCGTGAGGATCGTCAGAGCCCGATCCGCCTGAAGTTCGTATTCGCGGCTCTCCGCGAGGAATACCTTCGACTTGATCTGGTAGAACGTCCGACCGAAGTCATAAATCAGTTGATCGAGCAGGAGGCCTGCTGTCGCCTGATTGCTGTTGGGATTTTCGATGATAGCCCCCGAGATAAACGACGTGTTCGACCGAGCCGAACCACTGGTGCCGTTCATCACGGCGTGGATCTGCGGGAGAAAGGCCGAACTTGCCTGTCCGGTCTGCGCCTGGGCAGCCAGTGTCCGTTGACGGGACTGAGCGAGCCGGGGATGTTGCTTGAGCGCCATTTGGATCGCTTCATCGAGGGTCAGCCTGGGCCCCCCCTCGTTGGATTCCGCCCCAGCGGTCGAGACGAATGAGGCCAGGCAGATCACGAACACCAGTGGAACAATCAGTTTCTTGAGGCCATGGACGGGCATGGTTCGCTCCTTGGTCCTTGGGGTTGGAAATAGGCTGAACATGTTTCGTCAATCATTGGCCGGATGCATGGTGACTCGATCTCCCGGTCGGACACGGTTCTGACCTTGAACGATGACCTGTTCGTTCCCGTTCAAGCCCTCCAGCACTTCCACGACGGAGGCATCCTGATACCCCGCGCGGATCGTCACGGCCATTACCCGAGCGTCTTCGACAATTAGAACCAGTTGCGTTCCATCGTCTTGACGCACCGCTTGGCGTGGAACTGTCATTCTGTTGGTGAGAGACTCCAGAGTGAGACTGATATGGGCGTACATGCCCGGGTAGAGGAGCCCCTTGGGATTGCTGATCTCAATTTCAGTCGGCATGGTCCGGGACTTCGGGTCAAGAGCCGGTGCATAGCGAGTGACCATTCCGGCATAGGTTTCTTCTGGCCTGGCATCGATCGTCATTCGGACGGTGGTCTGACGCGAAATCCACACCACGTCGGATTCAGGAACCATCACTGTGACCCTTAACCGGCTCATGTCGACGACCGTCACGATTGCTGAGGCTTGCGCTTGCGTGGTCGTCCCCGCTTGGATCAGCGCGCCTGGATGAACATGACGAGCAGTAACCACACCGTCGAACGGCGCCCGGATTGTCGTATAGGCCATCATGGCATCCAGTTCGTCCCGCTTGGCCTTGGCCATTTCAAAATCGGTTCGAGCCTGCTCCACTTCTTCAAGAGCAATCAGATCTCGATTCTTGGCTCGGATGGCGGTGACTCTCGACGACACTTTCTGCTTCATCGCCATGTCGGCTTTTGCCCGCCGATACTCCCGCTCCATCTCGGGAACATCCAGGGCAGCTATGGCTTCCCCCGCCTTCACCCGATCTCCCCGATCGACGGCGATCCATTTGAGATAGCCGGATACCTTGGCGTAGACACTCGCTTCTTGATACGGACGTAGGTCTCCCGGCAGGGTGATCGTCCGAACCAGATCTCGTCGTTCCGGTTGCGCTACTGCCACGACCGGCAGCGCGGAGGCAACGGGAGCGATGATGCTTTTGGGTTGCACGATCAAGAAGACCGCAAGGCCGACGGCGGCGGCCAACGCCGCGGCGATCGCCATCCGGCGCAGAGTCTCAAACCGATTCATAGGAGGCCTTCCTTCCCGACATTGCCGGCTCGGCGGCCTATCAGGCTGTACAGGACCGGTACCATGATGAGGGTGAAGATAGTCGAGACGGTCAGACCGCCTACGACCGCCCGAGCCAGAGGCGTGTTCGCTTCCGACCCCTGGCCGATGCCGACGGCCATCGGGAGCAGTGCAACGACGGCGGCCAGCGTGGTCATTAGGATAGGTCGCAGGCGGATGCTCGCGGCCCGAACCAGCGCCTGTTCACGAGACAGCCCTTCGGCTTCCTGTTGCTTGGCAAACTCGATCAACAGGATGCCGTTAGAGACCGCTACACCCACCGTGAAGATCGTTCCTAAGAACGACTGGATATTGAACGTCGTCCCCGTGACCAGCAGGATCCAGATGACTCCCATGAGGCCCATCGGGACCGACAGCATGATCACGAACGGGTCGCGAAACGACCGGAACTCGGCGATCAGCACCAAGTAGACCAGGAAAACCGCTAACGCGAAGCCGAGGCTCAACTCTCCAAAAGACTCGCGCATACTTTCGTATTCTCCACGGACGTGCACGAAATATCCCGGAGGAAGGTGCGCTTTGATGTCCGTCTCGATGTTTCGCCGCACGTCCTCGGTAACGGAGCCGATAGCTCTCCCCTCGACATTGGCGTAGACGTCGATGACTCGCGTGACGTTGAGGTGATTGATCTCGGTGGGCGCTTCGCGGAAGTCAAACCGGGCGACGTTTCGCAGCAGCACCGGCTCGCTTAGCCCGGGCCTCGTCAAGGGTATATCCTGAAGCGTTTGCAGTGAATCGATGGCTGTTTCCCGGTATTGCGCACCGACAAAATAATGATTGCCGTTGCCCCGGTCGATCCAGAATGCTGGATCGAAGTTCACGCTGGAGTTCAGGCTGGTCACGAGGTTCTTGACGACCAGTTCGGATGTCAGCCCGAGTCTGGCGATTTTGACTCGATCTAGCTCGATGCTGATCATCGGATAATCGAGCTGCTGCTGGACGCGGACGTCCACTGCTCCCGGAATTGCGGCGATTAGACGGCGGATGTCCTCAGCCAGGTTCCGTGCCGTGCGGAGATCATTGCCTTCCACCTGGATGTTGATGGGCGAGGGGAGCCCGTTGTTCAACGCCGCCGTTATGAGGCCGCCTGATTCGAACGCGAACTCCACGTCGGGAAACTCCCGCGTCAAAACCGCGCGGAGCGACCGGCCGTAGTCGGATGCCGACCGTTGCCGCTTCTCCGAGAGCTGAACCAGCACGAAGGCATCCATCGGCCCGGCGTTCGGCGTGTAAGCCGCCGGCCAATCGTAGAGGACGCCGATGTTGGAGATAAGCATGCGGAGATCCTCGGGCTGGATCTCTCGCCTGATCGCGTCTTCGATCCTTCCGATCAGTTCTTCCGTCTTTTCGATCCGCAATCCGGACGTCGCACGGACCGTGATCGTGATTTGTCCGGGGTCAGTGCGTGGGAACAACTCTGTGTTTAGGAGGGGCAGGAGCGCGAGCGAAGCCACAAACAGCGTGAGCGCGGCAGCGGCAACGAAAGCACGCCGTGTCAGCGTCCATGCGACGAGGTCCGCGTAACGGGCCTGCAGGCGCTCGTAGGCCAGCCGGAACGGCCGGTGCCAAGCCGGCCCGTCACCGGTCGCGCCGGGACCGGACATGGAAGCCCAGAAGAGCCGCGTGCACCCGATTGGCACGACCGTCATGGCCAGTATATAGGACGCAGCCATCGAAAATGCGACGGTCAAAGCCAGAGGGGCGAACAGAAAATGTCCCACCCCCGACATTAATCCGACAGGAATGAAGACGACGATGGCCGTCAGGGTCGCGGCCAGTATCGGTCTGTTGACTTCCCGCGCGCCGGTCAGGGCGGCCTCCTCAGGGGAGAGGCCCGCCTCGATGTATCGTTTGGTGTTCTCCAGCACGACGATGGCATCGTCCACCAGTCTTCCGATGACGAGCGCCAGGCCGCCCAGTGTCATTGCATTGATCGTATCTCCGGTGAAGAACAGCGCGATGAAGGCGGTCAGAGCCGATAAGGGAAGGACCAGCATGATCAGCAGGCTGGAGCGGGCGCTGCCGAGAAAGACTAAAATCATCAGGCCCGCAAGCCCCGCCCCCAAGAGACCCTCATGAACCAAGCTCGCAATGGCGTTCCGCACGAACACGGACTGGTCCATGACCAAATCCAGATTCACGCTGGCCGGCAGCCTGGTCAGGATCTTCGCAAACGCGTCTTTCAATCGGTCGATGACCTCGATGGTGTTGGCACCGGGCTGGCGATATATCGGGATATAGACCTGTCGTTTTCCGTCGATCCGGACGATGTTGGTTTGGATCTGGTGACTGTCCTCCATATTCCCGACGTCGCGAAGAAAGACGGTCTGCTCGTGATCGGACTTCACCGGAATCTCGTTCATGGCCTCTACGGTCGGCACCATGGCGTCGGTCTCGATTTGATAATCGAATGCACCGATCTTGGCGTTCCCGGTGGGCATGATGAGGTTGAACTCCTTCAGCGCCCGGACCACATCGGTCGGAGACAGGTTTCTGGCTAGCAGCTCTTGCCGATCCACATAGGCCAGGATGCGGCGGATCTGCCCACCATAGACCGCTGGCGCAATGACGCCCGTGATTCCTTGCAAACGATTCCGCAGATCAAAATAGGCGATGTCATACAGTTCGGCTTCGTTCAAGGACGGACTGTTAACCGCCAAAATGCCGAGCGGCAAGCTTGCAGTCGCATCGAAGGGCATCACCATCGGAGGCAGTGTGCCAGGCGGCAAGTAATACAAATCGGACATGGCCAGCGACGTCACCTGGGACATGGCTGTATTGCCGTCGATGTCAGATCGGAAATAGTTTTTCAGGACGCTGACGCCGACCATCGACCGGGACTCTTGGCGCGCGATGCCGTTGGCCTGCCCGGTCCATCGTTCGAGCCTGGTCGTGATGTCCCGTTCCATCACCTCGGCCGGCATTCCAGGGTATAGCGTCAACACGAGCACCGCCGGCGTTTTGAAGACCGGTAGCATATCCGCCGGCATCCGCATCACCACTGTCACGCCCAAGAGGACAATGGCCAGTACCAGTGCGACAACGACATACGGATTTTTTAGAGCCCCGCGTACCATAAAGAGAAAGAGTGGCTCCTCTGAGCGGTTCAGGTTGCGAACGACCGTCCCTGATGTGTACGGCGGTGTAGCGGAAGAGAATCCTGATCAATCGGAGGCCAGCCCGCGGCAAAAGGCCTCAGGGAATCCGGTCGTGCAGAAATCTGCCCCGCTTATCCGGACAACGGAAATCTCAAAACAATTGATCTTAGGATGACACTACGGAGGATGACGGAGGAGCTCGGGCTTCAAGCACGGAGGGTGTCGCAAACAACGTAGGAAGGGAGGGGGAAATGGACGGCGTTCGGAAGACGGCTGGTCTTGGCAGGACGAGCGAGGCCCAGCCGATATGCGCGGCTTCGCCGCTGGTGCCGATCCAGGTGCAGACTTGATGGTGCGGCTTTTTAGGCTCGCCTAGAAGCGGTAGACCCGCTTCCAACGCCCAAATATGCATCCAAACGGTCAGCGAGAAATAAGCCAGGCCGATGGTCCAGACCAGAACGCTCGGTTTCCCTTCTTGCCAACGAGTCATACGGCGTAATGCTATCCCGGAGGAACCGCGATGTCAACGAAGTGACACAAACACCGTGATGGCGATCCTACAGACTGCCTTGTCAACCTTCTCTAAGGCACCCCACAAGGTCTAGAAGTAAAAAGGAGGCTTGGCTTTGTAAGCCAGCCCACAGAATGACCATGATCACCTCTGGTAGAAGAGCGCTATCGTTCATCGACATCCAACACGGAGGAAGACACATGGTTAAGTTCGCAATTGTGGTGTTCGCAGATACGGAGACACATGAGGGGTGTAGGCGGGTAGTCAACGCGCTGGAAGCGGTCAAAGAATTCAAGGACGCCCATGATGACGTGCAGCTTATCTTTGACGGGGCTGGGCCAAAGTGGATTCCTGAACTGGAAACGCCCTAACACAAGTTTCACAGACTGTATTTTCACGGACTGTATTAGCGGTGAAAGATCAGATCGGTGGCGCTTGCGAGTTCTGTGCAGGAGCCTTCGGCGTGTAGCTGGCGGGAGATTTCGAGGGCCATCCGAGCCTCAAGAAGCTGGAATCACAGGGTTATCAGATCATCACTTACTAGACGGTGAGACTGAATTCCATTTTAGTGAAGAGGAATTGCGCGTCAAGAATGTAAGATGTCACGATTGACTGTGACTCAGTAGGAAGAGCCAACACATGATAAATCTACCCACTCTGCTCTGCCGTATTGGTATAGATCCCGGTCCCTCTATAGAAAAAGCCTATCCGGGTCTTCGTATAGGAAGCCATGTTGACATAGATTCCAGGAGTTGATACATGGAGAAACTTACATCCTTCCTTTCGACCGTGAGGAGACCATGCCAATAGACGAAATCACCCAAAAAGTCAGCGATCGCTATGCCCGAGCCGCCTCAACAGGCGAGCAGATATGTTGCCTGACCAGTTACGACATGGGGAACCTCAAGACGTTTATCCCCGAAGAGGTGCTGAAGATCTCCTATGGCTGCGGCACTCCGGCTGGCCTCAAGACGGTGCGCGCAGGTGAAAGGGTCTTGGACATCGGCTCGGGTGGAGGGATCGACTGTTTCGAAGCCTCCCGGCTCGTCGGCCCCATCGGACGCGTAATCGGCATCGACATGACTGATACGATGCTGGAGATTGCCCGTAAGAACGCCAGGGTCGTGGCAACCAACTTGGGCTACCCCGCTCCCAACGTGGAGTTTCGCAAAGGTCTGGCCGATGCGATGCCCATCGAGGATGGCACGATCGATTTGATCATCTCGAACTGCGTCATTAACCTCGCGCCGGACAAACGGAAGGTCTTTCGCGAAATGTTTCGGGTGACGAAACCGGGCGGGCGATTTACCATTTCCGATATCGTCGCAGACCAGGCCGTTCCTCAGTACCTGGTGCACGACGCCGACAAATGGGGAGACTGCCTGTCCGGCGCGCTCACCTTGACGGCTTACATCGCGGGAATGGTGGAAGCCGGATTTCTCGGCATCCATCTGATCACATTTTCGCCTTGGCAAGCGATCGATGGGATCCATTTCTTTTCAGTCACGTTGACCGGGTACAAAGTGCTTCCGACTACGGCTCCCTCGACGGTTCACTACGCCACGCTCCGCGGGCCTTTCAACCGCGTGATAGATGAACGCGGGAAGACCTATCAGCGCGGCATCCCTCGACCGATTACTCTCGATGACGCGGTTTTGTTGAACCACGCTCCACTGGCCGACCACTTCGTACTGACCGCTGATCCCGTATGGATCGATCAGAGTGACTCCCGCTGGACCGCGGTGTTTCCTGCTCAGACTCCTTGTATCTGGCAAGGCCACTACGCCCTGCTGGCCGGCCCCTTCGTCGAGGTTACGGATGATGACCACCACGTCTACCGACGGGGGGAGCCGTTGGAAATTTGTTCCAAGACCTTTGCCGTCCTGAAAGCCGAGGGATATGCGCCCCACTTCGCCATTCTCAATCGAACCGGCCAGCGCGTGAGCGGTGACGCGGTCACCTGTTCCCCCGATGGAGGCTGCTGTTGATAAAACCCGCCTCACCCAGCGACATCTTGCACCCGCGGCAATGCGCTACGGTCCTGAAAGCCCTGGCGGATGGAACCAGGTTGCACATCCTGGAATCGTTGCTGGTTGAGGAGAAATGCGTGACTGAGCTCGTACGGGTATTGCACTGTCCGCAACCTCACATCTCCCATCATATCCGCATTATATCCGCATTCTTCGAAATTCCGGAGTGGTTGAGAGGCTTCGGAAAGGTAAGCAGGTCTCCTATCGGATCGCGCCGACTGTCCAGCGGGCGCTGGCCAACCGCCAAGGGCAGGCACTGAATTTCGGTTGCTGCGAGCTACGATTTCCTGAATCGGTCTTGGCCACAATGCGTTCTGTACGCTGAGTGAAATCGATTCCTGAGAGGATTTCTCACTTTTGATGGGTACAGATATGCCGCTGACCCTGCTGGGACGACACAACCCCCTAGCCTCTTCTGCTGAGCAACTCAAGCTGCTGGCAGATTCAACCAATCACCCTCCCTTTGAGGAGCAACTCAATCAGGCCGGTTTATTCCCTCTGCGCGCCACGGGAATCACCGTCTTTCAACTCAACGTCGGTAAACTGTGCAACCAGACCTGCCGCCACTGCCATGTGAATGCAGGGCCAGATCGTACCGAGAGCATGACCCGAGAAACGGCGGAACAGTGTATTCAGGCTCTCGCCAAGACCGACATTCCCACGGTCGATATCACGGGGGGGGCGCCGGAGTTGAACCCCAACTTTCGCTGGTTAGTCGAGCAGGTTCGTGCGCTTGACCGGCATGTGATGGATCGCTGTAATTTGTCTGTGTTGCTGATCTCCTCTCAGGCAGACATGGCCAAGTTTCTGGCTACCCATCGTGTCGAAATTATCGCCTCACTTCCTTCATACCGCGCCAGTCAGACCGACGCGCAACGAGGCGACGGGATTTTTAAGAAGTCGATTGAGGCACTTCGCCTCTTGAATCGACTTGGCTACGGTCAGCCTGACAGCGGCCTCGCCTTGAACCTCGTTTACAATCCTGTGGGAGCCTTTCTCCCTCCCAATCAAGAGGCGATCGAAACGCAATTCAGAAAAGAGCTCCGCACGCGCCATCACGTGGAATTCAACCACCTCTATACGATTACCAACATGCCGATTAGTCGATTCCTAGAGTTTCTCGTGGAAAGCGGCAACTACGAGGCCTACATGGAACGGTTGGCCAATGCCTTCAATCCCGCCGCTGTCGCCGGCGTGATGTGCCGTAACACGATTTCCGTCGGATGGGACGGTCGGCTCTACGATTGCGACTTCAACCAGATGCTCGATCTGCCGGTCGACCATGGAGCACCATCGCACATCCTTAACTTTGACCCGGTGAAGCTCGAGCGGCGCCAGATCGTGATACACAACCATTGCTACGGTTGCACAGCCGGCTCCGGATCTTCCTGTGGTGGAACCGTCGCGCAGGATAAGTAGCCCGTACCAAGTTCAAAGCAGCGCTGTGGAACTATCCTTCCTTGCATTTCTCCTGGTCCTCGCCTTGGCCTACGCCAACGGCTCCAATGACGTTTCGAAAACGGTCGCCACGCTTGTGGGAGGTGGCGTCACAAATTACCGAGCAGCTATCTGCTGGGGAACCATCTGGACCATCATCGGCGCAGGAGCCTCTGCATTCGTCGCCAGTGCGATGGTCAAGACCTTTAGCCATGGCCTCATTCAGACTGGTACGGCCATTCAGCCCGCCGTCCCCTTGGCCGTCTTGACCGGAGCGATGGCGTGGGTATTTCTTGCCTCACGCACCGGCCTCCCAGTCTCGACAACTCACGCACTCACTGGAGCAATCGTAGGAATCGGTTTGGTGGCCTTCGCAGGCGAGTCTTTGATCTGGCCCGCGATTGGAAAGAAGATCGCTCTTCCATTGTTACTAAGTCCGTTCCTCGCTCTCACCGTCTCTCTCATCCTTCATCCCATCGTGAGTCTGCTTGCGGCACGGTGGGAAGGAACCTGTGTGTGCGTGATGCCTGCATCTCGCGCGTTGGTCGCAATCGACGCGCGAGGAAGCACCAAAACCCTGTTCCGGGTCACGAGTTTCGGCCAGCCAGTCATGGCAGTACCATCACAATGCGATCGTGCTGCCTTACAGGGGCTGGTCGTAGGACTCGATACGACTCACTGGGTCTCCAGCGGCCTGGCGTCGTTTGCCCGGGGAACCAACGACTCGCCGAAGATCGTGGCCATACTCCTGCTCGGCACCACAGCCGCAGCGTGGCCCAGCGTCTCGTCCCAGGTTGCCGCTTTCGGAGGAGTTGCCCTTGCGATGGGATTGGGCAGTTACTTCGGAGGGTTGCGCGTGACGGAGGTGCTCGCGGAGAAAGTGACGAAAATGAATCATGCTGAAGGATTGTCTGCCAACCTGACCACGTCTTCGCTAGTTCTCATCTCAGGTACACTGGGCCTGCCTGTTTCGACGACCCATGTCAGCAGTTCTGCCATTATCGGAATCGGCTTACTCAGGGGTCTGAACACCGTACACTGGACGACGGTGCTGGATATTGTCCTTGCGTGGGTCGTGACACTCCCCTTGACAGCACTCTTCGCTAGTATCGCTTACCTGATCCTCACCAGAATTCTCTAGATTCTCTCTTTCAAGATGGGATCCTGATGGTTAGCGACCGTCAACCACCACGTTCAACATGATCGTGCTCCCCACAAACCACTGGGTGACTGGTACAGAAAATCCACCAGGGGGTGCACCCCCCGGCCGCCTGCCAGCCTCCCGCTTCGGCACGCTCACCTGAACCGAGGGTGTTCTAATGAGAAAGAACCTGCAGACGTTCCGGATCAGGGCCGGGGTCTTCTACTCCTAATCACCTCCCCGGAAGCGATGCGGGTTCGAACCCCTATGCCTCCGACACCGTCAACACACGCTTCATCATTGAGCACATCCTCGATGATCAGCGAGGATTCGGCACAACATCGAGGTCGTCGGCTTTCATGGTCTGCTGTGGCGGGCTGATGGCCACCAGACCATTATTGGAGGACGGAATGGGTTCAATTCCCTCGGAGTTCACCCCACTATTCAGTTCTGTCTTAGCGAACATGTCGTCAGAGCAATCGGCTGCCTAATCAATGTGGCCGGCCAGAACACGCAGGACGTGATCGATCAAATCAGCTCAGTGTACAACTACTGGAGCAAGTGAGGAAAGGTCATTAGGCGACAGTGCCAAAAGCTGACTTGCTCCCGGCGTGACACTCTGCTATGGTGACGACCATATGAACCCTGCATCCTTCATTAGGAGGTAGAATACATCATGGTTTGGGACCCCAAAGATCCTTGGAGCAAGAAGGGCGACCCGATTGAGGATGCCCTCAAACAGGCCCAGACGCAATTCAAGAACTTCCTTCCTCCCGGGGGATTCAAAAACCTCCTCCCTTCCCGCGGAATCAGGATACTTATCATAGCGGCCCTGGGGATCTTCCTGGTCTGGCAGTGCGTGTACATTGTCGCTCCGGATGAGGAAGGTGTCGTTATGCGGTTCGGGACTCCGGTTCGCACTGTCGGCCCTGGCCCCCACTTCAAACTTCCTATTCTTGAGAGCGTCCACCAACCGAAGGTCGAAAAACTTCATCGTTTGGAAATTGGGTTCCGCACCGATCGCCAGGGTCGGACGCAGATGATCCCTCAGGAAGCTTTGATGCTGACCGGCGATATGAACATCCTCGCGATCGAGTTTATCGTTCAGTACAAGATCAAAAATTCAAGCGAGTTTCTTTTCAACGTGACAGGGATCCAAGACACCATTATAAAGGCCGCCGAGGCCTCAATGCGGCAAGTGGTGGGCGAGAGCAAGATCGACGAGGTGTTGACCACCGGGAAAGCCACGGTTCAACAAAACACTCAAGACTTGCTTCAAACTATTCTCGATGAGTACGCGGCCGGTGTGCAGATTGCAGCTATTCAGCTTCAGGACGTTAATCCCCCCGAAGCGGTCGCGGCCGCCTTCAAAGATGTGACCAACGCCAAAGAAGATCGCGAAAAATTGATCAATCAGTCTCAGGGGTACCGAAATGATATTCTTCCGAGGGCAAAAGGTGAAGCTGCTCAACTGGTGAACCAGGCACAGGGTTTCGCGCAGGCTCGGATAAACCGCGCCGAAGGTGAGGCAAATCGTTTCATGGCCACGCTGAAGGAATACAAACAAGCGAAAGAGGTCATCAGTAAGCGGATCTACATTGAAACGATGGAGGAAATCCTCCCGAATGTGGAAAAAGTGATCATCGACGGAAAAGCCGGCGAGCGCGTTCTGCCCTATCTTCCACTGGACCGCCTATCAAGGTCCGCCTCCAGACCAAAAGGCGAGGTCCAGCAGCCATCGGACCGCCTATCAAGCTCCGTCTCCAACCCAGGAGTCGAGGAACGCCAGCCATGACGAAACAACATATTATTATTGCTGTAGTTGCGGTGGTCATCGTGTTGTTTGTCCTGGGAGCCTCTCCCTTCTTTGTCGTAGACGTGACCCAGACCGCTATTGTCGTACAACTCGGGAAACCCGTAAGGAACGTCACCGAGTCTGGATTGAATATGAAGATTCCGTTCATCCAGGAGGTGACGTATTTTGACAAACGGCTTTTGGATTACGATTCCCCCGCCCAGGATGTCATCACGAAGGACAAGAAGACGCTGCTTCTGGATAACTACGCCAAATGGCGGATTACCGACCCGTTGTTAGTCTATCAGGCGTTCCAAAGCCAGCGGGGAGCCCTCCAACGGCTGCACGACATCATCTATTCTGAGTTACGCGTTGAGTTGGGTCGCCACGTTTTATTGGAGATTGTATCGAGTACGAGATCCGACATCATGCACACGGTTACTGAACGAGCAAATACAAAAGCGAGCGTCTACGGTATCGAGGTCCAGGATGTCCGGATCAAACGCGCCGACTTGCCTGAACAAAATGAGCAAGCGGTGTACTCTCGAATGCAGGCCGAGCGACAACGTCAGGCCAAGAAGTACCGGGCTGAGGGAGCCGAAGAAGCTCAAAAAATCAGATCGGAAGCCGAGAAGGAACGCGAGATCCTCCTTGCCCAGGCGTACAAAGAATCTGAACAGTTTCGCGGAGGCGGTGATGCCGCGGCGTTTCGTATCTATGCCAAGGCGTATGGGCAGGATATAAAATTCTTCGAATTCACCCGTTCGATGGAAGCCTACAAGAAGACCTTCGCTAATAGTTCGACCTTCGTGACGAGCTCGGATTCAGAATTTTTTAAGTACCTCAAGCGACGCTAACCTCTCTTCACGAGAGCCCCACGATTTCGCTGCTCGTCGGATCCATGTCAATCCGTTCACCCGCCTAGTTCTATCGGTAATATTGACATCATTTGAAGCCCTGAACAGACGGCGGTCACAAATCCCGCTCCAGCAAGTATTCGCAATTCCTGGATAAGGACTACCAACTCGTTTGGCGAAATAATGAGCTGATTCAATTTGGTCGCGATCGAAGTGAACGACTATCTTCCGTAGTGGTCCACGTGAAGCCCTTGCCCCCATATCAGGTTCCTGCTAGCATATATGCACTGTCCGATCGTGCCCAGACAACCTGCCTCTTCGACTGAGGCAACTATGAAACGTCTCTCCTTCTTTCTCGCCTTTCTCTTGTTGTGTACCAGTTGTTGAAAACCGATGGGGTCAGGATCTGAGACGACCGTGGGTCAGCGGGGCCTGGATTGTGGCATCCAAAATCCACTATGGTTTGAGTGGTCCATGAGCTAGAAAGGAGAATGCGTTATGAGCAGGAAAGGCCTCGTGGTGGGAACCGTATCAATACTTATCGTCGTGTTCGTGTATTGGGGGACATCGTCTGGTGCAAAGGACTGCGGCGGAATTCCTGCAGAAAGAGTGGCAGACATGGTGCATGCCGTGATCGAGTCAAACCGTACCTTTTACACCGTCCATGTCGTAAACCGGATGCAGGCGAAGGGCGTCGCCGTCGCTTCGGAAAATTGGAAGACCGAAAAGACCCTTCCCCTCCCCGCCCAATTCTTGAAAGAGACAGCCCGTATGGCAGTGAACACGAAAGCCAGGATTGGATACAAACTCATCGGCCTTTGGCCTATCAATAAACGGAATGGACCCAAAAACGAATCCCAGCATAAAGGGCTTGTGGAAACCCTGCAGAATCCGGATCGTCCTTATACCGAAGTGGTCATGAAGGGGGGAAGGGCGCATCTCCAAGCCATTTATGCCGACAGGGCTGTTTCGCAGGCCTGCATCGGCTGCCACAACACACACCCGGACAGTCCGAAACAGGACTTTGAGCAGAATGACGTGATGGGCGCAGTTATGGTCACAGTTCCGCTAAGCCTTTAGCAGTCTAAGGGGTAATGCCTTGACTTGAGTAACTCCTACGGGATAGTGCTTTCGGCTCTGCCGGCCTCAAACGTGCTTTAAAGCAGAACTGGTGCTGGTGGTATCGGAAGTATGCGCCGGAGGATACGGTACTGGAAGAGTTCGAACACGAAGGGCAAGAGGGGCGGAGAGGGTTGTGGGTCGATCCGCAGCCTGTACCGCCGTGGGAGTGGCGGAAGAGGAAATAGCGTTAGCCGTTAGCCGACCCCCACCTCTAAAAACCATTAACTATCATCGATGTAATACGTCCATGTGCTCCACTCCTTTCCCTAGCTAGTCCCAGGCTCACCTCCTTTCCCGTCACCTTCCCCCCAACAGGAGCATTGGCCCACTCTGTGCGGGTGGCGTAGGATTTGTCCCCCATAATATAATCTTTGAGAATTTCCCATCATCGTCTCACATCCCGGAAGACCATTATGCAAACCACATGGATTAGGAAGATCGGGATCGTTGCGCTGGTTGGAGGGTTGTGCCTCCTAGGGTATAAGCTAAGAGGTACTCCTGCCACCACTCCGCCGGTGGTAGAAGAGTTACTCGCAGGCGTCATCCAGAACTGGCACAAGGCGCACCCGGCGGCGCAGCGGTTCGTGATGTTGGCCACCTTCAACAACGACGCGGTCCTGGATAAAACCACTGGGATGGTGTGGGAGAAGTCCCCGCAAACAACGACCGTGACGTGGAACGAGGCCCGCACCACCTGCGTCAACAAATCCGTCGGAGGCCAGAAAGGCTGGCGTCTGCCCTCGCCGGTCGAGCTACGCAGCCTGGTAGGCCCCATTCGTGGACTCTCTAGGCCGATCCTCCCGCCGAACCATCCATTTCTTAACGTCCAGGCGACCTCCTATTGGTCGGTGGTGCCGGAGGCCAATCTTCCTTCCTACGCACGGAACGTGGACGCCTTCCTGGGCAACGTGCTCAGCCTCTTTAACTTTAAGATATTCAGCTTCCCAGTCTGGTGTGTTCGCAGTCCCATGAACGCAGATATGTAGGGGCAAGCCCAGCCGCCGCTACTCCTCCAACGTTGGGCCTTATACCAATCCATCTGGTTTAGTATCAACAACGAGGGGGCGATAAATTCAGCTCGAGAAAAGTTATGAGACAGGAATCAACGTCTGGGGTAGCGGGTCTAGGCGGGGGAATGGTCTTTTCCGATCTTCGCTAAGCACAGCAGCCCGATTCCAATCCAGACGAGTTCTCGAAACCGGCGCAGCAGCGCGAAGGTGATGCCGGTCACGTCGCTGTAACCAAAGGCTTTCAGCAAGAGCAGATTGCCACCGTCCTGTGCGCCGAGGCTGCCAGGAATAAAGAATGTCCCCCCTTTGATGAAAACGGACAGGGCCCCGATAGAGATGGCCGATAGAGGATCCGCCGGCCCGCCGAGATAGTAGACGATCACATACACTTCCAGCGCTTCCGCCATCCACCCCAGAAAGAACAAACCCGTTGAGGCGTAGAACGCGCCTTGGTGGTGGCTGTAGAAATTCAAGATCGTCTGATCGAGCGATCGGAATTTGTCTTTCCGCGCTTCCAGGAACCTGATCCGCAGCCCAAGCTTCCACAGCGTTTCCAGAATCCACGTAAAGAGCCCGCGTCGTTGGACGAACACAAATCCCGCCGTGCCGATCAGTAGCAACCCCACGCTCAACAAGCCCGCCGCGACGAACTGCCCAGACGAACTGCTTGCGCCCAGAATCCAAAATCCCAACGCGATGCCCACCAAGATGAACAAGACCTCAGCGATGATCATGGTCGTCTTCGCGATCACGACGGACGCCAGACCTTCCACCATCGGCACGTTGTGTTTCTTGAGCAGGTAGGCCTTGAGCGGTTCGCCGCCGACGTAGGCCGTCGGGGTGGTCATGTTCACCACTTCCCCGGCGGTGCGGATCGCGAGGAGACGCCAGAAAGGAATGGCTTGGGCAGCAGGCCCAAGCGTGACCTTCCAGCCATAGGCCTCGACTACGTACATGACAATGGAGGGAATCAGGATGACGAACAGGGCCACGGGACCAAGCCGAGCAGCGGCATCATAGATATTGCCGGGCCCAATATGCCAAACGAGAAGACCGAGTGTGAGAAGCCCGACGAGAAGGAGGAAGCCCCTAAGCACGAGAGACCGCTGACGGCCTTATCACCCAGAGCATGATGCCGGCAAAGACCAGTGAGCCGGCTGCCGCCATCCAGAGAAACCAATTGAGCTTGCCGAGCAGGGCAAAGATTAGCACGATCACGGAGAAATCTCGGCTGGCGAGATTCTTCAACATGAAATCCGACCAGGCCGCATTGACCGGTGTTTTCCACCCGCTCGCCGATTTGATCTTTTGCGCTTTCTCCACGAGCAGGAACGACACGCCGCTGCCCAGCACCGCAGCTGCGCCGAGAGCGACCCAAGCTTGATCCTGCCCAACCTGTGTCACATATAGCCCAGTGGCGATGCCAGCGAAGATCGCCATGTGCACGATATTATCCATGGCAATGTCGAGCCGGGCGCCAAACGGTGACTCCGTAAACGTGAGGCGCGCCACTTCGCCATCGCAACAGTCAAGGACGGCCGCAAGCTGGAACAGCACCGCGGCGAAAACGCCGGCGGTGTAGGTCCCCATTCCAAACCCCGCGGCAGACAGGAGGCCGACTAATGTGGCCAAGATCGTAATGGAATTGGGCGAGAGCCCGATGGCGAGAAAAAGCCGCGTGAACCAGCGGGAAAGCTTGCGATTGAAGTACCGATCGACGAACCCTTCGAACTCCCCCTTCAGCGAATTGAAGAGCTGCTTTTCAGCCGTCTGCACATCGGGCAACGTGCGCACGTCTTGATACCAGGTACCGCGTTTGTCCTCCGCTGCCACGACCTGCACGCGACCATCAACCGCAGCCCGTTCAAGCCACTGACGGATCGGAATCCGGCCGCCCTCGTTCGCAAGGTGACTCACAGCACTCATGAGGCTGGCCGGCAAGACCACCAACTCTGCGGCGCGCAGCGCCGAATTTTCGAATCGAGCTGGAGCAAAGGCATCCAAGCGATTGGACTGAACTTTCAACCGAAGGCCCAGTGACGTCGATTCTGCGGATCGCACCGGCGACGTCTGCGCCACGACGATGGCCTCGTCGTCCCGCACATCGTGCCGCAGCTGTTCGACCAGCCCCTGTGAAAACACGCCGTTCACACTCGCGACAAGTGCGAAGCTGTGTACCTCCGCCGCCAGCGCTTCCCATGTTCGCGGATCGTCAAGAGGGAATTCTCGGATGGGCATCCAGCGGACCGGGATCGTCACGCGAGGCCCTTTCGTCAACGCCTGCTTGAGCTGATCTTCTTCAGGGCCTGCGAGTACGATCAATTGGCGAATGCCCGCGCGCTGCAATGTGAGTACGGCGCGCTGAAACAGCCCGATCCCCACAACATTTGCCAGGGGACCCACTTCGCCAACCTGGTGCCCGATTGCTCCACCGAACACGCCGACCGAGGGAAGCAAGATGGCCGTGGCGAGCCCCTGAATCTCCGCCCGCTTCTGAATGACGCTCTCATTCATCGCTGAAACCCATCACTCGTCGTGTGCCGTTTGTCTCTCGCCCCTCAACAGGAAAGAAGGGTCACGAAAGACTTTCTCACAATCTCGGTAAAACTTCCAACTCGGCTTTCCGCACGTCTTCAACAAAATCGATCTCGGCCCACGGCAGACCGCCGATCTTCTCATGGCCGACCTTCACGTCGCGGAAATATTCCAGCAGCGCATCCTCGTACTCCATATTCCAGGCCGCTTTATCGATACAGGACTGGAGCGAGGCCACGACATACGGCGTGTCGGCATGCTTCACTTTCAAAAACCCGACGCTTTCACCTACGTAGTCATAGTGGTCGGGTATTTTCTTGGTGAGCGCGATGACGCGGCCTCCCTCGACGACGACCATGCATTCCTCGCCGGTCTGCTGCTTGACGGTTTCGTCCATGAGCAGCGCGTTCTCATAAGACGAGTGTACGAGCCGCTGCAGAATTTCCCGGTGGAACAGCACGTCGGCATCCATGAAGATCACGTTGTCGTCCAGCGCGGTCCGCGCGATCCAGAGTGAGGAGATACTGCCGCGATGAAACTGCTCGTTGGCGAGAAAAGTGACGTCGACGCCGCAGGACTCGCGCTCAACCGCGGCGCGGATCATCTCCTGCTTGTATCCTACGACAATATCGGCTCGCCGGATTCCGACGCTGGCCAAAGTGGCGAGATGGCGGTGCAGCAGCGACCGGCCACCGATTTCGATGAGGCACTTGGGATGGTGTTGCGTGACTTGCCACAGGCGTTTACCGACGCCGGCTGCGAGGATGACGGCTTTCATGGGGGCTTGCAGGATTGCTCGAAGGCGTCGAGGAACCCGTTGAACTGCGCCTCGGTCAACGCGCCCATGTTTGCCACACGGAAAATCTTGCTTTCTAGTTGTCCCTGTCCTGCGTAGATCACATAGCCCTGTTCTTTCAATCGATCGTGGAGCGTGGCGTAGGGCATGCCGTCGGGCAGACGAAAAGCAGTGATCGTATTGGACTGGCGCTCGGGCGTGAGGACCAGCTTGATCCCGATCTTGGCCACGCGCTCGCGAATGAGGGCCGCCATTTTCTTGTATCGTTGAATGCGATTCGCCACGCCTTCTTCCAATAATTCGCTCAGCGCCTCGTCGAAGGCGTTGTACACCTGCACGGCCGGCGTGAAGGGAATCGTGCCGCGACCGTGATCGTCTACATAGTGCGTGAGGTGCAGATACCACGACCGCTTCGGATAGCTCCGCAACCTTTCGAGAAAACCCTTGCGCACGAGCACAAAGGAGACGCCAGGAAATCCCTGGATGCATTTGCCTGCCGTACCAGCCACTATATACATGTGGGACCCGGCGATATCGATGGTTTCCCCACCCAGCGCGCTTACGGCATCCACGATAAACACGCGATTCTGGCTATCGACGACTTCGGCGATGTCTTTTACCGGATTGAGTAGGCCCGTCGTCGTTTCGTGGTGGACCATCGCCACGCCGTGGACTTCCGAATGTTGTCGCAAGGCCAGAAGCAGTCGTTCGGGATCGGGCCGCTCCGTCCACTCGTACTTGAGTTCGGAAATGCCCAATCGATGGAGGCCGGCCATCTGAGACAGACGTTCGCCATAGACGCCGTTGTTTATGATGAGGATGCGTCGTCCGTGCGGGATGGACGACATGAGGCTCGATTCGACTGCGGCCGTCCCGGAGCCTGTGATGAGGACCGCGGCATAGTCCGCTTCAGCACCAGGCACAAAGGCCTTGAGAAGCTTGTCCTGGATGCGATGCAGCAGCTCGGTGAACTCGGACTCGCGGTGGCAAATGTCTGGTCTCTGCAGCGCCTGCCGCACCCGCTCGCTGACGTTGACTGGGCCTGGGTTGAGGAGAATCACCTGCGTACTCCGTTTATCATGAAGCGTATTTCGTGAAGCGCATGACGATATACGAGCGACATCTCACAAACGACGCAACCTATTCAATCGCCTTCATGAACCGTTTCGTGATGTCCGGCGGCTCGTGCCGAACCCGGTCGGCGTCCTCGGCGAACTCGTTGACCTTGACGAGCAACATGCTCGGCCCGTCTTTTTTTAGCATGTCTTTGAATTCGTAGACTAGATCGTCGCGATCAAGCACGCGTTCGACGTTCACATAGCCTGCCGCTTTCGCCACTTTCTCCAACGGCACGACATTTGAGATCGTCGGTTGGTTCCCGGTCGTCCCGTAGACTTCGTTATCGAACACCACGTGAATAAAATTCTTCGGCTTCAGCGCGCCGACAGTCGCGAGCGTTCCCATCCCCATCAGCACGTTGCCGTCGCCATCGAATGTGACCACCCGTTTATTCGGCTTCGCCAGTGCCACACCGAGCGCGATCGCCGGCGCATTCCCCATCGACCCGATCATATAAAAATGCGTGGGGCGGTCGGCGATTTTATTCGCCTCGCGCGAGGGGAACCCGTTACAGATGATGACCGGCTGATCGGTCAGCAGTTCGAGCAACGCTGCAATGGCCTGCGACCGGCTGATCAACGTCCCCTGTTCCGGTCTCATGGGTTGTCCTCACACTTCACAACCGTCATGGATGCAATCCTTTCACCACGCCCTTCGTAATGAAAAGTGCAGCTGGAATCCGTTGCTTCATGAAGGCCTCCGCCACACATTTGAGATCTTCGATCACTGTCTTTTCAGTTAGGGTGCGATGGGGAATTTTCATCGTATCGAGAAATTGCGGCATCGCTTCGCCCATCACGAGATGTTCCGGCGCATCCTTCCCCCCTTGGCCCCGCCACGAGACGATCAGGATACACGGTTGTCGATAAATCAAGTTCAGAGAAATCAGGGTGTTGAGCGAGGTCCCTAGGCCTGAGTTCTGCATCAAGACGGCCGGGATCTTCCCCGCCATGTAAGCCCCAGCAGCCATAGCCACTGCTTCATCTTCGCGGACCGCAGGGGTATACAGCCGACGATTCATCAACTCGGCAATAATCCCGCCAAGGATCGAATCTGGCACGCCGGTGAAAAAATTCATTCCCATGTCCTGCATAGCCTGAACAAAGACATCGCTTTCCATCATGCGTCACACTCCTTCTCGTGGAGTCGCCGAACAAATGGCGGCGGAAAAACCTGGGTAGTATAAGATACGGTCTTGCTGATTCTCAAGGAATATCGTCGGGTTGCGTTCACCCCTGCCTCATGGGATCGTTTTCGGCAAGTCGTTCATCATTCACCCGGCTTGATGCCATGAACCACCCCACCACGCCGGTCGACTCCATGCGATTTACAACCTTTGAGAGCAAGTTCGGTAGAGTTACTGTTCGCTACAGCGGGAAAGACACCTATGAGGGGGTCCTGACCTATCATCAATCCAAATACGGTCCGCTTGACCTGACTCCGGGATAAATCGCCGTCGGCCCGGTCAAAGTCTACGCCTGGCACGGCTTCAATACGGAAGTGACGTTGCGCTTTGAAAGTAAACTCGATCGCGGCATTATATTCTTTGAAAGCCGGACGCTTCGTGAAAAATTGTCGGAAGGGAATTCCGCCACGGTCTTTTGAGCGCCATCAACCCTGTTCTGCAAACTTTCCATTGACAAGCGCCACGTGCTTTCGCATCATGTGGACCTATGACGAACGCTGCGAAACTCAGAGCCTCATTGAAGAAGCCCGGCGCCTTGAAAGTTGTTGGTGCCCACGATGCGCTGAGCGCACGTCTCATCGAGCGCGCCGGCTTCGACGGTGTCTGGGCCAGCGGCTTCGCTATTTCGGCCTCTCTGAAATGCATTCCTGACGCCAGCTTCATTACCTCCAGCGAGCAACTCGAAGTCGAGCGCAATATCGCCAACGCCGTGGACATTCCAGTCATCGCCGACTGCGACACCGGGTATGGGAACGCGCTGAACGTCATGCGCACCGTCAACGACCGGGAACGAGCCGGCGTGGCCGCCATTTGTATCGAAGACAACGTCTATCCGAAGCGCTGCAGCTTCTACGCGGGCGTCCGCCGAGAATTGATTCCGATCGAAGAACATTGCGGCAAGATCAAAGCGGCGAAGGCGGCGCAGATTTTTCCTGAGTTCGTGATCATCGCCAGAACGGAAGCCCTCATTGCGGGCTGGGGCCAGGAAGAAGCGTTGAAACGGGCAGAAGCCTATGCCGACGCGGGGGCTGATGCAGTCCTGATCCACTCTAAGTCGAAGAAGTTCGACGAGCTCAGAGCCGTGTACAAAGCCTGGTCCGGCCGCGTGCCACTGGTCGTGGTCCCGACGATTTTTGACCGGACCACCGCTGAGGAAATGGAAGAGGCAGGAGCCAAGATCATCATCTACGCCAACCAGCCGATACGAGCGGCGATCCACGCTATGAGGGACACACTTGATCTCATTAAGAAAGACACACGCCCCGGCGTCGCGAACGATCGCATTGTCACGCTACCCGAAGTCTACGACATTGTCGGCGTCCCGCAGATGGAGCAAGACGAAAAGCAGTTCCTGTCGGTGGGAAGCGAAAAGATTACCGCCATCATCGCCGCCGCCGGGTTTGAGAAACAGTTGCTTCCGTTGATTGAAGACAAGCCGAAGTGTTTGCTCGACATCAAGGGGAAAACCATCCTCGATCGCCAGATCGGCGTACTCAACGAATGCAACATCAAAGAAATCGCTTTGGTCCGCGGGTATAAGAGGGAAGCCATCACCCTTCCCAACATCCGCTACTACGACAACGACCGTTATGAAGAGACCGGAGAATTGTTTTCGTTCTTCTGCGCCGAGAATGAGTTAAAAGGCCGGACCATCGTATTGTACGGCGACATCATCTTTGATACGGCCATTCTCGAAAAGCTGCTCAAGAGTCCCGCCGACATCTCCCTCGTGGTTGATCTGGCCTGGCTCGATCAGGAGCAACGGAATGCGCAGCCAACCCATTTCAATCCTGACCTCGTCTCACTCGCCGAACCTCCGGGCAAGAGTCACTTGTTGAGGTTCGTGACGCCGGAGGGTGAACACCGGGTGGTCAAGATCGGCCAGCAGCTCCCACGGGAAGAGGCCCATGGGGAATTTATCGGCATGGCCATGTTCTCCGAGAAAGGCACGGAGGCCCTTCGCGAGTGTTATCGAGCCTCACAAGAAAAATATAAGTCGACCGGCTTCCACGAATCCGCAAGCCTCGCCAAGGCCTCCGTCACAGATTTGCTTCAGGAACTGATTGACCGGGGCCACACCGTCCAAGCCGTGCCAATCTTCAAGGGTTGGATGGAAGTCGATTCCTTCGAGGAGTACCAGAAAGCCTGGGCCAAGATCCGGCAGTAATCCCCTCTTTCAGTCATGCCTGGTTATAAATGGTGTGGCTTCGCTCAGAGCCCATGGCAGCGTGCCATTTCGAAATTATCAAGGTACCTCAGACTTGAACGTGAAACGAAAAACGGCCTGATTATGAATCAAGGGGTTGCGATTACATCAAAGACTTTCCCCGATTTAACTGGACCCTACTGCCCCTCTTCATGTTCACCGTCCTCAGACAGACAATGAAGCTTCCCGCAGCAAGCTATGGGGTATTCGGCAAAGGAGAATCAATGGTTTGCAAAGACTCTCCCGCCTTCCTCTCCTTTTGTGGGGTATCCTTTCCCCCTCTCCCCCCGCATTGGAATAGATCGTCGAGCCCGTTACCCGAGACTCGGAAAAAGTGACATAAGCTGCATAGCCAGCCCGACATCCCCGCTAATCTGCAAGCGCCCGGACATCCCAATCGCTGGACCGCTGAGTTGTCCGTTTAACATCTTGATGCAGTCTTCACCGGCCATCGAGAGGGTCACATGCGGATCGGTATGAGTCCCCTCTTCCACCACGCAGGCCCCATTCTGAACCCGCAACTGATACTGGCCGCCTTGCGACCCTCTCAAGTCAAACTGATACACCGCATCAAGATCCACGGCCACCTCTTTGACTAGCTTCGACGGGAGGGAATGGAACAACTCTTTGACCATGATTGATTTCATCTAAGGGACAGGATCGAGTGACGACCGTTGCAACAATGGGGGCCACAGGCCCGTGCCTCCCATGCACGGCACGGTTCAGATACGAGTGATGACCTTAGTACCGCGTGGCCTTACCATGCTCCGACAGGAGCCGAAGAATTCCTTGGAATAGGCTTCGACGACCTCGAAATTATACCCCTTACAACTGATATGTCGAGGTACGGGTTGTTGGTGTCGTTGGCAAAATGGCCGTTGATCAACGAAGTCGAAATCAGCTGCACCATGGAGAAGCCGCTACGCGACCTTCGCCAAGATTCGCTACCTAGCATTCGCAAAAGCGCTTCACCCCGATGAGCTCGCAGCGCTCAACAACGTAGCGCTTGATATCGTCGGCATCACGAATAAGATCGGGGTTGCAATCTTGGAAGTCAACTGTAGTGCAGAGTCTCCATGCCTTGCCAGTTCACACCATGTCTTGGACAGGCAGCGAAGCGGCTGTAGGGGTGCCGGTTGGTAAGATCGTGGACTCAAAACCAGCCGAGTTATTCATAGAAGGTAGCTACCTTTCTCTGAAAGGCTTGAGTAGGAGAACTGCCTGATTGTAGTGTGCACTAAACCACGTTTCATGCGACGCACGGTGAGCATCAAAAATTTTCAACCGAGGCGGCGTGGTCGCCGCTCGCTCGGTTGACAAGGTTCATAGCCCTTGGAGACAATGTTGGAAATGACCGCGACCCCTGATGCATCCCTGACAGAACTCACCGATCGCCTTTGCACCTGGTGCCAGGTGTCGATGAAGAAGCGCCTCGTCGGCAGCAAACAGTTCATCCACTACACCTGCCCGAAGTGCATCTTCCAGCACACAACCCGGCTGGGCCCCAAGCCCGCAACCCCCAAGCACTAAGCGCCCTATCGATCTATTGGTACCCAGTCGCAAGCGCCGGGGGTATCCAATTCTCAGTAGCATACCACGCAGCAACGCAACTCCAAATGAAGCTACAGCTTTTCACTTACAAGGGCACGCACCTGCTCCATGCGCATGCGATTCACGCCAAAATCGCGGTAACCGGTGCGGGAGGCGGAGCGGAAGTGGATAGTTTTCGTCTCGTCGTCGAATAGAAACTCCACATCATCGATGAAACGGAGCAACAGGCTAGTGAATTCGTAATGGAGGTAGGACTCGTCTTCTACGACGAGCTTGGCGCGCGGCAACAAGCAGACAGCTGCTTTCAATGCCTTCTTCGCCTCAACACGAGACTTGCGATAGCGAAACGGCGCAATGACGTGACTCTTGCCCTGGGCTTGGGTAGAAACGCAGTTAGGGCTAGAAGTGCAAGGAGCTAATGGTTTCACAACGGTCCGATCGATTGATGATTTGCTGTCGCCATTTTGGGCGTTCATCATGCACTCGTTTTCATGAAACACTTATGGCAAACAGTTTGACCGTGAACAGCAGCAATGACAGAGCGAACTCGAAGGCCACGAAACCCCATCTCGTGATCTGCCAGAAATAATCCGCCACATTTCGAGCAGTTAAGCTTACGGCCAAAGGCAAGCACTACCTAGCCAAGCCTAATCCAACTATTATTAATGGGAAGAAGCGGGAAAACTGGCACATACTGGAGGAACCAAATTCCCAATCTTGGGAAAACCTCGACCACATTCATCTGAACTAGTGCACAAGCTCGCCCAACAGAAACCACACACACATAAGAGTAAGGGATAGGGCACCCCACTTTGCAAATCTCATACGTACATCTCCTGAGATAAGACAACTCAAAAACCGGCATCACTCGCGGACAAATGTGGCGAAACCCTATCGAACATCTTCGTGTAGTGTCAATGCATCCCGCACACCTTCACATCTGTTGAAAGATCGCCCGTAACCAGATCTCAAAAATGAGCACCGCATTGGAAGGGATGAGGTTAGGGATGCCTTTGTTCCGAGAGGCCAAGTGCGGGCTCACCAGAACTTTCTAATAGCCGCCGGCTTTCATCCCCGTCAGTGCATACTCAACGCCGGCGATCGCATGACGAGGACCAAGCACAATGGTGTGATCGACAAATATGAATACTTTCTCGATGCGCACCATCTCTTTGGGAAGCTGCTTTGCCTGAATGCTATAAAGCGGAACCTCAACGCTTTGATTGAGAAAGAGTCTCGCGTTGTAGATAACGCGATCGCCTTTCTTGGCGAGCGTTCCCGCTACTTCTCGCCTCTCAAGCAGCTGGAGCCCACTGATGCGCTTCATCAGTACAACAGAGTCCTAAGTGCGGACTGTGGTTCGCTCCGCTGTTCAACCCGAACCGACACCCGCCCAACAATGCGCCTATCCTCCGTTTCGAGGTCCACACGCCAATCGCCGGGGTTGAGACGCTGCTTGAACGTGTAGGCGCGGTAATCGCCTTCACGACCGCCGGAAATCTTAATGGGGATCTTGTCGGCATGGGTGAAGGGCTTGCTGTCGTTCACCCGAAAGTACCAATGATGATAGACGGTCGTATTCAGATCCACCGGTGCAAACACGGCAGTAAAGCAGTAGATCGGTTCGTCGGCGGGGAAGGTGGTGTCCGAACGTTTCCCGACCTGATACCACTTCTTCTCAAAAGACAGTTCGAACCGGTCGCCGGTCTTGTTCACCTTGTGGTAGAATCCGCCGAACTTCATCGAAAGCGGCACGGATGGAATCCAGTTCAGGAAATAAAATCCGACGAGCAGACCGATGAGCGCAAATGCAGGGGCTGTGACGCCAACCGCTTCGCGCTTCGAACGATCTGGATTTTTGCGATAGATCAAATTGAACCACACGAAAGGTCACTCCCGCGCTCAGTCCGGCTCCGACCAGGAAGATCGAAGCATTCATGAGCCCAGTCATGACCGGGAGAAAGAATGTTAAAAAAGCGAAGCAGGCCAACGCGTACAGGCTCACGAGGAGACGCAGGCTGGAGAGCCGATCGCGCAGAAATTCGTTGCCCACCAGCAGCACGACCAAAAGGGCGAAAAAGATCCCCATGCTGGTGAGCGTGGCACTGCGGAAATAAAAAATGGCTAGGTGCTGAACAACCTGCCCAAGAGAAACTGCACGGCCATCGGATAGTACGGCCTGCTGTGCAGCACCCAGCGCGGTAAGGGCGAGAGCGCGACTAACTGTTCACGATCCGGCGCCGGTTCGATCCCCAACCGCCCGGTTAGCACGATGAGCACGCCCAAGAGGAGCAGATAGATCAACAGCAAGAGATTATCTTGCAGTCGATCGATGCGCGTCAGCGTCACCGAGTCGTAGGCCACCCCAGAAAAGAAGAACACGGCGGGCATGAAGGGCTTGGCGAGAACGGATTGCACTTTCGCAATCAGGCTCATGCCTCCACTGTGCGAAATCCGAAAAGTTTGTTCAACAAAATATTAGATTCGTGGATAGTCTTTTTACAGATCGCTCAAACAGGTCGCTCAGCAAGGCTGCAACGAGCGAAGCCCCGAGGCGTACTCCAATCCGAACGCCGTAGGAGAGGAGCGATGTGAGAACGAAGCTGACGGCCTGTTTCAGCAGTCTGTCACACGAAAGCAGGAAGCGGCGCATACACCACCGGATGACCGATCAGGCGTTCAAGCCATCTCGCCATTGAGTCTTCGTCGAGTGGTGCCCGGTTCAAGCGAGCCTCGATCTGGAACTGCCCATTGAACCCGACGATGCCGATGATGGCCGAGGTGTCCTCGCCTTGCGGCAATAGCTCCTGCGTCTGAAACTCGCACAGTGTCGCGTAGAGACGACCATCAGGCTGAATCGATTCCAGCACCTCAGGCAGATCGTCGAGGGGACAATGAACTGAGCAACGATACGCGAAGCGCGCTCCGGGTTCGATCGCCTGGAACTCTGTCAGGGCCTCTTCTGAAAATCCCGTGAGGTAGACGCGGACCCCGGTCGCCTCAGGCGCAAATGTCTCGGCGAGCTTACTGGCCGGCACTAAGAACTCAAATGCATCGACCGTATTGTACTCGAACTGGCAGGGGCCAAACGCATCGGGCCAGGAGCAGAAGAAGGGAATCAAGGGATCAGACGGCCGCAGCACCACGGCATCCTTGTCGACATGAGTCTCAATTGGCAGCTCCAGCATGGCGATGGCTTCGAGGAACGCCGCGCGTCGCTCATCCAACCAGCGCATCCGTTCGGCGTCCCCGCGCGTTTCACCCGGCGTAATGACCTCATGGGTCTGAAGACGGATGCGGATAAACGCGTGGGTGTGCCGAAACCCGAGCCAGAGCATGCTGCGTTGCTCATGAAGTCGCAACGCCTCGCGGATACGCCAGGGATGGCTGATGGAGCAGTAGGTACCGACGTCCTGAAAACGTTGATAAACGGTGTGGTAGGCCCCGGAGAGCAGAAAATAATCGCCGCGCCAATTCTCACGCACATGAACCAGCGTGACATCTTCCGTCGCCCAGGAATCGAGCTGATCGAAGTCATCAGGCGACTCGACGGTCCATTCCTCGACATAGCAAATGACGTCGTTGGCCGGCGCCACCGGCTTATAGCCAAGCGCCAACAACCGGTCCCCAACCGCCAGGGCCTGGCCAAAGGTGAGCGGAGTCGTCGTTTCCCACCGCCGCTCACGCACGACGGATTTCCCCTAGCCATTGGCCCAGCATCAAAAACCCCAAAGAATTCTTTTCTGCTCCGTTACCTTGCGGGCCGCAGGCCCTTCTGCTCGATCATTGTATCGGCGATCAACCGGTCGATCCCGTCTTTCAATGTCGCCGCCAGCAGTTCCTGAAGATCGTCTTCGTTGAACCAGAAAACCGTCTGCCTCTGCGCGCCCTCTACGCTGCGCGTTATCGTGCTCTTATCCCCCAGGTTCCGTGCCTGGATCGTGAACCGGCTATTAGTTTCGATTAAGGTAGAAAACACGCGGCTCTTTGCATTGGCAGAAAAGTCTTGTACTTGTCCGCTGATCACGATGTCGGCGTCAGTCACCAACCCAGCCGGTGAGACGCGTACGTTCCAAGCCCGCTCCTGCCAACCACGCGTTTTCAGCCGATCGGCCAGCGCCTTTGCAATCACGTCACCAGGCTGTTCGCCCGTGATGTTGAAGTAGGTGACGCCGCCCCAGAGGTGGCTGCGCATCCCGACACGGCTTTTCTCAACACGCCGATCTTCAAACGGCTCGATTACGATCTTCACCGATTCAGCGTCGGCAAACTGCGCCGCCGGCTGCTTCGTATGCAGATCGAGGTAGTGAAGCTCGCCCTTCCCCGCGCAACCAGCCACGGTCAACACACCCATTGCCAATCCCAACACCAGCGTGGTTCGCACAAACAGTCCTTTCACAGGTTCCTCCTCTCGCTAGACAGGTTCAGAGTGACGGTAGCTCAGTCTACCCAAGTTGTGGATCAGAGACAATTGGGCAGAAAGGGAACTAGGGAGTGATGACGGGAAGCATCGCCCGAAAGGTCTCACAGCTGATTTTCGACAGATGCCCCGCCTGAATTCGCGGGTCGGTCAACGGCACACAGCGAATGATCTTCACAAACGATCGCTCAGCCAGCACGGCGGCGATCTGAGCTTTGCGATCATGCAAGATGGGCAACGTATAACCCTCGCCTCGTTTCCATTCCCAGAGAGTGGGCGCCAGCGAGAGTTCCAAGTCCTTCCCTGCCAATTGATGAAATCGGTCTACGATGTGCTTTTTGTACCGCTTGATCCCCGCGCCTTCGAGCAGGAGCGCGAAGACTACAAGGTGCCCCCACCAGAAGAGCGTGCGGAAAGTGAACTTGTTCTCGCCATCGAAATGCTTGGGACAATCGAGGTATTGATAGGGGAAGTTTTCAAGATGTTCGCCTTTCACCAACTGATGGATCTTCGGATCGAAACCGGGCGGGGTCACCAGCGACACCCCGGCGAGTTCCTCCTTCAGGACGACATGCGTGGCCTCCAGCATGCCCCGCATCTTTGCCATGATCATGGCCTTCTTGCGGAAGAACTGGGCATCGGCCAGCAGGCTGATTTCGTCCGACGTGAAGGGAGGAGTGGGCCAGTTCATGGTCAAGAGGCTGATAGGGGAAAACCCAGAGGGTTGACCAGTTATCGGTAAAGAAGACTCATCCTTGAACCGTTCAGGCTGTTCATCCATTTCCTTGCCAGCATGTTGCGCTTACCGCTGATGCATTTCGAACAAAGAGACCGTCAGTTCATAGTGCCGGCGGCAGTCGGCGCAACGGAGCAGCACGAGATCCTGAAACACATCCATCTCACGGAGCGTTATCGACGCCTGATGTGTGGTGATGCAGTCACTGAGCAGAGACGCTCCAGGATCTCCCGTGGTCGTGGGGTCTTTTGCGGTCACTCCCTGCGCCGCGGAATCTTTCGGAACCACCATGCCCAAGGTCAGATGATGGGCCGACTTGCATGAGCTGCAGGTCAGGACCAACGTCCGATCATCTGTCATCCGCTTCACCGTCACACACAAGGGATGGACGGACCAACATTGCTGGAGAAAGGCTCCGCTGTGGATAATATGCGCCATCGTTGATCCCCCTGGCTGAACTACCAGACTGGTTAGAACTTCCACAATCCCAGCATGAGTAACCAGCCGAAGAGGTATGGAATCACACAGGAGTAGAGCAGGATCGACTTCGCTCGCTCCGGTGAGATATTGCGCGAGAGCTGTTCCTTGTAGACAAACTCATAGGAGAGAATCAGCACCGTGAGCGCCAGCGCCAGCGTCCGACTCGCCCGAGGCCACGTGTATTGGCCGCTGAGGACAAAGTTCGCCATGAAGAATCCGCTGAAAAGCAAGATCAGCGGAGCCAGTGCCAATCGGACGGTTTCAGAGAAAACCGCGTGCCACCATGGGCGAGCTTGCACGGGACTACCGGGTTGCTGGGAAACCATCTCGGCATCCTGATAAGAAATAAGAAGTGCGCAGGATGGTCAAAATGGCCGCCCAGCGATGCTGCAGCGAGCGAAGAGGCGAAGCGTACTTTGTCCTGTACGGTGAGCCTCTGAGCGATGCGAGAACAAAGCTGGCGGACTTTTTCACCATCCTACCGAAAGGAGAATTCACGACCCGACAGCCACCGGAGTCTCGTCCTTCTTCGTGGAAGGAGAGGAGATCCCCTCTTGAGCTGCTCGGCAGGCCTTGCACACCCGAGGTCGTGCCTTCAGAAAGGAGACTTTCCCACTGGCGAGGCAACTATAGTGGACGAATTCATCGCAGACTGTGCAGCGGGACCATCCGCCGCGGAGCATCGTATTGTCCCGATAAAGCCCCTGCTTGCAGACTGCACAGTTCCGGGATTTAATCCCCAGCAGCATCGGCTCCCAATCTCCGCCACGTTTTCGAATACTCATCGCGGTGCGAGTATAGCGGGGCTCTGGGCCCAAATACAATACAGGAAGATCGATCGTCACCGGTCATTCGCCAATCCTTAATCGCAAGCTAGAAAATGACATCTTCTTGTCCCTACGGATGACGAATGGCAACTGACCTCTCACATCGTTTGACAGCCTCCAGAACATTTGTTACTCTCCGCGCCAATCACTGCCTGTCACAACGAACTCCATGCTTCGCCCCCATGAATATCAAGGACTATCTCGAGCAAAAGCGGATCGAAGTCGATCGGTTTCTGGACAATGTGAGTCCCCTGACCACGACTCCCCCCACGACCCTCCATGAGAGCATGCGATACAGCCTAATGGCAGGTGGCAAGCGGGTGCGGCCAATTCTAACGATTGCCGCGGCAGAAGCTATTGGCACCACGCCGCCCGGGTTGATGGCAGTGGCCTGCTCGCTGGAATTCATCCACACCTATTCACTGATTCACGACGACTTGCCGTCAATGGATAACGACGACTTTCGCCGAGGGAAGCTGACAAACCACAAAGTCTATGGCGACGCGATGGCAATCCTCGCCGGCGATGCGCTTCTGACGATGGCCTTCGATCTATGCAGCCGGCCGGAACTCATGAAGGGCTGCGATCCCTTCCGCCAAGTGTGTTTGATTCAGGAGCTGGCCTACGGCTCGGGCAACATGGGCATGGTGGGCGGCCAGGTGTTTGACATCCAGGTAGAAAACAAAGACATCGACTTGCCCACACTGCAGAACATTCACAAGCACAAGACCGGTATGTTGATCCGCGCCGCGGTACGCATGGGCGCGATTGCCGCAGGAGCCACTGATCGCCAACTGGATGACCTGACTGGCTACGCCGAAGACATCGGCCTGGCATTTCAGATCACCGACGATGTGCTGAATGTGACTGGGACGCGCAAGGAGCTGGGCAAGAATCCCAACACCGACGCGGAGCGAGGGAAGAAAACCTATCCGACGTTCTATGGCGTCGATGGCGCGCGTAAACTGGCAGACGACTGTGTGACCAGCGCAAATAATCAGCTGGCTTCCTTCGGGCCTGTTGCCGAGCCGCTCCGCGAACTGGCGCGATATATCACCAGCCGACGAAACTGAAGACCGTATAGCCAATAGCTCATGGCTTATAGCCTCATACCTCCGTTTCCAGCCATACGTCATCCGCCATCAGCAATTAGCTCCCCATCATGAAGGCCCTCGTCACCGGAGCAACCGGATTTGTCGGCGCGGCAGTTGTTCGCGCACTGATCAAGACCGGCGTGGATGTACGCGTGCTCGCCCGGCGCGACAGCGATTTCACCAATCTCCAACAGTTCAAAATTGATGGCGCCTACGGTGACCTTCGGGACAAAGAATCCCTCCGGGAGGCCCTCGCCGGATGCCAGCATCTGTACCACGTGGCCGCGCACTACGCCTTGTGGGCGAGAGATCCGTCAATCTTTTACGCTGTGAATGTCACAGGCACGAAGAACATCATGGAAACGGCGCGAGACGTCGACACGGAACGCATCGTCTACTGTAGCACGATCGGCACGATCGGCCTTTCACCCGACGGGGGCCTTGGTACGGAAAACACCTCGGTTTCGCTCGAACAAATGGCGGGCCACTACAAACGATCGAAGTATCTCGCTGAACAGGAAGTCTTAAAGCTGGCGAAGGACGGCATGCCGATCGTCATCGTGAATCCCAGTGCGCCGGTCGGCGAAGGCGACGTCAAACCCACGCCAACGGGCCAGGTGATCGTCGACTTCATGAAAGGCCGCATGCCGGCTTACATCGAAACCGGCATGAATATCGTCGACGTAGATGACGCGGCAGCGGGTCATCTGCTCGCCATGCAGAAAGGCCGCATCGGTCAACGCTACATCCTCGGCACCAAGAATCTGATGCTACGCGAAGTGTTTGAAATTCTCAGCCACCTCACTGGAATCAAAGCGCCCTCCGTCAAATTGCCGAGAGAGGTTGTGCTTCCTCTGGCCTATCTGAACCTGGCGTTCTCTTGGATCACCGGCATCCCGCCTCGCATTCCGCTCGAAGGGGTGAAGATGGCCAAGTACAAGATGCACTACGATTGCAGCAAGGCAATTCGCGAACTCGGCATTCCTCAAACGCCACCCGAAGTCGCGCTCGAGAAAGCCGTGCGTTGGTTCCGGGATCACAAATACGCCTGAGGCTCCCCCACATGGAGTTTATTGCGCTCTTCTTCAAGACCCTCCTCTTCCGCCCCTACGTCTTCGTCTTTCTGGCCGCGTTTCTGTTTTCCGCCATTCAACTCCTTGGCTGGCAACGGACCTGGCGGTTCTGGCTGATTAGCTGGGCCACGGCTTTCGCCTGTGAATTTTCCTCGACCCGCACAGGCATCCCGTTCGGATGGTACCACTACAACGGCTCGACCGTGGGCCAGGAGTTGTACTTCTCCAATATTCCATTCATGGCTTCAATCTCGTTCAGCTTTCTGCTCTACGCCGCCTACTGCGTTACACTCTGTTTCCTGCTGCCCCGCGATGAGTCTGAATCGGCTTCGCGACTGCTTCCCCTGCGCTTCGACATAACCACACGTACCAGCTGGTCCGTCCTGTTTTTAACCGCGTTGCTCTTTGCCGTCATTGACATGGTGATTGACCCCATTGCCCTACGTGGCGACCGCTGGTTCTTGGGGAAGATCTACTACTATCCGAATCCCGGCATCCACTTCGGGATACCGCTTGCCAACTATCTGGGCTGGGCCGTGGTGGGACTCATCTCGCTCTCGCTCTGGTTTCCGCTCGATCGTCGCCTGACTCCCATTCCCGCCACAACCGGTACCTCCGTAACCCAGCGAATCCTGCTCGGCGTCGGCCTGTATTATGGTGTGCTGGTGTTTAATCTCGCGGTGACGTTTTGGATCGGCGAACCGTTGCTGGGTTTGACCGGCCTCTTCATCTACATGCCGGTCACGGTCTTGCTGCTCCTGCGGCTCTTCGGCTACCTTCCCGCCCACGCGGATCACTAACAACACGCCTCCAGCACTGCGAGGAGTCTGGCCAGCAGCGGCCGTCCTTGGTCCGAGACGGACCAGCCTATCTGCATGTCCCGCACAGACAGGCTCATCAGACGACGCCGAGATGGACACGCAATTAGCGGTCGAGTGTGAGTGAGTTCAACAAGAAGGAGGCGCGCACGGAGGTGATTCGCCGAACGAGCGCCGGTTGCATCAGACCAGCCTGTCCGATGTCCCGCTGAGTACGGCTGTGGAGGCATCGAGCCGAAGGCACTACCCTACGCCGCGATACAGTGGCGTGTCACTCTCATATACGGAAAAATCTTCCCTGGACTGTGCCCATTTCTGGCTAGAACTAAACCCGTGCCATGATCGCACGCCTCTCGCCTCCGGTCAGGGCCTGTCTGGGCGGACACGCAAATAGAGGCTAGTGCTGCGGAATCGATCCTGAATCATTCGGACCTGGTGGCATTCGCCCAGCAGAGTTTGTATAGTGGGAATGACTCGACGGTTTCCACCAATGCGCAAGACGCTGCTCTCATTAATAGTCTTGGCCATTCTCTTGGCGCTTGGCGGAGGCGGCTGGATGGGATATCGGTTGTTCACGACCGGCTTCAGCGCCAAGACCGAACCGCATGCACTGGAGGTGATGATGGCGCGGCAGATTCGTCATCTGGCCATCCCAATAGAGAAACGAAACATGCTCAATCCTGTCCCAATGAGTCCCGCGGTGTTGAAAGAGTCGCTCGCGCATTTCGCCGATCATTGTGCTATCTGCCACGCCAACAACGGCAGCGGCCAGACCCCGATCGGGAAAAACGTGTACCCGAAAGCTCCAGACCTGCGCCTGAAGGACACCCAGTCAATGTCCGACGGAGAACTGTTCTTCACTATTCACAACGGCATCCGCTACACCGCCATGCCCGCCTGGGGCGAAAGGGAACCGGACAAGGACCTCCAGAGTTGGAAGCTCGTGCATTTCATTCGGCATTTGCCGGAGTTGACTCGGAATGAACTGGACAAAATGAAAGCGCTGAATCCCAAAACGAAGCAGGAGCTGGAGGAGGAGGCCTCGCTCGATAAGTTCATCCAAGGGGACGATGAGGCCAGCGTACGAGCCGGCAGTGGGCACCTTCACTAAATTTATCTTTTTAACGGAGTACGATCCATCATGGTTCCACGCCTTGTTCTTGTTCTAGCATTCCTCTTGATGCCCGCACGGCCTTCGCTCATGACGTCGGCCAACACGTCTTCGATACCGTGATCGCGATCGACGAGAAACGTATTGAAGTCAAAACACTCAAAGAGGCGGCGGTTTCGGTGAAACTAACGAAGCTGGTACGTTTCAAAGGCAAGAGCAACCCGGAATCGACCAAACCGCCGGCAGTGGGCAACTGTGTCGTCATCGAAACGACAAAAGAAAACATGATACTGACCGCCACGGAAGTTCACTATTCGGTCGCGAAGAACGCTCCGGTCGCCACCCAGTAGCCTTTACCCATGGCCACGATTCATTTCGCTCGCATGATGCACCAGTCTCCGTTCCATGGTGGGATGCGCAACGCCCTCACGCGAATTCTGATCACCGGGGTGGCAGTATTCCTGGCTGTCACTACCATTCCCGGCCTGGAAACGGAGAGTCTCAGTGCGGGCATTGTGGCAGTCCTTGTGCTGACCATTCTAAATCTGATCCTACGCCCCGTTCTGTTTGTATTGACTTTGCCATTGATCGTGTTGTCGCTGGGACTCTTTCTGGTCGTGTTGAATGCGCTGCTACTCGAATTGACGGCCTATCTGGTGAAAGGATTCACGGTTTCAGGGTTCTGGTCCGCCGTCGGTGGCGCGCTGGTCATCAGCATTGTCACGACTGTCTTCAATAGCTGGACGGTGGACCGCCGTCCCATTGAGCCGTTGAACGTGGCGCGTCGCCCTCCAAAAATTATCAATCCTGATTAAGGCGCCCCGCGAGAGACGTCAGGATGTGAACGGGCGATCGGACGATGGAGTAGATATTCATGAATGTTCCGGCTACAATGCGCCCGCTGTGCCACAAATGAACCCATGTCCACTCTAGCTGCTCAAGCAAAACCGACACCAGAAACTCACCTGCAGCGGACACTGAATTCCGCGCTCAATGACGTGGCGATGGATTCGGCGCTGGCGGCGATCTTCCATCAAGAAAAAGGTCCGCTGGTAGGACACGCGTCGCGTGGGTTCACCCCCAGAGATGTCCAAGCAATTCTCCGTACGCTGTCGACTCAAGCGGTCGCCGCGTTGGCTCCGACCAGTCAAGATCCAGACGGTGGACACACCATTCGTTTGCGGATGATCACGCCAGGCGCCAAATCGTTGCTGGGCATTCCACTCCGCCGCATCAATCGAGTCTATGGGTATCTCGTCATCGGACGGAAAGAACGCACGTCCTTCTCCAAGAAGGAAAAGTCGCTCCTCGACCAGGCGAGTAACGGCATTACCAAGGAGCTCGACCGCGAAGGGCTCTTCAATACCAACGTGGTGATGAGTCCTCCCTACGTCGCGCAGGAGCCCGTCCCCCCTCAGCAAACCGGGGCGGAAAAGTTTACGGCGCTGACCACGCACTTCTCGCCGGAACTGCAAGAAAAGATCGTGGCCATCCTGACTGAAGCCAACCAATTCGTCGCCTATGATCGCGCCTGGGCCTGCTATTACGATCCGCTCGCGGGAAATGTGGAAGTATTGGGGATCGCCGGGGACACCAAGGGCGATCAAAAAGATGCCAAGAAAGATCTCAAGTCGGGGCAGCGTCTCACGCTCGATAGCTCAGCCGCGGGATGGGCTGTCCGCCACCGCAAGCCGCGCGTCGATCATGATCTTGCCTCCACACAGGGCCGCTTTCTCGATCACAAACACCTCTTCAAGGATCGGTTTCTGTCGTCGCTTGTCGTTCCCTTCTTTGTCCACGGCCAGGTTGGCGGAACCTTCACGCTGGGATCGAAAGAATCGCAGCGCTATCAAGCCACTGATGCGCATACCCTAGAACCCATCATCCTCAAGCTTGCGGATCTCTTGCAGACACCGGCCCCGCAGGCTCCAACCCCTGCCCCAGTGACCACCGCGGGCGAGCCTATTCCGCAACCGCCTGTGGGTGTGTCGTCTGAGCCCATTATTCGAAAGCAGGAACGCCAAGCTGCCATCGGAGAGTTCAGCGCATTCCTGGCCACCGAAATCCGGGAACCGCTGGCCTCCATTCGTGCGAAACTTGAAGAAGTCACAGGTGAAGGCATCCTCGACTTCGATCCACAGACACGCGTCGAGAATGCCATGCGCGACCTGATCAGGATCGAGGCGATCCTAAACGAGATCCTGGACTTCGCCAAACCATTAGAGCTCAATCGACACCTCTGCCGAATCCCCGAGATCCTGGAGAGCGCCCTCGTGGTCGTGGGCACAGACCTAGAAGTGACCCGTATTCACGTCACCAAAGACTACGCCAACGTGATCGCCCCCGTGCGGGCCGATGAAGCGAAGCTCCGACAGGTCTTCTTGAGCATCTTCAAGAACGCCGGCGAGGCGATGACCCCTGGCGGCCACCTCCATATCCAAGTGACGCAACATCGAGCTGGACGAGGATTCGAAGTCCAAATCCTCATCAAAAACGACGGAGCTCCCATCCCGGCTGAAATCGTCGATAAGGTCTTCGAGCCCTTCTTCACCACCAAACGGTCAGGGACCGGCCTGGGGCTCGCCACCGTGAAAAAAATCGTCGAAGAACACGGCGGATCGATCGCCATTGGCAGCGCTCCCGGCGAAGGCACCACCGTAACCATTCGTCTCCACGGCGTGAGTCGTGGCCCAGCCTTCCGGCACCGCGGGCGCAGTCGCCGCCCCCCTCGGCGATCGAACTAACCTCCTCACTCGTATTCTGGTTGCTCGTCTTTCACCATTCATCCGTTGAGACAGGCTGAATGGCTGTCGTTCGAGGCAAACCTTACGCTATCAACTCTTCCTATTGGGTCCTTAACCTCCTCTGTATTCAAGACGGTTAGGGCGGATGTGTTGTGCGAGGCGTGGCCTCTGAAACCCCGCTTTCCTATTTGACAGGAATAGTCCCCCCATCGCTATGCTCTCACCCGCTTGATTCTGCCTTAAAATTCGAACATTCTTAAACGTATTTTCTCTAGCCACCAGTATTCGAAAGAGAAGGGGTATGAAGCATGTAATCGACACTGTTGCGACAGTCTCTGGTGCCCTGTTTGTGCTCTCCATAGCCTCGGCCAATCCAGCGCTCCTTACCAGCAGGAAGGCTTTCCCATGTTAAGAATACCGGGAGCCCCGTAACTGGCTAACCGACAGCGAACGATCCCTGCCAGTCGGATGCCCGTCGAGAATCCACGCTGATGAAGTCGGCAGACTCCATCAAGAACGCTCAGCAGAACCTGATGATGGCGGACAATGCCCGCATCACCGAAGGACAGGGCGCCGGCCAGCTACTAAAGGTACAGGGACCACAGATCAAGATTGCACCCCCTGTGACCTCCACCACCAAATTCACTTGCGATCGTAAGATCGAGTAGTCGAACGTTCAGCGAAACCAGAAACGGGGACGTCGAAACAATATGACGTCCCCGTTTTCTTTCATCGGCATCTCTGCAATACGATCTCGATCCCTGCTTCCGCAATGCCTAAGGTCTGACTCACCGAGACTTCGTGCCCGATGAAGTCCGCAATCGGAATCGCCAGGGCTTCTTGGCCCATTCCCCCGCATAGTCCACACCGATGCGCGTGAACACGCCGATCGAGCCACGCGGAACGTTGCCTCCCCGATCTTCAAACCACAGGCTCTCTCCACTTGTCATGTCGAGTCGGTTGAGGGATCGGTCAATCTCGAGCGCACGACACAGACGACCAGGCCCATCGATCAGTTTTCCATCAACTTCAACCGCCCTGATCAACACCGCCGCCGGGAACTCTTCTCGATCGGTCACCACGTTGAAACAATGATATACTCCATAGATGAGATATACATACGAAATCCCCGGAGGGCCAAAGATCACATCCGTCCTTGGCGTTCTCCCTTTCGAGGCATGACACGCTTTGTCCCCCGGCCCCACGTACGCCTCAACTTCAATGATCTTCCCTACCACATCGCGCGCGTCAATCGAGCGAATGAGATACTTACCGACCAGCGACCGTGCCACCGTAAGCGTCGGGCGGTTGAAGTACGCCCGCGAGAGAATTATGCCCGTCTTCGATGAAACCATGAGACCCCTACAACCTAGTGCGACGTTTCTCAGCCCCCAACCACCATATACATTATATACATTTCACCAGGCTGCTCAAAACGATCTTCCAACAAAGCCGCAGGCGACGCATTAACCGGAGGCGTACCCTTTGAAATACGTTGAGGATTCATGCAAGCAAAGAATCCCGTGGGAGAGCGATTCCAGCAACCGTCAAAAATACCAGGCGAGGCCACCTATTACCATCCATAGATTGTCCGGCACGAAGTGAATGTCGGTGACCGCAGCTGGCTCGTTCTGCAGCTGAGAAGCGAAGGCGAAGGTCGCCTGCTCCCACTTCGTGCTGAATAGATTCTGAATGAATAAGAACGCTTCCAGGCGTCCATGGGACAGTTTGAATAGATAAGGTCGCGCTGCCGGCTCGCGCTTCAGAGATGTTCGGCTAACTATTCGCCCTGTATCGGGATGTACATGACATTCCCCTGCCGATTGACGAGCAGGAAAGCAAGGTCGGTTGGTTTCAGAGGATCGGCAAGACGTTGAAAGGTCGCAAAGTTGTTCACTTGTTGCCGGCTGAGTTCCAGCACCACGTCGCCTGGCTGTAAGCCGGACGCTTCGGCGAGGCTGCCTTCTTCGATATCAATCACCACGACACCGCTGGTGACGACCAAGTCCATCTGTTGAGCAAGCGGCGGTGTTACATCGTCGAAGATCACTCCAGAAAGCGGGTGCACAGTCTAGACAGCGGAGGACGCCGCCTGATTTTTCTTCTCGTGTTCGCGCGGAGCTTCCTGTACCACCAGCTCGGCTTGGTAATATTTTCCGTCTCGGATGAGATCCAGGCGATGTTTGCTTCCAATCAGTGATTGCGCTACAAGGTTGCGCAACTGGCCGCTGTCCATCACATCCAGGCCGTCGAAGCGTACCACGACATCGCCGCGTTTGAGGCCCGCTCGTTCCGCCAATCCTTTGGCTTGTAGGTCTGTGACAATCGCACCCTTCACATCCGGCAAGCGAAAGATCGTCCCCAGCGAAGGACTAACATCTTGCATCGAGGCTCCTAGAAATCCCCTGACGACCCGACCGGTCTTAATGAGGCTCTGCATGGCAGCACGCGTCATGTTGCTGGGAATCGCAAATCCCACGCCGACACTTCCACCGGTTGAACTGGCGATAGCGGTATTAATGCCCACCACCTCGCCGTTGAGGTTGACAAGCGCCCCTCCAGAATTTCCCGGATTAATCGGCGCATCCGTCTGAATGAAATCTTCGAAGTCGACCACCCCCACATCCGCACGACCGACGGCGCTTACTATTCCAAAGGTCACGGTCCGGCTCAATCCTAGTGGATTTCCGATGGCGAGCACGAAATCTCCGACGGCCAGATGACTCGAATCACCCCATACTGCAGTCGGCAGATTCGTCGCTTGTATCTTCACGACGGCCACGTCGGTCTTCGGATCAGTGGCCACTACTTTCCCTTTGTATTGCCGGCGGTCAGCCAAGATCACTTCCACATCGACGGCGTCGGCCACGACGTGATTGTTCGTCACAATGTAGCCGTCGGGTGAAACGATCACGCCGGACCCCTGCCCATAGTGCCGGCGCGGCGGCGGCTCATTGAAAAGCCCGAAGGGCAGCGCGTCATCACTGAACGATTGGTCACGCACCATCACGGTTGAGACGATGCTCACCACTGCAGGAATGACCTTGCTGGCGGTGGCCTTCACTAGGCTCTGCAAATCGTGGCCGTTCGCTGCAAGGACGAGGTGCGTCCCGGCTAGTCCCGACGCCGGAGCTGCCAGGCTCTCCACCAGACACCACATGAGGACGGTCTTGATCATACCGCTTATTTCCACGGATTGGGGTTCCTTCGCGATCACTTGTTCAGGGTTCATGAGAAATGCCGTGGTCAGCGTACTCAGCGTACCATGAGGGCTAGGCCCACACACTTATAATTCGATATGGCGCAGCCTGAGCGCGTTGGAGATCACGGAAACGGAGCTGAAAGTCATGGCCGCGCTGGCAATCATCGGGCTCAGAAGCAGGCCGATAATAGGATAGAGCACACCGGCGGCAATTGGCACGCCCACCATATTATAGGCAAAGGCGAAGAAGAGGTTCTGACGGATATTCCGCATCGTCGTTTTGCTCAACTGCCGGGCTCGCACCAACGCGCGGAGATCTCCTTTGACCAGGGTCATACCGGCGCTTTCGATCGCGACATCCGCTCCTGTGCCCATCGCGATCCCGACATCGGCGAGGGCCAACGCTGGCGCATCATTCACGCCGTCTCCGGCCATTGCCACCGAGCGACCTTCTGATTTCAATCGAGCCACGATCTCGCCTTTTTGATTCGGTAGCACCCCGGCCATCACCTCGTCGAGCCCAAGTAGTTTGGCTACCGCATTGGCCGTCTGTTGATGATCACCGGTCAGCATTACCAACCGGAGTCCATCTTCTTTCAGCAGGCGCACCGCCTCCGCCGTCGACGGCTTCATCGGATCTGCAACCCCCAAGAGACCTCCAGCCTTCCCATCGATGGCCACAAAAACAACCGTCTGCCCTTCCTGCCGAAGCCGCTCGGCCTCCTCATCAAGCACGGCCAGCGTATTGCCGGACACACCGATCGTCTCTCGAAGAAAAGACAGCGTTCCGACAGCTACCAGCTTCCCCTCGACAAGGCCGGAGACTCCCTTGCCGGTGAGGGACTGGAACTGCGCAGCAGCTGTCAGCGTGACCCCTCGGCTCTGTGCTCCAGCCACAATCGCCTCGGCCAGTGAATGCTCACTCCCTTGCTCGAGGCACGCAGCAAAGCGAAGAAGATCCTTGTCGGTCCACGGAGGGATAAAGCGGATGGCCATCAAGAGTGGTTTGCCTTTCGTCAACGTTCCGGTCTTATCGAAGACAATCGTATCGACATTCCCCAAGACTTCGAGCGCCTCCGCCTTCTTCACCAGCACACCCGCTGTGGCCCCGCGACCGGTGCCCACCATAATGGACAAGGGCGTCGCCAGCCCCAGCGCGCAGGGACAGGCGATAATGAGCACGGCGACGGCGTTCACGAGCGCATAGGCCAGCTTCGGTTCAGGCCCCCACACAGCCCAGACGATCGCCGTCAGGATGGCGATCGAGATGACGAGCGGCACAAAATAGCCGGCTGCCACGTCTGCCACTCGCTGAATCGGCGCGCGGCTACGCTGTGCCTCACTGACCATTTGCACGATCCTGGACAACAACGTATCACGACCAACCCGCTGCGCTTGCATCAGTATGCTACCAGTACCGTTCATCGTTCCGCCCGTGACGGTCGATCCAATCCTTTTCTCGACCGGTATCGATTCACCTGTGATCATCGACTCATCGACCGCAGTGTTCCCATCAACCACAAGCCCGTCCACCGGCACATGCTCACCCGGCCTCACCCGCAACCGATCGCCAGCATAGACCTGCTCAAGTGGAACGTCTTCTTCTCTCCCCTCGGCACTCACGTGCCTCGCCGTGGCCGGAGCCAATCGTAAGAGGCTCCTGATTGCGGAACTGGTCTGGCTGCGCGCTCGTAACTCGAGTACCTGTCCCAGTTGAACGAGAACCGTAATCATGGCGGCTGCTTCGAAATAGACAGCAACCGTTCTATCTGGCCGATAAAAAGACGCGGGTAACAGCGTAGGAATCATCGTCGCCATCACACTGTAGCCATAGGCCGCTCCGGTCCCGATTGCGATCAGTGTGAACATGTTCGGCGACTTGTTTACGACAGACACCCAGCCCCGTTGGAAGAACGGCGCTCCGCCCCAGAGCACCACCGGCGTGGCGAGAAGCAGCTGTGTCCAATTGAGCGCCGTCTCTCCGAACCACTGTTGGAACGGCATGCCGGGAATTATATCGGACATCGCGAGGAGCATCACGAGCGCCGCTGGGCCAAGACAGATCCAGAAACGCCGGCTCATGTCCTCGAGCTCAGGATTGCCGACATTCTCGGCCGACACGGCCTTTGTTTCGAGTGCCATTCCACAAATCCGACAAGCCCCGGGTTTGGTTTCGAGGACCTCCGGGTCCATCGGACAGACGTACTCAACCACCCCGCCTGCAGTAACCGGCGTCACGCGCGGAGCTCTCTGCTCAGGTGGGGTCAGGTAGTAAATGGGGTCGGCGCGGAACTTCGTGAGACAGCTTGTGGCACAGAAGTAGTAGGTCTTGCCTTGATACTCGTGCGAGCCGGCCGCGCTGGCTGGCTGCACTGTCATGCCGCAGACAGGGTCAGTCTCGCCCTGCGTAGTCGGCATCATCATGGGGAGCGGTTTTCCCGACAATGGAATTGTGACGAGACTAAGCGGCTTCTTGCTCAGCGCCCGCTCAGGATCCGCACGAAACCGTTCGAGGCAGGAGACCGCACAGAAATAATAGGTCAGGCCTTTGTAGTCATACCAGCCTGCTGCGTTCGCCGGATCGACGGTCATGCCGCAAATGGGATCGATCGCCATCGCAACTCCGTGAATGGTGATGGGTGTTGAGTGATCCGCGGGGAAACCTAGACGATCACCCCTTGCTCCCTACACATCACTGATCACGCATCATTGATCATTTCTTCGTGTCGTTCTCAAGGATGCTCCGAATGATCGTAATGACATTCTCAGGGGTCATGTTCGAGTTCTCGACTTTGATATTGCCGTCCAACAAGAGAGACGGAGTGGACGACACCTTGATCCGCTCCCCCCATCGGCGCCCATCTTCAAACGCCTTGGCTGGTTTTCCACTCTGCAGGCCGGCTTCGAACGCCGCCACATCCAAGCCAACCTCTTTGATCAGCAGCGAGCGAATCGAGCGATCCAGCACGCCGTCGACTTTGTCTTTGTGGATGGTGCGGAACAAGACTGTCTTCATTTCGTTGCCTTTACCCATCATCTTGGCCTGCTCATACATTTCGAAGGCCGTCGGGAGTTTCCTACGAATGACGGGGAACCCGACCATCGTCACCTCCAGCCTGTTCCCGAATTCTTTCACCAGCAATGGCAACCCCGTCTCATCGAAGTGGTGACAATGCGGGCAGTAGAAGTCGGCGAACTCGATCACTTGCACCTTGCCCGGTTGATGGAGCGATGGCTCGTCTTTGAGATATTCGAACTTGCCCTTCAGTTCAGGCTTCGCCGCCTCCGCACTGAACGGTGCGCTCAACAGGAATATTGCCCCGACGACAACAACGGCGAATCTCCACATCGACATCCTCCAACGATTCATCTCACACTCCTTTCACAGGTAGTTGCCCAACGCCCATTATATCGCATGCAGGGCGTCCCTGCCTCCTGTTATACTCCCATCATGCCAAGACATTGGTGTCGTTGATCGCAGTGGTGCTTTTGATCACGTTTGGATGTGCGTCGGCAGATGACCAATTTGAAACCAGCCCATCCGGCACGCAGCAGATCACCTTTACTCAAGTGAAAGCGGCGCCTGAGTCGTACAAAGGACAGCCGGTCACATTCGGAGGCAAAGTCATAGGAGCGAGGCGGTTGAAGGAGGGAACCAGAATTAAAATTCTCCAGCTGCCCCTCACCTCGTCCCTCCAACCAACACTCGATCTGCGCAATTCCCAAGGCCGCTTCGTCGCCATGCAGAAAGAGTTTCTCGATCCAGCTACCATCCCCACCGGCACCTTCGTGACCATCACCGGAGAAGTTGCCGGATCGGTGACCATGCCGCTCGATGAGACGAAATATACCTACCCGATCGTGGATATCAAGAACTTGCGCGTGTGGACGAAAGACGAAGAAGGATCTCCCTGGATTCACACCCCCATCGGCCCTGCCCCCTATTGGGGCCCCTACTGGTCTCCATACTGGAGGCATTGGTATTGGTAAGAGGTTGAGGCCGAGGTTATGGTACTGGACACTCGGACCTTCCTGGAAGAATGCTGGCTCTGGTTCTCAGCCTGAACCTCAGCCTTGGGGAAAGAGCGGATTGAGCCAAGGAAAATCTGTTGACCTGGCCGAAGCTTCTCGTGGGCGTTGGAAACTTCTGGGGAGCGGATAGTCTTCTGTACTTTGGTCTTGAACATCAGTATTTGAAGAACAAATTCTGGATTCGCGGTGTCAACGAATCCATGCTGCAAGTCATGGTGAATAGGCAATTCTGAGTGGAACATGCGCCTCGAGGCCCTCTCAGTCGGATGTGACGCGACGATGACCCATTTCAACGGACAGGTTCACAGCGTATTTCCTCGCGCGTGCAATGTCGGCATCAAACACGGGGGTTTGCTTACGCTGGTTGCATCAGAGAAGGAGAACCTGCCCCAGGGGATCCTGGTCAGGACGCCGTCAGGGTTTTCCTTTCTGCATGATCTCCATGAGGGCCAGCCGGTTGCATGCCGGGGAGGCGTGATCCGATTTGCGGGAGGCACGCTGTCCGTCGACCTGCGAATCGCCCGCCTCTGGCATGCCGACCTTACAGAGTTTGACGGGGATCTGCCTCTACGCGGTGTGGCTCGCGCGTGGCAAGAGCGATGGCATGAGCGGTGGACTGCTGCGTGGCAGGAACTGTGGTGCCAGCGGCTGAAAGACGGGATCTTTATCATGCTCGGGCATGATCGTCCCGCAGACCCTCCCCTCGCAGGAAAAGTTGGTCAAGACGTCCGGACCTTGGTGCATGCGACGCGCGATTACCGGGTGGACGATGCCGTCGTTGTCCTCCGGTCATTGGTGGGATTAGGTCCCGGCTTGACGCCCTCGGGCGATGATTTCATTGTGGGGTATCTGGCCGGATTGTGGAGCAGGACGACTGCTGATCCTTTCAGGCTGAAGTTCCTGGGATCTGTGGGGGGCTGGCTCGTCAGGGCCTCTGAAAGGACCACGGATATTAGCCGGACCTACCTCAGAGCGGCGGTCGCCGGCAAGGTTTCCGAACCGATTGCGAGGCTGGCCCAACGGATTGCTCAGGCGAACCACGTGGCCAGCGTCCGGGAGGCGGTGCGGGAGGCGGTGCGGATCGGGAGCACGTCGGGCGCCGATGGTGTACTGGGACTGTTGCTTGGTTTAGCCGTATGGAAGGCGGATGGCAGCCATGGCCCGGACGACAAAGATCATTCGTAACTTCTACCGTGACTCGGTGTCCCTGATGCAGGTGTCCGCGATGCTGGCTAAGTTGCCGGGTCTGGAACAGGCGTCGGTAATCATGGCCTCCGCTAACAACGTCAGCCTGCTCACGGAAGCAGGCTTGTTGACCGGGACTGTCGAGGCCTGTGCCAATGACCTGCTGATCGCGCTTCAAGGAGACAACGACGCGCTTGATGCTGCCATGGCGGCGACCGAGTCGGCGCTGAACCAGAGCTCTCCTCCTGTGACCGGAAATGGGAGGTCGTGCGGCATGGCCCCCCGTAGCGTAGAAATGGGTCTCGGAGACATGGTTGGTACCAATCTGGCCTTGTGATCTCCACGCCCGGCGAATACGCCGCTGCCGAGGCGCTCAAAGCTTTGAGTCTTGGCCTCAACGTGATACTGTTCAGCGACAATGTCGAGTTGAAAGATGAGATTGTGCTGAAACGCTTCGCTCAGGCCCACGATCTCATCGTCATGGGGCCGGATTGCGGGACCGCCATCATCAATGGGATCCCGCTCGCCTTCGCCAACGTCGTGAGGCGCGGTGAGATCGGTGTTGTCGCTGCGTCGGGCACCGGTCTTCAGCAGGTCACTTGCCTTATCGATCGATGGGGCAAGGGTATTTCGCAGGCGATCGGAACCGGAGGCCATGACTTGCACAGGGATGTGGGGGGCATTTCCATGCTCCAGGGGCTGAAGGCATTGGCCGCCGATCAGTCCACCTCGGTCATTGTTCTGATTTCCAAGCCTCCGTCGCCGGAGGTTGCCGGACGTGTTCTGGAGGTTGCGAGTAGGGCCGAAAAGCCCGTGGTGGTGAATTTCCTCGGTGCGGACCCAGAGGGTATCAGGCGTCCGAATGTATTCGCGGCTGGGACTCTTGAGGATGCGGCGGCGGCAGCGGTGGCCCTCGCCGACGACCGGCGGCCTGAAGGGGGTAGGCCAAAGTGCCCCCCATTTGCGATGCCCCCCAAGCTGGCACCTGGGCAGCAATACCTTCGTGGTCTTTTCAGTGGGGGGACGTTTTGTTACGAAGCCTCGCTTCTGCTGAAGAAAGACTTGGGGCAGGTCTATTCAAACACGCCTGTGGATCCAGGAGACCGCTTGGACGACGTCTGGACCAGCCGGAGGCATACGGGGTCATTGATCTGGGCGACGATCTCTTCACCCGAGGGCGTCCTCATCCCATGATCGATCACCGCCTGCGCAATGAACGCATTCTCAAAGAGGCCGGGGATCCCGAGGTGGCGGTGATCCTGTTGGATGTGGTACTCGGATATGGCTCTCATCCTGATCCGGCGAGCGAAATGGTGCCGGTGATTCAAAAGGCCAAAGATTTGGCGGACAAGGCGGGTAGGCATCTGGTAATTATCGGGTTTGTTTGCGGCACATCATCGGACCCGCAGAATCTGTCTAAACAGGAAACCACCCTGCGAGACGCAGGGATGATCCCGGCCGAAAGCAATGCCCAGGCAGTCCGCTTGGCGGCCACTCGTGCGTTAGGGGCGGGCGGGGTTGGGGGAATGCCGTGACGCAGGCCTTGTTTCAGGAAAAATTGCAGGTGTTGAACGTTGGCGTGTCGTCTTTTGCCGAATCGGTCGCCAGGGCGGGCGGGACGGTGCTGCAGGTGGAGTGGGCCCCGCCCGCGCAGGGTCATCAGACCGTCTGTCGTGAATTGGCCAAGCTTGTGAATCTGCCGGCCGTCGAGGCGGCCAACCGACAGGCCTTCGATGCGTACCTATCAGCCCAGCCGGTCCTTCGTGGCATCGGGGATGCTGACAAGGTTCTCCCCCAATATGGCGGAGCGCATGATCCTGCACGGGGGTCCTCCCATCGCCTGGGAACACATGTGTGGTCCCATGCAGGGCGCCATCATCGGCGCAATTCTCTATGAAGGCTGGGCGAAGGATACCCCCGGCGCGTGTGCCCTGGCTTCCGGTGGTGAGATTGTCTTCGAACCGTGTCACCATCATGCCGCCGTCGGTCCGATGGCAGGTGTCATCAGCCCGTCCATGCCCGTGTGGATGGTTATCGATGCCGCCCATGGCAATCAGGCGTTCAGTAACTTCAACGAGGGAATCGACCGAGCGCTCCGGTTCGGCGCCAACAGCCCGGATGTGATCGACCGCCTCAAATGGATAGGACAGGTGCTCGGACCGACATTGCGGGCGGGAGTGGAGACTCTTGGCGGACTTGATCTCAAAACGTTGATGGCGCAGGCGCTGCACATGGGTGATGAGGTGCACAACCGCAACGTCACCGCGTCGTCCCTGTTCCTGAAACGGATGATTTCGACTTTGCTGAAGACGGCTGCGCCCTCGGCCGATATCGCCGCCGCCGTTGACTTCATCGCCGGAAACGATCACTTCTTTCTGAATCTCTCCATGACCGCCTGTAAGGCCATGCTCGACGCTGCCCACGGCGTTCCAGGAAGCAGCATGGTCACGGCCATGGCCCGTAATGGCGTCGAGTTTGGTATCCGTGTCAGCGGCGCGGGGGATCAGTGGTTTACCACGCGGGCGCCGGTGGTCGACGGACTCTTCTTCCCCGGCTACACCACGGCAGACGCTGCTCCCGATCTGGGGGACAGCGCAATCGCCGAGACAGCGGGTGTGGGCGGCTTCGCGATGGCCGCCTCCCCGGCGATCGTCAAGTTCGTCGGCGGCACACCGCAGGATGCGATCGACAATACGACGGCGATGACCTATATCACGCTAGGCCGGAATGGTGCGTTCACGTTGCCGGCGATGAACTTTGCCGGCTCACCGGCGGGCATTGACGTCCGTAAGGTCGTCGATACCGGCATTCAACCAATTATCAATACAGGGATTGCCCACCGTGAGGCCGGAATCGGACAGATCGGGGCCGGTCTTACACGCGCGCCCCTGGCCTGTTTCACACAAGCGGTGTCCGCGCTGGCAAGCGCCATGCGCGGCAGTCAGTGACCACAGAGGGTGTTCCCAATGACAGCCACCAACAAACTTGCCGTTGTCGCGGTCGGGGGCAACTCGTTGATCCGAGACAAGAACCACGAATCGATCCCGGATCAAAGTCGAGAAGCGACCACCACCGTTCACCATATTGCATTGCAGAAATGATCGCAGCCGGGTGGAATGTGGTGATTACCCACGGGACCGGCCCTCAGGTCGGTTTCATCCTGCGCCGTTCTGAGTTGGCACTGGAGGAGGTACCTCCCGTGCCTATGGATTATGCCGATGCTGATCTGCAGGGAGGCATCGGCTACATGTTCCTCAAAGCGCTGTATAACGAATTTCGCGAGCGCCGGATTGATCGGAAGGCTGTGGCCATCATCACTCAGACCTTGGTGGACCGTAATGATCTGGCGTTTGCCGACCCGTCCAAGCCCATCGGGTCTCACATAGACGAACAGACCGCACGGCGGCTCGCTTCCCGGCATGGGTGGGTCGTGAAGGAAGATGCGGGGCGCGGTTGGCGGCGTGTGGTGCCGTCACCCTTGCCGAAGACCATCGTCGAACTGGCGGCTATCAATATGTAGGCCAGATCGGGATATGTGGTCATTGCCTGCGGGGGGGCGGTATCCCTGTGGTCGAGGACAGGGAGGGTAATTTAACTGGGGTTGAGGCTGTCATCGACAAGGACTTGGCTTCCAGCCTGCTGGCTCGTGGCATCGGCGCCGATTTGTTGATGGTGTCCACGGGGGTCGAGAAGGTGGCCATCAACTTCAATAGACCCGATCAGCAATGGCTGGATCGCATGACGGTAGTTGAAGCGAAGAGGCATTTCGCGGACAATCAATTTGACAAAGGCAGCATGGGACCGAAAATTCAGGCGATGATCAAATTCTTGGAAGGGGGCGGGTGGACAGGGCTGATCACCAATCCTCCCAATATTGGTCGCGCTCTGGCCGGTGAAACCGGAACGTTCCGGAACGTTCATTGTAAAGGAAGGTGTGCCAGTATTCACATTTCACAATTAAAGAGGTTAAGAGGACATATGGCTACATCACGTAAACTGACAAGACGCGAAGTGCTGAAAGGAACCGCGGCTGCCGGAGCTCTGGGAATGTTGGGCGGCTTGGACTGGGTCGGCCAAGCATGGGGGGCACCGGATAAGGTCAAGATGGGGTTCATCTTTGTGGGGCCGCGAGACGACTATGGCTACAACCAGGCCCATTTTGAAGGTAAATCGGCAGTAGCCAAACTCGACTGGGTGAAGGCCTTCGATGAAGAGAAGGTGCCGGAGACCATCGAGGTCCAGAAAACCATGGAGAGCATGGTGAAGCTGGACGGGGCCAAGGTTCTCTTCCCCACATCCTTCGGCTATTTTGATCCCCACATTCTCAAGGTCGCACCCAAATATCCCGACATCCTCTTTTTACACTGCGGGGGGCTCTATCAAGAAGGCAAACATCCCAAGAACGTCGGTAGTTACTTCGGCTACATTGATGAATCGCAGTATGTGGCCGGCGTCGTGGCCGGCGGGATGACCAAAAGCGGGAAGCTAGGGTTTGTGGCGGCCAAGCCTATTCCCCAGGTGCTGCGCAATATTAACAGCTATACCCTCGGGGCCCGCAGCATCAGACCGAACTGCACGACCAATGTAATTTTTACCGGGGACTGGTCACTGCCGGTTCGTGAGGCGGAAGCCACCAACAGCTTGGTCGATCAAGGGATCGACGTGATCACCTGCCATGTAGACAGCCCCAAAGTCGTCATAACCATGAGTGAAAAGCGGGGCATCTCTTGCACCGGCTATCACTGCGACCAAGCGAAGCTTGCCCCCCGCGGGTACCTCATCGGAGCCGAATGGAATTGGGCCAAAATCTACATGGATTATGCCGACATGATTCGACAAGGGCAGAAAGTCCCTAACCTGATACGTGGCGGCTTAAAGGAAGGCCTTGTGAGGGTGTCGGATTATAACCAGAAGGTGCCTGGATCCGTTCGCAAGCAAGCCGAAGCGGCCAAGGCAAAATTTATGAGTGGGGCAATGATCGTGTACAAGGGCCCCATGAAGGACAATACCGGTCGTGTCGCCATTCCGGCCGGAAAGGATTACGTCCAAACGGATTACTGGCTGGAGAGTATGGATTGGCTGGTGGAAGGGGTCATCGGTTCAACCAAGTCGTGAGCATGGATGCACCGAAAAACCTGCACAAAGCGCTGGAACCGTTCCTCATCATCTTCGGTTCTCTCTCGGTATCGATGGTGTTGTTTGGAGGGTTTGTGGCGCTGGCTGGGGTCAACCCCATCGAGGTGTATCAGACGATGTATCGGGCCGCCTTCGGCAGCTCTTTTTCGTGGCAAAATACACTGATACGAGCTGCGCCGCTGATGCTGACGGCCCTGTGTACCGCGCTACCGGGTTATCTCGGGTTAATCGTGATCGGTGGAGAGGGAGCAGTGGTGTTAGGGGGTCTTGCTGCGGCGTTAGCGGCTCTGACCATGCCCACTGCCCCTCCCATGGTAGTCCTAACCACCATGGCATTCGCCGGCATGGTCGCTGGCGGGATCTGGCTCACCATTGCAGGGGCATTGAGGCACTATCGCGCTGCCAATGAAACCATCAGCAGTCTGTTGCTGAACTATATTGCCATTGCGATTCTGAACCATCTCGTCACGGGCACCTTTCGCGATCCGAAAAGTCTCAATCTTCCCTCGACGCATCATATTGGAGAGGCCAATCTAATCAGCTCCATCCCCGGTACAGATCTCCATTGGGGATTGGCCTTCGGCGTCCTTGCTTGTGTTCTGACGTGGTTTCTTATGCATCGCACCGTCTTCGGCTTTGCGTCCAAACTTGCAGGAAGCAATGTTCGTGCCGCTCAGATCGCGGGATTGCCGGTCGGGCGGTTGATTCTCATCGTCTGCTTCGTGGGGGGAGCAGCCGGCGGATTGGCAGGCATGGTGGAAGTGGCAGCTATCCATGGCAGGGCCAATGATACCCTCAATGCCAACTATGGGTATGCCGGCATTCTCGTCGCTTTTGCGGCACGCAATAATCCGTTGGCCATTATACCTGTGGCCGTGCTGTTGGGAGGAATCCGCGCGAGTAGCGGATTGTTGCAGCGAACACATGAGCTACCGGATGCGACCGTGCTCGTTATGCAGGGGATCATTTTCCTCGTCATCCTTTTTAGCGAGACCCTGTACGGGCGATTTTCGAGGTTGCAGAAACAAGAGGTATCGTGATGGAAGTCGGTTGGTGGGGAGTCCTCATCGCCGTGCTGGGGGGAGCGATTCGGATCGGCACCCCATTTCTGTTTGTCTCGCTGGGCGAATGCTTGACCGAGAAAAGTGGTCGCATTAATTTGGGCCTTGAAGGCACGCTGGTGATGGGTGCGATGACGGGATATGCCATCTCGTTGCATAGCGGGTCTCCGTGGCTGGGAGTCTTGTGTGCAGGGTTAGCCGGCGCGGTGCTCGGCACCTTGCACAGTTGGCTCTGCAGCTACCAGCGGGTCAATGATATTGCCGTGGGGATCGCGATGATGCTGTTCGGCACCGGGTTGGCCTTTTTCCTGGGAAAGCCGTACGTTCAACCATCCGCTCCTCGATTGCCGTCCATCGATCTCGGAGGCTGGAGTACTGTGCCGCAACTCCAAGCGGCCCTGCAAATTAACGCCTTGTTTCTGATCGGGATTGTCGTGGCGATTGCACTTGGGTGGTTCTTGAAAAATACGGCGTGGGGATTGAAGGTTCGTGTTGTCGGCGAGAGTGCGGACGCGGCGCGCGCCCTCGGATTGCCGGTCGATCGGATACGGATCCTGAGTACCGCCCAGGGAGGATTTCTTGCGGGAATGGGCGGGTCGTATCTCTCGCTCTACTACCCGTACAATTGGAGCGAAGGCCTTTCGAGCGGCCAGGGATTAATGGCGGTGGCACTGGTGATCTTTGCCCGGTGGAAACCGCTTGCCTGTCTATGGGTCTCTCTCTTGTGGGGGGGGGCGGCTGCGTTAGGGCCGGCCTTGCAATCCGTGGGGATTACCTATGGGTATTATATCTTCAACGCGATACCCTACATTATAACGTTGGCGGTGATGATTGTGACGTGTTCTCCACGACGCAATCTCGTGGGGGCGCCCCATGAACTGACCCTCACTCGGTAACTCGAAGCGTGAACTTTCGAATGTTTCTGTGCGAAGGTGTACATCATGAGCACGTATGTTGCCGCTGATCCATATCCCTATCCCTACAATGGGGATCTCCGCCCGGAGAATACGGTGTTTCTCATCATTGACATGCAGACTGATTTTTGTGGAAAAGGGGGATATGTGGACAAGATGGGCTATGACATCTCCCTGACCCGCGCACCCATTCCTCATATCCAGAAGGTGCTGGATAAGGTTCGAGCCATCGGTATGCATGTCTTCCACACCAGGGAAGGGCACCGGCCTGACCTCACGGATCTTCCCGACAACAAACGGTGGCGGAGTCGAAGAATCGGAGCAGGCATTGGGGATCCTGGGCCCTGTGGGAAAATCCTCGTCCGGGGAGAGCCGGGATGGGACATCATCCCGGAGCTCGCTCCGAAACCTGGGGAAGCGGTTGTCGACAAGCCAGGCAAGGGCTCTTTTTGGGCGACAGATCTGGACATGTTATTGCGGCAACGGGGGATTACAAATATTGTCTTGGCAGGGATCACCACAGATGTCTGTGTCCATACCACCATGCGTGAGGCCAATGACCGGGGCTATGAATGTCTCCTACTCGAAGATTGTTGTGGCGCGACTGATTATGGAAACCACCAGGCGGCAATCAAGATGGTCAAAATGCAGGGCGGGGTGTTCGGGGCCGTGGCGAAATCCGATGCCTTTGCAGAGGCACTCTCATGACGAACACTGTTCCTCCAGACATGGAAACCCTTGGCATGACCAAGCACTTCGGACCGCTGGTGGCCTTGAAGGACGTCAATTTTCGGCTGCGGCCCGGGCAGTTTCATGCGCTGCTTGGTGAAAACGGCGCCGGCAAGAGCACCTTGGTGAAATGCATCATGGGCTACTATCACCCGGACGAGGGGACCATCATGCTGGATCACCAGCAGGTGACGGTTCGTAGCCCACGGGATGCACAAACACTGGGAATCGGGATGGTCTATCAGCAGTTCACCCTGATTCCTAACATGACGGTGCTCGAAAACCTGGTGATCTCCAAAGCAAAGTTGAACCCCCTCATCAATTGGCTGGAAGAAGAGTATCAGCTGACGCAGTTTATGGAGAAGATGCCATTCAAGGTTTCTCTTGCCGCTCGTGTCCGTTCGCTCGCCGCAGGCGAAAAACAAAAAGTTGAAATTCTCAAACAACTATTTTTACAAAACCGCATTCTCATTCTGGATGAACCTACGTCTGTCCTGACACCACAAGAAGCGGATGAAATCTTAGGCCATCTCCGTGCGATGACGCGAGCCCAACAGCTCAGCGTCTTGATTATTACCCATAAATTGAGAGAAGTGGTGGCATTCGCCGATGAGGTCACGGTGTTGCGCAAAGGACAATTCGTGGGGTCTGGACTTGTGTCGGATCTGAAGGTTTCTCAGATGGCCGAAATGATGGTGGGGTCTGAAGTCACAACCAAACCGAAAGAACGCAGTGCACAACCCACGAAGACGCCCAAACTAGCTATTCACGATCTTCGCGTGCATGACGATGCCGGCGTGGAGGCTGTCCGGGGGCTGCATGTAACCATCCATTCGGGTGAAATCGTGGGGATTGCCGGTGTATCAGGCAATGGACAACGAGAACTGGTTGAGGTCCTGGCCGGGCAACGCCAGGCGATAGCAGGGAAAATCCTCGTGCAGGGCATGCCATTTGAGCCAACCCGTAAGCAGATTATGCGTCATAAAATCTATTGCTTGCCGGAAGAACCGCTTCTGAATACCTGCGTAGGGCACATGAGCCTCGCGGAAAATCTGGCATTTCGCAATTTTGATCTGGCGCCCCATGCCATGGGAGGCTGGCTCATCAACCATCAAATGATGCGCCGTAGCGCGCAGCGGTTGATTGCACAATATAACATTACGCCTCCGTATCCTCACCTCCCTCTCCGATCTCTTTCAGGCGGAAATGTGCAGCGCGCGGTCTTGGCGCGAGAGCTCTCTGACGGCGTAGAGATCTTAATCGTGGCCAATCCATGTTTTGGGTTGGATTTCTTGGCCACGGAGGAAATTCGCCAACAGATTGTCGCCGCGCGTAATCGTGGGACGGCTGTTCTTCTGGTGAGTGAAGACCTCGACGAGATCCTGGAACTGGCCGACCGTACCGTGGTGATGTTTAACGGTCACCTGGTCTATGAAACGACGTCGCCCAGCGCCGACCTCGCGCTCATTGGGCAGCACATGACCGGACATGCGGCATGAACACGGTGATCGCATCCCCCTATCCGTATCCGTTGCCTCCGCGAGAGTCGGGCGATCGAGTAGCGTTGGTCATCATTGACATGCAGCGCGATTTTATTGAGCCCGGCGGGTTTGGCGCGGCGCTGGGGAATCAGGTCGAACCCCTGCAAAAGATCGTACCGATCGTCGCGGGGCTGCTCAGAACATTCCGAGAGTTGCGGTTCCCGATTATTCACACCAGAGAAGGCCATCGCCCCGATCTGTCAGATTGCCCTTCGTCCAAAAGAAGCCGTGGGGACTCCTCGCTCCGCATCGGAGATCCGGGGCCGATGGGACGGATCTTGGTGTTGGGAGAACCCGGGAATGATTTTGTGAAGGAGTTGCGTCCCGAACCGGGCGAACTCGTCATCGACAAACCCGGCAAAGGGGCGTTTTACGGCACCGACCTGCACGCGCGTCTGCAGGCCCTATCGATCAGCCATTTGATCTTTACTGGAGTGACCACCGAGGTATGTGTCCAAACCAGCATGAGAGAAGCCAACGACCGCGGGTATGAATGTCTCTTGGTGGAAGATGGAACCGAAAGTTATTTTTCTGACTTTAAACACACGACCCTGCGCATGATCCAATCGCAGGGAGGAATTGTCGGCTGGGTGACGACGGCAAATCGTCTGATGGACTCTCTCCGGCAAGCCTACGGGTAGCTGCAACGCTTACCAGAACGCGGTTCTCGTGTGGACGGGAAAAGATCCTGAGCGGAGGGAGCAGGGGTGTTGGGATGAGTTGGTCCCTTCGTAACGGCAGTTTGGATATTGCCACACTGCAGAAGCTTTACCATGCGGGAGCGTTGCGACCGACTGAGCTCATGGAGGCAGTGTATGAGCGGGTCGCGCAGTGTTCCGTGCCACATGTCTGGATTTATCTCCTGCCCCGTGAAGCGGTTATAGCCCACGCTAAAGAGCTGGAAGCTCGGTGGAAGGTCGACAAGGCCAGAATGTCACTTTATGGCATTCCCTATGCCATAAAGGACAATATTGATGTCGCGGGGTACCCCACGACGGTTGCTTGTCCGGAGTTTCGTTACGTGCCACCGGAATCGGCTACGGTCGTGAACCGGCTCAACTCGTCGGGTGCGCTGTTGATCGGCAAAACCAATCTGGACCAGTTTGCCACAGGATTGGTGGGCACTCGTTCCCCTTACGGGATCAGCCCGAACCCCTTCGATTCACGGTTTATTTCCGGCGGGTCCAGTTCCGGTTCTGCGGTCGCCGTGTCCACGGGGCTGGTCAGTTTTTCTTTGGGGACCGATACGGCTGGTTCAGGCCGCGTCCCAGCCGGGTTCACCAATCTCGTCGGCCTCAAGCCAAGCAAAGGACTGCTCAGCACAAAGGGAGTCTTTCCCGCCTGCCGCTCCTTGGATTGTGTCTCGATCCTCTCGCTCACATGCGCCGATGCGTTGGCGGTCTTTAATGTGTGTCGAGCGCCCGATCCGGCCGATCCATTTTCTCGCGACAGGCCGACCTATCTGCCGAAAAAACCGTATGCCGCGACTCGTCCATTCCGTTTTGGGGTGCCGTATCGAGAGCAGTTGGATTTTTTTGGCAATGGTGAATATGCGGCACGGTTCTCCTCGGCAGTGCAACGACTGACAAAGTTGGGAGGGGAGCAACAAGAGATTGATTTCGGGCTGTTTCTCGCAACGGCCAAACTGCTGTATCACGGGCCATGGGTAGCTGAACGGTTAACGGCGATCAAGGACTTTATTGCCGAAAAGCCGAACGCCTTGCATCCTGTCACGAAGCGCATCATCGAAGGAGGCACGCGCTTTTCCGCCATAGACGCCTTTGAAAGTTATTATCAACTGCGAAGGTATCAACAAATGGTCAAGGCCGTATGGTGCGCCGTTGATGTGCTGCTGCTTCCAACCACTGGCACCATCTATACGATTGCAGAAGTGGAAGCCGACCCGGTGCAGTTGAACACGAACCTTGGCTATTACACCAACTTTGTCAATCTGTTGGATCTTTGTGCCTGGGCTGTTCCCAATGGGTTTCTCAAGAATGGCCTCCCGATGGGGATTACGCTGATGGCGCCCGCATTCCAGGATGAATATTTGGGGGGACTTGCCGCGGTGTTTCATCACCGGTCAAGCCGCGACATGGGGGCTACCGGATGGGCTCTGCCGCCGATCGATCCCCTGGAGGCCGAGCTGTCGACCAGCTCGGGCGGTGAACGAATGGAACTGGCCGTGTTGGGATTGCATCTGACCGGACAGCCGCTCAACTTTCAACTCACCGAACTGGGAGGCCGATTACGGCAGACCTGCAGGACAGCACCGGAATACCGGTGTTACGTGATTACCGACTCTCAGAGGGGGCGCAAACCGGGCGCAGTCTTCGTCACGGATGGCAGTGGTGCTGCACTTGAAGTGGAAGTCTGGGATCTTCCTTTAGAAAATTTTGGTCGTTTTATGGTGCGAGTCCCGCCTCCGTTGGGAATAGGATCGCTGAAACTCGAGGATGGCCGGGCGGTCAGGGGCTTCATCTGCGAGGGCTATGCGATCGAGGGAGCGGAAGAAATCACGGCCATGGGGGGCTGGCGAGCGTATCTGGCGCGACATCCAGATTAGGACTTGTACTTGCATCCCCGGGTTGATTGTTCTCCTCTATCCCTGACTGGTCGACCTTATGACGGCGTTAGCAGTTGAAACGATCTGGTGAGTCCTCCAATAAAACTCGTGCCCTGAGCAAGACTGTTGTTCGCGTCACGAATGATCGGAATCTGCGCAAAGAAGTACACAGATGTCGCCTGCGTCCAAGGCGACGATATGAGGTCCCCCAGGCTCACTTGGAACCCTGGTGCATAGGCAAAGTGGGTGGACCCGGTGTTGGGCACTCCGCGATTCTTGACTGTTGGATCAATGACTATCGGGCCTGCTCCCGCCAAGGGCGGGGCGGATTGTTCTAGGTTTGCCCGCACATTGTCGTGCACGAGATAACGATAGTTGAATTGGCTGGTCACCACCAACCACGGAACCGTCACAAGGTTGAGCCCGACGTTAAACAGGTACTCGTCACCAAACTGATAGCCGTCGCGGTTACGAAACGTATGCCGATAACTTCCGAAGGCGAATTGATTCAGCCGGTGAGGGATCAGTTCATAGGACTGGTAGAACGACCCGCTCAAGCCCACCATGCCTCGTCCGAGCTGCCCTGCTGACTCGAGCACCTTACCGCCGCTATCCCTGGTTCGCACCTCGCCGGTCGGCACATCCATCCCGAATCCGAAGACCAGCATGTTCCGCAAGGTCGACAACATGTTGTATTTCGCCGTCACCCGCAGGTCGCCGATCCCGCTATCCGCAAAATTGATATTTTCGCCGAGCTCGCCCGGATCTTCTCCAATCTCGTCGATGTGGCGATGCGTGCGCAAGAGATAGGGCACTGTCAGTTGCACGCCAAACCGATCAGTCACTCCGTAGTTCATATCCATGGTGTAGGTCTGGGTGATCGTCCGGGTTTCCTTGTGGTGATCGAGAATCAACCGCTGGCTGGCTTGATCTGCGGCAGGAATGATCCCGTTGGTTCCTTCAAGTACTCGCATCGGAGTGTAATTGTAGATCCCATTGACCGTCAACACACCTGCTTGCGATACCTGCTGCTGAGATCCAATCACGATAAAACAACTGACCGCCCCGCAGGACGCGTGCACGAATGCCGGCCACATCATGCCAGTGGTAACGGCGAGCACGCAGAGACATCGATACGTGCACAATTGTAGATTGCGCCTCATCATAATAAGAGAGCCTTTCTTCGTGTCACAAAAGGAAGCCGTGGATGCCTCCACGAACGCTTCCCGTAATGATTACTCTAGGCTAGTAAGAACCGCTTAGCTGAGGAAAGCAGGAGGACCACGGAGGAAAAGAAGTGAAGAGAACAGATGCTGAAACTGGCCAGCATACTCGGAGACAAACAAGGCAACGAGCTGGAGTGTCGACTCCTGGCACGTTGACGAGGTTTCAATTCCTTGGCCCGCGACACACTGCCAGGCGCACAACGCAGTGGAGTGCGTGCCGGCGTTATGGCTTGCGTGGTGTTCGGCATGAGCAACGCTGGGGGCTGCCAGGAGTCCGTTCATCAGAACAAGACAGATCAGCAACGACCAGACAAGCCCAACGTGTTTCAATTGTGGCATTGAATGCGTACCGGAGCAACGCCGCTCTCACCGATTCCTACCTCTGAATTTTGGCGACGATGTCATCGATCATCTGTTCGGTCAACAAACCGCCTTTGATATATTCCCGCACGCGCCCCTCTTGATCGATGAACACACTCATGGGCAATCCGAACACCCCGAACTGGTTCGCGACTCTGTTATCGCGATCCATCAACACAGGGAACGTGTGCCCATATTGCTTAATGTGTTCGCGAACCTTGACCTCGTCTTCGAGTTCATTAATCGCTAACACGACAAACCCCTTGTGCCGGAGTTTGTCGAAACTGGCTTGCATGGCCGGCATTTCCGTCGTGCAGGGCTTGCACCAGGTCGCCCAGAAATTCAGTAGCACTATCTTGCCGCAATATTGGCTGAGACTCTGCGTTTTACCCTCGAGATCGTCGAGATGAAAATCATCCGCCGGCATACCGACTGCCGGTACGCGCGACCCCATGCTCCAGGATTGGGGCAACCCCGCTACTCCAGCTAGCCATAACGCTATGCTGAACGCGACGATAGATCGGCGGGATCGAGTGCTGATCATACTTGGGCTCCGTACGTTCCGATTTTCAACACCATTGACAGACAGAACATCATCCGCTCACTGAGAATGCGATAGAATAGAAATGGAACCAAGAACGCGTGGCTAAGCGACAGAGGCAGGAGGAGCCCGGCTAGACCGGAGAGAAGGAAGCGCGTCCTGAAGGTACTGCACAGATGCCTGCTGAAGGGTGGCAAGCACTTCTGACGTATGGGTCAATGGGACGACCGACGCGTCGTGCATTTGGCCGGCCGCACACATCCACGCGCAAAAGGCTGAGTCGTGAGTCGCCGCTTGGTGGTGGCTATGATGGCTGTCGTGGAGGACGAATTGAGCCGAGGCGACACCGCTGAGCCCCACTACACAGAGAACCAACAGAATCGCGACAATGGAGTAGAGACGTTGCATCATATTTATTTTATTATACCACGCTATTTACGTATCAATGATAGCCGTTGGACGCTCAAGGGTCAAGACGGGCCAAGAGGCGAGTTGTTCTCGTCTTCCTGATAGGATTCAAGAAAAGTTTGCTGTATACTGCAGCGATAGAGTTGCGTGGTAGATAGACCTCTCCCGCTTTGGTTACCCTAGCGATTCCAATACGTCGTCTATGTTGACTCAACTATTGAATCTCGTCTTCGGCAGCAAAAACGATCGTGAAATCAAGGCACTCCACCCGATTGTAGAGCGGATCAATAGCCTGGAATCCGGTCTGTCTCCGCTCTCCGATCACGCCCTCGCAGATAAGACCCAGGAGTTCAAGAAGCGCCTTGAGGCCGGAGAAACCCTGGACGACATCCTGCCGGAAGCCTTCGCCGTCTGCCGGGAAATGTCCTGCCGCAAGCTCAAAATGCGGCATTTCGATGTGCAGCTCATCGGCGGCATGATCCTACACAAGGGGCGCATTTCGGAGATGAAAACCGGCGAAGGGAAAACCCTGGTCGCTACGCTGTCGATCTATTTGAATGCCATTGAAGGCAAAGGTGTTCATCTCATCACCGTGAACGATTATCTCGCCAAGCGCGACGCCCAATGGATGGGCCAGCTCTACCATGCGCTGGGCCTGTCCATCGGCATCATTCAACACGACGCCTCATTTATCTTCGATCCGACCTATGATGCCTCCGATAAGCGGCTGCAACATCTCCGCCCCTGCACCAGGCCTGAGGCCTATCGTGCCGACATTACCTACGGCACGAACAACGAGTATGGGTTCGACTATCTCCGCGACAACCTGGTGGTCACCGATTTGAATCAATGCGTCCAACGCGATCTGAATTTCGCCATCGTTGACGAAGTCGACAGCATCCTCATCGACGAAGCCCGCACGCCGCTGATTATTTCCGGCCCGACGGATCAGACGACGGATCTCTACTACCGGATCAACGCGATCATTCCGCAACTCAAGCTGGAGCAGGACTATACGATCGAAGAAAAGACCAAGACAGCCTCACTCACGGAAGAGGGGAACGTTCGGGTTGAAAAATTGCTCGGCGTCGATAACCTGTACGACCCAGCCAACATGGATTTCGTCCACCACGTGGTGAAGGCGCTTCAAGCCTACGCGCTCTACAAACGTGATGTGGACTACGTCGTGAAGGACGGCGAAGTCATCATCGTGGACGAATTTACCGGACGACTGATGCCGGGCCGCCGCTGGAGCGACGGACTGCACCAGGCCGTTGAAGCCAAAGAAGGCGTGAAGATCGCCACCGAGAATCAGACGCTCGCGTCCGTCACCTTTCAGAATTATTTCCGCATGTACAAGAAACTCAGCGGCATGACCGGCACCGCAGACACCGAAGCGGCGGAGTTCGCCAAGATCTACAACCTCGACGTCAACGTGGTGCCGACTAACCGCAAAATGGTCCGGCTCGACTATGCCGATGTGGTTTATCGGACGGAGAAGGAAAAGTTCGAGGCGATCGGCGAAGAGATCAGGGAATGTCATGAGCGCGGACAGCCGGTGCTCGTCGGCACCATTTCGATCGAGAAATCCGAGAGGCTCGCCGGCCTGTTGAATCGCAACGGCGTGAAGCACAACGTCCTCAACGCCAAGCAGAATGAGCGAGAAGCCGAGATCGTTGCCCAGGCCGGACGCAAAGACGCCGTGACGATTGCCACGAACATGGCGGGTCGCGGCACCGATATTGTGTTGGGTGGTAATCCCGACTTCATGTACAAGCAGGTACTCTATCGAGAAGAGAATCTGTTGGACGCCCATAAACTTGAAATCTACCAAGAGATCCGAGCCGATTGCGAAAAGAACAAGCAGGAAATCGTGGCCCAGGGCGGGCTTCATATCCTGGGCACCGAGCGGCACGAGAGCCGCCGGATCGACAACCAGCTTCGTGGCCGCTCCGGTCGCCAGGGCGATCCGGGCACTTCTAGATTCTACCTGTCCCTTGAAGACGATCTGATGCGGATCTTCGCCTCCGAACGGGTCTCGCAACTGATGCTCAAGCTCGGCATGGAAGAAGGGGTGCCCATCGAACATCGCATGGTCACACGCGCGATCGCGAACGCGCAGAAGAAGGTCGAAGCACATAATTTTGAAATCCGTAAGCAGCTGCTCGAATACGACGACGTCATGAACAAGCAGCGCGGAGTGATCTATCAACACCGCCGGGCGGTCCTCAGCGGAGACAATCTCACGGAAGACCTCCACAACATGATGGCAGGTTTGGTGGAATCATCCCTGAATGTCTACTGCCCTGCTGATCAATACCAGGAAGAATGGGACATGAAAGGCCTGATTGAAAGACTGCAAGGCCAGTTTGACCTCGACATCACCCAGGACATACACGATGGTGGAGAATCGCTCAAAGACATGGGGCGCGACGCGCTGCTGGAGGATCTCAGGACCCAAGTTCGAGACGCCTATGCCCGGAAAGAACAGGAACTGGGATCGGACTTGATGCGCTTCCTGGAGAAGACATTCATGCTCCAGGTCGTCGATCATCATTGGAAAGATCAGCTACTCGGCATGGATCATCTGCGCGACGGAATTGGTCTCCGCGGCTACGGTCAAAAAGATCCGTTGATCGAGTATAAACGCGAAGGCTTCGAGCTCTTCGCCGGCATGACGGAACGGATCAAAACCGACACGATTGATCGGCTGGTCCATGTGCAAGCCGTACGCAATGAAGAGGAACAGATGGCCCCGACCCCTCAACCCCTCATCTCACGCCCACAACCCAAGCTCACGCTCAACCGTGGCGATGAGCCGGTAGTCTCGCGAACCGTTCACCGCCACGACCATAAAGTCGGTCGCAACGATCCTTGCCCCTGCGGCAGCGGGAAGAAATACAAGAAGTGCCACGGAGCATAAGAACACGACGCTGACGCTCTCGCTCCCCCGCCTTTAACGCGACCCTTCCGGAATCTCCTGGATGGAAGCCTACTGGAATTCCCTCGACTGCGACAGGAGTCGCAGTACCTCGGTCAGTTCCGGCTTTCCTTCCCAAGAGAATCTTGGTAGGTCCCTGCTTCTCCGACAAAGTCCGCGATTCGCCTTGGCGTCGTGAGGGGAAGTGGGAGAAAACCACGAAACCGAGGCCTCCGCGATTCGCGAACCCAGGATCAACGAGTCTGGAGTGACTGACCTGATGGTCTCCAGAGACTAAACGGCCCTGCTGACCCCAGATACCATTTGAAGATGATCTCCATTCCTGGAAAGCAATCGGTAATCATGCTTGCCATAGTCTGCTGCCTCCTCACATCGCAAACCTTATGGATAAACTCCTGATCTATTGCTATTTTTCCAGGTTTCACCTTGACTTAGCGCGCCTCTCGACGCTACGCTACATCGATATTGACCCACCAATAAATGATGGGTGGGGGATGCCTATCATCTACTGGTGTCCCGGCTGAAAACTTGCCTACGGATGAAGGGAACTGCTGTGTCACTTGGGCACTCTGAACTTGTCGCCGCTATCGCGTCTGAGATCATCTCCTCGGGTCCAATTCCCTTCGTTCGTTTCATGGAACTGGCCCTGTATCACCCGCAGTTCGGCTACTACATGCGCCTGCCGAAACGAACAGCGGAACGAATTGGTTGGGGTGGCGATTTCTATACCAGTTCCGATGTGCATCCGATTCTAGGTCGTGCGCTAGCTGCACAAGCCAGACAGATGGACGAGCTGATGGGCCACCCAACTCCATTCACGATCGTCGAAATGGGCTCCGGCAAGGGGTTGCTGGCCCGCGATTGCCTGGAAGCAATCTTCACGCCACAGGATTCCTTCGCCTCTCGTGTCCGCTACATCCTAATCGAGCGTAGTCCCGCCATGCAGGAGTTGCAGTGCCAGAACCTGGCTTCCTGGCTCAACAAACCTGGCCTCGTTACTTGGGTGGAAGGGCTCGATGGGCTAGCCCCGCAGAGCGTGACAGGTTTGTTCTTCAGCAATGAACTGGTCGACGCCTTTCCGATTCACCGGATTCAAGTCACGGCCGGTCGGACCGAAGAACTTTGTGTGGACTTTCGCGACGGGCAGTTGGTGGGATGTCTGAAGCCCCTGTCGACGACCGCGCTCGCTCACCATCTCCAGCGGCTGAACCTCAACTGGCCGGAGGGTTATCGAACCGAGGTGAATCTCCAAGCTTTGGACTGGATGGAGCAGGTTGCTCGGCGGATGGATCGAGGGTTAGTCCTCACGATCGATTACGGCCATACAGCGCAGGATCTCTATGGGCCTGACCGGAAGGATGGCACATTCCTCTGCTACTTCCAACAGTTGACCAACGAAGATCCGTTCATGCGCGTCGGCGAGCAGGATATGACCGCCCATGTGGATTTTTCGAGCCTGGCTACCGTCGGCGAGGAGCAGGGCCTCCATGTGACAGGGTTCACGAACCAAATGAGTTTTCTGATGGGACTCGGCGTTGAGGAGATGATGGCGGAGTTGGAACCGGAGAGCCCGGAGTTTCGTGCGACGATTCATCTCCTGAAACCAGATGGCATGGGCAGCACGTTCAAGGTGCTAGTGCAGCATAAAGGGATCAAGCGCCCAGAGCTCGACGGGTTGAAATTCAAACCATTCTTTGGCGAGGCACTCGTGGCGCGCTCAGCTGCGTAACGATGGATGTGGCGAGCTGATGAACTCTTTATTGTCCGATTGCGTTTCATGGAGCCTGCATGAGTAACACGGCCGTTCCAGCAAACTATATACCGATCTTGGTCTTCATCGGGATCGCCTTCGCCTTCAGCGCGGTCTCGCTCTTGGCCGGCTGGTTTGTCCGTCCCAGTCACCCGTATCGCGCGAAGCTGGCCCCCTATGAGAGCGGGAGCCCGCTCTTTCAGGATGCGCGAGTCCAGTTTCCGATGCGGTACTACATTATCGCGATGCTGTTCGTAATCTTCGATATCGAGATTGTGTTCATGTTCCCCTGGGCCGTCGCGTTCAACAAGCTCGGCCTCGTCGGGTTGGTGGAGATGGGGGTGTTCATTGGCATTCTGGTCGTGGGCTTCTGGTACGCCTGGAAGAAAGGCGCGTTGGAATGGGACTAGCGCTGGCGCGAAGTAAAAAGGTTCACGTACAAAGGCAAAATGAGATTTCCCCCCTCCCACACTTTGCCGTTGTACTTTTTCCTTCGACCATAAGGTGTTCGCCATGAGCTTTCTTGAACGACAGTTCGAAGCCAATATCATTACGACCAATCTGGATGCCGTCGTGAACTGGGCCAGGAAGTCGGCCCTCTGGCCGATGACCTTCGGGCTCGCCTGCTGCGCCATCGAGATGATCGCGAGCGTGTCCTCGCGCTACGACATCGATCGGTTCGGCGCCGGTGTCTTTCGCGCATCGCCCAGACAGTCCGACCTCATGATTGTCGCCGGGACTGTGACGCGCAAGATGGCGCCGGTGATCCGACGGATCTACGACCAAATGCCCGAGCCTCGCTATGTGATTTCGATGGGCTCCTGCGCGACCTCAGGCAACCACTACAACAGCTACGCCGTGGTCCAAGGCGTCGATCAAATCGTACCAGTCGATGTGTATGTGCCTGGTTGCCCACCACGGCCCGAGGCGTTGATGGACGGCTTGCTGAAACTGCAAGAGAAAATTCAGCGAGAAAAGGTCTTCGTGAAATGAGGAGTTCACTTGTCAAAGGTCATTCGTCAATAGCTAAGAGAACGGGTCCCCACCAATGACTACTGACCATTGACGTATCCATGCAGACCCTAGGCGAGACATTGTTGAAGAAGTTCCCGGAGGCAGTTCTCTCCGTCGATATCGACACGGCTCGCTCGGAACTGACCGTCCGTGTCGCTGCGCCCAAGATCGTGGAGGTCGCGCGCTTTCTGCACGATGCACCTGAGACCAGCTTTGACCACATGACCGACATCTGCTCGGCCGACTATCCAGAGGACCAAAACCGGTTTGAAGTGATCTATCAATTACTCTCGTTACCCCATGGACGGCGGATTCGTCTTAAAGCGAGGGTCTCGGAAGAGCACCCTCAGATCGCGTCGGTCACCGGGGTATGGCGCGGCGCGGAGTTCCTGGAGCGCGAAGTCTACGACATGATGGGCATCCAGTTCACCGGCCATCCCGACCTGCGCCGCATCCTCATGCCGGAAGACTATGCGGAAGGGTACCCGCTACGGAAAGATTTCCCCACCGAGGGCCGAGGCTGGCGCAGCCAGTTCGACTTCATCCCGCGACTCGATGAACCGCCGGTCGAACAAAGCACAGGCGAGATCCCCGAGGCCCAGAAAAAACCATTCATGGCCGAGAAGGGCGCGTCCGAGACGCGTCGGCGGGAAGAACTCCTGCTCAACATGGGTCCGCAACATCCGAGCACGCATGGCGTCTTGCGCGTCGTGCTTGAACTAGACGGCGAACGGATCGTGAAAGCGACGCCGGACCTGGGCTATCTTCATCGCGGCGTCGAAAAATTATCCGAGGGCCTCGCCTACATGCAGATCATCCCGCATACCGACCGACTCGACTACGTCTGCGCGATGTCCAACAACTACGCCTATGTGCGGACCGTCGAGAAACTGCTCTGCATCACCGCGCCTGAACGGGCCGAATATATCCGTACCATCGTCGCGGAGATGCAGCGAATCCTCGGGCATCTCTTCTGGCTGGGCACCCAGGCCTTGGATATCGGCGCAATGACGGTATTCTTTTGGACGTTCCGTGAGCGGGAAACCCTGCTCGACATGTTCGAGAAGCTCTGCGGGGCCAGGCTGACCGTGAATTATTACCGTATCGGCGGTGTGGGCAGTGACTTCACGCCGGATCTCGTTCTTCAGCTCAAAACATTCTTGGAAACCTTCCCCCAGAAGGTCAGCGAGTACGATTCACTGATCGTGTCCAACCGTATCTGGCTTGGGCGGACGAAGAATGTCGCGGTGATTTCCGGCGAGGACGCCATCAACTTCGGCCTCACCGGCCCAACGTTGCGTGGATCCGGCGTGGCTTATGACGTCCGGAAGCTCGAACCCTACGGGGTCTACGACAAAGTCGATTGGGAAGTGCCGGTCGGGAAAAACGGCGATACCTACGATCGCTACTGGATCCGCATGGAAGAGATGCGCCAGAGTGCGCGAATCATCTCGCAGTGTCTTGACCAAATGCCGCCCGGACCGATCTCGGTCGACGTGCCGCAGTACATTCCGCCGCCGAAGCAACAAGTCATGCGCGACATGGAGAGCTTGATTCACCACTTCATCATCTTCACGCAAGGATTCAAGCCGCCCAAAGCCGAGACCTACTGCGCCACCGAAGCGCCGAAAGGCGAACTTGGTTTCTTCATCATCAGCGACGGAAGTCCCCGTCCCTATCGACTGAAGATCCGCTCGCCCTCCTTCATTCATATGGGCGCGTTCAATCACATGGCGTGTGGCTATTTAATTTCCGACATTATTACGATCTTCGGCACCTACGATATTGTGATGGGAGAGTGCGACAGATAATGCAAAAGTAAAAAGGTACCGGTCAGAAGTGGCGATAGAACCGTTCTTAACATTTTACCTTTTTACTTTCGCGCGCAAATGGACATGTTGAAAGAGAAATACGCTGCTAAAATTGAGGAGATTCTCGCGCGTTATCCGGTGAAGCGATCGGCGATGATTCCATTGCTGTACCTGGCGCAACAGGACGAGGGTTACGTGACCGAGGCGGCCATGAAGGAGATCGCACAGATTCTCAAACTGACGCCTCCGCAAGTATACGAGACGATCACGTTCTACACGATGCTCAACCTGAAACCGGTGGGGAAATTCCACATTCAGGTGTGCCAATCGCTCATGTGCGCACTCGTCGGCTCAGATACGGTGATCGGCTGGATCAAGACGAAACTGGGAATCGCCCCGGGAGAATCGACGGATGACGGCCTCTTCACCCTCAGCATCGTAGAATGTTTGGCGGCCTGCGGTACCGCCCCAATGATGCAGATCAACGATGACTATTATGAGCGGCTGACTGAAGAGAAAGTGGATCGGATTCTGGCCGATCTGAGATCGACCGGAACCAGTCAGTTGAAGAGCGGCCCCTACATGTGGCCGTTAGCCATGACACGCTGACACGCAACAAGTTACAAGCTGACATATTCCGGATGTCAGCCTGACAGCGTGCCCCCCCCTCATGTCAGCTAGGTGACGACGATGCCGAAGCATGAATTGATCGTACTGAAGAATATGATGCAGCCGGGCTACGGCGGCTCACTCAAGGACTATGAGCAGGCCGGTGGCTATCAAGCCTTGCGCAAGGCGCTCGGCAAGATTGCCCCGGCGGATGTCACTGCCACGGTATTGAAGTCGGGCTTGCGTGGTCGCGGCGGAGCCGGTTTCCCGACCGGTGTGAAGTGGGGATTCCTCCCAAAAGATTATCAAGGCCCCCGCTACCTCTGCTGCAACGCCGACGAAAGCGAGCCCGGTACGTTCAAAGACCGCCAGCTGATGGAGCGGGACCCTCATCAATTGTTGGAAGGCATCGTCCTGGCCTGTTATGCAATCGGCGCGGAACCCGCTTACATTTATATACGCGGAGAAATGGTGCTGGGCTTGAAGATTTTGGAACGGGCTATCGGCGAGGCGCGGACCGCCGGTTACATCGGGAAGAATATTCTGGGCACGGGCGTCAACGTGGACGTGTGGGTCCATCGCGGAGCGGGAGCCTACATCTGCGGCGAGGAGACGGCCCTCCTTGAATCCCTCGAAGGCAAACGTGGCCTCCCCCGCGTGAAACCGCCGTTTCCGGCCACGCACGGCCTGTACAACAAACCCACCGTGGTGAACAACGTCGAGACGTTGGCCAATCTTCCGCACATTCTCAACCGCGGCGCCGAGTGGTTTGCGGCGATCGGCTCGCCGCCGAAGAGCACAGGCACCAGAGTATTTTGTGTTAGCGGGCATGTGAACCGACCGGGCAATTACGAAGTCCCGATGGGCATCACGTTCCGAGAATTGGTGTATGAGCATGCCGGCGGAATGCGCTCAGACAAACTGATCAAGGCCTTCATTCCCGGCGGAGCCTCGGCGCCGTTTCTGACGCCGGATCATCTCGACGTGAAGCTGGATTTTGAATCGGTTGCGGCGGCGGGATCGATGCTGGGCTCCGGCGGTGTGACGGTGATGGAGGAGGGCACCAGCATGGTGTGGGCAGCGCTCCGGCTCATGGAATTTTTCTATCATGAGTCCTGCGGGAAATGCAGTCCCTGCCGGGAAGGCAGTTCCTGGCTCGTGCAGACAATGCGCAGGATTGTGGCGAAACGCGGCCAGATGCAAGATCTTGAAACCTTGTCAGATCTGTGCAAAAACATCGCCGGTCGCACCATCTGCGCCTTCGGCGATGCGGAAGTGGCCCCGATTATGAGCACCCTGCAACACTGGCGACAGGAGTACGTGGCCTTGATTCGCGAAGCGGAAGCGGCAAACCTGATCAGGCCTGAGCCGGCAGGAGCCAGACACTAAATAGTTGGTCAATGGTCAGTGCCCTCCAATCAATCGTGGGAGGGCACACTAAATCTTGATCATCCTGCACCATTGACCAATGACTAGTAACCAGTGACTTTTTGAAACGATGAGGGACGAATGACGACCTCACCATCTGACACGGTTCGCCTCACGATCGATGGCACCACGGTCAAGGTCCCGAAGGAAACGCTCGTGATCGAAGCGGCCCGGCGCGTTGGTGTCATGATTCCGCATTTCTGTTATCACCCGAAACTGAAACCGGACGCCAATTGCCGCATGTGCCTGGTGGAAGTCGAAAAGATGCCTAAGCTCCAAACGGCTTGCAGCACCCCGGTGGTTGAAGGGATGAGCGTGCGGACAGCCACCACCACGGTCAACGATGCCCATAAGTCGGTGCTCGAATTCATTCTGGCCAATCATCCCCTCGATTGTCCGGTCTGTGACCAGGGCGGAAAGTGTGACCTCCAGGATTTCTCCCACCAATATACGGCGACGACCAGCCGGTTCCTGGAAACCAAGCGCATCATCCAAAAGGACTATTTCAGCCCGCTCATCGAGACGGAGATGAATCGCTGTGTGCAGTGCCTCCGCTGCGTCCGATACTGCGACGAAGTTATGGATGTGAAGGCCCTGGCGCCGGTTGGACGCGGTACTATGACCGAGATCAAACACTTCGGACCACATCCCCTCGATTGCGAATTTTGTGGTGGCTGCGTCCAGATCTGTCCGGTCGGAGCAATTACCAGCCGACTCTCGATGTACGAATACCGGCCCTGGATGCTCAAACGGGCCGAAACTATTTGCGGCTACTGCGGAGACGGATGCCAGATCACTGTCCAGACGAAGGACCAGGAGCTGATCGAAGTCAACTCGGCGCACGGTGCGGGGCGCAACAACGGTGATCTCTGCGCCCGAGGATTTTTTGGCTTCCATGCGGCCAGCCATCCCGAACGGCTGACCCATCCACTCATTCGCCGCAACGGCGCGTTCGTGCAAGCCACCTGGGAAGAAGCGCTGGAGTTTGTGGCGGACCAAGCCGGCAAGATCAAAGCGGCCCACAGCGGACACAGCTTCGGTGGACTGATCTCAGGCCGATGCACCAACGAAGAGTTGTACCTCTTCCAGAAATTCATGCGTGTAACCATTGGCACCAACAGCATCGACAGCAGCGCACGCTATGGCCATATGAACGGCCTGCAGGCCATGCGACGGGTACAAGGCACGCATAGGTGGACCGTGAGCTTCGACGACATTGTAGACGCGGACGTCCTGTTGCTGGTCGGCACGAACATTACGGAATCCAACCCCATTACCGGCCTCAAAGTGAAAGAGGCGGTGAAGAAGCATGGCGCCACGCTGGTGACGATCGAAACGCTGGAGCCGGCCATCGATACGATCAGCAATGTTGCTAATCTCTCCCTCCATCACTTCTGTGTCACGGCGACGTACATGCGGAATACCATTCTCGGTCTGATGAAGGCCGTCGTGGAGCAGAATCTCGTGCAGCCGGATCTGATCCAACGGCAGCCTGCATACGTGAACGCTGTCACGTGCGCGCTGCACGAGATCTCCTGGCAGGACCTGCAGGCTGCGACAGGAATCGACACCGCTTCCTTGACAGACGCTGCGAAGGTTCTCGCAGGAGGACGGCGGGTGGTCGTCTTGGCCGGACAGGTTCTGTTGCGAAGTGAACACGGCTATAGTGGATCGCTCAACCTGCTCGATCTGCTCCTCCTCACCGGAAAGCTGGATCAGCCGGGCTGTGGCTTTGCGCCGCTCGCGGAAGAGAACAACGACCAGGGCGCCGTCGAGATGGGTGCTGTTGCCGAATTCTTGCCGGGCCTCTGTGACATTACCAGTCGTGCAGAGCGCGATCGAATCGTGACACTGTGGAAGGCAGAACTGCCCCCCAACGCCGGAGCGTCCCTGGGCGAGATGTTGGACCGCGCCAGAGCCGGGAGTCTGAAGGCCATGTTCATCGTCGGCGAGAATCCCGTGGGAAGCCTCCCCACCCAAGTGCGTGCGGAGGAATCATTGCGCAAGCTTGATCTGCTGGTATGCCAGGAACTGTTTTTGACAGAGACGGCGGCGTTGGCCCATGTCGTCTTGCCGGTCGCTTCGTCGATGGAAAAGAGTGGAACGTTTACAAATACGGAGGGCCATGTCCAGGCCGTCCGCCCGTCGATTGAACCGGTCGGGGAAAGCCGGCCCGACTGGGAAATCTTTTCAGCCCTCTCGATCCTTCTCGGTTCACCATTGGAGTATGCTGGGAGCAAAGAGATCCTCAAAGAAATCAGAAGCCTGATTCCTGGCTATGGTTCGCTTGGCCCGGCGCCGGTGCTGCCAAGCGTCGACCGCACGGCCGTCGACCGCTACCTCACCGACGGCTATCAGAACGATCTGACTGCGCGATACAGGCTCGACGCACCGACGTCCCTGCCGGATGGTACAGTGCAACTGGAATTGGTGCAGAGCTTGTTCCACTCCGGGAAATTGTCCACCCGCTCCAAAGGGCTACTGCAAGTGGAAGGCGGCGGCGTGCTGCGGATCAATCCACTCGATGCAGCACGATTCGCTTTGGTGGATGGAGATCGGGTCCGCCTGTCCAATGCGCGTGGAGAATTGACCACGAAAGTGAAGGTCGTGGGGCGAGTTCCCCATAGGTTGGCGTGGTTCCCAGACCACTTTAGCCAAACGGCCATGCACTTGTTTAATTGCGTAATCGACCCTATCACTCGTGTCCCATCTTTCCGGACGACTTCCGTGTCGATGATGAAAGTCGCATGAAGAGACCACCATTGATATGCACCGCTAATCCAGGAGTCTTATCGTGACCGAACTAGGGTTACGCCTCACCGTGTCCCTTGTCCAAATCGCCGCGGTCATGGGCATTGTGCTGTTGACTGTCCTGATCCTCACCCTCGCCGAACGGAAAGTGCTGGGGTGGATGCAGGACCGTATGGGGCCGATGGAAGTCGGGCCCTATGGCATCCTCCAACCCATTGCGGATGGGCTGAAGCTCTTCTTTAAAGAGGACATCATCCCATCCGGCGCCAACAAGTTCCTGTTCAGCATGGCGCCAATCCTCGCGCTGGTCGCGGCCTTGGTCGGGTTCGCCGTCATTCCGTTCGGCCCGGACCAGACCATCGAGGTCTTCGGCATCTCCGTGAAGCCGTTTGTCATCAGCGATATTAACATCGGCATCCTCTACATCCTGGCCTTCACCTCGATTGGTGCCTACGGCATCATCCTTGGCGGGTGGGCGTCCAACAACAAATACTCACTGCTCGGGGGATTACGTTCGGCGGCGCAGATCATCAGTTACGAGCTCAACGTCGGTCTGTCCATCGTCGGCGTGCTGATCTTGTCCAGCTCGCTGAGTCTGGTGAAAATCACCGAAGCACAAGCGGGGGGATTTTGGCATTGGTACGTGTTCGCGTTCCCGGCCCCACAAATCTTTGCCTTCGTGGTCTTCGTGATCGCTGGGGTGGCAGAAACAAACCGCCTCCCGTTCGACTTGCCGGAAGCAGAAAGCGAACTCGTCGCCGGATTTTTCACTGAGTACAGCGGCATGCGCTTCGCGTTCTTCTTCCTCGCCGAGTACGCCAACATGGTGCTGGTGTCCTGCGTGGCTGCCGCACTGTTTCTCGGCGGCTGGAACGCGCCTTATCCGGGTACCATTCTTGGTCTCTTGGGCCTGGAATCCTTTGCGTGGGCAGAAGGCGTCGCCTGGTTCACGGCCAAGGTCTATGGCTTCTTGTTCCTCTTCTTCTGGCTGCGGGCCACGCTCCCGCGGCTGCGATACGATCAGTTGATGAAGTTCGGATGGAAGGTGTTGCTGCCCATCGCCCTGGGCAACATTGTGGTGACAGCCCTTGTGGTTTTCATTTACCAACAGATGAAGTAGGGCACCGAACGGAGTTATGGCACATACAGCAGCAACCAGACGCCTGAGCCTGCTCGAATGGTTCAAGACCATCATGTTCTACGAGATCCTCCTAGGCATGAAGGCCACGCTCTCGCACTTGATCCATTACAAACCGATCACATGGCAGTACCCGCATGAGAAACGCACCCTACCGGATAACTATCGCGGCATGCTCGCGCTGCTCCGATACGACGATGGAACGGAGAAGTGCGTAGGATGCGATCTCTGCGAAGCGGCGTGCCCATCGCGCGTCATTCGGGTGGTCAGCGCTGAAGTGCCGGACGAACCGACGAAACGCTACTCGAAAGAATATTACATGGACATGACCCGCTGCCTGTTCTGCGGGATGTGCGTCGATGCGTGTCCTGTAGACGCGTTGGGCATGACGCGAGAATTTGAATGGGCCGTGTACGACAAGCGGCAGCTCCACCTGAATAAAGAACAACTACTCGCGATCGGCGATCGCTCGTTCCCGGTCCGCGAGAAGCGCTTGGAGCTCCAGCACCCGAACGTGGCGTTCTTCAACGTTGCGTTCAAGCACGTGCCGCCAAAACCGAACTGACCGCGCTGGGTTCTCCTATCGTGGAGCCGGAGATGGCAACCGTGCTGCGCTGGTTGCGCTGAGGCCGACGTTTCACCCAGGGACTGTATCGTGGCGCTGCTCTTTTTTGGGTATTTTTTCGGGGTCATCGCGCTGACCGCCGTTCTGGTGGTGGCCCTCAAGAACCCGATCTACAGCGCGCTCTCCCTGCTGGTCATGTTTTTCCACGTGGCCGGGCTCTACGTGACGCTCCACGCCGAATTCCTCGCCGCCGTGCAGGTCATCGTCTATGCCGGTGCCATTCTGGTTCTGTATTTGTTCGTCGTCATGCTGCTGAACGTCACGCGAGACGACCGCTATCACAGTCAATGGCGGATTGCGGGATTTGTTTGCATCCCCTTGGTGCTTGAGTTCATGGTGCTGCTCACCCGCAGCGTCGTCGCAGAACAATCTGCTCGCCTACCACTGCCAACGGGATTTCACGTCGAAAACGAAAATATTGTGAGAGAGAACACGCTGGCCATCGGCGAGACACTCTTTTCGACCTATCTATTCCCCTTCGAAGTCGCCTCCTTGATTCTCTTGGTGGCAATGATCGGCGCCATCATCCTCGCCAAGCGAGACCTGCTTGGCGAAAGCAAAAGTTGAAAGGGGAACGGTACCCGTTAGACACATGCAGCCGGTCACGTCCCCTTTTTCATTTTTCCTTTGTGCTTTTGACATCGAGGCTCCATGGCTGTTCCCGTTTCCTACTATCTCGTCTTGAGCGCGATCGTCTTTCTCGCGGGTGTCGTGGGCGTACTCATCCGGCGCAACATTATCGCCATTCTTCTGTCGGTGGAGCTGATGTTGAACGCGACCAACATCAACTTCGTCGCGTTTTCCGAACACCTTCAAGATCTGAGCGGCCAAGTGTTCGCCTTTTTTGCCCTGACGGTCGCCGCAGCGGAAGTCGCCGTCGGCCTCGCGATCATCATTGCCTTGCACCGATCCAAGTCCACCATCAATGTCGAAGAGTTCAATCTGTTGAAGTGGTAGAGAATGTCACGGGCCATTGGCCACCCGTCATTGGTGAAGAAACATGGCGCCAGTCTGCTTTTTGCTCAGTAATCCATTGACCAATGACCAGTGACTATTGACCATCCATGGCATACGCACTGATTCCACTCTTCCCGCTGGCTGCCTTCCTCGTGCTGGCCTTTGCCGGCGTGTACATCAAGGAACGGGCCCATCTGGTGGCCGTCCCAGCCGTCCTGTTCTCGTGCCTGTTATCCATCACCGCTTTTATCGAAGTGGCCAGCGGGTCCATCATCTCCGTTCCGCTCTATACGTGGCTCACGTCTGGAAACCTTGACATCCATCTCGGCCTGTACATCGACCGACTCACAGCCGTGATGCTCTTGCTGGTTACCATCGTGAGTTCGCTCGTGCACGTCTATACGATCGGCTACATGCACGGCGAGCCAGGTTATGCCCGCTTCTTCTGCTACATTGCGCTGTTTACCTTCTCGATGTTGATGCTGGTGCTGGCCGATAATCTGCTTCAGCTGTTTGTCTTCTGGGAAGCTGTGGGCCTCTGTTCCTATCTCGTGATCGGACATTGGTACGAGCGCGCCTCAGCCTGCGCAGCGGCCACCAAAGCCTTCATCGTCAATCGTGTGGGCGACTCTGGGTTTATGCTGGGCCTCCTGCTGGCCTGGTACAGCTTCGGCTCGCTCAATTATCATGAGATCTTTCCCGCTGCGCACGAAGCAGCCGACCTGACGATGAACGTCCTCGGTCCCTTCGGCGGAACCTGGGATGTCTCGGTCATCACCCTCATCTGTCTCTTGCTGTTCACTGGGGCTATGGGCAAATCAGCGCAGGTGCCGTTCCATGTCTGGCTGCCGGATGCCATGGAAGGTCCCACACCGATTTCGGCCTTGATCCATGCGGCGACGATGGTGACAGCCGGAGTCTTTATAGTGGCGCGGCTTGCCCCGCTCTATAACCTGTCTCCGACCGCCATGAATGTCGTCGCCCTTGTCGGCGCGGCCACCATGGTCTTAGGCGCGACCATCGCGATGACTCAAACGGACATCAAGCGCGTGGTCGCCTACTCGACCGTCAGTCAGCTCGGATATATGGTCATGGCGTGCGGACTCGGCGCCTACGCCTCCGGCATGTATCACTTATTGACTCACGGCGCGTTCAAAGCCTTGCTGTTCTTGGGATGCGGCTCCGTCATCATTGCCTTGCACCATGAACAGGACATGCGCCACATGGGTGGCCTCAAGGACAAATTGCCCGTCACCTACTGGACGTTCGTTGTCGGCTCGCTCGCACTCGCGGGCTTCCCGCTGACAGCAGGATTCTTCAGTAAAGACAATCTGCTGGCGTCGGCCTGGTCGTCGGGTCTATTCGGACAAGTGCTCACGATTTTCGGATTGCTCACAGCCCTCATGACAGCCTTCTATAGTTTCAGACTGGTGTTCGCCATCTTCTGGGGCGCGTCTCATGTCGATCCGCACCATGCGAACCACATCCATGAGCCATCGCCGACGATCACGACACCGCTCTTGATTTTGGCAGTCTTCAGTATTCTGACCGGCTATCTCGGCATCCCCTCGTTCCTCGAACCGGTCTTCTCGACCCTACAGGAACGCACAGCCCGCCAGGGCGCAGCCGGTCTCGGCATCATGATTGTCGCGACCTTGATGGGTCTGAGCGGCATTGCTGCGGCCTACTATGTCTATGTGCTCAACCCTCATCTCCCCGACCGCTTCGCACGACAGTGGAAGAATCTGTATCAAGGCTCTCTGAACAAGTGGTACGTGGATGAAGCGTACGATCGCGCGTTAGTGCGACCGACCTTTACGGCGGCTTCCGAATTATGGAAGCGGGTCGATGTCCACGTTATTGATGGGGCTGTCAATGGAGTAGCTCGTGCCGTTGCCTGGGGCGGATGGTTGCTGCGGCTGATCCAGAGCGGACAGACGCAGCACTACGCCCTGGCCATGGTGGGGGGGACTGTGGTTCTTTTCACGATATTCTTATTCTTTTAAGGAGTGTCAATGGTCAACGGGCGCTGGTCAATGGGAACAGTGAACATCTGTTCTCCTGCCAACGACAATTGACTCTTGAGCAACGACTAATGACCAGTTCCTTCCCCTGGCTCACCTTGCTGATTTTCCTCCCGCTGGCCGGAGCGATCGCGGTGTTTTTCGTGAAGGAGACCAGTGTCCGGCTGACCGCACTCGGCACCACTGTTGCAGATCTGCTGATCTCGCTCCCCCTCTGGTGGCTCTTCGACGCGTCGTCCAATCAGATGCAATTCGGTGAACTGGCGGTCTGGATCACGGCGCCGCCGATCCACTACCGGCTCGGCCTCGATGGCATCAGTTTGCCGCTCGTGCTGATGACGACTGTACTGATGCCTCTCTGCGTGCTGATCTCCTGGCAATCCATCGAAACGAGAATCCGGGGTTTCATGGCCATGTTGCTGATCATGGAAGGCGCCATGATCGGCGTGTTTGTCGCCCTCGATTTCGTGCTGTTCTTCGTGTTTTGGGAAGCCATGCTGATCCCGATGTATCTCTTGATCGGCGTTTGGGGCGGGCCGAATCGCCTCTATGCCGCGATTAAATTTTTTCTCTACACCGCGGTCGGCAGCGTGCTGCTGCTGGTCGCAATTCTGGTGCTCTACTCCCAAGGCGGCCTCACGTTCGACATTCTTCAACTGAGCCAAGGAACCTATTCGAGCTCATTGCAAACCTGGCTCTTCCTCGCCTTCTTCGCCGCGTTTGCTGTAAAGGTACCGATGTTCCCGTTCCACACCTGGCTACCCGATGCGCACGTGGAAGCGCCCACGGCAGCCAGCGTGCTCCTCGCCAGCGTGTTGCTCAAGATGGGCGCCTATGGATTCTTGCGTTTCAGCCTGCCGATGTTACCGGATGCCTCGCAAGCTTTCACCCCGCTGATGGTCACACTCTCGATTATCGCGATCATCTATGGCGCTTATATGGCGCTGGCCCAAGATGACCTGAAAAAGCTCATCGCCTATTCGAGCGTCAGCCACATGGGATTCGTCACGCTGGGGCTGTTTATGTTCAACATCCAAGGTATTGAAGGTGCCGTGATGCAGATGGTGAGCCACGGCATTACAACCGGCGGCCTTTTTCTCTGTATCGGAGTGATTTACGAACGCACCCATAGCCGGCAGATTGCCGACAATGTTGGCCTTACGAAGCCGATGCCGCGTTTTGCGACGCTCTTGGTAATTTTTGCGTTCTCCTCGCTAGCGTTGCCGGGAACCAATACCTTCGTCGGCGAGTTTATGATTCTAGCTGGCACCTTCCGCTGGAGCAAGATCGCCACTGCTCTGGCCGCATTAGGGACTATCCTCGCCGCCGTGTATATCCTATGGATGGTCCAACGTGTCGCATTCGGCGCCCCGTCGCCGCACTTTCTACCGAAGCTTCGCGACGTGAATCAACGTGAGATGGCCACGCTGGCTCCGCTCGTCGTGTTGGTCTTTTGGATCGGCGTGTTTCCCAATCCAATTTTGACGCGCTTGCATGTGAGCGTCGAGAAAGTCATCGCGCGCGTGTTCTCGCAAATCTCAGAACCGGTTTCGGCCGTGAGTCAGTTCGACTCGCTTACATCACCCACGAAGGGCGTAGCTCCTCCGATCGAGGAGGTGCGACTGCCATGACCTTCTCCGCAGGCGATCTGTTTCTCATTCTGCCCGAACTCTTGGTGGCTGCGGCCGCCTGCGTTGTGTTCGCGCTCGATCCGGTACTGCATTCGTCCCAGAAGGATGGGCTGGCCTGGTTGAGTCTCGGCACCTTGGCCGTGTGCATGGGCCTGACCGCATCGCAGATGAGCCATGCTGCGTCGGCTTTCGGCGGACTCGTTGTTATCGACGCCTATGGGTGTTTTTGGAAGCTGCTGCTCTACTTCGTCACCGGCCTCACCGTCCTCTTGTCCTATTCGTACTTGAAAGAAGAGCGGCTGTACCTTGGCGAATACAATGGCTTCGTCCTGCTCGCGCTTGCCGGCATGATGGTGATGGTTTCCACAGCCGATTTACTAACGATCTATCTCGGCACAGAACTCATGTCGCTCTCGCTCTACGTGATGGCAGGGCTCAAACGATCGGACCCCCGCTCGCTGGAGGCCTCAGCGAAATACTTCGTGCTGGGCGCGTTCTCGTCCGGCATTCTCCTTTATGGCATTTCGCTGCTCTACGGTGCGACGGGCAGCACCAGACTCCCCGCCATCGCCGTCGCTATTTCAGAACGGAGCCTGGATGATCCCTTGCTCTTGCTTGCCACTATCTTGCTGGCGGTCGGATTCAGCTTCAAACTCGCCGTCGTGCCATTCCACATGTGGACGCCTGACGTCTATCAAGGCGCCCCGACCTCTGTGACAGCCTTCATGGCGGTGGCATCCAAGGCCGCGAGTTTCGGCGCCTTCCTCCGCATCTTCGTCGAAGGGCTTGGCGGCCTGAAAGCCAACTGGTCTGCGATCTTTTTGCTGCTCTGTCTCGCCACGCTGGTGTTAGGGAATGTCATGGCCTTGGTGCAGACCAACGTTAAGCGGATGCTGGCCTACTCCAGCATCGCCCATGCCGGCTACGCCTTAATCGGCGTGGTGGCCGCCGGACGGTTGGGGGGATCAGCCGGCAGCGCCAACGGTATCGCCAGTGTCCTGCTGTACCTCACCCTCTATGCGTTTATGACCTTCGGCGCCTTTGCCATTGTCGCGATGCTCCGGAAAGGCAGGATCGAGGGAGAAGAGATCGAGGACTTCACCGGCCTAGCCAAGCTCCATCCCTTGGCCGCGCTGCTCATGATGATCTTCATGGTATCACTGGCGGGCATTCCTCCGACGGCGGGGTTTATCGGAAAATTTTACGTCTTCATGTCCGCCGTGGAAGCCGGCATGACCTGGCTGGCCGTCGTCGCGCTCATCTTCGCCGTCATTTCGGCCTACTACTATCTTCGTCTGGTGATGGTCATGTACATGCGCGAACCGGGAGAGGTCACGGCAACTTCGCCTCGACTCGTCATGTCGCCGACTCTCTCTATCGTGCTAGCCTGTGCGGTGGCGGGTGTGGTGATCTTTGGGTTCTACCCCAATCCGCTCGTGAACCTCGCCACGCTGGCTGTGCTGACCCTGAAATAAGGACCGTGGGTTCGAGAATGAGGTGCGAGTCGGCTAAGCGCATGCTACGCTTGCTCGAATGCGAAGCCTCAAGAATGTTCTCCGCATCTTGCTTGACGTCTTCAAGACCTTCCAACGGCACAGTTGCGCCAGCCTGACTGCATCACTGGCCTTCTTCTCGCTACTCTCGCTCTTTCCGCTCGTCTTCCTGCTTCTTTACGGAATCAGCTTTTTCTGCTGAGCTTTCTGAAAGGGTTTTTGCCGTCCTTGGGCGGACGGGTAGAAGGGATTCGGCGAACCATTCTCGCCCCTTACATCTCCCACCTCACGCTCTGTGCAGCTGCAGGAAATGTACGATTGCCGAATGGGTTACGAGCCCGACGATCTGTCCGTCTTGCATGACGACAAGCCGATCCCACCCTTCCCGCGCCATGCGCTCCATGGCCTGAATCACCGGGACATCCGGTGCCACAACAAGCGACGGTGAGAGCGGGCGCATCACCTGCCCAACTCGTCGCCAGGGCCAGAGTGCCGGCAGCACAGTCTGAACTTCCAAAACCGTGACCAGTCCCACAAGTTGCCCATCCTCCAAGACTGGAAATCCGACGTACCCGTGGGGCCGGAAGTACTGATTCACCGCCTCATCCAGGGTGCAATTCGGAGGAATCGAGGTAACCGTCCGCACCATCAAGTCCCGAACTGGGACGGTCGCGAGTGATTGCCGCAGTACGGCTTGACGACGACTCGCCAGGGCAGCGGCAAAGAGAAACATTCCAATGAAGACCACCCATCCGCCGTTCGACACCATAGAAACGGGCAACGCGCCGCTGAAAGCCCCGATGATCACACCAATACCCAGAAGCCCAAGCACCACGCCAAACAGGAGTCCAACCATAGCCGCTTGCTTCGTGGCTCGATAGAAATCCTTCCCCCAGGCCCACAGCCCTGCGCGCAAAACCCGTCCGCCATCCAACGGAAACCCTGGGATCAGGTTGAACAATCCGAGCTGCAGATTCACGAAGCCGAGCAGGCTCCCGAGCATCATCAGCCCCCTCCACCCCCCTCCATCGTCAGTCGCCCAGGCCATCTCGACGGCCCCCAGGCAGATCCCACCAAGGGAAAAGCTCACGGCAGGACCCGCAATGGCGATGAGAAATTCCGCGCGCGGAGTCGGAGCTTCCTTCCGCATATGGGCCACACCGCCAAAAATGAAAAGGGTGATCTGCTCGATCGGAATGTGATAGCGCAGTGCCACGTAGGAATGGCCGAGCTCGTGCAACAGCACGGAGAGGAACAAGAGGACGGCAGCGATTCCACCCATCGTCCAATAGCGCTCAGGCGATAGGCCCGGCAGACTCTCCGGAAAATATCCGGTCGCCAGCGTCCACGTCACGAGCAGAAACACCAGAAACCACGACGCATGGAGGCGAATGGGAATCCCCAACACGCGCCCGATTTCCCAGGAAGGCAATTGCATAGACGCACCGTATCAGCGGAGTACGTAAGGGGTCAATTCATCTTCGCCCGGTTTCAGGTATACTAGCCCGCATGTTACAGCAATCCAACGCATGGCTGCTCAGCGCACTACTCATAGGAAGCCTGTCGCTCTCTCTTCCGACAAAGAGTCTGGCCCAAGTCATCAAGTTCGGTCCACCGTCCTGCCCGGGCATTGCGCCGACATTTGACCTCTGCCCCGTCAGGAAGAGGCCAGGCTACGATCAGGCGCTGGTGGATTACCTGATCCAACACCAGATCCCATCCACCTTCTTCATGTCCAGCAAATGGATGGCCAAACACGAGGAGGAAGTGGACCACCTGCTCGGGATTAAATTCTTCGAAGTCGGCACTCATGGCAAGGTGCACGCCTATCTACCAAGGTACAATACCGACGAACAACGCACGGAGATTCTCAGTCCGGTCAAGGTGCTTCATGAGCACTATGCCCATGAAGCGACGTTGTTTCGCCCGCTGTATAGGGAATACAACGACGTGACTGTCGATGTGGTGAAGGCGATCGGCCTCCGGTTCATCCAGTGGAACATCGAATCCGGCATTCGGGACCCCAGCCTCTCAACAAAGCAGATTCTTACGCGAGTCGCAATACGCGCGAAGCCCGGCAGCAGCATCGTGTTCCAAGCCAACTGGAAGGGCAAGCAGAACCGCCAGGTGATCGAACGGCACCCGATCGAAGTTCTTCCCCATAAGGGTCTCGACCTATGACTGTCAGAGAGCTCTTGAACTGTAAGCTGCCCGCCTCATGACTGAACCGATGATCAGGGACATGACGCCGAACGATCGAAAAGCGGTCGTTCAACTCCTCGCGGACTCTGATCCCTGGAAAACACTGGGGTACACCAGCGCCGATTGGAACCTGATCTTCTGCCCACTTCTCCAAGGGCGAGACGCCTACGTCGCAGAAGTGGAAGGCCAAGTCGCCGGCATCGCCATCGTTCGTAAAAAGTTCTTGCTGGGTGACTATCTTGAGCTACTTGGAGTGGCAGTGTCGGCGCGTGGGCGAGGGATTGGAGGTAGACTCCTGGAGCATATCGAGCCGCTGGTCTTCGAAAGAACAAAGAACCTCTTCGCGTGCGTGTCCGAATTCAACGCACAGGCTCGAGCCTTCTACAAGAAACACAGCTATCAGGAAATCGGTCCGATGCCGAATTTTCTGATCCCCGGCAACGCCGAGATGCTGCTGCGCAAGACGGCGGGACCAGCAAGGGATAGTTGAGCGCTCGGGTAGAGTTCCTCAGTGAATTGTACTCGCAAGTTCCTGATTGTACGGTTTATCGTCTAGACTGATAGATCCTGAAAAGAGGTGGGTTAGGAAGCCCTGATCCATATCCATGCTGGTATGTGCAATCGGTTTCTTATCTTGGCTCATCTTGTTCATCGCATGACTTGCTTTCCTAGTCTGGCTCTTTTGGAAATGAGATCAAGTCACAGGCTGCTCAAAACAGTTTCCAGCAAGGCCACGATAAGTGAGGACCCCGAGGCGTATGCGGGCAGGGTACGTTGAGGGGTTCGAACGACTGAGAACGAAGCTGGAAACTGTTTTGAGCAGCCGACGAAGGAGTAAGACCATGCGCGTGAAAAAGCTCTTGCACACAAGAATGCGCGTCAGCGATCTAGATCAAACAATTCAGTTTTATACGAATGTGTTGGGGCTCGAGGTCCTGGAGCGGAAAACGTCGCCTCGTGGATCGCAACTGGCTTTCTTAAAAGTTCCCAACAGCGACGCACTTATTGAACTGACTAGTTTCCCTCCGAGCGGACCAGTGAAGGTCCAGGAGGATCTCGTCCATCTCGCCTTTCAAGTGGACAGCCTTAACGATACCATCGCATCGCTCAAAGCGAAGGGGGTCAAGGTCACAGATGGCCCAACTCAAACATCCTCCGGCAGCCGGTTCATCTTCATTGACGCACCGGATGGCTACGAAATTGAACTTATTGAGCGGCCACCTGACGTCATGATCGTATAGGCTGCCCCCACCCTCTTTCCCTCTCATTCGTCTTCGTGCTACCTTCTCCTGCCGGTCAGAACCGATACACCTTCAAGGAGTCTGGCATGAAGAACGGGTTTTTTCGTGGGCATGGCCTCGGTAACGACTACATTGTGATGGACCCCAAGGAGCTGATGTTTAAGCTGACGCCTTCGAACATCAAGTCCGTGTGCGATCGCAACTGGGGACTGGGCAGCGACGGCATTCTGGCGCTCGTCCCGTCGAAGAAAGCCGACTTTGGCCTGCGCATTTTTAATCCAGACGGCAGCGAAGCGGAAAAGTCAGGGAACGGACTTCGGATCTTTGCTCGGTATCTCCACGCCATCGGTAAGACTAAGCAGAAACATTTCACGGTTGATACCAAAGGCGGGCTGGGCACCATCGATTTACACATTGATCGCCATGGCGATGCAAGCGCTGTGACCGTAAAGATGGGGCAGGCTACGTTCAAGCCCGCCGCACTCCCCTGTTCGCTCGGTGTAGAGGAGCTCATCCAACAACGCATTGAGGTCGCCGGCCACACTCTAACTTTTACAGGTGTGAGCGTCGGCAATCCCCATTGCGTTATATTCAAACCGGCTGGAGAATCCTGGTCACGGGAAGATCTGCTGACCCTCGGCCCTGCGCTCGAATACCACATCCTGTTTCCCAAACGGACGAACGTGCAACTCGCCGTCCCGACCGGGCCCAAGGAAATTTTCATCTTGATTTGGGAACGTGGCGCGGGAGAAACCCAGGCTTCCGGCTCTTCGTCCTGTGCCGCAGCAAGCGCCGCTGTGCGCCTTGGACTCGTGAAGAGCCCCGTCATGGTCAAGATGCCCGGCGGCACATTGAACATCGAGGTGGCCAGGGACTTCGGTCTCACGATGAAAGGGCCGGTTTCCGAAATCGCCCGGGGCACACTCAGTCCGTCTTTCGTCCGATCTCTCAAGTAGCTCAGCTCCGTTTGGTCGCCTTGCCCGGCTAATCTTTGCGCCGTAGAGCTAATCTTTGCGCCGTAGAATGGCGTCATGGCAAAAACAGCCCACGCTGATCTCCAATCCAAGCTCGACTACCTTCCAGGGAATCCTGGCGTCTATCTCTTTAAGAATTCACAAGGAGAGATCATCTACATCGGAAAAGCGGCGGTACTCGCCGATCGGGTCCGGTCCTACTTCCAGACATGCAGGGACCATAGCCCCAAAACCAGCCTGCTCGTCAGTCAGGTGACCGACCTGGAAACGATGCTGACGAGGTCCGAGCTCGAAGCCCTTATCCTCGAAAGCAACCTGGTCAAACGTCATCAACCTCGCTTCAACGTCGTGCTGCGAGACGACAAGCAGTACCCTTACCTGCGGCTACCCATCAAGGAAGACTTCCCACGGCTCTCAATCGTGCGCCGCGTGCAGAAAGACGGAGCGCTGTACTACGGTCCCTATACACCCGCGAACGCGCTCCGCGAAACCCTGAAAGTGATCAAGCACGCGTTTCCCCTCGCAACCTGTTCAATCGACATCGATGGAAAGGCTGATCGCGCCTGCATCGAATTCGAAATCAAACGGTGCATGGCCCCTTGCACCGGTAATCAGACGAAAGAGGACTACCATCAGATCGTAAAACAGGTTCGTCAGTTTCTGGAAGGACGGGACCACGAGTTGCTGGACGACCTCCGCACCAGAATGGAAGCGGCAGCAGGGCGGGAAGAGTTTGAGGAAGCCGCTCGCTTGCGAGACCGCCTCTTCAAGATCGAACGGATGCTGGAAAAACAGCGCATCACGCAAACCGCTGCTACCGATCAGGATGTGATCGGCCTGGCACGACAGGGTTCAGCCATCGACCTGCAGATCCTCTTCGTGCGTGGTGGGTTTTTGATTGGACGAAAAGATTTCTTTTGGCCGCAATCCTCCGACGTCGGCGATGAAGAACTCGTTCGTTCGGCGATCGAACAGTTTTACAACAAGGAAGGGCAACCGCCGAAGGAAGTCCTGGTTCCAACGGACTTGGAAGATGCCGCGCTGATCGAACAGTGGCTCTCCGACAGGCGCAGGGAATCTGTTCGCGTCCTTGCTCCCGAACGAGGTACCAAACATCAGTTGGTGCTCTTGGCTGAAGAAAATGCCGCAGCGGCCGTAGCCAACCACCTGCGCGATGAGGAACTCGACCGGCAAGCCAGCGAGGAACTCAAACGCCTGCTTCGCCTGGAGCACGCCCCACGTCGGATCGAAGGCTTCGACATCTCCAACACCATGGGCAATCAATCGGTGGCCGGAATGGTGGTGTGGGAAGGTGGGCAGATGAGGAAATCGGACTACCGGCGCTTCACGATCCAGACGGTGGTTGGTGCCAATGACTTTGCCAGCATGAAAGAAGTGGTCACCCGACGATACGGAAAAGCCGAGAACTTGGCTCGTCCTGATTTGATTCTCATCGATGGAGGGTTAGGACAACTGGCCGCTGCAATGGACGGGCTCAAAGAGGTCGGGCAACAAGGTCTGCCAATACTTGGATTAGCGAAAGCCAGGGGCGAAAAGGAAGAGCGAGTCTTTCTCGCGGGAAGGAAAAACCCCATCGTCCTCACACCCACGTCCTCCGCCACCCATCTCCTGCAACGAATCCGAGACGAAGCCCATCGCTTCGCTATTACGTTCCATCGGAAACTGCGTAGCAAATCGTTTGTGGCGTCAAAGCTTGATCAGGTCATCGGCATCGGCGAGATACGTCGGGTCTCGCTGCTTAAAACATTTGGCAGTGTTGAACAAATTGCGCAAGCCACGACTGAACAACTCCGTGACGCGGGTTTAGATGCCCAGACAATTGCACAACTCCGCACCAAACTGACCTGAAATCTTCTTTGATACCGGAATTTCGCACTCCCGACAACCATTCAGAGGAAAGCCTTGAATAGGGCTATCTGTGCTATGCGAATAGTTGCCGCGCAGATCGGAAAGCATGGCTATGTTCTCAAAGACGTTAGGACAGACGACCTCATTCGTGCCATTTGCTCGGTTGCAGAATGCCGTGGCTATTTTGACCCCCGAATCACCCAGTAGGCCCTCCACTGGATTCGAACCAGTTCATGCCCTGGAGCCCACCCCCAGAGAATGGCCCAGCTGTCTCCGCAAGAACGCCTCATCATGCCCCTGCTGGCGGAAGGCAAAACGGAAATGGGATAGCCGTTCAGCTTCGATTGATCAACAAGACCGCCAAGAACTACCTCACCAATATTTTCGACAAGCTACACATGAAACGGTGTACCGAAGTCGTTGCCTGGTTTATGAAGGAAAGTCAATCAGGCTACACGACTCGGACCACCTACCCTCTTCTTCGTTCTGTTCCCCTCCTTTCGCCCGCTCTCATTCAAGAGAAATCATTTTTGTCAGAGCCAGCCCTCTAGAATTTTAATAGCTATTTGCCCTATGCTAGGCATGTTGTAAGAGCTCTCACTTTTCCCACCGCGTTAGGGTATTGCCGTGCGAGGACTAAGGCGACGGCGAAAGAGAATCACGATGATCCAATCTCCCCGATAAGAACATCATGAGTGAGCCGCTCGACACCATTCCAGTAATCACGAACGAACCCATTTCCCTCTCCCATGAAGCTGGGTTGGCTATACTGCGAGCACGCGTGGCGCAGTTGGAACAGGAATCGGCCGAGCAGAAATGGACGGATGACGTGATCAAGGCTCTTGCCTTCGGCACGGCATCTGCCACGGGACAAGAGTTCCTGCAGGCGCTTGTTCGGCAATTGTCTGCCACCTTGAAGGTACCGTACACATTCGTGACGGAATGGGTCCCAGGGCGGACGGATAGGATACGAATCGTGGCCGGCCGGATGGTACGTCGATCGCCCAGCCGATCCCCTTGAATATCAAGTGCCTGGCACCCCATGTCAGAAGGTGTTGCAAGACGGCGAGGCTTTCTTCCCGCGTGGTGTCCAGCAGCTGTTTCCGCAAGACAAGTATCTCGCCGCGCACGGCATCAAGAGTTATATGGGAGTGTGCCTGCTCAACCGCGTAGGTCGACCAACCGGCCACCTGTGCATCATGGATGTGCGCCCGTTCTTGTTTGATAGCAACCAGAGCAGCGCCATCATCCAAGTCTTTGCCGAGCGCGCAGCCTCCGAATTGGAACGACTCCGGGCGGAGGAGGCACTGCGGGAGAGCGAGGCCCGGCTTCATCGCTTCGTCGCCGAGGCTCCAGTCGGGCTGGTGATTTTTGATGCAAACCGACGAGTAATTCGCGCCAACAAGACCTTCTGCGAGCTGACGGGGTATGCAGAACACGAGGTACTTGGCAACACCTACGCGCGCTACACACACCCAGACGATCCCCCCGCCACCCTCACCGTGGCGGATCAATTCTATCGAGAAGAACGAGCTGACTACACACATGAAAAGCGGTACATCCGTAAATCGGGAAAGATCATTTGGGTGTCTGTGAACGCCACCCGTGCGGAGTTACCCGGTTATCCTGGGCCTCTCCAACTCGCCGCCGTTCAAGACATCACCGAGCAGAAGCGTGCGCTGGACGAGCGCGAGCAGTTGAGCCAGGATTTGCACGATAACCTTTTGCAATCGCTCTATGCGATCGGCATGCAATTAGAAGCCGGCAAGTTGGTGATAGAGAAATCTCCTCGGAAGTCGAAAGCCCACATGACCCAAGCCATTGATCAACTCAACAATCAAGTGCGTGATATTCGGCAGTTCATTACGTCGCTGAAGCAACCGACCACACCCAAGCCGAATTTTGAACAGGCGCTGCGGCAGCTCGTCACGTCATTTTCTACCAACGGCCAGGCTGCTCCCGAACTTGAGATCAAAGATTCCGTGCTCTCGTTGATGACCCCCACGCAAGAGGAACACTTGCTCAATATCGCACGGGAGGCCCTCAGCAACAGTATGCGCCATGCCCAAGCCACACATCGGTCGGTGCGGCTCAGCCACACCGAGAACACGATCCGATTGGTGATTCGCGACGACGGCAACGGCTTCACATCCAGGCACCGACACCCCCGTGGCCATGGACTGGCAAATATGGACGCGCGGGCCAAAAAGATTCTTGCACGGTTGACCCTCGACAGCGCATCAGGAAAAGGAACCGGTGTGACGGTCGACGTACCAAGCGAGAAAAGGGATGCCCATGCCTAACTCCAATCCAATTCGGCTAGTGATTGTGGACGACCACGAAGTCGTACGGATCGGGCTCGGCGCCGTCCTTGACCTCACGCCAGGGATGAAGGTCGTCGGCCAGGCTGGCCGGAATAGTGAAGCCAAGAAATTAGTCCTCCGTCTCAAGCCCGATATTGTTCTCCTGGACATACACTTACCCGACGGCAGCGGGGTGGACACTGCACGCGACATTCTCGCCGATTGCCCCAACACCCGTGTGCTGTTTTTGACGAGCTTCGCCGATGATCACACGGTACTGGAAGCGAGTCTCACCGGTGCCCAGGGCTTCATTCTGAAGGACATCGCCTCCGATGCGCTCATCCGTGCCATTAAGACCGTCGCCTCCGGTCAGGCTCTCCTTGACCCTCGCGTGGCGAAACATACCCTACAGTGGCTGAAGAACACCAATGCCCAGCCGAGGAAAGCGAAACGCCCGTTCCTCTCACCACAAGAACAACGCCTCCTGCCCCTGGTGGCCCAGGGCCTGACCAACAAAGAAATTGCCGTATATCTACAGTTGAGCGATAAAACGGTGAAGAACTACATCGACAAGATTTATTCGAAGCTCAATTTCGGACGGCGCTCCCAGATCGCCTCCTTCTATGCGCGAAGTTCCAAAGGTTCGGAGCAGCCTTGCCTCCCCCTCCCTGCCCCTCCCTCCCCCTCTCGACCAAGCCCAGTCATGAATGGAATTGGCCACCTCTACGCCTGCAGCCTAGCGGAGAAGGAGGCACTCCCCGCGTTCTTAATCCGGCATGGCTCACTCAAGAGTCGAAGCGCAACTCCGATAAGGGAGAGTTGGTTCGCCCGTCATATTGATCGCCCAGTTCAATTTAATTGGCGCAAAAATCTCTCTCACTCTCCGCGTGAAACCTCCGAAGATTCTCTCCTGTTTTCATCAAGTTAAGCTTGCTGACATCCGATAAGAAGGTGGGATTTCATCTGGCCCTGGTTCATGTGCCACCAATTTACTCTTGATGCCTTGGAGCCTTCAGAGATAGTCATGTCCGCGATAACAAACTTCCGCCTCCAAGGAATGACTGCCTGCGGTGCGGACTTGTGCCAGCTTGGAACTGGGGCTTCATCCATGACCGCCAACGTGATGAAAGGCGACTGCGAGCAATGTCTCTCAGTCGGCATGGACGATTTTGTCAGCAAGCCTGTGAAGAGACAAGAATTTTAGCGTGCTTTCGCTCGTTGGTTGGAAACATCATTTGTATACGATGAAGCTGCCTAGGAGACCTATGCCTTTATCGGAGTAATCGCGCCCGACATCGATTCCCCTCATCGAGCCCAACAGGGGGGCTTGCGCTGAAAGTGCAGGAAATGCTGATCGACCATTTCCAATCTGCGCTCCACCTCGGAACCGCGCGCTTACTCCGCGAAGGAAGGGTATTCACTTCCTGGATGTTTTCAAGTGTGGTCGTGAACTCATAGTGCCCGATCCGATTGGCCTGCACCTGGAAGCAGTATTCGAAAAAGGCATTGCCCAGCTCACCACAATCTCGATTCACAAGGGCGAATTCTTGTACTTCAAATGCTCATACCATGAAAAGTCATGAAGATGTTAGACACGGTCAGCAATAGGATGGTCTGCATCGATTCATCCTCCTTTTAGAGTCCCGCTTCCTTCAGCACCTGCCCCGTGTAGGATCGCTTTGACTTGGCGATTTCTTTTGGCGGCCCTTCAGTCACAATCTCGCCACCTTGGTCGCCGCCTTCAGGACCCAGATCGATAATCCAATCGGCGTTCTTGATCACATCGAGGTTGTGCTCGATGACGAGTACGGTATTGCCGGCTTCGACTAACCGATCCAGCACATCGAGCAGTCGCTTTACGTCAGCAAAATGTAGCCCTATCGTCGGTTCGTCAAGAATGTACATCGTTCGCCCGGTCGCCCGCTTCGAGAGTTCGCGCGAAAGCTTCACCCGTTGCGCTTCACCGCCAGACAGCGTCGTCGCGGACTGACCCAGTTTCACATAGTGCAAGCCGACATCATGCAGCGTCTGGAGTTTGGCCTTGATCAGCGGAATGTGTTCGAAGAACTCCAGCGCATTGTCGACGGTCATGTTCAGCACTTCGGCGATGCTCTTGCCCTTATGAAGAATCTCCAGCGTCTCCCTGTTGTAGCGTTGGCCCTTGCAGACTTCGCAGATCACATAGACATCCGGTAAGAAGTGCATCTCGATTTTGATAAGCCCATCGCCTTGACAAGCCTCGCAGCGCCCGCCTTTGACGTTGAAGCTGTAGCGACCCGGGTTGTATCCGCGCACGCGTGACTCCGGCAGATTGGAATACAGATCCCGAATGTAGCCGAACAGCCCTGTGTAGGTCGCAGGATTTGAACGTGGGGTGCGACCGATCGGCAATTGATCGATATCGATCACTTTGTCGAGCGAGTCGACGCCTTTGAGTTCTTTGCAGCCGTCGATCTTCGGCTTTTTGTGGTAAAGAAGTTGCGAGAGCGAATGGAACAGCACCTCCAGCACGAGCGTGCTCTTGCCAGATCCTGATACACCCGTGACGCAGGTGAAGAGTCCCAACGGAATTTTCGCGATAACATTTTTCAGATTATGTTTTTGTGCACCGATAATGGACAATAACTCTTTGGGTTTCCGCTGCCGCTGTGGCACCAAGACAGTCTGAACCCCCCGCAAGTATTGCCCGGTCAACGAATTGGGATCGCCCATGACATCTTGCAGCGTGCCCTGCGCAATGACGTGCCCCCCCTGAGAACCGGCGCCTGGGCCCATGTCGAGAATGTGATCCGCCACCTGCATGGTTTCGGCATCGTGTTCAACCACTATCACTGTGTTACCATGATCACGCAAGCGCAGCAGCGTCTGGAGCAAGCGGCGATTGTCTCGTTGATGGAGCCCAATCGAGGGTTCATCGAGGATGTAGAGTACACCGACGAGACCGGAGCCGATCTGCGTGGCCAGCCGGATGCGCTGTCCCTCGCCGCCGGATACCGTGACTGCCGCACGATCGAGGGTGAGGTAATCGAGGCCGACGTTGACGAGAAATCCCAACCGCTCGCGGATCTCTTTCAGAATGCGATGGGCAATGACCAGCTCTCGGTCAGTGAACTTCAGCGTGCGGAAAAATTCTGCAGCAGCACGCACCGAGAGTCTCGTCACTTCTGAAATCGATTTCTTCGCCAGTTTGATGGACAAACTTTCCGGTCTGAGTCTTGCCCCGTGACAGACATCACAGGGTTCCAGCAGGGTAAAGTCATCTTCCTCCTGACAGCCCGGCGTCATCGCATACCCAATACCGATGCAGGCCGGACAGGCGCCGTGCGGGCTATTGAAGGAAAACACCCGCGGAGTGATCTCCGGATAATTCACGCCACATTTTATGCAGGTAAGCTTGTCGCTGTAGAGCCGGGTGATGCCATCCTCCGTCATGACACCTACGAGCCCACCGGCCAGCTTGAGTGACGTTTCGACGGAATCCGCCAGCCGGCGCATGAGCGGGTCACCGGGTTTCATCACCAATCGATCGACGATGATCTCGATGGTGTGCTTTTTCTGTTTATCAAGCGCAATGTCCTCGCCCAGGTCGACCATCTTGTCATCGATGCGGGCGCGCACATAACCAGCACGCCGCATGTCGAATAACTCTTTACGGTATTCGCCCTTTCGACCCCGCACGATCGGCGCCAGGATCTGGAACTTTACGCCATCCGGCAACGACGCAATCGCATCGACCATCTGCTGCACAGTCTGCGCGGTGATCTCTTCCCCGCATTGAAAACAGTAGGGACGTCCGACCCGGGCAAACAACAACCGAAGATAGTCGTAGACCTCGGTGACAGTGCCAACGGTGGAGCGAGGATTATAGCTAGCACTTTTCTGTTCAATGGAAATAGCGGGCGACAACCCTTCGATGGAATCTACATCCGGCTTACCCATCTGTTCGAGAAATTGCCGCGCGTAAGCGGACAGAGATTCCACGTAGCGGCGCTGCCCTTCTGCATAGATCGTGTCGAACGCCAGCGACGACTTGCCAGAGCCGCTCAAGCCGGTGATGACAACGAGCTTATCGCGCGGAATCTCGACGTCGATGTTCTTGAGATTGTGCTCCCGCGCGCCTTTGATGACGATCGATCCGGACATGGGAGGCGAATTATACCATTCGACCCAGATCCTCGAAACTGCCTAGTCATACGTCTACTATACGTACGATTAAAACAGAGGACTGCATGCCCAAGACCGCATTGCGAAAAGAAAAATTGACGCTCTCGTTCGACCCGGCGCTGAAAAGCGTGGCCGTCAAGGCGGCCAAGCGCCGGGGCGTCTATCCCGTGACCATACAGGAAAATCTCGTGAGGAAAAAATTCAACCTGTACGGACATACGGACGTGGATGACAGCGCCACATAATATGACCGCACTCAGGAACCAGGGCCGCAGACAGTCCAATGATGTCTCCCTGAACGAAATTGAAGCATGCAAAAGTCTCGGTCCTCATAGACACCGACATCCTCATCGATTATTTCAACACGGGACGATTCCACGCTCTTTTCGATTCCAACCGCTATACCGTCTATTATTCCATCATCATGAAAAAGGAGTTACTGACAAAGCCTGGGCTCCGCGAAATCGAGCGAGAAGCTATTTTGGCTGAATTGACAGAGTGTTGGCTCATACCCCTGTCATATGCTATTGCCTCACGATATTCAGACCTGCGCCGCCGTCATCCTTTGATCGAGAAAGCCAACGCTCATATCGCTGCATCCGCTCTCGCCAAACAACTTCCCTTGTTGACGAAAAATACACACCACCTCCGGGCAGTACAGGGACTCACCTTGTTTGGAATGTGAAGGCAGCTCGATCCTGCAAGATCAAAAGAATTTCTACCTTGTCATTCTTTCCCTCAAACAACGCTTCCAGTTCTTGTATGGAGAAACGAATAATTCTACCATCATATTCTTGAAGTACGTATAACCGTTTCTTCTCGATGGAAACAAGAATCCTCCCTCGGAGCTCGGCTGGGAATCGTTCCCGCAAACGATTGTCATGCTTCGTTCAAGCAGGTGGCTCCGGCTTGACAACACGTCGAAGCGAGTGCCACCATTACGAAATGCTTCAACTTGGAGAAAACCAGGCTCCATCAGCGACACACCCGGCGCAAGCCGTTTCGACCTGGTCTGGCCCGGCGCGCGAGCAGGCGGTCCAGCGGATGTTCACCGCCATCGCCCCGGTCTACGACCTGAACAACACCGTTCTGAGTTTCGGTTTGCACCATCGGTGGAAACGCATCACCGCTTCCTACGTGCCCGTGGTAGAAGGCGGGACAGCGATTGATATCGGGGCCGGCACTGCGGACTTGGCTCTTCTGATCGAACCTCGCATGGGGGCCGGCGGCCTTGTCATCGCCTCCGACTTGAACCATGCCATGCTGGTGGAAGGGCTGAAGAAAATCGGACATCAACGGCTTCGCCACCGCATCTGTTGTCTCGAAGCCAACGCAGAGCGGCTGGGATTTTCAGACGACAGCTTCGATGCCGTCACCACTGGCTTCTGCATGCGCAACGTCGGAAACTTGATGCGCGCATTTATGGAAATCCGACGCGTGCTCAAACCAGGCGGGCGCTTCGTGTGTTTAGAGTTCTCACGGCCGGGGAAGAAATGGCTGCTCAACCTGTATGACTGGTACTCCTTCCGGTTGCTTCCTTGGATTGGAACGAAAGTCGCCCGCGATACCACCGGCGTATACGAATATCTCCCGGCATCGATCCGCACTTTTCCAGATCAGGAACGGCTGAGCCAGCTGCTTCGCGAAGCTGGTTTCCGGCAAGTCGAGTACCGCAACCTGACTGGCGGGATCGTGGCGATCCACGTGGCAGAGAAATAGCCAGGAAGCTGTCAGCATTCAGCTTTCAGCACCAAGAGCTGATCGCTGATCGCTGATCGCTGATAGCAAAATGAATTCAATTCTTTACATTTTTCTTCCGTGCAAGAAGGTGTACCCAATCGGGGTCTCCTACCTGGCGGATTTCATCCATCGGCGGAAGCCCGATGTTCGTCAGCGCATTCTCGACATGTCGTTGTTTTCTGAATCTCAGCGGTCGCGGGCAGTCCGGGATGCGGCTGCCGAATTCAAACCAGACCTTGTGTGCTTTTCCTGGCGCGACATTCAGATCTTCTCGCCGCATGAAGGCGATTCGTCGCTGGAACATGCCTTCAATTTTTATTTCGCGAGCAATCCGCTGAAGCGCATTGTGGCATCATTCGAAGGCGTGAAACAGCTCTACCGCTACTACAGCCATATTCGGGCGAATCTGTCTTATCCCTGGCTGATCCGTAAGGCGTTTCCAAAGTCACAGATCATGATCGGGGGCGGGGCCTTCACGGCCTTCGCCGATCAGCTCATCGAGAAGCTGCCGGAAGGCACGATCGGACTCCTCGGTGAAGGCGAGGATGCCATCCTGAAAGTGATTGAGGGCCGGTCGATCGATGACGAACGCTACATCGTCCGGGAAGGCAACCTCATCCGGAAGGGCCAGCAGGGGACCACAGCACTGCTTGATGCCCTCACGGTCGATCTGCCCTATCTCACCACGATCTTTCCGCAGTATAGAGAATACATCGGCGAATCGATCGGGGTGCAAACGAAACGCGGCTGCCCCTATGACTGTGCCTTTTGCCTCTATCCATATATAGAGGGGAAAAGGGTCCGCTATCGGCCTCCCTCCATGGTCGTGCAGGATATCGCCCAGCACTATCATCAATGGGGCGCGCGGCGGTTCTGGTTCACCGATGCGCAATTCATCACGGGCAAGGAAGCCTATCCACAATGCACAGAGATCCTGGAGCGGATCATCAGCGAAAAGTTGGAGATTGAATGGTCGGGCTACATCAGAACCTCATTGATCACCCCTGAGTTGGCTACGCTGATGGTCCGATCCGGCGTCGGCGATCTGGAGGTGGCCATTACGTCCGGTTCACAAGAGGTCCTCAACAACCTCCATATGGGATTTAAGCTTGAACGGCTCTACAACGGCTGTCGTTATCTGGCGGAAGCAGGCTTCAAAGGCAAGGTCATTCTGAACTACTCGCTCAACAGCCCGAAAGAAACCGAGGAGTCGCTGTTGCAAAGCGTGGAATCCTACAAAGTGGTTGCATCGATCCTAGGGGAGGAGCGTGTCTTCCCGTTGATGTTCTTCTTGGGCATCCAACCGAACACGGACCTAGAACACCGATTGCTGGAAGAAGGTTACTTGTCTACCGGATACAACCCCCTGATGCTGACCCCCGCTAGCATCAGGAAGCTCCTCTACAACCCAGCTCCTTTGAACAAGTTCATTGCCAAGGCCTGCCTCAGAGCCTGGGAACGGAAGGAGGGAAGTCGGGACCCACGGACATGGACAGGGTCTCTGTCCCAATCTTCTGCCAGCGAATCAGGCCCCTATGCCGATCAGAGCTTGAGCCGTGGGATAGAAGGGAATTCCGGTCGCGATGCCCTGCTCTCGCTCGAAGAAATTCTCCGTTCTCGACGGGGCACGCCTCAAACCTCAACCGTCACTCGTCAACCGCCTAAACCAGAAACCGTCAACCGCTAACCGTCAAGCGTCAACCGCCCGAGCATGACCTTGTCTCCCGTCGGTCGTCATACGTCACTAGCCGACCGATGAAGAAAGACTTCTTTATCCCGATTGACGAATAGCGTTTGGCGAAAGACGCTTTCTGGATTAGACCCTTGAAGTTTGACGCTTATCCCTCCTCCTTGCATTCCAGTTCTACCCAGTGCTAACATCCGCCGTCGGTAAGAGGGGTAGTACGTTAACCACTTGGTTTTTCACATAATTACAATCGTGTACCCCTGTGCTGCGAGTGCCTTAAGGAGGCGCTTCGATGTATAAGACCATCTATATCCCGGTCGATAACTCCGACCATTCCAATACGGCGGTGGAGACGGGCCTCCACCTCGCCAAGACCTTCGGCTCGAAGATCGTCGGGAGCCACGTCTACGCCGCCAAGATGCACGATAAACGGTTCAAGCAGATGGAGGCGGGCCTCCCGGAGGAATATCACGACGAAAAGGAGTTGGACCGGCAGCGGCAAATCCACGATTCGCTAATCACCAGAGGATTGCAGATCATTACGGACTCCTATCTCGATTTCGTGGACCAGAAGTGCACGGAAGCTAATCTTCCCATCGAACGGCGGTCGCTCGAAGGCCGGAATTGGAAAGTTCTGGTCGAAGATATCAATACCAATGCGTATGACCTGGTCATCATGGGCGGCTTGGGCGTGGGAGCGGTGAAAGACAGTGTGATCGGCAGCAATACCGAACGGGTAGCGCGCCGCGTCCGGAACTCCGACATGCTCATTATCAAACAAACCTCGCCGATGACGAACGGAAAAATCGTGGTGGCGATCGACGGGAGCCCCTATTCTTTCGGCGGGCTCATGACAGGCTTGGCGTTTGGCAAGGCGTTCAATCGGCCGGTTGAGGCGATCTCAGCCTTTGATCCCTATTTCCACTATGCGGCGTTTCACAGCATCTCCAGCGTCTTGAACGAAGAAGCCGGCAAGGTGTTCCGCTTTAAGGAACAGGAAAAGCTGCACGAAGAGATCATCGACAGCGGCCTCGCCAAGATCTATCAGTCGCACTTGGATATTTCGCGCGAGATCGCCCAAGCCGAACAGACCGACATCAAGACCACGCTCCTCGACGGCAAAGCCTTCGAGAAGATCATTCAATATGTCCGCAAGGATGTCCCTTGGCTCTTGATCGTCGGCCGTATCGGGGTCCACAGCGATGAGGACATGGATATCGGCAGCAACACCGAAAACCTCTTGCGCAGCTCGCCTTGCGACGTGCTGATCTCAAACCGAAAGTATGTGCCCCCCATCGACACGCAGGCGGAATACACTATCGCCTGGACCGAAGAAGCCTTGCGTCGGATGGAAAAAATTCCCATCTTCGCGCGCGGGGTCGCGAAGACGGCAATTCATCGGTATGCAATTGAAAAAGGCCACACAATCATCAGCAACACGGTTGTAGATACGGCAATAGGACATATCCTGCCCAAAGGCGCCATGGACGCGATGCGAGCTTTGGGTGGAAGCCTCGACGCGGCCGGTATCGACCGCGACAAGATGCAGGCCGACAACACAGTGGCCAATGACCTTATGGGCTCGACATTGAGTGGGATGATGACCGAAATCGTCGAGGAGAAACCGAAACTAGACAGTACGACCCAGGCCTATCTGGATCGCATGAGCCAGAATTATTTCGTGTGCGATGGCTGTGGCTACATCGGCAAGGGTGAGATCCCGGTGAAATGTCCCGTCTGCGGCGCGGAGGGGGCTAGATTCAAACAAGTCGACAAGACGATCTTCGAAGCGGCAGCAAAAGCTGAGGGTGCAGTGGAAACGAACGTCGCTTACGACGACGTCCCGATGCAATGGACCAAGGATGTCAAAGCAGCGATCCGTGTCGTGCCGGCCGGCTTCCAACGGCGGCGCGCGAAGGCCAAGATCGAAAAGAGCGCGCGCAAGCTTGGCATGACGACGATCACGCTCGCATATGCCGCGTCTATGATCAAGGAAGCGGCGGCCGAAGACTACACCCCAATTTTCGCCAACAAAGGAACGGGCACATCGGCAGCAGCGGAAGCCACCCTCGCAGCCCCAAATGAAAACAGGTCCAACAGCCATGACGTCCACGAGAATGGCAACGACCATGCCGAGTCGACCTCACCCTACAACTGGACCACGGAAGCGCAGACCAGACTGATGCGAGCGCCGGAAGGCTTCATGCGTGATTGCACCAAGGCGCTGATCATCAAGCATGCCGACAAGATCGGGACGACCGTCATCACGGTCGAGGTCGCGAACGAGGGCATCGAACAGGCCAAGGGCTACATGGCGGAAGCCATGAAGACCGGCAACCTCAAGGGCATAATCGCCGACCTCACAGATACCGGGAAGAAGGGATAGCGGGGTAAGAGATCAAGGGATAGTGCATAACCCCAACGGTGCGTTACCCCCTTTATCCCGTTACCCCGGATACAACTCGACCTAATTTTTATGGGTAAATCGCTACCTATTCTCAACTTCTCACCGCCTGCGGGAAAGCTGGACGCCCTTCAGGAACAGATCACCCGGTTGATTGCCCCCGGCCAGGCCATACCAGTCCCGAACGACGGTCGGACCGTCGACGACTTCAAGCCCTATCTCGTCGCGCTGAATCTCACGAAACGTTGCAACCTGAAGTGCAATCACTGCTACCTCGATGCGACCACAAAAGCTGGGGGCGGCTCCGACGAACTCACAACAGAGGAATGTTTTCGCCTCCTCGATCAGATCGCCGAAGTCAACAAAGGTTGCCTCCTCGTCATCACCGGTGGGGAGCCGCTGGTGCGGCCGGACATCCTCGACATCGCCCGCCAGGCGGTGAAGCTCGGCTTCATGGTCGTGTTCGGAACCAACGGCATGTTGATCTCCGATCGCGTGGCGAAGGAACTGGTGGAAATCGGCGTGATGGGGGTGGGCATCAGTATCGATTCGCTCGATCCGGCAAAACATAATGCCTTCCGCGGAGTCCCAGGAGCTTGGGAAGGCGCCCTCGCAGGCATTGAAGCCAGCAAACGCAACGGCCTCCAGTTTCAGGTCCACTTCAGCGCGCAGCCGATGAATTACAAAGAACTGCCTGAAGTCATCGACTGGGCTCATAAACTCGGGGCTCGAGTGTTGAATGTCTTTTTCATGGTCTGCACGGGGCGTGGTGAAGAACTGACCGATATCACGCCAACCCAGTACGAAGAAGTGCTCGGTTACCTGGTCCATTGCCAGGACAATTACAAAGGCATGCTGGTGCGCGCCCGCTGCGCCCCTCACTTCAAACGGCTGGCCTATGAGAAGGACCCCAATTCGCCGATCACCAAAGCCACCGGCTACATGGGTGGAGGCTGCCTCGCCGGCACCAACTACGCCCGTGTGACGCCGAACGGCGAAGTGACGCCATGCCCTTATATGCCGCTGTCTGCCGGAAATATCCGCCAAAACAGCTTTGTCGACCTCTGGGAAAAGTCGGATGTCTTCAACTCGTTCCGTTACCCCCAACTCAAAGGCAAATGCGGCGACTGCGAATACAGCGACATCTGCGGAGGCTGCCGCGCTCGCCCCTATGTCGATCACGGCGACTGGCTGGATGAAGACCCGTGGTGCCTCTACACCCCGAAGGGCGGCGAGAAGATCAAGGTGGCTTTCAATATCCAGGAAGAGTCCGAAGTGGTCTGGGACGAGGCTTCAGCGTTACGTCTCAGCCACATCCCCTACTTCCTTCGTGCCATGGTGAAAAAGGGTGTCGAGAAACATGCCCGTGAGAATAACGTGGCCTTCATTACTGTTGAGCTGATGGAAGAACTGCGCAAGAAGCGATTCGGAAACGACGCGCCGGTCTTTAAGTTCTAGAAAACGTCTCTCGCCTACCGTGAAGCGTCTCTCGTGAGGACAAAGCCATGAAGACCAAGGGCATCGATTCGGTTCCTTCATGCTTCATGCTTCACGCTTCACGGATCTAGCATGGACGCATTGCAAAGTATCGGCACCGATCTCAACACGCTGATTCCGATCATCAACCATTGGTTCCACCTCCTATCGGCAGTGATTTGGATCGGCGGCTTGGCCTTTCTTGTCATGGCAGTCACCCCGGGTCTACAAAAAGCTGTGTCGAAAGATCAGATTAAACCCATCACGGATATTTTCTATCAGCAATACAAGAAGGTCGCCGGCATACTTTTGGTAGTCCTGCTGTTCACCGGCGGCATCGACCTCCATTACGTCAATCAAGTCCTGACCTCGCAAACCGGCACCAGCGTGCTGCACCACGCCAAGTACCTGACCGTCTTCTTCATTAAGCTCTTTCTCGTCCTGTGCCTCATGACACTTTTTCTCTACACCGTCATCTTCCAGTCAGACGACGAGGCCGAGGAGGGCGAGTCCTATGAGGCCATCCCATACCAGCGCGCCGCCCTCTGGATAGGCTTCTTCATTATTCTCTGCGCCGCCGCCATGAAACACCTGCATCAGTAGTATCTTTCTTATTTTCCTAGTCCTGGCTTGAAACCGTTGCCCTGTATCAAACGAGATTACCCTCGTTCCTAATCTGATACAGCTCAATCAACGTCCTGAAATCGCCCTTCCCTATGCGGCTAACACGTCACGCATTGTTTTCTCAGTAAATCAACCGCTTACGGGTTTATATTCCACTGCCGGGTAGTCTTGTCTGTGGTATGAACATTGCTATGTACGCACTTCATTCAATGATAAGGACTGCGCAACCATAGGACTCACCCAATTGATTGCCGCCGAACCACCAGCCGGAAGGTGGCATCGGATTGTAGGATTGGCCGAGGATATTTCCCGAGAAACGTAGCAAGACGATGCCCCCCCGTCACTGTGGGGAGTATGTCCGACTTGTGCTGGCCACGGCAGAACTCGGCATTTGGGACTGGACCGCGAGAACGATCGCATCAATTGTTCAGATCGCGCCATGGAATTTCTCGGCAAACCAAGCCAGAGCCGCTACCTGTCCCTCCAACAATTCTTGCCATTTGTGCATGATGCCGACCGACCAGAGTGATACAGGCCAAGAGCCGGTCCCAGGATGATTCCCGCGTTTGCGTCTTTCGCCATCGCGTGCGGCAGCCCGACGGATCACTGTCTTGGTCGGCATGGTTCGGGTATGCGCTGGGAACACAACGCAGCATCCCATTGCGATTGATCGGGTCGGTGGGAGTAGTTGAATAAGCCAGCGAGTCTACCAGGCTGCGGAAAAACTCTGTGGGCATGCCAGAACTTCCCTGGTCCACACATCTGCGACAGCAAGAGAAGGCCGGACAGGATGTTTAAAAAGTCCGCCCAGCAAGGCTGTAGCGAGCAACGTGGCAAGGCATACGCTTCGGTACGTTGAGCCGCTGAGCGCGGCGAGAATGACGTTGGTGGACTTTTTCACTATCCTGCAAAAGCAGATTACCTGGCGCGCTTCGAACCTGAGAGCGCACGTTTGAAAACTGTTTTGAGGCCAAAGTAGGCGAAAGAATCTTTAAGGTTTGAATAGAGCCGTTTGAAGGTGCCCATCTCGAGATTCGTCACATACTCCATCGTCAACGCAATCCGCTCTTCCCCCTCCCCCAGAGGCGTCACGGCATGCCAAAGCTTGTCGCCATTGAAAATCACCATGTCGCCAGGCTCAGTTACCAGTTCAAGATGACGCGGCTGTTTTGTCGGGTGATCCTTGAAGAGCTCACATACCAGTTTGCAGTGGGTTGACCGGTCTACAAGGCCCATCAGTATCGTATAGCGAGCCCCTTTATAGTACGACGTATCGTAGTGGAACCCGATGTAATCCCCAGGTTCGGTGTAGTAGTAAAGCGCGCAGGCATGCGGATCGTTGTCCGGGCAGTACATCAGCTTTCCTTCGACGAGTCGGTTCAAGAACGCTGTGAAGGAGGCAGACCGGTAGAGATCAAGGAAACAGGGAGCCTTCTCTTGGACCGTGTAATAGCTGACGCTGCCGCCTTTCTTATGGCCAGGGATAAAGTTGCGATTGAGCTCTGCCTTGACGCCCTGCGCCTGAGCACCCAGGGTTTCTTCCACGAAGGTGCGTGGCAGAAATTGCTTGATGACCACGAACTCGTTTTGATCCCAATACTCCCGGTGCAGCCGATCAACATCCAATGCCGCTACTGCCCGTTCAACTGCCTCGCCCACTGAACTCACCGCTGCAACCTGCATGGAAGCTCCTTGGTTGTCATGGCCAGGGCAAAAAAATCCTCAGACGCTGAGGAACTACGCTTACGGGCCGCTCAGTATCGGGGCCTTGACGACTTCAACATCCGACGGCGCATTGAAATCGAACACCTCATTGCCCAATCCGAGATTCGGTTTCAAGCCAGAAAATTCAAAGGTCGTCACATTGCCGCTCATCTCGTATAGAGACACCGTACGGATAAAATAGCTTTTCGGAAACACCTCGACGACGATCCGCTGGAGACTCCGCGTCAACTCTTGATCCTTGGCTTTGGGAATCAGCGTGATCAGGCGAATACCGCCGACCCCGCGCTCTTTTCCCGTCGTCGGTTGGATGTCGAACGACTCGTCAAGTTTGGCCGCACCCTGTAGGAGCTCCAGCGGTGCCTTCGAAGCGGCCATTTGCGTCAACTTTCCAACCAACACCTGTTTGTGCTCTGGCACATAGACTTTTACGTCGTCGTGATTCACATAGATTTCTTCGTTCGCCGGATCAAGATAGTCCCACCGCAGGCGCCCTGGCTTCTTGATGTACACTTTGCCAGACGAGGTCACTGGCCGTTCAAATCCTTCGATCCTAGTTTTCTGAAAGAAGTCCGCTTGGAGATCTTTGGTTTTTTCGTAACGCGCTTGGAGCTGTTTCACGACGGCGTGGACTTCTTGGAGCGCTTTCTCGTCAGCTGGTCCGTCAGCCCCCCATATCGGTGCGACAAACAAAGCGCTCAGCATAGCCCCAGACCACCAGCGGTTCATGCTTCCACCGCTCAGACCGGACCACGCCGCCCAAGGATTTCCCGACGTCCATCCCGTCCCATCGCACCCACAATCCCATCCGCCTCCATCTGTTCGATCATGCGGGCCGCGCGTGGATAGCCGACTCGCAGCCGGCGCTGAATCAGCGAGGCCGAGGCTTGTCCTGTGGACAGCACAAGCTCTTTGGCTTGTTCGTAGACAGCATCTTTCACCTCTGCCTCAGCCGCCTCTTCCAATTTGAGCGATTGCAGTTCCTGATTGTAGGTCGGCAGCGCCTGTTTCTTCACAAACTCAACGACGGAGCGCACATCGTCGTCTGACACGAAGGACCCATGCAGGCGAGACAGGCGGCCAGTGCCAGATGCCAGGAACAGCATGTCACCTCGACCGAGCAGGGCTTCGGCACCATTGGCATCCAGGATGGTCCGCGAGTCTGTTTTTGAGGCAACCTGAAAGGCAAGACGCGCCGGGAAATTTGCCTTGATCAAACCGGTGAGTACATCAACGGACGGCCGCTGCGTGGCGAGCACGAGATGAATGCCTGACGCTCGTGCCATCTGCGCGAGTCGGGCGATCTTGTCTTCCACATCTTTGGGAGCCACCATCATCAAGTCTGCCAGCTCATCGATTATCACCACGATAAACGGCAACGGTTCCGGCGGCGTCGATTTCGGCTGCATGCAACCAAGCTCACCTTCGGCGATCGCGGTTTCGCCAGCGGAGAGCCGTTCTTCCTCGGAGAGGAATTGTATCGGGAGTTCGACCTGCTCAACCGCCGACGCAGCACTCTCGGCAAATGCCTCGTACAAGCCGGCCACTTTTCGATTGTACGCATCGATGTTGCGCACACCGCTTTCCGCTAACAGTTTGTAACGCCGTTCCATTTCACTCACAACCCACCCCAGCCCCTTTGCAGCTGACTTGGGATCCGTAATTACGGGGCGCAAGAGATGGGGAATCCCATCGTACGATTGAAACTCCAGCATCTTTGGATCAATGAGCAACAGCTTAACCTCGCTGGGTTTCGCGGAGAAGAGGATGCTCAGTAGTATCGTATTCAGACTGACGCTCTTGCCGGCTCCCGTCGCGCCGGCTACCAAGAGATGCGGCATCATCTTGAGATCCACCGTCACCGGCGCGCCAAAAATATCCTTGCCCAACGCCATTGTGAGTCTCGATCGGGCCCGCGTGAAGGCGTCGCTCATCACCACTTCTTTGATGGACACGGTTTCGCGTGACAGGTTCGGCACCTCAATGCCGACCACAGATTTGCCAGGCAGCGGCGCCACAATGCGGAGGCTCGTGGCCTTGAGGGCGAGGGCGAGGTCGTCGGCTAGATTCACGATGCGGGCCACCTTGGTGCCCGGTGTTGGTTCAAACTCATACATCGTAACGATCGGACCAGGCCGGACTTCCGTCACCTTGCCTTCAATGCCGAAACTCGCCAGGGCTCGCAACAAGACCTCGGACTGTGCTTTTAGCTCCTCATCGGTCATGCGGTTCAAAGGACCAGAGGGATCGCTCAGCAACTCACTGGGATCAGGCAGGCGATACTCGCCGGAATCCGCCTGCGCAGCCACGACTTCCAAATCGGCCTCTTCTTTATCCACCGCAGGGGCCATTGGAACAGCGAGCGGCTGAATAATGGGAGGTGCAGGTACAAACACCGGTTCTGGCTTCTGAGCCATCTCGGCAAGAGTCTCTTCTACAGCCGCAGCTCGGCTTGGCTTGGAAATCTTGGTTTTCTGCCTCCGGTTGCCGGCTTCCGCTGTAGCCTCCATGGATCGTTCTGGCATCATCGCCACCACCCGTTCACGGAGCGCCGCCCATCGTTCAGGCACTCGACGAACCACTTCAGTGAGTGACAGGGGAGTCGTGAACAAGAGTGACACGAGGAATCCGGCGATGATGAGAATATGCGCGCCAGTGCCAGCGAACACCGCACGAAGCCCGTCCCCGATACCCTGGCCGAATATCCCTCCGGCCATACCGTGCGAGACCATCCCGCTCGTCAGCGTCGGAACCGCCGTCGCCTCGAGGTGGAGAAAAGCGCTCAGAAAGAAGATGGCGGCCAGGGAACTTCCAGCCGTCCTGAGCCGAATACTCACAAGAGTCTTGGAGAAGCAGCGAAGCCCCAGCCGGCCCAACAACAGCGGAAACAGATAGGCGGCCCCGCCCATGAGATAGAAGAATCCGCTGGCCATCACAGCGCCAAACGAGCCGATGAGATTGCGAGGGGGGCTGGTCGCTGAAGCCCCAGCCGCAACGGTCTTCGCTTCCCCGGGCACAAACGACAGGAGACTCAATACCGTAAGCAGGCTCAGCGCGATCAATATCACACCGATCACTTCCCGCTGAATATGAGAAGAGGAAGAACGGGCGCGGCGGGCTTCGCCCCGCTTAGCCGAGGTGGTGACACCCATGGCGCGAATGCTACCATAGGGGGAGGGTCATTTCAAACGACGACACGCACGAGCACCAATCAAAGGTCCCCCGACCCAACTAAGGACTCACGCCACTTCAGGACTGACCAGCCAACTTGGGCAAGCCGAGCATAGACTCGACGCTACATCACAGTAGTAAGGTGATATCTACTATCGTGCGAATTCTGGGATGTAAACTCCATGTTGCAAAATTGTCAATTTGCAACTTTGTAACATGGAGGGGAGTCGCGTCGATGTTGCATGCTACTCCTTGCGCTAAAAGGTGACGTCCCATTGAAGCCTGACTCGATCCACTGGTGAGAATCCACCCTCTCGAGTCAGATGTGAATAGTCTGCCGTGAGCTTGTTGCGATGCCCTGCAAAGAACCAGTTAACAGCGACCGTATGCTCTCTTCGTATGTCACCACGGACTGTGTCGTTTGGATCGACAAATGCATAGCGGTAGTCGACTTCGAGAGGCCGAGGAATAGAGTTAATCAAAGCGTGCGGGAAATACCCAGCTTGAGCATAAGCCCCGACACTGGTCGTTTCCGTCTTATTGATTCTATCGATGACCTCTTTGATGTGAAATTCCTGCTGGAGAGAAAACCCTCGGTATTTAAAGGCGACTTCCTCCACAGCCTGGTTGATTTCAAATTGACCATCGACCACCCCCGCTGCTCGTGACGTCGTGGGAAAATTGAAGCGGTCGGCCCGGTTATGTGCCGCAGCCACTGCCAGGCTGCCCGTCGGCTTCTTTGTATAACCCACGTCGGATTGAGAAAATGGAACATCGCGTCCGAAAAAGTTCCATTGCAGTCTGGCTAAGTAGAGCATATGGCTATCGTCATTACGTTTTTGATTGATTCCTACGCCAGTAAATACACCGACATTGTATTTCAGGTAGGCAGGAGTGCCTGCAAAGAGACCACCGTACAACATGGCCCCGATTTGTCGATCAAGGGTAAACGGCGCATTGACAATTGACCGCTCGACAAACTGTTGCCTGCCAGACGAATCCACCCGTTCTCTATTGTAATTAATCTTCCATTGTCCCACGCGGAGTGTTGCCCACTTAAATTTGGCGACATCCACGCGCCAGTCGAGCAGGGTATTGCTCGGAAAATCATATTCCAAGTAGTACTTCAGCCAAGGCTGGTAGCCATGCCCCCCGATTTTCAACCGAGCACGGCGAACACGGAAGGAGCTCACGTCTTTGTCGTCGAAACTTATCGGGGAGACCGGTGTCAGTGAATTGCCTTCTTGCGGGTAGGAATAGCGGAATTGAAATCGGGCCCTAAGCTGCATCGCATACTTGCCATCGCGGCTTTTGAACTCGAGACCTTTTTTTCCATATGACACTGTGACGGGGAATTTTTCGTCTAATTTCTTGTCTTGCTCCTCGGTAGTTCTCTCCTTATCAGCTTTTGCTTTAATCCATTCTTCCTTCGTCAGTTGTCCTTTTTCGTAGAGAATGTCCTCAAGTCCAGCTTGGGCAATGTTGGCCTGGATAATCAACCCAAGGCCGATCACGCAGGCGATGGTCGGGAACCACGGTCGCGTCATTCGAATTCCTCCTGCAAAGACATGAGCTGTAGAAATGACTGTTTCCTAACTACCGGAAGGATAACTGACAAGGATTACGGTGTTGCTACAGGTTGGTTACAAAATTGTTAAATCGAGCTGACGACTCGAATGAGATGCAAAACAGCATAAATTCTTCATGCAGAAGGTGATTACTCTCTCATTCCGTTCACATATGCGGCAGTGAGGTCTTCTTGTGGGTCCTCAAAGATTTGTGTGACGGGGCCTGATTGATCAATCAATTGGCGAGCGCCGGTCTGCATCTACAAAAGTGCGACGTAGTCTGCGATCCGTCGTGCCTGAGCCAGATTTTGGGTGACGATCAAGACAGTATTCCGTCCACGCAGGCTCGCCATCAGATCTTCCACAACCACGCTGGAGAAGGGTTCGAGGGCGCTACAGGGTTCACCCGTCAATAGGACTTCAGGATTCTAGGCGAGGGCGCGTGCGGTTCGACAAACCAGCCGCAAGCTTGCCGCTTCAGTCAGACGACACCTGTCTGCTCAATCTTGGCAATCCCTTGATTGTCGTCCATGGTCCGAACGATCGACCAGACGGCCCGATTGTGGCTCAAATGCAAGGCTATCCGGCCATCGAATGGCCCTGCTGTCCTCCGCATGCGAAGTGCTGCTCAAAGCCCATCAGAGATTTCAGAAACCTGTGGTCATCGGTGGTGTGAAAGAGATGCTGGCCAGATTATCCAGTCGATAACAGGGAGTGTCCCGCTAGGTTTTGAGTCGTGCTGCAAACTGCTTCCGAAACTTCGCAACTTTGGGGCCCACCGCAAACTGGCAGTAACCCTGGAGGGTATTTCGAACGAAATACTCTTGATGATAGGCCTCCGCCTCATACCATTGCGTGGCCGGCACAAGCTGGGTCACGATTGGAGTGGAGTCCAGCTTCTCCTGCTTGAATGTCTTGATCAGCGCCTCGGCTGTCTGCTGCTGTGCAGGGGTGTGGTAAAAAATCGCCGAACGATACTGTGTCCCCATATCGTTGCCTTGACGATTGAGGGTGGTTGGATCATGGATGACGAAAAATATTTCGAGCAGCTCTTGGTAAGAGATCACTTGCGGATCGAAGGTTACTCGAACCGCTTCGGCATGCCCAGTATGGCCACCACACACCGCCTCGTACGTGGGCTCTTCGACGGCCCCCCCAATGTAGCCTGACTCGACAGATTCAACTCCCCTGATCTGATCGTAGACAGCCTCAAGACACCAAAAGCAGCCTCCAGCGAGGGTGGCGACTTCTTGTCCGGATTGAATCGATCGTGACTCACTTCCCATTGTGCCCTATTCGTCGAACAAGCTGTTGTTTTCTCTCACTAGGATCGCTGACTGAGTTGTGGGTTACTCTTCTTCCTCCTCGATATTCTCAACCCCTTCATAACTCATTCCTGGGAATGCCGCCGCAGATTTTTCGCAGGCGGTTTCGACCATTTCTTCGGCATCTTCCGTCGAATCGGCATCCACCAAAAACTTTACACTGATCGCATACCGTTGTTCCACGCCCAACTCCTTTCTCTGTCGTACGTGTAATGGATAGCTCAATAGAGACTTCCGCATGCCTCTCGCCATATATCGCCCCCCGAAGCGGTGCGTACATACATTCCAGCAGCCAAGGAAGGCCGTACTTTCTGACAATGGCGGTCGCTGTGTCAACCGTGCTTCATGACAGGTATGGACAGAGAAAGGAGGAACGCGTTTGAATCCTAGGCAAGAGGCTCATAGCAGAGGGGAAATGCTCGCTAGCTGTCGAACCGAAAGGAAGGAATATTATTCATCGTAATCAAGATTTGCGAGTACGGTCGTGAGCTTTGCTAGCTCTTCGGGGCGAATGCGTGTAAATGCGATTCCGAATGTATTGCCTTCAATCCATCGAACCACGGCTTCATCGATCCGCAGCGGCCAGTCGAACCCAGGAACGTGGAGCCGACATTCGAACGTTGCGCCCTGCACCACCTTCATGTCGCTCTCGATTTTGCACCCGCCGGAAGAAATGTCGAGCGTCCGACCCTGACCTTCATCGTTCCGGCCCGAGAAGGTGCTACGGAATTGCGTCGTGAACCTTGGTTGGAAACGTCGCTCATGCGGCTGGAGGTCGCTGGGAGCCTGCTCCGCATCCTCTGACTTGAAGAGGGAAGCGAGTTTCTTTACAGCCACAGAAGGCATCCGTCTCTCCAACACTCTTGATAGAGCTATGGAACTGGATCGACAGACTTCCCCTGAATCTCTACCAGGGAGAACTCTGCCAAGAGAAAAGGCGACCAGGTACGTATCAACACGAAGCTTCTTAGTTCTTCGTTTTGAGGAGCATGTGTCCACGACGGTTCTGTTGATAGCACGACTCTTCTTGCTCAAAGCAGAAGGGACGTTCTTTGCCGAAGGATACAATCGCAACCTGCTTTGGGCTCACGCCGGATTCAATGAGATAGCTGCGCGCAGCTCTCGCCCGTTTATCCCCCAGGACCATGTTATAGTCGCTGGTGCCACGCTCGTCACAGTGCCCTTCGATTTTTAGGACAACTCCTGGATGATCCTTGAGATAGCTAGCATCATGATTGAGCGCTTCCATCCCGACGTGGGACACGGCCCATTGGTCGTATCCGAAGAAGACATCCTGAAGACCTGCCTTCAGTGCAGCCTTTTCTTCCTTCGTGAGCTCGGTGCGCCGACGAGTGGTCAGATCCGAAGGAGTCCGCGAAGCGGAGAAACCACCTTGCGTAAGACGTTCTTCCGATGGATTCTGAGAGAAGCCGCTTAACTCTCCACTTGAACTCTTTGAACTCTCCGTGAAATTCGAGTTGGCGCCTCCGGATTCATTCTCGCCACCAGACTAAAGCCATTTCGTGCTACAACCTTGGCTGGACAAAAGAATTATTCCCATTACTACAACACCCCCAGACTTCGCGATCATTCTGTTCATGACCCTTCTCCTCTGTTTGACGTTACTCACTCGTTCCTCAATTAGATAAGCCGTCGTCGATGTGATCAGCGTATAATGCGCTCTCATCGGAGCGCTCTCTTGCTCAACCATTCAGTACAAATATAGCACCGATGCTGAAAATGGCTTGTTTTGGCCGACTTCCTATGTTTGAAAGCCATATAGACTTGTAATATCAAATACTTAATAGCGTTGAAGGTTGAGGGGGGAGGGTAATTAGGGTACCTGGTGTCTTTTTTGATTTACCCGAGGAAGAGATTTCGATTCAGCAGAAGGCTAGAGCGAGATCTACCAAAAAGACTTCGACGGTGGACTTCGACGGTGGACTAGGAGGAACAAGATTGGCTTGAAGACTTAGAATGAGAGAGTAGTTGGCTTCACTCGGACAAACACCAAACAAGGCAGCAACCGGCGCGAGCCGTAGGTGGACACAACCCTCGTATGACTAGCGGTTCGCTTTCCGGTCAGACCAACGAACTGGTTGCAACACCGCTCCCAATCCGGCTACCGCGCAAATAAACGCCAGCATAGCCAGAGCGACCACTAGGTAAAACCCGGCTCTTACGTCGTGCAAAACAGGGATCATGGTACTTCCCTCCTCTTGCTCGATTCACCCACTCTGCCATCCGCACTCACAGTCCCATGGACTCATAGGGTCCACCTTGTGAAGGGCTCTTCCACAACAAAGACATTGGCGAGTCCAACCATCTCGTATCCCACAATCAAACTTACCATCATTCGACCCCGCCTGCACCCTCTGTCGGCCTAACTCCCACACAGGATAACCCCTCTCTTCTCTTTCTACGTTCAGTCTAGATCAAGATTCAGCAGAGATCTATGCAGCTTTGGTGGGGTTATCACGCCAGCAGTTCACAGCTACCAGGCTCAGAGATGCTCCATAACCAATTGATATTGGGTCTGCGAGGAGTAGGAAACCAGGAGCTAGCATGGTGCGCCCGGAAGGAATTGAACCTGCGACCTACGGGTTTGAAGTCACTTGCTGGGATGCGGACCCCTAGGAAATCCGCATCAATCCTGACGATCAACAGGGCAGCAACAAGTCAGTATAGTGCCATCTGGTTGCAACTCTGCAACCCTGCGCAACCTACATCCCCACGCCCCTTGGGCACGAGACTCTTTTAAGGAATACACCTCAATAGACAAAAAGGGGGGGTTATCGGCAGGCGGGGACCTGTTTGAGGACTCCCACGCCTAGCCGTGCAGACACCTCGTGAGAGTCCTGTGCAGAACGACGTGGCAGAGGGTCCTCCGTTCGACCCAACTCTCACAAAAGATCTGGACCAGTTTAAAGGGGCTAGATTACCTCCACCAATGCCGCAATCTCCCACATACTCGAAATTGCTACTTTCCCCAAGGTGACCAGTTCTTTGGGATCAACCTTTTCCACCATGATGTTGCTCACAAAGGCTATTGCTCAAGCATCGTCTCGGGCAATCCTCCCAATATCCCTAGCACGATCCCAATGATCGCCCCATACACTACCCACCCAATCACACAGACGCCAATCGCGCGGAGCGTGCTGTGATAATCCAGGGCCTGGCGCACTGCGATGACCATGGCCACGAGCATCCAGACGCCAGCCACATTAAACACGATTGGTTCCATTCCCGGGATGATGGCCAGTACTCGGATGATACCCGGAGAACTTGCAAAGCCGACCGTCCGTAACAGTTCGCGATGGGTCGCGTGAGTCTGTGGTTCCGGAAGGAGTTTCGTGCCGATAATGTATGCCAAGAACGCCCAGACGCACCATCCGAACAAGGCTCCAATCGTCCCCATAACAATACCCTCAAAGCCTCCAGTGTTGAATAGACCAATCCCACTGGCGACACTGGACCAGACGACGACTCTAATCGCTTGACCGGTGGCGCCCGTGTCTGCCTCCACTTCCTCGTACAAGTGGGCATCGAGTTTGGCAGCTCGGATCATTCGATCAACAAGATCTTCACTCATAGCTTGCTTCAGCCTCCTTCACATTGTGTGGAAGGCGGGAAGGCTAGGCCATCCGTAGGAGAGGTGTCAAGCATGAAACTAGGTGAGCGAGGTGGGCTACTTAGCGGGTAATTATTTATATTCTTAGGGAACTCATTACCTCTAAAAAGGTAAAAATACGGTCACCTCGGTGACTCTTTTCGGTTGCTCATCTCTCCCCGTATTCATCGAGCCGGGCAGTCCGGGGGAGCACGAAGATGGCGAATCCGTCAACGGCACATTGCGGGACAAAGTGCCCAACAGCGCCCTCTTCTCTACGCTGCACGAGGCGCGGGTGATCGTGGAAGGGTGGCGCTACTGTTCCAATACGCACTACCCGCATCGTGCGCTAGGGGATCGGCCGCCCGCCCCAGAGCCCCACACCTTCGCGCCACTCAGCTTGTCAGCGTGAAGGAACTTGACTGGTGGCCTAGCAACTGGGGGCTGGTCGAGTCCTCATAAATCAATACTCATGCCTGATCCCAAATCTCCTCGTGGGTTAAAGTCACCCACTTTTTATGGTGATCCTAAAGCTATCTTGCGCGTTGAAAGCTTTCCCTAGGGTGCATGACAGCACAAAATGATCGCCTCGTCGGTACGCATGGGGGGGCAGTATGGGTCCCCAGGCACCGAACTCGTCGAAACACGATAGCGTCGGGCACGAAATATGCCATTACTGATTATTGTGCATTAGGTGATGAGAGGGTCGAGTATGGCAAGCACGAGCGCCTCACTTGGCCCATGCCGAAGCCCGCTCGGAATTGATGCGCCAGTCCGGAAGAGAAGAGTTCCGCTGTAAGACCGTGGTAGACGAGGAAAGGACATGGAATCCAGGATCGCAGTCTTGTACGCCACCAAACCTCTTCCAGCGGTCCCGGACGAAGAGGCAGTGGAGCAATTCGTGGTCGAGACATAAGTGGAATGGTGGAATAGCGTACAAAAAAGTCCAAACATGGAACAAAAGACGACATAATTATGTGGTTTCTCCTAATGATCCTGCTTTCCACGGTCCCCGGAGCCAATAAGGTGACAGTGTTAAACACGTTCTACACCTATGAGGCATGTCAACCGGAACGGAATCGTATTGGGTTTGCAATGGCGCAAAGCTACCCGTACGAGAATGATTTTATCATCGTCTGCAATTTTCGAGATAATGGCCGCAATGTGTCATTGAGTAAGCTCCCCCGTTATGGAGCCAGTGTCAAAGAAGCATTCTTCCAGCAGTCTGACGTTAGCCCTGTAACGAGACTGACCGGTCCCCCGTAGTTGTTACCAGGTCAACGGTTCCTTCCGCACACTGGGGCGCGATGGTTTCGAGAGCGCGTGGCCGCAACCCCAGAGCCCGATGGGGCCGCACCTGGTTGTAGTGTCGTCGCCAGCGTTCAACCATCACCAGCACCTCCCAGCGTGTAGCAACTAGTTCACGATCCAACCGTTCATCGCGTAACTTCCCGTTAAAACTCTCGACGTAGCCGTTCTCCCACGGGCTGCCGGGCACAATAAACAGTGTCTGGACGCCTACGCGCTGCAACCACTGCCAGACTGTTTTGGGGGCGAATTCGTGGCCATTACCCGAACGAATATGTGTGAGCACCCCACGATGTGCAAATAACTCCACCAAGCAGAAGAGGACAGCGTCGAAGCGCAGCCGTCGGACAACCTCAATCGCTAAGCATTCGCGTGTGTGCTCATCCACAATCGTGAGCAACTCGACCGGACGGCCACCCTCGGTCCTCGTCGTTTAGGTGTCGCCCGCACTGAAGAATGGCGCAGTACTAGCCTTTAAACAGATATTGGGTGTTGTGTTCAGTGAAGATGCCACTGCAAAGTGAGGCAGTTCTTGCTGAGCGGTTCGAGAGTAGTATGAATCGTGTGCCGAGCTAGAGAGATCATCTTGTGAGGACAACTTTATAAACCTGGGCAACGCCAAGCGGGACAATTTTCCTTACGAGACCGACCGCTGTACTGGGACTGCATTGCCCAGGGACCTCCCAAGTACTGTTTACCTCAAGCAAATAATCACCGGGAGGGAGATTTGTGAACTCAAAGTTGCCTTGGGCATCACCAATGCTTTCACGCATGTAAGGCAAAATTTTCCGAGCCACTTCTTACGTATAGTTCGTGACATTGTATCTGCCGTCTTTAAGCGATATTACTTCTCTCATGAACAGGGGCGCGGGCCATAATCCACCCACCCCCAACTGGGCATAGACTCCCACGCCACTAAGGCACGAGACTCTTTTAAGGAATGCACCATGGGGACAAAAGTGGCTTTGTCGGCAGACGAGGTGGGGAACTTGTTTAGGGCTTCCGACGCCTAACCGTGCATACACCTCAGGGGGTCCTGTACAAAACGACGTGGCAGACGGACCTTCGTTCAGCCAGACCCTTACAGAGAATCTGGACCCGTTTAAGGGGGCTAGGTCAACCGGATTTGTCCGCATATCGTGCGCTGGGCTACCAGCCCCAAGCACCAGCAACCATTGCACCGTGCTGTGCCTGACTCACATGCGGCTGGTTTAACTACAGGGGGGGCAGGTCAGTTGCGTCTGGTTGCGGATTTGCGTCTATCTTGCTCGATTTTGCCACGATCTGCATCCGTAGGTGGTTGATCTTCTTGAGTGGCTTGGGGGTCTGATGGGTTTCGAAATCTTGACAACGTCCAACGTGAGGAAGATAAGCATATGAGCTTGATTTTCTCCGATCGAGACAGCTGGTGAACGATGCGGCAACATCCTCTAAATAAGTCTGACCTTTGAACCTACGAGAAAACTCCTGTCTCGACTTAGTCCGACGGCGGTGTGCCCCCCATGGCATGGCGTGGTGGAATTCGGTATTGGGCACACAGTCCACTCCTACGTCGAGAAGCGAGTTATCCAAGGCCTACAGTAAGTTAGCGCGTATCCTCGGTAGTGACCGACTTGAGTTCGCCCACCAAGAGATTGATACTGAGAACGCGGGCAGGTTCCTGGTTTTTCAGGGGCGTCCCCTTCATGAGTTCGGGCGAGCCGCACTCTTATTGTTTGCCCTCGAACGGCTACCGGCGGAAGAGCAGGTGGAGTTCATCGACGAACTATTCATGCGTGGTGATAGCAGGGAGCAGGAAGCACTCTTGCGCACGCTGTCGCTCCTGCCGGATGCAGGCCGGTTTCTCGCCACGGCGGTGGAGGCGTGCCGGGCGAACGTGCAGACGGTCTTTGAAGCGATCGCTTGCGAGAATCCCTATCCAGGTTGTTATTTCCCGGAGTCGAACTTCAACCAACTGGTGTTGAAAGCTATCTTTACCGATGTATCTCTCCAGCGTATTGTGGGCTTGTCCGATCGAATCACGCCGGCACTCAAGGGTATGGCCAGTGACCATATCAAGGAGCGGACCGCCGCCGGTCGTCCGGTGCACGAGGATATGGCATTGATCATGAATCCATAGCCAAGGATGGTACGAGATGATGCTCTTCGATCCGCACATCCACATGACCTCCCGCACTACTGATGACTATGCCGCAATGGCGGCGGGCGGTATTGCGGCGATTGTGGAGCCCGCATTCTGGGTGGGTCAGCCTCGCACTCATGTCGGCACGTTTGAAGATTATTTCCTGTCATTGCTGGGATGGGAGCGGTTTCGGGCGAGCCAGTTTGGAATCCACCATTTCTGTACCTTGGCGCTGAACCCGAAGGAAGCGAACCACCCAAGAATAGCCCAGGGCGTGATTGATCTGTTACCACGTTATCTGGAGAAAGACGGCGTCGTAGCGGTTGGCGAGATTGGTTTTGATGACCAGACTGAGGCTGAAGCAAAATATTTCTCAGCTCAAATTGAACTCGCGAAGGAGTTTAATTTGCCAGTGTTGATTCATACACCGCACCGGGATAAGAAACATGGCACGGAACGGACGCTGGCTCTCGTACGCGAATCGGGTATCAAGCCAGAGCTGGTGCTGATCGATCATAACAATGAAGAGACGCTTCCTCTAGTTCTCCCCAGTGGCTGCTGGGCCGGCCACTCGATCTATCCGAAAACCAAGATGGATGAGCAACGAATGGTCCAACTCGTGAAGCAGTACGGTGGAGAACGGATGGTCATCAACAGCGCGGCAGACTGGGGCGTGAGCGATCCGCTGAAGGTGCCGAAGACGGTGCAGGCGATGGTCGAGGCGGGCATACCTCAAAGCACGATCACCCGAATCACCTGGGAAAATCCTGTGAATTTTTTCCGTCAATCCGGTCACCTCGATCTCAACGCCTCGGAGGTCAGACCGTTCATTGATCAGCGTCAACTTTGGGAAGGCAATTCGGTCCTCCGCGGTCAGCCCGCTGCCGTAGACACCTCTTGCGATTCTTATGAACCGCGTTCTCGTTCTTAACGTCGTCGGCCTCACGCTCGACTTGCTCGGCCGGGATGCGCCACACCTGACGGCACTGGCCCGGCAAGGCGGTGTGCGAGCCCTGACGACTGTCACGCCCGCCGTCACTTGTTCCGTTCAGGCCACGTTCACAACCGGCCTTCTGCCGCGTGAGCACGGCATCGTGGCCAACGGGTGGTACTTTCGCGATCTGGCGGAGGTGTTTCTCTGGAGACAATCCAACCGACTCGTCGAGGGCGAGAAGATCTGGGACAATGCGAAGACACTGGACCCTCGGTTCACCTGCGCGAAACTCTTCTGGTGGTACAACATGCATTCCTCAGCAGATTATACGGTCACGCCGAGACCGATTTATCTCGCCGACGGAAGGAAGCTTCCTGATATCTACACGCAGCCATGGGGGCTTCGCGATGAATTGAATCAGCAACTCGGCGAGTTCCCCCTGTTTCGATTCTGGGGGCCGGGGGCCGACATTGTCTCGAGTCAGTGGATTAAAGACTGTGCGCGATATGTCTACGACCAGCACAAGCCCACCCTCACCCTGGTCTATCTACCGCATCTCGATTACAGTCTTCAGCGCCTCGGTCCCAACCATCCGGCAATCGGGGAAGGTGTACGGCGGATTGATGCCGCCTGTGGCGAACTCATTGAGCATGTGCAAAAGGATGGTACGCACGTTATCGTGCTTTCCGAGTATGGGATCACCGAGGTGAGCGGCCCAGTACACATTAATCGTGTGTTGCGCGAGGCCGACCTCCTGGCTGTGCGCGAGGAGCTCGGTCTGGAGTTATTGAATGCGGGCGCATCAGATGCTTTTGCGGTGGCCGATCACCAGATCGCCCAAGTGTATGTGAAGTCACCCAGCAGGATTCCCGAGGTCAAACGTCTGCTCGAAGCTGTGCCGGGTATCGAACTGGTGCTCGACGACGAGGGCAAGCAGCACTATGGGCTGGATCATCCGCGTTCAGGTGAGCTGGTCGCGCTCTCGCGGGCAGATCGATGGTTCACCTACTACTATTGGCGAGATGATGAACGGGCGCCTGATTTTGCGCGCACCGTGGACATCCATCGGAAACCCGGCTACGACCCGGTCGAGCTGTTCATCGATCCGACGTTGCTCCTGCCGAAATTCCGCATCGCCCGGCGCCTGCTGCAGAAGAAGCTTGGGTTCCGTATGCTCATGGATGTGATCGGGTTGGATGCCACGCTACCCAAAGGGTCGCATGGGCGCGTGACGGACAAGACGGAACAAGGGCCCTTGTTTATCACCTCGAATACGAGATGCCTGCCGCCCGGCGCGGTGGCGGCAACGAACGTCAAGACGTTGATTCTGCACCATATGTTCGGAGATCAGGTGCCAGGAACGAACCGGTGAGCCAGACGCGTGAGGAGGGCGCCACCGACAGCTATGGCTGCGAGCCAGAGGTTACCGACCAGCGCGATCAGTAACGCGTCGAGAAGAGCGATCCCCGCAATGAGCTGTGAGACGCCTTCCTGAATATCAGCCTGCGTGCGCCTCACAAGCCGCCGCACGGCGTAGACAACCCATGCAACAAAGCTCATGTAGATCACCGCGATTCCCATGCTACGTAGCCCACCAGGCAGACCATAGACAAAAGGCGCTGCCAGCAAAGCCAGCGGCCAGAGGTTCGTCAGGCGGGCCAGCGTTTCCTGCCGTGCTACATAGCTCAACCCCAGGATATAGGCTACGAGCAGACCTACTCCCCACCATACCCGTTGAGACAACTCGGGGGCGACGGCCAGGGCAGTGGTCAGGTAGACCTGCGCCCGACAGAGGCTCATCAAGAGCGGGCCGAGCAGATTGTCCTTGTGGTGCGCGTTGTAATAGACGATGGTCGATGCCAGACAGAGCCCCGCGATCACCGGTGGCCATCCCCGACCTTCCTCCATTCCATATCCCACGACGATCAAGAGCAGTTCACCGGCCCCGAGTCCCATAAACCCCATCGTAAAGACGGTTCCGGCCGCAACGGCGCCGGAGGTGATAGGCCGTTGCGGGTGGGCAACTGCGTCGAAGTGTCGATCGAACGCATCGTTCAAATACATGCCAGCCACGTAAAAAAGAGAGATGGCAAGAAGCAGAAGGCCCAGCGGGAATGGCGTGGGTATGGATCCGGCCAACACTGTGCCGGCCAAGACATTCGTCCACACGGTGGGGAGATTCGAGACACGTCCGAGCCGGAGCGCCACTGTCCAGTTCATTTTTCGAGCGATCCTATCACCCATTGCATCTCACGGGTGATGGCATCGACCACCGGCATACCTCGATATTCTTTAGGGAGAACGTCCCAGGTATAGGTTTCGATTTCCAAGTGGGCCGTCGGAGTGCGTTCGACTTGGAGCCGGAGCAGGCGGATGAGGAAGGACTGTGTATTCTCGAATGGGCCGAGCCTGTCGAGGAACAGCGGGACATGAAAGTGAATGCGCCATTCCTTCTCGTCGGCCTCCTTTTCTGGTGCACATCCGTAAGTTTGGAGTGCCTGCGGCAGATCTTCATAGTGGATCAACTCCGTGCCCCGCCGTTCCACGACCTGGTGCAAGTAGGTCGATTCGGCGAATGGACGGAGTGCAGCGCGCGCATCGCGATCGACGCGTGGGAGACGGAGCCCTGCGCTGAGCTGGATCTTTGCGATGCCAATGCCGGCGGCGCAGAGCCCTGAGAGCACTTCATCCGGATCCTCGAACTCCACCGCAGCATGGCACGCGTCCACACACACGCCGAGGTGCCAACGCAGCGCTTCTTCCGCCAGAACCGCAGCGAGCCCCGTCAGTCGGGAAAATTCTGCAACCGAGGACGGCGAGAAGAGATGATTCTTAAAGAAGACGATTGTGTCGGAGATCGTTTCGAGCAGACAGCAGGGTTCCGGTTCCAGCGCACAGACAATTCGCCGACCCGTCTCTTCTTTCAGTTTGTGAAGGGTTGCGGCATGCTGCAAAAGCCGGCTGGCTATGCGGGAAATATCGCCTGGTGATTGGACGCGCGATTTGAACGCCCCCGGAACTGTACTGATACTGCCGTCGATCTCGGGATGGTCGGCTAGCAAGGTCGTAAGAATCCGCGCCAGCTGGTCGGCATAGTGAAGCCTTTCCTCGTCGAGCCAGTCCGGCAAGTATACCTTCTCTTTGATCCGTGCCCTGTGGAAGGTGCCGTGCGGGAATCCATTGATTGTGAACACATAGAGATTGTGGTTACGGAGGAACCTGCGAAAATCGTCTAATGTCTTCGGCTCGGAGAGCGCATGTGCCGCCTGACCCGAGAGTCGCAAACCGATCCCAAAAGCGCAGTTACGAGCGACCTTTTCGCTGACTCGCAGGACGTACTGTTCAAGATTGCGGCGAATCTCGAACCAAGTTTCCCCCGGATGGATGTTCGTGCAGTAGGTCAGGTGGGGACGGCCGGCTATTTCGATGCGCATCGGCTCGAATGCCTTTTCTTGAGCCAGGAGAGCGCTCGCCGGAGCACGACGTGATCGATCCGATCAACCTCATAGCCTTCGCCGATCCGTTTCAGTAGGGTGATAGTCAGGGCGCCGCCGATGTGTTCTGTGAATTCGTCCAGGCCACGGAGAACTTTCAACCGACCGTCCGGCCCCTTGAGATCAAGTGTGCGATGCCACGACGGGAGTCCCAACCGATCAAGCAGACGAAGAATTCGATCGAGTGCCTGTTTGCTCAACAACCCAATCTCCATCGAGTATCGTGAATCGATGGCGATGCCGATGGCGACCGCTTCGCCATGGTGCAGCCGATAAGAGGTCATCGATTCGAGCTTGTGCGCAGCCCAGTGACCAAAATCGAGCGGTCTGGCACTGCCAGACTCGAATGGGTCACCGGCAAGGGCAATGTGATTAAGATGAAGGGTCGCAGACCACTTAATAAGATTTGCCACCATGGACGGTTGATGGGATCGAAGCAAGGTTGAATGCTCAAGAAGCCAGTCAAAAAACTTCTGATCGCGTATCAGCGCCACCTTGACGGCTTCGGCCATACCAGAGATTAGATGTCGTGGCGGAAGCGTGCGAAGGAAATCATAATCGTTGACCACCGCCACTGGAACAGCAAACGTACCTAGAAAATTTTTAACCATAAACCTATTAATCCCCGTTTTTACTCCCAACCCTCCATCGGCCTGGGACAGAAGAGTTGTTGGCATCCGAACATGCCACACACCTCTATGTGTTGTAGCAACGGCGAATCCGGACATATCAAGAACGGCCCCGCCACCGACTGTCAACACAATCGAATGGCGATCAATGTGAAAGTGGTGAAGCTTTTTGTGTATCTGCAAGAGCCAGTGCGGGTCATCCTTTACCTTCTCCCCCCCAGGAACACAAAGAGGCGGAGCAACGAGTCTCATGGAATCCCGATGCGCAATAAAATAATTTCTCAGCTCACTGGATAAGCCTGGACGAGCTTTTGACAATCCTTCATCAACGATCGCAAATACCCTACGCAACTCACTTGTCTTGTTGAAACAAATGGCATTTACCAGTAATCGATTGGACGGCGCCAGAGCCCTATTCGTAAAATGCACGTTATACGCGAAGGGTACACAGAATCTCTGGATAATAACCTGGTCTTGTAATTTTGGCGGATAACAATCCTCGATCCGGGACAACTTATCTCCACTCAGACCCACTTTGCTTCTCAAAGATAGTTCCTTTCCTGTAAGAAAGGCTTAGCCCAGGATGGGCAAAGCGTTATCACATGTGGCCCTGACGTAATTACCATTTGTCTGCAATGGATGCAGCTCACCGTGATAAATGACTGCACGAGGGTGTCTGAATACGGCTAGACCTACCAGTTGAAGATCAACAGACTACTAGGAGCCCGGTACAAGCTGGTAGACAGCCCCTTTGCGATCGAGCATATAGACCTCACCCGTTTCACCCTCCCCGAACGAGGAGATAGCTGCTTCGGTCCTAAGGACCCACGGTTCTCCCTTCACCTGTCCTCCCTGGGCCGTGCGAACCGAAAAAATTTCGCCGCTGCAGTAGTCCCCGTAGAGATAGACGCCGACAAGCGCCGGGATAGCTCTTCCCCGGTACACATACCCTCCTATGATGGAACAACGACCACCCTGACGGGCATACTCAAGTACCGGGGATTCAAAATTTTCCGTACTACAAGGTTCCTGAAGATTAAAGCAATGAAACCCCTCCATGACTCGCCAGCCATAATTTCCGCCCTTCCTCACTACATTGACTTCCTCCCATCTGTCCTGCCCGACATCGGCCAGCCAAAGCTCCCCGGTTTCGCGATCAAACGAAAAACGCCAGGGATTTCTGAGCCCCTTGGCAAAGACTTCAGGTCGTTCCTCGCCTTTCACAAATGGGTTGTCTTCTGGAATGCCATAGGGGGGAACACGACTATTAATGTCGATCCGAAGCAGTTTCCCCAATAATTCATCCTTGTTTTGGGCGCGATTCTGTGGATCACCCCCAGATCCACCGTCCCCCATCCCAATGTAGAGATACCCGTCGGGGCCGAACGCGATCATGCCGCCATTGTGATTGGCATAAGGTTGGGAAATCACAACCAGGACCCGTTCTTCACGTCCCGCATGATCCACCTGATCGCTTCGACGGTACTCAGCGATCACCGTAGCGCCGTCATCCGTTCTTGTATAATTCACGAAAAAGCGTCCGTTGCGGCGATACTCGGGATGGAATGCCAAGCCCAGCAGCCCTCGTTCACCTCCGAAAAGGACGCGCTCCTTGATATCGAGAAACGGCACCTCCATCAGTCTTCCTCGCTCCAATATTCTGATAGTCCCTGGTTGTTCGACGATGAACAACCGTCCCGACTGGTCCCCGGCATGGGTAAGAAACACAGGTGACTTGAGCCTGGGCATGAAAGGTAAGGGTAAGAAGGAAAGAATGCCTCGAGACACAACGGGCAGCAATTTAACTGGAGGCGGGGCATCTTCAACCAAAACGGCTAGAGGCGCAGAGAATAGGAGACCACCGACTGCATAAAAAGCTGCGATATAAGATTTCATCAGCGTTCACCGTTTGACGACTCAATAGGATCAGGTCGGCGGGAATGTATGACTCCGACTGAAAGAGGACTGCCCCTGTGCGACAGAGCGGCTGTTCCCACTTATGTTGATCTGCCCTTAACCCGCTGCTCGATTTGTAGGGCGAGAGCGGTACCCTGCCGACTGAGCCGCAAACACACGGCACGGCGATCATGGATCAAGCGTTGCTTAGCAACCCAGCGCGTGCATACCAGGGCTTGAATCACCGCAACCAATGTTGGCAGCCGAACGCGCAAGGTCGCTGCGGCTTCTGTTACCTTCGCACCACCGTGCCGATGGAGATACAGGATTGCGCCCGTTTAGAGCGGCGTCACACCGATCGGCTCCAATCGTCTTCGGAAGTCACCGTGCAACCGCAGCATTACTTCCAGAAGCGTCAGCTCGTCATGGTCCTTGTGCTCAACACCTGGCATGATCAGTGGGTCATTTTCCGAGCGATCTGAAGTCCCATCTCCATGATGTGCCTCACTCGCTCCAGGAGGTCAAAGGACCGTGGCGAGTTCTTGTTTCACGTCTTCACTCGGTGATACTCTACGTCGTAGGGCGTAAGTCCTCTGTTAGCTTAGGGCCGCACAGCCCCGGGCTGATAAGAGCCGGAGGAAGTTACGCCATTTTTCTTCACGCTAATTTTCCAGGAAGTATAGAACATCACTTTGACAGGTTATGACGGGCAGCTTTGCCTTGCCGATAGAGCCCGAACGACCTGACCCCGAAGCTCAATCAATAGATAAGGAAATGTGCGTGACGAAAGTAAAACGAGTAGTAAAACACGTGTGGTACACAGTGATTGGACTTCTCCCTGCTTACGGAGCTTACAACGGCAGCCAGCTTTATGGCGATCTTTGGAGCGGTTTAATCGATGGGCTGATTCTCGCTGCCATCCTTTACGGTGTTGGCGAAGCGTTGTTTTTAGTCGCAAGGAAAATCCGGCGCAGATCATAAGCCTATTCCATCGACATAGTTTCGTGTTGGGGACGCTTTTTGCTCATGGAAGAATCTCAGCAGGTTTCATAACCAGGTGTTTGATGAAATGCTCTAGCCTGGTGCAAGTGTGGGGTTCAGCCACCACATCCTCTTCGGCAAACTCCTGCCCTCTCGACTATCGGACCACTGCTTCGGAAATCTCAATGCGTTGTTCATTCTGGAGCGTGACGGTTAGCGAGAGAGTTTCCCCTAGTCGCATCGGCACATCCCCGGCACCCCGCCGGTGTGAAATCCTTTCTTAGTTCCTTCGGTAACACCACTTCTAGTGTCGTCTCGGGCATGTTCAAGCTCCGTGCGTACAGGAATTTGGTCGGGTGGGCAATATGCGCAATTACTATGCGCCGAACTCAATAGAATCTCAATCTGAAATCCAACCGATGCGGCATTCTGAGGGAGCGGAGGTTTGACCTGCCCCCTATAAACCAGGCCGGATGTAGCGTTAGGAATCCGGCCGACGGAAGGGGGGGGCATGGCACGCAAACGGTATCCGGTCGAGGAGATCATCGGGCATCTGCGGACGATCGAAAGTGAGATGGGCAGAGGCCTTGGACTGGTGGAGGCTTGTTGCAAGTTGGGGATCACGGAACAGACCTACTATCGGTGGAAGAAAGAGTACGGTGGTTTGCGCGTGGATCAGGCCAAACGGTTAAAGGGCCTGGAACAAGAGAATGCCCGACTCAAGCGACTCGTGGCGGACCTCTTCCTGGACAACAGCATTTTGAAGGAGGTGGCAGCGGGAAACTTCTAAGCCCGGCCCGATGCCGAGAAACGGTCTGCCATGTGCCGGCCATGTTTTCGGTCTCTGAACGCCGGGTCTGTCGAGTCGTGGGGCAATGCCGGGGCACGCAACAGTATGTGCCCATCAAGGCGGACGACGAGGAGTCTCTGCGGACGCGGATCGTCGCGCTCACCCGTGAGTATGGGCGCTATGGGTCTCGTCGGATCACCGCGCTGTTGCATCAAGAAGGCTGGCGGGTGAACCACAAACGCGTGGAGCGGCTGGGGCGACAGGAGGGGCTCAAGGTGCCGCAGAAGCAGCCGAAGCGAGGCCGACTCTGGCTGACTAACGGTTCCTGCGTACGGCGGCGACCGGAATATCCGAACCATGTGTGGGCGTATGATTTTGTCATGGAACGCACTCGGGATGGGCGGCCCTTGAAAATGCTCACCGTGGTGGACGAATACACGCGGGAGTGTCTGGCCCTTGCGGTGCGCCGCCGTATGAGGGCAAGCGATGTCCAGGAGGTACTGGGGGAGCTGTTCCTGACGCATGGCTGTCCGACACACATTCGTTCGGACAATGGACCGGAGTTTATCGCCACGGCTCTGCGGGCCTGGTATCGCTTGCTGACCGTCGTGCCCTTGTTCATCAAGCCGGGCAGTCCCTGGGAGAATGGCTATAGCGAGAGCTTCAATGGCAAGTTCCGGGACGAATTGCTAAACAGGGAACTCTTCTATACGCTGCGGGAAGCGCAGGTCATCATTGAACGCTGGCGGCAGACCTATAATCACGTCCGGCCCCACAGCGCCTTGGGCTATCGGCCACCGGCTCCTGAAGCATGCGTACTAACAGAACAGGTGGCCTAATCACTGGGGGCAGGTCAGTAGTTGTTTCATCTTTTTCTCTTTCTCTGGCAATTGCAGAAGGTACCTCTAGAATCCTATTGAATCCTGCAGATTATTTGAGTCCAGATCTTATTCAAGATGATATTTTAAAACACAAAATTAAACCAAATTCAGCGAATCCTGATGAATGGGGATTTAGGAATAGATATATCCCTCTTTCCTCGGAAATCGTAGCAATCGGTGATTCATTAACATATGGGGTATCAGCAACAGCACAAAATTCGTGGCCTTCGTGACTTCAAAAATTCAGTGGGAAAAATGTATATAATTTTTGGTTGGGAGGATATTCTCTGTTCGAGTTTTATTTTTTGCTCAAAGAAAAAGATTTCAAGTTAAAGCCTTCTATTATTATTCTAGGTTTTTACTTAGGCAATGATATTTGGGAAGTATATAATGCTATTTATCAAAGAAAATATTGGGAATTTCTTAGACACTCGAAGATCGTTAATAAAAAAGAAATTGTTGATTGGGACTCTCATTCTGGAGGAGAAGGTGACCTGCCCCCAGTGATTAGGCCACCTGTTCTGTTAGTACGCATGCTTCAGGAGCCGGTGGCCGATAGCCCAAGGCGCTGTGGGGCCGGACGTGATTATAGGTCTGCCGCCAGCGTTCAATGATGACCTGCGCTTCCCGCAGCGTATAGAAGAGTTCCCTGTTTAGCAATTCGTCCCGGAACTTGCCATTGAAGCTCTCGCTATAGCCATTCTCCCAGGGACTGCCCGGCTTGATGAACAAGGGCACGACGGTCAGCAAGCGATACCAGGCCCGCAGAGCCGTGGCGATAAACTCCGGTCCATTGTCCGAGCGAATGTGTGTCGGACAGCCATGCGTCAGGAACAGCTCCCCCAGTACCTCCTGGACATCGCTTGCCCTCATACGGCGGCGCACCGCAAGGGCCAGACACTCCCGCGTGTATTCGTCCACCACGGTGAGCATTTTCAAGGGCCGCCCATCCCGAGTGCGTTCCATGACAAAATCATACGCCCACACATGGTTCGGATATTCCGGTCGCCGCCGTACGCAGGAACCGTTAGTCAGCCAGAGTCGGCCTCGCTTCGGCTGCTTCTGCGGCACCTTGAGCCCCTCCTGTCGCCCCAGCCGCTCCACGCGTTTGTGGTTCACCCGCCAGCCTTCTTGATGCAACAGCGCGGTGATCCGACGAGACCCATAGCGCCCATACTCACGGGTGAGCGCGACGATCCGCGTCCGCAGAGACTCCTCGTCGTCCGCCTTGATGGGCACATACTGTTGCGTGCCCCGGCATTGCCCCACGACTCGACAGACCCGGCGTTCAGAGACCGAAAACATGGCCGGCACATGGCAGACCGTTTCTCGGCATCGGGCCGGGCTTAGAAGTTTCCCGCTGCCACCTCCTTCAAAATGCTGTTGTCCAGGAAGAGGTCCGCCACGAGTCGCTTGAGTCGGGCATTCTCTTGTTCCAGGCCCTTTAACCGTTTGGCCTGATCCACGCGCAAACCACCGTACTCTTTCTTCCACCGATAGTAGGTCTGTTCCGTGATCCCCAACTTGCAACAAGCCTCCACCAGTCCAAGGCCTCTGCCCATCTCACTTTCGATCGTCCGCAGATGCCCGATGATCTCCTCGACCGGATACCGTTTGCGTGCCATGCCCCCCCCTTCCGTCGGCCGGATTCCTAACGCTACATCCGGCCTGGTTTATAGGGGGCAGGTCACTCTCAAAAAAACTTTTTAGAGTTAGAGGGAAAAAATCAGAAAATTTTTACTGTAATTAATCCCAGGTATAGGATTCAGAGCCTAAACATAGATGATCACAAGATCCAAGAAGGATTACGGATTAGTCTTGAATTATTCTTAAAAATGAAGGAGCTTTGTAAGAAGGGAAATATGTCGTTTCTTGTTCTTTTATTACCCACAAAATTGAATGCCTTTTCGGAATTCATTGAAAATAACAAGAATTTTGATGACAATAAAATAATTGATGATCTGTTAATGAAAGAACGCAAAATTAACAACCATATCCAAATCTTACTTTAAGGAAAATCTATTGCCTATCTAGATGTTTTACAGGCCATGAAAAATACTGCAAAACAAGAACAATTATATACAAGTAATGGCGATGGGCATCCAAATAAAAATGGATATGAAATAATTGCCAAAACCGTCGTTGACCAGCTCGGGAAAATCTGGTCCGGAACGAATGTTAGACTGGACCGCAACCCAGGAGGTTAGCAACATGCCCAGAAAACGGCACACCTCCGAAGAGATCATCCAACATCTGCGGACCGTTAGAGCTGGAAACCGGCAAAGGGCTGGCGGTGTTGGACGCCTGTCGGAAGCTCGGGATCACCGAGCAAAAGTACTACCGCTGGAAGAACGCATCGGGGGGGGCTGCGCGTGGTACGTCACATCTAGCCCTCCAATGGGACGATCTCGATTTTCACGGACGGCTCATCACCGTGCAGCGCAATTACACCCACGGCAAGCTGAGCACTCCCAAGAGTGGCGAGAGTCGCCGGGTCGATATGTCTCTCGAACTCTGCCAAGCCCTACGAGACTTGCATACCGAGCGACAACTTGAAGTTGCGGCTAATGAGTGGAAAGAGATTCCGCCCTGGGTGTTCTGCAATGAGAAAGGCGAGCTACTGGACCCTAATAACTTTCGGAAACGAGTGTTCTATTACATCCTCGACAAGGCCACGATGCGGAAGATTCGCTTCCATGACTTGCGGCATATCTTCGCCTCGTTGTTACTCCAACAAAATGAGAGCCCGGTCTATGTAAAGGAACAGATGGGCCACTCCTCCATTCAAGTCACCGTGGATATCTACGGACACCTGATCCCTGGAGGCAACAAGATCCCTGGAGGCAACAAGGCCGCTGTAGACCGACTCGATGGACCTGTGGATAAGGCGAGTTTTGAGGCTGAATCCGCAACCCCCGCGCAACCAGAACTGACGGGGGCCGTAGCGGGAGCGTCAGAAGTGGTTGCTCCTACATGGTGCGCCCGGCAGGACTTGAACCTGCGACCTACGGGTTCGAAGCCCGGCGCTCTATCCAACTGAGCTACGGGCGCACCCGCGGATACATGAATCATTTTGAGAGAAGACTTGTCAAGTTATCGCACTCTTCTCCGTAACGATACGACAATCCTTTCTCCTGCTTCAACCACCGCCCAATGGGCTCCCGGTGTCGCCCCAGAGGAGCCGCAATCTTCGTGTGACTGCGCCTTGCTCCAACCGCTCACCCGCAAGTGTCAGTTGTGTGAGTGGATGCATGCCCCTAGACAACGCTGAACTGTCGGATTGGTAGGAAAACAGTGCAGGATACGATCTGAGAGCATGAGGGGCCGTACGACCTGGCTTACAAACGGACAAGAATCTCATTCGCTATCTGCACGATCGAACGTCCGTCGGTCGCAATTACGTGGTCGGCCGCAGCTTTATACTTTGGCGTTCGCTCACACAGGATATCTTGGATCTCGTCGACGAAGGACTTGGTCCCCGTAAGCGAGGGACGTTGTGTATCCAGACCAATGCGCTTGGTAATCGTGTCGACTGAAGCCGTCAGCCAAAACAGGATGCCGGTTTTTTTCAGCATCTCGACGTTTTGTGATCGAAGGATTACCCCACCACCCGTATCGATTACCAGTCCGTCCCGACACGCCAACTCCTGACAAACCTGGGACTCAAGATCGCGAAAGTAGTCCCACCCGTGCAGCACAACGATCTCCGGAATGCTCTGTCCTACCCGTTTCACAATCTCCGCGTCGGTCGACACCAAGGTACGACCGAGGCGCGCGGTCACTATTTTCCCAACGGTACTCTTCCCGGTACCGCGATACCCGATGAGCACGACGTTCATTGGAAGCGAGACTCCAACACAGCGCGCATCACATCGACTGGAGCCGACTGATTGGTCCAGAGATCGAATTGAGTGACGGCCTGATTGAGAAACATCTCGAGGCCTGGAATCGTCTTGCACCCGAGGCGTTTCGCATCTTTGAGGAGTAGGGTCTCCCGTGGGTTATAGACGATATCCATAACGGCAAGACCAGCGTGGAGCAACGAGGCAGGAACACAGGTGGCGTCGATCTTGGGAGACATGCCGATGGGGGTGCAGTGGATAAGGACCTGCGCCCCAGGAAGCGTACGGCCAAGAACGGCCTCGTCGAGATGGAAATCCTCAACTGCCAACACGGTCTTGGATCGGACATCAGCCGCCAATATGGTTCTCTCTTTGTCGTCGACTCCGAGCAGCGTCAACTTGTCCGCACCGGACTCCGCCGACAACGCAAAGGCGATGGCACGAGCTGCACCACCAGAACCAAGCATGACAATGCGTCGCCCCGTGAGCTCTACCCCTCCCTCTCTCAACGCACGCAAGGCTCCAGTCGCGTCCGTGTTGTACCCGATCAGTTGGCCCTTCTCCGCGACGATGGTGTTGACCGCGCCGATCTGACGTGCCGTCGCTTCCACGTGATCAAGGAACGGTATCGCCGACACTTTATGCGGCATGGTGACACTCGCGCCGTGGAAGTTCCCAAGCGCACGGAGGCCATTGATTGCATCACCGATCGCTTCAACCTTCCAGGCGAGATACACACAATTGAGGCCAAGTTTCTGCAAGGCGGCATTGTGGATCACCGGCGAAAGCGTATGCTCGACGGGATTACCAATGACTCCGCAAAACTGGGTATGCGCGTTGATTTCCATCAGGACAAAAGACCGAACGAATCTGTGGGAACGGCGTCGTCTACGGCGCAACCACGCGGTGCCTTCATCACGCCGTCATCCCTCCATCAATCGTGAACGTCCCCCCCGTCACCCAGGTGGCCTCATCGGATGCGAGGTACAACACTATGTTGGCCACTTCTTCCGGTTTTCCAGGCCGACGAATCGGATAGTGGGACAGGATCGCATCGAGCCGCTCCGGATTAGCCATGAGTGATGCCGCCATCGGCGTCGCAATTAAACCGGGATTCACGACGTTGCACCGGATGCCATCCTTGGCGTAGTCGATGGCAATAGCGCGAGTCAGCGCATCAAGCGCGCCTTTGGACGCCGTATAGACAGGTAGCAGGGGAAGACCGACCAGGCTCGCGATCGAAGAAATGTTCACGATCGATCCACGACCCCGATTCAACATTTCACACACCGCCGCGCGGGTCATGCGGAACACACCGGTCAGATTGACGTCTAGAACGCGAGCCCACGTCTCATCGTCAAGTTCATGGATTCGACGACCGAATTCTCCAACCCCTGCGTTGTTGACGAGGATGTCGAGCGCGCCGAATTGCTGAATGGCCTGACTCACAGCCGCCCGCACATGCCGGTCGTCCGTGACAGAGCCCGCTACCGCGACAGACTTGCCCTTCTGCTGCGCGATCTCCTTTACCACTCGATTCAGCTCATCCTGGCGACGGCCAGTGATCACTACCGCCGCACCTTCCTGGACAAACACCTTGGCAATCGCTTCACCGATTCCCGCATTGCCTCCTGTCACCAACGCCACTTTCCCGGCTAACCGACTCATCGATACCGCTCCTCTCCCGCATCACCGGACGCATTTTCATGCAACCCCTCGTCCTCAGCTCCCTGCTCACTCGTGGCGCTGAGGAGGCCAGGCTCAACCTTCCGTGCCACCGTGATAAACCCTGAATGCGCTACCATGCGATGATCGGGCCGCACGCTTCGACCTTGGACAGACCAGGTACGCAGCAGCGTTTCAAACGTTTCCAACATGCCGAAAACAGTGGTCCGTTCAAGTGCCTCGACTGTGTGTATGATCTGCGGCACCGTGGGGACGAAACTCAGATAGATCCCACCGGATCGAAGGGCCTTCGCCGCATGGGGAACTACCTGCCATGGTTCAGGAAGATCGAGAACCACGCGATCGAACGACACCCCGTCCTCGAGCAACTCGATGTCTGCATAGGCATTCTTGCACAACGAAACCATGTTGGGGACGGGTCCTAGATAGCGATCAATATTCGTCCGCGCGGTGCGAGCGAAGTCCTCCCGCATCTCATAAGTCACAACCAAGCCCCGGGGCCCCACCGCACGTAACAGAGCCATAGTCAACGCGCCTGAGCCGGTTCCTGCCTCGAAGACCCGAGCTCCAGGGTAGACATCCGCCCACATGGGCATGAGCGCAAGATCTTTCGGATAGAGCACCTGCGCGCCACGCGGCATCTTGAGCACGTAGTCCCCGAAGGTCGGCCGGAGCGCCAACATCTTCTTACCGCCTGACAGAGACACGATCGCCCCATCCGGCCGACCAATGAGCGCATCGTACGCGATCTTCTGGCCACTGAATTGATACGCTTCACCGGCCTTCAAGGTCAGGGCATACTGCCGCCCTTTCTTATCGACCAGATGAATACGTTCACCATTGGAAAGCTGCGACATGGCGCGCATTCTAGGGGGTTCATTCCGCGGTTTGCAACCGACGGCCATTTCTTGACACTTTGGGAGGTGGGTCGTAATATTCACGCACTTCGCAAACAATCACACACATTTCTAGCATGGGGTTCACGGTGCGTGGTTACATCAGAAATGGAATCCCGGCTGAACACGCTTTCGCTATGGCGATGTTCGGACCGATTATCGCGCTGTGTCTGATCATCACGAACGGTCATGCCCATGCCGGCGAAATCGTCGTCGCCAGCTACGAAGGAGTAATCAACCCTGTTGCAGCAGAATATCTGCATGACGCCATCGCTTCCGCCCAATCGTCGGGCGCCGATGCCCTGATTCTGAAACTGGACACGCCTGGTGGGCTGGATACCTCGATGCGGCTCATGGTGAAAGACATTAGCTCCTCGCCTCTTCCGGTGATCGTGTTCGTCGCCCCGACCGGAGGTCGCGCTGCCTCTGCTGGGGTGTTCATCACCATGACAGCGCATGTCGCCGTCATGGCGCCTGGGACCAATATTGGAGCGGCGCATCCGGTCATGATGGGCGGCGGTGAGATGGACGAGACGATGAAGGAAAAGGTGGAGAATGACTCGGTCGCCTACATCAAGAGCATAGCGGAACAGCATGGGCGAAACGTGTCATGGGCCGAAGACGCGGTTAGAAAAAGCGTTTCCGTGACGGAGCAGGAGGCCTTGGAACTCAATATTATCGATCTGGTTGCGGAGAACATCCCTGCGCTCTTGAAACAGCTGAACGGGAGAAAGATCGCGCTACCCAATGAATCAATCACTCTAACAACCGAGACCACAACCATTCGCGAATTCCCAATGGGAATCCGTCTGGAAGTGCTGAAAGCCTTGAGCGATCCCAACATCGCTTATCTGCTGATGACTATCGGCACCATCGGTATTCTAGCCGAACTCTACAATCCGGGCGCGATTCTTCCCGGTGTCGTCGGGACTATCAGCTTGATCTTTGCGTTCTATTCGTTGCAGTCGCTGCCGATCAATTATGCCGGCGTGCTGCTGCTCATCCTGGGGATCGTCTTCTTTATCCTCGAAGCCATGGTCGCCAGTTATGGCCTCTTGGCAATCGGCGGGGTGGTGTCCATGATATTTGGATCGCTGATGCTCATCAAGTCAGACGCAGAATTCTTTCAGCTTTCGTGGATCGTAATCATCCCGATCATCATCACTACAGCGGCTATGACGCTGTTCATCGTCGGAATGGGAGTTCGCGCTCTGCGTACCTCGCCACAAACCGGGAGCGAGGGCCTGATCGGTTCCATCGGCATCGCCAAAACCGCCTTACGTCCGGGTGGCAAACTCGCGATTCATGGGGAACTGTGGGATGCCGTCAGCGACACCCCCATGAAGCCAGGAACCTCCGCGAAGATACTGCGCGTCGAGGGACTCACGCTCTACGTGACTCCAGTCCTTCAAAGGAAAGAGGTCTAACTATGTTGCTCAGCCCCATCAGTTTTCTCGTCCTTCTGCTTATCATCGTGTTTCTCGGCTTCAAAGTACTGCCGGAGTACGAACGCGCCGTGATCTTTCGGTGGGGCCGACTGGCTCGAGGCATCATCGGAGGGACCGGACCCGGCGTCATCATCATTCTTCCACTAATCGACAGAATGATCCGCGTCAGCATGCGCACGGTGACGATGGATGTCCCTCCGCAGGATATCATCACCAAAGACAACGTGACCGTCAAAGTCAATGCCGTGATCTATTTTCGCGTGGTGAATCCGGAATACGCAATCGTGCAGGTCGAGGACTATCTTTACGCCACCTCGATGATGGCCCAGACAACCTTGCGCAGTGTGCTCGGTCAAAGCCAGCTCGACGACCTGCTGTCGAAGCGGGAGCAGATCAATACAGATCTCCAGAGGATCATCGATCAACAGACCGAGCCTTGGGGCATTAAAGTGTCCGCGGTCGAAGTAAAGAATGTCGACCTCCCGCATGAAATGCAGCGGGCCATTGCCAGGCAGGCCGAAGCCGAACGGGAACGGCGGGCGAAAGTCATCCATGCCGAAGGCGAGTTCGAAGCCTCGCAACGCCTGGCCGACGCGGCCGATGTGATCAGCCGGAATCCTGCGGCTCTTCAGTTGCGTTATCTCCAGACGCTGGTGGAAATCGCAGCAGATAAAAACTCAACCACCATTTTCCCGATCCCAATCGATACGCTCGCCCCCTTCTTCAAGGGGTTACCAAACAAGTAGTGTGGCAATTAAGCCTGCGGGCTGACGCCGACCCCACATCATTGCCGCACAACTGTGACAGAGCATTCTCATCTTCCTCATTAAACCACTCTAATCTTTCTGAAATGTCCTTGTGATCACGCCATCCGTTTCTCATCTTCAATCCAGTATTTCTTTTGCTTCGTAGAAGAGCATAGTTCGTAGAAGAGCATAGGATGACGATGATCTGAATGAATCCTCTTGGCTTCATATGGCTCTAACAGGAGTGAACCGATGCGCAACCAAGAGACGAAGGGTGACGCCATGAATGATGAAGACCTTCGGTCAACTGACCAAGTCGAGGAACAAACCGTCGCCATGGATGTGGACGCCGATGATCCGCAGGCAAGCGATATCCTGAAAGTCATCGGTCGCGATAAATCTCAGGAATCGGTCCAGGAAGAAAAAGCTGTAACGGCCACGCGTACGAGCCTGGGTGCAAGTCCCTTTCTATTGGAGTCATTGTACTTCCGCTCATTCGGTGAGCGGGCGCTCTTGACCCGTGAAGAAGAGGTCGTGCTCGCGAAGCGAGTTGACGAAGGTACGCGACGAATTCGAGTCGCCTTGCGTCATGCGGTGAAGACACTCGCCCGTTCGAAACGCACACCGGTACAGTTGGAGTCGGTCAAAACGCTCCAGATGGTCAGACGATTGAGCGGGCTCTCAGCCACGGCACTGGACAACGTGGAGCAGACTCTACTCGCAATGCTGAAACCGTCGGTTCGTGAGATGAAACTCGCCGTGGCCACAGCGAAGCGCCTAAAAGCTCTGCTTAGTAAAATTCGGTCTGCGCGGATCATCCTGGAACAGGGGAAGGACGAACTAGTGCGTTGCAACCTCCGCTTGGTGGTTGACGTCGCCAAGCATTACACCGGACGAGGGTTGACCTTGCTGGACCTCATGCAAGAAGGCAACATTGGCTTGATGAAAGCCGCTGAGCGGTACCAGTATCGGAAGGGTTTTAAGTTCAGCACCTATGCCACCTGGTGGATCAGACAGGGCATCACGCGCGCACTTGCGGATCAATCGCGGACGATCCGCATTCCAGTCCACCAGACCGAAGCATCCCATCGGATTCTTCGCGTGACACGTCAACTCGGGCAACAGTTCGGACGGCCGGCTCGCTTGGAAGAGATCGCTCACGTGCTCCGCATGAGGCCGGAACGGCTCCGCGAGACTGTGCAGGCCTTCCAGAAGTTGGTGGCTCTGGAAAACCTGATCGGTGATGGGGACACCCAGTTCGGGGACATGATTCCCGATCAGCAGGCAGTTCCCCCTGACGCTCACGTACACCGGACGGAGATGACCCAACAATTGGACCGGATCCTGAGCACCCTAACACCGCGGGAGCAAAGGGTGATCCGTCTGCGCTTCGGGATCGGCTACGATGAAGCCTGCACCTTGGAGCAAGTCGGCCAGGGCCTATCGGTGACACGTGAACGCATCTGTCAAATCGAGGCGAAGGCACTCAAGAAACTCAAGACCCTTGAGATTAAGGAACTCTTCGCCGCCATAAAATAAGATTCCCGACACTCATCCGCACCGAGGGCACGGCGCTCGCCATGCCCTCGGGACCCGACTTTCGCCCCACAGCCAGTTATGCGACAATGCGTGTCCGATGTGGAATCTTCAGGCCATCTCAACAGCGAAAATCTTGCCGTCACGAAGCGCTCTCCCGCACGGGTCATTGAAACGCATGGGTCGTGTCATGGTGGTATGCGCTGCAGCCGTCATGAGCTGCGCCCGCCCAGGCGTGGCTAACGACAAATCTCTGTCGATCCCGGCGGTCGTCGCAAAAGTCCGCCTGTCGGTCGTTATCATCCAAACGCACAGGGTTCTACGGTCCCTCTGTCACATGCCACCCAGTCGGCTTCCGGTTCGGGAATTATTATCGATGCCAGCGGTGATATCCTGAGAAACAACCATTTGGTTGAAGGGGTGAAAAGTCTCGATGTAGGACTTTTCACCGGTCGCCTCACACCGGGTCGTGTGGTGGCCCGCAACTTTTTGCTCGACCTTGCGCTGGCAAAGATCGCTGCACAGGATTTGGCCCCCGCCACCTTGAGCCAATCCTCGCAATTGGATATCGGCAAGAAAGTCGTTGCCATCGGAAATCCATTGGCATTAAAGGGCGGCTCCACCGTGACCGTGGGTGTTATGAGCGCGTTGGATCGATCGGTCCTTACCCCCAACAGGGAAACACTCTACGATCTGATTCAGACTGACGCGGCAAGCAATCCTGGCCTCAGTGGTGGTCCACTGGTGGACATGAATGGCCAGGTCAGGTGGTCGGCATCAATGCGGCCATTACCCCATCGGCCCAAGCCATCAGTTATGCCCTTACCCTGGAAGCCGTCTACCCTCACATCCAATCGATGATGCTGCGTGGCTCCATGACCAGGCCGGACTTTTGGTTTCCCCCGGTGACGATCACCCCAAGTGTCACCGCGAGCTTTGGATTGGACGTGGATCGAGACATTCTGGTGCTCAATGTGGATTCACCCAAGCCTGTCGACACGTCGGGACTGCAAACCGGCAACGTAATCACCCGCTCGATCAGCATCAGATCTACAACATGGGGAACTTCTGGCACAGCGTGATGCGAGAGGGAGAACCAACGATAATCCAGATCACCGTGCAAAGGCGCAGCGGTCAATTAACCCCGAGCCTCCTACGTCCTCCGCTCCAAAAGGTGAACCAGTGACTGAACCGAATGCCCTTGACCTCCTAGCCAAGACACTGACTTACGATTCTCGCCGCCCGTCGGCTGGAACGGTCCTCATCTTCCCAAAGCCTGTTTCCTATTCATTCGCGTTGGAGCTGCAATCTCGCTTCCACCGCGAGCGCATGCTCGACCTCAGGCCCGATACGGTACTGATCCTGGAACATCATCCTATCTACACACTGGGACGAAGCGCACAAGTGTCGCACTGGGGAGGCAACGAAGAAATCTTGCGCGCGAACGGAACGGAACTGCATCGCGTGAATCGTGGTGGCTCTGTGACCTACCATGGCCCCGGACAAATCCTCGTGTACCCTATACTCAGACTTGCTCAGCATGCCGCAGGCCCAAGGCAATTGGTCTGGCTGCTGGAAGAAGTCATTATTCGCGTGCTCAACCTCTGGAAGGTTGACGGTTACCGGATCGATAAAAAGCCAGGCATCTGGGTCATGGCGCCTGAGCCATCGAAAATCGCCTCCATCGGCATACGTGTCGAACGTGGGATCACTTTGCATGGGTTCGCGCTCAACGTCGACATGGACCTGACACCTTTCCAACGCATTCACCCTTGCGGATTCACCAACTGCCCTGTGACATCAATGGCAGCACTAATCAAGACGACTCTCTCCGTCACCGACATCAAGCACGATCTTGCTCAGATGTTCGGCACTGTGTTTGCACTCCTGTGGTCGGCGCTGAAAGAGAACGTTGACAAACACTTCACTTCTGCCAATGAGATAGCTCGCATGCGCACATCCACCATGTAGCTTGTTGAGGGCTTATGCAGGAACTTGATACACACACCTATCGTCTTGCGGTCGCACAATTCGATCAGGCCGCAGAAGCCATGCGTCTGGACCCGAACCTCCGTGAACGCTTGAAGCTTCCCCAGCGTTCACTCGTCGTCAGCCTTCCGGTGTACATGGACGATGGTCGAGTGGAAGTCTTTACCGGCTATCGGGTACAACATGACTCGTCGCGCGGTCCGTCCAAAGGGGGCATCCGCTTCCACCCGGACGTGAGTCTCGGCGAAGTTGCTGCTCTCGCGATGTGGATGACGTGGAAATGCGCCTTAGCCGGCTTGCCCTACGGCGGAGCGAAAGGCGGAGTAAAGGTCGCTCCTAAGAAATTATCCCACGCCGAATTACAGCGATTGACCAGGCGCTACGCCGCAGAAATCTTCCCACTCATTGGTCCCGACAAAGATGTGCCAGCCCCCGATGTGGGGACCGACGCTCAAGTCATGGCGTGGATAATGGACACCTACAGCCAGCAAGTCGGATATGCCGTTCCAAGTGTGGTGACCGGCAAACCCTTATCGCTTGGCGGCAGCCTCGGTCGTGAAGAATCCACTGGTCGTGGGGTCGTCTATGTCACGCTGGAAGCGCTCCGCCACCTGAAGTTAACTATCGAGAATACAACGGTGGCAATTCAAGGATTCGGGAATGTCGGCTCGCACACCGCGCTCATCATGCAGCAACAGGGCGCGCGCGTCATTGCGGTCAGTGATGTGAGTGGAGGAATCTATAATGCTAAGGGGTTGGACGTTCAGGAGCTGCTCCGGCGTTACCGTACAGCTGGCCAATCGCTTCGCGACACAAAGCTGGGGGACGCAATCACGAACGAGGAATTGCTACAACTGGACTGTACGGTGCTCGTCCCTGCCGCCCTCTCGGAACAGATCACCGGCAAAAATGCCAACCACCTGCGCTGTCGGATCCTAGCAGAGGGAGCGAACGGTCCCACGACCCTCGAGGCCGATCTCATCCTCGAAAATAAAGGCGTCTTCATTATACCCGATATTCTTGCGAACTCCGGCGGCGTGATCGTGTCTTATTTCGAATGGGTACAGGATCTTCAACGTTTCTTTTGGAGTGCAACGGATATCCAGCATCGGCTGCAAGACCTCATCACGTCTGCCTTCCAACGCACACTTCACTTCTCGACCGAACGACGGACGTCGATGCGCATGGCGGCACACATGAGCGGGATCGACCAAGTCGCCCAAGCCCATCTCCAGCGTGGGCTCTATCCCTAACAGACTGTTATAAAAACATATTGATACGTTGGATATACCGAGATACGGGGAATCTGGACAATATCAGAACATCCGCTGTCTGTTTAAAAAGGGCGCCCAGCAAAGCTGCAGAGGGCGAGGGGACTGTTGCCCTTCCGACCGGCGACTGTCCCAGACCCATACCCGTGCACCGGCACAACCGGTGCCAATCCCCTGGAGCCTCTGAGTGAGCGACGCAGAACGCTGCTCGGTGAAAAGCCCGTCACAGCGCGCCGGTGTTGGGCAGGTGAGGAAGAGAGACTTTTTCAACATCCAGGTAAGCATGCTCCCGGCTCATACCAGTTCCTGATTTGAACAAGCCGCTATGAAAGAATAGGCGCTGGCGATGATTGCCGGCATGTGGCTGGCCGACGGAGTGTCCCTGCTAGTGGCCCCTCGATTAGTCATCGACCATATGCACACGGCCATTCAGATCAATACCGCCCTCTGGCCCTGGCAACTCTTTACGGTCGTCGCCGGCATCGTGTTGTTCGTGGCAAGGATCGGACTCCGGTATCAGCCACTCTGGATCTGTGCGGCGGGAGGGATGTTGTGCAAAGAGTTTTTTCTCGCATTCGCTCCCGCACAAAGGCGCAAGCGGCTGGTGGCCTGGTCATTGGCGCGAGAAGATGTGGACTATCGGTTCTGTGGGCTCGACCTGTGTACGCTTGCCGTGCTGTTCCTCCATGCTGTAGGGTGGTTCGGATAGGAATGACGCGGATAGGACGCCGGAGCCTCCGATGACTCGATACACGATCGCAGCAACCTGGGAACAGCATTGCGGAAATGACTGGCCCCAGTTTTCAAGCCCCAACCAGGGTCAGTTGATGACGCTCGATACGGTGATCAGCGGTTGCGTGGTCTTCTACCTAGACAGTCCCGAGGGGCTCGATCACCAACGTGTTGCCATCGTGAAAGATTGTTTGGGAGATCTGGACGATCTGGCAGGAGAGCTGGACACCGACTCTCAGGCCTATTTTCTCCGACTCCGTCAACTCGGCGAAATGTTACTGGCGACGGCGCCACAGCCATAGGCCTAGACAGCCATGGCAGGGCAACCTGCGCCGCCTCGCCATGTACGACCTACCCTCGACTACTCAACAATATCCTTCTTCATCGGGCTCAACAGTCCCAGCAGCTCGCCTTTCTTTTGAGCGGGCACTTTGAACTTGTCCAGCGCCGAGACGAGATCCTCGACCAGAGCGTCAAAGTCGCCGTTGGTGATTTTCATCCCGGCATGGGTCGTTTTCATGTCACGGCCCTTGTACGTGCAAGGCCCACCGGTTAACATGCACACCTGATCAACCAGATACCTTTTCAGCTTAGGAATGTCGGTCGTCGCAAATCGACCATTGATGGGACTATCGGCTACAACATTTGCCACGAACTGATCCACGACGGCGGTAATCGTCACTTTGCCTCCAAGACGGTCGTAGAGGGATTTGCTCCCAGGCGGGGTATCCATCACAGCGCAACCAAACACGATGAACACAATCCCTGCCATGAGCAAACTGCGCAAGACCTGCATGTTCCGATGCATCACCCACCTCCCCTCCTTGTGTGTAAAGACTGCATCAGCTCTCCCCCCAGATCCATCGCCACCAGATAGGAGCCTATCTGGAAGAGCGCGCTCGGCTCGTTGATAACTGACTATAGGGTTGATATAAAGTAAAATGGTTAGTATTGATATTTGGTATAGTTTTTAGCGATTGCATAGAAAGAGGCATCCGCAAGGAACTCCGCCAGCTTCGGTATTTTCTCGCTGTGGCCTCGACCCAGTACTTTACGCGAGCAGCAGAAACCATTCATGTCTCCCAATCGTCGTAGTCCGTCCGGATCGGTGCGCTTGAGGGGGGCTTGGTACCCGGCTGTTCGATCGACTGCGATGCACGGCGGTCCTCACGCAAGCCGACGAGTTGTTTCGGGACCATGCCAGCCGAGTCCTTCGTGAATTGGAACAAGCCGTGCAGGTTGTGCGGGAACTGCAGGGGGCACAGAGGGGACGGTTGGTTGTCGAAACCTTGACCAACATCAACTCCTACTTGATCCCTCCACTCGTGTCGCGTTTTAAACAACGCTTCCAAGCAATCCACCTTCAAGTCCACACCCAGCCTTCGACCGATATTGTGGTGGGTCTGCTAGTGAATCGGTGGAATGCCGAGATTTGTCTCCTGCCCGTCCATGATGAACGACTGACCGTGGTTCTACTATTCGATGAACGTCTGGTCTTGGTGGCTCCTTCAAATGGCTCCATCAAGAAATCTCGCTTGCGCATGCAAGATTTGGCGAGACTCCCGCTCGTCCTCATGCCTTTCGATTATTGCTTAAGAAAGATGGTGGAGGCGGCATGCGCCGATGCGCGCATCCAAACCCAAGTCGTGCTGGAGATGACCTCGTCAGAAGGAATCCTGCAAGCGGTCGCAGCGGGAGCGGGATTGACGATCCTTCCTGAGATTGATGTCCGTATGCGCCCACCGACGCTTTCGTTCCAAACCATCGAGCTGTGCGATCCTGTTCCGCATCACCGTGTGAGATTAGCCTATTGGACAGACCGTTACCAGAACCTGGCGGCCAAGGAGTTTGCGCGCCTCTGTGAAGGGACGGTGAATGGCCTCATGGCCCAGGCTATGAATACGGTCTCACGGAAGGGGCGGATGAGGGCCGCGTGATAGAGCGTGAAGCCGAAATCCTGGTTTCTTGCAGGTTCGGCATCCCTTGGTTAAAATGACGCATTGTTTACACAGCCTACCAATTACGAACAGCCGAACAACAATTACCGATCTCATACCGGCATAGGAGTGGGGGAGGAGTCAATGAGGGAGAACAGTGTGATGTCTACGCTAGTCTTGGCACTCGTGGCAACCCTCGCCGGGTTCGTCTCCTTGGTTCTTGCCGAGCCGTATGAATTGAGCAAGAATGATGTGATGGAGCCAAAAGCGATTTCAAGCGATAGCATCTCTCTCTTCGGTATCAAGCTCGGCGACTCGGAAACCAAAGCCCTCGATCTACTGGTGAACGAAAAGATCTCCGGAATCAAGGCCGAACAAGAAGCCACCTTCATCTTCCTACTCGATCAGCGGAAGCCGACCGGCCCAATGGCCGGCGTGCGTATACAGGATGGAAAGGTCGATCTGATTTTTATCAATAACCGTTTCGCGTACAAGACCAGAGGCATCTTCCGCAGCGTGCTGAACAGCGAAAGTCCGGAAGACATCCGAAAGTTGTTAGGCAAAGAAGAATACGGCGATGAGAACGTTATGGGCGCCGTCATGGCCTATGACACGCAGGGCTTCCTGGTGAACTACCTCGGCAAGGATATCAATATTGAATTCGCCCAACCGCACTAATTTTCTGGACCCTACAGGCCATTAACAAGCCCTAGTGAATCGCTATCAGCATCTAGGCCGACATGATTTTGGTCAATCTAGCCGGCGACAGGCTCTTCTCTGACTCGTACTCATAGAGCACTCGGCCTGACTGGAGTTCTTTCAGAAGAATGCTATGTGCAGGGACTGTTCTCCATGGAAGGGCTTGCGGGGACATGCTGCGGGCATGGACTGCACGTTTCCCATGATGAATTTCTTTCGTGGAGGTCAGTGGTGTCTACCAGGCGACCGTGGGAAGGGACAGAACCTTGGCTAGCCCAAGACCACAAATAGACCGCCACAGGCAGTGCGACATCTGATCGGGTTAGATCTGGTCGTTCCGCATCATAAATATTGTATCTCAGAGTGTGAAGGACTCTCGTACCTTATCACCTTTTAGCCCACTATCAATCACTTTATGAAAAAAGCGGAGCAGGTCGGCTAAATCGATAAAGAACCCGCAGTTGAGGCAGTGGGCGTAAATTCTCCGATTCATGAGGGTATAGTGCCGTTCCACCATCATAAACCCTTTGCACCTGAGGCACTGCATACATTACCCGTTCTCTCTGCTTATCGAAGACGGTTCATTACCAACGCAAGGCATCCGGCGAGCAATCCGCCGCCGAGAAGCGTCGTGCCAAAATAGACGAATACGTTGGTGCCACCGGCTGGCTGAGTCCCCTCCCACAAATCACGAATCCCGCCCTGCACCATCAGCACGGAGAGGGTCATGAGCGAACCCATCGTGAACCACCATGCAAAGGATCGAAGCGCCATTTTGCTCACAAATTACGCGCCGTCGCGCCTGTCGGCCACTCTAACGAAAGGTCCCCAGGCTGTCAAGAACGGGGGAAATTGCGAGTTCTATCCGCCCCACATGTCGAGACTCTACTCTTTCACGTCCGACTTCGGGACCGTTTTGAGCCCACGATGGAGGAAAATCGAGACGCTGTCGCTCCCGTTGTCAGCGATGGCCAATCCGGGCTCTTCCATCCCCGTAGTAGTCACGCGAAAGGATGAGACGGCAAAGGGGCCCCTCTTGGTACGGTAGTTTCTGGGTGGATAGTGGAAGGTGCCATCGCCTTTCCCGAACAAGATCGACAGATCATTCGATTTGAGGTTCACGATTGCGACATCCACCAAGCGGTCTCCGTTGAAATCACGCGCAAGCCCGAAGTTTGGACCGGCGTTGGCGCCGGAATCCTTACCGGGCTGGAATGTCGCATTACCGTTGCCGAGAAAGGTCGTAAAGCTGTCTTGCGCCCCATTAATCACCAATAGATCGCGGTTCCGATCGTTATTGAAATCCGCTAAACTCACGCTAAGTGGACGCTTCCCTGTGGAATAGTCCTTGGGGTCGCGAAAGGAACCATCGCCATTGCCCAGCCAAATCGAGACCGCATTCGACATGGGACCACCGTTCGTCACAACCAAATCCAGCTTTCCATCGCTATTGAGATCGGACAGGGCCACAGAGGTCGGGGTGTCACCGTATTCGTACTGAGCACCATGTCGAAACTCCCCCGTCCCAGTGCCGAGAAAGATCTTGATCTTGTCATTGCGAAGCGCCACGACGAGGTCAGGATGGTGATCGCCATTCACATCATCGGTCGCGAGGGCTACCGGGGTTCGATGGACCGGATAGTGCTGGCCTTCTTCAAACTTTCCATTCCCATGGCCCAGCAAGAGCGCGATTTCGTCCTCGCCGGAACAGGCTAAAACCATATCATCGTGCTCATCCTGATTGAAGTCGCCCATCACGAGCGCGCGCGGTTCCTGGCACACATGGAGTTGCACTTGATCTTTCAATGTCCCGTCTCCATTACCTAACAGAATCGAGAGGGTATTACTTGCAATGTTGGTGGTGACCAGATCGGTAAAGGAATCGTGATTCAGATCGCCAGTGGTAATGGTCGTGGGATTCTTGCCGACCTTATAGCTGGCAAAATAATAGAAGAGATCGGGAGGATTATACGGCTCCGTTTTTGAACAGGCCATGAGTCCACCGACAATGATACACATCGATGCAAAACTAAGAATGGGCCTGATCGTATAGAATTTTCCCTGGCTCGAAGCGTTCACACTGTCTTCCTATGCTTGCATGGTACAGGACAAAAGGACTTATGGCGATCGTGTACGAACCACTCAATACAGAGGCTTTCTTTTCCCTGGCAATCTCACAGAAAAAGCTCATGAACCTTTGAATTTCACTCTCTGCCTCAGCTATAATGAGCCCTCTTTTGAGGAGGACTCCATGGGTAACATTGTGAACGTTGAGATCACCATGTATGGAATCGCTGAGGTCATTTTGTGGTGCCATGATCGGAATAAGGGGCGCATCCCGGGCGTCGATACACCGGGCTTCAAGAAGATGCAGGAGTTGTTGGCCGAAAAACCGCAGTCGGCTGACTACTTTACGCTCGATCAGTTTTGGAAAAAGAAAGTGACGCTTCCGTTGACCGAAGAGGAAGTCACGACGATCGACCAATGTCTTTACGACATCCCGAATTTCGATAGCGAACCGCTCCCCCAAATCCGACACAAGTTCTGGCCGAAGCAGGTCGAGGCCCATTGACAACAGACCGGAACCGTCCCAACCGGTTCCTGATGGTTGTCCTCTCGTGTGAATCTTATTCTCTTCAATGGATTGAGCCGATCGGGTGAGGCCAGTTCGCGCGCGTTATTCCCCGCATCCGGCAGAAGGAATGGACTAGGACTGTTTAGAGTGTTCCTTCTCCTTTTAGGTATTTGTGGAAACGATCCATGAGTTCAGCCCCCAGCGTCCCACCTTCTGGCTTCTTGGTCGAGGGATCGGAAAAGTGGTCGCGGATTTTCTGAAGACGCTTTTCAGCTTGATCGTTCCCTTGAAGACGTTTGGTTTTCTGGAGTGCGGTGTCGAACGCATCGAACGTCAGATCCTGATAGCCGAATGAGCGAATGCGTTTGACCGCTTTCATCATCGCTTGATTCCTGAACGTCGTGAGATGGTCAGAATCAATTTCGGCCAACCCGAGCTTCCTTGCCCGTCGCTCTGCTGCCTTTCTGATTCCGCTTCGTACAAAGTCAGGTGAGGTTTGCAGCCGTTTCCAGGCCTCGTCGGTCCAGGCGACCCGTTCTTGGGGTGCCTCCCACAGATCGCGCAGGACAGTCTCATCGATACGGGTCAACTTCTTATCCCTGGCCAGATCCTCGGTATCGCGCTTCAGCATATCGGTGACAAACCCCAGCGCAATGGGCGGCGACTGTTTCAACTTTTCCTGAAGCTGTGCCAGGGCCCCCTCGGTCCATTCCATCGGAGGCCCAGCGGCTTCCTGCTGATCGCCGAGGACTTCCACCTTTTCAAACAGATCAACGTTCACTTCGAGATGACCACGTTCTTTGGCAATCCCTTCGGCAATTTGCTTGATCATGCCGCGTAGGAACTCGGGCACACTAGCCAGGCGCTCTTTGGCAGAGGCAGTCCAAGGGAGTTGGCCTTGCTCCATTTCCTCGGCAGCCGACGCCATCCCGGCTTTGCCACCCATGCGGCCCATCATCTGGCCCTTAAACTGATTGAGAATATCCTCTGTGATCTCCTCATACCCCAATTCCCGAGCTTTTTTTTCGGCCAAACGACGAACCATGCCGCGCAGGAACGTCGGCGCACGCTCCATTCGCATGAGCGCGCCGTCGGTCCAACGGACCTCCGTCGTGACTGACTCTGGAGAATCTGAAGTTGCCATGGCCATTCCTTACAACAGACTATTGGTTCAGTAACTCTTTCAGCTCCTTGCCAGCTTTAAAGAACGGCACGCGCTTAGCGGGCACGGCCACGGTCGCACCAGTCTTCGGATTCCGCCCTTCCTTCATGCGGCGCGCTCGCAGGCGAAAACTGCCGAAGCCGCGAATCTCTGTCTTGTCGCCGTTTTTCAGCGAGTCTCTGACACAGTCGAAAATGGTGTTGACCACGACTTCCGCTTGCCGCTTCGTCAAAGTTGTGACTTGTTCGGAAACCCGTTCGATGATCTGTGCCTTGGTCATGCCCCTCCCCCCTTCGCTCCGTTGATGGACAGGTGCCTCTTCACACCCTGCAGACACGTCTAGAAGGCCATAAGATACTTCAGGCTCACGCCTGAATGGAAATCAAGTTTGGGAAACATTGCCGAAAGCTTCGACTCAAGGAATTCGCGAATGGAAAAGCGCCGGCGCGGTTCGACGACTTTGGGCTCGCCCTCTATACCAACGACGTCCGCGGCCAATTGAATTGCATCTTCCAAGTCGCCGAGCTCGTCGACTAGCTTTGCTTCCTTCGCTTGACGCCCGGTAAAGATTCGCCCATCTGCCAGCGCTTGGGCATCAGTGAACTCGATCGCGCGCCCCTCCGCCACAGCTTCAATGAATTGTTTGTGCACATCATCCATCACCGCTTGCAGTAAGCCCCGATCTTCCTCGCTCATCTTGCGGAGCGGAGAGCCGACATCCTTGTACTTGCCGCTCTTGATGACAACTCCTTCGACGCCGATCTTCTTGAGCAACCCTTCTACGTTGGCCATCTCCATAATGACGCCGATGCTGCCGGTCAATGTTCCAGGATTAGCCACAATCCGATCAGTCGCCACGGCGATGTAATATCCTCCCGATGCAGCCACACTACCCATCGAAGCAATTACCGCCTTGTTGCTTTTGGTTCGGACCCGCTTGACCGCATCGTGAATTTCTTGCGACGGAACGACCCCTCCCCCAGGACTGTCGATACGCAGCACGATCGCTTTGACGGAAGGATTCTCGCTGAATCGCTTCAGCTCTTCGACCGTCGCTCGCGAATCTAAGATCACCCCTTCTACCCGAATCAAGGCAATCCGATCCTCAGTCGACAAATCGAGATCGGGGAAAAAGACGTTCAGAAGGAACAAGAGCCCGAGGCCGGCGAACAGAATCCAGAAGAGGATGCGGAAATACCGGCGCTTCGGAGGGTGTTCTGTCTTTGTCATTTCATCGGTCATTGCGCTTAACCTGCATCGCTATCAGAATCGACAAGTTCTTGACTTAGTCGTCTGATTGCAACCGTTTCCGGCTCTGCTTAGCCGCGCGACCGAGACTCTGGTCCAGCGCGCCCTGCGATGAGTGATACTCATCTACCTGTTTGCGCTCCGAGTCAAGTTGATGGTCGCACAGACTGAGCGCGATCTTGCGCTCTTCTCGATCGACCTTGATGATCTTGGCCGTCACGTCGTCCTGCAACTTGAACTTCACTTCAAGCTTCACTTGTGATTCGAGGCCTGCTTCGCTGATATGAATCAACCCCTCGACCCCGCCATCCAACTCGATGAAGATCCCGAAATCAGCGACTTTACTGACCTTACCAGCCACCGAGTCGCCCACATGATAGCGCGTGGGGATTGCATCATCCCACGGATCGCGGATCAATTGCTTGTACCCCAGCGAGAGTCGCTCTTTCTCCTTGTCGATGCGCAGCACGACCGCTTCTACTTTCTGTGCTTTCTTGAAGATCTCCGAGGGATGCTTGATGTGCTTCGTCCATGACATGTCGGAGATATGAATGAGCCCATCGATACCTTCTTCGAGTCCGATGAAAGCGCCGAAATCGGTGAGGCACTTCACTTTCCCTTCAATGTGCGTCCCGATGGAATACTTGCTCTCGATGATGTCCCAGGGATTGGGAGCAGTCTGCTTCATGCCTAGTGAGATCTTGCGGCTCGCCGGATCGACATTCAACACCGCCGTTTCCACTTGGTCGCCCAACGCCACGACTCTCGATGGATGTCGGACTTCATGAGTCCAGGACATTTCCGAGACGTGCACCAACCCCTCAACACCCGGCTCAAGCTCCACAAAGGCTCCGTAGTCCGTGAGGCTGACAATACGCCCAGGCACCCGGGTCCCGATGGGGTACTTGCTCGCGACGTTGGTCCAAGGATCCGCACACTTTTGCTTGAGGCCCAGGGAGATACGGCCCGTTTCACGATCGTACTTCAGAACGTACACTTCAACCTTGTCGCCCACGGTGCACATCTCTGACGGATGCCCCACACGACCCCATGACATATCGGTGATGTGCAGCAGTCCATCGATGCCGCCGAGGTCGATGAAGGCTCCGTAGTCGGTGATGTTCTTGACCATGCCCTGAATGAGTTGCCCTTCCTTCAGGTTGGCAAGCGTCGTCTGTCGCTTCTTGTCTCGTGTGTCTTCCAGCAGGACGCGGCGTGAGACGACCACATTGCCGCGTCGGTGATTGATCTTGATGATTTTTAGGGGGAAGGTCTTACCGATGAGTCCGTCGAGATCGCGCACGGGGTGGAGATCAATTTGCGAGCCTGGTAAAAACGCCTTCACGCCGATATCGACCATCATCCCGCCTTTAATGCGCGAGACGACCTTTCCTTCGATGCTCTTCTCATCTTTGTAGAGCTTCTCGAGTTCTTCCCAAACCTTCATCTTGTCGGCTTTTTCTTTGGAAAGAATGAGATTGCCGTCAGCATCTTCGCATTCTTCAATGTAGACTTGGAGCCGATCCCCGACCTTGAGAATCTTGAATTCCTCGGACGAGAACTGATCACCCGAGATCATCCCCTCCGATTTGTAGCCAATATCAACGACCACATTTTCCCTTGTGAACGCCACCACACGACCTTCGGTAATCGTGCCCTCTTCAAGGTTGCGGAACGTTTCTTCGTACAACGCGGCTAACGCGTCGCGGTCTAACTTCGCGTCACTGTCTTTGGACACCGTACCCATATGAGCTTCCTACTCTTCCGACTCCCGTCGGGTGCTGATGGTGAATTGCGCCGCGCTCACTCAGCATTGCGAGCGCTGGCGGTCAGCCTGTTAGGTGCCTCGTGCGCCTGGTCGTCCTTCCCTTTGGGAGCAGGGACTTCACCCAGAACCGCAATGTGCTCGATTACCGTTCGGCTGACCTGTTCATAAAATCGCTTGATCTCTGCTTTCTCTTTCTGCCTCCCCGTCTCAAACGTAATAGGAGCCCCGAATCGCACCGTGACCTGGCGCCATCGAGGCCATCGGGCTCCCACCGGCAGCACGTCGAACGTCCCTTTCAGATACGCTGGAACCACCGGGCACCCAGTCTGCGACACGATCACTCCGATGCCGGCTTTCGGCGGTCGTAGGTGCCCATCGTGACTTCGACCACCTTCGGGGAAAATGACCACCACCTCGCCTGCTTGAATCAAGCTGATCGCTTTCCCAAACGCTTTTCTGTCGAGTCGGCCAAGCCGCACGGGAATCCACCCCAGCGACCGGAGAATGCCATTCAACACCGGGACTGGAAACAGGTCACTACGTCCGAGGTACCAAGCCCTCCGCTTCATCCCGCAACCAAGTAGCGGGATATCGAGGTAGCTAACATGATTCGCGGCGACCAACACACCCTCCGTGCGAGGAATCTGACCCTCGACCCGATATCGGAAACACATTCGGCCAATCATCCGCGTCAGAACCCAAAGAAAGTCGTAGGCAAACCTGGTCACGACGCGGCCGTCACCGCCGCCATCATTTGCTCCACCACCTGCTCAACGTTGAGTGCTGAGGTATCGATAGGTCTTGAGTCGGGCGCGTGAATCATCGGCGCAATCGACCGGCTCCGATCCAGCGTGTCTCGGCCTGACAGATCCTGATAGGTGATGTCAATCAGTCTCCCATGACCGGCGGCGACAAGTTCACGATGTCGTCTTTCTGCTCGCACCGTCGGATCCGCATCCAGGAAGAATTTTAGCGGAGCAGAGGGAAACACCTTCGTACCGACATCGCGTCCCTCCGCAACTAACGAGCCACGTTGACCGATCTGCCGCTGGATAGGAAGCAGCCACTCACGGACCGCTGGAATTGCGGAGACGATGGAAGCCGCGCCCGTCACATCCGGTGTACGGAGCTCTCTGTTGATTTCACGGTCGTCAACAAACACCTGCATAGCGTCGTTTTGAAATTGCATCTGAATCGAGGTGGTCTGTAGAAGCCTCGCCACCTGTTCATGGTCCGTTGGTTGTACCTTCGACTGCAGCACTTTCCAAGCGATTGCCCGATACAGCGCCCCCGTATCAAGATAGAGAAACCCCAGGCGAGCCGCCAACAATTTAGCCACCGTGCTCTTGCCCACTCCAGCTGGTCCGTCAATCGCAATAATCACTCGGTGCCCCGTACACGCATCGCCTTTTGAGCAGAGCCGTATTATAGCCCTCAAGAATGGTGCGTCATCAGTTCCGAGAGCGCAGCCTTAAAATTCGTGAACGAGGTCTCCACGCAGTCCGTGTCGGCAATTGTCACGCTCGTATCCGCTGTGAGCCCTCCGATTGCCAGCGACATCACCACACGATGATCACCATGGCTCTGTGCCTTGCTGGTGGCCTTCAGGTGGCCATTCTCTCCGGCTCGGCCTAACCCCTGAATAATCATTCCGTCCGGCTTTTCGGTGATCTGTGCCCCAACCAACTTCAACTCAGCGCTCATGGTCGCAATACGATCACTCTCTTTGACCCGTAGTTCTTCCGCTCCGGAGATGAAGGTGTCACCCTGTGCCACCGCCGCGGCCACACAGAGGATGGGAAACTCATCAATCGTTTGCGGAATGAGGTCAGGACCAATCGCGACGCCCTTTAGCGGAGCGGACTTCACACGAAGATCGGCCACCGGTTCTCCCGCTTCTTCCCGTTGACGGAAAATCTGGATATCGGCCCCCATGATTCTCATCACATCGATCAGCCCAGTCCTGGTCGGATTGATGCCAACATTCCGAATGGTGATATCAGACCCAGGGACAATCGTGGCTCCTACGATAAAGAACGCGGCAGCCGAGAAGTCGCCGGGAATTACCACGCGGTTGCCTGCCCATCCAACAGCGGGCCGTCCCTTCAAGACCAGGGTGCTGCCATCCCTCGTGAGGGGGATTCCAAAAAACTGAAACATGCGTTCGGTGTGATCTCGTGAAAGGCGCGGTTCCCTAAACCGTGTGGTCCCTTCAGCAAACAGACCGGCAAAGAGAAGCGATGATTTAATCTGTGCACTGGCGACCGGTGATAGGTACTCGATGCCATGGAGTCGTTTACCCGTAATCGCTAGCGGAGCCAGCTCTCCTCCCTTGCGCCCCGCGATCACGGCACCCATTTCTCGCAAGGGCTTGACCACTCGGCCCATGGGGCGGCGGTGGATCGACTCGTCACCAGCGAGAACAGTAAAGAAATCCTGCCCCGCAAGTAGGCCCGTCAGCAGACGAATACCCGTCCCGGAGTTACCGCAATCGATCGGCCCGTTTGGTTCGATCAGCCCCCAGAGTCCTTTGCCGTGCACGGTCAACTGACCGGGGGTCTCATCGATTCGAACACCAAGTGCCTGAAAGGCCCGCATCGTGTTCAGGCAATCCTCTCCCCGGCAGTAGCTCAACACCACACTCGTTCCTTCTGCCAGCGCGGTGAGAATGATGGCGCGATGGGTGACGGATTTGTCTCCGGGAACTGTTATCGTTCCCTTGAGTGTTCGGCCTGGAGTGATGGTCAATGACGTCATCGTCACCTTACGCGCTGATCGGAGAGCGTACGTCCAGTTTCTCGCGTTCACTTTTTGCCCGTTCGAGCGCCTTTTCTATTTCAGCCGCATCGCCCGCTTTGATCAGTTGCTTCAGATCTTCCAAGGCCCGTTCGTATTCGTCGATAAAGGACACCAGGTTGTCTCGATTCCACAAGAATATGTCGCGCCACATTTCAGGAGAACTGGCAGCGATCCTCGTCGCGTCCCTTAAACCACCACCCGATAGGCCAGCGAGATCTAATGAGGGTACCTGATGATCGCGAAGATCGGCCAATGTATTCATGAGCGCAAAGGCAGCCACATGGGGCAGGTGGCTGAGTGCGCAAAGAATTTGATCGTGCACGTGTGGGTCCATGGTCAACAGAATCGAGCCGGTCTCCTCCCACAACTGCTTGACACGTTCCAGAGCCTGCGGATTGGTCTTCTTCGTCGGCGTCAGAACGCACCTCGCTCCATTAAACAACTGATCAGACCCTGCAGCAACTCCGGTTTTTTCTTTCCCGGCGATGGGATGGGCTCCGACAAAATACACTCCCACCGGCATGGCCGCTTCCGTCTGCTCGACCAGAGTTCCTTTCACACTCCCTACATCGCTTACAATCGTTCCGGGTGCCAGGCAATGCGCCCATTCCTTGAGATGACATTCATAGGTATCAACGGGGGTCGCGAGAATCACCAGATCCGCCCCATGCACACCCTCTTTGGGATCGCCCACATACCGATCGATCGCGCCCAATTCGACGGCGGTCCTGAGATTCTCAACCCGCCGGCCAATGCCCACGACATGATCGGCTAAAGCTTTTCGCCGAAGGATCATCCCAAGCGACCCGCCGATCAGCCCCACACCAATTATCGCGACCTGCTTGAAATGAACTACCATAGCAGCTGCGCCTAAATTTCTCTCCCCACGGCTTTCGCAATATTCCCGAGATCGTACATCAACGCTTTGAACTTCGAGGGCTTGATCGATTCTTCTCCATCGCACAGCGCGCATTCGGGATTCGAATGGACCTCGATTAGCAGCCCATCGGCACCAGCCGCGACTGCTGCTTTTGACATCGGGGCGACAAGCGTCCACACCCCAGTGGCATGGCTGGGATCCACGATGACGGGCAGATGCGAGAGTTCTTTCAAAGTCGGAACGGCCGCGAGATCAAGCGTGTTGCGATACTGCGTTTCGAAGGTGCGAATGCCTCGCTCGCAGAGCATGACGTTGCGATTCCCGCGCGACATGATGTACTCCGCAGACAAGAGAAACTCCTTGATGGTCGCCGACAGACCTCGTTTCAAGAGCACCGGCTTGTCATAGGCGCCGACTTCCTTCAGAAGCTCAAAGTTTTGCATGTTCCTGGCGCCGATCTGAATGATGTCCGCCTTTTCGAGGAAGAGTTCGATATCTCTGGTGTCCAGAATTTCGCTGACAACGGGCAACCGGGTTTGTTTCTTTGCCTCGAGCAAGTAATCCAGCCCTTCGCGACCCAAGCCTTGAAAGGAATAGGGCGACGTCCTGGGCTTATACGCGCCGCCCCGGAGAATCGAGGCCCCGGCGGCCTTCACATCGTACGCAATCCCCACGGTGAGTTCGAGCCGTTCAACCGCACACGGTCCCGCCATGATGGCCAGCTTCTTGCCGCCAACCTTCACACCGCTGACATCGATGATGGTCCCTTCCTTCTTGAACTCGCGACTCACGAGTTTCCATGGGGCCAGGATGGGCAACACATTTTCCACACCGGGGAGAGCCGTCAGCGGCTGATTGTGAAGAATCCGGTCGTCGCCGATTACGCCGATGATGGTGCGCTCCTGGCCGGTGGAGATCTGCGATTTCAAGCCGAGCTCCCGCAGTCGGTCGATAATGTGGTCCACTTCGCGTTCCGAGGCCTCGGGTTTCAACACTATAATCATACTTCCCTCGCTATTCTTCCCTTCCTACATCAAGACTTTCTTGAGTGCCCGGAGGAAGGCGGTATTCTCATAGGACTGACCGATGGTGACCCGGAGCATAGTCCCTTCGATATGCCGCACTATAATCCCATCGCCCAGCAACGCCTCAAACACCTGTCGCCCATCTCGCTTGACATCGAAATAGAGAAAATTCGCTTCACTCGGAATCGGGGTAAGGCCAAGTGTTCTCAGACCATTGCCGATTTGCTCCATACCTGCTGAGTTGACGGCTCGACTCTTGGCAACGTGCTCGTCATCCCCCAACGCGGCCAATGCCGCTCTCTGGGCGAGACTATTCGTATTGAAGGGAGGCCGAACCCGATTCAGAAAATTGGTAATCTCAGGTGTGCTAATGCCATACCCAATCCGCAACCCCGCTAACCCGTAAATTTTAGAAAACGTCCTCAGGACAATCGCGTTTCGCCTCTCTTTCACATACGCGATCGTGTCAGGGAATTGAGGAGCGCGGACATATTCGAAGTAGGCTTCATCAAACACGACGATGACATCATGGGGCACCTGGGCCATGAGCCGACTGATCGCCTCAGCCGACACCATCGTTCCCGTCGGATTATTGGGATTGCAGAGAAAGAGCAGTCGAGTCCGTGGGGTGACGGCTTGGGCCATGGCCTCAAGGTTGTGCGTCCAGTTCACAAGAGGGACCACGACCGGTTTGCCGTGTGTGGCGATGACTTCCATCTTGTAAATGACGAATGTGTGATCGGCCATGATAGCTTCGTCGCCAGGAGTTAAGAACGTTCGGGCCAACAGCCCTAGAATCTCATCAGACCCATTGCCGAGGATGACTTGCTCGCTCGTGACTTTCCAGCAATCAGCAATCGCCTGCCGGAGTCGATAGGCACCGCCATCAGGATATCGATGCAGTGTTTCATTCGCTTCAGCCAACACCGCCACAGCTTTGGGTGAGGGCCCGAGCGGATTCTCATTGGAGGCAAGTTTAATCACACGGGTGAGTTCGAGTTCACGCTGCAGTTCGTCGATCGGTTTCCCGGGGACGTACGGACTGAGCGATTGGATATCTGGGTGGACGTGAAGTGTCATGGGTTTAGCTATGGGCGGGGTAGGAGCCCAAAATCTTCATGAACAGACATCGCCCCTTAATTTCTTCGACCGCCTTGTTGACCCGTTCCTCATCAATATTGCCCTCGACATCGATAAAGAAGATGTATTCCCAGGCTTTCCGCTGCGAGGGTCTGGATTCGATCTTCGTCATGTTGATTCCGTGAGAGGCGAAGGGGCGAAGCAGGTCATAGAGCGCGCCCACCTTGTCTTTGACTGACAACATCAAAGACGTCTTGTCTTTGCCGGTTCGCTCTGATGCCTTCTGCGACAGCACCAGGAAACGAGTAAAGTTGTTCAAGTTGTCTTCAATGCGCGCCTTGATGACTTTCAACCCATACATTTGGCCGGCCAGTTCTGAGGCAATCGCAGCTGACGAAGGCTCATCGATACAGAGTTCGGCCGCCCGCGCCGTGCTGGCCACTTCTACCGCCGAAACGTGTGGAAGGTTGGCTTCTAACCAGTTCCGACACTGTGCAATCGCATGCGGATGAGAGTAAATTTTCTTCACCGCTTCGATGAGGCCGGACTCCGACAGAAGATGATGCGAGACCTCTTGAAGGATCTCTCCATAGATCAGCAAGTTGGAATCGACAAACATATCGAGCGTATGGCTCACCACGCCTTCGGTGGTGTTCTCAATCGGCACGATGCCGAAATTGGCCCGCCCACGCTCGACCTCGCTGAAGACTTCCTTAATGCTGTGGACAGGCACGTATTGGGCCGACGAGCCAAATTTCTGCATGCAGGCCATGTGGGTAAAGGTCGCCCGTGGCCCCAGGTACGCCACTTTTTGGGGTCCCTCCAATGACAAGGAGGCAGACATGATTTCCCGATAGACCGATCGGATGGCATCACTGGGGAAAGGGCCGGTGTTCAGCTTCGTCAACCGCTCAATAATCGCTGCTTCTCGTCCTGGGGTATGGAGGTTGGCCTCCGCATCCTTTTCTTTCTTGAGTTTTCCGATCTCGACGACACTCTTAGACCGCTCGTTCAGCAGATGAATGATTCCATCATCGATCCGATCGATTTCTTTACGATGTTCGAACATATCTTTGGGCATGATGAGCAAGCCTCGGACTCCGAGCCCCGGGAGATCTTCCTGATCCCCTGAGGGGCAAGGGAAACCCTTATGGACAACTTGTAAATTTTACAGTAACGATCGGATCTATTGCAAGGATATCGCTGTGGTTTCAGGAGCTTTGGAAGGGATACGGAAGGACGACCTGGAGTAGGAACATACCGCTAGCCCACATTTTATTATTCATGATGGTTCGTAACGAATTCGCGCGGCCTCCAAGCGAGAAGGGCGCGTGGAGCTGTGAGGAAGGGAGGCATCATTGAACAGGGTGTCGACCGACTGAGCGGCGAACCCGCCCGCCAGTAAACCGGGAATCCATGTGCAGGCTTGTCGCAGCGGAGAATCCGCAATTCCAGCAGAAGCGCTCATGAATAATGTGGGCTAGATGAGCAAGGTTGAGAGCCGCTTGAAATGCTCGAATGCCCGCCGGGTAACCTGCCGTCCCCGGCCAGTTCGATCCAGGAAGCCAGCCTGAATCAGATAAGGCTCATACACATCTTCGAGGGTACCCTTATCTTCCTGAACCGCCGCTGCCAGGGACTCAACCCCGACGGGCCCGCCATTGAACTTCTCGATGATCGTGAGAAGGATCTTTCGATCCATGTCGTCAAAGCCGGCCTCATCGATTCCCAACCAGGCCAAGCCTTCTTGTGCCACCTGCTTGTTGATATGCCCATCGGCCTTGATTTGGGCATAGTCCCTGATTCGCTTGATCAACCGATTGACAATCCGTGGCGTTCCGCGCGCCCGGCGAGAAATTTCCGCCCCGCCCTCGCGATCAATCCCGATTCCCAAGACTCTGGCCGACCGCGTCACAATGGCTTCCAGCTCACACGGTGAATAGAATTCCAGCCGATAGACCAAACCGAATCGGTCCCGGAGGGGTGAGGTCAGAGCGCCCGCTCGCGTCGTCGCGCCCACGAGCGTATAGCGTGGCAGATCGAGCTTGACTGTTCTCGTCGCAGGCCCTTGGCCAATCACCAGATCGAGTTGATAGTCCTCCATTGCGGGATAGAGCGCCTCTTCGATAGACGCCGGCAGGCGATGAATCTCGTCAATGAAAAGGACATCATGCTCTTGCAGATTGGCCAGAATCGCCGCGAGATCACCGGCATGGGCCAGGACCAGCCCAGACGTGGACCGCACTGCGGCCCCCATCTCCTTGGCGATAATATGGGCGATCGTTGTCTTCCCGAGGCCAGGCGGACCGTAAAAGATGGCGTGGTCGAGCGCTTCCCCTCGTTGCCTAGCCGCCTTGATACAAATTCGAAGCGACTCCTTCATTTTCTCCTGACCAACATACTCATCGAGCGTTTGAGGGCGAAGGACGTTCTCCAAGCCTCGCTCGTCGTCCTCCACACGGTTTGTCATGAGTCGTTCGGTCATGGTGTCGTGCTTATACCTACTTGTTATCAGGAACCTGTTGATACTTCGAAGGAGGCAGTAAAGCTCCCTGTCCAGGCTTGGCTGCACTACCGCAATATGGAGGGCAGGTTTTGAACCCTTGGGTCGGGTCGGGTAAGTTTTGCTCCATCTTCTTCAACTGGCATTGCGTCAGTCGCCCACCATCCTTACTGCCACAACGAGATGGGACCGATGATCTGCCGATTTCTGCGTAGTCATCTGGACAGGAGCCGCAGACAGGGAGCATGCTCACCCCAAGTGGCACACATTGAACGAGGGTCGGATCACCGTCTTTGCAAACTTCTGGCGATTGGGTGACACCTGTGGTCGCATAACCATCCGGGCATGTTCCGCAGATCATTCTGATGCTTTTGGGTTCAGCTACTTCTTCACCTGCGCCTTAAGGAAGGGAAGGTCCCGACGACGAGAGCAACTCCTGCATAGATGATGAACACAAGTCGCCTGACGACATCCTGTGCGCTTATTGACATACCTTACCCCCTTACAAGCACCTTGAGCCCTTCTCGGATCAGATCTTTAAGCACAATTGGACTTGCTGCAGCCTTCGTAACTCGCTTCAAGGCTTCTCTGGCATCCTGGGAACGATAGCCCAAATTCACCAGAGCGGATAGCGCATCCTCATAGGAGCCATCGAGACCCGGCACATCAGATGCGGAGGCCTGAACGGGACCTGGCTGGATCTTGCCAACTTTGTCTTTCAGTTCGAGGGCAATGCGGCCCGCGGACTTCTTCCCAATGCCTGGAACGGTTGCAAGCTTCTCTACGTCTTCGGTCTGAATCGCATGGACAAGTTCCGTGACAGGCAAGCTGGACAGAACGCTGAGCGCCAACTTCGGACCGATGCCGGACACGGCGGTCAGCAGCAAGAACGCTTCTTTCTCGCTTTGCGAGAGAAATCCGAACAGCTGGATCGCATCTTCCCGAAGATGCGTATGGATATTCAGCGCGGTAACTTCGTTAAGATTCGGGAGGGCATAATAGGTGCTCAGTGGAATATGGACATCATACCCAACCCCCTGCACATCCAGCGTGAGGTGGGTTGGTGCCTTGAATGCCAACCGCCCCGTGAGAAAGGCGATCATCTCGTTTCGTTACTCGTGTGATATCAGCGAGCCTGACTGAGCGGCCCTCATCCCGCAGCTGCGGCGGCTACCTTCTCCATCACTTCATCGGAGATATCGAAATTCGCATGGACTTTCTGAACGTCATCATGCTCATCCATGACTTCCATCAGCTTGAGCATCTGTTCGGCAGGTTTTGTGTCCAGACGGATCGTATTCTGAGGGATGAAGGTAACTTCAGCAAGGGCCTTGTCGATTTTGGCATCATCCAGCGCTTTCTTCGCCGCTTCAAAATCATGAGGACTGGTGACCACCTCAAAGCGCTTCTCACCTACCTTCACGTCCTCCGCACCAGCGTCGAGGGCCAACGAGAGAAGGGTATCTTCATCGACCTTTCCCTTCTCAATCGTGATGAGGCCCTTCTTATGAAACTGCCAGGCGACTGCACCAGCTTCCGCCATATTCCCATGATTCTTCGTTAGGAGATTGCGTATTTCGGCGACTGTCCGATTCCGGTTGTCGCTCGTAATCTCCAGCAGTAGAGCGGTCCCTCCAGGCCCATACCCTTCCAACGAAAACTCTTCATAGGTGACGCCAGGAAGTTCGCCCGTCCCCCGCTGAACGGCTTTTTTCAGCGTATCGCCAGGCATGTTGGCCTCTTTCGCCTTCAGAATGGCCAATCGGAGGCGGGGATTCCCATCCTGGTCACCGCCCGAACGAGCCGCGATCGTGACCTCACGAATAATTCTGGTAAAAATCTTTCCGCGCTTGGCGTCCTGGGCCCCTTTGTGCCGTTTGATCGTCGCCCAGTGACTATGTCCGCCCATGTGTTCCTCCTCTATGCCAGCCCGACCCTATGGGCTGACTCCTATGGGCTGACTAGAGATACGTGATAAGACAATGCTGACCGTGCGTGCGTGATGGTGTACGTGATGGTGTAGACGTAGCATAGGCTTCGGAAAGGTGTCAATTACGCACAACCCTGATCGGCCTCGACCTATTATATGGAATACACGAGAAACTGAACTCCAATCAGAAGAATGAATCCAGCCCATAGAAGTTCCCACTCTCTCATGAAGCAGCTCGATAAACCAGCCACCCAAGCAGCGACAGACTTGGCCATGCCATCGCTGACAGCCATGCTTCCCATGATTGCGCGATGGAACTCGATCTTCTGCACAGCAGGGTGGATCCCATGAGAGTGGACAAACAACATCAGCCCACCGAACATAGCAAAAAAAGGCAATGGGCTGCCCAGGCAGGATGCATGATCCAACCAATCCGGGGAAGTATCTCACTCATCGCGACGGTCGCGGCGAGGACTCCTTAGAACTTATGCTGGAGAATTTCGTGGTACTGCAAGAAGAACGTCTGAGTGAAGCTGAGTGCGCCGATTGGCCATGCCTCGTGGTCGCTCCACACAAGAAGAAAAATCACGACTACACCGAGAGCACTGGGAAGGAAAGGCGGGTCCACACAGGCGAATCGAACCGTACCGTATGGCCCAACTCAGAAAGTCCGATCAGTAATAGGAACAGACCGACAACGCGATGGTTAAACTCTGAATAGGCAATCCCTTGGGCTGAGCCACTGGCATGTGCACCCTGTGTCCAAATGCAGCGGGCAGTCTCAGAAGAAGCGCTGTGATCGCTTGTGGGACGTTGTGTATACTCCGGCAGATCCCCCGTGAACTGAGCACTCACCCGGGCAAGGATGAGGAGAGCACAGAGCCGGCCTATCATCAGGGGGAACAAACGATGAATGAGAAAGGATAATGGAAAGGCCCATCCAGATGGCCGGATGGGCCTTACAGAGACCCGTCTCATGTCTTTAACAGCCTACATGAATTTCATGAACTTGTCTTTGGTTTCATCCATGACTTGAGCGGTAATTGTCGCCAGCCCGAGCTCCTTCGCAACACGTTCGATTTCTTTGCGCGCCATGGGACGGATAAAGTCCGGGATATTTTCCAGGCGCTGCTCGGCTTCACGCGACCAGGTCATACCATTCGGTGAGTCATTTTTTGAGTCATCCATCACTTGGAGTGTAATGGTCGTGAATCCGTGCTTGCGGGCATAGGCTTCTACACTGCTTTGAACCATGGGTTTCACGAATGCGGGTAGACGGTCGAGTTTTCCCTTCGCATCGGCGGTCCAGGTGAAATCAGCAGCGGCTGGCGCAGTTCCGTTCCTTGGCTTACCTCCGGTCGTCAAGCCCATTTCAGTGACCATGGCTGAAAAGGGACAGCTGCCGCTCGCTTTCTCACCAGCTTTGGCCGGAGATGCCGTAACCGCCGGCTCAGGTTCTCCGCCTTGAATTTTCTCGTTGAGATAGGCCCCCATCTGACCGGCACCGGCGAGCGCCTCGTCCTTCAGCGTTCCACGAGTCATCTCGAATGGTTCTGCCGCGACGGTGCGTCCGCCCAACTGCACCCCCAACGAACTGACCATCTGTGTTTCACCTGGATTGGTGACCATGGAAAACTTCGCGTTGCACGACGGGCAGCCGAAGAAGACGCCGAGCGAGCCCTCGCCTGGCTTCTCGACTTTCTCGAAGTTCATGTAGGTTTCACAGTTGAGGCAAACAAATTTCATAAGGACTCCTCTCGCTGCACGCTCGTCACAGTTTTTCTGCCAAGACCTTCTTATAATCGAGCAACGTGCGGATACGGCCGGCAATCTCTTGATACAGTAGGATCGTCGGATAGGTGCCATTCAGCAAGGGCACTCCCTTATCGAACGTGCCGGCGAGCTTTCGATCAAACGGAATCCTTCCGAGCAGCGGCATATCAAGCACCTCGCACATGGCTTCGGTGTTGCCTTCAAACAACTCGTTGAGTTCACCACAAGACGGGCAACGATACTCACTCATGTTTTCGACGATACCGAGAACTTTGATGCCCATATCGCGCGCATGGGTCACGGATTTCTGGACCACATCGGAAGCGACTTCTGAGGGTGTGGTGACGACAATGGCCCCCGCGAGATCGGGAATAAAGCCCACAATCACGGACGGTTTGTCGGCGGCAGCTCCGGGCGGCAGATCAACCAGAAGAAAATCCAATTCGCCCCACACGACATCGGCCAGAAATTCTCGGATGACGTTCATTTCCATGAGACCAAGCCAGGCTGGGCTGACATCCATCGGACCTTTCCACCGGACAGGGGAGGCATGGTCCAAGAAGAAATCCATCGAAACGACTTTCATGCCGAGGGGCCCCACAGGAGGAATGGCTCCTTTTGCCGTCATCGTCAATGATTGGCCATGAAGCCCCAGCATGCGCGGAACACAGGGGCCGTTGAGGTCCACATCGAGCACTCCCACTTTGGCGCCCTGCCTAGCCAAGACCAACGCGAGATTCACAGTCGTCATGCTTTTCCCGACACCGCCCTTCCCGCTCATGACAACCAGCTTGTGCTTGATCCCAGCCATGCGGGCATGAACCTGCTTAGTATGTTCGGTAATCTGCCGGGCAACCTTGGCATCGTCCGAATACTTCAATCTTCCGAGGATGGTCTTCAGATCCTTTTCAGGCACCACATCCATACCCATACCGTTTGAGGATGGCTGAACTTGATAGGAAAGAACGCTAGCATAAGGGTTTACGATGAGTCAAACCACCCCACGGGGGGAGAAACGGAGTGGCGAAGAACCCCTGTGTGTTTTTCTTGAGGCAGGCTCCCTGCTAAATGGAGTACTGGAAGGTCGGCTTCGCGCCAATCGCCTGAGCCAGGACACCCCGTCGCTTCAACTCCTCCATGATTCGTCTGGTCGCCGCATCGAAATCTTTCGGACCGCTCAAGACAATATCGGTATTCGGCGGCGGTTCTTCGTCCATCTTGCTCATGTGGACTGCAATGACTGGAGCAGGATGGACCAACGTCCGAATAACTTGCACCACTTCTCTGTAACCAAGGCCGAACGGGTTCGTGGTCGAGACCACAATCAATCCGGTATCAATGAGGAGTCGAGCGACCTCACCATACCGCCGAGCTATCTCCGCTGTCTGACCTCGTTCTTCATTGGTCAGATCCGCATCGAGACCTCGCCGTAAGTTTTCGCCATCGAGCAAGTAGGCGTGGCGCCCATCCGCAACCAGTCGGCCTTCGAGCGTTCGCGCAAGGAACGATTTTCCGGTATGGCGCCCTCCTGTGAAGAGGACAACCGCCGCGCGGTGGCCATATTGCTGCGCACGACCTTCGACACCGACCTCGCCTTTTACCCAGGCAAAATCGCGCCGCCGAGCTTCTTCACGAAGGAATTCCTGGTCGTCATGCACCTGTTCAGTAACGATCCCCCCACCTGCAATATCGTACTCGTCGACGAGCACAAATCGACCGGTCGCTTCAAACGAGGCCGAGAGGTCGAACGCCACTGGCGCTTTCGCGCGAAGCGTGAGTTCCGCAACCTGGTTCTTATTCACCGCGCTGCTGCCTTGCTGCTGGGCGAGATCCATCGTGTCGATGATCCGATGGATCGCAGCAACTTCGCAATCCACTTCTTTCGTCGCCACGCGGAGCTGGTACTTCCGCCCACATTCCAGCGGTCGTTTGCCCAGCCAGAATACATTGGCCCGAAAGGCCGTCGACACCAACGGCAGCTGATCCTGATGCGAGGTAATCTCACCACGTTCTACGAAAATTTGCTCGTCGAGCGTAATCCCGATCGATTGTCCAGTCTGACCTTCTGTGGGCTGCGGCTCGATGTTGAACGCTTCGACGGATTTGATATTGGCCCGTTTGTTCGACGGTGAAAACACCAGATGATCGCCGACTTTCAACCGCCCCGCTGTGATGCGCCCCGTGATGATCCGTCTCGCATCAAACTTGTAGACATCTTGCACCGAAAACCGAAGCGGCTGCTCGGACGGCGCCGTTTCCTTCTTGAACATGCGCAGTGTATCCAACACCGTTGGGCCGGTATACCAGGACATCTTCTCACTGCGGTTGAAGATATTGTCTCCGAGTTTGGCACTGACCGGAACGAATTGCGCCGGCACCGCCTTGAACTGACCCAGGAATTCTCGATACTCCTTCCCAATCCCGTTAAAGACATCCTGCCGGTAACCGACCAGATCCATCTTGTTGACCACGACCACAAACTGGCGGACACCGAGAAGGGAAAGCAGATAGCCGTGTTTCTTCGACTGCTCTTTCACCCCCTCCAAGGCATCGATGAGCAGCAGCGCAGCATCAGCGCGCGCGGCGCCGGAGATCATGTTCTTGAGAAATTCCTTATGGCCTGGCGCATCGATGATGATGTACTGGCGCCCTTTCCAGATGAAGAAGGTGCGCGCCATATCGATGGTGACGCCTTGTTCTTGTTCTTCCAAGAAGGCATCAAAGAGGAAGGCGTACTCAAACTCTTTCCCCTGTTGGCGGCAGATCGCCTGCACCTTCTCTAGCTTGCCATCAAGCAATGACCCGGTATCCGCATAGAGCCGCCCAAGCAATGTAGACTTGCCGTGGTCCACATGGCCAACGATGACGATGTTCAGATTTTCAGATGGTTTCTTGGTTTGATTGTCCATAGTCGCCTTGCCTTATTGGGGATGATCAAGAAATCTATCCACCGAGGCCTGGGACTTATCGAGACTGGAAACTATTCTTTGGGTTACGCTGGAGGTCTTTTTCAGCATCTTCGCTACATGTACCCGTCCTTCCGCAAAAGTTCCATCCCACGGCCTTCGTCCTGTGCACGGCCTGACCGCTCTGCCATGGTTGTGTGTCGGAGTTCCTCGATAATGTCATCCACGTTTTTCGCAGTCGATTTAATCGGCGTCGTGCAGGGAGCACAACCCAGACTGCGGTAACGGGTCCCATCACCCTTGTCGAGATACAAGTCGATGAAGGGGATGCTTTCCAGTTTGATGTACTCCCAAATGTTGATCTCTGTCCAATCCAGAAGCGGATGGATTCGTATGTGCGTCCCGGGAGGGAACGTAGTCTTGTACTGATCCCATAATTCGGGTGGTTGGTCGCGAAAATCCCAATCGCCATGCTTGTCGCGGGGAGAGAAGTATCGCTCTTTCGCTCTGGTGCCTTCCTCGTCCGCCCGAACCCCTAGAATGATCCCCGTATACCCCTTCTGCTCCAACAACTGTTTGAGTCCATTCGTTTTCAGGGCCGTGCAACATACTATGCGGCTTAGCGTGTGGTTCATGCCTGCAGCCAACGCTTCCTTGTTTTGGCCGACGACCAGATCCAGCCGCCATTCGCGAGCGAGCCTATCGCGATACTCGATCATCGCTGGAATCTTGTAGCTTGTATCGATATGGAGGAGCGGAAACGGCACATGCCCAAAGAACGCTTTGCGGGCAAGCCACAACAGCACGGTCGAATCCTTCCCCATCGACCAGAGCATGGCGAGGTTATCAAAATGTTTGTACGCTTCCCGCAGAATATAGACGCTTTGATCTTCCAGCTGCCGAAGATGTTTCACAATCCGCGATCCTTTCGCTTATCCCCGCTTCCCTGCCGACGTTGCAACCACGGAACTCTGGACCAGTTCATCCAGCTTGCGTGCCGCCGTTCCCAAATTAATCGCCGCCCGCGCAGACGGGAAACAGTCTGCGAGAGAAGCGCCTTTCCCAACTGCATAGAGCAACATCGCCGCATTCATGAGCACCCAATCTTTTGGTCCGCCCTGCACTTGGTTCTGAAGAATACGCCGGAGTAAATCCGCTTCTTTCTCTCGTTGATCAGGCGGAAACCCTGCCATCTCCCGTGGTGAGGTAAACGCCAATCCAAAATCCTTTGAGGCCACTCCGAGCGGCGTGATGCGCTCATCTCGCAGTTCGAGCACTCTCGTAACTGCCGACGCGGACAATTCTGGATCGCCCTCAACGCCGCGAATCACGAGCCCTCGTGGACACCCGAGCATGCGCAAGGTTTCAACCGTTTTTTCGAAGTGTGGCGGATGTGACAAGCCAACCACCTGGACGGCAGCCCGGGCCGGATTCAGGAGTCTAGCGATCGGATGAAAGACATTCCTGACTCCGAGCTCCTGACGCATTTCCAAAAATCGGTAGACCGGTGGATGATAGAGCCCGATGTCCAAGTAGGCGAAACCCTTCCTGTTCAGATCCTCGGTGACCATCTTGGGTTCAGAATCAATCGGAATTCCTAACGCCTTTAGCACCCCCGCACTGCCGGGTCGACCAGGGACGCCATCGCATCCATGCATTAGGACTGCTGCTCCGGCTGAGGCTGCGACAATCGACGCAGCAATAAGCGCATGAAACGTGTCCTGTTTCCCTGCATAGCTCGGCACATCGACAAGGGCCAATTCTCTTGAGACTGCAAGCGGGAGCACGTATTGCCGGGCCGCGGCCGTAAACGCAGCCAATTCAGTCACCGACTCCATTTTGAACCGCATCGCAATCAGAAAGGCACCCACTTGCGCTGGCGTCGCATTGCCATCAATCAAGGCCTTCATGGCCTGCTTGGATTCTTCCCAGGTCAAGTCTTTGGAGACCTTCGGACCCTTCGCAATTTTGGCAATGATGCCTTGAATCGGCATGTTAGGACTTGTGTAGTCCGCATTCGGTTTTGGCAAAGTTTTTCCAGCGACCCACCCGTGGATCCTTGCCGGGCGCAACAGGAGCCGTGCAATGAGTACAGCCGATGCTAGGATAGTTCTGATCGTGGAGCGGATTGTAGGGCACTTCATAGACACGGATGTAGGTCCAGACATCGGCCCAGCTCCAGCGCGCTAAGGGGTTGACCTTCACCAGCTCAAACTTCTGATCCCATTCGATCATGCCCGCATTCGCCCTCGACGGCATCTGATCCCGCCTGATCCCCGTGATCCAGGCATCGAAGCCTTTGAGCACGCGAGTCAGCGGTTCAACTTTGCGCAGTTGGCAGCAGCGATCAGGATCTTTGGACCACAAGGCCTCCACAAACTGTTCGGCCTGACGCTCTGGCGTGAGCAGCGACTTCACTTGCAGCACCTGGGCCGACTTCAGGTCGTAGCGCTGGATGATGCGATCCCGGGTCGCATAGGTGTCAGGAAACAAGAAGTCGGTATCGAGATAGAAGAGCGGCACGGATCGATTAATCCGATGCACCATGTCCACGAGCGCCACATCCTCGGCCCCGAAACTGCAGGCGACGACGATCTTCGAGGTATACCGCTCAATCACCGCGGCCAATACGTCTTGGGGTTGTTTAGACTCAAACGAATCGCTCAAGGATTTGAGTTCAGCAATCAGTTCTGAGCTGCCGTTCGCGGCCATAGTCAATCCAGTTCTTTCCTTACCCTTCGACCTTCTCAACCAGGACTCGGTAGTGCGTGGCTTCAGGCTCAAGCGCCTCTTCCAGCATGACTTTATGCCCATCGTTCTTGAGACTCATCGGGACGTTCTTGATCGGCTCCCCCGCATCAAGCCACACTTCTAACTGTTCACCCACATCCATCATCTCGAGTTTGAGTTTGGTCTTCACATAGTTCAGCGGGCAAGCCACCCCGCGCAAATCGTATACCGGCGCTCCAGTAGATACAGGGGCGACCGGAGTAGACGCTAGCTTGGGCGATGGCGCTGCAGCCGGAGCCGTTGTCGAGGGTTCGGCCATCGGTGCTAGCTTCAAATTCTTGCCTATCTGTTCTGTCGCCACACGACAGGCATCAACGAAGCCCTTCGCAAACGCCATCTTCTCTTTGGCAGACTGAGGTGTCGTTTCTTTTGGTCCCAAATTACCGACCTGCGCGCCGAGATCGCGATAGATGGGAGGCACGATTCCCGTGTGAGCCAACCGGCACTCGAACTCCTGGAAGATCTCCGCATCGGTCGCCGGATCAAGCCCCTCTGTGACCAGCAAGGCTTTCGCCGCTGCCAAAACTGAGCGATAGGACTTGTTCACTGAGACGGAGTACTGATGGTTATCCACCAACATTTTCGCTTGGTAGAGCTCCTGCTCGGCTTCGAGAATCCCGTTCTCGATCATCTCGAGTGCGCCGCCGGCGCATTCACCTGGCCCGAGATCTTCGAGAATGAATTCTTCCTCCCCTTCCCAGTCATAATAGAAGGTGGGATCATCCTGATAGGACGGAACGATTGTGTATGGAATCAACTCATCTTTAAGCTTGTGCTTTCCAACCCGCGTGATGAAGGCCGGTAACCCTTCATTGGGTTGGCGATCACGCCGGTAGACCTCGATCAGATGGGCCAGTGCAGCCGGCACCGCCTTCGCCGGTAACTTCACCGTCATTTGACCGATCCTGGCCGTTCCGTTCACAGAACCACCCAGATGAAGTTCATAGTGCGGTGCAACATGGCCGCCTAGCCGCTTGCCGACTCCATGCAGACCGATCGTGGAGATGTGGTGCTGCGCGCAGGAATTGTGGCAGCCACTGATCTTGACGGTCACGTCGTGTAGGTCTTCGGGCACTCGACCGGCTGGAAATACTTCGGCCAATGCTCGTGCGAGCCCCTTTGATGAGGTGATCCCCAAACCGCAGGTATCAGTCCCGGGGCAAGCAATAATGTCTTCGACGAGTTCAGCGCCAGGGTATGCTAACCCGTGCGAAGACAGATCGCCATAGAGTGCCTCAATCCGGGTGGCGGGAACCCACCGGATCACAACGTTCTGGTTGATCGTGGTGCGGATATTTCCATTGGAGTATCGATCCGCAAGATCTGCCACAAAGACCATCTGCTCCGATGTGATATCCCCCATGAAGAGCTTGATTGCCGCAGTGATGTAGCCTTCCTGTTTCTGTTTGACAACGTTGGTTCGCTTCCACATTTCGAAGGGCGTCTCTTGACCGATCCGACTCGGGCTTCCATTCCCATTAGTTTCGCCAGAAGTTGATCCATTGCGAGTCGGCAAAATGAGGGGCCTCGGATCATCCTGGTGCTGAAGAAGTGTGAGCGGCTCAGGCTTGGGAAGAGTATGGCCCATCGACGTGTAGGCCGCTTCCCACCGCAGTTTGAATTCCTCAAAGCCCAGCTTGTCGATCACAAATTTCATGCGGGCCTTGTTTCGATTTTTCCGATTGCCCAAGGTATCGAATACCTTAATAACGGCTTCGATGCTGGGGATCAGCTCCTCCATCGGGGTGAACTCACGGAGTAGTTGGGCGATTCTGGGGGCAGAGCCCAATCCTCCGCCTGCAACCATCCGAAACCCGATCGTCCCGTCGGCTCGTTTGGTCGCCAACAGCCCGATGTCATGGATCGGGGTCAGGGCGCAATCGTGATTGCATCCCGAGAAGGCGATTTTAAATTTCCGCGGCAAACTCTGATTGAGCGGATTACGCAGGAGATGATAGGCAACGGTCTTTGCATAGGGAGTCACATCGAAGACTTCCCCTTGGCAGACTCCCGCTAGGTGGCAGGCCGTTACATTTCGAACGGTGTTGGCGCACGCCTCCCTTGTCGTGAGCCCAACTTCCGCAAGGCTTCTCATGATAGTCGGCACATCCTTCAATGCGACGAAATGCATCTGGATGTCCTGACGCGTCGTGACATGGCCAACGCCGGTTGCATAGCGGTCAGCAAGTTCTGCCACTTGACGGAATTGGTTGGCAGAAATACCGCCAAACGGGATCTTGATCCGTACCATCTGTACGCCGGCCTGCCGCTGTCCATAGATCCCGTACTGGAGGCGGAAGGGTTTGAAGAGGTCATTGGAGACATCGCCAGCCAGTGCGCGATGGGCCTCAGCCTCGAAGGTTTTGATCTCTTCGGCAATGGTCTGAGAAATGGGAGTCGTCTTGATCGCTGGTATTGCAAGGGTTTGTTGTGTGCTCATAGCTGGATTCTCCTAATCTATGTTCTGCACGGCAGAAAGCAGAGCCGCATCGCAATGACCGTCTCCCTAAATGTGATACATGGGATTGCGTTGCTCTTCGACAGCTCGTTGGCGTCCTGCTAATTGTTCAATCGTGATTCCCCCAAGGACCTCACGCTCGGCCATCTCAACTTGCTCCCACACGTTCCCAAGCATAAGCTCTTGCTTCGTCAGTCGCCGCTCAAGGGCAGACTGGCCCTGGAAGGTGCGATGAAACACCGGCCCGTCCAACGCCTCCAAGATGTCGGCAACGGAAAGCGCAGACGGCTCCTTCAGCAGCATATATCCCCCCTGCGAACCGCGGAGGCTATCAACCAAACCGGCTTTCTTCATCGCGTTGAGCACTTGTTCCAAAAACCGGATAGGAATGGCTTGCCGCCTTGCGATAGTTCGTGCCTGAATAGGAACTTCTTTCGCATTCATGGCGAGATCAACAGCAGCCATGATCCCGTAAGTTACACGCTGAGATACTTTCATTCTTTATTATTCCGGTGGGAATTATATACTATATAATATACAGCCTTGTCAGATGGGCTGTCAAGCGCGAGTCATAGGCGAAATTCCCGAATAGAACCTCTGCATCCATACCTTACGACACGCCCAGAAAGTCCGTTGAATCTAGCATTCTTTTCAGTGTGATGTTTCAAGGCATATGACATTCGACTTTGTTACTTGTGATCCATCTTCTTATGGGAGGTCTTGTCCATACTTGTAGCATTATGCATGGTTAACTATTGTGAAGCGAAGAATGATCCCCCCCTATCAACGCCCGTATCACATGATTCAATGACGACCGGAAAGGTATACGGGGAGCGTACCAGAAGCCTGACGTCCCAAAATCCAATTGACATTGTTTTCAGCCTGGGCAATAATTTGACCTACTTCCTCACGTGGTACATTCATGCCGGTGCCTTTATCCGTATTTACTATTCTCCTGCTTACTACAGACGCTGACGTAGAGGCTCAATTTAAACAAGTGTTCAAGAATGCGTCGATCACTGTCGCAAGAGATACAGCAGACTTTCAGAAGAACTCACCAAGACATCAGTTTGATGCAGTGGTGGTTGAGTCTCGGGATGGACAAGGGGCAACCATCACGCTTCCAGACCATATTGATCCCTCTCGCACCATGGTTATTACAGGCTCGCATCCGGTTCTGAGAAGGACTGCAAAGAAGATCCAGCTCATGAGTCAACAGAACGGACAGCTACATCTGGGCAAAACCCACGATTCCTCTCTTGAAGGTTACCTAGAGATGAAGATGGGTGATTTCGTAAAGGGCATGAGGAACGGATCGGCAAGGGATCTGCATCCGATACTCATTTCTGCTGTAGAACGTCCTCTCATCGCCTCGGCGCTTCGTGAAACTCATGGAAATCAGATCCGGGCGGCTGAACTCTTAGGGCTCAACCGAAACACCTTACGAAAAAAGATCGTCGACTTAAATATTCCCTTGAAGCGAACAAAGACCAAAGCCACTCGTAATGCGTAGTGCTTCAGTGCCTTTGCTCCAAAGTAGTCAACCGGGGCTTACTTATTCCATTCCTCACCAAGGAGGGGTCTAGATGACCAAGGAAGAACTGATCGCGAAAATGGCCACAACAGCCGGAATCACCAAAGTTGCCGCAGGTACTGCCCTTCAGGCGTTTACGGGGGCGGTCAAGACCACGCTGAAGAGGGGACAGCGCGTCTCCCTCGTCAACTTTGGATCCTTTACCATCTCAAAGCACAAAGCACGGATGGGAAGGAATCCGAGGACCGGAGAATCACTCCGAATTCCGGCAGCTAAAGTGGCGAAGTTTTCTGCCGGGAAAGAGCTTCGCTCAGCGGTTAGGTAATTCCTAATCGCCCGAGGATTTGTAGAAAGAGAAGGCGGCGCCTTTCACTCTGCTGGAAGGATGCCTCCTTCTCTTTTGCTTTTCTTGACAGTGTAGGCAGGGCTATATTAGCATGCGCACCCGAACGATAGGCGCGTAGCTCAGGGGGAGAGCGCTACCTTGACACGGTAGAGGTCGACGGTTCAAGACCGTCCGCGCCTACCACTCAACTGTCCGCGCCTACCACCCAACTGAGGGTACTCGTATGCCTCCCGGAGGCGGGGTACCTTTGTTGTTTCTTGTGCTTGATCAGTTCATACAAGCTATGAAGATTATGATAAAAGATGGTCCCAGTGTGGATATTCAGGCCGGTCAGACAGTCGGGGCTGCTCTGTCCGCTCTAGGGATTGCCCCTAGTCCAGATATTCTTGCAGCAAAAGTGAACGAGAACGTCGTTGATCTCTCGTGGCCTTTGTCTGAGGATGCAACCGTCGAGCCGCTCCGGTTTGACAGCGCAGAAGGCCGTGACGTGTACCGGCATAGTAGTACCCACATCATGGCTCAGGCGGTGAAAGAGCTCTTCCCATACGCACAGCTGACGATCGGTCCGGCGTTGGAAGATAGCTTCTTCTACGACTTTGCCTTTGAACGCCCTTTCACACCTGAAAACTTGGAGAAAATTGAAGCTCGCGCTGCCAACATTATCAAACGCAATCTCACGATTACGAGGCGGGAGTTCACCAAGCAAGAAGCGATCGACTTTTTCAAGGGACGTGGGGAAACCTACAAGGTGGAGCTTATCCAAGGCTTTCCTGATGGGGAGCCGATCTCCGCATACATGCAGGGTGACTTCGTCGATCTCTGCCGAGGCCCCCATCTTCCATCCACAGGCCGTGTCGGTGCATTCAAACTGCTCAATACGGCCGGAGCTTACTGGCGCGGCGATGAACGTAACCCCATGTTGCAGCGGATCTATGGGACATCCTTTCCAACCAAAGCTGAATTGGATGCCCACCTCGCCCGCCTGGAGAAGATCAAGCAGCGCGATCATAGGAAAGTGGGGAAAGAACTGGACCTGGTCAGCATTCAAGACGAGATCGGCCCTGGTTTGGTTCTCTGGCATCCAAAAGGGGCGGCCATCCGTCTCTTGATTGAAAACTTCTGGCGGGAACAGCACATTAAAGAGGGATATGATCTTGTCTATTCCCCACATATCGCGCGCCTCGACCTCTGGAAAACAAGTGGGCACGTCGACTACTACCGCGAAAACATGTTCGCCGCCATGAAGCTGGAAGGCAGTGAGTATCAACTCAAGCCAATGAACTGCCCGTACCACATCATGATTTATAAGTCCCATCTGCGCAGCTACCGTGATCTCCCCATCCGCTATGGCGAACTTGGGACCGTCTATCGCTATGAACGGACCGGCGTCCTCCATGGATTATTGCGCGCCCGGGGATTTACCCAGGATGATGCCCATCTGTTCTGCCGGTCGGACCAGATGGAAGCGGAAGTCAGTCGCGTATTGGACTTTACCTTCTTCATTTTGCGGACGTTCGGGTTCAATGAATTCGAAGTGTATCTCTCTACAAGACCGAAAGAATCGGTGGGAGCCATTGAGCATTGGACGCATGCCACGAGCGCACTGGAAGCAGCGTTGAAGAGTCGCAACATCTCCTTTCATCTGGACCCAGGAGGGGGCGCATTCTATGGCCCCAAGATTGACATTAAGATCAAAGATGCACTGGGTCGCTCCTGGCAATGTTCCACGGTCCAAGTTGATTTCAATAACCCGGAGCAGTTTGAGTTGAACTACATCGGTGAGGACGGCAAGGCCCATCAGTCCATCATGATCCATCGGGCCTTGATGGGATCAATCGAGCGTTTCTTTGGGATTCTGATTGAACATTACGGCGGGGCATTCCCCACCTGGCTGGCACCGGTGCAGGCCATGGTCATGAATATTACGGATAATCAGCGGGACTATGTAGCAGCAGTCGTCGCGCAATTAAAGACGGCCGGTTTCCGCGCCGAAGCCGACCTTCGCAATGAAAAGATCGGGTTCAAGATCCGCGAGGCGGAGAAGGCCAAGGTCCCGTTCATGCTGGTGGCTGGGGATCGCGAAGTGCAAGGTAGTACCGTATCGGTCAGAGGTCGAAGTGGCTCGAATTTCGGGAGCATGAAAGTGGCTGGGGTGCTGGATCTATTACGAACTGAGATCACGCGCCCACAGCAGGATTTTCAACACAAACACTAAGAGGTGGCCTATCGTTCCCAAGCTGCGCGTGAATCGTGAGATCCGGATCCGAGAAATACGGGTGATTGGTCCAGATGGTGAACAGCTTGGGATCCTTCCAACACCAGACGCCTTTCGTCAAGCGCAAGAGGGTGGCTATGACTTGGTCGAAGTGGCTCCCACCTCCGTGCCTCCGGTCTGTAGGATCATGGACTATGGCAAGTACAAGTATGAACTCAGTAAGAAGGAGCATCAGAGTCGGCGCCATCAGAAGTCCACACAGGTGAAGGAAATCAAGCTACGGCCACGGACAGACAAGCATGACCTGGAAATCAAGATCCGGCAGATGAAGACCTTTTTACACGAGGGCAACAAGACCAAGGTCACCCTCACCTATCGGGGGCGAGAAATGGCCAACCAGGAGATGGGCCGTACAGTGATGAATTCCGTGAGCGAACAACTGGCCGAAGCTGGCACCATCGAGTATGCCCCGCGCATGGAAGGACGGAGCTTGATTATGATCGTGGCTCCGAAGAATTAACGAACGTGACGCTGTGATCGATTTACCAAAGGAATCTATCCCATGAAAGTCAAAACGCACAAAGGCGCCAGTAAGCGCTTTGCAAAAACCGGAAGCGGGAAGATCGTCCGACGCAAGGCGGGCAAGCGACATCTGCTGAGTCATAAGGGGCGTGACCACAAGCGCCGCTTGAGCGGCACCGAGGTCGTGGACGCCACGGCCACCTTGTCATTGAATCGGCTGCTCCCGTATAAATAGTTCCCAACAAAGAGGACCTCTCAGAAAACAAAAGGAGTAATTAAACATGCCTCGCGCGAAAGGTGGACCAAAAACCAGACATCGAAGAAACAAACGGCTGAAGCTTGCCAAGGGACAGTACGGTGGCAAAAGCCGGCTGTTCCGTTCGGCGACAGAGAGCGTGGATAAAGGTCAGACGTACGCATATGTCGGCCGAAAAAACAGAAAGCGTGATTTCCGCCAACTGTGGATCGCGCGCATTAGCGCCGCGGTTCGGACGCAAGGAATGACTTATGGCGTGTTTATCAATGCCCTAAAGAAAGAGAATGTGTTGTTGAATCGGAAGGTGCTGTCCGATATTGCGATCAAGGATGGCACAGGATTTGAGAAGCTCATCGGCCTCGCCAAGCAACACCTCAACACGGTGACTACTTAGTGCCAACACCTTTTCTGCGATTTTCGCCTGGTTAAGCTGGAAAAGATCTGGAGAGCGACAGACCGTCGCTCTCCTCCTTATTTCGGCTCTGCAAGTTGGGCGAGACTTACTTCAAACGCGACGACCGGAACTCCAATCTGCCACCGCTCCAGCACTTCAGGGTGTAGTTCTCCGATAACACCGAGCGGCACTCCGTCCGAAATAATTCTTCCAACTCGGCCTTCCAGGAATGAGGGATGGGCCATCGGTTCGAGCGTATACAGCCGATCAAGATGGTAGAACAAAACATCCAGACATGAGTGAATTTCAGAAAAATGCACTGTGCCATGAGCCAGGACCGCGCTAAGCACCATCGCAGTCCGCGAGCCATGCTCGTGTGACGGATCAGGGATTGCGACCTCGCCGGTCTCGAACAGACGATGCGGGTAGAAGGCCCGACTTGAAGCCGCTTCGACCCGCAGCAAGGAGGGAAGCATCCATTGCCGCAGGCAGGAGAAGGTCAGAGCCATCGCATTGTCCACCTCAACCATCCGCCCCCACTCCGTCTCGTTGAGACCCATGGCGTCGCAGTAAGCCTCCGGTGAACCAAGGATGTTCGAAACAATTTCTTGGAAGCCGAGTCCCACCATCAGTTCTCGCGCATGATCGGACAGTTGCTCGATCCTCGATAGTCCGCCAACAGTAAACTGGGCCGGCAGGACCGGAAGGAACTCACGGTACCCACGGCTGATCGCAACATCTTCGACCACATCCATCGCGTGGAGAAGATCTTGCCGATAGGGAGGCAGCGTCACCTTCACGTTATTCTTTCTCACAGACACGTTGTAGCCATAGATCTCCAGCGCCTTCTTCACCTTGTGCGCACCCAGTTCTTGACCAAGAGCCTGTTCGATCGTTTTCACCATGATCGTGCGCGGCTTGCTCATATTCTGAGGCGTGACGACTGATTTTCCAAATGCGGTTTTGTAAGGATACTGCGTTTCGATCGGCTCCATGGTGGCTCCGCGGTCCGCCAGGTTGGTAGCTAGAATATTGAGCGTGAGGACTACCATCGGTAGGTCTGTGCCTGTGACCTCGACAAACAGATCTTCATCGCCGACCCGCACTTCGCCGATCTCCCTGCTATTGATGATGGGTGGGAAGGACAGCGCTTGGTCCTTCGCATCGCGAAGAAGAGGAAGCCGATCCTGCCCTTCGAGAATGTGCCCATGCTCAAGTCCCTTGGGATGGACAATCAGAATTTCTGAGAGGGTCATTACCGTTTCCAAGCCCAAGGGGATGAACCTGACTTGGTCCGGCTTCACAAGATCGTAGGTGACCGGAAACTGAATCTTTGCAAGCTGATAGAGTCCAATGGAGACCGTCCGACGCTTGCGGCCAAAGATATCTGCGAGTTTCTCTTGTGTTTGGATGAGTTGCGCGAGCCCTTCTTCGGTAACTCGATATCCACGCGCCATACAAGCCGCAATGTAGGGACGGACTCGTTCAAGTCCAGGAACCACCACAAGCTGCTGCGTTGCCCGAGGTTTCTGCTTGAGGAACGGGTACGGCTTTAGTTTTCCCTGTTGTTTGATCCGAATTTGCCGCGCAATTCCCTCGCAGCACCATAAATCCGGACGGTTGCTATCTTGCAGTTCAATACGCAGTTCGCCCGTTTCAGGATTGTGCCCCTTGAGCTCACCCTTCACGAGCATCAACCACTCTTCGAGCTGCTCCAGAGAGACTGACGACGTGTGGCGCTGCGGTCCCGCCAGCAGCGCTTCAAAATCGTCTTTGACGATCGAGATCGTCGGCATAGATCACAGCTCGTAAGCTAGATAAGCCCCTTGGTTGTCCGAATCAAGTCTAGATTGTCAGTGAACAGCTCCCGGATGTCATGAATGCCCAATGCCACCATAGCCATCCGGTCGAGGCCCAGACCCCAGGCAATCACCGGCACGGTCACACCCAGTGGCAATGTAACTTCCGGTCGAAAGAGACCGGCTCCGCCGAGCTCCATCCATCCCAAACGCGGATGGCGGACATGGAGTTCAACCGACGGTTCCGTAAAAGGAAAGTACGCCGGGAGAAACTTCATATCTTTGGCTTGAGCGACTTCGCGAGCAAACAAATTCAAGAGCCCCAACAAGGTCCTGAAGTTGATGTCTTCACCCAGGATAATCCCTTCGACTTGGAAAAAATCCGTCGCGTGAGTCGCATCGACTTGGTCATAGCGAAAACAGCGCGCGATAGAAAAATGCTTTCCTGGGACCGCGGGAGCCGCTGCAAGGGTCCGGGCCGAGACGGCCGTCCCTTGGCTTCGTAACACCAGACGCCTAGCCCGTTGGCTATCGAATGTATAGCCCCAGCCGGTCGAGCCAGTTGTGCTCCCATTCTCGTGTGCTTTGGTCACGCGTGATAAGAACGGTTCGGTAATGTGCGTAGCATGCGTCGGCTCTTTGACAAAATACACATCATGGATGTCTCGCGCGGGATGGAACTGCGGCATAAAGAGCGCATCCATGTTCCAGAATTCGGTTTCGACGAGTGATCCCCGCATCTCTTGGAAGCCCATGCTGACCAGTTTGGTCTTCACGGTATCCAAGAATTCACGGTAGGGATGCTTCTTCCCAGTTCCAATTCGCGGTGCGCGTAAGCTGATGGTGTATTTCCTAAAACGTTTATTTCGCCAGCTGCCGCCTTTGAGCAACTCCGGACTCAACTGCGAAACTTCCTCATCCACTCCCTGTTTGGCCAAATGTTCTGTCACGGTCACACCCGTACGGGACAGCACATACGACCGTGTCACACGATCGTCTACGCGAAAGGGCTCTTTCGCATTCCCTCGTTTCACTGCATGGTCTTGAATGAGTTGGCGGTGCGACTCGGGAAAGCTCTCCAGCACACGAGGAGACTCGTGCAATTGCTGCAGAAGAGTGCGCATCGATTCGGCAGAGGAGCTGGGCCGCCCAGTAGATTCAATGCAACCGCCTTGTACGATCAAGAGCACTCCTTCCTTCTTCAGTCGGCCTACCGCTTTGCTGACATTAGATGGATCAAGACCTTCTTTGGTATGAAGATCCAGGATGGTGAGCCGTTTTCCCGTGCTCGACGTTTCCCGTGCCGCAGAAAAGACGCGTTCGATGGGTGAAGACTGTTCGAAGTAGAACTCCCCGATATTCGTAAGCGACACCACTGGGGTTATCGTTTCGGATTTGATTGAGAGAAGCTGCTTGGAGAGCAACCATTCTATCGCCATGCTCAGTTGAGACGGTTCGAGTGTCGTCGCCGTGGCAAGCTGCTCTGTGGCGATGCTGACCCCAGCCTGGTTCGTCCCAAACGCCGTGAGGACCTTGATTTCGAGGGGATGCAGACCGTCGATGAATGCGGAGATATCCACCCTGGGTTGTCTATCAATGCGCCGATGCGTGAGGTGCAGACGACACGGCTGTGGTGCCGGCAGCTCGCATCCCCGCGATCGTTCCCGCGTAGTCTTGTTGTGAAAAAATTGCGGAGCCCGCAATCAACACAGTGGCTCCGGCTGCAATGACCTGCGATGCGTTGTCAACTTTGACCCCCCCATCGACTTCGAGTAACGCGAGGCTCTTGATCCGATCTAACATTGCACGAGCGGCCGTGACCTTGTTCAACACCGAAGGAATGAATTTCTGCCCGCCAAAACCAGGATTGACCGACATGATCAGGATCAGATCAACCTCAGCTAGAATTTCTTGGATCAAATTGATGGGTGTTGCGGGATTGAGCGTCACCCCAGCTTTCACTCCACGTTCTTTAATCGATTGAATCGTGCGATGTAGGTGCGGACAGGCTTCCACGTGTACCGTCAGATAGTTCGCTCCCGCGGCGGCGAATGCAGGAATGAACGCATCGGCATTGGAGATCATCAGATGAACGTCGAGCGGAAGCTTTGTGACCTTCTTCAAGGCCTCCACAATCGAAGGACCCACCGTGAGGTTCGGCACGAAATGCCCGTCCATCACATCGATGTGCAGCAAATCTGCACCCGCCCGTTCGACCGCCGCCACTTCGTCTGCAAGTCGAGCAAAATCAGCGGACAGAATGGAAGGGGCAATCAGGATCGGCTGGCCCATCAGGAGACCTTTAGCAGGTGGGGCGGCATAAAAATCATCCATCCCACATTTATTGCCCATGGTCGAGAGTGCGCCGTGAGCGGTCACAAAGGGGAGGGCAGTTGAAGGAAGCCTCGGCGCCACGGATTCGCGCATCCATTCTGAATGGACATGGCAAAAATGCGTAACCACATCTTCAGTTTCTTCCGGCTCAGTCGAGCACGTACTATAAACCAGCACCCCACCAGGCCGCAAGACAGCAGACACAGCTTCGAGGATCTCCTCCTGTAGGATAGTGATGCCGGCGAAACATCGCCGTGCGCTTGTTCCACTTGGCTTTGGGATATCGGCGCAGAACCCCAAGCCCGCGCTGCAAGGGGCATCAAGAAGAATTCGATCGACCAATCCGTTCGGCGCTATCGAGGGCCAGCTTGTTTGGGCGCCCCCCTTGCTGAGGGTACGCAGAGCGTCCAGCGGCTTTCGCGCATCTCCTACAACCTCTGTAACGATAGTGATTCCCAGCCGACGACAATTCGCTTGGAGGAGATCCAGCCGGGTCCTCTGCCGATCCATGGCAAGAATGTGGCCTCGATCCTCCATCAACTCCGCAAGATGTGTGGTCTTGCCTCACGGCGCAGCACACGCATCGAGAACGAGGTCACCTGGATGCGGATCGAGGAGAGAGGGAATGAGTTGGGCGGCTTCATCTTCGATATAGAAATCACCATCCTGAAATCCGGGGAGGGATGTCACCAGCTGTCCTTTTTCAAGCACAACACCGACAGGGCTGATCGTTGTGGGACGCGCCGAGATCCCATGCCGTTGGAGCCGATCGAGAAAAGCGTCTCTCGTCAATCGCCGTTTATTCACGCGTATTGTTACAGAAGGGACGCAACTGGTGTTCTTGCAACTAGCTTCGGCTTGCTCAAACCCCATTCGATCGATCCATCGTTGGCACAGCCACAGCGGGACGGAATGGCTAAGGGACAAGGCCTGGGCCGGATAGGCTTCTGGATCAGGAAGTGACGGACCAGGCAAACGGATGAGATTGCGCAACACTGCATTGGCAAAGCCACTCCAGTCGCGACCGAGTTTCTTGGTGTATGATTTCGTGAGCGCGACTGTGTCGTGAACCGCCGCTGACTGGGGAACTCGATCCAGGTAAATAAGTTGGTAGACTCCGAGACGCAGCAGCGTTTGGAGAACGACGGGAAGACGCAGGAGAGGCTTCTTGAGCAACTGTTCCAACCGCCAATCAACTGTTTCTTTCCGCCGCAATACAAGACCAGTTCCATCGCCAGAGCCCGGTCTCGTGGGTCGGACACACTGGTCTTGCACGCCCGGTGAAGCAAATCATCGACCGTATCTTCTGATGTGTGACAGGAAAGAAGCGTTGAGAGTGCCGCAACCCTCGCAGGTGAAACGGCCGCATTAGTGATGTGATGTGCGCTACTCGATGACATAGCGTGCGCGGGAGCGGATTGCGACGTCAGCAGACGCCGGCTTTGTTATGCGGGTGGATCAGATCAGGAGCCGCCGGGCCCCAATCTAGCACCCACACCAACCCGATGACCGGCAAGAAACTGCGCGGCGGTCATCCGTTTCGAATTGGCAATCTGAATCTCGACGAGTTCCAACACTCCCTCACCAGTTGCTACCTGAATTGAATACTTTGTGACAGCGATGATTGTTCCAGGCTGCTCGTCGCTCCGCGTGGGCTTAGCAATAGCACTCCAAATGTTCCAACGATCGTGCCCAAGGAAGGTATAAGCTCCCGGCCACGGAGACAGCCCCCGAGCACGATTTGCAATCGATTGAGCGCTGCGAGCCCAATCAATCACACCATCTTCCTTTTTTAAAAGAGTGGCCATCGTGGCTTGAGAGTTGTCTTGCGCGCGGGGCGTGATCGTACCTTCCTTGAGCTGTTTGATCGTTTCGACGAGAAGCCGCCCGCCGAGTTCTGCGAGGCGGGGAGTCAATGTTCCCGTCGTATCGTCTGGCATGATCAGAATTCGCTCTTGGAGGAGCATGTGGCCTGTATCCATTCCTTCATCCATCAGCATTGTCGTGATGCCGGTATCTGTTTCTCCATTGATTATCGCACATTGAACAGGAGCCGCGCCTCGGTATTTCGGCAATAACGATCCATGCACATTCACGCAGCCCTTCAGTGGAAGATTCAAAATCGGCGCATGCAGGATCCGACCAAAAGCCGCGACTGCAATCAGGTCCGGCTTCCAAGCAGCTAGCGCATCGAGAAAGTCCGGCGTCTTGATCTTGAGGGGTTGCAGGAGAGGAATCTCCGTGCGTTGCGCGATCAACTTGACCGGTGGCGGCGCGAGAGTGTGCCCGCGACCTTTCGGACGATCCGGCTGAGTGACGATCCCAACAACCTGATCCTCTGACTTGAGCAACGCTTCAAGGGAAGGGACGGCAAATTCCGGTGTGCCCATGAAAACAATTCGCATGGTACCGCTTTAGCACCGCGCACCCATGAATGCAACGGTGGCAATCGTTGGCTTGACTTGCCATTTCACGCTTTGTTAGCATCCGCTCGCGGGGTGGAGCAGTCTGGTAGCTCGTTGGGCTCATAACCCAAAGGTCAGAGGTTCAAATCCTCTCCCCGCAACCAAAAATATCAAGGGGTTAGGTCGTCAGGCCTAGCCCATTTCTTCCTTTCATCTAACAGCTATCTAACGAAACCGAGAGTGCTTGGCTGCAAGAGGGTTGTTGCCGCATTGTTTTGCGTAGGGTTTCGGTAGGTAGTATCTATCCCGTAAAGGACACAACCGATCCTTGCTCCTAATTAGCATCCCTCCTAGAATACGCCTCCCTGCGAGGCTCTCATGCCGGTCACGATTGCAAACTGCCATCACCGAGTGACAACAAATGAAAGAAGCCAGATTGATTAATAATCTTAAAAGAACTTTCCTCTTATTGGTATTGCCGCTTTTTGGTATCGGGTGTAGTGCATCTCAACACGTGGTGGGATCTGAAAATTCTCATTCCGATCACCAATCTGACACAAGTCATTGGGGTTACGAAGGTGTGGAAGGCCCAAGTCATTGGGCGACGCTCAATCTTTCCTACATGGTCTGCGAAACAGGAAGGGAACAATCTCCTATCAACATTGTGATGCCTCGACATGGTGAAGACCAAGAGGAACTCACCTTTCATTACCACCCGACACCACTTACCGTGAGGAACAATGGGCACACCCTTCAAGTGAACTATCAGGAGGGGAGCTTTCTGCGACTGAATGGGAAGTCCTACACATTGCGACAATTTCATTTCCATGATCCCAGTGAGCACCATATTGACGGAACGGCGTATCCGATGGAGATGCACTTAGTGCATCAGGATGAGGGTGGTCATATCCTGGTGGTGGGAATCCTCATGGCGTTTGGTGGAGAGAATCGGTTCCTTTCTCGCATTGGAAATTGGATTAAACAACATACGGGGCACCGTCTTCCTTATAAGGGGGAGGTAGTGACTACTGATTTGACGATTAATTTTATGGATATCCTGCCAAACGGTACGCACCATTTTTCTTACCATGGGTCGCTTACCACTCCACCCTGTTCCGCGGGGGTGCAATGGATTGTTCTGAAGACTCCAATCGAAATATCGAAGGTTCAAACTGGTCGCTTTGTGACCACCATTGGCCCCAATGCTCGTCCGCTTCAGCCACTTCGGAAACAGGAAATTCTGGAATATTGATATGGGAACACTTCCCTCGCGAGGACGAACATACTACGAGGCGAGTCAAACTCATTAGATGGGCGGACGCAATGAATGGTTCATGGTTCTTGCTGAGCTTCTCATGAATGATGGAGTTTTTGGGTTGACCTAGCCCCCGTAAACCGGTCCAGATCTGCTGTAGGGACTTACGCTCTCCTGATCACTAGTTCCACAAACTTCACCGGCCCCGTCACCAACAACCTCGGCGGCAACACCCTCGACGACAACACCCTCGAAGTACTGCACAATACAGGTCGTGGAACCGGTTCCGACACCGGGGGAGTCGGCGCTGGTGGGTGGCGGAGCGGCAATCGGATTATAGGCGGCGACGTTACTCTCGTTCGATTCGTTGTTGGCAAAGTCGTACGCCGTGATCACATAGAACCGAACGGCGGCGGGTGTCCCGATATTGAAACTAGTGACCGTTCCCAATGTCACAAGGGACGTCGCCGTTCCAAACGCTCGCCCACAGGGTTGCTGACTACATTGGTACACCCGGTAACCAGCTAGATCGGGCTCAGTGTTCGCATCCCATGTCAACGTGGTTCCCCATGCCGTACTGCCCCAAAGCAGCAGCACAACAGCCATGGTGGTGTTCCGCACAACGCTCATGGTGGTAATGTCTCATTAGACGCCACGTCCACCCAGAACATTCATGATTCTGACCGGCCACAGAGGAGGCGCATGGATGAGTGGCTAGGCGTCGGGTGCCCTACACAGACTCCATGTTCTGCCGACCAAGCTCCTTTTTATCTCCAGGGTCCATTCCTTAAAAGAGTCCCATGCCTATCAAGGGGGTGGGTGCCACTTGGGGGCTGTTATTTGTGACGAGACAACCGAACCACTAAATTACCACCATTTGCCTAGTCGTCCCTTGCGCCTTCCTCCACCACCCTCCTAGAATAGCCTCCCTGCGAGGCTCCCATGCACGTCACGCTTCGACCCTACTATCGCTTCCGTGTGCAATACGCTCTAACGAACAACGCTGGCGGAGACATTACAACCAGGTGCGGACCATATCAGGCTCTGGGGTTGCGGCTACCCGCTCCCGAAACGATCCAGCTAGCGAGCTGATTGCTAATTACGGTAGGTGGTACAAAAACTTCCGGTCGGTCAGAGGGTCCCGGCCACGTGATGTAGGATCCATGCCCTGAAGCAAGCCTGTATGTAATGGATGTGACGTACGGGATACTGGAGTCTTCCCGATGAGCTAGCGCCTACCAGCCACTTCCGTCCTTTTAGTAGCGAGCCTCATCTTAGTAGCGAGCCTCATCTTAGTAGCGAGCCTCATCTTAGTAGCGAGCCTCATCTTAGTAGCGAGCCTCATCTTAGTAGCGAGCCTCATCTTAGTAGCGAGCCTCATCTGCTCTGGGTGCGACCAGGACCCAACGGCAGGGGTCCAGGAGATGAAGGCTCGACCTGTCACGGTCCTTCAGTTGGAAGAGCGTGATTTTCCAACTGGAAGTCGTTACACCGGTTCGGTCAGTCTCTACCGCAACGAAAAAGTCGGCTTTGAGGTCGCCGGCCGGGTGCTCGCCGTTCTCGACGAGGGCATGGAAGTCGAGGGTCCGGCATTCGATGAACATGACACCCTGGTCCGTCCAGGTGATGAGATCGCTAGGTTGAAGGATACGCGCTACCGCCAGCGACTCGAAGCGGTGCAAGCGCGGCTCAAGGCTGCCCAGCGACAGGTCGAGGCCGTGAAGGCAACGGTGACACTGGCTCGCCAGACGCTGAAACGTCAGAATCGGATCCTGGAACAGGGAGCAGGAAGCCAGCAGTCTGTTGACGAAGCCCAGAGCAACTACAACCGCCTGCGCGCCCGGAAGGCTGAACGCGAGGCCGTAGTTCTCGCCATCCGGGAAGACTTCAACCAAGCTCAGGAGGACCTCGCAGACACTACCTTGCGGGCGCCCTTTTCGGGACGCGTGACGCGCATCCATGTCAGCCAGGGTACTGTGATCGAAGCGGGTAAGCCGGTAGTGACATTAAGCCTGATGGATCCCATCCAGGTCCAAGTCGCCGTGTCGGCTAACGAAGATCGAAGGATCCGGACTGGCGATCGGGTGGTGCTGCTCCCAAGGGACCCGGTCCGTCCCGATGGCGAACCCGCTCAGGTGTATGCCCGCGTCTACGAAAAGGGGGCAGTCGCGGACCCGGAGACGCGTACGTTTCGCATCAATTTGATGGCTCGTAACGAGCGACGCCGAATCGAGCAGATCGATCCGCAGACCGAAGGGCTCCCCATGGTGATTGATATCCGACCCGTTGTGCGGCGCTATCAGGGCGAGGGAGACAAACTGTATGTGCACACAGACAGCGTCTACCGCGAAGGCGGAAATTCGTTCGTCCTGCGCCTCCCCGGGGTGAGTTTCCACCCAGGGGCTCGACGAAGCGCCGTCGGGAAACATGTACCTGACAAGGTCAAAGTCACCTTAGGCGACGAGTACTTCACCGTGATCAAATGGAATTTTAGGAGTCTCAAGACGAGCGGGGATTTACGTGAGGGAGACTTTCTCGTGATCGATCCGAAAAAGGAGCACCTGACCGGGCTCGCCATTGGCCGGCCCACCTAGCTCCTGCGTCCAGGGGATTTGGTCCCCGTCCGTTTTCTGCTGCATGCCACTCCCAGAGGCCTCTACGTCCCGGTTGACGTGATCACCCTCATCGACGACAAGCATGTCGTCTACGTGGTGGAGCAGAACACAGCCCATGCGACGGAAGTGACCGTTCATGAGTCCTATCGCGAACTGCGCCGCATCGAGGGTGTGCAGATCGGGCCAGGCACCCAGGTCATCATGGGCGGCATGCATTATGTGTCGGATGGCCAGCCGGTCACGATCGTAGGCGAAGAACGCCTGCCGCTATGAACCTGCCACGATTCGCGCTGACTCATCGCGCCAGCATTGTTGCGGTTGTGGGCGTCCTGCTCGCAACCGGGCTGTTCAATTTCGCAACCATGTCGCGTCGCGAGGACCCGATAATCACCATTCGGGATGCGCTGGTCATTACCAGCTGGCCGGGGGCTGCGGCAGCCAAGGTCGAGGATCTTCTCACAGACCCCTTGGAAAAGGCGATTGCTGTAATCCCAGAGGTCGACACGACCGAATCCAAATCCAGGGATGGCCTGTCCATCATTCAGGTGACGGCGGCGGACACCGTGATGGATACCGACCAGGTGTGGGACGAAGTCCGCGCTAAGGTTGGCGCCGTCCGACACCGATTGCCGCAAGGAGCCGATCCACCCTTTGTCAATTCAGACTTCGGCGACGTGTACGAGATCGTGCTGGCCTTACATCAGATCTCCCTGCCCGGCAAGCAGCAGATCGAAAGGCCTTACACGCCGCGCCAGCTTGAGGTGCTCGCGGAACGGATCGAGGACGAGGTGGAGTTGATGGACTCAGTGGCCCGAGTCGATTTTTGGGGCGTGCAGCCAGAACGGATCTACGTTGAGGTCGATAGTGCTGACTGGGCCAAGATCAACATGACGGCCAGCCAGCTTCGGGATACCTTCGAGGCGAGGAATATCGTCCAACCTGGAGGCGAACTCGATACGGAGCGTGGGAGATATGCTGTCGATCCTACGGGGGAGTTTACCTCAGTCGATCAAATGCACGACCTGGTCATCGGCCGCATAGATGGCATCCTTCCCGTTCGCCTTGGAGACCTCCCGATTCGTATTGACCGCCGGTATGAAGAGCCGCCGACCACCATGACCAGGTTCACCCGCCCTGAGAAATCGCACCAGCCCTGCCTTGTGCTGGGCGTATCGATGAAGCGCGGCCTGAACGTCATCGAAATGGGGTAGGCCGTAGACGCGGTCATTGGCGAACTCCGGGAGAGCGTCCTACCACCCGACCTCCAGCTCACTCGTGTCAACGATCTCCCACGACAGGTCAATGCGCGGATCGAAGATTTTCTAGCCAACTTCCTTCAGGGCGTGGTGATTGTGCTCTTGGTGGCGCTGGTCGCCATGGGATGGCGTCCGGCGCTCATCATGGCCACAGCGGTCCCGCTCTCGATGATCAGCGCCTTTGCGGTCGTCCGCCATTTCGGTGTCGACCTCGAGCAGTTCTCGATCGCCTCGCTCATCATCGCGCTTGGCATGGTAGTGGATAACGCCATCGTGGTGTCTGACAACGCACTCCGGCTCATTCGGGCAGGCCTGCCGAGGCGGGAGGCCATTATCAAGGGAGCTCAAGATCTGGCCGTTCCCCTCTTGACGTCGACCTTGACGACGATCTTCGCATTCCTCCCTATGCTCACCATAGTCGGAGACGTGGGCGAATATGTGGCAAGCCTTCCAGTGGTCGTGACCGCGACCTTGGTGGCCAGCTACTTCGTGGCCATGCTGGTGACTCCCCTCATGTGCCTGTGGCTGCTGAAGGTTCCCCAATCCGGAGAGACCCGCTCGATCGTGAGCACGCCCAGTAGGCTGCCTGGGTATGACCGTATCATGACGTGGTGCCTGGATCGCCAGGGCCGCGTTTTAGGATCCGCCTTCGTCGTGTTTCTCGGCAGTCTCGCCCTCCTTCCGATTATCGGGAATCAATTCTTCCCTGCGGGGCTTCGCGATCAGTTCTTTGTTAAGGTATGGCTACCGGAGGGATCGCCCATCTCAGCGACGGCGCGAATTTCTCGTGACGTGGAGAAAGTCCTCGTGGACACCAGCCCGATCACGGATGACGGAGAGACCAAGCACCGTTTGGCAAGTGCGATAAGTTTTATCGGGACCGGAGGCCCGCGGCTCATGATTACCCAAGAGCCCGAATATGACTACCCGTACTTTGCCTTCCTGCTGGTGAACACGACCGATCCGAGGTACACCGAAGACTATGCGCGGGCCGTGCGCCGTGAGGTGGCCAAGATTCCTCAGGCTCGCGTGTCCGTCGATCTCTTCATGCTGGGTCCGCCCATCAGAGATCCCGTAGGCTTCCGCGTGAGCGGCCAGGATGCCGCCTTGCTACGGCGCAAGGCCCGTGAGATGGTCAAACTCTTCAAGGAGACTCCTGGCATCGTCGATCCCTACAGCAACTGGGGAACCACCGGCTACCAGGTTGAGGTGAAGATCGATCCATATGCCGCCAACCTCGCCGGTGTCACGAACGCCGATGTGGCCCTCACCACGCAATCGTTGCTGTCCGGGGCGCCTCTGACGATCTATCGCGAGGGAGATCACCAGGTTCCCGTGTTGCTGCGAACGCTTCGAGAACACCGGAACGATCTGCATGACCTTTCTGGGATCTTTGTGAATGGGGCGCTTGGGAAGGTCCCGCTGGATTCGGTAGCCAAAGTTATGCCCACTTGGAAAGCAGCCGTGACCGCCCGCCGTGATAATCTCAGGACGGTGACCGTCGGGGCCCGAGTGGAGGAGGAGAAGCTCGCCAACGACGTCGCGAGCCAGATCAAGCCACGCCTCGAGCAGATGGTTGCGGCATTGCCTGTCGGCTACCACTTGGAACAGGGCGGTGAACAGGAAGAAACCACCAAGGCGCAAGCAGGAGTCGTGCAAGCCGTCGGTATCGCGATCCTCCTGATTGCCCTCGTGTTGATTGTGCAATACAACTCGTACCTCAAGCCCCTCGTCATCCTCTTCACCGTGCCCATGGCCCTGATCGGTGTCTTCGTCGGACTCCTGATCACGGGCTGGGCCATGGGGTTTATGGCGATGCTCGGAGTCCTTGCTCTGATTGGCATCGTCATCAACAACGCTATCGTGCTCACCGAATTTATCGAAACAAACGTTGCGGAGGGCCAGGAGTTAAGGGCGGCAGTCACCGCGGCCGGACGGCTGCGCATCAGGCCAATTTTGCTGACCAGCGTGACCACCATCGGTGCGTTACTCACCCTCTCACTCTTTGGTGGTCCACTCTGGGCCCCGATGACCAACGTAATGATTTTCGGTTTGATCTTTTCGACGGGGCTCACACTCGTTGTCGTGCCGACACTCTATGTCGCCTTCGTGGAGACATTAAGGATGAGGGTGGCGTAGTCGCGCCTTCCTACCTGAAAGGGAGCTAGAAGAATCATGAATCATCTTTACACAGCCAAGACAACACGATTAGGTCCCTTCCTCGCGGTCGCACTGATTCTGAGCGGGTGCACGATGGTCGGACCGGACTTTATCAAGCCAGAGGCACCGGTGGCAGATAAGTGGCTCGAGGTTGACCATACGAAAATCACGAGCCAGCCGGCTGAGCACAGCGACTGGTGGACGGTGTTCGACGACCCCGTCCTCGATTCCCTGGTTGATACCGCCTACCAACAAAACTTGCCACTGCGCATTGCGGGGATCCGCATTCTGGAAGCCCGGGCCAACCTAGGGTTCGCAGTCGGCACCTTCTACCCACAACTCCAGCAACTCCGCGCCGACATCAGTGCGAACCAACTCAGCGACAACAGGCCGCAGGCGGCCCTGTTGGATAAGTTCTTCTACAACTACTTTAGCGGGTTTGATGCGGCTTGGGAGCTGGACTTTGGGGGACGGTTCCGCCGCGGGATCGAATCCGCGAATGCGCAGATGATGGCTTCGATCGCAAACTATGATGCCGTCCTAGCCTCACTCATGGCCGAAGTGGCTCGAACCTATGTCCTGATTCGGATCTCTGAAAGACGGCTCGAGCTCGCGAGAGAGAACGTCACGATTCAAAGGGAGAGCCTCAGGATTGCCGAAGTGCGTTTTCGTAACGGTGTAGTCAGTGAACTGGATGTGGCACAAGCCAGGGCCCTACTTCGTGATACCCAAGCCTTGATCCCGGTGCTAGAAACCCAGTTTCGTCAAGCCAACTACGCGCTCAGCACCCTGCTTGGCATACCACCGACCGAAATCCAAGAGCTAGGGGGAGGATCGGGCCGAATTCCGACCCCGCCTGCTGTCGTGGCGGTCGGGATCCCGGCTGAATTGCTGCGTCGACGCCCCGACATCCGTCGGGCAGAGTTTCAGGCAGCAGCGGAGAGCGCTCGCATTGGAGTTGCAACATCAGAGCTCTATCCGCGGATCTCAGTGTTCGGGTCCATCGGCCTCCAATCCAGCGACGCTGGTGGACGCCTCTCGAACAATGCTGATTTTATCGATCTCTTTAGTGCTGACAGACTCACGTACATGGCGGGGTCCGCTGTGCGCTGGCCGATTTTGAACTACGGACGCCTCAAAAACAACGTGCGTGTTGAAGATGCCCGCTTCCAGCAACTCGTGGTCAATTACCAGAACGCCGTGCTCGAGGCGGCGCGGGAGGTAGAAGCCGCCCTGATCGCATTTTTACAGGCGCAAGATCAGGTAAGGTCCCTCGCGGAAAGTGTCGAGGCTACTCAGCGGTCGGTGAAACTGTCCCTGATTCAGTACCGTGCGGGGGCCGTCGATTTTGTGCGCGTGCTCAGCTCACAAGAGTTCCTTGTACAACAGCAGGATCGCCTGGCCGCGACGCAGGGCGATGTGGTGCTCAACCTTATTGCCACCTACAAAGCCCTCGGTGGAGGCTGGCAGATTCGGCAGGGGAAGGATTTCCTTCCTGCGGAGGTCCGGGAGGTCATGGCAACTAGGACCGACTGGAGCACCCTATTCACGCCCACCGTGCTCGACGTTCCACCATCCACCGAGGCCGCAGGCACAGTGCGTCGACCGAAGTTTTAGTTCCTGTGATCTCCGCAAGGGTGTTTCAAGCAAGAGTATTCGCTTGAATGCCCTGATTATCGAGATCTAAATGGTAGCCCTGAGCCGATCAGGGAGAGAACTGTGATTACTGGGGCCCTTGAAAGGTGGTCTAACAACTGGGGGCAGGGCAATCGCTCACATGGTAGGTGGAACAAAACCTCCAGGCTGGTCAATCATGGCCACGAATCATTTAAGGATATCAACGTTGCTTGAATGCCTTTTGTCTGTTCCAGTATGCGCGTCACACTGGGCTCCATCATTTCCATCAAGGGCCCAGGGTACAAACCAATCCAAAACACGAGGATCGCTAAGGGAACCACCGTCGCTAACTCACGACCGGTTAAGTCAGAAAGAAGCGAGGCGGCTTTCGTTTTTGACTCACCCAAAGCAACCCGCTGCAACATCCAGAGCATGTAGGCGGCAGCCAAGACAATTCCGCCCATTGCAAGTAACACCATGACGAAACTTTCGTAGTAAGTGCCAAGGAGAACCAAGAATTCTCCAATAAAATTACACGTGCCCGGCAGGCCAAATGACGCAACTGAGAAGAGACAAAACAGCGCAACAAACCGAGGCATGGTTTGGTGAAGGCCCCCATAATCACTAATGAGGCGACTGTGTGTGCGGTCATACAATTGCCCTATAGCCAGGAACAGCGCACCCGTCGTAATCCCATGATTAAACATCTGGAGAATTGAACCCTGGATGCCCTGGTGATTGAAGACAAATATTCCAAGAGTCACAAATCCCATATGGGAAATTGAAGAATAGGCGACCAGCTTTTTCAGATCGGACTGTGCTAACGCCATATAGCCGCCATATAAAATAGCAGCCATGGACAACCATAAAATGAACGGGGCGAAGATGACGGAGGCCTCTGGAAACATGGGAAGGCAAAATCGCAAAAATCCATACCCGCCCATTTTCAACAACACTCCCGCCAGAAGAACGCTTCCCGCTGTCGGGGCCTCTGAATGGGCATCGGGGAGCCAGGTGTGAAATGGGAGCATCGGCATTTTGATCGCAAAGGCTAGAAAGAACGCTAAGAAAATCCAAAACTGCACATCTGATGAATAGGTTTGATTGGTCAGTGCCAAAATGTCGAAGGTACTGCCCCCTTCGAAATACAGGCCTAAAATCGCCACCAGTAACAACAAGCTACCCGTGAGGCTGTACAGTACGAATTTGATGCCTGCTGCTATCCGGTCTGGACCTCCCCACAGAATAATCATGAAATACAGGGGAATCATTGTGATTTCCCACAACATGAAGAAGAGGAAAAGATCCAAGGCCGTAAAGACCACAATCATGGCGCCTTCAACTAACAGGATCAGCATCATGAAGGCTCTGACTCGGGTGGTAATGGCAGTCCAAGAGCAGAGGATACAAAGAGGACAGAGAAGAGCTATCAACAGTACCAGCAGGATACTAATCCCATCGACACCAACGGCATACTGAATGTTGAAGGTGGGCATCCATTGCATGCGCTCCACAAACTGCATGCCTTGGTTCGTGGAATCAAAGCCAGACCAGAGAAGAAGAGAGAGCCCAAAATTGATCAGCGTACTGGCGAGTGCGGCCCGACGTATCCATTCCTGGTTCTGAATGAATGCCAGGGCCGCAATCCCAAGGAAAGGCATGGCAATCATCCAACTGAGCAGGTGATCTGCGAAGATGGAGCTCATGTTCCCCCACCCACGCTACACCTTAAGCAAGTTCCAATAGTGTTCATCGCGCAAGCCAATAGAAAAGCCCTATAGCCGCAACTAACCAAAAAATTATGACCAAGAAATGGTGCTGAAGCGCTCGTGGTTCGACGCTCTTCACCTTAGAATCTGTTGCATCTGCCTGGGGTTTCAATCGTTCGACGTTCTCTTCAATCTTTCGAATATCAAAAATCTGCCACAGCCAGCGAGCGAAGCTCATGGTTTGAGTACCAATCCCCACCACCCCTCGATCTATTCCTTTGACATCCACAACCTGCCACAGCCAACGAGCGAAGCTCATGGTTTGAGTACCAACCCCCACCACCCCTCGATCTATTCCTCCAAGTTCGACAGTTCGCCATAACCATTTGGAAAATCGAAGTGTGGGTTGAACCACATAGACCTCGTAGATCTCGTCAAAATACAATTTGTTCAGAAAAAGGACGTACAAAGTCTTCCCCCACTCCGACTGTGCGAGGAAGGACGATCGGGGTTTGATATGAAGGAAGTAGGCAACGCCCCACCCGCCAACCGCCATAACCAGCGGTAACATGATCCACCAAGAGACTCCCCCTGTGGGGGTTAGTTCATTGAGATGTGGAACTGGCTGCCCCAATGCCGGTGCCAGGAATAGAACAAACCACCCCCACAACACCATGAGAAAGCTCACCAGGATCGCGCCCACAAGGAAAAGTCCGAAGAGGTGTGAAGGCGAAAACAAATGCGGCGTGACTACAAACGATTTCCCACTTTCCGAATCCCCTACAGAAGGTCCGCCTTGAAAGAGTAAGAGGACTCCGCGAAAGAGATACATCGCCGTAAAAAAGACGGTGGCTAAGCCAATCACCCAAAAGCCGAATTTGGCTGAAGCAAAATGCTGCACGGTCCACAGATATTCATACGGACCTGAGAAGATCACGAAAGGAGGAATGCAGGCTAAAATCAGGGCTCCAACGTACAAAGACCACGCAGACTTCGATTTCGGTCCATGGCCAACATCCAACTTAGGATGCCTGTGGGCTTGAACCGATTGTAGGGCATTCCCCGTAGACAGGAATAAAAAAGCTTTCAAAAATCCATGGGCTAATAAATGAAACGTCGCTGCCACAAAAGCCCCAATGCCGCAGGTCATGATCATGAACCCAATTTGACTGATCGTGGAGTAGGCGAGAATCTTTTTAATATCGGTCTGCGTCAGTGAGACAATCGCCGCAAACAGAGCCGTCACCCCACCGATAACCGCAATGACGGTCATAGCCAGTGGCGAGAGGACAATCAACGGACTTAAACGGATAAGAAGAAAGGGCCCCGCATTCACCATCGTGGCTGCATGAATCAGCGCTGAGACAGGAGTGGGGGCTTCCATTGCAAAAGGCAACCACACATGGAAAGGCAGCTGCGCGGACTTTCCCATGGCGCCCAAAAACAAAAAGAGAGCAATAACGGTCAAGCTGTGAACTGAGAATTCAAGCCCGATCCATCCCAAAAGATTAATCGTCCGGTCCTGCATGCTGTCCGCCTGAGTCAAAATTTGTTGAATGTCGAGCGTACCAAATGTGGCAAAGATCAGGATGATTCCGAACCCGAGTCCGACATCCGCAACGGCGTTGACTAAAAACGCTTTCGTGGCGGCCTGGCAGGCTGACGTTCGTTGAGCCCAATGGGAGATCAAAAGATAGGAGCAGATCCCCATGACCTCCCAACAGATAAACAACATGAGTAGGTTACTACTCATGACCAACGTCACCATGGCAAAGGTAAACAGGGCGATGACCGCAAAGAACCGATTGTAACGGGGATCCCCGATCATGTATCGGGACGAGTAGATGTGAACGATGCTGCTGACCCCTGTGACCAAAATCAACAAGAGGACGGTGAGTTGGTCGATATACAGACCAAGGTCGACGACGAGATTGCCGGACTGAATGAATCGGTAGAGAGGAACAGAGATAGGCCCGTTGGTGACTACCTCAATGAATGCACCTATCGATAATCCGAAGGATAACCCTATCGCAGGAATCGCGACTTTGTGGCTTTGCCCCCTAAGCCATTGTCCACCCAAAGCCAGAGTGAGACAGGCCATCAAAGGGAGAAGCGGGATCAGGACGTAAACTGACATAGGCTATCCAAGCATGCACGATGAACAATGACCGTTAAATATTACAGCCCCGTGGGCAGAGTTGAATCGAGCAAAAATCTGACAATGGGATCACTGAACAACCCTAAAAGAATGATCGCGGCTGACACAGCACCCACACTCAATTTTATAGATAATGGCGCCTCGACAGGAATGATCCCTGAGGATGGTTCAGTCTCACGAAAGATGCATTCAAAGAGCTTAATGAAATAGGCCAACGTCAAAAGGGTTGTGATGATCACGGCTCCAACCGCGAGATAATTCTGGGCTTCAATCGCACCAAGAATGATATACCATTTGCCAAAGAACCCCCCGGTTGGGGGAAATCCAATCATCGACATGGCCATGATAATGAGCGCACCTATCATCCAAGGTGCTTGTCCACGCAAACGGCTCAAATCTTCGATGGTCCGAGCGCCATACTGATAAAACGCTGCACCGGCTAGGAAAAAGAGGGCAGCTTGCATGACTGCATCATTGATCAAATAAAACACCCCTCCTGCAAACCCCGTTGGATTTCCAATGCCTACCCCGATGAGGATCAACCCAATATGAGAAATTCCGCCATAGGCGAACATCCGTTTCACCTCATGTTGTGCCAATGCCAAAAATGCCCCGACGACTGCGGCTATGGCTCCGAAATCTTCGAGAAGAATCAGGACTGGCACATGTTCAATTTCCGTCCCCGCACCCACCACCCAAAACATGATCCGCACCCAGGCAATTAAAGCCACTTTAGTGACCAAGGCGCCTAACAGAGGTGAAATGGCATCCGGTGCATCGGCATAGGCATCAGGCAACCATCCATGCAGGGGCATGAGCGCCATCTTCAGTCCGAGACCGATGAACATAAAAATCAACCCGCCCACAACGGCCTTGGAAGTCATTAACTCAGGAATTCGCTGCCCCAAGTCGGCCATGTTCAGCGTACCCGTCGCCGCATAAAAGTACCCGACACCCAATAGATACAAAGAAGCCCCAACCGTTCCCAAAATGAGATATCGTAAGGCCGACATCAAAGCCCTACCCCCAGCAACCCCGACCAAGGCATATCCAGACAAGGCGGACATTTCCAGAAAGACGAAGATGTTGAAGAGGTCCCCAGCGAAGACGATTCCTGTCACCCCTGACACTAAGAGGAGGATCAATGTGTAGTACGGCGCAATCCGTTGTCCCAGTGTAGCGGGCGATGTTGGGCCTGCATTGATCAAGGAAATCAATGCCAACGGGCTGAGGGTCACCATGATGATACTTGCCAGCCCATCATCGACCCATTCAATGCCAATGGGAGGCGCCCAGCCGCTGAAGGCATAGCGAATTGCTCCTGAATCCATGACGACGATAAAATTGGCGATAGATGCGACACTCATGGCAGAAACAGCCGCTATTGCCATAGGCCGACACCACCCTCTGTTTTTCAGACCAGCCATGGGCATACAAATAGCCGTCAGGAACGGAAGCAGGAAGATCAGAGCCGGAAGGTGTTCACTCATTCCAACCTCTTCAAAATCTCATCTTCGTTCAACGTCCCATATTTCCGATACACCGCAATCACCAAGGCCAAAGACACTCCTAGGACCGCCACTCCGACCACGATCGCCGTCAACGTCACGACATGAGGTAATGGATTGGCATAGGCTTCCACTCGGATGGGCTCTGTTGTTGACAAGAGGACAGGAACGGTCGACCCCGATTTCACACCCAGCGTGACAAGAAAAAAAATGACGCTCGTCTGCACGAGGTACATGCCAATGAGCTTTTTTACGAGGTTGTGGTGGACAACCAAGATGTAGAGCCCCCAGAGAAAAATGATCACGAAGACGATAAAGTTTGGGCGGTGAAGCCACGCATCAAGATGTTCAAGCATGAGAATCCTCGTCGGTATCGTTGAACGACAAACTTATGACAATCGAGATTGCCGTCACTGCGACATCTATCGCCACACCAATTTGTGTCAGCAAAATACCCAGGTAACGACGTGAGGCAGTCTCAAGTCCTGGGATCTCAAGATCCGCGTAGTTTAAAAACTGCCCTCCTCCGATCAGACATAACCCTCCCACCCCCGCAAAAATTATTAAGCCAAGCCCATCACCCTGAATAATCTTCTTCGCAACAGCACTATGAGAAGACCGAGGACCAAAAACCAGGATGGCCAAAATCCCACTCGTGCCCAAGAGCACCCCACCCACAAATCCACCGCCCGGTCCATACTGCCCCAACAACAGCACATACAGCCCAAACAGTTGAATCCACGGGATCAGGAATCGGCCTAATGTCTGAATGAGAACACTATCGTGTGCTTGGATCACGTCTGGTTTCTCCGTAACAACAACGCACAAGCTATCCCTGCCGTAAAGATCACAACCGTTTCAATCAAGGTGTCGAGAGCGCGGTAGTCCATGAGGACCGACATCACGACGTTTGGGGTTTGGGTATCGTGCAAACTGTTTTCCAAGTAGACGGGAGAAACATGGACACTTGCGGGAGAGGCAGGATCCCCAAATTTAGGAAGATCCTCGGCCGCATACAAGAGAAGGCCGGCGAGTAGAGGCAGTCCGATCCACACAGCCCAGGGAGGTGCATGGTGCCGAATACTCGTGTCCTTCGGAGCGGTCACAAACAACGTCAACAGGAAAAAGACGGTTGCTAGGCCAGCACCAACGACGGATTCTACAAAGGCCACATCCACAGCCCCAAGCCATGCCCACACGACTGCTAAAAAGAAACTGTACGACCCCAGAATTAACACCGCGCTGATCAGGTCCTTCACTAAAATGGCCGCGCCAGCCGTGATGACCAGGAGAAGAAGGAGGGGAATTTCAACTGAAAAAATCATTCTTGCACCTTTGACCAAGGTTTCAGGCCTGAGCGAAGTGCTGCCCGAACCGTGGCATGGGAAATCACAGGATTGAGAAAAAATAGAAGAATCAGGACGACAAGAATTTTGACCGAGTTGAGGCTGAGTCCCTGGTAGAGCATTAATCCCAGCAACAGAAAAAACGCCCCCCACGTATCAGTCAGCCCAACCGCGTGGGACCGGGTATACACATCGGGTAGGCGCACCATCCCAATGGCGGCAATGAGGAGAAAAAATAATCCGAGGAGAATGAAACCTAAAGCCAACACAACCATTTACGCGAGACCTCGGTGTTCTAAGTATTTGGCGACAGCCAAGGAACCAACTAGGTTCAACAGGACATACCCAGTTGATATGTCTATAAACATGTCCACACGTTCGTAGATGGTCCCCATCAACACAAGCAGAATAATGGCTTTTGTAGAGATCCCATTCAGTCCCAACATTCGGTCAAACACGGTTGGCCCTTGGATCACACGATACAGGTACACCGCAATCAAGATCACGATGGAGAACACCACGAACAATAATGTTTCCGTCATGATCCGTTTGTCTCCTCAAAAACCCCCATAATTTTGTTTTCGAGTTGTCGACTGGTCAGGTCATGAGCAGATTCATCATCCATCGTATGTACCACCAACTCCTGGGAATTGACTTCCACCGTGATGGTCCCAGGAGTGAGCGTAAGGGAATTCCCCAACAAGACGATTGCTGCACGATCGCGCAATTTCGTTTGATAGGGAATGAGTTTGGGATCAATTGGGAGAGCAGGATGGAGAATGAGGAAGGACAGATGAAGACCACTTCGAAAAATTCGACCGAGCAGCCAAGGGACATACCAAAAAAATCGTGCCACAGGTAGAAGGCGAGTCGGAGAATCACGGTGACCAGTGTGCAAATAGGCCAATCCAACGGATAAGGCCAGGCCCACTCCCATATGGAAAAGGTTAAACTTTCCAGATAACACGAGCCAAATGACAAAAAAAGTCAAACTCTTCAAGACGAGTATTTTATAGAAGTTAGCGCTCATCATGTTTCTGAATCTATGAACATCCTACCCACCTGCGGTCAACGCCATTTGTTCCCAAGTTGCATCAGGGTTATATCGATAAAAGTTGAACGTGACTGGATCGAGAGCAACTAAATGAACCCATTGGTTATGGAACAGATGTTGGAGGAGGGTATGTTTTTGAATAATAGGCGCAATACGATCTGGAGGCGCTTCAATGATCGCCAGCAGTCGCATCGGTTCGTGATAATGGATGTCTCCATTGTTCACAGTCTGCAAGGGAAAGCCTGTTTGTAAATCACTTTGGCTTCCAAGCATGACACCAATCCCCGAGACGACATTATGAATAACCTTGCTCCCACTTCCATAGAACCAAGGGTCAACTCCAGAAAAGTAATATCCCATGTTGATCCACTCCCCGACAATCAATGGCGCCATCATAATTTTTTCGAGAATGGCACCGTTGTGATCTGAAACAGGATCATAGGAATGCAAAAAAACACGCCCGCCTAAATCGAGTCCTTTGGTCAATTTCCTGCTTCCGATGAGAAAAGATGCATTGCCAGCCAGCCCCCATTCAGGACGAGGATTGGCCCAATCGCAGCTACGTTCCTCCACGTGAGCAAATGCCTGCTCGGGAGAAATTGCGGTCGGCGCACCGGGGATGCGATGACACCGTTCCAGTGCCTGATTGGCTCCCGCTTGTGCGAGATCACGGCGCAACACACGTAAATCCTCGGCATGGGCCTCGGACAGCTCTTCAACATCATAAAACGTGACGCGATCCGTTGTCGTGTTGTGCTTGCCTGGGAGAAACCAGGTGTCATCAGGAATCATCAAGCCTTTTTCTTTCAAGGTACGACGGACCTCAGGATCATTGGCCATGGCTGCAAACACACGAGCATTGGGGTCCCCGGGATTGCCGCCACAGGCTCCACAATCCAACGCCCCGAAATACGGATTGTTATCCACCTGACTTCCGTGGCCACAGAGGACGACCAACCGACCGAAGTTTTCAGTAAGCCCCATCGCCCGGAGTCCATTTTCTATGAAGGTTGCCCGTTCGGTAAGAGAAAATCCCGGAGCGAGTCCAGCAGGAATCCTCTCGTTTTTTACCTCTCCCAATTTTGGGTTGAGAGGGTCGAGTGGGGAGAAAACAGAGATCTGTGTCGGAACTGGATACGTAAACCATCTTTGGATACTTGCCGTAATCGTTTGGAAAGGCGTTTGAATCAGTGTTTTGCCGATTAAACCTAAACTAAAGAAAAACCCCAGCACATCAATCAGCATTAGCGACCCAACGGGATTATGTTTGAGATCGTGAAACAGATGATGCCCCAATTGATACCATCGAGTTCCTGAGGCATAACTTTGCACTGCCTGTTCTTCTCCGGAACGAGGAATTTCCGTGACCGCATGATTAGGCGAAAGTATCACAGGGCATAAGGCAGACCGTTCCGCACTGTCAAAAGTCTGATGACTGATGGGAATACCAAAAAACCCCGCAAACCCAAAGGTTTCATACGGCCCTTGAGCTTCTATATGACGGCGGAAGGACTCTGACCGCACATCAATGCAGAACACTAATTGCGCTCGTGGCCGTTCCTCTGTCTCAGGAACCGTCCCGCGATGCGCGGATAATTGTGCAATCAATTTTTCACGAAACGCGTCTTCATAAGCTTCTAACCAGACCGGTCCATGCTGATCCGATGGAAAACTCTCTATCCAATTGAGGAGGGTTTTAAGGGTGTCTGGAGAGAGATCTTGAACTTCTATGGGAGAGAGTTCGAGAAATTGAGCCAAGTGGAAAAGACACCAGGCATCACGACACACTCCCTGAGTATGATGATCAGGAGCAGGAGAATTCGGGCCATTCAATTGTTCGTATTCGTCAGGACGGTTCTGCCAATAGGCGACTAAGTCTGGCAGTGTTCCATCAATTCCCCAGTACCGCCAGCATTCAACTTGACCCAACTCCACTTCATAGAACAGGCGGACAGCAAGATACTGAATCGGATCGATAGGATGCATATGTTGGGCATGATACGCTGGGTTTTCCCCTAGCCAACGAATAAGCCCTGTCCACCCGGGTAACTGAGCCAACAGTCGGGAGAGATATTCCTTCCACCGTGATTGAGGAATCCCGAGATGGCGCAGAAGAAACACAATAGTATCTTCAGGCTCAGTAGGGAGAGCGCAAACTTTTTGACCAAACCGTTCAATCCCAAGAAGGCGGCCCGAATGATCTCGCTGAGCAAGTTCACGCCAAGCCTTATAGAATCCCTCATGTCGAAAAGGCATTTCCCATCCTGCCAGCCCTTCATCAACAAAAGCAGTGATCCATTTGATGAGTTGAATATTGACCTGCTCAACAATTGAAGAGTCCGTCAGTGTATCCACCCAATCGCTCACAGTTCGTTGAGCTGGCAGGGAAATCTGTAGAGAGTTTGGTAATCCCTGTGAAGTTTGGGACCGTTGTGGGGACTGGAGACGCGAAAAATGATCATGGGTTGTTGGATCAAAAAGACCCAATGCGGACAAGGTACTTTTCCACAGATTTGTCAGGTAGGTCTCTTCCGGATAATTTCGGCACAGTTCGCATTCTTCAATCGTTCGTTCAATGATACGGTGTTTTGCTTCTTCTGGAAGGTCTTGCCGAAATATTTTGGTGGCTCCCTCTCCGAGGAAAACCCATTGAAGCAAAGCAGAATCCAACGCTTCAAGCCCAAATAATAGATGCACCCGCCAAACATCGGTCGCGGTGATCTGACGGTGACCAACCGTGATGCCAAATGGTGTTTCCGCTCGAGGCCCCACACGTTCAAAAGCCCGCTTCACCCCTTCTTCGGTGATTCGTCCCTCACGATAGAACTGGCGATATTCGTCATTGGGCAGGTATCCATTTCCCCCCAACAGATGTTTGGCTGCTCGATTAGCTTGAGCAAAGGGAAGATGTTCCAAGCCGTGAATGGGATTTTGGGCGACGAACGTTTTCATTGGCCAGAATGGCGCAATGGGTTCGCTGGCCTTTTCAATCTCATGACGAAGATGTTCTCGATCCTTTGGAGAAAGGACCGTCTGCTGAATGACGTTGGATTCAGTTTGCATATGATTTTTACGCGTTTACACAACGCTAATGTTTCTATGGCGTGGATATTTTCCCTATAGAAAAATCGATGAAAGTCTCTTCCTGTGCACGTTGCTCAAGGTCACTGACCGGCCTGGAGTTTTTGTACCACCTACCATGTTAGTCCTCAGCTCGTAAGCTGGATTGCTTCGTGGGCAGGTGGCGTACCCCCAAGGCTGCTGTGTGGCCTGACCGTGTTGTTGTGAATCCTCCATCGTTCGAGGTTGTAGTCTACTGCACGACCCATCGGCGCGCCAGAGCCTGGCTCGCTGGGGTTGTTTGGTGGGCACTTTGAGGCCTTCTTGCCGCCAGATCATCTACACGCGATCTTTTCCCACGTCCCAGCCCTCGCGTCTCACCAGATCCGTCACCGTGCTGTAGCCATATCGCCCATACTCCTTCGCGAGCGCGATGATCCGCTTACGCAACCGCTCCTGACTCGGGTCCAGCCGGGCCGGTACCGATAGGAGGACCGGAGTTGGCCGATCGCCCGACACGCTCGACGCTCGGACACATGAAGCACAGTGACGGCGTGCCCCACGCCCTCGCGCTGGCGTGCCGGGCTTAGAAGGTTCCCGAGGCGACCTCCTTGAGGATCGACAGATCAAGCGCTTGGTTTGCGACAATCCGCTTGAGGCGCAGATTCGCCTGCTCCAAGGCTTTCAGGCGCTTGGCCTGATCGACGCGCAATCCGCCGTATTCTTTCTTCCAACGGTAGTATGTTTACTCGGTGATCCCGAGCTTCCGACAAGCGTCAAGCACCGCCAGTCCTTTGCCGGTTTCCTGCTCGACCGTCCGCAGATGTTGAATGATCTCTTCGGACGTGTACCGTTTCTTGGGCATATTAGTGACCTCCCCAGTTGAGGCCCAGTCTACCGTTCACACTGGACCGAATTTGCCCAGGCAGGTCATTACCTTATACACGAGAAAGCTACTGATGGGATTGATCTTGTGAAACTAATGACTAAGACGCGCTTGGATTTGGCCAACGTAGGTCTCAGCGAGACCCAAATGGAGAAATAAAATAAAGCAGGCAGCGGGTACCGAGAACCGGTGCAGCTCACTTCAGCGCAATGCGCAGGGGGGTCTGAAATGCCGCTAAAATCCTCTCCACGCAACCAAGAATATCAAGGGGTTAAGTCGTCAGACCTAGCCCATTTCTTCTTTGAAATTAACGGCGAGTTAACGAAAGCTCGCTTCTTGCTCCTTACTCGCATCACTCCTAGATTCAACCTCCCTGCGAGGCTCCCATGCCGTTCATGATTCGGCCCTACCGGCGCTTCCCCGTGCAGTGCGCCTGCTCACATGGCAGTTGGCAAAGCCACAGAGAGCCGGTCAGTGTAGGCCGTGGTTAGGTGCTTTTTCGGCTTGTGTAGTACTTCCATACATCGACGACATCAAACACCAACGAAGTGCCAGTACTAATTGACCAAACGACTAGATACATTTCAAAAGTGCCGCTCGCAGCTGGAATTGTCATCAGCACGTAGACAAGTAATGGAATCCATAAGATATGTCCAATGCCAAGGATTTTTTCATACCCGAACCTCGAATATAGTCCCAGCACCAGCATTGCGGAAATCATGAATGTCACAAAAATGACTGCCGCCAAAGGCTCATTCCAGAACCGTACACTCTCAATATTGACAATTGTTAGAAAAAGCACCCAGGCAGGAATCCAGACCGGCTGCTGTATCAGTTCAAGAAAAAAATTGAATGGGTTTCTCATACGCATTGGCACCCAACTAGAGGCTATGCAGTGAATCATTATAAGTCATCTCCTCTGATGAAAATCTTTCTAAAAAACTGGCAAGATCGGCTCTGGGCCGAAACACCTGATCAACCCACGCGACTCCGACACACGGTCGCCATTGAGCCAGCCCGAACGACGCCTGTATTAGTCATCGAGCCATCGGCCCTTGCGCCCTTCTTAGCGTCCCTCCTAGAATACGCCTCCCTGCGAGGCTCCCATGCCTGCCACCCTTCGTCCATCATCTATACACAATCGCCTTCATTGGACAATTGTGATTCATGCCGATTTTCGAGCGTTACATCGAAATTGATTACTCCGGTGCAGAAACCCCCACGTCGAGTTTAAAGGGACTTCGAATGTATGAAGCGACTAGACCAACGCTGCCGCAGGAAGTTGAGCCTCGAAAAAGTGCGTACAGATATTGGACACGACGGGGCATTGCTGAGTGGTTGGTGGAGCAGTAGTCCGGCGAGAGACGTATGCTCGTTGGCATTGACCACGGGTTTTCATTTCCGATCGCCTATTTCACGAAGTATGGCCTACCGCACGACTGGTCCATATTTCTCGACGACTTCCACCGTCACTGGCCGACGGATGAGAACCATACATCCGTAGAATCCTTGCGGGAGGGAAATCAACGCACTGGGAATGCATCGTGGCTATGATTGACGGAGCACTGGACTGCAACAGCAAAGTCAGTCATCCGATTTGACATGCAGGGTCAGGTGGCGAAATCAACTCATGCCGGTCTCTCGTGGTTGCGGTATCTACGGATACAGTGTCACGGGCACGTCCATTTCTGGCCGTTCGACGGGTGGGACATCCTTCGAGGACGTTCCGTGATCGCGGAGGTGTATCCACCGCTCTGGATGAAACGATTTCTGGTCGATGGTCGGAACCCTGACCAGAACACGGCCTATTCGGTGGCGGCGTGGTTTTGTCGGTCCGACAGGGATGGTTCATTGCAGCGATGTTTCCATCCGCCATTTGAATTAGACGAATGCACGAAAGCCTGAATTGAGGGCTGGATTATCGGTGTCATATGAAGCATGCGGCGGAATCATAGAAATGGGACCGTGAATGGCGAAGGAGACGACACCATGAAACTCACTTCTCGCCCTGTACGTCGAGCCGCATGCAGGCTCTCATTGACGAGCCAAAAGCGAACATTTGAGAAAACCCTTGTCCACAACGTCAATTGTTATCTGTGGATAAGCAAATGCCCTGGTTTTGAAGGTTGCAACTTGGGGAGTGATCTCTAGGTAATGGCTATGAGCGACAGAGCGAGCGAGGATTCATCTGGACCGCTAAAAGGAAAATCCAAGTCTTGCCACAAGATATAGGGGTATCGGCTCGTCTCCTTCTATGCCTAAAAATTAGGCAACGCGAGTGCCTCCCTTATTTAATGCACCCACATCTTCCCATAACACAACCTTGTTCACAGAGTTGTCCACAGAACCTGTGCGTCGCTAAGTTCTGCATCAACGATGCCATGTCGCAGCAAATATTTCTCACGGTTTTTACATGCTGCGTATTATCTCAGACAGGGAGAGGGTATGCGCATTACGCTTCGCCCCTACCGTCGTTTTTCTGTGCATTATGCGGTCACGTCCAACGGTGGCCTCACAACAGTGGGCTAGTCAGCGCAGCCATCTCACGTCACGCAGGAGGTAGTGACATGGTTACCAATCACCACACGACCCCTTACCCGATGGACATGCAGGTCGCTGCCGACCCAGTGGGTAGAGCCACCACCAGGATGACATCCATGCAGTGCACTGGCTCGGCATGCTCATCATTGCCGGCCTGACCCTTGTTGCGATTCAACCCGGATGTACAACTGATCGTAATGCGCTAATGACCGCGGCCTATCAGGGAGACATCACAACGGTAAACGCATTAGTGACCGAGGGCTTCAATGTGAACCGGCAAACGAACGATGGCGCGACAGCCCTGTTCCTGGCTGCGCAGCAGGGCCATCCGGAGGTGGTGCAGGCCTTGCTCGCCAACAAGGCGGATGTGAACTTGCAAATGAACAACGGCTACACGCCTTTGATCATCGCTGCACAGCAGGGCCATACGGAGGTGGTGCAGGGCTTACTCGCCAGCCAGGCGGATGTGAACGTACAAGCGAACAACGGCCTAACGGCACTCCGCGTGGCGAAAACCAACCATATCGTTCAACTCCTCAAGGCGGCCGGCGCAACACGCTAGCCTGGTCTGAGATCCATCATGCGAACTCGAACGACGCGTCCTGTTTCCTTTCACGTTGACTACACAACTCTTGTGTCTCTTCCAACAGCGACCTACAATTGCCTTCCCTGCGCGGCTTCCATACCTATCTTTCTCCGATTCCCCATCGCCCTTGTGCTGTCGATCGTCTGTCTCGCCACTCCCGCATGGGCCGATTTTCAAGCGGGCGTGGACGCCTATCTCCGTGGCGACTACGCGACAGCCTTGTGCGAGTTTAGACCAGTGGCCGAGCAGGGAGACGCAGAAGCCCAGTACAACCTTGGCCTGCTGTATGACAACGGCTGGGGCGTGCCGCAGGATTATGGGCAAGCCCGGCAGTGGTTCGAGAAGGCCGCCTCACAAGGAGTGGCAGACGCCCAGTTCAACCTCGGGATGCTGTATGCCAGCGGCCATGGCGTGTCGCAGGACTATGTTCAAGCGTGGCAGTGGTACGAACAAGCGGCTGCCCAGGGGCATGCGGCGGCACAGTTGAGGCTTGGGCTGCTGTATGCACACGGGCGCGGTGTGCAGAAGGACTATGTCCAGGCCCTTAAGTGGCACAACTTGACGGCAGCGAACGGAGCGGAGGTTGCCGGCCGGCATCGTGATGCGCTCGCCGAACAGATGACCCCTGCCCAAATCGCAGAGGCACAAAAGCTGGCGCGGGAGTGGAAGCCGATCAAGAAATGAGTGACCATGCCTTGCCGAGGGATTCACATAAAACGACTGCTCCTCATCACACTCCTGGTGCTAAGTCATGGACCCGTGTATGCAGAATGGGTGGCGATTGAGAAAAATTATCAACTATCAGAACTACAGACTGTGTACTTCGATCCAACCACCATTCGCCGAGAAGGGAATCTGGTGACGATGTGGCAATTAACTGACTTTATGTGGACGCAAGGGGGTTTGATAGGACGCCGATTTTTGTCGACGAAGACCCACAAGCAATTCGACTGTGTGGCAAAACGCCTTCGGCTGCTAGCGTACACGGAGTTCTCACGTCGTATGGAAATCGGGATCGCATATGATGGCTACGTCGACCAAGACACCTGGCTACCGGTTGAACCAGAGAGTATCAATCAAGTTCTGTGGGAAGTGGCCTGCAACACGCCGTGATCCTGCCCGTTGGCACCAACATCAACCACACGCTGGGCAAAGAGGGCTGGTGCTGGTGGTATCGAGTCCCGTGCCGCCGTGGGAGTGGCGGAAGTCACGAGTTCTGCCCGTTGCTGAAATACGTCCATTATCTCCGCTCATCGTCCTTGCCCTTCGTTCGCCAGCCTCCTAGAATACGCCTCCCTGCGAGGCTCCCATGCCCTTCTCTCTCCGATTCCCCATCGCCCTCGTCCTGTCGTTCGTCGGTCTCTCCGCTCCCGCCTGGGCTGATTTTCAAGCGGGCTTGGATGCCTATAATCGCGGCGACTACCCAACAGCCTTGCGTGAGTTTACACCGCCGGCCAAGCAGGGAGTCGCAGAGGCGCAGCACATCCTCGGGGTATTGTATGAAAAGGGAAAGGCCGTGCTACAGGACTTTGCGCGAGCCCGGCAGTGGTATGAAAAGGCTGCGGCACAGGGGATCGCAGGAGCGCAGTACCGCCTCGGTGCGCTGTATCACCACGGCTATGGTGGGCCCCAGGACTTTGTCCAGGCCTATAAGTGGTACAACCTGGCGGCAGCGAACGGAGAAAAGAAGGCAGCCACGCGTCGTGATGCCCTCGCCGAACAGATGACCCCTGCCCAGATTGACGAGACGCAAAGACTACCGCGGGAGTGGAAGCCCACGCCGCTTGATGCGACCGGAGGAGCGAAACTAGGCCACGCCGTTCAGCAATAAAAAGGGGGATTTATGTTGTGCACAGTCGCGCAGATCATGACGAAGCGTCCGATAGCCGTGGAATCAGGAATGTCGATTGTGAGCACGGCCAAGACGATGCGTGCCGCGAGCATCGGGTCGTTGTTTGTGAAAAAGGGGAAACAGTGGGTCGGGATTATCACCGAGACGGATATCGTCCGGCGCGCGGTGGCAAACAATAGGAATCTCAGCAAGCAGACCGTAGAGATGATTATGACGACCCCTATTCGCACGATCGAGGGGAATTGTATGGATCATGATGCCCAGGATATGATGAGCAAACTCGGAGTACGTCATCTTGGTGTCACGCTGGCAGGCAAGATTGTCGGGGTGATTTCAGTGCGGGATCTGTTGTTGTTTTATGAACGGTATTTGCAATCGAAGGAACGAGAGTTTTCTGAACCGAAGATTACGCAAGACTAGTGGAAGCCAACGACGCCGTAACCACCTGATCGAGCCACGCGACTTTGACACGCGCCTGCCGTTGAGCCAGCCAGAGCGACGTCCGTATTAGTCATCGCGCCCATCAGTCTTGCTCATCCCACGCATCCCTCCTAGAATACGCCTCCCTGCGAGGCTCCCATGCCGTTCATGATTCGTCCCTACCGTCGCTTTCCCGTGCAATGCGCCGTCACGTACAAGGGTGGCCTAACAAGTGGGGGGAGGTCAACGGCATGGCGCTGACCCGCCGGCTGGACAACCTGCTTTCTGCTCTTCTCGATACGCGGGCTGACCGGGCTCTGACGAGGCGTCAGATTCTGGGTGTGCTTCTTGGCACCTCAGTCGGTCTGGCTGCGTCGTCGGCGCTTGGGCGGTCGAGCCAGGCCCTGTGCCTCCTCACGCCTCCTCAGACAGAGGGGCCATTTTATCCTATAGAGGACCAACTGGAAAAGGACAATGACCTGACACGCGTTAAGGGTCTGGCGGGCCGCGCCAAGGGGCATGTCATCTACATCCTTGGCCAGGTGCGAGATGCGCAATGTCACCCTGTCGAAGGCGCACGCGTCGAGATCTGGCAGGCGTCTGCAAACGGCCGGTACAACCATCCACGGGATCGGCGGAACCCGCGACCGCTCGACCGGAACTTCCAGTACCGGGGTACCCGCCTCACGAACAAGGATGGGCGCTACCTGTTCAAAACAATCAAGCCGGGGCAGTATCCGGCGGGATCAGATTGGATTCGGCCTTCACACGTTCACTTCAAGGTCCATACCGCGTGGTTCCCTGAACTGACGACGCAGATGTACTTCGCCCACGACCCGTATCATGAGAGGGATTACATTCTCAATGACCTCCCCCAGCACGAGCGGAATCGTGTGATCGTACAGTTGGAGAGGCCCCGACGGGATATGGAGCCGGATGCACGAGTCTGTCGCTTCGACCTGGTTCTATAAAGTGCGGAACACTGGGGCCTGCCACCCAGAAAGCAAATTCCTATCACTTACTCCCGTGGGAGTGGGGGAAGTCACGAGTTCTTCCCATTGGCTGAAATACGTCCATTTTCTCCGCTCATCGTCCTTGCCCTTCGTTCGCCAGCCTCCTAGAATACGCCTCCCTGCGAGGCGCTCATGCCCTTCACGCTTCGCCCGTATCGTCGCTTGTCTATGCTATGCGTTGGAAAGGGAGAAACAATGAAAAACTTCACACAGCCATTCAAATCTTTCTTCACCATAACAAACAGTGGCCGCCCTGCCATTAGGTCTAATTACAACGATTCTGGTTGGAACCGTGGCCCCGCACCCGGCACATGCAAAACCGACTCAGGCGGAAACGATGTCAGGCAAGGCTAGTTATCCCACACTTCACAAGGCGGTTGAGGTTGACGGGCAGAAGATCTTTTATCGGGAAGCCGGCTCCAAAGAGGCACCAACTATCCTGTTGCTCCATGGATTTCCGACGTCTTCCCATATGTTTCGCGACTTGATTCCGCTGTTGTCCGACCGATTTCACCTCGTGGCCCCTGACTACCCAGGATATGGTAACAGTTCCATGCCTAAAGTTGATGAATTCGACTACAGTTTCGACAATCTCGCGACCATCATTGAGCACTTCACTCAACAAGTCGGGTTGAAAAAGTACAGCCTGTACCTAATGGATTATGGGGCGCCTGTGGGGTTCCGTCTTGCCGTGAGCCACCCAGAACGCGTCGAGACCCTCATTATCCAGAATGGCAACGCCTATGTCGAAGGCATCGACAACAATTTCTGGGAGCCGATTAAGGAGTACTGGAAAGATCGCAAGGCCATCAACAAGGGTCTGGACAACGAATGGTGGAAGAACGTTAAGGCCACGTACAAGCAGCCGAACATGTCAAACGAGGACGCGCTCCGCTTCCTCGTCACCCTCGGAGCGACGCAGTGGCAGTACACCAACGGCGTTCGCAACAAGGAGATGATCAGCCCGGACAACTGGCACGTCACTCAGAGACTCCTGGATCGACCGGGGAATGCTGAGATTCAACTTCAGCTGTTCTACAGCTACGGTTCGAACCCGCCACAGTATCCGAAGTGGCAGGCCTACATGCGGGAACATCAACCACCGACCCTGCTCGTGTGGGGAAAGAATGATGAGATCTTTCCAGCCGAAGGGGCCTACCCATATAAGCGGGATCTAAAGGAACTAGAGTTCCATTTACTGGACACAGGCCATTTTGCCCTCGAAGAAGATGGTCAGGTGATCGCTGAACACATTCGACGATTCTTCGATAAGAGATGAACTTTCAACCGGTGCAAGACAGACGCTCAACAGGAATCTTGGTCATGATCATGCTTCCTCCTTCGCTGCACTCGCTCGTGCACAGGAGTGGTCACGCAATGGGAAACACACAATGATGGAGCATGCAGCATGAACCCTGCTCACTGGAAAACAAGAATAGAGGGAAGGTCACCCAGCTGGGGGCGAAATCACCCGTTGTTGACCCACTACCTAGTGAGTACCAGCACACCACATCACACTCCGAGAGAAATGGTGCGAACATGAGCACCTCGATCTGTCCGCCCTTCACCCTCGACTCCGCCCTAGCCAAAGTCCAAGCCGCTGAAGATGCCTGGAACAGCCGCGATCCGGAGCGCGTATCACTGGCGTACACCGAAGACTCCGAGTGGAGAAATCGTTCAGAATTCCTCCGTGGACGCGAGGCCATCCGTGTCTTCCTTACCCGCAAGTGGGAGCGGGAACGCGAGTATCGGTTAAAGAAGGAGTTGTGGGCCTTCGGGGGAAACCGGATCGCTGTCCGATTCGAGTATGAATGGCACGACGAGGCTGGCCAGTGGTATCGCTCCTACGGCAATGAGATGTGGGAGTTCGACGAGCGTGGGTTCATGGCGGGACGGTACGCTAGCATCAGTGACGTGCCGATCCTCGAGACGGAGCGACGTCTGTCGGGCCCAGAACGAACAGCCGTATAACCCGAGGCATCTCGATGACATTTCATCTCGCGGGCTTGTGGCGTTATCCGGTGAAGACGCTGGCGGGTGAGGCACTGGAAACCGCTGAACTGACAGCGGGTGGCATTCCTGGCGATCGTATCGTGCATGTACGCGGCCCTGAAGGGGTGCGCACCTCGCGTCGGCACTATCGCCTGCTTGGGGTCCAAGGCTCACTCGATCCCAATGGCCACGCGCGGGTCAATGGGTACCCTTGGAACAGTGAAGACGCGTTGGCAGCCGTGCGGGCCGCAGCTGGAAATGACAGCTGGCTGGAAGCGTACGATGGGCTTGACCGCTTCGACGTCCTCCCGTTACTGGTCGCAACCGATGGGGCTATCGCTGCATTTGGTCGCGACATCCGACGCCTTCGTCCCAACATTCTGATTGGCGGCGTCAACGGGATGGACGAGATCGACTGGCCGGGAAGTGAACTGCACTTTGGCGATGTCGTGGTGCGGCTGGACTCGCGTCGTGGCCGCTGCCCGATGACCACAGTGGACCCTGACACGCTGCAACGTGATCCAGAAGTCCTGCGGGACATCGCCCGCCGGTTCAATGGCCAGCTAGCGCTCAACGCCGACGTGCTGCGCCCGGGCATCGTCCGAATAGGGGATTCCGTCATGCTCAAGCCTGTGTCGGACGCCAACTAGGATCGCTGCCGGATGAGCTGAATCGACGGATGCGTTGCTGCCTCGGTCCGCCATAAGCTTAGCTTACGGTTTGATCGTTCCCCTCCTAATAATAAGGCTTCCTGTGAGATTCCCATGCCTGTTCAATCAAACCTAGCATGCATCCAGATACTAGAATCACCGCCCAGTCCTACAACCCGAACTAGGGGCTAGCTTTCAAAAGGAGGTGTACGATGGGAATCACCATGAAAGAGAAAGAACTGGCAGCAGTTGGCATAGCCGTCGCCACCGGCTGTCAACCCTGCACAGACTATCACATGAAGGAGGTACGCAAAGCCTGGGCTTTCGATAAAGAGATCAAGGAGGCCGTGGGCTGTGCGCTTTCAGTGCGCAACCGTGCCACGCAGGCCATAGAAGAATACGCCTTGGCGTAGTTGGGCAAGAAGGCCCCAATGAAGGGGCTGAGTAGGATTTGGTGTAGTATAGAGGAGAGGACTCGGATTAAGGCATTAGTCTCTGTGGGGGCGGCGTTTGGCATAAATTGTGTGGTGAATCTTGACAAACATCTTGCCGAGGCTCAGAGCGTGGGCATATCTCAAGATGACATCGCCGCGATTGAGAAACTCGCAGAGTTCATTAAGAGCAAAGCTGCCTCTCACGCGAATCGATTCGCTAGCGTGCTAGAAGCACAGGGTGGGGAAGAAGACGTGGCTGCATACCATCAAGGGCTAGGAGGCAGCTGTTGAAGACAGGTCTTCACGGAATAGAAATGCTAGAGGTACCCACCGTTTTCGAGCTCATGATGCCAATGGCCTAGCCTCAAGGTGACCTCTCAACTACGTGTCCCGATCTACGTATTCCTCTCTTATAAAAGGTCCATGCTGCTCCCAACAAAAATGGTAGTAGCAGTGGCGGACGAGATGCTGCCTGCCACGTCGTTCTGCACAGGACCCCCACGAGGTTTCTGCACGGTTAGGTGTCGGGTTCCCTACACACGTCCCTCGCTTCTAGGCCGCCAGCGTAGCTCCTTGAATTTCAAAACGGAGAGCTTCGGTTAACGACGGTAGGAATGCCTGCCCTACACCAAGCTCTTTTTTGCATCCCGGCCAGCCACATCCACTTAACTCTTAGCGAAGTGGTATGCGTATTGAAGCTGTTAAATAACTGCCTAATCCTCTCCCCGCAACCAAGTTATTTAACTTTCCTCCAACCGCCAGCTTCAAAATCCATTCATACCCACCACTTAGCACCGCCTCTAGTTAGCCTTGTGCTGTCGGAACGAGTCTGATCTTCCCAACAAGCTCGCGGATTTGCTCCCTGGCTTGAACGACATGCCTTTTCGAGAGGCGAGCAAGATTATTCATCACCGGCTGATACCGTTCTGCCGCGCTACGAGAACCAATCTTTAACGATGTGTCGTTCGGAAGGGAGACACCAATTCTCGATCTGCATGAAGCACTACCCAATTGGGAGCAGGATCCGGAACATGCGCGTGACTATGTGGAGTCATCCGTCGATCACATGTGGGATGCTGCACCAGTATTGGTGGCACGATTGCCACACTTTTGCGAGCGAATGACCCTTCAAGCGTTCGTTCCAGTTCAATCTCGAACTTTTCGGAACAATTTGTTCCTTTTTCTGTCTCTTTATCATACTTCATATCGACTTCATCAGCCGTAATAAGCGATTAGTGCTATATTTTTCTTGAATGCTAGAAAGAAACAGGAAATCCAGACCTTTTATTCAGCGGACAGGGTTGGACGTATTCAAGACACTGGCCACTGGACAGAGAAAGCCTAAGTGGGCGTCGTTGTCAGATGACGCGCTGCTGAACCCTCCCATGTGCGATCTGCACTTGGAAATTAAAGGTGGGTTTCTCGAACCACAGATCGCCGAGCTGACCCGAGAACTTGGAGAACGTCGCCTGCACTTTCACCCACACTTCTGGCTCTCAAATGAGTGGCTCACTCCTGATGGAGTCCCAGGAATTGCGGTGTCCTTCTACTTCGCCCATCCTCGTCTTACGAAACTCGAACTGATCCAGATACTAGAAGTGGCGGGAGGTACATCAGAATGGTGTCTGCGCATTCTGCGTCATGAAGCCGGGCATGCGATTAAAAATGCCTACAAGACTCGTCGCTGCAAAACCCATCAAAAGGTATTCGGAAAGTCTTCTCAACCCTATCCGGTGTACTGCTCCCCAAGGCCCTATAGCCGTGGTTTCTTGCGCCATCTGGATTTATGGTCTGCGCAGAGCCATCCGGACGGAGATTTTGCCAAGACCTTTGCCGTCAGGATGACGCCGGGATCGCTCTGGGAAGAGCGGTACAGATGCTGGCCCGTCCTTAGGAAACATAAGTATGTCGATGGGCTGATGAAAGAACTCGTGGGGGCTACGCCATACGTGACGACCTGCGAGGCAGTCGATCCGCTCCCTAGCTTGAAGAAGACCCTCCGAGAACACCATGAATACAAGCGCAGATATTATGGAGTCGAACGTCAATCACCCTATGACCCAGATTTGAAGCGCCTGTCCTCGAACATACCGAGCCATGCGAACAAGCCGAGTGCGGCGACCTTTCTCAATCGCTTTCGGCGAGAAGTGCAACGGAAGGTCGCCAGTTGGACCGGCGAATATCAATACACTATTGATCAGGTGCTGGAAGACATGATCCAGCGATCCCGCGAATTGAACCTCCGGGTCCCGGTGGCAGAGGAGCATGCTATACTCAATTTTACCATCCTGCTCACTGTTTACACGATGAACTTCTTGAGGAGTGGGCGGTATCGGATGGTCCCATGAAGCGACTGCGCGTCCTCGTCCTCATGCATGAAGACTTCGTCCCGCCGGAACATGTGAACAGTCACGACCTGAAGACCGTGGAGTGGCAGACGGAGTATGATGTCGTCTCGACGCTCAGGAAGCTGGGCCATGAGGTGCAGCCACTCGGGGTGAAGAGCGATTTGGGGGTGATCCGATCAGCCATCGACGATTGGAAACCACACATCGCCTTTAACTTGCTGGAAGAGTTCGACGGCGTGGCCGTCTACGATCAAAACGTGGTGTCCTATCTCGAACTTCTGCACATGCCCTATACCGGCTGCAATCCTCGCGGGCTAATTTTGGCTCGTGACAAAGCCTTGACCAAGAAGGTGCTATCCTTTCACCGGATACCTTATCCGAAGTTCATTGAGGTGCCGCATGGGCGCACGGCGAAGTGGCCGAAATGGTTGACCTTCCCGTTGATCGTCAAGTCAGTGAGTGAAGAGGCGTCCCTGGGAATCTCGCAAGCGTCGATTGTGGAGGATGACGGCAAGCTGAGTGACCGGGTGGCGTTTATTCATAACAGTGTCGGGAGTGGAGCGCTGATCGAATGCTATATCGGAGGCCGTGAGTTCTATGTCGGGGTGATCGGGAACGTGCAACTGCAAGTGCTCCCCGTGTGGGAACTCATCATGGACAAGCTCCCGGATGACGCCAAGCGGATTGCGACTGAACGAGTGAAATGGAGTCGGAAGTACCAGGCGAAGTATGGGATCACCTCAAGGGAAGCAAAAAATCTCCCGGAGGGCAAGGCCAAAGAGATTCAACACTTAGCGAAGCGTGTCTATTGAGCGCTCGGGCTCAGCGGCTATGCGAGGATCGATATGCGGATGGATACAGAGGGACAGCTCTATATCCTTGAAGCAAATCCAAATCCTCAGATCGCGCATGATGAAGATTTTGCCGATTCGGCGGAGAAAGCCGACTACCATTACAAGGAGCTGTTGCAAGAAATCTTGAGCGTCGGTCTTCGCTGGCGGCCCGAGAAAGCGGCGTGACGCGAAAGACCCTAGAGGAAAGATTACGAGCATGCTACGGCTGAAGGAGCGTCACGCTCCTTCAGCCGTTTATGTTGGTACCTACATCTTCAGATGCTTCATCAAAATCTCTGAGTGCTGAATCTCCATGTTGCTCTTTCCGAACGCATGGACTCGCTTGAATTGCTCAGTTGCCCCTCCCGTGATCGCCGCTCTTGTCGAGAACCAACGCTAGATTGTAGTGGGCTTCAGCCGACTGAGAGTCAGCCTTTTGCATCTCGGTAAAATGCGTCTTGTCTACGTCCCAGTGGCCTATGCCATAGTGTTCGATACCGGTGGTGATGTGAGTTCAGCCTTGGATCCAGCCGCAGCCTTTCAGAGAACCGCCGTCTCGCCCATATCGGCGAGCACAGGTGCAGCAACGAGAAGCAGACATGCCACGGTCGAGGCTGGTATGAATCAACCTAATGCCGGTAAAGGGGACGAGGTTGATTCCGTTATTGAAGCGCAGGTTGTACTACCCTACTCCCGCAAAAGAGATTTGAAAGAGATCTCCCGTCGGGGTGATTTGCATCATCGGATCAAATGAAAAATTCCGATCAAGGTAGTAGTCGATATTAAATCCAAGATTGAAGACCATGCCGTCGACCGTACCAGTGGTCAGACCAAGATCCGAGCCGAAGCCCCAATGATTGTCTTCCGCTTGAGCCGAACCCATGAACAAGCAGACCCACAGCAGGCCGGTACAAATCACTGCAAAAATAAGTCGCTTGAAGTGTATCCGCATCATCGTATCTCCTCGATGAACGCGCGCGGACGGTAGTACAGCGGTTCGGGTCTGAACAAGCCGCTTGAGCGCTGAACAGGCAGTGCAGTATCCTGCGCTGCAACGATACGCGAAAGGGGAGATCCTATGACTCCTGCACAAGCCGCTGTCGCACTGCTCAAAACGATGCCGCATCCGGTGTCCACCGTGCAGCTCGAAGAATATGGGATCGAAGTGTCTGAATCCAGCGCCCGACAGGTCGCGCGCGAGATCTTGTCGCTAAATCTGTATTGGATCCTGGCCGCGATCGATGCGCACATCCCGCCCAAGTATCGAGCTGCAATCAGTGAGACGCTGTTCGAGTCGATCAGGACGCTCTGGTGGAAGTCAGGGCAGCTCGGGGCCGGTACATGGGAAGAGTATCAGAAAGAATTGGATGAGCGGCGCGCCGAGTATGGGCGCCTGGTTGACCAGGAAGGGATAAGTCACATGGCGGTCAGCGCCGAGGCGGTGTCCCTGATCGAGGACCAGGGCAGCGTGCCATCCAAGGATCGGCAAAAGCTGCTGGTGCTTTTAATCGATTACGCGCCGGCAGCGCAATATGGCAAACTGCTCGACGAGGTTGGATAGGAGCCAGACCCTACTATATATACCGGTGCGACAGCACCTTCCCGCTGTTATCGAATTCGTAGAGAAGCGGCGCGCCGGTCGGAATGTTCAACTCCAGCACCTGTTCTTTCGACAATTGTTCCAGCTGCATCACCAGCGCGCGGATGCTGTTCCCGTGTGCCGCAATCAGGATCGTCTCGCCCTTGAGCAACCAGGGTTTGATCTTCATTTCGTAGTAGGGCAACACCCGGTCGGCGGTGTCTTTCAAGCTTTCGCCGCCCGGAGGCCGGATTTCGAAGCTTCTCCGCCAAATCTTGACTTGGTCGTCTCCATACTTTTTCGCAGTCTCGGTCTTATTCAATCCCTGCAACTCCCCGTACATCCGTTCGTTCAGCGCCTTGTCTTTTTCAATGGGGATTTTCGTTTGACCGATGGCCTCCAACGCCAGCCGCAAGGTATCGGTCGCGCGAACGAGCACAGACGTGAACGCACGATCGAAGGTAAAGCCCCGGAGCTTGTCTCCAGCGTTCTTGGCTTCCTGAACGCCGCGCGGTGTGAGCGGTACATCGACCCAGCCGGTGAAGCGGTTCTCAAGGTTCCATTGCGATTCGCCGTGACGGAGTAGGACCAATCGAGCCATCGTGCACTCCCCTCGATCAGATGATGAAACATCTGGGCCAGGTCCAAGAATACTGGATTGTTGCTTCAAGTCAAGCCGTTGCTTTCATCTTGGGATGGCAGTACCAAGCCGCCCAATTCCCTCCACACAAGACGCCACAGTATGGCAACCCCGCCGCTTCCCAACATGAATTAGCCTTCGCTAGAGCAGTGGTGGAGCGGCATGAGCGAGCGCGTCCATGTGGCCGACCAGGCCCAGGCCTTCTTCAAGGGAGTAGAGACTGAAAATATTTTCGACCTAACTGCCTAAGTCGGCAGGCAAGTGGGCTACATTCTGTTCGTTCTGATGCGCTACTAGGTGTTAACCGTTCTGCCTCTACCGGAACGCGAACGTTTTACCAAGTACGACCTGGACTACTGGCTCGAATCGGAACAGATCCTCAAAGCGGTTGCCATCCGCTGCGTGAACTGAAGCCATTGATCGAATTGCTGATGACACCTAGATCCGCACGCTGGAAGACCTCATTTTGTTCAAAACCCTGGCTGGCCGTCTTCAAGGTTTAGCGGACCTGGGAAAAATTCAAGCCCGCAAAGAATGCCTCCGCGTTGACTGAGCGTATGTGACGGAATGGAAAACGAAGCTCGGGCTTGAGAAAAGCTAACTGCCGAGCCCACGGTTCAGCGGCATGGCGTATAAGCAGGATTTTGAGCGATTTCAAGAGTGGATTGTGTGGCAGCGAGACAGCGGTACAGCATAGATCTGGCTACGTTATGGTGTTTCGTCAGGGCAACGGCGAAATCACGTGAGGCTCACATTAAGCTAGCTATGGAAAGAAAAAAGAAAGAGTCACGCTGATGTTTATTGAAAATGAGAAGGCTTTGATGCCTGTCAATACGAGGGCATTTTCCGTTTCTCAACAGTCATCTAAACGACTAAACAAAGTGTACGCTGGTGTGATTGTGATCACCAGATTTGGACCAGCTCGAGTGATTGCACAGATCGAGGTCATAGGGCTTTACAGGTATTCAGCACTAAACAAGCTTTTGAGTTTGCTGTTTGGAACGAGATTCATCGAAACGTACTTCCGCAAACGAGAGCTAAGTCCAGACGAACTCGAGCGGCTGGTAGTTTCCTGCCTGTTTGAGGATGCAACACGAGTTGACCCATACTTAAGGTTGTCACAATCCCTTGATGCTACGTTGGCCCAAGTAAGGGCTGCAAGTACGACGGAAAGCCTTTTCGATGCGTTGTATCTTCCAGAGCCGGTAGATTGCCTTGATGGATTGTAGTTAGCAAATCAATAAGACTGGGCAAGAAGATCGGACACCAGCGATTGCACATACACCTGAAGGAAGCATAGCCCACTCGCGTTCTAGGTGCTTGTCCTCGGCGCCGGTTGCGCTGGTCTCGTCGGCAACTCGTCTAAATCCGGCATATCTTCCTGACTCATTTTGAAAAGCGCGGAGAGGAAAATGATGTAGAGCACGATGCCGACCCAGAAGACGTAGGGTTGTGTGCCACCGGATTCCTTGAGCGCTGCTTCCTGCACAGGTTGATTCATCCAGTTGGTTTTCTTGATTTCCTCAATGTGTTCCTTGCAATGCCAATAGTACAAATAGTTCGCTGTGGCCCCGGCCATGATGCTCCAGACAATGCCAACGGTGAGATCGCCCGTCAGATAGGTCGAAATCATGGGGCCGGCTGCGTACACGAAGGCGTGGAGATACATCTTCCGGTAGAGAAACCACAGGAAGGAGCTGAAGAGAAACGCCGGCCAGTTCCAGGACAGGGCAAATTTCGTCTGGCCGTTCGATGAAAATTTCTTGAACTTGCCCAAAAACAGATCGGCATTGGGGCCGATGAACTGACGCCAGAGAGCCTCATCGTTCTGCATCGTGACGGGTCTTGGGATGTCTGTGGCTGGTTCAGTCGTGGCAGCGATTTGGACGAGAGGGGCTCCGCACTGATGACAGAAGTTGGCGTCGTCGGCATTCTGTTGGCTGCACTGACTGCAGGACTTCATCACGGTACAGCTTATCACACTACGAGTAGGAGCTGATCGTTAATAACGTATGGCTGACAGCAGAAGACGGAAGAGCTCATGGCGCATGGCTGATAACGGATAGCGAGAAACAGGATAGAAGTAGGCGGTACGAGAGACGAATCCATGCACTTCTCATCAGCGACGATCCTTAGTCTGCGCTACAGAGGCTCGTTTCGGCCCTACACTTATTGCTTTCATGTCGACCTTGTGCTAACTTCCCTTACATTCTAAGGGGATACGTTAGCCATGCCTACTGAAGAAGTGAAAGACGGTGCCGCCAAGTACATGATGCAGACCTATGCTCGCCAGCCGATCTCGATCGTACGGGGGCGGGGCTCGAAGGTCTACGACATGGAAGGCCGGGAGTACATCGATTTCGTCTGTGGGATTGCGGTTAATATTCTGGGCCACGGTCATCCGGATCTCGTCCAGGCTATCCAACTCCAAGCGGCACAATTAATCCATGTCTCGAATCTCTATTACACTGAACCACAAGTGAAACTGGCTCAAACGCTTGTGGATCATTCGTTTGCCGATCGGGCGTTCTTCTGCAACAGCGGGGCGGAGGCCAACGAAGCGTCGATTAAGCTATCGCGGCGCTACGGCCACGAGAAGCATGGGGCAGGCCGGTTTGAAATTATCACGATGAAGAATTCTTTCCATGGCCGGACGCTGGCTACAATCGCGGCCACGGGACAGGAGAAGGTTCAGAATGGCTTCGAGCCGTTGATGCCGGGGTTTATCTACGCGCCCTTCAACGATTTTGGAGCAATCGAAACCATGGTCAGCGAGAAAACGGCCGCGATCATGCTGGAGCCGATTCAGGGTGAAGGCGGCGTGTACGTTGCCGATCGAGAATATCTCAAGAACCTGCGTGAGCTCTGTACGCAAAACGATATCCTCTTGATTTTCGACGAAGTACAAACCGGCATGGGCAGGACCGGTACGCTCTTCGCCTATGAACAGCTGGGTGTGGAACCAGACATCATGACCTTAGCCAAAGGTCTTGGTGGCGGGATGCCGATTGGGGCCTGCCTGGCGAAAGAATCTATTGCAGCAGTATTTACGCCTGGGACGCATGCTTCCACCTTCGGCGGGAACCCGTTGGCCTGTGCTGCGGCCTTAGCCGTGTGCAGGGTGCTCCTCGAAGGGCGTGTGTTGGATCAGGCCAAGCGGATGGGCGAGTACCTGGCAAAGGGGTTGGCCGATTGCAAAGATCGCCATCAGGTCGTGCGAGAAGTACGGGGTCTTGGCCTTTTGCAGGGCATGGAGTTGGTCATCGATGCGAAAGCAGTCGTTGACAACTGTTTAACCAGAGGTGTGCTGGTGAATGCGACGAGCGAGCGGGTCCTGCGTTTCGTGCCGCCGCTCGTGATCACGCAGCGTGAAATTGACAAGCTCATCGAGACACTGACCGTGATTTTCAATCACCGAGTTGTGGCAGAGCAAGACGGGCATCACTGATGGCAGGGAAGGCCCAACAGAAAGGCCGCGCTCTGGGCTATGCCAAGGATCTGTTGGACGTGGCCGCGATGCCACGGAAACAGATCGATGACCTGCTGCGCCTGGCTGCCTCCCTGAAGGCGAAACAGCGACAGGGTACTCCACATGGGTTGTTACCCGGAAAAACGCTCGGGTTGCTCTTCCAAAAGCCTTCCACGCGCACCCTCGTGTCCTTCGAAGCAGGCATGACCCAGTTGGGCGGTCACGCACTGGTCCTTCCTATGGGAGATATTCAACTCTCGCGTGGTGAGACCGTGTCGGACACGGCGCATGTTTTGTCCCGATATCTGGATGGCATTGTGATTCGAACGTACGATCACGCGATTGTCGAGGAGTGGGCTGCTGAAGCCAGCATGCCGGTCATCAATGGACTGACGGACCATAGCCATCCGTGCCAGGCTCTGTCCGACCTCTTGACAATCCAAGAAATCAAAGGTCGGCTCAAAGGGCTCACCATCGCATACATCGGAGATGGCAACAACGTCGCCAACTCTCTCATCGAAGCGGTAGCCAAGATGGGAATGCGAGTTGTGGTGGGATGTCCGGTCGGTTATCAGCCGGATCAGCACGTGATCGATCGGTCGCGAGTGGAGGCAGAAACTACCGGTGCCGCTATCGAAGTGCTGGAGAATCCCCAGGTGGCGGTGAAGGAAGCAGACGTGGTGTACACGGACGTGTGGATCAGCATGGGGCGCGAACGCGAGCAAGCGAGAAGACTCAAGACGCTGTCCCCCTATCAGCTCAACAGGTGGCTTCTTCAACGGGCTAAATCGGACGCCATCGTCATGCATTGTTTGCCGGCCCATCGCGGGGAAGAGATTACGGCAGAAGTCCTCGACGGCCCGCAGTCGGTTGTGATCGATCAAGCGGAGAATCGGCTGCATATGCAGAAGGCGATTTTGGTTCAACTTCTTACGCGGAAGAAAGGCGTCAAGTAAGGCGCTCATCATGAAGCAGAAACCGATCAAGAAAATCGTCCTGGCCTATTCGGGCGGACTCGACACCTCCGTCATTCTCAAGTGGTTGCAGGAGACCTATCAGGCCGATATCGTCGCATTTTGCGCGGACCTCGGACAGAGGGAAGATCTCCAGGCGATCAAGGCAAAAGCACAGTCGCTGGGTGTCAAAAAGGTCTATGTTGAAGACCTGCGCGAGACCTTTGTCAAAGACTATGTGTTTCCAATGTTGCGCGGCAATGCCATGTACGAAGGCTGCTACTTGTTGGGGACATCGATCGCACGGCCGCTGATCGCTCGTCGGCAAGCTGAGATCGCGCTCAAGGAAGGGGCGGAGGCCGTGTCGCATGGCGCGACCGGCAAGGGCAACGATCAAGTGCGCTTTGAGGTGACCTATACAGCGCTGGCGCCGAATCTCAAGATCATTGCGCCCTGGCGCGAGTGGACGATGCGGTCTCGGCGGGAGCTGATCGAATATGCCGATCGCCACGGGATTCCTGTGACGGCGACCAAGGCGAAGCCGTACAGTATAGATTTGAATCTCTTCCACGTGAGTTACGAGGGAGGCATTCTGGAAGATCCCTGGGAATCGCCGCCGGATGAAATTTTCATGATGACGGTGTCGCCGGAGAAGGCGCCGGACAAACCGCTGGAAGTCGAGATCGACTATGAGGCCGGCAACCCGGTGGCGTTGGATGGGAAGAAGATGAGCCCGGCGACCTTACTGGCCCATCTCAATAAATTGGGCGGTGCGCATGGGATCGGCCGTATCGATCTGGTCGAAAACCGCTATGTCGGGATGAAGTCGCGTGGGGTCTATGAGACACCGGGTGGTACGATCCTCCATGTCGCCCACCGGGGGCTTGAATCCTTGACCATGGATCGCGAAGTGCTTCACTTCCGGGATAGTTTGATCCCTCGATTTGCCGACCTGATCTACAACGGCTATTGGTTCAGTCCTGAGCGCGAGATGGCACAAGCGGCAATTGATGAGGCGCAGAAAGATGTGAGCGGCACGGCGCGCGTGAAGCTCTACAAGGGGACTTGTACCCTGGCCGGACGCAAATCAAAGAACTCTCTCTATCGTTTGGACATTGCCACATTTGAAGAGGATAAGGTCTACAATCAGAAAGACGCCGAGGGCTTCATCCGCATGAACGCGTTGCGGTTGAAGATCAGAGCGCAGCGGCGGAAGGCCTCCTCCTGATGGCTACAGCGAGTCGGCGCACCCGGGCAACCTCCGCCACCGGCAAGGCCTGGGATAGAAGATTTCGAGAGAAGACGAACCGGCTTGTCGAAGCCTTCACTGTATCGGTGGCCGTGGATCGGCGGCTCTACGCGCATGACATTCAGGGGAGTATCGCGCATTGCAAGACGCTTGGGAAGGCGCGTGTGTTAACACCCGGTGAAACCAGGACCATCGTGCGCGGGCTTGAATTGGTCAAGACAGAACTGGATCGAGGGCGGTTTAGGTTCACACCCCACGACGAAGATATTCACATGGCAATTGAACGGCGACTGACCGAACTGATTGGGCCTCTGGGCGGCAAGTTGCACACGGGGCGCAGCAGAAATGATCAGGTGGCGTTGGATATCCGGCTCTATCTCCGCGACCAGCTGAACCGGCTGCATGAGCAATTAGCAGAGTTCCAACGCGTGTTGGTGGCGAAAGTGAAAGCGAATCGCATGATCGCGATGCCCGGCTACACCCACCTGCAGCGGGCCCAGCCCGTCTTGTTTGCGCATCACCTGCTGGCGTACGTGGAGATGCTCGAACGGGACAAGGGACGAGTGAGCGATGCCAGGACCCGGCTCAATGTCATGCCGCTGGGGTCCGGAGCTTTGGCCGGCACGAATTATCCGGTGGATCGACAATACACGGCTGGGTTGTTGGGTTTTCCAGCGGTCACGGCCAACAGTGTGGATGCAGTATCCGATCGCGATTTCATGATCGAAGTGGCATCGGCCTTGTCGATCGCGATGATGCATTTGTCACGGCTCAGTGAAGAGTTGATCGTCTGGTCATCGCAAGAATTTCAGTTCATCGATCTACCGGACGCCTTCTGCACCGGCAGCAGCATAATGCCGCAGAAGAAGAACCCCGATGTGCCTGAGTTGGTCCGCGGAAAAACAGGGCGCGTGTATGGTCATTTGGTGAGCCTGCTTACCACGCTAAAGGCGCTCCCGTTGAGTTATAATCGTGATTTACAAGAGGACAAGCCGGCGCTCTTCGATGCGCTCGATACAGTGACGGCTTCCCTTCAAGTCATGGCGGAATTGATGCGCAGGTTGAAAGTGAATCGGGAAGCCCTCAAGCGAGCCCTGCAGGGTGGCGGTCTTCTCGCAACCGAATTGGCCGATTACCTGGTGTCGAGAGGAGTGCCTTTTCGCGAAGCCCATGGAATCACCGGGCGGATCGTACGGGCGGCACTGGATAGGGGGCGTGACCTGACAGATCTTTCGTTGGAGGAGCTGCGAGGATTTTCCGAGCGGATTGAGAAAGGGGTCTTCGCTCGATTGACCGTCTCAGCGGCGATCGACCGCAAGGGACAGATCGGCGGGACGGCTCGTGGACGGGTGGAACAGCGGATCAAAGAACTCGAGCGGTTGCTAATATGAGGAGCCTGGTGGTCATGTTGATGACAGGGCTGTTGGTCTCCTGTGGAGTGGTGGGGGCGCCGATTCCTCCTGAGAACGTTGGGGTTGCAGTCACGATCGAGCGACAGAAGCGGGATGCCCTTGACCCGCAGCAGCGCGAAGCGGAAGTGGCAGAATCGGACCCGGCACTGCAGGGGCAAGATGTGAATCTGCCGCCGTTACGGCCGGTGGGAACGAGATGAGGTCTGACGACATCCTGATGATGACTACTATGTTGAACTGGCTGATGGCTGATGCAAGTGATTCAACCTCGAGGGAACACTGGACAAACTTAACGCCCAAGAACTCATCAACCGCATGAGAGGGACGGCCATGAAGGCCAGGATGGACATTATCGTCAATTTCGAGCACCTCAAGCTTGCGACACCTGACGCGCTGAAGGCCATGGTGGACTCGGAAGCGATTAAAGCTGCGGCTCCGAGCGTCAAAGTGCGGTATCGCAAATTCAAGGACGCGTTCGAGACGTCGTTGCAGGGCTTGCCACTCACCGACATCGAGTTCCTGAGCGAGGATTTGCAGGATGCATAATTTCGAGTATCGTCAAGGCGAGCTGTATTGTGAGCAGGTCCCGGTCAACCGGATCGCGAAGGAGCTCGGCACGCCTTGTTATGTCTATAGTCATGCGACGCTCGTTCGTCATTTCCTGGCCTACGACAGCGCCTTCAAGAATATTCCCCACGTAATTGCCTTTGCGATGAAAGCGAACTCCAATCTCGCCATCTTGCGATTGATGGCGAAGGAAGGCAGCGGGGTGGATATTGTGTCGGGCGGCGAGCTGTTCCGGGCCTTGAAGGCTGGTGTTCCGGTCTCCAAGATTGTGTTCGCCGGGGTTGGCAAAGCACCCGACGAAATCCGTGATGCGCTCATGGCGGATATTTTGATGTTCAATGTGGAGTCGCCGGCTGAGCTGTATGCGATCAATGAAGTGGCGGCGTCGGTTGGGAAGAAAGCCCGCGTTGCTCTCCGGATCAATCCCGATATCGATCCAAAAACGCATCCCTATATTTCGACGGGCCTCAAGAAAAGTAAGTTTGGCATTTCGGCAGATCGAGCCGTGGAAAAGTTTGCCCTGGCTTCCTCGCTGAGTTACATCGAGGTGGTGGGCGTTCATGCGCATATCGGTTCTCAGCTCACGGAGGTCGCGCCATTTATCGATGCCTTGAAAAAGGTCGTGAAATTGATCGAGACGTTGAAGGGGCAAGGCATCACCGTCCGTTACCTGAATATCGGAGGCGGACTTGGCATTACCTACTCTGATGAGAAACCACCGTTGCCTCAAGATCTCTCCAATGCGATCTTGCCGCTCGTGCAAGATTTGAAGCTCACGCTCGTAATGGAGCCCGGTCGTGTGATCGTCGGAAATGCAGGCATTCTCGTCACAAAGGCGCTGTACTTGAAAGAAGGGGAGACTAAGAGTTTCGTCATTGTCGATGCCGCCATGAACGATTTGATTCGTCCCAGCCTCTATGGGGCCTTCCATGAAATCCGCCACCTCGATGAAGAGGCCGGCCATCGGACCAAGCATCAGGTGGACATTGTCGGGCCGATCTGTGAGTCGGGAGATTTCTTGGCCAAGGATCGATTGCTGGCTGCCGTGAAGCCAGGTGAACTGATGGCAGTGATGAGTGCGGGGGCCTATGGATTTGTGATGGCGTCGAATTATAATTCCCGTCCCCGTGTACCCGAAGCCCTCATCAAGGGTCGAGAGATCCATGTCATCCGAGCGCGCGAAACGTACGATGACCTGGTAAAGGGTGAGACGATTCCTGCGTTCTTGACGTAAAAGGAGCGAGTATGTTTACCGGTTCTTTCCTTGCCATCATCACGCCTTTTCGTAAGGGCAAGGTCGACGAGCGAGCTCTGGCCGAGTTGATCGAGTGGCAGATTGCCGAGGGCACCAATGGCATCGTCCCCTGCGGCACCACCGGCGAGTCGGCCACGCTTTCCCATGAGGAGCACAACCGGGTCATTGAGTTGACGGTGGAGATAGTGAACCGGCGTTTACCTGTGATTGCCGGAACCGGTTCGAACAGCACCGATGAAGCCATTGTGCTTACGAAACACGCGAAGCAGGCCGGCGTCGACGGCGCATTGCTCATCACGCCCTACTACAACAAACCCACGCAAGAAGGGCTCTATCGCCACTACAAAGCGGTGGCAGAGGCCGTCGACCTCCCGTTGGTTCCGTACAACATTCCCGGGCGTACCGGCGTCAACATGCTACCGACGACCATTGCCCGGCTCTTGGCGATCAAGACGATCGTCGGGGTCAAGGAAGGGAGTGGGTCAGTCCAGCAGGCCTCAGATATTGTGAAGATGTGCGGCGACCGATTAATGGTATTGGCCGGTGATGATTCCTTAACTCTGCCGATGATGGCAGTCGGGGGGAAGGGTGTTATTTCCGTCACCGCCAACATCGTGCCGACCGATATGGCCGATCTGGTCAAAGCCTTTGCCGACGGGAAGTTTGACGAAGCCCGACGGATTCATTTCAAGCTATCGCCCCTGTTTGCGGCGTTGTTCTACGAAACCAATCCCATTCCGGTCAAAGAAGCGCTCGGAATGATGGGCAAGATTGATCCAGAATTGCGCTTGCCGCTCTGCCCGATGGCGCATGACACGCGCGAGAAATTGGTCCGCGTCTTAAAAGACGCGGGGTTGATCTGACCCCAATCGGTGCCAGAGGTGAATGACGCGATGATCAAGGTCATTGTTTCAGGGGCTGCCGGCCGAATGGGCTGCCGTTTGGTGTCGTTGGTCAGGGACTCGACCGCCTTGACGCTGGTGGGGGCCCTTGAGGGGAAAGGGCACCACGCTTTGGGTAAAGATGCCGGAGAAACGGCCGGATCAGGACGCGCAGGCGTTCCCATTACGGACAATCTGCCCGTGCTCATAGAACGGGGCGAGGTCGTCATCGATTTCTCCACTCCCGAAGCGACCTTAGAACATTTGCGGATGATGGCCCAACATCAACGGGCGATGGTCATCGGGACGACAGGGTTTTCTGCCTCTGAAGTGGATGAACTCAAGTCTCTGGCCCGGCAGGTCCCCTGTGTGTTTTCCCCCAACATGAGCATCGGAATAAATCTGATTTACAAAGTCATCAGTGAAATGGCCAAGACGCTTGGCGACGATTACGACATCGAGGTGATCGAAGCCCATCACCGGCTCAAGAAAGATGCGCCGAGCGGCACGGCCCTCAAGATTGCCGAAGTCCTCGCACATGCGGTGAACCGCGACTTGAACCAGGTTGGTGTCTATGCACGCAAGGGATTGATCGGCGAGCGAACCAAAGATGAGATTGGGATTCAGACCATCCGTGCTGGTGACATCGTGGGCGATCACACGATTCTGTTCGGCGGCATGGGAGAGCGGATCGAAGTCACGCACCGCGCCGGCAGCCGCGACACCTTTGCCCGTGGTGCGTTGCGCGCCGCGCGGTGGGTCGTTCGTAAGCCCCCCGGCTTGTACGACATGATGGATGTCTTAAGTCTTCGGTAACCGTCCCCTACTTTTCGGCAGCCTCGTCACTGGAACAAATGGCAGCTCCTTATTCTCCTTCGCCGAATACCCCGTAGCTTGCTGCGGGGAGCTTCATTCGCATCAGACGTCTACAAAAAATCTATTATATTATAAGGGGGCAATCCCTATCTACATTTGCATTTAGCAAGCAGGGCAAGGGGAGTGGCGCTATGGCTTGGTGCGAGCAGCTGTGGGGGGAGCAATTCCAAAGAATGAGCAGGAAATCAGGTATTGGTCTCTTGTGTAGCTGACGATACAACTGCACGATGGACAGCAGCGCAGAGCGGTTCGAGGTAGGCACAGAATCTTATTGACGTATGGCTTCACCTACGGCTTCCATTAAGATCCTTCTCGCTTGGCACGAGACCGTGTCCGATCATTTCCCCTCCGCGCGTATGCATCGCGGCAGAGAGCCTGGCATAGAGCAGTTGGGCCGACTCCGTCCACTTGGAGTTAGACGGAGCTCCGGTAAAAGCTGCTTCCGCAGCCTTCTGCTCATCGTAGGTCAACGGTTTTGGTTCTGCCATCGTGCGGTTAATTTCGAGCCGTGATCGGTCGAGGTTCCTGGTCCGCTGCTTTCCGACGACCACAATTCAAACACGCAAACACACCGATCGCAAGCCCGGCGTTCAAATCCACCGCCCGCTCCGGTATCATCGCTCCGCGGCATTTATCGCATGTCTTCATAACGTGATCCTAGCACTATTCAAAAAGGAAGCATACCCTCCTGAAGTACTGGAAAGTATGGGAATGAATCCCCATATTCCCCAATCACAGTGGGCCGTTTGGGCGTTTGCCTTCTGCATCGTCTCATGAGAGGAAGGCTAGTCTCTCCCTTGACAGGCTCCATCCCGTTCCATAGGATTGTGGCTATTCCGGTGATACACCACTATGTATAGACTTATTATTATTCTTGGGCTTCTCGTCGTCCTCTACTTCTTGCTGAGGCAAGCAGTTCGAGGATTCATGAATAGGAATTTGGATGATCGAGGGATGTCCGTGGACCAGGATCAGATGGTTCAAGATCCGGTGTGCCACATGTTCGTGCCGCGGCGGATTGCCGTGGTTGAGAAGATTGGCGGGCAGACCTACTGTTTCTGCAGCAGACAGTGCGCGGTCACGTTCCAAAACCAGCAAACTAGCTAGCAGCCTGAATAGCTATAGTCAGAGAGCTTGTCTTCCTTGCCGAACTTGAGCGTGATCTGACATTGATTGGGGGAGAAGTTGAAAAAAGGCGGGCCCGATTTTCCTCCGGCGATACGATAGTACGTCCAGGTTTCACCACCAAAAAAGCGAGAGGCTTTGCCGTCCGGAGCACCCCAGTTCTTCTCAAACCAGGCTTTATCCTTTCCCTGGAGCTCGGCTGGTTTCAGCGAGGCCTCAAGGTAGGGATTGCTCCCTCCACAGGCCGTAAGCGCGAAACAGAGAGACAGCAGCCAAGCAGATCGTCGCATCGTCAAGTCTCCTGCTGATATGCAGATGTCAACGCCCTTCGGTGTGATCGGTTGACGACCAAATTCTAACCCCCACTCAGAGGCCTGTCAAACCAGCGGGCAGACACATTGCAGGGAGATTGAGTTCTCCGTAGAATGACCGATAATAGAGTGATCACCCGTGCAGTGTCATCAGACATGAAAGGGTCTGGACATGAAATTCTATCTTGATACAGCCAACGTAAAGGAAATTCATGAAGCCGCCAGCCTCGGATTGCTCGACGGCGTGACTACGAATCCCTCGCTGGTTGCAAAGGAGGGCCGTAGCTTCAGAGATATGCTTGTCGAGATTTGCAATATTGTCGATGGGCCGGTCAGCGCGGAAGTGGTCAGCATCGAAGCCGATGCGATGGTGAAAGAGGGAAAGGAACTCGCCAAGATTCACAAGAATATTGTGGTCAAGGTGCCATTGATTCCGGAAGGGCTGAAAGCCACGAAGCGGATGGCAGCTGAAGGGATCAAGATGAACGTGACTCTCTGTTTCTCACCCACGCAGGCGTTGCTGGCCGCCAAAGCTGGCGCCTGGTGCGTCTCGCCCTTTATCGGGCGGCTGGATGATATCAGCTCGAACGGGATGGAGCTCATTCGCCAGATCCTGACCATCTATAAGAACTATGACTACAAGACCTTCGTGTTGGTTGCGAGCGTTCGCCATCCACAGCATGTGGTGGAAGCAGCGCTAGCCGGTGGCCACATCTGCACGATGCCCTTCACCATCTTCCAACAGATGGTGAAACATCCTCTGACCGACATCGGACTCAAGAAGTTCCTGGCCGACTGGAACGCCCAAGCCAAGACGTAGCTGACGGCTAAACGTTGGGACTGGTGCGGCTAAGTTCGCGGCGAGCCCGAGCAATGACTGAGTGAAGCATGTTGCGAGTCAGTTTACCCGTAAAGGTGTTTTGCTGACTGGGGTGGTAGGAGCCGAGTAGCATCACCCCCCACGGTAGGCGATAGACCGCCCCGTGCCCAAACTTTGGGGTAGGGAACGGGATTGGTAGCCCTTCCATTCGGTAAGTCTTCAGATAGTGATCAAACGCAATCTTTCCCAGCGCAATCACCACGCGGTGCTTCTTGAGGAGATGCAATTCCTCTCGCAAGAACCGGCGACAGTGTTCAAACTCATCGGGTGCAGGCTTATTCCCCGGTGGGGCGCAACGTACGGTGGCCCCAATGTAGCAATCTGACAGCGCCAACCCATCGTCGCGATGCGTTGAAGATGCCTGGTTGGCAAACCCGTGTTGGTGCAACGCTTCATAGAGCCAATCCCCGCTTCGATCACCGGTGAACACGCGTCCGGTCCGATTCCCGCCGTGGGCTGCAGGGGCAAGCCCAAGTACATAGAGCCGAGCTTGTGGATCGCCGAATCCTGGGACGGGCCGTCCCCAATACGTCCAGTCCATGAACCGCCGTCGTTTTGTCTGGGCGATGTTTCGACGATACACGACCAAACGGGGACACGTCGTGCAATTGGCGATGGCTGTGTTCAGTACCGCGAGGCTTCGCATCAAGATTGAAAGTATAGCACGAATGAGAACGTCATTCCGCTTGCCGGTAATTCAGCGGGCTGTTAGCATGACTTCGTAACTTCACGTACGAGTGCATCATATTAAATAGAGGAGTCTCAGAATGATCTCCAGGCAGTTACGACTTGTGCTCTGCGCGTATGCGCTTGTTTTCGTCATGCTCCCTGCAGTTTCTGCGTCACTGGCGACGACGGATCAGCCCGATAACAAAGACGCCACTAAATCAGAAACCGAAAAAGAATTGATCCTCCCTGAACCGCTGGATGCGCAACCGAAGCCAAAAGACCATCTGGTTATCCTTCCTGAAATCAAACGAGAAGGGAACCGATTCTTTCTGAGTTCGTTCAGGCTGCCTGACAAGATTACCTTTGCAGGAATTCCGGTTCCCCTTGATAATTGGCAGGTTAGAGAGCGCATCGAGTACGAGTTCTATCAATTCTTGGAAGATCAGGGCGAAAGCATCATCCTGGCGAAACGCACCGGGCGCTGTTTCCCGCCTGCCGAGAGGCAGTTGGCCAAAGCGGGCCTCCCGGACGATCTCAAGTACATGCTGCTGGTCGAGAGCAAATGTATCTCAGCTGCGTATTCCAAAGCTAAAGCGTCCGGTCCTTGGCAGTTCATCCCATCCACCGGGAGGCGCTATCGACTCAAAAGCAATGCTGTCCGCGACGAGCGTCGGAATCTTGAAATGTCGACCGAGGCGGCGGTGAAGTACCTCAAGTATCTCAAAGACTTTCAGCAGAACGATTGGTTTATGGCCATGGCATCATACAATGCCGGTGAGAAACGCGTACGCAAGCTGCTCAAGAAGCAGAAGATCACCGACTATTGGAAGATGCATGGCCCTCGCGAAACCATGCGGTATGTGCCGCGCATTATCGCGGCGAAAGAAATCTATTCGCAGCCAGAGAAATATCTGGGCTTGAGCAAGAAAGATCTGTATGTGCCGATGGACACCGCAACGGTCAGGGTGACCGTGAAACACAAGAAACGATCGCTAACGTCCATTGCCGAAGAGTTCGGAACGTACTTTTTGGAGCTCAAGATATTGAATCCTGAGTTTAAGAAAGATTTTCTTCCAAGAGGGACCTATCAAATCAGAGTTCCGAGACAAACTTGTCCCAGTCGTTGTTTCAAACAAGATAAGACTCCCTAGCGTTCGTACCAATGACGATTCGCTTGCCTGCCTCCCCCGCGCAATCGCTCCTCCGGAAAATGATTGCCGCGGAGCTGCGAGCGGCTGACCCCTACCACGCTCTTCTGGGTATCGTCTCTCTCGAAGAACAGTCCTTGCGGGTGGGTCGTCGAGCTTACGACCTGACGCGCTACAACCGAGTGATGGCTGTTGGTGCGGGCAAGGCGTCCGCGCGAATGGCGCAGGCGCTGGAACACGTTCTTGGATCCAGGTTGGAAGGAGGACTCGTCATTGTCAAAAACGGCCACAGGGTTCCAACCAAACGAATCACCATTGTCGAGGGCGCTCACCCGATTCCAGACCACGCAGGACTGAAAGGAGCTGAACAGCTTCGTGGGGTGATTGCCAAACTTACATCCCACGATCTCGTGTTCGTGCTGTTGTCAGGGGGTGCGTCGAGCCTCTTGCCGGCCCCCGTGAAGGGCGTGACCCTGGCTGATAAACAATGCACCACGCGGCTTCTACTTAGAAGCGGCGCGACTATTCAAGAGATGAACATGGTCCGCAAGCACCTCTCTTTATTGAAAGGAGGGGGGCTTGTTACTTCTACGAAGGCGACGATCTCCACACTCATTCTTTCAGACGTCATTGGTGACGATCTCGGCTCAATCGGGTCTGGGCCCACGGCCCCCGATCCTACGACCTTTGCCGACGCGGTTGGGGTGTTGAAACAATACAGGATCTGGCGTGCCATTCCAGCCTCGGTGCGTCACCGCATGCTGCAAGGGCTGAGGGGCGCCGTGCCGGAGACGCTGAAACCAGGTCCGCGACGGCTGTATCGTGTGCAACATATGATCATCGGCAGCAATAGCGGGATGCTCTGTGCAGTCACGCGCGTTGCCAGAGAGGCGGGGCTCCGCACCGTGCTCCTCTCAACCGCTTTGATGGGAGAGGCGCACGAGGCGGCGAAGCAGTTTGCCTGCCTCGCCAGGCCCATTGCGATGGGAAGGGACATTTTGCGGCGCCCCTCCTGCATGGTTGCAAGAGGCGAACTGACAGTCACAGTTACGGGTCGGGGGAAAGGAGGACGCGTGCAGGAATTCGCTGCCGCCGCCGCGTTCGACATCGACGGCCTTCCCAATGTCTGGCTGGCGGCAGTGGGGACCGATGGGCCGACCGACGTCGCCGGGGCGGTCGTCACCGGGGAGACCGTTGCACGAGCCAGGAAGATCGGCGTCAATCTTCGCTCGGCATTGCAACGGCACGACACCTATTCTGCCCTGAAGACCCTTCGTTGCCATATCCGCACAGGCCCGACCGGGACAAACGTCAATGACCTTTACCTTCTTCTCCTTCTCTAGCTAGTATCCGTATCGATGACACGCCCCTTCATCCTTCCATTGTCTCATTGTACTGATCTCGATCTCGTCGGTGGAAAAGCCTTTGGACTGACTCGACTCTTAGCTGCTGGGTTTCCTGTCCCTCCTGGCATCTGTGTGACGACTGAGGCGTATGATCAAAATCTGCAAGCCTCGGGGTTCGCACAGAAAGAGGAGTGGCCGAAAGCCTGTGCCCTGTCCGGAAGCGAACGAGAGCTGGCGCTGACTGACTGTCAGGCGCGCATTCGACAGGTGGACAGTTCCAATCTTGTCGTTCAATGGCTGACGGCACTCCAGGCACTCGATCTCCCGCCGAGCAGGCGCTGGGCCGTGCGCTCGTCGGCCACCAACGAAGATGCTGGTCGGATCAGCTTTGCTGGGCTTTATCGCACCCATCTCGGCATATCTTTTTTGCAGATCGATGCCGCGATCAAGGACCTCTGGGCATCGCTCTGGAAGGAGCGTGTGGTGCAGTACAGTGTCCAACGGGGTGGCAACCAGGCGGTTCCGGCGATGGCCGTCGTGATTCAGCCGATGCTCGATGCGCAGGTCTCCGGTGTGGCCTATTCGATCCATCCAGTAACGGGCCGCTCCTTCCATGTAGCCATGAATGCGGTGCCCGGCTTGGCCACGCCGCTAGTCGATGGGCAAGTCATGCCCGACCAATATGTAGTGGAGATCGGTGCCGATCAGCAGCCGGTCAGGGTTCGAAGACGCATTATCGCTCCCAAGTCGCAGCGTTTGTTGGTGACGGAGGAGGGGCTGCGCACCGAAGCGATTCCAGAGGCGATGCGTCTGCAGTCGTCACTTTCTGACAAACAACTCTTCGAACTGGGGCGCATGGCGAAGAAGATCGAGCAGGCCTTCCGACATCCCATCGATCTCGAATGGGCAGTTGATGCCCACGGGCTCTGGGTGTTGCAAGCGCGTCCCATCACCGACATTCATCCCTCATCCGAATTGACCAACGATGACTGTGAGTGGTCGCGCACGAATTTCAAGGAAACGATGCCAGAACTGCCGAGTCCATTGGGACTCTCATTCCTCGAACATTTCATGGACGCGTACATCATTGCGTCCTATCGCCGGCTCGGTTGCCGCATTCCTGATGGACTATCATCCGTGCGTGCTCTCCACGGACGTCCCTACCTGAATGTGACCCTGTTTCATTCGCTAGTCGCGCAGCTACGGAGCGATCCGTCCTTGCTGTCCGAGCAGATGGGAGGGAAGCCGATCGCGGTCGCGCCAGTGGTCCGACCCCTCGGTTGGCTCACTTTCATGCGAGCGGGCATCCTGATGCAGATCGAAATGAGGCGCGCGACCGTCTATGCGCAGGAGTGGTTTGCCGAGATGAAAGAATTGGCCAAGCGGTATGATCCGCAGCATGTCGAGACCATGTCGTTTCAAGAAATAACCGAGCGGCTTGATGAACTGGGACACTGGCTTCATGAGCATGAGCTTACCTTTGGCATTGTCGGCGGGGTGGCACAATGCCTCCAAGTGCTGAGCGTGCTGCTGCCGCGCTGGCTGGGTTCTGAGTGGAGGGCCTTGCTGAATGCCGCGTTGCAGGGCCAGGGCACGGTGATCAGCGCGCAACAGATTCTTCGTCTCGCAGAGATCACGGACATTGCGCGGCGTGAGCCAGCAGCCGAAACATTTCTCAAGTCGGAGCCCTGGGACCCATCAGGGTTTCGCACGATCCTCAAGGAGACCACCTTCCTGCGCGTATTCCATACCTATTTGGAGGACTATGGCCATCGCGGGGTGGGCGAGTCGGACGTGATGTCACCGCGTCTGGCCGACAACCCGGAAGCAATTCTGGCTATCTTGCGTACGCAAGTATGCTCGGCGTCTCCTGCGCGCGAGGCGATTCTGTCTCGCCAGGAGAAAACCAGAACAGCGGCACTGAATGAGATCAAACAGCGGATCGGCCGACGTCTATATCGATGGGCGATGTTCACGTGGTGGTATCGGAGACTCAGTCGCTTCTTCGCGCTGCGTGAAGCGAATCGGCACTATCTGATGTTCTACTCGTCGGCGGCGCGCAATCTCTTGTTGCGTCTCGGGGAGCTTCTGGTTGCACGAGGCGTTTACAATGTGCGCGACGACATCTTCTTTATGACGATAGCGGAGCGGGCTGAACTGGTGTCCGGGGACGGGCGCGACTGGCGAGCATTGATTCACGCTCGCCGAGCCGAGCGAGAGCGCAATTCAGCGGTGGAGGTTCCCCACACAGTTTGTGATTGGGAAGCTGTTAGCGGAAGGAGCGTTCCATTCAGTCGGCATGACAGAACTGGACCGTTATTCGGCATGCCCATTTCGGTAGGGTCCGTGGCTGGACCCATTCGCCTCATCCGCTCCGTAACCGATTGGAGCAAGGTTACTCCGGGGGATATCATCGTGGCCCCCGCCATCGATCCCGGCATGGCTCCGCTCTTTGGCATTGCCGGGGGTTTGATCGTGGAGATGGGCGGCACGCTTTCTCATGGCGCGATCATCGCCCATGAATATGGGCTCCCGACCGTGACAAATGTAGAGGGGGCGATGACACGTCTTTCGAATGGGCAGCGGGTAAAGGTCGATGCGGAATCAGGAACCATCCATGTTGAGTCGCCTCTCTGAAACATGGAAAACTAGGGCTGATTGATCCTAGGACGTCTCACTTCTTGACCTTTTCCAACCATCTGCGTACACTTCGATCAATCACTCACCATTACATTTTCACTACTGCAATACAGCACAAGTGACTTGCGTTGGGGCTCGGGCGGAGAGGTCAGTCTATGAGTGAAGTGAAATGAATCCCCTTGCGGTCGGTCTTGGGATTGGGCTTCTCCTAGGTGGCGTGCTCGTGGGCCTGTGGGTCATGAGTCGCTTGCGCGCTCAGTCACAGCGGGCCGAGGCGACCGTCGATGAGCTGCGAAAGCAGTTGGATCTTGAACGGCAAGAGGGATTTCTCGTTCGCCGAGAACTTACCGAAGCCCAACACGTACGAGTCGCCGCAGAAACCCGGATCGAACAAACCACCAAGCAGCTCGCCGACCAGAAAAACCTCCTGGACCAAGCGCGTCAGGAACTCATGGGTTCGTTCCAAGCTCTTTCCGGCGAAGCACTGAAACAGAATAACGAGGCGTTCCTAAAGCTGGCCGCCGTGTCGTTCGAGTCGCTCCAAGTCAAAGCGGAAGGTGAACTAGCTCAACGACAGCAAGCCATCGACGGGTTAGTTCGCCCACTGCACGAATCTCTTCAACGCTACGACGAACAAATGCGTCTGCTGGAGCAATCGCGCCAGTCAGCCTACGGTGGGTTGGATCAGCATCTGAAATCGTTGGCGGAGTCGCACCACCGATTGCAGCAGGAAACGGGAAATCTGGTCAAAGCTTTGCGCGCGCCGACCGTGCGTGGCCAATGGGGTGAGATCACCCTCAAACGTGTGGCCGAACTTGCAGGCATGGTCGACCATTGCGATTTCGTTAACCAGCAATCCGTCACCGGTGATGAGGGCCGTTTTCGGCCTGACATGGTAGTTCGGCTGCCGGGCGGGCGACAGATCATCGTGGACGCGAAGACGGTGCTCGCGGCCTATCTCGATGCGCATGAAGCGCAGGACGATGCCCAACGGGCCGAGGCCTTGCGCCGCCACGCCGAGCAGGTCCGAAGCCGGATGGACGAGCTGTCGTTGAAAGCTTACTGGACGCAGTTCGACAGCGCTCCAGAATTCGTGGTGCTCTTCCTGCCTGGCGAACAATTTCTGGGAGCGGCGCTGGATCAGGACCCACGATTGATCGAAGAAGGATTTGCCCATGGTGTCGTCCTGGCTACACCAGCAACACTCATTGCGTTGCTCCGTGCGGTAGCCTACGGGTGGCGGCAAGAACAACTGAACGCGCATGCTGAAGAAGCCGGAAAATTGGGCAAGGACCTGTACGAGCGCATGGCGGTGCTGGCCGAGCACTTGAATGATGTGGGGCAGGCCTTGGGCAAGAGCGTATCGGCCTACAACCGTGCGGTCGGTTCGTTGGAGTCGCGCATTCTGCCGGCTGCGCGTCGGTTCAAGGAATTGGGCGTGTCCTGTGACAAGGACATTCCGGTACTTGAGCCGGCAGAGCTCGTTCCGCGCAAGACTTTGCCGTTTGAGACTGAATAAAGGAGACTTCATGACCGACGAGCAGTCTATGGTCAAGGAATTTCATCGCAAGTTCGACATTCTAGTGCACGCGAGGCCAACCATTCCGAATTGGTCTACCAAAGAGCTTCGCTTGCGATTGATTCAGGAAGAGATCGATGAGCTCAAAGAAGCGCTGGCCCAGGAGAATCTCGTTGCGGTGGCGAAAGAGATGGCCGACTTGTTGTACGTGGTCTATGGCACTGCAGTGTCCTATGGGATCGATATGGAGCCGGTGTTTCAAGAAGTGCACCGGTCCAATCTAAGCAAGGTTGGGGGTTATAAGCGTGCGGATGGGAAATGGGTGAAGCCGCTTACCTACTCGCCCGCCAGCCTTGAACCGATTCTGGACGCACAGCAGGAGCACAGGTTGGCAGACGAGCTATCCACCCTTGGCACCTCACCGGAACCATAACCAAATCCATGAAAACCCTGCAATGTCCAAGCTGTGAAACGCGCTTCGTCCGGGTGACCTACTACGAAGGAACCGTGGAGCGGATGCTCAATCACTTGAAAGTATTTCCGTTCCGCTGCCAACTCTGTACGAAGCGTTTCCGCACCTTTTGGGCCGGGTCGCCCAATGCCACGCAGGCGGTGGATCGACGTCAGTACAAGCGATTGTCAGCGTCATTTCACGTCGATCTTCTCTCGGATGATGCTGCGCGAACCGATAATCGCGCCACGGATATTTCCATGGGCGGCTGTACGCTTGAGACGACAGCGACGGTGCAACGAGGCACCTTTCTTGAACTCATCATCAAGCCGACTTCGAACGAAAATACCATCAAGGTTGAAACGGCCATGGTCTGTTCCGTGCGGCCGAAATCAATGGGCATCCAATTCCTTGAGTTTCAGTCGAACGACAAACATCGTCTCAGCCAAGTCGTCCTCAGCTTGCTTGTCGGACATAGCGTTCACCCCAATCTCTTTTCCTAATCGGCTGACCCTGCTGCCTCCTGCGAGTGTGCACCTGCTAGCCTGCATTATTCACGAGCGCTTCTACTGTAATCGCCTGCCTGTGCGGACAGGCAGACGGGCAATTTAGCGACGAACTGCTCGTGAATAATACGGGCTAGGTCTGTTTGGCTGGGGCTACGATAATGAGGTTGTCAATGAGACGAACGGAACCGAGGCGCACTGCGCCGAGGAGGACGGCGCGCGAAGTCACTGAGGAGAGAGGTTCCAACGTGCGAGGATCGCACACCGCCAGATAGTCGATCGTCAGGGCAGGTTCTTGCTTGACAATCTGTGCCATCGCCATCTGAATGGCCTCGCCATCGGCAATGCCATTCCGAATCGCCTCAGCGCCAGCCCGGAGACTTTTGTACAGCGTGGTTGCAACGATCCGTTCTTTTGGCGAGAGATACACATTGCGTGAACTCATTGCCAAACCATCCTGCTCCCGCACTGTGGGACAGACAACGATCTCCACGCCGAGATTCAGATCCTTGACGAGTTGCTGCACCAGTGCTGACTGTTGAAAGTCTTTCTGCCCAAACAGGGCGATATGGGGGCGGACAATGCCAAAGAGCTTTGTCACCACGGTGGCGACACCGGGAAAATGGTGCGGGCGCGCTTCCCCTTCCCAGCGACGAGCAATCGTGGGGAGCGATACCGTGGTCTGGAATCCGTCTGGGTACATGGCTTTTGCAGTCGGTTCAAAACAGACATCGGCCCCTTCCATTCGGCACAAGTCGCGATCCTTGGAGATAGGACGTGGGTACTTGGTCAGATCTTCCTTGAGGCTAAATTGGATCGGATTCACGAAGATGCTGACCACGAGCGCATCGCATCGAAGGCGTGCTGCCAGGATCAGCGCTCGGTGGCCGTCATGCAGCGCCCCCATCGTCGGGACGAGACCGATCGTCACGCCCGAACGCCGAAGCCCTTGACTCCAGGCCATCATCGCCTTGGGGAAGCGAATGATCTTCATGCGCCGGGCGGTGGGCTGCACGCGGAGCGTGAGCCGTAGCGAGTCGAAGGTTGGGGAAACAGGAGACACACTTCAGACTGGTCCTTGACCTCTGCGAGTAACTGAGTAATCGTCCGTTGTTGTGTCGGATGCACCCACAACGGATCGAGTTCGCTAAAAGGCATGAGGACGAACCGTCGCTGATGGAGTCGAGGATGCGGGACAACCAGACCAGGCTCATCGATCACGCGTTGGCCGTAGAAGAGGATGTCCAGATCAATGGTTCGTGGGCCGGACCGTTTGTTCTCATCCCGTCCAAGCGAGCGTTCGATCTCACAGAGGACCATTAAGAGACTACACGGAGTGACATGGGTTTCAAGCTGCACCACACCGTTCAGAAACCAGCCATCGCCTGGGTTGGCCCCGTCGTTGACCGGCTCCGTTTCATACAGCAGCGACACACCTGTAACTTGAGAATGTGGCAGTAGGCTCAGCAACGTCACCGCCCGATCGCAGAAATCGACCCGATCTCCGACGTTCGATCCGAACCCAATGAACGCAGTCTCGCGCATGTCAGTAATGGGTGATCTGTGATCAGTAATGGGTGAAAAGGAAAGGAAACCGGTCCGGCAGTCATCACCCGTCACTCATCACGCATCATTAGGACCCTGCCTTCTTGATTCGCTCCACCGCTTCCGCCAGCCGTTCTTTCGACGTACATACGGTCATACGGATATAGCCTTCACCTGGGGCGCCGAATCCATTGCCCGGCGTCGTGACGATCCCGGCTTTCTCCAGCAAATGCGCGGTGAATGACGCAGAGGTATACCCTTTCGGCACGGTCACCCAGATATAAAATGTGGCTGCCGGTGGATCAACTTCGAGGCCGAGCTTTTTCAACCCCGGCACCAAAGTGTCGCGCCGTTCTTGATAAATCTTTCGCAATCCGTCGGTGACGGAATTGTCGAGCCCAAGCGCGGTGATCCCGGCGGCCTGCACCGCCTCGAACACGCCTGAGTCCAGGTTGCTCTTCACCTTGCCCAGCCCCGCCAAGACCTCTTTGTTGCCCACCGCGAACCCGATGCGCCAGCCGGTCATGTTGTAGGTCTTGGAGAGCGAGTGGAACTCCACACCGACATCTTTTGCCCCATCCACTTCCAAGAAACTCGACGGCCGGTTCCCGTCGTAGAAGATCTCCGAGTAGGCCGCATCGTGGCAGACGATCACCTGATTTTCCTGCGCGAATTCCACCACGTGCTTGAAGTAGTCCTTGGGCATGATGACCGAGGTCGGGTTATTCGGCGAATTCAACCACAACAATTTGGCTTTCTTTGCTACATCTTTCGGGATCGCGTTGAGATCAGGCAGGAAGCCGTTGGTCTTGTTCAACGGCATGATATGCGATACACCGCCCGAGAAACTGGTACCGACCGGATACACCGGATACCCAGGGCTTGGAAGCAGCACGATATCGCCGGGATCGACAAAGGCAAGGTGAATGTGCCCGATCCCTTCTTTCGACCCGATCAAAGTCAACACTTCGTTGGCTGGATCGAGCGCCACGTTAAACCGCCGCGTGTACCAGTTGGCTACGGCCTTACGGAATGACAACATTCCTTCATAGGACGGATATTGATTGTGTTTGGGATTCTTGGCAGTCTGCGCCAAGCTCTCGATGATCGGCGTCGGTGTCTGTAAATCAGGATCGCCGATGCCCAGGTTGATGATATCGACGCCCTTTGCAATCGCGGCTTGCTTCATCTTGTCGATGGCGGCAAAAAGATAAGGAGGCAGAGTCTTAATTCGAGTTGCGACTTCAATCGGAAAACCAGCCATTTCGGATGCTCTCCTTTTCTAATATGAGCGCCATCGGGCCCAAAAGAAGGTGTCAGCTTACAGCAGGAATGAGGCGGCAATCAACGCCGAGGATCGAGTAGATAAGCGACCAGTCGATCGGCTATCTGATGGAGTTGCGGAAGATGGGGAAGGGCGGACACTTTCACCTCTTGAGCGGTCACGCGGGCCTTCGTGAGATCAGGCCCACATTCGCGGCACAACGAATCGATTCCATTTTCTTCCATCTCCACATGGAACAGGAGCCCATAGGCACAATCGCCGTAGCGGAACGCCTGCAGTGGAGCAATCTCGGAGGCAGCCAGAGGGACACAACCTTGGGGAAGGTCGAACACCTCACCGTGCCATTCAAACACGTCAAACGACTTGGGGCATGAACCGAAGACCGGGTCTCGCTCACCGTCAACTGATATCCGAACAGACGTCATGCCGATTTCCAATTCCCTGCCCGGAAGAACAGTTGCCCCCAAGGCTTTAGCCATGAATTGGCTACCGAGACATACACCAATAACAGGTTTGCCGGCATGCAGAGCGGATCGAATGAACGCGGTCTCTTCGGCGATCCAGGAGTCGGGATCATTTACCGACATTGGCCCACCCATCACAATCAGCAGATCGCCCGCATCTTTGGGAAGGCCATCTTTCGGAACAAGATACCGATCCAGGCTTATGCCCTGCGCAGTCAGTGCCGTCGCGAAGGCTCCGGGCCCTTCAAAAGGAACGTGTTTCAGGCAGACTGTGCGCACTGACACCCCTGGGTAATCAAATTGGGCTCTGCCGCTATAAGGAATATCCTGATTTAGATGGGCACTTCAAGCTAGCGGGCTATTGAACAAGTGTTCGCTCGCATGGACAAATGGACATTCTCGACCAATTTCGATCACACAAGACGCACACATCTTGAAAGCGTCACCTTCTTTGAATCGATTATCGCTCGAATCAATTCCGAGATGCACAATGTTACAGTCCAAATATCTGATGGATACGAACCTGGGCATTTTAACTGCCACCGCCAGATCTTCGCGTTTGATGTATCGCCCGATACCTTCGATGTATTCTTCAACAGCCCAGTGTGATATCGAGCTCAGTTCTTGAGGAAACCCAACATCGGTCAAGCCGCAAATGGTTGGTGACTTGGTCGTCTCCTCGGCAAGTTCTTGCAGTTAGCGTCTGCAAAAATCTTGGTTTATGAGGATGACTTCCCGTTTTCAGATCTCACTTAGGATTTGGCGGTGAACACTTGGGTTGCGGCAAAGGATGGACTTAAAAAGGCGAGGTGGGGTTTTCGTGCGCCCAAAGGATCTAACCTTGAGGTGAAAGGGGCGTTCATTGATGTAGCTGGCAAAGAAGTTGTTCCTAGCGACAAGATTGGCCGTCGGTTCGAAATCGCGAGATATGGCTTTTCGTAAAAAGTTAAAATTTCGGTGAACTTTTTCTCCCAGCTCGTACTATCCTTCCCCCTTCCTCTTTGGCTCCTTGCCCCATCACCCAAAAAGTAGCACATGATTTCCGAAGCTGAGTGTCCGGATCCTATGGATAAACAGACGCTTCCTGTCGTTGTTGTTCCCGAGTTATGTTCCAACATTGCTCGACACGTGTTTCACCGTAAACTCCTCGCCCCTTCGCTTCCGGCTACGTTATAATTCGCCCCATGAAGAATTCGCTTAAGAAAGTTGAAGACCTTCGCTGGTTGATCTCCGACACGGGGAGATTCCGCTCTGGCTATGTCAAAGACGTGCAGATGTCCAAGCAGCAGCTCTTCGATGAGGAGACGGGACGAGATGTTCTGGCCGACACGACGGTCTCGGTAACGATCCGTTACGTCGTGTGTGTCGTGGTTCGAGTGGCCAAACTGCGGAAGATCGTGGTCATGGACTTCTCCATCTTTGAACAGGAGGGCGCCGATTGCTCGTCATTTAGTGTAATCCATGCGGAGTGCAGCGCGGGACGGTTGCGGTTCTGGTTCAATCCGTAAGGCGAGCTCTATGTGGTCTGTGAAGAGGCGCATCTCGAAGAAGTGTCCACGCTGGCTTTGGAAACCCATCCCGTTGCAGACCTGGCCCGCTGGACGTTTCAAGGGCATACAGCCGACGGACCTAATGTGGACTGGTTGCTGGCTGAGCTCGATCAGGCTGGGGTGCCGTGCTCGTGGCGTCTGGCCATGAAACGGCGCATCGTTGATTCGGTGATGCAATGGGAGGGGGATCTGATTTCGTCGGGTGATGCTGTCGATGGCCACCTGTATTCCGTGCGGGTGATGGCATAACATGATCAGAATGGTAAGGGATTCGGCATGGTGCTGCGGGTGCTGGGGGCGTAGGATCGTCGGGATTACCAGGTGCTCACGATCTTGGCTATTCAGATCACGCAACGCTATGCGGGCACATGTCTCGTGAGCACAATGATCCTACCAGGATGGGAGTGGGAACAGTGGCGTGCCCATGATGGGCACGAAAAAGACTAACGGGCACTGAAAAACTCCGCTGGCTTTGTTCTCGCATAATGTTCCGTCGCTCGTGAAGCCTTGTTTGTCTCTCGCGAAAGTCAACTCTTCAGAGACGCTTCACGAATAACGATCTGAAGAAGGATTGTCGAGTGTCCGGTAGACTGTAAGGGAAACTGACTCCGCATCCTACTGAGGGAAAAGAGCCGTTAGTGTGAGTGGCCGTTTGCGTACCGACCGTTGCTGTTCCCGTGTGTATAACCTACCGTGCTGGTGCAGTTCGCATATCCCACTGAGCCATTCCCGTTCATCACTGCGTGACCGTTCTTGTCATTGACACATTCGACGAGGGCCCAGAACCGGAGGGGATTCACTTTCTGCTTGCGGGCGACTTGCAGGGACGTACCTTCTAACACGGTATTGAGCGACAGGTCGGTCCGCCAGCCCAAGTGTTTAGTCAGCGAGGAGATCACCTTTTCTACTGCCGCGATCACTTTGTTCACATTACTGAAATGGTTCAACATAATGATGCGACCGCCTGGACGGCAGACACGGCTCATTTCGTTGACGACCTTCCGATAGTCGGGTACCGCAGTTACTACATACGCCGCGACCACCGTATCGAAGCTATCGTCGACAAATTCCATGGCCCCGGCATCCATGCGGTGAAGCTGAACGTGCGCGAGTTGATGAGCATCCGCCCGCTCCTTGGCTTTGGCCAACATGCCCTCGGAGAGATCAATCCCGACAATGCGGCAATGATGGGGGTACATCGGGAGCGCGAGTCCGGTTCCCACCCCAACCTCGAGGATGTGCTCGTCGGGTTGAACATTCAAGTTGCGAATGGCTGATGTCCGACCTTCGTGGAACACCTTTCCAAAAATCTGATCGTAGACCCCGGCATAGGCTGTATAAAGGCGTTCAATTTTATTGCGATCCATTATTTTCTCCAATCCTCAGACGACTGACGAACGGCGTATCCCGAATGTTCTGGGGTGGCAGACGACCATGTCGCCGTGGGGGAATATAAAGGCGGGAGACCTAAGTGGTGCGAGATGCCCGCCCAAGCCGTTTTCTCGACTACTCTAGCCAAGTCACTTGAATGAGTCAACAGCTTCTTCTCGTGGAACCGTGAAGCTTGAATCGTGAGGCTTGAAGCGCAAATGCAAAAAAGTATGGATTTGGCACATCGACCAAAGAACATGTTGTGCATGATCCATTGTCTCTAGGCTCTTTACCCCCCTCACCCCTGACGACTCATGGAGTACCATCTTGATTCGCACCTGGCCACTGTGGCATAGGTACGCGCGATGATTTTGGCTGGACTCTTTGCGGGAGTATTGTTCATCGTACTGATCGTCGGCGATTGGTTCTACTTTATCCGGCTAACGCCGGACGCGATTCGCTACGGGTGCAGCGTGGCGAGGAGCCAGGATCGATGGACATGGAGCACCCTCGCTACCATGAGCGATCGGTTTACCGCCGACGGTGTGTTGATGCTTCCGCACGGGGTGGCGCGGCTCTATCCGGATCTGTCCCAGATTGCGATTCGTCCCCAGTATCGACTTTTCTCCATGAGTTTTCGCACAGCCTGGCCGATTAAAGGCTTAATCCACCTCTCGATCTGCGACCAGACCATGGGCGCGCTCTGTGTGAAGCGCATTCCCTGGTCGTCGGCTCTCATCACGCTCGTCTGGTTTGTGCTGGTGTCGATAGGGTCCTTGACCTTCGTGATCACCTACGCGATGCAGGGGGGGTTCACGTCGTTGAGTGGGGTTCTCATGGGGGCGGGCATCATCGGCATCGCCTTGCTCGTGTTGGCATTCGGTCTCGTGACGGTCGTGTTTTCCTATCGATTGGAAAACAGCCGCCTCACGAAAGTCTATGACGAGCTGCGCAAGGTTCTTGAGGGGCACGCCTCGTCCTGACGACGCTAGCACGCATGATTTATGAAGGCTTCTACTGCGACCGACTGCCTGTGCATTTCCACACGCAGACTGGCCAATACGCCCCTGCGACAAGCCGGCGGGTGGGCTCGCCGCTCGGTCGGTCAACGTGCTGTTTAGGGAGGGCACCTTTTTGTCTGGGCCTGTTCCCATTCTGAAAAACTGCACAAGCACCGCCGCAGTTTGCGGAGCCAGTCCCCTGAGTTCTGCGCGCCTGTCGCGCGTGGCGTCTCAGCGGTTTCGTCAATAACCCTCGTGAATCATGCGGGCTAGACGGTGAACAAGCTTAAAAAGTGATCGTATTCGGCAGGCAGGTTGAGAGCTGATCGGTTGCGAGCCAAGCCGGCGATGATCCCGCGATGCTTCTTGACGAGACCGGAAGTTTCAAAGGCGAGCCGGAACTGTTGCCACTGCAAGGCGGGATTGGACGCAATCCGGATCTGTTCTTCCTTAGGCAGGGCGTGCACCGCAGTTGTCAACGTCCGAATAGCCTTTTCCACGCTTTCATAAGGCGGGGTGAGTTTGAGTTGAGCGTAGAAGCGTTCGAGATGCTCGCGAAACTCGGCGCGTAATGCGTGGAGCGGATCGGCGTATTGAGGCAATGTGTCACTCATTGGATTATGGAATTCGGTGAAGGGGCATCGCATTGTTTGATTATTGCGCCAGACAAGGATCTGAGAAGCGTGTCTTCACCAAATCACCACCGATGCAATGCACGGATCAACTCCGATCACCGTCAGCTTGGGAGGGGCGCTCTCTGAACATTACGTTTGTGGAGTGCTGATCTTATTTTATCGGGAGTGGATCGCTTCCTCTTCTGGAGAAGGCGATCAAATCTATAATACAACAAAGTTCCACTGCGCTCCATTCAATAACCCTAGAAAATGTCTAGGCCAATCATCCTGCACAAGAAGTTTGGAAGACGCATAAGAGGAATATGGTACTCGTTCGAGAAAACTGATTAAGACCTCTCGGTCAGATGAAAACGAATCCATCTTGCCAGCCAATATCGCTTGTAGTTATCCTCTATGGCCATGGATGGTGACGCCGTTTGTCTGGGTGCTCTCAAGAGTATGTTGGTGTTGGTCGGATAGAGTGCGATCGAGACGATGGCCTCGCTCTCCTTCTCGCACCCGGTCAGCTGCGCGTGGACCAGTAACGTGCCAACGACGCAGCGGTGACGGAATCGCAATCTCTCGTGGGACCAACGTTGTCTCATGGGGTAGAGCTGCAGAGATGAACCAGCGTGGCGGGAAACCTAACCATAGGAGCCCGAGACGAGTCAAGGCGTGCGGGGTTCATAGCTTCTTGGTGAACCGCTTCGCGTATCCCGTCAACTCAACATAGCCTTGGCCTTTCACGGGCCTGCCCTGCTTCGTCCCTGACACGGCTACGGCACCTTCCCAGTAGGTGACCTGTGTGCTGTGCGATGTTCGGAGCTCCTGATCCGCGAGCAACGGGACGACGTCAAGCGACAGTTCCAAGGATGGAATCGTAAGCCGCCATTTGTTTGGATAGACCGCCGTACTCTCCGGGCTGATCCAAGTCCCGGTAGTCTCGATACGGATGTCTGCGACCGAGAGATGTCGAGTCTGTCCATCGGACGACACAACGGTGCCACTGGACGCAGGATCGAACGATCCATTGCTTCGACGCAAGCGATATAGCATGAGTTCGCTGTTATCTGCCAGTTGGATGCTGAACCAGTCCCATCCGACCAGATCTTTGCCGAGATCGGCAGACCCAAATTCATGGTCCATCCAACTGGTGCCGGTCACGTTAAATCGCTCACCGTTGATCGAGAGACTGCCGGTTGTGGCCAGTCTCGTGAATGAATAATAGTGGGAGGCTTGGCCCGTACCTGCCCCTTTTAGACTGATGCCGTCATGGCCATGGATGACCACGGGCTTGGTCGGTTGGAGAGTAAGTGCGAGGGCGAGGGCGCCGTCACGTGCGAGCAAGGTTTGGGAGCTTGTCGGATCGACTTGTGCCTCTGCGCGCCAGTCGTCGATCCAGACGCGAAGCTGGGATTCATCAGCTCCAGCCTTGCCTAAACCAGCCCGACTGAGCTTTTCCGAGAAATGAAATCGTTGTCCAGTGATGTCGGTCAGGGCGAAATGGGCCAGGTATAGGTGGCTCACCGACCACTGTGACGGCTGCGTTTTCACTTCGTCGGGTGGAATGGCGCGGCGAAAGAAGGTCAACTCAAAGCCAAACGGCCGCCCGTTCTTCGCCTGAAGATGGCCCGTGTAGTACCACCATTCGGTTCGATAGGCAGGGTGCGATCCATGGTCTTTGGGAAACTCATATCGGTAGCCTGCCGTCGCTGGTCGAAACGATGGCGCGAAGAGGTCCTCGCCGAGTACGACGGACAAGTCGCTGGCCAGCCAGGCGGCGAAGAAGATTGCCAATCGAACGCCGCGCGTCACGACTCGTCTCGTCTCAGAGGCCAGAATGGAGAACGTGGATTAAACGCCGTGCGTCGCATCTCGCGATGTTTATAGCACAGGATCCTCGAATCGCACAAATCGCCAGTATTAGAGCGGCCTCTACACCTTCATGGCGTGCGTTGTCGGATGGCTAACAGCGTTGACAATTTTCACGAGTCTCGGCTATCGTGAGTTATGCAGATTGATCGTGAGCGAGAACCTTCGGGTCGTGTCCCTTCTGAGCAGGTCGAGCCACTTCCTATCCCAGGCCGCCTTCCAGTGTTTCCGTTGCCCAATGTTGTCTTCTTTCCGAAGACGTATCTGCCGCTCCACATTTTCGATCCGCGCTATCGCCAGATGGTAGCCGACGCGACGATCGGCAGCCAATGCATCGCCATGGCGTTGCTGAAAGAAGGGTGGGAGCCCGACTATTACAGAAATCCCGCGATTTATACAATTCTCTGCGTCGGGAGGATCGTGAGCGTGCAACCGTTGTCGGATGGTTGCTCGAACATCCTACTCCAGGGACTCGAACGCTGCGATATCCACGAAGAGCATTTCGAGAAGCCGTATCGCGAAGCGACAATTCGCGTCAAGCCAACGCTCTCGGAAGAGGGGCTAGCAGCAGACGTTCGTCGAGCGCTGATCGAAGTTCTCGGTCGGTATCTGCAAACGAGGGAAGACAGTCCAGCGTGGCAGGGGTTCTTTCGCGAGGAAGTCAACGACGAAGTGTTGGTGAACACCCTTTCGACCTATCTGGAGTGTACGCCATTGGAAAAACAATTTCTGTTGGATGCGGATGGACTTCGCCAGCGGGCGCACCGCCTGAACGATCTGATCCAATTCATGCTGCATGATCATTACGGAACGAACGGCTGGGAGTAATGGATCGGACCATCGCAATCAATGTCAGCCATCTGTATAAAACGTACGACGGTCACAAGGCCGTCGATGACCTGTCTTTCCACGTCTATTCAGGAGAAATCTTCGGCCTGTTGGGACCAAACGGCGCAGGGAAAAGCACCACCCTTCGCACGCTCATCACGCTGCTGCATCCGACATTCGGCACAGCGACCATCCTTGGGCATGATACGGTGACCGAGGCGGACATGGTACGGACGCTGATCGGCTATGTGCCGCAGGAACGAGCGATTGACCGGTTTCTCACGGGCCGTGAACACCTCGAATTATTCAGCGCGCTCTATCATCTGACGAAAGTGGAAGCGACCAAGCGCATTGCCGAGTTGTTGAAGCTGGTGGAGTTGGAGGCCCATGCGGATCGGCCGGCCAAAACCTATTCCGGCGGCATGAAACGCAAACTCGATATTGCCTGCGGCTTGTTACCCGATCCAAAAATCTTGTTTCTCGACGAGCCGACACTTGGTCTCGACGTCCAAAGTCGGCTCAGGATTTGGGACTATGTGCGGATGCTGAAGGCTCGAGACATGACGGTGGTGATGACGACGAATTATCTGGATGAAGCGGACCAGCTCTGCGATCGATTGGCCATCATCGATGGTGGCAAGATCAAGACGCTCGGCTCGCCGGCCGAACTCAAGATCGCGCTCGGTGGTGATATCGTTTCGCTGACGATCAAGGAAACCGCCCGCATAGGTGCCTTAGCCGCAGCCGTGAAAGGGCAGCCTGCAATTCGTACCGTGAATGCGACGGCGAAGGGGCTGGATATCAGAGTCGAGTCCGCCGAGAAAGCCATACCGGCAATCTTGGACGCGGCGAATCAATTGGATTGCCGCCTGGAGTTCATCGATTACCACCGGCCCCGGCTGGACGATGTGTTCATTACTTACACGGGAAGGTCTATCAAGGACGACGTTCCATTAGAGACGGAGGGTGTGTGATGCGTTATGTGTGATGCGGATTGTCGAGGAGGCGCCTCGCTCGCAACTCCGACACCATGCTTCACGTTTGACGGTTCACGCTTCACGTGATGAAAGAATATTGGCAAGAAATCAGTGCGTTGACGATGCGGTGGGTCCGCCGGTTGAGTCGTGAAAAGTTCAGCATGCTGTTCACGCTGGTGCAGCCTATGTTATTCTGGCTCATATTCTTCGGCAACCTCTTTCAGCGGACTGCGGACACACAGGTCACACAAGCGCCCGACTACATCAGCTTCCTCGCGGCCGGTGTGGTCGTGATGACCGTGTTGAATAATGGCCTGGCCGGCGGGGTTGATCTGTTATTTGATAAGGAAAACGGCTTCCTCGAGCGGTTGATGTCGACCCCGATTCATCGGAGCTCCGTGATTCTGAGCCGGTTTATTTTCGTCATGACGATTACCTCACTTCAAGTGCTGGTGATCATCGGCGTAGCCTTTCTATTCGGGGTACAGCCGGCGACAGGACTCCTCGGTATTGCAACGATTCTGCTCATCGGAATGATGTTCGGAGTGGGGCTGACCGCCATCTCTATGGCCATGGCGTTCTCCATGAAAAGCCACGGCGACTTCTTCTCCGTTCTGGGATTCCTCTCGTTGCCGATGATTTTCCTCAGTTCGGCGCTCGTACCGTTGGCGGCGATGCCTGGGTGGATGCGTTTCCTTGCACGGTTCAATCCCATGACGTGGGCCATTGATGCGGTGCGTCCCTTGATTCTGTCCGGCTGGACCGAAGCCTTGCCACAAGTCGCGATGGTGGTGGTGGTGATGTTGATGTTCGATGCGCTCTGTCTGTATGGCGGGGCAAAGGCGTTTCGCCGGGCGGTGGGATAAGCTGGCGGAAGCTGGAATACGATGATGTTCATACCCGAAAATCAGATCCGCGCGTTGATTCGGCTACTCTCCGATGAGGACGACCTAATTGTCCAGACGATCAGCGGGAAGTTGATCGATATCGGACCGTCGGCGGTGCCCCTGTTACAAGAAGCCGAAATCGAGCAGCCGGAAATGGCCAATCGGATCGCGTCCGTTCTTGAAGAAATCCGCGGGGGAAAGTTAGAGGACGCGCTGGCGGAACTAGCGGCGCTTCCGGACAAGGCCATAAGTCTTGAAAAGGGAGCCTTCTTGATAGCCCGCTACGCCTATCCGACTCTTGATGTGGCTCACTATCGTGAGCAGTTGGATACGATGGCGCACGAAGTGCGTGCGCGAATCGGCTTGCGGGCGTCCGGGGAAGAAACGGTCAATGCGCTCAATCGCTACATCTTCACTGAGCAGGGATTCAAAGGCAATACGAAGAACTATTATGAAGTGGAGAATAGCTATATCAATTGTGTCATAGATCGGCGGGTCGGTATACCAATCAGCCTGGCGGTGGTGTACCTTCTCATCGGTCAACGCCTGGCCCTTCCGCTGTTCGGGATTGGAATGCCCGGGCATTTCCTCGTGAAGTATGAGTCCGATCGCTACAAGATCTTCATTGACTGTTTCAACGGCGGGGCGTTGCTGACCGAGAAAAACTGCGCTCGCTTCTTGACGGAGGCGGGGTATGGGTTCGATGACAAGTACCTGCAGAAAAGTCCGGTTCGTGCCATCCTCACCCGCATGGTGAAGAATCTCTTGGCAATCTACTCGAAGATGGACGAGCCGGTGAAGACCACCCGCCTGACGAAGCTTATTGAAATCATGGGTGGGGAGCCGCGCGAGGAAGGGCTCTAACCTACAGTGTAATCGTCAGCAGATCTTTCCCCTTCAGGATTCTTCCCCCATACTGCTCTCCTGCCTGGGCCTTCACGTCGTACCGGTCTGCAATCGGATAGAAATGCGACAGGACGAGCTGGCCGACGCCAGCCTCCTGAGCGACCTGGCCACATTGTCCAGCGTGGAGATGTGCCGGCCCTGGCTTATTGGACGGAAACGAACAATCGAGGATGGCGAGGTCGGCGTCATCACAGAGCCCAACAAGGGCTTTGCAATACTGCGAATCCCCCGAGTAGACAACCACTTTGCCTCGATGCTCGATCCGATATCCGACGCATGAGAGACCTGGGACGTGGTTCACGGCTTTAGGGACAATGCGTGTGTCTCCAATCGTAAATGCTCGATTGGAGACTTCTTTCAGCGTCACTCTAAACGGCGGCGAAGAAAAGTTGGGGAAGGTGCGCATGATGGCCTGAAATAAGTGGACGGTACCTCGAGGGCCGATCAACGTCATGTCGGCACGATGGCCACCTCCATATTTCGCATAGATGACCGCATCGAAGAAAAAGGTGATGAAATCAGAGAAGTGGTCGGCGTGAAAATGGGAAAACAGGATGTGTGTGATCTGGTGACGGTTCACACAGGTCTTGATGAGATTCATCATGGTGCGCGGGCCGAAATCCAGCAGAATTGTCTGGTCCGTGAGCACCAGATAGCCCGATGCGGCACGGACGGGATGGACATTGGTACCTGAACCGAGAATGGTAAGGCGCATAAGTTAGATGCCGCCGTTCTGAAAACTATCCCGGAGCCGGAGGAGCAGGGTGCGGGCCTGCTCGATTTCCTTGGGGGTCATGGCCCGCACAAAGAAGGGACGGAGAAAGGCGATGTGGACAGCAAACGCCTTTCGAAAGAGCACGTCGCCTTTCTCCGTTAACAAGATCTTGGTGTACCGGCGATCGCCTTTCATCACATCCCGCCTGATCAGGCCTTTCGAGACAAGTCGATCGAGAACGCCAGTGAGCGTGCCTTTGGTGACAAGAGTTTGCGCCGACAGTTCAGAACAGGTCATGCCTTCCGTATCGCCCAGTGTGGAGATCACATCAAATTGTGAAGGTGTCAGCCGCAGAGATTTAATGTGACGGCTTGCGGTGCGCCAGAAGGCAAGATAAGCCTCGACCAGCGGCCGAACGAGCTTGAGATAGCGATCGTCCTTGAGCTGCGGTAATTCCATAGAACCATGATAGTCCTAACTAGAATGAATGGTCAAGCCAGGCGTAGGTGACGAGTTCTGGTGAGTAGGTTGAACGGGGTCGATTCATTGACGGCCTATCGGTCGCGCTCGTATGATTCAGCTCCCATGGCGGGACGTCACGAACAAGGGCAGGCTAATCCGACGGCGATTGTCATCCTGGTCAGCCTCATCGTGGCAGGGGTGTGGATTTGGAAACGGTTGCCTGCTGAAACCCAAGAATATGTCATCGATCAGGCTTTGCCGTTGGCTGCCGGAGGATTAGCCATCGGGTTGATCATGCTGACGGTGATATGGAAAATTAGCCGGCGAGTCACACACCGCCGTGAACGGGATCGGCTGATCGCGGCCTTCCAGCGAGAAACGGCGCAGGATAAGAAGCTTGAACTGTCGTTTACGCTCATTGAATGCAATGCCTACCGGATCGAGAGGCTCGAAGGGATAGCCCCGGCGCTCAAAGACCTCTGGGTCACGACCCTTCGTCGGGCATTGGGCGACAAGCAACATCGCATCAGAGGGATGGCGGCCAGTCACCTGGGGTTGTTGCAGGACAAGTCGGTGGTGCCGCTTCTTGTGAAGGCGCTAGAGGACGACCATGCCTATGTGCGCTCCTGCGCAGCCTTGGGATTGGGAAGACTACGGGCAACGGAAACGCGTGAGCGGCTCACGGCCGTGGTGGAAGATGATGGGGATCAAACCGTCAGAAGCCGGGCCAGGGAAGCACTTGAACGGATGCGGGTGTGAAGTTTAGGCAGCTTGGGCCCAAGTCTCTTCGTACGTCCACTCAATCACGGGAGCTCGGGGATGTCCCACCACTGAGGGCCTTCTCCAAGAGAGAGGGTATCAAACTCATTCCGTTCCGCTCGACGAGTTCATGAAATCGGGCAAGTCGTCGAAGTGTCTCACGCTAGCCCTAGTCTGAACTTCGCGGTCTGCCCGCAATTTCGTTTGATGAATGACACATGATAGTTGGCATCTGACTCACGGTTGTTGTCTGAGGAGGAAGGCTCCGTATAAACCGGCGATAGTGATCGTGACCAGCTCAATAGTCAGGAGCATACGACTCACGATGGCGTCAGGGGTTGGTGGGGATAAGATGAAATGGAGGCCAAGAAACTCGGGCTGCTGAGTCGGCGGAGTTTCCCAGGGAGGAAACAATACCGCGAGGACCAGAGCGGCTACCATGCCGTACAACATATTGATGTTCAAGTGCTCTGGTGTTGCGGCGTTGGATCGAGAGGACGAGTTTGCATTCGCCCTCCCATCGAGTCGCTGGCCACACTGTGTGCAGAAGCGATTAATCTCGGGTAATGATCGATGACAGGCAGGACAGGTTTGCATAAAAAGGAAGTTCCCGGCCAAAGTCCTTGATGGCAACAATAACGAGATCTTGCGTTGATTTCTAGCAGGATGCCGAAAAAGTCCGCCAGCTCATTCTCGCCGCGCTCAGAGGCTCAACATACCGGAGCGTACGCCTCGCTTCTTCTCTTGCTGCGGCCTTGCTGGACAGTCTTTTGAGCATCCTGCACGGCGTTCCCTGTTGTCGCAGACGTACGGACCTGTGAAGTTATGGCGCGCCTATAAAGTTTTCCGCAGCCTTCCAGAGGGGCGTCATGTTCTAAGGCTGTCACGCGACTGGATTGCGTTGAGGAAACTTCAGTGGTGAGAGACACGGTCACTTTCCCGTTCGCTGCTCGGAGGATTTAAGCTCGGCTATTACTTTCCTAAGGTACGTTGGTTTCGGTATCAAAACATAGTTCTTCTACAGGACATCCCACATTAGGCAGCAATCGACGACTATTGCCATCCAGCCCGGTGCAGTCTTGTAGAGGTTCGGCCCCGTCGCAGGCGGAACCACAACCGGAACTCTGACCGGGGACCATTTTCGAGTCTTCACGTGGGCTCCAATCAACTTCATGCTCCGATACCATAAAACGAGACTGCAGCCATACGTCGGCATCGGCCCCGGACTATTCTTCTGGAAAGTGACCACAACCGTCCCTCAATTTGCCGGATCGCAGAGTTCCATTCGACTGGTCAGTTCTACGCTTTTGAATGAATTCCCTGGGAAGGTGGTCCCGATCTGGCCCCCGATGTAGGCTTCTGGAAACGCATTCGGAACAGCCTGAAGCATGGATAGGATTAAAGTTGCTGCGCAGGTTCCGAAGATGGCTCGGGCTGATGGTGTTGGTTCCAAGAAAACCCCTCAAATTTCCCTGAGTTCAGGGCGACGACCCATAGTAAGTCTTGCCACCCTTTTCCCGAAGGGCTCTCGCAAATCCTCACAGGAAGAGAGCAAACGATGTGCCATAACTAGGTTGGGATTGATTCCTGCGCTCCGGTGCAGTGGACAAAATACCGAGGCCTGTTCCGTTCGTTGACAGGGAAGAATGGCCTTCCTATAATCCGCTCTGCTCGGTACGGTAGCCATCTACGTGTCTTCTCTTCTCGGTGGAACCTTCCCGCAGGATGTTGGAAAAGTCCGCCAGCTTTGTTCTCGCATCGCTCAGAGGCTCAATGTACAGCACAGGGCACGGGGCATCGCCTCCTCACTCGCTGCAGCCGTGCTGGACAGCCTTTTTGAATATCCTGCGGGGCATTTTGATACCATCCGAGATCGCTCTTCATTGCATGTTTCCTGGGTACTCAAATGGGTTTTCAACAACCTTCTAGCATGCAGGCGATCCGGAACATTGGTGTGATTGGGGCAGGGGCATGGGGGACCGCCTTGGCCAAGCATTTGGCCGAGAAGGGTCTGACCGTTCGACTCTGGGCCTATGAACAGGAAGTGGCCAAAGCCATCAATGCCACACACGAAAATTCGATCTTTCTCGCGGGCGTGACATTGCCGCGAACGCTCGTGGCAACGTCGTCGATGGCCGATGCGGTGGAAGGCTGCGAGGGCATATTGTTCGTGGTTCCCTCGCATGTGACGAGACCGGTGCTCCAGACACTTGCGCCTTGTTTGGCTGATCCGGTTCCTCTGATCAGCGCGACGAAAGGGATTGAGGAGGGGACCTCAAAGCTCATGACGCAAGTGATGGACGACGTGCTCCCATCGTCAATGGCGTCCATGATCATGGCCCTGTCAGGTCCAAGCTTCGCCATAGAACTCAGCGCGGGGAAACCAACAGCGGTTTGTCTGGCTGGACGAGAGAACGCAATCGTTCAACAGTTTCAGCAGGCGTTCATGGCACCGGCATTTCGGGTGTATGCCGACGCTGACCTCATTGGTGTGCAACTTGGCGGCGCGCTGAAAAATGTGATGGCGCTGGCCGCCGGTGTCGTCGATGGTCTGGGTCTCGGACTTAATGCGCGCGCGGCGCTCATCACGCGTGGGCTGGCCGAGGTCGTCCGATTAGGCGTAGCGATGGGGGCTGACTCGCGGACATTTTACGGACTCTCAGGGGTTGGTGATCTAGTGTTGACCTGTACGGGCACGCTCAGTCGAAATCATACGGTGGGAGTTCGTCTAGGTAAGGGCGAGAGGCTCGATACGATTCTTGGTGGGATGCGGGCGGTAACAGAAGGCGTGCGGACGGCTCATGCGGCCTTAGGGTTGGCACGGCGGCACGGCGTTGAGATGCCCATCACGCAGGAAATCAACGCCGTGCTGTTTGAAAATAAATCTTGTCGGAAAGCCGTCAGCGATCTGATGGAACGCAATGCTAAACCGGAAAAGGGGTGGGCATGAGCCCCGAAGGACTTGAGCGGCTGTTATGGCAGGTCCGTAAGGGACGAGTCACAGTGGAGCAGGCGCTTCAGCGGCTACGGTCCATGCCGTTCGAGGATCTCGGATTTGCCTCGCTCGATCATCATCGGTCCTTGCGTCAAGGCTTCCCCGAGGTGGTGCTCTGCGAGGGCAAAACCAGTGCACAGGTGGTCACCATTACTCGAGCGCTACTCAAGAAGCGAAGCCCATTTCTTGCCACGCGTGTGGACCCAGCGGTCGCTCGCGCAATCCTCAGGCTGGATCGACGGGCGCGTTACTACGCCGATGCACGCATTGTGGCCATCTACCCTGCATCACGGAAACAGCAGGGCCGTGTCCTGATCGTCACGGCAGGCACAGCGGATGTGCCAGTGGCCGAAGAGGCTCGCGTCACTGCCAAAGTCAAGGGCAGCCACGTCGAACGACTCTACGATGTGGGCGTCGCCGGTCTCCATCGACTACTCGGAAAGAAAGAGCGGCTGTTCGATGCCAGGGTCGTCATCGTCGTCGCAGGTATGGATGGCGTGTTGCCGAGTGTCGTTGGAGGCTTGGTGGACTGCCCAGTAATTGCCGTGCCGACCAGTCGTGGCTACGGCGCTAGTTTCGGCGGCTTGGCGGCGTTGCTGACGATGCTGAACTCGTGTGCTGCGGGTGTCGGCGTGATGAATATCGACAATGGATTTGGCGCCGGCTGTCTGGCCCACCAGATCAATGTGCTGGGAGAAGCGTCGTCTGTGAAGCGTATCACGAGAGACTAGCGACGGCCTGCTGTTTACTTCACTTCCAACGTTCCTCGTTTCGGCCTAGCGACCATCATGGTGCGCGGGCCTTTCTCTCCATTCGTCAACAGTTTCGTACGCACCTCATAGGTATAAATCCCTGGGCCAACGAGTTGTTTGCGGTGATCTTTTCCATCCCAGGAGAGTTGGATGGAAAGCTTGGATCGCTCAGTTCTACCGTTGACGGTTGCGGGTACTTGGACCAGCTGGCGGTGAGTGAGAAACCGCAGAGATGTTTTCGATGGGGAGCTGATGAGGGAAGTAACCTCAAGAATCATGGTCCCATTCAATTTCATCGGGAGCTGCACGGTCACTGAAAACTGAAGAGGTCCGTTGCTTGGTGTGTAAGGTTTCGGCGCAATGTTCAAGTCGACAATTTTGAGTTCCAGATCCGGGCGGGGAACCTGAGGTGGCTTTTTTTTCGCCAGGCCATCGATCGGGAGGATTGTTGTTAGGCAGAGGCAGATACCAAGAAGCCCGAGTATGGGTCTGATCCGTCGCAAGCTGGATTGAACACTTGGCGACGAGATGAGGCGGGTACTCATGCGAGAACCGGGGGAAGCAGGTCTGGAGGGACGGGCACGGAAAATCACTTGCATCGCATGGTGGATAACACAGCCTCCTCAGGCTGTCAATGAGCCGGCGGCGGCGATTGCCGTTAGCCAGTGCCTTAGGTAATATGGGTGGCCATCAAACGATTACCTGTGCGAGGCACTGAGTGGGACGACATCTGCATTTCGATTGTTTCTCGGGAATCAGCGGAGACATGGTGCTGGGTGCGCTTTTGAGTGCCGGTCTGCCTTGGGCAAAATTGGTGATCGGGCTGAAACGCCTGAAGCTCAGCAGCTATCGGTTGCGCAAGCGAGAAGTCCATCGCGGTGTGCTCCACGCAATGAAGGCGGATGTCGTCATCCAGCATGGGTTTCAACGTCCCCTGACCTTGTCGCAGATTCGACGGATTCTATCTGCAAGCACCTTACCAGACCCTGTGAAGAAGCAGAGTCGGGCGGTCTTTGACCGCCTGGCCGAGGCAGAAGGCCTTGCCCATCGAGTCGTCCCACGAGACGTCCACTTCCATGAAGTCGGCGTGATGGATTCCTTTATCGACATCGTCGGCAGTCTCCTGGGCTGTCACCTATTAAACGTCACGCGAGTCACGGCGTCAGCCATCAATGTGGGGGCGGGTATGGTTCAGACCTCCCATGGGCTCTTGCCGGTGCCGGGACCGTCCGTGGCATTACTGGCGAAAGGGATTCCGATTTATTCCGACGGCCCACGCTGCGAGCTGGCGACTCCCACAGGCGTGGCGTTACTTCGGACGCTGACATCGGAGTTCGGTCCTATCTCCGTGATGGAATCGGCCAGTGTTGGGTACGGTGCCGGCGATCGAGATCCGGAAGGCTGGCCGAACGTGTTGCGCGTGTTCCTCTCGGAAGAGTCCACGCAAGTGGGGCACACGACCGATCGTGTGATGCAGATCGAAACGAATCTCGACGACCTCGCCCCGCAAGCCTATGAGCATGTGATGGAGCAACTCTTTGCCGTTGGCGCGGTGGATGTCGCGTTGATTCCGGTCATTATGAAACGGAGCCGGCCAGGTGTGATTCTAAGTTGTCTCGTTGCGCGCGTTCAGACCAATGCCGTGCTCGAAGTCCTATTTCAGGAGACCACGACCCTCGGGGTGCGCATCCAGGAACTTGCTCGGCAGATCCTTCCCCGACGATTCGTCGCCGTGAAAATGCATGATGGAGTCGTCCGCATGAAGGTTGCCGAAGTAGGTGCCGGATGGGAGAAGGCCGCACCGGAATTATCCGACTGCAGGAAAATCGCGAACCGGACCGGTCGTCCGCTCAAGGACGTGATGGAAAAAGCAATGCTTGTCTATAGACAAGTACAAGGCAAAAGTAAAAAGTCAAGCGTATGAGCCGATTTTTTCCATTTACGTTTTGCCTTATGCCTTGTCGGTCAGCCCATGACCGTCCTGTTCTACTCCCTCCTCTTTCTCGTGTCTGTCGCAGTCACAATAGGCGGATGTGCGCTCTTTACCAGTTCCATCGAATGGCTAGGGAAACGGCTTGGCATATCCGAAGGCGCCGTTGGCAGCATCTTTGCTGCGATCGGCACGACATCGCCGGAGACCTCGATCCCAATCATTGCCATATTTTTTTGGAAAGGACGAGAAGAAGCCGAGGTCGAGCTGGCGCACTAGGTGCGCAGTTCATGCTCAGCACGCTGGTGCTGCCGCCTCTAGCCCTCTTGCTGGTGCTCTACGCACGTGCGGGAAAGGGTACTTCATGGTTTCATCTCAACTATGGGGAATCAGAACCGATCTTTGTTACGGGCGCGATGGTCTTTCAAGGGACCTTTCCGGTCTCCGTTGGATTGCTGGGGACCGAATGGGCGATTGTGCCATCTGCGTTGGCCATGATGGTGTAGGCCGTGTAGGCGGCGGGTTTCTGGCTGCTTCAAATTCTAACACGTGGCCATTGGCGGCCATGGTTGCTGAGTGCCAGCGCCATCCTTTATATAGGCTATACGCTGTATTTGTATGCCTTCTAAATCGAAATCAACAGGAAAGCAAAAACAGCCCCCACGGCTCCCCTTATTGGGGATCACGATGGGAGATCCGGCTGGAATCGGGCCAGAGGTGATTGCAAAGGCAGTCGTAGGCCGGGCGCTGAAGCAAGTCTGTCGTCCGATCGTCATTGGGTCGTTTCTCGTGATGGAGCGGACGATCAAGGCGCTGAAGCTCAAGCTCAAGACTGTTCGCGTGGATGATCATGAGGTGATGCCGGCACTAGAAAGGGTAGTGGCAGTACTGGATCCGCTTGAGACTCCGCTGGGGAAATTCACGCCAGGCGTCGCAGCGGCAGAGAACGGCGCTGCCTCGGTCACATTTATCAAAAAAGGGGTGGAGCTCGCGCAGATCGGTTGCATTGACGGGATCGTCACAGCGCCGATCAATAAAGAAGCCATTAATATGGCCGGCTATCATTACCCGGGCCATACGGAACTACTAGCTGATCTGACCCAGGCGAAGGAATCCGGTATGATGATCGTGGGCGGACCGCTGCGCATCATGTTTGTCACAACCCATGTCGCGATCAAGGATCTTTCATCGCTGCTCACTCAGGCGAAAATTGAAAAAGGCATTCGCCTGTCGCATCTCGCTCTGACCCAGCTCTATGGAATCAAGAAGCCCAAGATCGGCGTCGCGGCCTTCAACCCACATGCTGGCGAACACGGATTATTCGGCGACGAAGAAGCTTGCGTGATTCTGCCGGCGGCGCGTGCGGCTCAAGCGCAGGGGATTCTGGCCAGCGATCCGCTACCGGCGGATACGCTCTTCGGAAAAGCGGCGAAGGGACAGTACGATGGCATCGTGGCCATGTATCACGATCAAGGGCTGATCCCACTGAAGCTCGTGGCCTTCGGCACTTGCGTGAACCTGACCGTGGGACTGCCGATCATTCGCACGTCAGTCGATCATGGAACTGCCTATGACATTGTCGGCAAAGGCATTGCCAATCCAGGTAGCTTACTCGAAGCCGTCACGCTGGCGGGCAGATTTGCCAAAGAGCGGTGATGGGGCTACCTGGTTTGTCTTGTTTGTCTGGGTTATCTAGTTCGAATCGAGCGTCTGCCCATAAAGAAAAAACAACAAACCAGATAGACCAGATAAACCAGACAGACCAGAACAACAGAAGCATATAGATGACCTATCAACCGACCACGGCACTTGAAATACTTCAGCAGCAATTGAAAGAATTGGATGTGCTGGCCAAGCAGACCCTCCACGGTCTGAACACGGTCGCTGGGACCGAACGGGTCGTGAAATGGAAAGCCCGCACTGTCACGCTCATCACCAAGGCGGTAGGTCCGCAGGAAGGGCAGAAGTTTGCCGACATCCACCCAGGGCCATCTTTTACCAGCGACATGGTCGAGGAGTTTACTGACCTCATAGACTGCTATCGGTTGGCGCTGGCGGCACTGTCCAAACAACTGGCTCAAGCTCCCCGTCCTGGGATTTGATTGGTGAGAATCTCCAATCCACCTGTCGCGATCAAACGACTCGGCCAGAATTTTCTCATCGATCCCAATATCGTTCACAAGATCGTCTTACTGGCCGAGCTGGGTCCAAACGATGACGTACTCGAAATTGGCCCTGGCCGCGGTATTCTCACGGAAGCCCTCTGTCGCACCGCTGGTCACGTCACGGCGGTCGAGGTTGATCCACGACTCCATGCCTATCTGTCGGAGCGACAAGCCGAGTTTCCGAATCTCAATTTGGTCCTTGACGATGCGATGGCCTATCCGGCTGAGAGTCTTCCAGTCGGCACAGTGGTCGTGGCCAATCTGCCGTATTATCTCTCGACTCCGATGCTCTTCCAACTCCTCGACCGGCGTGATCGGTTTCCACGCATAGTGCTCATGCTGCAGGATGAAGTGGCGGATCGGCTCGTGGCAAAGCCGGACAACTCAGACTACGGCGTGCTCTCCGTCATGGCGCAGTATGCTGCCAAAATCACAAAAGCATTCCGAGTCTCAGCCCAATGTTTCAGGCCAAGGCCGGAGGTCGGCTCAGCGGTGGTTTTGTTGCGAACGAAGGAGCAAAGAGAGCTGAGCCCTGACAAAGAAACGAAGTTCGCAGCGCTGGTGAAAGCCGCCTTCGCGCATCGGCGCAAAACACTCATCAACTCGCTCAAGGACGAAGGATACGATCAGAAGCAAGTGGCAGATGCGCTTGTATCACTCAGCCTCTCGCCAACCGCCCGTGCAGAGATTCTCTCGGTCGCTCAGTTCATCAAATTGACCCGACAGATGATTGTAGGAGGCTCTCGGAATTCAAAGTTCTAGCCCTGCCTGGGGAACTACGCGAAATCTCCAAAACGGCAGATCCCTAGGTGACCGATGAGTTCTGTGGTAGTCGAGGTTGATGCGTCAGGTTCTCGGTTGCACTGTCTGCAATTTTGACCAAGCATCGGCTGTCCCAAACGTGTGAAGCACACGAGATGTCTTTAGATTGACGAGCACGCGGACATGTCTTCCTGGCTGCAGACCAGAAGCCCATGGCTCGTCGGTCTCAAAGTCTTCCTCGAAAACCTTACTGTGTGTAAGGATTCGCCATCTTCCGCGCTCAATCTCATTCTCAATCGAATCGAGTGTATTGGTAGCACCGTGGCGATTGTAAACAACGCTGATGACCTCGCCATTCCCCATGTACCCCTGCGTGAGTGCACGATAAAATCGTAACGTAAACATGCCCAGTGCTAGAACTATGAGCATTCCAAAGACCGCCACGAACCCTATCATACAAGCATCGCCCCTACTTGATCATGATGTGGTATCGAGAGAAAACAGCGTTAGTAAGCGGACATTATTTCATGGTGTTGACGCGTTTTAATTCAGCCTGCGTAGCTTTTAGCGGAACCCGGCGAACAATACCCCGGTAGTCCTTAACGAAGAAGAAGCGAAGCAGTTCTGGAAGTACATTGAGTATATCGCGGAGAAGCCGGTTTAATTCTGGCTGAGTCCAACGACGCCCCCCTCCGGATCCTCCGCCTTTAGCGCACAAAGGTTGGGCTCCCCTCACTATCCCACTAGGGCTCATCGACTGGCTAGTCTGATTTTCGCTCTCCCGCATTGTACGCAGCCAGGGCAAGCCGAATGACCTGCCCCCTTAAACGGGTCCAGATCCATTGTGAGGGTCTGACCGAAAGGAGGGCCGTATGCCGCGCATCACGGACGCCGTCGAACACATCGTTGCCAAGCTGCGTGAGACCGAAGTCGCCTTGCGCAAGGGCTAGGCCGTCGTCCACGTGAGTCAGAGCCTGTGTACCCCAAAACGACGGGCCTGTCGGGTGTTGGGCCAGCCGCGCTCACCCCAGCGACATCACGGCGAGTCATCGGATGAGGACGTGGCCCTGACAATCACCCTCATCCGGCTGGCTCTGGAGTATGAACGGTATGGGTCTTGATGGATCACAGTGGTACGGCCACGGGAGGGCTGGCGCGTGGATAACAAACGCGTGGAACGGATCTGGAGGTGGAAAGAACTGACGGTGCCGCAGAAGCACCCGAAGCGCGGCCGGCTGGCCGCTGAACCTGCTGACCATTTGTCGATGTGTACACCCGGATATGGCTCGCGATTGAGGTGGCCCGCCGCTTGCGATCTGATGACGTCCTCCACCCGCTCGGCGAGCTCTTTGAGCAGCCTGGCCCGCCCGAGCACATTCGGTCCGAGAACGGACCGGAGTTCGCGACGAAAGCAGTCCGGGCGTGGCTACGCCGTATGGGAATACAGACCCTGTTCATTGAACCCGGCAGCCCCTGGGATAATGGCTAGGTCGAAAGTTTCACCGGCACGCTGCGGGATAAATTGCTCAATGGCGAGAGCTTCGAAACGTGGTGGGAAGCCACGGTGCTCATCGAACGCTGGCGGCTCACCGACAACCAAATCCGCTCGCACAGCTCGTTGGGCGATCAACCACCGGCTCCTGAGGCCAGGGAACCTCGGAAAGCGCACTATGCCTAGACTGACACGAGATGTGGGACAACCATCGGGGTCGGATCTCCACCAACACGTTAGGCATACTTAATCAGCCCAACTTCGGTAAGGGAACTTAGGGGGACTAGGGTGGATCATATGGTGTTTTATTTCTCCTCTGCCTCACCTTGTTGCACTTTGTTTCTCTTCAGGATTCTCTTTGCGACATAATGTCAAAACGTCACTAGACGTCGATTGACACCCGGTCGCTATGTTATGGTGGAGTAATGCTTCAAGAAGTACCTTGTGTTTTCGAGATGACTAAACGGACGTACGGGAGACAATTGCCCATGGGCATAAGAAAAGTAATCCGGCAGATAGCTGGACTCTTTCTCGTATTGTGGCTTGTTACCGGCTGTACCAACGAGTTCATTTTTTTCATAGTGCGTCCGGGGACCCTCTCCTCATCTCACGCCGAGCCTACACATACGAAGGATGTACCGCAAAATTGAAAGAGGATGCCGCTCGTATGGGCGTGACCTTCCGATATGTTCATGTACGAGGCAGCGTTGTGGGTCGCTCGTTGTTGTGGCCATTTGAACCGGGATACGCCTGTGAAGCCGCTCTTGGCCCTGAACAACACCCTACGGGTGCCTACCCAAGAGGGACACAAACCGTTCCCCAAGGTTCATGACCCCAATCCACCCGGCGAGACTCATGTTTCTCCCTTCCCCAGACAGTACCTAATAAAATACACTCTTTAACCGCCTTTGACCTGTTGACAGCTCAGGCCCTAGTGTAGTAACACCCTGCCTCCCCACGCTGTTGCGGATTCGCTACAAACCATATCTTCTCGCTCCGTACCATGATGGAGGGAGGTGAAAACAACTATTTGGCTTGGCCCCCTGCCAGACCCTTCGGAGAGGCTCATAAAATCAGTGCGCCGAACGCTCCGTACAGGCTGTGCGAGAGCTCAACGAGATTGAGATGTACCCCAACGTTATGGATTAGATAAAGGAGTAGGAATGGAAGATGTTGTCATAGAAGAAGACGCACCATCCGCACTTAAAATTACTTTGGGTGACTTTCTTGTTTTCATCAATTGGATGAACCAAATGGAAAAAGCGCTCGATCATGCTGAAGTCCTGCCAACCACGCCAGATTTGAATTCAGGAAAAGTCCGAGTGTGGATTCAATTGGTTCAACGGCTGGAAAAGCGCTACCGGCGGAGCGAGGAAAAGAAGCTGGCTCTTGAAGCCAATGTCATCGCACAGGAGGCCCAGCTCGGACAATTACTTTCCCACTTGCACGCGAACATCGCTTCTCTTTATGAAAACCTCGGACAGGCACAAAAGGCCGAGGAAGTCTGTCGGCGGGCTGAAGCCTTGCAGTAGTTAGCATGTCTCTGTCATGGGCCTGGAAGAGGCGACACCTCGTGTCGCCTCTTCCAGGTGGTAGTCTCTCTACTATCCTATCCTATCATCTAATCTAATCCCTCTCACCGTTTCACATCTCCCTAGGGCTGCTCTTCCGGAATGGAATCAACTAATTTGGAAAATCTCTTGTTGAAACAGTATCTTAAGCTATACTTACAGTGAGTCCCAAGAGGATAATGCGTCGTCAAGGGGACGTGGTCGGGATTCCACGAGGATGGGATGATCAAAATCCTATTAGTCGAGGACAACGACGTCGATGCGCATCTGACCCAAGACGTCTTGGCAGAATGGAGCATCGAGCAATTTGACATTACCCATGTCACACGCTTAAGCGAAGCCTTTACCCATCTTACCCAAGAACGGTTTGATGCCGTCCTTTTGGATCTTTCACTCCCTGATGCTTATGGACTTTCAACGCTCCGACAGATGCAAGCCACCAACCCGACAATCCCCATTATCGTGCTCAGTGGAGTCAGTGATCAGGCCCTCGCGTTGCAAGCCGTCCAAAATGGCGCCCAGGACTATCTCGTCAAGGGACAGGGCCAGCCGGAACTCTTGGCCCGCTCGATCCGCTACGCCATCGAACGCAAGCGTGCCGAAGAACGCCTGACGTATCTCGCTCAGTACGATCAATTAACCGGCCTCGTAAATCGCACCTTGTTCCGAGACCGGCTCGTCCAGGCCATGGCGCGAAGCAAACGACTCCAGCAGCCACTCGGCATTATGCTGCTCGATCTCGATCGATTCAAAGCGGTGAACGACACCATGGGGCACAACGTGGGTGATCAGCTGTTGAAGGCTATTGCCAATCGACTTCAAGAGTGCGTTCGCGAGGTCGACACGGTGGCGCGCATGGGTGGGGATGAGTTCACGATTATCCTGGAAGGTCTTTCATGTGAACAGGACATCACCATTGTCGCACGGAGAATTACCAAGTCATTGGCTGAACCCTTTCACCTCCGGGAACATCAGCCTTCAATTGGAGTCAGCATTGGTATTACTGTCTATCCTTCTGACGATCACGAGATTGACGACTTATTGAAACATGCGGATGCCGCGATGTATCGCGCCAAGCAGCAGGGCGGGAACTCGTTTCAGTTCCATATTCAGAACGACTCGCCTTCGTCCGCACTCTTCTCCAATCCATCATAACAGGATACTGAAAAAGTCCACTAGCTTTGTTCTCTGTCTGTGTGCGGACGTACCAGACAGGTCGTCGCGCTCTCGACACCCGTGAAACGCCAATCGTAAAGCGTATCTCGTGAGGATACCGCATCCTCACTCCAACGAAAGACGAGCGGCGCTTCACGAATGACGAACGAAGAGGGAAGCCTGTTTGAGCATCCTGCGAGGGTGTTCTCCTCTTGTCTCTGACGTGCAGGCCATCGAAGTTTTTCTGTGCCGAAATGGTTTTTCCGCAACCTGCTAAACATCGATTATCCTGATTGGTGGCTTCTTCTCAGTTCTTCACACCTGTGGATCTGATCTCGTTATACGGCAAACCTCGACTTGCCGACGATTTCGAATCGTGAGGCAGGCTACCGGCCGATATCGGCGAGCGGCTGATCCGAAATGGTATAGCCCCCGCGTGGATTCCCATCGAGTTGATTCACTGTGGGAAGCTCCTGAGGCGAAGGGTTGGGATGCGAGTCAGGAGTCATCAGGACACCCCAATGCTGATTGTTCCTGCAAACGTTGTCCACCATTAACCCCCCACCGTGATGGAACAGGAGAATCCCACTGAGCATATTTGCCTCGCACTGGTTGCGCACGAGTTCTGGATAACTGCCTGGATCACGGACTGCAATCCCGAAGTGGTGATTCTCTCTGCAGCAATTGCTGGCGACTCGGGGTTGCGCACCAGCAAAGACAAAGATGCCGGACTCGCGGTTGCGGCAAACTTCATTCTCTGTGAATGTCGCCCGACACTCCGGTCCATATAACACACCCCCTGACAGAATCCCTTCTATCGCCCGGCACTGGGTGATGACGCAAGTGGAATCGAGCACGTTCATAGCCGAGTGTTGATCACTGCCGACATAACGGAAGGTGATGCCGGAGATTCGACCTCCTGACAACCTCTGCAAATAAAGCGGACCGCCGCGCCGGCTAAAGATTTGCACCAGATCCCGCCCGGCGCCGACCAAACGCACCTGTCGCTCGGTCACGAAAATCTTGTCTTCATAGGTTCCAGGGCGAATGTAGACCTGGTCTGGCTCGCTCGCATCCTGGAGGGCCGCACTCGGACGGGAATAATACCGCCCATCCTCCGCATCCACGATCAGAGTCTTCCCGCCCAGGGGATTGTCTGGAATAGTTTCCTCACTCATCGTGCTCTTCCCCTGAGCAGACTCTCGTTCTTGCGAATGTTTCGATCGACCGTGGCCCGCATGACATTACCTCCCTCACTCGAGAGCTCCAATCCAACCCTTAGAATGTAAGCGCCACGATTGAGCAGTGAATGCCCTTGAGCGATGAAGGAGACACTGTCCGTACAAATCTGTCTCATGGACCTCAATTAGCATGAAGATGTCTCATTCACGCAGATAAGAGGGACGCGAAAGGTCCTGTTTTCAATCAGGTTTTCTCCGATCAAGAGTCTGTCGTTTGGCATACCGATTGCGTGAATAGGTTCCAGGTACAATTGCCTGAGCAGTATGGAGGCATGTCGATGACGCTGAAAAGAATCTGGGTCTTCATACTCATGTCGATCCTCCTGTCAGCAAGTCCGTCCTATGCCGCCCCCAGCCAAATACACGATACACCTCGCCGCTTGTATGATCGCGTGCTAGAGGAGTTCAAGCATCGCGACTACAAAGCCGCACTGGCAGGATTCCACCTCTTCATTGAATTAAACGGCCAATCTGCCTTAGCGGGCAATGCCCAATATTGGATTGGGGAATGCCAGTATCGCATGGGGCGATACAAAGAGGCGCTCAACTCCTTCTATAACGTCGTGTCGTACTATCCGCTCAGCCCTATGCTGTCGGCCTCAACGTGGAAGATCGGCCAGACCTATACAAGACTGGGCGATCACGAGAAAGCGTGCATAATGTTTGATCGAGTTGTCGATCGATATCCAGATAGTTCAGAAGCAGAGCTTGCCCAAAAGGCCATTGATGTTACCGCGAGCAAGAACGACCCAATCTCTCAAGTACCTGAATAGGCAGCCGAGTGGTTTACGAATGAAGCAGGCCGCTTGCGTCTTATTCCTCTGCTTTAAGACCCAAGAGTCCGGCTAGATCGGGAATCGTGTAGGATTTCTTTGACCGGACCTTCACCAGTTTGATCCCCGCTGCATCCAGTACCGATTCGATCACACGTTGGCGCTCCCCCTGATGAGGTCGGGGAGACGCATCTTCAATCTGCACCACTTGCTCCACTTGCCGTGATCCTGGATGCACCAGCACAAAATCGATTCGCTTGAGAGCCATGTGGCTCAACACTTGGGACCGCACCTTACCCATGGCTTCGACGGACACAAACGACCAGAGGGGTACTTGAGCAAAGACCAGATAGTGATCTTGTACGGTCATCCGCATGAGATTGTAGAGAAAGACCTCTGCCTCAGTAAGTAATGGAGCCGACGTAATCGTGACGCCCGGCTGAAGCACGAATGACGAGGGCTGCCCGCCTGTTTTTCGTGAGGCAGCGAGGGACCACCAGAGCAACAGCACCAACGCAGCAGCAACGACGCCGACTAGAACCATATCCATCATTTGTTCTTACTTTCGCCTCTTGGGCGAGCGAAGCCGCGTGAGCCACCCTGGCCTATTCGGAACGATACAGCCCAGCAGCGCAGGGTGAGTCGCGCCGGTGACAGCGGGGACGTTTCCACACTGTTCCATCGCGGTTTGATAGGCCAGAACGGCAAAGGCCACAGACTCAAAGGCTTTGCTGTCCCAACCATGCGACTCAAACGTACTAACCGGTACGGGTGTGAAAACGTCTGCTAGATGTGCCATGACCGCGCTGTTACGGACACCGCCACCGCCGACAATGACTTCATCGATCCCGCCGCGAATCCACCGCCTGGCCGTACCAACCGCTTCGGCTGTCCATCGGCTACAAGTGGCCAAGAGATCTTCGATCGCCAACTTCTGCGCCTGCTGCATAGCGAGTAGGTCATCAAGCATCTTCGACCCAAAGGCTTCCCTCCCAGTCGATTTGGGTGGGACCTGCGAGAGATAGGGATGCGCGAGGAGTTTTGCCAATGATCTCCCATCAACCCGGCCGCGAGCAGCCCAACGTCCCTCACGATCCATTGACGCCCGCGCATTCGTGGTCCGAGACATGAGTCCATCCAGCACCATATTTGCTGGACCCGTATCGAAAGCAACCAATCCCCCAAATCCTGATCCCCGTGGAAGATAAGTCACATTGCTGATGCCGCCGAGATTCACAATGAGCCGCGAACGGCGTGGATGGCGAAAGAGCAGCGCATGGACACCGGGCGTGAGTGGCGCCCCTTGTCCACCGGCAGCAATGTCGCGCGGGCGAAAATCGGCCACGGTGGTAATTCCGGTCCGTTCGGTAATCACGGCAGGCTCAGCAATCTGGAGTGTGGAACGAATGGCGCTGACTCCGACATCCTTGATCCCGTGTGGGAGGTGATGCACGGTTTGGCCATGAGATCCGATGAGGTCGATGTCTTTCGAGTGCAACTTCGCGGTACGAATTACGCTCAGCGCGGCATTGGCGAACCATTCACCCAAGAGAGCGTTGAGGTGGCAGAGTTCCGACACGGTTCCAGAAACAGACGCAGACAGAATTCGTTGCTGGAGCGAGCGCGGATAAGGCATCGGATTGAACGCGACCATCTGAACGCGAAGGCCGGACTTCTGACGACTGATATCGACAAGGGCGGCATCGACTCCGTCACCAGAAGTTCCGGACATCAATCCAACAACTTTCATCGCGAGGTTATCCTTTCACAAACAAGCAAACTGGAATGGGCTATCGATAGTGCTACGCTAATCGAACTCACGCCTGTGGTCAAGCAGACCAGCGCGAGCTTGGAAATGAACGGGAGGGAGGTCCAGAGGTCTCGTTGACATCGTAGGACCTGGGTGTTACGGTTCTTCCCCATGTTTCTTGTTAGCCAGGTGGGAAGACTGCTCGCCACCATTCTCATTTCAATCCTATCCAGTCTTGGTACACTACTTTCGATAACAGAAGCTCAGGAACCGATTAATATCGTGGTGACCATTCCTGTCCTGAAGGATCTCGCGGAGCAGGTTGGGCGTGCCCATGTTCGGGTCACGTCCTTGTTGAGCGGCTATGAAAACGAGCACACCTATTCGCCAAAACCCACTGACTTGGTCGCAGTGCGAAAGGCCCAGCTGCTGTTCGAGGTCGGCGTCGGACTTGAGGTGTGGGTCTCCTCGCTGGTGAGAAATGCCGGAAGTCAGTCGCTTCACGTTGTGACAACATCTCAAGGGATCGGCCTGATTCGTGACCATACGGACCATCACAATGGTACTCACCAAGAGGGAAAAGAGGCAGGGCCAGCTGGAAACCCCCATATCTGGCTAGACCCTGAAAACGTCGCTATCATGCTGCGCCATATTACCGAGGCGATGATCAAAGTCGATTCCGCCCACACAGCAGACTTCCGAAACAATCAAGCGGCCTATCTTCAGCAATTAGACCGGCTACGGAAGGAACTCTCGGATCGGGTCAAGCTGTTGTCAGATCGTCGCTTCATTGCTCACCATCCAGCCTGGCCCTATCTGGCAAGGCGCTTTGGCTTCGACATAGCCGCGACAATTCAGATGCAATCTGGCACAGAGCCCTCGGCCCTTCAACTGCAATCCCTGATCAGCAAGATCAAAAAGGACCACATCAAGGTCATCGCGTCGGATATTCAACTCAGTCAAAAGTTCCCCGATCTTCTTGCCAAAGAAACCAAGGCACGGGTCGTCGTCTTGACCACGTTACCGGGAGGTCTGCCAGGGACCGAGACCTACCTCGACATGCTTCGGTATAATGTACTCCAACTGGTCAATGCCCTGGAGACCACCTAGCGGCTTTTGATCACGAGCCATCTCCTCAGCGCCGGAAGGAGCACCGGGTTCCGTGCCAGAATCCCACGAGCCTATTATTCGCTTTGACCACGCGTCCTTCGGATTTCCTGGCATCATAGCGCTCAAGGACATCTCCTTGTCCATCAACGCGGGCGAGTTTGTCGGCGTCATTGGCCCCAATGGATCAGGGAAAACCACGCTCTGCCGAGCTGTGCTGGGGCTCATGGCCCCAATCGAGGGACATCTCCATATTTTCGACTGCGCTTGCGATGAACTACGTTGCCACCATCGAGCCAAGATCGGCTACCTCCCGCAGAAGGGCATCATAGACAAAAATTTCCCGGTGACGGTGCTTGAAACGGTGATGATGGGCCGCTACGGGGCATTGGGCTTGTTTAAGCGTCCAGGATGGAAAGATCGAGAGATCGCGATGGACGCTCTGGCCCATGTCGGGATGGATGCGCACAAGGACACTGCCCTAGGCAATCTTTCCGGCGGCCAGCAACAGCGCGTCTTCACCGCGAGGGCGTTAGCCCAACAGCCCAAAGTCCTCTTGCTCGACGAGCCAACCACCGGATTAGACATTACCACTCAGCATAATGTCATTGAGCTGGTCGAGCACCTGCACGACGAACTTGGGCTCACCGTGCTCCTGATCACCCACGACATCAATATGATTCGATCGCGCGTGGACCGACTGGTTCTCCTCAAGACAAGACTCTATGCCGCCGGCCCACCAGCCGAGGTGCTGAAGCCCGATATTCTCCGCCAGGTCTATGGGAAAGATCTGGTCATTACAGAGAAAGACCTCGTCATCGTCGAGGATTACCACCATCACTGAATAGATAATTTATTTGTATGCTTGAACTCTTCACCTACGACTTCATGCAACGTTCCCTCCTCGCGGCGGCGATGGTGGGAGGGCTCTGCTCAGCCATCGGCGTGTTCGTCGTATTGCGAGGGCTCGCGTTTATTGGTGCGGGCACAGCTCATGCCGCATTTGCGGGCGTGGCACTGGGCTATTTGATGGGCTGGCCGCCGTTATTGCTAGCGATTCTGTTCGGGCTAGCCACGGTGTGGATCACGGGATGGGTTGAGGAGAAAGGCCGGATGAAACTGGATGTTTCGATCGGCATTCTTTACACCGCAACTATGGCGCTGGCGATTCTCTTTATCGGCTTGATGAAAACCTACAACGCTGAAGTGTATGGTTATTTGTTTGGCAGTGTACTGTCAGTCACCAGTGAAGAGCTGCGCATCATTGGCGGGTTGAGCTTCCTGGTATTCGGTCTCATTCTTCTGTTTTCGAAGGAACTGTATTTTATCGCCTTCGATCAAGAAATGGCCGAAGCCTCCGGCGTCCCGGCGCGACGTATTTTCTTTCTTCTGCTTACCCTGGTCACCCTTACGGTAGTGGTCTCGCTGAAAACCGTCGGTGCCATTCTCGTGTTTGCGATGATTCTGATTCCTGCCTCAACAGCATATCATCTCACCCATAGCCTCATGACACTCACCCTGTATTCCATTATCATCGGCGTGACCACAGCTGTGGCTGGAGTGGTGATCTCTGCCGTCTGGGATGTGCCATCCGGACCTGCGATTGTCCTTCTCGCCACAATAGTGTTCTTCATTTCGATGCTTCTCTCCCTAAAAAGAATGAGACGCGCAGTTCCAGCTGACACTCACTAGGTATCTTGCTCCTTTTGACTGTAGGGCCATGTGTACAGTGACTGTGCTTTGACAAGTCATTGAATCATCACGTGGGGTTGAATATGCAACTGGTGGTACTCTGCAGCCTTGCACATAAGATATAGAGTCGTTGGATTATACTAAGATGAAGAAGATACCCAAACGGCTGCGTACAATCCACAGAGTTATCCGGCGTTCTTAGGTCAATGACGTAAGGACGCCGGACAACCCTTCTAGCAAAGTGAGGGCCCGAATGGACTTCCACTCGGCTGGTGTAATCCATGATATCTCGTGGCGGAGAGAACGTTATTCGCAGTAGGTCTCGTAGACTGATACTCGAATCCCCTAACCCCATAGAACCACGACAAATTGCGGGTCTGGACGTTGACAGGTTGCGCCAGGATTCCGCAACATCTGCAACCCAGCTGCAACCTAGACCCAGGGGGGAGGGCGTGACTCAACCGACCTCACGCTACAGCCTAGGAGCGAGCCTTTAAATCCACGCCGTACCTACGTGAACCCTCTCATCTTGGTAGCCTCCTATCGATAGCAGTGGCTGTCCAGAAGTAGAGAGGTCTCTCTACGAACCAAGCTATGGTGACGGCGAGCCAGAGTTCAGCTCCCCAGTAGATGGCAACCCACGTCACCGGTACTCGGACGAGGAGCAGTGGGGCGGATAATATGTACCACCAGGAAAGTCTACGTATCATGGAATGTATCCTCAGTTGTTGTTCAGTGCGGGCCCAAAGTATCCCCAGCTTGGTGAGGATGATTTCCTCCGCGTCATAGCCGAGGTATGTGCAGAGCATATATGCTCATGCCATCAAAATTGAAGCCCTGCGGCGGTTTAGGAAACCGTTTTGATTTCATCATATTTCGCGGTTTATCTAGGAATACTACCGTCTCGCATTGACAAGCCGTGCCAGGTTGCGCCAGGATTCCGCAACATCTGCAACCCAGGCGCGCAACCTCAACAAGGTATAATCCAACCTTCTCGAAGGCCCTAAGTGCCCCCGACGTGATGCTGCTCGATCCTCTCGGACAGAGTGGGCCATCCTTCCTTCGACGAGAGGATCCGGGGAGGAGGGGTGATGCCGGTCACACTGACGATCGAGCGTAATGGGGATCAACAAGACATCGCGGTCCGGGCACCCTTGCCAAAGGTCTTTTACGAAACGGAGACTTGTGTTAACTACAACGAGTCAGCGGCGAATTTCGGTCAGCCCCAAACCTAAGTCATCAAGTAAGATCAAGGTCGCCCGCCTTTCGTCCACCTCATTCCACACAGAATGGATCGGCAAGCCTAACAACCATTCCGCAACGACAAATCCTGCTTCACGATCGCACCCAGAACCGACACCGCCAAAGTTAAGAAATGTGGACCTTTGCCGGGCTGCCTGTCAGCGTCAATCCAATTCCACCCGAGAAGAGCAGGCGTATGTAGCGGGGCTGGAAAAGAAAGAGATCGCTAGACGCCAAGAACCTGTTGAACTGGCCAAATAGTTAGACGCAGATGCCAAGGCAAAAGCCGACGAAGCTAAAACAGTACGGAGCAAACTCAAGCGATTACTGCTACGGCGGCAGGCTCGAATTCTGAGAGAATTGGCCTGCTCCTTACAGATAACCGCTCAACCCTATGCAATACGTCGCTTTCTCACAATTCCGCTTTAGTAGGTACAGATATGTGGCCATCTTGATGCAAATGCGTCCCTATTTATGTGATCCGAAACCCAAAAAGTAGGCCACGGTAGCTTGAGGAATGGCCCAGCGTTGTTCGTCACGGTGAGTTACACAGGAAAGCGACGGGAGGAACGAATCGTGAAAGGCATAGGAGCCTCGCAGGAAGACTATTCTTAGGAGTGATATCGAATAGGGCGCAAGGGCGATGAGCGGAGAAAAAGGACGTGTTTCTGGATGAGGCAAAGTGCAGAAACCACTGGGCACACCCCCACCAGTCATGGGCATGGGACTCTTTTAAGGAATGCACCCTGTAGATAAAAGGGGGGGGTTGGCACAGGCGAGGTTGCTGCACTACGAAACCGTTGATAAAATCAACCTCTGAGCTCCCGCCACTCCCACGGCGGCATGGGAGTCAATTCCACCAGCACCAGCCCTCTTTGACGAGCGTGTGATTCACATTGATGTCATCGGGCAGGGTCACTGCTTGTCGCAGGCCACTTCCCACAGCGCGTGATTCACACTCTCTGGTTCGACTGGTAGCCAGTTGTCTTGGTAGACGTAGCCAGCAGCCGCTCTACCAGTCGCCATACGGCCATAGTACTCCATGAACGCCAGCAGTCGCAGACGCTTTGCCGCGCAGTCGAATTGCTTGTGGGTCTTCGTAGACAAAAGTCTTGAGGGTCCTTTCGGATTCCCTTGCATCCACTTAAAGTCAGTTAATTGCCACATCGTCACTAGATTCCCTTCTCGGCGAATGGTGTCTGGATCGACGTATACAGTCTATTTTCCTGGTAGGTAGTTGTTCTCAACCACTACCCACTCCGCATACGCTGGTCCATGACTCAGCACCAGGAGTGTGATGAGGAGCAGTTGTGTCATGCGACCTCTCGGCAAGTCATGGCTACTCATTTTTTGATCGGCTTCCACTCCCGCGCCAGCCGTTGCGCCTCGGCAATCTGAGTAGTGGTCATCTGTTTGGTGAGTGCATCACGACGCGTGGCTGCATCTTTGTGGTGTCCGTTCGCTCCCGCCAGGTTGTACCACTTATGGGCCTGGACATAGTCCGTCGGCACAGCCTCGCCGCCAGTCGGGGAGAATGGATCAAAGTCATTGTCGAAGGAACGTTATTCATTGGTCTCTACAGCCATCTCACTTTGAACCCATCCTCTATCCTCAAGTTCTTTTACACATTTTTTGTTACGGGCAGAGGCTTCTTTAAATGAGACCAGCCCCTCAACTTCGCCATCGAAACGACAGTTATATACTTCTCCTGTCGAGGGGTCTTGCATTTTGGTGTCATAGGTCCATGACAGAATAGGAGGAAGTTCAGCGTAGAAGGGGACCCAACTAGTTAACTGAAACATAAAACACAACATAAATATTTTCACCGTTGTCTGTATTATTCGCATACGTGCTCCTTGTCAGCAGCCAGGCACGGCGAGACAGACGATCAACAGCATGAGGGCGATGGGGAGTTGACGAGAGACAGGCATGAGAGCCTCGCAGGGAGGCGTATTCTAGGTGCGTTGCGAAAGAAGGCGCAAGGGCGATGCACTACCGCGAAACCTTATTGGCGAAAGAGGAGGCCAGAAAGCAGCGGTAAATGACGGCGCACAGCTCCCGAAGTGGATTTGGCACACGCGAACGGGGTTCAAGGCACGCAGAAATTAGGGAGGTAACTTATGGGTGGCCCTATGGCTTTGAGAGGGAGGGCATGTCGGATCGCTGACCTCCGACGTTGATTTCGACCCTCTCGATTACAGGATTTTCCACGAATGGCGAATATGTTTCGAGCCGGACCGTGGTTGCATACCCCTCTGAGATAAGGAGGTCGATTTCGTCGATTTTTTCGGTAAACGTCGCCAACAGGACTCCCCTGGGTGTGGACAGCGTCAGGAGTAACCGATCAGATTCTCGTTGTTTCTTTACGACCATACCTTTGACGAACTCTGTCTGGTCGGCTGGCACAAGAGCTGTTATGTACGGCGTTATCAAATCGGGAGACACGAGATTCACGATGATGGCGGACAGAAACCCCAAGACGAACCCTCCTATTAGCCCTACCCATCCTTTCATGGTAGCGATCCAGGCTCAGAAGGGCCTGACGATTTTCCCTCTGTGTCCGAAGGCTGGCTCCCCTGCCCCCTGACCATGTGTTCGAGTCTCCGCAAGGCATCAGCGGTCGTCTCCCGGACTCCCTTCGTCGCCTCTTCCGTCTTCGAGGTCATGAGATCCATTTGCTGTCGGAGGTTCTTCAACCCACCGGTGCGCCGGAGGGCAATGAAGGCCATTATTACGGCTGCGATCGACAGAATGAGCGCCAAGGTATCCATCGGAACTCTCCTTGTTTGGCGTTGCAGTGAAATTCGCGGTTCGAGCACTTGGTCTTTACACAGGCAGTTCACATATACATGGCACATACATGGCACAGTATAACGGCAGTTGTCACTTCTTACCGGCAAGCCTTGGTATCCATTCCGCGACATGATCTTAGGCATGGGGAAGCGACGGAAGGGGTGCAGTACAAAAGGCATGGGAGCCTCGCAGGGAGGCGTATTCTAGGAGGGATGTGAAGGGGTCGCAAGGGTTATGAGAGAAGAAAATGGACGTGTTTCAGCAACGGGCAGAACGCGTAACTTCCGCCGCTCCCACGGCGTTGGGTGTGGTGTGCCCTTGGCGGGACGTGTCAAGCGGGTTTGGGCAATACACGATGGTGCGAAGACGTGCAGAGGCGTTCTGGCGAGTTTGTAGGAGGAGGATAAGGTGGATTAGGACATGCCATTCTAAAAAACAAATGAGTAGCTGTAACTATACTAGATTTCGGGTATAATGTTTGCTGAAACCTCGCGTCGAACGCTAGTCAGGAGGGGGACACATGACAACTAGTCTCCAGGGATGGATGCGTAGCAAGCGGAATTTCTTCTTTGGGGCAGCTCTCGGACTGCTGATCGCTTCGACAGGGAACCCGCCAATCGCTGCAGAAATATCGGGAGGCAGCCCTGAAGGGGCGGGGCTACAAACAGCCAGCTGGTTAATTACCGTTCCGTATGGTGCCGTGAAGGCGGCCTACGCTGTTGGCGGGCATCGTGGGTGGCCTCACCTGGGTGCTGACTGGAGGAAACACGGAAGTTGCAAAGGCAGTCTGGATCTCTTCTATGATGGGTGATTACATTGTGCAGCCGCAGCACCTCACCAATGAGAAGCCTCTCCACTTCGTGGGCGTGGCATCTGGCTAGCCTACGCCATAATGTCCTGCCGGTAACGAGAGTGTTGGGTGTCTCTCCCAGGTGGACCCATGTGTGCCACCTCGCCTTGCGATAGACCCACCGCGGCACCAGTTGTGGAGCAGCCCACAAGCCTTCCTTTGCCTCTCGTGGTTCCCTCTCTAACTCTTCAAGCAACGTCTCCCCTGGCGCATACTTCCAATACCACCAGCACTATCCGTCTTTGATAAGCTCGTGATTGACGTTGATGCCATCGAGCAGGATGGCGTCTGCTGAACGCTTGATGGAAATGTTGGGCATCATCACCTTACATCGTACCAGAAGTGATCCGCGGCGTGTCTGTTCTTGCCAGCGAAGAGTGCCTTTACAAGACGGGGATTGCGAAAGATATACCAGTCTCCAAACTGATCGCACTTACGACACGACGTCGTGATGCCATTGCGCCAAATGGTGCTATATCGCTGCCCGCGACTTTGCCCGTACGCCTTGAGGCGCACAGCAAAGTCCAGGTCTTCAACGCTGACCATGGTTTCGTCGAAGCCGCCAAGCGCATCGAACGACTCGCGCAAAAACCATAACATCCCAATGGATACGCGGTGCCTGACAAGATAGGGAGCGATAGCAAGAAGGCTAAAGAAGATTCCTACTGAAAACCGTTCCAGTTTCACCATTGATCCTCCCCCGACATAGCGAGAATCGTAGACACGCGTGATGACCTCGGAAATCGTTTTCGGTGACATCCAGCTGTCGGCATCAAGCGTGGCAACTGCTGGCGCAGCCGAGGCACGTATAGCAGCGTTCCGAACGGCAGCAATGCATTTCGTATCCTCGACGATGCAATGAGCACCAAGGGATTCAGCGATTTCGCGTGTTCTATCCGTACAGCGATTTAACGCGACAACAACTTCCACGAGCTGGGAGGCGTGGCGAGCGGCAATGACAATACTTTTGATGCAACGTGCTATGTATTTCTCCTCGTTATGTGCAGGTATAGCCAAGGAGAGAATAGGTTTCATGATGCCCAACTATTAAGTAAGCTAGTCAGCCTATCTCAACTGACGATTGTCTTGCCGCGCCGGATTCTAGCCATTGCGTTCGAGCACCTCCACAGTGGCGGCAATCTCCCACAGGTTGGAGATGGTCACTTCTTCGAGGGGCACGGTGACGCGTGTAGACCGTTGGTCGCTCATTTCCCTTTTGGCTTCCACTCCCGCACCAACTTTTGCGCCTCGTCAATCTGGGCATGAGTCATCCGCCTGGCGAGCATATCGCGATACGCGCCTGCCTTTCTGTGTCCGTTCGCTCCCGCGAGGTAGTACCATTTATAGGCCTGGACATAATCCTTCGGCACGCCAAGGCCTTCGAAATAAAGCCGACCAAGGTTGTACTGGGCGATAGTGTTTCCCTGTGCCGCGGCCTTTTCGTACCACTGCCATGCTTGAACATAGTCCTGCGGGACGCCATAGCCGTTGGCATACAGCACACCGAGTCTGTACTGGGCGTCTGCGTCTCCTTGCTCGGCCAGCGGTCGCCACTCGCGCGAGGCTGTTGCGTAGTCTTTACGGTTGTAGCCATCCATCCCCGCTTGAAAATCGGCCCAAACTGGCGCGGCAAGACAGATGATCGACAGCACGAGGGCAATGGGGATTCGGAGAAAGCTAGCCATGGGAACCTCGTAGGGAGGCGTATTTTAGGCGTGAGCTACCCAAGGGTGCAAGTTGCGGGTGGGGATAATGCGCCTGCCTCACATTGTGGCTGGTACAACAGAATTCTCAGTCTTTCTAGTTACTGGCAAGGAGTTGCGCCTCACTTTTAAATAGCCGTCATGTGAGCCTTGCCCCTTGTGCAAGGGAAAATCTATTCCGTATTTCGGCGTGGAGGATGATCGCTTATTGGCGTGGCTTTGTTGTGTCTTGCCAATCTTGGTAGGGGTCACCTACCGTTACTGTACAACGCCTTCCTTATATGCCTGGCTGATGATTGAGCGGGTTAAGTCGTAAATCAGTTCGCCCTCAACCTTCACAGGAATGTGAAACGGGGAGATAAAGATCAGGAAGAACTGTATCCATGTGGTTGCACTCTCTGCCCTCTCAAACGTTCCCAAGCTCAGCAGTTCCCTATTCTTCAGCGTCGTCGTGACATAGAATTCTCGCGGGCTGGAACAAGGAACTGCAGAGAGTGTCAAAAACCACGTGATGCATAGCAACTCATTGACTTGTACACGGCGTAGTACGTGAACCTCAGCTCTGAGATCGGTATCAAAAGCACCAATCTCCACATCTGAAAAAAGGCCTGAGTCTCTGTAGGCCTTAACTATGCTTTCTACCTGGAACTCCTTTACCGCCCAGTCCGTCATCTCCCCCGTGGGGAAGGAATTCCTGTATTCCTTCAGGGGTAGTCCTTCCTTGTCAATTCTCTCGCCTCTTATGAGGAGACTGATCGACTGCTTACCTGACGCAGTGGTTATCGGCCAGGAAGCTGGGGGCTGGACGGTTCCCTCTCGAAATGTTGCTACACAGGCACTGAGTGACAACACAACCGCGAGGAATACGAGCAATACCAAAGGTCGGTTGCCGACCATCATGCCTCCTCCTTATGGAGCCGGATTCGGTGAGTGAAGAAAATGGGAGCCACGTAGGGTGGCGTATTGTAGGCAGCGTAGGATCAAACCGCAAGGCGTGACGTTGATAAATGATGGTATTTGTCTACACGTCTTGGCAATTGATGCTGTTGTGGCGAAAACGTTCAGGCTCGTTACGGACTCTCACAATTTCTACGTTCTGCATCATCACGATTATCACGCGGTGTGACGATCTCCAGTATCTCGATGGCTCCCATCTACCTCTACATCAGATCTTTTATCAACTGCCCCAAACGCTGGTGCTCAGTATCTGTGATCCGAAAGAAGGCCAGCCCGAATATCTGGTCGTTCACCCACTGAACGCTTGCCGCCTCAATCAGGAGCGGCCATTCCAAGTCTGGCACATGGATGTGCAGCTCTAACGATAAGCCCGGCTCCACGGTGACCTGACTCTCGATGCGACATCCGCCCGTCGACAGATCCAGTATGAGGCCCGTCCCGTCCAGCTTCGTGGAATCCGAAAATGTGGAGCGGAATTGCACCCGGAGACGCGGCGTAGCCCGGCGATCCGCCGTCTTCATATCCATGACGGACCGGCCTTCCACCTTCCCATCAATGAGGCGTTGGCCAAAGACAATTCCGTGGATATCGGCTTCCTGCTCCGTCGCATACACGACATCGGCTGAGAATTCACGAGTTCTGGTGACACGGTGATCATCCAAGGAGATAAAGATGCGAAGCCGCCATGTCTCACCGTCTGTCGGGTGATGCGGGGAGGACTGAATCTTGTACCCCTGATACTCGACAATTTTCCCCATAGGCTTAACTCTTCCCTTTCGGCAGCAGCCCCTTCCGCTCCAATTCCTGAATCCACCTACCGTGCGTCTCGACGCTTCTCACAGTACTTTTTGAGCAGATCGCGGAGGGCTTCCTCAATCAATTCATTGAAACTGCGTTCTTTGTGAATAGCAAGGATGTGAACCTCCTTGGCGAGGTTTTTATCGATGCGAGGTCCGATCTGACGCTTCCCATTTCCGGCACCGTGCTCAGCCATGGCGCGAACACTATCGAAAGGGTCTAATGGTGTCAAGTAACCACCCTTGAAATCACACACTGTCCCGCAGTACCATGATCCCATGATCCCATAGGAGCATAACATGAAGAAGATGCGGCGACTCAACATTCAACTTCCACATGAACTCAAGGGCAAACTGGACACCTTGCGGCATCAGGGCTACACGGCCAGCGTGTTCATACGGCATTTACTAGAAGAGCGATTCAAGCATCCCCCTGTCGCGGGGCGGGAAGAACGGTGAGTCATGGGCGTGAAAGTACAGGAACGGCCAGGCAAGGGCTGGTATGTGCTGAGCAACTGGCAGAACAAGCGGAAGGCGAAATACTTTGGGAAGTACAAAGTCTTGGCAAAGGCGTTCGCAGACAAGTTCATCGCCAGGCTGAAGTGGGCTGAGCAAAGCGGAGAGCCCGTCGCGTTCAATCGTCCCGATCAGGCGACCCCCACCGTAAAAGACTACCTGACGGAATGGCTGGAAGTGTATGTCGATGCGCATTGTAAACTATCAACAGCCGTTGGCTACCGAAATGTGATCGACCACCACATCATCCCCGTTCTCGGTGAGCGACAATTGCGTGAAGTGACCAGGGCGGACGTGAAACGGTTGATCGCCTCTCTCGTAGACCGAGGTCGGAAGAAGCGCACGATTCACAATGTCCTGACTCCTCTCAAGGAGACCTACCAACACGCCATCGAGGATGGCCTCGTGACCACAAACCCCGTCAGCAACATGGGCCGCCGCGTTCGATCCTTAGAAAGCGTTGCTACCCATATTGACCCCTTCTCGACGGAGGAAGTCCGAACCCTACTCAACAAATCACAGGAGACACAGCCGCTGTTTTCCCTCTCTTCCTCTGTGCAGTCTGCACGGGGATGCGGCGGGGTGAGTTGCTCGGCTTGCAATGGGGTGATGTGGATTTCCACGGTGGGTTTCTGGAGGTCCGCCGAGGCATTGTACGCCGCAAGGAAACCACGACGAAAACGCACAAGATCCGGCGCGTCGGCATGTCGCCACAACTACGCATGGTCCTGCAAACGCTCAACGAAACGCGGCGGCTTGAAGCCTCGCTCACGGGGCAGCCCATGCCCCCCTGGGTGTTCCTCAGCCCAAACGGAGACCGTCTCAACGATGACCTACTTCGGACCGCGTTCCATGCCTACCTGGAGGCTGCTGGATTGCGGCGGGTCCGGTTCCATGACATGCGCCACACGTTCGCTTCGCTCCTGATTCAGCAAGGCTCAAAGCCAAAATATGTGCAGCAGCAACTCGGCCACGGAAGTATCAGCATCACGCTTGATATATACTCCCACCTGTTTCCGGGGGATGATCGGCATGTGGTCAGCGGCCTTGATGACCCACAAGGGCCGATCCAGAAAAACGGGGACTTTGGGGCTGAATCCGCAACCCAGCCGCAACCTCAACCAGACACGCTACGAGGTGTTGGTACAGAAGCTATTGAAAGCGTGAAAGAAGGTGACTGGTGAGCCGTGCGAGAGCGGCTGAATCGGTTGGTCTCGTAGACCGATCCTCGCTTAAAGGTCTGGCAGTTCTGTCCGATGAATTCTTTTGTACGGGCCGATCATCTCGGGACAACCAACCGTGTGTCGATCAGTCCGCGAGCCTTCAACTCTACCGGGTGAATGAATATATGGGTTCCCGTTCTTGTCATTGAGAGTCGAACCGCCGGATGCTGTCTCGAGAAGTGCGCAAAGAGCCAACGGGAAAGACAAATGAGTGGCATTACTCAACTTGGGATTGCTTGCTTCGGCTCCAGACCAGGCCGGTCTGCTCCTTGGAGCTGAACCCCAACTTTTCGTAGAAAGCTGGTCGGCGGGTGCAGAGCCAGAAGAGTCCGACTTTCTTGAGGCGAGGGTGATTAAGAATGCGCTGAACGATTTCTGTGCCAATGCCTTGTTTCTGATAGGTCTTGTCGACGATGACATCCCAAATGGTTGCGCGATACACAAAATCCGTGAGGACGCGGCCGAACCCCACCAACTGATCGCCGTCCCAGGCGCTAAATGCCACATCGGTATGGCGCAGCATATCACGCGCCTCTTCCAGAGTACGCCCTTTCGCCCAGGGCGCCTGATGGAAGAGCTTGAGCAATTGCTCAGGTCTGAGGTCTTTCTTTTCCGAGAAGGTTACGGCGGTCTTGAGGGCGGACGGCATCTTGTATTAAACTATTAACTTGTTCGTCATGCACATTGCTGTTTGGAGTGTACGAGGATAACGAATGTCAACGCAAGTCCGTAGCTGCCCTAAATGCTTTCAGCTCATGTGGCTCAAAACCGATCAGTATGAAGTCCTCGACGTTGAGACGGTCCGTACTCAATGTCCTCACTGCGACGCAATCGTTCGCTTCAAACTTGTCTCCGAAGGCGCGAACGCCACTGGCCCAAAGATGGGCCACTGATTTAAGAGCTGTCAGCATACTGCGATCAGCTCTCAGACTTAAAATGTTCTTTTCGTCCGCCCTTCACTTCAGAAGCTGATGGCTGAGTAGCTCCCCTTTCAATCACATGCCCCGTCCTGCGCCGTCGAGTTCAGGTTTATTCCCAGGCAGAATCTTGTTGAGAGCTGCACGGTATTCGCCAAGCCGTTTTGCATCGTTCCGCCCCACCTCGATTTCTTTATCGCGCTGCATCCGTTCAAGATGATCGAGCACAGCCAGCAGGGGCTGGACCGACCCCAGCAACTTTCCCGCCTCAAAAGCTTCGAGGGATTCGATAAATGTGTCGTTCAGACTTTTATATGGAGTTCCTGCGCTTTGCGTCCGAATGCGCGTTACGATGCTCTCATAGTCTTCAATAGTTTCAAGCTTGGGCTTCACACCTGTCGCCACCGCCGCCAAATGGACAATCGGGGGTAGCTTGGCCGCATACGCCTTGAGCTGAGAGGTAAGGCCTCCGATCGCATCAAGCATGTCGGTTGTCTGCATACCATTATCCTATGAGATCACCCTGAATATGCGTTGGCGAACGGCCTGTCAAGATACCTTGCTGCTCCTGTGAAGCGTTATCTGTTCAAGCGCCTTGGAGACAGCCTCCATGTCCGAAGGAAATGACCTAGTAGCCTCCTGGACCTCGCCCGTGGTGGGATGCTGGAAGCCGAGGGTTCTGGCATGGAGCATCACCCGCGGGATCTCGACATGGTCGATCGCGCAGACCTTTCGCCCGCCGTAGGTCGGATCGCCAAGAATGGGATGCCCAAGTGACATGAGATGAACTCGAAGCTGGTGGGTGCGCCCTGTCCGTGGGTAAAGCAGGACATGGGCGACTCGTTTTCCATATCGATGTTCGACCTGGTACTCCGTCACGGATTCTTTGGGGCTCGTCGTGCGGGCTGAAAACTTCTTGCGCTCTTTGGTATCCCGACCAATGGCGAGTTCGATGAGGCCATGGCCTTTCTTCGGTACTCCCCAGATCAATGCTTCATAGACCCTGGTGATGGTGTGGTGCTTGAACTGGGCAGCGAGCGCCCGATGCGCGTGATCCGTTTTGGCGATCACCATGACCCCAGAGGTTTCCTTGTCCAGTCGATGAACAAGACCAGGTCGTTCCTTCCCTCCTATGGTTGAGACCGTACCCCCCGATGTTTGGAAGTGATGGAGCAGTGCATTGACGAGCGTCCCGGTCCAGTTTCCCGGGGCGGGATGGACCACGATGCCGGCCGGCTTGTTCAGCACCAAGAGGGCGTCATCTTCAAACAGGACTTCGAACGGGATGGCCTCTCCCTTGAGCGCCAGAAGCTCCGGCTTCGGTACGTCCATGGTGATCTTGTCGCCGCGCTTGATCTTCTGACTGGTCTTCACCACCTGATCGTTGATCCGGATACGACCCAGCTCGATCAACCGCTGCAAGGCAGACCGAGAAATATCCCGTTCTCGATTGACGAGAAAAACATCCAGCCGCTTCGGCTGTTCTCCAGATGTGACAACGAATTCGGTAATCATATGCGCAGCCCACGCTACTAAAGTACTTCGGTCAAATGCAATCGACGATCGCGGAGGTTTGCCTCCTGCAGGGCAGAGGGCTATGCTATTAATTTGAGCCTGGTCCTAACCTGCACAAGGAGGTGCTACCATGAGATGTATCCTCTTCGTCGCACTCGTATGGCTGATCGTCTTCCCTCTGCTACCTGACGTTGCCACCGCATCGGACCAGCCAGGCATTCCCCCAGAAACTGTCGCAGATTACATCCACGCTGTCATCGAAGCAGATCGCACCTTCTACACGATACATGTCGTCGAGCGGCTCCAGAAAGCTGGAGAGACGACCGCGGCTGAGAACTGGCGCGCGAAGACAAATGTGCTGCCGCTGCCGGCCCAGTTTCTCATGGAAGCCAGCGACCTAGCCTCAATGACCGGCACGAAAGTTCGCTACCGTCTCATCAGCCTCTGGCCCATCAATCCACATAATAGCCCGGATGGAGAATCAGAAAAGAATGGCCTCGAAGCTGTACGGCAACATCCTGAACGGCCTGCCACCAATACAGTCAAGGTCGGCAATCAGACCTACTTCCAAGCCATTTACGCCGATCGAGCCGTCAGTCAATCCTGCGTCGGCTGTCACAATGCACACCCGAGAAGCCAAAAGAGAGATTTCAAAATGAACGACGTGATGGGTGGGCTGGTGATCGAGATTCCAGCAGGAAAATAGGAATGGTGTGGGCGATGAGTGGGGCACTCTAGGCAAAGCCGTCATTAATTTTCCCTGGCCAATGAAAGCAACCCGATTTCAACACGTTGTCGTACATGAGATACATGGGATCAAGTGTCTTGTAGCGCTTATCAAGGCAGCTCAGGAACTGCGGAAATTCAGTGAGGTTCATACGTCCGTGGGAACCACTCACTCCTATTCGGACATATCGTCAGCGATGATCGGGAGGTAATCAATGCCTACTCTACCAGAACGGCAGGCTGGATTAAGCTTTTTTATAACGAAACGGAACGCGTACCACTGGCTTATGCCGTGGGAGATGTACGATGGGCGTGTTCTGCGATCTTCTTGCGGAGGCGCGCTTTTTCAAGAGTGATCTCGGCTTCTTTCAACTCGGAGGGCAAGCCACCAGCTTTGAGCCGCTGTTCGGCTTTCTCGACCGCCGCCTGAGCGCGCCCCACATCAATATCTTCAGCCTTCTCAGCGATCTCAGCCATGATGGTGACTTTGGTAGGCATCACTTCGGCGTAACCCCAGAGCACCGCCATGTGGTTCGCCTGATCGCCAATGTGATAGCGGAGCTCGCCGATGCGTAATGACGACAGGAAATGACAATGGCCTGGCAACACGCCGAATTCTCCTTCTGAACCAGGCGCGATAACTTCATCCACCTGCTGGCTCAGCAGCTGTTTCTCCGGCGTCACCACTTCTAACAGAATCTTCCCAGCCATGTTTCTTCGTGAAGCGTCTCTCGTGAAACGTGAAGCTCAAGACGAGATGCGTCAATCGTCATTCGCCAATGGTCAGTCGTTTCGGATCGAGAGGATCTCCACGTTTGACGGATGACTTTTGACGGCTGACGTCTAGTCTCCCTAAACCTTCACCCCCATCTTCTCGGCTTTCACAATCACTTCTTCGATCGGCCCGACCATATAGAACGCCTGTTCCGGCAGGTGATCGTATTTGCCATCAAGGATTTCCTTGAAGCTGCGGACCGTGTCTTTGAGCTTCACGTACTTGCCCGACACGCCGGTGAAGGCTTCGGCAACGTGGAACGGCTGCGAGAGGAAACGCTGAATCTTCCGTGCGCGGGTCACCACCATCTTGTCGTCTTCGGACAATTCGTCCATACCGAGAATGGCGATGATGTCTTGCAAGTCTTTATAGCGTTGCAACACGGACTGCACCCCGCGCGCCACTTTGTAGTGCTCCTCGCCGATGACCTGAGGGTCGAGAATACGCGACGTGGAATCCAGCGGATCGACGGCTGGATAGATCCCCAGCTCGGTCAACTGCCGGGATAACACGGTAGTTGCATCCAAGTGTGCGAAGGCGGTCGCCGGAGCCGGGTCGGTCAAGTCGTCGGCTGGCACGTATATGGCCTGAACCGACGTGATCGATCCACGCTTGGTCGAGGTAATGCGCTCCTGCAAAGCGCCCATCTCGGTCGAGAGGTTTGGCTGATAGCCGACGGCTGACGGCATACGACCGAGCAAGGCGGAAACCTCCGAACCGGCCTGTGTGAACCGAAAGATGTTGTCCACGAAGAGCAGCACGTCCTGATTCTCTTCGTCGCGGAAATATTCGGCGACGGTCAGCCCAGTTAGGCCGACGCGCAGACGGGCTCCGGGCGGCTCGTTCATCTGGCCAAAGACAAGCGCGGCTTTGGACTTGGTGAAGTCGTCCGGATCGATAACCTTGGACTCCTGCATTTCGTGCCAGAGGTCGTTGCCTTCACGGGTGCGCTCGCCGACGCCTGCGAAGACAGAGAATCCACCGTGGTGGAGGGCGATGTTATTGATGAGCTCCATGATGATGACGGTCTTGCCGACGCCGGCGCCGCCAAACAGCCCGACCTTTCCACCCTTGCTATAGGGTTCGAGCAGGTCGACTACCTTGATGCCGGTCTCGAGCATTTCCGTCTTGGTATCCTGATCCACGAGACTGGGGGCAGGCCGGTGAATCGGATAGGTCTTTTTTGTCTTCAACGGGCCCTTTTCATCGACTGGCTCGCCAAGCACGTTGATCAATCGTCCAAGCGTTTCGCGACCGACCGGTACCGAGATCGGCGCGCCGGTGTCCTGCACATCCATGCCACGCGTGAGACCGTCGGTCGTAGACATGGCGATGCCGCGGACACGGTTTTCGCCGAGGTGCGACGCTACTTCGAGCGTGATCCGAACGGTCGGCTTGCCTGCAGCCTTATTCTCTTCCTGAATCACTTTGAGGGCATTGTAAATGTTCGGCAGTTGGCCGGGAGGAAACTCGGCGTCCACGACCGGACCGATGACTTGAATAACTTTACCTGTGCTCATAACGCTCCTTCTCTCGCGAGTTCTGAATTCTGAGGCATGAGTTCTGACTTGTATGTTCTCGTGGCATTCTCACTTAGTACTCAGCACTCAGAACTTCCAATCTACTTAAGCGCCTCGGCACCGCTGACGATATCCATCAGTTCTTTCGTAATCGTAGCCTGTCTGGTCTTGTTGTAATAGAGCGTGACTTTCTGAATGAGCTGTCCGGCATTGCGCGTGGCACCGTCCATGGCAGCCATGCGGGCTCCATGTTCTGCGGCCGCCGACTCCAGGAGAATACGATAGGTCTGGATCTGAAAATGCTTGGGTACCAGGACATTCAACAAGTCGGCTTCATCCGGCTCGTAGAGATAGCTCCCACTGGTCGTCGCTTCGGCCTGCGCGGTATCGAATTCGGCAACGGCATCAATGGGAAATAGCTTCTCGACGATCACACGCTGTTGAATCGCCGACTTGAATTCGTTGTAGACGACATACAGCTCGTCGAACGTACCCTTCACAAAGTTGTCGGTCAAATCGACACCAATGTCGATGGCATGTTCGAAGCTGAGCTTATCGAAGACCCCGGTCCATTCTTGGCGAATGGTCCATGTCCTGCGGCGGAAGTAATCGCGGCCTTTGCGGCCAACGATGCTGAGTTTTACCTTAAGCCCCTGCACTTCACACTGCCGAACAAATTCGGCGCTCTTCCGAACGATATTTCCATTGAAGCCACCGCAGAGCCCACGATCACTGGTGACAACGAGGACCTCGACCTGCTTTCCTTCGCGCTTCTGCAGAAGAGGGTGGGCAGAGCGGTTCACACGTTGGCTCAGGTTCCGCAGGACACCGCGCATCTTGTGGGCGTAGGGACGCGCCGCCAGAATGCGGTCCTGTGACCGTTTGAGCTTTGCCGCGGCCACCATCTTCATGGCCTTGGTGATCTTTTGCGTATTCTTGAACGCCGTAATTTTACGGCGCAGGCTTTGTAAACTGGGCATCGGTAGGCTTTATGTCAATGATCAATGGTCACTGGTCATTGTTCATTGGTACTGAGAAGGCAGTCGACTCTCCCTCTTAGCTTAATGACAGACGACCATTGACTGATGATATCCCCTTATAACTTCGGTCCGTATCCCATCTTCTGTTTAAAGGTCGTGATGATTTCTTTCAGCCTGCCGCCGACCTTGTCGTCGATCTTGGCGATGCTGGCGGCTTCTTTCTTGAGTTCAGAATGGTGCTGCTGAACATAATGGAGAAAGTCCGCTTCGAACTGTTGCACCTTATCGACCGGCACATCGTCGAGGAAGCCGTTTACGCCGGCATAGATCGAAAGCACCTGATCGGCGACCGGCATCGGCTTGTACTGGCCCTGCTTCAACAGCTCGACCAAGCGGACACCGCGCGCAAGCTGCATCTGCGTGGCCTTGTCGAGTTCACTGCCGAATTGGGCAAAGGCTGCCATTTCACGATACTGTGCAAGATCGAGGCGCAGCGTGCCGGCCACCTGTTTCATCGTCTTGATCTGTGCCGATCCGCCAACGCGCGAGACCGATAGACCAACGTTGATCGCAGGACGAATACCGGAATAGAAGAGTTCGCTGCCGAGATAGATCTGACCGTCAGTGATCGAAATGACGTTCGTCGGGATGTAGGCCGACACGTCGCCAGCCTGCGTTTCAATAATCGGAAGTGCCGTGAGGCTGCCTCCGCCGAGCTTGTCGCTCAGTTTCGCCGCCCGTTCCAGCAACCGAGAATGGAGATAGAACACGTCGCCGGGATAGGCTTCGCGGCCTGGCGGTCTTCGCAGCAATAACGACAGCTGGCGATAAGCGACGGCGTGCTTTGATAAGTCGTCGTACACGATCAAGGCATGTTTCCCGTTATCGCGGAAGTATTCGCCGATCGCGGCGCCGGCGAAGGGCGCCAAGAACTGCATAGGCGCAGGATCGCTGGCGCTGGCCGAGACGACCGTGCTGTACTCCATCGCATGATTCTCTTCGAGCGTCTTCACGACGCGAGCCACAGTCGAACGCTTTTGGCCGATGGCGACGTAAATACAGAAAACGCCCTGGCCTTTTTGATTGATAATCGTATCGACGGCAATCGCGGTCTTGCCCGTCTGCCGGTCCCCGATAATTAACTCACGCTGCCCACGACCGATGGGTATCATCCCATCGATAGCTTTGATACCGGTCTGCAACGGTTCCCGAACCGATTGACGGGTGTTCACGCCAGGGGCAACCGCTTCGATGCGCGAGGAATGGGAGGACTTGATGGCCCCCTTGCCGTCGATCGGCTGACCGATGGCGTCGACGACTCGACCGACCAAGGCTTCACCCACCGGAACTTCAGCGATGCGGCCAGTACGTTTGACGGGATCGCCCTCTTTAATCCCAACATCTTCGCCCATCAAGACCGCACCGACGTTGTCCTCTTCGAGGTTCAACGCAACGCCGTAGAGCCCGCCTGGAAATTCGAGCATCTCGCCGGCCATGGCGCCGTCGAGGCCATAGACCTTGGCGATGCCGTCGCCGACCTGGATGACGGAGCCGGTTTCCTTGACGTCGACTTGCTTGTCGAAGCCTTCGATCTTCTCTTTAATGATCGCACTAATTTCATCTGCCTTGATCTGCATGGCTACTCCTTAGTCAACAGGCTCTGCATTGCTCGCAAGCGTCCCCGGACGGTACTATCGACCACCGTACTGCCGATATGAAACTGAACTCCAGCCAGGTGGCCGGCGTCAGTCTGAAAGGTGATAACGACGTTCCGCTTGAGCGTTTCGCGAAGGCGTGCTTTGATCCGATCTTGTTCAGCATGTGGGAGCGGTGTCGCGGAGAAAACGGTGACTTGCTGAACCCTCTTAGATTGATCGACCAGCTTCGCGTAGGCCTCTGCGATTTCCGGCAGAAATCCAACACGGTTCTTCTTCACCAGCTGGCTGATGAAGACCTTCCCTACTGGGGGACATCCAAAGCGTCCACCAAGTTCCGTCAAGACGGCAATTTTGACTTCGTGGCCGAAGGCGGGTGACGCGACGACATGGCGAAGAGACACCGAGTCCTTCATGGCCTGACCGAGGCCATTGAGGGTACCCCGAGTCGCTTCGATGTTGGATTGATCGAGAAGCTCGAAGAGTGCCTGTGCGTAACGCCGCGCAACTGCTGTCTTAATCACTGTCCAGATCCGCTCACTCTATTTTGGACAAACTGGAAGCTGTCGTGCATACGCACGAAAATAAGCGCGCATAAATATCATTGGAGGATGTGAACTGTCAATACGATTGGCCTGCCCCCAATCCGAACGTCACCCATTCCTGGAGTCTGCAGAACTCGCCAAACTCCAGGCTGGGAGCAGCAGAGGGTGCCCGAGCCTGTAAGGTGGTGCTCTTCTCCTGTGAGTCTCAAGCGTCTTTCTACAGAACCTCACTTGGGCTCACGTCAATTGACGGTTGTCGTATGTGAGGGACTCTCGTGTCCGGAGTCGACAGGGTCGTGAAAGCTTCCCACTTGAGGCGACGCAACAAGATCGGAGGAATGAAATATGATAAGAAACAAGATCGTATAAGTGTTGTAATAGGTCTCACCAGTATAGATAGGTGTCGAACTAATGAAGCGGTCAGTAGAGTTTTCAACGATATTCAAATAAAATCTGGCGTAGCCCGTCTCATACTGTGCTTTGTACAAAGTCAGCTCCGGGAGCGCGAAGGGAATGAGCACGCTCTGGAACGGCGGCATTCCGAAGAAAGTCTGGGCGTATTCCGTTCCAAGCGCCTGGGTGATGATCTCCAAACGATAGATCGCGTTCTCCTTGCTTTCGCGAACGAGAAATCCTTGCTCGCCCAGCCATCCGGCGATGATCCGCCGCAACGTGTTAAGGTCCGACTTGTGAGTGAACGTAGTCAGCCCTGTGACATCCAGCGACACCGCCGTCCCTTGTGGAATCGGCAGGGGTGGAAGATCCGTGTGCCCTAAACTTCGCTCCGTAGCCTCCGTGAGCAAGAGTTGTTCGACCGCTGTTCTGGGGGATTGGGTCATTTTGTGTGCAACCGAGCAGGCTGCTGTCATAGACAGCACGAGGATTCCCAGCAGGACGGGCAACAGCATATCGCTGACCTTGCGGCTCATGGCAGTGCTCCTACTGGGCGATGCTTCTGGGTAAACGGGTGGTAATATACAACCTTCCATAACCAGCGCGCTAGAGTTTAGAATTGAAGGAATTGCATTAACGGCAGCCTGACCTCACTACTTCAACCTGCTTCTTCCTCCATTTCCACGGCGTGACTGGATATGGCTCTGCCCACAGCCCTTTCCATTCCTCTCGCCCTTCAGTTTCTAACCCTTCCAGTACCGTATCTCCCGGCGCGTACTTCCAATACCACCAGCGCTAGCCCTCTTTGACCAGCGTGTGATTGACGTTGGTGCCATCCCGTAGCAACACATCAGCAATGGTGTGCCCGTATTTGTCAAGGCTGTAAGTCCGGAGCGTGACGTCTTTTCCAAAGACCAGCTCTGAGACCGCCCCTGCTGCGTGAGCAATTAGAGAAAGAGATCGTGCTCCGCGCGACTGCGAACTGTCCAAACCTCTACTTGGCGGCTGTAGGGTCGGGCGATTATGCGGGATTACTGGGGCCGGTTGTGGAGAAAACTAACTGGTGGAGTGCACGCGTGTTTGCACATAATCGCTCCACCTACAACCTGACGTCCGGATTTGGGCCAGTAGGTTTGAAGGCAATCTCTGGCTTCCGATCTAGAAGGGCATCATTGAGCGTCAGCGGCTTGCAGGGAGCGACACCCAAACAACAACGCAGGAAAATCTTTGGCGATTGCCAATCGACACTTGGGCTAATGGCCACACAGTATTGCCGGTTGCATATTGGTGTACATATAATGGTAAACATACGTCTGAAGCTTGCTCTCCACACGGAGTAGCCTGCACGAAGATAAGTATGGGCGGTGAGTTTCTTGTCCCTTCCGCTCGATTCATATCGGGTGTGTCCCGACTCCCCGTTCTGCCCTTTCTTTCCTGGAGGTGCTCGATGCAACGAACGTTGGCTCTACATATCCTGATGTTCCTCTTGTTTCTTGGCATAGTAGCCCCTCCTGCTTCGGCATACCGGGAATACTTCACACCCGAGCAGAAAGCCCAGCTGGAAAAAATCCAGACCGTTCTGGTGGAGGCGATTGCCCTCACAGATAAGGGTGGTGCGGATTCCGGGTCCTTAGCTGAGGTAGCCTCTCGACGCCTCGGTGAGGTGGGCTACGAGGTGGTGCAGGATAGTGCCAAGCCCCACGATGTCGTGTTTCGAGTCAAATGCGAGCAGCGCAAGACATGGGGAGGAACCACGGCTGCTGGCGGAGATGCGGACCTCCCTGATGCACCTTCCCGTCTCTGGAACGGGCCAGCCTGCCAGCTCACCTATGAGCTGGGTGGAATAAAGATCAAGTGGCAAAAAGAAGTGCGGACGAAGTTTGAGGATGCCGTGGCTGCCGCCCACGCAGCGCAGGCAGCAGATCCCGGCGCCTATGCAATTGCCAGGTTGAAGGAGGCGCTCGACAAATACGAGTTTCCTCTCCTCTTGGCAGCAGAGTGGGGCCAACCGGATCGCCTACTCCAGGTGCTGGATTCGGTAGACACAAGTCATGCACGGAAAGTCAAAATCATTTCGCTCTTAGGAGAGATACAGGCTGATGAAGCGCTGCCGAAGCTCAAGGAAGCGCTGAAAGACCGTGATCTTGCCAAACAAGCGCTTGTGGCCATGGGCAATGTCGGCAAGGATGGTATCCCCCTCCTCGTCGATATCATGAACTTCTCGCCCCAACCGGAACTTCAAGCGGCGGCGGCGAAAGGGCTGGGGCAAATCGGTGGGATCCATGGCGACTCGTCTGTCGTGCTGCCGTTGCTCGCGAAGCTTCAGGATCCTACAACGGATTGGGCGGTCCTGACGGAGGTCGCATGGGCCCTCGGGAAGATACCGGACAAGCGGTCGATTCAACCACTCTACGATACCGATAAGAAGCTGCAGGCCATCCGCGATCCTGAGAATGTGAGTCTCCAGAAGCTCAAGGAAGCCGTATACTGGGCTATTAAACAATGCGATACGTGGGATCAGTACAGCTAGTGCTCAATTGACACTCCGCGGTCTACCTCCTATCGTATTCCGAGTCGGTCTCGATCCGGCTCGGAGTTGACACGATGGACGAGGCTTCCCCTTCATCACTGTCACAAAACGGTCGGGACCGGCAGTTCGAGAACGTGGCGTTCGAGCGGCTGCTGCGCGAGGATTCCCTAGCGGCCCATCAATCCTTTGAGTAAGTCTTGGCCCTCCTGCTTTAAGTCTTGGGGCTTCGTCGTGCCTTTGAGCAATCCGTCGACTGCTTCTTTCACTTTCTTTTTCACCTGCTCCTGAACTTTCCCGGTCATGCCTTTCATGTCGAGTCCAAATGACGGCGCTTGGGCAGTCCCAGTGATGATCAGCGGAAGACTCAATCGGCCTTCTTTCAGTGCGAGTTTGGCGACAGACGAAGAACCGGCAATCGTCTGACTCAAGTCCTGCGACAGGTTGAGGTTCACGATCAGGTTCAGCGTCTGATCAAATCCGATGGTACCTCCCCCCGTGGCCTGGAAGTCGTGGCTGTCCATCAAGAGGCGCTGCACGTTGATGATCCCTTGCTTGATGGCGAGATCCGTCTCGATCGCCGAAAAGGCCGTGGCTTTGGCATTGTCGAGCGAGATGCCGGCGACTTTGAGGACAGAGACGGCTTCCTGAAGGAGGTTCACGCCTTCGATCTTCCCATCTTTCACGGCGACGTGGATGGTCCCTTCCAGGGCCTTGGTGAGGTCCGGCATGAAGAACCCACGGCCTTGCAGTGCGAGGTCGGCTTCCGCTATCCCGCTGATCGATACTTGTGTCGCCGCGAGGGCATTGAGGACAGGACCGAGTTGCAACCCCTGAATCGTCACGGTGCTATTGAATGGCGGGGCGTCGGAGCCTGCGATAAGTTTGCCCTGCCCCTTCACCTGTCCGCCAAACAGTTGGAACGAGAGGTTGTTCAGCTTGACCTCTTGTTCTTTCACCTCCATAGCGATCTGAAGATCCTTGATATCGACTGGTTTATTTAGCGGGAGTGTAATCGGTAGATTAGCGGTATTGATGACTGGTGAACCGATGCTCATGGTGGCGTTCTGGCCAACGGTCTGTCCTGTGATGGCGAAATTAGTCTTTCCCAAGCCAAGTTGCAGATTGATCGCGTCAATGTCCGTGGTTTCTTTCAGAGGACCGAAGGTGCCATCCAGCGTTACGGGCAGATTGAACGGTTGGACGAGCGTTTCAAAATGGAGGGTCGGGGTTTGACCGAGACGAACGGATTGGAGGAGCAGCTCCATATCTTGCAAGATATACTCAGTCGGCTTGGAGGCTGACAGATCACGGTAGGTCAGTTTTCCGCTGACGATAGAGACTCGATCCACTGCCAACAGCTCCAGGATCTTGAGCGGACCTTCAACCGATGGAATGGGCGCCCGCGACGGAGTTTCGGGCAACGCCACGCCTGTTCGGCCGATGGTCGAGACGTTCAGGACGCCGTTCTTATTCTTGATAACCGTGATGGCAGGATCACGGAGTGTGATTTCTTCCACCTCGACTTTACCGCTGAGCAAAGGCATGAGTTTGACTCCGACGTCCAACGACGTGAGAGAGGTGAAAGGGTCTGAGCCGAAATCCGGGTCATCCAGCACGGAAAACCCGGCCACCCGGACACCGATCCGCGGCCAGATAGCCAGGCGGATGTCTTGCAGCTGTACCTTGCGATTGAGCGCGTCTTCAATGAGCGGCTTGTATTGGTCTTGATACTTATTGAGGTCTATTAGGAAGGGAAGCGAGAGGATTAGTGCGACGACCACAACCACCACGACGAGCAAAACCATCATAAGTTTCATCCCGGTACCTCCCGCTGCAGAATCAGTATAGAGAGGCTGGTCCGTATTAATCAATGTTAAGGGGCGACGTCCGAGGCGACGAGGTATCGGTTGGGCTAATTCTGATTTAGCTGATTGAAACAGATAAGTTTTGGCGTTCAGGGAATTTATGAGTTGACAATTTCCCCCTTGCCTCGCAAGAAAGGAAGAGGGAGAAGCTATGGCGTTTCATGATGTTAATCGATCTTCCATGGTGTTGAATGCAAACGTTGTCGGAGACGGAATTACGCAAGCTACTCAAGGTCAGCAGGCAAACAATTTTGCGCTTGCGCAGAAAACTCAGACTGCCATTCGTAATCAGACTGCCATTCGTAAATGGTAGGCAGTCGGTACAGATACCCCATCGACGAAATTTAACACCGGCCCAGCACATCACAGCACATCTCAACGTCCTAGCCAATGGTGTAGTGTTCGGAGGGAAGGTCAGCCACTGAGCGCTATGTACGAATATGATTCGAAGGTATTTGACGAGATTCAGCGGTTATTATGGTCTGCGAGCCAAGACTGAGCTAGTCCAGGCGTGGGAAAGCCAACGTCCATTTCTACTTCAGGTCGCCTAAGCAACACGCTCTTAGCCCATTACCGGTAGGTTGAGGGTAAGTAAATTGAGGCGCGAGTCAAGGGCATAAGGCGTGAGGAGCGCGAAGCGCGAGATTCGAGAAACGCTCGACTTGCAAGACTCGATGTGCCGGCGAGAATCGGCTGTCTTGTGCGTCTCACGTTTCGCGCATGTCTCGCTTGTCGCGCAGATTGGCCTCGTCCGTCTCGCTCCCTTCGCCTCACGTCTTACTGACAGGCGAAGTGGTGGTACTCGATCGGGCTGGGAGGAGCGGTCAAGGCAATGCTGACGATTTCAGGGTCGTAGCCAACCTCTTTCAAGTCTTTGGCCGCGTGCGTGAGTTCTTCTTCGGTCAGATAGGCGACGGTGTCGGGAATCCCCTGGCGCTTCAGAGAAAGCAATATCCTGTTCAATGTCTCGCGCTCTTCCGGCGGAATGTTTTTCCCCGGCTGGAAATCGAGCACTCGACTATAGGGGCTCTCGCAGGTTTCGTTCAGTGCCTTGATGGTTTTGAGCGCGAGCTGATCCTGCTCCCACGCTTGGAGCTTCGGCCCAGCGGAGGGATGCGTCGCGAGTAGATCCATGAGCGTAATGACGTTGGTGTTCAACGACCGACCCACGAATTCGCGCTGCGTCTCAAGGGTCACCTGCCCCATCCCCAGATACTTTACCACGGCTTCGACCAGGGCAAAGTTGATCATGAAGCTGTATTGGCCTCCGAATTGGCCATAACAGGGCTTCTCCGGATCGTTCAGAACTTTCATGTCCGCAGTCCCGGCGTCAAAGGTGCTGAACCCGATCGCGTCCGGCGCTAATAGACGCTTGGCTCCTTTCAGGGTCGCAAACGCCCCCAAATTGACGGGTACTAATACTTGTTGATCGACCCCTTTGAAGAAGTCCGTGATGGTCTTCCGGTAGGGCACGTCCTTCCATTCGACTTTCCGGTACTCTTTTTCCCAGACGAGATCATCGAGGAACGGAGGAAACGTCTTCAGCACGTCGAGGGCCTTCGCCTCAAACGCCCGCACGAAGGTCGACCAATCCTGAATCTTGGCGTGAAGTGATTCACTGAGGTTGGGACGGAGATACTCTTCTTCAACGTCATCTGCATTCTTCGCCATCAGCTTGGTCGGCAGGTCGTTCCACAGTTCGTTGCAGATAATCCGGTCAACGGTCCCATCGGCAAATCCTGCCAGGTGCTCGACCAAACCACGATGGGTTTCAACGCGACCCCGATGCGCCGCGAGGTCAGGATGAGCCAAGGCTCCATCCAACACCGGCTGTTCCCAATCGAACAAGACGTATCGAACACGAGGATAAACCATGCCTTGCTTGTCGAGTGCCTTAAGATAGCTCAGAAAGCAGGCGGCGAGGTTGCCGTTGCCTGGACCGAGTTCCAGGATCGTGAGACGTGATGGGTGTTGGGTGTTGGGTGTTGGATCATATGTATATGTCTCTGACCCCTGTTCAGTTCTCTCCTTTTCACGCTTCACACGCGACGCTTCACGCTTCACGACTTGTTCGTAATAGTCCGCTGCAAGCGCATGGGCGAGTCGGTAGTCGGCTGAGGCGAATGTCTGATAATAAGCGCGCAGCTTGTCCCCTCGCAGCCCATAGAAGAGCTGGTTGAGATGGGTCTGCCATTGATCGAGGGGCTTGTAATCTCCGATTAACTGGGGAAGGGTTTCTGGATCTTGTAACATAATTCAAACTCGTTCGTGATAAGTGATGGGTGAGGCGTGATAAGTGGATAAGATTTTAGCAGGTGGTCGAAAAGAGCCGCAATGGTCGAACTAATAGCGTTCAGCCGTCAGCCACTAGCCTGGGAGGGGAAAAATCTCCCAGGTGGTCTCGCCCTCGTTCCGAAGCTGAGAGCTGACGGCTGAACGCTATCCGCTCGCCTCTTCCTTGGGGGATTATATACCTGATTACCCAAATTTCGGGTAGAATCTCCACACCTTGGCAAGGTTGCGCTCGGCCGGAGACTAAGACCTTTGTCGCTTCTTCGTCTCTGGCCTTGGCTTCGCCCCACCGCTCATCAGCGATTTCGCAAGCTGTTCAGGCGTGGTGTCGGGAATGCGGAGATCCTTTTCCGTAGGAGGATCGGATGGCTGTAGCCAAGCGAGGACATTCGCAACGCTCGTTTGCGTGGCCACGACCGCCTGCGACTTCAACGTTGTCGCGCGCTTCATGCCCTCATCAATAGAGCGCACCAAGTCTCGGTCGGGTTTCTTCTGAGGAAGAGGAACCAGCACATTTCTGACCTGCTCGTCCGTCAGTTCGTCAACAACCGCCCCGTGAATGCTCGCGCTCAGTTGAACCTGTCCCAATGGGGATGCGAGGAACGAGCACAGATATCCGGCGAGGCACTTCTTCTCGTCGGGAACGATACGAATAATGTGCTCGGAGGCTGCCCAACTGTCCCATTCCGGCGGACAGAGCGTCACCCGGCCCACGGTACCCGAACGTGTGATGAGCAACCACCCGGCCCGGATCACGATCAAATCAATGTTTCGATGCGATGCCGGAGAAAGATACTTGAGATCGGCAGGCTGGAAGTGCACAACATGGCTTCCTTGAAGGAAAGGAAGGCCAGCGTCGGATTCAACGTAGATTCGCTTCGGAATGCGGCCAGGCAAGATGACATCTTGCACGATATCGCCAAGGTGTTCGAGCTTCAGACCTGACTGCTCCAACACGCGGTGCGCATTGAGTAGGTCCGGGTTGTAGTGTCCGGCATCCAGACGAACCTCGTTCGATTCCGCGAGGAGGTCCGAAGGCAAGGCATAACTATCTGTCAGGGGCGGTTCCGGTTGAGGAAACGGCACTGTGTTCGTCATCGTTTTATCCTCTGCGCCACTGCTCAAAATCGGAAACCACCTTCGGCAAGTCATCGTCCACTGTCGGATTGTTGTCGTCGTCCAGCACGACAAGACCTTCGGGAGTTCTGACATGCACCGGGTTCCCGCGCTTGTCTATTCCGACCTTCTTTGGCACGGACATGAAGATTTCGTACTTGTCCAAAACCCCTGCATGTGCGAGCTTCGCTTCTTCGCGCATAAGCTTCTGCATGACCAAAACACTCGGATTGGAAACGCCACCACCTTCCGCGAATGTTTCTTTGGGGAGGTCAATGGAGGCTACAACACGGGTGTTTCGGAGCAGCCAACGCCGAATGAACTTCAATCCTGGGTTGTTTGCGATGCTTCTCGGCAAAACGATGGCGAGATAGCCGCCGTGCTTGACGTATTTCAGTGCCCCCTCCACGAACAATTGTTCTGCGGGCATGAGACGCCTAGTGTCTTTGGACTCCAGAGCGGGCAGTTCGTAGCGCGATAGAGTGTGCGGATCGTCGACATGGGCCTGTCCGCCGAATGGTGGATTCGTCACGACAACGTCGAAGGAACCTTGCTTGATTTTCTGTCGCGCTCCTTCGTCATCCCATTCCCCCGGAGCCGCCAGTGAATCGCCCTGAAACACGTTGACTGAACCGTTCCCATGCATGACCAGATTCATCTGTGTGGTGCGCACCAAGAACGGATTGATGTCCATCCCGAACAGGTTTCGTTCCACCATTTCCTTGATGCGAGCACGAACCCGGTAATGGATGTCATCTTCCGAGTCGGCCCCGGCCTTCGCACGCTCAAATTCGGCAACCTTCATCTGCAACTGATTCACGACCGCGGCCAGAAAACCTCCCGTACCGCAGCAACAGTCCAGCACCTTCAGCGAGGGGATTTTCTGGTTCGAGTGCAGGGATAGTACCATGCGCACGGCCATGTCGCAGACATTTCGAGGCGTGAAGAACTCTCCGCGATCACCGCGAAGATTCGCCCCTACCAATTCCTCGTATGCCTGCCCCTTCATGTCCGTCTGTGTGTTGAGGAGGGAGTACCGCTGCAATTCCGAGACGATGTACGCCAGAACCTTAAGGTTCAGTTTGATCCGATCGTCGGATTCGAAGATGTACGGGTAGCGATCCTTGACCTCATCGAACAACGGAGCAATGCGTTCATCTCGAAGTCGCCGTTGTCCGGCAATAGACTTTCGCTCCTCACCGCGAACGAAGAACCGCAATTGCTCGACGAATTCGCTCTCGTCCAACACCTTGCAGAACATGAGCTTCTGCAACTCATGGAAGGCTTCCGCCTTCTGGATACCCTGGTTGGCGTAAATGTAGTTGTGGCAACGGTGCAGTGACGCCTTGAGGTCGGTCGCGGGTGTTAGTTCGTGGAATCGTGGCGGCTGAGGTTGCGTGTCTCCAAATCGAGGGATGTCCGTCGTGTCGTCCAACTCCCCCGTCTCGGACTTCTCGTAGGCCAACTTCTCGGACCCAACCCATAGACCGAACTTGCACGATGAACACGCGCTCATGTAACTCTTGAGCTGGTCAACGCCTTCGGCTCTGTCCTTAGGGGAAACACCCTCGCGCTTCGCCTCCACGAGCACGACGACCGTATCCTGTCGTCTCGGCCCTCCTGGCTTGAACACCACGATGTCGGCACGCTTGCGTTGCGTGCCCATCTTGAGCGAAAACTCAACCGCCATGTCCGAAACGTCGTAGCCGTATTCGTCCACGAGGCTTCGTGCCCATCGCTGTCTGACATTCTCCTCGGGAGTGTCCTTTTTGAGCTTCTTTGTGACGAAGCATCGAATCTTGCCGACTGGCACGAGGGGCACGACATCGGCGGGTGTCATGCTCTCGCTCCCGAGGAGAGGCCGTTCGGCTCTTTCAGGTCGGCGTAGGTGAGCCGCCTGCCTTCCATCCCCCGAACGACCATGCCCATCTGGGTGAGCGTGTCTGCTTCTCGAAGATTGTGGCGACCGGCGAACTCCTGAACGTATCGGTCCAGGTGCTTCGGGCTCATCTTGTGGTAGATGCCCTTGTGCGCCCGCTTGAGCATCGACCACAGGGATTCGATGCCGTTGGCGTGCACGTCGCCCTTGACGTACTCGGACAGCGAGTGCTTGACGGTCTCATGGTCGAACGGGAGGGAGTCGTAGGCGCTGGCATCGTCGCTGTAGACGGTCGCGCCGGGGTCCGCGTGGTCAACGACGAAGCCTTGGAGCGTGGCGGCATCGGTGCTCTCGGCCACCTTCGCCCGGACATGCTTCGTGGCCCGGTCCTTCACACCGACGACCGCGACCTTGCCAACTGTCCCGCGGCCCGCGCCCTGGTCGGCGAGCTCGCGGCGCTGCGCGTTGCTCATGTTTGCCCGGCGACCGCCCATGTAGGTCTCGTCAACCTCGACCGGGCCGGAGAAGCGCCCGCTTTCATCATCGTTGGCGAACGCCTTACGGATGCGATGCGCGAGGAACCAGGCCGTCTTCTGCGTCACATTCAGGTCGCGGTGGAGCTTCATGCTGCTCTGTCCCTTCAGGGACGTGGTGAGCAGATAGATGGCGACCACCCAGACTTGGTAGTCGAGGGGCGAGCCCTGCAACGGCGTACCCACCCGGACGCTGAACCGCTTGCGGCACTCACGCTCACCGCACCGCCATGGCATCGACTTGTGGTTGTTGTGCCGGACGTTGAACGAACCGCACTTCGGGCACCACGGTTCGTCGCCCCATCGCTGCTCCTCCAGCCACTTTTGCGCCGTCTCGTTGTTCGGGAACATCTGGAACAACTCGACGAGGGAAATACCTTCGCGGTGGGCCTTGCCGGGTGCCTTCTGTGCCATTTCGCCATCCTCAGTCAGTCACGATTCGAGAGAAAGTATAGCATGATTTGGGCAACAAAGTATATAAGCCACCTTCCTTGACAGCCTCCGCAGGACAGGTGTACCAAACAAGATATGGCGAGAGGGGCGAAGCGAGGGGGCTGTCAGCGCGGTCCGCGGGCATGGTGGCGATGGGGCATTGCCCTGTCAACCCAACCGGCCATCTGGGCCGATGCTCGGCCTCTCACCAATGAATCTGCCGATCCCTGAGTTTCAAAATTGCGCCCAGGACGCCAAGCCCTACAGTTTCGACGCTACGCCGGAAGGTATGTTGCACTCGATTACCATAGCGGAGGATTTCGAAGAAGTACTCGACTTCCGCCGGACCCAGGAAATCGTGCGGTCAAACTGACCGCGCGAATTGCCGTGGACGTGCCGGCCATCTCCATTATTTTCTCGCTCCATCAGCACTATCAGGCCTTCAAGATCTTCGGTCGCTGCATGCCGGAAGGTGTCCGGTGTCGAGCCTGGGACGATCATCGCGGAGATACCATGCACATGGCCTTCGAAGGCAAGAGCGGCTATCTCAAGTTGTCGACTCCATAGGGAGGGTGGAAGCCCGGCTGCTACAAAGTTGAACTGCATACGGGCGAGCAAGTCAACGAGATGAGCCTGATCGGCACGATGCGTTTCACGATCGTGTTGTCCCACACCACGGTGGTGCAGTAGTCATGAGGTGCGAAGCCCGGGGCTAGTGGGATAGCTGACAAACTGTTCGCACTGTTATCTTTCGGCACCTCTGCCAGAAGGATGAACCTTAGTCGAGTATTGTTTTATCGAACGTGACGTTCATGCATGTCTACCGGCGCGTGATGCTGGATGCATTACCTCGCATCCGGGCGGGGGCCCCCATGACTCACAAAAAGAACCGCTAACCGTCCATTGCAGATCGACTCATGTCTCTTCACGCAATACCGTCTTGTTTGACGCCCTCTCGACCATCCGCTAGAATGCGCGCGTGAAAAGACATCGCACAGGTCGCTGCTGGAGTATTTACATATCATGACGCCGCCGTCCAGCCCCTGGGCCTCCGTCATCGTCCCCATCAAGGATGAACGAGAGAACCTGTCGCCCCTCCTGACGAACCTGCTGAAGGTGATGGACTCATACGAGACTTCACGATCGCGGCCCTATGAGATTCTCTGTGTCGATGACGGTAGCAGCGACGGCAGCAGTGAAGAACTGGATCGCCTGGCGGCGCAGCACTCTCACGTACGGGTGTTTCACTTCGACCGAAATTACGGCAAGACCTGCGCGCTCGATGCGGGCTTCAGTCAATCTTCCGGCGAAATAGTCATCGCAATCGACGGCGATCTTCAACAGGACAGCGAAGACATTTTGAAACTCCTCCCCTATACCGCCACCTACGATCTCGTCTGCGGATGGAGGCAGCAGCGGCAAGATGGCCTGGTGAAGAAACTGTCGTCCTTGATCGCCAACCGTGTGCGGAACTTCGTTGCCCACGACGGCGTCCACGATACGGGATGCTCGCTCAAGATATTTCGACGGCCCGTGCTGGAACGCATCCGCCTTTTCGAGGGCATGCACCGATTCTTCCCCGCACTCGCGCTAATGCATGGATTCACCGTCACCGAAGTGCCGGTCCGGCATTACCCGCGCATTCACGGCGTGTCCAAATACGGCATGGGCAATCGGCTGTTCAAGTCCCTCTATGATCTAATAGCCGTGCGGTGGATGCAGAAGCGGGTGTTGCAGTACAAATTCCGTGATACGTGATCTGTGATGGGTGATGCGTGGCTGAAAGGATTATAGACACACACAAAGACTTCGACGTCTTGAAGAAAGCCATGAACCTGGCAGCGAAACTTTACTCGCGTACGGCGCGGTTTCCCAAGGAAGAGCGGTATGGTCTGACTGCGCAGATTCGGTGGTATGCCGTTTCAATCCCCAGCAATGTTGCAGAAGGTGCGGCACGACATTCCAGGAAGGAATATATCCTGTTTCTTTACGCCGCTTCAGGCTCAATCACCGAATTAGAAACGCAGCTTATTTTGGCTTCACGAATCGGATTTGTTTTAAATGATCGCACACGCTCCCGCATTGAAGCAGTCAGGAAAATGCTCCTCGGCCTGTTACGATTTTTGAAATATAATCCCGTCATCCAGCACTCATCATTCATCACCACTTCATCATGAGCTTCGAAGCTATTTGGGTCGGCATCGGCTTTCTCGGCCAAGGTCTCTTTTTCGGTCGCTGGGTGATTCAGTGGATCGCGTCTGAACGGAACGCCGAAAGCCGTGTTCCCGTCGCCTTTTGGTATTTGAGCCTGGTCGGCGGGCTCATCACACTCGCGTATGCCATCTACCGGAAAGACCCGGTTTTTATTGCGGGACAAAGCATCGGCGCGTTCGTCTATCTTCGCAATCTGATACTCATCCATCGAACGGACCGGGCCAAGAGTCCGGCTCACCCACCGTCTCAGCAGGCATGATCGTTCGCCGAGTCAGACGTTCCTCAACACACAACGTCACCTACAAGTAGGAACATCCCGTGACCATTGATCGCACACCCAACCAGCCAATGACACTGCTTGTCCTCCTGGTCCTGTCGGGCTTGCTCTTCTTCCTGGGTCTCGGCGACATGGGGCTCACCGATCGCGACGAAGGACGGAACGCGGGAGCCGGCCGTGAGATGTTTGCATCTGGAGACCTCCTCACTCCTACGTTCAATGGAGAATTGCGTGTCGCCAAGCCGGTCTTCGTGTACTGGCTGATGACCATGTCCTATCACGTCTTCGGCGTGAGCGAATTCGCGGCTCGCGTTCCATCCGCCTTGTTCGGAGTCGCCTTGATCGTCATGCAATATCTCTTTCTCTCCCGGCTGCGCGGCCAGGCCGTCGGTCTTTTCGGCGCCCTCATGTTGCTGTTGAACGTCGAGATGCTCGTGCTGGGGCGCATGGCCATTACCGATAGTGTCTTGATCTTCTTTACCACGCTCTCCCTCTATGGATTTTGGCTAGGCCTCCATGGAACAGGCTCGGGACGTCATTGGATCTGGGGCTTCTACGTCGGCATGGCTCTCGCGACACTGACGAAAGGGCCGGTCGGGCTTGCGGTCCCGCTTGCGACGACCCTCCTCTATCTAACCGCGGCGCGGCGCTGGACAGTCTTCTGGTACCAAGGTTTCCCCATCGCCGGTACTTTGCTGCTGCTCCTCCTCGCCGCTCCCTGGTACATCGCCATGTTCCTCATGCATGGGGATGCCTATGCCTCTCAAGCAAAGCTCCACACGGTGGGGCGTTTCCTCAGTCCAATGGAGGGGCATGAAGGAGGACTGTGGTTTTATTTTCCGGTACTACTACTTGGTTTCTTTCCCTGGAGCGCGTTGCTTCCTGTTGCTCTGTATCGGGCATACAAAAGCTGGTGGGAGTCGTGTAAGACGGTAGGCGTCAAACGTGAGTCGCTTGATTCGCGGGACGCATTACGTTCAGGCGATGAGTTGGAATGGTTCGCGGCCCTGTGGATTGTGGGAGTGTTTGTGTTCTTCACCCTGTCGTCCACCCGCCTGCCGCACTATATCGGACCGCTGTTTCCCGCATCTGCTGTACTGACCGCGTTGTATTGGTCACAATATCTGAAGGATCCGCTGACGAAAGGGATTCGAGGCTCGATTCGAGCCATGATGGGGTTGGGCTATCTCCTAGCTCTAGGGTTCGCCAGCTTGCCGACGCTCTACGACAAATTCTCAAGCAAGCTGGTCAAAGAATTTCCCTTGGCTACACAATTCGATCTTGGCAGCGGTCCCTATCTTGCGGCGGCAACGCTCTTGATCGGCATGGGGCTAGTGGGCTATTTCGGGTTCAATGAAAAGCGGCGCGGAGAGGCCTTTGGGGCCGCTGGAGGAACACTGGCGAGCGTGGTCCTTCTCGCCATCCTCACCGTCATCCCCAGCATCAACCGGTATGCCATCGCTCCCCCGCAGGAATTAGCGTACGCGGTGGGATTGAATCTCAGTCCAACGGATCAATTCATTGCGTACGGCACGACGAGGCCTTCCATGGCGTTCTATGCGAGGCGGAAAGTGGTCTTCATCCCGTTCGGAGAAGTCGATCGGCTGCGTACCGCGCTGGCCTACCAGGGCCGTACGATGATTCTCCTGCCGGAAATGTTTCTGGATTCATTGCCGAAAGAAGCGGCGACGTTTCAGCCGATTCTCAAGCGATACGGCTACACCCTCCTAGCCAGCCAACCGATGGTGACAATCCCGGAAGGTGTGACACCTCCCCCAACAACACCTCCCGAGATCTTCGGACACTAGCAGGATGCTAGAATTTCGTGATGGGCTCTAGGCGAGGGGCAAGAGGTGACAGACAAGGTCCAACATCTCGCCCATTGCCTATTACCTCTGGCCTGATCCACTACTGGAACGGTAAGACTCCTCGCCCGTCGTAGAGAATCAGAAGGGCCAGCAGCACGCCTCCAAGTAGGACACTTTCCCTCATCATCAACCATGCATGGGAATCTTGTCTCTGCTCTTCTGACACGACGGTGCCGTTGAACCAAAAGGCTAGGCATGCGAATCCGACTGACGCAAGCACAAGAGGCGAAGTCGTCATGGCCGCGAGGCCATAGGCAATGAGCGCCAACGAGACGTTCGCCTGCCAGTCCTTGACCGACTTCTCTGTGCCGATCCAATTGGTTCGGCGGAGCCACAAACCACTCGCCGCTGCTACCGCACCGAGTCCTATCAAGAGAGCACCGGCAATTCCCTCATCAACTTGATGCGACAAGGTCCAGAGAAGGGCAAAAACCGTACCGGTTCCGATGGCCGCATGCCGCAACCCGTCCTGAAACGAGGTGCTCCATTGTTTCAAGGGTGCCAAGGCAATCGAGCCACTGAGCACACCCAACACCGCCCCTGCCATCACATCGGTCGGAAAATGCGCCCCACGGAGGACGCGGCTAAGCGCAACAAACGCTGCGACGCTCAGACACAGCGGGCCAAATGCAGGGAATCGCTTAGCCAGCACCGTGGCAACGGCAAAACTTCCAGTAGTATGCCCTGAGGGGAAGGAGTCCAGTCCAGATACCCAGGAGGGGGTGAACTGCCACTCTCCGGAATGGATGAATTTGGGACGCGGTCTTCCTACCAGATGCTTGAGTCCGTTCGACAACAACGCCGCGATCCCATGGGCGAGCAGCGTTTTGATCCCAGCTGTCTTGAGGATCGGCTTCGAGAAGAGCAACCCGACCACTATGAGCGCCACACTGATGGCAACCAGGTGCGACCCTTCACCAATCCAATCTCCGGCGTTGCTGGTGAAGGCCATCCATGGAATAGTGAGTTGATCCCATGGGAGATGGATCGTGACAGATCGTACGTAGCGGACGATCGGAAAGTCGAACTGGACCAGTCCTACGAAGACAAGTACCAGCGTGGTGCAAGAACAAGCGAGAGACAGGAACCGAGCGGCAAGAGGTGAGAGGAAGTGGGCCGACCGATTGTCACCATCCTTGTCCCCCTCGTCTGGCGAGGTCATGGCATCCAATCGGCCAGAAAGACGTTGAACTCACCTGGCTCCTTCACATGCCGGTCCGACACCCACACCAAGCGCTTTCCGTCCGGCGAGAACATGGGGAAGCTATTGAAATGTCCCTCCATGGTCAGGCGTTCTAACCCTCCCCCATCGTCGCCCACCAGATATAAATGGAAGCTCGACCGCCCTCCTTCTCCTCTCGTTTCCACGTTTGAAGAAAAGATGATGCGCTTGGCGTCGGGGTGAAAGAACGGGGAAAAATTCGATGCCCCGTTCGAAGTCACCTGTTTTTTGTCCGATCCATCGGCGTTCATGGTGAAGATTTCAAGCTGCCCGGGCTCGACCAGCCGCTGCGCCAACAACTCTTTATAGCGGGCGATCTCGGCGGGATCGGTCGGATGCAATGCACGGTACACAATCCGCTTGCTATCGGGCGAGAAAAACGCGCCGCCGTCGTAGCCCATCTCGTCAGTCAGGCGCCGGACCTTCGTGCCATCGAGATTCATGGCGTAGAGGTCAAGATCCCCGTCTCTCACGGAGGTCCAGATGATGGTCTTCCCATCTGGCGACACGGTCGCCTCGGCGTCATAGCCGGGCGTCGACGTCAGCTTCTGCATCTCCTGTCCATCGATGCGCACGGCATAGAGATCATAGTCATCGATCGCCCACCGATAAGCGCCGTCCCGTTTCGCCTTGGGTGGACAGTTCGGCCCCGCCGCATGTGTCGACGAATAGAGTACGCGGCGATCGCCGGGGAAAAAATAGCCGCAGGTCGTGGTGCCCATGCCAGTACTCACTAACCGCACCGTGTCGCTTTCCAGATCCATCACGTACATCTGATAACACCCCAGCCCAGCGTCGGCCGGTTTGAGCGTGGCCGCATACGAATCCTTCATCCAATTATTCGTAGATTGAAAAATCAGCTTGTTGCCGCTGAATGAAAAATAGGCCTCGGCATTCTGGCGACCGAAGGTCAGCTGGCGAATGTTGGTGAGATGCCGCTCAGCGGAACTCGCCGCAGCGGTCTTGGCCGGCTTTTTCGACTGATCAGCCGCCAGTGCAAATGCGGGCAGGTACACCACCACGCACAGGACCCGCAGCAGATTCGTCATGTACTTACCGATTCTCATCAATCCATACCTCCTTCATAGCCTGCGAACGCTGCCAGAGTTCACGCTTCGTCACGGCGCCTTCGTGGAAAATCACGTAACTCTGCCAACCATAGTAGAACAGGAGCCGTGAGACCTTCGCAACCGCTTGAGGCGTCACGCCATAGAGGACCGTGATGACGCTTCCGGGCACGTTCGCCCGATGACAGGAGAAGAGCGTCGCCATCGTCGGCCCTTCGTACGTCTGACCATCGATCTGAACGCCCGCACTCCCAAACGTGATGAGGTCCCCGCAGGACTCCTTCACGATCGACTGGACCGCACGTTGCTGATCCGCTCCAGCCAGCACCAGCACCGACCCGATAGGAGGAAACGTCGCACCTTCCACAGGTAACACCATAGTTTTCTGGGATTCCGGCAGCTGCGCTTCCCGATCGGCAATGCGAGCCACGACTTGCTGGAACGGAGACGCAGGATCTGAAAACGCCCGCACTACGGTTCTGTGCGGATCGGTCACATAGCTACTCAGCATCGGCGGCAATTGGGCCCGTGCGAATCGGCGGAAGGCCATCAAGTCTGGATCGAGCTGCACCAGCAGGGGTTGATGGGGAAGCACGAACTCGACCAAATCATCCGATTGGCTGATCGCCATCCATTTGGTAACCGTCGTTTCTTTCATCACAATTCTGAGAGGGATCGCCATCAGAAACGGCTTACCGGCTTGCTTCATGTGAACCGTTAACTGCCAGGCGTCGCGGCCATCATCTCCCGTAATTCGACGGGCGCTGAGATCTCCCAACGACAACATCGGCGCACCAAACCCTTCGACCCATTGCTTGAAAAACCACCGCAAATTCTGGTGACTCTCGTGCGAAAAGACGGCCTCAAGGCTACCCCAGTCTGCAGGGCGATTGCGATATTGGCTCACCAAGGTCTTCAGCCCGCGCCAAAATGAATCCTCCCCGATTTGCCTGCGCAGCAAGTGAAACACGAATGCGGCTTTCTGATAGCCGATGGCATTGTCTTTCTCATCGCTCTTCCTCAGAAATTGCGCCACCGGATAGTCCTGCTCCGGTGTCACGTAGACGCTGTAGCCTTGCATCAACAATCGCCGCTGCTCGCGCGCCTGCCGAGCATCCTGGGCCAACTCGTGCCAATAATAATTCGCCAAGTAGGTCGTCAGTCCTTCGACCCAGTTGCCGTGATCAGCTCGATTGAACACTGAGTTGCCGATCCATGAATGCACGATCTCGTGGCCCAGGGCATAGGGTTGTACATAGTGTCGTTTGATGCTGCCACTGCCGAGCAGCGTGAACGACGGCATGCCGAGCCCGCCGGCAAAAAAGTTTTCCACTACAGCAAACTTTTCAAACGGATAGTCGCCCAACAGCGGGACATACACGTCGAGATACGTCGACGTGGCGTCGAGATACTCGTCCGCCAGGTCGGCATTGTCGGGGAAGAAATACGTCGCCAGCTCAACCCGCTGCCCGTTATGGCCTTTCCACTCACGCGACTTGGTCACAAACTTGTTGGCCACGAGAGTGAGTGCTTCGGACCGGTCTTGGACGACCCACGTCGATGAGGCCCTACCACCGCTCGTCGCCTCCTCCTTTTTCCACCCTTGTGTAACGACGGTCCAATCTTGCGGAACCTGTGCCGTGACGCGATAGGCGCTGAGCGATCCTTCGACATCCGGATACCATTGGCTCTCACTGCTCAAGTACACACCTTCAGATCCGATATGTCCGGCGGTCTCACTAGGTGTCACGAACTTCAGATGGTGCGGCTCTTTTGGTGGGTCCTTGATCACCCCCCGGTAGGTCCAGACCAAAGACGGGCGTGCCTCATGTTCTGTGGGAAGCGTGACGACGATATGTTGCGTTGAACGCTGCGAGTACTGCTCTCTGGTGAATGAGAGGGCCTTGTCCGGCTGCACCGATTGGCCCGGAACCGATTGGGTTCGTAGCATAATGGATTCAACGTGCAGCGTGGGTGCGAGCGTGAACGCAATCGTGGTGGCATTGCCGAAGATCTCCAGCTCAACCTGATCCCGCGCCACCAACTCATGGGAGGGAGGAATCAGCTCGACGGCGAGGTCATGGTTGAGGATGAGGGCATGGTCACGAGCGGACATGGCGGCAATGCCCTGTCCTGGAACGACACCGGCAAATAGGAGGACGATGAGGCTGGATTGAGCGAGGGATTTCCCGATGGACATCGGGTAACTTTTAGCACTCGCGGCAGACGAGCACAAGCTGGATCGCGGTCAAGAGGCGCTCGAGATCGATCGGTTTCACCAGAACTTCCTGCGGTCCCAATGCCCAGGCATCTTCCAGCAATTCTTCGTTGAGGCTCCCAGTCATGATGATAATACCCGCGCGATATTCCTTCTCACGCAGGGCTTGCAGCACCTCAATGCCTGCCATCCCAGGCATGATCATATCGAGCAGGATCAGGTCGGGCGGGACATCTTCCACCATCCGCAAGACATCGTCCCCGTCCCTGACACCAAGCGTGCGGTAGCCTCGCAGGCTCAAGAATTGGACGAGCAGGTCACGCACAAGGGGATCGTCGTCAACGACCAAGACCGATTCTTCGATCTGCTGAATCGCATGACCGTTGCGGGGTGGGATCGGCATGACGCTCGCCTGCGCAGGTAGCTGCGAGGCCTGATTGACGGCTTCGACAAGAATGTCCAGCGACAGGCCCTTACGGACGAAGTCGGAGACGCGCAGGGCCCGTGCATGGTTCTCCTGCACGTCCGTGGCCCCCCCACCAAGAATAATCACCGGCGCATGGGGATCGATCGCGCGGATCTCTTTCAAAACGGTTAATCCATCCATTCTCCGGCATCCGCAGATCCAAGAGCGTGACTTGGGAGGTATCTGTGCGGAACAGGCTGAGGCCTTCGCGCCCGCTCGTGGCCGAAATGACCTGATACCCGTGGCGCGTGAACACGTTCTGTAACAAATCGCAGTTCATTTGATCGTCGTCAACGATCAAGATCTTAATCATCGTCTCTCATCCCCTTTGGCTCGAATACGGCCCAAAGCACTTCAATCATGATGCTGACGAGACGAAAGATTAGCACGGGCCTGGGAAGAAGGGTAGTGGGGTATTAGCGTGTTGCTGCTAGAAAAGCGTGGTGCGGTCCGTTTTGATACGTGGCATAATACCCAATATGCCAAAAAGGAAAGATGAAAACCAGTTAGCCTATGCCTCCCTCCAAGAACTAATCAGACGGGATGCCAAGCGCAATGGCACCCCGCTAAATCCAGAACTGCCGCCTCAGAAGGTTCCATCAGCAGTCAAAGCTGGCCGTCTCGGCGGATTAAAGGGTGGGAAAGCCCGTGCAAAAAGTCTTTCTCGGAAGAAACGCAAGGCTATCGGCAAGAAAGCCGCTAAGACTAGGTGGCGATCCCGTCGGAACCGGGGTTAGCCTTGATCGTCGATTTCATCCCCCTCATCATTGTAGCTATCATCGTACTCCCCTGACATCCTCGCGTCCTCAGCTTGGGGATTAAAGTCATAATCAAACATGGGTAATGCTGCGCCGTATGCATTATTGAGATCATACGATTGTTTCTCAATAGCGTGGCGTTTGACATCGTTGACAATACCTTCCCAGCTTTGCCCGAAGGCCTCACGCATCATGTCTGGTTTTCCAGTACGAACATCCGGCCAAAGCGTGGTCTGCTGACCTTTCCAATTCCTTACAGCATGTTTAGTGCGAATCTTATTGCCTTGCGGGTCGATATAAGTCGCTTGCTGCAATGCTCTTCGCTTATCCTGCATACATTGTTTTTGGGGACTAATCGGGGCCCGAATATATCGACCTGTCGATACCGCCCATTCGGCAGCTGACTCTACATCAATGGTATCTGTGCCATTCTCAATGGCCCACTCGTTCATGATGTCATTTAACTTTCTATAGAGAGTAGCCATCACAATTCCTCCATGATGTTAAACCTGCGGGACAGGGTGGCCCCATCCATCTGTAAACGCGATTGCAGTGATTAACTCACGAATTCGCACCCTTAGTTTATGGTGGTGGTTGTATCCGATCTGTTTTTTATGTTGGAGCTGCCCAACGATGATGCCTGGATGAATTTGTAGTTGGGTTGCAAAATTATTAATTAACGCTTCTGAGAACCGGGGAGCATACATCCTAATGAAAGAATCAAGTTTTGCCTGTGGGACAAGAACATCTGCTGCGGCACTACTCGCGTGAATCTCGGCGTCATCGGATGGCAAAACCTCCAGATCGTCAAACGAGAACGCGTCTTTGTGTTTGATATGAAATAATTCGTGCATCAGCGTAAACCAAAATGAGCCGACATAATCGAACCGAACGGACATAGCGATTGCTGGCTTTTTCTCGTTGAGCCAGAAGGCCGCCCCATCAATCTTGACACGCGGCAACGGCTCAACGATGACAAATCGAACACCGTATTTTTCCAGGAGTGCTGGGACGCGATGCACGGCCTGTGATTTCGCCGCCAGCCGCCGTAAACCTGCCGCCAACATTGACAAGTTATTCTCGTCGAACGGATCTGCGGGGCAAGCTTGTGCGAGTTGTTTTGCTCTTCTAATCCATGCCTTTTCGGCATTGTTCAAACTCGACTCTCGTCTCGACTCTCGTATGGTGCGCTTGTACGATGCTTCGACAGAGAGATGACTGTCGAGGTTCTCAACCCCAAAGAATCGCTTGAATTCGTCTTCTAATTCTTTCGGTTCAGTTACTTGGGCGATCCATTTCCGTTTCTGCATGTCCCGGTAAGGAAAACTATAGAGCATCGAACGATGACCGATGGCTTTATCGACATAGTCAGTCTGCGATAACCTGTAGGCGCTATCAACAGCCAGCCAGTATTCAGGTGTTTCCCCAAAGACAACAGCGAGCCCTTGTGCAAGCTCTGGCGACATCCTGTTTCGGCCAGCCACCAGGTAGTTAATCTCGCTCGAAGTACGTCCTAGCACCTTGGCTAAATCACTCTGGGTCCAACCACGGTCCTTTAGCCTATCCTTGATGTGCTTCCCTGGGTGAAATATGCGGTTTTCGCTCACTATGTCCTCCATAAGTGGTTGATCCAATTGGAAGGTCGGTATTCTATACTTGCTCAAATCCGTTCGCAATCGTAAAATCCACAAATCGTAAAATTATACTATTTTTATCATTTTGTCCTTTACAATGCTTGAACATTCAAGTAATATAGTGTTGCTTGGAGGCAACGCTATGAACTGCCCCTTTTGCAATTCGGAGTCAAAGAAATTTGGAAAGGACCGGAGCGGCCATCAACGTCTTCGCTGCTTGAACTGTAAGAAGACGGTTCTCACGCCTTATCATAGGCCGCTGGGAGAGATGCGGTTGCCGTTAGAGAAAGCCGTCGCTGTGATGCAGCACTTGGTCGAGGGTTGTTCGATACGTACTGCAGAACAAATCACGGGCGTAGAGAAGCGAACCATCCTTTCCCTTCTGGCACTTGTTGGACCGCGATGTACCAGATTACTCGAAGAACGGATTCATTCACTGTCAGTCAAGGATGTACAGTGTGATGAAGTATGGAGATGGGTTGGAATGAAAGAAAAGACCAAGAATAGAAAGGGCGCGGACTCGAAGCAGCTAGGCGATGCATGGTGTTTTGTCGCGATGGAACGTCATACCAAACTGATCCTCGCATGGCATCTTGGGAGACGTTCTGAGGCTGATACTGTGGCGTTCACCGAGAAATTGGCCCATGCCACAAGAGGCAATTTCCAGATCACCACGGATGGATTTAAGCCATATCGGGATGCCGTGGTTCTGACCTTAGGCGCACAGCATGTAGACTTCGCACAGCTTGTGAAAATATATACCAACCATCCTGAGGGTGAAACTCGTTATTCACCGGCTGATTGCGTTGGAACATGCAGATGTACAGTCCATGGGAATCCTGATCTGAGTAGAGTTAGCACCTCACACATAGAGCGACAGAACCTTACCCTCAGGATGGGGATGCGAAGAATGACTCGACTGACTAATGCTTTTTCAAAGAAGTGGATAAATCTACGGCATGCCTATGCGTTGCAATTCGCCTTTTATAACTTTTGCAGGCTTCATCACACTATTAAGGTGACTCCTGCTATGCAGGTTGGTATTACTGACCACGTTTGGACCATTCCCGAATTGATCCAGGCAACACAGTGATACCCCACTACCGGAAGAAGAGAAGAAAATGTGGGGTTATGAACAGGCGGTCGGTTGTCCAAACAAGGCAGCGACAAACGCTTCGGGATTGAAGTCCTGAAGATCCTCGACATCCTCTCCCACGCCGACAAGACGAACGGGAATCTTGAGATCCTCGGCAATCGCAACGACAATGCCCCCTCGCGCGGTCCCATCCAGCTTCGTCAGAACCAGTCCAGTGACGCCCACCGCCTCCTGAAACTGGCGGGCTTGAGCCAGCGCGTTTTGCCCGATTGTGGCGTCCAACACCAAGAGCACCTCGTGCGGCGCACCCGGCAATCCCTGGCCGATCACACGTTTCACCTTGCGCAGTTCGTCCATTAAGTTTGACTTGGTATGCAGGCGACCGGCTGTATCGATCAGCACCACATCGACCGCTCGCGCTTTGGCCGCCACAATCCCGTCGAAGGCCACCGCTGCCGGATCGGCACCGTGACGCTGGCGAATGACCTCGACCCCGACCCGATCTGCCCAGACTTGCAGTTGCTCGATTGCCGCCGCACGAAACGTGTCGCCGGCGACGAGCAAGGGTCGCTGCCTGGCTTGCACGAGCTGCTGTGCCACTTTGGCAATCGTGGTGGTCTTTCCAACCCCGTTCACTCCGACGACCAGGATTACGAACGGCTTGGGCCCCTTGTCGATCAGCTGTTCGAGCGAAGGACCGGAGACCTGCGTCAGAACACCGTAGAGCGTGTGGCTCAGCATGTTCTGGAGCCCTTCCGGTGTCGCCGCCTCCACACCGCGCACTTGCTCGTTGACCTGCTGCATCAGCCGATCGACGACACGAACCCCCAGATCGGCGCTGAGCAGCGCCGCCTCCAGTTCTTCGAGAAGGGCTGGATCCGGTGTACGCCCCAGAAATCGATCGAGCGATTGCCGGACCGCGTTACGGGTCTTGCTGAGCCCCCCGCTCAACCGTTGAAACCATCCCATCGTCAGCAACTCCTCTGTCTCTGCGTGGCGCGACGGGTCACGAGGAGCGGCACAGGGCCAATCGTTTGTAGGATGGCCCGTTCACGCCGATGCATGCGAGCCGCTTCCTTCTCGTTTCGCTCATGATCATATCCGCACAGATGGAGCACGCCATGCACCAACAGCGTGGCCAGTTCTTCATCCACCGATCGCCCAGCTTCTCTCGCCTGACGAAGAGCCGTCGGGACCGAGATTACCACATCGCCTAACAAGGTCGGACAGGGATTGTCTGATTCCCGCATTGGGAACGCCAGTACGTCGGTGGGGCGATCCTTCTTGCGATACTCTCGGTTCAGCCGGCGCATGCGTGGATCGCCCACCAGCTCCACACTCAGTTCCGACTGCGTTTCTCTGACTGCCGCCAACACACGTTCCGCCATGCGGACCAGAGACGCCTGCCGCACCGCAAGCCGAGTAAGGCGAACACGGAGATAGACAGCCATTTAGTGAGATTGGCCTGAGGGGTCTCGTGGCGGTGAACTAGCTGGAGCCGACTTGCGAGGACCTACCGACCGCGGTTGAGAAGACGCCTGACCACGAGCCTGTCTGGAGGCACCGCCGTTCATCGACTGGTGGTGATCGTACGCCTTGATGATGTCCTGGACCAGCCGGTGACGAACCACATCTGTGTCGTCGAAGTAGATGAACTCGATGCCGTTGATGTCGCGTAAAATCTCTTTTACTTCAATGAGGCCTGACACCCGATCGTTCGGCAAATCCACTTGCGTGATATCGCCAGTGACCACCACTTTCGAATGGAAGCCAAGCCGGGTGAGGAACATCTTCATCTGTTCCGCCGTCGCGTTCTGCGCTTCATCCAAAATGACGAACGAATCGTTCAGCGTTCTCCCACGCATGAACGCCAGCGGGGCAATTTCGATATCGCCACGCTCGATCAGGCGGTTGGCCCGCTCCATATCCATCAAGTCGAACAGTGCATCGTAGAGTGGCCGGAAATAGGGATTCACTTTCTCATACATATCGCCGGGTAAGAAGCCGAGCTTCTCTCCAGCCTCGACCGCTGGCCGCGCTAGAATGATCCGACTCACCTCTTTCTTCATTAGCGCACTCACTGCCATGGCCATGGCGAGATACGTCTTACCCGTCCCGGCCGGTCCGATGGCAATCACGATGTCGTACTGCTCGATCGCTTCGATGTAGGTTTTCTGGGTTGGCGACTTGGGTCCGACGAAGCGTTTCTTCGTGACGATCGTCGCCGCGTTGCCAAGCACGTCCTTGAGCGAGGCCTCAGGGTTTTGGCGCAACGCGCTGAGCGTGTGCGTCACGTCTTCGGCTTGGAGCGCGATGCCTTCATTCGTCAGGGAGGCGAGTTCGAGGAGAATACGTTCCGCCTGACGGACAGCTTCAGGAAGGCCGTCCAGAGTGAGTTCTTCTCCGCGCGCTGACAGCCGCACACCCAGTTCATCTTCAATCAGCTTGAGATGCCGGTCGTGGTGGCCAAACAGGGCGGCGGTATTGGTGCCTTCTCGTAATTTAAGTTTACGCACGAGCGCGGGGTGGTCTCCCTCCTACCTCACGATATGACATGATTTTAACGATATGACTTGATTTTAGCAGAGAAGAAAAAGAGGAGACAAGCAGAAGTGACGTAATGGAAGAAAGCCGTTACGCTCCAGCGGGTTTGGCTGGAGCTGGAGCCGAGAGGGTGAGATCGAACTCTTGAAAGGCAGCGCCTCCCTGGCCGTCTTGCGCAACCACCTTTACATGGAAGGTACCGTACTGATTTGACGGGATAGGCCACGCGATGTGACCGGATTGCGCATTGATGGTCATCCCGGGGGGGGCGTCTCGAGCTGGAAGACCATGTGGTCACCATCTGGATCGACAGCTTTGACCATGTATTCATACGGGCTCGTAGCGTCAGACACCGGAGGAACGGACACGATCTTCGGAGGGCGATTGCCGACCAACAAATCGGTGGAACGAATGGAATTGCCCGTTGCAGAAGGATCATGCGCGGTCACTTCTACAGCAATCTGGTCGCGAGGGATCACCCCGGTTGTCATGAGAAAAGACTCCTCGCCATCTTTGATGACGACGTTGTTTTTGAGCCAGCGATAGGTCAAATCAACGCGATCGTGATCAGGGTCGCTCGCCTCAACCTGTGCCTCCAGTCTCTTGCCGATTTCAATGGGTTGTGGCGACAACGTGACACTGGTGATGCTCGGCGGCGTGTTGCCGACCGTCACAGCGGCAGTCCGATACACTTCACCTGTCTGCGTGCCAGCCGCAGGGATAAGTTCTACACTGACTGCGTGACCACCTCTCAGTCCCGCTATAGCGAGAGTGGAGCTCGTTTGACCGGCCAGCGCAACATTGTCCACGTACCACTGATATCGGAACGAGATCGGTTCCTGTTCTGGATTCTCCGCGTCAATCTGGACCTCTACGGGACCACTCAACAGAATCGGATTACTTAAAATCCGAGCGGACTTGATCACAGGAGGCCGATTGTTCCGGTTGGATGAGGGCACCTTCGATGATTCCGGAGAGCCCCCTCCAGTGCAAGCGACTCCAAGGAGTGAAATTGACAGGCCTGCGATGAGGAGGAGAGAGCGCACTGAACCTGAAAAGAACATGGAAGTACTCGTACCCTTAGCTTGTGCCCGTATCAGAACCCGTCGCTAAATCATGGCGACAGGTCGTGGGGCGGAGAATCCGCCGCCACGACCTGTGCGTGTCAAGACCTCTATTCATGTCCTGCGGCGTCAATCGCGCTGGTGCACCCAACTCACATACTTGCTGTAATAGTCCCCTGCGCTCAGGCAGGGCTTGGTTGCAGCTCCGGTGCTCTGTTGGATCCCCCCGGTCGTGCCACCACTACACCCACCGCCTCCACCACCAGTTCCCTGTGTCCCGGTACCTTGGGACCCGATCTGGACGGACATAGTCGAGGCCATACCGATCCCGAGCGAGATTTTCGTCGTCACATTGACATTGCTCTTCCCGCGGCCGTGGTGCCCACCACCGGGGTCATCGCCGCCGTCCCCGTCTGATAGAACAGCGCATAGAGATAGCTGCTGCCGGATGCGGCACAGAAATCATTGGTCGGCACAAAGGTCGGGAAGAAGACAGTGCCGCCGATCAGCGTGGGATTCACGACCGACCGTTCGGCAGAATTGGTACCCGACCCCACGGGGAGATTCACATACCACCCGTCCTTGCTTGCGACCAGGCCGATCATTGATGTCGTTCCAGTCCCGCTAAATGTCGTGACTCCCGGATTCGTCGGATCGGTCACTTGATTGGTTGCGCCACTACAGATCAGACAGACAACGGCCGTCGTGGAATCCACCAGATCGTTATCGTGACAGCTGGTCACACTGATCTCGGTGCAGAACCCACTGAGGACGGAATCTTTGATCCCATAGAGACGCTGGATGTTATTGTCGACTTTGTCTGAATTCCCGAAATAGCGGCCCGTTCCAAAAAAAACCCATATTTTACTGCTGTCATCGAGCGTGGCCGTTGGCGCGGCGGTAAGCGGTCCGACTTCGACCGTGGCACCGGCCCCGGCATCGAAGAACGTATCGATGACTTCCGTCGGGGTTCGGCTGCCTCCGCTGGGAATGCCCCACGTGGTCGGGCTGCAGGGTGCCGTGGCACAGCCAGCAGTGGTCAAGCGATACAATTTCCCTCGCCAGGGGAGGGCGCCATCATGAATCGTCCGCCCCATATAGGCCGCATCGACTCGGTAATCGAGGTCCTTGTCGATGGTGATGATATGGCCAAGGAATGAATTCGAGGTTCCGACTGGCATGGTCGTCACATTCACGTTCGCCACGCCCGGTCCGGCGACGAGATCGACCGCATAGAGCCGAGCAGTTTGGGGCTGGCCAGGGAGCGGCGGGACCGGCAGATCCGCCTGATAGCCATTGGGGCCGGACCCAAAAATGACGTACCATTGTTCATTGGTCTTGTCCGTCGCGGGATCCGTCGCCGGATTCACGCGCGCGATAGCCGGATAGGCCGTCGTCAGGCCAAGCTCACTGTCAGTAAACACCCACAGCAGCTTGGGATCGACTTCTGGATTCGTCACGTCGAGCACAAAATAAGCGCTGTAAAACGTCCTCGGCGTCCCGCGGATCGACGCGGTCATCGGCGGAGCCCCTGACCCGGTCGCGCAGTTCCCGCAGCTGCCGCCCATCCGAAACCCCCCGATCAGAATCGTGCCCCAGCCATCCGGGTGATCGGCGTCCGGAGTAAACATTCGGACGTCCGACACCTTCGGCTTGAGGTCCACGTAGTACACATGGGTATAGTCGGTTCGGGCCAGCCACTGCAGCTGCGGCAGCAATTGATACGGCACATAGCCCCACAGTTCGGCCCCTAACTTCGGCCCGCTCGAATTGTCGGTCGGCGTCTTGGTAAACCACCCGTGCTCGTACACCGCGGTCGTCGTAGGATCATCGCCCTTGTGGTAGTACCCCGCATTGAACGCGTGGAGCATGCCATCGTTGGCCCCCACGTAGGCCACCTGTCGGCGGTCTCGATACTGCAAGTAGAAGAGGTTATAGGTCGGATCGCCGTAGATCAGATCGTACCGGTCCTTGGGCGCGCCGACGATGGTCGGCGTCGAATGGATGGGATCGCCCAGTTTCCAGCTGCTGTACGACCCACTGCCGATCGGGACTTCCAGCATGCGCGTCCGCAGTCCCGCCACCTCATCGCCACGGATGAAGTTGATGAGGTTCATGGCATTGCTGCTGCCCGCACAGGCATCCCCCGCGTAGCGCAGGTAGTCTCGCAGGGCCGCGCAGTTCGCCGTGCTGAAATCGATCTGCTCGCCTGGATTGACGATGCCATCATTGTTGGTATCGACCCAGGTCAAGATCTTGCGGGAGGCGGAACTCGTCAAGGCGAGTTCCTTCCCGGCCTCCCAAATCGGAATGATGGATCTGAGATCGGCACCCAGAACAATCGGCGTCGCGCTGTCGGCAACCCCGTCACCGTTGAGGTCGTCATATTTATCGACCAGCACTTTCTGATAGGTGGGGCTCAGGGGATCGTCGTCGTACCGCGTCGCGACGATCCGGTCCTGCACATAGTTCAAGACCCCGTCCTGAACCGTATCCTCGCGGAAATTTTCGAACCCATCGATAAAGAGCGCATGCGTGTAGCCAGTCCATTTTACGTTGCTGCCCCCTTGCCCCACGTCGCTGGTGAAGAAGTAGGCTTGATAGATAGACCCTTCGCCGGAGGCCGACGTCGCCAGCACCGAGATTGAGGTACCGGACGCGCTCCGGCGAAGGATGGAAGTAAACGCGGCGGTCAATCGCTCCTGCAAGTCTTCGACGTTAGACGACTCGAAGTAGGTATCAGGAATCCCGTCCGAGCCCTGGGCCCCCGTCGCATTGATGACGGCATCCCATTCGGTGCTCAAGTCCGGGAGTTGGTCGTTGTTACTGTCCTCAAAGCCCCCGAGGAGCGCGGTATGCATCAACAATTCACGCCCCGTAAATTTTCCGAACGCATAGAAGGAGTACACGATCGCATTTTGCATTCCTGTGAGGCAGTGGCCTGCAACGTTCAGGACGGCAAGTGTCCCATCCGCCGTGCCGTTGCACGGACGAAGATCGTTCACGTGGGACCAGTAGGCCACATCGCCGAGGTAGTGGGACCCCTTCGACGAGTAGTCGGTGCGATGTTGTTTGAGGAGAACATTCGTCGGGGTCGCCGGATCGTTGTTGCAGTTCCCGCCCGGAGGATCGACATAGGGAACCCCTTGGTTTCCGGTACAGAAAGTTCCGGCGTAGGGTTGCGCATTCGTGTTGGCATAGGACCGGAGACTAGACGGCATGTCTTCATCCTGAGTAGATTCTCCATCGGTGAAGATGAGGATGAAGGTCTCGCAACAGGCCACCTGTGTCGAATTTGTCGTCCAGGCGGGCGTGGCGTATGGTTGCTGCCGAAGAAGTACGGGTCACGGCCACAGGCATTCGCAATATAACCAGACGGGCACGTTTCTATACCGGTTAAGGCCGAAATCTCTTTGTTACCGAATGACCCCGTACCAGTCCCCTGGAAAGGTTTTCCATCCGAACCCGCGTCGGAATAGGCAATAGGATACGTGTACTTAGACGGATAGTAATCCGAGTTGATTTGCGCGATATACCGGACGGAATCGTAGAGACTCTCTGCTAGCGGTGTCCACGTTGCCGGGTAGGTTTCTTCGATCGCATCGACCATCGCCGCGGTGTTCGTGTTAAAGGTCTCCACATTGTTTTGGGAGAAGTCGATCGACTGTCGGCTGCCAATGCCGGTCAGGACCTTCATGCCGTCATTGTTCCCGGAGTCGTTAAATACCGCAAGACCAAACCGAGCTTGGGGGCCGATTTGCTGAAGGACCCCCTGAGGTTCTGCAACGACTCCAACTCTGACCTGGATGTGCAGTTCCGTGAATGCGTCATTATCGTCGCATTTCGTGTTGTTGCCTGACGGTGGCGAAGTATCATCGTCGAGACAAAAGGACCCGCCCATTCCAGTAATACCGCCCCGCAGATGCACATAGAGAGTAGACGGAGTTCCAGGAGTATCCGCGCTGGCAATCCGCCCATTGTAGGTATTGGGTCCGATTCCCCCTCCCCAGTCGACATTCACGGTTTTGTGACCGCTGGACGAACTTCTAAACCCGGTCTGCGCTTTTACCGTCTTCAGCGCCGGCGTGCTGAAAGCCGGGCAGGTGCCGTCGACCGCGCGAGCGACCGCGCAGTCACCCCCCATCATTGCCTTTTTGACCGCATCAAGCCGGCGCAGGACGGCCCAATTGAAGAAATTCCCGTCCCACTCAGTCGCTGTACAGGCCGTGCCAACCAGGACCTTGACCGTTCCCGGCTCAAAGCGATTATCGACGCCGCTATCATGAACATAGCAGAGCAGAGGGTCGAAGAAACCGGAATAGCGGGTGGTATTGGTAAACGTGGTCACCGTCGACACCGACCCGTCGGATAACACACCACACGCGACCGTCTCACAGGCTCGATTTGACATGCTGCCTGAATTGTCCATCAGCAGAAGGATGTTCGGTTGCACCTGATTCGACACAAACGGAGGCACGGCATAATACTGGTCCATCGTTTGCGCAAGGGCCACCGTGGTACCCCTCAGACATCCCACAACTGCCAGCGCAATGGTTCCACGAATGACAATATTCCGGCTCTTCATGGTCTCCTACTCCGAAATCCGAGCAGAATGCACAGTTCTCGTACCCCAGCAACCTACTCAGGATGATGGACGATAATCCTCTCGATTTTCTGAATCTCAGCCTCCATCACGCAAAACTGTACCTCGGATTTTCTCGTAATATACGATACCTCGGCTTCTTTGCCGTCGTGATCAAACACCAGGATCTTCGGGGAGAAGCCATATTCTCTCCCGTCAATCATCACCGTATGCTCACGGACAGCGGTCACCATGCCAGATTGCATGTTGGTGGCAAGAACCGATACCGGAAGTTGATCGGCACGGCTAAATGACACGCCCACCAGGAAGGTCGCCAGGCCGATGACCGCCATGGCAACCCGAGCAATACGACGGGCAGATCCACCACCTTTAATTCCTAATTCCTCGTTCAATCGGTCCGTCGCTCATGTTCGGTGCTTCTTACCCACCTAAATAAGTCCGTCGCGTAGGGGCGTGCCGTTTCAAACTCGAGTCTGACGCTAACTAACTCATTGAATTGATTGGTGTTACGTGAACATCTGGCTGGACAAACTTGACCAGTTTTTGTAGACGTAGGCGACAATTTTCGGCATGCGTGCTGCCCGATTTCTGTACACCACTTTGAGGAGCAACCTCGCCCCCTTCGGAGTTACTTCCTTTTGGTCAGTCCCCTTTCCAAGGCGTCCGCTATGCTTCTCTCTAGAGAAACCGTCCTCCGATCCGCGAAGCCATGTGTGGGCGGTCAAGGAGATACTCCCATGGCCAGAATACTCGTCATTGATGATGATGAACTCATACGCTCTCTACTCCATATCGCACTGGAAGGGGCTGGCCACGAAGTCCTTGAAGCGTCTAATGGCCGTCTTGGACTTGAGCTGTATCGAGAGAAATCTGCGGACTTAATCATCACCGATATTGCCATGCCTGAGATGAACGGCCTCGAAATGATGTTGGACCTGACCAAGAACTTTCTCAACGCCAAAGTCATTGCCATGTCCGGCGTCCTAGAGAGCGAGGGTCAGTTAAAAGTGGCCAGGCTGTTGGGTGCTCGTCAGACGTTTCAAAAACCCTTCGATATGAGAAAATTACTCGGTGCCATTCGATACGAGTTGGTGCATTAGCCGGCACGGATGACTTCTAGCCGACCCTACACGCGAACCCCAGTAGTGACTGCTCCATCGCCGCTTCACGCTGTCCTACTGTTCGGGTTTAGGGTCATGTCGGTGTGACGGAACTTGACCGGTGGCCTAACAACTGGGGGATGGTCATACATTTCAGGGGAGCTTACACCCCCCACTTGGCTGCACAGGTCAGATTCAGCCGCTGACGGGACGGGTGCGGGAGAAGACGAACGCAGGAGCCATCGTTGGAACGCATAACAACACTGCAAGTGGTGAAAACATTGACTGGACACCATGCGCTTTGGTACAAGGACCGTCGTCTATGATGCCCTGCCTTCAAAATGTCTGGGGGGGTAACCAGGCGCGACGTGCAGTTTCCGTCAGTCTCGTCCTGTTGCTTTTGGCGATGGTGCCTTTTGCGGCGGCTCTGGAGATCCACCACGAGCTCGCCCCCGCGGACCATGACGGCCATGAACACTCTGATTTCGATCTCTGTTATTGGGTCCAGCACCATTCCAGCGGGTCACTCATCCTGGAGGATTGTGATGCCGGATCCCTATGGCAGCAACGCTCCTATCTCATCGACCTCCCATCGCCTTTCCTCACCAGTGACTTGCTTGTTTCCACAAGTTCGCCCCGTGCGCCTCCTCACTCCTAACCATCCCGGTTCTTAACCTTCCCAGGCTGGAACCATCGGGGGAAACGACCCTGCGTCAGTCATGCCAGTGGAGGGCATTCCTCGGCGAAGCATTCAGCTCACGCGGTATGCCAGCACCCAGGCGGGCTGGCGTTGAGGGTACGTCGTTAACCCACTAAGAGGCGTACGTGGGCACGCTATCACTGAAAGGTGTGGAGGAGATGCAACAGGCACCCAGGCTATTCCTGGGCCAGGTGTACCTTGGCCGGTACCCGAAAAGGCAGACCGGTTCTACGGTCGTCTCAGCTTCAATGGTGCTCATGATGATCCTAGCCCCAGGCGGAGTGTTCGGGCACCAAGTGGGTGCTCCCTTCTCTGGAGCCATCATCGAACCACTTGAAGTCCATCATGCCCACATTGAGAATGAGCAGCGTCTCAGCGTCGCATATCTGGACGGGTTCTCCAAGGAAGGCGGTGTGAAAAGAGCGGCATTTGCCAACATCGTCGAGCTGGCCGCTGTTTGGACCAGCGAATTTAACATCGGGTCAGAGGTCGTCATTCCATTCTCGAACACCGGTGACGCCAAGGATCCTTATGACATCGGAGATATAGAGGTCTGGCCCATCAAGTATGCCATGATCAACAAACCCGAAACGATTCTCACCGGTATGCTCAGTGTCAAACTTCCCACGGGAAGTGAATCTAAGGGGTTAGGAGAAGGGAACACCGCGGTTGGAGGCCTGCTCTTGTTTGATCAGGCCTATCGAAACTGGTATTGGGGAGTGAACACGGAGATGGCAACGACTCTCTCACATGAGAGTGGCACAGAGGCCGAATTCGCCTCGGTCATCGCGTACTCGTTCATCGGGGAAACCAGAGAGGGCATGGCTCCACCCAGGCCCAATCAGGCGGTTGTCTCACAACTCTCGCTAGAGCTCATCTACGAGTCGACGTTGGAGGGCGAGAAGGCAGGTGAACATGTTTTCACGGTTCTCCCTGGTGTCCATCTCTGGCACCCAGCGTCCGACTGGAATGTCGGGCTCGGCGTCCAGGTTCCCGTCACTTCCGACAAAGACTTTGATGTTGCCGTGCTGTTCCAACTTCGTAATCACTTTGCCTGGGGCAAACTCTTTGGGTTCGACTGAGCGACCAAGAGGTTTCCTAGATCTGAACGAGCGAACAGATACCAGCGACCTGGCGTTAATATGAAAGAACATCGCTCATACGACCAGACTCATGAATCCAGTCATGCTGGCCCTCATCATGACCACAGTCACGGCGCGCTCGACCCGGTACTTCTCACTACCCAAAAAGGGATCTGGGCAATCAAGTGGTCACTCCTCGGATTACTTGCGACCGCTCTCTTTCAATTTGGCATTGTCCTGATTTCCGGCAGCGTGGCGCTTCTCGCGGACACCATCCACAACTTTGGTGATGCAGCGACGGCAGTTCCCCTCTGGATCGCTCTTGTCCTTGCGCGGAAGAAGCCAACAAACAGATTCAGTTACGGCTACGGGCGTGTGGAAGATCTGGCAGGGATTGTGATCGTTCTGGCAATCCTGATTAGTGGGGTTGTCGTCGGGTATGAATCCCTTCAGGGACTCCTCAGCCCGCACAAAGTTGAGTACCTCTGGGCTGTCGTCGTGGCGTCCGTCGTGGGGTTTTTGGGGAACGAAGCTGTGGCGGTCTTCCGCCTCAAAGTCGGTAGAGAGATTGGCAGTGCGGCACTGGTGGCGGACGGCTATCATGCTCGGGCGGATGGTCTGGCAAGTTTGGCCGTCCTCTTCGGAGCACTAGGGGTATGGAGCGGGTTCCCTTTGGCCGACCCACTCGTTGGTCTTCTCATCACCATGGTCATCTTCAAAATCGGGTGGGAATCCGGCAAGTCTGTGTTCACTCGACTCCTCGACGGGGTTGATCCTGAGGTGATTGACGAGATCAAACATGCAGCAAATCATGTTCCTGAGGTGCAGGACATCACAGACGTACGGGTCAGATGGATCGGGCACCGACTCTTAGCAGAGGTCAATATAGCCGTCAGTTCAAGCCTGACGGTGGAGAAAGGGCATGAGATCGCTAAGGAGGTGCGCCACCAGCTGCTGCATCATTTGCAATATCTTTCCAACGCCACCATTCACATTGATCCCATAACCGCGTCCGGCGAAGAACACCACCGGATTGTAGAACACAATCATGATGAACTACCCCCCCATTCGCATTGATGGTTTGATGATCATTCTTTGGCCGATTGTGCTCATTTTGTGCTCAACCCCACCACCCCCTTTCCGATCTCAGCCTACACGCATGCCATCAAAATTGAAGCGTTGCGACGGTTTGGGGAATTATTACAACAGTCACAGAGAAATGTAGGTGGGAAACCTGTTCCATATAAGAACAGGTTTGGGGAGCGCGATACCCTTCGCCACCTGGCTTCAGAATCTCGGTGTTCCACTCGAAGTGCGGGCGACCTTGTTGGGGCATCGACTACGAGGCAGTGGGATCGATCAGCTCGGCGGAGAAGCGATGACGGTCCAGTACTCACATGGCGGGCCTGGCTGGAATCAACAGCTCCGGCAGGCCGTGAGCCTCCTCCACACCGCCCTGTTGTCCTATGGATTGTCCTATGAACGACTTGCCGACTCCGCTCATCAAAGCTGCTAACTCAGTGGAAGGTCAAGGGAATACGTGGTGTCCCCAACGGGATTTGAACCCGTGTTGTTGCCTTGAAAGGGCAATGTCCTAGGCCAAGCTAGACGATGGGGACGTGTCGCTATGGGTAAGTAAGCTGGAGCACCCTTACCACACTCAGAGTCGTGCTGTCACTATGGCGCTCGCGCCTAAATCCAGAGGGAGAACTTCCGCGCAGCTCGGTTGAGGCGCGTGCACCTGTTTGTTGCGTGGCGTGTCCTGCTCCGGTCACCCCGTCTCGGTCATGGCTCGGCGTGGGTCCTTTACACAGGCCCCTCGCTACCGACACAAGCCCCTTTTGTCCCTGTGGCACATTTGCGATTCCTGCATACTCCCTCATCCAGAAATACGTCCATTTTCTCCGCTCATCACCCTTGCCCTACGTTCGCATCCCTCCAAGAATGCGCCCCCCCCACGAGGCTCCCATGCCTTTCACGCCTCATCCCTATCGGCGCTTCCTCGTGCAATTCGTCGTCATTTACAACGCTGGCCCATTCCAAGGCCAAGGCACCGTGTAGAATCTCTCATGCTCCGGATGGCAGATCACATGAGACCTGCCGATCCGTCCAGGGAAAACCTTCTCGCTCAGGGTTATGCTCCCAAATAAGCAACGCGGCGAAGCACCAGAGGCAGTTGTAAGGTGGTCGAGGGGGTGTCGTGGAGAATGTGGCGATCGAACAGCACACGCTCGCTCAGTTTCAGCATTATGTGAGGCGGATTACAGAAAAACCTAAAGAATATCGTCTTATAGACGTATAGAAGAAATGAGAATGCTGAAGATTTCATTCTTCTTGTGTTGGCTGTGCCTCGTCGCTGTTATTGTAGCCCTAGTAGGTTGCGCTGGCAGTACAGCGAAACCAAGTATTCGCGCGTACGAGAACAAGAAAAATATGGTCGATCTTCAGCCCGGAATGACAACCGAACAGGTCACGAATTTGATGGGGCCGCCTGACAAGATAGTCATGCACCGAGGCAAGAACAACGAGGTCGTTCTTACCTATATATACATCACGGAATACAAAGACTCTTACACTAGCCGAGGCTGGAACAAAAACCATTACACTCCGTTCATCTTCGTCAATGACCGGCTCAGTGGGCGGGGTTGGCATTACCTTTACACTGCGGCAAAGCGATATGAGTTCGTCATCAGGCCCCCCCTGGCGCCAGGCCGGTGAAGTGGTGTTCCGGAGCATTGATAGGAAGGACAACATGCGTGAGGTGCTCGAAAGGATTAGAAGCCGAAGTACGAGTGTCGAAGAAAAGCTTGTGGGCTGATCCGCAGCCGATGTGACGTGGGAGTGTGGAGGATCTTGCGCGGCTCTCACCATCTGCATGGCCTACTCCTTCTCTTTCCCCTGGCGGACCAGGGGGACAAACCGCACGAGGGTAAGGGTCTTGTGCTCATAGCCCTCTGCCGTTCGGCGATAAAGCTCCAGCGTTTGGAAGGATCGGCCTACCGGCAAGATCAGCCGGCCGCCTACGCCCAATTGGTTGAGTAACGACTGAGGGACGTGGTCGGGCGCGGCGGTCACGATAATGGCGTCGAAGGGTGCCTCCTCAGACCAACCGTTGTAACCATCGCCCACGCGAATCCAGACGTTGTTGTAGCCCAGTTCCGTTAAGGTGCGTTCCGCTTGGCGAGCCAGCGGTTCCAGGATCTCGACCGTCAGCACCTTGTCGACAATCTCCGCGAGGACGGCGGCTTGGTATCCGGACCCAGTCCCCACCTCCAACACCTTGTCTGTCTTCTTAAGCGTAAGCGCCTCCGTCATCATGGCAACCAACGAGGGTTGTGAAATAGTTTGGCTGTGGCCGATCGGCAAGGGACCATCCCTGTAGGCAAAGGCAGAATTCGTGGCTGGCACGAAGCGATGGCGTGGCACGCGCCGCATCGCGGTCAGCACGGCCGGGTCGTTAATGCCTTGGGGGATAATGTGCTCGTCGACCATGCGGTGGCGCTCGGCCTCGCGGTGTGGATCAATGAGAGGAGAGTTCACTTCTCGGTCTCCGTTACATGAGGAGGTCCAAGCCAGCACGCCGATGAGGGTTACGCACACGAGTGTGAGGCACGAGGGACATTGACGGAGAAACCTCATGGAAGCCCCGCTGATTCTGTCATGGCAGTCATTAGTTTATAGTGAAGAATCGCAATGTTCACATTCCTCCTACAATACGCCTCCCTGTGAGGCTCCCATGCCCGGGGCTAAGTCTGATAGAGTCGAAAGGCAGATTCACAATGCACATCGCAGCTTGGGTTTACGCTTTACGTTTTATCCGAGTTCTGGGTGAGTGGGGTAAGGGGGAATACCGACTGAAACGGCGTACCTCTAAGCCTTAGGCAGGACCAGGGCAGAGCGATAGTACGTTACGGCTAAGCGGATCGCATGATCAACTTCGTACTTCTCAACCAAGGAGGTAGGGAGTAGTGCAGCCTTGGCAAAGGTATAAAACTGCCCGGTGGCGCATCCTGTTTTCCCGTTGTAGCCAACGCTAGGAGGGAGGCTGCCGGTGACATTGTGGTAGATGGAACAGAGGGAATGGAGGAAGTGACGTGCCCCCAGTGATTAGGCCACCTGTTCTGTTAGTACGCATGCTTCAGGAGCCGGTGGCCGATAGCCCAAGGCGCTGTGGGGCCGGACGTGATTATAGGTCTGCCGCCAGCGTTCAATGATGACCTGCGCTTCCCGCAGCGTATAGAAGAGTTCCCTGTTTAGCAATTCGTCCCGGAACTTGCCATTGAAGCTCTCGCTATAGCCATTCTCCCAGGGACTGCCCGGCTTGATGAACAAGGGCACGACGGTCAGCAAGCGATACCAGGCCCGCAGAGCCGTGGCGATAAACTCCGGTCCATTGTCCGAGCGCGAATGTGTGTCGGACAGCCATGCGTCAGGAACAGCTCCCCCAGTACCTCCTGGACATCGCTTGCCCTCATACGGCGGCGCACCGCAAGGGCCAGACACTCCCGCGTGTATTCGTCCACCACGGTGAGCATTTTCAAGGGCCGCCCATCCCGAGTGCGTTCCATGACAAAATCATACGCCCACACATGGTTCGGATATTCCGGTCGCCGCCGTACGCAGGAACCGTTAGTCAGCCAGAGTCGGCCCCTCGCTTCGGCTGCTTCTGCGGCACCTTGAGCCCCTCCTGTCGCCCCAGCCGCTCCACGCGTTTGTGGTTCACCCGCCAGCCTTCTTGATGCAACAGCGCGGTGATCCGACGAGACCCATAGCGCCCATACTCACGGGTGAGCGCGACGATCCGCGTCCGCAGAGACTCCTCGTCGTCCGCCTTGATGGGCACATACTGTTGCGTGCCCCGGCATTGCCCCACGACTCGACAGACCCGGCGTTCAGAGACCGAAAACATGGCCGGCACATGGCAGACCGTTTCTCGGCATCGGGCCGGGCTTAGAAGTTTCCCGCTGCCACCTCCTTCAAAATGCTGTTGTCCAGGAAGAGGTCCGCCACGAGTCGCTTGAGTCGGGCATTCTCTTGTTCCAGGCCCTTTAACCGTTTGGCCTGATCCACGCGCAAACCACCGTACTCTTTCTTCCACCGATAGTAGGTCTGTGCCGTGATCCCCAACTTGCAACAAGCCTCCACCAGTCCAAGGCCTCTGCCCATCTCACTTTCGATCGTCCGCAGATGCCCGATGATCTCCTCGGCCGGATACCGTTTGCGTGCCATGCCCCCTCCTTCCGTCGGTCGGAATCCTAACGCTACATCCGGCCTGGTTTATAGGGGGCAGGTCACCACCACCGATTTGGATTAGGACTCCACCGATTTTTCTCTACGTAGACCCACAAGCAATTCGACTGCACGGCAAAACGTCTGCGGCTGCTGGTTACATAGACCAAGACAACTAGCTACCTGTTGAATCCGAGAGTCTAAATCAATCTCTGTGGGAAGTTGCCTGCAACAAGCAGTGATCCTTCCCGATGGCACCAACGTCAATCACGCGCTGGTCAAAGATGGCTGGTGGTGGTATTGACCTCCCCCTTTCAACCAGGCCAGCGACGGAGTGAGGCTCGCTGGTTAACGAAATGAAGGGGGATATGGCACGGAAACGATACACGGCGGACGAAATCATCAGCCATCTACGGACCGTTGAGATTGAAACGGCCAAGGGCCTCGGGATCACGGACGCCTGTCGAAAGCTGGGTGTCACTGAGCAGACGCCCTATCGGTGGAAGAACGAAGACGGCGGCTTGCGCGTGGATCAGGCCAAACAGTTGAAGGGTCTGGAACAGGAGAACGCCCGGCTGAAACGGCTGGTTGCAGATCTCTCCCTCGACAATAGCCTCTTGAAGGAGGTGACGGCGGGAAACTTCTGAGACCGGTCCGACGGCGGGAAGCGGTCGAGCAGGCGAAGACCGTCTTGGCCGTGTCGGAGCGCCGGGCCTGTCGGGTGATTGGGCAGTGTCGAGCAACCCAGCACTACGTCCCGAGCCGGCTCAATGATGAGGACATCTTGCGCGACCAAATCGTGGGGCTGGCTAGGAATATGGCTGGTCCGGGTACCTGCGGATCGCTGCCGTCTTGCGCGACACAGGGGGACGTGGCAACCCCAAGCGCGTCGAGCGGATCTGGCGTCAGGAGGGCCTCAAGGTGCCACACAAGCAGCCGAAGCGGGCGCGGCTCTGGTTCGCTGACAACTCCTGTGTGAGGCGCCGACCAGAATATCCGAACCATGTACGGGCCTCTGACGTTGGCATGGATCGCATTCGGGATGGGCTGCCCTTGAAGATGCTCACCGTGATGGACGAATACACCCGTGAGTGTGTGACCATTGCGGTCCGACGCCGCATGAGGACAACCGCTGTAGAGGAGGTCTTGGGCGAACTGTTCCTCACTCGCGGCTGTCCGACCCACATGCGATCGGGACAATGGGCCTGAATTCATCGCCCAGTTGCTGCGACGGTGGGTTGCTCAGCTCGACGTGTCACTCTTGTTCATCGAACCAGGCAGCCCGTGGGAAAATGGATATGTGGAATCGTTCAACGGCAAATTCCGGTACGACTATCTCAACGGGGAACTCTTCTATACACTGCTGGAAGCGCAGGGGTTGATCGAGCGCTGGCGCCGCCACTACAACACAAAGCGGCCACACAGCTCACGGGGTATCGGCCACCGGCCCCTGACACCGTCACACCCCAACTGGTGTGTGCATGACTAACTTGGAAGATGGCCTAACAAGTGGGGGGAGGCCTCCCGCCTTACTTTCTCGTTCATAACGCCATGGCATTGCGATTCTTCACTATAAACTAATGACTGCCATGACAGAATCAGCGGGGCTTCCATGAGGTTTCTCCGTCAATGTCCCTCGTGCCTCACACTCGTGTGCGTAACCCTCATCGGCGTGCTGGCTTGGACCTCCTCATGTAACGGAGACCGAGAAGTGAACTCTCCTCTCATTGATCCACACCGCGAGGCCGAGCGCCACCGCATGGTCGACGAGCACATTATCCCCCAAGGCATTAACGACCCGGCCGTGCTGACCGCGATGCGGCGCGTGCCACGCCATCGCTTCGTGCCAGCCACGAATTCTGCCTTTGCCTACAGGGATGGTCCCTTGCCGATCGGCCACAGCCAAACTATTTCACAACCCTCGTTGGTTGCCATGATGACGGAGGCGCTTACGCTTAAGAAGACAGACAAGGTGTTGGAGGTGGGGACTGGGTCCGGATACCAAGCCGCCGTCCTCGCGGAGATTGTCGACAAGGTGCTGACGGTCGAGATCCTGGAACCGCTGGCTCGCCAAGCGGAACGCACCTTAACGGAACTGGGCTACAACAACGTCTGGATTCGCGTGGGCGATGGTTACAACGGTTGGTCTGAGGAGGCACCCTTCGACGCCATTATCGTGACCGCCGCGCCCGACCACGTCCCTCAGTCGTTACTCAACCAATTGGGCGTAGGCGGCCGGCTGATCTTGCCGGTAGGCCGATCCTTCCAAACGCTGGAGCTTTATCGCCGAACGGCAGAGGGCTATGAGCACAAGACCCTTATCCCCGTGCGGTTTGTCCCACTGGTCCGCAAGGGGAAAGAGAAGGAGTAGGCCATGCAGATGGCCACGATTTACATCCCCGCGCTGAATCCGATCTTCAAGACCGCACCGCTCAGCGTGGACGAGTTATTATTCTGTCTCGTCCTCTCGACCATCGTGTTCGCGGCCGTTGAAATCGAAAAGTAGCTAATCCGAAGAGGGTGGCTTTCCTGGTCATGAGATTGGGCAACATGGGTGCTGACCGTGGGCGTTGGGGTAGCAAGCTATTTCATCGTGGGATGGAAAAATGGTTTCTGTGAAGGTTCAGAAATAACACTACTCAGCCAAACTCTCACAGAAGATCTGGACCAGTTTAAGGGCTCTAGGTCATCTGTCTATGGTTTTCTATTCTGGTTTTTCTTAACGGGTGTGTTCCTGGGTTTTAGCGGGGTAAAGCGGGCGGAGTACGCCTCTTGATCTGGCAGTCTGATGAATACGATGATCACGGATTCCGGCATGACAGAAAATTCCCCGGAGCCCTTAAGCGTATTATCCCCCGCCGGTTGCAATTCAACCTGAATCCTGGTCTTGGTCTTGCCGGTCTGAATGGTTGCCTTACCCATGCCGCCACCCGTACTGATCTTATGGTCCGCATGATCCATTACATGAAGCGTGAGCTCTCCGTCTTTGGCTACAAGCTCCAGATGATAAGGCCCAGCCATGCGTAATTGCCCGCCGTGAGGCGCCTCGACGGAGTCGAAATATTCCTCGGTATGCGCCCAGGCTGGCAGCGACATGGCCAGCGTAGCGCCTAGCACAAAAGCAGTCATCGTTTTATTCATTTTCAGCTCTCCTCGAAACTTTCAAACCGCTAAATACACATGGTCACCCGGTGGCAGCAGGATTTCCTTCTCCCGGTTAAGTTATGCGGCCTTTTGCATTAAAATGTCAAAGATGAGCAATGAGGTGGCTCCGGAATCACAGACATGAGAATTAAGAACCACTCTTCTGCCGTTCGAACTCCTTTGAACTCCGATAGTCGAGCGCCTGATGCAAGCGCTGATAGTTATAGAACTCCTCATCATATTCCATGATCGCCTGCCAAGCTGAGAAGCCTGGTGGGTCCATCCGTGGACGGTCCAGGCCCGACCCTCCCGCCGGACCATCCGTTTCTAAACGTCCAGTTGACCTCCCATTGGCCAACGGTGCCGGGTACCGAGCTTACGCCACCTCACAGTACGTGGACGCCTTCCTTAGCAGAGTGCTCAGCCTCTTTAAGATGTTCAGCTTACCCGTCTGGTGTATGCGTGGTCCCATGAACGTAGATATGTATTGAGAGCTGTCGAAATGGTTTTCTTACCATCCATTTTCGTCTCAGTTATGCAAATCGAACATGGTACCAGTGTGAACAGTGCACTTTTCCCCAGTGTGACAGCTGTTAAATAGGTATTAGACTGAGAACATAATGACGGCAGAACCCGAGGAAGAGAAACAAAGAACGGCAAACTAACTTCAAGATAAACTCTGCAGTGGGAGTGGGGATTGCCCAAGCCATCAATTGCTTGAGCAACCCCCCCCTAATACTATCCAGCCTTCGGCACCATCCCCTGCTCTCACTCTTTGCTCCCTAGCTTCCGTCAAGAGTAGAATCTAACCCTTGCAAAGAGTACGGCATCCACACCAGGATACGTCTATCCGGCTCCACCGGAGAATAGGAATTCCATGAAGGTGCTGGTGAGCGGCGGGACAGGGTTCATCGGCCGGGCGCTCTGTCGGTCTCTGGTGCGTCAGGGCATGAGTGTCACAGCCCTATCTCGGAATCTGCTTCAGGCGAAGGCACTGCTGGACCCTTCGATCAAGGTTGTCGAATGGGATGGAGTAGGTTTAGGCCCGTGGGAGCACGAACTAGATTCGGCCACTGCCATCATCAATCTCGCTGGCGAGTCGATTGCGGCAAACCGGTGGACCCAGAAGCGGAAGCAGCTAATCGTGGACAGCCGGGTGAAGGCCACGCGGCTGTTGGCCCAAGCGATCTCACGCCACACGAACAAACCGCGCCTGCTGATCAACGCCTCGGGGATAGGCTATTATGGCACAAACCAAGAAATACGGTTCGATGAAAGAAATGGAACAGGTTCCGATTTCTTCGCGGACCTCTGCGTGGGCTGGGAAGCGGAGGCGCTGACGGCTCACTCCGCTGGCGTACGAGTCGTATGCCTGCGGATCGGGATGGTGCTCGAAAAGGATGGCGGCGTGCTCGCGAAGATGGTGCCGCCGTTTCGGGCGTTTGTTGGAGGCCCGATCGCGCCGGGAACCCAGTGGGTATCCTGGATTCATCGGGCCGATTTGATTGGTCTCATCGAATGGGCGCTGACGAATGACCAGATCTCTGGCCCGGTGAACGCGGTTGCGCCAGAGACAGTGACCATGAAGGAATTCTGCGAAACGTTAGGGAAGATCTTGCATCGACCGTCCTGGTTGTCCGTTCCGGTGTTCGCCCTCCGACTGGCGTTTGGTGAACTGACCTCGTTTATGACCACCGGCCAGCGCGTGATTCCGAAGGTGGCTCTCGATGGCGGGTATCAATTCCGGTATCCCCAACTAGACTCCGCGCTCCGATCAATCTTCATGCGGGCACCGGCTTCAGAGGTGCGATCCTGAACGCCTATCGAATCCGTCTTGGCATCAACCGCTGTCTACTCGGTGACCACGTCCGTTACGACGGCGGGCACAAGCGTGACCGGTTCTTGACCGATGTCTTCGGTCGCAACGTTGAATGGGTCCCGATCTGTCCAGAGGTAGAAGCGGGGCTGGGGACACCGCGCGAGGCGATGCGGTTGGTCAGCGACACATCGCAGCCGAGGCTCATCACGATCAAGACGGAGCGGGACATGACCAAACGGCTCGCGAAGTTTACGGAACGCAAGCTCGACACACTCAAGACTGCCGATCTGTCCGGCTGTGTCTTCAAGCAGGGCTCGCCGAGCTGCGGCGTTGAGCGAGTTCGTCTCTACAATGAGCATGGGATGCCCAGCCGGAACGGAGTCGGAGTGTTTGCGCGGGCTTTTATCGAACAGTTTCCGCTGATGCCCGTTGAGGAAGAAGGGAGACTTTGCGATGCTCCGCTCAGGGAAAATTTTATCGAACGTGTGTTCTGTTACCACCGGTACCAGGATCTTCTGCAGAACGGAGTCACGAGGCAGGCTGTGGTGCAGTTCCATACCATTCACAAGTATTTGCTCATAGCCCATAGCCACCAGTACTATCGAATTCTCGGGTGGCTGGTAGGTCAGGCGGAGCGGTACTCACCGAGGGAGCTCGCCCAGCGGTATGGGGTGCTCTTCATGAAAGCGTTGGTCGTCAAGGCGACGGTGCGTAAGCACGTAAATGTCTTGCAGCGCATCGCGGGCTACTTCAAGAATCGATTGTGTGCTCAGGAGAAAGCGGGGCTGTTGGGCGTGATCGGCGATTATCATCGAGGGCTGACGCCCTTGATTGTCCCTGTCACACTAATCAAGCACTATGTACAGATCTTCGATATCGGCTACATTCGCGACCAGGTCTATCTCAATCCACATCCCAAAGAACTCATGTTGCGTAATCACGTGTAGCTGGTGGTGAATCGGAAAGGAGTTGGAGCATGGAGACGTCCGTCAAGGGGGTAATTCTGGTTGGTCATGGTGGGATTCCAAAGGACTGCCCCCAAGATTTGGTCACACGACTGAAGCGGCTTGAGGCCCAACGGCGGGCTTCAAAGCAGCCCCCGTCGACTGAAGAACTCGAGCTGGACAAAATAATTCGCCGGTGGCCGAGGACCGCGCAGACCGATCCCTATCAATGCGGCCTCGAGGCCGTTGCGTCTCAGCTTCGTGTGCAGTTGAACGAGGTGCTCTTTGCCGTCGCCTACAACGAATTCTGCGCGCCGACGTTGGAGGAATCGATCGAAACGTTGATTAAGCAGGGTGCGACGGAGATTACGGTCACGACGACGATGTTCACTCCGGGCGGATCGCACTCCGAAGTCGAAATCCCGGAGATCCTGGACCATACGCGGCCACAGCATCCCGAAGTCACACTCCGGTACGCGTGGCCGTTTGATCTTACGCTTGTCGCGAATACATTGGCGGAACAGGTGAAACGATTTTCCTGAACGGAATCGCGGGATGCAGTTACGCGGCAAAGGACAGGAATTAATTTAAGGAAGGAGGATTTTTTTTGAGCCTTACCGAGTGTACAATGCACGATCATGTTACAAGAAAGTAATCGAGTCATAGGATGTTGTCCCTCAAAATTGATCTAGTGAATGCCTTCCATGAGACCCATTCTTTCAAGTGGGACCCCGTTACAGATTTCACTCTTGCTTCTGGTCTGACGAGCCCCTTCTACGTCGATTGCCGGTCGCTCATGGCCCATCCGTCCTCGCGCCGCCTCGTGGCCCAACTGGCATACGAGGCCTTGCGTCCCGTGGAAGTGACTTGCCTGGGCGGTTTGGAAATCGGCGCCATATCCGTTGCGACGACGATTTCAGACTTTGCTTATGCAGCATGCCCACAACGAGATTGGGGGACGTTCGTGGTGCGCAAGAAAGCTAAGGATCATGGGCTTGGGAAACATATTGAAGGGGCGTTTCACCCCGGCGATCAAGCCGTGATCGTCGATGATGTCCTGACGAGTGGAGGGTCGCTCCTCAAGACATTGGCTGCTGCTAAATCCGCGGGGCTCACGGTGACCCATGCCTTGGTGATTGTGGATCGGAATGAGCAAGATGGCAAGAAGAAGGTCGAACAGGAAGGAATGAAGCTGCTCAGTCTGCTGACCATCGAGGATTTGATGCGACAGCAGCCCTAGTAAGAATGACCTTATTCCTGACCTGCCCCCTATAAACCAGGCCGGATGTAGCGTTAGGATTCCGGCCGACGGAAGGAGGGGGCATGGCACGCAAACGGTATCCGGTCGAGGAGATCATCGGGCATCTGCGGACGATCGAAAGTGAGATGGGCAGAGGCCTTGGACTGGTGGAGGCTTGTTGCAAGTTGAGGATCACGGAACAGACCTACTATCGGTGGAAGAAAGAGTACGGTGGTTTGCGCGTGGATCAGGCCAAACGGTTAAAGGGCCTGGAACAAGAGAATGCCCGACTCAAGCGACTCGTGGCGGACCTCTTCCTGGACAACAGCATTTTGAAGGAGGTGGCAGCGGGAAACTTCTAAGCCCGGCCCGATGCCGAGAAACGGTCTGCCATGTGCCGGCCATGTTTTCGGTCTCTGAACGCCGGGCCTGTCGAGTCGTGGGGCAATGCCGGGGCACGCAACAGTATGTGCCCATCAAGGCGGACGACGAGGAGTCTCTGCGGACGCGGATCGTCGCGCTCACCCGTGAGTATGGGCGCTATGGGTCTCGTCGGATCACCGCGCTGTTGCATCAAGAAGGCTGGCGGGTGAACCACAAACGCGTGGAGCGGCTGGGGCGACAGGAGGGGCTCAAGGTGCCGCAGAAGCAGCCGAAGCGAGGCCGACTCTGGCTGACTAACGGTTCCTGCGTACGGCGGCGACCGGAATATCCGAACCATGTGTGGGCGTATGATTTTGTCATGGAACGCACTCGGGATGGGCGGCCCTTGAAAATGCTCACCGTGGTGGACGAATACACGCGGGAGTGTCTGGCCCTTGCGGTGCGCCGCCGTATGAGGGCAAGCGATGTCCAGGAGGTACTGGGGGAGCTGTTCCTGACGCATAGCTGTCCGACACACATTCGCTCGGACAATGGACCGGAGTTTATCGCCACGGCTCTGCGGGCCTGGTATCGCTTGCTGACCGTCGTGCCCTTGTTCATCAAGCCGGGCAGTCCCTGGGAGAATGGCTATAGCGAGAGCTTCAATGGCAAGTTCCGGGACGAATTGCTAAACAGGGAACTCTTCTATACGCTGCGGGAAGCGCAGGTCATCATTGAACGCTGGCGGCGAACCTATAATCACGTCCGGCCCCACAGCGCCTTGGGCTATCGGCCACCGGCTCCTGAAGCATGCGTACTAACAGAACAGGTGGCCTAATCACTGGGGGCAGGTCATTCCCACGTCCCAGGTTATTTGCCTACTTGCACTGGAACTGAATTCCCCATCGCCGCTCCCGTACGATTTCTTGCACACCTTCGATTGGGCTGGTGAGTCGTGAACGACCCTCGGTCTCTCCCTCGCGAACGATAGCATAGGACCCACCGCCGCATTTGTCTTTCATAATTGCGAGGGCTTCCTTGCGGAATGAGGAGAGCATGGAACCTTGCTCTCCTTTGAAGGGGTAGATGACCACCCCGCCAGTGTCATGTTCCTGCACCAGCTTTACCCCGTCGGCACAGCCGGCAACGACAATGCATGTGGCGACGGCTGTGGCTCTTGACCAGGCTTTCATCGGGTTTCTATTATGAATGGGTCGAGCCCTGGTCTCAATGAGCACGTTAAAGAAGGAGGGTAAGATGAAGCCCTATTATATTGTAGCAGCGCTGGGATGCATGCTCGCCGCCGGCCTTGTGTGGAGCGAAGGTGTTTGGTCTTAGCATTTCTATTTTCTGACCATTCAACAGTTGCAAATCGGACTTACCAAAGCGCGGTCTGGGGACAAGAAAGGGTTCATTTTGGTCGATGTGCGCTCACCAGAGGAACATGTGTCCGGTGTTATCCCGAGCACGGATCTCAATATCGATTTCCGTGAAATGAAATCGCGGCATCGTGAAATCAGTGCGCAACTCGATGACCACATTGTCGTGTACTGCCAGTCGGGACATCGGAGTAACATTGCTGCGGAGACCCTCGCGGAACTTGGCTATCGCTATGTGTACAACGTGGCCGGCAGCATGAACGCGTGGATGGAAGCCGGGTTTCCTATCGAACGCCATCGGCGCTAGGAGATGGCTCTTCCCTCTCAAGGATGGAGCTATTTATCTCGGGCTGATGCCGATGACGGTGGGGAGTGGAATGTGAGGGACCGTCCTTCCACCGAACAAGACTTTCCATGAAGCGCGGTCCGGCGTCTGCCTGTCCCCCTGCCAGAGCGATTCCTGAACGAGAATGTCGGACGATGAGCCTCCGTCCATAGCCATGGCCTGACGTACCACGGGTAGCGTGTCCCTCAAACACTGGCCAACGTCGTACAGAGTCACGAGGTCAAGACTCTTGAAGATGAGAATGTGTCCGTTACCGGCCTCGGCGACGATCGTCTGATACGCCTGTTTTCCCGTCTGGCGGACGCGGATCTTACCCGTATCGTCCAAGAGCATCAGTGCCTGTGCGGCTTCTCGGTATGGTGGCTGCTGCTCATCGAAGCTTTCGGAGGCCAGGTCGAGTACCCGTGCTTTCTTCAATCTGGAGGTCGATGGTTCCGCAACGAACAATCCTTGCCATGTTGCATGGCGGCGGCTCCCCAATGACCGACCGTCTTTATAGAGGAGACCGAGGTAGGCGAAGTTTTCCTGAAACAATCCCGCGTTGAAGAGAACATGATGGCCTGTCCGTTTCTGCCATTCCTTGATCGTGGGAGGCTGCAAGAGCCCTTCCTGAGCGTAGTAGTGAACCGAAAATCGTGTACGCTCGGGATCAATGTCAGTGGCCAACATAGCTGGCACCGCAGGACAGGGCTCTCCTGGTTTCCACACTGAAACGGCGAGACCGTCCGAAAGCCGTTCCCAAACGATGTTCTGAGCGAGACCGTTGCCAGGCAGCTCGACGACCATCAGTAAGAGACAACAAGTACGAAGTGTGTGTCGGCGGGTATGGATCCAGAGACGCCGATTCCTGTTGGCTTCAAATATCCTGTGATGAAAAGAAAGCAGGCTGCAGCGGCTCATTGCTCACGACCGATTGACTTGCGATGGGTGTTGGATTGTCTCAAGTTGCCGAATCGCTCCTGTCGTGCCTGCCGGTTTCAAATCGAGAAGATCGCGAATTGTCTTCGCCAGGGCTTCCGGCGTGAAAGGCTTCTGAAGGTACCCGCTGGAGGGGTCTCCAGTTTTAATGCCGACGTCGTCGGTGTATGCAGTTATGAAGAGGAGTTTCAGTTCGGGCTTAATCATGCGGAGGTGTTGGGCCAGTTCCGTCCCGGTCATCCCTGGCATCACGACGTCCGTAATCAAGAGCTGGAGTCCTCCCATCTGCTGTGTTCCCACGAGGCAGGCCTCCAGACCGTTCTTGGCCTCGAAGACTCGGTACCCCAGCTTGCGGAGCTCACCGCGAACCAGTTCGCGAACACTGGAGTCATCTTCTACCAGCAAGATGGTTTCATGGCCACGCATTGACTGCTGCGTTGAATCCTGGCCTGCTGCCTTTTCGAGCTCGGCCGTGACGCTGGGAAGGTAGACGTCGAAGCGGGTGCCCCGACCGATCGTGCTGATAACATCCAACCCTCCGCCGCTCTGGGTGACGATACCGAACACAGTTGAGAGGCCAAGCCCCGTTCCTTTCCCCTCTTCCTTGGTGGTGAAGGAGGGCTCAAAAATGTGGGCTTGCACCTCCGGCGGTATCCCGCAGCCGGTGTCGGATACGGAGAGTCTGACGTAGGCACCCGGGGGTAATGGACTGAGGTGATGGGCCGGGGTGCGGCCGAGATTGGCCGAAGCGGTTTCAATGATCAGCTTCCCGCCTTTGGGCATGGCGTCCCGGGCGTTGACGACTAGGTTCATGACGATCTGCTCGAGCTGTGCCGGATCAGCCTTGACCCGGAGATTCTCCTGGCTTGTTCTCAACACCAGCTCGATATCCTCCCCAATCAGTCTCCGGAGCATGGTCTCGAAGTTGGTGATAATGGGATTCAGGCTGAGCACTTTTGGATCGGAGAGTTCCTTCCTGCTGAACATGAGCAATTGTCTGATGAGGGCCACCGCGCAGTCACCAGCCTTTTGCATTTCTTCAATCTTACTTCTCAGAGGATGACCGGGTCCCATGTCGTTTAGCAATACCTGGCTATGGCCCATAATGACGGTGAGCAGATTATTGAAATCATGAGCTACCCCCCTGCCAAGCGGCCGACAGCATCCATTTTCTGCGCCTGACGAAGCTGCTTCTCGTTCTGGCGTAGAGCCTCCTCGGCCCGCTTCCGCTCTGCACAATCGTGTAGTTCGCGTAACGCCCGCTGAACCGATGGGACAAGCCGGCCATGCCGTTGTTTCAGAATGTAGTCCGTGGCTCCGCGGTGCTGCATGGTGTCGATGGCGAGTTCCTCGCCGAGCGTTCCGGAGACGAAGATGAACGGGATATCAGGGACCAGCTTGCGAGACAGCTCGAGGGCAGTGATGCCATCAAATCCGGGGAGTGAATAGTCGGCCAAGATCATATCGATCTGGCCCGCTTTGAGGACCGCGACAAAGGCGTCACAACTTTCTACGCGTCGTGGTACGCAGTGGATCCCCCCCTCCGTCAACATCGTGACGATGAGATCGGCATCAATAGGGTCGTCCTCCAAGAGGAGGAGTCGTAGCGCGGAGTCGTCACGGGACCTCAATCGGAGGGCTAGTTACTGGAGCAGGATCCTTCGGGAGGCGGTTCGTTGATCACGCCCCAGAACGTGCCCAGTTCTTTGACGGCAGACACGAACCGATGGAACTCGACAGGTTTGACCACATATGCATTCGCCCCCAAGGCGTAGCTCTCGGCGAGATCGCTTTCTTCTCGGGACGAGGTCAGCATCACCACGGGGATCGGTCGGAGATTCGTGTCGGCCTTGATGGAGCGCACAGGACCTCCAACCCATTCACCTTAGGCATCTTGAGGTCGAGAAAGACCACCGCGGGGTTGCCTTTGAGCCGAGACTTGAACTGACCACGACAGTACAGATAGTCAAGGGCTTCCGCGCCGTCACGGCAGAGGACGACTTTGTCGGCGATGTGCTCTTCCTCCATCGCAGCCAAGGCGAGTTCGGCATCGCGCGGATTGTCTTCAGCGAGCAGAATAGGTTTTGCGGCGGTCATGATCGCGGCCTCCTGGTTGGGAGCACCACATAAAAGGTCGCCCCTTTATCCGGCATGCCTGTGGCCCAGGTACGCCCGCCGTGCCGGTGCACGATGCGCCGCACATTGGCGAGACCGATGCCGGTTCCTTCAAATTCATCTACCCGGTGGAGTCTTTGAAAGACGCCGAACAGCTTGGCCTCGTATTGCATATCGAACCCCACTCCATTGTCGCGAACAAAGATGACAATTTCCACCGAGATGCTCCGGTCGACACCGACCTCAATCTTCGCTATCGGTCTGGTGCTCGTAAACTTGACGGCGTTCGCAATCAGGTTCATAAACACTTGCCGCAGCATGGCTGGATCACCAGGCACTTCCGGGAGTGTGTCAATTGTCCAAGATATTTCGCGTCCTTGCAAGTCAAGACGTAAATCGTAAAGGATGGTCTTAACCAGCTGATCCAGATTGACAGTCTTGTGGAGCATTTCCTGGCGGCCCATGCGGGAGAAGACCAGCAGGTCGTCAATCAGCTGTCCCATCTGTTTGGCAGAGGCGGAGATCGTTTGCAAGTACCGGGCAGCCTTCTCATTCAGCAACTCCTCCACCGCTTTGCGTAAGAGTGAGGCATAGCCGTCAATGTGGCGAAGGGGGGCACGAAGGTCGTGGGAGACCGAATAGCTGAACGCTTCGAGCTCCTTGTTCGCGGCCTCGAGGAGCTCCCCGCGCCGCTGTAGTTCTGTGGCGACACGCCGCCGCTCCGTGATGTCATGCCGAATCAGGTAGTACACGGATGCCAACAGTACGAGTTGGAGCAAGGCGCCAATGCCGAGGAGCACGCTTGTGCTCGTCGTACCGGCTGCAGACTCCATGACACGCTGCGCAGTGCCTGTCGCTCGTACGACTCCATCTCGGCAATGATTCGATGGATTGTGCTGAGCTCCCGTTTCGAGGCTCCTTCGAGGGCCATTTCCCTGACGGCTTCGAAGCCGCCACCATCGCGTTGGGCAATCGCACTAGCTTCGGCATTCAGTTGCTGATCCATCATCTGGTTAAGCAGCCCAACTCGCTGCTGTTGTTCAGGTGATCCCTGTGTCAGATCATTGAGGTACTCGATGAAGGTGGGCTTTTGTTGAACGAGCATCCTGTAGGCCCGGAGATATTGCGGGTCGCCTGTGACGAGGTAACGGCGATGGCTATGTTCGGCTTCGTCCATGGCGACATCGATATTGTTGAGGAGTTGCACGAGCTCGTGGCTGCGAGTGTCGAGCCTGCTGTTGGCGATCATGACGCTGGTGTTGTGGTAGGACACCGAGCTGATGACGACTATGCAGACAAACACTAGGCTGAAGCCGGTCAAGACCCGCTGCTCGATGGTGAGTGCGCGAAACCAAGTGACCGGTACGCGCCAGAATGGTTTAGGATCTGCAGGTATAGCGCCGGTGGCACGCGGCTGGGGCTCCTCAGTCTGTGCGAGGGGAATGTGCGAGGGGAATCTGAGGCCGATCGTTCGTGGATGATTCCATGGACGAGGACGACTCGCGATTGGAAATCAAGAGTACCCATGCGGAGACTGTACTGCGAGGCCTCCGTCGGCTACATGGCCTAATTGTAGCAGAACTCCCATGAAGTGAAACCAGGAAAACTATCCGCCGAACGATGGAATGGGAGGATTCACGGCAGCTGAAGGAGCGGCAAGATTCGAAAACATCAGTGTCGCTGCCACGACCCAATCAATGAACGGCTGTGGATATATCCCGATCAGCAATGTCCCCGCCAGACCGACATAGACCACGGCCTTTATCGGACCTGAAATCGGTACGGGCGAGGGATCGATCGGTTCGTTGATGTACATCTTCTTCACGACGATCAGGTAGTAGTACAAGGAGATAACGATGTTGATCAGCCCGACGGTGATCAGCGTGTACAGCCCTTCTTTAATGGCGGCAACAAAAATATAGAGTTTGCCGATAAACCCTGCTAAGGGCGGCACGCCGGCTAGGGACAAAAGAAACAGCAACATCGCGAAGGCCAGGAACGGCGAGCGACGGTTCAAACCGCTGTAGTCCTCAATTTCATCGCTGCCGATGGTGTGGCTGACGGCGATGACAACGGCAAATGCGCCGATATTCGCGAAGAGGTAGGCCAAGAGATAAAACAGAATGGCCTCGTTCCCCATTTTCGTTCCGGCCGCCAAGCCGATTAGTACGTTCCCGATCTGGGCGATGCCGGAGTAGGCCAGGAGACGTTTGATGTTCCGCTGGGCGATGGCCACAATGTTGGCATAGGTCATCGACAAGATGGATACTGCTACAAATAAGAAAATCCATATCGGTTTGAATCCTGCCAAAGCGACGAAGAAGATCCGGAGAAGGATGGCAAATGCAGCGCCTTTCGGAGCGATCGACAAGAACGCCGTCACAGGTGTCGGGGCACCATGATAGGTATCCGGAATCCACGAGTGGAATGGAACGGCGCCGATCTTGAATCCGAGGGCGGCAAAGATCAGCAGAAAGCCGATGATCAATCCGGGCGTAGGGGGGGCGGAGGCCATCTCCGAGAACACGAGCTTACCGGTTTCACCGTACACGAGACTGATTCCGTAGGCGAGGAGCCCTGCGGCAAACACGCCGAGAATAAAAAACTTGAGCCCCGCCTCGTTCGAGGCCGGGTCGTCTCGAAGATAGGCCACCAAGATATAGAATCCAAGCGTCGAAAACTCCAGGGTGACGAAGACAGAGAGCAGGTCGTTGGCTGAGGCCATGAACATCATGCCGAGGGCCGACATGACGACGAGAAAATAGTATTCCCCCCGAAAAAATGTGAAGCGGTTGACGTACTCGATCGACGCGAAGATCACGAGGATCGTGGCGCCGACGATAAACATCTTGAAAAAGAGGGCCATGCGATCCAGCACGAACATGTTGCCGAAGAGCACGCCGGAAATATGGTTTAGGTCAAACCAGGCCAAACAGCCCAGGGTGGCCACGAGGCCAACGACACTGAGATACGCCAGTTGCTCTTTGGGCAGACGCGGGAAAGCGAAGTCGACGATGAGGACCACGCAGAGCCAGCAGGTCAGGAAGATCTCCGGCAACAAGAGCAAGAGATCGGCGAAGGACATGGTGAGTTCAAAATTCATTGATCGCTCTGTGAGGCGTCAGGCGTGAAACTTCACCAGGGAGCGCTGCCAAACGCGGCTGGGAGGAATCAGCACTCGCTTCACGCTTCACACTTAACGTTTCACGTTCATGCGAGGCGACCGGCACTACAAGCGTGATCTTGTCGATCAGCGGATCCACTCCGGAACGAACGACGTTATACAAATGCATCGGGAAAATGCCGAACCCTATAGTGACGGAGATCATGATCAACAGCGGCAGCCGATCGACAGCCGAAACGGCATCGTGCGCATGGCTATACTTCTGGTCCATCGGCCCAAAGAAAAGGCCCCGCATCATTTTAAAGAGATAAGCCGTGGTGAGCACGATGCCGAGTACGGCAACGATCACCTGTAAGGGGTATTTGTTCCAGCTTCCGACGATGATCATGATTTCGGCAATAAAATTAAGCGTGCCGGGCATTCCGATCGAGGCCATACAGGCCACGATGAAACAACCCGAGATGAACGGCATCTTGTTCGAGAGGCCTCCCAACGAAGGAATATCGCGCGTATGGGTTTGGTCATACACCCATCCCGCCATGGCGAAGAGCATGCCGGTGGCCAGGGCATGGGCGAACATATAGATGACCGCGCCGCTCAAGCTGATGTAATCCAGTGCCGCCATGCCGAGGAACACATAGCCCATGTGGCTGGAACTGGAATAGCCGATCACATACTTGGTGTCCTTGGTATAAAAGGCGACGAACCCGCCGTAGATGATGTTGAACATGCAGAGCACGGCGACAATCGGCATCAGCTCTCTGGTTGTTTCAGGGAGGATTTCGAACGCCACCCGAATAATTGAGAAATGTCCCAGCTTCATGAGGACGCCCGCATGGAGCATGCTGGTCGCAGCGGGAGCGGCGGCGTGGCCGACCGGGGACCAGGAGTGCAACGGCCATAACGGGGCGATCGAGGCGAAGCCCACGAAGATCAATATCCAAATGATCTTGTCCAAGGTCGTGCCGAGCACGGGGATATTCATGAGCTTGGCCTGCTCGCGGAGCACGAGGATGTCGAAAGTATTGAGCCCCGAATACTTGTAGATGAGCAGAATGCCCAGCAGCGCCACGACGGCAAAGGCCGACAGAAAGAGGACCAGCTTCATCGCCGCGTATTCTTTGCTGTTCGATCCGAAATTGAAAATGAAACCGACGGAATCTCTCAGCTTGAGCCCTTCGGGATCCGTCATCTCCAAATACTGCTTCGTGTGGCTGCCCCACATCCCTAACAACAGGTACATGGGGATCACGGACATTTCAAAGAAGAAGTAGAGGAAGAACAAATCGAGAGACATGAAGACGCCGATCGTGGCGGCGGCCAGGATCAGCAACCAGATGTAAAACTCTTTCGTTCGGTCCTTGATATGCCAGGACACAAAGATGCCCGCAAACAGCAAGATGGACGCGGCGAGAACGAGGGGAGCCCCGATCCCGTCCACGCCAAGATGCAACGAAATGCCGAGTTGTTTCGACCATTCAAACTTCTGGACGAACTGGAACCCGCCCTTGACCGGATCAAAGGCATATAACAGGTGGAGCGAAGCGATCAGTGAGACAAAAGCCGCGCTCGCCGCAATGCCTCGAACGAGCAAGGGCTGCCGATTTGAGACAAAAATCAGCGCGAGGGCTCCAGCGAAGGGAGCGAAGAGAATATAGAGAAGTGCGTGCTCTCCCATGGGGCTTAGTGTCCTGGTCCTGTCGGGGGGACTCCGAGCGCCGCCACCGTGCCGTGATTGAGCCGATCCACGAGCGCCTGAACCGATCCATTCATGATTCGAAGGAAGGGGGACGGATAGAGCCCAATCCACAGAATCATGACCGAAAGCGAGACGGCGATGACCATTTCGCGCACATGAAGGTCGCGCATCGTGTCTTTCACCGCTTTCCCGACCGGGCCGAGCATGGCGCGTTCGTAGTACCAGAGAAAATAGGCTGCGCTAAAGATCACGCCGAGAACCGCTATTGCTCCGAACCACCACTTGGCTTTGAACGCGCCCAGCAGGATCAGAAACTCTCCCACGAAGCCATTCGTACCGGGGAGTCCGATCGAGGCCAGTCCGATTATCAGAAAGAACGTCGCGAGGAGAGGCACCTGTTTCGCCATCCCACCGAAGGCCGACAATTGAGTGGTCTGTTGGCGCGAGTAGAGGAACCCCGCAATGAAGAAGAGTCCGGCCGTACTGAATCCCAAATTGATCATGGTCAGGAGGCTGCCCTGCAAGCCCTGATAATTCAGCGCGAAGAGTCCCACCACGACGAAGCCTAAGTGGCTGATGCTGCTGTAGGCCAGCAGGCGCCTGAAGTCCGTTTGGATCAAGGCCATCCAGGCTCCGTAGAGAATGGCACAGAGACCGAGGACGACGACCACAGTGACGACCGTCTCGTTCTTGGACGCATCGGGGAGCAGCGGAATGCTGAAGCGCATGAAGCCGAACGTGCCGAGTTTTAGACCGGCCAACACCACAGCCATACCGATAGGACCTTCCAGCAGCGCATCGGGCAACCACGTGTGGAACGGGAACAACGGCGCCTTGAAAGCAAATCCCATGAACATCAGCCAGAAGATGAGGATCTGCTGGTTGATGGGAATCGGCACGGTGAGCAGTTCGAGCAGATCGAACGAATAGGTCTGATCGGCGTGGTGCAGGGAGGACCACTGGTGGAAATTAATGTTGAGCAGGGCGATGCCAACCAACATGAACACGCTTCCCAAGAGGGTATAGAGGACAAACTTCAACGCAGCGTAGTGGCGCTCGGCGCCCCCACCCCACAGTTTGATAAGGAAGTAGCTGGGTATCAACATCAGCTCCCAGAAGACGAAAAACAAGATGAGATCCAAAGATACGAACACGCCCATCATCGTCGTTTCGAGCGCCAGCAGACACATCATGTACAGTTTGACTTGATGGCGGATAGTGTCCCAGGAGTAGACCAGGATCAATACGGTCAGAAACGCGGTGAGTCCGACGAAGAGCACACTGATTCCATCGACGCCGAGGTGATAGCTAATACCCAACGCAGGAATCCATCGGACATGCTCTGCGAACTGCATGGCAGCGGTCTCCGGCACAAAGCGCAGCAACACAAAGATGGAGAGGGCAAGCTCGACCAGCGCGATCGTGAGGGCCGATGTCCGCACCATGTCCTCGTCGTCAAACAGCCAGAGGACGGCCGCACCGACGACAGGCAGGAAGAGGATACACGAGAGAATCGGGGATCCAGCTGTGAATTCTTCTAACATGATTGCTGTCTTGCCAGGCGCATCAAGACCTACATCTGGATGACAATTTGGACCACAAGGGCCAACAGAAAGAGTCCTGCCACGATGATGGCGGCGTAATGGTTGACCATTCCGCTCTGCATTTTCCGTCCCTCGCGCGCCGCGAGGTGGTTGCCGTATCCGATCGCGTTCAGCCCGGCATAGATGACGTGCTTCTCGACCCAGGTTGATCCAGCGGAACCCCAGTCAGCGAGTTGTGCGATTCCGCGCACGATGCCGTCCACGACCGTGCGATCGAACCAATCGAGCAACTCTCCAAGTCGCTTTGTGGGTTCTACGAACACAAAGTCATACAGTTCGTCGACGTAGTACTTGTTGAGCAGAGTCGTATAGGCGCCGGAGAATTTCGCGGCCCATCGGTCGGCCGTTGCAGGGCTCACGCTATAGAGAAAGTGTGCGAGCCCCCATCCGATTAAGGCGATGGCGGTCGCCGCTCCCATCAACAGGAACACCAACCCGGTGCTGGCCTCATGTTCGACGGCTATCCCAGCGACCGGCCCAAGAAACTTGTGAAGCCAACCATGCTCCGGCGGAAATCCCAGGATCAGGCCGCCGACGAGCGATAGGAGACCGAGCGCCATCAAGGGGCCGATCATCACCATCGGCGATTCGTGCACATGTTCCTCAGTATGGTGATCTATCCTGGACGAACCATAGAAGGTCAGATACGTCAGACGGAACATATAAAAGGAGGTCAGAAGGGCGCCGATCGCGGCCATGCCATAGAGCAGATAGTGGTGATGGGTGAAGGCATGGGCCATGATTTCGTCTTTGCTCCAGAACCCTGCTAAGGGGGGAAGCCCGGCGATCGCGATGGTGCCGATCAGAAACAATCGATAGGTCCAGGGAATTTTCTTACTGAGTCCGCCCATTTTTCGGATGTCCTGCTCGCCCGACAAGGCATGGATCACGGATCCGGCGGACAAGAACAACAGCGCCTTGAAAAAGGAGTGGGTCATCAAGTGGAAGATGGCAGCCGTGTAGGCGCCGATGCCACAGCCCAGGAACATATAGCCCAACTGGCTGACCGTCGAATAGGCGAGAACCCGCTTGATGTCGGTCTGGACCAGGCCGATGGTGGCGGCGAAGAGCACCGTACAGCCTCCGATGAGACCCACGATGCCCATCGCGGTGGAGGACAGATCAAAAATGGCATGGTTGCGGACGATCATGTAGACACCCGCCGTCACCATGGTGGCAGCATGGATGAGAGCGCTGACTGGGGTCGGGCCCTCCATGGCGTCGGGCAACCATGTATAGAGGGGAAGCTGAGCCGATTTTCCGATGGCTCCCACCAAGAGGCAGAGCGCAATCGCCGTAGCCATCTCCGGTGAGAGTTGGCTGACTTGCGCAAAGACTTTCGTGTAGTCGAACGTCTTGAAATTGACGAAGACCAGGAAGATGGCCAGCAAGAAGCCGGCGTCGCCGATACGATTCACGACGAAGGCCTTGGTCGCTGCTTTGGCCGCCGACACCTTCTCGTAGTAATACCCGATGAGCAGATATGAACAGAGCCCGACGCCTTCCCATCCGATGAACAGGACGACGTAGTTGTTCCCCATGACGAGGAGCAACATGGAGACCATGAAGAGGTTCATGTAGGTGAAGAAGCGCGTGAATCCTGCTTCTCCGTGCATGTAGCCGACCGAGTAGAGATGAATGATGAAACCCACCCCGGTCACCACGAGCAACATGACGCAGGTCAGTGGATCGACCAGGTAGGCTAAGTTGATCGTGAGGTCTCCGCCGAAAATCCATTGGTAGACGATGACCTCATGGGTAGCTCCGGTCCGCAGGATATCGGTGAACACGCCGATTGTGCAGAGGAACGACAGGCCAACTGAACCCCACGCCAATCGATGGGCAACGTCATGAGAGTAACGGTTCCCCAGAATGGCATTGGAGATGACGGCCAGGAGCGGGAAAACAGGAATCAGCTTGATGAGCAGGTCTGTCGAGTCCGACACGTTAGTCTGCCGTCTCCAGGATGTTCAAAATGGCCAGCCAACGAGGCCGCAGGGAGCGAGAGTTCCGAGGCGGACGTATCATGACGTATCATGATGCAGGTTGAGGGGCGCGAGCGATCGAGAACACAGTTGGATGCCCTTTTCGCCATATCCTGCTACCACTTCAAGAGATTCATTTCATCCACGTTCGTCGAGATCTTGCCACGGAAGACGACGATGATAATGGCCAACCCGACGGCGGCTTCGCCGGCGGCGATGGCAATGACGAAGAGGGCGACGAGCTGGCCGGCCATGGACTCCAGGTAGTGTGAAAACGCGACCAGATTGATATTGGCGGCGTTCAGCATGATCTCTACGGCCATCAACACGATGATGAAGTTGCGTCTGATGAGCACCCCCAGGAGCCCTATAATAAAGAGCACTGCACTCACTGCCACATAGGCTGACAGCGGCATCATGGCTTAGCGTTCCCCGCATCCATCGGCTTCGGCGTTTTGGCCAGCACGATGGCGCCGATAATGGCGCCCAGCAGAAACACGCCGACGATTTCAAACTGCAAGAGGTAGTCGCTGAACATCTTGATGCCCACCGCGTACGTATCCCCGTCTTGCAGCACGGCTACGGCGGGCGCATCACCCTTTGCGCCTCCATACGGAGACTGCAACAGAAGAAAGAGTACGTAAAGCGACCCCAAGACAGCTGGACCAAGGACGTACAGGTACGACGAGTGAAAATAGCGCTCGTCGGTCTTGAGGTTGAGCAACATCACCACGAAGAGGTACAGCACCAAAATCGCGCCGGCGTAGACGATCACCTGGACGGCCCACAAGAACTCGGCATTCAGCAAGACGAAGAGGCCGGATACGTGCATCAACAGCGCGAGCAACGCGAGGCCGCAGTGCACGGGGTTCTTCAATGCCACTGTAAGGGCGCCGGCGACAATACTCGACAATGCGAAATAAGCAAATAAGACTGTGACCATGTCTTCGACTCAGCGCAGATGCTTGGGAGGCGTTTGGGTCAACTTCAGTACCGACTGCGGGAAGTAGTACCGATACTCGCGGCTCTCCTCGGCATTGTTCTCCTGGTTATGGGCATACAGATATTTTTTCGCGTCATCGAGATGACGCTCGCCGATGTCGTAGAGCCGCTTCTTGTCGAAGAGCAGAGTGCGCTTGTCGTGGGTGGAGTATTCATACATCTTGGTCATCGCGAGCGCGTTGACCGGGCAGGCTTCGACGCAATAACCGCAGAAGACACATTTCGTCACATCAATATAGAACTCACTCGCGTAGCGTTGGAGCGGGCGGGTCTTGTCCTCTTCGCTCACCACCTTGATACAATGCGACGGGCATGCAACCTCACAGAGATCGCATCCCACACAACGCTCGCGCCCATCGTCGTATCGAAGCAAACCAAGAGCGCCCCGATGGGTATCCGGGATCACCCGTTGCTCGCGCGGATATTGAAACGTGATTGGTCGATGGAACATGTGTCGGAACGTCACCTTCATCGCGTCCCTAATCTCATAGAACAACGCGGCACGGAGAATTTTCTTGGTCAGGGCAACAACGCTCATCGTAGTCTCCTGTTCACCGACGGACGAGCATACACATCCGCTTACGCTCCTTCAATGTTCACCCAGGTCTGCTTGAAATACGGGACGCCCGTCGCAGCATCAACCGACACGGTCATCAAGTCTTTCACCGGCGGTTCGTTAAAGTGTTCAGGGAAAAAACAGGTGCCGGGCGCGATGGATTGGTCAGGCTGGACTCCAAGTCGGAGTGATCCCCGTTTGGAAGTCAGACTAATTTTCGTGCCGTCTAGTAATCCAAGTCGTTCCATATCGTGGGCATTCATTCGAAGCTTGCCGGTATTCGGCGTAATCTTGATGAGCCCGGGGGCTTCCGTCGACATCTTGCCCGAGTGCATGAGCAACTGACCCATCAGCAAGGCAAACGGGCGCGTGCTTCCACCAGCGCCTGGCATCGTCCGGTAGCGAGCATTGACCTCGGCGACGTATCCGTTGGCCAAATATTGGTCCGGCGCCGCTGTGACTCTGCGTGGTTGCCCGAGATTGTAGTACCCAGGCAAGAGCTTCATGATCTCAGCTTGGATATCATTGGTCGATTGATACTCCCATTGGCACCCCATCGCATTGGCAAGAGAGGTCATAATGTGCCAATCGGGCAGGCTCTCACCGATCGGATCCATCGCTTGACGGACACGGAGGACGCGGCCTTCGAGATTAGTGAAGGTGCCATCTTTCTCTGCATAAGTGCAGGCAGGCAGTACGAAGTGAGCCTGCCGTCCTGTCTCAGTCAGGAAGGGATCCTGGACCACCAGTAACTCCAGTTGCTCGAGTGCGGCTCGCACATCCATCGAGGCCGGCAGGGTCGCGAGCGGGTTTTCTCCGAGCACATACAGCGCTTTGATCTGGCCGCTCTTGCAACGCTTGAGGATCTCAACGAGGTGCACCCCGGTACCGACAGCCGGAAGCGATACCCCCCAGACCTTCGCAAACCGGTCGCGAGTTGCAGCGTCGTCAAACCGGGCCTGCCCTGGCAGGAATTCAGGCGCCACCCCCATATCGACAGCGCCCTGTTCATTCGGCTCCTCAGTCACCGTATTCACACCGCAACCGGGTTGGCCAAGCTTGCCTGTGACCCAGGCTAGATCGATGAGCTTCAAGACATTCAGGTAGCCGTTCGTTCTTCGAACAATTCCTTCCGCGCAAAGAATGATCGAACGCGGTGACTCCGCAAAGATGGTCGCGATTTCCTTAAAGGCGTCTGTAGAGAGACCGGTTTGTGCCGAGAGCTGTTCCAGTGAGAGACCCGCCACCGCAGTCTTGAGGGCTTCGAACGCCTTGGGATGTTTCTTGGTGACTTCTTCATCCACCAAGTCCTGGTCGATCGTCGCCTTGACCAACCCGTCGATGACCAGTCCTTCTGTGCCGGGCTTGATCAGGAACGGATGAGAAGCCAGCTTGGCCATGTTGGTCACGGCTGAATCGAGGGTAACTACTTGCGCTTTGTAGACGCGGATCGCTTCCTTAAACCGAACCGCTGTCAGCGGATTGGTTTCGGTGATGTTCGAACCGATGAGAAGAATGGCTTTGGCTTTGGTAAAATCTTCCCAATCGTTCGGTGTCCGCCCAAGCCCGACGGCGTGCTTCGCGGCATGGACAAAGTTCATATGCCCGTAGCGGGCGCTGCTGTCGAGATGGTTGCTCCCGAATCCGGCACGCATGAGTTTTTGGAACAGGTACAGCTCTTCGTTCGTGCAGCGCGCGGTGATGAGGCCCGCGATGGCATCAGCGCCGTGTTTGCGCTTGATCTCAGTAAACCGGTCTACGACCAGGTGCATGGTCTCAAGCCAGGGCTTTTCGACCAGTTGGTTGCAGTCGCGGACCAACGGCTGCTTTAAGCGGCTCTTACCGTCCAGATACTCAAATCCGAAGCGTCCCCGCACACAGAGACCGCCGTGCCCTTTGGCTGTTTCTGATCGGTCGCCCCATTTGTTCTTCCAGGACAACGGAGACGTGACGCGAACCACTTCCGCATCTTTCGTTTCCAAATACATCTGGCAACCATCCCCGCAATAGTTGCAGGTCGTGGTGGTTTTTTTCATCTGCCAGGGTTTGTACAAATACTTGGAAAACTTGTTTGTAATGGCGCCAACCGGACAGACAGCCAAGCAGTCGCCGCAGAACTCGCATGAGAGTGGCAAATCTCCTTTGGGCACGACTTGGGTGAATCCGCCCTTCTTCATGAACTGCAGGGCGTCGATCATCAACACGTCTTTGCAGACGTTGATACATTCGGCACAGGCGATGCAGCGGTTCATGTTGAAGTCGAGGACCGGGCTGCGGGTATCTTCCGGAATGAGCTTCTGCTTGGCATTGGCGAGATTCGTGACACTGTGTTCGAACGCCATGTCTTGTAGCTCGCAATGACCGTCCGCATCGCACACAGGGCAGTCTAGAGGGTGCACAGAGAGATGTTTCTCTACGGCTTTCTTGCGGGCCAGGAAGAGATCTTCTCCCTCGGTGCGAACGATCATCCCCGCCGTAGCTTTGGCCGTACAGGACCGGACCGGGGCTTTCTTGCCCTCTTGCATGACGAGGCACATACCGCAGGAGCCGAATGGATCGAAGGTGTAGTGGTAGCACATGGCCGGAATAATCTTGCCCATGGTCGAGATGACGTCGTACAGCGCCACACCATCCTTCGCGGTGACCGTTTTGCCATCGATGTTCAGCTCAATCGCCGCGGCTTCAACATCGGGATTAGTAGCAGGCTTCAGTCCCATGAATTACCTCAAAAAATTACCTCAAAACAAAATTTAAAAGCATTGCTGATCTCTGAACTATTTTTGCCTTTATACCTCGTACTTTTCCTTTAGCCGGTCATCGGTCGCACTCGCCCATCACGATGTCGTAGGTTCCAAAAAGCGTAATGGCGTCCGCGATCATATAGCCTCTGGACATATGATCGAATGCGCCCATGTGAATGAAAGAGGGGGCGCGAATCTTGAGGCGGTACGGCTTCCCCTCGCCGGTGCTGACGATGTAGAATCCTAGTTCACCCTTGTGCGCTTCGGTACCGCAGTAGATTTCTCCGGGAGGGGCGTTGAAGCCCTGCGAGAAGAGCTTAAACTGCTGGATCATCGCCGCCAGGTCCGTGAAGACCCGGTCCTTCGGCGGCAGGGTCACGCTCGGGACGTCCGCCATGATGGGGCCTTCTCGCATCTGCTCCAGACATTGCCGAATGATTTTCACGCTCTCGTAGAACTCCATCGCGCGAATCCAGTACCTGTCGTAGGTGTCCCCATTTTTTCCGACCGGTACGCTGAACTCACACTTCGGATAGGCGCCATAGGGCTCATATTTGCGAAGGTCATAGTCCACGCCGGAGCCGCGCAACGGTGGTCCGCTCAATCCAAAGCTCACGGCATCCTCGCCAGAGATGACGGCCACGCCTTTGGTGCGCGCCAGCCAAATACGGTTCGTCTCCAAGAAGACGATGTACTCGTCGATCTTGGGTGGAAAATAATCGAGGAATTGTTTCAGCTTGTCGAGCAAGGAGGGTGTCAAGTCCCGCTCTACTCCGCCGATTCGATACCAACTGGTTGTGAGACGGGCCCCGCACAACTCGTCGAACCAATCGAGCAGGATTTCGCGATCGCGAAAACAATAGAAGAAAACGGCCATGGCCCCCATGTCGAGTGCCTGCGTCCCCAGCCAAAATTGATGGCCGATGATGCGTTGAACTTCCGCGACGATCGTCCGGAGATACTCGGCCCGTTCCGGCACTTGCAGGTTCAGCAGTTTCTCGACCGCGCGGCAATAGGCGAAGTTGTTGTACATCGCGCAGACGTAGTCGAGCCGGTCGGTATGGGGAATGAATTGGTGGTAGGTGCCGTCTTCCGCGAGCTTTTCCACGCCGCGATGGAGGAACCCCATGACCGGCGTCGATTTCACGAGTCGTTCCCCTTCCAGCTCGAGAATTACCTTGAGTACTCCATGGGTGCTCGGGTGTTGGGGGCCCATGTTGAGGAGGAGTTCTTCCGTGCGTAGGGTGGGAAGAGTCTCGTTCCCCGGGTGCTCGGGGTTGACCTTATAGACGGTAGTTCTCTGATCTTCGAATGCCATGCTCTACTCGTTGCTCTACCGAGGGACTTCGTCGAGGAAATCGAAAGTATCCCGCCAGCCTTTGCCGCGAAGAGGGAAGTCTTTCCGCAAGGGGTAGCCTTCGGTGTAGTCGTCCGGCATCAAGATCCGGCGGAGGTCCGGGTGATTCCGAAACCGGATTCCCATCATGTCGAAGACTTCGCGTTCCATGAAGTCTGCCCCTTTCCAGAGATCCGTCAAGGAATCCACAACACAATCCGATTCAGGCACTCTTGTCTTGAGACGAATACGATGGCGCTTACGGATGGAGTAGAACTCCCACACGACTTCGAATCGCTCTTCATCGTCGGGCCAATCCACAGAGCTCACGTGGACGATATAATCGAAATCCATTCCGGGATCATCGTGAAGAAACTGGGCGACCTCGTGCAGGTTGTCCCGGGTGACCGTCACTGCTACGTCGCCCCGCCACTCCGTCGCGCCGACAAAGCCGACGGAAAACGTTTCCTGAATCCGTTTGACAAATTGATGCATAGGTGTGCCGTCAGACCTTCAAACTGGCTTTAACCTGTTCCGGCTGAGTGACAAACACCCGCTTCTGCATGATGCGCTCTTGCAGCTTCAAGATGCCGTCGAATAGGGCTTCTGGCGTTGGAGGACAGCCAGGTACATAAATATCGACCGGAACAAACCGATCAACTCCCTGCACCACGCTGTAGCTGTCGTAAATGTTCCCGGATGTGGCGCAGGAACCCATCGCGATGACGTACTTCGGTTCCGCCATCTGGTCGTAAATTTTTCTGATGACGGGCGCCATCCGTCGACACACCGTTCCAGCGACGATCATCAAGTCGGACTGTCGAGGAGAAGCCCGAAACACTCCGGCTCCATACCGGTCCATGTCGTACCGCGAAGAGACTGCAGCAATCATCTCAATCGCACAGCAGGCGAGCCCAAAGGTCATGGGCCAGAGGGAGCCCTTTCTCGCCCAGTTCACCGCTTTTTCGACGGTGCCGGTGATGACATCGGGGGCTCCGTCCTTGTCATGACGTCCTAGTTGAATTAGTCCCATAAAAACCTCGTGAGGCGAAAACCCGGGGCTCATCTCAACCCCTTGCGCCTAACCCCTCACCCCTTATGGATCAGTCCCACTCCAGCGCGCCTTTCCGCCAGGCATACACGTAGGCCACGAGAAACAAGGCGATAAAAATCATCATTTCGATCAGCCCAATCATACCGATTTTGTTAAACGCAACTGCCCAGGGGTAGAGGAAGATCACTTCGATGTCGAAAATGACGAACAACATCGCAAAGATGTAATATCGAACCGGGAATGGCATACGGGCGTCAGAAAACGGCTCAGAACCGCACTCGTAAGCCGATAGTTTTTCCGGCTCTGGATACCTGGGCTGGACAAAATAGCTGATCACCAATGTCACGACCCCGAATGCAAGGACGACGAAGATAAAGAGAAGGATCGGAAAAAACTTGGTTAAGTATTCGAGGCTGAGATCTAGGTCGCTCATCGTCTTCGTCTCACAAAGCATTGACCTGAAAAGAATAATTAAGATTTTAGTGCTGGGATATTGGGGATAGCAAGCGAACAAAGGACCTAATTGAAACAGATCCGAAAGCCCTAGGTGAGGCGCCCAAGCCCTAGGTGAGGCGCCCATGGCGGCGTGAAAATGAGTGACGGTTTTCCTATTGATATTGAAGAAGATGGAAACCTGGGATCGAGTCGATAGAGCTATTTCTTTTGCTTGGCAATAGCCTCATCAGGAGCCTCATCAGGAACCGACCGATCCAAGGCCGTCTTTGGATGCTTGAGCAAGCCAGAGGGATGCTTTGGCGAGGGAGACATTCGTAACTGGCTCGGTGGGCTGGGCTGCGAAATGTCCCATTCTGGCTCCAAGGGGAAAGACGCCTTGACCTTTCGACGCCGATGGATCTGGGTCTCGATCCGGTCTTTCTTACGGGAGTCCGGTGATAAGGGGGGGGGCTGATCGTGAGGACCATTCATATTTAACGAACCCTTCTACGCTGACACAGCGCCACTATAACACCCAGTGAAAATTTTCGTCAAACTCGTCGCAATAAGCTCAAATTCTTGACAATACAGCATGATTTGCTAAGGTTTGCCAAGCGGCACGTGCATCATTAAAGGAACCTATCTATGAAAATCCTGACACCACTCATCCTCGTTCTGTCGTTAGGCATCAGCGTTTCACCTCAGGGAGCACTGGCACAAACCCAAGACGCCCGTTCGGTTCGTCAGGGTGAGGCAGCTCTTACCTTTGCAGGCGGTGCCATCCAGAAAACGACCCCTCGAGATGGAATCGTGAATCTGATAACAGGGGATAACCAGACAACGGGCAATCGAATGTTCATGGGCAAGCGAGATGTATTCTACCTAAAGCTCGATAACCCAACCGATGTGGCGGTCGGAGATCTCTATACCGTCTACCGGCGGGTCCGCAGAGTGTTCCACCCGGTGACAAAAGAGTATCTCGGCTTTGTCATGATTCGTTTAGCTGTCGCGAAAGTGACTGATACTAACCATACCCTAACGACAGTGAAGGCGATCCTAAGCTACGGCACGATCAATCCAGGGGATTCCGTGATGCGTTTCGTTGCTCTGCCGCCAGAGGTGAACATCAGCCAGACATCGGATGTCGACGTTCTCATCGGTATGATCGTCGAACTCCAGGCTGACAAGACGATGACCTTGGTTTCACAGGGCGATGTGGTGTACCTGGATCGAGGGCGAGAGGACGGGCTCAAGGCTGGCGACCTCCTGGATATCTACCGTCATAGCGCGGGACTTCCTTTGCGGAAGATCGGAGAGCTGAAGGTGTTGTCGACGGAAGATCGCACAGCGACAGCAAAAGTCATAAAAGCCAACACTCGTGTCATGAAGGGGGACCGGTACAAGCTCGTCGGATATTCGTCTCCGGTCATACAGCCCGTGGAGATAGCGCCTACATCACAACCAACTCAGACAACCCCAGCAGCTGTGCCGGTTGATCTGGTGGCAAGCAAGTTGAAAGAACGGGATGCGTCCGGGCAAAGCCGCATCAACCTTGGCGAGCTGACCAATTTTCTTCTCTATGATTCCGGCGAAGCGGCGATCAAGCCTGAAAGCTACAAAGTGTTGGACCAGTTGATCGAATATTCTCACACCAGCGGCGATACCAGGCTGATTCGAGTGGAAGGCCATGCGGACAATGTGGAGATTTGTCCTTCGCTGAAGTCACGGTATCCAAGCAATTGGGAGTTGTCCAAAGCCCGCGCGAGCGGCGTCGTCCGATATCTCGTCGAGAAGGGTGGATTGGATTCAGCTCGGCTCAATGCGGTGGGGTATGGCGATAGCAGGCCGACTGCGACCAATGCGATCGAGGAGGGCCGCATGAAGAATCGCCGCGTGGAGATTCTTTTCTATGCGCCCCAAACCGATCCACAGGCCTCAAAACCTGGCATGCCGAATCAGGCGCAGAAGCAAGATAGCGATCCTTCCAGCTTGAGCGCGTGTGGGAGCAACGACCAACTAGCCGCTCCTGCTGATGACTCAAATGCGACTGGGCCTGGCACCCTGTCTGTGACTGTGGTCGATCCCTCGCAAGTTCCCATGATGGATGTGTCCGGTTCCACGAGCATCCCCGATGCGAATGGCACGGCCTCGTCAGATGGAGGTACGTAGGATCCTAAGCAACCAGCGGGGTCACCGCTCTATTACGTCATCGACCTAGGCAGGTGGGATTCATGTCCAAATGAATCCGCCTTCTGACGGCCCATTTCAAGTCGAATCCTCTTTCCTCTCCCCCCAGAACGTAGTTGTGTAACAGGCGTCTATCCGTTTCGCTATCCTCCATTTTCCAACGCTGTTACAATGGCACATGCCTCTCGATGAACGTCCCGTTCCTCTCCGTCGAACCCAAACATTGTATGCCGATGTTATCGTTCCCCGTCATATTGCCAAGGCCTTCACCTATCTTGTCCCTGCAGCGTTGGTGCAGACGCTTGAAATAGGCCACCGGGTCCTGGTCCCGTTTGGGCGAGCGACGCTGGAAGGAGCGGTGGTCTCGCTGAGTGATCACCCCCCGATAGGGATGAAGACTGCCTATTTCAAAGAAATCTGCTCCCTGGCCAATGGCGCAGGAGATGCCGAGCTCGCTTCCACGCTGTTCGAATTATCCCGCAAGATTGCAGAACAATATGTCGCCCCTTGGGGCCAGTGTCTTCGGCTTGTTTTCCCCACGACTCCAACGCGAAAAGCCTCACCCTTGCGATACGTTATCACTGATCAGGGTCGCGCAGCGTTCAAGGCCAAGAGTTGCCCTGAGCACCTGCGATCCATCCTCGATCGGATTGCTCGACGACCCATGGGGGTCCTGTCGTCTACTCTCTATCAATCTCGAAATCGAAACAGTCGGCAGGCGGTTGAGGCCCTCGAAGAGAAGTCATGGATAACCGTCACGGCATCGAAGAGCAAAGAGACGGATTCTTCCAAGTGGAGCGTGAAAAGGATTGCAGATGAATTTGATAGAGGAGTGCACGCAGGTCAGACCCCGCTCGCTGAAATGCTTCCAGAGCCAGATCCCCTCTGGGTGACTCATGTGGCCGAATGCCTTCGAGTCAACCAGGCAAGAAGGATTGTCCTGCACGCTCCTTGGGAACACCGAGTCAGCCGGCTTGCCGACGCAATTCAACAGGCACATGCGATGAACAAGTCAGCCATTATTCTTTCTGGCGAGGTGGCTAGGGCGGAATGGTTGGGACAACTTCTTTCGATGCTCACGAAGCTCCCGATCACCTTCCCTCATACATCCTCAGGGTCCAATAGATGGAAGCAAACTCCGGGGAGGACTCCATCGGCTGTCGTTGGGACACGCTCCACGATCTTTGCGCCGCTTCGATCGATCGGGTTGATCTGGGTGGATGGAGAAGATAATCCAGCCCTCAAGGAACCTCAGGAGCCTCGTTATCATGCCCGAGACATAGCCTGTATGAGGGCCGAGGGTGAGCGCTCGCTCGTCGTGCTCGCGTCCGCTCATCCATCGCTTGAATCGAAAATAGATGCCGGTGCTGAAACGTATACCGTTCAACCGGAAGCTAGTAGTCAACCGGAGATCGAGCTCGTCGATCTCCGCGATGAGCCGGGAGGCACGCTGTTCAGCCAGAGGCTCGTCATGACGATGCGTGAGGCTGTTGAGAATAAAGCTGGGGTGCTTCTCTTCTTAAATAGAAAAGGCTACGCAAGAACACTGGTTTGTCGAGACTGTGGCTGGGTACCACGCTGTTCCTCGTGTGCGGTGGCGCTCACCTACTTTCGGGAAGCGGGCAGGTTGGCTTGCCGGTACTGTGGCATGGTGGGTGTGTTACCGGACTCCTGTCCGGCGTGCCAGGCCTCTCGTCTGAGTCCTGTCGGAGAGGGGACCGAGCGTGTAGAAGTCGAAGCTCGGCGCTTGTTTCCCAACGCCAAGATTGCGCGGTTCGAGGGCGGTACCCTCCGCCGTTCGTCCTCCGCCCGCCATTTATGGGAAGGCGTCATGTCGGGGGCGTGGGACATTCTGATTGGAACGCAAGCGTTGTTTCAGCGGGAACCATTTCCGCACAGGGGATTGGTTGGCATCCTCCTCGCGGATTCCGGATTGAATGTTTCGGACTTTCGTGCGGCTGAGCGAACCTACCAGTTGCTGGTCGATGCCGTAAGTCTAGCGAGGCCTGCGTCAGCAGGAGGTCGGGTGATCTTGCAGACGCGGCTTCCCACGCATCATGCTGTGCAAGCCGTGCTATACGGTGAGCCAAATCGGTTTTATGATGAAGAATTGGCGGCGCGCCGGCTGCTGAGTTATCCCCCGGCCTGTCATCTGGCCAGTCTCTCGGTATCCGGCAAGGAGCTACGAGTGGTTGAAATAGCCGCAAAGCAGTGGAGAAAAAGTCTCGAGCAGTTTATTGGCGGACAGGGACCTGTTATGATCCTGGGGCCTGTGCCGGCAATGGGTGGACGACCGAAATGGCATCATCGACATCAGATCCTTGTGAAAGGATCTGATCGTACTCTCCTTTGCCGTGAAATACGAGAGTCGGTCGAGAGGATGGAACGTGAGTACCGGAAGGGACAGATCAAGTTCGTCGTCGATGTGGACCCTGTTGAGATGGGGTGAGGCTAACTGACTTTCTTCCGCTTCGCTTTCTGAGATACAAGCGGCGTGCGTGAGGTATCGGTAGGCGGATCGTGGGCAACGTCCCAAACCCGTTTGAAGAGTCCGTAGGAAAAAGAAATCCAGAACACGGATGAGAACAGGCCCAGCACGACGGCCGAGAGTACCGTTTCCATCTCGCCTTCAGGTAGCGTTTCAAATGCGCCCTTCAGGTGAATCATCAACATCAGTGGCCAGGCAAAGCTTTCCAGGCCAAGCAATAAGGTGGACCACGCCCACACTTCCGTGATCGTCCGCGCCTTCCACCACAGAAATCCTCCCACGGCGAGAGCCCATTCAGCCACGACGACCGGAGAGATAGTTCCCCAGAGAAGCCAGAACCCGACCGCTACGACGAGGGTCCCGATGAGCAGGTTGAGAAGGATCATGTTGAGCATGACGCTCGCGTGGAGTGGCAAAGTCTGACTGGTGCGAGCCGTGATGTCAACGCACGTGAACGGGAGCGCATGAGGGAGGACTGTCTAGTCAGTCACATCAACGGCAAATGTATCGTGCAGAGTTTTCATCTCGAACGGTTCCGGAGTGTCCGGCGGGCACGTCTCATTTGAATCCGTTTGGCAGCAATAAGTATTTGCTACCTTTACCATTTTCATCACCTTTTGAGCCGACATCCGCTAGCGGCAGCTGGAAGCTATTCATGATGGTACCAAAAATATCACTGCGTTCAGAACGTGGCGGTACTTCAATTACCAAAGGATCGGCAAGCGAGATCTTAAACACACCGGTGATATATAAAGATTAAAAATTCGTCGTCAGAATACGCCACTTCCAATTAGAGGGTTTAGACAGATAAACAATATTGTCGATGTCCCCACCATTATCTCTGATAGCCTTCAAGGTCATCGCCACATCAATGACGGGCTGAGACCACAAAACCGCTTCCTTAGCCCGGTGCCCGGTGATAGCTGCGTTCGGCTTTAACATCTTGAATTGATTTTGTAAATACAGCTATTATTAAACCAAAGGTAACTATCACCGTTATCGATATTGCTTTCATTGTCGTGGATCATTTTTTGAATATACAGCCGGTATTCGCAGGGCTCGACTTATGTGTCGGCCCACTCACAGCCATAGACCCAACCTTGGACGGGCGCAGCCATAGATGCGCCCCTACAGATTCACCTATCATTTTAACTATTCATTTAACAGGCGTATGCCAGATTGGCGAGGTGTAGGCGCGGTCCTGGGGTTGCATCTTGGTCCATTCCGGCATCTTAACCTTGAAGATTCGTTTGATCACTTTTTAAAGTTCACGCGCTTTGCGCTGAAGTACCCGCTGGTTATCAGGTCGTCAACTTCAAGGAAATAGCCGATGCCGCCCCACGTGCTGTACAAGGGCGGCGGGAAAGCTCCAACGGGCCTTGAACTCCCCTGTGACCCAGTCGAGGTCCAAATACTCGTAACGAAGCCGAACTTTGTTCGCCACATAGAGCACTTTCGATTTGGCGGATACGTGCGATACCATCACGTCAGTGTTGTCGACGATCATATTGGTCCATGACTTCTCACACTTGCTCGCCTTCAGGTTCCAGACAAACTTTTGAATACCGCGCGAGGCGAGGCTTGAGAGTCGGCGATGGCGTTGTTATACGCTGCAGTGAACGTTCTACAGGGACGCGAAGGGCATGGATCGGAGTAACCTCACCACGGTCGTCCTAGCCTTGGCCCTTACCATTGGCTCTCGGCCCTGAGCCGGTCACCGGTCCAGCCAGAGTCTCCACGTGCCATCCCTCTACCGGTCTGCGTTACTTTCTGATAAATGATTAAAATCTTAGCTTAGGCCAATAAGCGTAGGTGTTTTCTTATCATGATAGGGGTATACTTCGGCGGCAACTTACAAGAAGCGGCAACTTACAAGAACTAGTGTAGCGAGAAAGCAATACCCAGAATCTTCGACAATATCGAGCAGTCGCTTCTCCCAGCGCTGGGCGAAACGATTCAGCTTGCGAGCTGATCCCTATCATGATAGGTGGTACAAAACTCCCGGCTGGTCAATTCTGACCTGCCCGGGCAAATTCGGTCCAGAAGGGGGGACTGCCGCCCCTACCGCTAGCCGGTTTGTGCGCGAAAATTGTGTCAAACCATTTTGTCTTCCTACGCACAGATGGAGTCGGGCCATGTTGTGGAGGGTCCATTGATGAAAAACTATCGATTGTTCGGATGGATTTTGCTGATCGCATTCTTCTTTGTAATGGGAGTCGACAGCTTACTGGCTGAGGACATCCGAAAGCCTGTAGACGCGTTGGACCGTATTCAAAAAACAGGAGAGTTACGAGTCGGGGTTTCCCTGTTTACCCCATGGACAATGAAGAATACGCAGGGTGAGTTGGTTGGGTTTGAGATGGATGTGGCCAAACAATTGGCCAAAGACATGGGCGTGAAGCCAGTCTTCAAGGTATTTGATTGGGACGGCATTCTGCCAGCGCTGCTCAAACAAAAAATAGACATCATCGTCGCTGGCATGGTCGTCACCCCGCAGCGTGCGCTAAAGGTAAATTTCACCCAACCCTACGCGAGTTCTGGTATCGGAATAGTTGCAAACATGCAGCGCACGAAAAATTTTACAGGGATCAGGGACTTCAATTATTAGGCGATTGTGCACTTGACAAACCTGCTCGACTGACCGCATTTCTCAGGCCCTGGTCATCGGATACTACTTGGTTGGGCCACTCGATTTGCGTTTGGCTTTCGATTTTACTGCTCTTTTCCGCTTCGGTGCTTCTCCGGGATGAACTTGAAGTGCGCACCGCATGATCTTGTCGAACTCGCTACCCTTCATATGGAGTTCTTCAGCAGGAAGTCGTGGTGCTCTTTTCATCTTCATCGGTACACATCCTTTCTGTTGGCGATGTCTAAGATAACAATGATGATGCCGCGAACAGAATATAAGATACGGTAATCACCTGAGCGAATACGATACACAGGATTCTCACCATCCATTACTCCATGCAATTGCTTACACGTCGGCGGAGTAGGACCGACGGCGAGCATTTCAATTTTACGTCTAAGTTGTCTGCGCAGTTTTGGCATCGGGATGGCTTCGAAGGTATTTAAGAGCGATCTTTGTGTACGCGAGTCCATGGAGGGCTACTGTTTTTTTTATCATTTATCAAGCTTAGCAAGCCTCTTCTTTAGGGCATCGCCTTCTATCAGCCAAGCAGGACTATCGGCAATTGCCACAAGACGGCTACTGGCTATTTCTACATCGCTATCGTTTTCGGAATCTGTCTTGCGTGCATCACGGAACGATTGAATGATAGGAAATGCAGCAGTTTCTCTGGTCAATTTCGCCATCTTCTCAAAATCAGGTTTCCCGGTTCTATCTACTGGTCCATATAGAAACGTATCGGACAACCTGGCCTTACCGAACTTCCTTGCATAAACATACCGCCATCGTTCCTGCTTCAACAAATAGGAAACGTAATACATCGCATCCAGTGGGAACCATTGTTGCTTGGGCCTAAGAATAGCCACCTTATAGAAAGTGTAAAAGGGGAACTCCTGAACGAAACTAGAACAGGTACTGCCATCCGTTGCGACAGTTATTGCTGGTGGTCTATATATGAAACGAGCCCGTTTCCACGCCGTCACACCGTTATTAAACTCGCTCGTGGAAACGATAGGTGTAGTGCCATCATCTCCTAAGTCCTCGATTTCGTCTTTCCCGCCAAGTTGAATATCGAAATATTCGCTTACATTGAATGGGCCCAACCTAGTGGAAAGTGAGAGTGCCGACTCTCTTGAAAACGCTGAAGGCACCGCCTTCATTCTAGTTGGTGCGCCTTCGGGCAATAGTCTGTTTCCCTCTGCAATATAAAAAACAGCATGCGCTCGAATGTGACGCTCAAATCCACACATGAAATCCTTATCGCTATGTGGAGCACCTTCTATAAAGGCTTCTGGAGACCATTCATTCGAATCAACCGTTAGCGAATGAAATGCCGTTAATTCGGGCTTGCTCGTTTTGCGTTCAAACGCCTCAAGAATTTCATCGATCTGTGAGCCCACTTGGGGAACGCGATTATTCTTTTTTAATTTATACCCGTCATTCCAAAGGCGAGCAAAGAGGACGCGGCTATCGCCATGGCGCACGCCCTTCTGCAACACGATTACAGCAGTGTTGAATGATGCATAGGGGTTAAAAAGGTCTGGTGGCATAGTTGCCACGAATAACAATTTGTTTTCTCGCAGCGTGCGCTTATGCCAGTCGCCTGTGCTTACCAACAAAGAATAGGGGATGATGCTTGCAACGAGCCCTTTGTTTCTAACGCTTTGCAAGGCACGGTCAACAAACTGCTCTGGGCGCGTATCGGTCTTTTTGTGAGGGAATGGCGGGTTAAGTAGAGCCACATCAACCGGGGCACTAGGATAATTGCGGCGAACAAAACAATCTGCACGAATGACACCGCTTTTACCATCACCACGTAAAATCATGTTTGTGATGCACAGGGCAGCGGTAGCCGGTTCTGATTCCATCCCCAAGATATTCTGGCGTACCTTAACGATGGCATCCTGATAACTGATTTTCTGTCGCCCTATCATGCGTCGGAGCGCGCCGATTAAAAATCCTCCCGTCCCGCATGCCGGGTCAAATACCCTGTCGTTTGGAGAGACGTTGACTAACTTACACATCATGTCGATGATGTGCCGTGGCGTAAAAAACTGTCCAATAGTATTGCCGCCTGTGTACCTGAAGAAAGTCTCGTACAACTGGCCGAGATAGTCATGCTCTTGCAAAAACGAGCGAATATTAAGTTTCTTCAGAATGTCAATGATTTCCCAGGCGCGATCCGCGAGCTTGCCATTTTCTACATCAACACGAAGACTCTCTGAAAGGGTGTGTTTCTGTGCTTTATATAACGCCCTCTTTGCGTTCGTGTTGATTTGTTCCAGAACAATCGATGAGTCAGTGACAACATCTCCGAACCACAATGCCAACATAAACGTTGCGGCATATCCAGGGCGAAGTTCATCCTTGATTTTGCAATCTCGGAGAATCTCATTAAGACGCATTGCCTGCGCCGCAAGAACGTGATCCGGTGGCCGCTCAGGCGCAACCTCTATAGCGCCTTTGATTGATAAAATTCGACGTGTTTGATCTGGAGACGGTATCCAGTCGATCGGTTGCTTGTGAAGGGTTAGCTCCTCCCAATGTGAGTTGATGCGGCGTTGAACACAGACATCGCAAATCTCCCGCGCAGCGCCAGCTACCGCAACTGATAGTGCCTCACTTCCCGATTCTAAAATCGCATTTCCATAGTGTTGAGTATCTTTGATGGACTTCTGAAGATCAGCAGTGGTCGCCTTGGTGTCAATGACAATTAGCGGACGTAAGCTACTGGCCGATTCGAGCAACAGAAAATCTGGCTTTCCGATCCCTGGACCGGTTTTGGATTTTTTCTCGAAGATGTTTGTGAGGGTCGGATTATGCGCGATACTCTGATTCCTCCAGCAATTGACCGCCAGAAGATACGGGACGCAAATCCCATCCCCTAAAGCTAAGCAATTCCTTTGTAACGGTTCTCGCACGCTGTTCGGATAACCGCATAGGAATTGTCTCAGTTCTGAGTTGTGGTACGACGCAGCATTAGCCGTTTGCCAGCTATCCCTTGAATGCCGCCAACTGTGCGTGCCCCATCAGTGATTCGGCGGGTATTATACTTGTAGTCTAGTTCCGCTAGATAGAGAGGGATATGCTTGCCACTGACATGGTGATGCGTGCCATCAAGTGAACGCTTAGAGTTGCCGAAAAAACCTTCGGCTGTATTCGTAGTCGCCAGTCGCCCAGATTTATCGAGACGTGCATACTCCTCTTCGCTGTGATTGACTGTATCGTGCGAGGCGAAGGCCCTACCGGTTCTCTTATAAAGTGGAGACTCATCAGTATTCAAATGCGCAGATTTAGCAACATGCTGTTTGAGCAAGCGACCTAGGGCATCACCAGTGACCTTATGGACGATTTGAGAATGCACCCGACCGCCACGCTCAACCAGTGACACGACAACCGTTTTGTTGCCAACGTATCGTCGTCCCATCCCGCGCTTCTTGCCTCCGATATATGTTTCATCGGCTTCCACAATTCCGTTCAGTTTATCGTTCGGCTCTATATCCTGTAACGCAAAGCGGATGCGGTGGCACATGAACCACGCCGACCGATAGGAACCGAGCTCAAGATGGCGTTTCACCTGGAGCGCAGAAATCTGTGTTTTGCTCGCACACATCATGTAAAACGCGATGAGCCATTTGTTGATCGGAATATGGGAGGATTCGCAGACCGTTCCTACTGTAACGGTGAACTGCTCTTTGCACTCGGCGCATGTGTAAAGACCAGCGCGTATTTTCTTGGCAGGATTCGGAGTTACCTTGTAGATACGCTCTTGATCCGCATTTCCGCAATGCACGCAAACGGGGCCATTAGGCCAGCGGAGATGCTCGAAATATTCGCGTGCAGCTTCCTCGGTGGAGAACCGCTGCGTGATTTTAACCAGCGTGAGATCATTCGATGTGGTTTTCATGCACCCAATTTACCGCAGTAAACTGGTTTTGTCAAGTGCACAATCGCCAATCATTATAGTGTCAAAGTTGCCTGTATTGCGCAAACTGTTTCAGAAGAGCTTGCTCGACGAATTCTTCCCAAGGCCACGATTCAAATTTTCCAACAAAGTCAGGACGCCATACGCGCACTGACAGCTGGTACGGTTCACGCCTATATTGAATCCAACCCCCTCCCGACTTTTATTGCCTTAGACCATCCTGATAAGGTCGATACGCCCTTATCTACGCCACTCATTGCAACCAAAGCCGCATTTGCAGTCAATAAAGGCCAGGCAGATTTTATCAATTTTCTCAACGCCTGGATTACGGCCAAAGAGGCGGACGCTTGGCTAGCCTCGGCCCATGAGTACTGGTTCAAATCTCTGCGATGGCGCCCAGACGTAGCCAAAGAATAAGCGATGATATCAACCGTCATATACGAACAACGTCTGTGGCCATTGGGATGGTTTTGGTTATTCGCACTCGTTCTACCCCTCCTTCTCGGAGCTAGCCTCTTGGAACAATCCCCTCAAGGACCTGTTTTGCCTCCGAAGGAGTACTACCGCACACCCGTATCCAAAACAATTATGGAAAATTCGGGAGAATGGCGTCGGTCAACATCTGAAGGAACGGAGTGGAGGAAACCCGAGGTTTCAGATCGTGATTGGCGAGCCACGTCTCGCGAGACCATTCAAGGTCCTCCAAGAAGCCGGCACGTTCAGGTGTTGCCTAACTACCGTTATGAAAAAGATATTGACTATGATTTCACCCGAACGGAGCAACCGGCAAGTTCAAATGATTATATCAAGGGCTTGGAATTTAATTTTTAAGGATTGCCTCCAAATAAAATTCATTCGCAAGACCTACAATCGTCGAACACAAACTGACCTAGCTCCCTGAACTATTTTCGATTCGAGTTCTCGAAGCGATTCCATCCCATACCTACAAGCATAAATAGATGCATTTTACTGTCGTGGTGAATAGCCACACCAAACACCAGTTGAATGTGGACGATTACCTCTCTAGGCTAGACTTTGTCCTCGCATTTCCATTCTAATATGCGTAATTCGTTGAAATCATGAACGAGGACGCAGTTACGCCGCTAAGTCCAAACCAGGTACATTTCATGCTCCCTTGTATCTTCTCATATAAGAGTTCTTGGTTCGAGCGAAAGGAGTAGCCATGAGCCACCCCGTGGATGACACATTCATAACGTTTGCGTTCGTGATGATCGGGCTTTTGGTCATTGGTTTGGTCGTTTACAAGAAGAGCGAGTGAACTTCCGCTGCACAGTGGACCGGTAGATTCCAGTTTCATGACTCGGCCCCGTATCTCGTGAAGCGTCTGAATCTGAAGACGAGATGCGCTTCCTGAGCCCCACGTTATCTTCTTGTCAAGAGCCCGCCGCCCCTGCTTACTTCTTCCGCCACTCCCATGCCAACAACGTGAGGCAGATCATCCGCAACACCCGCAACCATCCGCAACCGGCCCAGTGACCAGAAAATCGGAGGGGGCCTTTGTCGGTAACCAAGAACCGTCAGGCCAGCATGTCTGCTATTGGCCCAATTGGCCCATTCCAGGGATGAGTTGTTTGAGGGAGCTACCCTCTTCCCCACCCGCCGGTGATAGAGATGTCAACTGATCTTTGGCTTGTTTGATCGTACCCATATTCTTTTGGAGATCGTCCACGTTCTTCTGCATCTCGACTAGGGCGGTCCCGATCTAGCTAATCGATGTCTTTAACCCAAAGAGTCCCTGAGCTGAGGCAACATGCAACGAAAGTCCTCCCAAGCCAAATCCGAGCAGGAACACGGTTAGTGAGACGATGTATGTTAATCGTGTGGTTGTCAAAGGCCCCTCCCTGGTTGTGTGATTTCTATCTGCATTTTCGCACTGACGCATAACGCTGCTCATTTCTGCTTCGCCACTATCTGATCCTTGGTCAGGTGTGTTGATCCTGATTCATTCATTTGAGAAGCAGGTCTAATCTTTCCTGATCTGGCGGAGCCACCGTGATGAAGCCCACGCCGACCTTTCCACCACGGCTCCAACGCACCGCCGTTTTTCCAATATGGATCGGTGACACAGCGTCCGGCACATCAATGCACAGGGTGATGGGCATGCCTGCGTATACCTGGCTGGCGGTCTCGATGAGACAGCCCTTCTTTGTCAGGTCCAAGATCGTACCAACCAATTCACCGACCTTTGGACCAGTGAACCTGCTGTGAAAGTGCACGGGAAAACGTTTGTGGCGACGGAGGTCCATTGGAGCCTCGCAGGGAGGCTCATTCATAGGAGGGGGCGAAGGGAGGCGCAAGGTAGGGCGTGAGGAAATGCTTGGATGGATTGGCGGGCGTGTGTCGCAACCACGTGGCTCGATCAGGTGTTTACGGCGTCGTTGGCTTCCACTCCTGCGCCAGCTTTTTCGCCTCGTCAATCTGGGCAGGGGACTGTACAACTCCTTCCTCATATGCCTGGCTGATGATGGAGCGGTTTAAGTCGTAAACCAGTTCGCTCGAAACGGACTTAGGCCAGTGAAATGGCGCGATAAATATCAGCAAAAGCTGGGTCCAGTCGGTTGCTTTCTCTGCCTTCTGAAACGTTCCCAAGCTCTGCAGCTCCCTGTTTTTCAGCGTCGTCGTGATAATGAATTCGCGTTGGCGGTAAGTAGGAATTACAAACGCTGTGATTATCGACGGGCGTACTCCCTCCTTACTGAATTGCTCACGGGATAGTACGTGAAACTCGGCTCTGAGATCGGTATTATAAAAATTACCAATCTTCACCTCTGATAAAAGGCCTGAGTCTCTGTAGGCCTTAGCTATACTCTTTAGCCTGAACACCTTTGTTGCCCAGAGCGTCATCTGCCCTGCGGGGTAGGAAATTTCCTTATTTCCATTCACAATTCTAACGCCACTTATGAGAAGACTGATCGACTGCTTACTTGACGCAGTGGTTATCGGCCAGGAAGCTGGGGGCTGGACGGTTCCCTCTCGAAATGTTGCTATTGGTATATAGGTTTCCTCGGGAATGGATTCAACTATAGCTACAGCGAGAAATGCGGTACAACCAGTGAGTGACATCGTGAGACCGGCCAACAGCAGCCATAGCGTGATGTTGATGAAGACTCGCGTTGGGGCACAGGCCCTGCCCACGATCACCTGCTCAGCATGTTTGTTCTCGAACTTGGGCCAACGTCCTTGCATGGGGCACCTCCCTCTGAGCAATCACTGCAGGTTCATGGTGTCGCATCAGCAAAGAACGCGCCGACGACAGTCAGGCTGGGCGGGTTTCGTCGAAGTACGTGGTTTGTGTGGTCTTTTCACGATGGGCCGGACAGGAAGTCAACCAGGGTGGAGGGAGCATCAAGCCCGGACTATGAATGGCGGTTCATAGCACCTGAAAGGTCGTTCACAGTTGTAGGTGACGGAGCATTGCACGGGAACTCGACGGTAGAGATGAAGTGCGATGAGCATGAGAGCCTCGCAGGGAGGCGTATTCTAGGAAGGTCGCTAACGAAGGGGCAAGGAGTAGGTGGGGATAATGCGCCTGGCTTACATTGCGGTTGATACGACCACTGGGACACAAACCGAATCCGGGTTTGATCGAGTTTATCGAATGACCACTTTCGGCCAGAAGCGGCCATTCACATATTCTATTTTTCTTGAGTAATGCCGAGTCTATAGGAATCGATGATACCGATTAGCCAACATGCGCCGAAAACAATCGCAGAAATATTCACTATTGAACTATCCGCACCACTGGTGGAATTGAAAACCAGTTCTGTAATCGCTCCTGTTTCAACAGGAATCTCACCACTTTTGATGCTATCGACAATGGTCAGCGCCCGCTTAAATGCTACTGTGACGATTCCTGACAACGCTATCAGCGCGGAAATCATCAAGATTGAGCCACGTAAATACTGTTTCAAGACCATATGCCCGATGCCAGGAAATATTAGGATTAGGCCAGATAGAAGCGCAGCTTTTATCGATCTTGTCACTTGTACACTATAGGCCTATTACCGCTTGCCTGAACGTTTGCTTTCGGACAAAAAGCGGCATTCTAAAGTTGGTTAATTGCCAGCCAAAATTCTGGCGTTTGAGCATCAACACAATTGCGTCTTCGCCCGTGCTTTTGTCTTGGAACCGAACAACAAATTTCGACAGTCCCACATAGTCCATCCTTGCATTCGACCAGCCGTCTTTAATGTCCCCAGTTTCACGCGTGGTAGACGGCTTGCTCTCGGTAGGTTTTTCCCCACGAATCATTGCAGCAATCCCGTTGGGTGTGACTGCAGTGTCAACTATTGGATCGATCACCGCTCCTGTCATTGTGAAAACAACGGCATCAAATGGATCTTGTCCTTCAATGACACCAGCCTTCTTTATCATGTTGACCCTCAAGGTTTCTTTTATGCTTTGACGCAGACTGGTAAAGTCCACCAAATCTTCTAGTCTGTCTAGATCACCACTTTGGGCTGCGTCACGAATGGAATACATAGTGAGATAGGGTAGGGCATAAACCCATCCACAGAGAAGTAGAAACCTGATCGTTGCCAATACATAAAGCGCAAGTTTTCTAGCTTCACTCGGATGGTTTTCGTAGAAGTCGTCCATAAGCCTAAGATAGCCGCCCACGGTTAATATATGCGGTCACTTGTTGCTGTATTTGTTTCCTTGGGAAATCGGAGAGAGGTAGGCATGGGAGCCTCACAGGGAGGCGTATTGTAGGAGGGTGGCGAAAGAGGGCGCATGCAGGAAGGCCGGAAGCTCAATCACACCTATCGAGTGATTCAGCAGCTGTGCCAGGACCAGAAGAACGAGGACTTCCTGTTCCACGATCTCCGACACTGTGCGGTGACAAATCTAGCGGATGCAGGGATGGATACCGAAACGATCATGAAGATCGTCGGCCATTCCTCGATGGAAATGTTCCTTCGCTACCGCACGATCAAGGCTGAGAAGTTAGACGATGCGATGATCCGCCTTAACACGCTAATAACACGGCCTCAGCACGGCGCTCGCCACGTCTCTGAATTGCTGCACTATAGAAAGGATGGTGCCGAAGGCGGGACTTGAACCCGCACGGCTTGCGCCACACGCCCCTCAAACGTGCGTGTCTGCCATTCCACCACTTCGGCCTCTAGCGGGATGTTGAGAAGGCTGCCCGCATCATTCTCGTATCACTCGGATGCTCGACGTACCAGAGACAGTACGCCTCGCTTTCTCGTTCGCTGCGGCCTTATTGGCCACCCGTTTGAACATCGTGCAACCTGAATACTGAATCAGGCTGCTACCTTGTTCGCAAAGAATAAGCTCGCTACGTTGCACTCTTCACGAATAACATGCCACGAACTTAGCCGGTGGCATTATAGAAGTAGGCCAAATTTCTTGTCAATGAAGAGATGGTCCGGTAGAATCGGTCCCTAATCTCACGCCCTGGTTACTACTCAATGACACTCGTGACCGCTCGAACCCAACAACGCCTCTCCTCTTCGGTCGCCGCTTTTTTTGATGTCGATAATACGCTCTTGCCAGGCGAATCCAGCGAGGTCCGGTTTTTCCGATGGCTTTGGCGGTGCGGCGTAGTCGGATGGCCGGAGGTTCGCACCAGCCTTTCTTGGCTCATGCGGCACCTGCCGGCACTCTCGCTACATCCGCTCCGCGAGCGCAAGCTGTATCTGGCCGGAAAGCCGGCGCGGGTGATTGAGCCGTTGGGAGAAGAATTTTGCCGCGAGCAATTGTGCCTCTGTGTGTCCCCTGCGGCCATGCTCAAGATCGACGAGCATCGGCAGGCTGGCCACACGATTATTCTTCTGACGGGCTCACTTGATTTCCTGATCGACCCTATCGCGACCGCGCTACAAGTTGACCGATGCTTTGCCGGCCGATTGGAGCAGATGAATGGCGTCTACACGGGCCACTTTGTCCCGCCTCTGCCCTATGGCGAGGGCAAGCGGCAGCTGATTGAGCGGGTGGCACAGGACCTCACGCTAAACCTCTCCCAGTGCTATGCCTACGGCGACAGTCCCGGCGACCTCGAACTTCTGCGTGCGGTCGGACATCCCACGGTGGTGAATCCCATTCGGGGGATGACACGCATCGCTCGGCAACGGGCCTGGCCGGTCGTGCAATGGAAATAGATGGAATTGTTTCAGTGCCCCATTGATCCAATGACCAAATTATCCTTGCTGCGCGTCACCGAAATCTTCCACAGCATCCAAGGCGAATCGACGTTTGCCGGTCGGCCCTGCGTATTTGTTCGCCTGACCGGCTGTCCTCTCCGCTGCACGTGGTGCGATACGAAGTACGCATTCTATGGCGGCACCGAGCAATCGATCGACGACGTTCTGGCGAAAGTCCATGAGTATGGCTGCCGGTTGGTCGAAGTAACAGGCGGAGAGCCACTGGCCCAGCCCAATGCAGCGTCGTTGCTCTGCCGGCTGTGCGATGAAGGCTTCATCGTTCTGCTCGAAACCAGTGGAGCCGTCGATACCGCGACCGTCGATCCGCCGGTTCATATCATCCTGGATGTGAAGTGTCCGGGAAGCGGGATGATGGAACAGATGCATTGGTCCAATGTCGAGCGCCTCAGGCCGAAGGACGAAGCAAAGTTCGTCATTCACGATCGGAGTGACTATGAGTGGTCGAAAGAGATCGTGATGCGCTACGGATTGATAGATCGATGTCCGGTCCTCTTTAGCCCAGTCTTTGGTACGCTCGATCCCCGTCAGTTGGTTGAATGGGTATTGGCGGATCGGCTTCCGATTCGTTTTCAATTGCAGATGCACAAGCACATTTGGGCCCCCGACATGCGGGGGGTATGATGGTGAGGCTATCAGCTCTCAGCAGTCAGCTATAAGTTTGAACTGAAACCTGAGTGCTGACGGCTGAAAGTTTGAACAAGGAGAATTGAATGAAAATCATGCAGGTCGACATCAAGCAAGGGCGAGCCGAAACGGAGGCCACAGATGCGTTCGTCCTCACGCATTGCGAAGGCGAGGCTCTTTCTAAACAGGATGCGATGGTGCTGGACAAGGCCCTTGGCGGGTCGCTCCGGGAACTGTTGCAGTCGAATGAGTTCGAAGGAAAGGCCAATGAAGTGGTGCTCTTCCACACGCAGGGCAAAGTTCCGGCGAAGCGGCTGATCTTGGTCGGCCTGGGCAAGAAGAAGGATGTAGGGCTTGACCAGATTCGAGAGGCCATGGGACATGCGGCCAAGCGGGTTCGCCAAGTGAAGGCCGGCTCGTTCACTGTTGCACTGCCGAGTGTGACACCCCGTGGCGCGTCGGTGGTCGAAATGTCACAGGTGATGACCGAAGGGGCAATTCTGGGGAGCTACCAATTTAACGTCTATCGCAGCGAAGGGCCAACCAACAAAGACGTGGCAGCGATGTCGGTTCTGGCTCCGCAGAAAGGCCAGCTGCGCCAGCTGGCCGAAGGTATTCGGCGCGGTGTGGCGACCGCGGAAGCCACAGTGTTCGTCCGCGATCTCTGCAACCATCCTTCCAACGTGATGACGCCGACCAGGATCGCCAACGAGGCGAAGGCCATTGCGAAGGAAACCGGTGTGAGTCTCAAGATCCTTGAACGGAAGGACATGGAAGTACTTGGAATGGGCGCTCTGCTCGGCGTGGCCAAGGGCAGCCGTGAACCGCCGAAGTTCATCATTCTCCAGTACCACGGCTCAAAGAAAAAAGATGATCGCCCGGTGGTACTCGTCGGCAAGACAATTACATTCGACACGGGTGGAATTTCGCTCAAGCCGGCGGAGAATATGGAGCAGATGAAAGCGGACATGACCGGCGGCGCGGAAGTGCTGGCCGCCATGCGAGCCGCGGATCGGCTGAAATTACCGCTCAATCTGATCTGCATTCTCCCTGCCGCTGAGAACATGCCGGGGGGCCGCGCAATGCGGCCGGGCGACGTCGTGAAAACGCTGTCAGGGAAGACCGTGGAGGTACAGAACACCGACGCCGAAGGGCGGCTGATTTTGTCTGACGGCCTCGCCTACGCCACACGATTTAAGCCGGCGGCGCTCATCGACATTGCTACCCTAACGGGTGCCTGTGTCGTGGCGCTTGGCCAGTTTGCGATCGGCATGTTCGGTACAGATGCGAAGCTGAAAGAGTCAGTTCGCAAGGCTGGGTTACGCGCGGGCGAGCGTGTCTGGGAAATGCCGTTGTGGGATGAATATTTCGAACAATTGCGGAGCGATGTGGCCGATATGCGGAACATCGGTGGGCGTGGGGGCGGCATGATCACAGCTGCGCTGTTCTTAAGCAAGTTTGTCGGCGACTGTCCCTGGGTGCATCTCGATATTGCCAGCACCGATTGGAGTGAGCGTGAACGAGCCTATATCCCCAAAGGCCCTACTGGGATCGGCACCAGGTTGCTGATTCAGTATTTGATGGACCGCGCGCTATAGCGAAGGCGAGAGGCAAGGGGTATGATGATGGCTCGTGACAAAATCGGTCGGCTCTTCATGGTGGGGTTCGACGGCACGGTCGTCTCGCCGGACCTCGCCGCGTTCATCAAAGAGTATAAGCCTGGTGGAGTCATCTTGTTTTCGAGGAATCTCGAATCGACTGAACAGATTGTCCAACTGACGAATGAACTGCAGCGAAGCAGTCCCCATTCCCCGCTGCTGATTTCGATCGACCAAGAAGGCGGGCGTGTCTCGCGCTTACCAAAAGAGTTCACGATTTTCCCCCCGTGCGAGGTGTTGAGCCGGTGCAATTCCTCCGAGCTGGCCTATGCAGCCGCGGCGACGATTGCAAAAGAGCTGAAAGCCGTCGGCATCAATATGAATATGTCGCCCGTGCTGGATGTGAACAGCAACCCAGCAAATCCTGTGATCGGCGATCGTGCGTTCGGCACCGCGCCGGCGCCGGTGTGTGAACTGGGCTTGGCGACGGTGGGAGGCTTGCAAGACAACCGCGTCGTAGCCTGTGGCAAACACTTTCCCGGTCATGGCGATACCAATGCGGACTCGCATAAGGAATTGCCAGTCGTGACGGCGCCTCGCGAGCGATTGGAACAGATTGAGTTTCCTCCGTTCCGGCATGCCGCAGCACACGGCGTCGCCACGATGATGACGGCTCACGTGCTCTATCACGCATTGGATGACCAACGACCGGCCACGCTGTCCCCCACCATCATTGGGAAATTTCTCCGCGAAGAGCTGCAGTACAACGGCGTAGTTCTGACCGACGATCTTGAAATGCACGCGATCATCGATCACTACGGCATCGGAGAGGCCACAGTGCAATCGATCCTGGCCGGCTGCGATATGCCACTCATCTGTAAGGATCGCAATCGAGAAGTGGCGGCCATCAGCGCCTTGGACATAGCCGTCGCGGATGGCACCATCACGGTCGAACGATTGGAACAGTCCCTCGCGCGCATCGCCCGCCTGAAAAAACGGTTTCTTCTTCCCTATCGACCAGTCGTGATTTCTGATGCCAAACTCGTGGTGGGCTGTCGAAGTCACCGGGCTCTCTTGCACTTGATTCACCAGGCCCGCGAGCGATTCGCGAAAGCCGGCGTCTGAATGCCGAATCGATCCTCTCGATCGAGTCGTTCCAGAGCTCACGCAGGCGTTGGTCGGCCTCTCAACAGTGCTAGCAGGCTGCAGAAGAATGATGTGGTCACGCCAGAACTGCACTGGTCTGCACGTCTAGTACAACAGAAGCACACCACGCAGGATGCTCAAAAAGGCCGCTGTTCTCACCCGCCCAACCACGGCGAATGTTTTCCACCCACTCGGCCCCTGATTGCTTCGCAATCGATCACCCGAGACGCGCCGTTCCAAAAGCGCTGTCGCAGCGTCGACTGGCGTCTCCTTCTCATTACGCATCACATGTCACGTCTTCGAAGCGACAACGCGGCATGCCTGCCGCGCCGCCTTGCTCTGCGGCGCAGGCAGGGAACAAAGCCGGCGGACTTTGTCAGCATCCTGCTAGACGTAACCAGTAAACTGTCAGCAAACCAAAGACAAGTCGATTCCCTTACTCACGTCATGTGCTTATTCCTTGGCGACGCAGTGGAGGTTAAATCACATGTCTTCACATAGAGGACATGTGCGGGGGCTTAGTTGCCATCGCCGGTAGATCGGTGACCAGCCGAGAAGTCTCTTCATTTTCGTTTCCTGGAAGGGCGAGGAGGCGGACTCCCTGACTGCGCGCATCCAACGAGACCCTTCTGAGGGCGCGCGTTGGGTGAGCAAAGGAGTAGCCTCCTTGCCCTCCTCTCACCCTTTGTGGCATCATGCGCAATCTTGGAGAGGGTCTTGGCTTCCTTGCTCGAATACGTCGGCTGTGTGCATATTTATCTCGGACCCTATCGGGGGAATCCGGTCGCCTTGTATTTAAAGCGCACGCAATCCGGTTGCCAAATCGGGCCAAAGACCTATCCTTGGAACGACGTAATGGGTGTGGGCGAAACAGCCAACAAAGCAGCCGCTGATTTCGAAGAGAAATGGAAGAACAAGGGTCTTACGGCGGACATGTACTCCGGTCCCGCCTGGGAAGGAGGCATTAAGCCTGAAAAACCACCGCCGCCGAAGCCGACCGCTCCCCCGAAGCCCGCTGCTCAGGTAGCAACCGGTCCTGCCCCTACGGCTCAGACTGCTCCTCCTTCCGTTGCGACGCCCGCTCCGATGGCCTCAGTCCCAGTGGCAGATGCTCAGCCTTCCGCTGCTCCTACTTCCGCTCCACGGCCACCCGGCAAGTCGAACTAGTCTCGTTTAAGCATTGAGCCATTCGGTAAGCTGCGCATTGTTCCATTGAGATCAATGGAACAATGATTCAACCATCAATGTGTCAAGGTCTGCTGTTCTGTACGGCGAGTTTGCTGTGTTTCAGCCCATAGCCCGCATAGACGAGAACGCCGATGACGGTCCACACCCCGAAGCGGATCCATGTGAGTCCGGGGAGAAAGGCCATCAGTCCAAGGCAGGCCAGCATACCGAGGATGGGTACCAGCGGCATAAATGGAAGGCGGAAGGGGCGGGGCTGATCGGGTTTGGAGTACCGGAGGATAATCACGCTGAGACAGACCAGGACGAAGGCAAAGAGCGTCCCGATGTTGGTCATATCCGCCGCATCACCGATGGGGATCAAGGCGGCCAGCACCGCCACCGTGAAACCCGTGGCGATGGTGGCACGGTGGGGTGTTCCGAATCGCGGGTGCACGGCAGAGAGCCAGGGACCAAGCAGCCGATCCCTCGAAATGGCAAAGAACACACGGATCTGCCCTAACATCATCACTACGAGCACGCTGGTGATGCCGGCGACTGCGCCGATCGCCACAATGGCTGCGCCCCACTTGAATCCCACCAGTCGCAAGGCATCAGCGACTGGTGCGTGAATGTCGATTTTCGCATAGGGAACCAATCCGGTCAGTACCACGGCGACGGCGATATAGAGCACGGTGCAGATGCTCAGCGACGCGATAATGCCGATCGGGAGATCGCGTTGAGGATTCTGTGTCTCCTCCGCGGTGGTCGAGATGGCATCGAATCCGATGTAGGCAAAAAAGATAATGGCAGCGGCCGCGCCGACACCGGCAAACCCTTGCGGCATGAAGGGGGTCCAGTTCTCTGGATTCACGGCCGGGGTACCGACGGCAATGAAGAATAGAATCACCGCTAGCTTCAAGCAGACGATGTAACCGGTGGCACGCGCACTTTCCTTGATGCCTATGACAAGGATGATCGTAACCAGCAGAACGATGATCGCGGCGGGAAAGTTGGCAATGCCCCCTTCCGGTCCTCCAGGTGGATGTGTGGCCCAATGTGGCAGTTCGAGGCCGGCCAAGAAGAGGAGATTGGTGAAGTACCCCGACCATCCGATCGCTACCGCCACGCAGGCCACGCCATATTCCAGAATCAAATTCCAGCCCGTGATCCAGGCCATGAACTCTCCCAGCGTGGCGTACGAATACGTATAGGCGGAGCCGGCAACGGGAATCATTGCGGCTAACTCCGCATAACAGAGAGCGGCCAAGACGCAGGTGAATCCGGACAAGATGAACGACAGCACGATGCCTGGCCCTGCTCCTGGTCGATGGGCATCTCCCACGATGGCCGTGCCGATTAAGACGAAGATGCCGGTGCCGATGATTGCGCCGAGTCCGAGGGCAGTGAGGTCCCACGCCGTCAGGGTCTTCTTCAGCCGATGGTCAGGATGGTCCGCGTCCGCTAGAATTTGGCTGATGGGTTTGGTCCGAAAGAGGCGACTCGTCACGGACGCTCCTGAGACGAGAGGGGCAGCATTCGCTGCAGTGGGATTAAGGCTCTGAGGCTCAATGTGGAGTCTAGTAAAGCAGGCGGATTATAGGCCTCATGGCGTTGACGTTGTCTGGGGCGGCTTGCGTGAATCATGCGCGGGTCCGTTCTTGCGGCGCGCAGCAGGGCCTCGAAAAGCCGCCGGTGGGGCGCGTGGCGGTCAAAGAGGAATTCGGGGTGCCACTGAATTGCGAGCAGGAATCTGTGCGTGGGCGACTCGATCGCTTCCACAATTCCATCGGGGGCGACGCCGCTCGCGACCAGCGATGGGGCCACCGTCTTGACAGATTGATGATGCGAACTGTTCACCATGAGTGTCGCCTTGTTGACGATTTTCTTAAGCAGACTCTTCGGCGTCACGGCGACGGGATGAGAGACATGGATCGCCTTCGTTTTCTGGCGATGGTCCAACGCGTTCTGGACCTGTGATGGAATATCCTGGTACAGACTGCCTCCGCACGCGACGTTGACGGTCTGCATGCCTCCACAAGTCCCCAAGAGCGGAAGATCGCGCGTTCTGGCCTGGTGGACCAGCTCCAGTTCAAAGTCGGCGCGTCGCTCACTCATCAGCAGAAACTTGTAGCGCCGGTGTTCTCCGTAGAGGCGCGGGGGGAGGTCTGGACCGCTGCCGGTAAGCAGGAGTCCATCGACACCATCGAGAAGCCTCCGCCGGGCGACCGGCTCTGCCACGAGGGGGAGAATGAGGGGAATGCCACCGAGTTCTTCGATGGCTCGAATGTAGCGGGCTCGTAGAAAGTAGGTCGGCTCGTGCCCGCCCATTTCGTTCCTGTCACCGGCATTGAAGTCTGGTGTCACGCCGACGACAGGTTTCATATCATCAGTATGGTTCAGGGGCATGGCTACTCATCGGCTCGGGTTCGTACGGCGCTCCTTCGCTCTCGGCAGCGACACCGAAGAAACGCACTGCGCGATCGCCGGTGAGGTGTTCGGGCGTGATGATGTAGGTGCCGTACATGCTGGGAATCCAGATGTTCTTGGCCGTTTCTTCGCTGAAGCCTGTTAAGACGTAGGCAAAACCGCCGACGATTCCTCCGCCGATGGCATACAGGGCTTTAAACGGGAAGTACAGAATAGTGGAGACGGCTGAAAGGGCTCCCATGCCCGCGCCGGTGGCTGTTCCTTGCTGCGTGTCTGATGACGAAGACTGGCTCCAGGCCAGAACCGTGATCATCGGAAAGAACGTCAAGACCACGATGAGTGTCACGAGCTGAAGTCTGCTGCAGAGTCCAAAAGGTTTCACGTGAGGTACCTCCTCCCTCTCAAGAGCACGATTCAGATGAACGCGAAAGTATCATGCGATGGTACCGGCATGTGTTATAACAAATTCATCCATGAATGCAAACCCCCTGCCGCTGCTAGAAGCTAAAGAAATTATGGTGATGGGTGATCAGGAGCAAGATCCAGCTCTGTTAAAACGTAGGCAACGACATACTCCGTGCGAGTAGTGACGGCCTGGTCCAGCTCCAGCACCAACTCGTTGGCCAGGATTCGCTGGTTTTCTTGGTTCAGGCCGGATTGCAGACGAACATCAAGCTTGCACCAACTCACTGCTTGGGCAAAGAGATCCGCCACGCGTCGTTCGTAGACGGGACGTTCTTCTGGAACGAGCGTCATAAAGATCGGCGTGAGTTGCTCGGTGAGGCGGATTGTTTGACGAATGGTCGACAGTTGGTTCGTGTCGATTTCCACGGACACTTGGACTCCTGTTTTCCAGCTCCGCTTCTTCACGTTGAACACACAGGCCTGTGTGTCGGGTTCCCCCTCCACTGGTTCCGGCCCGAAGAACAACGTGATGCGATGGGATGACGACTCTGGGGGTGACTCTGGAGCCATAGGTCGGCATTGTAGCATGGCGCACAAAAATGGCCCATCATCTGATTGACGCCCCACGACCCAGACGATAAGATGCGGTACGGATGGGAACGGTCATGCATCACGAGCGAATTACAGCAATTCAACAGGCATTGCAAGAAGCTGATGCGCTTGATGGCTGGCTCTTCTACGATTTTCGGGGAAGCGACACGTTGGCCTATCGCGTCTTGCTCCTCGATCCTTCACGTCACGTCACGCGGCGTTGGTACTATTGGATTCCTGCCACGGGGGAACCGATCAAACTGCTCCACCGAATTGAACCGCACGTGCTGGACGAATTGCCCGGTCACGACCAACGTTATGTGTCGTGGGAACAGCAACGCGTTTTGTTGTCGTCACTGTTGAAAGGCCGACAACGTATCGCGATGCAGTATTCGCCCCTCAACGCTGTTCCTTATCTGTCACGGGTCGATGCCGGAACCATCGATTTGATTCGAAGTTTTGGGATCGAGGTCGTCACGTCTGCCGATCTTGTTCAACGATTTGAAGCGGTTTGGACGGACGAGCAACTGGAATCGCATCGGTATGCAACGGTCGCGCTCCGGAGAATTGTCGATGCAGCATTTGCGCATGTCGCTGCGTCTATCACCAAGGGACGTGCGTTGACCGAATACGGGCTGCAGCAGTTTATTCTCTCGAGGATTCACGATGCCGGGATGACGACGTCTAGCGCTCCCATCTCGGCAATCAATGCGCATAGCGCTGATCCCCATTATGGACCGGTCGAATCTGACTCCTCTCCGGTCACGCGAGACAATTTGGTGTTGATCGATCTGTGGGCCAAGCGGACAAAGCCGGGATCTGTCTACGGCGACATTACCTGGACTGGCTATACCGGGAAGCGTGTACCTCCAAAGCAGCGTACGGTCTTTGAACATGTCCGGCGAGGGCGCGATGCGGCGCTTTTGTTTGTCCAGGAAGGGGTGGCCTCAGGTCGGTTTCCCTTTGGATGGGAAGTCGATGACGTCTGCCGCAACGTGATTCGTGAGGCAGGGTATGGCGACTTCTTTGTCCATCGGACCGGCCATTCTATCGGTGAAGAAGTCCATGGCAATGGAGCCAACATCGACAACCTGGAAACGCAGGACAGTCGCCGGCTCATGCCGCGAACCTGTTTTTCCATTGAGCCAGGCATCTATCTTCCGGGGGAGTTCGGGATCAGGAGCGAACTGGACGTGTATGTCTCAGATCGAGAAGCGCTGGTGTATGGTCAACCCCTACAGACCGAGATCGTCCCTATTCTCTAATCCCACCGCATCTCCAAACCCTTCCGCTAAGCCCCTTTATTGACACCATGTTGGTGCGGCGGCTAGATTCAACTCATCTTGTGGGTGACCAGGCTGTCTTGAGTATTCTCTAGCAGGATTCTGAAAAAGTCAGCCAGCGTCGTGCTCACGTGACGCAAAGGCTCCACCTACGGCTAAGAGTACGCGACGCCCCTTCGCTTTCTGCGGCCTTGCGGGACGAACTTATTGAGCCTCCTGCGAGCTGTTCTGATGTCGTCGCCGTGTTTGAGATTACGACTGCTTGTTGAACGAAAGCAGAGGGTTTTCGCAACCTGCTAGACGCGAGGTGCGTACATGTTCGGGACCATGGGCATTTCTGAACTCATTATCATTCTGGTCATCGTGCTGATCATTTTCGGAGCAGGCCGCTTGCCGCAGATCGGCGAAGGTGTCGGCAAGGCCCTGAAAGGGTTTAAGAAGGAAGTCAACGAAGTCCCCCAGCCTGTCGTAGGTCAGGTTCAACCGGAAACTGCGCCTCCACAACCGGCTCAGGCCCAACCGATCGCCACGGCGGTGGTTCAGCCAGCTACCACGGGCGTATTGCCCATAATCGCCAAGCCCAATGTTCCCTATACCCCAGCCTCTGAGATGACGCCAGGCACCACGGCCTCTCAGCTCTATAATATGGGGCCGCAGGCTCCCCAAGCGCCGAGAACTGCCCCCCCTCGAGAGCCGTCGTCCGCCCATACACCGATACAGCAGGTGGTTTCGATGGAGGAGCGCGCTGCGGCCCCTTCCCCGACAGCCCGCGCGCAGTATCCCCCTCTGCCACAGGGAGCCCAAGCGAAGCCAGCTGCGAAACGTCCCTCAGCGATTGTGAATAAAGACGCTGTGGCCCGCGTGCAGGCGCAACAAGCCGCCCTCAAGGCCAAGGCGGCTCAGTCTCTGACGGGAGTGTCTCCCGATGACATGCAGAGTTTGGGCGAAGGCGTGGGCGATGTGCTACGAACGTTCCAACAGGCTGTGGCCGATGTCCGCAACAACGTCGACCCCCAGATGCATACCATCCAGGCTGAAATGGATGCGGCACAGAAGGAAATGCAACAATCTATTGAAGCAGTGAAAGAAATGCCTGCTGTTCAAGAAGACCCTCCGAAACCCGCGTGATCTTCAAGTCAATCTTGTCTTTTCCCTCGAAGACTTCAAACCGACCGATGTGGATCCTCCTCACGTTGTGGGTGCTCTGTTGGATCACTTTGGCGGGTGGGTGTTACCACGACACTACACCGACACCTCAAGCGACCATAGAAATGCTTATCACCTTGCTGGGTGATCGCGATGCATCGATTCGTCTGACTGCTGCTGAAGGGTTGGGCAAAATTGGCGACCAGAAGGCAGAGCCATTCCTGATGCGGGCGTTCCACGATTCCGAGCCCAAGGTGCGTGAAGCCGCGGCTCGAAGTGTGGGACAGCTGTCTGTAGCTGGCGCAGAAACAGGAACTGAATTGGTGGCGCTGCTACGCGATACCGATCCCTCCGTTCGCCGTGCAGCTGCCCAAGCCTTGGGTGCCGTCGAGGGGACATCTGCGCTGACATTCACTCTCGTGGGCCTCTTGACCAGTCCCGATCCGACTGTCCGGCAAGCGGCCGGGCACGCCTTGCTGCTGATCGATGCGCGGGAGGCCTTTGGAGCCTTGTCCATGGGAGCGACTGATGCCGACCCGGCTGTCCGCCAATGGACCGTGGCGGCTTTAGGGGAATCGGGCGATGCGCGCGCCGTCCCGATTCTCTTGGACCGGCTGCGGCACGATTCAGTGACCAGTGTTCGGGCGGAAGCCGCCTATCGACTTCGGTTCGCTGGGGATGATTCAGTGATTGCGGAGTTGGAAACGATTGTGCAGCGGGACAGTAGTCTTGATATCAAACGGTGGGCAGGGAAGAGCCAGATGGAATTAGGAAGGGGTTCGACTCCGATTCAACGCCTCGACTAACTCTACAAGCAGACTCCGCGCCTTCTCATCAATATCCATGAACTGGACTCCCATGCCAGGAAACAGGAGGTAACGCTCTGGCTTATTGCGGGCCCAGGCCACCTTCGCTTTAACTTTCAGTTTTTCCCAGGGCCGATCAGGTAGCGCGAACTCAACAGAGATCTCGGTCCCTGGAGCCAGTGGGGTGCTGCTCTCGATAAAGAGCCCGCCTCCACCCACTCCGCCGGTTAGAGTGTCGAATTGCTTTCCTTCAGGCGTGGTATAGCGCACTTTCACCGCGAGCGGGGCGCGCGGCTGCGCGCGGCAATGGGCATACCGGGCATCGTCGTCACTGGCGAGCACTCGTTCAATAATCACGCCCCAGGGTATATTGCCCAACAGTTGCCCAGACGCGTCGTGTACATTGATCGTTTCTTGCTCGACGTCGATGACGAGAGATTTACCTTGATGGCCTGCGGTGGAGATGACCGGAAGTTTCATACACGCGATCCAATCTTCGAAAAGGCGGAACTGAACAGGAATCAGAATTAGGCTGCTTGGCCCTTGTCCTGTGCCGATTTCACCAACTCGAGAATCCGTTCGCGGATTTCCGAGGTGACTTCGGTGAACCGCACCCCCATCCCGGGGCTAAACGTATGCTAAACGTATATTGGTCGGCTTTCGGACAGACCCATGCCACGATCCCTTTAGCGGAGAGCCATTCCATGGTCTTCTCCGAGTGAGAACTCCATGGCCAGCTTGGCCCCCACCGGCAGAGGTGCTTGGCTCTCGATAAACAACCCGCCGCCACTGATGCCCCCCGCTCGACTTTCGAATCGGTGTCCCTCTGGTGTGTCGTAGCGCACGTGAAACGAGAGCAAAATGCGTGGTTCTGATCGAACTTCTTGTTGAACGGGTGGTTTGCGATGGGCTAGGATTTGATCAATAACGAAGTCCCACGACAGGCTGCCGATCGGTTCCCCGTTGATCCCCAACAGGGTGACCATTTCGCGCGCGGCGTCAAGTTCAACGACTTTGCCTCTATGACGGAGACTTGATGAAACGGGGTATTTCACAGACCTTCCCTCAAGCAGATTCACACGTGGTCAGTATAGCGCAGCGTTTCCGCTTGTCGAGGAAAAGCCGAGAGTTCTGCAGGAGGGATGGCAGGGGACGGCTGAACGGAATGGTCAAAAATGGATGGGCTCGGGGAGGGGGTGTGTTGATCGGCGCAAGCTGCCCTTTGCAAAGCAGCTTGCGCAGTTTTGTTTGAAATTACGCGCTCATGGCGTCTTCGTCCTGTTCAAAGATGCGAATCGGCGGGTTCTTCCCGAAGACGGAATCCTCGGTAATCACTACTTCTTTAATCTGTTTCTGAGAGGGGGCATCGTACATAACGTCGAGCATGACCTCTTCCAAGATAGCGCGAAGTCCGCGCGCGCCGGTCTTCTGCGCGTAGGCTTTCCGTGCCACCGCGCCCAAGGCCCCGTCTGTGAATTTGAGCTTTACCTTCTCGAATGACAACAGCTTCTCGTATTGCTTGGTGAGAGCGTTTCGCGGTTCGGTGAGGATGCGGATCAGGGCCCGTTCGTCCAACTCCTCCAACGTAGCCACGCCCGGCAATCGTCCAACGAATTCAGGGATCAGCCCATACTTGAGGAAATCCTCAGGCTGAACTTTGGCCAGGAAATCGCCCAAGCGGATTTCGCTCCGCCCACGGATTTCAGCTCCGAATCCCATCACCTTCTGATTGAGGCGCTGCTCGATGATCTGTTCCAGGCCAACAAACGCTCCACCACAGATGAACAGGATGTTACTGGTGTTGATCTGAATGAATTCTTGATGGGGATGTTTTCGCCCACCCTGCGGCGGGACATTGGCAATAGTACCCTCGATGAGTTTCAGCAGGGCTTGCTGAACACCTTCGCCGGACACATCCCGCGTAATCGACGGGCTGTCGCTTTTCCGGCTGATCTTATCGATCTCATCGATGTACACGATCCCGCGCTCGGCTCGCTCCACGTCGTAGTCGGCTGCCTGAAGGAGCTTCAGGATGATGTTTTCGACGTCTTCGCCCACGTAGCCGGCTTCGGTGAGCGTCGTCGCATCAGCGAGGGTGAAGGGCACGTCTAAATACTTGGCGAGGGTCTGGGCCATAAGGGTCTTTCCGGTTCCTGTCGGGCCTACCATGATGATGTTGCCCTTTTGGAGTTCGATGTCGTCGACTTCTTTTTCCCTCGAAGAAAGGCGTTTGTAATGGTTATGCACGGCAACGGAAAGAATACGTTTGGCCCGCTCTTGCCCGACGACGTACTGATCCAAGTGATATTTGATTTCTGCGGGCTTCTTGAGCTTGGAGGAGATCTCCTCTTTGGCTTCTTCCCAATCCTCGGCAATGATGTCGTTGCACAGGTTCACGCATTCATCGCAAATGTAGACTGTAGGTCCGGCGATCAGTTTCCGTACTTCGTCACGGCTCTTTCCGCAGAACGAACACCGCAAGTGTCGGTCCATCTTTTCCTGCTTGGCCATGTGTCCTCCTGTGTTACCTGCCTTTGACCCCGTCTTTTTCACCATCGCCGGACTCTGCCAGCTTTACCAGTTTCGGTGGTCGAGTGATGACCTCGTCGATGAGGCCGTATTGCTTGGCTTCCTCACCGGACATGAAGTAGTCCCGTTCGGTATCCTGGGCGATCTTTTCGATCGATTGTCCCGTATGTCTCGCCATGATCTCATTGAGGTGTTCTCGGATTCTCAGAATCTCTCGGGCGTGAATGTCGATCTCAGTCGCCTGTCCTTGGAAGCCACCCAGTGGCTGGTGAATCATCAAGCGAGCGTTGGGAAGCGCAAACCGTTTGCCCTTTGTCCCGGCGGCCAACAATAGCGCGCCCATGCTCGCTGCCTGGCCCAGGCAAATCGTGTTGATTGGCGGTTTCACGTACTGCATCGTATCGTAGATCCCCAATCCGGCCGTGACGTTGCCGCCCGGCGTATTGACATAGAGATTGATGTCTTTCTCGGGATCTTCCGCTTCCAGAAAGAGCAGCTGCGCGATGATGAGGTTCGCAAAGATGTCATCCATCGGGGCTCCAAGGAAAATAATGCGATCTTTGAGGAGCCGAGAATAGATGTCGTAGGCACGTTCGCCTCGATTGGTTTGTTCGACTACGATCGGGACTAGCATGTCGTCAATTCCTTTCCGCGATGGGCCTTCAGCGCGTCTCGACCGTGACGCGCTGAGCACCGTGCCTATTCTTGAATCACTGCATGGAGGTAGACGAATTCCAACACCTTATCCGCCAAGATCCGCGCGCGCAATTCCTCAATGGAATCCTGGCCACCTGCCTGGATCATCTTCGCGAGATCGACCATCGGGACCCTGAGTTCCGTGGCCAATCGAGTCACTTCATTGTTCAGGTCTTCCTGGCTGACGGACAAGCCTTCCTTTTCCGCGATGGCTTCGAGGATCAAGCCCACCTTCACACGACGATGCGCATTCTCTCGGTGCTCTTCGCGAATCTTCTTGAGCTCTTCCGATTCAGTAGCGGGCGTGGGATCCGCGGCCTTGCTACGTTGCCGCTCTTGGAGTTTCCGCCGAACGATCGCGTCGAGCTCTCGCTCAACCAGCGTTTCAGGAAGATCGAAGTGATGGGTGTCGGCCAGGTGCTTGAGGATGGTGTCCTTGTACGACACTTCGATGTCCTTCTGGAGCGCCTTTTCCATTTCGCTGCGCAGCTTGTTCTTAATTTCTTGAAGCGAGGTGTACGGCCCGCAATCCTTGGCAAATTCGTCGTCGAGAGCCGGCAGCTTCTTTTGCTTAACCCCTTTGACGTCCAGACGGAACTGGACGGTCTTGCCAGCTACGCGATGGTCCGGATGGCTGGCTGGATAGGCCTGGGCAATTTCAACGATGTCCCCTTCCTTCTTGTCGACAAGATAGGTATCGATTTCAATTCCGAGGAGAGCGGCCTTCGAACCGACTTTATGAAGCTGGCCTTCTTTCTTTGTGCCTTCCAGAGGTGCGCCGTCCAGGTAACCTTCGAGGTCGACAACAACATAGTCGCTTTCGGCCACGACCGTACCAGCGGGAGCCGCATCCAATCGAGCCTGTTGTTCTCGCAACACGCTAAGTGCGCGGTCAAGCTGCTCATCTGCCACTGTACGCTTGTCCGGTTTCAGAGAAATAGGATTAGGCTTCTTGTAGTCGAGGAGCTCGATCCTAGGTTTAATTTCAACTGTCGCGGTAAAGGTAAACGATGAATCTTTCTTGATCTTGACACGATCCAGTGGTGGGATCTTGACTAGCACCGGACTGATCCCTGCCTGCTTGATGGCTCGATCATAGAAATCCGGGACCAGACTTCGGATCACGTCCTCTTCCACCGCTTTGGCATAACGTTTTTCCAGAATCGCCAGAGGAGCTTTCCCTGGCCGAAATCCAGGAATATTGACCTGGCGATTCAGTTCGATATACGCCCGGGAAAATCGCTCCGTCACATCATCGGCGGGCACCTCGATTTTCAAGGCGCGCTTCATGGGACCTAATTCAGTCACTTCCATCTTCATCGTCATAGGGTCAGAGCCCTTCTACCCTACAGCCAGGAACTTCCTGACAACGGTATCGTGGTGGTGCGAGAGGGGGGATTTGAACCCCCACGGTTGCCCACGAGATCCTAAGTCTCGCGCGTCTGCCAGTTCCGCCACTCTCGCACAGTGGGGATGTCCGCGGAGCTGTCACTGCGGTGCCTGAGACAGCAAAAACACGCGATGTCGTATGGCTTTTGTACCGTTGGACATGTCCAATGTCAACCCTACGATTGGTGCCCCAATCCAGACATCAGCCATTCCTGGAGTCTGCCGAACCAGCAAGACCTCGTGCTGGAATCGGCAGAGTATGCCCGAGCCGGTATGGTCTGCGCGCACCTCCCAGGAGCAGCGCAGTGGGGTCTTAGGCGGCCCCATGAAGACCTCTGCCCCACGCCCACTCCATGGTTTCCGTTTCCGTTTCCGTTCGCTCTCCTGCACCGGCCACCGACATGCTGACCGCCTTCGGTGGCTTGTCGCTGGTGGCGCAGACTGCTCGGTCACGGGGCTTGCCGCCGATTGGTGGAGACCCCGGTCTACCCCCGTGTGCGGGGGCCCTGCGCAGACCGTGCCCGATCCCGCCCGCTAAGGTGTTGAACGCCGTACCGCACGACCCACATGGCTGCAGGTTCTCGTGTGCACCGGGTTGGGCCGGTTCATCACCAATGCGCGACCGCTCGGGGTGCGGCTCGCGACCACTCGCGATCGGCTCGTGCCGTGGCATGTCACCCTACACGAGCAGGGTCTGTCTCGCGAGACCCAGGCACGGTCACTGCGCCCCCTCGGAGGCGCAGTAGGACATCCCGATGTGGTGGGGGCCTGCCAGGGGCGCCGCCGTCACGCGCCAGGCCGTCGTGATCCGGCACACGTATTTGCGCATGATCACTCCACCAACGACCTGACGTCCGGATTAAGGGAAGGTCCGCTCACCTTGCCGCTCACTAAGGCGCATGTTAAGATTCCCGCTCTTCGCATTCCCAGACGCGGAGAGGTGCGAGAGTGGACGAATCGACATGCTTGGAAAGCATGCGTCCCGGCAACGGGACCGTGGGTTCGAATCCCACCCTCTCCGCCATATCTTATATCTCTTACGGGAAGGTAAAAAGGTGAACAGCGTGAGCTAGTCACGCTACTTATGCATTTTAAATTTTTCATTTTGATTTTTAGATTAGGGGCTGGGCCCTGTGCAACAGAACCCTGTGAACCCCGCCAGGTCCGGAAGGAAGCAACGGTAAGCGGTCAGTTCTGTGTGCCGCAGGATCACCTGGCCCCGCTTCTCCGATGCCATATCTCGTGAAACGTCATTCGTGATGCGTCTGAATCACGGACGAGATACGCGTCACGCATAACGATAGACGCACCTATGGACTACCAAGTCTCCGCCCGCAAATACCGTCCCGGTACGTTTGACGATGTGATCGGCCAGCCGTATGTTGTGCAGACACTGATGAACGCGGTCTCGACGAAGCGGATCGCGCATGCCTATCTCTTTTCGGGTACCCACGGTGTGGGAAAAACAACCGTCGCGCGTATTCTCGCCAAGGCACTGAATTGCGAGCAGGGGCCGACGGGGCATCCCTGTAGCAACTGCGCGAACTGCCAAGAGATCACCCAGGGAAACTCAGTCGACGTCATTGAAATCGACGGTGCCTCCAATACCAGTGTAGACGACGTGCGCGAGATCCGGGAGAACGTCAAGTTCACGCCCTTTAGTGGTCAGTACCGCGTCTATATCATCGACGAAGTTCACATGCTCTCGAACTCGGCGTTCAACGCTTTGCTGAAGACCCTCGAAGAACCGCCGGCACACGTGGTCTTCATTTTTGCGACGACGGAAATTCACAAGATTCCTGCGACGATTCTTTCGCGGTGCCAGCATTACAACTTCCGGCGGATTACGCGAGCCGAGATCATTGAGCGGCTCCGTCACGTGGCCATCCAGGACCAACTCACGATCGAAGAGCGCAGCCTCATGGCTCTGGCACATGCCAGCGAAGGCAGTATGCGAGATGCCCTGAGCCTGCTTGATCAGGCGATTGCGTTTGGAGGCAAGACCATCAGCCATGCGGATCTCGAAGTGCTGCTTGGGGCCGTGCCTCAAGAATTGGTGCAGGGCATCATCAGAGCAATTATGGCCCAAGACAGCCCTGCCGCACTCACTGTCCTAGCGAACGTGCTGGACCAGGGACACGACTTGCGGGCGTTTTGTGCCGAGGTGGTGGAGCATCTTCGGAATCTTCTCGTGGCGGCTGTCGTTCCGGTGTCTACCGAGTTGCGCGGCTTGATTGAAGCGTCTGAAGAAGATCTGAAGCAACTCTCGGTCGATGCCAAAGCCCTGACGCCGGAACAGCATCAGGAACTGCTGACGATCTTCACCCAGGCAGAAGACTCCCTGCGACTCAGTGCCCATCCTCGCTTTGTGATTGAAATAGCGGCGGTTCGGGCAACGCGACGGTCACACCAACGAGAAAGCGGCGTGGCGCGCCCCGTTCAGGCGGCATTGGCTCCCTCAAGCCAGAATCCTCTTGCCCGTCCGGAAACCATCAAAAGCGAACCCGCTGCTCCTCCCAGGCCCGCATTATCAACCGCTCCCTCACCACCACATCAGGCCACTCCTGCTACATCCAAGCCTGTCTCCAGATCTGCCTCTCCTTCGCGGACGGAATTGCATGGGGGGCCGACATCCGTCTCGAGCCAACCGTCTGATCTGCCCGTGACCAAAGAGGCGTCGGCTTCCCCTGTTGCAGCACCTGCCACAGCTGCCGGCGGACAACCGACGCTGAATTGGGAAGCGGTTCAAGAAGAGGTGGCTGCCTCGTTTCCGAACATCGCACCATTTCTGGAAGCCGGTCGGTTTGTCGGAATGGAGGGCGGTCTCGTGACGATCGGGTTTGCGAAACAGGCGACCGTGGCCAGGGCCAGGCTGGAGAAAGAAGATAATCTCCTGGCGCTCGCCAAGCTATGTGAGCAGCAGGCGGGTCATCCGGTGCGTGTCCGCATCGTCGAGCTCGCGGAGACGGATCCGCCAGGGCCGACCATGGCACAAGCGCGGGCTGCCAAGGAACAGGACCAGCGGCTCGTGCTGTTTGAGCGCGCACGGGCGAATCCCATGGTGAAGCAGGCGCTCGAGATCTTCGGTGCCGAGTTGGCCGAGGTCCGCACAGTGGCCCAAAAGGAGGCGATCGAATGAAGAACCCTTTAGGCAATATGAGCAACATCCTCAAGCAAGCCCAGGTCATGCAGGAACAAATGGCCAAAATCCAAGAACAGGCGGGGTCAAAAACAGCTAGCGGGACGTCCGGTGGCGGGATTGTCACGGTGACGTCGAACGGCGCCATGCAGATTGTGAGCGTGGTGATCGATCCCGAGGTCGTCAAGAGCGGCGACGTCGACATGCTTCAGGATCTTGTAGTGGCAGCGACGAATGAGGCGCTGCGGAAGGCCAAGGAATTGATGGAAGGCGAGTTGAAGGCCCTTACCGGCGGGATGAAGATACCGGGCCTCTTCTAACGATGGCGGTTGATCAACAGGGATTGCTGGCGAGGCTGGTCAAGGAATTGGTTCGTCTCCCTGGAGTCGGTCAAAAAAGTGCGCAGCGGCTGGCCTTTCACCTCTTGAAAGCTGAGCGCGAGAATGTCTTGCGTTTGGCGGATGCGATTCGGACGGCGAAGGATGGGCTGACGTTCTGTCGGCAATGTCGCAATATCGCCGAGGGAGATCTGTGTGAATTCTGTCTCGACCCCAAGCGAGATCGCACGAAGATTCTCGTCGTTGAAGAACCGAGTACGCTCTATTCTGTGGAGCGAGCAGGCGCATATCGTGGGCTCTACCATGTCTTGTTAGGCGCGCTCTCCCCGCTCGACGGCGTCGGCCCAGGGGACATCCGCGCCGAAGAACTAGTCGAGCGCGTGAAGATCGGCGGAGTTGAAGAAGTCATTCTCGCCACAAATCCCACCATCGAGGGCGAAGCCACCGCGATCTATCTCACCAGACTGCTCAAGCCCTTCGGGGTGCGTGTCACTCGGATTGCCTACGGAATTCCCGTTGGAATGGACATTGAGTATGCGGATGAGGTGACGCTGCTCAAATCCATCGAGGGGCGACGAGATCTGTAGACCCTGGATAATGTCCACCGGTCTCTCCCGTTGACCCCTTCTCGATCAGGCTGGTATAGTCTTCGCTTGTTTGACCATATTCAGAGCTTGGGATGGTTATGAAGGCACGTCCTGCCACCAAACGCGCTCCCTCAACCAGACCGCCGGTCACAGTTACCGCTGCGCACCTGGTCAGCAGGAAGAAGTTGGGTGCCAAGAAAGCCAAATATCCCGATATCCGCCGTGACCTCGAACGCCAGCGCGCGGCAATCCTTGATGAGGTTGGGGAAGTCCTGACGAACCCGCCAGACCTCGAATCGTTTCCCGATGTCAGCGACCAAGCCTCAGCCGAAGTTGATCAGAACTTCTCGATGCGGATTCGTGAGCGCGAGCGGAAGTTGCTCAAAAAGATCAATGAAGCGTTGGATCGGATGAACGCCACGATCTATGGGATCTGCGCGCGCTGCGGCGAAGATATTCCCTACAAGCGTCTCAGGGCCCGCCCGGTCACTACTCTCTGTATCGATTGCAAAACCCTGGAAGAGCAGAATGAACGCGCCCGCCGCTGACTGTTGGCAGGGGAGTCTCTGCAGGAATGCAGTGTGTTCCCATTAATGAAGCGGGCGTCGGCGAGTCATTGCATACTTGTCCTCTCGGCTAATGCTTGAGTGCGTTGATCCGTTCACGTGCATAAGCGGCGCGGGCTTCTTCTTCGGGAATCCCTTCTACCAGGACGAGGAAGGTTTCGTATTCAGCCAGTGCGCGTTTGGGGTTGGTTGGTTCGTACGCTTCCGCGAGGTTGTACCGAGCCATGGCATAGTTGGGACGCAGAATCACAGCTTTTTCGAACCTGCCTAACGCTGCTGTTTTCTCTCCAAGTTTTACATGGACCGTGCCAAGGTTGTTTAACACGTCTGGAATGTTGGGTCTGATGGCGAGCGACTGCAACATCTCCGCTTTAGCCTTATCGAATTGGCCCTTGGCCTCCCACGTGAGGCCAAGCTTATGATGCGCTTCGGCAAGCCACACTTTGTTTGTAAACCCACTGGCAATGGATTTCTGATAGGCATCACCGGCGACGTCATAGTTTTTGTCGCCGCAGTAGGCCAGCTGCGCGGCCTGCCCACGGGCAAATTGTTGCAGTGACAGGAAAGGTTCCTTGTCTTCGCTCCCCTGGCTCTCAATCTTTTGTCCGCCTTTTCTCCCTGTCGGATTCCTGAGCCTATCCAGAAACTCCCAGCGGTACGGAGAGAACAGTCGCACATAGGGGTCGATGGTAAAGGATGCCTGAAGCAGGGTTGGATACTCTCGTGAACCGGTCACCAAGTATCGGGTCGTACTTTTCTCATCCCCGGTTTCGAAGAGGGCGCTGGTGTCCATGTTCGCACTTGTCACCAATAGAGACACATTCAAGTAGAACTCCCGTGTGGGTTTCAGTAGTGAGAGTGTGTGTCGAAGCACAGGATACGGTTTAAGATCCAATCCTCTGGCAAAGGTGAAGAGGGCCCCGACTAATAGTCCGTCTTCATCGAAGAAATACGACTCTTCCCCCTGAGAGGCACGTTTTGCCGGCGGAATCATGATCTCCTGCCCGCTTCCCCACGCTTCCGATGTGTGGGTCGCTGGAGTGTGTTTCTTCAAGAACTCTGGTTTGCGCTCACAGAGTGCTGTTGATTTGAGAAGAATTAGATCGGTTTCGGATGGAGGGAGATTGGAGCGTATGGGTGCCGTCGAGCCGCATCCGATCATTACACTGATAGCCAAGAGGAGGCTAGCTGAATGAATGCGCGGTCTGGAGACACCCATTACTGAATCTCTGTGGGATAGATCATCTTTCCCAAAGAATACACGATTTGAGGGGATTTAGGCGAAGAGGAAAAAGAAAGGCCCACTTCTGAGGAGAAGCGGGCCTCGTCTTAGCCAGAAGAACTGCGCGGGCTATCGGCGTTGTGCGTTCACCATATTGTCTTCAGGTGTGTACCCGGTCATGTACCGGGACCCGCTTGCCAGTGTATAAAACGGCCGATTGATTCCATAGTCAAAGGCCTGAGCGATTGGATGCGCAATGAATCCGAGCCAGCGAAGGGGGTGATCATTGACAGCAGATCCAGCAGCTGGGTCTGAGTAGACCAGCGCAGTACTATCCAAAATGTTATAAATGCTCGTAGGAGGAGCGTATTCCCCGCCATCCGCTCTTTGCTGGTGTGTCGTTCCGCAACCCGCAGCCACCATAGGCCAGCATCACGATACCAACAGCCCACGACATTGCTCTCATAACATTACCTCACTTGTTTCGGTCCAAATCTGGACGATGGCTGTATTCTCACCAAATAAATATAGGGGAAGTGTAGCCGACATCCTCCGTTCTGTCCAGAATCCAGGGAGTTTGACCGTTCCTATAAAAATCACGGCTTTGGAGAGTGCGGGGGTCCAGAATAAGCAGAGAAATGGTGGGCGATACAGGTATCGAACCTGTGGCCTCTTCCGTGTGAAGGAAGCGCTCTACCACTGAGCTAATCGCCCACTGGAACCGAGTCTAGCACGGAGCAATTGACTGGTTCAATTATAGACGATGGAGAAATCCACGAATCGGCGGTGTGCCGAGCATCAGTACCTTGACTTCATCAAAACACGGTTTCTAGAATGAGCACCGTTCCCCCTGCAAGGAGTGTCGATTGCATGAGAGATGACATTGTCATCGTAGGTGGAGGTCTGGCTGGATCAGAAGCGGCCTGGCAAGCTGCGCGTCGTGGCGCCAGGGTCACGCTCTATGAAATGCGCCCGAAAGAAATGACCAAGGCACATAAAACCGGTGGATTGGCCGAGCTCGTTTGCTCGAATTCGCTGGGTTCCACCGATCCACAAAGCGCCCCGGGCATTCTGAAGGAAGAAATGCGCCGGCTGGGCTCACTGATTATCGCCTCAGCCGACCAAGCCCGAGTCCCGGCTGGATCGGCGCTGGCGGTTGATCGTGATCAGTTCTCCTTGAAAATTACTCAGACGCTGGAAGGGCATCCAAATATCAAGATTCTTCATGAGGAGATTGGAGAAATCCCCACGGATTGTCTCTGCATCATTGCCACAGGTCCGTTGACGTCGGACACACTCTCTCAGGCCATTCGTGCTGTGACCCAGTCTCAGCACCTCTATTTTTTCGACGCAATCTCGCCGATCATCGATGCGGACTCGATCAACATGGACGTTGTCTTCCGCGCCTCACGCTATGACAAAGGTGGGGATGATTACCTCAATTGCCCCATGACTGAGGAGCAGTACAACACCTTCTATGACACCCTTATGGCAGCGGAGAAAGTGCAACCGAGGGAGTTCGAGAAGACGCCCTACTTTGAGGCCTGCATCCCCATTGAGGTCATGGCGGAGCGTGGTCGGCAAACCATGCAGTTCGGACCGCTCAAGCCGGTTGGCTTGAAAGATCCCCGAACCGACGTACATCCCTACGCGGTAGTCCAACTGCGGACTGAGAATGTCCATTGCACCTGCTACAATATGGTGGGGTTTCAAACCAAGCTCACGTATCCGGAGCAAAAACGTGTCTTCCGCCTGATTCCTGGTTTGGAACAGGCAGAGTTTCTTCGATATGGGAGCCTACATCGCAACACTTTCATTAATTCTCCTCAGCTGCTCTTGGATACACTGCAATTCAAAACCCGCAGCACACTGTTCATTGCTGGGCAGTTAGTCGGTGTGGAAGGCTACACCGAGTCATCGGCGATGGGCGGCCTCGCCGGCATCAATGCGGCACGTGCCTTGGCGGGTTTGCCGTTGGTGACGCCTCCGCCCACGACGGCGCATGGATGCCTGGTCTCCCATATTGCATTGACTGACCCCCGACATTTCCAGCCGATGAACACGAATTTCGGTCTCTTCCCTCCCCTACCCAACCCTCCACGGGACAAAAAGAAGAAATGGCAATTGATCGTCCAACGGGCCCTTGAGGATTTCGAATCATGGAAGATGCGATCCGGGCTTTCATGAGTTTCCTTGAGGTCGAACGCAATGCCTCGCGCGAGACCATTCGCAATTACCAGTCAGACCTCCAACAACTGACGTTGTTTCTCCATAGAACAGAGAAGACACCACGTTCGATTCGAGCGAACCATGTCACGACCGAAAATGTACGTGCATATCTCCACTGGCTGGATCGAAAGGGCGAGAAAGCCTCGTCGCTTGCGAGGAAGTTGTCCTGCCTTCGGAGTTTTTATCGGTTTCTCGTGCGGGAAGGAGCGGCACAGAAAAATCCCGTGGAGGCAATCAGGAGTCCCAAGTTACCGAAACCGTTTCCTCGAGTTCTGACAAAGGACGATGCCAATGCCCTGATGGAATTTCCTTCCGGGGAGTCGTCACTGTCCTTACGCGATCGTGCCTTGCTCGAAACGTTGTACTCAACCGGTGCGCGAGTGAGTGAAGTGGTCGGGATCAACCTTGGCGATCTCAATCAGGCGGAGGGGCTTGTCCATTTGAGGGGCAAGGGCCGCAAAGAACGGGTGGTCCCGATCGGCGATGTCGCGATTCAAGCGATCCGGCAGTATTGCGACTCATTAAGGCCATCAGCCGTCAGCGATCAGCTGTCTGCTCCGATCTTCTTGAATCATAGTGGCGGCCGGCTCACGACACGGAGCGTGGCTCGGATTGTTTCCCAGTACTCCAGCCGTCTCACCGGTGGGAGGGTGAGCCCGCACGCGCTGAGGCATTCCTATGCGACTCACCTGCTCGACGAAGGCGCGGACCTCCGGTCGATTCAGGAGATGCTCGGACATATGTCGCTGGGCACGACGCAGAAGTACACGCATCTGGCCACCGATCAACTCGTGGCGGCGTATGACCGCGCCCATCCTCGGGCACGCCCGGCCAGGATCGCCATACCGCGAAAGGACCAGAAGTCATCATGATCGTTCGATCCACCACCATTCTTTGTGTCCGCCGCGACGGACGAGTCGCCATGGGCTGTGACGGCCAAGTGACCGTCGGGACCACGGTGATGAAGCACAATGCGAAGAAGCTCCGACACCTCCATCACGATCAGGTGCTCGCGGGATTTGCCGGGGCCACCGCAGACGCCTTTACTCTCTTCGAAAAATTTGAAAGCAAGCTGGAAGAGTATCGGGGCAATCTCACGAGGGCGGCGGTCGAACTCGCTAAGGACTGGCGGACCGATCGTGTCCTTCGCCGCTTGGAAGCGCTACTGGCGGTGGCCGGTCGGGAGCAATCCTTCATCATTTCAGGGACCGGTGATGTCGTTGAGCCGGAAGACGGCTTCCTGGCAATTGGCTCGGGAGGACCCTATGCGTTAGCTGCGGCCAGGGCGCTTCTTGGCCATTCTCAACTGGAGGCCACGGTCATTGTCACTGAAGCGATGAAGATTGCCGGCACCATTGACATCTATACTAATCAGCAGATTATCGTCGAGGAACTAAGAGGATAAACAAGGATCATGAAGCACCTAACGCGCAACACCCCACCACTGAATCTCAATAGTTTCACGCCACGCCAGATTGTTGAGGCGCTGAATCGCTACGTGATCGGGCAAAAGGACGCCAAGCAGATGGTGGCCATCGCGCTCCGCAATCGGTGGCGCCGTCAACAGCTGTCTCCCGATTTACGCGACGAGGTGATGCCGAAGAATATCATTATGATCGGCCCGACCGGCGTGGGGAAAACGGAGATCGCCAGACGGCTCGCCAAGCTGGCTCAGGCTCCGTTCATTAAGGTCGAGGCTTCGAAGTTCACCGAAATCGGCTATGTCGGGCGCGATGTGGAATCTATCATTCGCGACCTGACCGAACTGGCCATCAACATGGTGAAGACGCATCGCCTGGGAGCGGTTCAGCAAAAAGCCGCACAGCATGGTGAAGAACGACTGCTTGATCTTCTCTTGCCGCCGCCTCCGCCTAAACCGGGATTCGTGGAGGGTACGAGCGAGGCGGTCGCTCAAACGACTCATGATTCACACGAAATCACCAGATCGAAACTGCGACTGCAGCTTCGAGAAGGTAAGCTCGATGAACGGACGGTCGAGATGGAGGTGAAGGAACGAAGTCTTCCGGTCGGCGTCATCTCCGCCGTCGGTGGACTTGACGATCTAGAAGGGAATCTCCGGGACATGTTGGGTGGGATGTTCCAGGGCAAGAAAAAGGAGCGGCTTATGAAAGTGCCTGAGGCTCTGAAACATCTCGCGCAGGAAGAAGCGCAGAAACTCATCGACATGGACGACGTCATTCGTGAAGCCATTACCAAGGTTGAGCAGACAGGGATTGTGTTTCTTGACGAGATCGACAAAATCGCCGGTCGGGAACGGACGGTGGGGCCGGATGTCTCGCGAGAAGGCGTGCAGCGCGATTTACTCCCCATTGTAGAAGGCTGCACGGTCACCACCAAGCATGGGCCGGTTCTGACGGACCACATTCTTTTCATCGCCGCTGGGGCTTTTCATGTGTCGAAGCCATCCGATCTGATTCCCGAGCTGCAGGGGCGATTTCCGATACGAGTCGAACTCAGCCCCCTATCCAAAGACGATTTTGTGCGTATTCTCACGGAGCCAAAAGGGGCGCTCGTTCGGCAGTATCAGGCCTTGCTAGCGACAGAAGGTCTCACCATCGAGTTCACCAAGGACGGCTTGGAGGAAATCGCCGACATTGCGGTGCAGGTGAATGAGCGGACGGAGAACATCGGCGCGCGCCGTCTTTTTACGATCATGGAACGACTGCTGGAACAGATTTCTTTCGAGGGACCAGAGTGGCCGGATAAAACCGTGAACATCACCGCCGAGTATGTCCGTGAGCGACTGAAAGATATTGTGAAGGACCAGGATCTCAGCCGCTACATTCTTTGAGCGATCAGCAGTCAGCCTTCAGCTATCAGCTTCTCTGAGCTGAATACTGAAAGCTGATGGCTAGGAGAGATCAATGAACAGACTCATCAAGAAAGCCAACGTCCTGATCGAGGCCCTGCCCTACATTCGGACGTTTCGCGGGAAGACCGTGGTGGTAAAGTACGGCGGCAATGCCATGATGGATTCCTCGCTTAAAGAGCACTTCGCGCAGGATGTGGTGTTGCTAATGTACGTCGGGATCAATCCGGTCATCATTCACGGCGGTGGACCCCAGATCGACAAGATGTTGGATCGGCTCGGGATCGAAGCGAAGTTCCGTCATGGCGTACGGGTGACCGATGAGGCGACAATGGAAATCGTGGAGATGGTGCTGGCCGGAAAAATCAATATGGAGATCACCGATCTCATCAACCGGCACGGCGGCAGCGCGGTCGGTCTGAGCGGAAAAGACGGAGGACTGATTCTGAGCAAGCCGCTGACGGCCAAGGCCTGGACGGAAAGTTTAGAGCGCGATCTGGACTGGAAAGAGAGCGAGGGGGACTTCGGTCTAGTCGGCGATATTGAAAAGGTCGATCCGAGTCTCCTCCACAAACTCCAGGGTGACCATTATATTCCCATCATCGCTCCGATCGGAACGGATCGTGAGGGGAATACGTACAACATCAACGCTGATCTCGTGGCTGGCGCCGTGGCCGGGGCCCTGCGTGCAGAAAAGCTCGTCATGATGACGGACACCAAAGGCATTCGCGATGCCAAGGGTCACCATCTCTCCACCGTGTCACGCAAAGACGTCCAGCGCATGGTGAAGAAAGAGACGATCACGGAAGGCATGCTACCGAAAGTCCACGCCTGCCTAAATGCATTGGCCGGAGGGGTCGGAAAAGCTCACGTCATTGATGGGCGAGTATCCCACGCCATCTTGCTCGAAATCTTTACGCACAAAGGTATCGGGACCGAGATCACGTCGTAACGCTCCTGCATCCGGGGAACCATTGAGTGTCTGCCCACACCAATCGCTTCACCACTCATCTCGAACGGATCATTGGGGAACGGCATCCAGATTCTTCTCCTGGCGCTCTGCGAGACACAACTGACTATCTCAGACAACAGTTCACGAGTCTTGGTCTCACGACGGCGTTGCATGAGTTTTCAGCTTGGGGTGGGATCTACGAGAATGTGATTGCGACAACTTCACAGGACATGGATTCATCGATCGCTCCGCTCATTCTGGCGGCGCATTACGATACCGTCTCTGGTTCCCTTGGGGCGGACGATAATGCCAGTGCGCTGGTCGTTCTTCTGGATGTCGCGCGTCAGATCATACACGTGCCACTCCAGCGACCGGTCCAATTCATTGCCTTTTGCCTTGAAGAAGAGAATTTGTTGGGAAGTCGTTCGTATGCCGCCCATCTGATCTCTACACAGCAAACAGTACTTGGCGCGATCGTTCTGGAATGTGTGGGGTACGCGCGTGACGAGGAAGGATCCCAAAAGATTCCGCCCGGCGTACCAGTAGCGGTCCCGATGGTAGGAAACTTTGTTGCTGTGATCGGCAACCAGGAATCGCAGGCTCTGACGATGGCGATGGAGCAAGCGATGAAACCCCATGTGCCAATCGTCTCCTTGGTTGTCTCTGGTAACGGCGAACTGCTGCAAGACACCAGACGGAGTGACCACACATCATTCTGGGAACAAGGATTTCCAGCTGTGATGCTGACCGACACGGCCAATTTTCGCAATCCCCATTACCACTACCACCAGCCGACGGATACCCTCGAAACGTTGAATTTGGACTTCATGGCTTCTGTTGCCGATGGAGTGACAGCGGCTGTGATAAGCCTCGCTGGATCTGCAGAAGACCTCTGATGGCGACAAGAATCAGTCGCGCCACTAAGGCGCTCATAGCGAAGGTCTTCGCTCAGCTCGATTTCAAGACGCTGGAGCGGGTCTATTGTTGGGAGGGTGGGGACAAGTTCTGGCATGCGAGGAGGAAGCCCTGCCAGCGATTCGGGATCAGAGTGGCTGAATCCTTATTGGAGAAATTATCACGTGGTGGGCGCAGTCTCTACGTCGGCGCCGGGGTGGCGGAACTCCCAGCCCTGCTCGTTGAGGCATGTGAGCATCAACGTGAAGTTGAACCTTATAATCTCCGGCGATCGGAAGTGGCTGCCCTGAATCGTGCCTCATGCACCATCCCCATCAACTTTCATGCATGTGACGCGGCATCGGCACGGGGCCGATTCGATCATCTGTGGATTGTCAGCGTGCTGAACGACCCGGAGCGGTTCCCTAACTTAGATCCGTTGTCATATGGGCAGGCTAACCCGGCGACGTTCAATCCGGCACGCTTCCAGAAAGAGCGGCGGATTGTGCAAGACATCGTGAATCGTTGTATGCCCAAGCTCAGTCTTCCAGGGCTGGTGACGACATCGACCGAGGAAGTCGTCTGGATTGCAGAGTGGTGTCACCGCCACAGGATTTCATATCGCGTTGAGCCGCAACAGTACCCAACGGCACTTGTTGGTGATCCAATCTGCTTTATCAAGATTGGGAGGGGTATAGGGTGAGGGGGCAGAGAAGCAGATTAGAAACCCCGTCTTTTTCGATAGATCGCCGAGATACTGGCGCCCCCCATGACGACATCGGCGATCATCACCGCGGTTTCTTCGATTAAGCAGGACTGAGGAACGGTCGGCTTTATCCCCTGAAAGGTACGAATCATGGACGCACTTAGGGGAATAGGCTCATGCCCCCGCAAGGGTTAATTGACAGGCTTTTTGCCCGTCCCGTAGACTGATTCACTTATGAGCCAACCACTGATCAAGCTTGCTCGGCCAGGGCACGCGAAATCCTTGCCTGTGAACGATAAGAAAATCGCGATCGGCTTCGTGAATCTGGGTTGTTCGAAAAACCAGGTCGATTCGGAGCTGATGCTGGGCACTCTCGTCCATGATGGATTCCAATTGACCGGCGATCCGAAGAAGGCCGAAGTCGTCATCATCAATACTTGTGGTTTTATCGAAGAAGCGAAGCAGGAGTCGATCAATACGATCCTCGAACATGGTAATCTGAAGAAGAAGGGATCATGTCGAGTCCTCATTGCCGCCGGTTGTTTGGGTCAACGGTACCAAGGGGACTTGCTCAAGGAATTACCAGAACTGGATGGTGTGGTCGGAACCGGCGAGTTCGACAAGATCGCAGTCATCTGTCGGGATCTTTTGGCGACGAAGAAGCGGCACCAGCGTCTCTGGATCAGCAAGCCGCCCTACCTCTACAACGAATTAACTCCCCGTCTGCGGCTCGGCAAGCAGCACAGTGCCTATGTGAAGATCGCTGAAGGCTGCAATCGCAAATGCGCCTTCTGCGCGATCCCGCTGATGCGAGGCAAGCAGCGTAGCCGGCCCGTAGAATCGATCGTGGCCGAAGCACAACGCCTGGCCGCGGAAGGTGTAAAAGAAATCAATCTCATTTCCCAGGACACGATTAACTACGGGGTGGATCTGGGCCTTCGCCAGGGGCTCGTGAGCCTGCTTCGGGAGCTGGTGAAGGTGAAAGACCTGCGCTGGGTCAGGCCGTTCTACCTCTACCCACAGCAGGTGACGGATGAGCTCTTGGATCTCTATGCCGGCGAAGAAAAGATCACGAAATATATCGACATGCCACTGCAGCACATCAATGATCGGATGCTCAAACGCATGTGTCGACTAGGTGATCGCGCCGCCATTGATACTTTGGTGGAACGGGTTCGCACTCGCATTCCCGGCGTAACTTTCCGGACGGCCTTCATCGTCGGATTCCCTGGCGAAACCGAAGCGGCCTTCAACGAATTAAAGATGTACGTGGAGAAAACTGAGTTCGATCGGGTGGCAGTGTTTCTGTATTCTGATGAAGAGGACACGTCAGCGGTCACGCTTGATGACAAGACCGATCGTTCGGTGATGGACGAGCGTCGCAATGAACTCTTGGCCATTCAGGAAGGAATCGCGACGGCACGAGGCCGTGCTCGTATTGGGTCGACCATGAACGTGATGGTCGAAGGAGTTTCTGAAGAGCCCGACTGGCTGCTCGAAGGCCGCCACGAAGGATTGGCTCCGGAAATCGACGGCGTTGTCTACATCAACGATGGAACTGCCGCGGTCGGGAATCTTGTCAGTGTCGAGATCTCCGATGCCACGACGTATGATCTCGTCGGCCACATCGTCACATAATCCTGCAATCCTCAGAGGCCTGCCTCCCTCTGCTACCCTTAATTGAGTCAACCACCACGGAATCTCCACACATGGCGGGACAGAAGAAAGTGTCTGTTGTACACCTTATCCACTGTAAGGATTGGAAAGGTATTGTGGCTCGGGTCTCGGGGTTCATTCACGACTTTGGCGGCAAAATCCTCGACTCCGATCACCATACCGATGAAGAGACCAACGATTTCCTGATACAGGTGGATTTGGCAACGGAGGGGTTGCAGATTCCACCCGATGAAATTTCGGCGGCCTTTGCTCCGATCGGCAAAGTGTTTGACATGCGGTATGAGGTACATCCATCCAGTCGGCGCACCCGTATCGACATGTTGGTGTCGAAGCAGGATCACTGTTTGGCCGACTTGCTTCAACGGCATCGGCGAGACGAGCTGCATATCGATATCCCTATCATTATCTCCACTCATGATACCTGCGCGAGTTGGGCTGAGCTGTTCAAGATCCCATTTGTGGTCTGTCCAATTACGAAAGAGACGAAACCGCAGCAGGAGCGGCAAGTTGTATCGCTGTTACGAGAGCAGCGTATAGAACTCGTCGTGATGGTCTGCTACATGCAAATTCTCAGCGTTAAGTTTCTTTCCCAGGTCGGCTGCCCGGTCATTAATATCCACCATTCCTTCCTCCCCGCCTTCATCGGCGCGAATCCTTATCGGCAGCCTCTGAACGCGGCGTGAAAATCATTAGGGCGACGGCGTACTATGCGACGCAGGATCTGGACGAGGGGCTGATCATCGAGCAAGACGTGATCCGCGTAGGCCACCGGGATACGGTCGAGGATTTGGTTCGAAAGGGACGGGATCTCGAGGAAATTGTACTGGCCCGCGCAGTGCGCCGTCATATTGAACGGCGGGTGCTGGGCTATGGCAAGAAGACGGGTGTGTTTGATTGAGTCGTAACGTGAGAAGACAAACATGGGGGAATGGATTGTTCAGCCCGTTCCCCTCTAGTTTTTTTGCGTTAGACTTTCGCTGACAGGAATAGCGTCGCGTCGGTTAATCAGGATCAACATGTTGTCCCCTTTCTTGACAAAAGACGACACTTTCTCGAAGTCCTTCATAAACTTCACCGGTTGCTGATGGATTTTACGGATTACGTCGCCCGGCGCCAAGCTGGCTTTCTCCGCCCCATTATCCGGCTCGACACTGGTCACCATTACGCCCTGAGCTTTGCCCTTGATGCCCAACTCTTCGGCCAAATCCCGATCAAGGTCCTGGACGATCACTCCTACGAAGGCATAATCCTTCTCGTTCGGTTCCGCCTTGGCCACCTTAGCGGTGTCCGACTGCTCGCCGATCGTCACCGCGAGATACTTTTTGTGACCGTCGCGGACGACTTTCACCGGTACCTTCATTCCTACCGCCGTTCTCGTCACCAACCGTTGCAGCCCCACCGCAACTTCAACCGATGAGCCCTGCTTCAGCCCGGTCTGGTCCGCCGGACTGTCGTCCTTCACATCTGCTAGTAGGGATGGCAAAGCCCACAACTTGGTAGCCGCCGGTCTGCGAGAAGATGGCTATATTGATCCCCCCCCACTGGCCCTTCGTATTGACCGGCGCTCCACCGGAGTTTCCCGGATTGATCGCCGCGTCGGTTTGGATGAAGTCTTCAGACTGCGTGATGCCTGTGCGCCCACGGCCAGTACATACTCTCCTACTTGCAGCTTCGGCACATCTCCCCGCGTGACCGTAGACAGGCTCGATCCATCTATCTCCACGACAGCGAGATCGGTTTTAGGATCGGCTCCGACGATCTTGCCCTTGAATTCCCACTTGTCCGGCAACGTGACCGTGACGTCACGCGCACTGTCGATCACATGGTTGTTCGTCAGGACATACCCATCGGATGAGGCGATGACTCCGGACCCCTGTCCGCTGCTATGATAGCCGCAGGGATAACCCAACCCTTGTGGTCCGCGGAATCCATGAGGACCGAACGGTCCGCCGAAGAATTCCTCCATCCTTTCGCGCGACTCCTCCGGCATAGAGCGCTCATCCGATAACTTTTCAACCATGACCGTGGTGATGTTGGCGACAGCTGGAGTCACGGCCTTGGTGACGTCAGCAAACCTGTTCGACGGAGGCGCAGCCGGTGTCGGAATTGTGGACGATGGGCTTGTAGCGGATGCGCTAGAGGCATGTGAAGAGGTCAGTGATTGGCCATCCCTGATAAAGATGGCGCCCAGAAGCGCGACGCCGATCGTCGCAGGAACGGTCCGATGAACGAGTTGTGTCATGCTCCCATCCTTACACCAAACTAGAGCGGTGACAGAGATTCGCTTCTAGAAATTACTACGAGGTACGTAACAACCGGCGATGAGAGGAGGATTAGAAGGGAATTAGAAAACCCTAAGCCGATCGTGGTGCAAGAGGCAGCGTGACGGTGAATGTGGAACCGTGGCCCGCGTCGCTGTGCACGTCGATCCGGCCCCTGTGGGATTCGATAATCCACGCACAGATCGCGAGGCCGAGGCCGGTCCCTTTCTTGGTGTAGGCGCGCGCATCGTCAGTACGGAAAAATCGGTCGAAGATCCGCGTGTGGTCTTCCGGTTCGATGCCGATGCCCTGATCGGTCACCGAGAGGCTGGTGTGTAGGCTGTCCGTTACGAGAGCGATTTCAACTTTACCACCATGATGGGAATACTTGACGGCGTTCTCGACCAAATTGAGCAAGAGTTCGCGGAGCCGCAATTCGTCGCCCTGCACGACCGCCGGCATGACCGTCCCCAGCACGACTTCAATATTCCGATCTTGACCGAGCAACGTGGCCTGGCGATGGATATCCTCAACCAGCCATTCGAGGGCAACCGGCAGCGACTCCATCTTCACCTCGCCCATGTCGGCGCGGGATAAGAACAGCAGTTCCTCGACGATATGGGTCATACGATCGATCTCTTCCAGATTACTCTCAAGCACAGACTGATAATCTTCGAGAGGCCGAGGCCGACGAAGAACGAGTTCTGTTTCGCCTTTCATCACGGTCAGCGGCGTCCGCAGTTCATGCGAGGCATTACTGGTGAATTGTCGGATCTGCCGAAATGACGCATCCAGCCGACTGATCATATCGTTGAACGTCCCGGCAAGTCGGCCGATTTCGTCAGGTGCCGTCGACATGGTGAGGCGCTGGCTGAGATCTCCCGCGGCCATGCGTTGCGCGGCGAGGGTGATGGCATCGACGGGGCGCAATGCCCGGCCGGCCAGGAACCATCCTGCGGCGAGCGAGACGGCCAGGGCGATCGGCATGGTCACGATGAGCAGGATGAGAAAGCGACGCAGCGTCTCTTCGATCGATTCCATCGACGTGCCGACCTGCACGATATAGAGCAGATTGCCTTGGTAGATAATCGGCACAGAGATGAGACGCAGCGGAGGCTCGTTGGGATACTTGGCCGATTCGAAAATGGTTTGTCCTTTGAGCGTGGTATCGAGGGCGGTCCGGCTGAGCGGAACCTCGTGCTGCTTAATATTCGGGGAACGGATCGTGATCGTACCGGACGGGCTGAAAATTTGGAAGAACTTATCGATCCGAGTTAGTTCGGGAAATTGGGAGAGCAGTTCATCTTCGTCGATAAGAGGAAGAAACCCGCGTTCTTCAAGCGAGCGCACAGCGGTGGTGGCGGTTTCTCCCAGCGATTGATCGACGGCGGCACGGAGGTCGCGGGCCGTGATGGCGTAGAGGACAACGGAGAAGATAACCAGGACCAGCGCAAGTGCGCTCCCGTACCAGAGGGTGAGTCGGACGCGTAGCGGCATCAGTAAACCCCTGAAGGGCACGTTCCAGCAAACTCTTGGCGCCACAGTTTCATTGCATGAATTAATGAAAGCATCCGTTGCAGAATGCTTACGCAGCCAGGCCAGCGAGGACACAGCGAGCAAAGGGGCGAATCGTATTCTGGGTCGTACGGTGAGCTTCTGAGCGAAGTAAGAACGCAATTTGGTGAAAGGTGTGTCTCGGAACATCTCGGTTGAGTGGGTGAAGTCAACGACTGGTTCAGCATCCTGCTAGTCAGCCTTCAGCATGTACCCGCTGCCTCGGATAGTGTGGATTAACTTCTTAGCTCGGCCCCGATCGATTTTGTTTCGAAGATAGTTCACGTAGACGTCGATGACGTTGGTGAACGTATCGAAGTCCTGATTCCACACATGCTCGGAAATCATGGGCCGGGTGAGGACCCGGCCGGTGTGACGCATGAGATATTCGAGCAGCGCGTATTCCTTCAAAGTAAGCTCGATGCGCTGGTCTTCTCGGGTGACGTCGCGCGTGGCCGGGTTCAGGATCAAGTCGTCGACTTGCAGAATCCCAGGGATCTCGGTCGCGCCACGACGGAGCAAGGCACGGACGCGCGCCAAAAGTTCATCGATGGCGAACGGTTTGGTGAGGTAGTCGTCGGCACCGGCATCGAGCCCTTTCACCCGCTGATCGATCTGGGATTGTGCTGAGAGAATCAAAATGGGAGTTTGGATGCGTTCGCGGCGGACATTCTTGAGAATGTCCAGTCCGGACATCGATGGCAACATCAAGTCGACGACGAGAAGATCATAGTTGGTCACCAGCGCCATCTCGAGACCTTTGGTCCCGTCCTCGCAGAGGTCGACGGCATAGCTTTCTTCTTCGAGCGCTCGCTTGATAAAGCATCCGACTTTGGTTTCGTCTTCTATTACGAGGACACGCATAGGTACTCCTTACAGGTGGCTGATTATACCAAACATGAGGGCTGTGATCTTGTCTGAGTTACGGAAAGGGCGTTCTGCGAAAAATGGGGGGAGTCTGGGACGGGTATCCAAATCGCTGTCGATTAGGTCGAATCGCCAGGGACGACTTGTTTGAGAGACGTAATCACCGGCTTGTCGTCACGAATTTTTAAGACGAGGGTTCCTTCACCTTCAATCTTGAGCTCACGATGTGCCTGCCTAAGTGTCTCCGTCGACTTGAATGAGACCTTCGCGCTTCGTTCATCCGATGCGAGCGACACCGTGGTGTTCACGCGGGTGAAGTCATTCGCGCTGGGAAAGGCAAACCCCATAGCCAGGGTCTTGCGATACTCCTCTCGCGTGAGCGTAGCGATCTGTTGCTGCGCGCCTTGCTTCATGTGGATGGTGATGGTGGCATCAGGAGCGATGTGCCGCAGGACACCGTCGACATCTTGTCGTCGAATGGCCTGATCGAGGGCATCAAGAAGGAGGTCGATGGATTCTCGGGTCAGATGGATCTCTGGCTTGGAGGGCTTCGACGATGGGGCAGACGATACGTCGTTGGTCTGGGCTGTTGTAGAACTGGTGGGGAAGAGGCGCGTCGACAGGCCGTGGCCTCTCAAGAGCGCATAGCTGATTGTGGTGACCACAACGGCGATGCCGACGCCAATCACGATGGTATGGGCATAGCCAGTCGAGGGATGCTGCTTCGACGCCGGCGTGGGGTTCTCCGCGGGGACCCTTTTTATAGCTGCCATTGGGTACAGGTTCCAGCGTGTGATGAAGGAATCACTCAATGTTAGCGTAAAATATTTGGAAAGTAACCAAAGTCATGGGATCTGCAAGACTGCTAGACTTGGGTATGACCAACCCATCATCGATACCTACAGAAGTGGGGCTCCTCTTGCAGAGATGATCCAGCTAGTGCAGCGTATCTTAATTATTATGGCGACTTCTGATCATAGATACTGCAATGGCGATCTTGTTGAAAGTTGCCCATTCGTCGGCAGTTAGTTATAAGACGGCATCTGAATGAAACGCTACTAGTATCTTGGTGTAGTGCTCTCACGGGTATTATGGTTTACATTCAGGCTTCGGCCGCGAGGACGAGCGGCGTTACGTCGGGAATCCCCCGACGCTTAGGCACTCATCGACGTCTTCTAGCTTATCAATCTTCCACGAGAGCTCACGGACGAAGCTAGTTAGTTCAATGATGGCCTTATCGGCTTTACTTCGCTTGACCTGCCCCCAGTGACTAGGCCACCTGTTCTGTTAGTACGCATGCTTCAGGAGCCGGTGGCCGATAGCCCAAGGCGCTGTGGGGCCGGACGTGATTATAGGTCTGCCGCCAGCGTTCAATGATGACCTGCGCTTCCCGCAGCGTATAGAAGAGTTCCCTGTTTAGCAATTCGTCCCGGAACTTGCCATTGAAGCTCTCGCTATAGCCATTCTCCCAGGGACTGCCCGGCTCGATGAACAAGGGCACGACGGTCAGCAAGCGATACCAGGCCCGCAGAGCCGTGGCGATAAACTCCGGCCCATTGTCCGAGCGAATGTGTGTCGGACAGCCATGCGTCAGGAACAGCTCCCCCAGTACCTCCTGGACATCGCTTGCCCTCATACGGCGGCGCACCGCAAGGGCCAGACACTCCCGCGTGTATTCGTCCACCACGGTGAGCATTTTCAAGGGCCGCCCATCCCGAGTGCGTTCCATGACAAAATCATACGCCCACACATGGTTCGGATATTCCGGTCGCCGCCGTACGCAGGAACCGTTAGTCAGCCAGAGTCGGCCTCGCTTCGGCTGCTTCTGCGGCACCTTGAGCCCCTCCTGTCGCCCCAGCCGCTCCACGCGTTTGTGGTTCACCCGCCAGCCTTCTTGATGCAACAGCGCGGTGATCCGACGAGATCCATAGCGCCCATACTCACGGGTGAGCGCGACGATCCGCGTCCGCAGAGACTCCTCGTCGTCCGCCTTGATGGGCACATACTGTTGCGTGCCCCGGCATTGCCCCACGACTCGACAGGCCCGGCGTTCAGAGACCGAAAACATGGCCGGCACATGGCAGACCGTTTCTCGGCATCGGGCCGGGCTTAGAAGTTTCCCGCTGCCACCTCCTTCAAAATGCTGTTGTCCAGGAAGAGGTCCGCCACGAGTCGCTTGAGTCGGGCATTCTCTTGTTCCAGGCCCTTTAACCGTTTGGCCTGATCCACGCGCAAACCACCGTACTCTTTCTTCCACCGATAGTAGGTCTGTTCCGTGATCCCCAACTTGCAACAAGCCTCCACCAGTCCAAGGCCTCTGCCCATCTCACTTTCGATCGTCCGCAGATGCCCGATGATCTCCTCGGCTGGATACCGTTTGCGTGCCATGCCCCCTCCTTCCGTCGGTCGGAATCCTAACGCTACATCCGGCCTGGTTTATAGGGAGCAGGTCACGACCATCTTGGAAAAGAACAGATGCCATGGTACGCTTCCGATCGATCGACATGAACCTATTTCAGGCACATCACCTAGCAGCAGGCAAGATATTCTCATGACCACGCCGAACTTTCTCGAGCCAACCGATAGCTTTTTCCACCGACATCTTGGTCCGACTGAAACCAACATCAAAGAGATGTTAGCGACTTTAGGATTGCAGTCGCTCGAGGCGCTCGCCGACGCGACGGTTCCCGGCGACATTCGCCTGCGCAAGCTCCTCGAACTCCCCACCAATCGCGGCGAACAGGCTGTGTTGGCTCAACTGAAAGGGATCGCATCCCAGAATAAGGTCTATCGATCACTGATCGGAATGGGCTACTACGATTGCGTGATGCCCGGAGTAATTCAGCGAAATGTTCTGGAGAATCCAGGGTGGTATACCCCGTACACCCCCTATCAAGCCGAGATCGCACAAGGCCGCTTGGAGGCGCTCGTCAACTTTCAAACCATGGTGGCGGACTTGACTGGCCTGCCGCTGGCGAATGCGTCTCTATTGGATGAACCGACGGCGGCCGCGGAAGCGATGACGATGTGCCACGCGATTACTCGCACTGTAGGCCAGGTTCGAAACGAATTCTTCGTCTCACGCGATTGCCACCCTCAGACCATCGCCGTGCTGCGGACTAGAGCCGAACCGCTGGGGATCATCATTCGGCTTGGCGTCACCTCCTCTATAGACTACTCAAATAGACAGCTCAGCGGGATTCTCCTACAGTACCCGGCGACGGATGGTTATGTGGGCGATTTCAGCACATTGGTGGCGCAGGCGCATGAGGCCGGCATACTGGTGGTGGTCGCAACGGATCTTCTTGCCCTCACTCTGCTCCGTTCGCCTGGCGAATTCTGGGCCGACATTGCCGTGGGTTCAACGCAGAGGTTTGGCATGCCAGTTGGATTTGGCGGGCCTCACGCCGCCTTCTTGGCGACGAAGGACGAGTACAAGCGGCAGATGCCAGGTCGAATCGTCGGCGTGTCAAGAGATGTAACCGGAAAGCCAGCCATTCGGCTATCGCTTCAAACACGTGAACAGCACATCCGACGAGAGAAGGCGACCAGTAACATCTGTACGGCTCAAGTCTTGTTGGCCGTCATTGCCGGCATGTACGCGGTGTACCATGGCCCCGAAGGGCTGCGCCGCATTGCCGCTCGCGTGCATGGGCTCACGCTGCTGCTGGCGGAGGGATTACGACGGCTTGGGTTCGACGTCGCTCCGAAGGTGTTCTTCGATACAATTCGAGTGCCTGTCGCCAAGACGCAAGCTGATCAGATTGTGTTCCGTGCGAATGAGCAGGGAGTCAATCTCCGGCGCCATGAGGACGGCTCCGTCGGACTATCGCTCGACGAAGTCAGCTCGGAGGACGAAGTCCGACGCTTGCTGGAGATCTTCGTGGGGCATGCCCGGTTGCCATTCCGGACCTCGGACATTGCGGACACGATCCAACTGAACTACCCCAAGTCATTGGCAAGGACGAGCAAGTATCTGACTCACGAAATCTTCAATCGTTATCATTCCGAGCACGAGATGCTCCGTTATCTCCATCGGATGCAGGCGAAAGATCTGTCGCTTGTGCACTCCATGATTCCGCTGGGCTCCTGCACGATGAAGTTGAATGCGACCTCTGAAATGTTACCGGTGACCTGGGCGGAGTTTGCCCGGATACATCCCTTCGCGCCGGAGGAACAGACCCGTGGCTATCAAGACATGTTTCGGCAACTCGAAGCGTGGCTAGCTGAGATCATCGGATTTCCGGCAGTTTCGCTCCAGCCGAACGCAGGTTCACAAGGCGAATATGCAGGGTTGATGGTGATTCGGGCGTACCATCGGTCGAAGGGAGAAGTGCATAGGGATGTCTGCTTGATCCCGGTTTCGGCCCACGGGACGAATCCTGCCAGTGCTGCCATGGCCGGCATGACCGTCGTCGCCGTGGCCTGCGATCGCTTCGGCAACGTTGATTTAGATGATCTTGCAGCTAAGGCAGCTGAGCACCGGGAACGGTTGTCGGCGCTGATGCTCACCTATCCATCCACTCATGGTGTGTTTGAGGCCGACGTACGACGTATTTGCCAGATCGTGCAAGCCCATGGCGGGCAGATCTACATGGACGGCGCAAATATGAATGCGCAAGTGGGCCTCTGTCGTCCCGGCGACATCGGCGCGGATGTCTGCCATCTTAATCTACATAAGACATTTTGTATTCCGCATGGTGGTGGTGGGCCCGGCATTGGTCCGATAGGGGTGGCGCGGCATCTCGCACCGTTTCTGCCCGGACATCCTGTGACCAAACTCGGCGGGCCCGAGGCTATCGGCCCCGTGTCCGCAGCGCCGTTCGGTAGCGCGAGTATTCTTCCGATTTCGTGGGTCTACATTGCTCTGATGGGGCGTGATGGGTTGACCAAGGCCACGCAGGTGGCTATTCTCAACGCCAACTACATGGCGAAGCGACTTGAGAAGCACTACTCGATTCTGTATACCGGTACTACCGGATTGGTGGCGCACGAGTTCATTCTCGACCTGCGGCAATTCAAGGAGAGTGCGGGTCTTGACGTGATGGACGTAGCGAAGCGTTTGATTGATTACGGTTTGCATGCCCCAACCGTCTCGTTCCCGGTCGTCGGCACGCTTATGATCGAACCGACGGAGAGCGAATCGAAGGCCGAATTGGATCGGTTCTGTGACGCTCTCATCCTCATTCGCGCAGAAATACAGGACATCGTCGATGGGCACCAGCCGCGTACCAACAATCTGCTGAAGAATGCCCCCCACCCGGTATCCATCGTGACTTCCACGGCATGGAACCGTCCCTATGGCCGCGAGCAGGCGGCATTCCCAGCCCCCTGGGTACGCAACAACAAGTTCTGGCCGAGCGTCAGCCGGATCGACGAGGCCTACGGCGATAGGAATCTCATCTGCAGCTGCCCACCGATGGAGAATTATCCCAACTAGCGTCACATTCTGCTGACACCGATCCTTCGACACCTTTCATGCCTACCTTTCCCCACAAGCAGTACACTAAAAGAATTCCTCCCTTCGCTCATAGAGTGTCTGCCAACAACCGACGAGAGTTTCTCGTACGATCTGGATTCGTCGTGAGTTCCGCGCTTCTCGCGGGCCAGCTTCCCGTAGCAGGCGATGCACAGCACGGGCACAGAGCAGGCTCGACGACTTGGACGCGGTTCGCGCTCAGTTCCCCCTGTCACCCAACCTGATCCACCTAGCCAGGTTCTTCCTGGCATCCCATCCGACGCCGGTGCGTGAAGCAATCGAACGACACCGTGCCGGCTTCGACACCGATCCCATCGGCTACTGGTTTGAGCAGGACGAGAAACAGGAAGCAATCGTCCTGCGAGCCGCACGGACCACCGCATCATTCATCACCCAACATCCTGCCGACGCGATATCACGCTGATCTCCGCTAATGATGATCCGCTCCCGCACCAACCCGGCCGCAGCCAGCAACGAGGCGGCGGCAATCCGCGGGGCTTCATCGGCGATCAGGACGTCGAATCGTACACGGCTGAAGAGTGGGTCGCTCGCGACTCGTACCGGCGTCGCAGCCACTAGCCGACGATTTTGTATGAAGGCCTGCCGGTTCGTATCTTCTTCGGCAGCCAATAACTCGCGGATCTTCTTGGCCCCTCCCAACTTCTCAATGTCTTCGTTAAGGTCGTCAAACTCCAAACGCATACCTCTTGGAACGGCCGCTTCCTGGACGAGCTCCTGAATGCGGACTTCCGCAATGTCGAGCTCTTTGGTCAGCTCGTCGACCTGCTTCTGATAGAGCACACGGTACTGATGGAGCGATTCCACATTCTTTCCGACGGCTTGCATCCCAAGACGACGCAACAGTGGGAGGTTCTCATATTCGGTGAGGGTGTCTACAACCTCGGCCATCTTCGTTTGTAGCTCACTCAGCTGGGTCAGGAGACGCCATTTGAGTAAGCGTACCTCATCCAGATCCTTCAGTTTTTGTCCTTTATGGGCCAGATAAGGCGTGAGTTCCCGGAACCGCTCGTACTTGCGTCGAAGCGAGGCTTTCTCGGTTCGAGACTTCGCATAAAACTGATGCATTTGAGCTTCGAATCCCAGCTCCTGAAGACTGATGCCATCACTTTGTGAGGAGACCGGCATTTCATACCGACTGATCCACATCTTGTAGCTAAGACCGCCGGCTTTCATCGTACGAGCGATAATGCCCACAACCTCGTCAGACTCCTGATGATCTGGACTAAGCAATAGAATGTGCTTGTTCGCGCGAATCAGTTCCATCGCCAGGCGCGCTAGCTTTTGACGACGCAGCGACCGGTCATCCAACCATACGGTGGTCAGAATGGACGAAGTAGGGGAGGAAATCTGCCCACCATCTTCCGGCGTCTGGAGCAGAGGAACCAAGCGCTCGGAAGGGCCGAGGTTATACGTATCGGCCTTCGTGACCATCTCCTTCAACCGTGTGACCGACATGCCAAGAAGGCCGGCCAGGTCTGGGATGAGCGTCACGGAGGACATCGAGCCCCCGAGGGCATTGATCACCTGTACGGCGACTGCGTTGCCCTCTTGGCGAAGGACGATCCCTTCTGTCGGTTCCATCTCGTCGGAGGGAATGATAGACACGCGAAGATCGACCGAAAGAGAGATTCCAGGAGGCAAGATAAACTCGTACAGATGGAGCCCCCCGATCGTCTGGACGAGACGACTCTGGGAAGCCACGATGGGAACATCATGCCCGGCATCGCTGATCCGTTGCCGTTCGTCTTCAAGCCGGGCTATCCATAATTCTATGAGACCTTTCGATGTCATCACCACCCACACTTTCTACATTTCACGACATGGGGTACCTATGATAATGGCGCGCCAGTATAGCTGTCTACCACAGGAGTCGCTTCCGATGTGCTACATTCAGCCACATAGGTCGTCCTTGTCTTCCACAGTCTGTTTGTCTAAAATAGCCCCCTTCGCGCGGGCTCAGAGGAGGATTCGGTGAAGGGCTTGCGGTTCGAGCGCATCGGCAAGGGGCGGCACTACAATGTGGTCTTCCACATGGGCAGCACCTACATACCCGTGAACGACGAAACGGTGGAAGAACTTAAGGCCCTGAGCCTGCTGCCGGCTGAACGATTCCTGGACCTCCTCATCGACCGCGTCGGCTATTCCTCTTACCTCAAAGATCAGATCCGGACAGAACTGAAAACCTCAGGCGATCCGGTCACGCAGATTACGGTCCTCCAAGGCGCCATCCGCGAGCTTTAATCAACATTGCTGGAGATCATTTGAGCAGTCTCGTCATTCTCATGTTGTCCGTGCTGCGTACTTCTAACTACTAGCATCAGCCGAAGGTAAGGAGCGCCGTACCGTACACATTGGCTGGATGCGATTGTTAGCGTATCTCAATAAGTAACGGACGAACTCTCCACACTTTTCGACCGCTTCCTCTCATGGATTGTGAGTTTCTTTTGGGGAAATATTTGAATATTGGTCATCTGGAATTTGGTCAAAGTAGTCAATCACTCTGTACCATTGCCAAGCCCAATCAAGCCCCTTTCTTTTCCACCATGTCGCCGCGGCACGGAGTGCGGCATGCGCTCTCCAAAGCTCGGAATAGTTTTCATAAAATATTAAGGCTGGTTTATCTTCCTCGGGCTTCCACCAGCTTTCGAACCAAATCTGGTACACCAGAGCCAGCATTTTCTCAGTTTACACAACCTGCGATTGGCGCTGTTGATACTAATAGCGATTTAGGTACAAATACTTGCACCGATATGAGCTGACGTCAGATTAAGTAGGTATTGCTCCATCTGCGGTTTCGCTGATTATCGGTAATGGCTGAATTCGGCCGAAGCGGTCGGTTGCAATGACTAGTTTTGCAATTCTCAGTGTAGAATCTTGATGGTTCGTCGGTTCAATTCAAACCAATTTCCCTAAGTATCCATACGATACGCACAGAGCCTTGAATGTCCTCATAAGGCCTGCTGTCTGTCCAGGAGCTAATGCGAAGCTCTATCCATTTTGGGAAATAAAGACGATGGTTCTTCGGTAACTCTGTATGCGCTTTTGCCAAAACTTCGCCCGTTACTAGGGTTGTCTCACGGATTACACTCTTAAATAAAGCGAGCATTTCGTCAAAATCTGTTCTCGACATGGCCGTAGACTCCCGCTTGTTAGAGGCCTCATGGGCTTAGACTACGAGCCGAATAGATTGAATGAAATGATCGGCATTTTCCTTCTCACTTTGCGACCATTCCTCGCCGCATCCAATACGCGAGGCTGGCGGGACGGGGGGGGTGACCTGCTCCCTATAAACCAGGCCGGATGTAGCGTTAGGATTTCGGTCGACGGAAGGAGGGGGCAGGTCAATCGAGCCGGGCAGTCCCTGGGAGAATGGCTATAGCGAGAGCTTCAATGGCAAGTTCCGGGACGAATTGCTAAACAGGGAACTCTTCTATACGCTGCGGGAAGCGCAGGTCATCATTGAACGCTGGCGGCGGACCTATAATCACGTCCGGCCCCACAGCGCCTTGGGCTATCGGCCACCGGCTCCTGAAGCATGCGTACTAACAGAACAGGTGGCCTAATCACTGGGGGCAGGTCAGTTTGGATCGAAACTATTCGCGGCTGGATCATAGATACTGCCTGAGAGGGCCATAGCTGGCACGCTCAACGCGAGAGTGATGGCACAAAGGACTACACATACCGTATTGCCCTATCTCGTTTTCCTCCCACACATCGGACACCGCGAGTGAAAAGTTTCCCGCTGACCGCGATGGCCGCAGTATAAGCAGGTTAAAGTCCCGCCAGTGTGCCGTTGCTCTCGTTGATCCCGATTCTTTACAATCTGTTTCATCGCCTTGAGACGTTTCAGGTTGCGCTTTTTGGATGCCGTGCTTTCCATCGCACCCTCCTGTGATCGTCTCTCCGGTAGCGTCAGTGGCGGACAAGTGTCGGAGTCACGTGGCTCAATCAGATGTTTACGGCGTCTTCGGCGTCCACTCCCGCGCTAGTTTTTGCGCCTTGTCAATCTGGGCAGGGGTCATTAGTTTGGCGAGCGCATCACGCCCCACGGTCCATGGACGCTGGCGGACTTTTTCGTCATTCTGCTAAAAAGCGGTCGGAGGGACTGTTCCCGCGCGTGATCGATAAAACACTTCCAACCGACGATTAGCCTCGGTGATGGTCGCCAGCTTCCGGACCACGTCGGTCACCTTTGCACCGGGAATGGCGTAATAGCCCTCATCATCCCCGAGCCCGGTATAGACGCGGTTTCCAATACACCCAAAACTGGTGGCCGAGTGTCCCGATTGCAGTACTTCCGGCAGCACGGCGCAGGTCGGTCGTCCCATCGTCACGCCACCGCCGGCCACGCCCGCGGACTGTGCCGCCTCTGCCAGCAGCATCAGCTGCTTGACGGTCCCTCGGACAAGCACCACATCCGGGGTGAAGGTGGCCTGCGTGAGTGGTGCATAGACGGCCACGTGAAAGGTCCCCTGTCGACGCGGGATCATCGGAATTTCTACCATCGTGAGGTACTGCATCCCAACCATGGTCTGCACCAGACCATTCAGCTCAGTCGTGACCTGTGGTGGCAGATCCACACCGTGGGTATGGGCCCCGACCGGACAGGTATAGTGATCCGATGCCTCCGTATAGAAGACCTTACCCTCAGCCGCTAGCCGCCAATAGCCACACCCTGCCGGTGCAGGGACCGTGACCCGCGGAATGCCTGCCGGGGCGATGTCTCGAAACGCGATCGCCACTGCCGGTACCTTCAACCCCAAGAGTTCCTGTATCTGCGTGCCTTGTGTCATGAGTTCAGCTTCCACTTCTCACCCCCCTTCTCGACTATACGGCACGTATACGGGCACGCGGAATGCTAGGCCGCCCTTAGGGAAGGTGTCAAGGCAAGACCGTCGCGCCTGCGAGGGCTTCAGCTATCGTAACGGTTTAAATGGCGTGTCGGGATTGTAGCGATTAATAGGGTTAAGCGGATTGTCGGGGTCTATTTCGTTGATCGGATTAAAGGGGTTGTTCGGATTGATGCGATTAATGGGATTCACGGGATTGCCGGGATCAACGCTGTTGATTGGATTGAACGGATTGTTGGGATCAATGGAATTGATGGGATTCAGTGGATTATCGGGCCGGTACTGATTGATGGGATTCAGTGGATTATCGGGCCGGTACTGATTAATCGGATTGAAGATGTTGTAGCCGCGCTCGTACTTCTCGTCGAAACCAGGATCGGCGAATGCGGGAGAGGTGAGAAAGAATAAACCCAGGAGCCAGACCATCCACATGGCATGCCTCCTACGAGGTGACCAGGGATTCTTATGCAATCTATTACGCCAAGGCTAGGCTGTCCGTTCAGGGGAGTCAAGACACCTCTATCGACTTCGCTTACGTGCACGATACGCCCGTTTCGCAACACCGAGGGAACACTTTTTTGAGCAAAATTTCTGCTTGCCTTTGCTCGCAAAAAGGTTCTGACAGCTTGGCCTGTGACAACGGCGAACAATCCTCGCAAGGCAGTCTAAGGCAATGGTCACAACAAGTGATTCAACCTCCTCGGGGACTGACTGATTCAATGGGAGGCATGTTGCTGTGATGCGAGATTCAGATCGCGTCCATGTTCTCTCCACACGCAACGTCGACACCGTAGTCGAGCCGGAGGTGCGCAGTTCTTTAAGAGCGCGTTTGAGGAGTTTCTTCCATACAGTGATAACTTTGTGTTTGCTTGCCAGATCAATCGCCACATCACGCGGGATGCCTTCTCCAGATAGGAACGCAGCCCATTCATGTCTGCGTATTATCGCACGCTGATACAGCTGTTTAAGAGACTGATTCCGGGTTGTTGCCTGTGATGCTGGCACAAGTTGATCCCAGAGCCACCGGGCACGCGCCTCTGGAGTGGTTCCAACCCTCTGCTTGGCAACTTGCCAAGGCTGGCCTAAATCAGACGGTTCCTTGGTGTCCATAGATACATCTTACAATCTATACCCACCAATCGTCCATCGTGTCCACAACAATTTCGTAAGTCTTTGTTCTTCAATACAAATATTTCATGCTGGAGAGGATGAGGGGGGAGTATTGCCTACTATGGTATGAGGTAGTATGGAGAAGAGAACCCCCCATCCTCATCCCGATCAACCCCAACAGTCCTCCAGGAGGATTCCATGAATGGATTGGTGTCACTTGAGCACGCGGCTTCGCTGTTCGTCTGTAGCCCGACGATACTGCGGAAATGGGCAAGTCACGGCAGGAGGAGGATCATATGACCGTTGGGACTGACACAGCAGTCGGTGAGGTTGCAGAGGCAACCACTTCGACATCCATGGACCTTTCCACTGTCCAATCAACAGTAAAACAGCATTTCCCACTGTTGTGGCCGTCCGTGGAAGCCGGGTTATCGACGTGCGCAACTCTCCTGCTCCACGACATCGCCAACTGCACCGCGCTTATTTTTGTTGGGGTCGCCTCGGCAGGTAAAACCACAGTGGCAGAAATGTTTGCAGATGATGCGGTCACGACTACCACGCCTCTCTGTTATGTGTCTGATCACTTTACTCCCGCATCCTTTGTCAGTCATGCAGCCAAGGTCAAGAAAGAGGACTTGGAGAAGCAAGACCTGTTGCCGCGCATCAAACACAAGGTGCTCATTACTCCCGAATTGGCTTCATTGTTTCGCGCAGGGAAAAAGGATGAACTCGTGCAACGGTTCTCAACTCTGACCAGGGTGCTGGATGGCCACGGATTACAGACGGACAGTGGTACTCACGGTCCACGCGGCTATCGAGAAGACTATCTCTTCGCATGGTTAGGCGGGACCACGCCGTTTGAGGAGCAAATTTGGCACGTGATGGCTCAGTTGGGGAGCCGCCTCTTCTTTCTATTGGTTGAAACGGAATCATCAACAAAGGAAGAGGAACTCATGGCTGCCTTAGGGAGTCAAACCACCTACGGGTCCAGCCTAGCGGCGTGCTCAAAGGTCGTGGGGCAATATTTGCTACACCTCCATTCAAAGTATGACGGTATTCGAGGTGTGACGTGGGATCCAACCACGAATCCAGAGCACGTCAAACAATGGATCGCACGCTTCGCCCGTCTGTTGGCGAAGACGCGGGGCAGTCGCGCAAAGAGCGAAGAAGAGACTTTCTCTGCGGAAATGAGTCCATATCGGGCCAATGCCGTGCTCTACAACCTGGGGCGAGGCCATGGGCTCATTAATCAGCGTGAGCAGCTGACCGAAGACGATCTCCCCTTGCTGGCTCGTGTCACGGTCTGTTCGATGTCAACTGAGCGGCGTCGCATAGTCAGGGCTCTTATCCAATCTCCCGATGGAAGACTCCTGACCGCCAAGGTACAAGAAGCTCTTCAGGTCAAGGCGGAAGAGACTGCCAAGCACGTAATGGAGGATCTCGAAAGGCTCGGCCTTGTCCGCTACGAACGCGCAGGCACTGGAGGGTCACATGCCATCCGGTTCCATACGGACTGGGAATGGTGTGGATCTCAAGAGTTTCGTCAGATGCTAGGGAGTACGGGCAGCTGCTAAAAATTAGGGGTTGTATGCCTCCCTGCTAATGGAAAGGCTCTTTCAAATCCAGATTGAGAAGAGGAGAGCCAAAGATATGAGGGTGGCACACGACCCCTGAAAATTAGCAGGCTTCAAGTGCTGCGAAAACTTAAGAGAGGGTAGAGTGCCGTAGCACGAGCTGCCCTGAGTTTACGAAGGGCATAGGCGAGTGCGGAGGCAGCTCCCTCCCTCCCCCGCAGGGGGGCCTCAGCATCACACACACATCCAAAGGAGAACACATGCCACACATAGTGGGAAATACAACCTATTACGAGGACATCCAACGAGAAATGCGCCGTTTAAAGTGCGATATGGACACGGCGGAGATCAAGTTACTCTACGAGACAATCACGCCCTTACGCTTTGAGGGTTGGACACACCAACGAATCCGGGAGCACGTGGGACAGAAGTGGGGCCTAAAACAGTCAGCCTATCAAGCCCGGTTGCATTGGATTCGTCAACGCTACGCCCTGCCCTAAGGAGGCGTGAAACATCAGGCAAACAGGGAACTGGCACCCAGGCATGAAGAAGGAGTCACATGGAAAGACCACACATAACCTGGAACGCGAACGATGATTGGTTCAAAGAGCCTGAGCTGCGTCTCTATCTGATGATTAGCCGGGATACGTTCCGACGGTGGCGCAAGAGGGGGCTCCCACATATCGGAAAAGGACGCCTCAGACGCTATCACTGGACGACTTTGCTGGAATGGCTGAAGAAATACGATCAGTGACGCTGACTGACGCTGAGTGATGCTGAGTGCGCGCCTACGGGCGAGGCTGAGCAAGGGGGTACGGGTCATAGGGAGTAGGCTAGTGAATAAAAAGAGACCAACGACAAAGTGGCAGTGTTCGGGCTCAAGGTGGAATGATTTATCAAGAAAACTGGAGCTACGTGGGGATTGTCACGCAAGGGAAGGCATTCTGATGAGAGGTTTGACACCGATAAAGGCTATTCGAGCCAAATGTCTCGATTGCACGTGTAACCAGCCAAGGGAAGTACGGCTGTGCCCTGTGACAGCGTGTGATTTGTGGCCGTACCGAATGGGCAAGAGGCCAAAGATCGACAATCAAGCATCGGACGGTAGGGTTCATGCCGAGTAGGCCAGGCGATTAAAAGGGCGGGACGAAACAGCTAGGTGTTCTGTGAAGAATGTGATCGATAGCTTAGAACAGGTCATTGCTCAGGCAGATCCAAGTGCCTGCCCAGAATTGCTGGGGGAGCTAGAACGGCTCAAAGCACTTCTTTGGGCAAAGTTGGTCCGCCCTGAGGCATCATCTCAAGTGCCGATCCTCTCCCCTGAGAATGGCCGTTATCTCACGGTTGAGTAAGTGGTAATACGCTTCGGGGTGACGGACCGGTGGCTGTACCGACACAAGAAGCAGATGCCTCATAGTCAACCCTCACGGAAGGTCTTGCTCTTCCCCGAGGGTGCGATCACGAAATGGTTCGTCAGCCGGAAGGGCCTGAAGATAGTATTCCATTGGTATAGTTTGAGTGTTAAAATGAAATGAATGGTACAGCGTTACGGAAACTCAGGAAGCAGCTCGGCATGACGCAAGTTCAACTGGCCAACGCGTTAGGTGTCACAGGGAATAGCGTGGCCCGATGGGAACGTGATGAACGACGTGTTAGTGAACCGGTAGCTCGACTGGTCAAAATGCTCACCCTTACGAAAGGAACGAAACGATGAAACGCCGCGGCTTCGGCATGGTCTTTCAACGTGGCTCAACCTGGTGGATTCAGTACCACTGGCGTGGGAAACGGTATCGGGAGACTTCAGGGTCAACCCTCCGCATGGATGCTGTGAGATTTCTTCGCAAGCGTATGGCGGAGATGGGAAGGGGACATTTCCGAGGCGCCGACGTGGATAAAACTACCTTTGAAGACCTTGCCACGATTATCGAGCAGGAGTACAAGGCCAACGAGCGGAAGTCTCTCCCTCGGATGCAAACGGCGCTCACGCACCTTCGGCGAACGTTCGGAACCTTCCTGGCGAGAGACATTACCTTTGACCGTCTCAACGCCTATGTAGCTGCCCGGTTAGCCGACGAGAGTGCGCCTGCCTCGGTCCGCTATGAGCTGGGCATCCTTCGACGAGCCTTTCGACTGGCACAACGTGCAAGTAAGGCAACCTGTCCGCCCTTCCCTACCCTTAGCGTTCACAATACCCGCACGGGCTTCTTTGAGCGCGAGGACTTTGAAGCCGTCCATGCTCACCTTCCCGCTGAGATTCAGCCGGTCGTCACGTTTGGCTATTTAACCGGCTGGAGAACACGGAGTGAAATTCTCATGCTGCAATGGAGACAGGTAGACTTTGGGGCAGGCATCGTGCGCCTTGAGCCGGGAACCACCAAGAATGATGAAGCCCGAGTGTTGCCCTTCGCCGTCCTCCCCGACTTGGCTGACCTTCTCAGGCGACAGTGGAACTTAACGGTGGAGGCACAGGTGAAGAGTGGTCGCATTATCCCGTGGGTGTTTCACCGTCGTGGTAAGCCAATCAAAGATTTCTATGGAGCCTGGGTGCTGGCCTGCAAGCATGCAGGAGTGCCTCACCGTATCCCGCATGACTTCAGACGGACGGCGGTTCGCAACTTAGAACGTGCGTGTGTACCACGCTCCGTCGCGATGAAGATCATGGGCCACAAAACCGAGGCGGTCTATCGGCGCTATGCCATCGTGAGCGAGGCCGACCTTTCGGATGGACTCAAGAAGCTTGCACGGCTGCATTCCGCTGAACGGACACAGCGTCAAAAGCCGAGTTTAGCCACAGAACAGCCACAATTTCATGGAGTGACGCTAAACCCGGAAGGCGGGCCTGGAACGCAACCTGTTGAAAGGTTGGGTGGGAGGCTGGACTTGAACCCGCAATGCTTTGGAAAGCCAAAGGGTGTATGGCCCCTTCGTGCGACCGCGTGCGCATTGAGCGAGCATCGCCCACGGTGTAAAAATCCGATGGTTCCTGCGCGCGCCTATCGAGCGAGGAACGAAGAGGCCGCGGGTTATCAGTCTGACACCTGCCCTTCCTGGAAGAGCTGGTTCATGATCGCGTTTCGCATCTCTGGGTCCCGATAATATTTCACGGCCTTTGTGTAGTTCTCCATCGCGCTCTGGCGCTTGCTATTGATCGCATACATTTCGGCAATGCCGTGATAGGCCCGGGGATCCTCTTCATTGCACTTCAACGCTCGACTAAACAATTCTTGGGCATGTTGAAACCGCTGCTTCCTCAGCGCCAGCCAGCCTAGCGCCGAGTACGCCGGGCCGAACTCTTGATTGGCTGTCAGTGCGTCGCGATACGACTTCTCCGCCAAATCCATGCGCCCTCGCGTTTCATACAGCCCGCCCAGCGCGAAGTGGACTTCGACGTCTTGTGGATTCAGTTTCAACGCCGTTTTGTAGGATTGCACCGCCGGCTCCATCTTGCCTTGTTCCGCCAAGGCGCAGGCGAGGTTGGCGTGGATGACGGGGTCGCTGGGGTTGAACTTGATGACCTTGCGATATTCCTTGATCGCCATCTCCAGCCGACCCTGCTCCTGATAGGCCACACCGAGATTGGTCTGCGCCGTTACAAAATCAGGAGCCAGTCGCACTGCCTCGCGGTACTCCTTGATCGCCATTTCGAGATGGCTGGCCCGTTCATGAATCTGTGCCAGAAAGTAGTGGGGGTAGGCGGACTGGGGAAGCAGCCGTGCAGCTTCTTTATATGATTGCACGGACTGCTCTGATTGCCCCGACTGCGCTCGGATCAGGCCCATGACCAAGTGGACGTACCCGTTCTCTCGTTGACCCTCCAGGAGCGCACTCACCCAGGCTTTGACTGCGGCGATATCGCCTTCATCCTCCAGGCATAGTGCGTGGGTTTTCCATGCGTCGGCAAACTGACCGCGCAGCAGGTAGACGACGCTCTGCGCAAAGTGTGGCCGCGGGTCTATGGTTCCGGCATTCGTTTGTTCCTTGATCCAAGCCAACGCTTCGGCCAAGAGCGTATCCCACGCTCCAGCCACGATGGCCGCTTCGCTCTGTTGCTGATGAGTGCTCATGCGTTGTGCGGGTGTTCTTATCTGGTGAGCGTATCTTCGACATCGGGCGGCGTTCCTTGGATGCGTTCGCCGAGGAAAGGAAACTGTTTGGCGAGCTGCTGCTTCATCTGCCAAGCGACAGTTCGGTAGGACCAGTGGCCTTTTCCGCCCGATCGGAGCTTGCTGATATATTCCGCTTCCGCATAATCCATCTTGAACAAACAGCGGACCTTGAAACCGAACGGAATGGCATAGAGCGATGCTTCCTGGTCTTTCAACTTAAGCAACTCGATGTCGTTGCGCACAGCATCCATGGCCTGCCGGTATTCCTGACCCAATCCGGCTTCGACGAGTGGTGGCGGAACATCGTAGCCATGAATGGTCGTGAAGTTCTGTTGGACTTGCTGGCAGCGCCGATGGCGATGCATATCCCGCCACGCGCCGATATCCATCAGGATGTCAAAATTGAACGCGTAGCCGCTGCGAAACTCTTTGATGAGTTCATCATAGGGCCCGCGCTGACTAGTAGCAACGGCGATCGTGTTCTGCTTCTGTTTTTCAGACCAGTCTTTCACGACTTCGAGGATTTTTCGGTACGGCGCATGCGTGACGCGGTAGAGCAGCGTAGTCACAATTTCGTCGAGCGGATGATGCGGCTCAACCAGATCGACCGACTCCACTTGCCCCCAATTACTCGGCTGGTCAAGCCCACTCGGGCGCAAGGCTTCCTTCGTATAGCGGGCCAGATCGGAATACACCGACTCTTGATACGGATTCGCTTTCGCATGGCGCGCGAGTGTGGGCGCCAGGGGATCCGCAAGCACGGTCGCCTGCCCACAAAGTTCACCCCAGAGATTCACCGGCGGCCGCTGGCAGGCGCCTATTAAATCGTCCCCGATGGCCCGGAACTCAGGCAGCTGAGAGGACAGCAAGCGTGTAATCTGCTTTTCCAATGTGCGGATGCTGACCACCTGACCCACGTTGGTTTTCGCCGCGAGGGGGAGAAGATAACGGGTGACGTCGAAGGCGCGCGCAGCGATCGTTCGCTTATAGTCGGCTGGCTTCATGGACTCCGGTCGAGGCTCGCGTTCAGATAGAAATTTCGTCAGTGGATCATGCAACAGGCGATAGATTTCGGACAGGCTGCGGAGGATACCTTCATACACCGCTTCTGTTTCGCTGCCTCGAATTTGATCCGGCACGAACCAACGGCTAAATGCAAAGTTCTGATAGCGGCTAGATTTGGCCTGACCATCCCATAGGGGTTCATCTTCCACCCGAATGGCGGCGAGCTCGGAGATATCTTCAAAACAGATGATGACATGGCCAAGATCGGCAATCGAGGCATGCCCGTAGTCGAAATAGAACTGATCCCAGAATTTCTCTGAGGAATGTCCGTGAACCCACTTGATGCTGCTTTCGATGGAGTCGGGCGAGCGACTGTAGCGGGCAAGCGCGTACGCGGATTTCTCCGGTGGCATCGGAGCGATAGCGACCACGCGGTGACTGTTTTGATCTTGGCTCATAGGAAACTACTAACAACTATCGGACGGACTCGACGGTGGTACACAGTGTAGGCCGCGCACTATACCCCTCGTGCCAGCGAGGCGCAAGGTCCGCTCCGTTGACTTGCCGCGGAATGCGTCGCTATAGTTCCGACGCTTTCCACGCGAAGGGGTCGCTCCATGATCAAGGGCATAAAAGGCGTCAAAGACTTGTTACCGGAAGAGACGCCCCGCTGGCGCTTCATCGAAGAATCCACCAGGCGGTGGGCAACTGGATATGGGTTTCAGGAGATCCGCATCCCCATCTTCGAAGTCACCACCTTGTTCGCGCGAAGCATCGGTGCCTCGACCGACATAGTTGAGAAGGAAATGTACACGTTCCAGGATCGGGACGGTACGTCGCTGACTCTTCGCCCTGAAGGGACCGCGGGGACGGTGCGAGCATACATCGAACACAGCCGGGCGGCTGATCCGGTGCCACAGAAGTATTTCTATCTCGGGCCGATGTTTCGTCACGAGCGGCCTCAAGCCGGGCGCCTGCGCCAGTTTCACCAGTTCGGCGTGGAATCGTTCGGCGTGGCCGATCCGCGTGCCGACGTGGAAGTGATTGCGCTGTTGTGGCGAGTTCTTTCCGATCTCGCGCTTCCGAGTCTGACGCTGGAGATAAATAATCTCGGCTACACCAGTGATCGTGAAGCTTACCGGCCTCATCTCGTGGCATATCTCCGTCAACAGGAAGATGCCCTGTGTGGAAATTGCCGACGCCGATTTGAGACAAATCCACTGCGTGTCTTGGATTGCAAGATTCCTGAATGCCGAGCCGCGACGGAGACGGCTCCCCGTCTCGCTGACTCTCTTTCGAAAAAGGCCCGCGCGTACTTCACGGGGGTCTTGAACGGTCTTGACGCGATTAGGATCCCTTACCACTTGAATCACCGGCTTGTACGTGGACTTGATTACTACTGTCTCACAACCTTTGAAGTCACAATGACAAACCTGGGTGCACAGAATGCGGTGGGGGCCGGCGGTCGGTACGATGAACTCGTCGAGGTTTTGGGAGGTGCGCCGACCCCGGCTGTCGGTTTCGCTGTTGGGCTGGAACGGATGGCACTGATGTTGCCGGCAACGTCTCTTGCGTCAGCTCCTGTGGTTGTTACTGTCTATGTCGCTGGCTTCGGTGATCGAGGGTCGGTGGCTGGTCTATTGGCTCTTGAGGAACTCCGGCTAGCAGGAATCTGTGCTGTCTCTGACTTTCGGTCTGGGACGTTGAAGGCTCACTTGCGACAGGCTGATCGGCTTGGGTGTCGATTTACCTTGATCGTCGGGGATGATGAAGTGATTAGAGGATTTGGTGTTTTTCGTAACATGGAAACGAAGGTCCAATGTGATGTGGCTCTCCCTTCGCTCAGTTACCATGTTTTACCTATCATTCACCTCTCCTAATTCATAGTTTTTCGATTGACTTTCCATAAAAAACCTTTTAACCTTACCGCTAATATAGCTTCTAAGTATATGATTAATTAAAATAAAATACCATAGACTCACAGTATGAAGCGTAAACTTGGTCTCCTTCTTTCTCTTCCCCCTTCACATAGTAGTGCCTCTACCGTTCATGGGCTGGCACAAGCAGCTCTAGAAGCAGGTCATGAGGTCTATCTCTATCTCATTGATGAGGGGGTAAAAAATATGCATACTCCTCAATATCAAGCTCTAGCTCAATCCGGTGTGAAGGTCTTCGTTTGCGCATATGGTTGTCAACAACATCACGTTTCAACTACGAATCTTGATATGAATATTTCCCTCTGTGGTCTAGTGGTCCTTTCTCGAATTATCGACGCCTGTGAACCATTCTTATCATTTAATTGAGAATATTGAGTTTTCTCATGGCTAAAAACATTGTTGTTGTCATTCAGGAAGATCCTCGAAAAACCCATAGACCTGTTGAAGCGCTACGTATTGCTCTTGGTCTTATTGCAGGATCTCATCCGACCACTGTCATCCTCTTAGGTGAAGCTATTCGCCTTCTCTCTGAAGATATGGACGATATTGTCGATGTAGATATTCTCGAAAAGTATCTTCCTTCTGTTGAACATCTCAAAATACCCTTTGTTTTTCAATCAGCAACAAATCGATCCGATATCCGTGAGAAGTTTGTTGCTCGATACGAAACTGATGAGGGTATTCGCTCCCTTATTCAATCGATGGACCGCACACTCATTTTCTAATCGACCGTCTGAGAGAATATTCGTATGCCTTCTCTTATATATGTACTTCGCAGTCCAGCACATACGATATCGCATTCCCTCTATCCCCCCGACAACCCTAATGTTGTGGTTCTTGGTATTGAAGACACAGTTCACACAGTTGCTCTATTGCAGCCTATAGAAATGTTGCAACCAGGAAAGATGTTACATTTCAAGATAGGAGAGAAGTTAACATATAAACAACTCTTTGATGTGATCATTGAGGCAGGAAACGTGATAACCCTCTGATTTCCGAATATTCTGTTAGAAAGAAATAACTAGTAGTCGGAGTCGGATTAGGAGTAGTGAAGAGAATAGTGGGGATAATAGGGATGTTGTTATTTTTGTAGGGGAAAAAATGGTAGGTGGATGAGTTTTAGTTGGGTATATATTCTTAATAAAGAGTGTATGAGTTGTGAAGAAGTTATTAAGTTTATATCAATATAAAACGTAACTCGACTATTTCTAGTACAATATATTATTGACCGTCTCTCTTAATATCCTTAACTGACCAAATTAGTTGGAAATACTAAAGTTATCAACAGGTGTGAACAACCCTGTGTATAGAAGTTTAAGTGGCTTATGAGTGTAAATACGATTTGGCAAGAAGCTCTTCATTACATTCAAGGAAAAGTTCCAAAACAGGTCTATGACACATGGTTCATTCCTGTACACTTAGACCGAGTTGAAAACTCAACGGCGCATATCGGAGTCCCCAACAAATTCTTTGGCGATTGGCTCTATACACATTATGGCTCACTCTTAGCAGAAGCAGTGACAACAGCTCGGGGTGGAGAGAACTTGGTAGTGAGTTTTATGGTTTTTCAGAAGTCCTCCACACGTCCAGGCGAACACCAAACCATTCTTAATACCACTCTTAATACCACCCGGGCTACCACCCAGGCGAAGGCCCGACGGGGGATTCAACTCAACCCGAAGTATACATTCAAGAATTTTGTGGTAGGTGCCGGTAATCAGTTTGCTCATGCAGCCTGCATGGCGGTGGCGGAACAGCTTGGGAAGGCCTATAACCCACTCTTCATTTATGGCGGTGTGGGACTGGGCAAAACCCACTTATTGAATGCGATTGGAAACCATGTGGTCGAACAGACGGACCTCCGTATTGCGTACCTGACGACCGAGCAGTTTACGAACGAGGTCATCAACTCCATCCGGTATGACAAGATGATGGACCTCAGGAAGCGCTATCGACACATCGACATGCTCATGATCGATGATATTCAGTTTTTAGTTGGGAAAGAACGGACCCAGGAGGAGTTCTTCCATACCTTCAATGCTTTGTACGAAGGACATAAGCAGATCGTCCTCTCCAGCGACCGGTTTCCTAAGGACATGCCGAATATTGAAGAACGGCTGCGATCACGGTTCGAATGGGGGCTGATTGCGGATTTGCAGCCCCCCGATGTCGAGACTCGCATCGCGATCTTGAGAAAGAAATCGGAGGATGAGGAGGTCAAGCTGCCGGAAGACGTGATTCAGTACCTCTCCATTACGATGAAGAGCAACATTCGCGAGTTGGAAGGTAGTCTGGTGCGATTAGGGGCCTATGCGTCACTGACAGGCCAGACCATTACCCTGGACATGGCAAAGAACGTCCTCCGAGATCTCATCGGGGGCAAGAAGAAGATTGTCGCGATGGACGATATTCAGGAAGCCGTGTGCACCCAGTTCCACGTCAAAATGACCGAATTGAAATCCCACCGCCGGAGCAAAACACTCGTGCATCCTCGACAGATTGCGATGTATCTGTGTCGCGAACTGACCGATGCCTCATATCCTGAAATCGGACGCCATTTCGGGGGCAAGGACCACACGACTATCATTCATGCCTGTCGCCAGGTGGCGAAGGCTAAAGAGACCGATACGGCGTTGCACGCGACGCTCGAAATGTTGAAAGAACAGATTCTGCGGAGCTAAGGGCTTCCCCTGGGAGAATGCGCCATGAAAGTACGGATCGAGCGAGACGAGCTACTGGCAGGACTCCAACGGGTCCAAGGCGTTGTGGAGAAGCGGAACACGATGCCCATTCTGTCGAACATTCTTCTGGAGGCCAAGCAGGACGGCGCGGAGATTGTGGCGACGGACCTCGAAATCGGCATGCGGGGCCTGTATAAGGCGACCGTGCTTAAGACCGGCGGCGTGACCATATCCGCCCGTAAGCTGTTCGAGATCATCAAGGAACTGCCGTCGGGTAAAATCGAGTTGACGGCGGGAGACAACAACTGGACAACCATTCAAGCAGGGAAAAGCCAATTCAAAATCGTCGGATTACCCAGCGCGGAGTACCCCGCGTTGCCGGCAATCGAGCGCGAAGGATTGACGCCCCTCTCGGGAGACAGTTTTCTGGAATTGATTCGCAAGACGTTCTTTGCCGCCGGCGATAACGATGCCCGTTATATTCTGAACGGCTTGCTGGTCACCCTCGTCGTCACCGACAAAAAAACTGCGCTTCGATTGGTCGGCACCGACGGCCATCGCCTGGCTGTGGCAGAACAGGAAGTGGGCAAGGCTGGCAGCAAGGGAGGCCCACAGGAAATCAAGGCGATCATTCCCAAGAAGGCCGCGCAAGAAATGCGGCGCCTGCTGGAAGAGGGAGGAGACGGTGAACCCCTCATCGGCTTTACAAAGAATCTGATGATCTTTCGCAAGAGCGGCCTGCTGCTGACCTCCCGGTTGATGGAAGGCAACTATCCCAACTATCAACAGGTTATTCCAAAAGAAGGCGGTATGAAAATCAGCGTGAATCGAGTTGAACTGGAAAGTGCGTTGCGCCGCGTGTCGTTGCTGTCCAAGGATAAGACAAGTGCCGTGAAGGTCTCGTTTGCGTCGGGCAAGATGGCCCTGTTTTCCAGCAGTCCGGATTACGGAGAAGCGACCGAAGAATTACCTGCGCGCTACGAGGGGGAACCCCGCAACACCGGGTTCAATGCCCGCTATCTTCTGGATGTTTTCAACGTGATGGATGGGGAAAGCATCTCGTTGCAAATGGAGACGCCACTCAGTCCTTGTTTGATCCAGGAATCCGAGAGTCCTGGGTTTAAGTGTGTCGTGATGCCGATCAAGATCTAGTCGAATGTTGAACATGCTCCCCAGCTTCGATCTCGATTCGACGAATTCCACAACGTACCACGGAGGATACACCTCCGATTTTATCTCGCCGGCGGTCTCGCGGGATGAAGATGAACACGTTGAGCATCCGCGGACAAACCCGATCAGAAATTAGGAGACGGATGGCCACCGAAGAATTCATCACCAAGCCGACATCAGACAGCTACAGTGCAGATCAAATCAAAGTCCTCGAGGGGCTCGATGCGGTCCGGAAACGGCCTGCGATGTACATCGGGAGCACCAGCGTCGATGGCCTCCACCATCTCGTTTACGAAGTCGTCGACAACAGCGTCGACGAGCACATGGCTGGGTTCGGCGAGGCGATCGAGGTCACGATCCACATCGACGGCAGTGTGACGGTCGTCGACGACGGGCGCGGCATTCCCACGGGGATGCACTCCACCCAAAAGAAATCCGCCGCTGAAGTGGCGCTCACGATGCTCCATGCGGGCGGCAAGTTCGAGCAAGGCGCCTATAGGGTCTCCGGTGGTCTGCACGGTGTCGGCCTCTCGGTGGTGAACGCGTTGTCAGAGTGGCTCGAACTAGAGATCTGGCAGGACGGCCAGGTGTTCGAGCAGCGGTATGAACGCGGCAAGCCCAGCGCACCGCTGAAGGCCACGGGCAAGACCAAGCGTCGAGGCACCAAGGTCCGGTTCAAACCGGACGACCAGATCTTCGAGACGCTGGAATTCAGCTTCGATGTGTTGGCCCAGCGCCTGCGCGAACTCGCCTTCTTGAACAAGGGCCTAGCGATCACCTTCAGAGATGAGCAGAACGAGCCAGTCAAAGAACAGATCTTCCTCTACAAGGGCGGCATCGTTTCCTTTGTCGAGCATTTGGACGAGGCGAAAACGCCGCTGCACAAGCCGATCTACGCAATGGTTGAGAAACCGGAGATGGTGCTGGAGGTTGCGCTTCAATACAACGACAGCTACGCCGAGAACTTGTTTTCCTTTGCGAACAACATCAACACCAAGGAAGGCGGTACGCACTTGGTGGGCTTCAAAGCTGCGCTCACCCGTACGATTAACACCTACGCGAACGACAACGACTTGCTCAAGAAAGACACCGAATCGCTCACCGGTGACGATGTCCGAGAAGGGCTCACCGCCGTCGTCAGCGTCAAGGTCCGCAATCCGCAGTTTGAAGGCCAGACGAAAGCGAAGCTGGGCAATAGCGAAGTGAGGGGGGTTGTCGAGGCCGAGGTCAACAAGGCCTTGGGTAACTACTTTGAGGAGAATCCCCCGGTCGCTCGGAAGATCATCGGCAAGGCCATCGACGCAGCCCGCGCCCGTGAAGCGGCGCGCAAGGCCAAGGACCTGATACGGCGCAAGAGCGCACTCGACGGCGGCTCGCTCCCGGGGAAGCTGGCCGATTGTTCGGAAAAAGATCCGGCCCTGAGCGAACTCTATATCGTCGAGGGCGATTCAGCCGGAGGATCCGCGAAGCAGGGACGCGATCGTAAGTTCCAAGCGATCCTACCGCTCAAAGGCAAGATTTTGAACGTCGAGAAAGCGCGCTTCGACAAAATGCTCTCGAGCGACGAGATCCGGGCGCTCATCATAGCGCTTGGCACCGGCATCGGCCGCAAGCGGGAAGAAAGCGACAAGGCCGACAAGGACACCTTCGACATCTCGAAGGCGCGGTATCACAAGATCATCCTCATGACCGACGCCGACGTGGACGGCAGTCACATCCGCACCTTACTGCTGACCTTCTTTTTTAGACAAATGCCGGAGCTGATTGAACGCGGCTATATCTATATCGCCCAGCCTCCCCTCTTCAAAGTGAAAAAGGGCAAGACGGAGCGATATCTCAAGGACGAAGGGCTGTTAAACGAACACCTGGCTGATCTGGCCGTCGAAAATGTCGAACTCTATGTGGAAGGGACGCAGGGGTATATGACTGGGCGGCGGCTGCTGCCGATTCTCAAGAAAATGATCGCTTTCGAGACGTTGCTCGGTCGTCTGAACAAGAAGCTGCACGAGGCCGCGATGGTGCGCGCGTTCGTCGATGAACCGGGACTCGATCGCGAGCTGCTCAAAGATCAGGCGGCGCTCAAGAAAGCGGTCGTCAATGCCAAGAAGACGCTGGCGGGGGTATTCCCCAAAGTGACGCCGACGTACGAGATCCTCGATGACGAAGAGCATCAATCGAACAAGGTGGTCTGTCGGCTGCACGCGAATGGCATTACCCATGGGTTGGACATAACGCACGACCTGGTGGGTTCTGCCGACTTTCGTGAACTCCAGAAGCTGACTCCTTCCGCCATTGGGCTGGGCCGAGCGCCCTATAAGCTCAAAGCCAAAGAGCAAGAAAACCACTATCAGTCAACGGACGAATTGGTAAAGGCCATTTTAGACATGGGAAAGCAGGGGCTGAGCATCCAGCGCTACAAAGGTCTTGGGGAAATGAATCCGGGACAGCTCTGGGAAACCACCATGAATCCAGAAATGCGCACGCTCTTGAGAGTCACCCTCGAAGACCTCACCGGTGTCGATGGGATCTTTACGATTCTCATGGGTGATGAGGTCGAACCGCGACGGAATTTCATTCAAACGCACGCGCTCGAGGTCAGAAATCTCGACGTCTAACGTCGTTCGTGAAGGGTGATGCGCGGGCGGAGCAGGACTCCCCAACCTTACGGTTCACGTTTCACAAGATACGCTTCACGAGAAGATACGCTTCACGAGGTCACAATGCCCCCTGATGAACGATTAGGCCATATCGCGATTGAAGACGAGATGAAGTCGTCCTATCTCGATTACGCGATGAGCGTGATCGTGGGGCGAGCGCTTCCAGACGTCCGCGACGGCCTTAAGCCGGTTCATCGCCGCATCCTCTACGGCATGAACGAAATGGGTCTGGCCTCCAACCGAGCCTACCGCAAGTCCGCCAAAATCGTGGGCGAGATCATGGGGAACTATCATCCCCATGGCGATTCGGCAATCTACGACACCCTCGTTCGCATGGCGCAGAAATTCAACATGCGCTATCTCTTGGTCGACGGCCAGGGCAACTACGGATCGATGGACGGCGATTCGGCGGCGGCCATGCGCTACACCGAGGCGCGCATGACCAAGCTCGCGGAAGAGATGTTAGCCGACATCGACAAGGAAACGGTCGACTTCGGTCCCAACTACGACGACTCGCGGCAGGAGCCGCTGATCTTGCCGACCAAGGTACCGAATCTCCTCATCAACGGAGCCGGCGGCATCGCGGTCGGATACGCCACAAACATCCCGACGCACAATATAGGCGAGATCATCGACGGGTTGCTCCTTCTATTGGAAAACTCGGATATCACGATCGTCCAGTTAATGAAAAAAATTCCGGGCCCCGATTTCCCCACAGCCGGATTTATCTATGGCATGAGCGGCATCAAGGAAGCCTATGAGACGGGACGCGGCCTCCTGAAGTTGCGGGCGAAGGTGATCGTTGAGACCGAGGAACGCACCGAACGTGAGCGTCTTATCGTTACGGAAGTTCCGTACCAGGTCAATAAGGCCAAGCTGATTGAGAAGATCGCGGAGCTGATCCGGGACGACCGGATCAAAGGCATCTCCGATTTGCGTGACGAATCCTCGGATCGTGATGGGGTGCGGGTGGTGATCGAGCTGAAGCGGAACGAAATCCCGTTGGTGATCTTGAACAATCTGTTTAAGCATACCCAGCTGGAGACCACGTTTGGCGTCATCATGCTTGCGCTGGTCAAAAATCGTCCCGAAGTCCTGAATCTCAAGCAGATTCTGCATCACTTTCTCGATCATCGGCGCGAAGTCGTGGTGCGGCGGACGGCGTTCGGACTGCGCAAAGCGGAGGAACGGGCACATATTCTCGAAGGGCTCAAGATCGCCCTCGACCATCTCGATGCCGTGATCACACTCATTCGGCGGTCGCAATCGCCCGACGAAGCCCGCGCCAGCTTGGTGCGACAGTTTGCCCTCTTTGAAATCCAAGCCACCGCGATTCTCGATATGCGACTCCAGCGCTTGACGCAGCTCGAGCGGACCAAACTCATCGAGGAATACCAAGCCGTGCTCAAACAAATTGAATATCTCAAGTCGGTCCTGGCCAGCGAGGCCTTGGTGCGGACCATCATAAAAGACGAGCTGACTGAGATCCGCGAAGTCTACAAGGACGAGCGGCGTACGCAGATCGTCAAGGAAGAGGCGGAGATCAGCCTCGAAGATCTGATTACGGAAGAAGAAGTGATTGTCACGATTTCTCACATCGGGTACATCAAACGGAATGCGGTGTCGCTCTATCGCGCCCAGCGACGAGGTGGCAAGGGTAAGATTGGGATGGGCATCAAGGACGAGGATTTCGTTGAGAATCTGTTTACCGCATCCACGCACGACTCACTCCTTTTCTTCACCGATGCCGGAAGGGTGTTTTGGCTGAAGGTCCATGAAATTTCAGAAGCCGGTCGGGCCGCTAAGGGCAAAGCACTCGTCAATCTGCTCGCCCTGTCGAGTAGTGAAAAGGTCACGGCGACGTTGCCGGTGAAAGAATTCCGAGACGACCGGTATATCGTGATGGCCACGAAGAAGGGCGTCATCAAGAAAACCGAATTGTCCTCCTTCAGCAATCCGAGACAAGGCGGCATCATAGCGCTGGGACTGGAAGATGGCGACAAACTCATCGGCGTGCATTTGACAGACGGCCAGCGCGAGATTCTCCTCGGCACCAAACTGGGCATTACGATTCGATTCACGGAAGATGAAGTCAGACCGACAGGTCGCACGGCGTACGGGGTGAAAGGGATCACGCTCGAAGCAAGCAACGAGGTGATCGGGATGGAAACGATTACACCCGATTCGACGACGGCGATCCTCACGGTGACCGAAGGCGGCTATGGGAAGCGCACGCCGGTGAATGAATATCGTGTTCAGGGCCGTGGTGGCAGAGGCATCATTAGCGTAAAGACGACCGAGCGAAACGGCTTGGCCGTCGGATTTCTGCAAGTGCGAGATGGCGACGAAATCATGCTGATGGCCGCGCAGGGCAAAGTGCTTCGCTGCAAGGTTGACGACATCCGCGAGATCGGCCGCAATACGCAAGGTGTTCGCATTCTCGATCTCGATGGCGAAGGGGACCGAGTTGTGGGTGTCGCCAGGCTGGCGGAAACGGTCGAGCGCGAGGATCTAACCGCCGGCGAGGATGCTAGCGGCCAGTAGGTCGTACGATCCATTTTCCCAATCCCTCTTTTCCCACCCATGGACGAGCCGATCACTCAGGCGCCAGCTCCTGTCAAGAAAAAGCCACTTGATACGGTTGTTAAATTGGCACTCATGGTGCTGTTCGGATCGTTAGGCTTGATTTTTGGCGGTATGTATCTGAGCCGACCTGACCGAACGATCCCGCCTTACAGCATTGGGGCACAGGAAGGGACGGCTGTGTCGATCCATGTGCCGCCCCGGACCAACGATACGGAGATCGAAACTTTGATCGATCGTTTTCGAAAGGTTGGCCAGGAGACGAGAAACTTCGGGTCCATGAAGATCAGGCCCACCACGCCGGGAGATCCGGGTGGACGGTACCGGCGTATTACCATCTTTATTTTTACTCATAATGTTTGGGCGGAAGCAGACATTCTCCACCAGTATCTTACAGGCGAGAATCGAGAGGTTCGTGAGGGATTCCGAAAAGCCCTGCGAGGGTTCTACCAGCTGACGGAGTCGGAAGAGGAAGGGCGGATTGGTCCGTCGGTCGACGGTCCGAACTCTGCGGCAAAGGCCGCCTACCCGCGACAGTTATTTAAAGAGCCGGTTCCAAGGAAACCTTAGCGTGAAGATCGAGACAACGCCTCGACCATCACCTGAGTCAAACGAGTTCGGAGATCGGAGTCTTGTACGGAAGCCGCATGTGCCGAAGCTTCTGTCAACGCCGCCTTGCTGACGACCGGCTGGGCAGGGATGTTGGTGGCTGAGTCAGTCTCTCGACTGTGAGCAGGAATCTCGCCCACGTGCAACACAATCTCGGTGACCAGCTCCGTCCCTGATTCTGCGTTGATCTTGGCCAGCAGGGCCGGCTTCAGGAAAGTGAGTTGCTGGAGCCATACGGAGTTGCGCACCACGAGATACAATTTCTTGAATCGGATCTGGTCCGGCCAGGTATGGGAAGCAATCGGTTCACCGAGCATCTCCCGCCACTGATGCTGGAGACGGAGCTCGAGAAGCCTGGATTCCAATCCCAGACGTTTCGTCAATCCTGAAAGAATTGTTCCCAACGAATCGAGCGAACTCCGTGTTACCATCGCGGCATCTTAGGCTCTGGCTGCGAGGGGGTCAAGACACCAACAGTTGATAGTGCCATGAGAAAAGAAGACCAAGATACCGACAAAGTCGTGGTCACGAACCGAAAAGCGTACCACGACTATTTCATCGAAGAGAAGTTCGAAGCCGGAATCGTACTGCAAGGAACCGAAGTCAAATCCTTACGGGATGGCCGGGTGAACTTGCGCGACAGCTACGCCTCCGTCCGGAACGGAGAAGTCTTCCTCCACCATTGCCATATCAGCCCCTACAGTCACGGGAACATCATGAATCATGACCCGATCAGGGTGCGCAAGCTGCTCCTGCACAAGAAAGAAATCAACAAGCTGCTCGGCAAGACACAACAGAAGGGGCTCACGCTCATCCCTCTCCGCATCTATTTATCCAAACGCAGCCAGGCCAAAGTCGAACTCGGATTGGCGAAGGGCAAGAAACTCTACGACCGGCGAGAATCCATCAAGACCCGCGAAGCCGACCGCGAGGTCGAACGGGCGATCAAAGAGAGAAAGTGAAGCCTGCGGGTCCTGTCACCAATCCAACCAGCCGTCCTCGCAACCCGCCCGTGCGTGATGGGGCTCCGCTCCGTGTAGTTGAGTCTGAGATTGGCCTCACCCGCCGACTTCGTGAAGAGGGGATGAGACAAAACCAGAATCGACAAATATGAAAAGACATGACGCCCCCCACGCTCGCTCCAGCTCCTCAGCCCGTTTCTGCAGGCTCAGCACGTGGCTCTTCGGCACCCCCTCTCGCCCGGCTCCTTGAGCCCCTGGTTGAGGCTGCGCTTCCAGCGATACAGTTGCACCGCGTTCACTGCGTACTTCCGACAGATCTCCTCCAAGGGTACACCGGTCTGCCACTCCGGCAGCACCGTCAATTTCTGATCGGCACTCCAGCGGCACCGTCGGCCACGACCCGTTTGAACCGGTTTCACAGTTATGTCTATGTATCCCACCTCGCTGATACGACCTGTCCACAATATCATCTTATCGAGGCTCTCTTGTTGTGGCTCGGCCATAGGGATGTTCCTCTCAAAGGCGACAAGTGATTCGAGAGGATAGTTTACAAGGGGGAATTCGCTCCTTTACACTACCACTGAGCCCGATTTGGGTAAGAAGTCATGGCGGATTTCTCGACACAGAACGCTTTGATTGATCGCCTGGCCGGCGAGCTGGGGACTGCGACCGCAGAGGCACTCGTCGCTCGATTGGCTGGGACGGCAGTCCAGCCGGCTACGGCTGCGGTAGTGCTGACATTGCTGGATGAGCTGGAAGAGGTGTCTGCGAAAGGTGCGTGCGCGGCCATCGAAGCACTCCCTGAACTGGACCGGCGCGCTGGGCTGTCGCAGGTCACGTCCTGGCTTGATCTAGGAGTGGCTCTGGCGGAATCGTCGGGCGCAACCGCGCTCAAATATTTCAAAGACAGCCCGCTCATTCTCGGGGTGATAGAACTGCCCCACGTTCAAGCCGCAGTGTTAGTCATTGGGCTTGAGATGGCAGATCAAGATGTCAACGTGACATTGGAATATCTGCGAACCGCTCCACAAATTCTTTCTGTTGTTCCTCTGGACGATTTGCGGCCTTGGCTCAAAATCGGCGTCGAACTGACGCAAGTCGATGTCGTGGTAGGCCTTGAGTACATTCGTCAGATCCCAGCGCTCTGTACCGTACTTCCGCTCGATGAAATTCGCCGCTGGCTGTTCTTTGGGATGAAATTGATTGCGCCAAATAGTCTGGGGAAGCCCGATTACATGGCGACGATAGAATTCCTCCGGACGAGCCCAGGGATACTTGGAGATATCGAGCATCCGGCTGTTCGCTTGAAGGTTGTGTCCTTGGGGGCGTTGCTGGCCGAGCACTCGCCTGAATCTGGTTTCGTCTGGCTCGCGGAGTCGCCTCGACTAATTCGCGCGCTTCCTTCGATGGAGTGGCAAGTCAAAGCTCTACAGTACGGCTTGTTGCTTGGCGAGAAGGATGCGGAGACAACGCTGTCCTATCTCCGACGCTGTCCAGAAATAATTAGACTGATCGGCGACGTGCCTCAAGCCGTCTCGCGGTTCGAGAATTGGTTTAAGGCCGGGATGGAAGTGCTCGCCTACAGTCCGGAAGGCGCACGCGTCTATTTCGCGGTGGAGTCACAGAAGGCGCTGGCGTCGGTTGAACAAGCGTTGAGCGGCGTTCCACTTCGACAGGTGGCTCGAAGGATCAAGCTTTTTGTCCAAGGGCTCTGCGGCGCAGACGTGGCCATTACGGCTCTTCCTGACTCGATGGCGACTTCTACGACCCGCGCAACGGTAAGTGCCGACGGACGGACGATTTCATTGCCGGCGCTGCTTCGTCGCTATCCCACGACCGAGGAGAACGAGCGATTGTACCTGGTGATGGCAGCGCATGAAGCAGGTCACTTGGAATTTGGATCGTATCAGCTCAGGCTTGAACCTCTTGCCGATCTGATCGATGTGGTGCGTCAGCGGTATGGTCGATCGGAGCAGGCGATGGTGGATACGCTTGCGGCGCTGTTTCGGCTTTATCCCCACCCGTGGCTCGTGCAGGACCTCTGGATGGTGCTGGAAGACGCGCGCATCGAATTCTTGCTCCAGGCGGAATATCCGGGGCTACGGCGCGAGTTGGCGCAATTGGCTGGTGAGACGGTCACCCCGCGCGATCCAGCCCACGGTTTGACAGTGAAGGAATTGATCATCGATTGTCTGTTGCGGCTCTCGATGGGCGAATCGGAGAACTCCGCGGTTCCCCATACCGTCAAGGAGGAAGTCTTTATCCTCTGGAACCTGTGTCAGCCTGTTCTGAGGACGACTGCGACGGCAGAAGAGGCGGTTCGTATCGTCCATGACGTCTATGTTCGGATGGAAGAACTATTGGCGCCGCGTGCCGAGATGAGCAGGACGGATCAGGCCAATGATGAGTCGAAGGAACGTGGGGTGGGGCCGACCCCATCGGAGCAAACGAGCGACGAATACCGTCCTGTAAGCAATGGGGTCTATCGTGGTGCCTTGAATCCCGAGTTTATCAAACGGGATCAGGAACAGGCCGAGCAGATTGGCGAGCGGCAGGCGGAATTGAAACGCATGGCTAATCAGGGTGGTGGATCGAAAGAGCGATCGGGCGCCGGCCAGGGCGCCAGGCGTGGCGAGCAGGGGTCCACGAGCGGAGACGTCCTCAGCGGCAGACGATCGTTGCCTTCTGTTGTAGAAGAATTGCTTTCGCTCGAATTCGAACAGCAACTAATGCCAGAGTCGACGGTTCAAGGCGAACGAGCAGTCCGTTATCCCGAGTGGGACCATACGATTCAGGATTACCGGATGAATTGGTGCCGTGTCGGTGAGCGACTGGCAGACGCTGGGTCTGACGAGTTTGTGTCTTCGACGTTGACAACTCATCAGAGCGCCATTAAGTCACTGCGCCGGTTTTTCGAAAGCCTGCGCCCCCCGGCATTCCGCCGCGTCGCAGGGCAGGCCGATGGAGAAGATCTGGATATTGATGCCGTGGTCCGAAGGGCCGCAGAGTTGCGGGCCGGCCTGGAGGGCTTCGATCAGATCTACATCAGGCGCGAGAAAAAAGAGCGCGATGTGGCCATGGCTTTCTTAGTTGATGTCAGCGGATCGACGAGCCGACAGCTTGAAAGTGGCCGGCGGGTGATCGATATCGAGAAGGAAAGTCTCGTGCTGCTCTGTGAAGCACTGGATGCGATGGGTGATCAGTATGGACTCTATGCCTATTCCGGCCAAGGCCGCGCCTCAGTCGACTTTCTCACGATCAAGGATTTTGACGATCGATTGGGAGCCTCCACGGCCCATCGACTGGGTGGCCTTGGCCCTCGTCAGCAGAATCGCGATGGGGCGGCGATTCGCCATACGACCGCCAAGTTGCTGGCACGTGAGGTGAAAACCCGTATTCTCATACTCCTCAGCGATGGGCGGCCCTTGGATGGCGACTACAAGGACGAATACTCACTGGAAGATACGAAGGCGGCCCTGCGGGACGCGAAACAACACGGGGTCAATCCCTTTTGCGTGACAATCGATCATGAGGCGGATCGCTATTTGCGCCGCATGTACGGGTGCGTGCGATACAGCGTCATTGATCGAATAGAAGCACTCCCGACCAGGCTTCCTCGGATCTATCAGCAATTGACAACGTAGTGCTATGACGCAATCAACGGTAAGACCGAACGTGCCGCCCTGGCTCTATAAGCTCTTTACGGGGCGTCAATATCCCTATGTGCGTCGGCTGGCGAAGTTCGCGCAGCCGCTGAAGCAAGGTGAAGATCGTCTGGAGCCCACGAAGGAGATGATCGAGACCAAGTTCTGGGAAGTCTTTCCACGGTGCTGGGCGAAAGTGCTGCAAGAAGTGAAGGTGGGGATGATCGTGGTGTTCCACGAACTCGGCGAGTATTCGGCCGGTGGGTATCAAGAACTGGTGGATAATCCGGAAGAGTTTCTGGCAAAAACGTACGGCAAAAAGAAAATTAAAGTGAATTTCTACGATGGTGAGAATTTCGTCTGTACGATCAACTTTAAAGTAGCGGGCTGGACGGAGCACGAACATACGTGAGGGGTGAGGCGTAAGAGGATTCTACGCTTCACGTTTTACGCCTGACGAGGAGTAGTTGAAATGGGGCGATCGAAGATCACAGTGGTGGGAGCGGGGAATGTCGGAGGGGCGACGGCACAACGGTTGGCTGAGAAGGATGCCTATGACGTCATCTTAGTCGATATCGTCGAGGGAGTGCCGCAGGGCAAAGCGCTCGATATTTCGCAAGCCGGACCGGTGTGTGGGTATAGCACCCGTGTGGTCGGAACGAACGGCTATGACGAGACCGTCGGTTCGTCGGTCGCCGTGATTACCTCCGGCATTCCGCGAAAGCCGGGCATGAGCCGCGATGAGCTGCTGACTACGAACGCGAAGATCGTCAAATCCACTGTGACTGAATTGGTGTCTCGCTCGCCGGAAATTATCTTGATCCTTGTCACCAATCCGCTGGACGCCATGGTCCATGTAGCACGTTGTGTCAGCGGGCTGCCCAAGTCGAGAATCATCGGCATGGCAGGCGTGTTGGATTCCGCCAGAATGCGCACATTCATTGCGGCTGAATTGAACGTGCCGGGGCCTGATGTGCAGGCAATGGTGCTGGGTGGGCATGGCGATACGATGGTGCCGCTCCCCCGCTACACGACGGTGAAGGGGAAGCTGGTCTCGGGACTGATGTCGAAGGAAAAACTGGACGCGATCGTAAAGCGGACCCGCGACGGCGGAGCCGAGATTGTCGGCTTGCTGAAGACCGGCAGCGCGTTTTATGCGCCTTCGGCGTCGGCGGTGGATATGGTCGAAGCGATTCATAAAGACCAGAAGCGTGTGTTGCCCTGCGCGGTCCTTTGTGAAGGCGAGTACGGACTGAAGAACGTCGTAGTGGGTGTTCCGGTCAAGATCGGACGTGGCGGAGCGGAACAGATCATGGAATATGAGCTGATGTCAGACGAGCGAGCGGCGCTCGAAGCATCCGCAAACGCCGTGCGAGAAATCTGTGCCACTGTCGATCGGCTCATGACGTAAGAAAACCATCAAGCCTCAAATGTCAATCGACCTAAATGGGGAATTTGTATCTCGGTTGACGAATGACTATTGACGAGTGACGGGTTTCTGATGCTTGACATTCCAAGAAGAGCTGCAGTACAGACATCGGCCTAGCGGTAAACCGTTTGATGAGAGGGAGCTATGAAATTTCTTGAAAATCCGCTGCAGACTATAGGGGCAGGTTTCGCACTTGCCCTCGTGCTGATTGTGGTGTTTCTCGGATTATCCGGCGTCGGGGTCGATGAGGTCGACTGGGTTGGGATTCTATTACGCTGGGTCCATATTTTGGCCGGCATCCTATGGATCGGATTGTTGTATTTCTTCAACCTTATCAACGCCGCATTCTTGAAGAGCCTGGACGGGCCAACCAAGAACGCCGTGATCCCGAAACTGATGCCTGCTGCGCTCAATTGGTTCCGGCATGGGGCGACCGTGACGGTGCTCGCCGGTATTCTCCTGTACGGCTACATGTATGCCAGAGGCGGAACGGGAGCGGTTGCATTGGGTATCGGTGGACTCTTGGGCATCATCATGATGGGCAACGTTCATGCGATCATTTGGCCGAATCAAAAGAAGATTATTGCAGCCGTAACAGCAGCAGCGCAGGGAACTCCTGCACCGGTCGAAATGGCTCAATGGGGCCGAACGGCATTACTGGCCTCTCGCGTCAACGTCTTGCTCTCGATCCCCATGTTATTTTTCATGGGAGCCGGCAGCCACTTCAGGTAAGCTATGTCTCTCTCTCGCCCCGGTGGGTGGATCCCACCGGGGCGAGTTTCCCTTGCTCATCCTCTCGCGTTTCTCCGTTGCCCTCTATGCCCAGCATCAGATAGGCCACCTAGCCCTAACTCATTGAGATTCAGTCCTATTTTAGGCCTATTATCTTGACGGACGTGGGGATGGAGCCGTATAGTACGAACATTAAACTTCTGATTCTTCTCGCTGGACTAACTATGTCGCTTGCTACAGAGCCACGCCTTGTCCAAAAGCTCGAGGGTGCCCCGTGGGAGATCGAAGGGTATCTCAAGGTCGGGGGGTATGAAGCCTGGAAGCGTTGTGTCAAGGAATTAAAGGCTGCTCAGGTGGTTGATGAGCTGAAGAAGGCCGGTCTGCGCGGGCGGGGCGGGGCGGGGTTTCCCACTGGAATAAAGTTGGACAAGGTCTTGAATCACCGGGTTAGAGAACGTTACTTTGTGTGTAATGCGGGTGAACATGAACCGGGGACATTCAAAGACCGTCACCTGCTGAAGACATTGCCTCATCAATTGATCGAGGGCTGCCTGATCGCTTCGCATACGGTACAGGCCAAAGCCTCCTTTATTTATGTGAACCACGAATATCGGGAAGAGCGGGACAATCTGAAGAAGGCGCTGGATCAGGCCAAAGAGCGATGGTTCATCGGGAAGAACGTGTTGGGCACTGGGATCGACATCGACCTGCAAGTCTTCGAGGGCCATGGCAGCTATGTGGCGGGTGAAGAAACGGCTATGCTGGAATCGATGCAGGGCCGTCCGGCCATGCCTCGACAGAAGCCGCCGTTCTATCCAACGGACTTCGGCCTCTACGGTAAGCCGACATTGGTGAATAACGTCGAGACGCTCTGCAATATTCCTCGAATCCTCTACAAGGGCGCTGCATGGTTTACACAGGTCGGGACGGAAAAATGTCCTGGGACGATGATGTTTTCCTTGAGCGGAGCGGTCAAACGACCTGGTGTGTATGAAATGCCCATGGGGGTGACGATACGAGATCTGATCGAGCAATGCGGGGGAGGAGTGCTTGGAGGTCGAAAGATCAAAGCGGTGTTTCCAGGCGGTCCGGCCTTTTCAATGGTGACGGCGGATCAGCTCGATCTTCCCATGGATTTTGATTCGCTGAAGAAAGCCGGGACTGGGTTAGGCTCGGCGGGCGTGATTGTCGTCGATGATGCGACGTGTATGGTTGCGACGATCCTACACTTTTCGAACTTCTTCAAGGTCGAAAGCTGTGGCCAATGTCCTCCCTGTCGGATGGGCACCATAAACTTAACCACTCTGATGGCCAAAATTGAAGAGGGTCAGGGGGCTCAAAAGGATCTCGATAGCCTTCTTCAGCTGTGTGGATTCGTGAAGGGCACCGGATATTGTACCCTGGTGACGGGCGCATCAGTGTTGGTGCAAAGCAGTGTGAAGTTGTTCCGCCATGAGTATGAAGACCATATTCGCCTGCAACGATGTCCCTATGGAGCGGTGCCGGCTGGTGTAGGGGCCCATTCCTAGGGTGATCATGATGCCACGGGTGACGTTCCTTCATCCGGAGGGAAAAAGCGGAGAGGTGGAAGTCAATACGACGCTCCTCGACGCGGCTAAGAGTCTGGATTTTCTGTTGAATCACGACTGTGGAGGGAATGCGTCCTGTACCACCTGCCGAGTTGAGGTTCAGATGGGGCAGGAGCAGCTCTCCGAGATCGATTTTGACGAGCAAGACCTGTTGGATCGAGAAGCGTTGAGCGAACCGTGGCATCGATTGGGGTGCCAGACACGCGTGCTGGGAGATGTCATCGTGCGCGTGCCGGAGACCAAATGGGAGAACCCGAATACCGCAGTAACAGAAGCCCGGGGTGTTGATATTCGGTAGAGAGGTGTTACACTACGCTAACCCAGGTCGTAGGTTGCGATCCTGGAGATATTAGGAGGAAGATGATGGTTACAATTACAGCGGTGGCGGAACAGAAGATCAGAGACCTGATGGCCGAGGAGCAGGATGTGGTCGGCCTGCGAGTCTATGTCCGCGGCGGCGGTTGCCATGGCTACCAATATGGGATGTCCTTCGAGTCCAAGATGGCCGAGGACGACACGGTTATTGAAAAGGGCGACGTGAAGATCATCATGGACTCCCAAAGCGCGCCGTTACTTCAGGGCACGGAAGTCGATTACGTGGACAGCGTGCAGGGCTCCGGGTTCTCCATCAAGAACCCGCAAGCCAAGACGACCTGCGGTTGCGGTAGCTCATTCAGCGCATAAACGGCGTCACGGGGTTGCCGTACGAGCGCTGCCGATAGGGTTTTATCACGAGGCCAGGATTGCTCGATGAATGAGCAATCCTGGCTTCTCGTTCTTTACCGAGGCAACGGATGACGATGTCCCATGTGAACGTGACCAGGCGTTATCGGTTCTGCGCCGCGCACAGGCTTCACACTGATCACCTCACACCTGAGAGGAATCGGGCCGTGTTCGGAAAATGTAACAATCCGAACGGTCATGGCCACAACTATGTGGTGCTGGTCACGGTCAAGAGCGGTGGGAGCCATGATGCTTGCGACCTTGAACGGTTCGATCGAGTGGTGAACGAGACGATTGTCAGGCGGTTCGACCATCAGGATCTCAATCGCGACCCGGAGTTCGCCGAACTCACGACGACCGGAGAAAATCTAGTGAAACTGATCTGGGATTTGTTGGTCACGCAACTGCCGACCGGGCAGCTCGAAAAGATCGGCGTTATAGAGACCAGAGACAATTACTTTGAATATGCGGGATCGGCGCATCTTACAAAGGGGTCGCATGGCTAAGCGGGGAAGGGCACAGAGACGTCGGCGACCGGTCGAGGACGTATGCGAGAGTAGGAAACCGGCAGATTTGGAAGTCCTGCAATCGTTGGTCACCGAGATGTTGCTCGCGCTCGGCGAGAAGCCGGGCCGCAATGGGCTACTCAAGACACCCGAACGGGTCGCCAAGGCGTTCGCCTTCATAACCCAGGGCTATCAGAGCAACATCGACCACCTCCTGAACCGGGCGCTGTTTCCGATCAAGTACGATGAGATGGTCATCGTGAAAGATATCGATTTCTTCAGTATGTGTGAACACCACCTGCTGCCGTTCTTTGGCAAGGTCCATTTGGGTTATCTGCCTAATAAGAAGGTCGTGGGCCTCAGCAAGATCCCGCGCCTTGTCGATGCCTTCGCGAGACGGCTTCAAGTTCAGGAGCGGCTGACGGTCCAAATTGCCGAAACCTTGAACACACAATTAAACGCGAACGGGGTGGGCGTCGTTGTAGAAGCGCGACATCTCTGCATGATGATGCGCGGCGTGGAAAAGCAGAACACCGTGGCCGTCACGAGCTCCATGTTAGGCGCCTTCCGCCGTCAACCGCAAACCCGCCTGGAGTTTTTGAAGCTTATTCGCCGAGGCAATATCGGCGACTCCGACTAGTGGAGAACAGCACAAAATCACTCCAGCGGTGTTCTCGCTTCGCTCAACCCCTCAACGTATCTGAAACTGTACGTCTCGGGCTTTCGCTCGCTGCGGCCTTGCTGGACGAGCATTTTCGAAATTTTCCAAGTTTCTTGTCCGGTTATCAGATCGGAACGCCAGGCGAGGTGGCCTAGTAAACGTGCTAGATGGGAGCAGATGGGTCGCTTCTGGGATCATCCAGGTTTTGGCAGCCGATGATAATATCCATGGCATAGCCCCAGCCTATCTTCCGAGATCTGAAACTGACGGGGAGACAGGATTCAGTCAATACCGCCTCGACGATCAATTGCTGCTTTCTGACCGGAACTCTTTGCTGACGAGTTTCTCCGATCAAAAGGCAACCGGCGCGGGGGTTAGTCTCGTCATCGGGGTTGGAACTTTCGCATACAAACTTGGGATGAAAGGTGATTCTCATTCCTCTTCCAACATTGGCCCCGTTCAATCCCAGCAAAATCCCTCTGTAACCAAGGGAGAGGATGCCATGCTCTTTACTACTATCGCGAACGAAAACCGTACTTTCGAATTCAACGTAAGCCAAGATGGTGCCACGATACACGACAGTGCCATCGGCATAACTCGCTTCGATGTCGGCTCTGATTCGCCTCCCCAACCAGCCAAGGGACCGTCCCAGAGCTTGAGATCCTCGATCTGCAAAATTCTCGTATGCCTCGTTCCAGATGCTCTAGGGTCTTGTTGACAATGATAACGGGATTGTAGTGGTAGACTCCTTCCCTGCAGCCGGAGATGAGTTCAGCCAGAACAACGAGCGGGATCACGAGCAGGCAGTTCAACATGCACACTCCTTAGGTCGCCTTACGTTACGACCGAAGTTTGGAATTGCCCTACTGAAACGTGAAATGGGGACAGGGGCGAGGTAGTTAGCTATGTTTCCCCTTGCCGACTTCTGAAGCGAAGGCAGCGACGATTTGGTTGAAAGTGTCTGGCTGTTCGAGGTTGGCTAGGTGTGCGGCTCCTGGAATGAAGGCCAAGCGTGATCCTGGAATCTGATCGGCCATCAGCTTGGCGTCGGAAGGCGGGGTGGTGAGATCAAGTTCGCCGACGATGATTTGGGTAGGAGAAGTGATCTGTTTCAAGAGCGGAACGGAATCGGGCCGCTCGGCCATGGCCATGAGGTCTCCAGCGATGCCGCTGATCTGGTTGCCCTCAATCATGCTCCACACACTTCTGACGATCTCCGGTCTGTTCTGGATCGTAGCGGGGCTGAGAAGTTTCGGAATCATAATGTCGGCGATTGCGGACGAGCCTTTCTTATAAGTGATCTGAGCCATCTGGAAGCGCCCTTCTTTTCCTTCTGCGGTATCTGCCTGTGCTCTCGTATCAGCCAGCACTAAGCCCTTCATGAGGTCGGCATACTTTCGATAGAATGCAAATAGAATATAACCACCCATCGAGAGTCCTACGAGTACCGCCTGTCGGATTGACAGATGATCCAGCAGAGCCCGAACGTCTTCGGCGGCTTGGTCGAGAGTGTGGTGCCAGAGCGGGGCATCCGATTCCCCATGTCCGCGTAGATCAATCGTAATAATTCGGAACTGTGACGAGAGAGCTTCTTCCTGTGCCATCCACATGGTGCGGTTGAGAGGAAAAGCATGGAGAAAGACAACAGGCAACCCTGTTCCCTTGTCACCGTAGGCCAATGTGATACCGTTCACCTGAGCCTTCATTCGTTCTCCGTTGTTCGCGCCCTTCGTAACATCGGCTGTCGACTGCGTCAAGAGCTGGTCTGCGCCTGTTTGCTCTGATGCGAGGAGGCGTATAGAATCCCCTCGAATGTCGAGGACCAGCATGACCACCCATCGTGATCCTATTCACGACTTTTTTGCTCCCCCCGAGGGAGAGAAAACCATTGAAGCGCCGTTGGCTGAGCGTATGCGACCGCGTGAGTTTGCGGATTTCGTTGGGCAAGAGGAGATTACTGCGCCGGATCGACCGTTGCGGCGAGCCATCGAAGCCGACCAACTCTCTTCAGTTATCTTCTGGGGACCGCCCGGGTCGGGCAAGACAACCCTGGCCCATCTGATTGCCCAGCATACGAAGGCACAGTTCGTTCCGTTCTCGGCCGTGACCAGTGGCGTCTCCGAGTTACGCACGATCATCAAGGCAGCCGATCAGCGCCGAGCGAACAACAGCCAACGAACCATCTTATTTGTCGATGAAATCCACCGCTTCAACAAAGCGCAGCAAGATGCCTTTCTCCCTCATGTCGAACGAGGCACCGTCATTCTGGTGGGCGCGACGACCGAGAATCCATCATTCGAGGTCATTAGTCCGCTCCTGTCGCGTTCCATGGTAATCGTGCTCAAGCCGCTTTTGGAGGAGGCGTTGGGTCAGGTTCTTGATCGCGCGCTCACAGACTCCGATCGGGGGTTAGGGAAATGGAAGGCCCGCTTCTTGCCGGAGGCCAGGCAACGGCTGATCGCGTTCGGGAACGGTGATGCGCGGGTGCTGCTCACGACGTTGGAATTTGTGGTGATGCAAGCGCCAGCCGGATCTGGTGAAACACGACTGATCGATGGGGCCATGTTGGAAGCGGCGCTGGGCAAGAAGGCGCTTCGGTACGACAAATCAGGCGAAGAACACTACAACGTCATCTCCGCCTACATCAAAAGCCTCCGCGATTCTGACCCGAATGGCGCGCTCTACTGGCTGGCGCGCATGCTTGAAGCGGGCGAGGATCCAAAATTCATCGCCCGGCGGATGGTGATCTTCGCATCTGAAGATATCGGCAATGCCGATCCGTTGGCCGTCGTCGTCGCCACATCCGTCGCGCAAGCCGTACAATTCGTGGGGCTGCCTGAGGCTCAAATCAATCTGGCTCACGGCACAACATACCTTGCATCACGGCCCAAAGACAACGCCTCCTATGTCGGACTCTTGGAAGCGCTCCAGGACACCAAAGCCTATGGAAATCTTGGGGTTCCGCTCCATCTCCGGAACGCAGTGACGTCTCTCATGAAGGGATTGGGATATGGGCAGGGCTACCGCTATGTCCATGACGATCCCCAAGCAAAAGCCGAGCAAACTCACCTCCCTGAGAAATTGAAGGGATTGCAGTACTACCGTCCCAAGCCTCAAAAATAGGGCGATTTTTGAGGTTTACAATCTTTTCTAATCGGTTATACTTAGAGCATATGAAACGAGGTGAAGCGAAATCATCATCAAGCATGGTCGCCACAAGTGAGCGGCGGAAGTTTGTACGTGCCACACTGATCGGTTCCGCACTGGTGTCCCCGAAGAACGGCGGTCGGGCTTGTACGGCCGTCTTAGATAATGTGAACAAAATCGGCGCCGGTCTTCATGCCAAAGACCGCTTTCCCCACAATGCGAAGGTAACCGTTTCGCTTGCGTTCCTAGATTCTGATCGTGTCGAGCAACAGGAAAAACTCGATGGGACCGTTGCCTGGGTCATGCCTTGGGAGAAGAAAGGATTCTTGATCGGGGTAGTGTGGGACGAATTGGTGACGAAAGAGAAGAACCGTTGGCTCTACTACTACCTCGAAGAAACGCTCAAAGCCTCTGTCTAGCAGGACATTGAAAAGGCCCACCAGCTTCGTTCACGTATCGCTCAGACTCCTCGACATTGATGAGAATCATTCGCGAACTGAAATCACTGAAGGGGGTTTCTCGGATCCCTAAGATCCATAGGAAAAGGCGAGCGGACCACATGAGGTGCAGCATGTACATCCTCGTCTCTTCGCTCACTTCGGTCTTGCTGCTGTGATTTTTGAATGCCCTCTGCAAGAGTTAGTTCAACGCTCCCAGCTTTTGTTTCACATGTTCCAATTCAGCTGACAGTGATTCCCAGCGTGCAGTCAATCGTTCGAGGTCTTGCTTCCACACATCCTGCTCCTGGTGCAGGACGTTCCACTTGTCGTATTCTTCATAGAGTTTTTGGTTGGCCAGTTCCATATCACGTGTTTTCACCTTGGCTTCCGCCTTGGCAATCTCAGCTTCTGCTCGGCACACCTGCTTTTCCAATCTCGCCTGTGTCTTCATGAGGTCCCGTCGGTTTCCCACCGATGCTTTTACCTGGACCTGTTGGGCCATCGCGCGTTTCAGGCCTGAGGGTTTGGCCTGCGGTGTTCCGCCGAGCTCTTCGCTAGTTTCTTTGATCGATTCGAACTCCTGTGCCTTTTTCCACAGATAGTATTCGTAGTCGCCGATAAAGTTGCGGGCACGCCTGTCCTCAATCTCAACGACGCGTGTGGCGATTCTCGCCAGAAAGGTCGGGTCATGAGAAATAAAGACGATCGTGCCGGGGAATTCAGCCATCGCGTCAGTGAGGACGTCCACTGAGGCGGGGTCCAAATGGTTCGTCGGTTCGTCCAGGAGCAAAGTGTTGGTTGGTTCAACCAGCATACGGGCCAGCGCGACCCTGTTCCGCTCTCCTCCGCTCAGGGCTTTGACGAGTTTTTTCTGATCGAGGCCTGAGAATAAAAAGACGCCGGCGATGCCACGCAAAAAATTCATCTCTGCATGCTTGGTGACTTCTTCGAGCGATTCTAGAATTGTGTGCTCAGGATTCAATATTTCCGCTTGATGTTGGGCAAAGTAGTGCAATGTCACCCCGTGCCCCACGGTTCGCTTGCCTTTATCGGGAGGAAGAACGCCCGCGAGGATCTTCAGGAGCGTACTCTTTCCCGCGCCGTTTTCGCCTACCAGGGCGATGCGCTGGCCCCGCTCCACCGAGAAATCGAGCGTCTCGTAGACGACCTTCTCGCCATAGTGCTTACTGACTCCGGTGAGTTCCAGCACCTGGCGGCCACTTGTCGAAGGGAGTGGAAACCGGAATTTGACTCGTTTTGGATCACGCTGAATTTCAATCATCTTGACCTTCTCAAGTTGCTTGATGCGCGATTGAACCTGACGGGCCTTGTTGGCTTGGTACCGAAAGCGATCGACAAACTTCTGGACCCGGTCGACCTCTTTGGACTGGCGAGTCGCAGAGGCCTGCAGCTGGGTATCCCGTTCCGCTCGGAGTTCGCGGAACGAGGAGTAATTGCCTCGGTACTCTTCGATTTTATGATGCCGTAGTTCCCAGATATGCGTGACGACGCGATCCAGAAAGGCGGTGTCGTGACTGATGATCAACAGCGTCATGTTCGAGTCCAATAAAAATTGCTCGAACCATCGCTGCGTGGGTTTGTCCAAATGGTTAGTCGGTTCGTCCAGCATGAGCACATCGGGGTTCGAAAGCAGCAGTTGTGCGAGGGCGACGCGCATCCGATAGCCTCCTGACAGCTTTTCGACAAGCCGGTCGAAGTCGATATCGGTAAACCCCAGCCCCATCAGGATACGTTTGGCTTCGTATTCGGGATACTCGTCACGGTGCGTGGCATCCAGCACGGTCATGCCGGTGATGGTTTCGAGTCCCTGTGGGAGGTAGCTGATCCTAAGACGGGGCCGCTTACGGATTGAGCCTTTGTCCAGTGACTCTTCCTCAAGGATCATGCGAAAGAGGGTGGTTTTGCCAGCGCCGTTCGGTCCGACCAAGCCGACTCGTGAATTCGGGCGGAGATGCGCAGACGCACTGGTGAGCAGAACCTTCGTAGAGTATTGTTTACTGACCGACTCGATTTGGAGCATGGCGCTAGCTCAGATTGTGAACAGGTTGAAAATATGCTAGAGGTGTCTAGCCGTGGGAAGTTATGTACGATATCGCGATAACGAGTGCGGGGTTCAGCAGAAGATTATTTTGGTGGAGCTGGCCGGGATTGAACCGGCGACCTCGTGAATGCCATTCACGCGCGCTCCCAACTGCGCTACAGCCCCATCCCGTTCGTTGAGAGATCTAACACCGCGAGAAGTCATGGCATACTAACACTCAGGTGTGGACCAGTCAAGAAAGCGAAAGAGTATCCTTCGGCTGGAAACTGGTTCCCGCGCAGTGATGAATTGAGGGGTTTAAACGCAGAGTCTGTGTGTCAAGGTGAGGATTAGCTTTGCGTCCATCGGGAGGGAAATCGGGAGAGAGATCGGCTTGACAAAAGGAAGGGTGGAACCTACCATGAAGCCCGACGGCTCTGATTTCCCCATCGGGTCAGAGCCTTTTTTTCGTGATGGTCGGGGTTGGGGACTAGGACTATGGGCAATATGGTCATCATCGGTGCCCAATGGGGCGATGAAGGCAAGGGCAAGTTCGTCGATATCTTAGCCCGGGATGCCGATATCGTTGTGCGCTATCAAGGCGGCTCCAACGCCGGGCATACGGTCATCAATGAGCGCGGGACCTATATTTTCCATCTCATCCCGTCGGGGATTTTGTACCGAGGGACTACCTGTGTGATTGGGAACGGAGTCGTGGTGGACCCGGGGGCGCTGATCGAAGAAATGGATCAGCTTCAGACCAAGGGCCTCATGATCGGCAAGAACTTCGCCATCAGTCAGTGCGCACATTTGATCCTACCTTACCATAAGGCCATCGATCGGGCGTCAGAGCAATCGAAGGGGTCACGGAAGATTGGCACCACCGGTCGGGGGATCGGGCCGTCCTATGCCGACAAGATGGCGCGGATCGGCATTCGCACGGGTGATCTGCTGAATCCACCGCTGTTCAGGAAGAAACTGGAGGAAAATCTTGTTGAGATGAACTGGTTCCTGGAGCGGCTCTATAAAGTCGACACATTTCAGGTCCACAAAGTCTTCGACCAATATATGGGCTACGCCGACCGTCTCAAGAGCCATATCGTCGATACAACCACGTTGCTGAATCGCGCGATCAAAAAGAACAAGACCGTATTGTTCGAAGGTGCTCAGGGCACGCATCTGGATGTGGACTTCGGCACTTATCCGTACGTGACCTCGTCCAGTTCCGCGGCGGGCGGCGCGTGCACGGGAACCGGCGTGGGCCCCACTATGATTGACGCCGTCATGGGCATAGCGAAGGTCTATACCACTAGAGTGGGTAGCGGGCCGTTTCCTACCGAACTGACCAACGAGGTCGGCCAGGGATTACAAGAGCGTGGGCGTGAGTTCGGATCAACCACAGGGCGTGCTAGAAGATGTGGCTGGTTCGATGCCGTCGTCGTCCGTCATGCGACGCAAGTAAACGGTTTAACCTCCCTGGCTGTGACCAAGCTCGATGTGCTCGACGGCTGCAAAGAGTTGAAGCTCTGCACTGGCTACAGGTACGGCGGTGGGTTCTATAAGGAAATGCCAGCGGACCTCGATGTGTTGACCGACTGCGTGCCGGTCTATCAACGGATGAAGGGGTGGACCGCCTCGACGACCGGGGCCACAACTTACAAACAGCTTCCAGTTGAAGCGAAACGCTATCTGGCCCGCATTGAAGACCTGGTGCAGTGTCGAATCGATATGATCTCGACCGGGTCGAACCGCGCAGAAACGATCGTCATCCGCAATCCACTGGACTGCACTCGCCGTCGTCCCAAACGCCTGTAGGTCCTGATTCGTGGTCATAGCAGGGGAATTGACAATGCTCGCTGCTGTATAACAACATCTCGAATCGGTGAGCCGGTAGCTCAGTCGGTAGAGCATCGCCCTTTTAAGGCGAGGGCCCTGGGTTCGAGTCCCAGCCGGCTCACCATCATTATCAATGACTTCTCCCGTTTCAACCCTTCCTTTTACTTGCCTGGTCCCGGTTTTACTCCCGGTTCCGAACGTGATCAAACCCTCCACGGCATTCCAAAGATGCGCTGGGGACAAGTGGGCATAGCGGTTCAACATGGCTGGAGATTGCCATCCCCCCAAAGCCATAATCGTGCGATCATTGGCTCCTTGCATGGCCAGTCTGGACGCGAAGGTATGCCGGAGATCATGGAAGCGAAAGGGCGCAAGGCCAGCCACTTTCACGGCTTTATCAAACCGCGTTCGAAGGACCCTCGCGTTATGGGGGAAGATTTGGTCTCCAGAATTAGGCATGGTGGGAACTTTCAACTGACTCAAGACCCGCTGTACTGCGGAATTCAGCGGAATCCGGTGAGGTTTCCCCGACTTGGTTTTCTCAACTGCAATGATCCCTTGACGCCATTCGAGATGTTCCCATTTCAGGCCAAGGAGTTCACCCTGTTTCAGTCCGGTATTCAGGGCCACAATCACGATAGGTCTATATTCTTCCGGCAAACAATCAATCAAAATCTCTTCCTGCGTTGAGGATAAGTACCGAACAATTTGATTCTGGTATTTGGGTAGTCTGACTCGCTGGGCAATTTCTGAACGAACGGTTTTGAGGGCCGTGACTCTATTGAGGATCGCCTTAAGGACCGTGAAATAGCGGTGGACGGTTGCAGGCTTACATCCCTTGCGTTGGAGGCCAAGGAGTACCTGCTCCACTTGATCTGGTGTTAGGAGTCTGGCGTCCAGATGACCAAACGCTTCAACCCACACCCGTACCCGCGCGTAATCATCGCCTATTCTCCCTCGGCGCGTCGCATCCACGGCGGCTTCGTATTCTTCGGCAATTTGGCGAAAGGGGAGAGGCTTCTCCTTCGGGAAATATTTCCCTTCCCGCACCTCTGCTTTGAGTCGGCCATAGAGGGCCTTGGCTTGGCTTTTCGTGGTCAGAAGCCTACCGACTGACCTGCTCCCTATAAACCAGGCCGGATGTAGCGTTAGGATTCCGGCCGACGGAAGGAGGGGGCATGGCACGCAAACGGTATCCGACCGAGGAGATCATCGGGCATCTGCGGACGATCGAAAGTGAGATGGGCAGAGGCCTTGGACTGGTGGAGGCTTGTTGCAAGTTGGGGATCACGGAACAGACCTACTATCGGTGGAAGAAAGAGTACGGTGGTTTGCGCGTGGATCAGGCCAAACGGTTAAAGGGCCTGGAACAAGAGAATGCCCGACTCAAGCGACTCGTGGCGGACCTCTTCCTGGACAACAGCATTTTGAAGGAGGTGGCAGCGGGAAACTTCTAAGCCCGGCCCGATGCCGAGAAACGGTCTGCCATGTGCCGGCCATGTTTTCGGTCTCTGAACGCCGGGTCTGTCGAGTCGTGGGGCAATGCCGGGGCACGCAACAGTATGTGCCCATCAAGGCGGACGACGAGGAGTCTCTGCGGACGCGGATCGTCGCGCTCACCCGTGAGTATGGGTGCTATGGGTCTCGTCGGATCACCGCGCTGTTGCATCAAGAAGGCTGGCGGGTGAACCACAAACGCGTGGAGCGACTGGGGCGACAGGAGGGGCTCAAGGTGCCGCAGAAGCAGCCGAAGCGAGGCCGACTCTGGCTGACTAACGGTTCCTGCGTACGGCGGCGACCGGAATATCCGAACCATGTGTGGGCGTATGATTTTGTCATGGAACGCACTCGGGATGGGCGGCCCTTGAAAATGCTCACCGTGGTGGACGAATACACGCGGGAGTGTCTGGCCCTTGCGGTGCGCCGCCGTATGAGGGCAAGCGATGTCCAGGAGGTACTGGGGGAGCTGTTCCTGACGCATGGCTGTCCGACACACATTCGCTCGGACAATGGACCGGAGTTTATCGCCACGGCTCTGCGGGCCTGGTATCGCTTGCTGACCGTCGTGCCCTTGTTCATCGAGCCGGGCAGTCCCTGGGAGAATGGCTATAGCGAGAGCTTCAATGGCAAGTTCCGGGACGAATTGCTAAACGGGGAACTCTTCTATACGCTGCGGGAAGCGCAGGTCATCATTGAACGCTGGCGGCAGACCTATAATCACGTCCGGCCCCACAGCGCCTTGGGCTATCGGCCACCGGCTCCTGAAGCATGCGTACTAACAGAACAGGTGGCCTAATCACTGGGGGCAGGTCAGGCCCTTCTTCGATAATTTTGCTCACGTTCACTTTGCTGCAGGTTTTTTGGAGTTGTAGTACTTCTCAGGCTTCTGCATCCTAAGTTCAGATTGCGAGTATGCCGAAGCCTGGATTTGATTTTGGGCCAATTCAGCTTCCTCAACACTACTGCGGTTTTCAGAGTCTTTGTGGCAGAAATTCAATGACTTGAGGACTGGAAAGGAGTGAGAGTGAGAAGGAGTGAGATTAAATAAGCGGAAAGGAGTTCTGCTATAGGAACGTTTTACGACCTCGCGCGGAGACAATATTCTAACAATACTTGTACTAGAAGTTGTCTTATAGAGATGTATTGAGAAACATAAGATCCTTTTGTCGTCTTCGCGCGATTGCCTTTGTTGTCCGAAGCTCCCTGGCCACAAAGAAATCGAAGCCCCCCCCGCCCTTCCATTTTATAGCTTTGGATATACCGGCAGGTTCGCCATCGATGACTAGCCTAAGTCGACCAGCACCATGTGTTATGGCATGGTCGCCCTGCTCGATGCCAATGTATCGACGCCCCATCTTATGGGCAACGGCTGCAGTTGTCCCTGAGCCGAGATATGCATCGAGAACCCAATCACATGGATTCGTAGCGATTGTAAGAATTCGCTGGATTAGCTGTTCGGGCTTTGGTGTGTCAAAGACTCGTTCATCTGGAAAGATCTGAAGCAGGTGCTTCTTTGCCGTCTTGCTCGTATGTACCTCTGCGGCGAGCCAGAGCGTTTCTGGAGTAAGTCCAGCTGCACTTTTATTTAGAAATATCTTTAATCTTGGAACACCGTCCCCGCCAAGGCCAAACCACACATTATTCTCTCGTATTTCTTTAACCATCCTCGACTTGCTGAAAACCCAACATCTTCCTTTTGGGGCGCGATGGCGGCGACCGCTGGGGGACATAATCTCATAGAACTGAGTCGGTGTGGCATGGTCAGCTTGTACATTTGCAGAAACCGACTGCCATGGTCCTCTTGGGTCGTTGTCAGTATTTTTGTAGCGGCTTCTTGCCTCAGGTGTGAATTCGAGATAATTTCGTGTTTGCCGAAAAAGCACAGGGTTCTTGGCATAGACGAGAATATATTCATGATTGTTGGAAAACGCCCTTCGGTTCTCCCGAGTCGTGCGTTGCTGTCATATTACTGTCGTGATAAAGTTCTGCCGACCTAGAATCTTATCCAGAGCAACCTTTAGATAGTGAACTTCTCGGTCATCGATAGAAATCCAGAGGCTTCCGTCATCACGCAACAACTCCCTAAAATATTCGATACGAGCCGAAATTCCGTCAAGCCATGTAGAGTGATCGAGATCATCAACATAGTGGGTATATTGTTCCTGATTGTTGTACGGAGGATCGATATAGATGCAACGTATTCTACTAGGGATCGCACCTGCTAGCGCCCTAAGGACAGCAAGATTGTCGCCCTGAATAATCGCATTCCCAGTGCTGGACTCTCCGTACGAATGCGAGGGCTCATGCACAAAGCTCAATTCATCGACCACCTTCCCAGCCAGGATTGATTCAGCGCGAGATTTTTCATGCGTTTCTAGTATTATGCCGACTCATATACATGTACATGAATGAACAGATAGCTTTCAACTTTTCCTGTACAATAGAAACCGACTCGCTACAAAAGAAAGCCCTATCAAGAGCTTGGACCTCCCTTCGTTCCTCGGCTCATCAACCTTCTGTGGTTCGCCCCATTCATTATTTGGGTAGCAAGCTACGCATTGTGCATCTAGTGAGAGAAGCGGTCGATCCTACTGGGCGTCCGGCCTGTGACTTGTTCGCAGGTTCTGGTACGGTTTCACGAGAACTGTCGAAGTCTCGCAATGTCATTGCTGTGAATCTACAAGAGTACTACAGAGTGCTCTGTTCTGCCTTACTTAAGCCCGCCTGTCTGAGTAACGAAATTCTCGATGAGTTCATGTATGCAGTACGATCATCTGAGCATACTCAAAAGCTATCATGGGCAATCGAACCAATGGTCGCTTATGAAACGATGTGTCGACATCGCGCGGAAACGGGTGATATTCACCCGCTGTGTGAAATGTTGCAACATGGATCGATAATTTCTTTTCAGCAAGGTCATTGCCGTCCGGAGAGCTCCGGACTACACAATGCACTAAAGAAAACGACCTCAAGGCTGCGAAAAGTTCGAGTGGACGATAGTTATAATACTTTGGCTACACGCTATTTCGGCGGGATTTACTTTTCGTACCTCCAAGCGTCCGCAATCGATAGACTTCTCGAATCAATTACGTCAGTTCAAGTTTCAAAGAGAGATACCCTCCTAGCCGCAGTTTTGAGCACAACTAGTGATGTTGTGAATACGGTGGGGAAACAGTTCGCTCAGCCAATTCGTCCCTGCTTTACTGATGGCAGACCTAAGCCGGCTTTAGCAAAACGAATCGCACGTGACAGAGATTTGGACGTTTTTGAAATATTTGCGCGTTGGGTTTCCCGGTATTTAGCCTTGCCACATTCAGAACGAAGACATCGGGTACTACGAACTTGACTACACGGAAGCTCTTAAAGCCCTGAACGGGAAAGTCAGCATTGTATACGCTGATCAGCCATACACTCGTGACCACTATAGTCGCTTTTACCATGTGCTGGAGACGCTTTGCCTTCGTGATTGTCCGCCTGTAACCAAGGTGCTTTTGAATGGTGCGGATAGGATAAGTAGGGGTATATATCGTATCGACCGCTATCAATCCCCATTTTGTATAAGGTCACAGGCTCCGAGCGCCTTCAGCGCACTCTTTACGAAGGTGAGGCAATTAGGCGTGCCACTCGTGCTCTCGTACTCTCCGTATAGCAAGGAAACCGGCGCAAGGCCGCGCTTAATGGATTTAAAAGATATTATAAAATTGACCAAGAAATCATTCCGACTAGTCGAGGCTGTACCTGCAGGTAACATATCACACAACAAGTTAAATCGCTCAGACCTGAACAAGGGGATTGCTTACGGTGCGGAGTATTTTGTTGTGTGCGAACCTTAGTCCTGCACTTCTAGGGGAGTGCGCCAAAGAGGTGAATCTGGCCAAGCCTTCTGCAAGGCGTCGTTATTTGTGATAACCTGACGCAACCTATCAGGCCTACCAATCCACATTGCATTCAATAATGCATGAATTATCGAATGGTGCTGGTCTTCTGGCATTAAGAGCCGATATCGGAAGAAACGTGGGCCAATCTTGACGAATACTCCTATTGGGCGTCCTGTTGTAGGGTATGAAAGTCCAGCTGACGTGCCCCCAGTGATTAGGCCACCTGTTCTGTTAGTACGCATGCTTCAGGAGCCGGTGGCCGATAGCCCAAGGCGCTGTGGGGCCGGACGTGATTATAGGTCTGCCGCCAGCGTTCAATGATGACCTGCGCTTCCCGCAGCGTATAGAAGAGTTCCCTGTTTAGCAATTCGTCCCGGAACTTGCCATTGAAGCTCTCGCTATAGCCATTCTCCCAGGGACTGCCCGGCTTGATGAACAAGGGCACGACGGTCAGCAAGCGATACCAGGCCCGCAGAGCCGTGGCGATAAACTCCGGTCCATTGTCCGAGCGAATGTGTGTCGGACAGCCATGCGTCAGGAACAGCTCCCCCAGTACCTCCTGGACATCGCTTGCCCTCATACGGCGGCGCACCGCAAGGGCCAGACACTCCCGCGTGTATTCGTCCACCACGGTGAGCATTTTCAAGGGCCGCCCATCCCGAGTGCGTTCCATGACAAAATCATACGCCCACACATGGTTCGGATATTCCGGTCGCCGCCGTACGCAGGAACCGTTAGTCAGCCAGAGTCGGCCTCGCTTCGGCTGCTTCTGCGGCACCTTGAGCCCCTCCTGTCGCCCCAGCCGCTCCACGCGTTTGTGGTTCACCCGCCAGCCTTCTTGATGCAACAGCGCGGTGATCCGACGAGACCCATAGCGCCCATACTCACGGGTGAGCGCGACGATCCGCGTCCGCAGAGACTCCTCGTCGTCCGCCTTGATGGGCACATACTGTTGCGTGCCCCGGCATTGCCCCACGACTCGACAGACCCGGCGTTCAGAGACCGAAAACATGGCCGGCACATGGCAGACCGTTTCTCGGCATCGGGCCGGGCTTAGAAGTTTCCCGCTGCCACCTCCTTCAAAATGCTGTTGTCCGGGAAGAGGTCCGCCACGAGTCGCTTGAGTCGGGCATTCTCTTGTTCCAGGCCCTTTAACCGTTTGGCCTGATCCACGCGCAAACCACCGTACTCTTTCTTCCACCGATAGTAGGTCTGTTCCGTGATCCCCAACTTGCGACAAGCCTCCACCAGTCCAAGGCCTCTGCCCATCTCACTTTCGATCGTCCGCAGATGCCCGATGATCTCCTCGACCGGATACCGTTTGCGTGCCATGCCCCCTCCTTCCGTCGGCCGGAATCCTAACGCTACATCCGGCCTGGTTTATAGGGGGCAGGTCAGTGGTGGGAATGGCTTGTGGGTCGTCGCTTATTAAAAGGGTTCCGTTTAATTATTCTCTCGACCTAACGCAACCGACCACCGCCATGTGCGGGTCGGCTAGAAGTCATCCGTGCCGGCTAATGCGCCAACTCGTATCGAACGGTACCGATTAATTTCCCCATATCGAAGGGTTTTTGAAACGTCTGACGAGCACCCAACAGCCTGGCCACTTTTAACTGACCCTCGCTCTCTAGGACGCCGGAGATGGCGATGACTTTGGCGTTGAGAAAGTTCTTGGTCAGGTCCAACATCATTTCGAGGCCGTTCATCTCAGGCATGGCAATATCGGTGATGATTAAGTCCGCAGATTTCTCTCGATACAGCTCAAGTCCAAGACGGCCATTAGACGCTTCAAGGACTTCGTGGCCAGCCCCTTCCAGTGCGATATGGAGTAGAGAGCGTATGAGTTCATCATCATCAATGACGAGTATTCTGGCCATGGGAGTATCTCCTTGACCGCCCACACATGGCTTCGCGGATCGGAGGACGGTTTCTCTAGAGAGAAGCATAGCGGACGCCTTGGAAAGGGGACTGACCAAAAGGAAGTAACTCCGAAGGGGGGAGGGTAAACCTATGATTTTTAATGACCCGCGTTGTTCAGGTCTTTGTGACGTGTGACCCAACCCCCAAAAACTGGGTCACAAAGAACTTGAGGAACAGACAGGTATCTCACGAGGGAGTGGTCTACCTTTCCGGTTTTGGGACAGAAATTTCACTTGCTGCTTTTTCGCTTATCCCACAGCGGCACCGGCTGCGGATCGACCCACAAGCCTTTCCGCCCCTCTCGCGCTTCCTCCGCCTCTCTTACGAAGGGACAGGCCTTGTTGTGATGCACTGAAGCGAGTAGGGTGAGGCCCCCTCGTGGGGCCGAAAAAGTATGGACCGTCCGCAAACGGGTTATGTCACTTTTAGCGAATTAGTTTCCTAAGAAACCCAATTACGTATTCCCACACTCCCTCTTGAGAGAGCCAACTGAGAAACAAGAACAAAAACATGAGTAAAACAAACGAAGACTTTGTGACCATCGGTCTTTTGCTTTCTTGCGATCTCTTTATACAGATCAGAGGAAGGATCAAAAATGTCAATCCATCGTTTTCTCTCGCCGATGAAGATGTAGGCAAAAAACCGATACGACGCCGGTATCGTATTGACGCCAACGCCTCCAGGATTACCTTCGCCAACCATTTGGTCTTTGAGGTCGCGAAAAAAGGAACGTCGAAATGAAAAATACGCACCAGGTAACGCTGAAATGATTGCCAGTAGCGTCCACAGATCTTTCATAGGTGCAAACTTACTATGTATTATCTGGTTCCGTATAAGATGCTCGAAGAATGAAGCGTGAACGGCATGGGAGCCCCGCAGGGAGCCGTATTGATCGGAAGGAGCATGATACAACCGCAAGGCAGGGCGTCAAGGAAGGTTTGATGGATTCACATAAATAAAACTAGAGGGATCGTTCAGCGACAGCCCAAGCACTTTCCCCTCAATAATGCGTTTGCCATAGTGAATACCGTGGTTATCCGCTTCCGTTGGTGAGGTGATCTCGATCGAGAAAGGCCGATAGTTCGAGCCACCGTCATGCTCCCATGAAATGTCAATATCTATCTTCCATTTGTCAGGGTCCGTCAGCAGACGGGGATACGATTCTATCGTGTAGGTATCCGTGTCGGTCTTATATTTTACAGTCTTGCTCATTCATCCCTTCCGCTGTGTTTCTTCGAGGTCACCGGCCTTTCTGTTCCCTCACATTATTGACCCTTCGCACACCCAAGTCGCTATTCCGATTTTTCATAGCAAGTATTGCTGATAGTTGCTTACTTGCTATTAGACTTCCACTCCCGCGTCAGCTGTTGCGCCTTGAAGATCTGCGCAGGAGTTATCTGTTTGGCGAGCGCATCACGAGACGTGGCTGCATCTTTGTATCCGTTCGCTGCCGCGTGACTGTACCACTTATGGGCCTGGACAAAGTCCTGCGACCCGCCCTGGCCGAAGCTATAGAACAAGCTGAGGTTGGATTGAGCAGTTGCATCTCCCTGCTCGGCCAGCTGTCTCAACTCATGCAAAACTGTTGCGTAGTCGCCGCGTTCATTGGCATTCATGCCCTCTTGAAAATCGACGCATGCGGGCGCGGCGAGACAGACGATCGAGAGCATGAGGGTGATGGGGAATCGGAGAGCGATAGGCATGGGAGCCTCGCAGGGAGGCTATTGTAGGAGGGTGGCGAATGGAGGCGCAAGGATCATCGGCCGGGGAACTGCACGGGAAGCCGCTTGCTTACTGCTAAACCCACCGGCGAACCTGTCTCTTGTACCGGAGGTATTCATCGCCAAACTTTCTCTCCAGGTAGCGTTCTTCCCGTGCCACCACGCCGCATTGGATCACCACCATGAGCGGCACCAGAAACAGCACGAGCCACAACGTGTTGACCAAGGAGGCGATCCCTAAGTAGAGCAACGTGATGGCGACATACATGGGATTGCGGCTGTACCGAAATGCCCCATCGGTCACGATGGCGATGCTTGGCTTGCGGGGGTCGAAGGGTGTCTTAGCATGAGACAACGCACGAATGGCTGCCCCAACAATCACATCAGAAACAACGCTCAGCGCGACACCTACCCAAACCGTGACCTGTTGCGGCAGGAACGCAATGGGATGCATGACTTGCAGGATCAGCCCAATGGCCAACGCTGCGCCATAGATCAGCGGAGGATGTGCAATGACATTTTCGTTGTCTGGAGAGTTGCCGTGCATCGCTCACTTCTCGACGTGAGCCTTCAGCCCTGCCGCTGGGTTCATGGTAGAACGGCAACGGCTGAGGTTATTTCCACTTTGGCAGAATTCCCTTCCGCTCCAACTCCTGAAGGTGGGCTTCCACCAGTTCCATAAGGACATGCCTGACGGTCTTTCCTTGGGCTAGTGCAGCCATTCGCGTCCGGCGCATGAGGGAAGCTGGGATGTGACGGACTATCCATGTCCCTGTTTTCTCCGAGTCTGCCTTTTCCTTCATCGCAGCCCATGATACCAGACCTATCCCCTAGCATCTACATATATGTTAACATTCCTTAGTATCTTTAATTCTACTGAGATAGATAAGGGAGGTAAGGCGCATGAAGATGAAACGCATTCTTGTGGCGTTGCCAGCACCACTCAAAGCGAAGCTCGACGTCTTGCGGTCACAGGGCTACACCGCCGTGGGATTTATTCGGCATGTGTTGGAGCGAGAACTCATACAGCCCCCCGTGAAGGGGCATAAAGGACGGTGAACAATGGCACGTTCAACGAAGGGACTCTATAAACGCGGGAATGTGTGGTGGATGACCTATTGCGATGCCCTCGGCACGCAACGCTTTGAGTCCTGTAAAACCTCGAACAAGAAGGACGCGGAACAGCGATTGATAGATCGGCGAAAGGAAACTGGAGAGTGGCTCTTACCGGCGGGTCCTATCAAACCTCTTACTTTAGAAGAACTCCAAGCACGCTATCTCGCCTTTGTGGGGCATCAACGGGGAATCGCCACGAAACGCATTCACTTTGCCCACTTCATGCGCGTGTGGGGCAATCCCCCGATTCATACCCTCACGGTGGAAGTCATTGATCAATACCGGGCGTTGCGGTTGGGTGAGCACGTCGGCCCGGCCACGGTCAACCGAGAAATGACCACGCTGAAACATGCCATGAGTAAGGCCGTCGAGTGGAAGCTCTTACGCAAGACGGCACGAGAAGAATTGACCGCCATTCGCAAGTATCAAGAGCCTGACAGTCGCTTGCGGTATCTGTCTGGCGAACCCGAAGCCGAGCGATTGTTCCACACCTGTGATGAATCCATCCGCCCGATCGTGCTGACGGCACTCCACACGGGTATGCGGTAAGGGGAATTGCTGGCCCTCACCTGGGATGACGTGGATATGACGCACAGCTTTATCCGCTTGAAGCAGACCAAGAACGGCAAAGCGCGGGCCCTGCCTCTGAATGAAACCTTGTGGACGCTCTTTAGCCAGTTACGCACTCGGCCAGAAGTCCCCTGGGTGTTCCATGATGCCCAAGGGCGGCGGTATAACGACGTGCGGCATTCCTTTGAACGGGCTTGTGAGGCGGCAGGATTGACCAATTTCCATTTCCATGACCTTCGCCATACCTTTGCCTCATGGCTCATCATGCGAGGGGTATCTCTAGCAACTGTCAGCAATCTCCTGGGGCACACGTCCCCGACCATAAACCTCCGGTATGCCCACCTGTCCCCGAAATATCTCACTTCAGCCGTGCGGGTGTTGGACCCCCATCCGGACAAGTCACTTGACAGTTACTTGACAATTGAGCCAGAACAGACGCCGGAAGGGGCGTTAGCAGTTGGTAGAAATGAAGGGGCTGAAACGACGTAAATACTTTATAGGAGCGGTGAAAGTACGGTTGAATCGAAGCCGTGTTTGAACCCGGATACCCTTGCAGGCGCTACCCATGAAATCTAATGCCATGCATCCCATGCCGACTGCAGGGCGAAGAGGTACTCTGTTGTTGATGATCCTTTCATGCGTTTCCGTCCTGATCACGAGTTGCCTCTGCGCCAGTGCGGCTGAACTCAAGCAAGATCGCCAGCGCCTCCGTGATTTGGGAATCCTCGTCGGCCAGTATCCTCCAGGTCCGCTCAACGCCATTACAGATGTCGAAGGGGTGAGGGTTGGTCACACCACGCTAATACGCGGGGAGGGCCCCCTGAAACCTGGCGAAGGCCCGGTAAGAACCGGCGTCACCGTCGTCATCCCTCGCGAGGATGTATGGCACAAGAAAGTTGCCGCCGGAGTCTTTGTGCTCAACGGGACCGGCGAGATGACCGGCCTATCCTGGGTCGCGGAGTCGGGGTTCTTGGAGTATCCGATAGCGCTCACGAATACACTCAATGTACCACTCGTAGCAAATGGTGTCATGAGTTGGATGATTGCGCGCTACCCGGAAATCGGCATCTCGGACGACACACTGACGCCGCTAGTCGCAGAATGCGACGATGGCCGGCTCAATGACATTCAAGGCCGGCACGTATCGGAGCACGATGTCGCGAAGGCCTTAGATACTGCCTCCAGTGGCCCAGTGACGGAAGGCACCATTGGTGCGGGAACGGGCATGGTCTCGTACGGATTCAAGGGCGGGATCGGAACAGCCTCGCGGCATCTGTCGGATCAGGAGGGTGGCTACACCGTCGGTGTACTGGTCAATGCCAATCATGGACGGCGGCCCGAGCTGGTCGTGGCTGGCGTTCCTGTCGGCCAACTCTATGATGCGTCCCCCTCGGCACCCCAGGCAGTCTGGTCGGGCCTCAGCGAAGGCTCGATCATCGTCGTCATCGGCACCGATGCCCCGCTCGACGGGCGTCAGCTGACCAGGCTCGCCAAGCGGGCAGCTCTCGGGCTTGCCCGAACCGGTGCCACAGCACAGCATGGCAGCGGTGATTTCATGCTCGCTTTTTCCACCGCCAACGTCATTCCGCACTATCCCAAAGAACCGACCTATGCAATGACCCACCTCGCGGACACGTATCTCAATCCGCTGATCACCGCGACGGTCGAGGCGACGGAAGAAGCGATTCTGAACGCCCTCACGATGGCGACGACAGTCGTGGGGCGCGACGGGCATCGCGTCGAAGCCATCTCTCTTATGCGTCTCAAGACGCTCCTCTTCTCCCCAGATCGTCCGTGATCCGGTCTTGTGCAAGACGCAGCCCTGTCCCGCGCAGAACCCGACTTGCATTTTCATTTCATGCATCGTTATTCTGCAGCCGCATGTGACGCGTAGCGGAGGAGCATCATGAATGAATATCAGATGGGCGGTGGCTTGCGGCTTCTGACAGCAGTTGAGAAGACCCATGCCTTCGTCGAATTCCTCAAGACTCGTATGGTACCAGCTCTCGAGACGGAAGATCCCACGGAACTGCAGTATCTCCTGGCACAGATCGACGACTACCATTCCTATCTGTGGCGGTACTATAAGATATTGGCACAGACTCGAGCCCAACGCATGGACCCAGGGGTCTGAGATCCGAGGGTTGTTCTACGCACACTCATGCCCAGCTTGTCGTACCCATCGTCATACCGAACCACCGCGTTGCACTTTGCCGCGGCGCTGTCCAGAAGGTCGGACACGGAAGCGGCGGTTCGGGACCTTGCCGATGAAGTTCGGGCCGGGCTCGGCACGGCCTCCGTGGATCTGGCCTGTCTCTTCTTTTCGTCCCACCATGCATCGAGAGCAGAAGTCTTGGCGACCATGCTCACGCAGTCGCTCCACCCACAGCTCGTGATCGGGTGCAGCGGCGAGGGAGTGATCGCTGGGACAGAAGAGTTGGAATCTGCTCCGGCTGTGGCGCTCTGGGCAGCCTCTCTTCCGGACGTGGCCCTGGACCCGGTTCGCCTGTCGTTTTCATCCACACAAGACCAGTTCCGTCTCTCCGGCTGGCCTGAACCTTGTGTGGCGAATTCCTCCTTTATCTTGTTGGCCGATCCCTTCACCACTCCCATGCAGGATGTGCTCGGGCTTCTAGGGGAACGGTATCCAGGGACTACGGCCATCGGGGGATTGGCTGGAGGCGGGCAGGATGCCGGCGAGAATCGATTAATTTATCATGACGAAGTCCTTGAGGGCGGCTTGGTAGGGGTGCGTCTGTCGGGTCCCGTGGATATTCGTCCGGTCATCTCACAAGGGTGCCGTCCCATCGGCGACCGGTTTGTGGTGACGAAGGCGGAACACAACCTCATTCACGAGTTGGGGGGCGCACCGGCGTTGCAACGGTTGCAAGCCGTGTTCGAATCGCTGGAGGGAGAAGACTATCGCAGTGCCCACCGGGCATTGCATCTGGGCATCGTCATCGATGAGCATCGGAACCGCTTCGAGCGGGGAGATTTTCTCGTCCATAACCTGATTGGCGCCGACCAAACAATCGGAGCGGTGGCGATCGGAGACGTCGTGCAAGAAGGACAAACCGTGCAATTTCATCTGCGGGATGCGACCTCAGCCAGCGAAGATTTGAACTTGCTGCTGGCGGCCAATCGGTCATCCCATCGCCATCCCCCGCTAGGGGAGCTCATGTTCAGTTGCTGTGGCCGTGGCCAGGGCCTGTTTGGGAGGCCCAACCATGATGCAGCGGCGGTGACGGATCGGTTGGGCGCGATCCCTGTGGCCGGGTTTTTTGCGCAAGGCGAAATCGGGCCGGTCGGCGGCCGAAACTTCCTGCATGGATATACGGCCAGCATGGCGTTGTTCGCCGAACCGGAATCCGGACCCGGGCTCGGGTGAGGCGTTACGAGCGGCCCCAGTCGGTCGCGCGTTCACGGAGACGTTTGATACGGCGGATGCGTTCGTTCTTCTTCACCATTGTGCTGGTCTGTGCGCCAGCAAGCGGATGCGGAGGCAACATGATGACAAGCGACAAGGGCCCGAGCGAAAGCGAAATTACCACTGGGTCGTGACTCAAGTAAGTCGATCAGGTGATCGGCACCGGTAATCTGGCCGTGGCGGGGAAGACCACGACTGTGCATTATACGGGAAGGCTAGAGAACGGAAAGAAGTTCGACAGTTCCATCGATCGTAATCAGCCCTTCTCCTTTCCGCTTGAAGCAGGACGGGTTATCAAGGGATAGGATGAGGATTGTCCAGGGCATGAAAGTGGGCGGCACGCGTAAGCTGCCGATTCTGCCTGAACTAGCGTACGGGACGGGAGGGGCCGTCGGCATGATTCCACCTAACACCTCTTTGATTTTCGATATTGAGTTGCTCGGCCTCCGATAATTGATCTGGCTAGTACCAAGCTGACTGGCGGACAAGTCCGAGTCCAACACATATGTCTGTCACCCCTCTGGCTGGTATGCCTGTCAGGCGACCCATGATGCAACATACCTCCCTCATCCAGCAGCATCGTGCACACGGCGCCAAGCTTGTCGACTTCGCAGGTTGGGAAATGCCGATCCAATACACGGGTGTAGTGGATGAATATCACAGCGTCCGGAGCAAGGCCGGCCTGTTCGACGTCAGCCATATGGGGCGGCTCGCGGTGGCCGGTTCCGGCGCTGCCGCATTTCTGCAAAGACTGGCTACCAACGATGTGCGTAAACTTGCCGTGGGGCAAGCCCAGTATTCGATGGTCTGCAACGAGCAAGGAGGGATCAAAGACGACATCTTCGTATACCGGATCGCCGAGGCGGAGTTTCTCCTCTGTGTGAACGCCTCGAACCGCGCCAAGATTCTCGACTGGATCCGAGCACACCATTCCCCCACCGATACGTGCCGGATTGAGGACCGCTCTTCAGCCCTCGCGCAGATCGCGATCCAGGGACCAGCCTCGCGAGACATCCTCCTCGGTCTCCGCGCAAACCATATTGTTGCGCTCGAGCTCCACCAAACCTGCGAAAGCTTCGTGTCGGGCATACCCTGCTTCGTAGCCAGAACCGGGTACACTGGTGAGCTTGGATATGAACTGAACGTGCATGCAGAAAACGCCGCGAAGGTGTGGGATCAACTCGTGGAAAAGGGTCAGGCGAGAGGGCTCAAACCTGCTGGGTTAGGGGCGAGGGACCTGCTCCGCTTGGAAATGGGCTTTCTCCTCTACGGCAATGATATTGATGAAGAGACGACTCCGCTTGAAGCCGCTGCCGAGTGGACAGTCAATTTTGATAAAGGTGAATTCGTGGGCCGCCAGGCGCTTCTGGCGCAGAAGCAAGCCGGCACGACCCGTCTATTTTTGGGGTTTGAGTTGCTGGAAAAGGCCGTACCTCGCCACGGCTTCAAGGTACTGTCGCCGCAATCCCAGCCTATCGGTGAAGTCACCAGCGGCAATCTCTCGCCGCTCCTCCAGAAGGGGATCGGGCTAGCCTACATGCCTCCGCAATACGCGGAACCCGGCACTGCCATCTTGATCGATATACGCGGGAAAGCGGTGCCTGGGAAGATCGTGAAGACGCCGTTCTACAAGAAATCCAAGAGCTGATGGCATATGGCATATAGAAGAAACAGAACCGGCAAGCGTGACTTTTCCAGTTCGTGTCATAAGCCATAAGCTATCAGCTATCTGCTCCCATGACCAGAAACATCTATACCGGACGCGTTGTCACCTTGAACGTTGATCATGTCACGCTCCCGAACGGCGTGACGGTCGATCTCGAAACCATTCGCCATCCCGGTGCAGCCGCTGTCGTCCCGATGAAAGAGGATGGCAGCGTGGTGATGATCCGGCAGTTCCGTCATGCCGTGGGTGGTTTCATTTTTGAGATTCCCGCCGGCAAGCTCCATCCCAACGAAGATCCATTGCATTGCGCCTCGCGTGAGCTAGAGGAAGAGATCGGGTTTCGAGCGACCTTGTTTGAGCTCCTCTCCAGTATCTTCACGGCTCCGGGGTTTGCCGATGAGGTGATCCACGTTTACAAAGCCACGGGGCTTGCCAAGGGGCAACAGCAGTTGGAACGTGACGAAGTACTGGACGTGATCGAAATGCCGCTCTCCGACGCAATCAAAAAAATCGAGGATGGAACGATTCGAGACGCGAAAACGATTGTGGGTCTGCAAGCAGTATATATTAGAGATACGATGCGGTAAGGGAACCGCCTAAAAGGACCTCCCCGTGAAGCGGAGGTTCCCTCAGGCCAGCTAGCCCTGACCTACGAAGAGGATTGGCGCCTACCCGACTGGAGATTGGGGTTAACCAACATCATCCAATGATCGAGTTCGGGGATCGATGCCCTGACACCGCGCGAATATTCGGTCGAGCCGAAGCGGTTGCTGGCCACGGTGAGACGCTATCACCCCGGCGTGATGGCGCTGCACGGCGTATCCATTTAGCGTATACTGTTTCCCGAAGTGCGCACCCGTCTGGTTTGTCTCGGATTGCAGCCTGAGTGCTTTGCGGGGACACGCGTTTATGTGCTGCCCAACCCCAGCGGACGGAATACCCATCATTCCTACCTGTTGATGCTGGCTGCTTTTCGGAAGCTCAAGCGCCTCGTCTGAACTTTATTGATGAAAGCGGCCGTGTTAATTCACAGATGCAGCTGAATCGTGCTATCTTCAGGGCTCGTTCATTCGAATGCATGACGAGGAAATCGACACCGTGAACCTATTAGCCACCAAGAAGGGACTGATCATCGGCGTGGCCAACAAGCACAGCATTGCCTGGGCCATCGCCCAATCCACGGCGGGCCAGGGCGCCCAGTTGCTGTTCAACTATCAGAACGAGCGGCTGCGTGAAAACGTCGAGGCACTCGTCGCCACGATGCCGGGCGTAAAAGCCTTTGCCTGCGATGTGGGGAACGATGCCGAGATTGTCTCGCTCATGCAGCACGTGCAGAAGGAATTTGGGCGGCTCGATTTTCTGGTCCACTCCGTCGCCTTTGCCCCGCGTGAAGAACTCATCGGCCAGTTTGTGAACACCACGCGCCATGGGTTTGCGACGGCGCTTGACGTGAGCACCTATTCCCTTGTGGCCGTGACGAGAGCGGCGGTGCCATTGATGACCGAGGGGGGCTCTATCGTCACGCTCACCTTTCTTGGCGCAGAACGAGTCGTGTCCCATTACAATGTGATGGGCGTGGCAAAGGCCGCGCTCGAAGCGGCCGTTCGCTACCTCGCTCATGATCTCGGCACCAAGAATATCCGTGTGAATGCCATCTCCGCCGGACCGATCAAGACTCTTGCCGCCCGTGGCGTCTCCGGCATCAGCAAGATGGTCGATCATCACAAAGAATTTTCCCCCCTTCGTCGCGCCACGGAGCAAAGCGAAGTCGGCGACACCGCGTTGTTCTTAGTGAGCCCATTGGGACGTGGAATTACCGGCGAAGTGATTTACGTGGATGGCGGGTATCACATTCTGGGGTCTCTGGCTTCCCCTGAGTAACGTGAAACGTCGTTCGTATCTCGTCGCTCCGTTTCTCGGACCCGCACTTCACGCTTCACGAGATACCCTATACATCTCGTCACTCTAGTGTTCTCCTCAGTGCCTTCAATCGGCCTTGCCTCTTCTTACTCTCAATCCGCCTATTCTGAGAGCTCTTCGTCGGCATCGTGGCTTTTCGCTTTTTGCGCGGGATTGCCACGCTCTGAATGAGTACTCGCAATCGATCAAATGCATCTTCCCGATTCTGTTCCTGTGTCCTAAACTGTTGCGCTTTGATTGTAATCACACCTTCATCTGAGATCCGATTATCTTTTATCTTCAGCAGCTCTTCTTTGTAGAACGGCGGCAACGACGAAGCGCCGATATCAAACTGCAAATGCACGGCCGTTGAAACTTTGTTGACGTTTTGCCCGCCAGCTCCCTGCGACCGCATCGCATGGATGTCGATTTCAGAGTCTGGGATGGTGAAGTGATGAGAGATATGCAGCATTAAAGTTGCTTACCTATAGGATCTGATCACTTTGCATTACCGACATACTTGATTTGCAATCTACTTCTGAAATCAAAGTCTAATTTGAGTAATCGATCAATAACCTGATCAATAGATAAACCAGGTTATAGTAATATGTAAAATCTAGGTGTGGGCCATTCATCCAGTGATTGTTACCTTGATCGATATCTATTAGATGCAGGTAAAACAGCTGCATTTCAGGTTTCCGACAAAGAGGTGTCCTGCACGATACTTCCTTTCTTTGAACATTTGGTCACTTTATTCAGGTGTTTTACGGCTTTATCTTTTAATTCTCCAACACTATTTTCAGATAGAGGCATTTTTCTCCCTCACTTGGAATTATATGCTGAGGAATCCACTGACTGTAATTGAGGAAGTGCTTATAACCTGCCCTCAGTACTTGTCCAGCTGTCATGTGAGTCAGACCTAGCGCGGGGCGATGGGTTCTGGTGCGGGGGACAGTAGCCCAACACGCGGTGCGGGCGAATCCGGTTGGAAGTCTGCCGCCACCGTTCGACCAGCACCTCCCAGAGGGGATCAACTAGTTCCCGATCAAACAAGTCATCGCGTAACGTGCCGTTGTAACTCTCGCTAGAGCCGTTCTCCAACGGACTCCCCGGCTGATGAACACGGTGTGGACGTCGACGCGCTGCAATCTCCTATTCTCGCGCCGAGAGTTGCAACGGCACGTTTCCAGCTCTTTGAGTCGTTAGACCTGATCAACTTTCAGCCCGCCGTATTCGTTACGCCAGCGGTAATAGGTTTGTTCCGTGATGCCCAGGTCCAGCAGGCCTGGGACATGGGCTGTCCCTAGCTCAAGGCGACCTCGGCTTCACACAGCGTGGCAAGGATCTGTTCGACGGTGTGACGTCGAGGTGGCAGACGACCCACCGTTCGGCCCAACCCCCCCCCAGAGGATCTGGACCGGTTTTAAGGAGGCTGGGTCAATTAGAGCACTCGTGTCAAGCATATAATCGTGACGTTCATAATCATGTGGCGATTGCCGAAGAAGTCGGTGGGGGTTACGACCTCGTGCGTGATATTACAGCGACTGTCGTCGGACACGAGTATCTTGGCGCCAATCATCTTGGCACCAACCAGAAGCACGATCCGGAGAGTGCCGGCTGTTTTTACTTGTTCCGCCGCGGCGATAGTGACTGCGAACCCGTCCACTCCTGCCGCGACAACGGCGACGTCGCACATCTGAGCCTTGTCAACATTAGACGTTTTTAACTACCTGTTAACACGGAATTAATCTTACGATGTTACGTTTTCCATCGTGCGCTGCTGACTTCATCGTCGTCATTCACATCAGCAGAAGGTGGGCACCATGATATGTCAAAAATGCAAAGGGCTGATGATCGAGGAGCGGCAACCGGAACTGTCGCCCGACACACTCGTTCATCGCTGTATCAATTGTGGTTTACTCCTTGATCCATTGATTCAACAGAATCGAAGCAACCGTATGCGGGGGAAAGAATCGTTTGTCCATGCGGCCTAGCGAAACACCGCAGGTGTCTGATCCCCTCCGATCATTGCGGACGATTTGCTGCATGATCAGATTGGACGGGGATGGGCGTCGCGTGCGTGGTCAGATCGAAAACTCAGCCCAAAGAAACGTATGGTCTGAAGGGTCTTTCGCTCGGCGTGGCTCAACGTCCACGTCAACCCTCACACATTTCTCCGCCAGCGACGCCGTCGACAGAATATGGTCGATGCGCCAGCCTTTGTTCGCCTCCAGCGAACTCGGTGCCCGATAATCCCAAAACGTATACTGTTGACGCGTCGGATAGAGCTTCACGAACACATCCTGATACCCCCACGCGACCGTCTTCTCGTATGCTTTGCGGGCATCCTCGTGATAGCAGACGTGCTTCAAGTGTTTCTCCGGGCTATGCACGTCCATTGGTCGCGGGGCCACATTCAAATCACCACACCAAATTGCCGGACCCTGCGGAGAGAGGTGTTTCTCGAAATACTTCCGCAGCCGTTCGTACCAGCCAAGTTTGTACACATACTTCGGTGAGTCAATTTCAAATCCCTGTGGCACATAGGTATTCACGATGGGAATTCCGTCAATGACGACCCTGAGCAAGCGGGCGTCATCCGGATCTCCTCCGTCGTCGAATCCATAAAACGCCGCTTCGAATTTATGTCGGCTGAGGATTGCCACACCGTTGTACGACTTCATCCCGCGGAACGTGATCTCGTACCCAGAGGAAGCCAGAGCCAGCAGGGGAAACTCGCTATCCTTCACTTTGGTTTCCTGGAGGCAAAGGACATCGGGCTTCTGACGATCGAGCCACTCCAGCACGATAGGCAGGCGCTTGCGCAGGGAATTGACGTTGAAGGTCGCGATTTTCATGTGGCAACCTTAAAGAAACCGGGGGAATGCTAGCAGATGATACGAGTGGGAACAAGCAGAAGAGATGCGCCTGGGCCGCGCACCGTGGCCCAAGTCTGCTTCTGCGCGGTATCGCAACAGGGTGTAGATCTGTTGGGCCGCCATCGTAACCGCCGAGTCATTATCGGTGGCTGGGGATGTGCCCGTACCGGAAAAATTGAACAAAGTGATTCTCCTCCGATCAATCCGCTGCACCGGCATATCGAGCGAACCAAGACCAGTCGCGTTCACGGCGCCGCTCAGCGAGGTCACGAGCATCCGCACTAAGCCACTCGTTGCATCCAACATCTTGCCCGTGGAATTCAAGACCCCGAAGGTGGCAATTCATTGCCCCACTGAGATGTCGTCTTTATCGAGCCCGCTGGTTACGACCGCTTGTTTTCGTACGGTTGTGGCAGAGCCCACAAGGACCGTCAGCGTGTCATGGAACGAGAACGAGTCGTCCGCACGAAGCAGTGATGCTGCCGCACTCACCGATCCGGCGGGGTGGGAAGGACGAAGTAATACATGGGAGGTGCTATTCTGCTGGTTGACTGACTTCAAAGGCCCATGCAGGCGTGACTTTTCAGATGTTCCGGTTCGGCATCGTCGGCAAGGGACAGTTCAACCATAACAGACGGTGGAGTGTTCGTCAGATTGGCCTTGTTCGATACCGCTAGATTGAAGTCCAGGGTTAAATATGCGGGAATTCCGAGTACGATCAGCAATGCGCGCTGGTCGTCCAGCTTGGCGGTAAGGTCAAACATCGTGATCGGATTTCCTCCGGCATCTTTGGGGCGCGCAAGCTCAACAGCTGTACCAAATCCAGCAGGATGTAAGGCTCGACGGTTTCGATGTCACCAAGCTGGAGCGGTCTAACCAACTGATCCTTTCCTTGAGACGAAAGGACTTTGATTTGATCGGCTTCTTCCAGCACGCGCTGGGCCATGTGGACAATCTGCTCTCAGCGGGGTGAGCGCGATCCGATTCTTCATCCGCTCAAAGATCGTGGCGACCAATTCCCCATCCCGTTTCTGAATGGCTAAGCCGAGCGCAGGCTTCGAGATACAGCAACGGTCAAAAGCACGCCCAAAGCTGTGCTCATGCACCACGGGAACAATGTAATGAAGTTCCATCAACGTCATGTGAGTTCCGGCATTCTTATCCATAGGAATTATCAATCGTCGCTTCGTGCATTTTCAATCGGACTTCCAAAGATCTTGGCGCCTAGAGTAAATGCACTTTGTGTCGTCACCGTGGGAAAGGAGAGATGCGTATGACCCTATTTAGGAAATCAGAGAGCATCGTGCTGACAGGGGTTCTCGTAATAGGAGTAGCCGTCGCACTGCTTCTTCTACCGGGATTTGGCGAAGACGGTACGGCGGCGACAATGGGCGCGGGTTATCAATTGCCTGAGCTCGAGGGACTGGAAGATCCGAACACGTTTGTCCCTGCCGACAATCCACTGACCGCGCAGAAAGTCGAGCTTGGGCGGCTACTGTTTTTTGATAAGCGGCTGTCGAAGAACAACACGATCGCCTGCGCGAACTGCCATTTGATGGAGAAAGGCTTTACGGACGGAATGCCTGTCGCGACAGGGATCAACAACCTCAAAGGTGGACGCAGCGCGCCCGCGAATATCAACCGCGTCTACAGCACGGCGCAGTTTTGGGATGGCCGTGCCGAGACGCTCGAAGATCAGTCCATCGGGCCGTTCGTCAGCCCAGTCGAACATGGGTTCAACAACCATGACGAAATGGTCACCAAGATGAGACAGATTCAGGGATACCGGAAGCTCTTTCAGGAAGTGTTTGGCCGCGAGATCGTGATCGAGGATGTGGGCAAGGCGATTGCGAGTTTCCAGCGGACCATCTTGTCCGGCAACAGTGCGATGGATAAGTTTGACACTGGTGGCGACGAGACGGCGTTGAGCAAATCCGCCCAACGCGGTCTGGAGCTCTTCGGGAAAAAGGCGCGTTGCGCGCGCTGCCATTCAGGTTTCAACCTGACCGATGAGAAGTTTCACAATGCCGGGATCGGGTGGGACACCAATACGGTGGATCTCGGCCGGTACATGGTGACGAAGAATGCGGAAGACATCGGCGCCTTCAAGACGCCGACGTTACGGGAGATCGCTCGCACCGCCCCCTATATGCACGACGGGCGTTTCAAGACGCTGGAGGAGGTGCTGGATTTTTACAACCAGGGCGGCATCAAGAATCCGCACCTGGACAACCTGGTCCTCCCGCTTGAACTGACCGAGCAGGAGAAGCAGGATGTCGTGGCCTTGCTCAAGTCGCTCAACGGCGAAGGCTGGCAACAGGCGACGGCGCCGCTGGCGTTTCCGCAGTAACTCGGGCGCGAGCATATGACTTGGGTGGAGGGGCTATCCCCAACCATGCGCCGTGGATAGCCCCGCTTCGTTTTCGGTTGGCGGGAATCCTGTAACAAGCAGACAGAGTTTCGAACTTACTTCGCAGTCAAGGTTTCACGGGTTCCAGGTACACATTCTTCCCGTTTCCAGCTGTTCAGAACTTTTTCCTCGTTGAAAGTCAACGTGTATCGATAGCAATACAGTGTCGGCTTGACCACATCACCAGCCTTGCCCATGATGGCCATGGCCGACTGTGACGCATCTGCGAGGAAACGCGTATCCAAGGGGTCCAGTTCATTATCGCTCATCGGGATCCGGTAGGTCCAGAGACTGTCGCCGCCGAGTGCCGGCGTTTTCTTCGTGTGCGGGGGGCCTAATTTCTCGCGGATCTCCTCTTGCGTCAGGCGATCCACCCCTTTCTTGAAGTACACATCACGCCAGGGTCCCTTACAGGCCTCTAGAGAGCCAGAGAGGACGACCGCCAGACTGAATAGGATGAAACGACCTGCTCGGCTCAAGGGTATCATGATTCGGAATTCAGCTGCTGCATCCGCTTAATCGACCAGTAGAGCGCATACCCCTGGGCCAGCACCCCGGTTACCAGTACCCCGAGCACGGTCTGAGGCCAATGCGACGTGGTATGATCAAGTCCATACATCCCGATGATGAACCCGAGGGCTATAGCGACAATCCCAATCGATCGTGCGATGACGGCGTTCATGCGCCAATTGACTTCGGAAGGGGTCTTGGAGGGCATCCTGATACTACGCTACACCGGACTCGACGGAGAGTTCAACTCCGTTTGGTGCGACGCTCATGGGCCCGCGCATCTAGAGCCGGCACCAAGGCCTTCTCCTGAATCGCGGGAGCGCGACGATACAGCGGCTCAGCCTTCTCAGGCTGTCCTTGAGAGGCACGAGTAAACCCAGATAGTGGATCATCAACTAAGGGTTGCTGTTCCCCAGCTATGGGCAATGCCGATTTCCGTGCCGGGCAAACCGGACCGCTCGTTGAAGTGCCGATCGGGAAGGTCTTCTTGCTTGTCAAGGGCTGGTATCGAAACAGCAATTCATTCCACAGCGGAGCTTATGGAGGATGTGAACTGTACTTTGCGTTCTAGCGGCCTTTCAGGGCAGCCTGGCCCAGCGTGAAAATGTCGCGGCTTGCCCGATGCGCTGCCCCTCCTCATCTATGACATTCCACACGATGGCCTCCTCTACAAAGAATCGTTGGCCCCTCGCCGAGATTCGGACTCCGCGATAGCGATCGAAGTAGCCCTGTTTCTCCACCACTCGCAGCATGCGGGCCCGCTCTTTTTGATTCACCAGCTCGGCCGTCTGACGCGAAGGCGTATGGATTAGTTCTTCCCACGTCATTTCCCAAAGGTTCAAGGCGGCTTGGTTACTATAGTTCAAGATTGGGTTCGCCTCCAACCCATGCGAGATCACCACACAGGGTGCGAAGTATAGTCGTCGGGCCTGTTCTGTAACGTTCCCATCCCGTGCGAGGAGTTCCTTGCTGGTCCAATGGAGAAAACTGTCGAGCAGCCGTTGAGACCACGTGATGACCGCAGCCTGTGCCCAGATTTGATCGACCACAATTTCTCCCCGCTCCCGCGTCAGAACATGCGAATCGTGCAGTCCAAACGGCGTCCTGGTACCACGTCCAGGACGTGGTTGCAAGGTTGACCGTCAATGCATGCCGGAATTCGCTTCGCGGATGTTTGGTCATGGGAGCAGTCGATATTCAACGAGGTGCAACTACAGAAGACCATCTGGTACGTCTCGGGGTCACAAGGACGATTATGGAGCGGCAAAACACGCAATCAAGCGACCCGCGTATCCCGCTTGATGGTCCAGCGGGGGATTGAAATGGATTCGGGGTTGAGCGTCGTTTCGTCCATCCCCTTTCCTATCGGCAAGACGATGGGAAGTCTGAAGTTCCTATTCCTATGGCAACCCCGTCCCTGGTATGCGACCAAAGACCAATGTATAATAAGGGTCCTTCCGATATTTCGTGAAGGTTGCACGACCAGGAGTGTGTCATGGCAGGCACAACGTTATTCGACAAAATTTGGGAATCCCATGTCGTTCGTACAGAACCAGACGGCACGGCGCTGCTGTACATCGATCGGCAGCTCGTCCACGAAGTGACATCGCCCCAAGCTTTTGAAGGATTGAAACTCGCCGGACGCCAGCCTCGACGACCAGCTGCGACGCTGGCGGTTCCCGATCATAATGTCCCGACGACCGACCGGAAACTGGCTATTGCCGACCCGATCAGCGCCAAGCAGATCCAAACACTGGAGGAGAACTGTCGGGATTTTGGGATTCCCCTCTTCGGCATGAACGATATCAGACAAGGCATCGTCCACGTCATCGGTCCGGAGCAAGGATTCACCCTTCCGGGCACGACTATCGTCTGCGGAGACTCGCATACGTCGACCCACGGAGCGTTCGGCGCGCTGGCGTTTGGCATCGGGACCAGCGACGTGGAGCACGTGTTGGCCACCCAATGCTTGGTTCAGAAACGACCCAAGACGATGGAGATCCGTGTCAACGGAATCCTTTCGGACCGCTGCTCGGCCAAGGATATCATTCTCGCCATCATTGGAAAGATTGGCACCGCGGGAGGAACCGGCTATGTGATCGAATACACGGGCTCGGCTATTCATGCCCTGAGCATGGAGGGCCGCATGACCATCTGTAATATGTCGATTGAGGGCGGTGCCCGTGCCGGCATGGTGGCTCCCGACGAGAAGACCATTGCCTACATTAAGGAGCGACCACTCGCCCCCAAGGGAGATCTTTACGAACGGGCGGTTCAGGCTTGGCGGCAGCTCAAGACTGATTCGAATGCCAGGTACGACGTGACGGTGACCCTGCGGGCAGAAGATATTGCGCCCCAGGTCAGTTGGGGAACAAGCCCCGGCATGGTGATCGGTGTGGATCAGAAAGTACCGGATCCCCGAACGATGTCGGATAAAAAAACGAAAAACGCAACGGAGCGGGCCTTGGAATACATGGGGCTCTTTCCCAACTTACCGATTACCGATATCAAGATCGACAAAGTCTTTATCGGCTCCTGCACGAACTCCAGGATTGAAGACCTTCGCCTCGCCGCCGGTTTCGCGAAGGGCAAAAAGGTTGCGAAGACGGTGCACGCCCTTGTGGTGCCTGGGTCAGGGCTCGTCAAGCAGCAGGCTGAGGCGGAAGGGCTCGACCGCGTGTTTCGAGAAGCCGGTTTCGAGTGGCGGGAGGCAGGCTGCAGCATGTGCTTGGCGATGAATGCGGATGTGCTCCAGCCAGACGAGCGCTGTGCGTCTACCAGCAACCGAAATTTTGAGGGACGTCAGGGGGCCGGAGGCCGGACACATCTTGTGTCACCCGCCATGGCGGTCGCTGCAGCCGTCGAAGGACATTTCGTCGATATACGCTATTGGTCGTGACGCAATTGACGGTGTAATCATTGATTCATTGTTCCAATGAAACAATCGTCACTGCTCAATGAAACCATAGAGGAAATCAGATGCAAACCTTTACCACCCTCATCGGGCTCGTCGCACCGCTTGATCGTGTCAACGTGGATACGGACCAGATCATCCCCAAGCAGTTTCTGAAAACGATTAAGCGGGCCGGCCTCCGCGAAGGTCTCTTCTTCGATTGGAGGAAGAAGAAAGACGGGTCGCAAGATCAGGATTTCTTTCTGAATCAATCCCGCTACCAATCCGCAACGATTTTATTGACTCGCGACAACTTTGGCTGCGGCTCATCGCGTGAGCATGCGCCCTGGGCCCTGCTCGATTATGGTTTCCGTTGCGTGATCGCACCCAGTTTCGCCGACATTTTCTACAATAACTGTTTCCAGAACGGGATCCTGCTGATCATTCTGAAGGCGGACGAAGTGCTGTCCATAATGACAGAAGTAGTCGGCACAGAGGGATACCAGCTCACAGTGGATCTCAGAAATCAAACGGTTACGACACCCGTGGGAACGACCTATCGATTCGACGTCGATGCTTTCCGGAAGGATTACCTCTATCGAGGGCTTGATTTGATCGGCCTCACACTCCAGCATGAGGCCGCGATCACGGCCTATGAACAACGCCGAAAACAGAACGCGCCGTGGCTGTTTGCGGATGTGCGGTAGCGAGTCAATGAAGATCTACCATTGGGATTCGGTTGTTTAGATCACTTGGCCAAGGGCCTCGGCTGGTCAGACCGGTCGGGCAGGTTGCCTCGCTTAAGCTGGCGTTGAACCAATTGATCGCAGCGTAGATCACTGCGTTCTCCCTCAGTCTTGGCTTTATTCAACGCACGGGGGGTTTGGTCGATCTCTTCAAGTCCGTCCTGAAAGAGCGCGCGCACTTCGCACCGACGTTTGAGAAGAAGCTGCCCAGACTGCGACAGCGCCACTATGACACCCGAACTTCTCAACCGGCCACATGCTCAAAGATGTGGGCCTGTTTCTAGCCGCAGCGAATGAAAATGGGCTCGTCACCCGAACACTCGACGGGATCCATGATGTGCTGGAAGGTGCGATTACGCAGGGACACGACGCGGCGGATTACATAGCCGTGTACGAGGAGATTAACCCTTATTCTTATCCTAGGTGGGATCTCATGGTGCAGGCGGTGTATCGATGAGATTCGTGAGGGATGTTTTCCTGCTGAGATGGAACGTGCCGCCTTTCTCTGATGGTGCAAGGTCTGCACCGATCCGAACGTACCACCATGAGCCCTCACCTTCAGTATAGTCAGCGGACAGTTTCACGACGAAGCTGCCTTCGCGATCATTTTCTTTCTGATACCAATTCCCCACCCAGGTGTGGTCCCCGAACTGCATGGTTTCGAATCGCCCTTCTTTCCACGCATAGGTCCCATTGCCGTGCTCGTCGAGCCGAAGGATCACCGCCGCTCCGTCTTCGTATTCCCATCCCCTGCCAGGATGGACCGATCATCTACGGGGAGATCAGCCTGGACAGGTGTACGAACCACCGACGGGTGGCCGCATGCCGTGAGCATCAATGCGGCAGTTATGGCGACAACTGGAAATGCGGGTAGACTCATGAGGTCAGTTCATAACACGGGTTTCTCCCCCTGACAAGCAAAGAGTCACCTGCGATCAGAGATGAGCTAGAGTCCGGCTCACGTCAGGTGCTGGCAGGCCTCATCGAGATCGAAGTCGGTCTTGGCGTAGCTGAAGCGAATGGAGTTGGTCCCTTCTTGACCTGAAAAGGGAGGCTTCTCCCGATACACAAGTAACGCCTAAGAAACTCCGTGACTGACCATCAAGTAGCCAGTGAAAGTCTCCACGCACGACGTGATCGATTGCATGTAGGCCGTTTAGGACCGCGATTGTACGGATCAGCGCAAGAAGTGGACCCCCACGGCTTCATCCACCCTCCTTAGCAGACTCCTGCGGATGACGGGCAGCCGTGGCTTCCAGCGTAGGCGGGTGAACTGGGAATGGCACGCAACACGGTGCATTTACGACTTTCCCCACAGGGCGTTCAAGCGCCGGGTACGACCGCAGCTGGATTTGTAGTACATGTACCTGATGGGATTCTTCTTGTAGAAGTCCTGGTGATACTCTTCAGCCGGGTAGAACGTCGAGGCTTTGACCAGTTGCGTTACAATCGGCTCGGAAAACCGTTTGGATTGCTCAATCGCGCTCTTGGATTCTTCCGTAAGCCGTTTTTCCTCATCGGCGCCATAGAATACTGCTGACCGATACTGGCTACCGTGGTCACAGAACTGAGCATTCGGCGTCACAGGATCAACATTGTGCCAGAATGCTTCGAGCAATTTCTGATAGCTGACCCTCGCCGGATCGTAGCTGACTTCGACAGATTCGGCATGGCCGGTCTGTCCGGCAGAAACTTGCTTGTAGGTTGGATTGGCCACCGTTCCGCCCATATAGCCGGAGACCACCGCGATGACTCCATCCACTTTCTCAAAGACCTCCTCCATACACCAGAAGCAGCCTCCTGCAAAATAGGCTTTGGCCGGCACCGCCGCTTCAACCGCCACGCTGGGGGACCAGACCGCGATTCCTCCAAGCGCAAACAGACCGACCGCGTAGCCCGCGAAACGTCGAATTGAAATCATGACTGTATCCTTCCGCATGATACGTCGTCCGAGCAAGACGCCACTTACGTCTTACTACAGCAATCGTAATCATGCAGATGTTTGTGTATCATGCCCGCATGCGATCGATTCCCCGGCTGCTCGGCATGTTCCTCTTGGCAACCGCGACCGGGTGTGCGTCGTGATTCATCAAAGGAGAGCAGCCGGAGGTCCTGCTCACGAACATCACGCCGCTAGAGAGTACACCCTTTGAGCAGTGCCTGAAAGTCGATTTGCGTTTCAGAAACCCCAACGATTATGCCCTCTAGGTTACTGGGCTGGACTTTCGTTTCGAAATGGACGCCAAGAGTTTGGCCCGAGGACTCGGCAATAAAGAGTTCATGGTTCCTCACTAAGCGACTCCGTAGAGTCTGTTGAAACCAGCTCCTCCACGCTGGATGTGGTGCGACAGGTGTTCGGCCTTCGCAAGACACAAGAACTGGCCTATGGAATCTCCGGTGTGCTGCATCTCAAGAATAGCAAACTCCCCTTCGACAAAACCGGTATCCTCGTCAAAAAAGGTGAGCTGTCCGGCCTTCTGAATCCCTAATCTCACTCACATCGAAAGTTCGTCGTACTCGCTATGCTGCGCAGGCCGTACACGCCGACGGCGCCCGTCCATCTGTTTCATGATGAGATCAATCGCCTCTTCCGGCGACGAAGCGGCAGAGACCAGTTGCTTTCCGAGTTTGCGAAAGAATGCTGCATCCGCAGGGGACGCCTCCACCAGAATGACCGACTTCCCCGCTTTCACGGCCAGTGCGACCTCGGACACCGTTCCCGACCCACTCAACCCACAGGCTACGACCACATGGCTGGTCAGCACGTTGATATTATTCCGGCCGCTGCCCATTTCCGTAATGATCGGTACATCGACATGGCGCGACACCTTGTCTTTTGCGGTTGGCAAGACACCGATGGTCAGACTTCCCCTGACTCGCTTGGCACCTTCGCACGCAGCATCCATTACCCCAAGATCGCGGCCGCCCGTCAGCACGACCCAGCCGCGCCGCGCAATGAACTCTCCCAGGATCCGCGCGTTATCGAGATCCTTCTTCTTCGCTTTCGCCGGCCCCATCACTCCCACCACAAATCGCATTAATCCTCCCAAAAAGTCGCGGAGTGTTTCAGAAACGAGAGGTCATTAAGGTCACATCCGCATAAATCTAGGCGGTCTAGAATTGCTGTTCCACTATCTCCGCCTCGCTGCTTTTCTGCTGAGCGTTGCGCTCACATGGGCCCTGTGTGTGTGCTTTTTGCACCGCATCCCAGGCCCGTCGCTCACTTGGCTTGTCCATCGCCGCATTGATGTTAGGACCCAGCGCGAGGGCATTACCACAATATAGGCCATGGCAGCCGAGGTGTCGAGAAGTGTAGCTTCTTCAAACGCATGAATGGCCTCTTCATGGTTGATGACATGACCAGTCGCAAGCCTTGATCAAAATACTGTTGGGCCTGTTCCGAGGTCGTCGTGATGGCGTGATGCAGTGTGCCGAGATTCTCAAAGAGCGGCATCCGACGTGAGTCGGGTTGAGACACCGCACCGACCTGGACCGGTACAGCACCGTCAGCAATACCACGCTGCACAGGAGAAATTCGTGGAGGATACGGCGAGTGGTCGTTGACCGGCGTCCTGCGGACCCTGCAGACAAGGCCAGGCGGATACTAGAATGTGTGGTCGATATCCTGGTCAATGTTGCGAATAAGCACCGCACGCCCTCCCCTAATCCAGGAAGGCTTCAATTCTGTCGCCCAAATGAGCAGGGCGATCAATCCGAGTATTCTCATCTAACGGAATCCTATACTCGGCGCCGTCGAGGGCATGCAGCACATAGGCTCCCCCTTCCAGCGTGACGACATACCCTTTCAAAGACTCGACGCCTCTCGGATGGGCTATTCGTGTCTCACCTTCTGGATGCACTACTCCGAGTGTGCCCCGGACAATGCCAAACCCGAGGGCTTCTTCTCTTGCGCCTGTGGACAGGCAGCCAGACTCAATAAGAAACAACGAGGCTAGACCCAACAACAGGTTGAGCGACGACTTCTGGGTTCCCTTGCGCGGAATCCATTTTTCTTTCACGATCGGTTTATCACGGACAACGCGATTCCGTTTGGCAGGGGCTGAGGCCGACGCGGTTATGGTGGGAACCTGGGTCTGGGTCGATTCCAGTTCCTTTCCCAAATAGACCAGGACTTGCTGTTGGGACATGACAAGGGATTTGAGTTCCTGGAGTTCGGCCGACAAGCGGAAAATATCTTCCTGCTGACTCAGAGTGTAGGTTCTCAGTTCGACCAATTCATCATGTTGAATGGACGGGGCTATAGCCGCTACCACCGGCGGCGCTTCAGACGGCATCTCGGACGGTGGGGACGAGACTGGACGAACCGGCTGCACAGTCACAACCAGATTGGCAATCCATTCGGCCAATCGGTCATATGAACGGGAACTTCTCGAGGCGAGGGTTCGAATGCAGGTGCCGACCCATTCTTTCGTTCGCCTTAGTGAGGAATCGCTCGACACCGCTCCCCCACTGACGGCCGTGCGCGGGATCCGTCCTAATCGCCTGACCTGGGCGATGATCTCGGCAACCCCGGGTATGCAGCCCACTCCGGTTGCGACGAGCGCCCGGCCTAACGAACCTTTCAGCGGCCGGGCTGCGGAAATTTGTTCCGGCGAGGGAATGCGATTGATTAGATTGATCGGTTCATCTCTAAATCGGCGGGGCATAGTAGACCTCCTAGCGCGGACTATTCATGAATATCCTCGCGAGACGGTCGAGACCGACGCCCACCGTGGCGGCTCGCACGCGAAACGGACGCAGGCATCCTGACAGGCTGTCGAGGAAGCTGAGCGAGTACCGCCATGCTGGGCAAGAGGATCGGCTGTCGCAGCAGGTATTCATGAATAGTCCGCACTAAACAGGGTAGCACGCCAACCAACTTGCCCGAATACATAATTGAACAATGTCAACAATCCGTGATGGAGAAATCGATTCGTGCATTGCGTTGGGATCAAAAAAGCCTTTTGAAACCAGCTGTTGTCTACTCCTGTCTGATTGAAGTGTCAATGTCTTTCATCTAAAGAGGGGATCACTGGTAAGAGATCCTACGTTACCCATGATTCCTAAAATAGGGTCCCGCTCGAAAAATTGAACTGGGGCAGGACCATCGCCGGTACTAGCATCTTGCCGGTCTCTGACGTCACGGCTTCCATCGGCGCCGTCCATGCATCGATGCGTCGAAATGCCTGGAGCGGACTCTCATGGAATCGGAAATTCTTGACCGCGGACACGATCTCTCCATTTTCCACGAGAAACGTCCCGTCGCGGGTCATACCGGTCAGGGTGAGGTCACTGGGGTTGACAGATCGGATGTACCAAAAGTTCGTTACCAAGATGGCGCGTTCGGTGCGCTTGATGAGATCCTGGACGGCTCCGAAGGCGGCGCTTTCGGCAGACAATACAGGAGCCTCCAACGTCGGAATCGCCTTCACGCAGTGGGTCTTCGCCATGAATCGGTCAGAGGCGAGTTGTTTCAAGACTCCGTGATCGATCCACACCGACGACTCACTCGGTATTCCCTCGTGGGTAAACCCTACCCCGAGCAGATCGGCATGACCGGGCAAGTTTTGCAGTGTCAGCCGTTCGTCCACGATCTGCTGCCCCAGCTTGTTAGCGAAGGGGCTAGTGCCCTTCTCGTAAGATTTGGCGTCAAGCGACCAGAGCAGCCAGGTCCAGAGGCCTGCCACGGCAGCGGGTTCTAGAATCACGGGGTACAGCCCAGGAGGGAGCTCGTTGTGATCACGACCACGCTTCGCCTTGTTGATGGCCGCCAAGGTCCGCTCTTGAATTTTCAAATGATCGATCGAGCGGTGAGCTGCCGCACTCCACCCCGTGGAGTCATCCGCCTGAACTGTGAGGCTGAACCGTGCGTCTGCCCTGACTTCATAGCAGAAGAGTCCGTTGCCGGCCACGATTCCTACCGACGACACCGAGGACGAGACGATCCCGGCCGCCATGAGATTCTCCATGCGGCAATGCCCGATCGCTTTGTTCGCATATTCGAGGCGTCGCATTGGTCCAGCAGCCACGGTCTCCGGCCTTGCGGTCTGACGAACGGCAAACGCATGCGGCTCAGGAGGCGGAAGGTATTCCGGATCTTTCGGCGAGACACGGGCGAGACGCTCGGCGCGCACAAGTGTCTCTTGAATCGACCCGGCTGTAAGGTCCGTCGTGGTGGCGGTGCCATGCCGCCTGGCAAACGCGACCATCACTGCCAGCGTGCCCCTCCGCGTATCGACATTTTGGATTACCTGATTACTGGCAAATCTGGTGGTCCCGGTGTGGTGATCGTGGAGGGTCACGATCGTGTCATCGCCGGACGAGCGGGTGAGGACCAGATCGGCAAGAAAGCGAAACTCTTCGCGGTTGATCATCTTCGGCCAGGGCTTGGCGCTCCCGACGCTCATGATCGGCCCTCCCCTCTGATGACCTGGACACTCCTGAACAGTGCGGGTGACGTCGCATGGGTCATCCAGCCCGATTGACCAGGCTGCCCCTTGCCGCATGTGATAAACCCATAACGCCGGCGAGAGGACCGCTCGGCGACACCATCACAGCTGTTCCAGAACTCGGGCGTGATTCCGTGGTAGATTACCTCGCGCCGCATGTGGGTGCGCTTGCCGTTCTCGATCAGCCAGAACGCATCACCGCCGAACTGGAAGTTGTAGCGCCGCTGATCGATGCTGTAGGAACCGTGGCCTTCGATATAGATCCCGCGCTTCACGTCGGCGATGAGCTGTTCGCGCGTCGCCGAACCTGGCTCAAGCCCGATGTTGGCGATGCGCACGATCGGAACGCTTCCCCAACTGTCAGCCCGATTGGAGCCAAGCGAGCGAGTCTCCCCGATTTTCAGCGCGACTTCGCGGTTCGTGCAGTACCCGACAAAGATGCCGTCACGTACGACATCCCATTTCTGACAGGCCACCCCGTCGTCGTCGTAGCCGGTCGAAGCGAGCGTCTCCGGTTCGGTGTTATCCGCCACGAGATTCACGTGCGGCGATCCGTAGCGAAAGATGCCGCGTTTCTCTGGCGTGAGAAAACTCGTGCCGGCATAATTGGCCTCGTACCCAAGCGCGCGGTCCAGTTCGCTCGGATGGCCACAGGATTCATGTATGGTCAATGATAGATGCTCGGGATCAAGGACGAGGTCGTACCGTCCGGCATCTACTGCCGGGGCTTTGACCTTTTCGACTGCCTGCCTCGCGACGCGCGGAGCCTCCCGCAGCATGTCGGCTTCCTCGATCAGTTCATAGCCCTTCCGAAGATGCGGCGTGTTGAACGACCGGGTGGCGAATCGCCCGTCGTGCACGGCTGTTGCGCTGAAATCTCCACTCGCGGCCAGAAGATCGAACTCGATGACCGATCCTTCCGTCGAAACAAAGCGCTTGCGGTCTCGGCGCGCCCAAAGACTAGCGCTGCTCCGTACGATGCCAGGCTGACGATGTAGGGTCGCCATGGTCTCTAGCAACAGATCGGCTTTTTTTTCTAGCGGCACCGTGAAGGGATCGAGGCGAATGGAGGTTAGGACCCGGTCGTGATGCAACGGCTCCTCGGCCAATCGCACTTTCTCAATCGCAACCGACGCCGAGCCTTTTGCGATCTCGATGGCGAGGTCCGCCACACGTGGGATCTCTTCAAGTGAAAGGATCGAGCTCGCGGCAAATCCCCAGGCGCCCTTGTAAAGCACTCGCACTCCGAACCCCGTGTCCTCGACATCTCGAATCGACGCGATACGGCGATCCTCGCCCTGGATACTCTCTGTGGTGCTGTGCTGAATGCGGATATCGCCGTATTCCCCACCCGCGCCGCGGATGCGTGCCAACGCGAATTCGGCAAGTTCAGCCCAGTCTGGTGTTCTCATCATCGCAAGGCAGATTCGACCACTGTGGCAGCATCAGTATACCAGGGTGCCAGCGGCTTAGGGTCCAAGCAGAGGAGCAGTTAGTGGCTGTCCCCTGTGCGGGTGGTTTCGATGAACTGCTCGGTCGAGTCGTCGAGGGCACGTCCTCGTCGTCCTTTTGGCGGGAGGATATAGAGGAGCTTCGAGTTCATGTTTTCCCGCACAGATGGCGGGAGTGCCATTTGGTACGACACCGGGCTCTGGTGATCGGCCATCTGGAGGTTCGGGTTGTACACGCTGTTGAACTTCCACAGCATCTTCACGAAGTTGGTCTGCCCGCGCATGAGATGCCCGGCCGCGAGTTTTGCTGTAGATTTCAGGGCGACCCAACCGAGATGCTTCTTGTTGAGAATCTGTTGAGTCCTGACCAGCTCCTCGTAGAACACAGGAAGCGGGAGCCTTGTTGGCAGCACGGCGTGTTGAATATCGAAGAGGCGATAATCCCGTGTCTGGATCTTGCGCGATTCCGTGTGCCAGCTTTCGGTTCCGGGGTACGGAGTGTTGACGCTGATGTTCACGATCTCAGGAATTTCCAAACACCATTTCCGAATCGTCTCGAATCGCTTCTGATCCCAATCAGGATCGGCGATCAAATTAATGGCCACGGTGATGCCAAGGGAGCGGGCAAATTCCAGTGCTTCAAAGTTTCTCCCCAGCGAGATGCGTTTTCGATGCATCCGGAGCCCTTCCTCATCGATCGCCTCCACACCCAAAAACATGTACTGGAGTCCAATCGTCTTCCAGAACTTGAACACCTCCTTGTTGCGCAACAAGACATCGCCGCGCGTCTCCATGTAGTACTGTTTCTTGATCCCTCGCCGCGCAATAGCCTCGCCGATCTCGAATCCCTGCTTCGCCTGGATGAATGCGACGTCGTCGACCAGGAAGATCCCCGATTCCTGAACCTGTTCCAGCTCCTCCACAGCCTTCTCCGTGCTCACCATCCGATAGGTGCGACCATAGAACGTCCAGGCGCTGCAGAAGGAGCAATCCCAGGGGCAACCACGCGTAAACTCGATAGAGGCACAGGGATCTAGGACCCCGATGAAATACTTGCGCCGGTGCCGGAGCAGATCGCGCGCCGGACGCACATTGTCGAGGTTTTCGACGAATTGTGGCGGAGGTCCATCACCGTCAAGGGACACTACCCCCGGAACTTTTGTAATCGCCTTGCGGTCATGCTCCACGGCCAGCAACAGCTTGGGGACAGAAATCTCTCCTTCTCCTTTGAGAACGCAATCAATCATGCCTTCCGCATGCTCCAGAAGCTCTCGTGCCACAAAGGATGCGCTATGCCCCCCGACGAAGACGAAGGCGTTCGGTATTAGCTCCTTGGTCAACTTCGCGAGATCCACGATCTCCGGCACATTCGCTAGGTAGTTGCAAGAAAACGCGACGACGTCGGGTTTCCAGGCCTTGACGAGGGCCAGATGGTTTTCCCAGGTTTCTACCTGCAGGTCGATTAGGCGAACGTCATGCCCTGCTTGACGGACAGCCTGGCCCACCAGCTCGAGCCCGAGTGGTTCCAGGCGTAGATAGATCTTGGTGTACATGAGTGAACTGGGATGTACCGCGAGGAATTTCATTTCCTCAGACTTCCTCTCTGGAAGACGCGGAGCATGATTCGGAGCCGTCGCGATAACCCGTCAACAATGCTAATCCGTCCAACAGGCTGGTCCTGACCTGACAACCGGCGCGGGGACGAATTCTGACAGAACGGCAGGTTATGTTCAACTCCTAAGCGGCTGACCAGCCCTCAGTTGTTAGGCCACCGTTCAAGCTCCTTCACGCGGCAATGTCCCGCCCCGCGAAACCAAGCCAGTTGGGAGTGGAGGAATTGTTATAAGGCCTAGCGGAACCCCTCCGTTCCGCTAGGGTTAAATGGAAAGCGATAGCGGTCACATAAGAAACAGGTATCCGGCTAAGAGAGCCAGATGATGAAAACCTACAGTCCGCGCAAGAAGTCACAAGCTCCCGTTCATTGTCTATTCTGTTACTTCTACGACGATGTGCTCGCCAAGGGGACGATCTGGGATCTCTCGGAAACAGGCTGTCGTGCAACCGGAGAGCGCCCCGTGGCGACCGGCTCTGAATTGACGCTGTACCTCAGCCTCCCCGACAATGGCAAATCAAAAACATCCTCGTCGATGCCGCCGTCGTGCGGTGGTCTTAAAGGGCAGGATGCTGGATGGGAAATCACCCGCATCGATGAAGAAGCACGGGCTCGACTCGATCATTTCCTCGAGAATCTTAACGCTCCTGACGTGGTCGCGGAAACCAAGGAACGAACGCATTCGTGGTGAGCTGATACTCTCGGTAGTCATCGCCGCGAGCGCGCAACGCCTGGGCCTCAGCCAACGGAATCCCCGTCACTTTGAGAAGCGCCCATCCCATCGCAACCGGCCCGATCCATGTGAGCAACCAGCCAGACGTCCCAATCGCCATCACGACATAGCCCCACCAATGGAGCCATTCGAAGAAGTAATTTGGATGACGCGAGAAGTACCAGAGCCCTTCTCGACAGACACGATTGTGATTCCACGGCTTGGAGCGAAATTGCGCGAGTTGCCAGTCGGCTGTCGCTTCAGCAGAAACAGCGACGACCCAGATCAGCAAGCCAACGAACTCGATCAGCGCGAATGGAGGTCGTGAATTTTGAATAAGAACCAGAAACGGGAGGGAGAACCCCGCCACGGCCAGCGCTTGTAGTTGAAAGTACCCGAACATCTTGAGCCGTTCTGATGCATCCCATTGCTCCCTCAGGCGGCGATAACGAGCGTCCTCCGTCTTGCCGATCACGCGATTGAGAAGAATGTAGAATCCCAATCGTCCCGCATAGAGCACGACCAGCATCGCCACCAGGATTTTCCGCTCGCCCTCTCCAGTTGCCTGCGTGGCATACCACAGTACGACCGCGATGAGACCCATACACCAGCCGACGTCCGCAATCGAGGCATTGCGCAGGCGCAGTTGCAGGACCCAAAGCCCCGTCATGACGACAACCGCAGTCAGATATGCCGTGAGGACGAGGGACAGAGCATCCGAGCCCATCATCGGGTTCTCCCATATCCCCGTTCCTGCACTTCACGCTTCACGCTCACGCCTTACGGACTTCCATCGGGGTAATCCCACAGATCGGCTCCTTGGCGCGTCCGACCGGCCAGCCATTCGCGGAATCCCGGAATTCGAAACGACAGCAGACCCTGGATCTTGTCGCATCGCAGCGATAGGTCCGTTGGTCGTGGCGCGCCGACATGATGTCTTGCGGAACGTTCGATGAGCCTTCCGTATAGTTCCGGATACCATGCCAATAAGATCTCTCCGATCTCCCAACGTGAGAGCCGTTCGCGGCCGCCAAGGTGGTAGAGCCCTGGCTGTTCCCGTTCGACGAGCTCCCAAATCGCCCGCGCGATGACACCGGCAGGGAGTGGGCAGCGGAACTCGTCGGCATAAAGCGTCACGTCCATACCGGCCTTAGCTGTCCGACACATATCTTCGACAAAACTTCGGTCTCCATTCTGCGAAGTACCAGCCGTTAGGACGATCCGAACGACCGTGTGCCGGTGGTTCTGTAACACCGCTCGCTCGGCTTCCAGCTTCGTCTGGCCGTAGACGTTGATCGGTGTCGCGTCGTCTCCTTCCTGGTACCATCCTCTTTTCCCATCGAACACTTCGCCACTGGACAGAAAAAGGAAGGGAATTTCGGTGCAGAGTTGCGCCAGATGAGCCGTGGCTTCCACGTTGACGCGGCGAGCCAGATCGGGATCCTGCTCGCAGGCCTTGGTTCGACTGAGGGCGGCACAATGGATGAGGATGTCGGGCTTCAGCGTGCGGATCCGCGCTTCCACCTTCAACGTCTCGGTCAGTTCAAGCTCCGAGCGGGTTAGTTCCTGTATACCCCAATCGGGAGCCCATCGGGAGGCGGTCTTCACAAGGTACTGCCCGATCAATCCCGCCGCCCCGGTGATGATCGCGCGAGGTGTCATTTGGTGGACATGCGTTACTTCCGCGTGAGTTTTTGGTAGCGAACCCGATGGGGCTGATCGGCATCCTTACCTAGACGTTTCTTCCGGTCCGCTTCGTACTCGCTGTAGTTGCCTTCAAACCAGACTACCTTGCTGTCGCCTTCGAAGGCCAGGATCTGGGTCGCAATGCGGTCGAGGAACCAGCGGTCGTGGCTGCTGATAACGGCGCAACCCGCGAAATTCTCCAGACCCTCTTCCAGTGCCCGAAGGGTATTCACGTCGAGATCGTTGGTCGGCTCGTCGAGAATAATGAGGTTCGCCCCCTCCTTTAACATACGCGCGAGATGCACGCGATTGCGTTCGCCGCCCGAGAGGTCTTTCACATTTTTCTGTTGATCCGTTCCGGCAAAGTTGAAGCGGGCGCAATAGCCGCGGGCATTCACTTCGGCTTTGCCGAGCTTGATGGTGTCGTGACCTTCAGAGATCACGTCGTACACGGACTTATTCCCGTCCAAACTCCGATCCTGATCAACGTACCCAAGCTTCACGGTTTCACCAATCTTGATCGTCCCTGCATCAGGCTTCTCTCGACCGATGATCATTTTAAACATGGTCGTTTTGCCGGTGCCATTCGGTCCAATCACGCCGACGATCCCGCCCTTCGGTAAACTGAAATTCACGTTCTCATAGAGCACATTGTCGCCAAACGCCTTGCTGATTCCCTTGGCCTCCACCACCACATCGCCCAACCTTGGTCCAGGGGGAATATAAATTTCAAGATCCTCGGCCGCCTGATCCTGCTTTTGGTTGACGAGTTCCTCGTAGCGATTTAAGCGTGCCCTCCCCTTCGACTGCCGGGCCTTCGGCGACATCCTAATCCATTCCAGTTCATGCTCAAGGGTTTTCTTCCGCTTCGATTCCGCTTTCTCTTCCTTCTCCAATCGGTCTTTCTTTTGCTCCAACCAGGAGGTGTAATTACCTTTGAAGGGAATCCCATGGCCGCGATCCAGTTCCAAGATCCACCCAGCCACATTGTCGAGGAAGTAGCGGTCGTGCGTGACAGCAATGACCGTTCCCTTGTACTGCTGCAAATGTTGCTCGAGCCACTGAACGGATTCTGCATCCAAATGGTTCGTGGGCTCGTCAAGGAGCAGAATGTCAGGTTCTTGGATCATGAGGCGGCAGAGCGCCACGCGTCGTTTTTCACCGCCAGAAAGCGTTCCGACCTTCTGATCCGGCGGTGCACAGCGGAGTGCGTCCATCGCAACGTCCAGCTCGTTCTCTAATTCCCAGCCGTTCGCCGCTTCGATCTTTTCCTGGATCTGCGCCTGCTTGTCGATGAGCTTTCCCATCTCGTCGGGACCAACTTCGCCGATTCTATCGCTCACCGTTTCGTATTCGTGCAGAAGCGCCACGACTTCGGCCTTGCCCTCTTCGACCACTTCCTTGACGGTCTTATTTGGATCGAGTTGCGGCTCCTGCTCGAGCAGACCGACGCTATAGCCTTTCGATCGGGTAATTTCGCCCGTGTACGTGTAATTGTGATCCGAACCCGCAATGATCTTGAGCAGCGAACTCTTGCCCGAGCCGTTCAGGCCCAGCACGCCGATCTTCGCGCCATAGTAGAAGCCAAGATAGATCTCCCGCAGAACCTGTCGTTTCGGCGGGTAGACTTTGCCGACGTTGATGAGTGAGAATATAACCTGTTTATCGTTCGTTGCCATGGGTCTTGTCACCCTCCTTCGTCCTTTCGGTTTGCACTGTGTAACGGTCGCACCATACCAGACACCCCTTTTCGACCACAACCAAGCCACGATGCGGCTGTCGCCCCTCGTGCCATGAAACAGAGCCCTTTACCAATCCGCTAGGCAGTTGCGGCGATCCTGTAGACCAGATTGGGTGTGTGGAGCTAACTAGGTGTTCAACTTGCAAGGATAAATCATCATGATGACGACTCGACTGATCAAACCCTTACCCTCTCGCTTGCGCTGTTACTCGTACTGATCGTGGGAGACCCGATGCTTCCACCTCCCTGGAGGCCAAGTAAAAAGACCTGGTTGAGAAATCCAGGATGACGTTGGACAGTTTCCTAGCCAACTCGAATATGGGGTGGTTTCACGACCACATCAAACATGCGAAGGGGATTTTTATCGTGCCGCAACTGCTAAAAGCGACCTTCTTCTTCGGTGGGAAAGGAGGAAGCGGCGTGCTCACCGTAAAAGACGACAAGACCGGTGAATGGAGTGAGTCGCCCTTCTACACGATGGGGGCTGGCAGCTTCAGGTTTCAATTCGGCGCACAGGCTTCGGGGGTGGTGCTGCTGGTGATATCGCAACGCGATGTTGAATCCCTTCTCTCCAGCACCTTCAAGCTCGGCGGCGACGCGTCCATCGCCGTCGGTCCGGAGGGCGCCGGGATCGAGGGGCCCACCGCTATGAACCTCAGCGCGGATTTACTCTCGTTTGCTAGTACGAAAGGCTTATTCGGCGGGATCTCGCTCGAGGGCGCCGTCATCGCCACGCGGGACGAGTCGAATCGAAAGTACTACGGCAAAGAGAAGCGACCGACCGATATTCTCGTGAAACGGTCTGTGGCAAATCCTCATTCGACAGGCTTGCGGGCCGCCATGGCTGCGGCCTCGTCCGACAAGTTCTCGACCGATCAGCTAGGGATGCCTGCTCCCAATTAGAGATCGGCTGTCCCCCTCTCGAATCATGTTTACGAACTTGGTCATCGTTGTTCGTGGCCTGACTGAACTGGATTGTGTCACATAGCGGTAAAGCCGATTAGATTCCCATCTCTTCAAACTCTTCAAAGAGTCTGATTTTCGATTCATCAGGAATCTCTTCAAGGCAGGTGAAACAGGAGAAGGGAAATCGGTCGATGGGAATCGCGCAAACTTCGCCGACCGGTGAGTCGTCTAGGGCGGGTCCACCGCATTCTTTATGAGTCAATATCAACATCGATGTGCCTCACGTGGATTCGTGGATGAGCCGACGAAACCGTTCGACATGCTCAGGGCTGCTGAAACGATTGTCTCCGGGAACGAGCTCAAGTTCGACCGGATAGGCAAGAACGCGTGAGAGGAGTTGTTCGACAAACTCCCTGCTCCCGCTCGGCAGAATCACCCTATCTTCGAGCACGTGAAGGATTGTCGTCTTCACAGGCCTGAGTTGATCGAAACTGGTCTTCCAGTAGGCTTCGCTCTCTTCCACCCACTTCCAGGACAGCGGCCAATCTTTGTGAGCGGGATCGTCGTCACATGCATCCAGCTGGCCTTCTGCCAAGCATGCTGCCGTTCGCGATCGATCGATGTGGCCCGTACTCCCATCATGTTGAAGGCTGGCGCGATAAGAATGAGTTCGTCAACGATCGGATACTCCTGAGCCATCAATCACGCGATCCAGCCACCGAGCGAATTGCTCACAATGGTAATCGGAGGACCGCTCGCGAGAGTGCGGAGCATCCGCGCATCGTCAATCCAATCGGATAGCGTATAGTCTGTGAACCTTCCATCCGACTCCCCGTACCCGCGCACATCATAGCAACGGAACCCCCACCCATTTTCCTGACACCACTGCGCCAGCGCTTTGCTCTTGTTGCCCCACCGTTTCGACAGGAACCCGGCAATGAAGAGGATGTGGCAGTCTTTTCCTTCGGCACGATCTCCGCGGATGAGTTTTCTATCCGCTGCCTTGAGGTGAAATGCTTGAAGGGTGCTCATGACTTCGTCAGAACTGTTCGCAGAAAAACGCTTAGGGCTCCCAGTACAGACTCGGGAATCTCGTGTCCGCCTCGGAAACCGTTCCACTCAACGGCCAGACCAGATTTGTTCAGCGTATCGCGGAGACGTTCCGCTCCGACATAGGGCAGAATGTCATCCTGCGTGCCGTGGCTTTGGAAGACCGGCAAGCCCTTGCGCTTGGGCATGAGCGGGCCCCAGACCGGATGGGCCAGTAGGTTTCCCGAGAGCTGTATAAGTCCCGCAAACGGATAGTCGGTGTGCAGTACCACGTCGCACGTGAGCATGGCGCCCTGTGAAAAGCCCCCGATCACGGTCGTCTTGTAATCCATCGTCAGCTGCTGAGGTAGCGCTTTAAGAAACGCCAACACGCGCTCCCGGGCCAAGGTCAGTCCCATAGGAATCTCCATCGACATGTCCCGAACGCGGCCGGCAGCGCGATCCTCCTGGATGCGGGACATGTCGATGATCCACCAGGCGCGCGAATCGCCGAATCCCATGTTGAGCGGCAGAGGCGATTCCAGAAACGCCCAACGTGTTCCTGCCGGTAAATCAAGCACATCGACTAACGGTACGAGATCGTCTCCAGGTGCACCGAAACCATGGAGGAGCACGACGATCGGACCGTTGCCGCCGCCTTTTCCATCGGTGCCGCCTGTGATGCGAACAGTGAGACCTCCGAATTGAGCGATGCGCATTCGATCCCGCGTTTCTATAAATTCCGGTTAACTCAAATCGAGGTACTGGAGTAGAGTAAAGTTGCCAAAACAAGACGATTGGACGAACGGCTGCTGCCACAACAGGTGGAGCGCTGCTACTAAATGGAGCATAAGAAATCCTGCTCCTCTGATGGCTTACGACGAGCAACTGACTGCTAAATGCTTGCCCCAGTTTGGAGGCAGTGATGCGTAGGCGTCCATGCCTGGCTGGTCACTGTAGGGATTTTGTAGCAAGGTTAACAGCCGGTCAATCTCGGAGAAGTCTTTCTGTTGGGCTTTTTCGATGGCCGTTTGGGCCAAGTAGTTGCGCAGGACGTATTTTGGATTGACGAGATTCATGCGCTCGCGGCGTTCGGCATTGGTGTTGGTGTTCTCGCGCAGGCGCGCGCAATATCGAGCAGCCCAGCAGTCAAACCCGCCACGATCGACAAAATAGTCACGCAGGATTTCGTTCTGTTCGCCTGACCGTGAATGAAAATGGCCCAATGTACGAAACACCTTTGTGTAGTCTGCACGGCTCTGGGCCATGAGCGAAAGTAGATCAGTCACGAGTGACTCGTCCTCAGTTCGGGCACTGTCGAGGCCGAGCTTTAGACGCATGAGGCCCAGATACCGTTCCTGATGAATCGGCGTATAGCGATCCAGCCCCGCCTTCAGTTCGTCTTTCGGGACGATCGGTAAGAGTGCCTGCGCCAGACAGCTGAGATTCCAGAGACCGACATAGGGCTGTTGATTAAAGGCATAGCGACCGTTGTGGTCCGAGTGGTTGCAGATAAACCCGGGATCATAGTCGTCGATAAAGCCGAATGGTCCATAGTCGAGCGTGATCCCGAGGATCGACAGGTTGTCGGTATTCATCACGCCGTGGGCCCAGCCGACAGCTTGCCATTGGGCAATCAGCTTCGCAGTGCGTTCAACCACCTCGTCAAAGAAGCGTGAGTATTTGTCCGTCACCTCCATGAGATGCGGATAGTGGTTCACAATCACATAGTCAGCCAGCACTTTGAGTTGCTCATGCTGTTTCCGATAGTAGAAGGTCTCGAATGTGCCGAACCGCACGTGCGACGGCGCCATGCGCACGAGTATCGCGCCGGTCTCAATCTGTTCGCGATAGACCTTCTCGTCACTCCCGACAATGCAGAGCGCGCGCGTGGTTGGAATGCCAAGGCCGTGCATCGCTTCGCTGCAGAGATATTCGCGGATGGTCGAACGCAAAACCGCGCGCCCATCACCATCGCGCGAGAAAGGTGTGAGGCCCGCGCCCTTCAACTGCAGATCCCATCGCTCTCCTCGCTCGTTCCGCACTTCACCTAATAGTATGGCACGTCCATCCCCAAGCTGCGGGACATAGATGCCGAATTGATGGCCGGAGTACAGCATCGCGAGCGGGTCCATGCCAGGTGGGAGCATACTTCCCCCGAAGATACCGGCAAACTCAGGACGTTTTGCTTCGTCGGGATCGAGGTCGATCAGTTCCGCGGCGGCGGGATTGAAGTTGACAAGGTACGGAGGGTCAGAGAAGGGAGTCGGCGAGAGCTTGGTATAGAAAGCTTCCGGTAAGCACGCGTAGGTGTTGTCGAAGGAAAGCTCTTCTAGTTTCCGCAGGATTGCCATACCTCGGGTTCACTGGTCACGGACAAACGTTATATCGCCGTAATAGGCCGTGACGCGCTCCTTCGTATTGTCCGTATCCGACATGATTGCGACCCCGTTGATCAGCGGTGGTTCCTCACCAAACGCCCTCTTATAGTCCTCATAGATATTGCGCGATTCGTCGACCCACATCCCGATCTTCTGTGGCCCGCTTTCCACCACGACCATCTTTACGAAATCCGTATAGGCGTTATCGATAATCGTACCGACTGGCGTCTTCGTTTCCCAAACGTAGTTGATCGCCCCGATCGGAATATCCCCGAAGAATAGCTGGCCGACATTGTACTTGAGCTTCTTGCCAAAACTCACTTTGTCGGGATCATACTCGAAGGTGATATAGAGACGGGCGGGATAGTCGTCGCCATCTTTGCGAGTGGCATCGCTGTTCTTGAGCAGATTGTCGACCTTCCATCGCCACCGCACGACCGGAAATTCTTTCGGATCGATTTTGACCTCTTTGGTAAGTCCTGATGCAGACGCGTCGCTTGTGGCCTTCACGACAACGTGCTCACCATCCTTCACCACCTCGTACGTAGTCAGTTTCGGTATCTTCTTGAAGGTCAACGGCTTCCAGCCCTCTGGTAAGCCTGGACCAGGCTGGCCTGCCGAAAACCTCGCCACTTCAAGTACGGCTCCGCCCTGCGCCCATACCGATGCGACCGACAACGCCGCGCACAGCAACAAAGCTATCCTCACTATGCGGTTCTGCCTCATCTCGTCTGTCCACTTATCCATGATTCCTCACAACCGTCGAGTTTATGGGGTCTGGGCCACAAACACGGTCTGAGTTGGATAGGCGAACTGGATCCCTTCCCGGGCAAATGCCTCCATGATCTTGAAGTTGATCTCCTGCTGAATGTCCATGTATAGGTTGTAGTCTGGGGTCAGGACGTAGTAGATCACCACGATATTGAGGCTGAAGTTCCCGAAGTCTTTATGGTGGGCCCGGTCAAATCGGGCCAAGGCGATCCCCTGAATGATTTCCTGAATCATCCCTGGGATTTTCTGCATCTTCTCGAGTGGGGTCTGGTAGATAACGCCGAGACCGAACTCTATCCTACGCTCTTTCATCCGTTTGTAGTTTCGGATCCGGCTGCTCGTCAGGTCTGTATTCGAAAAGATCAATTGCTCACCGTGCAGGCTACGGATCCGGGTAGTCTTGAACCCCACGTGTTCCACTACCCCTAAGAGATCGCCGACGATGATGAAATCTCCCACCTCGAACGGTCGATCCATGAAAATCGCAAACGAGTTGAATGCATCGCCCAGAACGGCCTGTGCTGCCAGTGCAACAGCGATTCCCCCGATCCCAAGACCTGCAACAACCCCCGTGATCTGGATGCCCAGGTTGTCGAGGATAAAGACACCCCCGCCTACCCATAACCCGGTCCGGACGATGATCCTCATGTTCTTGATCACCGCAGCCGTCGTCGGGTCATCGCGCTCGGCCTTCCCATAGGCCTTGGTGAGGAAGAACATAACCGTCTCCTGTAAAACCTGGACCGACTTGACGGTTATGAAGATGACAAAGATGATCGTCAGGATATGAGAGATGCCCGGCGAGAGGACGAGCAACTGACTCGCCAGATACAACCCGATCATGAAGTAGACGAGAGGTCCGATCTTGATCAGGAGCCCGATGAGAAAGTCATCGATATCGGTGGGGGTCCTCTGGGCCAGCTTGAGGATTCTCTTCACCACGATGGTCTTGAAGGCCCAGAAAACCACCACGCCCCCCCCCACGATCGCAAGCGCCTCGAGATAGGCCCCGAGGGTATTGCCCCAGTATTCCTGGCCGAGCATCGGCCCCTGAAGGAACGTTTCATCGATCATTCTTACTTCCCTCCTGATAGCGGTTGTCACATCGCCCCGGTCGGGGATCTTACCTTCCACAAGTTGATGGGCCCCTCATACCATGTCGCAACGAGTGGAGCAAGGCCGCCATGTTATGCCACTTGTGACGAGGCATCCACTCCACGCAAGAAGCGCCAGACCGTTCGAGAGGACAGCCTTACCAGTTTACCTATTGCCGCCATTCCGAGGCCCTGTTGCTGAAGTTCAAGTATCCGAGTGCAGACGGCTGGTACGGCTGGTGATGGTAGTATTGGAAGTATGTGTCTCTCAATACGGAACTGGAGCAGCTAGAGGAGGCGCCGTGCGAGGCGAAGAAAGGCTTGTGGGTCGATCCGCAGCCGGTGCCGCTGTGGGATAAGCGAAAAAGCAGCAAGTGAAATTTCTGTCCCAAAACCGGAAAGGTAGACCACTCCCTCGTGAGATACCTGTCTGTTCCTCAAGTTCTTTGTGACCCAGTTTTTGGGGGTTGGGTCACACGTCACAAAGACCTGAATAACGCGGGTCATTAAAAATCATAGGTTTACCCTCCCCCCTTCGGAGTTACTTCCTTTTGGTCAGTCCCCTTTCCAAGGCGTCCGCTATGCTTCTCTCTAGAGAAACCGTCCTCCGATCCGCGAAGCCATGTGTGGGCGGTCAAGGAGATACTCCCATGGCCAGAATACTCGTCATTGATGATGATGAACTCATACGCTCTCTACTCCATATCGCACTGGAAGGGGCTGGCCACGAAGTCCTTGAAGCGTCTAATGGCCGTCTTGGACTTGAGCTGTATCGAGAGAAATCTGCGGACTTAATCATCACCGATATTGCCATGCCTGAGATGAACGGCCTCGAAATGATGTTGGACCTGACCAAGAACTTTCTCAACGCCAAAGTCATCGCCATCTCCGGCGTCCTAGAGAGCGAGGGTCAGTTAAAAGTGGCCAGGCTGTTGGGTGCTCGTCAGACGTTTCAAAAACCCTTCGATATGAGAAAATTACTCGGTGCCATTCGATACGAGTTGGTGCATTAGCCGGCACGGATGACTTCTAGCCGACCCGCACATGGCGGTGGTCGGGTGCGTTAGGTCGAGAGAATAATTAAACCTTATACGGCAACATGAGTAACTTCCTTCTTCCACACCAACACGCACGCTTGCATGAACCGCGGGCGCAACGATGACCACCCCTCTCCACCTGCTCATCCTTGAGGACCGGGAAGAGGATGCGGAATTGATGCTCCGCGAACTCCGGCGCGCGGGTTTTGATCCGCAGTGGCACCGAGTGGACACGGAAGCGGATTTCCTCGCGCACTTAGATCAGGAGTGGGACGTCATCTTGGCTGATTACTCCCTTCCTCAGTTCGATGCGCAACGAGCCCTTGAACATCTGAAGAACCGCGGATTGGATGTGCCCTTTATCATAGTGTCGGGCTGCATCGGTGAAGAACAGGCCGTCGAGTGTATGAAGTACGGCGCGACCGACTATCTGTTCAAAGACAGGCTGACGCGACTGGGACAGGCTGTGAGAAAAGGTTTGGGGGAAAGACTGCTCCGCGATGAACGGCAGTGCGTGGAGCAACAGTTGGCCCACAACGTCTTTCACGATGCCTTGACCGACTTACCGAACCGCGCCTTGTTCCTGGACCGTGTGCAACGTTGTCTCCACCAAATGGAGCGGAGAGGAGGGTACTTATTTGCCGTCCTTTCCATCGATCTGGACGGCTTTCAGACGATCAATGCGAGTTTTGGGCAGTCTGCCGGAGATACAGTGTTGATCGAAATTGGCGAGCGATTGGTTCAGGAGGTGCGATCCGGCGATACGGTCGCGTGCCTTGGCGGAGAGGAATTTGCCCTGCTGCTCGACGATGTCAAGGACCCGCGTAATGCGCTGCGCGTCGCGGAGCGGCTCCAGGCGAAACTCGCCAAACCGTTTCTCGTGGATGGACGAGAGGTGCTCACCAGCGCAAGCGTCGGCATCGCCGCAAGCACGAACACCTATAAGCGATCCACCGATGCCCTCCGCGATGCCGGCACCGTCATGGCTCGCGCCAAGAGACTCGGCCCAGGCCAGGTAGCCGTCTTTGACATACGGATGCATACTCAAGCGGTGACTCGGTTAAAACTAGAAACGGACCTCCGCCGGGCTGCGGATCAACAAGAATTCCTGTTGTATTACCAACCCATCGTGTCGCTGCAATTGGGACGCATCGCAGGTTTTGAAGCACTGCTGCGTTGGCAGCACCCCCAACGTGGTCTGATCTAGCCGGGTGAATGTCTGTCGGTCGCGGAAGAGATCGGACTGCTCATCCCCATCGGGCAGTGGGTGCTTCAAAATGCCTCACAGCAGTTGCGCGTCTGGCAGGCTGAATTTCCCGGTCGCACCACCCCTCAGCATGAGTGTAAACCTGTCCTGTAGTCAGTTCCTTCAATCTGGGAAGCTCCTTACGATCGTCGACGAGACGTTAAAAGCGACGGGCTTGGATCCCCGTAGTCTTGCGCTCGAGGTGACAGAGACGGTGATGATGGAAAATGCGGACGCGGCCTTGGCCACGTTGGCTCAACTGAGGGACCGGCAGCTTCGCATCTCCATAGACGACTTCGGTACGGGCTACTCTTCGTTGAGTTACCTCCAACGCCTTCCGGTCGATAATATAAAAATTGATCAGTCCTTTGTTGCTCACATGAAGCTAGCTGGGGAAAGCTTGGAGATCGTGCGCAGTATCATCGCGCTAGCTCATGGTTTGAGCAAGCACGTGACCGCGGAAGGAGTCGAAACCGGAGAGCAACTCGCCCTGCTTCGGTCGCTCGGATGCGAATATGGGCAAGGGTACTTCTTTCCCAAGCCGCTCGAAACCAAGGCAGCGGGGAAATTGATAGCCGACACTCGCACGTGGTGAGAAAAAGTACCGCGTTGAGCGACAACCGCTCTCACTTACTTGAGAAATAAATGAGGGATCTCGCCCCTTTAAACCAGTCCAGATCCTCTGTGAGGGTTGGACCGACAGAGGGCCGTCTACCACCTCCATTTTACACGGGACCTCCACGAGGTATCTGCACGGCTAGGCGTGGAAGTCCTCTAACAGGCCATGCGCCAGGGCTACTCACGCTGGTCACAAACTTTTCCTATCGAGCCTTTCAGGCTAGGGCCTTTCGGTCCTTGCTTTTTAAAGCATTTCGCTTGCCTTTTGAAGTATTTCTGTTGATCTGTTGTTCTTGAGTGTCGTTCTTCACGGAGCGTTGTAGGTCATGTGGTTCCCTCGCGGTGACCCGTGACCCCCACGGGTGTTGATGAACGGGCTGGGACCAGAGGCCAGGAGGAAGGGTCTGTGCCATGGCCAGAATTCTTGTGATCGATGATGAGCCAAGCATTTTGGAACTACTCGACACCATTCCCCGCCGCAGGGGACACGAGGTTGTCCTGACGGAACATGGCCAAAAGGGAGTAAAACTGTTCCAACAGGAGCACCCGCATGTGACGATTCTGGATCTCAAGATGCCTGATATGGATGGGTTGGCCGTTCTCAGGGAGATTCGGACCCTCGATCCACACGCCCCGGTCATCATCCTGACAGGGTTTGGAACGAAGGAGAGAGAGCGGCATACCCGTGAGTTGGGCGTGACTGAATTCATCCGAAAAGGCTTCTCTTCGCACACCCTGGGAGCAGCGCTGGGTCGTGTCCTGAAGTAGATGGGGAGGACAATGATGGTGGACGAACGACGGCTGTTCCTACGTTTTTTGACTCAATTTCCGATTTCCTTGTTTCAAGATGGAGTAGTGATTGGCGACGGCACCTGCTATGAACTGTCGGCGGAGCGCTGTACGGTGGCGATCCAGGCAAACGTAGGAACAGGCGGTCATGTGGCGCTACAGCTCTATCTGCCTGATCAGCAAGACCCGACTACACCACTTTTGGTCGATGCAGCAGCGGCCAGCTGGACCATCCAACAGCAGTTGGGCCTGAAGTTCATCAGCCTGTCGAGCGGGGATCAACAGCGACTTCGCCAGTATATCAAGACCCACCAGCCGACCAGCCCCTAATGGTCGCGTTGACCGAACCTAGGAATTCTTAGTTACCGAAAAAGAATCTCATACCCATGGCGAGGTGGGGGTGTGTACCACTTGGGGGGTAGTGTTATTACAGTGTTAAGAAGAGCGGCAAACTTGGCTGAAATGGACTGACAAGCAACAAAGAGACCTGACTTGCCAACTGCGCTACTAGTGCGGGGGGAGAAGGGAATTGCCCAAGCAATCAATGACTTGAACAACCCCCTCTAATACAATCACGGCATTGGCATCACAGTACTTTCACTGCTCCTATCAAGGCGTTTCCGCGTTTTGGTCCCTTCATTTCTATTACCTGCTAATACCCCTTCCGGCGTCTGTTCTGGCTGAATTATCAAGTAACTGTCAAGTGGCTTGTTTTGGCGGTTATAACCTACTTGACACCACATCGTAACTCGCGTATACTGGCCTCAACATCAAGGGAGGCCAGACATGAAATCGCATCAGACCCTTTCTCAGTTGATAGCACAGTTCAAAGATGAAGCCGCGTGCAAACAGTTTTTGAAGGAACGCCGCTGGCCTGATGGTATCGTGTGCTGTCCACGCTGCAAGAATGAGAAAGTGTTTGCCATCAAGAGCCGCCCGTTTCACTGGGTCTGCAAGGGCAAGGATTGTGGCGGACGGAATGGCTACCGCTTTTCGGTTATTACCAAGACGATCTTTGAAAACACGAACTACCCGCTCAAAACGTGGTTTCAGGTGATCTATCTGATGCTGCAAAGCAAGAAAGGGATGAGTGCGTTGCAGGTTCAGCGTATCATCGGTAGCGGGGCCTACCGCACAGCCTGGTACATGTGTCACCGGATTCGTGCAGCCATGAAAGACGGGAGCTTCCCGAAACTCATGGGCGAAGTTGAGATCGACGAGACTTACATCGGCGGCAAGGACAAGAATCGTCATTGGAGCAAACGGCGTCATGTCAAAGGGGGCAGTGCCAAAATGTCGGTAATTGGCGCAATTGCTCGTAAGGGAAACGTGGTCTGTGAACTGATCGAAAATGCCGACAGAATAACTATGAGTCAGTTTGTCCGTAAAGCCGTTGGGGATCAGGTGTCGTTGGTTGCCACGGACGAACATACGGGCTATGCTCGCTTGAAACGACACTTCCCGCATCAGACCGTGAATCATGCGGCTGGTGAATATGTGCGGGGGAACGTCCACACAGCGAACTTGGATAGCTTTTGGAGTCTGCTGAAGCGTGGCGTCATCGGCACCTATCACCAAGTGAGCAAAGACTATTTGCCACTGTATCTGGCTGAGTTCTCTTATCGGCATAATAACCGGAAAAATCCTGACATCTTTGGGGAGGTCGTAGCAGGATGCTGAGTACGCCGCCGCTGACGCGTGCTCAGCTAAAGTATCAGCCAAAGAATGTGCAACTGCGTTTGCCATTGGAGGGCAAGCTATGCCGAAAGCGAAGCCGGTTTCGCTCTTCCCGTTAAAATTTGAGGACGCCATCTCTGCCATTGTGCGCGTCGATCCTGCGAGCGTCGGGCTGAGTCACAAGCCGCGCAAACGCCGCCGAAAACCGAAAGCAAAAGGAAAGAAGTAGCCACTTTACGGGCTTCTTCGAGGCTTAAATATTTTCCGCATGCCATAATTTAACCAGGTGAATTATCAGTTTCAATTCCTTCTCCAGATCTTTGCCGTTTCGTTCTACTTTGAATCTCTTTAATCAGGTTCGTAGCTTTATTAAGATTTTCGCCTGCAGCATATCTAATTACCCAAAAACTAAAAAATGAAACGATACAAATCATTACGGCGATAAAATCAATACTCGAAATTGGGATTGTCGCGCCTTCATTGAAAAAGGCATTTCGTAACGCTTGATAGGATTGAGTGGAAGCTCCCCCAAAAAGCCCGAAAGCGGCCCATTGCGCTTCATATAGATAATCTTTATTCAACCTACCAAGCATTTCCAGCTCCTCATCAGAGATATTATGCCTAAGAAGGTAATCTGGTACGGTGGTATAGATTGGGAAATCAGATGTTGTATTGATGGGTTGAGTTTCTGGAGGATTAGGAGCCATCGGTATCCTCCTTCTCTTTGGATTCTTCTTCCACACCGGTTTTCTTCTTTGGTTGAATAAGACCCATCACTACAGCGTTTAGATACACGGTATGCCCACAATTTCTGCAAACAATCATTACTGTTGGATACGCTTGACCACCCTAAAATAATCCGCCTTGACGATATATTGTTGGAGCCACTAAGTGATCCGCCATTGCCCACTTGTTTTGCCTGCAAACAGCACAAACAATGGCTTTGCCTTCTACACGTTCTTTGAGCCAAGCGAGAGCCTTGTCTTTCTCTTCCTTGGATAAAATTTCCTGAGATTACGTCATTTGGCCCCCTCCAATTTGTCGAGGGGGAGAGCATACCTATGTCGACGGTGGGTGTCAAGTCAGTCATAATAGCCCATTTATAGGCCTGGACAAAGTCCTGGGGCACGCCTTCGCCGTTTTGATACAGCAACCCAAGGTTGAATTGCGCGCCTACATGACCCTGTACCGCAGCCTTTTCGTACCAGTGCTGGGCTTGCTGATAGTCCTGCGGCACACCATGGCCACGCTGGTACATTACACCGAGGCAGAACTGGGCGTCAGCGTTTCCCTGCTCGGCTAGTGGCCTCCACTCATTCAATGCTGTTTCGTAGTCTTTAGGGTTATAGGTATCCATACCAGCCTAAAAATCCGCCCAGGCAGGCGGTGCGAGACCGACGATCGACAGCACGAGGGCGATGGGGAATCGGAGAAAGATAGGCATGGGAGCCTCGCAGGGAGGCGTATTGTAGGAGGGTGGTGAAAGAAGGCGCAAGGGTGATGAGCCGAGAAATAGGTTGTTCGAGGGAGTGAGAAAACTGCTCTGCCAGTCGTGCACGCCCTTGGGGCGTTGGCTGTTTACTTAAGGATTGCTGTTGTCATCGTAATTCCCTCCTTTATTCACTTATTGATTTGTGAGTCTTGAGAATGATTTCAGGATTCTCCACCACTTCCACCTACAGACGCTTCCTGCACCAGCCATGAATCGGTTAATTCAGCCCGACGTACGACTGCGGTTTCCTTTGGCTTTCTCTTTCATATAATCTAGAACCTTCTGGTCATCATTGGCGGCTTCCCATATCACCCGAATGAAGTCCGCAGGATCCGCACCGATGCTCCCCAAAAACCGGCGATCTGCACCACAGCCATACATGAGTTCAGGCGGCAGCTCCCCACGGAGTTTGGCATTCGCCTTCGCAATAATCCGTGGAAGCCACGCAAAACCGCCGAATGTTGCCTCCTTCGGAGGTACGGCGTTCATCGAGAGTCGATGTGCCGATGACTGGCCGTCTTGTTCTTTGAGAAAATAGTCCCGACGAACACCGGTGATGCAAAGAGCCACGTCAAACGACGGTTCTCCTACCTCTACCCAATCTTCCACAAAATCGTAGAGTTCTTGAGCGGTGCACCCAATGGAAGCGAGAAATCTGGCCTCATCCGAAGTCAACAGATTCTTTGCCCTACGTTCTCCTGTTTGGTACTTTTCTACCCCACGATCATAAATTGCCCTAAACCTTTTTGCCCAGGGTTCATCGTGTGATGTCAATTCCGTCATGGTTCTTCTCTTTTCCTTTTGATGTCACTCACAAGGTTCATTTAATGCTTAGGCAGTGAGCACAGGGCGTTCCCATACAAGTCTTTCGTCTCATTGCTCTTCCCACGGAACACGAGAGATTCCACACGGTGCCTTCACCTTGGAATGGTCCAGCGTTGTACGTGACGTAGCAGTACACGGGGAAACGACGGGAGGGGCGAAGCGTGAAGGGCATGGGAGCCTCGCAGGGAGGCGTATTCTAGGAGGCTATCGAACTAGGCGCAATAGGACGGACTGGGGAAATCCGCGCAATTCTCGGCTGGAACGGTTTCGTTGTGAGACTTTTCTTACACGTCACCTGTCTGGACTCGTCAAGTGTAGCCGGTACCAGTAGGTTACATTGGGTTCGTTTAGTGCCTCCTCATAGGGCCTTGTTATACTCACAGCTATATGAGCGCCTGGCATGACTGCTCACCGCCACATCTAGTGACCTGCCCCCTATAAACCAGGCCGGATGTAGCGTTAGGATTCCGGCCGACGGAAGGGGGGAGCATGGCACGCAAACGGTATCCGACCGAGGAGATCATCGGGCATCTGCGGACGATCGAAAGTGAGATGGGCAGAGGCCTTGGACTGGTGGAGGCTTGTCGCAAGTTGGGGATCACGGAACAGACCTACTATCGGTGGAAGAAAGAGTACGGTGGTTTGCGCGTGGATCAGGCCAAACGGTTAAAGGGCCTGGAACAAGAGAATGCCCGACTCAAGCGACTCGTGGCGGACCTCTTCCTGGACAACAGCATTTTGAAGGAGGTGGCAGCGGGAAACTTCTAAGCCCGGCCCGATGCCGAGAAACGGTCTGCCATGTGCCGGCCATGTTTTCGGTCTCTGAACGCCGGGTCTGTCGAGTCGTGGGGCAATGCCGGGGCACGCAACAGTATGTGCCCATCAAGGCGGACGACGAGGAGTCTCTGCGGACGCGGATCGTCGCGCTCACCCGTGAGTATGGGCGCTATGGGTCTCGTCGGATCACCGCGCTGTTGCATCAAGAAGGCTGGCGGGTGAACCACAAACGCGTGGAGCGGCTGGGGCGACAGGAGGGGCTCAAGGTGCCGCAGAAGCAGCCGAAGCGAGGCCGACTCTGGCTGACTAACGGTTCCTGCGTACGGCGGCGACCGGAATATCCGAACCATGTGTGGGCGTATGATTTTGTCATGGAACGCACTCGGGATGGGCGGCCCTTGAAAATGCTCACCGTGGTGGACGAATACACGCGGGAGTGTCTGGCCCTTGCGGTGCGCCGCCGTATGAGGGCAAGCGATGTCCAGGAGGTACTGGGGGAGCTGTTCCTGACGCATGGCTGTCCGACACACATTCGCTCGGACAATGGACCGGAGTTTATCGCCACGGCTCTGCGGGCCTGGTATCGCTTGCTGACCGTCGTGCCCTTGTTCATCGAGCCGGGCAGTCCCTGGGAGAATGGCTATAGCGAGAGCTTCAATGGCAAGTTCCGGGACGAATTGCTAAACAGGGAACTCTTCTATACGCTGCGGGAAGCGCAGGTCATCATTGAACGCTGGCGGCGAACCTATAATCACGTCCGGCCCCACAGCGCCTTGGGCTATCGGCCACCGGCTCCTGAAGCATGCGTACTAACAGAACAGGTGGCCTAATCACTGGGGGCAGGTCAATTTTCACGAGCCCTCTTTTTCTGGTCGACCATACGCGCGACCCACGCCACACCCTTGTGGTTATATCGTGCCCCCTCTACACTACGCCTCCCTGCGAGGCTCCCATGCCTTTCACTCACCGAATCCGGCTCTATTAAGGAGAAGGCGTGATGGTCGGCAACCGACCTTTGGTATTGCTCGTATTCCTCGCGGTTGTGTTGTCACTCAGTGCCTGTGTAGCAACATTTCGAGAGGGAACCGTCCAGCCCCCAACTTCCTGGCCGATAACCACTGCGTCAGGTAAGCAGTCGATCAGTCTCCTCATAAGAGGCGAGAGAATTGACAAGGAAGGACTACCCCTGAAGGAATACAGGAATTCCTTCCCCACGGGGGAGATGACGGACTGGGCGGTAAAGAAGTTCCAGGTAGAAAGTATAGTTAAGGCCTACAGAGACTCAGGCCTTTTTTCAGATGTGGAGATTGGTGCTTTTGATACCGATCTCAGAGCTGAGGTTCACGTACTACGCCGTGTACAAGTCAATGAGTTGCTATGCATCACGTGGTTTTTGACACTCTCTGCAGTTCCTTGTTCCAGCCCGTGAGAATTCTATGTCACGACGACGCTGAAGAATAGGGAACTGCAGAGCTTGGGAACGTTTGAGAGGGCAGAGAGTGCGACCACATGGATGCAGCTCTTCCTGATATTTATCGCACCATTTCACTGGCTTGACACCGTTTGGGACGAACTGATTTACGACTTAACCCGCTCAATCATCAGCCAGACATATGAGGAAGGCGTTATACAGTAACGAGTGATGACTCCTGCCCAGATTGACAAGGCGCAAAAACTGGCGCGGGAGTGGAAGTCAAAGACGCCGTAACCACCTGATCCAGCCACGCGGTTTCGACACGCGCCTGCCGCTGAGCCAGCCCGACCGGCGGTTGTATTAGTCATCGAGCCATCGCCCTTGCGCCTTCCTTCGCCCCACTCCTAGAATACGCCTCCCTACGAGGCGCTTATGCCTCTCACGATTCACCCCTAGAAGCGCCCACGAGGATCCCTCCCTTCATTGCCAGGAGGCGGTGGACCAGGTTCACCAAACACCATTGCTACCAAGATGATTGGGACCTTTCCCGTCAATACGGATTCGAGTGTGCTGTTCCCGTGAGGGAAGGCGGTCGGATCAATGACCAGTGCGTCGAAGGATATAAGTAGACAGAACAGACTGGTATTGGCGGCGGGATTCGTCGGAAACATCTTGGAATGGTACGATTTTGCCGTGTACGGGTTCTTTGCTGCGACGATCGGTAATCTGTTCTTCCCTTCCGTTGAACCGACAACATCGTTGATAGCATCGTTTGGCGCCTTTGCGGCTGGCTTCCTCATGAGGCCAGTAGGCGCCGTCTTATTCGGACACGTCGGCGACCTGCTCGGACGCAAGAAGGCGCTCACCCTGTCCGTCATTATGATGGCGGTCCCCACATTCCTGATAGGGCTGCTTCCGACCCATGAGCAAATCGGCCTTGCCGCACCGGCACTTTATGGTGCTGCTTCGTATGATTCAGGGAGTGTCGGTTGGTGGGGAATATACGAGCTCCTTCGTTTTCTTGGTCGAGCGCGCACCAGAGAATCGGCGAGGCTTCTTCGGTTCCTGGAGTCTCATCGGAGCCATAGGAGGGATCCTACTGGGGTCCGCCGTTGGCGCCCTAGTCACCAGTATGACAACAGCGGCACAGCTAGAGCGGCACAGCTAGCGATATGGGGATGGCGGATTCCGTTTATCGCAGCGGTGATCGTCGGGCTCATCGGGCTGATCATTCGGCGCACTATTCCGGACCAACAAGTGACGGGTGAACGAACCGGGTCGCCGCTGGTGGAAGCCGTAACGGGAAGCTGGAAAGGGTTACTCCAAGCCGTCGGACTTAACATGATGGATGCGGTTGCCTTTTACACCGTGTTCATCTATATGGCGACTTGGCTGGTCCTTCAGGTAGGAGAAACCCACGCAGAGGCGTTGAAAATAAACACGCTGAGCATGGTCGTGCTAGCAGTCGTGGTACCGTTCATTGCTCTCTGGTCGGACCGAATCGGCCGCAAGCCCTTTCTGCTCATTGGCTCAGCGGGGATGGCGGTATTCACGTATCTTCTTGTCTGGATGATGTCCCATCACGACTTTGCCATGATCCTCTCTGGCCAAATTGGGTTCGCCATTCTCCTTGGGACCTTTTCAGGTGTGATTCCCGCCACGATGGCGGAGCTGTTTCCCCGACGAGTTCGCGTCACTGCTACTAGCCTCAGCTATAATTTGCCATACGCGGTGTTCGGCGGCACTGCACCCATGGTGGCGGCGTGGCTAGTCACCAAAACCCATAATGCCATGGCCATCTCATGGTACGTGGCAGGTATGGCAGCGTTGACCTTCCTCGTGGCGCTCAACCTTCACGAATCACGAGTCGTACGGTTGGATATTTAAGAATCCATCCTGGAATGATCATTGTCAAACAGACACAAGCCCAGTGAGTATACGCGGCGATCAACGCTGTGATCGTCAACGTTTCCTCAAAGGACAGCGCGCCTTAGTCACAGACGGCTCGTGCTGGTGGTATCGGAAGTATGCGCTGGAGATTCAGTACTGGAAGGGTTAAAACAGAACCTACGATAGGGGCGGAAAGGATTGTAGGCTCATCCGCAGCCGGTGCCGCCGTGGGAGTGGCGGAAGCGGAGCAGGTGAGCGGTGCGTGGTTTTCAGACGGTGACGCGACCCTAGGATAAACGATTAGACGTGATGGAACAGCCAAAAGAATTCCGCGCCATTTTACAGTCCGTCGGTGCGCACAATATTGGTCAGTATACTCAAGTTAGGCCACGACTGAGGCGTCACAATGCAGGCATCATTCGACGGAATTAAACGTGTTAGAGGTGAATTGTCCCGCTGGCGTAACAGAATCACCCTAGTGGTTGGAACATTCCAGGGTGCCATTGTAGTCGGGGTTTTTTGGTGGCTAGCCGGAGCAAGTCACACTGCCGATCCGACGTCCGCGGACTGGCACAGCGTCCTGTACAAAACATATGGCGTCCCCTACCCGGTAGAGTCACTAGTGGTCGCAAGCGTCTTGGGTGGATTACTGGGATTTTTTCTGGCTTCGCTCCTGTTGAAAGAGTACAAAGGCAAGGGGCTTCAAGGACCGAACACATAGCCTCAGGAGAACGTTCCCCCTTTTTGTATACGGGGTGCATTCCTTAAAGGAGTCCCATGCCCGTCAAGGAGCTGGGTGTGTGCCAATTACCCCCCTCCGCCATGTTATCCCGCGTAACTTGATGTTTTGAGGTGATCCTTCTCCGATGGTACCAACGCCAATCACACGTTGGTCAAAGACGGCTGGTGCTGGTGGTTTAGGAAGTACGAGAGGCCAGGATAGTGGTGTGGGCTGATCCGCGGCCGATGTGACGGGGGAGAGTGGATGGATCTTGCGCGGCTCTCACCATCTGCATGGCCTACTCCTTCTCTTTCCCCTGGCGGACCAGTGGGACAAACCGCACGGGGATAAGGGTCTTGTGCTCATAGCCCTCTGCCGTTCGGCGATAAAGCTCCAGCGTTTGGAAGGATCGGCCTACCGGCAAGATCAGCCGGTCACCTACGCCCAATTGGTTGAGTAACGACTGAGGGACGTGGTCGGGCGCGGCGGTCACGATAATGGCGTCGAAGGGTGCCTCCTCAGACCAACCGTTGTAACCATCGCCCACGCGAATCCAGACGTTGTTGTAGCCCAGTTCCGTTAAGGTGCGTTCCGCTTGGCGAGCCAGCGGTTCCAGGATCTCGACCGTCAGCACCTTGTCGACAATCTCCGCGAGGACGGCGGCTTGGTATCCGGACCCAGTCCCCACCTCCAACACCTTGTCTGTCTTCTTAAGCGTAAGCGCCTCCGTCATCATGGCAACCAACGAGGGTTGTGAAATAGTTTGGCTGTGGCCGATCGGCAAGGGACCATCCCTGTAGGCAAAGGCAGAATTCGTGGCTGGCACGAAGCGATGGCGTGGCACGCGCCGCATCGCGGTCAGCACGACCGGGTCGTTAATGCCTTGGGGGATAATGTGCTCGTCGACCATGCGGTGGCGCTCGGCCTCGCGGTGTGGATCAATGAGAGGAGAGTTCACTTCTCGGTCTCCGTTACATGAGGAGGTCCAAGCCAGCACGCCGATGAGGGTTACGCACACGAGTGTGAGGCACGAGGGACATTGACGGAGAAACCTCATGGAAGCCCCGCTGATTCTGTCATGGCAGTCATTAGTTTATAGTGAAGAATCGCAATGTTCACATTCCTCCTACAATACGCCTCCCTGTGAGGCTCCCATGCCCTTCACGATTAGGATCTTGGATTTTCGTCCCACACTAGGAAAGAGAGAGCCCTGGCAGGAATTCAACTCCCCCCTTAGTTCAACCTTCACACTTCCGCACTCACAACCTCGCCACATCCTTGATTGAAATACATCCAGTTCCTCGCATCAACGCCATGGCTGACTCCGAGAGAGCCTTTTGGCTTATACCCCTCAACTATCTACGGGCTTATACTCCTCTACTAATGTGAAATTGAGAAACTATCAGAGGGGAAGTATGTCCGTGTTCAAGATCTGCAACAGCTGCCATGTCCTTGCTCTTCCCGCCACGGCGCGGAAGCACTATGGACGTCGATCTAGTAGTAAGTGGGTCCTGCCCTTTCCGCCCTGCCGTTCACTCCTGGCAGCACGTTACTTCCCCACTAACCTCTGAGTTCCGCACCGCCCGCATAGAGCGCTGGGGTATATCGGCCACCCGCCCCAGAGGCACGCATGGTCACACCGGTTACTTTGTCGGCGTGACTGAACTGGCGTGGTGGTCCAACAGCTAGGGCCAGATCAACATATTTTTTATGAATAGCTGAGACATCTAACAAAGCGAAAGCAAAACATGATCCTGCCGGTAATATCACGATTACTTAACAGCGCCCTAAGGCCATTTGATGTTGCTGTTATCAGGCGAAGAACCCTCTTGGAGAGATTTCAGGAGTACGATGACAAATATAGCAACCCCTGGTTTGTGAAAGGGCAGCTTCCTCACGGCGCCGCAGAATACTTGCGCTACGATAATCCTCGGTTGACCGAATACAAGAGACGATACAAAGAACATCCTGCCAGCCAGCACTCAGTATGGCAACCTGAGCAACTCGTGAAAAAATGAACCTTCAATACTTTCGTGGAGACAATCAATATATTTGGCAATCCAGGCGCGTAAAACGCGATCCGTTAATCTCGTATGCAGTGTCCACGTACTATGTCAAGCGGATAGATGCGCTAGGTCTCCTCAACAGATTAGATGAGGACGGACTGTTTGGCGCGATAACTTACAATATCGACCACGAAAGGACGGTCAGCAGAGATCTGCTGGACTCAATTTTAGAAATCAGTTTTCTTCAACGTCAGCTCAACTTGTCAGAGATGCCGTCAGTAAGGGTGCTGGATATTGGAGCAGGATACGGCCGTCTAGCCTATCGCCCGGCAAAGGCTCTGCCCAACTTGGAGATAGTTTTCTGTGCTGACGCAGTCTCGGAATCGACCTTCCTTTGCGAGTACTATCTTAGGTACAGGGGTGTGACGGATAAAGCCGAAGCTATTCCGTTAGATAGAATCGACGAGGTGCTAGCCACCAATCGCATCGACATTGTTACAAACATTCACAGTTTTCCAGAATGTCCAATGGAATCTATATCGTGGTGTCTCGATTTGATATGGAGATATAAGATCAAGTATTTCATGCTTGTAGTTGAGAAAGGTGTGCTGCTGTCAACGGAAGCCGATGGGACGAGGAGAGACTTTCGTCCGCTTTTGGAAATGCGAGGATTTGAGCTGGTGGCAAAGGAACCCATTTATGCGCCAGGTACGGTTGCGTCAACGTACGGTCTATACCCTGACCGATGCCTCTACCTCTTTGGGAATACAGCCACAAGGGCATGAGCATGGCATGCGGAGCCTTGGAACGTAGGATGCCATAGTGTGTAGCGACCTAGCCCACTTACAAGTGTCCAGATCCTCTGTGAGGGTTGGGCCGTAAGGAGGGCCGTAGGACACGTCGTGCTGCACAGGACCCCCCGAGATGTCTGCACGGCTCGGCGTGGGAGTCCTCAAACAGTTCCTTGCCTGCCAACAAAGACCCTATTTGTTTCCGGGGTGCATTCCTTAAAAGAGTCCCATGCCCATCAAGGGTGTGGGTGTGTGCCGATTGGGGATGGTGTTATTACAGTGTTAAGAAGAGCGACAAAGTGGACTGAAAAGAGATGAATTGAAACAAAGTGGAATGATATGAAACGGTGACATTCCTCAAGGAATGAGAAGGGATTGCCCAATCATCAAGGACTTGAGCAACCCCCTCGAATACAACTAGAGCTTCCCCACCAGCCAGTAAGCTGCAATCCCAGCCACTTCTTCGACGACGACCGTTGTCCGTTCAATCGCCTGCGTGTTCGGGAGAATATCGAAGATGTCCACATCGTTCCAGTCGTCCGAGGGGTGGTTCTTTGCGTGGAATCCACAGGAATAGGGTGTCACACGGAATCCTTGCTTCATGAACAAGGCTGTGGCACGAGGGATGTGATTGGCCGAAGTGACTAGCAGGATGGATGTACGGTCTCCCAGGAACTGCTTCGATAGCACTGCATTTTCATAGGTCGTCCGTGATCGATCCTCCGTCACAATGGCTCCCGTTGGTACCCCGAGGCGAATGGCCCAGTCCTTCATCGCCGTGACTGCGCGTGGGCCTGACCCAAAGATGCTGGCGTCCCCTCCGGTCACGGCGAGTGTCGATGCGTGGCCTTGCCGGTATAGATTGGCTCCGCACAGCGTCCGATGGCGTGTCTCGTCTGAGAGGTCGATCGTAGGTCGAAGCGTTCCCTTGTCCCTGATGCCGCCGCCGAGGACTATAATCGCATCGAATTTTTCCCAAACGATTGTCGGCGTGGGTGTATGCCATCCCTCCAGGGTCCCCGTGAGAGTTCCTGAAACGATGGGGGAACTGATCAGAAAGAGCTGGAGAAATCCTGTCATGGCTGAGAACCTGAGCACGCGTAGGCGGCGTGGAGAAAGAGGGAACCAGACTAATATAATGGCGATGGCGAAGAGGAAGACAATCCATGTCAATGGGTACACGCCATACTTGACGAACTTGTAGAGGCCGAAGAAAAATGGGGTCATTTCCATATTGGCTCCTTCGTCGAAAGCAAGAGTGTGCACCGCATACAGGGGATGGAGCGCTTGACCAAGAGAGGACCGGCTGGAATGCCTAAGAAAAGAAAATATTGGTTGATGAAGTCAGAGCCCTCGGTGTTTTCGATCAACGATCTGGAGAAATCTCCCTCGCAGACGACCTGTTGGGATGGAGTGCGTAACTATCAAGCGCGCAATTTCGTACGAAGCATGGCCATCGGTGATCAGATACTCTTCTACCACAGTAATTCCAATCCCCGGGCGGTAGTGGGGATTGTGAAGGTCATTAAACTTGCCTATTCCGATACTACGCAATTCGACAAGGAGAACAAGCACTATGATCCCGAGAGCGATCCCTACAACCCCAGGTGGGAGATGGTCGATATTAAGTACGTGCGGAAGTTTTCACGGCCTGTGACATTGGATCAATTGCGGAAAGAAATCAGGCTCAAGGGGATGGTCTTGTTGCAGAAAGGGTCGCGTCTCTCGGTTCAGCCCGTCAGTCCATTCGAATGGGGATACATACTCAGTTTGGTCTAACAGGATGCCGAACAAGCCCGCCAGCTTCGTTCTCGCTGCGCGTAAAGGCTCAACGTAGAAAATAAGCCTAGGAGCTACGAATCCCTGAAGGCGTATCTTCGTTCGCCAAAACCCATGTGAAGTGGGAACGGACCGCACGAAGTGCGGTGTGTACCTCCTCACCGCTGTGCTTGCTGCGGCCTTGCCTACGGAGAGGCACGTCTTGGCGCGCCGGGGCAGGACGGGTAAGAAGCTGGCCTTTTTGAACGCCCCAGGTGGTGTTCTCCTGTTGTCCCAGGCGTGCAGACCAGCGAAGTTCTGGCGTGCCCACATATTTTTTCTACAGCCTGCTAGCTGCCATGCTCAAGGCTGTGCGAATCGATACACTCCCCCGACTAGATCCATCACCCGCATGTGTGAGGAAGACAGGGCTCTCAAGGCCGTGCGATACGACAGGGGTCAGCACGATCATACCGTCACGGGTCGTAGTGTGGCCTGTTTCAGCCAATCCCTCACCGACCTGCAATGAGACGACCTGAATCAGCATTGCCCCAGACAACCACAAGAACCATCTGGGTGGGCAGCGAAGCATGTGTCAGAGGTTCCCGCGTGAACGCGACTCAATAAACTCTATTAGGGCTCGATAAATTAGTTCCCTTGTTCTGGCCTTACCGGCAACCTGGCTCTCAATGTTCCGCTCGAGCCATACTCGGTCGGACACTTGTGTAGTTGCTTCATTACAGAGAATCCACATGTGATGGAGAAAGCCTTCAGGCAAGCCCACTTGCATCCCTTCCGATTCAATACGGTCATCCAACAAGGCGAGAAGATCGGAAATCGCCTGATCGGGCCGGTACGGCGCAGCAGTAAATCCAAACCGTTCCTGCTCAAGCGTCTCCTGCGTGGCCTGATCGACAAGATCACGCATATACTCTTTGAGAAGCCCAATGACATGGCCAGAGAGGATTATGGGAGATTCCATAGCCGCATTATCAAGGTTCCCCTAAGAATGAGCAAGATCACTAGGTTTCAGAGGTCAATGTTGACCAGCCCACGAACCCTTCTCTATGATGACCTTAGAATGCGCCAAGATTCAGATCTAGCGAAACCATGACAACCCAAGCAACTGAATGTTTTGACATCGCCCTCAACACTCCTGCTGGTCAATTGACCACGATGGTCAAGGTGCCATCCGGTTTCGTCGCGGTCACCGCCATTGTGCCCTTGATGCGACGTTTGGGAGAAGAAGCCCAGGCTCTAGAGGTAGCACGATCAACCGACGCCGATAAGACGCTCTCGTGCCACAAAGGCTGCGCGGCCTGCTGTCGCATGATGGTCCCGCTCTCGGCCCCGGAAGCCTTTGCCCTGAGGGAGTTTGTCCACTCGTTGCCAACCGAACGACAGCAGCAAATTGCTGAACGATTGGCCAAGACTAAATCCCTGCTGCTTTCGCATGGACTCTGGCATCGACTCCTGGAAATGGGCGAGACCACCCAACCGCCCAATGAGCACGCGCTGGAGCCCATCAATCTGGACTACTATGCCTTGCGGACGCCCTGCCCATTCCTCGAAGATGAGAACTGCTCTATTTACGAAGATCGCCCCGCGGCTTGTCGCGAGTTGCTCGTCACCTCGCCGGCGGAGTTGTGTCAGGACTTGGTAAAGAATCCGGTGGAACAGATTCCAGTGCCCGTACGGATGGGTCCAGCATTAGGATTGCTGTGGGGGGAACTCACTAAGACACCGGCAAAGTTGATTCCGCTTCCCATTGCGTTGGACTGGGCGCAACGGCACCAGCGCGAGAATCAAGCGACATGGCAAGGCACGCAGCTGCTCAACCAAGCACTCGACAAGGTGTGGAGGTTCTTAAGTCAGGCGTTTCAGAAACGAAGCAAAGAAACTCACAGCTGACAACTATCAGCTAGATTCTACTATTGAGAGCAAAGAGGAGCGACTACGTGCAGAAACCCGTGATTGCGTGTTTGGACCTGGAAGGCGTGCTGGTTCCTGAAATTTGGATCAATGTCGCGCTGAAGACCGGCATCGAGGAACTGAAAATTACGACTCGCGAGATGCCGGACTACGACAAGCTGATGGAGCAACGACTGGCGATACTCGATCGGCACAACCTCAAGATCGGGGATATTCAAGATGTCATCGACAAGATGGGGCCCCTCGACGGAGCCACGGTCTTCATCGCCTGGCTGCGGGAGCACTGCCAGGTCATCATTCTCTCGGATACATTCTATCAATTCGCCCTGCCGCTCATGCGACACTTCTGCTATCCAACCCTGTTGTGCAACCAATTGGAAATCGACTCGACCGGCAAGATCCTCAGCCACCAGATGCGGATGCCGAATCAGAAAAAACTTTCCGTCTCCGTGTTTAAATCGCTGAACTTCTTTACCATGGCGACCGGCGATGCCTACAACGACACCGCCATGCTGGGTGAAGCCGACGCAGGATTCTTCTTCAGACCGCCCGACCATCTGCCCAAGGAATTTCCGCAGTTTCCCGTGACGCAGACCTATGGTGAGCTTCAAGAGCACTTTACAAAGGCGGGGAATCTCAGATAGCTTTCAGCTATCAGTCGTCAGATTTTGAATAAGAGAGGTAAGCATTCGCTTTATCTCCGTTGCCTGTTTGAGCAACTGTTCGTTTTGGATTTGTTCAGGAAATACAGATTGGCCGAAAGGACAATATGGCATGCCAGTTCACTTACCGCGACGGGCTAATTCTCAAGACCCCGGTCCAACTCTGGTAATCCACTTCTGCCACAACCCTCAGCATTGTTCGCTGGAATTGAGCTACAGGCTCGCCTGAGCTGACTCGTCCACCGTACAGCTCTTCTCGAGGAAACGTCGCCGTTGCGACATAGATCTGGAGAGCCAGATCGTGGGCCCTCTCCCAGACTTTGAGTCGCGCATGAAGTAGCTGCCAACTGATCGCTATCAGCTTTCAGCTTCGAAGCCAAAAGCTAATCGCTGAAGGCTGACAGTTACACACTACGAACCTAGAAGTTCATCCAGATCTGCACATAGCCCCAGATCTGGTTAGTGCTGGTGCCCAGATTCTCACGGAAGTACCCACCGGTGAACAGGTGACCATAGGTAGCCTGGAAGGCCAACTTGCCATCCATATACATATGGGTCCAGCTGACGTTCAGTTCATCTCCAAAGTAGGTCTTCGTGTTACCCGCTTTGTAGAACACGTACACACTTTGGGTCCCGCGGTACCAGTTGTCGTGGGCGCTCGCGAGGTTCAGGTTGGTGTACCAGAATTCGATGTGATCATCTTTGGTCGGCCGGGCTTGCAAGTTGGCCGAGAGGCTCAACGTGGTTTCCAGGCCGTATTGTAAGCTGTATAGCCAATACAGTTTCTGATTACCCACGAGCTGATGTGAACTCTTGATCTCAAAGCAGGTCTGCTCACCGTCACCAGAGAGCAAGGAGCTGTCCTCGACCAAGCAACGGCCTGCAAGGCGGTTGAGGATGCGGGATTTACCCTGAGGAGTTTCCAAAAGGTCAATGTAGCTAAATCCACTCATCCGAAGGAATAAAAAATCGTGCGATCCTTTTATCAAATCACAAAAGGTTGGTGGCCAGGAATTATTGGGTCCACCGTTATGATGGGGGGTTGTCTTTGTGCCGGATCGGTTGCCGACGCTGCTATCCACCAGCCTTTAACGTTCAATGCCGCCATGCTGGTTGCAGGGGAATTTGTGTTTCGGGAACAATTCGTGCTGGACCAGTCAGGACATGATCCGAGTGCCTTGGCACGTGACCGGCAGGCCATGTCTGCGGTATCAGGTCTCGGGTATGGAATAACAAGCAAGCTGACTCTGTTCGGAGGGGTGCCCTACGTCAATAAACGCCTGGAGTTGACCACCAATGGAGTCCGGCAGACCCGGCGAGCTGATGGGTTGGGAGACCTGAGTTTGTTCACCAGATACACCGTGTTCAAAGATGAAGCGCCGGGCCGAACCTTCCTGGTCGCGCCATTTGCAGGCCTCAAATTCCCCACAGGTGATGATAATGAAATAGATGCATATGGCCGTTTGCATGCAAGTGTGCAGCCAGGGTCAGGGTCATGGGACCCCTTTGGCGGAATCCTGGCCTCATATATAACCCTTGATTTCAATATTGACGTGCAAGCCAGCTACAAAGCCAATACCAGGGCCAATAATTTTGAATTTGGCGACATAGCTAGGCTTGATGGCTCACTCCAGTACCGCCTGTGGCCGCAGGAACTGGGCGCAGGGGTTCCAGGATTGCTCTACGGCGTCCTTGATGGCAATTTAATTTACCAGGATAAGAACGAGGTGAGTGGGGTTGAGGACATGAATTCCGGCGGCCTGAGCCTTTTAATTGTACCAGGCCTTCAGTACGTTACAAGACGGTGGATCATTGAAGCTGGGGTGCAGATCCCACTCGTTCAGGATCTGAACGGTTCGGCACTTGAAAAGGATTACATCTTCCGCACTGGGTTCAGGTTTAATTTTTAAAGGGAAAACAAGAGAAGTGAACTGACAATGAATTTTCAAAATTACTCCTGTCCTTGTCTTGGAAGAAGAAAAACAGAGGGGAACTCACGCTGCCTTCATTTCTGGAAATTTTCACTCATCACTGAATCACCTATCACTCACCACGTTTTATTAGGCCTGGTCTGACTTGCTGATGGACTTGGTGCCGTCCTCAGCCTGTTTGCCTGCGGCACTGATCTCCTCTTCCGCTTCTTTTATGGAGGATTGGAGGTCCTGCTCGGCCATCTTCACTTCCTGCTGAATCATGTTCAGCTCAGGTTCCACCGACTTCCGCAGGTCTTCCGCCGTGTCCTTAAAACCTTTGATGGCCTTTCCAATATGCCGCCCGACTTCCGGTAGCTGTTGCGGACCGAATAAGAGAAACGCAATCACCAGAATGACTAAGATTTCTCCTGCTCCCAATCCGAACATGGTTCACAGCCAGTGATGCGTGATCGGTTCGGACAGTTTTCGCTCATCACCCATTACCCATCACTGCCTTCTTACCCTTGTTTCGTTTGTCCTGGTTGCGCTGCCGGCGCAGCGGGTGGCGGCTCAACTTCCGCTTGCGTGGTGCCCTGATCTGGCGGGGCCGCCTGCGGCTGTGCCTTTTGGGATTGCTCCGACAGCGTCACGTCAATAGCATCTGGCTCATGGACCGACTTCTTGAATCCCTTGATAGCTTTGCCGAGACCTTCACCCAACTGTGGGAGCCTGCCCGCGCCGAAAATGATCAACACAATGATCAAGATCAGCATCAATTCCATCCATCCGAATGTACCGAACATTTAGAACCTCAAAAAACGTGATGGGTGATCAGTGATGGGTGATGAGTCATGTGGAACGCACGGACCGAATACAGGGCGCGTGCGTGATGGTTAACGGGTTTATGCGAAAAACGTCTTGGATCTGAACCGTACTCACGTCAGGCACTCCATTCCGTACACTAGAGGGGAGCTTCCCACAAAGTATATGGAAGGCTATAGAAGATTCAAGAACAAGTCAAGGGAAGGGTAATTAAGACAACGCCGGCCTGCTGATTGGACTGCTGCGTCGAACTTAGAAGGCCTGAATGATGCCGCCGCCCAAGACTTCATCGTTGCGATAAAAAACGGCAGACTGTCCGGGGCTCAGGGCCCGTTGGGGTTCATGGAATTGAATGCGAAGGCTGGATGGATTTAATGGGTAAAGTGTGGTGGGCGTCGCGGGTGTCGCGTAGCGAACCTTCACCTGGGCATCTGTTGGCTTACTTAATAGAGATGGCTTGAATAGATTGAGGTCGCTTACATCACAGTGGTTTCTACGCAGCGACTCATCCGGGCCGAGGAACACGGTATTCGTGCCCGGCTGAACATGTTGGACGTAGAGGCGCTGGCCAGTGGCGATACCTAGTCCACGGCGCTGCCCAGGAGTGTAGAAAGCGATGCCGTCGTGCTGACCTAAGTATCGGCCCGCTTCATCTACAAAAGATCCTGGTTTCTTGGCTTCAGGGGCTTCCTTTTCGATAAAGTTACGATAGTCCCCGTGGCTGACGAAGCAAATTTCCTGACTTTCCTTCAGCTCATCAACGGGAAGCCCCAGTGCTTCTGCTTCCTTCCAAACCTCTGACTTCTGCATGCCGCCAACAGGAAAGAGGAGTCGAGAAAACCATTCAGGGTTGAGTCGATACAGAAAGTAGCTTTGATCCTTCTTGGGGTCGACGGAACGATGGAGGACCGACCTTCCGTCGTTCTTGTGAACGCGAACGTAGTGACCTGTGGCGACATAGCGAATGCCACGCGAGTCCGCTAATTCAATGAGCCCTCGGATCTTCACTCGTTCGTTACAGCGCACACAGGGATTTGGCGTGGTACCACTCGCATACCCTTGTAGGAAATCGTCAATGACTCCTCTCCTGAACGTCTCCCGGGTGTCGATTACTTCATGGGAGATGTTTAGAGTCTTCGCAACGTGTTTTGCAATGCCGATTTTGCAACATCCGCGTTCTTGCCACTTCTTGGATACGGCAACGGTTTCGTCTTCATGTTCCCAGACCTGGAGCGTGACGCCATGCACATCATAGCCCTGGCGAACGAGCAGCCCAGCAGCGGCAGAGCTATCGACTCCGCCGCTCATGCCGAGAAGAACTGTTGGACGGTCCATAGGACAGGTCTTGTACTGGGAGATCATTGAAAGGGCTAGAGATCCGTGGGGCGAACTTTCCCACAATGGGCAGTCAGATCGTGGACATTCATGCTAGGCGATTGAAGCTCTTCTGTCCATTTATGGGCACCCATATCGCACAGGCCATGGAAATGGGCCCCGTCTTCAATCAAAATGGCAGGGGTATGAATATCTCCGATAAGTACCCCGGGACTCAGAATTTGAATTTTTTCCGTGGCCGTAACCGTTCCGTTTATTTTTCCGCTGATCATCAGAATCCCACTGGAAATGATCCCCTTAATCACGGCATGTTCGCCCACGATCAAGGTGCCGGTAGTATGGATTTCGCCCTCAAGACGCCCGTCGATGCGGATGGTCCCATCAAAGTTGACGACCCCCTGGAAGTCGACACCTTTGCCAAGGAAGGTGAAGTTCTCGTTATCGCGACTGGCTTGAGAGTTTTCTCCCCCAATGGCCCACATTAGTCTCTCCCACTCCTTTCAATGCACAGCATGAAGGGAATCCTCATGAGGTCTCGACATAACAGGATAGGCCAGCCCTTATGCAGCAGCATAAAATTAATACCTAGGTATAATAATTCTTTGCTCGATGGACTATCCATTCGCACTTCGGATTCCAGGCTATCCCAGCAGGCTCACAGGGTGAAGCGTCGTTTCTCGTTGCACTTCGCGAACGCCCTGAGCCATCTCCAGGGTGCCGTTGAAAAGGACGCCTTCATCAATCGACAACATCGGTGTCTTCACTCCACCGCTGACAACGGCAGGAGCTCGCAGTTTGACTTTCTCTTTTGCGAGGATTTCTCCCGTAATCTTTGGGAATTATATCTAATCGTAACCAAGGCTGAGGCTCAACTAGTCTCCTTCTGCTCCCGTTCCTGCACAAACTTCCATTCGTGAGGCTCTTTCGGCGGGGTAGCCAGTATCGCCTTTATGATGTTCTCCGGTGTGTCAGGAATCGGTGCCGGCATCGGATACTTGACTGGGCGGCCCCGCTTTGGTTTATCTTGTTGCATCTTCAATATCTTCTTCTCCCTCATGCGGACATTCGCGCATGAATCCGAGCCTCAAACTTACTCCGGGCCGGTGGGGTCTCATATAGAGCAGCCGTCATAACCCCCGCGTGGGTTGTTGGCACTGCTCGCTGGAAGGCCATCGTCCAGTGACCATTAGTTTGTACGAATTGATAGAGCAAGAACACGATGTTCGATTGATTCACGTTTACGGCGGGGATCACCGCGTGTTTCTGAAACTCATCAAATAAATCCTCCTGAACGACTGCGACGATCCGGGTGCCCCAATGATGGTGATGGAACCCCTTGGCGATGACCTGGGAGATGAACCGCTTACGAACGTTTGCCCAGTTGAACCCGTAGGTTGGCCTGGATTCCATTACCGTCTCATTGTTTGTAATGGCTTCGTAGGAAGGGAGATATGAGCCAGTGATATCCACGACCTGAAGCTCCACACTAATGAAATCCAGTATCCTTGTGCCGCTGGGATCGAGGTCAGCTATGACAAAATCGACAGTGCCGAACCTTTCCATGCTCACTTCGCTAACGAGGTCTGGATTAGTTGGTGGACTCCCGGTCCAACACTCTCGGATCACATCGTCCTGTATCTGTGTTTCGAGGAAACGGTTAGGGCAGACGCATATGGGAGTCCCGCCGACGCGCCGGTAGATCGAACAAACAGGAAATGGGGTTGTAAGGTTGTGGCTGACCTTAGTGCACATTCCGTCTATGTAGGGACATTGATAATCGGCATTGGCCGGATTACGCATGGCTCCTGCCGGTTCGCCCAGAATCTCCGCTATGTCCTCTAGCGGATTATGAGGCATGGGCTGCTTCTACGGCGCTGGAGGCAAGCATTTTCCGCACAGTATAAGCAACCGCTTGAGCGAGTATGGGAGGGACTGCGTTTCCGACTTGCTTGTACTGCTCACCCCTCGGTCCTGCAAACCGGAAGCGGTCAGGGAATGATTGGAAGCGAGCCGCTTCGCGGACAGTCAGGGTGCGGTCTTGCGTAGGGTGAATGTAGGCCCCCCAATGAAGATCGCATTTAGTAAGAATCGTACTGGCTAAACCCTCGGGATGAAGTCGCCCGTAGCGTTTGGTGTGGTCGGATCGCTTTGCCCGCCTCATTCCCGCAGGAAGGAGCGCGAATGGCACGTCTCTCCAACTCCCGCCCTGCGGGATGTGCTCCATCCGGCGGATATTTATATTACCGAGCGTTGGAGCGACGTGATTCATGACGCCAGCCGATCCCTTGCGCATTCGGCGTTGATATTGCCTGGATGGTTTGGATGCATATGGCACCACATCATCAGAGCCTTCTCCGATGCAAAGAGGTGGAAGGTCGGAGATGGCGTCCCCCACGGTCACGTTGAACTTCAGTTTGCCGCACTTGGAGTCGGGCCACGCGACAGGTCCGACACGGGAAGCGAGAAAGAATATTCGCCGCCTTTCCTGGGGTACGCCGTACCGCTCCGCTTCAAGTATCCTGTGCTCGACACCAAATCCTAATGCGTTGAGTTCGCGATGGATTTCTTTAACGGCTCTTCCGTTTCTGAGCGAGGTCATGCCTACTACGTTCTCAATAACGAGCGTGCGAGGCATGAGGCCCTCGACAATCCTAAGATACTCGCGAAAAAGACCGGAACGCTCGTCATGAAATTCGCGTTGGTGGTTGTAGACACTGAAAGCTTGGCATGGGGGACCGCCAAGCAATACGCCCAATTCGCCATACCGTAATCCGGTAGTGTCCAAGATATCCTGGGCATTCAAAGATTCGATGGGCGCCTTGATGAATGGAACGTCCGGGAAGTTGGCCTTGAAGGTGACTGATGCTGCGGAGTCGAAATCTGTTCCGAGGCGCGGGCGAAAACCGGCATCATGGAAACCGAGAGATAGCCCTCCCGCGCCAGCGAACAGGTCTACGGTCGTCAGATCGGTATTCATGCAATCAATTCCTGATACCGGAGACGCTTGCCTTCCAGCCCCCGTACCAGACCAGCCATTTGGTCAATGGTATCGGACGGTCGGGCGTTGTGCCTCCCCGAAAATTCTCCAACGTAACGCTGCAAGTGCTTCTCCGACATGTGGTGGTAGGTCCCGTGGTAACCGCGCTTCAGAAGCGCCCAGAAGCTCTCGATACCGTTAGTATGAGCCATGCCGTTCACGTACTCGCTGATGCTGTGCTTCACGGTCTCATGCTCGAACGGCATTCCGTGATATCCACCATGATCGTCCGTGTAAACCATCGCGCTTTCGGCGGCGTGATCGCCGACAAATTCTTGCAGCGTCTTGGCGTCCGTCCCGTTAACTACGGCGGCGCTGACAGCATTCGTGGCACGGTCCTTGGCGCCCACAACGATGGCCTTGCCGACGCCGCCACGACCTGCATGCAGCTTCTTGTTCCCGTGCTTGTTCTTCTCCTTACCCCCGATAAAGGTCTCGTCAAACTCGACCGGACCAGCGAATACGGTCTGGCCGTCCTTCCAAGCCTCTCGGAGTCGGTGCGCTAGAAACCATGCGGCTTTCTGGCCGATACCGAGATCGCGGTGGAGCTTCATCGAGGCTTGGCCCTTGATGCCCGTGGCGAGAAGGTACGTGGCAATCGCCCAAACCTGCAAACCAAAATTACTTCCCGCCATCGCGGTTCCAGTCTTGACGCTGAAAAACTTCCGGCACACCTTCTCCCTGCAACGGTAGTTTTGGGACGGGTGTTTCGCGCCGGTCTGAATATTCGCACTTCCGCAGTGCGGGCAAACCGGCTCGTTGCCCCAACGGGCCTGTGCGATCCACCTTTCCGCCGCGTCATCATCCGGAAACATCCGAACGATCTGGACGAGTGAAAGGCTTTCCCTGAAATACTTACCCGGTGCGCGCTTAGCCATGCCGTCCTCTTGGGTTGATTTACTTTCTAATCGTAACCAATCGAGGCACAAAAGTCAACAGCTTTTGGTTACGATTAGATATAATTCCCCTTCCCGACAAAGGCACTGACACTTTCCCCTGTTTCTGGCGTCGTGGATTGCGAGTTCGATCCATTATCCTCGACTTCGTCCGACATCGAGCGCTTGCCTTCCTGCTTGTCCTGTTTCCACATACGATCTCCTCCTCTTCTCGTTAGACCAGAATCTATTGGTAAAGAGCCTGTTTCCGTTATGGCTGTCTTGGTCTATCCTGAGAAGATATTATGTGCTGTATCGGTCTGTCTAGAGAAGATATTTAGCATGGGTTGAGAAAAAAGCAATATATATGCCTTTTCCCAACAGCCACTCGAGGTCACGTGAGGAGAGGAGGATATCTATGAAAGCAGTGTTTCGGCGACGCCGTCTAATTCCTGTGGAGAGAAATAGTGGATGACGATTCTCCCACCCTGTCCTCTGGCTTGGATCGTCACCTTGGTCCCGAGTCTTTTCTGTAGCCTAGCTTCGAGGTCAATCAATTGTGAATTCCCGGTGGCCTTTCGTAATCGTTTTCTTCTAACTAGCGATGATTCGACCACTTTTTCTGTTTCTCTCACTGAAAGTCCACGAGAAGCTACCATCTTTGCCACTCTCACCTGCCTCTCAGGGGACTCCAGCCCGAGGATAACTTTCGCATGACCAGCAGAAACTGTTCCGAGCTCGACCAACTCCTGCACCTTGGGATGGAGATTCGTCAGACGAACAGAGTTTGCCACTGAGGATCGATCGCAACCAACCCTCTGCGCAATAACATCCTGTGTGAGTCCAAATTCGTTCATCATTCGTGAATAGGCACGCGCTGTTTCCATTGGATTCAAGTCTTCACGCTGCAGATTCTCCACTAATGCGAGCAACAAAGATTCTTGATCACTACAATTCCTAATCACTGCTTGAATTGTTTCCAACCCTCCCTCCTTCGAAGCCCGCCACCGACGTTCTCCGGAGATCAATTCAAATATTCCATCACCTTTGCGACGAACCATGACCGGCTGCAGGATTCCGCACTCTTTAATAGAGGCGGTCAGTTCTGCAAGCTCTCCGGGAGCAAAGATGTGCCGTGACTGATACCTATTCGGAACGATGGCGTCTATCCGCAAATGCTGGACAACGACCTCCTCAAGCGGCTGGTTCATCATAGCAGATGGCAAGAGTGCGTCGAGTCCTTTACCGAGCGCTTTTTTCTCCATGGGCAAGAAACTCCTTGGCTAGAGCAACATAAGCCTGAGAGCCGGCTGATGTCACGTTATATAAAATCCCTGGACAACCATAACTCGGTGCCTCTGCTAGCGCGACATTGCGTGGGATGACCGTCTGATATACTTTTTCAGTAAAGTGGGAACGTACTTGCTCGGCGACCTGACGAGCCAACGTATTGCGTGCGTCAAACATTGTCAAGACGATGCCCTCAAGACTCAGATTGGGATTAAATAATTGGCGAACTCGATCAATGTTGCCGATAAGGCGCGTTAATCCTTCCATCGCATAGTATTCACACTGAACGGGAATCAGCACTGAACCTGCGGCAGCGAGGGCATTGATGGTGAGAATCCCAAGGGCAGGGGGACAATCCAGAAAGATTACATCATACTTTTCCACCACCCCTTTAATCACGTCTCTCAAATGGCTCTCCCGACTCTCTACATTAACCAACTCAATCTCAGCTCCAGCGAGATCAGCATTTGCCGGCAATAGTGACAGTCCTATGACTGCTGTTTTCATACAGACTTCTTCAAATTTACTCTTTTTTATCAATATGTTATATACTGTATTTCCCAATGACCGAGGATCAACACCGAGTCCACTTGTGGCATTTCCCTGTGGATCCATATCAATCAAGAGAACAGATCGTCCCTCGAGGGCGATAGCCGACGACATATTTACTGCCGTTGTTGTTTTCCCTACCCCTCCTTTTTGATTCGTAACTGCGACAATCTTTCTCATGTAGACACTTTTCACTCAATAGATCTGATGTTCCACATGGAACATCAGACTAGCTGCTCTGAGAAGTGGATAAAATAGAAACAACTCTTCGACCGAGCTCTCTCGGAAGATCAAACATGTGCTCGGTTACCACTGACCAATCTCTTCCAATTCTTTCAAGTTCTAACTTATTGATTGGATGAGATAAGTAGAGAATTCCTTTCCCTCCTTTGGCCAGCAGGCTTGAACTTTTTCGTAAAATGAAATCATACTTCAGCGCACGAGTGGTGATGTAATCAAATGTTTGATCCGAAGTATTTTCAATCATGAATCGTTCTAGAGTTCCATAGAATATCTTGACCCTCTCAAGACGTAGAAGACCAACTATGGAATGTAGGAATGATATCTTCTTTTGAACTGACTCAAGCAGCGTTACGTTCAAATCTTGTCTTACGATTCTCAGAGGAATTCCAGGAAACCCTGCCCCCGTTCCTACATCAAGTAAGCTCGCTCCATACCTGATCTCTTCTGCCTTTAACCCAGCGAGAGAGTCGACAAAATGCTTGATGATGATCTCCTCGTCTAGGGTAATACTCGTCAAATTGACTGATTGATTCCAGACTCGAAGCTGCTCAAGATAGATCATGAACTGTCTAATTTGATCGGCCTCGAGTAGAACTCCAATTTCTGCTGAACATTTCTTGAGCAATGAGGAGAGCTGACTTATCTGTTCCACGTGGAACAATTACGCGAATGCTCACGTCAGGTCAAGGGGAACGTTTCTAAATCAGGATGAGACTGCTTTTCGTTTGACCCTAGAGAGTTACTTGCTGAGGGGATTGATATTTGTATTTTTCTATCGAGACAACGAGTAGCGATATGGCAGCAGGTGTAACACCCGATATTCTCGAGGCTTGCCCTATTGTTTCTGGCCTCACCTTTTTGAGCTTCTCTCGAACCTCCCGTGAAAACCCTGGAACGATGTCGTAGTCGAAGGTCTGTGGGATAAACTTTTGCTCATACTTCTTGAATTTCCCAATCTGATGAAGCTGTCGGCGAATGTATCCTTCATACTTGATTTGAAGCTCTACTTCATCAGCAATTTCAATATCTTCAATCGCATTTAATTCTAATGTTTTTAAAAGATCTCGATAGTTTGACTCCGGTCTCCGAAGGATTTGCGCAACGGTCTGTGCAGAAGAAATGTCATGAAGATACATGCCTCTAGTTCGCGTACGAACCGCTTCAGTCACTCGTGGCCTTGTTTCATTCAGACGCACAACTTCTTCTTTGATCGCTGTCTTCTTCTGAATAAGCCTGTTATAGGCTTCATTTTCGACCAATCCGACCTCGTGTCCGATCTGCATCAGTCGTAGGTCGGCATTGCTATGACGAAGAAGCAACCGATACTCGGACCTTGAGGTAAACATTCGATAGGGCTCATACGCATCTTTTGTTATGAGGTCATCGATCAGTACCCCGATATATGCCTGCGACCGATCTAGGACCAATGGTGATCTGTTTCTCAGCTTCCGAACGGCATTAATACCAGCCATGAGACCCTGTGCAGCTGCTTCCTCGTAACCAGATGTTCCGTTGATCTGCCCGGCATGATACAGACCGTTGACATTTTTCGCTTCAAGCGTCTGGTGGAGTTGACGAGGTGGGAAATAATCGTACTCGATCGCATAGCCTGGCTTGAGCATTCTAGCCTGCTCCAACCCAGGAATTGTTTTGAGCACAGCTGTCTGGACATCAACTGGGAGGCTTGTTGAGATACCGTTTGGGTAAAACTCTTTGGAATCGAGTCCCTCGGGTTCGATAAAGATCTGGTGTCGTTCCTTTTCTGCAAAGCGCACTACCTTGTCCTCGATGGAAGGACAATACCGAGGCCCCACGGACTCAATCACGCCGCTGTACATCGGCGAGCGATCGAGATTCTCTCTAATAACTTCATGTGTCTGTCGATTCGTATGCGTCAGGTGACACAAGACTTGTCTGGTCGTGATTCTTTGTGTGCGATACGAAAATGGCAGAGGTGGATCGTCGCCGGGCTGGGGAATCATAACAGAAAAATCAATCGTGTCTTTGTCCAATCGAGGCGGAGTACCGGTCTTCAGGCGCCCAACTTCAAATCCGAGATCCCGCATGCAATCAGACAAGTGTTCCGCCGAAGCCTCCCCTGCGCGACCAGACGGAAAATGGCTGAGCCCAATATGAATAAGTCCCTTAAGGAATGTTCCTGATGTTAAAATAACGGCCTTTGCGGCAATCGTCTCTCTTGAGCCCGTCATGACACCGATAACTGACCCTCCGACCGTGAGCAACCGATCGACTACTCCCTCTGCAATCGTGAGGTGGCTCTCAAGGACAAGCGTTTCCTGCATAGCTGCACGGTACAGCGCTTTATCACATTGCGCGCGCAACGCCCGCACGGCCGGTCCTTTGCTCGTATTGATGAATCGAAACTGTATACCGGCGCGATCCGTATTCCGCCCCATTTCACCACCGAGGGCGTCGATCTCTTTTACCAGGTGCCCTTTGGCAATCCCGCCAACGGCGGGATTGCACGACATCTGCGCGATCCGACTCTGCTCCATCGTCAGGAGCAATGTCTTCGCGCCCATTCGTGACGACGCCAGTGCCGCCTCGCACCCGGCATGGCCTCCTCCCACTACGATCACATCAAATTCTAAGGCCAACGGTCCCCCCTTACTTGCCTATACAGAACTCTGAAAAGATTCGGTCCAAAATATCGTCGGTGGTGATTACGCCCGTAATCTCTCCGAGGGAATCACCCGCTCCCCGAAGGTCCACCGCCACAAACTCAGGTTCAATTCCTCTGCGAGTTGAATCCAGCGCCTCTCGAACCGATACTCCCGCATGCTCCAGCGCCAGACGATGACGAACGTTTGTGACCACCACTCCTTCATTGGACTCTAAGGAGGCTTGTGACAAATGCGATCGGATTGATTTCTTCAACTCCTCCAACCCCGCACCCGTTCGCACCGAAATGGGAAGGATCTTGCAACTCGTACGTTCTTCGACCCAACCAGACAACCGCTTTAACGATGTGGCGTCCACCAAATCACTCTTGTTGATGAGTACCATATCTTGTTGACCGCCCGAAGAAGGAACGAACTCACCCAAGCCGTTCTCATTGAGTTCGGCGGCATCGAGAACGTGCAGAACCATATCTCCATGCTCCTGAGCCGATCTCGTCCGCTTGATCCCTTCCTGCTCGACCACGTCCCTGGTTTCACGCAGACCCGCAGTGTCTACCAACATAATCATAAGGCCATCCCATACCACTGACTCTTCAATGACATCACGTGTGGTTCCCGGAATATCCGTCACGATTGCCCTGTCCTCCCGAAGCAGACTATTCAGCAAGCTTGACTTTCCCACGTTCGGTCGACCCACGATGACCACCCGCGCCCCCTCTCGAAGAACTCTCCCTCTCTCCGCAGTGGCAAGCATCGCTTGGATCTCATCAAGCGTCTCTTGGAGAGACCTGATCAATTCCTCTTGCCCAATAAACGAAATATCCTCTTCAACAAAATCAATCCCGGCCTCGACCTGTGCCAACATGCCGATGAGTCGCGTTCGCAATCGATCAACCTGCTGCCCCAACTCTCCTCTGAGATGTCGTTGCGCAATCTTGAGCCCAACCTCAGATTTCGATTTAATCGTATCGAGAACCGCCTCCGCCTGAGACAAATCCAAACGCCCATTCAGAAATGCCCGCTTGGTAAACTCTCCCGGTTGAGCCAAGCGAGCACCTGCAGATATACAAGCTTCACACACCCGACCAAGGACTACACCACTCCCATGACAATGAATCTCCACAACATCCTCAGCCGTGAAAGACCGAGGCCCCTTCATAAACACGACAAGGCCTTCGTCGATAACCTCATCATTCAGTCGAGTTCGGTTCCGAACAGAATCAGTGTCTCCAGAAGTGATCCCTTGTCCGAGAATATCGGCAAGGTGGAGAGTATGGGAGGGGACTATCCTAAGCGACTGGTTCGAACGCAATCGAACAATCGTTTCAGCAACCGCAAGCGCACCCGGTCCGCTAATTCGAACGATGCCGATGCCACCCTCACCTGCTGGGGTCGCAACTGCACAAATCGTGTCCTCAGGGGCTCCATCCATAGATACGATTACACGCTCTTGTAATGCATACCCCCAACGCTCGGTATGCCGCAGGTCCAAGGAATCGGAGCCAAGTCACTTCTTCCCAGCCTCTTCATCAGTAGCCGAAAGTACCGACCGTTCCCGGGAGAAGAACCGTTCCGTGACGATTTGCTGTACGATGGTCAGCGTATTGTTTGTGAACCAATACAGCACCAGTCCGGCCGGAAAATTTATGAAAAGAATCGTCATGACTGCCGGCAACATCAGCATCATTTTCGCCTGCGTCGGATCCATTGTCGTTGGAGTAATCTTCTGTTGGATCATCATTGAGACGCCCATGATGATCGGCAGTACATAATAGGGATCCGGTACCGAGAGATCCGTAATCCACAGCCCCAATGGCGCCTGGCGCAAATCAATCGTCATATACAAAATGTTAAACAGCGCGATGAACACCGGCATCTGCAGCAACATCGGCAGGCAACCGCCAACCGGATTCGCCTTGTGATCTCGATACAGCTTCATTAACTCCTTGTTCAGACGCTCCTTATCGTCTTTAAACTTTTCCTGGATCACCGAGACCTTTGGTTGAATCACCTTCATCTGCTTCATCGATTTGTAGCTCTTGTACTGCAGGGGGACAAAGAGCGTCTTGATGCCGATGGTCAGGATAATGATCGTCAGCCCATAGTTGTGGGTGTATTCGTTGATAAATCGCAGCACGTAGAAGAGTGGCATGGCCACTGCTCTGACCCCGCTCCAGCTTCCATAAATAAACCATCCAAAATCGATCGTATCTTCCAGGCCAATCTGCAGGCTTCGAATGGTGTCATACTCCTTAGGGCCGGCATACAGCTGAAGCCTGAGCGTCGTTCCCGATGCGCTGACCGGCATGCGAACAGCGGTGGAGACCAGCTTGTCTTCCTCTTTCTTCACCACGACAGACGAGCCTTGCTGGGGAATCAGCACGGACAGAAAGTATTTGTCTTGCAACGCCGCCCATTGCACGGTCCCTTTACGCTCAGACTCGGAATCCGGCGTTTCCTTCTCAACCTTGCCATCAACGAGTGAGGCCGGCCCGATCAGACCGATAAACCCATCCCCCCATTCTACAATGCCAAAGTTCGTCCCCAATACGACATTCACTGAACCGTCAAGACCACTTTCCTTCACAGTTATGTCCACCAGATAACTATCTGCATGAAAGGTGAGCCGCTTTTCGAGGCGTACGCCTCTTTCAGCGTTCTCATAGTAGAACGTTACATGGCCGTCGCGGTTAGCCCGCTTCAGGTTCGTGAAATCCTTCTCGACTTTGTAGAACCCTTCCACCAATTCTTTGGCGAGAACAGTATCGTCTGTAGTGACCGCTAATGGCCCAGGAAATTTGCCGTCTTGCCTGACAAGCTGTATGGCAGGTTGCTCATCCGAATTACCGTGATAGCGTTTGAGCTCCCAGCTCGTCAGCACCGCCCCACGGGTCGTGAACTTGGCACGATAGAGATTCGTCTCCACCTCGACAGTTTCTGCGGCCATCGGTCCACCTTCCAGCCTACGAGGCTGCATACCCTCCACCGCGCTCCTCACAGAAGAAGGCTCGCTGGCTGGAATGCTTGAAGGCTCGTTCGCTCGACCTACGACAGAAGGTGGCAGTGATCGGCTCGATGAAGGACCTGTGGGTTCCGATGTTGCGGGTGGCTGAGGGAGCACTCCAAGTTCTTTGAGCACATACTCATAGCCAAAGATGATCGCAAGAGACAACAACAAAAACACAATGACGCGCTTTTCCATGCGTAGGCTGTACTTTCTTTAGAATGTCATCGCCACTACTTGACCGGGTCTTCTCCCCCGGGATGGAAGGGGTGACACTTCATGAGACGGACCACTGCTAGACCAAGTCCTTGAAGAGTGCCATATCGGGCAACCGCATCAAGGGCATACTTCGAACAGGTCGGCTCAAATCGGCATGTACGACCGAACAACGGAGAAATCATGAGGCGGTAGCCTTGAATCATGTACAGACAAAAATGCCGCATCTCAACCTGACCTTGGGCGAAGAAGGTGAACACGCTGCAGTGACGTCGCCCACATCCGCTTCAATTCTTCGGATGTCTGCAAAAGCGCCTCCCGCTTTGGGAAAACCAGAAGAGCCTGCCCCGGAACCAACTCCTGGTGCAGCTGCCTTACGAGTGTCCGAAAGACTCGCTTTGCCCGGTTCCGCCGGACTGCATTCCCAAATCGCTTGCCGACGACAATCCCAACCCGACTAGGGGCATCATCCATCTTGTATGCCAGAAGATTGAAGAGCGCCGTGGAGATCCGTCGCCCATGGCGCTTGACCGTTTCGATATCCCGGTAGGTTCGCAAGTAAATGCCCTTCTGTCCTTGCTGCTTTGACATCACCATAAGACCATTCTACCGCGGCACGCTATCCATCATAATCCTGGGAAAGAATGCTCATGGCAGGTAAACGCGCACAACCCATCAAAGAAGCGCGAAGAGACTGAAGAGCAAACTCGAGAGCACCCGCAGACCAGGTACTGCAATCTAGACAGTCAACCGAGCTCGCCCTTTGGCTCGCCGGCGGGCTAAGACCCTACGCCCGTTTTTTGTGCTCATGCGTTTTCGAAAACCGTGCTCACGTTTCTTCTTTAAGTTGGACGGCTGTTGAGACGTGAATGACATAACACTCCTCTCACAACATCAATAATGCGTACGTTCAAAACAAATGTTACATTATATGAGCGGCTATCTGACCTGTCAATTTTGTGGCTTCCACACCTTCAGGTCCTCTCAGACAAGCCGCCCTGTCCAGCTAAGCGTCTATCCCTTGAGGCGCTTTTGCCCTCACAACACCAGATCGTCACAGAAAACCGCGACATAGTTTGTCTTGCCGAACTGGTTGTTCTAGTAATGGAATTACTCGATCTTTTTGTCATGCGAAAAACCTACCCTCTGGCACTGAGCTTGCTGGCGCCAAGGTGCTAACATCCCGCGCTCGATTGTGGTTTAACGGCATCCGGTAGAAACAGTTCCAGGGCGACGGAGCTACGCCGGAAGGCCGTTCCCGTGTGACCACCATGCGTGGACAGGGGCTGACGCAGTTATATAAATAGATGAACGGCGTTCCGAGTCGGCATTGCCTTTTCCACCCGAGATTCATAAGATACCCGCCGACTCCCTGCAGACCACACCACACCAATTTGTCCGAGAGAGATTCCATGCCCACACCATCGCGCGATAAGCTTGCATTATCGTTCAAGTCCGCAGTCAGTTCGACCCTAGAGGCGCTGAATCGCGATCAGGTCATAGAACGGCTGTGGGCCAAAGACCACCGGCTATGGAACCCGGAACCCAAGGAGATTTCCGACCGCCTAGGCTGGTTGACCGTACACGACCAAATGCGCGAACAGCTTGAGAACCTTCGACGCTGTGCGTCGGCAGCGAAGGAAATGAAAATCACGGATATCGTGCTGCTCGGCATGGGCGGCAGCAGCCTTGGGCCGGAAGTGTTCTGTTCGTCGTTTGGATCTCAGAAAGGGTCTCCTCGATTCTTGGTCCTCGACTCAACCGTTCCAGGCTGTGTTCGACAGGTGACCAGGGGAATTACTCCAGTCCGAACGCTCTTTCTCGTCGCGAGCAAGTCCGGGGGAACCATTGAAGTCATGTCGCTCTTCGCCCACTTCTGGAACCTCGTGGCAAAAGGCAAAGGTAATCATGGCGGGAAACAATTCTTCGCCATCACCGATCCAGGAACTAGTCTAGAGAAGATGGCGCAGGACTATGGGTTTGGACAGACTTTTAGCAATCCGGCTGACATCGGAGGAAGGTATTCCGTCCTCTCCTTATTCGGCCTTGTTCCCGCCGCACTGCTTGGGCTCGATGTCCCTCGGCTCTTGGACCGAGCGGCCGACATGGCTAAGCAGTGCCGTGCACACGCATCAATCGAGTTGAATCCTGGCGCCTATCTCGGCGCGGCCATGGGCAGCCTCGCCAAAGCTGGACGCGATAAGGTGACGGTCATCGCGTCGCCTTCCCTTTCAACCTTTGGTCTCTGGGTTGAACAACTCCTCGCCGAGAGCACCGGCAAGAAGGGGACCGGCCTCATTCCCGTCGCACAAGAACCAGTCCTGCCACCAACTTCGTATGGAACGGACCGTTTCTTCGTCTATCTGCGGCTCAAGGGAGAGAAGAATGGTGTCCTCGATCGACAAGTTCAGGCGCTCACCAAAGCCGGACACCCAGCCCTCCAATTGGATCTCCATGATCGCTATGACCTAGGAGCCGAGTTCTTTCGATGGGAGTTTGGCACGGCCATAGCCGGGCACGTGCTCGGCATTCATCCTTTCGATCAGCCGAATGTCCAAGAGAGCAAAGACAACACCCATCAGGTCCTGGGAATTTTCCGGTCGACGGGACGTCTGCCGGAACAGCCAAGCAGCAGTCCCAAACAAGCCACCCAGGACATTTCCGGTCGTCTTCGGGCTAGGGCATATGTCTCCATCCTGGCTTATACAACCCCTTCGCGTCCGCTTGAGACAGCCGTGCGCCGCCTCCGCAAAGTCCTCGTGACACAGCACCATGTGACCACCACATTTGGATACGGCCCCCGCTACCTTCATTCGACGGGACAACTCCATAAAGGCGGTCCCAATACCGGCATCTTCCTGGAATTGGTGGATCGTATGACGCCTGATGTGATGATCCCCGGCAATTTTTTTTCATTCGGAACATTAGCCAAAGCACAGGCCGCGGGTGATCTGGAATCGCTCCGTACCCACCACCGCCATGCCATTCGCGTCCAGTTAGACCCCAATCCAGCAGCCACGGTGAACGCACTAGCGATGGCCTTTGTACCGACTCGATCCCCTCGACGCCGAACGACGACGAAAAAGCACCACCGCCGGAGGTCCCGCCGCTGACATGCCCGTTATGCCTGACATTCGCATCGCACGCAACGGTCAGGAATGGGCCCACAACGCGGCCGCCCTCATCCAGCGCATCAGCGAACAAGCCATTCAATCCAACGGTCGATTCCTCGTCGCCCTGTCTGGTGGATCCACCCCCAAAACTCTCTACCAAACCCTGACCAAGTCTGAATGGAAGGGACAATTTAATTGGCCACAAACCTTTTTCCTGTTTGGGGATGAACGCTGTACACCACCGGAACATCCGGAGAGCAATTTCGGGATGGCCCAGAGTGCCCTGTTTCAGCCGTTAGGCATTCGGTCCAATCACGTTTATCGCATGAAAGGCGATCACCACAACCCTGCAGCTGCGGCACGAGAGTACGAGGAAACACTACGGAGCCTCACGGATTGTGCCGCTCCGGAAGTCCCCCGGATCGATTTGATCCTTCTCGGCCTTGGAGAAGATGGGCATACCGCGTCGTTGTTTCCTGGGACAACAGTCCTTCAAGAGCAGACACGGCTGGTCACAGTCAGTCAAGCCCCTACAGGCATTCGAGTGCGCCTCACGCTGACCCTAGGTGTGATCAATCGGGCGACTGTGGTACTGTTCCTGGTGACCGGCTCGGCAAAAGCGCCCATGGTGCTAGCGATTTTGGAGCCGCAGAGTGCGGCAGACCGGGCGTTCCCCGCCGCCATGGTCGCACCGGAAGCGGGTCAACTGATTTGGATACTCGACCACTCTGGAGCGGAACAATTAACCGTCCGTCGCTGAGCAATTCATAGCGAAGGGGCTACATGATCCTCGCAGGCGATATCGGCGGCACAAAAACCAACCTGGCCCTCTATGATTGGACCACCGAGCGAACCGAGCCGATTCGTTTTGAATCCTTCCACAACGCTGACTACAAATCGCTCGAAGAGATTCTCGAAGGGTTCCTGACGCCCCTCAAACCGCCGACCCCACTGCATGAGTTAGAGACTGCAGATGCCGACAGTGACGAGCTACCGAAAACCGTGCCGCCCGCCGAGCCCGTCAAGATCGCGGCTGCCTGCTTCGGCGTCGCGGGACCAGTCATCGACAACCATAGCCGTACCACCAATCTCCCCTGGATCGTCGATGGCCCAAGCATCGCCAGGCAGTTCGACATTCCTCGTGTGCAACTGCTCAACGACCTCGAAGTAACGGCCTATGGAATTTTGTTGCTGCGCCCTGACGAACTCGAAGTGCTCAATCCTGGCACCCCGCAGAAGAAACGACAGGCGTTGGCACTCATTGCTGCTGGAACGGGCCTAGGTGAAGCCATTCTCTTTTGGGACGGTAAGTCGTACCGCCCCATGCCGTCAGAGGGAGGCCATACGGATTTTGCCCCCAACAACGACTATGAAATCGAACTGCTCCGGTATCTACGCAGCCAGTATCTCCATGTCAGTTACGAGCGGCTGCTCTCTGGTCCAGGATTGATCTCGATCTATGAGTACATCCGCGACACGAAGAAGAATGAACCCACGTGGCTAGCGGAAAAGATCAAGGCCGGCAACCCAGCCGCTGAAATTGCTGAAACCGGTTTGAAAGGACAAGCCGAAATTGCCACGCAAGCATTGAATCTCTTCGCGTCGATTTATGGCGCGGAGGCCGGGAACCTAGCTCTGAAAGCACTCTCGCTCGATGGTGTCTACGTAGGCGGTGGCATCGCACCAAAACTTATCAAGAAACTTCAAGATGGTACGTTCATGAAAGCGTTCACCAACAAGGGGCGTTACAAGCGCCTATTGAGCAACATGCCCGTAAAAGTTGTCATGAACCAGAAGACAGCGCTCCTCGGCGCGGCATCTGTTGCCGGTGCCCTTTCCCATGCTCCGACACCATGACACCACAACAAGATCTTGAATCTTGATGACCTCAAAAAAGCCACCGCGTTGGAAGCCGTCGAGTTTGTCCGCGACGGTATGGTCGTCGGACTCGGGACAGGTTCCACAGCGAAACATATGGTGATCGCACTGGGAGAAAAGATCCGCGGAGGTATGAAGCTGCGGGGGGTGTCCACATCACAGGAAACAGCCGCGCTCGCCAAACAGTCCGGCATTCCCCTCATCGATGCAGAGAATCGCTGGGAGATCGACGTGGCCATCGACGGAGCCGATCAGGTTGATCCAGGTTGCAATCTGATCAAGGGCGGGGGCGGAGCGCTCTTGAAAGAAAAGATAGTCGCCGTCTCAGCCAGGCAATTTATCGTCTTGGTCGACCACACGAAGCAAGTGCCCGTGCTCGGAGGCTCCTGTCCACTACCCATCGAAGTCATTCCCTTTGGCTGGGGAAGCACTGCACGAAAGATTGAAGCGCTCACCAGGAGCCGTGTGGCACTCAGAGAGCGTAACGGAACCCCATTCAAAACCGAAGCCGGTAACTTGATTATGGATGTGTACCTCGCGCGGATCGACCAGCCACGAGACCTGGACGTCGCCTTGAACCAAATTCCTGGGATCGTTGAGACCGGCCTCTTCGTCGGCCAAACGAATGTCTTGGTTGTCGGCACACCCCACGGCGTCCACACGCATCATGCCCCGGGAAGATGAGGACCCAGTCAGCAGGCGCGATATGTTTCTGGCCCTAGCCCTACAGGCCCGCATCTTCCTGGCCCTTCCGATAGCACACGTACTTCCTCTCACCACACGAACCACCTGGCGCGGCAGCCACCACAACGAAACCTAAAGGTGAAGATATGAATCCAGATGAGATTGCCGGCAGCGTCGACCCCTATCGACTGCCCCGACACGTGATTCCGACTCGGTATGACCTTCGGCTCGAACCTGATCTCACGACCAAAACTTTCACAGGCCGGGCGACCGTCACCCTCTCGGTTAAACAGGCGACGCAAACAATCCTTCTAAACGTCGTCGATCTTGCCATCGCATCGGCCATCGTCAAAGGTCCAAAAGGCCAACGACTCAACGCTACCATCGAGTTGGAAGAGTCGATTCAACGTGGTCGGCTGTTGTTCACGGAGTCCATCCAACCGGGCGAATGGCAGCTGTACCTTTCCTTTCAGGGGAAACTGAACGACCAGCTACGCGGGTTTTATCGCAGCACGTACAAAGACGAATCAGGAACGCCGCAGGCGATGGTTGCCACGCAGTTTGAAGCTACCGACGCGCGCCGGGCCTTTCCCTGCTGGGATGAACCGGACTTCAAGGCTGTCTTTGCCACGACCATGGTCATTGATCCACGTCTGACGGCGGTGTCAAACACCTCGGTCGCTTCGGAGTCCATCGAGGCCGGCAAGAAGGTGGTGCGCTTCGCCGACAGCATCAAGATGTCAACGTATCTCGTTGCATTTATCGTAGGGCACATTGAAACGACGGCACTGGTATTCGTCGGGAAGACGCCCCTTCGACTCTGGACAGTTCCAGGCAGACAATCCCTCACTCCGTTCGGTCATGACATCGCGGTGGCATCACTGAAGTTTTTTGAGGACTACTACGGCATTCCTTATCCAGGCGACAAGCTGGATCTCCTAGCTATCCCAGACTTCGCCTCTGGCGCGATGGAGAATCTCGGAGCTATCACATTCCGAGAAACAGCACTGCTGGTCGACCAACGCACCGGAACTCACGGCGAACTCGAACGGGTCGCGGACGTGGTCGCCCATGAGATCGCCCACATGTGGTTCGGTGACCTTGTCACCATGTCCTGGTGGAATGGACTCTGGTTAAACGAAGCCTTCGCCACTTTCATGGAGATGTTGGCCGTCGATGCCTGGAAGCCAGAGTGGAAACGATGGGATACCTTCAGCGTCACGCGCGCGGCGGCATTTTCTGTCGACGGCTTACACAGCACGAGACCGATCGAATATCCTGTTCGCGCTCCGAAAGATGCCGATGCCATGTTCGACGTGTTGACCTATGAAAAAGGCGCCTCGGTGCTTCGTATGCTCGAACAACATATTGGGCCGGCCATCTTTCGTGATGGTGTGCGCGAATATCTTCGTACCCATGCCTACGGCAATGCGGACACGAAAGATCTGTGGGTTTCACTGGGACATGCGGCGAAGCAGGTGGTCCCGGAACTCATGGATGGCTGGATCTTTCAGCCGGGCTATCCCCTCGTGACCGCCCGCATGACTGGGGATGCTGAACTCGTCCTCTCCCAGCAACGCTTTGCCCATCTCCAGCAGAATGAGCCCTCAGAACAGCGATGGCTGATTCCCGTTCAGATCCGTATCACAGCCGGCGATAAGACCGAACATCGCCAGTTGCTCCTCACAGATCGTGAGACGCGCGTCGCACTTCCGCAAGGAGCCCAGCAGCTTCTCATCAACGAGGGAGGGCATGGATTCTATAGGGTTCGGTATGAGGCCATACTGCTCCAACGACTGCTCGATGCCGGCATGGATCGCCTCACACCCACCGAGCGGTTCAATCTCATCAGCGACGCTTGGGCCACGACCGTCTCCGGCCTCATGCCGCTTGCGGAATATCTTCATCTCACCGGAAACTTCACACAAGATCGAGACAAGAATGTCTGGGCCGTACTGCTCGACTCCTTCTCCTTCTTGAACCGCATCATCAAAGCCAGTGAACGCCCAGCTCTCGAAGCCTTCGTCAGAAATCGAGTAGCCCCCGCTGTGAACGAACTAGGCTGGTCGACTCAAGCGAGAGAAAATGATCTCGTTCGGCAATTGCGGGGTGAGCTCTTCGGCGCATTGGGCAAGCTGGGCAACGATCCGTCCATTCAGCAGCAAGCAGTGGAACACTATCAGCAATATGGAAAAGATCCGGCAACCGTCGACCCGAATATCGTCCCCGCTCTTGTCACCATCCTGGCTCATACCGGAAACGAGACTCGCTACGAGGAATTCACCGTACGCTACCGGACGGCCACAACGCCCCAAGAAGAGCGGCGTTACCTCTTTTCGTTAACCGCCTTTCAGCCTCCCTTATTACTGGCGCGCACGCTGGGGCGCACGATCAATGGGGAGATCCGCACACAAGATGCCCCCTTCATCATCAGTGCGGTTTTGGGAAGCGTGTATGGTCGAGAGATGGCCTGGGACTTTGTGAAGACCAACTGGGATCAGATGGATCGGCTCTTCCCGAAGCAAGGCCTGCGCCGCATGTGCGGTGGGATCGTCGGTCTCGCTACCCCGGAACTCGAACGCGACGTAGGTGAATTCTTCACCTCACGCAAAATCGACCTCGGTGGCAAGACACTGCAGCAATACTTGGAACAGCTCCGCATTGCGGTCTCGTTTCGTGAACGATACCTACAGGGTATAGGAGCCGCTCTCAACAGCTAACGCGTTGTTTGGGAGCAACCATGATCAAATCCATCGCGTTTACCCTGTATCCGAATCAGAGCCATGAAACGGGCGCGGGCCCTTTGTGCAGAGACACTCGGCATTCGCCTCGCACGGCATGATGTTCAAGACTTCGAGTGGGTCGAATATGATCTGGTAGGCGGGACGTTTGCGCTGTCTGACCTAGCGGATAGGGGACCCCAACGCCGAAACAGGTGGCAGCATCGGGTTCGAGGTGAACAACCTCGATGGCCTCGTCACAACATTCAAACAGAAAGGGGTACCGATCAAGTTGAAGCCGCTCTCAACACCGGTTTACCGAATGGCGGTCATCCTGGACCCGGGGGCAACACAATTACGCTTCATCAGATGACGTAATCCTGGTAATGGCGCAGGGGAGCAGCCTGTCTCGACTCGCGCCGAATTGACCGCCGACTACGCATAATCACCGGGCTTGTCACTGAGCCCCACACCTAGTTACATTCGACCCTCAGGGAACGCCGACGATTCACGTGAACGCAGGATGACCATGCCCGACCGGACCTGCCCCATCTGCAGAACGACAAAAACACGGTTGGCCGCCCGGAAAACATTTTCTGACGTTCTTCTGAGTGCGCTCACCATTTATCCATTTCGCTGTCAGCTCTGTGCCAAACGGTTTAGGGCGTTCCTCGGCCGCCGTACACGCAATCCCCGTCGAAGCTTTGAGCGCGTGGATGTGTCCTTCCCGGTCTGGTTTAAACCGCGCCTTTCATCAATCCACGACAGGGGACAAGAAGGCGTCATCAACAACCTCTCGCTTCGCGGGTGCCTTATCCGCTGCACGACTCCTGTCGCTGCAGGCTCGAGGCTGGAACTGGAATTCCAGCATTCCAACTGTTCGTTTCCCATTACGATTACGATCGACGAAGCCGTGGTGCGGTCCTCTGTGGACAACACGATCGGACTGCGTTTTGTCCAGCTCCAGCGGAGCGATGAGCTGCGCATCAGGCAGATCGTGGATCTCTGGCTGCTCGAAACCTTGCAGCCAACCCAATAGCGTCAGGTTACACCCACGCCCACACTTCTGCTCGTCAGCTATTCATGTCGGAGTACCGACAACGGCGGCTGGCCGAGAATTCGGTAGGTACTCAGAAACCCCACCAGAACGGCGAGTGCGATCGTCACCACTAAACCCACGACCAGGACCGGCGACTGAAGACTCCATGAGAGATCGAACACGGTCGCGAGGACGGCACCGGACAATACGCTGGCTAAACCGCTTCCGAGAAGACCGCCAACAACCCCGAGTAACGCGTACTCGACGGCAAAAGAGCGTGCAATCACGCTGCGCGTCGCCCCCACGGCCTTAAGAATCACTGATTCGTAGAGACGACGATAGCGCGTCGCTGCCAACGACGCCGCCATGACAAGGCCCCCAGACACAACACAAAAGAACGCCACGGCACGAATAGCAAGGGACAGTCGATCAAGCACTCTCGCAAAACTGTCAAGCACGTCACCGATATTGATGGCCGTAACGTTCGGAAATGACGCCACCACAGCCTCCTGCAACGACACCTCCTCTGACGCGGCCACATGGACCGTTGCGACGTACGTAAGCGGCGCTCCATCGAGTGAGCCCGGTGAAAAGATCATATAGAAGTTGGTTGAAAAGTTGGTCCATTCCACTTTGCGAATACTGCTCACTTCTCCAGTGATCGCGGCGCCTTGGATGTCCAACTCCACCGTATCTCCCACCTCAAGGCCAAGCTGCTTCGCGGCATCTTCCTCGATCGAGACCAACGGCTTCGTAAAGACCTGTCCAGGCTTCCACCACTCGCCTTTGACTACCTCGTTGTCATTGGGAAGATCCTGAAGAAATGTGAGTACATACTCACGGGTGAGGTACCAATTCTTTCGCCGCTCATCTTTCTCAACAGCTTTCTCCTTCTGTTCCTCCTCCTCGGACATCGCTTCAAGTTTAATGGGTTGGCCATTGAGAGCGGAGAACCGTGACCGCACCAGGGGTGTCATCTGAGGCGTTAGGTCGCGGGACTGTTTATGCAAGAGTCGGACAAACCCTTCCGTCTGATCAGGCTGAATATCGATAAAGAAAAAGGTAGGGGCATTCGTCGGACGATTGTCGCTCACCTGCCGGAGTAACGACCGTTCCACCAGCGACACGGTGACCACCACCATCACACCGATGCCGATCGCGACCGTGATACTTACAGCCTGACTCCCTGGTCTCACAATGTTGCCGAGAGCCTGGCGCATGATGAGGCTCTCAGGGCGAGACCATTTCTGCAGAAAGAGGAGCACCATCCAGGCCAATACTCCAAGCAGCAGGACTGCGGCTATAAAGGTGACGATGAACAACATCCCGACCATCCACGATCCGGCTTGCCATATGGACAACATGGCTAGTCCGAGTCCGATACCGATCGAGGTGAGTACCTTTACCCGGTCAATCGTCTCCCATCGCTTCCCCCACAGTTCGGTGTTCGAACTCGTGGCCGAAACAAGCGGAACCACATCACGGCGAAAGATCATGGCGGGCTTGATATCGCGAATCGTGAGCAACGGCCAAAGCGCAAACAGAAGCGTCGAGAGCAGGCCTAATGCCAGCCCTTTCCCAAGTGGAATGAGAGAAGCGGTCGTTTCATCCGTTGCGAATCCCAATTGATCGAGGAGGTCCGATGCCAAAAGCCCGGCGATCACCCAGGGAAGCCCATGCTGGAGCAGGATACCGATGACAAGGCCGATGACGCTTCCGGCCAATCCGAGAATCAATGCCTGCAGGACGTAGGTCCAGATCACGGTTGCGGAATCAGCTCCGACCGTTTTCAGAATTGCGATCGTATTCAACTTCTCTCTCACAAAAGCGTGGATGGAGGTGGCTACACCGAGCCCTCCGACAAACAACGCTGTGAGTCCGATGAGGCCCAGATAGCGAGTGAGCTGTTCCAAAAACTGTTTGAGTTGCGGCTGTGCATCGCGGTATCCCGACACCCGGGGTAATTCGGACGCAAGCCGCTCTCGCAGCTCGTAGAGCAGCAGCCCCGGAGCCATAGCCGCAGGGATCTTCAGTAAGTACCGCTCACGAATCCTACTGCCCAACTTGACGAGCTCTGCCGTGCGAAGACCTTCTTGTGACATTAGGACTCGAGGGCCAAGGCTGAAGGCGTTCGCCATCCGGTCCGGCTCGGTCCGCACGAGACCCGTGATGAGAAACAGACCTTGTCCGATCTTGAGACGATCCCCGACGGCCAGTCGCATTCGAATCAGAAGGGACTCTTGCACGACCACTCCAAAACACCTGTGCCCAGGACACCATCGAGCATCCGAGCGAAGGAGATTAGACAGATCGTTGCTGGGCTCAAGTCGGAGCGCGCCATAGAATGGATACTCCGGCTCCACCGCTTTGAGCTCAACGATCTGTGTCGCATGTCCGCCCACTACAGATTGTTCATCCCTGGCCACCATCGCCACCAGCTCGCTCACATGCGTGGTGGCAATACCACGATCATCCAGCGAGTCCATGACGGCCTGGCCCTTGGGACTGATGGGGCGAGACAATCGGATTTCGAGATCTCCACCTAACAGACTGCGGGCTTCGTTTGTGACGGCCCGTTCCACGTTGGTCCCAAAGAGTGACACTCCCACCAACGCGCCAACACCCACCGCGATACAGACCAGAAAATAAAGGAAGTGCCGCCAGGTTGCGCGGGTCTCTCGCCAAGCCATCTTGAACAGAAACGGCATCATGGGCCTGGTTCAACTGTGGAATCAGAGAAAGAGGGTATAAAGTCAGACTCAAGGTGCCCATCGCGCATGGACACAACCCGCTGCATCGATGCCGCCAATGTTGAATCATGCGTCACGAGTACCAGGGTCGTGCCGTGATCGCGATGCAGCGACAACAGCAGCTCGATGACTTGGGCACCGGTCGCGCTGTCGAGATTACCGGTCGGCTCATCGGCTAGGAGGATGGACGGGCAACAGGCAAAGGCGCGCGCAACCGCAACTCGTTGCTGTTCCCCTCCAGACAACTGAACAGGGTAATGCCCCATGCGATCTGACAACCCGACAGCCGCAAGCAATTTTGCGGCTCGCTCATCGGCATGCCGTTCTCTGCTCAGTTCCAGGGGAACCGCAACGTTTTCGAGTGCCGTGAGGGTGGGAATGAGATGAAACGATTGAAAGATGTAGCCGACTTTTTCTCGTCGAAATCGAGCCATGCGGCTCTCGGACAGCGCGGTAATGTCCGTTCCATCCAGCTCGATCGACCCGGCAGTCGGACGATCGAGACCTGCCATCAATCCTAACAAGGTTGATTTGCCGCTCCCTGATGGTCCAACAATGGCCACCGTTTGCTTCGCGGGAATCACAAAGGTGATGTGATCGAGAATCGACACCGACCGACCTGCTGCCGTGAGCACCATCGAGACCTGTTTCACGCTGATCATGAACGACCCCGCTCCTTCATTAGATGACGGCACATTGGATGGTATTATGGATGGTAGTATACTGTACGGAAGAAACGAACCGAGTGAATTTCCATTGCGTCATGTCACGACATCAACGCATTCACCACATTCTCCTGTCGTTCCTTTTTGTGCTCCTCTGCCCAACGGCGTTGGTGGCAGGTTCTTATTCAGCACAAGACACCCGACCTTGCATCGTCGCCTTTGGTGACAGTCTCACTTCCGGACTCGGAGTGAGTGCCGATGAATCGTACCCAGCCCAACTCCAGCGGCGGTTGGACACCCTCAATTATCGCTATCGGGTGATCAACGCCGGTGTCAGCGGTGACACCACGGCCGGCGGTCTTCGTCGTATCCCGTGGGTCCTCAACAGCAAGCCTGAGTTAGTCATCCTCGAGTTGGGCGGAAATGACGGGCTCCGCGGGCTCAGCCTCGATCAAACGAAAAGCAATCTCCGCCAGATCATCCAGCAATTGCAGCGGGCCGGCGTGACCGTCATCTTGTCCGGAATGAAACTGCCCCCAAACTATGGGCAAGAATACACCATGGGCTTCGAGGCGATCTACCCGCCCCTGGCCAAGCAATACCATCTCCCCTTGATCCCATTTTTCCTTGAAGGCGTGGCCGCCTCTGCCACCTTGAACCAGGCCGATGGCATTCACCCAACAAAGGAAGGCTATCGGATAATTGTTGAGCAGATTCTGAAAATACTCAGCCCTTTGCTTGACCAACAAACTACTAAATCCTAGGGCATTCTGGATGGAGGGGTAAGACTAAATGAACCTCCTGACAGTCCGCAATGACCAGCCAAGAGGAATTGGAGTGAAAGTGCGTGATCTAAAGAGCTACGACTTCTTTAAGAACGTATCGTAGACGCCGTAGGCAAGAACCAACCCGATCAGCACATATTACATACTGGAAATCCCACTGTAGTCCGGAGGCCTTTCACCAGCTGGCGCGTTCGCCAACGCCAGCAAGGCCTCACCCAGCAAGATGGTTCCTGCCATCATACTCACTTGTGAAAAACATCTTTTTCCTGCTCAATCCACCTTCGAATCGGACCAAAAAAGTAGAGGACTGTATTTTACTGAAACTCCTGTGGGAGGCAGAAGAGGCCTCCCGAAAGTATTGGGAGCGATTTCAGGAAATGGCAGGAAAAAGCCGTTATCGTGGCGGACTCTGCTTTGTGGCGGATTTGAGTGCCTCGGCTAGTTCTTTGAATGAGCCGGCGAGATTGTCGAGTTGGGTGCCGTTGCTAAGGATCTCTCTCGCCATAGACCGCATCTGCCCATCGTAACGAACCACTTCACTCGCCAACCTTGTCCAGCATCCCTTTGTACGTGGCAACCACACGCTGGAGTTCCTGCGACGCGGCTTGGGCGGTCTTCGCTTCCGCACTCGAGGCCTGTAGCTGATGGGTCAGGTGCTCCACATACGCCTCCCGATCTCGCATTTCAGATTCCAGGTTAAACTTAACTTCTTTACTTTCCCGGCGTTGATCTTCTAGATTCCTGATCGTTTGAATCCACATGGACACTTCTCCCACATCGAGCTTCGGAGGATCAGGAACCCGCTCTCCCTTTTCGATGGCCTTCATCGCCGGCTGTAGCCACTCCACAAATTGCATGACCTCGCTCAGCTTAACGTCGTAAGCGGACGACTGCATGGTTGAAGTCCTTACATTGGCCGCGTGATCAGCCTGCGGCTGCGCTTCGGTCTCTCTGGAGTCATTCGTTTTTCGCGATTGCCTGGGCTGGGCCCACCTGTGATATTCCAGTAAGACCGAAATACTGTGACGGCACATGGGCTCTTCCGGAAGCGTGCACGAACACTTCGAAGTAAGGTGCCCATCTTTTAACCGGATGATCTGTTCGTAGAGACCGGAATTGCCGATAACGGTCGACGAAATCTGCGCGTCGTCCGCCTCCATAATACGGACGCGATTCTCCGTCAAGTATTGGTGGCCGATCTGGAAAGCAGAGGCATCCGACACAGCTTGAATCATCTGCGGATCCAACAACTCCAGTCGTTCAGCACTGCAGGGAATCTTGTTTCGCATCTTCAACGATCGGAGACTCCAATACGAACGGTCGACTCAGTGTGCCGAGCAAGTTCGGTACTGTCAAGAACTGGTCAGTTTTACGCTTGGTATCTCTCGAATACCAATCAGGAACAATACAAGTCGTTGGAACCCATTCTACCCACAGCGTTGGGGAGGCCCTTGCTCGCTTATTGGCGTTAGCCAGATGTAATCTGCGACGTGTTCTCGCATGAGATCCTGAATTTCATCGGTTCTGCTGGCATCAAGCGAGGTCAGGTAGATCGTCGTCTGTTTCACATGATCTGAGAGCCGCCTGGCGACTCGCATCGGTACCGGGAGATTGTACTGAATATGGCCCCCTCCCGTATAACTCAAAATCATGCTGCGGGGTCCGATTTTGTCACGGCGCAATTCTCCCAGCCTCTCGACGAGGGTTTTCGCCATCCCTTCGTCGCGAACCATCGACGCTTCGTACATCGTTCGATATTCCTCATCGGTTCCGCCCCCATGACACCGCCGAAGCTGATCGAGAATCCACGTGCGATAGGAAGGATCGTCGACAATATCTTCCTGCTGCAGCCCCCAAAACGCCCACTCCAACTCTTGCCTAGCTTGCTCCAGACCGTGTTTCACGACACGACGGATCAATGGTTTCGGCGGGTTCATGGCGCGGATGGATAAATGCCGGTCACGAGCAAACCTCACCAGTGGTTCATAGTTTTCAAACGCCCCGCCCCAATTTTGTTTCCACCGGACCTGTTCCAGAAAGTCGCTCTTCACAGGCTGACCCTTCGACAGATAGTCATCCAGTGCCGTCTGTCCGTCCCAACCAAACATTTCCATCCCTATAGTGGGCTGAATGCCATCCGAGATAAGCTGCCTCAGAATTCTCACTGCCGCTTCGATATGATACTTATTGAAATGTTCCTCCCCAAGATAGACGATCTCGTAGCGCTCTAAATCCTTGAGCCATTCGGAAGAAGATAGGACACGACCAGTCTGCGTATCCAAAACCTGCCACGGCTGCCACTCGCCCTCGTTGCTGGAACTAACGACTGCCTGACGTTCCGGAACACAGCTGATACCCATCACGAGAAGGCACAAGACGATCCCAAGCCGGATAGCCGGTTGACATCGCCGAGTAGCAACGCAAAAGAAAAAAGCCCCTAACATAGTCAACTCCTACCACACGGTCAGGGAGCGAACAAGCTACGCCGCCTTGACGATGAAGTTTGAATGTCACTACACTCAACGGTCTTGTATTGCTCTCGTTCCATCACCATATGAAACAGTCATTGCTCTCTCAATGAGTCTCGAGACCAATCCTCTTGCCAAATTCCGTCGCATTAGCAACCGACACACACGACAGTTCCCTACACGATGGGAAGACTCAAATCAATTGATCGAGAAAAGCGCATCCCCCTCAACCATAGCTCGACTTCCATAGCTCGACTTCTTCGTTTTTCTCAGAAGAAGGACCTTCCAGCCACGATCAAAGAGTCTTTGCGCAGTGTTTTCGGACAGAAGTAGACACAACGAGTCCAGGATTCCTACGGTGAAACCCTCAAGGCACTGACCGGATTCCCACGAGCCGAAATCTTGCGTGCACTCCGTATGGTTCACAGGTAAAACTATTGAAGCTAGGCTGTTGATGATGGCCGGCCACGCACAGACCCGAAAGCAACCCTCCACCTCCCACCGGGGCTAACAGCACCTCCAATGACGCGACCTGATCAACAAACTTCAGCATGACCGTTCCTTGACCAGCAATGACCTTAGGATCATTGACCGCATGTGCGTATATCGTATCTTGTTACACAACCACTTCCTGAACGTTCTCTTTGGCGGTCAACTGATTCTCTATGATCATAACCTTTACCCCGTATACCACTGCCGCGTGGTACTTCAGAGATAAGACTGGTTTGGTCATCACTACATGAGCCGATAGCCCGAGGAAACTGGCGGCCAAGGCTATCCCATGGCCGTGACTACCGGAAGAAATGGCCGCACCCAACTTTGCAATTCCCAGAGATTGCACCTGCCGCAAAGCGTGGTAGGCCACTCGAAACATGAAAGTCCCTGTCCACTGAAAATTTTCGCACTTCAGGGAAATATTCCCCGAGATTTTGGCATCGGGCTCCCGACTGGTCTTAACTGGTGTGACGTTACAATTCCTTGTAGAACATGTTCCGCTTCGGCTACTAAATGGAAGTTGAAGTCTTCGTTCATCACGAATTCCTAGCCAAAGTTGAGGCAATGGAACCCATCACCGGAATGCTCGGCACGCCTCTCAAACTTCGCACGAACTGGCAACCGCTCCAGACGACTTGACGCTTTTGAAGGGGTTAAGATTTAAGATAAAGGGTAAGCAAGCATGGAGCGGGAAAAGGGATTTGAACCCTCGACCCTCGCCTTGGCAAGGCGATGCTCTACCACTGAGCTATTCCCGCTCCCAGGAATCTTGAGTGAAGTGGGATTGAATAATACTGAGCTCACGGTGCGCTGTCAAGCAAACCACATGCGACGCCAAAACCTACGTAGAGTGCCTATCGGGGTGACTCCGAAGGCCACTATGGTTAGTGTACGGGCGTGGGAACGGTCAGACTTTCCCAGGTCTGTGAAGGACTTCCAGGAGCTTTTCTGATGATGATGCAGCCTGCCGTACCTCCCTCACGGCGGGTCGATGGCCGGAGGGGTACTTCTGTGGGCGGCGCCGGTACACCGAGGCGTTGGAGTCGGCTTAGTGGAAGCTGGCAGTGTCAGTCCTACGGCTATCAGACCTAAGTCGCAGCAGGTCGATGCTTCACCGAACCAGCGTACCGCTCACGCTCAAGTTCGAGGCGGCGTACGTGGTCACCACGCCCACAACGGGGCTTTCGGTGCTCCAGCTTCAATAGCAGTTGAATCTCGACTCGTACGAGACAGCCTGGGCCATGCTCCACACGCTGCGACGGGTGACAGTACGATTCGAACGCGACATCCTGAAGGAAAAGGTGAAATGGACGAGGCCCAACATAGGCGGACCTGAGGCGGGCCTCAAAGGAGGACGACATCTCCTTGACAAGATGCTGGTGATGGGTACCGTCGAGGTGCGGGGAAAGGGTTCGAGCAGGGTAGGACTCCACGTGGGACTCGAAGCTTCCACGGCCTCTCTCACGGGATTCGTCGAGGAGAATGTCGAGTGCGGGACAGTCTTCCTGACCGATGGGTGAGGAAGTTACACCCCGCTGCAAAACTTGGGCTACCGTCACCGAGCCAGACCCTTAGGTACCCCACAGAGCGGGCGGCGAAGATCCTCCCTGTGTCAATCGGGTATTCGGAAACCTCCAAACCTGTTTGCTGAGCACCTATTCACGTCGTGAGCAAGCAACATCTTCAGGCTTTCCTCGGCGAGATCATCTTCCGCTTCAACCGGTACCGCACCACAATAAAAAGAGGCTTTCCAAATCATTCTAGGCTTGGTCACCGCCCACGGCTAGGCCCACTTACTAAAAAATGTATGACTTCAGAGTCAGTCCGATAGGGACATCTTGCATTATTTCAAGAGATACTACTGTTGAATAATAGATAAATTGTTACTTTTTAGTAACACATGAAATCGATTGCGTAATTATTATTATAAATAATTGATTATATTTACTTTAATGATACAAAGTACAGACTGATATACCAGATCGATACATAAACTACTCAAACTGCGACAGATGTAGGCTTGTCTTTAACAAACTAAATATGCAGATTCATCAATTTTTTCAAATGTTTTTATCAATACCACTAAAAGTAGGTCCACCGCCTTCATTGGTTCAATTATTGCTTTTGGATAGATTTTGGGATGAGTTGTCTACAAAGCTGAAACAAAACCTGAATTTCTACCCATCCACGCACGTCACGAGGGTGGAGCTCGGTTTTGAAGTTCAGCCGTCTGCGCCGCTTGCGCATGAAGGAGGGTGGGAAGATTTTTGGTTGTGCGTCAGAAGAAGAAACGAGGGCATATTGAAGCCCTCAACTTAGGAGGTGTTCGCAATGTTTTTGTCACGTAGACAGTTTTTGAAAGTCTCCGCGGGGACTGTTGCCGCAGTGGCGGTGGCAGACAAAGTCCTAGCGTTGACCGCGCTCCAGCCGGTCATCGAAGTCGGGAACCCGTTGGGTGACTATCCGGATCGGTCGTGGGAGCGCGTCTATCACGACCAATACCGGTACGATTCATCCTTTACGTGGGTTTGTTCTCCAAACGACACGCACGCCTGCCGCGTCCGGGCGTTTGTCCGCAACGGGGTCGTGATGCGAGTCGAGCAGAACTACGACCACCAAACCTACGAAGACCTCTATGGCAACCGCGGCACGTTCGCGCACAACCCGCGCATGTGCTTGAAAGGGTACACCTTCCACCGCCGCGTGTACGGCCCGTATCGCTTGAAGGGTCCGTTGATGCGGAAAGGCTGGAAAGCGTGGATGGACGATGGCTCCCCGGAGTTGACGTCCACAACCAAGCGGAAATACAAATTCGACGCCCGCTTCCTGGACGACATGCTCCGCGTGTCCTGGGATACAGCGTTTACGTATGCCGCGAAGGCAATGATCATCATCGCGACGCGGTACAGCGGGGAAGCCGGTGCACGTCGGCTCCGAGAGCAGGGCTACGCGCCGGAAATGATCGAGATGATGAAAGGCGCAGGTACCCGGTGCTTCAAGTTCCGCGCAGGGATGCCAGTGCTTGGCATTATCGGCAAGATGGGCGCCACCCGGATGAACGGTGGAATCTGCGCGTTGTTGGACACCTGGATTCGGAAAGTCAGGCCGGAACAGGCGCAGGGCGGTCGCTACTGGTCGAACTACACCTGGCACGGCGACCAGAACCCGGCTCATCCCTGGTGGTCGGGTGCCCAGGCGTCGGATATCGACCTCTCCGACATGCGCTTCTCCAAGCTGAACACCAGCTGGGGCAAGAACTTCGTCGAAAACAAGATGCCGGAAGCCCACTGGAAGTTGGAATGTATCGAGCGTGGCGCACGCGTGGTCGTCATCACGCCCGAATACAATCCAACCGCCTATCGGGCTGACTACTGGATGCCTTTGCGTCCGGCATCAGACGGCTCGCTGTTCTTGGGCGCTTTGAAGATCATTGTCGATGAGAACCTGCACGACATTGACTTCTTGAAGTCGTTCACGGACGCCCCAATCCTCGTTCGCACGGATACGTTGCAATACCTCGATCCGCGCGATGTGGTGGCAGGCTACAAGTTTCCGGATTTCTCGAAGAGCTACTCGGGCCGGATTCAGTCCTTGAAGCCGGAGCAGATCCAGCGGCTCGGCGGGATGATGGTCTGGGACCTCAACAAGAATCAGTCTGTTCCTCTGCATCGTGAGCAGGTGGGATGGCACTACCTCAACAGCGGCATCGATGCAGCTCTCACCGGCTCCTACCGAGTGAAGATGCTCAATGGTCGTGAGATCGACGCGATGCCGGTGTGGCAGATGTACATGGTGCACTTCCAGGACTACGACCTGGACACCGTCCATCAGATTTGCCGCACCCCGAAAGACCTCATCGTCCGCTGGGCACGCGACTCGGGCTCCATCAAGCCAGCCGCTATCCACAACGGAGAAGGCACCTGTCACTATTTCCATCAAACCGTGAACGCCCGCGGTGCCGCGATGGTGCTCATCATCACCGGCAACGTCGGAAAGTTTGGCACAGGACAGCATACATGGGCCGGTAACTACAAAGCCGGAACGTGGACTGCGACACCCTGGTCCGGCGCTGGTCTAGCCGTGCATACGGGTGAAGATCCCTTCAATATCACCTTGGATCCGAACGCGCACGGCAAGGAAATCAAGACCAAGTCGTACTACTACGGCGAGGAAGTCGGCTACTGGAACCACGGTGATACGGCCTTGATCGTCAATACGCCCAAATATGGACGCAAGGTGTTCACCGGCAAGACCCACATGCCGACCCCGAGCAAGCTCCGTTGGGTGACCAACGTGAACGTGCTCAACAACGCCAAGCACCATTACGACATGGTGCGCAACGTGGATCCGAACATCGAGACCCTGATCCACCAGGACATCGAGATGACGTCGGACGTCAATCACAACGATATCTCCTTTGCCTGTAACACATGGATGGAGTTCACCTATCCGGAAATGACGGTGACAGTATCGAATCCCTGGGTGCAGATTTGGAAGGGTGGTATCCGTCCCTTGTACGACACTCGCAACGACCTCGACACGTTTGCAGGCACGGCGGCGAAGTTGTCGGACATGACCGGCGACAAGCGCATGAAGGACTACTTCGCAATGGTGTATACCAACCGCGTCGACGTCTATGCGCAGCGGATGCTCGATGCCTCCAGCACCTTCTACGGCTATTCAGCAGACGTCATGCTGAAGTCAGAAAAGGGTTGGATGGTGATGGTCCGCACCTATCCGCGGCATCCCTTCTGGGAAGAGACCAACGAGTCCAAGCCAATGTGGACCCGCAGTGGGCGGTACGAGACCTATCGCATCGAGCCGGAAGCCATCGAGTACGGGGAAAACTTCATCTCTCATCGTGAGGGACCAGAAGCAACACCGTACCTGCCGAACGCCATCTTTACGACGAATCCCTATTGTCGTCCGGATGACTACGGGATTCCGATCACGGCGCAACATCACGATGACAAGACGGTCCGGAACCTCAAGCTGTCGTGGCACGAGATCAAGCGCCACAGCAACCCATTGTGGGAAAAAGGATACCAGTTCTACTGTGTCACCCCGAAGACCCGTCACCGGGTGCACAGCCAGTGGTCGGTGAACGACTGGGTGCAGATTTACGAGTCAAACTTCGGCGATCCGTATCGCATGGACAAGCGGACGCCGGGGGTGGGCGAGCACCAGTTGCACATCAACCCACAGGCAGCGAAAGACCGCGGCATCAACGATGGTGATTATGTCTATGTGGACGGGAACCCGGTGGACCGGCCGTATCGCGGCTGGAAGCCGAGCGACCCCTATTATAAAGTCGCGCGGTTGATGATCCGTGCGAAGTACAACCCCTCCTATCCGTACCACGTGACGATGGCGAAGCACGCCCCCTTCGTGGCAACGCCGAAATCGGTTAAAGGGCACGAGACCCGACCAGATGGCCGCGCGATTGCGATCGATACCGGCTATCAGTCGAACTTCCGGTATGGAGCCCAGCAGTCGTTCACGCGGAACTGGTTGATGCCGATGCACCAGACCGACTCGCTCCCGGGCAAGCATGCGGTCGCCTGGAAGTTCAAGTGGGGCTACCAGGTCGACCACCACGCGATCAACACGGTGCCGAAAGAATGTCTAATCCGCATCACCAAGGCGGAAGACGGCGGTATCGGGGCGCGGGGTCCGTGGGAACCGGTCCGGACAGGCTTCACGCCGGGTCAGGAGAACGAGTTCATGATCAAGTGGCTCAAGGGCGAGCATATCAAGATCAAGGTCTAACCGTGAGGCGTGAAGCGTGAAACACGAGGCGACGGGACGAAGAGCCGACTCTTCCACCCCTAGCGCCTAACGGAAAGGAGAGAGAGGCAATGCCTGAAGTCTATAACTGGCAACTGGGACGAAAGATGCTCTATCCCTACGAGGAACGGCATCCGAAGTGGCAGTTTACCTTTGTGTTCAACATCAATCGGTGCTTGGCTTGTCAGACCTGTTCAATGGCCGACAAGTCCACTTGGCTCTTTTCGAAGGGTCAGGAATACATGTGGTGGAACAACGTGGAAACGAAGCCGTACGGCGGATATCCACAGTTCTACGACGTGAAAATCACCCAGCTCATCGAGCAGGTGAACCCGGGTGGCCAGGTCTGGAACGTCCGCGTCGGACGCAAGCACCATGCGCCGTACGGGGTGTTCGAAGGGATGACCATTTACGACGCCGGGGCCAAGATCGGCCAGGCGGCAATCGGGTATATTCCGACGGACCAAGAGTGGCGGTTCGTAAACATCTATGAAGACACGGCGACCTCGATGCGCGCTCTCGTGGAAGGCACCGACAAGACCGGGTTTTCACGAGACGAACCGTGGAAGATGACGGGCAGCAGTCTGCCTGAGCATGAGACTTTCTTTTTCTATCTCCAGCGGATCTGCAACCACTGCACGTACCCCGGCTGCTTGGCAGCCTGCCCGCGGAAGGCGATCTACAAGCGCCCAGAAGACGGTATCGTGTTGATCGACCAGAACCGCTGCCGGGGGTACAAGAAGTGCGTGGAGCAATGCCCGTACAAGAAACCGATGTACCGGGGAACCACACGCGTGTCCGAGAAGTGCATCGCGTGCTATCCACGCATCGAAGGCAAGGACCCGCTGACCGGCGGCGAGCCGATGGAAACGCGCTGTATGGCAGCCTGCGTCGGAAAGATCCGGATGCAGAGCTTGAATCGAATCGGTGAAGACGGTCTATGGGTGGAAGATCGGTGGCACCCCCTGTACTACACAGTTCGTGTGGAGCAGGTGGCGCTTCCGCTGTATCCGCAGTGGGGCACCGAGCCCAACGGATTTTACATTCCGCCACGGCACAGCCCCCGTGGATATGCCCGGCAGATGTTCGGCCCGGGCGTGGACAACGCCATTGAGAAGTATCTCGTGCCAAGCCGTGAACTGTTGGCGGTGCTCCAGCTCTGGAGAGCCAGCCAGCAGATCATCTTCCGGTACGATGTCATTCCGGGGCCGAAAGTGTTCGAAACCCAGATCCACGGGAAGCGGTTCGAGATGTACAACGATACTGTGCTGGGCTTCAACAAGTCGGGCAAGGAAGTGGCACGTATTCAGGTCGAAGAGCCAATTTACATTAGACCCGCGGAACGGGTCACCTGGCTCTAAGATCCCGTCAGTTGATCGTTGGGAGAGGCTAGTGCCGTTCCTCAGGCGCGGAGATTTTGAGCGCTCAGGGCGAGTAAGTGTGCTGTGGCAACACGCATGACCTGACTGTCATCCCAGCTAGGTCTTCGTTTCACGGGAGGGTAGGGTTCCGAAAGGGGCCCTGCCCTTTCTGTTTTGTTGCTCTCTCTTGAGAAGGTTGCTCAAGGCGGGTATCAGCTGCCAAGCGCAAACATGAGGGTTTGTGGTCGAGCGAGCTCGCTTTGACAACCCTTCATGTCATATCAGTCTTTCGGCTCTGACCTTGCTGCTCCTTCTGCACACTTGACGGACCATAGGCGGTTCAGTAGAGTTCTCTCACGTATCGTGTTTACGTTCCGCCTGGAGTACCATCAGCGTGACGTACCGCCAGCAGCAATCACATCCATTTGCTGCGCAGGCCATACCCTTTGATGAATTTTTGGCCTCAGGAAAACTCCCCGATGGGTACCTGAGCAGCGAATATATGGTCCAACAGTTCGTCGAGCGTCTTGTTCACTATGTGCTGAGTGTCCCAGCAGGTAGCTATACAATGGCTCAGCTCAGCCATCTTCTGGAGCAGATCGACCCGCGCTCCCAGATCTTCTTCTTCAAGCGCTTAAAAGAAACGAGCCCAGAGAGCTTGAAAGACTTCGCGCCGCTTTACTACGGATTTATGAACGAGTTCCATTCTGTACTCTTCACGTAGCATCAGAAAATACTCCTTGTCGCCCCGGCAATCTCATGTATAATTGAGGAGTTCATTTACGAGAGAAGGAGCATCATGAATCCATCCCTGCAGCGTGCCGTCACTACCTTCTATAATTTGATTTACGAAGCCCAAACCTTTGCGACCGCTATGGCACGCATCGATACAGCAGAGCAGGAGCACTATGCTGGACGTATCGAGGGGCTCAATTGGGTCCTCGATCGATGTCAAGAACTCGAGGACATGGATGCCAACCTCACTCCATCTTCTCTGCAACGTGTCTTGGGCGAGGTCAAGTCAGACCTCGAGCATGAACTCTCGGTGCAACGACGAGAAAAAGGACGCCGAGCCGATGGTCGTGAAGAAGCCTTGAATTTTGTTACAGATTATCTCTCCAGCCTCATTACTGCGACAGAGATCGAATCCGCCAAGACAGCCGTCTAGCCTCAATCCGTTTTCATGGCAAGACGCGCTTCTCCTTGACGACCACGCAGGGTATGACTGATGGCGTTGATCCGAGAATGGATTATTTTTGCCCTCTGCCTGGGAGTCGGTGGACATATCGCCTTAGGCTTCGTCCTTCATGCACCAGAGTTGTGGCCATGGAGTCGAGCTGGGCTTTACGGCTTACTCAGTGGACTCGCCGTCTATGTCTTGGTTCAAGTCGTCCGATTGATCTTGAGGACTGCGCGGAAAAGGCACGTATCTGAATCATCGTTTGCGGATGTCTAGTGCTGGTCTTGTGTTATAGTGATTTGACCCTCAACCAACGTTCTTCCTCGCTCACGAAACTATTGACCGACCGATACCCTCATCATTAGAATTGCACATGTCACAATCTCCTCGGAAACCCTCATCCCCTTGGCTACCTGGAGCCCAACGCGCTCCGGGAAGTCGGTCCCAGGCAACCTCAAAGGACTCACAAGATCAATTCAGATCACTCAATGCTACGCTCCTGTATTGCCCCCACTGCCGGACCGCTACCCATACAAGAGAACGATTGTTACTCGTCCTCCCAACTGGCAATCTGTCTGAATATCTCTGCATGCACTGTGGCACCTCGACTGGGTCAAAGACCGACAGCCCGGAGAGGAAGGTTCAGATCTTCGGCCCATAGCCTTCTTCTTCCCACTACAACCATACGTGTCGTGCGAAGGCTTATCGCAGCAAGCGCTGAATAGGCTCAAGTGGCTACCCATGCAGCTCTGGGTCTAATACGCTGGGCCATGGAGCGTGATGGTGACGATCGTCCCGGAGGACTATTCGCGAACGTTGCGTAAGTTCGAGCAACGGTTCGCAACCGAAAAAGCGTGTTCCGAGTACCTTATCGCGCTACGGCGGCCTAACGGGTTTGCCTCTTCGGCGTGCAGCGCAACTGTCGCATGGCAGCCCCCCTCGTGACCGACTCGAGTGCGCGCGTTGCTATCAGCAGGTGCCTAGCACTGCGGGGACGATCTTCCAAAAGACGCGCAAGCCGTTGGGAGGGGGGCCGCAGTGGTACGGGACCAGACGGACGGCGAGAACGCTCTGGGCCGAAAGCGCAGGCTCGATCTTGGCCGCGACCAAACAGCCTGGACGTGGCTGCCTAAACTTCGGCGTACCATAGTGCGCCCCGGGCACGAACGGCTGGGTGGAGTCATAGCGATGGACGAGACGTACGGGAGAGGGGCGGATAGCGAAGGGCGCTGACACGAGACCAGGAGCACGGCCAGTGTGGTGGTGGACGACGAGGCGAACGGTCACAGCATCGGCCGTATCCGGCTGCTCTGAATGCCCGACGTCTCCGCCTCCAGCCTGATGCCCTTCATCCAGGAGGTGGGGGCCAGGGTTCGGTAGTGCACACCGATGGCTGGAGCGGGCGTGGGGGGTCCGACGATTCGGCTACACCCACCGAGCTACCCATGCTCCGCCGTCCCACCAACTCTGCCCCGCGTCCACCGGATAACCTTCCTGCTCACGCGGTGGGTGTTCGGGACACACCCGGGCGTGGTGCCGCCGTGACAGATGGACGCCTCCCTCGACGCGGTCACCGTCCGCTTCAACCGACGCACGTCACGCTCCCGTGGCAAGCGCTTCTCCTGCATGCTGCAACAAGCCAACGTGCTGGGCCCCAGCCGCTACGACGCCCTCGTGGGTGGCCGCGCAATCGCTAGAGGCCCAGAGCTAACCGGGAGTCCCATAGGTTCAATTCCAGAATCTTAACAATGGGAAAATGGGGTAGCACGAGCGAGAGGGAACAGCGTTTCAGCTTACCTGTTCGAGAGGAATTCCCTCCTCAATAAGCATGACCGGAATATTTTCTCGGATGGGGTAGAGAATCTTCTGGTCTGCTCGAATAAGGCCCCCATCAAGCTGTTCCGACACGGGCTTCTTTCCCTTGTTCTTCAGTCCACCACACGCCACAGCTTCATTGAGTTTCTTGACCAGCGACGGATCTGCCATAATGACCGGCTGCTTCGTCTCTGGGCAGCAGAGAATTGCAAGAAGATCTTTATCAATGATCATGGCCCCTGGCCCTCCATTTACTCATATTCACTCCAGAGACAGTTACATGACTCTAGATCGTAGGATAATGCAAGAGCACATGGAGAACAAGCAGATCTCGAGTTCTTCTCCCATTCGCCGCAGTAATTCTGCTAAACTGACAAACAGTTCTATCACTGTTTGGTCGCATCCGATGGGCAAGACCTTCTGGAGATTGTTTATCACTGGGCTCTTTGTCCTGGTCCCCGCATGGGCCACGTTCTTGATTCTCTCGACCCTCTTCACAACATTGGACAATCTCGTCGGTCGGCACATGCCCGAACCAATCCCAGGATTGGGCCTGCTGCTCTTAATGCTCCTCATCATTGTCGTCGGCATCATTGCCAACCATGTTATCGGCCAATACCTGATGACGCGACTTGAGCATCGCTTAGAGCAAATTCCTCTCGTGCAGAGCATCTATCTCACGTTAAAAGGGATGACTGATGTATTGAATTTTCGATCCCGGTTTGGCCGTAGCACGGTCGTCGCCTTTCCGTTTCCTCGCGACGGACTCTGGGCGCTTGGATTCATGCTGGGGGCCGCGCCGACGGCAATCCAAGTCGAGCCCTCTACCAATTTAATCATGGTTTTCGTGCCGACCGCCATCCATCCCTTTACAGGCTTCCTGGCATTCATCCCGGAACATGCGCTGCGTCCGATCAATCTCCCCCCGGAAGACGCGATGAAGATGGAGTTCTCCGCGGGGTTCTACAAGCCCAGCGCAGGGTGGCTCAACGCTCCCAAATCGACCCCCTAACGCTCATGCCCTTGCCGGATCAAATCATCGTCAGACCGGCCCGCCAAGAAGATGTGGACTCGATTATCGCCTTCAGTGCCGCCATGGCACTGGAAACTGAAGGCCGCCAGCTCGATCAGACCAGACTGCGTGAGGGGACCCTCTCATTACTGGCTGCTCCTGAGCGCGGATTTTTTATGGTTGTCGAACTCCCTGAAAAAGGCTGCCATCGGCTCGTCGGCCAGTTGATGATCACCTTTGAATGGAGTGATTGGCGCAACGCAGTCTTCTGGTGGGTACAGAGTGTCTACATTGCCCCGGCCTGGCGCCGCCAAGGTGTCTATCGCACCATGCATGACCATATTGTCGCCAAAGCCAAGGCCGACCCGCAGGTCTGCGGGATCAGACTCTATGTGGAGCAGGAGAATCGGACGGCAAAAACCGTGTACCAGCGCGTCGGGCTTGCCCCTTCAGCCTACGCGGTCTATGAACAGGATTTCGTGCTTGCGCGCCATATATCTCCTTCACAGGATAAATAGAAAGAGAAGGTTTCGGGGCATTCAGGCAACTGTAGTACTCACCCACAAACCAAAATAATTCGACCCATCACAGAGCCGCTACTGACCAACTCGTGAGCGTGGACGGCTTCTGTAAGGGACATGCGCAACGCATTAACGAGTTTAATCTTACTATCGAATAGCAGGTCAAACAAAGTGGCCATAATCCTCCCTAAACCATACAGGCTTGCGCCGTTTGAGCGCCTGGATGCTATACGGAACAATCTTTTGCTATCGAGGAGAAGGTAGCTACCACTAATAAAGGCAGCCACTGTTGAAAGCCCCCGCAGGCGGTTGCGTTGGCCATCAGTCAGTGTTTCATCAATCAACGATGTAGCATGTGGCCGACAGCCACCACCCGGCCACCCCACCGCAGTGCACAGTAAGAGCGCCAAAGGTGTCGGTCACCAATACCATCTCGCAAGTATCAAGAGCCTGACGGCTGCTTACGGTATTAGTCAGGGGACGCCGAAGCGGAACGGTTGCTTCACGCCTGTCATGAATCACTCTGTACCATCGTCTTGACGGCACTCCATACCGGGCTTGTGAGAAGGCTGACTTGACCAATTTCCACTTTCACGACCTCCGCCATACGTTTGCCAACTGTCTGATTATGTGGGGGATACCCTTGGCACTGTAAGCAACCTTCTGGGGCACACGTCCCCGACCATGGCTATCCGGTATGCCCACCTCTCCCCGAAACATCTCACTTCAGTCGTGCGGGTCTTAGACCCGCATTCAACAAGGGCGATTATGACTGACTTGACACCCACCGTCGACATAGGTATGCTCTCCCCCTCGACAAATTGGAGGGGGCCAAATGACGTAATCTCAGGAAATTTTATCCAAGGAAGAGAAAGACAAGGCTCTCGCTTGGCTCAAAGAACGTGTAGAAGGCAAAGCCATTGTTTGTGCTGTTTGCAGGCAAAACAAGTGGGCAATGGCGGATCACTTAGTGGCTCCAACAATATATCGTCAAGGCGGATTATTTTGGGGTGGTCAAGCGTATCCAACAGTAATGATTGTTTGCAGAAATTGTGGGCATACCGTGTATCTAAACGCTGTAGTGATGGGTCTTATTCAACCAAAGAAGAAAACCGGTGTGGAAGAAGAATCCAAAGAGAAGGAGGATACCGATGGCTCCTAATCCTCCAGAAACTCAACCCATCAATACAACATCTGATTTCCCAATCTATACCACCGTACCAGATTACCTTCTTAGGCATAATATCTCTGATGAGGAGCTGGAAATGCTTGGTAGGTTGAATAAAGATTATCTATATGAAGCGCAATGGGCCGCTTTCGGGCTTTTTGGGGGAGCTTCCACTCAATCCTATCAAGCGTTACGAAATGCCTTTTTCAATGAAGGCGCGACAATCCCAATTTCGAGTATTGATTTTATCGCCGTAATGATTTGTATCGTTTCATTTTTTAGTTTTTGGGTAATTAGATATGCTGCAGGCGAAAATCTTAATAAAGCTACGAACCTGATTAAAGAGATTCAAAGTAGAACGAAACGGCAAAGATCTGGAGAAGGAATTGAAACTGATAATTCACCTGGTTAAATTATGGCATGCGGAAAATATTTAAGCCTCGAAGAAGCCCGTAAAGTGGCTACTTCTTTCCTTTTGCTTTCGGTTTTCGGCGGCGTTTGCGCGGCTTGTGACTCAGCCCGACGCTCGCAGGATCGACGCGCACAATGGCAGAGATGGCGTCCTCAAATTTTAACGGGAAGAGCGAAACCGGCTTCGCTTTCGGCATAGCTTGCCCTCCAATGGCAAACGCAGTTGCACATTCTTTGGCTGATACTTTAGCTGAGCACGCGTCAGCGGCGGCGTACTCAGCATCCTGCTACGACCTCCCCAAAGATGTCAGGATTTTTCCGGTTATTATGCCGATAAGAGAACTCAGCCAGATACAGTGGCAAATAGTCTTTGCTCACTTGGTGATAGGTGCCGATGACGCCACGCTTCAGCAGACTCCAAAAGCTATCCAAGTTCGCTGTGTGGACGTTCCCCCGCACATATTCACCAGCCGCATGATTCACGGTCTGATGCGGGAAGTGTCGTTTCAAGCGAGCATAGCCCGTATGTTCGTCCGTGGCAACCAACGACACCTGATCCCCAACGGCTTTACGGACAAACTGACTCATAGTTATTCTGTCGGCATTTTCGATCAGTTCACAGACCACGTTTCCCTTACGAGCAATTGCGCCAATTACCGACATTTTGGCACTGCCCCCTTTGACATGACGCCGTTTGCTCCAATGACGATTCTTGTCCTTGCCGCCGATGTAAGTCTCGTCGATCTCAACTTCGCCCATGAGTTTCGGGAAGCTCCCGTCTTTCATGGCTGCACGAATCCGGTGACACATGTACCAGGCTGTGCGGTAGGCCCCGCTACCGATGATACGCTGAACCTGCAACGCACTCATCCCTTTCTTGCTTTGCAGCATCAGATAGATCACCTGAAACCACGTTTTGAGCGGGTAGTTCGTGTTTTCAAAGATCGTCTTGGTAATAACCGAAAAGCGGTAGCCATTCCGTCCGCCACAATCCTTGCCCTTGCAGACCCAGTGAAACGGGCGGCTCTTGATGGCAAACACTTTCTCATTCTTGCAGCGTGGACAGCACACGATACCATCAGGCCAGCGGCGTTCCTTCAAAAACTGTTTGCACGCGGCTTCATCTTTGAACTGTGCTATCAACTGAGAAAGGGTCTGATGCGATTTCATGTCTGGCCTCCCTTGATGTTGAGGCCAGTATACGCGAGTTACGATGTGGTGTCAAGTAGGTTATAACCGCCCTTATTTCACCCCAAACCATGTCCACAGAATCATCGTCACAGTGAAAAGGCCTACCACTAACATTACCCAATCTAAGTCAGTCATGTCCCCTCCTGAGCTAACTGTTGACGACACCAATTGAATAGCTCTTCCGCACTACGCCAAGACTGTGCTTCATCCGTTGCCATGTCTGATTGTGCAATGACAGCTTTCCATACTTTTTTCCGTGCTTGACGCTCTCGGGAACGGATGACATCAGCAATCATTTTATCAGCAACATTTCCAAACCCACACAGCAACGGGACATAATCAATACCGCTCTCCTGACATAGAATATAGGATGAGATCAACTCGTGGCGCAGGTATTGCGCTTGTTCATCAGGAGTCATCATTTCTGACTCCTCTTTTCCAACACTTGATCTGCATTCACCGTACCCGAAGTGGTACATAATTCTTCATCGTTCACACTGCCAAGCAAGCGGTCTTTCGCGATATATTCCACCACCCCAATGACATGCCTGCCATTCTGATAGAATCGTATCCAATCTCCCACTTGACACTTCATTTCTTATCCTCCCTCATTTTCCGAAACATTTCTGAAATCCATTCTACCTGACGTTCGACGGCTTAACCAGAATTCCAAAAGGACCGTGAGCAATTTAAGTAAGCCGCCTCCCGTCCTTCTTCAGTCATTTCCGCAGCCCGAGAACGATGTAGCGAGAACGGGGGGCCCACAAGCCGCCTATGAGTTCTCCTGCGGTCAATACGCCGGGCGATACGGTGCTTGGAGTGTTGGAGAAGGAAGCACGAGAGACGAAGAAAGGCTGGTGGGCTGATCCGTAGTCGGTGCCACCGTGGGAGTGGCGGAAAAGCAGCAAGTGAAATTTCTGTCCCAAAACCGGAAAGGTAGACCACCCGCCTCGCGAGACCCGTGTCCGTTCCTCAAGTTCTTTGTTGCCTAGATTTTGGGTCTACGTTCAGTTCGTCTTGACTCTCTGCCAGTAGATCGCGTAATTTATAAGAACTTTGGAGTTCTGTCGTTTCACGTAGCCTGAAAAGGAGAAGGCTGCCATGGAGCTGCTGTTCAGTCCCATCAGTTTTCTCGTCCTCCTGCTTATCATCGTGTTTCTCGGCTTTAATGTACTGCCGGAGTACGAACGTGCCGTGATCTTTCGGTTGGGCCGACTGGCTCGAGGCATCATTGGAGGGAGCGGGCCCGGCGTCATCATCATTCTTCCACTAATCGACAGAATGATCCGTGTCAGCATGCGCACGGTGACGATGGATGTCCCTCCGCAGGATGTCATCACCAAAGACAACGTGACCGTCAGTGTCAATGCCGTGATCTATTTTCGCGTGGTGAATCCGGAACACGCAATCGTGCAGGTCGAGGACTATCATTACGCCACCTCGATGATGGCCCAGACAACCTTGCGCAGTGTGCTCGGTCAAAGCCAGCTCGACGACCTGCTGTCGAAGCGGGAGCAGATCAACGCAGATCTCCAGAGGATCATCGATCATGAGACCGAGCCTTGGGGCATTAAAGTGTCCGCGGTCGAAGTAAAGAATGTCGACCTCCCGCATGAAATGCAGCGGGCCATTGCCAGGCAGGCCGAAGCCGAACGGGAACGGCGGGCGAAAGTCATCCATGCCGAAGGCGAGTTCGAAGCCTCGCAACGCCTGGCCGACGCGGCCGATGTGATCAGCCGGAATCCTGCGGCTCTTCAGTTGCGTTATCTCCAGACGCTGGTGGAAATCGCAGCAGATAAAAACTCAACCACCATTTTCCCGATCCCAATCGATACGCTCGCCCCCTTCCTCAAGAACTGGGGCAATAAGGCAGAGCCGTAGGCCTTCTGCCACAATGCCCCTGCGATCCGGTGCATTTTTATCTCCGTGGCGCATTCCTTAAAAGAGTCCCATGCCCATCAAGGGGGTGGGCGTGTGCCGATTGGGGGTGGGAAGTGCAGGTTGCGCGGGGGTTGCAGAGTTGCAACCAGATGGCACTATACTGACTTGTTGCTGCCCTGTTGATCGTCAGGGGTGATGCAGGTTTCCCTGCTGAATCTTGATCTAGACTGAACGTAGAAAGAGAAGAGAGGGGTTATCCTGTGTGGGAGTTAGGCCGACAGAGGGTGCAGGCGGGGTCGAATGATGGTAAGTTTGATTGTGGGATACGAGATGGTTGGACTCGCCAATGTCTTTGTTGTGGAAGAGCCCTTCACAAGGTGGACCCTATGAGTCCATGGGACTGTGAGTGCGGATGGCAGAGTGGGTGAATCGAGCAAGAGGAGGGAAGTACCATGATCCCTGTTTTGCACGACGTAAGAGCCGGGTTTTACCTAGTGGTCGCTCTGGCTATGCTGGCGTTTATTTGCGCGGTAGCCGGATTGGGAGCGGTGTTGCAACCAGTTCGTTGGTCTGACCGGAAAGCGAACCGCTAGTCATACGAGGGTTGTGTCCACCTACGGCTCGCGCCGGTTGCTGCCTTGTTTGGTGTTTGTCCGAGTGAAGCCAACTACTCTCTCATTCTAGCACAGTGTTCTACTTAGTGTGTCTCTCTGTATCATGTCGTTACATTGTCCCACCTTCGAGCGTAGGGTCCTGGCACAGTAGGAGACGGTAAGACACGCTGGGACAGCGCAGCCACTTGACAATTACTTGACAGTCAGAGGCCAGGGAGGCGGGGGCGACTCGCCCGACCTCCCGCTACAGATTAGGAGTGCGCCTTTGAAACCGTATCGTACTTACATGAAGTTCACGCTATGACTTGTCCTTACTGCAAGCGTCGGGTCCATGGAGCGAACAAGACGAAGAAATATGGGGTATGGATTCACAAACGATGCACGAATGCCCGTGTTCATGCGAAGTATGCGTTAGCGAGGCAGTTTTAAATCCGCGCCATACCTACACGAGCCCGTTTCTTCCTGGCCCCCAGAGCCTCGCACTACGTCACACCAAAGGAAGCCTGCCATATGAACTTCTATCCTAAGAGGAGGTCTCTATGATGAGCGAACTAACAAGCCAGATGAACGCATTTGAAGTGATGCTGTGCACTGTGGAGGCTTCCAAGAGAAGTAAAGCCGATCAGAACATCATTGAACTTACTCGCTTCGTCCGTGACCTCTCGCGTAGGGTCGATAACTTGGTAGACGCCGAAGAAACGACACGATAAACAGCCCTCTTGGGATAACGTGCACCCTGAGGCCCGAAGCGTGAGTTGATCGCTCGCGTGACGCCGCACCCAAAGAGACCTGCCATGTGTGGACATTAGAAGAACTAGCCTGGCTCTTAAGCTAGGAGGTACACCATGGGAATTGATCCGACCAAGGTTCTGATTGTGCAATCTTGTCTTGCCGCGCTCTGAGTGAGCGTTTCCAACTTCTTCCGGTGAGACCAAATATGATCGATTAGGATGTGTTTGAATTCTCGTTTCCGTTTGGCCATGGAGTCCCCTCCTGTAGGGGCCTGGATGAGGAGGGGAGGCACGGGTACCAGGAATACCCGCCGATCGAGGGATAAGCCCGACCGTTACCTCCCTGAAAAAGTAAGTCCATCGTGTCATACTGCAACCAGCGTGGCAATTAGGGGAGAGGGTCTTTCGCCGCGATTCTACGTCGGCCCTTGCCGCAACTGACCGCTGCCACGCTTGACACCCTCGCAGAGACCACCTAAGCATTCCGGCACCATTCCGGCACATTGTGCCCAGCTATTTCAAACTCCGATTCTCTCCCCTCCGAATCCGACACATAGCTGACTGCTACAGCTATCCAAAAGAAAACCTCATAGTCGATAAACTCGGCCCTGAGAACAGGAAGCATGGGTATCTCGACAAGGCGTCGTTCTTGGAAATGTGTTATTGGAAAACCTCACGCACAAGGAAGCGATGTGCTGAGAACAGCGAAGAATTGATTCAGGCTACTACCCGCATCGCGTTGTCAACGCCATGCGAGGAACTCCGTATTAAAATCCTGCTCGTTCTCCGAGGAGTGAGTTGGCCAACCGCGTCCGTCATTCTGCACTTTGGCTACAACAATCGTTATCCAATTCTGGATTACCGAGCGTTGTGGTCAGTGGGTATTGCGGCAACCCCTCCCTACAACTTCGAGTTCTGGGATGCCTAGACGAAATATTGTCGTGACCTAGCCAACCGGCATGGCGTGACCATGCGTGTCCTCGATCGTGCTCTATGGCAGTTCTCCAAGGACAAACAACGGTGACTCGCCTACGCCACCGCCTTCACAAATTCATTGCATCAGAGATGCGAATGTCCCACGTGTATCAGCCAGTGATGTTGGCTGAACTGCTCAAATCCAAAGGCAAGGCGACGGTCCGACAGATTGCTCGCGCCATCCTCGAAAAGGATCCCACGCAGATCGAGTACTATGAAAACATCACGAAGAACATGGTGGGACAGGTTCTCACCAAGCGTCGTCACATCACCTCGAAATCGGGAGACACCCACACCCTTGATGGGTTTGAGCAACTAACCCAAGAGGAAGTCCGAGACCTGTTCGACCTCTGCCGACAGAAGATCAAAGAGTATGAAGAACGCCGAGGCGAAGCAATGTGGGCGTACCGAAAACGTCTTGGGCGGATTGTCTCAGGGACAGATCGCTACGAAGTCTTGAAGGACGCCAAATTCCGGTGTGTGCTGTGTGGCGTCTCAGCCGAAGAAAAAGCCCTTGAAGTGGATCATATTATTCCACAAAACCTCGGCGGCAATAATGATCGCAATAACTTGCAGGCTCTCTGCTATACCTGTAACTCGTCGAAGCGAGACAAGGACACGACCGATCTTCGTGGAGTGGCAGACAGTTACAAAACTCGACACAAGGGATGCCTCTTCTGCGAGTTGAACAAAACACGGATCGAGGTTCAGAATGAACTTGCAGTGGTGACCCGTGACCAGTTCCCTGTGACACCGATCCACACGTTGATTATTCCTAAACGCCACGTTGACGATTACTTTGGACTCTATCAGCCGGAGATCAACGCCATCAATCAGTTGCTGGTCGAGCAAAAGGCAGTCATCGCCAAAACAGACCCTACCATCACAGGGTTTAACATCGGGATGAACTGTGGGGAGTCAGCGGGGCAGACAATCTACCATTGCCACGTGCACCTCATTCCGCGTCGTGACGGCGATGCGCCTAAGCCTCGTGGCGGAGTCCGAAATGTGATTCCAGAAAAGGGAGATTACTGAAAGATTTTTGAGAAGTGTGAGAAATACAACCTTTCTATCCACTCACCCCTTGCGACCCCTTCACATCCCTCCTACAATGCGCCTCCCTGCGAGGCTCCCATGCCGTTCACGATTCCGCCCTACTACGTCACCTACCACGCTGGCACATTCCTCAAGCGGTCGCGTGACCTGCCCCCTATAAACCAGGTCGGATGTAGCGTTAGGATTCCGACCGACGGAAGGAGGGGGCATGGCACGCAAACGGTATCCGGCCGAGGAGATCATCGGGCATCTGCGGACGATCGAAAGTGAGATGGGCAGAGGCCTTGGACTGGTGGAGGCTTGTTGCAAGTTGGGGATCACGGAACAGACCTACTATCGGTGGAAGAAAGAGTACGGTGGTTTGCGCGTGGATCAGGCCAAACGGTTAAAGGGCCTGGAACAAGAGAATGCCCGACTCAAGCGACTCGTGGCGGACCTCTTCCCGGACAACAGCATTTTGAAGGAGGTGGCAGCGGGAAACTTCTAAGCCCGGCCCGATGCCGAGAAACGGTCTGCCATGTGCCGGCCATGTTTTCGGTCTCTGAACGCCGGGCCTGTCGAGTCGTGGGGCAATGCCGGGGCACGCAACAGTATGTGCCCATCAAGGCGGACGACGAGGAGTCTCTGCGGACGCGGATCGTCGCGCTCACCCGTGAGTATGGGCGCTATGGGTCTCGTCGGATCACCGCGCTGTTGCATCAAGAAGGCTGGCGGGTGAACCACAAACGCGTGGAGCGGCTGGGGCGACAGGAGGGGCTCAAGGTGCCGCAGAAGCAGCCGAAGCGAGGCCGACTCTGGCTGACTAACGGTTCCTGCGTACGGCGGCGACCGGAATATCCGAACCATGTGTGGGCGTATGATTTTGTCATGGAACGCACTCGGGATGGGCGGCCCTTGAAAATGCTCACCATGGTGGACGAATACACGCGGGAGTGTCTGGCCCTTGCGGTGCGCCGCCGTATGAGGGCAAGCGATGTCCAGGAGGTACTGGGGGAGCTGTTCCTGACGCATGGCTGTCCGACACACATTCGCGCTCGGACAATGGACCGGAGTTTATCGCCACGGCTCTGCGGGCCTGGTATCGCTTGCTGACCGTCGTGCCCTTGTTCATCGAGCCGGGCAGTCCCTGGGAGAATGGCTATAGCGAGAGCTTCAATGGCAAGTTCCGGGACGAATTGCTAAACGGGGAACTCTTCTATACGCTGCGGGAAGCGCAGGTCATCATTGAACGCTGGCGGCGAACCTATAATCACGTCCGGCCCCACAGCGCCTTGGGCTATCGGCCACCGGCTCCTGAAGCATGCGTACTAACAGAACAGGTGGCCTAATCACTGGGGGCAGGTCACAGGCGCGGCAAGCGGCTGCGAAATCCCTCATCGCCGGACACAACGAGTTCGACGAAGGGGAGACGACGGCAGGGATGTCGAAAGGGTGCGCTCCGCGTTATGACTACGGATCGAAGGTCGCTGGCGAGGCCCGCGTTCGGCGAGTAGGATCGTTCGACTAGGTGTTTCGATGATCGGAGCATCCAAGCCCCGCACGGTCGACTCTGGCTATCCCCCGGCGCCGGGTCGAGCAGGCGCGTGTAGGAAAATGGTTTTCGTGAGACCTTTCCCACGGCTGGCAGTCATCGGCGCAGTTCTCGCCGCCGCCGCGCTGCAACTCGGCATTTCGGCGCCGGCGCAAGCGCAGGTGCTCGTGAGCAATACGGGCCAAACCACCCACGGCCATACAGCATGTGTCTCAGTTTCTGGACTACTAGACTGTGCTCAGGGGTTCACCACGGGCCAGAATACGCGGGGCTACGACCTATCAAGTATCCAGTTGGACACGCAGAGGGCTCCGGGTAGTGGAACCCTGACGGTAACGGTGAGGGCCGCCACCGGATCGGGTCAACCGAGCAACACGGTCTTATACACCTTGAACAACCCGACCAACGTGGGGACGGGAGTCCAGACGTTCACCGCCCCTGACGGGACCCGTCTGAATCGAGACACCCAATACTTCGTGCACATAACTTTTAGCGGCAGCGGAACCAGACCTCGTTGGAACCTGACGGCAAACGACAACGAAGATTCCGGCAAGGCCATAGGGTGGAGCATCGGCAATCACCGCTACACGCGCCAGTCCGGCGAAACCGGGAGCTGGCAGGGTGGCGGCGGTGTGTACTCGACTTCGATACAAATCAGGGTCAAGGGGAACACGTTGGCCCCGGCCGCCCCGAACCTCTCGGCCACGTCGGATGAAACCGAGGTGGCGCTGACCTGGGACGATCCGGGCAACAACACGATCACCAAGTACCAGCATCGCCGGAAAACAGGCGCGGGCGACTACGGCAACTGGACCGACATCGGCGGCAGCGGTGCGAGCACCGACAGCTACACCGTGACCGGCCTCACCAGCGGCACCACGTACACGTTTGCGGTGCGTGCGAAGAATGTTGGCGGCAACGGCGCCGCAGCCACCGTGACCGCCGCGACGCTCCCGGCTGCCCCGACGAACCTCTTGCCCGTGCCGGGTGACCGCGCGGTCACGCTGTCCTGGACCAATCCGGGCGGCGACACGATCACGAGCCACGAGGTCAGCACCGACGGCGGCACGACCTTCAGCGAAATCCCCAACAGCGCCCATGGCCAGACCAATGCCACCGGATACACCGTTCCCGACCTGATCAACGGCACCGAGTACACGTTCAAGCTGCGCGCGAGGAACAATTCCGGCCCCGGCCGGGCATCCACCGCGACCGCCACGCCGCGCGCGCCACCGGCCGCCCCGACGGGCCTTTCGGCTACGGCGGGTGACGGCCAAGTCACGCTGTCCTGGACCAATCCGAGCGACAACACCATCAGGAAGTACCGGGTCAGCACTGACGGCGACACGAACTTCGCCGATATCGAGGGCAGCAGTTACACCACCACCACACACATCGTGACCGGCCTGAGCAACGGCACCGCGTACACGTTGGCGCTGCGCGCGGTGAACGCTATCGGTGAGGGCCCGGCATCCACCGCGAACGCCAGGCCGCTGTGGGGTGCCCCGGCCAACCTCTCGGCCACGCCGGGCGACCGCCAGGTGACGCTGACATGGACCGATCCGGACGACTCCACAATCACCAAGTACCAGGTCAGCACCGACGGCGGCGTTACCTTCACCGTCATCGGCGGCAGCAATGCGGCCACCATCGCCACCACCGTTACCCACCTGAGCGACGACCCCGCTACCCGCCTGAGCAACGGCATCACATACACGTTGGAGCTGCGCGCGGCGAACGCTTCCGATCAGGGCGCGGAAGCCAGCGCGACCGCCAGACCGCTGTGGCCCGCGCCGACCAATCTGGCGGCGGATCCGGGCAACGGCCATGCCATATTGCAGTGGGATACGGGCGACGCCTTGATCACCGATTATCGGGTCCACTGGCAGGCCACAAACAGCGGCGCGACGCCTGAGATCTCGGACGTCACGACCGGATCGGGGCTCACGACGACCACCACCATTTCCCCCCTGACCAACGGCACCGAATACACCTTCATGGTGCAGGCGGTGGATAAATCCGGCAGCACCGCCGTGATCACGGGCCTGCCCTCCAGCGCGACCGCGACGCCGGTGCCGGTGCCGGACGGCCCGGCGAACCTCTCGGCCACGGCGCGCAGCCAGGAGGTTGGGCTCACCTGGGACGGTTCGGCTGACAGCACGATTACCAAATACCAGGTCAGCACCGACAGCGGCACGAACTTCGCCGATATCGAGGGCAGCAGCGCGGCCACCACCGCCACCACCGTGACCGACCTGACCAACGGCACCGCGTACACGTTGGCGGTGCGCGCGGTGAACGATTCCGGCGAGGGCGCGGCGCCCCGCGTGACTGCCACGCCGCTGTGGCCCGCGCCGACCGGTCTGGTGGCGGTGCCGAACAATGAACAGGTCACACTCCAGTGGGATAGGGGCGATCCCGGAATCACCAAGTATCACGTCCTGACCGAGGGACCCGGCAACGACATTAACACGTTGGTTCCGGCCGGATCGGGGACGAAGACGACCGTTACAGATACCGGCCTGACCAACGGCGCCGAATACACCTTCACGGTGCGGGCGGCGTTGGGGACCGACCCTGCGAATGCCACATTCACCAGCGTGGCATCCACCGTGACCGCCACGCCGGTGCTGGATCGGCCCGCCGCGCCGACGGGCCTCACGCCCACGGCGGGTGACGGCCAGGTCACCCTGTCCTGGGACGATCCGAACGACCTCACGCTCACCGGCTACGATTACAGCACCGACGGTGGCGCGACCTTCACCGCCATCACCGGCCTCACTGAGGCCCCGACCTCATACACCATTACCGGCTTGACCAACAACACCGAGTACACTTTGGCGCTGCGGGCGGAGAACGCTTCCGATAAAGGCCCGTGGTCCGACAACGTGACCGCCACGCCGATTGCGGTACCGGTCGCCCCGGCGAACTTCGAGGCCACGCGGGGCAGCGACGGGGGCGAAGTGGCGCTGACCTGGGACGATCCGGACAACGACACGATCACCGGGTACGAGTACCGGCGGAAGAGGGGCAGCGGTGCTTTCGGCGACTGGGTCGACATCGGCGACAGCGATAAGGACACCACCACACACACCGTGACCGGCCTGAGCAACGGCAGGGAGTACACGTTCGAGCTGCGGGCAATGAACGTTTCCGGCGAGGGCGCGGCGTCCAGCGATAAAGCCACGCCGCTCTGGCCCGCGCCGACCTTCCTGAAGGCTACGCCGGACCACGGTCGGGTCCACCTGGAGTGGACGGGCGTCCCTGGGGCCGAAAACTATACTCTCACAACCATAGGCCCCGGAGTAGATTGGTCATTTTTCTTCACCTTAGGCGCATCGGCGTCGAAGGTTGACGATATCATTGGTACCTTTGACAATCCGTTGGCCAACGGCACCAAATACACCTTCACCGTGTGGGCGACGGACGCTAGCGGCAACACCCGAACCAGCGTGAAAGCCAGCGTGAAAGTCACACCGGTGGCGCAGGATCCGCCAGCCGTCCCGACGATTTCCTCGGTCACGCCGGGTGACCAACAGGTCGCGCTGTCCTGGGACGATCCGAACGACATCACGATCATCGACTACGAGGTCCGCTGGAAGGAGAAGGAGGACAGCACCTACACCGAGGAGTGGATGGGCATCGGCAACAAGAGCGATAACTATAGGGCACCCCCCCTCACCTACACCTTTACCGGCCTGACCAATGGCACCGAGTACACCTTTGCGGTGCGCGCGGTGAACGGTACCGTTGAGAGCGCGGCGGCCACCGTGGACGCCACGCCGATTGCGATCCCGAACGCCCCGGAGAACCTCTCGGCCGCGCCGGGCGACGACCAGGTGGCGCTGAGTTGGGACAACCCGAGCGACACCTCGATCACCAAGTACCAGGTCCGCTCGAAAGTGAGGAACAGCGACGACAGCACCTACACTGCCTGGACCGACATCAGCGGCAGCGGTGCGGACACCCTCACGCACACCGTGACCGGCCTGACCAACGGCACCGAGTACACGTTTGCGGTGCGCGCGGTGAACGATACCGGTAACGGCCTGGTAGCCACCGTGAACGCCAGGCCGATTGCGGTGCCGGACGCCCCGACGATTTCCTCGGTCACGCCGGGCGACCGCCAGGTTGCGCTTGAGTGGGCCGATCCGGACGACAGCAGCATCACCATGTACCAGGTCAGCTCGAAGGTGAAGGACAGCGACGACAGCACCTACACTGCGTGGGCGAACATCGCCGTCACCGACCCCGATGCGCCTCCCACTGGATACATCGTGACCGGCCTGACCAACGGCACCGAGTACACGTTTGCGGTGCGCGTGGAGAACGCTTCCGGTGTGGGCGCGGTGGCCACCGCGACCGCCACGATGCAACCAGCCGCCCCGACGAATTTCGAGGCCGGGCGGGGTAGCGGCGGAGGCGAGGTGGTGCTGAGCTGGGACGATCCGAATAACAACACGATCACCGGGTACCAGGTCAGCACCGACGGCGGCACGACCTTCACCGACATCCCCAACAGCACCCATGGCCAGACCAATGCCACCGAATACACCGTGATCGGCCTGACCAACGGCACCGCGTACTCGTTTGCAGTGCGCGCGGTGAATCTGTCCGGTATCGGCTCGGCGTCCCCTGACGCGACCGCCACGCCTCTGTGGCCCGCACCGGACAATCTGACGCCGGCGCCGGGCGACGGCCAGGTCGTGCTGACGTGGGACACGGGCGACCCCGGGATCGCCCGTTATAAGGTCAGCACCACGTACACCAGCACCGGGAATACGTATTTGAATACGGTGCTCTCGCCCGGCTCGGGGGATCAGACGACCCTGGTCATTCCTGGCTTGACCAACCGCACCGACTACACCTTCACGGTGCAGGCGGTGGATACGTCCGGGAGCACCGACACCGGCCTGCCATCCAGCGTGGTCGCCACGCCGGCGCCGGTGCCGACCGCCCCGAACCTCTCGGCCACGGCGGGTAACGGGCAGGTTGTGCTGACCTGGGACGATCCGAACGACAGCAGCATTACCATGTACCAGGTCCGCTCGAAGGAGAAGGACAGCGACGACAGCACCTACACTGCGTGGGCGAACATCGACGGCAGCGGTGCGGACACCACCGAACACACCGTCACCGGCCTGACCAACGGCACCGAGTACACGTTGGCAGTGCGCGCAGTGAACCTTACCGGCGACGGCGCTGCGTCCAGCGTGGATGCCACGCCGATTGCGATACCAAGCGCCCCGGCGAACCTCCGGGCCACGCCGGGCAACGGCCAGGTGGAGCTTAGGTGGGACGATCCGAACGACAGCAGCATCACCGAGTACCAGTACAGCACCAACGGCGGCACGAACTTCACCGACATCACCGGCAGCAATGCGGACACCACTGAACACACCGTCACCGACCTGACCAACGGCACCGAGTACACGTTGGCGGTGCGCGCGGTGAACGGGCAGGGTAGCGGCCCGGCATCCACCGTGATCGCCAGGCCGATTGCGCCGCCGGCCGCCCCGGTAATTTCCTCGGTTGGACCGGGTTACCGCCAGGTCGAGCTTGAGTGGGACGATCCGAACGACAGCACCATCACCGGCTACCAGGTCAGCACCGACGGTGGCGGTAAATTCGCCGAAATCGGCGGGAGCGGTGCCGGAACCACCACACACACCGTCACCGACCTGAAAAACGGCACCGAGTACACGTTGGCAGTGCGCGCGATGAACGATGCTGGCGAGGGCGACGCATCCGCCGCGAACGCCACGCCGTTCAACAACCCCCCCACGGGTAAGAGCGGGGAGGTGTCCACGGACAATAACGAATCGTACCGCTTTACGATGAAAGACTTCGCCTATTCAGACATCGAAGAGAACACGCTGCACCACGTGAAGATCGCCTCGCTGCCCGCGGATAGCGACGGGAACGACCGGGGGACGCTGTCGCTTGACGGCGCGACCATCACCAGCGTCACCCCACCCCCGCGGGTGACGTCGGCCGACCTCGCAGCGGGCAACCTCCTCTACACTCCGCCGGAGAACGCGCACGGCGAACCTTTCGCGACGTTCGAGTTCAAGGTCAGTGACGGCGAGAGCGACAGCGCGGCGTACGCCATGGCCATTAACGTGGTGCGGGTGTATTCGGTGCGCTTCGGCGCCGCGGCCTATACGGTCGACGAGGGCGGCGATCCGGTCAGGGTGACGGTGACGCTGAGCAAGCAAGCAGCCGATGATCTGGATATCCCGATCACGGTGACCCCACGGGGCCGGACCGTGGCGGCCGATTATGAGGTGGAAGACCTTGCCGACGGCAAGCTCGCCTTCGAGGCGGGCGACACCACCAAGAGCTTCACCATCAAGGCCACGGAACAGGCCGAACAAGACGACAATTTCCATGACGTGAGTGTGGCGCTGGGCTTCGGTACGCTGCCCACGAACGTGGCGAAAGGCGCGCCGGCCAGGGCCACCCTGACCATCGTCGACGCTGAAGGCGCCGTGGTCCGCGCGCGCTTCCGGCGCCTGAACGACGAGATTCTCTCCAAGCACGCGCTGACCGTCGCCGATGTCACCAACCGGGCGATTAGCGCGCGCATGGACGACCCGTGCGGCAAACAGGCGGCCGGCTATACGCTGGCCGGCGGGTCGACCATCGCCGGCGCGCTGCGATCCAACGCGCAGGCCCTCGAGGACGGCACGCTCACCCTCGACGATGTGTTGACGGGCTCGTCCTTCCGGCTGCCGCTGGCGGCGGTGAACGATGACAGGGCGGGCGGCGCTGGCTGGCCGGTGCTGTGGGGCCGTGGCGAGCGGCAGACGCTGGAGAGCAAGGATTCCGCCTTCGCCTGGGACGGCACGGTGCTGACCGGCCAGCTCGGCATCGACGGATGCCTGCGCGAGGATCTCCTGGCCGGACTCGCGCTGTCGCGCTCGATCGGCGAATTCGACTATACCGACGCGACCGGGCTGGCGCCGGCGGGCGGCGGCTATGGGAGCCGAATGACCAGCGTGCATCCCTATATCGGCTGGTTGTCGCCGCAGGGCCTCACGCTCTGGGCCACGGTGGGCTACGGCCGGGGCAAGATCGAGATCGAGGACGCGCAGGTGCGCGATGGCGACCCCGACTACCCGGTAAGACGCAGCGACACGACGCTCAAGACGGCGGCGGCGGGCGCGAGCGGGCCGCTGATATCCGATGGGTCGCTGATCGCAGGCGGCACGACGAGTCTCATGCTCAAGGGCGAGGCGTCGGTTGCGCAAGTCGAGGTCGCGGGCAACGACGACCTGATCGCGAATCAGACAGTGAACGCCAACCGCCTGCGGCTGGCGCTGGAGGGCAGCCATGAGCAGGCGCTGGCCTGGGGCTCCTCGCTGACGCCGTCGCTGGAGCTGGGTCTGCGCCATGACGGCGGCGACGGGATCACCGGCGGCGGCATCGAGATCGGCGGCGGCTTGCGCTATCGAGATCCGGCCACGGGCCTGACGATCGAGGGAAGCGGGCGGGTGCTGACGGGACAAGACGAATACCGGGAATGGGGTTTTGGCGGCTCGGTCCGGCTCGACCCGGGCGCCAGCGGGCGGGGCCTCTCGTTCAGCCTCTTCCCGGCCTGGGGCAACACGGCGAGCGGGGTGGAACGGCTGTGGGATCAGGACGTCGCCGAGCTGGCGACCGATGACACGGCGGCCAACGACAACGTGCCGCCGATGCGGCTGGACGGTGAGCTCGGCTATGGCTTCGGCGCGCTCGGCGGACGCGGGCTGCTGACGCCCTATGGCGGGTTCTCGCTGGCCGGTGAAGGGTCACAACGCTACCGGATCGGCGGTCGCTTCGAGATCGGGTCGTCGCTCAACCTCAGCCTCGAGGGCAAGCGCCGCGAGCCGGCCAACGATGCTGCCGCGGAGCACGGCGTGATGCTGCGCATGCAGGCAAGCTGGTAGGGCCGAGGCGGAAACCGGTCGCGCGGCGGACGCTGCCGCGGCCAGCGGAATGCTCCCCATTGCCGGACCCGGGTGGTACGACACGAGGAGCGGCGGTCCGACGGGTTGTCGAAAGGGTGCTCCCTGTATGATGATCACGGACCGGAGACCACTGGCGATGTCCGCGGCCAGCGAAGAGTAGAGCTTGACCACAAGCAGACGAGCATGAATAACGACATTATAGACACCGAAAGCGCCAGTAGCCCGGTGTTGTATCGAACGGGCGCGTGCAGGGGGGACAGTTTCCGTGAGACTTTTCCCACGGCTGGCAATCATCGGCGCAGTCCTCGCCGCCGCCGTGCTGCTGCTCGGTTTTCCGGCGTCGGCGGACGCGGCTGAAGGGGCCGCGGTAACGCTGAGGTGGAGCCCCCCGCCGATCTTGCTGGGCTCGAATACTACCAATACCGCGTCTCCGACGACGACGGCGTAACGTGGAACCCGGATTGAACCACAATCCCCGGTAGCAACGCGAGCACCACCAGTTACGTCATCACTGGCCTGACATTTGGCACCCTGTACACCCTCCAGGTACACCCTCCAGCTGCGTTCGGCGAACGACTTTTTTTTCAGCGACGCAGCCGAAACGACCACCATGGCACTCTGGCCCGCGCCGCCCAATTTGGCGGCGACCCCGGGCGACAGACAGGTTGCGCTACAGTGGGACAGGAACCCTGAGATCAACCATTATGCGGTCGAAATCCAGAGTGGCGCGACGCCTGTGACCCAGTTCGTCCAGTCCGGATCGGGTTCGAAGACGACCGCTGCCATTACCGGGTTGACCAACGGCACCAAATACACCTTCACGGTGCTGGGGGTAAGCGGCACTGTGAGCGGCTCCGATATCATCAGTGCGTCATCCACCGTGACCGCCACGCCGGGGCTTTTGGCGCGCTTCCGACGCCTCAACGCCGAGATCCTCTCCAAACACGCGCTGACCATCGCCGATGTCACCAACCGGGCGATCGGCGCGCGCATGGACGACCCGTGCGGCGAACAGGCGGCCGCCTATAGCTTGGCTGGCGGATCGACGCTCCATGACACGCTGCGATCGAACGCGCGGACGATCGAAGACGGCACGCTCACCCTCGACAATGTGCTGGCGGGCTCGTCCTTCCGGCTGCCGCTCGCGGTGGCGAGCGGCGACAGGACTGGTGGCGGGCCGGTGGTGGGGGGCCGTGGCGACCGGCACAGGCTCGAAAGCAGGGATTCCGCCTTTGCCTGGGACGGCACGGTGCTGACCGGCCAGCTCGGTATCGACGGTTGTCTGCGCGACGATCTCCTGACCGGGCTCGCGCTGTCGCGCTCAGTCGGTGAATTCGACTATACCGACGCGACCGGGCCGGTGCTGGTGAGCGGCGACTATGAGAGCCGCATGACCAGCGTGCATCCCTATCTCGGCTGGACCTCACCGCAGGGTCTCGGTCTCCGGGCGACGCTGGGCTACGGCCAGGGCGAGATCGAGATCGACGACGAGCAGGCTGGCCAGCAGACGAGCGATACCAGCTTGAAGACCGCGGCAATGGGCGCGAGCGGGCCCGTGCTATCCGACGGGTCGTTGATCGAGGGCGGCACGACGACGTTGAAGCTCAAGGGCGAAGCGTCGGTTGCGCAAGTCGAGGTCGAGGGCAACAACGAGCTGATCGAGGAGCAGACGGTGAACGCCAACCGCCTGCGCCTGGCGCTGGAGGGCAGCCACGAGCAGGCGCTGGCCTCGGGCTCCTCCCTGACGCCGTCCCTGGAGCTGGGTCTGCGCCATGACGGGGGCGACGGGATCACCGGCACCGGCATCGAGATCGGCGGAAGCTTGCGTTATCGAGACCCGACCGCGGGCCTGACGATCGAGTGCAACGACCGGGTGCTGGCGGGGCAGAGCGATTACCGGGAATGGGGCCTCGGCGGCTCGCTCCGCCTCGACCCGGGCACCGAAGGGCGGGGACTGTCGTTCAGCCTCTTCCCGACCTGGGGCGAGATATCGAGCGGGGTGGATCGGCTGTGGGATCAGGACGTCGCCGAACTGGCGACCGACGATGGGGCGGCCAATGACAACGTCCCGCAGATGCGGCTGGACGGTGAGCTCGGCTATGGCTTCGGCGCGCTCGGCGGACGCGGGCTGCTGACGCCCTATGGCTGGTTCTCGCTGGCCGGCGAAGGATCACAACGCTACCGGATCGGCGGTCGCTTCGAGATCGGGTCGTCGCTCAACCTCAGCCTCGAGGACGAGCGCCGTGAGCCGGTCAAAGATGCGGCCGCGGAACACGGGATGATGCTGCGCGGCCAGATGCGGTTCTGAACGTCGGCCAAGGTCGGCGGGTGAGCCGCCAACGTCGCGATCTCAGTCGGGCGGCCTGCGCGGTGTCGCGCAGAAACGTGCAGGATTATGCTCCCTCATGCGTCCACTGTGCGTCCACGACGCTAATCGCGTCATGGCTGCGAAAATGAAAAAGCCCGTAACTGTTTGAAGTTACGGGCTCTATTTGGTTGCGGGGGTAGGATTTGAACCTACGACCTTCAGGTTATGAGCCATGCAGTTCC